>NZ_JBBOVS010000001.1:2930000-3175000 GCF_038006685.1 Bacillus sp. FSL K6-0042
AGGACAAAACACTCCTAACATTTAAAGGGCTAACAATTGATGTGAAAAAGTACACAGTTAACGTAGATGGCGCAGAAATCTCTTTAACTGGAAAAGAATTAGAATTATTAAAGTTTTTTGCTTTAAACCCTGAACAAGTTTTTACAAAAACACAACTCTTCCGTAATGTTTGGGATAGTAATTATATAGAAGATGATAATACCATTATGGTGCACATTCGAAAGCTTAGAAAGAAAATCGAGGCTGACCCTTCCAATCCTAAATTCATCCAAACCGTCTGGGGCATCGGTTATAAATTTGTAGGTGAGAAGCATGAAGAATGATAAAGTTCTGTATCTTCTTCTATTGCAACTTTTAGCAATTACGGCACTCCTATCTATAGATATAAGTAACAATCAATTAGAAACAGGAAGATTAGCTTTATTTATTGCACTCTTCATTATGACAATCAGTCTTTTCTTTATAAGACTTCATTTTATCGAAAATCGAAAATCCATGGTTACCGGATTAAAACGTGCTATCAAGGGAAGTACACATGCTAGACTCTATACAAATAACGATCATTCATTGGATGAAGTAATTTTTTCTACAAATGAATTAATAACCGCGCTAGAAAAAGTACAAATTGAAGCTGTAAAATCTCATGAATCTAGAAAACAGCTCCTATCTAGTATTTCGCATGATATCCGGACACCCCTTACTTCTATTATTGGCTATGTTGATGCTTTAAAAGATGATATTGCTACTTCAGAAGAAGAGAAACGAGAATATCTTGAAATTATTTCAAAGAAATCAAGCAACTTAAAACAATTAGTTGATGAAATATTTAATATGGCCAAGCTAGATGCAGATGAATTTCCATTGAAGGAAGAGCCTCTCAATTTTGCTGAAATTGCTAGAGAATCTTTAATTGAATTTTTACCTGAACTAACAAAACATGATTTAGAGTTACAAGTTAGCATCCCAGAAACACCTTGTCCCGTTACAGCAGATTATCTTAGCCTTATACGAGTTATAGGTAACCTCATGAAAAATGCTATATATTACGGAAAATCCGGAAAGATAATAGGAATAAAACTCTTAGAGACCACTAATGAATATCAGCTGCTTATTTGGGATAAAGGACCTGGAATTTCAAAACATGATTTAAATAACGTATTTGAGAGAATGTACCGAAGTGAACAATCAAGGAACCATTCTCATGGTGGGAGTGGTCTAGGACTCGCTATCGCTAAAGCTCTCGTAGAAAAAAACGGCGGGAAAATATGGGTAGAAAGTATTCCGTGGGAAAGAACCACCTTTGGATTTTCTATCCCAAAACAAACCATTTTTAAGAAACAGTTAAGAAATGATTAAGTAGCAGTTAAATCCTCCTTTTTATCATGTAATTAAGAGCTTATTTATGGAAAGCAGGTGTTTCAGAGTGAATGCAATTATAAAGACAACAAATCTCACTAAGATTTATGACAAACAAAAATCAGTAGATAATCTAAATATAACTGTAAACCAAGGAGAGATTTACGGATTTATCGGGCGAAATGGTGCTGGTAAAACGACTACAATTCGAATGCTACTGGGATTAATAAAACCTACAAGCGGAAAAATCGAAATATTCGGAGAGGATTTATCTCGGAATCAAAAAGAAATTTTAAGGAGAATCGGTTCTATCGTTGAAGTGCCAGGGTTCTATGAAAACCTAACTGCAAGAGAGAATCTATTAATTAATGCAAAGATAATCGGGGTTCATAAAAAGGATGCGATTGGAGAAGCACTAGAAATTGTAGGCTTGCAGCATGAAACAAAAAAGTTAGTAGGAAAATACTCTTTAGGGATGAAACAGCGTTTAGGAATTGCAAGAGCTCTTCTCCATTATCCCGAACTGTTAATATTAGATGAACCAACTAATGGTTTAGATCCAATTGGTATTAAAGAAATGCGAAAGCTCATTAAATCTTTAGCACAAGAAAGAAATATAACGATATTAATTTCCAGCCATATTTTAGCTGAAGTCGAACAGCTAGTCGATCATATGGGAATTATTCATGAAGGAAAGTTATTAAAGGAAATTGCTCTTGATACACTTCGAAAAACAAATCGAAAATACTTAGAATTCCAAGTAAATAACGATAACAAAGCTGTAATGCTTTTAGAAAATCAATTTCATATTTCGGATTATGAAGTGCATGATGAGGGTAACATTCGCGTCTATTCCCATTTTGGGCAACAAGGACAAATTAATAAAACATTTGTCCAAAACGATATCGAAGTATTAAAAATTATGATGAGCGAAGATAGATTAGAAGATTACTTCACCAAATTAGTTGGAGGTGGAACAATTGGTTAATCTACTATACACAGAATTATTAAAATTAAAACGTTCTAACATGTTCTTAATTAGTATTATTGGAGCAGCTGTGGCACCTTTTATGGTAGTAGTAGCGTCATATGTACACATAAAAACAAAAAATCCTAATCCAACTATACTATTTGATAGACTGTTCTCTGATGTCAATCTATATACTGTTTTAATAATCGGAATCCCCCTATACGGTGTAGTGACTGCTTATCTCTTTAACCGGGAATATACGGAAGATACATTAAAAAATCTATTAACCATTCCTGTATCACGTATTAACTTTATTATAAGTAAATTCATCCTCCTATTTGTTTGGATTATGATGCTAACTATAGTTGCTTGGGGACTAACTTTATTATTAGGATTATTAGGAAACTTCTCTGGCTTCAGTAGCTCATTACTTCTGCAATCTTTAATGAAATTTTTAATGTGCGGCGGATTTCTTTTTATTTTATCAACCCCTATTGTACTGCTAACCCTTGTAATGAAAACTTATGTTCCGCCTATTATATTAACAATCGTTATAACGATGATAAATGTTATGACTGCAAACTCAGAGCACAAAGATTTATTTCCTTGGGCAGCAACAATCGATATAGTAAATAACGAACTGCAACCAACATATCCTCCGGAATATTCATATATCATCATTGCAGCTACATCTATTATCGGCTTTATCACAACAATATTCTATTTTAAAAAGGTTGATATTCATTAATCTAAGTAGATAAATTAAGGGTTTTATTAGTAGATGCGTTGTGTACCACTTAAAATCAGGCTTTTATTCAAAGTTGTTCCCACACCTCTCTTTTGTCCCCCCTGATAATTTTGAGGTGTGGGTCTAATTTCCGGTTATTTAGATTAAACACTCCCTATAAAAGATTTCAACCACTTTGTCATCTATTATTACCTACGGACAGGAGCTATTAAAGATGAATAAAAAGAAGATACTCTACCATTACCTTTCTATCAGTTTTTTAATACTAGTCTTTCTTATCCCATTCTCACAAATTAGCTTTGCTGAAAGTGAACAAACTAAAGAACAACGCATACAACAAATTGACCAATTTATTAAAGAACAACAAGAGCTTAGTCAAATACCAGGAATATCAGTAGTCATTGTCGAAAAAGGAAAAACTGTATATCAAGAAGGATTTGGGTACGCAGATTTAAAAACCCAAAAGGTTGTAAATGAAGATACTTTATTTGAGCTAGCTTCAACAAGTAAAGCTTTTACAGGTTTAGCTATTTTACAATTAGAAAAAGAGGACTTACTAAAAAGAACTGACGATATCACAAAATTTTTACCATGGCTAAAATTAACTTATAACGATAAACCAGGAAATATTACTTTAAATCATTTGCTTTATCAAACTAGCGGAATACCTTCTACCACTATTAGCGATATTCCCATCAGTACAGAGAATGATGCACTAGAAGCAACCGTCAAAACATTACAACACACAAAATTGGATCATAAGCCAGGAAGCTCTTTTGAATACGCAACTATTAATTATGATATTTTAGGACTTGTAATTGAAAAAGTGACAAAAAAGCCATATGAAGTTTATATGAAGCAAAACATCTTAAATCAAATTGGAATGAAAAATTCATTAGTAGGTTACTTACAAGGACAATCCAATGAGATGGCTACTGGGTATAAATTAAGATTTATGAGACCATATGCATATACACAACCTATCTATCGTGGTAATACACCCGCAGGTTATGTTATCAGTAATACAAATGATTTAGCAAAATGGATGAATCTTCAATTAGGAACTGAAACAAACGATTCCATTGATCCACAACTAATTTCGGATTCACATATCCCTGATAAGACAGTGAAACCAGTTGCTAATAATAGCTACTATGCCAGCGGATGGGTTGTTTTACAAAAAGACAAAAAAATTGTATTCCATGATGGAGAAAATCCAAACTTTTCGTCTTTTATTATAATGCAACCGGATGAACAAACAGGCGTAGCGGTGTTAGCAAATATGAAAAGTACATTTACTACATCAATTGGTCAAGGTGTTATAGATCTCTGGAACGGAAAGAACATTTCCGGTACACAGCAAATAGATAGCTTTCAAAAGGTAGATAAAATAGCAACCATAATATTCATTGTGACAGCGTGCTTAAGTATATTATTTATAATTTTAACCATAAGACTTATAAGAAGGTTATTACAAAAACGCCGAAATTGGACTTTATTAAACAAAAAGAAATTCATATTATTTCTCATAAATATATGTGTCGTTGCAGGGGGACTACTATTCTTTTTAAAACTCCCCAAAATACTACTTGGAGTACCTTGGTCGTTTGTTACAGTATGGGCTCCCATTACAGTTACACTAACAATGTATAGCTTTATAACAGTTATAATTTTATATTCCATCTATACAACTTTAATGTTTTTCACTAAGAAAAACGTCAATAGATTTCTTTCATAGATTTTCATTAACATTTGACATAGGAGTGAAATTATGAGCGATACAATTATTGCCTTCATACTCGGTATTGTAGAAGGACTAGCAGAATTCCTACCTATTTCTTCTACTGGGCATCTTATACTAGTCGGACACTTATTAGGTTTTGAAGGAGAAAGAGCAAAAACATTTGAGATTGTCATACAATTAGGAGCAATTTTAGCTATTGCTTTTTTATATCACAAACGCCTTGTTTCCTTATGTAACATTAAGCCTCTCTTGCAGAAAGAGAAAAAATTCAATGCACTACATGTTTTCCTAGGTGTATTCCCAGCTGTAGTTGTTGGCTTACTATTACATGATGTAATCAAAACATACTTATTTCAGCCATATACTGTCGTTATCGGACTTGTAGCAGGAGCTATTCTTATGATTTTTGCAGAAGTTAAAAAACCTGAAGCTACCTCTTATTCATTAGATGATTTAACGTATCGTCAAGCATTAACAATTGGATTATTTCAATGTTTAGCGGTATATCCTGGTTTTTCAAGAGCTGGATCCACAATGTCTGGAGGATTGTTAGCAAAAGTGAATTATAACGCTGCATCAGAATTTTCTTTTCTTATCGCTCTTCCCGTCATGGTTGGTGCAACCGGTCTAGACTTATTAAAAAGTTGGGAACATTTAAGTATAGATGATATTCCAATGTTTGCAGTAGGATTTATTACTTCTTTTGTAGTAGCAATGTTAGCAGTAGTAACGTTTCTAAAGCTACTCTCGAAAATAGGTTTAAAACCTTTTGCCTATTATCGCATTTTGTTAGCTATTGTATTTACTATATTCGTATTGCTCTAACTATAGAAAGATCACCTATAAAAACACTAACTAACCGATATTCCTATGGAAGAATCGGTTAGTTGAAATTATACGACCCTAACAGACATACCTTCTCCATTTTAAAAAAAGATATGCTAAACAAAATCTCCATAAAAAGCGTTGGTTTTATTACTCGAAATAAATTATCTAATCTTAAAAACTTAAGTAGTTGTTTAAAATAACTTGACTTATTAATTCTGAATATTCTTTAATGTTATTATAGAGGTTTATAGGAGAGATAGATGACCAGAACCTTATGACAATGAATTATGTATTTGAATATATAATAGAGAAATAGGTGAATGATACAAATGAACCAATTAGCACAAAAGTATTGGGATGAGTATTGGAAGGAAAGTGAAAAACCTCAATCTGTCAGCGCATGGCAGTTCGGAGCATCTCCTGATTATCTTGCTCAATTAGTAATTGATGGCGTGAAAACAGCAACATGCTCTGGTCATATCTTCTATGAACTAGACAATGAGCCACTTCCAGCAATAAATGATTATAGTATTATCTTAAATAGCCAGGATGAGCCTGTAGCCATTATTAAAACAATAGAAGTAACTGTAACACCAATGAATGAAGTGCCCGAAGAATTTGCCATTGCAGAAGGCGAAGGTGATCGAACTTATGACTACTGGAAAGATACCCACACAAAGTTCTTTACCAAAGAATTGAATGCACTTGGACATGAGTTTTCTGAAGATATGCTACTCGTTTGTGAACGTTTTAAACTCATTGATGTAAAAAAATAAACATACCCACTTTTCAAATACAAGGTCATCACCTATGATTCAAAAAAACGCATAGGTGATGACCTTATCTTATTATCTCTAATGAAGAAGAAAATTTATGAACAGCTATGAAGAAAAATAAAATAAATACTTAGGTACACAAAGCATTTATTTTATTAAACAAAAAAACCTAAGTCGAAACGACTTAGGTTTTTGCTTGGCGACGTCCTACTCTCACAGGGACAAGGTCCCAACTACCATCGGCGCTAGAGAGCTTAACTTCCGTGTTCGGTATGGGAACGGGTGTGACCTCTCTGCCATCATCACCAAACTATGAAGGCATATTCCTTCAAAACTAGATAACATTTGCTTCATATTATATGGTTAAGTCCTCGATCTATTAGTATTCGTCAGCTCCACATGTCACCATGCTTCCACCTCGAACCTATCAACCTGATCATCTTTCAGGGATCTTACTAGCTTACGCTATGGGAAATCTCATCTTGAGGGGGGCTTCATGCTTAGATGCTTTCAGCACTTATCCCTTCCGCACATAGCTACCCAGCTATGCCCTTGGCAGAACAACTGGTACACCAGCGGTGCGTCCATCCCGGTCCTCTCGTACTAAGGACAGCTCCTCTCAAATTTCCTACGCCCACGACGGATAGGGACCGAACTGTCTCACGACGTTCTGAACCCAGCTCGCGTACCGCTTTAATGGGCGAACAGCCCAACCCTTGGGACCGACTACAGCCCCAGGATGCGATGAGCCGACATCGAGGTGCCAAACCTCCCCGTCGATGTGGACTCTTGGGGGAGATAAGCCTGTTATCCCCGGGGTAGCTTTTATCCGTTGAGCGATGGCCCTTCCATGCGGAACCACCGGATCACTAAGCCCGACTTTCGTCCCTGCTCGACTTGTAGGTCTCGCAGTCAAGCTCCCTTATGCCTTTGCACTCTACGAATGATTTCCAACCATTCTGAGGGAACCTTTGGGCGCCTCCGTTACACTTTAGGAGGCGACCGCCCCAGTCAAACTGCCCACCTGACACTGTCTCCCGGGTCGATAAGACCCGTAGGTTAGAATTTCAATACAGTCAGGGCGGTATCCCACCAGCGCCTCCACCGAAGCTAGCGCTCCGGTTTCAAAGGCTCCCGCCTATCCTGTACAAACTGTACCAAAATTCAATATCAGGCTACAGTAAAGCTCCACGGGGTCTTTCCGTCCTGTCGCGGGTAACCTGCATCTTCACAGGTACTATAATTTCACCGAGTCTCTGGTTGAGACAGTGCCCAAATCGTTACACCTTTCGTGCGGGTCGGAACTTACCCGACAAGGAATTTCGCTACCTTAGGACCGTTATAGTTACGGCCGCCGTTTACTGGGGCTTCAGTTCAGAGCTTCGCTTACGCTAACCCCTCTCCTTAACCTTCCAGCACCGGGCAGGTGTCAGCCCCTATACTTCGCCTTACGGCTTCGCAGAGACCTGTGTTTTTGCTAAACAGTCGCTTGGGCCTATTCACTGCGGCTTTCCGTTAAGAAAGCACCCCTTCTCCCGAAGTTACGGGGTCATTTTGCCGAGTTCCTTAACCAGAGTTCTCTCGCACACCTTAGGATTCTCTCCTCGCCTACCTGTGTCGGTTTGCGGTACAGGCACCTTTTATCTCGCTAGAAGCTTTTCTTGGCAGCGGGGAATCAAAGACTTCGCTCCATAAGGAGCTTCCCCATCACAGCTCAGCCTTCACGATAAGCGGA
The DNA here is from genome assembly GCF_038006685.1 of Bacillus sp. FSL K6-0042. NCBI lineage: Bacteria > Bacillati > Bacillota > Bacilli > Caryophanales > Bacillaceae > Bacillus > Bacillus sp. FSL K6-0042. The sequence goes on from NZ_JBBOVS010000001.1 coordinate 2,938,158, forward strand.
TTTGCCTACTTATCAGCCTAACTGCTTGGACGTGCACAACCAATCGCACGCTTCTTCTATCCTTCTGCGTCCCTCCATTGCTCAAACGATAAAGAGGTGGTACAGGAATATCAACCTGTTGTCCATCGCCTACGCCTGTCGGCCTCGGCTTAGGTCCTGACTAACCCTGAGCGGACGAGCCTTCCTCAGGAAACCTTAGGCATTCGGTGGACGGGATTCTCACCCGTCTTTCGCTACTCATACCGGCATTCTCACTTCTAAGCGCTCCACCAGTCCTTACGGTCTGACTTCACTGCCCTTAGAACGCTCCCCTACCACTGATACCATAGGTATCAATTCGCAGCTTCGGTGGTGTATTTAGCCCCGGTACATTTTCGGCGCAGAGTCACTCGACTAGTGAGCTATTACGCACTCTTTAAATGGTGGCTGCTTCTAAGCCAACATCCTAGTTGTCTAAGCAACTCCACATCCTTTTCCACTTAATACACACTTTGGGACCTTAGCTGGCGATCTGGGCTGTTTCCCTCTTGACTACGGATCTTATCACTCGCAGTCTGACTCCTAAGGATAAGTCATTGGCATTCGGAGTTTGACTGAATTCGGTAATCCGATGAGGACCCCTAGTTCAATCAGTGCTCTACCTCCAAGACTCTTACACTTAAGGCTAGCCCTAAAGCTATTTCGGGGAGAACCAGCTATCTCCAGGTTCGATTGGAATTTCTCCGCTACCCACACCTCATCCCCGCACTTTTCAACGTGCGTGGGTTCGGGCCTCCATTCAGTGTTACCTGAACTTCACCCTGGACATGGGTAGATCACCTGGTTTCGGGTCTACGACCACGTACTAAACGCCCTATTCAGACTCGCTTTCGCTACGGCTCCGCCTCTTCAGCTTAACCTCGCACGGGATCGTAACTCGCCGGTTCATTCTACAAAAGGCACGCCATCACCCATTAACGGGCTCTGACTATTTGTAGGCACACGGTTTCAGGATCTCTTTCACTCCCCTTCCGGGGTGCTTTTCACCTTTCCCTCACGGTACTGGTTCACTATCGATCACTAGGTAGTATTTAGCCTTGGGAGATGGTCCTCCCAGATTCCGACGGAATTTCACGTGTTCCGCCGTACTCAGGATACATTCAAGAGAGAACGAAGTTTCGACTACGGGGTTGTTACCCTCTGTGACGAGCCTTTCCAGGCTGCTTCGTCTACCTCGTTCCTTTGTAACTCCGTATAGAATGTCCTACAACCCCAAGAGGCAAGCCTCTTGGTTTGGGCTAGATTCCGTTTCGCTCGCCGCTACTCAGGAAATCGCATTTGCTTTCTCTTCCTCCAGGTACTTAGATGTTTCAGTTCCCTGGGTCTGTCTTCCATACCCTATGTATTCAGGTAAGGATACCATACCATTACGTATGGTGGGTTTCCCCATTCGGAAATCTTCGGATCAAAGCTTACTTACAGCTCCCCGAAGCATATCGGCGTTAGTCCCGTCCTTCATCGACTCCTAGTGTCAAGGCATCCACCGTGCGCCCTTTCTAACTTAACCAAACTAAAATTAAAAAATATGAGCTACACTGTTATCTAGTTTTCAAAGAACATACATTTATTTCTGAGAGATAGTTCTCTCAAAACTGAACAAAACGAAACACGGAAACTTATATTGATGAACAGCGTTCATCAATTCTCCATAGAAAGGAGGTGATCCAGCCGCACCTTCCGATACGGCTACCTTGTTACGACTTCACCCCAATCATCTGTCCCACCTTAGGCGGCTGGCTCCAAAAAGGTTACCCCACCGACTTCGGGTGTTACAAACTCTCGTGGTGTGACGGGCGGTGTGTACAAGGCCCGGGAACGTATTCACCGCGGCATGCTGATCCGCGATTACTAGCGATTCCAGCTTCATGTAGGCGAGTTGCAGCCTACAATCCGAACTGAGAACGGTTTTATGAGATTAGCTCCACCTCGCGGTCTTGCAGCTCTTTGTACCGTCCATTGTAGCACGTGTGTAGCCCAGGTCATAAGGGGCATGATGATTTGACGTCATCCCCACCTTCCTCCGGTTTGTCACCGGCAGTCACCTTAGAGTGCCCAACTTAATGATGGCAACTAAGATCAAGGGTTGCGCTCGTTGCGGGACTTAACCCAACATCTCACGACACGAGCTGACGACAACCATGCACCACCTGTCACTCTGCCCCCGAAGGGGAAGCCCTATCTCTAGGGTTGTCAGAGGATGTCAAGACCTGGTAAGGTTCTTCGCGTTGCTTCGAATTAAACCACATGCTCCACCGCTTGTGCGGGCCCCCGTCAATTCCTTTGAGTTTCAGCCTTGCGGCCGTACTCCCCAGGCGGAGTGCTTAATGCGTTAACTTCAGCACTAAAGGGCGGAAACCCTCTAACACTTAGCACTCATCGTTTACGGCGTGGACTACCAGGGTATCTAATCCTGTTTGCTCCCCACGCTTTCGCGCCTCAGTGTCAGTTACAGACCAGAAAGTCGCCTTCGCCACTGGTGTTCCTCCATATCTCTACGCATTTCACCGCTACACATGGAATTCCACTTTCCTCTTCTGCACTCAAGTCTCCCAGTTTCCAATGACCCTCCACGGTTGAGCCGTGGGCTTTCACATCAGACTTAAGAAACCACCTGCGCGCGCTTTACGCCCAATAATTCCGGATAACGCTTGCCACCTACGTATTACCGCGGCTGCTGGCACGTAGTTAGCCGTGGCTTTCTGGTTAGGTACCGTCAAGGTGCCAGCTTATTCAACTAGCACTTGTTCTTCCCTAACAACAGAGTTTTACGACCCGAAAGCCTTCATCACTCACGCGGCGTTGCTCCGTCAGACTTTCGTCCATTGCGGAAGATTCCCTACTGCTGCCTCCCGTAGGAGTCTGGGCCGTGTCTCAGTCCCAGTGTGGCCGATCACCCTCTCAGGTCGGCTACGCATCGTTGCCTTGGTGAGCCGTTACCTCACCAACTAGCTAATGCGACGCGGGTCCATCCATAAGTGACAGCCGAAGCCGCCTTTGAATTTCGCACCATGCGGTGCAAAATGTTATCCGGTATTAGCCCCGGTTTCCCGGAGTTATCCCAGTCTTATGGGCAGGTTACCCACGTGTTACTCACCCGTCCGCCGCTAACTTCATAAGAGCAAGCTCTTAATCCATTCGCTCGACTTGCATGTATTAGGCACGCCGCCAGCGTTCATCCTGAGCCAGGATCAAACTCTCCAATAAAGTTAGTTTGTCTAGCATCTAAAATAAAAATTGACGTTTCACGTTGTTTGTTTCGTTCAGTTTTCAAAGAACTTGTTTGCCGCTCATTTGCGACTCCCTTATGTTAACACTTTCATGTTTCAATGTCAACTAAGTTTTTCATTTCGTTTGTCGCGTTCTGCGTTGTTGCTATCGGCGACTCGTATAATACTACACTTATATATTGAAATAGTCAATGGATTTTATATAAAAAATTGTTTTTTATCTCTTTTATAGATAAACACTCACAAATCATTAATCTTTTATTCATACACCCTTTCCATTCCTATAGATTCAGTACCCCTAAAAGGGAAAAAAGTAAAACTATTTATCCCTACTAGACATTATAAATGCGTACTCAAGGAGCCTTCATTCTATTTCAGAGTCAAAAGAATAGTAATACTTCATTAGCAATTTGTTTTTTATCAAATAATTTTACTTCAAACATCCCTGGATTATCATCCCTTTGTTCATTATTATAAATACAGTATATAAATGTATAATTTAGTATTGTATTACACAGGTTCCCTAATCTTCCTGTATGCTCCTCTAAACCAACTAAAAAGAGAGCATGCCATTCGATGCATCCCCCCTTTCATATTCTGGCATTAATATGTTTTGTACTTCCTATCTTCTTTAGTTTGTCGATCAACGGATTTCATTAGAGCACTTAATTTACCTTTATCCGCCCAGATAACCCCAAATAAAACTAGACATCCTCCTATTAATATCTTCCATGTTAAAGATTCTTTTAATAAAATAACCGAAGCAATAATACTTATGAGTGGTAAAGCATTTAAATACAATCCACTTACTGATGCCGAAACTCCTTCTAGCGCCTTATTCCAAAACCAATAAGCTAGGATTGTTGCACAAACAACAAGGTATGTAAAACTAAGCCCTGTCTTCCATGTTTCTATTTGAGGTAGACCATAATAAAAAGTTTCGATAACTGCAAAGGGGAATAGAATGATTGCCCCTATGATTAATGTTAATGTTGTAAATACTTCGTTTGATAGATTCTTTTCTTGTTTTGGTCTTTTTAATAATATTGTATAGAAAGCAAATAAAAAAGTACTTAATAAAATAAGTATGTCCCCAACTAGAGAAGCGCTTTGATTATCATTACCAGATGGAATGGTAATACATATTACTCCTATAAAACCTAATATAATTCCAATCCAATAGTTTAACTGAATCTTTTCTTTTAAAAACAGTGCCGAGAAAATAATTGTAACTAAAGGTAAAGCAGCATCAATGATGCTAACATGTAATCCACTTGTTAAAGAAATCCCATACGAGGTAAACATAAAATATCCCGCCACACCAGTAAAAGATAATACGCTTATTCTTTTCCACGGAACATCCCTATTAACAATACTTTTTCGTAGCTGCTGAAAAGAAAACAATAGACATATCCCGCCAGCAAAGCAAAGACGAAGAAATAATAGGGTGAATGGCTGAATTGACTCTAACGCCCATTTTGTCGGAGCAATTGCTATCCCCCATAGTATAATCGCAATTAATAGCATACTTATTCCTTTAATGTTTTTCTCCCCTTTTCATATATGTCTCTTCATACCATATGTAGACCTATTTACTTTGTACCATATAATAAAGAGAATAAAGATCATTACTCAATTTTTGTGCGATTCCAATACAGTAAACCTTAAATCCTCGCGTATAATCGAATAAACAAAAATTAATTTCCTATTCTCTTTCACGGTAAGCAGAACAATATTCACCAGCAGTTTTAGCCGCTACTTCAACTAATTTATGAACAAGTCCATCCCAAACAGTAACTGTACATAAAGATACCCATTCAATGTTTCCTCTAACAAGGTGAAAAGAATCGCAATCATTTCATGTGGTTACCAAAACTTCACTGTACACTATATTTTAATTTCTGTAATTTTGAATAAAAAAATGATATCTAACATGTCCTTTTCCCTTGGCTTTTGTATAAGTCTTTCCATAAAAGTCCCATTGGAATTTTTTCTTCGATCACTCGCTTATTATGTAAATGCACAAAAAAGACGAGTCATTCTGACTCGTCTAAAGTTGCTTGGCGACGTCCTACTCTCACAGGGACAAGGTCCCAACTACCATCGGCGCTAGAGAGCTTAACTTCCGTGTTCGGTATGGGAACGGGTGTGACCTCTCTGCCATCATCACCAAACTATTGAAGGTATATTCCTTCAAAACTAGATAACATTTGCTTCATATTATATGGTTAAGTCCTCGATCTATTAGTATTCGTCAGCTCCACATGTCACCATGCTTCCACCTCGAACCTATCAACCTGATCATCTTTCAGGGATCTTACTAGCTTACGCTATGGGAAATCTCATCTTGAGGGGGGCTTCATGCTTAGATGCTTTCAGCACTTATCCCTTCCGCACATAGCTACCCAGCTATGCCCTTGGCAGAACAACTGGTACACCAGCGGTGCGTCCATCCCGGTCCTCTCGTACTAAGGACAGCTCCTCTCAAATTTCCTACGCCCACGACGGATAGGGACCGAACTGTCTCACGACGTTCTGAACCCAGCTCGCGTACCGCTTTAATGGGCGAACAGCCCAACCCTTGGGACCGACTACAGCCCCAGGATGCGATGAGCCGACATCGAGGTGCCAAACCTCCCCGTCGATGTGGACTCTTGGGGGAGATAAGCCTGTTATCCCCGGGGTAGCTTTTATCCGTTGAGCGATGGCCCTTCCATGCGGAACCACCGGATCACTAAGCCCGACTTTCGTCCCTGCTCGACTTGTAGGTCTCGCAGTCAAGCTCCCTTATGCCTTTGCACTCTACGAATGATTTCCAACCATTCTGAGGGAACCTTTGGGCGCCTCCGTTACACTTTAGGAGGCGACCGCCCCAGTCAAACTGCCCACCTGACACTGTCTCCCGGGTCGATAAGACCCGTAGGTTAGAATTTCAATACAGTCAGGGCGGTATCCCACCAGCGCCTCCACCGAAGCTAGCGCTCCGGTTTCAAAGGCTCCCGCCTATCCTGTACAAACTGTACCAAAATTCAATATCAGGCTACAGTAAAGCTCCACGGGGTCTTTCCGTCCTGTCGCGGGTAACCTGCATCTTCACAGGTACTATAATTTCACCGAGTCTCTGGTTGAGACAGTGCCCAAATCGTTACACCTTTCGTGCGGGTCGGAACTTACCCGACAAGGAATTTCGCTACCTTAGGACCGTTATAGTTACGGCCGCCGTTTACTGGGGCTTCAGTTCAGAGCTTCGCTTACGCTAACCCCTCTCCTTAACCTTCCAGCACCGGGCAGGTGTCAGCCCCTATACTTCGCCTTACGGCTTCGCAGAGACCTGTGTTTTTGCTAAACAGTCGCTTGGGCCTATTCACTGCGGCTTTCCGTTAAGAAAGCACCCCTTCTCCCGAAGTTACGGGGTCATTTTGCCGAGTTCCTTAACCAGAGTTCTCTCGCACACCTTAGGATTCTCTCCTCGCCTACCTGTGTCGGTTTGCGGTACAGGCACCTTTTATCTCGCTAGAAGCTTTTCTTGGCAGCGGGGAATCAAAGACTTCGCTCCATAAGGAGCTTCCCCATCACAGCTCAGCCTTCACGATAAGCGGATTTGCCTACTTATCAGCCTAACTGCTTGGACGTGCACAACCAATCGCACGCTTCTTCTATCCTTCTGCGTCCCTCCATTGCTCAAACGATAAAGAGGTGGTACAGGAATATCAACCTGTTGTCCATCGCCTACGCCTGTCGGCCTCGGCTTAGGTCCTGACTAACCCTGAGCGGACGAGCCTTCCTCAGGAAACCTTAGGCATTCGGTGGACGGGATTCTCACCCGTCTTTCGCTACTCATACCGGCATTCTCACTTCTAAGCGCTCCACCAGTCCTTACGGTCTGACTTCACTGCCCTTAGAACGCTCCCCTACCACTGATACCATAGGTATCAATTCGCAGCTTCGGTGGTGTATTTAGCCCCGGTACATTTTCGGCGCAGAGTCACTCGACTAGTGAGCTATTACGCACTCTTTAAATGGTGGCTGCTTCTAAGCCAACATCCTAGTTGTCTAAGCAACTCCACATCCTTTTCCACTTAATACACACTTTGGGACCTTAGCTGGCGATCTGGGCTGTTTCCCTCTTGACTACGGATCTTATCACTCGCAGTCTGACTCCTAAGGATAAGTCATTGGCATTCGGAGTTTGACTGAATTCGGTAATCCGATGAGGACCCCTAGTTCAATCAGTGCTCTACCTCCAAGACTCTTACACTTAAGGCTAGCCCTAAAGCTATTTCGGGGAGAACCAGCTATCTCCAGGTTCGATTGGAATTTCTCCGCTACCCACACCTCATCCCCGCACTTTTCAACGTGCGTGGGTTCGGGCCTCCATTCAGTGTTACCTGAACTTCACCCTGGACATGGGTAGATCACCTGGTTTCGGGTCTACGACCACGTACTAAACGCCCTATTCAGACTCGCTTTCGCTACGGCTCCGCCTCTTCAGCTTAACCTCGCACGGGATCGTAACTCGCCGGTTCATTCTACAAAAGGCACGCCATCACCCATTAACGGGCTCTGACTATTTGTAGGCACACGGTTTCAGGATCTCTTTCACTCCCCTTCCGGGGTGCTTTTCACCTTTCCCTCACGGTACTGGTTCACTATCGATCACTAGGTAGTATTTAGCCTTGGGAGATGGTCCTCCCAGATTCCGACGGAATTTCACGTGTTCCGCCGTACTCAGGATACATTCAAGAGAGAACGAAGTTTCGACTACGGGGTTGTTACCCTCTGTGACGAGCCTTTCCAGGCTGCTTCGTCTACCTCGTTCCTTTGTAACTCCGTATAGAATGTCCTACAACCCCAAGAGGCAAGCCTCTTGGTTTGGGCTAGATTCCGTTTCGCTCGCCGCTACTCAGGAAATCGCATTTGCTTTCTCTTCCTCCAGGTACTTAGATGTTTCAGTTCCCTGGGTCTGTCTTCCATACCCTATGTATTCAGGTAAGGATACCATACCATTACGTATGGTGGGTTTCCCCATTCGGAAATCTTCGGATCAAAGCTTACTTACAGCTCCCCGAAGCATATCGGCGTTAGTCCCGTCCTTCATCGACTCCTAGTGTCAAGGCATCCACCGTGCGCCCTTTCTAACTTAACCAAACTAAAATTAAAAAATATGAGCTACACTGTTATCTAGTTTTCAAAGAACATACATTTATTTCTGAGAGATAGTTCTCTCAAAACTGAACAAAACGAAACACGGAAACTTATATTGATGAACAGCGTTCATCAATTCTCCATAGAAAGGAGGTGATCCAGCCGCACCTTCCGATACGGCTACCTTGTTACGACTTCACCCCAATCATCTGTCCCACCTTAGGCGGCTGGCTCCAAAAAGGTTACCCCACCGACTTCGGGTGTTACAAACTCTCGTGGTGTGACGGGCGGTGTGTACAAGGCCCGGGAACGTATTCACCGCGGCATGCTGATCCGCGATTACTAGCGATTCCAGCTTCATGTAGGCGAGTTGCAGCCTACAATCCGAACTGAGAACGGTTTTATGAGATTAGCTCCACCTCGCGGTCTTGCAGCTCTTTGTACCGTCCATTGTAGCACGTGTGTAGCCCAGGTCATAAGGGGCATGATGATTTGACGTCATCCCCACCTTCCTCCGGTTTGTCACCGGCAGTCACCTTAGAGTGCCCAACTTAATGATGGCAACTAAGATCAAGGGTTGCGCTCGTTGCGGGACTTAACCCAACATCTCACGACACGAGCTGACGACAACCATGCACCACCTGTCACTCTGCCCCCGAAGGGGAAGCCCTATCTCTAGGGTTGTCAGAGGATGTCAAGACCTGGTAAGGTTCTTCGCGTTGCTTCGAATTAAACCACATGCTCCACCGCTTGTGCGGGCCCCCGTCAATTCCTTTGAGTTTCAGCCTTGCGGCCGTACTCCCCAGGCGGAGTGCTTAATGCGTTAACTTCAGCACTAAAGGGCGGAAACCCTCTAACACTTAGCACTCATCGTTTACGGCGTGGACTACCAGGGTATCTAATCCTGTTTGCTCCCCACGCTTTCGCGCCTCAGTGTCAGTTACAGACCAGAAAGTCGCCTTCGCCACTGGTGTTCCTCCATATCTCTACGCATTTCACCGCTACACATGGAATTCCACTTTCCTCTTCTGCACTCAAGTCTCCCAGTTTCCAATGACCCTCCACGGTTGAGCCGTGGGCTTTCACATCAGACTTAAGAAACCACCTGCGCGCGCTTTACGCCCAATAATTCCGGATAACGCTTGCCACCTACGTATTACCGCGGCTGCTGGCACGTAGTTAGCCGTGGCTTTCTGGTTAGGTACCGTCAAGGTGCCAGCTTATTCAACTAGCACTTGTTCTTCCCTAACAACAGAGTTTTACGACCCGAAAGCCTTCATCACTCACGCGGCGTTGCTCCGTCAGACTTTCGTCCATTGCGGAAGATTCCCTACTGCTGCCTCCCGTAGGAGTCTGGGCCGTGTCTCAGTCCCAGTGTGGCCGATCACCCTCTCAGGTCGGCTACGCATCGTTGCCTTGGTGAGCCGTTACCTCACCAACTAGCTAATGCGACGCGGGTCCATCCATAAGTGACAGCCGAAGCCGCCTTTGAATTTCGCACCATGCGGTGCAAAATGTTATCCGGTATTAGCCCCGGTTTCCCGGAGTTATCCCAGTCTTATGGGCAGGTTACCCACGTGTTACTCACCCGTCCGCCGCTAACTTCATAAGAGCAAGCTCTTAATCCATTCGCTCGACTTGCATGTATTAGGCACGCCGCCAGCGTTCATCCTGAGCCAGGATCAAACTCTCCAATAAAGTTAGTTTGTCTAGCATCTAAAATAAAAATTGACGTTTCACGTTGTTTGTTTCGTTCAGTTTTCAAAGAACTTGTTTGCCGCTCATTTGCGACTCCCTTATGTTAACACTTTCATGTTTCAATGTCAACTAAGTTTTTTATTTCGTTTGTCGCATTCTGCGTTGTTGCATCGGCGACTTCTAATATATTACACACTTATCATTATAAAAGCAATACCTTTTTAAAATAAAATTCAAATTTCCCATTAAATATAGAAGATAAGGCTTTAATCCGTTAGCTTTCTTTATCCTCACTTAAATTTAACCATCACTTATCCACGCATAACATTTAGATAGGAAGGCTCCCTATTTAAGCTACAATCAATGTATCCCCTATATATAAAGAAAGAATCTTTCACTTTTAATAGCGAAAGATTCTTTCTTTATATATACTTATGCTGGAATATACTTTCCAATAAATCCCCATACCGTATTCCAATATTTCTCCGAATCTATTTTTTCAGCTTCTCCATGACCTGCACCTGGCACAATCAATTTCTCTTTTTCCACCTTTGTAGCATTATACACTTCATCCAACATTTCAAAAGGAACAAATGTATCCGCATCTCCATGGATAAACAACATCGGAGTTTTACTTTTTGCAACTTGCTTGACGGCCGATCCCTCATTCAAGTCATAACCAGCACGGAGTTTTGTAATTGTATTCGCCGCATTCATAACAGGGAATTTTGGTAAATGAGTTACCCGATACAGTTACGGTTTTCTTTAAATGAGGGTTTCCCTCTAAAAATTCTTTTTCTTGTTTCGTATTTAGCGCATAGTTATAAAAGTAGTTCCCAACTAGCATATACGCAATAACTAGGAGGAGTAAAACTACTATTGTAACAATACTTATTTTCTTCATTCTATGAATCCTTTCTCTACGATGTATATTTTAAAAATACCTTATATTACATTATATCGAATTCGAATATAACGCCCTCATATTTCATCAAGATTTTTACTAATCTAGAATAGTAAGTCTCCTTAAAATTTACAATCGAGAAAAAGAAGCGAATAACAAAGAAAAAACTATTCATAGTAATGCGCAAGTAACAAACTTTCCTTAACAAAATATTCATAGTGAATATTTTGTTAAGGAAAGCAATATTATGTTTTAATCGTCCTATTATATAACTATAACGAAAGAACATAACTAGTTCGACTTCTTTCTTTTCTAATGAATCCATATGCCCATTCGCTATAGTTTCCTAATATTGAATCTATTATAGATACAATATTAGGAAACTTTGAAATCCAAATACTACAGATTATTTTTAATGAATTTGAATTATAACGGAAAACATTTGAACCTTATACCCTAGAAAAATCTATTTATTGCACTCTACCAGACGATCTATTAGATATCTATAAAAATCTTAAAGAAGACATCTTATTATATGGGAAAAACGAATTCAACAAAGCTACTTAGCATTGGAAATTTCTTTTAGAGGCTCAATAAGGTTCACATGCTGTGCGATGTGCACATTACATTTCGAAAAATTTTATTAAAGATCTTCAATAAGCTATAAACACAAAAAAGACGAGTCATTCTGACTCGTCTAAAGTTGCTTGGCGACGTCCTACTCTCACAGGGACAAGGTCCCAACTACCATCGGCGCTAGAGAGCTTAACTTCCGTGTTCGGTATGGGAACGGGTGTGACCTCTCTGCCATCATCACCAAACTATGAAGGCATATTCCTTCAAAACTAGATAACATTTGCTTCATATTATATGGTTAAGTCCTCGATCTATTAGTATTCGTCAGCTCCACATGTCACCATGCTTCCACCTCGAACCTATCAACCTGATCATCTTTCAGGGATCTTACTAGCTTACGCTATGGGAAATCTCATCTTGAGGGGGGCTTCATGCTTAGATGCTTTCAGCACTTATCCCTTCCGCACATAGCTACCCAGCTATGCCCTTGGCAGAACAACTGGTACACCAGCGGTGCGTCCATCCCGGTCCTCTCGTACTAAGGACAGCTCCTCTCAAATTTCCTACGCCCACGACGGATAGGGACCGAACTGTCTCACGACGTTCTGAACCCAGCTCGCGTACCGCTTTAATGGGCGAACAGCCCAACCCTTGGGACCGACTACAGCCCCAGGATGCGATGAGCCGACATCGAGGTGCCAAACCTCCCCGTCGATGTGGACTCTTGGGGGAGATAAGCCTGTTATCCCCGGGGTAGCTTTTATCCGTTGAGCGATGGCCCTTCCATGCGGAACCACCGGATCACTAAGCCCGACTTTCGTCCCTGCTCGACTTGTAGGTCTCGCAGTCAAGCTCCCTTATGCCTTTGCACTCTACGAATGATTTCCAACCATTCTGAGGGAACCTTTGGGCGCCTCCGTTACACTTTAGGAGGCGACCGCCCCAGTCAAACTGCCCACCTGACACTGTCTCCCGGGTCGATAAGACCCGTAGGTTAGAATTTCAATACAGTCAGGGCGGTATCCCACCAGCGCCTCCACCGAAGCTAGCGCTCCGGTTTCAAAGGCTCCCGCCTATCCTGTACAAACTGTACCAAAATTCAATATCAGGCTACAGTAAAGCTCCACGGGGTCTTTCCGTCCTGTCGCGGGTAACCTGCATCTTCACAGGTACTATAATTTCACCGAGTCTCTGGTTGAGACAGTGCCCAAATCGTTACACCTTTCGTGCGGGTCGGAACTTACCCGACAAGGAATTTCGCTACCTTAGGACCGTTATAGTTACGGCCGCCGTTTACTGGGGCTTCAGTTCAGAGCTTCGCTTACGCTAACCCCTCTCCTTAACCTTCCAGCACCGGGCAGGTGTCAGCCCCTATACTTCGCCTTACGGCTTCGCAGAGACCTGTGTTTTTGCTAAACAGTCGCTTGGGCCTATTCACTGCGGCTTTCCGTTAAGAAAGCACCCCTTCTCCCGAAGTTACGGGGTCATTTTGCCGAGTTCCTTAACCAGAGTTCTCTCGCACACCTTAGGATTCTCTCCTCGCCTACCTGTGTCGGTTTGCGGTACAGGCACCTTTTATCTCGCTAGAAGCTTTTCTTGGCAGCGGGGAATCAAAGACTTCGCTCCATAAGGAGCTTCCCCATCACAGCTCAGCCTTCACGATAAGCGGATTTGCCTACTTATCAGCCTAACTGCTTGGACGTGCACAACCAATCGCACGCTTCTTCTATCCTTCTGCGTCCCTCCATTGCTCAAACGATAAAGAGGTGGTACAGGAATATCAACCTGTTGTCCATCGCCTACGCCTGTCGGCCTCGGCTTAGGTCCTGACTAACCCTGAGCGGACGAGCCTTCCTCAGGAAACCTTAGGCATTCGGTGGACGGGATTCTCACCCGTCTTTCGCTACTCATACCGGCATTCTCACTTCTAAGCGCTCCACCAGTCCTTACGGTCTGACTTCACTGCCCTTAGAACGCTCCCCTACCACTGATACCATAGGTATCAATTCGCAGCTTCGGTGGTGTATTTAGCCCCGGTACATTTTCGGCGCAGAGTCACTCGACTAGTGAGCTATTACGCACTCTTTAAATGGTGGCTGCTTCTAAGCCAACATCCTAGTTGTCTAAGCAACTCCACATCCTTTTCCACTTAATACACACTTTGGGACCTTAGCTGGCGATCTGGGCTGTTTCCCTCTTGACTACGGATCTTATCACTCGCAGTCTGACTCCTAAGGATAAGTCATTGGCATTCGGAGTTTGACTGAATTCGGTAATCCGATGAGGACCCCTAGTTCAATCAGTGCTCTACCTCCAAGACTCTTACACTTAAGGCTAGCCCTAAAGCTATTTCGGGGAGAACCAGCTATCTCCAGGTTCGATTGGAATTTCTCCGCTACCCACACCTCATCCCCGCACTTTTCAACGTGCGTGGGTTCGGGCCTCCATTCAGTGTTACCTGAACTTCACCCTGGACATGGGTAGATCACCTGGTTTCGGGTCTACGACCACGTACTAAACGCCCTATTCAGACTCGCTTTCGCTACGGCTCCGCCTCTTCAGCTTAACCTCGCACGGGATCGTAACTCGCCGGTTCATTCTACAAAAGGCACGCCATCACCCATTAACGGGCTCTGACTATTTGTAGGCACACGGTTTCAGGATCTCTTTCACTCCCCTTCCGGGGTGCTTTTCACCTTTCCCTCACGGTACTGGTTCACTATCGATCACTAGGTAGTATTTAGCCTTGGGAGATGGTCCTCCCAGATTCCGACGGAATTTCACGTGTTCCGCCGTACTCAGGATACATTCAAGAGAGAACGAAGTTTCGACTACGGGGTTGTTACCCTCTGTGACGAGCCTTTCCAGGCTGCTTCGTCTACCTCGTTCCTTTGTAACTCCGTATAGAATGTCCTACAACCCCAAGAGGCAAGCCTCTTGGTTTGGGCTAGATTCCGTTTCGCTCGCCGCTACTCAGGAAATCGCATTTGCTTTCTCTTCCTCCAGGTACTTAGATGTTTCAGTTCCCTGGGTCTGTCTTCCATACCCTATGTATTCAGGTAAGGATACCATACCATTACGTATGGTGGGTTTCCCCATTCGGAAATCTTCGGATCAAAGCTTACTTACAGCTCCCCGAAGCATATCGGCGTTAGTCCCGTCCTTCATCGACTCCTAGTGTCAAGGCATCCACCGTGCGCCCTTTCTAACTTAACCAAACTAAAATTAAAAAATATGAGCTACACTGTTATCTAGTTTTCAAAGAACATACATTTATTTCTGAGAGATAGTTCTCTCAAAACTGAACAAAACGAAACACGGAAACTTATATTGATGAACAGCGTTCATCAATTCTCCATAGAAAGGAGGTGATCCAGCCGCACCTTCCGATACGGCTACCTTGTTACGACTTCACCCCAATCATCTGTCCCACCTTAGGCGGCTGGCTCCAAAAAGGTTACCCCACCGACTTCGGGTGTTACAAACTCTCGTGGTGTGACGGGCGGTGTGTACAAGGCCCGGGAACGTATTCACCGCGGCATGCTGATCCGCGATTACTAGCGATTCCAGCTTCATGTAGGCGAGTTGCAGCCTACAATCCGAACTGAGAACGGTTTTATGAGATTAGCTCCACCTCGCGGTCTTGCAGCTCTTTGTACCGTCCATTGTAGCACGTGTGTAGCCCAGGTCATAAGGGGCATGATGATTTGACGTCATCCCCACCTTCCTCCGGTTTGTCACCGGCAGTCACCTTAGAGTGCCCAACTTAATGATGGCAACTAAGATCAAGGGTTGCGCTCGTTGCGGGACTTAACCCAACATCTCACGACACGAGCTGACGACAACCATGCACCACCTGTCACTCTGCCCCCGAAGGGGAAGCCCTATCTCTAGGGTTGTCAGAGGATGTCAAGACCTGGTAAGGTTCTTCGCGTTGCTTCGAATTAAACCACATGCTCCACCGCTTGTGCGGGCCCCCGTCAATTCCTTTGAGTTTCAGCCTTGCGGCCGTACTCCCCAGGCGGAGTGCTTAATGCGTTAACTTCAGCACTAAAGGGCGGAAACCCTCTAACACTTAGCACTCATCGTTTACGGCGTGGACTACCAGGGTATCTAATCCTGTTTGCTCCCCACGCTTTCGCGCCTCAGTGTCAGTTACAGACCAGAAAGTCGCCTTCGCCACTGGTGTTCCTCCATATCTCTACGCATTTCACCGCTACACATGGAATTCCACTTTCCTCTTCTGCACTCAAGTCTCCCAGTTTCCAATGACCCTCCACGGTTGAGCCGTGGGCTTTCACATCAGACTTAAGAAACCACCTGCGCGCGCTTTACGCCCAATAATTCCGGATAACGCTTGCCACCTACGTATTACCGCGGCTGCTGGCACGTAGTTAGCCGTGGCTTTCTGGTTAGGTACCGTCAAGGTGCCAGCTTATTCAACTAGCACTTGTTCTTCCCTAACAACAGAGTTTTACGACCCGAAAGCCTTCATCACTCACGCGGCGTTGCTCCGTCAGACTTTCGTCCATTGCGGAAGATTCCCTACTGCTGCCTCCCGTAGGAGTCTGGGCCGTGTCTCAGTCCCAGTGTGGCCGATCACCCTCTCAGGTCGGCTACGCATCGTTGCCTTGGTGAGCCGTTACCTCACCAACTAGCTAATGCGACGCGGGTCCATCCATAAGTGACAGCCGAAGCCGCCTTTGAATTTCGCACCATGCGGTGCAAAATGTTATCCGGTATTAGCCCCGGTTTCCCGGAGTTATCCCAGTCTTATGGGCAGGTTACCCACGTGTTACTCACCCGTCCGCCGCTAACTTCATAAGAGCAAGCTCTTAATCCATTCGCTCGACTTGCATGTATTAGGCACGCCGCCAGCGTTCATCCTGAGCCAGGATCAAACTCTCCAATAAAGTTAGTTTGTCTAGCATCTAAAATAAAAATTGACGTTTCACGTTGTTTGTTTCGTTCAGTTTTCAAAGAACTTGTTTGCCGCTCATTTGCGACTCCCTTATGTTAACACTTTCATGTTTCAATGTCAACTAAGTTTTTTATTTCGTTTGTCGCGTTCTGCGTTGTTGCTATCGGCGACTCGTATAATACTACACTTCATTTATATAAACGTCAATATGTTTTTCTAAAAAAATATAAGGAAGGCTTATTCCTTATAAACAAGCCTTCCTCTTCCATAACTCTCTCTTTATTTACTTTTCTTCTATAATTGGTAGTGAAACGATAAACTGAATAATTCCATCCTCATATTCTGCTCGAATTTCTCCCCCTTGTAATTCAACAATACTTTTAGCGATTGCTAATCCGAGTCCCGATCCTTCCGTTACTCTACTTCTAGATTGATCTTTCTTATAGAAGCGTTCAAACAAGTTCCCTAACTCTTCCTTTGTAAACTCTTCACTATGGTTCGCAACCGTAATTTGTATATTCCGGCGTTGTCTTTGAAGGGAAACCTTAATCTCTCCATCATCTTTACTATATTTAATAGCATTCATTAATAGATTCTCAAATACACGGACCATCTTCTCTGAATCAATCGCAGCATACACACGTTCTTTAGGAAACTGCTTCACGAGTATAAGTCCTTCTTCTTCAGCCTGTGGTACTAGCTCTTCTATTAATTGCTCCAGAAGTTCGGTTATACACACTTCTTGCTTTTCTAATACCATCTTTTCATTTGTTAACTTTGTATACTCAAATAAATCTTCTATTAAATTCTTTAACTGCTCAGATTTCGAGAAAGCAATTCTCACATATTCATTGTGCTGTTCTTTACTTTCATATTTTGAATCCTGTAATAAACGCAAATAACCCATAATAGATGTAAGTGGCGTTCGCAAGTCATGAGATACATTTGTAATCAATTCATTCTTTTGCTTCTCTATTTTTCTTTCTTTTTCTATGTTGGAAAATAATTCTTTTGCCATCTGATTCATATTCACAGCTAACAAACTTAATTCATCTTGCCCCTTCTGCGGAATTCTATATTGCAGGTTACCTTTTGCGATTTCTTTTACACCTTCCGCCATCGCCTCAACTTGCCTCATCTTTCTTTTAGTTATATAAAAGAAAGAAAATAAAAAAATAACAAAGCCAATCAAAAATGGAAACGGCCCATCATTCTGTACTACTCTAATATCCCCTTGCGGTATACCGCTTGCGATCATATACATATTTTTCTCTTGAATTGTTAAAGGATAAAAAGTCGTAAATTCTTTACGCTCTCTTTCGATTTCATTATCTATTACATTTTTTTGATATTCATATTGAGAGCGATTTATTTTGAAACTCATTATATTACGAATAGTACTATGAAGATTAACTTGTTCTTCCTGAGCATCTTTTGTCTTATATATAACTTTTCCATTCTCATCTACAATCAACACTTTTAATTCACCTTGATACTCCGGACGTTCAAAAACTTCTTGGACGTTAACATCAGCACCTTCTCTTGTAATAACCTCGGCAAGTCTTTCAGCAGTTGCATCAATTCTTCGCATACCAGATGAATAATCAATTACAGAGTATGTATTTATTCCTTGAAAAAACGGAGATGATGTCCACACTCCTATTACACCCAACAAAATACAGAAAGCAAACGTAGTTATCAGTTGTACACGTAAACTCTTTTGTACTCCCCTTATTACTTTATATATTATTTTTTTTAAAGTTCGATTCATCCAACCAATCGGCCTAAATATGTTTTTAATTATCTTTCTCAATCTTATATCCCACTCCCCATACTGTTTTTATATATATTGGCTTTCTCGGATTCTCTTCTGTCTTCTCACGTATTTTTCGAATATGCACCATGACGGTATTATCAGATTGGAAAGATCGTTCATTCCAAACCTTTTCATAAATTTGTTCTGCACTAAAGACCATCTCTGGATTACGAGCTAATAACTCCAAAATCGAAAATTCCCTCGGAGTTAGTTTCACTTCTTCATTTTCTACAACAACTTTGTGGGTTGAGACGTTTATTTTCATATTCCCGATTTCAATTTCATTTTCATTTTGGACAACAAATCCATTCATTTTCATATATCGGCGAAGCTGCGATTTTATTCTCGCTATCAGTTCTAACGGATTGAAAGGTTTCGTTACATAATCGTCCGCTCCTGTTGTTAGCCCTAAAATTTTATCCATATCTTGCGTTTTCGCAGACAACATAATAATTGGCATCTCTTTCGCTTCTCTTATTTTCATACACATATGGATACCATCAATTTTCGGCATCATAATATCCAATACAACTAAATGCACTTCATTTTTCTCTAATATATATAAACCCTCTGCTCCATCCTCTGCCTGTAGCACCTTATATCCTTCATTCTTTAAATAAATCGTAATTAAATCCCGAATTTCTTTTTCATCATCTACAACAAGTATTGTTTCGTGTCCCACAATATCTCCCCCATAGCTTTTTCATTCCTTAACTTCTATTATAAGAAAACTTCTGAAGAAAAACGGAACGAAATCCTTAAGATTTTCTGAAGACGCAAAAAAGGTCTAGACTCCCCTTAGTCTAGACCTTTCAAAACCCCTTTATTTACGAACGTAGATGAAATATAGTACGAATAAAACTCCCATTACATACATAATTGGATGAATTTCTTTACGACGACCACTTACAACCATTGTAATTGGATAGAAGATAAATCCAATTGCTATTCCTGTTGCAATACTATACGTAAGTGGCATAGAAATAATCGTAAAGAATGCTGGTACTGCAATCTCGAATTTCTTCCAATCAATTTCTCCTAGACACGAAACCATCAAAATCCCTACAATAATTAAAGCCGGTGCCGTTACAGAAGCTGTCACAACACTTAATAATGGTGAAAAGAAAAGTGCTAACAAGAAAAACCCTGCTGTTACAACTGCTGTAAATCCTGAACGCCCTCCTGCTGCTACCCCTGCAGACGATTCAATGTAAGACGTTGTCGTAGATGTCCCAAGAATCGCACCAATTACAGTTGCAATTGCATCTGCAAATAATGCTTTTCCCGCACGTGGTAATTTATTGTTCTTCATTAACCCAGCTTGATTCGCAACTGCTACAAGTGTACCCGCTGTATCAAAGAAATCAATGAAGAAGAACGTTATAATAACAATTCCCATTTGAACAGTGAAGATATCTCCGAAGTGCTGGAATGCCACGCCGAACGTAGGTTCTAAACTAGGAATTGCACCAACGACAGCTTTGGGTGTATCAATTAATCCTGTTGCTACTCCAAGGATTGCTGTAAGAATCATCCCGTAGAAAACAGCACCGTTTATTTTTTTAATCATTAGAATGATTGTAATCACTACACCGAAAATCGCAAGTAATGTTGTGCCCTTTGTTAAATCCCCCAATCCAACAAGAACCGCATCATTCTTCACAATAATTCCTGCATTTTGAAAACCAAGAAAGGCGATAAACAAACCAATTCCTGCTGCTACTGCAAACTTCAACTCTAATGGAATGGCATTAATAATTTTTTCGCGAATACCAGAAGCAGTAAGAATAATAAAGATAATACCTGACATTAAAGTTCCAGCAATCGCTGTTTGCCACGGAATTCCCATCGTTAACACCGCTGTATAAGCAAAGAATGCATTGATTCCCATTCCTGGCGCTAAGGCAATTGGATATTTTGCGAAAATCCCCATAATCAGTGACCCAATTGCAGCCGCTAAAGCAGTGGCAACAAAGACCGCTCCTGGATCCATTCCTGTTCCTGCTGGTAACCCTTTAATGTTTCCCAGTGACAGTGTAGCAGGATTGACAAATAATACATAAGCCATAGATAAAAATGTCGTTAACCCTGCAATGAACTCTGTTTTATAATTTGTACCGAGCTCATCGAACTGAAAATAACGTTTCATTCTACGTTTCCCCCGTTATATGATTACTCGTCGTAACCCTCCCTAGCCCTCTTTTATCTATAAAAATAAAAAAGGCTTCCATTGCATATACATGGAAGCGTTCTGTAAATAAAGGCAGATTTCCCCTTACCTTTATAAAAACGCCTCGTAGTCAAGCCATTTACGGTAGCTAGGTAGAAACTTTCGGGCCATATCCCCGATATTATACGACGGCTGTAATATTCATTTTTTCGTATCAATTACATACTCATATTAACTCACATATAGGTGTATGTCAATTTAAAAACGAACATTTTTATGTTATTTTTATTTTTTGTTCGTATAAACAACAAAAAAAGACCCATCTATGCATAAAATCATAGATGGGTCTTCTTTTAAACCAATAAACCTATTCTATTCCCACTCAATTGTTGCTGGTGGCTTACTCGTTACATCATACACGATACGGTTAACGTGCTTTACTTCGTTTACGATACGTACAGAGATTTTCTCTAATACATCCCAAGGGATACGTGCCCAATCTGCTGTCATACCATCGATTGATGTTACTGCACGGATACCTACTGTGTAATCGTAAGTACGCTCGTCACCCATAACACCTACGCTACGCATGCCAGGAAGTGCAGTGAAGTATTGCCAAATTTCACGATCTAAGCCAGCTTTTTGGATTTCCTCACGTAAAATTGCATCGGATTCACGAACGATTTCTAATTTTTCTTCTGTGATTTCGCCTAATACACGGATACCAAGTCCTGGACCCGGGAACGGTTGACGCCATACGATTTCATCAGGAATCCCTAATTCTGATCCTAATACACGGACTTCATCTTTAAATAGAGTGTTTAAAGGCTCAATTAATTTGAACTGCATATCTTCTGGAAGTCCACCAACGTTATGGTGAGATTTAATTGTTTGTGCAGTTGCTGTACCACTTTCAACAATATCTGTGTACAGTGTACCTTGTGCTAAGAAGTCCATTCCTTCTAATCTAGAAGCTTCATCATCAAATACGTAAATAAATTCATTACCAATGATTTTGCGTTTTTGTTCTGGATCTTCTACACCTTTTAACTTGTTCATGAAGCGTTCTTTTGCATCCACTTTAATAACGTTCATGTGGAAGCCTTCGCTAAATGTTTTCATAACACCTTCCGCTTCATCTTTACGAAGTAAACCATGGTCAACGAAAATACATGTTAATTGGTCACCGATTGCTTTATGGATTAATACTGCTACAACAGAAGAGTCTACACCGCCACTAAGTGCGCATAGTACTTTTTTATCGCCAACAGTTTCACGGATTTTTTCTAATTCTACTTCAATAAAGTTCTCCATGTTCCAACCTTCAGAACAGCCACATACGCCGAATACGAAGTTTTTGATTAAATCATTACCGTGCTCAGAATGACGTACTTCTGGATGGAATTGCACACCGTATAAGTTTTTTGCTTCATTGCTCATACCAGCAATTGGACAAGACTCACTTGTTGCATCTACTACGAATCCTTCTGGTAAACCAGTTACTAAGTCACCATGACTCATCCATACAACTTGCTCTTCTGGAAGGTTCGCATATAATTTTGATTTGTTCTCTACTTTAAGAACTGCTTTTCCGTACTCACGATGGTTTGCACGTTCTACTTTTCCACCAAAGTGTTTTGTCATAAGCTGCATACCGTAGCAAATACCGAAAATCGGTAATCCTAATTCAAAGATTTTTTCATCACAGTGGAATGCATTTTCACCATATACACTATTCGGTCCACCAGAGAAAATAATCCCTTTTGGATTCATTGCTTTAATTTCTTCTGCAGTAATTGTATGTGGATGAAGTTCACTGTATACACCGAACTCACGAATTCGACGTGCAATTAACTGATTGTACTGACTCCCAAAATCTAAAACGATAATTGTATCGTGCTGTTTTTTCAAAATAATCACCCCAACGTTAGTTCTGTATATAAATATTTTCACCAATTTGGCAAAAAGCATTACCAATATAATAAAAAAAGCCAGTCCTCCGCCCTCAGTCTCATAACAAAGAAAAGGCAGAGGTCTGGCTTTATAAAGATAGTACTCCGCTCTTTATAAATATAAGACACACTGCCTTCATAGTCAGGTTGTTTACGGTAACCCGGTAGAGACTCTCAAACCATATCATTGAGGATATATGAAGGATTGTTTTATATTATCTTCCTAGATTCTAACAATGAAGTATCAATACGGTCAAGAGAGAAAGCGACAAAATTCTACAGAAATTATTTTCTTTATCCCAAGAAACCTTTATTCCTATATTTTTTTGTCCCATAACAAAAAACATTCACCCCTATATAGAGATGAATGTTTCTTTGGCGAATGAAATTACATCATTCCGCCCATACCGCCCATGCCCATACCGCCCATGTCAGGCATTGCAGGTGCATTTGGTTCTGGTTTGTCAGCAACAACTGCTTCAGTTGTTAAGAACATAGCTGCAACAGATGCTGCGTTTTGAAGTGCAGAACGAGTTACTTTTGCTGGGTCTACAATACCAGACTCAAGCATGTTTACCCATTCGCCTGTTGCTGCGTTGAAACCAACGCCTACTTTTTCACCTTTTAAGCGTTCTACAACAACAGATCCTTCTAGACCAGCGTTGATTGCGATTTGGCGAACTGGCTCTTCTAATGCACGAAGTACAATGTTGATACCTGTTGCTTCGTCGCCTTCAGCTGCAATACTAGCCACTTTAGTGTATACGTTCATAAGTGAAGTACCGCCACCTGCAACAATACCTTCTTCTACTGCTGCACGAGTTGAGTTAAGTGCATCTTCAATGCGAAGTTTACGCTCTTTTAACTCAGTTTCAGTTGCTGCACCTACTTTAATTACTGCTACACCGCCTGCAAGTTTAGCAAGACGCTCTTGTAATTTTTCACGATCGAATTCAGAAGTTGTTTCTTCTAATTGTGCACGGATTTGACCGATGCGAGCTTCGATTTGTTCGGTGTTACCTACACCTTCAACTACAGTTGTGTTTTCTTTTGTTACAACAACTTTACCAGCGCGTCCTAAAGATGCAACTGTAGCAGATTTTAAGTCACGTCCTAATTCTTCAGTGATTACTTCACCGCCAGTTAAAATCGCGATATCTTCTAGCATTGCTTTACGACGGTCACCAAAGCCAGGAGCTTTAACAGCTACTACATTGAATGTACCACGAAGTTTGTTTACTACTAATGTAGCTAAAGCTTCGCCTTCCACATCTTCTGCAATGATAAGAAGTGGCTTACCTTGTTGTACCACTTGCTCTAACACTGGTAAGATCTCTTGGATGTTAGAAATCTTTTTGTCAGTGATTAAGATATATGGGTTATCAAGTACTGCTTCCATTTTGTCAGAATCAGTAATCATATAAGGAGATGCATATCCACGATCAAATTGCATACCTTCTACTACATCTAATTCTGTTGTGAATCCTTTAGATTCTTCTAATGTAATAACGCCGTCGTTACCAACGCGCTCCATTGCTTCAGCAATTAATTTACCTACTTCTTCGTCATCAGCAGAAATAGCAGCTACTTGCGCGATAGAAGATTTACCTTCGATTGGTTTAGAAATTGCTTTTAATTCTTCTACTGCTGCAACAACAGCTTTTTCGATACCTTTACGAAGACCCATTGGGTTCGCACCAGCTGTTACGTTTTTTAAGCCTTCACGAATCATAGCTTGTGCTAATACAGTTGCAGTTGTTGTTCCGTCACCAGCTACGTCATTTGTTTTGCTAGCAACTTCTGCTACTAATTTTGCACCCATGTTTTCGAATGCATCTTCTAATTCGATTTCTTTTGCGATTGTTACACCATCATTTGTAATAAGTGGTGAACCGAATTTTTTCTCAAGTACAACGTTACGACCTTTTGGTCCAAGCGTTACTTTTACTGCATTTGCAAGAGTGTCGACACCGCGAAGCATCGAACGACGTGCTTCTTCACTAAATTTAATATCTTTTGCCATAATATTTGACCCCCTTGGATTTTTTAAATGTATATAATTAACCGATAACTGCTAAAATGTCACTTTCACGTAAAATCAAGTAGTCTGTACCTTCATATTTCACTTCAGTACCTGCATATTTTGAGAAGATGATAAGATCACCTGCTGCTACCTCTAAAGCAACACGCTCACCATTTTCAAGCACTCGACCAGTACCTACTGCAATAACTTTACCCTCTTGTGGTTTTTCTTTTGCAGTGTCTGGTAATACAATACCACTTGCTGTTTTTTCTTCTGCTTGAACAAGCTCAATTACAACGCGATCACCTAATGGCTTTAGCATGAACAATAACCTCCTCATTTTTCTATGTAAATTTCCTTTATTAGCACTCAACGACCTCGAGTGCTAACACACTTATAATAATAAATAATCTAATTTTCTTTTGCAAGTAAAAAAATCATAATTTTTTCGCAAATTGATATATAAACTTTTTCTATACAACTTCCTAAGAAAAATCATTCTGTTATCGTTGCAGCCATTCTCGCGAAAGCCTTATATATACGAATCGGCGTTTTCACTTATCGTATGTTACAATATGAAAGATGCCATAAGTTGTTTTCTCTATAGGTACGGCTTTTTCCTGTCTCCTATTTCATTTTCAAAGAAAGATTTACAAAAAAATAATAATATGAATGGTTATTACGTATCCCTGGCTGGATGTTTACATGTTATCCCGCCTTATCTCATAAACTAGAGTTAGAAAGGATGGTTAACCAATTTGAAAAAACAATATTGGTGGATTATAGTTACATACATTCTTATGCAATTATCAGGTATTGTTGGATTACCGCTTCTTTTGAAAACCGGACTATATGATAATAGGGGGTTCACCAAAGAAGAAAAAATGCAGCTACTGACTGGTCACTGGGCAATTATTAGCTTTTTCATTGCATTATGTATTGTACTTTTACTACTTCGAACAGATATTCGCGAAAGCCGTTTCGATACAAAACGCGCCAGTATTCCTGCCACAATTGGTTGGATCTTTATCGGTTTCTTTTTAGCTTTCTTTTCTCAAACAATTGCAGGCACAATCGAAATGCGTTTATTGGGCATTAAACCTGGATCTGAGAACACAGCTCGCTTGATGGAAATAGCACGGACCACCCCGTGGTTCCTTATTGTTATATCAATAATAGGGCCTATTTTAGAGGAAATTGTCTTTAGAAAAATTTTATTTGGTACATTGTATAAGAAATTCAACTTCTTTATCGCTGCTATTATTAGCTCACTTGTATTTGCAGCAATTCACTTTGATTTTACACACTTATTGGTATACACTTCCATGGGGCTTGTATTCGCCTTTTTATATGTAAAAACAAAGCGAATTATCGTTCCTATTATGGCACATGTTGCGATGAATACATTAGTTGCAATAGCCCAAGTGCTAGTAAGTAACGAACAAATACAAGAAATGATTAAAGAAGCAGAAAAAATGCAAGGATTTATCGGAGGATTTTAAAT
Source organism: Bacillus sp. FSL K6-0042 (assembly GCF_038006685.1). Taxonomy (NCBI): domain Bacteria; kingdom Bacillati; phylum Bacillota; class Bacilli; order Caryophanales; family Bacillaceae; genus Bacillus; species Bacillus sp. FSL K6-0042. The sequence continues at coordinate 2,964,133 of NZ_JBBOVS010000001.1, forward strand.
ATGAGGAACTCACCATTGTTCATGGCAACACTGTATTTCCTTCTTGGTTGTGTCTTTACACGTTTCGCAATTACGAACGTTACAGATACAATTTGGAACTTTGGGACACTGCTGTTTGCTGCTATGGCAACAATTGATTTTAATTTGGCACTTCGACTTATCTTAGTCAAATTTACAAAGAAAAAGCCACAATAAAACGCAGAGGGATTTCCTCTGCGTTTTATTGTGGATAATTTTTCAAAAAATAAACAAGTGTTTGTAATTCTACAGCTAGATCAATATGGTGAATTCTTATATTTTCTGAAACATTTAATCGTGCTGGTGTAAAATTTAAAATTCCGTGTACATTTGTTTCGGCCAATCGATCTGCTACAGCTTGTGCAACAGTAGCAGGTACTGTTAATATTGCCACTTGTATATCATTTGTTAAACGCTCTTCTAATTTATCTAAATGATATACAGGAATTCCTCCGATTTCTTTTCCAACTTTCTCTTCATTGACATCAAATGCCATTTCAATCTTTGTATTATTATTTTTGGTGAAATTGTAATGTAAGAAAGCGGTCCCTAAATTACCCACTCCAATAAGTGCTACACGTGTTATATCATCTTGATCAAGCGTTTCTCGGAAGAATGATAGTAAATAATTCACATTATATCCATATCCCTTTTTCCCTAACGCTCCAAAATATGAAAAATCTCTCCGAATTGTTGCTGAATCTACCTTTACAGCTTCACTCAATTCAGCCGATGAAACACGCTGCTTACCAGAAAGAGATAAGTTTTGGATAAATCGATAGTATAGAGGCAATCGTTTGGCAGTGGCCTGTGGAATCTTTTGCTGATCCATATAACCTCTCCTCTCTCCCTATCTTTGTTCACAAATTTAAAACAAATACAGAAGTTTAGCACTTATGACTTTCCTTGTATAATAGAGAGAAGACTTCTCTCTTTATTTTAAACTATACACTATTTTTAGTATGATTGAGAAATATAAACATGGCAAAGTTAAGAAATTATTTGAGGTGAAAACATTGATTTTATTACAAGTGAATGGGCTTTCAAAATTATACGGTGCTGAAACAATTCTTGCAAACATTAAATTGGAAGTTCAAACAAAAGATCGCATTGCACTAGTTGGTCGAAATGGTGCTGGAAAATCTACATTATTAAAAATAATTGCCGGTGAATTATCTCACGATGGTGGAGAAATTATAAAACCAAAAGATGTTTCAATTGGATACTTGGCCCAAAATACTGGTTTAGAAACTTCTTTAACAATTTGGGATGAAATGCTTACTGTCTTTACTCATCTGCAGCAAATGGAAAAGAAACTTCGAAGGTTAGAGCTAGACATGGGTAAGGAAGAGAACTTTTCAAATGCTGCTACGTACGAAAAATTACTCGCTGATTATGATCAATTACAGTTAGACTACAAAGATCAAGGTGGTTATCAATATGAAGCTGATATTCGCTCCATTTTAAGTGGACTTGGTTTTCCAGCTGAAACACACCAAACAACGATTTCTACGTTAAGTGGTGGACAGAAAACAAGACTTGCTCTTGGGAAACTACTGCTAACAAAACCAGACTTACTCATCTTGGACGAACCAACAAACCATTTAGATATCGATACATTAACATGGCTTGAACAATATTTACAAGGCTATCCTGGAGCTATTTTAATCGTTTCCCACGATCGCTATTTTTTAGACAAGCTTGTTACACAAGTATATGAAATTTCTAATAAAGAAAGCAGACGATATGTTGGTAACTACAGTAAATATTTAGATTTAAAAGCTGCACTACATGAGCAGGAAATGAAGCGTTATGAGAAACAACAAGAGGAAATTGCTAAACTAGAAGACTTTGTCCAAAAGAATATTGCCCGTGCATCTACAACAAAACGTGCACAAAGTCGTCGGAAGCAGTTAGACAGAATGGAATTACTAACTAGACCATTAGGTGATTCTAAATCAGCATCCTTCCACTTTGATATCGAAAAACAAAGCGGAAACGATGTATTACAAATAAAGGATGTTTCAATTGGATATGACAAAGAACCGATTATTGAACATGTAAATATGCGCTTAACCCGCGGTGATAGTGTCGCACTAGTTGGTCCAAATGGTATTGGGAAATCTACATTATTAAAATCAATTGTGAATAAATTAAAGACGTTAAGCGGTGAAGTTTCTTTCGGTTCAAATGTATCTATTGGATATTATGATCAAGAACAGGCAAACCTAACATCATCTAAGCGTGTTTTAAACGAACTATGGGATGACTATCCACTAGAGCCAGAAAAAGAAATTCGCACGATACTCGGTAACTTTTTATTCACAGGGGACGATGTATTAAAGCCAGTATCTTCCTTAAGTGGTGGTCAAAAAGCACGATTAGCTCTAGCAAAATTGATGATGCAAAAATCTAATTTACTAATTCTCGATGAACCAACAAACCATCTCGATTTAAATAGTAAAGAGATTTTAGAAAATGCCTTAATTGATTATCCTGGAACTCTTTTATTCGTTTCCCATGATCGCTATTTCATTAACCGTGTCACAACTACAGTTGTTGAGTTATCAACAGGTGGTGCACAAGAATATTTAGGTGACTATGACTACTATATTGAAAAGAAAAATGAAATGATTGAACGTGCGGAATTTGAACAACAAGAAGAGGAGGCACCAGTCCAAAAAACTATCGCTCAAGAAAAATTAAATTACCTTGAAGAAAAAGAACGTAAGAAATCAGAACGCCAACGCATCCGAAAGATTGAAGAAATTGAACAAAATATTGCAAATTTAGAAGAAGAAATTGCACAATTAGAAGAGGAGCTTTGTCTGCCTGAAGTATATGCTGACTACGAACGAGCTAGTGAGATTACAACAGCAAAGCAAACAAAACAAGAAAAATTAGAGCAGTTTATGGCGGAGTGGGAAGAGTTACACGTATAACCCTTATATATTTATATAATAAAAACAAGGTAGTTGAAAGCATTCAACTACCTTGTTTATTTTTCAATACAAAAGATTATGGTCGAAGGTCTGACCTCGATAGTGTTATCCACAACCTTATGCACATATCCACCTTTATTATATAAACACAAAAATAACTTTTCCACATTATCCACAAATCACAAAAAAATTATACACATTTAATATTCACAATAAAACCCATATTATCAACAGATAATATGGGTTTTATCCACAAGTTGTGGTTAATTATGTGTATAACTATGCTTCAATATCTAATCCTGGATTTGCATTTAAAGCCAATGTTGCACGTTTTCCTTGCTCATATGCAATAGTTCCTGCTGCTGCAATCATTGCTGCATTATCTGTGCATAAAGATAACGGTGGAATAATGAGCTCGATTTCTTCTTTTTTTGCAAACTCTTCCTCTAAACGTGCACGAAGTCCTTTATTCGCTGCAACGCCACCAGCGAGAAGCACTTGTTTTACATCATACGCTTCTGCAGCACGTGCTGCTTTCGTTACTAGTACATCTATTACACTCGCTTGGAAGCTAGCTGCTAAATCTTCTGGTGTGATTTCTTCCCCACGTTGTTTTGCGTTATGCACAGTGTTGATAACTGCTGATTTCAGTCCACTAAAGCTAAAATCATACGAATCTGGTTCCAACCATGCACGTGGTAAATCAATCGTTGGTTGTCCTTCATGAGCAAGACGGTCAATATGAGGACCACCTGGATATGGCATAGATAATGTACGTGCAACTTTATCATATGCTTCTCCTGCCGCATCATCTCTCGTTTCGCCAATTACTTCAAACGAACCATGCTCTTTCATATAAACAAGCTCTGTATGCCCGCCAGACACAACAAGTGACAACAAAGGGAATTGTAGTTCTTTTACTAAGCGATTCGCGTAAATATGCCCAGCAATATGATGAACACCAACAAGAGGAATATTATGAGCAAAGGCAACTGCTTTAGCTGCATTTACACCAATTAAAAGTGCCCCTACTAAACCTGGCCCTTCCGTCACAGCAATTGCATCAATATCTTCAAATGTAATGTTCGCTTCCTTTAATGCTTCTTCTAATACAACTGTAATTTGTTCTACATGATGACGAGATGCAATTTCCGGCACAACTCCGCCAAAACGCTTATGGCTCTCAATCTGTGAAGCAACAATATTTGCCACTATTTCTGTTCCATTTTTAACAACCGCTACAGCCGTTTCATCACAGCTCGTTTCAATACCAAGTATAATCGTATTTTTTCCCATTATATATTCACCCACATTACAAGACCATCTTCATAATTGTCTGTATAGTATCGTTTACGAATCCCACCATTTTGGAATCCATACTTTCGGTATAACTGTTTCGCTACTTCATTTGATACCCGTACTTCAAGTGTCATCGTTTTTGCTCCCATTTCTTTTGCCTGATCCATTACGTCTTTCAGCAAAGCATCTCCAAGTTTTTGACCGCGATATTCTGGCAAAATGGCTATGTTCGTAATATGTGATTCATCAATAATAATCCACAATCCACAGTATCCAATTACTACACCATCTTTTTCTATTACGACATAATGTGCATATTCATTCATCGTCAATTCACGATGAAATGCATCAGCAGTCCAAGGAGTTGGGAATGACGCTTCTTCAATTACTACAATTTGAGCAATATCATCAGTCGTCATCTTTCTAAATGTAATATCCATTTTGATAACCCCTATTTTGTTTGACTTTCTATCCATTTTGCTTCTGCTTCTGCTAAACGGAGGTAGCTCGGAACAAATGTATGCACACTTTGCTCCTCTTTTTGTAATCCTAAAAATGCTAGCTCACTTGGTCTTGGGTTGTTCTTTGTAAAAGAAGCAAACACAGCTCGATCTCCCAAATATTCTACAATCGTTTCTTTATGTTGTTCTACATCATTGCCGATAAATAAAACAGGTTGCCCCTTCTCTTTTAACATCTGTAACCAATCAACAATAAGAATAATTCGATCCTCTTCTATAGAAGATAACTGCTCTTCTTTATATGTATACAAGCCCGTATAAATTTGTCCGCGACGTCCATCAAACAATGGACAAATAACCCCTTGGAAATTCGCTCCATTCGCAGCCACTACTTCTAAGCTAGACACACCGACAATCGGTATTTGCAACGACCAAGCTAATGTTTTTGCAACAGTCACACCAATTCGAACTCCTGTATAAGATCCAGGACCAGCCGCTACGATAATTTTATCTAGCTCTTTCGGCTTTATATTACATTCCGTCAGAAGTTGTTCTACAGCCGGCATAAGGCGTACAGAATGATTTTTAGTTAAATTCGTAATGATTTCTCCGACAACAGTATTTCCATCAATAAGAGAAATCCCCATTACATAATTTGAAGTATCAATTGCTAGTACTTTCATCTTGTAATAGCTCCTCACATAATCTAATATAGCGTTCACCACTTGGCTCTAACATAATTTTTCTTGTATCATCACCTGTATGGAACAAGCTTATTTTTAATTTCTCATTTGGCAGAAAAGATTCAATTAAATGAGCCCATTCTACTACTGTTATACCTTCACCATAAAAATACTCATCAAATCCTAAATCTTCTTCACTTTCCGCTAAACGATACACATCCATATGATATAGCGGTAATCTTCCTTTGTACTCTTTAATAATATTGAATGTCGGACTATTTACAACTCGTTTCACACCAAGGCCTTTTGCAAGACCTTTCGTAAATGTTGTCTTGCCAGCACCAAGATCGCCTTCTAAAACAAGTACATCTTGTTCCCTAACAAGTTGTCCTAGCCTTTCTGATAAGTTCTGTGTCTCTTCAGAAGAAGTTGTCGTTATTTCATATTTATTCAAAGGTTTCACCTACCTTACTCACAATATTCTCTGCTCTTTATTATACAGATTTTTTCACTTTGTTTCATTTTGAACATATAAAAAAGACCTTAGGAGTTGTCCTAAGGGTAAGATTGACTGTCTTTATAAGTTTTCTTAAAAATAAATAAAAAAATACGAAACAAGTTGTTTCGTTCTTTTCTTTGTATAAATGGCGGTCCCGACCGGGGTCGAACCGGCGATCTCCTGCGTGACAGGCAGGCATGTTAACCACTACACCACGGGACCATTGGTTGCGGGGACAGGATTTGAACCTGCGACCTTCGGGTTATGAGCCCGACGAGCTACCGGACTGCTCCACCCCGCGACGATATAAAAGCCTGGCAACGTCCTACTCTCACAGGGACAAGGTCCCAACTACCATCGGCGCTAGAGAGCTTAACTTCCGTGTTCGGTATGGGAACGGGTGTGACCTCTCTGCCATCATTACCAGACATTATTCATTTGAGACAACAATTATTATAACTTATTCACTTGAAAAGTCAACAAGTTTTTTATATTCTCTCAAAACTAGATAACACTTGCTTCATATTATATGGTTAAGTCCTCGATCTATTAGTATTCGTCAGCTCCACATGTCACCATGCTTCCACCTCGAACCTATCAACCTGATCATCTTTCAGGGATCTTACTAGCTTACGCTATGGGAAATCTCATCTTGAGGGGGGCTTCATGCTTAGATGCTTTCAGCACTTATCCCTTCCGCACATAGCTACCCAGCTATGCCCTTGGCAGAACAACTGGTACACCAGCGGTGCGTCCATCCCGGTCCTCTCGTACTAAGGACAGCTCCTCTCAAATTTCCTACGCCCACGACGGATAGGGACCGAACTGTCTCACGACGTTCTGAACCCAGCTCGCGTACCGCTTTAATGGGCGAACAGCCCAACCCTTGGGACCGACTACAGCCCCAGGATGCGATGAGCCGACATCGAGGTGCCAAACCTCCCCGTCGATGTGGACTCTTGGGGGAGATAAGCCTGTTATCCCCGGGGTAGCTTTTATCCGTTGAGCGATGGCCCTTCCATGCGGAACCACCGGATCACTAAGCCCGACTTTCGTCCCTGCTCGACTTGTAGGTCTCGCAGTCAAGCTCCCTTATGCCTTTGCACTCTACGAATGATTTCCAACCATTCTGAGGGAACCTTTGGGCGCCTCCGTTACACTTTAGGAGGCGACCGCCCCAGTCAAACTGCCCACCTGACACTGTCTCCCGGGTCGATAAGACCCGTAGGTTAGAATTTCAATACAGTCAGGGCGGTATCCCACCAGCGCCTCCACCGAAGCTAGCGCTCCGGCTTCAAAGGCTCCCGCCTATCCTGTACAAACTGTACCAAAATTCAATATCAGGCTACAGTAAAGCTCCACGGGGTCTTTCCGTCCTGTCGCGGGTAACCTGCATCTTCACAGGTACTATAATTTCACCGAGTCTCTGGTTGAGACAGTGCCCAAATCGTTACACCTTTCGTGCGGGTCGGAACTTACCCGACAAGGAATTTCGCTACCTTAGGACCGTTATAGTTACGGCCGCCGTTTACTGGGGCTTCAGTTCAGAGCTTCGCTTACGCTAACCCCTCTCCTTAACCTTCCAGCACCGGGCAGGTGTCAGCCCCTATACTTCGCCTTACGGCTTCGCAGAGACCTGTGTTTTTGCTAAACAGTCGCTTGGGCCTATTCACTGCGGCTTTCCGTTAAGAAAGCACCCCTTCTCCCGAAGTTACGGGGTCATTTTGCCGAGTTCCTTAACCAGAGTTCTCTCGCACACCTTAGGATTCTCTCCTCGCCTACCTGTGTCGGTTTGCGGTACAGGCACCTTTTATCTCGCTAGAAGCTTTTCTTGGCAGCGGGGAATCAAAGACTTCGCTCCATAAGGAGCTTCCCCATCACAGCTCAGCCTTCACGATAAGCGGATTTGCCTACTTATCAGCCTAACTGCTTGGACGTGCACAACCAATCGCACGCTTCTTCTATCCTTCTGCGTCCCTCCATTGCTCAAACGATAAAGAGGTGGTACAGGAATATCAACCTGTTGTCCATCGCCTACGCCTGTCGGCCTCGGCTTAGGTCCTGACTAACCCTGAGCGGACGAGCCTTCCTCAGGAAACCTTAGGCATTCGGTGGACGGGATTCTCACCCGTCTTTCGCTACTCATACCGGCATTCTCACTTCTAAGCGCTCCACCAGTCCTTACGGTCTGACTTCACTGCCCTTAGAACGCTCCCCTACCACTGATACCATAGGTATCAATTCGCAGCTTCGGTGGTGTATTTAGCCCCGGTACATTTTCGGCGCAGAGTCACTCGACTAGTGAGCTATTACGCACTCTTTAAATGGTGGCTGCTTCTAAGCCAACATCCTAGTTGTCTAAGCAACTCCACATCCTTTTCCACTTAATACACACTTTGGGACCTTAGCTGGCGATCTGGGCTGTTTCCCTCTTGACTACGGATCTTATCACTCGCAGTCTGACTCCTAAGGATAAGTCATTGGCATTCGGAGTTTGACTGAATTCGGTAATCCGATGAGGACCCCTAGTTCAATCAGTGCTCTACCTCCAAGACTCTTACACTTAAGGCTAGCCCTAAAGCTATTTCGGGGAGAACCAGCTATCTCCAGGTTCGATTGGAATTTCTCCGCTACCCACACCTCATCCCCGCACTTTTCAACGTGCGTGGGTTCGGGCCTCCATTCAGTGTTACCTGAACTTCACCCTGGACATGGGTAGATCACCTGGTTTCGGGTCTACGACCACGTACTAAACGCCCTATTCAGACTCGCTTTCGCTACGGCTCCGCCTCTTCAGCTTAACCTCGCACGGGATCGTAACTCGCCGGTTCATTCTACAAAAGGCACGCCATCACCCATTAACGGGCTCTGACTATTTGTAGGCACACGGTTTCAGGATCTCTTTCACTCCCCTTCCGGGGTGCTTTTCACCTTTCCCTCACGGTACTGGTTCACTATCGATCACTAGGTAGTATTTAGCCTTGGGAGATGGTCCTCCCAGATTCCGACGGAATTTCACGTGTTCCGCCGTACTCAGGATACATTCAAGAGAGAACGAAGTTTCGACTACGGGGTTGTTACCCTCTGTGACGAGCCTTTCCAGGCTGCTTCGTCTACCTCGTTCCTTTGTAACTCCGTATAGAATGTCCTACAACCCCAAGAGGCAAGCCTCTTGGTTTGGGCTAGATTCCGTTTCGCTCGCCGCTACTCAGGAAATCGCATTTGCTTTCTCTTCCTCCAGGTACTTAGATGTTTCAGTTCCCTGGGTCTGTCTTCCATACCCTATGTATTCAGGTAAGGATACCATACCATTACGTATGGTGGGTTTCCCCATTCGGAAATCTTCGGATCAAAGCTTACTTACAGCTCCCCGAAGCATATCGGCGTTAGTCCCGTCCTTCATCGACTCCTAGTGTCAAGGCATCCACCGTGCGCCCTTTCTAACTTAACCAAACTAAAATTAAAAAATATGAGCTACACTGTTATCTAGTTTTCAAAGAACATACATTTATTTCTGAGAGATAGTTCTCTCAAAACTGAACAAAACGAAACACGGAAACTTATATTGATGAACAGCGTTCATCAATTCTCCATAGAAAGGAGGTGATCCAGCCGCACCTTCCGATACGGCTACCTTGTTACGACTTCACCCCAATCATCTGTCCCACCTTAGGCGGCTGGCTCCAAAAAGGTTACCCCACCGACTTCGGGTGTTACAAACTCTCGTGGTGTGACGGGCGGTGTGTACAAGGCCCGGGAACGTATTCACCGCGGCATGCTGATCCGCGATTACTAGCGATTCCAGCTTCATGTAGGCGAGTTGCAGCCTACAATCCGAACTGAGAACGGTTTTATGAGATTAGCTCCACCTCGCGGTCTTGCAGCTCTTTGTACCGTCCATTGTAGCACGTGTGTAGCCCAGGTCATAAGGGGCATGATGATTTGACGTCATCCCCACCTTCCTCCGGTTTGTCACCGGCAGTCACCTTAGAGTGCCCAACTTAATGATGGCAACTAAGATCAAGGGTTGCGCTCGTTGCGGGACTTAACCCAACATCTCACGACACGAGCTGACGACAACCATGCACCACCTGTCACTCTGCCCCCGAAGGGGAAGCCCTATCTCTAGGGTTGTCAGAGGATGTCAAGACCTGGTAAGGTTCTTCGCGTTGCTTCGAATTAAACCACATGCTCCACCGCTTGTGCGGGCCCCCGTCAATTCCTTTGAGTTTCAGCCTTGCGGCCGTACTCCCCAGGCGGAGTGCTTAATGCGTTAACTTCAGCACTAAAGGGCGGAAACCCTCTAACACTTAGCACTCATCGTTTACGGCGTGGACTACCAGGGTATCTAATCCTGTTTGCTCCCCACGCTTTCGCGCCTCAGTGTCAGTTACAGACCAGAAAGTCGCCTTCGCCACTGGTGTTCCTCCATATCTCTACGCATTTCACCGCTACACATGGAATTCCACTTTCCTCTTCTGCACTCAAGTCTCCCAGTTTCCAATGACCCTCCACGGTTGAGCCGTGGGCTTTCACATCAGACTTAAGAAACCACCTGCGCGCGCTTTACGCCCAATAATTCCGGATAACGCTTGCCACCTACGTATTACCGCGGCTGCTGGCACGTAGTTAGCCGTGGCTTTCTGGTTAGGTACCGTCAAGGTGCCAGCTTATTCAACTAGCACTTGTTCTTCCCTAACAACAGAGTTTTACGACCCGAAAGCCTTCATCACTCACGCGGCGTTGCTCCGTCAGACTTTCGTCCATTGCGGAAGATTCCCTACTGCTGCCTCCCGTAGGAGTCTGGGCCGTGTCTCAGTCCCAGTGTGGCCGATCACCCTCTCAGGTCGGCTACGCATCGTTGCCTTGGTGAGCCGTTACCTCACCAACTAGCTAATGCGACGCGGGTCCATCCATAAGTGACAGCCGAAGCCGCCTTTGAATTTCGCACCATGCGGTGCAAAATGTTATCCGGTATTAGCCCCGGTTTCCCGGAGTTATCCCAGTCTTATGGGCAGGTTACCCACGTGTTACTCACCCGTCCGCCGCTAACTTCATAAGAGCAAGCTCTTAATCCATTCGCTCGACTTGCATGTATTAGGCACGCCGCCAGCGTTCATCCTGAGCCAGGATCAAACTCTCCAATAAAGTTAGTTTGTCTAGCATCTAAAATAAAAATTGACATTTCACGTTGTTTGTTTCGTTCAGTTTTCAAAGAACTAAAAGCGGGTGAAGAGAATCGAACTCTCGACCAGAGCTTGGAAGGCTCTTGTTTTACCACTAAACTACACCCGCGTGGTCGGGAAGACAGGATTTGAACCTGCGACCCCCTGGTCCCAAACCAGGTGCTCTACCAAGCTGAGCCACTTCCCGTTATGGCGCGCCCGAGAGGACTCGAACCCCTAACCTTTTGATCCGTAGTCAAACGCTCTATCCAATTGAGCTACGGGCGCTTATTCATGATGTTTTGTCGTTGTTGTATTTCAGCGACTCAATTATCTTATCACACTGCATTTTCAAATGCAAGCACTTTTTTATTTTTCTTTGGTGCGGCCGAGAGGACTTGAACCTCCACGGGGTTTCCCCCACTAGGCCCTCAACCTAGCGCGTCTGCCATTCCGCCACGACCGCATATGCGGGTGAAGGGAGTCGAACCCCCACGCCAAAGGCGCCAGATCCTAAGTCTGGTGCGTCTGCCAATTCCGCCACACCCGCAGAAATAAAAAAGAATGAGCCATGAAGGACTCGAACCTTCGACCCTCTGATTAAAAGTCAGATGCTCTACCAACTGAGCTAATGGCTCGTAAATGGCTGGGCTAGCTGGATTCGAACCAGCGCATGACGGAGTCAAAGTCCGTTGCCTTACCGCTTGGCTATAGCCCATCAAAAAATATAATGTTTTTTCGAGACGAAAGTCATTATATCACAATAACCAATAAAAAACAACTGCTCAAAAGCAGAAGTTAAAATGGCGGTCCCGACCGGGGTCGAACCGGCGATCTCCTGCGTGACAGGCAGGCATGTTAACCACTACACCACGGGACCATTGGTTGCGGGGACAGGATTTGAACCTGCGACCTTCGGGTTATGAGCCCGACGAGCTACCGAACTGCTCCACCCCGCGACGATACTATTTATATGTTTATATGGTGGAGGATGACGGGATCGAACCGCCGACCCCCTGCTTGTAAGGCAGGTGCTCTCCCAGCTGAGCTAATCCTCCAAAAGTGGTGACCCGTACGGGATTCGAACCCGTGTTACCGCCGTGAAAGGGCGGTGTCTTAACCACTTGACCAACGGGCCAATATGAATGGCAGAGAAGAAGGGATTCGAACCCTCGCACCGCGTTAGCGATCTACTCCCTTAGCAGGGGAGCCCCTTGAGCCACTTGGGTACTTCTCTGTATGGCTCCGCAGGTAGGACTCGAACCTACGACCGATCGGTTAACAGCCGATAGCTCTACCACTGAGCTACTGCGGAATAAGAAAGACAATTTACATCTTATAAAAGTTCATACTATAAGTCAAGTCGTTTATACAAATTCTTGTGCAAACGTGACATGTTTATAATATACTGGATTGATTTTTAACTGTCAAGGTGTTTTTTTATCTCTTTCAACCTACCTTTACACTTCCCGCAAACATATCTTTTTGTATTTATTTGACGCCTTCTTCTATATTGAAGAAAACATCTCATACATTCATACATATGAGTTTTAATCACCTTCTCTTCTTCGCTTATTCTCTTACAGAATCTAGGCGCACCAACCTTCTTCATTAACTGACGAAAATCTTGATCTCGATGTTGGTACCCTTTCCCCATAATATGCAAATGATAATGACACAACTCATGCTTAATAACGCCAATCAGTTCTTCTTTTCCATACACTTCATAATAACGATAGTTTAATTCTATATTATGACTTCGCAATAAATACCTCCCACCGGTTGTACGTAGTCGTTTATTGAACATTGCTTTATGTAAAAAAGCCCTACTGAAATATTGCAACGATATTTCTTCTACAAGTCTTTGAACTTCTTTTTCATTCATTTTTATTCCCCCAAAAACTAAAAATAAACTTACACTTTTCCTCTTTCTTATACATATATTAAATAGTACATATACCCATCCTCATTCAAAAGCGCAATTTCTATGAACTACCCTCTTCCTCATCTATCCATAGAACTTCGCTAACCAAACTCTTATAAGCAGTTCCCGAAATTGAGCTTTTCACTTACTTCGAATCTTATCTCAATGTATAGGGGGCTACTTGTTAGAGCCGGATTAAACAAGGAGGGATTCTTATGCCTACGTGGCTCCGAAAACAAATGCAACGTGCATATTTCGAAAAAAACCGGTATCAAATTAAGTTACTAAATGAATGCTGGTTTTATTATAGCAAAACACATCAAAATTCCTGATAAAGTGAACGTTATATCAGTGGGGGATAAAGGCTCCCCCCACTGATTCGAATTTTACTAACATCCGTTCATAAAAAAAGAGCAGTGTCATACCTGCCCTCTTCCCATTATTATTCAATAGGTAACATTGATAAGGCAACGCGCCCTTTTTTCATATCAACATCATCTACCCAGACCTTTACAATTTGCCCGACAGACACCACATCTAACGGATGCTTCACAAACTGTTTGCTAAGTTTAGAAATATGTACTAAACCATCTTGTTTCACACCAATATCGACAAACGCACCAAAGTCAACAACATTTCGAACAGTTCCTTCTAACTCCATGCCACGCTTTAAATCTTCTAATTTGAGAATTCCCTTTTTCAAAAGTGGTTTTGGTAATTCATCACGCAGATCTCGTTCCGGACTAATTAAAGCATCTATAATATCAATTAATGTCGGCTCACCGATATTTATCTCTTGAGATAATTTAGAGAGCTCTACTCCTTCTAAACACTTTTGTAAGTGCGGTTGTCCTACATCATCAATTGATAACCCTAAGCTTTTTAATAGTAATTCAACATTTTTATACTGCTCTGGATGAATACTTGTTCTATCAAGTGGATTTTCCCCTTCTAGTATACGTAAGAAACCAATACATTGTTCATACGTTTTGGCACCTAAACGTGGTATTTTCTTCAACTCTGTACGCTTTGTAAATTTCCCGTCTTCTTCACGTTTGTTTACAATATTTTTCGCAACTGTTTTTGATAATCCGGAAACGTATTGCAATAGCGCTACAGAAGCTGTATTCACATTCACCCCTACTTGGTTAACGGCTGTTTCCACGACAAATGTTAATGATTCATTTAATCTTTTTTGTGATACATCATGTTGATATTGTCCTACCCCAACTGATTTCGGATCAATTTTCACAAGTTCGGCAAGCGGATCTTGCAGACGTCTTCCAATCGAAACGGCACTTCTTTCTTCAACTTGTAGATTTGAAAATTCTTCACGAGCCAAATCAGAAGCTGAATATACACTAGCGCCTGCTTCATTAACAATAATATAAAATACATCTCGCATTACTAATTGTAAGACATCTACTATAAACTCTTCCGTTTCCCTAGAAGCTGTACCATTTCCAATCGCAATCATCTGAACCTGATATTTTTCTATAATAGAAACAACTTTTGTTTTTGCATCTTCATATTTCCGAACAGGTGGGTGCGGATAAATGACATCAATATGCAGAACTTTCCCTGTATCATCTACTACCGCTAACTTACATCCTGTTCGATATGCAGGATCTACTGCTAATACCACTTTCCCTTTCATCGGTGGCTGTAACAGTAAATTACGTAAATTCTCAGAGAAAATATGAATCGCTTGTTCTTCCGCTGTTTCAGTTAATTCTTTTCGAATTTCCCTTTCAATTGATGGCTGAATTAATCTTTTATATCCATCTTCAATCGCTAACTGTACATACGCTGCACTTTTGGAAGAAACATCATGAATCACTTTTTTATGTAAAAAACGAACAATCTCTTCTGTTGGTGGGACAACAGAAACTTTTAGAACTTCTTCTTTTTCACCACGATTCATGGCTAATACACGATGAGGTACAACCTTCTGCAGTGGCTCTTCATAACTGTAATACATCTCATATATATTTTTTTCATCTTTTTCTTCATCTTTTACAGAAGACGCAATCATTCCTTTTCTAAAGGTAACATTTCGAATCCAGCTGCGGTACGCCGCATCATCGGATACAAGTTCTGCAATAATATCTTGTGCACCTTGCAATGCTTCTTGGGCAGATTGTACTTCTTTCTCGGCATTAACAAATTCCTTTGCCTTATCTTTCGGGTCTTCTTTCGTAAACAGGATTAACCACTCAGCTAACGGCTCTAGTCCCTTGTCTTTCGCGATCGTCGCTTTCGTTCTTCTTTTTTCTTTATAAGGACGGTACAAATCCTCTACTTCCTGTAGCTTTGTTGCAGATACAATATGATGGCGTAGCTCTTCTGTTAATTTTCCCTTTTCGTTAATCAGACGAAGAACTTCTTCTTTCCGATCTTCAAGTTGCATCATATATTGCCATCTTTCTAAGATTGCACGAATTTGCACTTCATCTAAAGAGCCTGTCCATTCCTTTCGGTAACGAGCAATAAATGGAACTGTGTTACCTTCTTCTGTTAATTGAATAACATGACGAACTTGCTTTTCTGTAAAGCCTAATTCTTTCACTAACATTTTCATTAACGCTTGTCGATTATCTACCATTTCCATATACAACCGTAACCTCCTCTAATAAAAAAAGTTGCCCCTAAAAGAGAGCAACTTAAACTGCCGATTTAAAAATCTATTAGTCCTAAACTAATTTGTAAAGCTTCGTCTACACGACTCATCATCATCTCATCTAAATGAGTGATTTTGTCCGTTAAGCGTTGCTTATCGATTGTTCGAATCTGCTCGAGCAAGATAACAGAATCTCTCTCAAATCCGTACTTTTTTGCATCAATTTCCACATGTGTGGGCAATTTTGCTTTCTGAATCTGTGCAGTAATAGCCGCTACAATCACAGTCGGACTAAAACGATTTCCGATGTCATTTTGAATGACAAGAACCGGACGAACGCCTCCTTGCTCAGAACCAACAACTGGGGAAAGGTCTGCAAAATACACGTCGCCGCGTTTTACAATCAAAATATTACCCCCCGCTAACTAAGCGTTCTACTGTATGAGCTGCTTCATACTCTGCTAAGAAAGCTTCAGATGCAATACCAAGATTAATTTTTCCCATTTCAATATACCCACGTCGCATTGATTCATGTTGGTAGCGTTTCTTCGTCTTATGTTGACGCAATAACAGTTGTGTTGCCTGGCAAATTAGTTCATGGCGATTCTTATTCTCTTGTTTTCCAATTCCGTCCAATTCCGTTACCACTTGCTTTGGCAACCGAACCACGATTTCAGTAGTTACACTTGATTCGGACACAAAAATACACCTCCACCGTCAACTACACACCCAAATATATATGACACCTATTGTAATAATACCATTGTATGGAGCCTGTTGCAAAGACTTCCTTATTCCTTGTTTATGTTTTCCAATTCACAAACAAAACATTCACTCTCATTTACTTTTTATCTCTTTTTAACAAGAAGTGAAGGGGAATTTCCACGAACAGGAGCCCCCATCATTATTGATAACTAGCAAGTAGGGACTATCACAAAGATGTTTGCTTATATATCATTTAAATAGTTTATTACTTTTACCACTTCCCCATGTCGTATGAATACACGTGGAACACGAAAACTAATTGTCGCGATAATCTCATAATTAATGGTATTTGAATACTCGGCAACCTCAGTTGCACTAATGTACTCATCACCTTGCTGTCCAATCAGGGTAACCTTTGTTCCAAGTGGTACTTCACAGGGAAGATGCAACATACATTGATCCATTGTAATCCGACCTACAATAGGAACTCTTTTCCCCTGAACGAGCACTTCAAATCTCTGTAGTCGTCTAAGCCAACCATCTGCATATCCAATCGGTACTGTCGCAATCCACTCTTCTGTCTTCGTACGATATGTGACATTATAGCTAATCCTATCACCTTTAATGACTTGTTTAATATGTGCGACTGTTGTATGAAATGAAAGAGCAGGTTCTAATTTAATTGGTAAATAAGGGCGTATTTCTACAGAAGGTGATAACCCATACATTGCAATTCCAATTCGAACTGCATTAAATGTAATTCCAGCAAATCGCATAGTAGCTGCACTATTTGCCGTATGAATAAATGTTGGATTCACCCCGAATGCTTTCAACCAACTAAGTTGCTCTAAAAAAGTGTTATACTGCTTATCAAAGTAAGATGTCTCTACTTCATCTGCTGTTGCAAAATGCGTATATACCCCTTCCAACTCCAAAAAGGGGGCATCTTCTAAGCTTCGTAAGAACTCTTTTAACTCTTTACGTTCACGAATCCCAATTCTACCCATACCACTATCGAAGTTAATATGAAACTTCATCGAGAACGGGCTATCCCAAATTTCTACTGCTTCTTCAACCCATTCCTTTTGAAAAACAGTTAGTGCTACATCATTCTCAGCAGCTACATTCACATCACGTGGCGGTGAAGGACCTATTACTAAGATTGGTGCAGTAATCCCAGCACGCCTAAGTACTAGTGCCTCATCTAAAAAAGCAACTGCTAATCTTGTTGCTCCTGCTTCTAATGCTGTTCTCGCTACTAGAACATAGTCATGTCCATATGCGTTCGCTTTCACTACAGCAAAAATCTCGACACTTTCCGGAATGATTTCTTTAATGTGCGTTACATTATTGTAAATTGCATCCAAATTTACTTCTACCCACGTATCACGGTAAAACGATGATTCCATAAAAACACTTCCTTATATACGATATGCGAAGCTCATTCTTTTATATTCGTCTTTTTATGAAATCCATTCCTCAAGACAAGAAAAAACGTGGTGCATACACATCACCACGCCTTAAAAGTTTATCCCGCTATTCACGGGCATTAAAACCCCACCCTCAAGATTTAGAGAAAAACAAGGAAAATAGATGGGGAGTAACTGCCTGTAAAATCCTGATTTGTGATGACTTTCCATCAATTTCGAATCCCACACTGGTAGAGTTTCCACTTTATTTCACCTGCTTTTCTGCAACAGAACGAGCTACCATTAACAGCTCATCTGATTTTAAACCTTTAGACACGAGCATATATTCCACTCCGTTATGCGACCATGTTAATGAGTCTTTCGCTAGAGCACCAATTGTAAAGCCAAGATCGACTAACTCTCCACTTACACTTATTGACGCTGAAGCTTCAGCAACCTTCGCTTTTTCTTGTATCAATGTAAAGGATTTCTTATTTCCAGTGTATGTGAGTATCGCACGCTTGCCACCGTCTGTCTTTAACTCTTTTTCTTCATTTAAAACCATCCCTTGCGGAGTATCACGTGGATATAAAATAGCAAATGGCTTATCTTCTTTCGCTGTTGTTTGCACATCCACTTGCGCCCTGGACATATTTTGTTTCGTATCAAATGCCCCCTTATCAAACTTTGTATCAAACTTTACTTTTGAAAAATCTACTTTCACAAGAACATTTTGATCATTATCCATCAATTTTACCGAAACAGGCGCTAAATCACTTTTATTAAATTTAATCTCTTGCTTCGGCAGCATATTTTGATGGTGATAATTCGTTTTTGTTTTAAACACATAATATTTATCCGTTTTCTCAAATGAAAGATTCTTATCATTTAAAATATCTCTTACAAGTGACTCATACAAATAAGCTTGGCTGCTATTTTGCGGCCAGTCGCTTTGAAATCGAAAACTTTTATTAAGAGCTGGTGTTAATACAAAAACACCCTCATTATTTCGTAAAATAATTTGACTTTGATCCTTTTTCGTATTTTTTAAATTCACACGATAATAAGAAGGTTCTTTGTGCCAAACTTCCACGTTATACTCTTGTGGTTCATTCCCCGTTTTAATAGATAACTTTGCTTCAGCTTGATAACTCTTCATACCCTTAACCTTCGCTTCTAAATCTCGCACGACGTCTTCCTGTTTCTTTTCCATACAACCCGCTAACACGAAAACGGTCAATAAACCGACAATAACTAAAAATAGCCGCCTTTTCATCATTTCAGCCCCTTTGCCCCTATAAATGAATGGAAGATATTTCTTCCTTATCGCTAAATCAAATATATGAGACAAAGATGTAAAATATGCAGACTAGCGTGCCGAGCTTTCTAAAACAACCTGTGCCACTGCAAATTCTCTACTATGACTGATTGATAGATGAACAATCTGCTCTGTATTTGCAATAAGAACTGGCTTACCTCTATCATCATTTTTTATTTCAATATCCAAAAAACTCACTTCTTTTCCAATACCAGTTCCAAGAGCTTTAGAATACGCTTCTTTCGCTGCAAATCTTCCCGCTACAAATTCTACAAGACGATTCCCTTTTAATTTAGAAGCAACACTACGTTCCTCCTCAGTTAAAATACGCTCCATAAATTTAAGCTTTCCATCTAGCATTTTTTCAATTCGATTTAGTTCGATAATATCAATTCCGATCCCTATAATCATTTCAAAATTCCCCTTCTTCTATTTGTCTTCCTTCATTCATATTGTAAGAATAACAGAGAATCTTTCTGATGCAAAAGGAGTGAAAATATAAAATGCCAATACCCTATATGCGAACCACCTTACAACCCGTCATTCTCTCTTTACTTTTCTTGCAACTAATCATGATGATAATAGGAGATCTTTTCTTCCCTACTTTAGCTGCTTACAATGAATGTATTTCTAAGGGAGAATGGTGGCGATTTATAACTTCTCTATTTATACATGTAGACTTTCAGCACTTTCTTTCCAATAGCATTTGTCTATTTCTTCTCGGTCAATCTATCGAAAAACAACTAGGGAGTATTCGATTCCCTATTTTATTTTTTACTGCTGGCATTAGCGGCAATATTTTCTCTTATATTATTATGCCCATCGGGTATGTTCATGCCGGCGCATCAGGTGGAATTTTCGGATTACTCGGTGCACAGCTTTTTCTTTTATATAGTCGCTATCGGTCTTCTCAACCAAAAGAATTAATTTTCTTTTCTTCAATTATATTACTATTACTTCTTTTCACATTCTTCAATCCGTCCGCTAATCCTATTAGCCATTTAACCGGACTACTAATTGGTGGTATTTGTACTCCATTTTTAGCAAAAAAAACGATGGTGTAGAGCTTATTTAATATAAAAGCTCCCGCCATCAATCATTTCCACCTCTGATTTTGTACCAAGATCTCGTATTAATTGAAATAAAGATTCATCCTTCTTTTTCGCTTCAATCATACAATCAATTTGCGAAACGCTACCTTTGATTTTCTGTAAAAAGGATAGAAAGGTATCTGCATTAATAAAGTCTGCGTGCGCTCGAGGATCATTGCCTTCTCTCGGGCTGGAAATATGCATTTTGATTGGTAATAAAGATGTTTTCCAAGTATTTACTACACGGTCCCAATCTTCATACCAATCTTCTTCATCGTTATTCATCATATGATGATGCAGGTCAAACACGACTGGAACTGCCAATTTTTCACCTAAATATAGTGTTTCTTTTAATGAAAAGGTCGTATCATCATTTTCTAACATAATCATTTCTTGAATACTTGCAGGAACATTTGACCAATTTTCAATGAAACGTTCTAACGCAAGTTCTTTATCATCATATCCACCACCAACATGTAACACAGAGCGATGACTCCGCTGTATGCCCATTCCTTTCAATAATTTCCGATGCATTTGAAGCGTCTTTATTGATTGTTTTACAATATTTTCTTGCGGTGAATTTAGCACAACAAAGTGATCAGGATGAAAATCGATCCTCATCTTCATCCGATGCGCATACTCACCCACTTCTTTTAATTTCTCTTTTAAAGGACGAATGTAATTCCAACCCAACAATTCTTCATGGTTTGCTAGAGGAATTAACTTTGAACTAAGCCGAAAAAATGCTATATCATGTCCCTTATTATGCTTTAATAACCGTAAACAATTTTCTAAATTAGAATTAGAAATTCTTTCAAGTTTATGAATCGCCGCCTCTCGATCTTTAATACGTTGAAATTGTGCATATGTCATCGTTTGAGATGGAGATGCATTGTTTAAGTGTACACTCATCGCTACATAGCCAAGTCTTACAAGCATAAAGTCCCTCTTTTCTATACAACTTACTTGTAGTATGCACAATTACACAAATAAAAAAGAGGATGACCTTTTGGTCATCCTCTTTTTTATTAAGCTTGTGGCTTACGGCTATGATGTTTTCTTTCGCCGCGTCCATTTGAAGATCCTGGGCGCCCCTGACCTTCACCTTTACGACCACGGTTACGATTACCATCACGGTTACCGTCACGATTGCGACCATCACGGTTGCGATCGCGATTACGACCATCTCCACCACGTCCATCGCGACTACGGTTACCATCACGGTATCCATTTCCGTTACCACCGCGCTTTTTAGAACCTCTTGAAACAACTGGTGGCTCTGATGTTAAAGCAATCGGTGTTGTATCTGGCTCTTTTGTCATCATTTTTAAAGCAGCTGCTACAACAGTTACAGAATCATTTTCTTCTAACATTTCTTCTGCAATACGTTTGTAGTATGATAAGTTATCACTTTCAATTGTGCTTTGAAGTTTTTCTGCGATTAAACGTTGTTGACCTTCTAATGCTTCGTCAAGTGTCGGTGCATTCATACGGTCTATTTTACGTTTTGTTGTATGTTCGATATTTTTTAATTGTCCTGATTCACGTGGCGTTACAAATAGCATTGCAATACCTTTTTTACCAGCACGGCCAGTACGACCAATACGGTGAACATATGATTCTGGATCTTGTGGGATATCGAAGTTATATACGTGTGTTACACCTGAAATATCAAGACCACGCGCCGCAACGTCTGTTGCAACAAGAACTTCAATAGAACCTTCTTTAAATTTACGCAATACAGACATACGTTTCGCTTGTGTTAAATCACCATGAATACCTTCTGCTGCATAACCGCGTAAGTTTAAAGCTTCTGATAACTCATCCACACGACGCTTTGTGCGACCAAATACAATCGCAAGCTCTGGAGATTGAATATCTAATAAACGTGTTAACACGTCAAACTTTTTCTTTTCTTGCACTTCTAAATAGAACTGCTGAATGTTTGGCATTGTTACTTCTTTTGCTTTTACTTTAATGTGTTGAGGCTCAGTCATGAAACGCTCAGCAATACGACGGATTGGGTCTGGCATTGTTGCTGAGAATAATAATGTTTGATGTGTTTCTGGCACATCTGTTAAAATTGCTTCAATATCTTCAATGAAGCCCATGTTTAACATTTCATCTGCTTCGTCAAGAACAACAGTTTCTACGTTTTGTAGACGAAGTGTTTTACGGTTAATATGATCTAAAATACGACCCGGCGTACCAACAATAATGTGTGGGTGTTTTTTTAGAGCACGAATTTGGCGGTTAATATCTTGGCCACCATAGATTGGTAAAATACGAACACGTTTATGTTTACCAATTTTGTAAAGTTCTTCTCCAACTTGGATTGCTAATTCACGCGTTGGTGCGATAACAATACCTTGAACTGATTCTTTATGTGTATCCACTTTATCTAATAGTGGTAATCCAAATGCTGCCGTTTTCCCTGTACCTGTTTGTGCTTGCCCAATAATGTCTTTACCTTGCAATGCATGTGGAATTGTTTCAGCTTGAATTGGCGTAGCCTCTTCAAAGCCCATACTTTCAACAGATTGTAGTAAAGAATCACTTAATCCTAATTCTCGAAATGTTGTCAATGTTACTTCTCCTTTTCTATCCTATACTTATCATTTAAAAAAAGGCGTTTTCCGAATTTGCGGAAAAGCCCTTTTCCTGAATGCTCACGTATATAAACGGGCGTATATTCTTCGCGAAAATACTTCTAAACGTTATTACACTTTATCAATTATAAGTTTTGTATGTGCAAAAAGCAAACCCAACTGTTACCTTATTTCATATAAAGAGCTTTTTTCTTCACTTTTATTTTTTTATTTTTTTACTGTAAGCGCTTATTAGCAGTTTCCACTATTTTTGTATCTATCATCCCTATTTACACGCACCAATTATTTCAACATCGTAATAACTTCTTCCAACTTCATTCCGCGAGATGCTTTTACTAATACAACGTCTTTCACATCAACGACTGCTTGTAAATTTTTCACAAGCTCTTCTTTATTGTCATATGCTTTTACACGTTCATTAGGGAAGTTAATTTTTGCTCCTTCAGCAATTTGCGCCCCAAGCCTACCGTACGTAAATACATAGGAGATTCGTGCAGGGTCAATTAACTTACCAACTTCATAATGAAATTGCACTTCTTGGTTTCCAAGCTCTAGCATATCACCAAGAACAACAATTTTTTTAGAAAATCCGTCTAAACCATTCATTAAATGAAAGGCAGCTTCCATAGCTGTTGGACTTGCATTATATGCGTCATTAATAATTGTTAACCCATTTTCTGTTTTCACAATTTCCATTCGCATACCTGTCATTTGAAGTGTTACTAAACCTCGCTTCATTTCTTCCCACGTTACACCGAAGTATTTCGCAATCGCCATTGATGCAAGTGTATTATACACATTGTGCTTCCCAAGAACTGGAAGATAGAACGCAACATTCTCATCCTGATTCATCTTAAAGTACGTTCCTGTCGCCTGCAACGTTACAGATGTTGGATAATAATTATTCGCCCTTGCATCACCAAATGTAATTGTCTCCGCAGCTAGGTTCATGCTCGGAACACGATTTGTTAAAAGCGGTTCATCACCATTGTATACAAATACTCCACCATCCTGTAATCCTGTAACAATTTCAAGTTTCGCCTCAGCAATCGCATCGCGAGATCCTAAATCCAGCAAATGTGCTTCCCCAATATTTGTAATGATTGCAGCATTCGGGCGAGCTAACTTAGATAAAAATTCAATTTCACCTCGGCCCGACATTCCCATCTCTAATACCGCCATTTCTGTATTTTCTTCTAGGCTTAAAATAGTAAGCGGCAAACCGATATGGTTATTAAAGTTCCCCTCTGTTTTTTGAACCTTAAATTTGGTTGCAAGGAGGCTTGTCACAATATCTTTCGTAGACGTTTTACCGTTACTTCCTGTTACACCTATAACTTTTACATCTAACTGATCACGATAGCTCTTTGCTAATGTTTGCAGCGCTTCTAGTGTATCTTCTACAAAAATCACTGGTATATTCACAGGAGGATTTTTCACATTTTTTTTCCAAAGCGTAGCTACAGCTCCATTTTCAATTGCTTTTTCTACAAAAGAATGACCATCAAAGCGATCACCCTGAATCGGAATGTATAAGTTTCCTGTTGTAATTTTTCTTGTATCAATAGATACACCTTGTACAGTTTCATTAACGTATTTTTCCGCTAAACCTGCACCCATTACCATTTGCTCTACTTGTTTTAACGTTCGTTTCATCATACATACCACTCCTTACATAGAAGAAACACTATTCTCTTGAATAGTGCTTCCCCCTTTTTTGTTAGATTGTATATTTAATTTTTTGCTTTTCTTCGTGACGCTCAATTGCCAAACGAATCAATTCTTCAATTAACTTCGGATATGGCAAATCCGTGTGTTGCCATAGCAGCGGGAACATACTAAATGGCGTAAATCCTGGCATTGTATTTACTTCATTAATATATACTTCCCCATCTTTCGTTAAGAAGAAATCCGCTCTTGTTAATCCAGCACCATCTAAAGATTGGAATGCACGAATTGCATCTCTTTGAATCACCTTTGACTCTTCTTCTGTAATTTCAGCTGGAATAATTAATGCCGTATCGCCATCAATGTATTTTGATTTATAATCATAAAACTCTTTCTTCGGTACAATCTCACCGACAACAGAACATTTTGGCTCATCATTACCTAAAACGCCAACTTCCACTTCACGACCTACAATATTTTCTTCTACGATAATTTTGCGGTCAAATTGGAACGCTTCTTCAAATGCTTTTTCTAATTCTTCACGATCTTTACATTTATTGATACCAACACTTGACCCAAGGTTTGCTGGTTTGACAAAGCATGGGTAGCCTAATACTTCTTCTACCTTTTCATAAGCTGCTTGGCAATTTTTCTCCCATACACTGCGAATGAAAGATGCATACTTCGCTTGTTTCAATCCAGCTTCAGCAAAGATATTTTTCATAACAACTTTATCCATACCAGCAGCTGATGCTAATACACCGTTACCAACGTATGGAATATTCATTAACTCTAATAATCCTTGTACTGTTCCATCTTCACCATTCGGTCCATGTAACAGCGGGAAAATAACATCAATTGCCTCTTCTTGCTTAGAAGAAGAAGGTATAATTTCTGTACTTAATGATACTGGAGAAATTGCATTTTCCTCTCCATTCATTTGCAATGCTTGCACGCTCGTTACTTCACCTTCAATGCGTTCACCACGCATCCATTGGCCTTGCTCTGTAATATAAATTGGATGAATCTCGAATTTTTCTTGATTTAATGCTTTAATAGCAGCAAGAGCTGTTTGTAATGAAACTTGATGCTCTGCTGATTTCCCACCATATAATAAACCTAATTTAATTTTCGTCAATGAAATCACCCTAACCAATTGTTTTCATTTTTCTATTTTAGCACTTTTTATAAAAATAGGCAGTTCCTATTTGAAATAAAGTAAAACTTTTCTCAATAAGGGTCTTACCGCCTTCGAATAGCGCGATAAAATGAAACTTCCATAAAGTGAAACTTTAATCAGTGGGGATTTTCTTCATCCCCCACTGATTATTAGTTGAACGAATCGGGTTTTTACGGGCTATTACACACCCCACCTAACTTCTTTACTTTTGCTGAATTTTGAGGCGGGGGTCTTACTGCCCGCAAATAGTGGGATAAATGGCAGGACGGTTTCACCAATTACATTTTTACGAACAGCTATTGTAAATTCATATCCTTTTCTTGCACCAAATCTGTGTCATCCCCTGATCTAGTTATGTATCTAATATATATGAAGAAATGCTGTTTTTTGTGTATGTCACCTATTGATTAAGAAGATTGTTTCACCACATTTTCCCTTTGTCTTTGTTCTACAAGGTGATCTAAAGAAATATATACAAGACCGGCTATTACACACCCCACTCCTAAAATCGTAAACAATACATGCCCAAGCGATCGATCAAGTAGTAGTCCGCCAAGAAGCGGGCCGAACGCATTCCCTGTAATCCACTGCAAACTTGCCGCCCCCATATATGTTCCACGTAAATGCTCTGGTGCCAAATTTGCAACAAATGTCATTTGTACAGGAGACATAATCATTTCACCTAGCGTATATACCGCATAGACAACAAGTAATGTTATTAAAATAACCGTAGCCCCTGTTCCAAATTCACCAAACCACCTTGGAAGCCAACCGATGAATAACAGCCCGATTCCAAATAACCATGCCCCATATAACATCGTCTTTCCAACCGGTTTATCTGTTGCCCATTTTGAAATTTGGAATTGGAATAAGACAACTAACAAGCCGTTTAAAGCCATTAAATATGGATATGGGTTATTTTTCCCAAAGATTTCTTTCATTTCATTATCAAAATGAAGGGGGAGCATGCCTTCTGTTTGCGAGAAACCCATGGAAATAATAATACCAGTCAATAAATAAATCATAAGTACCTTATCTCTCAAAACAACTTTCCAAACAGATTCTGCTTCCTTTTTCGTATTCCCGTTCTCTTTCAATGCAGTTTTTGGCATCGTTTCTTGAATAAGCATTAACACAAGAAGTGCATAAAGCAGCATTGTAGAGGAAGCAATAATAAATACAAGGTTTTTCGAAAGTACAACTACAGAAGCACCCATAATCGGTCCGATTGCCGCGCCAATATTATGTCCCATTCGCAATAAACCGTATGCCTCCGTCCTCTTTTCAGGTGCTGTGACATCCGCTACCATCGCCGATGCTGCTGGATGAAATAATGAATTACTTAACCCTAAAAAAATAGACAAAATAGCATAAGGAATAAATCCTTCTATAAATAAAAAACCGAGCATCAACAATGCATTACTTGCCATCGAAAATATCATAATAGGTTTTCTACCATATATATCAGCAATTCGGCCACCTATAAGCGAACCAAAGCTTGCCGCAATAGGAGAAAGCGCCATAATAATCCCTACTTGTAATAAAGAATCTACTTTATCTTTTAAATACAATGCAAAAAATGGCATTAACATCATCATTGCAATTCCATTCAGTGTTTCTCCTATAAAACGAATCCACACATTACGGTCCATTGCTTGTAACTCACGCCACGTCTTTTTCATTTACAACACCCCTTTAATCAACCACTCCTTATCTTATATTAATTTTAGAAAAATGTAAATTTTCAAAATAAAAGATCCGTTCTATTCTATTTAGAACGGATCTTTTTCCTATAAATTCGCTACATTCTCCTCATCCTTTTTATTACTTAAAACACTATGCTTTCGACTATATAAGAAGTAAAACGCTATACCAATCACCATCCAAATGCCGAAACTCATCCATGCGGTTCCTGATAATTGAAGCATTAAATATACACAAAAGATAACCGTTAATGCAGGTAAAACTGGTACAAGTGGCACTTTAAAAACACGTGGTAAATCTGGGTGTGTTTTTCTCATTACGATAACCGCAACTGCTACAAGAGCAAATGCCGATAATGTTCCCATATTTACAAGGTGTGCTAATACATTTAAGTCGATAAGCCCCGAAATAAGTGCTGCGATAATTCCTGTCGTCCATGTATTTAAAAACGGTGTTTTAAATTTCGGATGAACTTTCGCAAGACGCTTCGGTAATAACCCATCGCGACTCATTGCATATGAAACACGAACCTGCCCATACATCATAACTAACATTACAGTTGTAATCCCTGTAATTGCTCCTACCGAAATAACACCTGCTAAACCATCTTGTCCAATAAACTGAAGTGCAAAAGCTACTGGATCAGAAATATTCAGCTGACCATAAGGTACAATTCCTGTCAAAATAAGTGAAACAACGATATAAAGAATCGTACAAATAAGTAATGATGCTATAATACCAATTGGTAAATCGCGTTGCGGACGTTTTACCTCCTCCGCTGCCGTTGATACAGCATCAAATCCAATGAATGCAAAGAATACCGTTGCAGCCCCAGCCATTACACCATCAAGACCAAATGGCATGAACGGCGTCCAATTTTCCGGCTTTACATAATTAAAACCAGCAAAGATAAAGAGTAATACAACTGCTAACTTAATAAAAACCATAATATTGTTTACGCGAGCACTTTCACGTACACCTCTAGATAAAAGGGCAGTCATAATTAAAATGATAATAACAGCTGGTAAATCGATAAGGCCACCCTTTCCTGTTCCAGGAGCAGAAGATAAAATGGTCGGAATATGAATCCCAAAACCTTTTAACAAGGATTGGAAATAAGCAGACCATCCATTGGCTACCGCAGATGTTGCTAATAAATATTCCAACATTAAATCCCATCCAATTAAAAATGCAAATACCTCTCCCATCGTTGCGTACGTATACGTGTAAACACTTCCCGAAACCGGAACAGAAGATGCAAATTCTGCATAACAGAATGCAGCAAAGGCACAAGCTAACGCAGCTATAGCAAATGATAAAATGATAGCTGGTCCAGAATGTTTCGCTGCCACAACACCCGTAAGAACAAAAATACCTGTCCCGACAATAGCTCCAATTCCAAGCATTGTTAAATCCAATGCTCCCAATGTTCTCGCTAATGTTTTCTGTTTACTTTCTTGCATTAGTTTTGCAATCGGCTTTTTTTGAAAAATTCGCTTCATAGCATGCACCTCTAAGTTTTAATTTTCTGAAAATTTTAATTATTTTTTATTTTACTCATAACGTGTTTTTTAGTCAACACTTTTGTCGAAATAAGCAGAAAAATATCTCATCAGCTAGCAGAATAAAATGCAATCCACACACAGTCATTTCCATTATTTAGCTTTAAAACTATATTAAATCGTAATTCCACATAAAAAGATAAATAATATACAAACAATACGTATAACTATATCCCTATATCTTTTTATAATTATTTTTGATATTCTATAAATTGTCGATTCCAACCAAAGAAAGAGGCATAATCATTTTATGAGCATGCCTCTTTCTTTTATCTCGCTATTTACGGGCAGTGAGCCTCCCTTGATGGAATTTTCACTTTATTTAGTATATGAACCTTCTTCAATCCAGCTATACATATACTTCTCATCTTCCGTTTCATGCGCTTGTTTCACAATACGGAGCGGACGGAACGTATCGATCATAACCGCTAATTCAATTGTTTCTTTTTTCCCTAAGCTTGCTTCTGTTTTCCCGGGATGCGGCCCATGTGGAATACCACTCGGATGGAGTGTAATTGAACCTTCTTCTACACCTTTTCTGCTCATAAAGTTCCCTTCTACATAATAAAGAACTTCATCACTATTTACGTTACTATGATAATACGGTGCTGGAATTGCTTCCGGATGATAATCATATAAACGCGGCACAAAAGAACAAATAACAAAGTTATGACCTTCAAAAGTTTGATGAACTGGCGGTGGCTGATGAATACGGCCTGTAATCGGTTCAAAATCTTCTACATTAAAGACCCAAGGATATAAATATCCATCCCATCCGACAACATCTAAAGGATGATGTCCCATAACATGTTTATGCATATAACCTCTCGACTTTGTCATGACAACAAACTCGCCTTTTTCATCATATGTCTCTAATTTTTCCGGCCCTCGAATGTCTCTTTCACAGAAAGGGCTATGTTCTAATAATTGACCATACTCATTACGATAACGACGCGGTGTTGTAATTTGGCTATTCGCTTCTACAACAAGAAACTTAGATTGTCCTTCATCTGGAATAACTCGGTAAATTGTTCCGATTGGAATCATTACATAATCACCTTTCCGGTAATGAATCGTTCCAAACATTGTCTCAATTTTCCCAGTTCCATAATGAACGAATAACATTTCATCTCCATCACCATTGCGATAAAAATAATCCATTTTTTCTGTCGGATTAACAACACCAATTAATAAATCTTCATTTCCTAATATAAAATTCCTCCCACTTACCGCATCTCCAGTTTTTCTATTCTCTTTCGTGCGAAAATGACGATGAGCAAGCGCCACATCTTCTTCATACTGTAACTGACAAGAATGCGCTAACGCAGCATGTCCTACTTCAGTTGGCATATAATGATGATACAAAATAGATTGTGTACCAGAGAAACCTTTCGTTCCCATCACCTGTTCACGATAAAGTGATCCATCTTCTTTACGAAATTGTACATGCCGTTTATGAGGAAGCTCCCCCATGTGACGATAATACATGCCCATCACCCGCTTTCGTTTCTTTTTTCACTGTGTTACGCAATGTACCTAGTCCAGTGATCGTAAGTTCTACAACGTCACCATCTTGTAACCACTTTTCTGTACCAAGTTCTAAAATACAACCAGTGCCAACCGTGCCAGAACCAATTACATCTCCTGGATATAACGTAACATCTTGCGAAGCACGTTCTATCATTTCTGCAAACGTATAGTAAATATCTCGGAAATTCCCTTTAGACAATAGCTCTCCGTTCACATGGGCAGTCATTTCTAAGTTATAACGTTCACCTGTGCGATAAACATCTAACTCCTCTTTTGTAACAAGATAAGCTCCTAATGAAGTAGCAAAGTCCTTTCCTTTTGCCGGACCAAGCCCTACTTTCATTTCCTCAGCTTGCAAATCTCTTGCGCTCCAGTCATTCATAATACAATAACCGAAAATATATTCTTCTGCTTGTTCACGCGAAATATTTCTTCCCTCTTTCCCAATAACACAAGCGATTTCTAACTCATAGTCAAGCTTTTGAGTTTGTTTCGGACAAGAAACTGTAACTTCTGGCCCGATGACAGCACGATGATTTGTAAAATAAAAAACCGGAATATCATACCACTCTGGAACAACATCTAATCCACGACGACCACGAGCCGTTTTAACATGTTGCTCAAATGCATAAAAGTCACGAACACTACCTGGGTTTGGGATGGCTGCACAAAGCTGCACATCTTCCAAAGCGTACATGCCACTTGTTGGTTTTCGAATACCATGGGCTATTTCTACATATTCATCTGCTTTCTCTAAAAAAGCAAGCATAGATGAAGGAAGAGTGCCATTACTTGCTATATTCATATCAATTACTTTGTCACCTTCCAGCCAACCAGCTCGCATCTCTCCTGAAGGAAGACGAAATGTAATCAATTTCATCAATTTTCCTCCTCACTATTTATACAAAATGAAACTTTAATCAGTGGGAGACACAGCCCCCACTGATAAGTAAATTTTTATAGATTTCCGCGTCGTTCTTGCTCTCTTTCAATTGATTCGAATAGAGCTTTAAAGTTTCCCTCTCCGAATCCTCGAGAACCTTTACGCTGAATAATTTCGATAAATAATGTTGGGCGATCTACAATTGGCTTTGTGAAAATTTGTAGCAAGTACCCTTCATCATCACGATCCACAAGAATCTTAAGCTCTTTTAGCTTATCAATTTCTTCATCGATTTTCCCAACGCGTGCTGTTAACTCTTCATAATACGTATCTGGTGTATCTAAAAATTCAACTCCGTTTGAACGAAGCGCTTCAACCGTTTTCACAATATCATTTGTCAACAATGCAAGATGCTGTACACCTGCACCGTTATAAAACTCTAAGTACTCTTGAATTTGTGATTTTCGCTTTCCATCTGCCGGTTCATTAATTGGAAACTTAATACGGCTTCCATTTGTCATAACTTTTGACATTAACGCGGAATACTCCGTGCTAATATCATCATCATCAAAATGAATCATTTGTTTAAAGCCCATAACGTTTTCGTAATAGCTAACCCACTCTTCCATTTTTTCAACGTTACCAACAACATGGTCTACAGCAACTAAGCCTGATTCGTCACTCGGAATATCAAAATCAATCTTCTCATAACCAGGCATAAATGTTCCTTTATAATTTTTACGCTCTACTAGCGTATGGATTGTGTCGCCATACGTAC
The DNA here is from genome assembly GCF_038006685.1 of Bacillus sp. FSL K6-0042. Lineage (NCBI taxonomy): Bacteria > Bacillati > Bacillota > Bacilli > Caryophanales > Bacillaceae > Bacillus > Bacillus sp. FSL K6-0042. The sequence continues at coordinate 2,996,181 of NZ_JBBOVS010000001.1, forward strand.
CGATTACTGCTTTTTTTAATGTTCCTTGTTCATCTGTTAACTCTTCAGGTGGAGCAATCGCAACCGCACCTCGTTTTACAGCCTCTGAGTATGCTTTCTCAACATCATCAACAAGTAAAGCTACGTCTTTCACTCCGTCACCATGGATCTTTACAAATTCTGCAATACGGCTATCACTATTTAAAGTCCCAGACACAACAAAACGCATGTTTTTTTGCACGAGAACATAAGATACTTTTTCACGATTCCCTGTTTCTAATCCCGAATAGGCAACAATTTTAAATCCAAACGCTCTTGCAAGGTAATAACTTGATTGCTTTGCATTTCCTACATAAAATTCTAAATGATCGACATCACGTACCGGAAAGAAATCCTCCATTTGTGCAGCTAACGTATCCATAGATTTTTGTTTCATAAATTCCTCATCCCCCTGTAAATAAATTGAATGTTACATACTTAGAACCATCCGAAAACGCTTCCATCTACCAATAAAAAAATTAGTTAGCAAGCTAACAAATTTCTGACTTTTAAAGTTTTCTATCTTTTCTGTCAAATACCTCTTTTTTTCTCCCATATAAAATTCGACTTTTTTCTATTTAAAACAACATAATCAAAGCTGGTAGTATGTCTCTTTGTTACCTCAAAAATAAAAAGACCCTAACATATTAAATATCTATAATACGTTAGGGCCTTTATTTTTTTAGGATAATTGTCTTAATAAGATATAGGTAATTCTGTTTCTCTATATTCATTATACTAATACATTTGTAAGGAATACAATGAGCGCTGTTAATACTGCTGCTCCACTCGCCGATACTAATAAATCCATTTTTGTTACTTGTAATACTTCTTTGTTTTCCATATTCCCCATTCTCCTTTCAGCTTTATTTTGCAATCTTCATTCTGCTCTATTACTTGTACAAAACTTCTATTATACTAAAACACTTGAAAGAAATACGATTAATGCTGTTAATACTGTTGCTGCTCCTGCTGATCCTAATAAGTCCATTTTTGTTAGTTGTAATACTTCTTTGTTTTCCATGTTTCCCATTCTCCCTTCAATTCATAACTTTATTTTTATTTGGTACTGTCCGTTCTACTGCTTGTACAAAGTTTCTATTATACTAAAACGTTAGAAAAAAGTACGATTAATGCTGTTAATATTGCTGCTCCGCTCGCTGATCCTAATAAATCCATCTTTGTTACTTGTAACACTTCTTTGTTTTCCATATTCTCCATTCTCCCTTCAGTTCATAACTTTTTTTATTTGATACGATCCGTTCTACTGCTTGTACAAAGTTTCTATTATACTAAAACGTTAGAAAGAAGTACGATTAATGCTGTTAATACTGCTGCTCCACCTGCTGATCCTAATAAATCCATTTTTGTTAGTTGTAATACTTGTTCTTTTTTCATATTTACGCTCTCCTTATCAATAGATATTTATATGTAACTTCTAAGAAATGATTAATTCATAGTTTTTATCTTATCGTTACATTAAGTTAACTCGTGTAACGTTTGTAACATTAATGTAACATAAGTTTTTTCATACTGCAATATGAATACGTAAAATTTATTACATTTTTTTTACGATATTATTAATATTTTTTATAAACCCCTTTATACAGCGGTTTCCAACACATACATACTTGTAACATTAATGTAATATTAGGTTACAAATCGAAATAAAACGTAGTAGAACGAGTACCTTTTCAATTTTGCTCCCTCATCATACTCTTTCGGAATCATTTTAAAGGTTTGTCTCATTAACATTTCCATAAAGCCCAAGATAAGTTTATATGTTTCCTCAAGATAACTATGTATAATAAAAAACAAAGAGGTGGTCAGTTTGAAATTAATCGCACTAGATATGGATGGTACACTACTATCATCTAAACTTGAAATCTCCAAGGAAAATTTACAAGCTATTCATGATGCTAAAGCAGCCGGTCATGTTGTAATGATTTGCTCTGGTCGTGCAAAAGAAGATGCTTTAAAACTATTGGAAGAGTATCAATTATCACTTCCAGTTGGAGCAAGTAATGGGGCAATTGTTTATGTTGACGGAAAAGTAATTAACGCACGTTGTTTACAAAATGATAAAGTATACAAGCTTGCTAAATTACTAGAATCTGAAGGATTTCCATATAAGTTGTACACAAATAAAGGAGTTTATTCTCCTTATAATTGGAATGAAAAAGTAATGCATGCATTCGAAGAAAATAAGCATGCACTTGATGTCACAATTGAAGAACTGGAACGAATTACAGAGAAGCAAAAAAAATCGAACTTAATTACTGATTTCCAAAAAATCGAAGATGTCGTAAATAATCCAGAGCTAGAAATCTCGAAATTCTTTATTTTGACGTTTGACGCAGAGCATCGCTCACAACTATCACAGTCTTTACAAGGAGATAAAGAAATTATGGTTACAGCATCAGCTCCGACAAATTTAGAAATTATGGACAAGCATGGTCATAAAGGAAATGGATTACAAGAAATGGCGTCTTATTTCAATATTCCAATTCAAGATACGATTGCCATTGGAGACAACTTTAACGATGTACCAATGCTAGAGGTAGCTGGCCTATCTGTTGCTATGGGGAATGCTGAAGAAGATGTAAAGAAATTATGTGATGTTGTTACATTAACAAATGACGAGCATGGTGTTGCTCGTGCAATTGAACAGTATGTACTAAAACAACCATCATCAAGCAAATAAAAAAGGACTCTTTCATATTTGAAAGAGTCCTTTTTCTTTTATACATGATGACAAGCAACGAGATGCCCTTCCCCAATATCACGAAATTCTGGTACAGCTTGCTTACAAATATCCGTCGCAAACGGGCAACGTGTATGAAAACGGCAGCCTGAAGGCGGATTCGCTGGACTTGGAATATCACCTTGCAAAATAATTCGTTCTCGCTTAACAGCGGGATCAGGAATTGGTACAGCTGATAACAGCGCCTTCGTATATGGATGAAGCGGATTTGCAAACAACTCGTCACGGGGAGCTGTTTCCACGATTGTCCCTAAATACATAATTCCAATTTTTGTACATAAGTGTTCGACAACACTTAAATCATGTGAAATAAATAAATAGGATAAACCTTTTTTCTCTTGTAATTCCCTAAACAAGTTTATAATTTGTGCTTGAATAGATACATCTAATGCTGCAACAGGTTCATCAGCAACAATAAATTCTGGATTTAATACCATCGCCCTTGCAATAACAATACGCTGGCGTTGTCCTCCCGAAAACTCATGCGGATAACGATCAATATGATATGGTGCTAAACCACATAGTTCTAATACTTCTAACACTTTTTCACGAACATTCTCTTTCGTAGCTAAGCCATGTGCTAGCATTGGTTCACCAAGCGCTTCTCCAATTCTCATCCTTGGATTCAATGAACTAAACGGGTCTTGGAATACAAGTTGCATATTAGGACGATACTTTCGTAATTCCTCTTTCGATAACGTATGAACATCTTGCCCTTTAAATTTCACTTCACCTTCTGTTTTTTGAACGAGACGAAGAATGGTTTTACCAATTGTCGTTTTTCCACTTCCAGATTCACCTACTAGACCAAACACTTCACCTTTATTAATCGTAAAGCTTACTCCGTCTACTGCTTTTACATGCCCAATCGTTCTACCAAATACGCCGCCCTTAATCGGAAAATGCGTTTTTAAATTCTTCACTTCTAATAAAGGTTCACTCATTGCTCAGCACGCTCCTCATATAACCAGCAAGCTACTTTATGATGATCTTCATGCACTCCAAGGCCTGGCGCCTCATTCTTACATATATCCATGCAATGTTCACAGCGACCGCTAAAGTAGCAAAATTCATCTAAACCAACTAAGTTTGGAACTTGCCCCGGAATCGAATAAAGTTTATCTGTTCGTTTCCCCATTACCGGCTTTGATTTTAATAATCCTTTTGTATATGGGTGTTTAGGATTTTGGAATAGCTCCAGTACAGGTGCTTCTTCAATGACTTTGCCACCATACATCACAACAACATAATCTGCCATTTCTGCTACAACACCTAAATCATGTGTAATTAATAAAATAGATGTTTTAAATTCTTCTTTTACCTGTCTTAATAAATCTAGTATTTGCGCCTGAATTGTAACATCTAGTGCTGTTGTGGGCTCATCAGCAATTAGTAATTTAGGGTTACAACTCAGTGCAATCGCAATCATGATCCGTTGCAGCATCCCACCGCTTAGCTCATGGGGATACGAATGAACAATTTCATCAGCACGTGCAATACCAACCTTACGAATTAATTCAATAGCTTTTTTATATGCTTCATTTTTACTAAGGAGCTCATGCTCTCTTAACGTCTCAACAATTTGTTCTCCAACAGTAAAAACTGGGTTAAGAGATGTCATTGGTTCTTGAAAAATCATCGCGATATCATTTCCTCTTAAACTTCGAAGTTCTTTCTCTTTCATCCCCAAAAGACTTTGGCCTTCATAAAGAATATCACCGCCAACAATGCCGCCAGATTCCGCAATAAGTCCCATAATAGATAAAGCCGTTACACTTTTCCCACAACCTGATTCTCCCACTACACAAACTGTTTCACCTTCTCGTACAGAAAAGCTAACATGATTCACAGCTTTCACTGTACCTTCTTCCGTATGAAAGTGTGTTTGTAAATCTTGTAGTTCTATTACTGCTTTACTCATGATTCCTCACCTACCGCTTCATTTTTGGATCTAATGCATCACGAAGTGCATCACCAAGTAAGTTAATTGATACAACTGTTATAAAAATCGCAAAACCAGGCGGTATCCATAACCATGGACGTTTTTGGAAATCAATTAATGAGTTTGCTGCACTAATCATATTCCCCCATGATGGCGTAGGTGGAACAACCCCAAGACCTAAATAACTTAATGCTGATTCACTTAAAATAGCTCCCGCTACACCTAACGTTGCCACAACAATTAATAAAGGGAATACATTCGGAATTAAATGATGTACAATCTTCCGGTAATCCTTTAATCCTAATACATCAGCAGCTTGCATAAATGATTGTTCTCGAAGTGTTAAAATTTGTCCTCGTACCAGACGTGCAAGCCCCGGCCATCCAATCAAACTTAACATGATCATAACAACATAAAGTCGATATTCAGATGGAAGTTTCCATTCTGATAAGATGGCACCCATAATGATAAGTAATGGTAATCCTGGAATAGACATTAACACGTCTGCAATACGCATAATAATATGATCTACAATACCACGATAAAAACCAGAGATAGCTCCTAATAATGCACCGAGTATGACGGATAGTACCATCGAAGCTAAACCAATTGTTAATGAAATTCGTCCCGCTTGCATTAATCGTGTTAAAATATCTCTTCCAAGCTGATCTGTACCAAGCCAATGAGAAAAATTGGGTGGCTTATTAATTTGTGTGACTTGAATCGTTCCAGAAACGTATGGTGAAAAAAATGGCCCAATAAAACAAAATACAAACATAAAAATTAGGATATAAAAACCAAACAACGCTAATTTATTTTTCTTAATTCTGGTAAATGCTTGATGCCAAGGTGAAGTCACATTTCCTTTTTTCTTTTTTTTCTTCTTTACTGTTACAACAGTCTCCATCTTTCTCCCTCCCTACTTTAATCGAATACGAGGATCGACAATCGCATAAACGATATCTGCCAAAAAGTTTGCGATAATTGTTAGGCAAGAGAGAAACATTGTAAATGCCATTAACACTGTGTAATCACGAAAACTCAACGCTTCTAATTGAATGCTTCCGATTCCTGGCCAATTAAAAATTTGTTCAATAATGATTGCACCAGAGAACAACCCTGGTAATTCAAATGCAAGTAATGTGATCGCTGGTAAAATCGCGTTTTTTAATGCATGTTTATAAATAACCACTCTTTCTTTCAACCCTTTTGCACGAGCAGTACGAATATAGTCTTGTCTTACAACTTCAAGCATTCCCGTTCTAAAATAACGAGTTAATGAGCCAACACCAAGGAGCGTTAAAATAAATACCGGTAAAATCATATGTCTTAGTACTTCTGATATGTAAGCAAAACCAGTCGAGTTACTTCCTATATCAATCATGCCACCAATAGGCAATATATTTAGATCAACAGCAAATACTTTAATTAAAAATAGACCGATAAAGAATGATGGGAACGACATCGCTGCAAAGACACCAATTGTTACAAGTCCATCAAACCATGAATGTTGCTTTGTCGCTGAAACAACACCAACAATAAGTGCAATTATCCAAGTGAAAAATAAAGCTGCAACAGCAACAATAAAGGTATTCCAAATAAATTTATTAAGTAATGATGTTACAGGCTCTTGATATTGCAACGAGAAACCAAAATCACCGTGTAACGCATTACCTAACCAATGAAAATACCGCTCAATAATCGGTTTATTTAATCCATACAATTCTCTTAATTCCTGTGCGCGTTCTGGTGTTAACTTTGGATTAGAATCAACATAATCCCCCGGCAAGAGAGCAAATAAGAAAAAAATAATGATAGATGTACCAAGCAATGTAGGAATCATTTGTAGAAACCTACGAATGATATATGTTTTCACTTTTTGTCTCCCCAATCATAGTTACTTAAAAATAGAAGAACATTTTTTCAAAACAGCACGACCTTACAGCTGTATGAAAAAATGTCTTCTACTTCTCCTTACTTATCCCTATTGTTCAATAGATAAAACAGGCAGGTTTGAACTAATACTATCGTATTTCTCTGGGTCAATTCCTTTCACACGTGCATTGTGTGCTGAAATACTTTTGCGATAATTTAATAGAATTACAGGTGGATCATCGCTTAATTCTTTATATAACTCTTTATAAATAGGTTTTCTTTTTTCAATGTCAACTGTTTCAATACCTTTTTTAATTAATTCATCCACTTTTGGGTTACTATAACCCGCTGAGTTATCTGGATGCGTAGATTCAAACTCACCTACAGTTTCACTCGGATCAGAAATAATTGGTGTCGCAACAGCTGCTAAATCATAATCAAACTTTCCAACCTTCGACACAAGAGTATTAAAGTCCATAATTTCCGGATTGAACTCCACACCTAATGCTTTATAGTTCTCTTTTGCAATTGGTATAAATACCTCTTCTTGCTTTCTTCCACTTGCTGCATAATAGCTTAACTTTAATTTCTGACCATCCTTTTCGCGAATACCATCAGATCCAACTTTCCAACCAGCTTCATCTAACAATTTTTTTGCTTTCTCTAAATTATATTCGTATTGATTTATACCCTTATCATCATATGCCCATGAAGTTGGTGAAATTGGTATATTTGCAACAGAAGCATTTCCTTGGAAGTTTGTATCTACATATTTTTTACGATCTAATCCGTAAATAAGTGCTTGACGTACTTTTTTATCTTTTAAATATGGCTTCTTATTATTAAAGTAAACGAATGAGTATGAGCTTACTGTTTCAATATTGAAGTTAGCAAAACCTAAACTCTTTAATTGTTCAATATTGTCATTATTAGCAGCAAATCCTTCATAATCCGTTTCTCCTGTTTGGAATAATTGGAAACTTGTATCTGGTGATGTAATTTTGTAAATAAAGTTTTTAACTTTTGGCTTTCCCGCATAATACTGCTCATTTGCTACAAATCGTACTTCTTGACCTGGAATATATTTTTCTAATTTATAAGGACCAGCAGCAACCGGGTTACCATATAACTCTTTTAAATAATTTAAGCTTGTGTTTTGCTTATAGTCTTTTCCATAATATGCTTTAGATAAGACAGGTCCTCCGAAGTTTACTAACGCTTGTGAGTTTACTTTTTCTGTCGTAATTTCAATTGTTTGTGGATCAACTACTTTAATCCCTTCAATAGATGTAGCTTTTCCTTCTTTATAATCTTTGCCACCCTTAATTGCATACTGTGAAATATCTGTTCCACCCTCATAAGCCTTATCATGTAGCAATGTTAATGTAAATGCTACATCATCTGCTGTTAACGGTGAACCATCACTAAATTTCAAATTTTTTCGTAAGTGGAACGTGTACTTTAATTGATCAGAAGATACATCCCATTTCTCTGCAAGCTCTGGAACTGGTTTCCCTTGCTTATCTGTTGATACAAGAGATGCAAATATAACTGATGTTACGTTACCGTCCCAACCATTCTCTTGGAAATAAGGTAAGAACACACCACCAGGCTTTGAAATTCCTACAATAAGTGTATCTTTTCTCTGTTTCGCTTTCTCAGGATTTTTTGATTTATCTGTCGCTGCAACCTTCTCTATTTTTAAATCTTTCACATCCTGCTGTTTTGCCGGCTCTGTCGAAGCCTTATCCTCTTGTCCCCCACAAGCCGATAACACAAGCGAACTACTCAGTAAAATAGAAAATACACCAGCCCATTTTTTTGTCTTTTTCTTCATTGTCCCCACCCTAACTTTTTTTAATAATTACACCTTATGAACTGCTTGCCTTATATATGCCTCCCACAGCAACATTTTTATAACCCATCGGAAAAGTCGGTTTTAAATACAAAAAAATAGATGTTTACGAGGGGTAACATTCTTATTCCGACTTTTCCGCTAGACTTTATGGTTATTAGCTTATATCGTCCGTTATATTTTGTCAATTCTTTCTATTTAAATATTTTAAGATTTTTATAAAAGCTATTGCTGGATCTTTAATTTAGGTAGACTTAACAATATACCATTATAATTATCTTCCTGTAATCCTTGTATTCTCGCATTATATGCAGAAACAACTTTACTATTATTTAAGAAAATAACTGGTGGATCTTCACTTAGTTCTTGATACAGTTTTTTATAAATTTCTTTTCATTTTTCAATGTCTAATACTTGTAATGCTTGAGCTGCCAATTCATCCACTTTTGGATTATGATATCCATCATAATTTCGCTTACTAGTTGAAACGAACTCTTCAATCGTTCCACTTGGGTCATCAATCATTGGCGTAGATACCATTGCTAAATCGTAATCTCCTTTCTGCAACAATATTCACTTTACCCATAAAAATAGTAAGAATTAGTTTTAAGATTATTCCTTCCTCCCAATTGTGTCCATCATCCCTTATTTTTCACTATGAAGAAACGATTAAAAAAATAATTCTATTATTCAGTGGACGAGCATAGAATACTAACAAACTACCAAAAAGGGGGGCGAAAATATGGACAAACTATTCCAATATGTCTTGCACTATGTTGCTTTAACACTCATGATAGTCGGGGCATTGCTACTATTTCCGTTCTTCCCAAGGTTCGTCCTCTTTTTAGCATTTCTCTTTATGCTCGGAATTGCGATTGCTATTTCTATAGGGGAAGACGATACACAAAGAGAAAGCAGAGTTCAGCGGGCGAAGCTGTAGACTCTGCTTTCTTTTTTCAATCATAACGTATTCTTGTTAAACCAATTATAAAGAATACACCAGTAAATAACATAAGTATACCAATATATCCTGCTATATCTGCCAATGTCCCGCCCCTTGCAATTAATTCGGTAAACCCGCGCATTGCCCAAGTTTGAGGAATAAAGTTTGCTACAGTTTGCATCCATTCTGGTTCTATTTCAATTGGCCAATACAGCCCACTAATCATGCAAGTTGAAATAACAACGATATTACCTAAAGCTGACTGCTGCTCCGTTGTTTTCACAATACTTGCTAATAATAGTGCTAAACCAATGACCGCTAGCAATAACACTGAGACAAGTATGATTATCCCTAGTAGATTTCCCCACTGTACATCGAACAAAACATTCGTTAATACCATTAAAGTTCCAAATTGAATCCATCCAATTAAAAAGAAGGAAAGTATATATCCCCCAAGTATTTGAGCCTTTGAAACAGGCGTTCCTAATAAACGATACCAAACGCCAAGTTGTCTTGCTTTTAAAATTGTTCCTGTCGCACTTAGCATCACAATCATTACAAAAAGAATGGAAAACCCTGCAGCTCGCCCTGTTACGTTATTCAGTTTTTTCTCCCCAGGTACAATGGATTCCTTTTGAAGTGAAACTGGTTCTACCTTTGTATGAATCATTTCATACATCTTCTCCCAAGCCATTCCCCCATTTTTCTCTGAATCCCTTGCTGCTGCTACTTCTATTTCCATCTTTTTCATTGTACTTTGTAATATCTGTTCTACAGAAGCTCCTCCGGTAAAATCAGCGCTTGATTGAAATTTAACCTTCTCTATCTTCCCGTCTACCATACTCTTTTGAAAGTTTTTTGGAATTGTCACAATACCCGAGGACTTCTTATTTTCGATTTTCTGTTTCGCTTCTTCATCTGTTACTTTCTCTATAGAAATTAAATCGCTTTTCTTTATTTCTTTATAATAGGAATTGGATAATGTAGACCCATCTTGGTCTATTAAACTAATATTTACTTTCTCGTTTCCACTTCCACCTAAAAGTCCGCCAAAAATAAGTGTAAAAATAATCGGCATTCCGAACATGAGTATATAGCTTTGTGGCTTAATTAAGATTTGTTTTAATTCTAACCAGCAAAGTGCCCAAACTTTCTTCATTATTTCTCCTCCTATCTCGTACGCAAACGGAAGGTTCCTATGATGACGGAAACAATACCCGCACTAGATAAACTTAAGATAACTGGAAGTAACGCATACCATGATGTACCCGACATAATGTTTAAAAAACTTGTAAGTGCCCATTTATTTGGGGCAATGTTAGCAATTGTTTGAAGAGTATCCGGAAATGCATAGATTGGTAACATAGATCCACCTAATATAGCTAACAACTGAATTCCAATGCCACCCATTAAATCCGCTGTTTTTTCTTCACGAATAAATGCCGCGATGAGCATAGATAAGCCAGAAACACAAATTGCATAAGCAATTCCTACTGCTACAATTTGTGAAACATCTTCACCCCAATTCACATGAAATGCGTAATAAGTAGCAACTACAAATACTCCAAATTGAATACAAGCAAATAGTAATGTACCTAAAAATTTACCTAATAATATGGCAAAAGAGCTTGTCGGTGTACTTGATAATCTTGCTAATGTTTCAGTTCGTTGCTCTGTCACAATAGATTTCGCGCCTACTGTTATGTTAAATAATAAAAACATGACTAACATTGCCGCAGCGTAATATTGCATCGCAGCAACTGTTTTTTTGCCGACTATTCCTTTTTCAATTCCATCCGTATTTGAAGTCGCCACTGTTTGTAAATCAGCCGTTACCTCTTTTGCAACCTGTTCAATATTTCCTAGCTGTGATTTTGCTAAGTCTGTTAGGACACTTTTAGTAGAGACAGCAACTGTTTGAGCACGTTCTGAAAAGGAACGAATAATTGATTCAGCGATTTTTGCTTGTATATCTTTTGATGGATCTGTAATCAGTTTTGGTTCTTTTAATTTTCCATCTTGTATATGTTCACTCCACCTATTTGGAATGATAATTCCAACATCAACTTTCTGTTTTTGTACCATATCCTCTAGCTCTTTTTGCGAGGTTACTACTTCTACTTTTACATCATCTTTTAGTTCCTTTGATTGCAATACATCTTTTTGAAATATATTTGCAAACTCATCTGTTCCTTCTTGATAATAACCAATTACCGTTTTAGGTAATCCTCCATTATCGAATATGTTACTTAGTGCTGATCCTAAAATAGCTGTTAATAGAAGTGGCATAAGTAACATCATCATAAATCCGCGCCGATCTATTAAACGAATTTTCAAATCTTTCCATGCAATAATAAAACTTTTCATGAGTTCCTAACCTCCTTAATCGCGAAGTGAACGCCCTGTTAACTGTAAAAAGAGAGCTTCTAGATTTGGCTCTTGTACTTCAAGCTTTAAAATTCGCACATGCTTTTCTACAACTTCCGAAACAACCGTACCAACAGCTTCTCCATTCTTCAATCCAATATCAAGTGTATTTGTATCCTCATCGATGATAATCCGTTCTACAGTGGGTATGTCTTTTATTTTCTGCAATAGCTCTTGGTTATAACGATTCAGTTGTAACTTCACCATAAAGCCATCAGCAAGACGATTACACAACTCAGTTTTCGTTCCTAATGCAATTACCTTTCCATGATCAACAATGGCAATTCGTTCACATAAATACTCCACTTCTTCCATGTAATGGCTCGTATAAATGACCGTCATGCCTTTCTCATTTAATCCTTTTACCGTCTCTAAAATGTGATTCCGTGATTGTGGATCAATTCCAACTGTCGGCTCATCCATAATTAATAACTCCGGTTCATGCATAAGTGCTGCACCAATGTTAATTCGGCGTTTCATTCCACCTGAAAATGTTTCAATTTTGTCCTTTGCGCGATCCTGTAAACCAACATATGCTAATACCTCATCTGCTCGTTTCTTTGCAATAGCTCCACTTAAACCATACATTTTCCCCCAAAAGATTAAATTTTCTTTCGCTGAAAGCGTAGGATATAAAGCAATATCTTGCGGGACAATACCGATCTTCCTTTTCGCATCTAATGGATATTCTTTTACAGATTTTCCCCCAACTTTTATATCACCGCCATCATATGGAATAAGCCCACAAATCATTGATATCGTCGTCGACTTTCCTGCACCGTTTGGACCAAGCAAACCAAATGTTTCTCCTTTCTTAACTTCAAAAGATACATTCTTTACAACTTCCTTCTTTCCAAACGACTTTGTAATATGATCTACGACTAACATGTCGATTCAGCCCCTTTGCATTAATCTACAATTTCATTGTAAAAAAACATCCTCTTTCTTCCATCACCCTTAAGATAGAAATGCAAAATAAAAAAGCAGCATAATTTGCTGCTTTTTTATTTTTCTCTATGCCAAAAGTCATGTGTATGTTGTAATACCGTATCTTACTGCATATATAGCTGCCTGTGTCCGATCCCTCAGCTCCAGCTTACTAATTAAATTAGAAACATGATTTTTTACAGTTCCCTCTGTAATAAACAATTTCTTAGCAATTTCTTTATTATTTAATCCAAGGCCTATTTCCCTTAATACATCTATTTCACGCTCTGTTAGTTGCTCCATTTGCTTTGGCTGACTTTTTTCTGATATTTCCACCGCTTTTGTTCTTTTTAGTTCCTTCACAATTTGAGCTGTTATATCCTGCGGAAGAACGGCTCCTCCTCCATGGACTGTCAATATTGCCTGCACAATTGCGTCCGTCTCCATATCTTTTAATAAATAACCGCTCGCTCCTTGTTCCAATGCTTCAAAAATAAGTTCACTATCATTAAATGTCGTCAGCATAAGAACCTTCATATCAGGAAACTTTTCCCTTATTAAACGAGTTCCTTCAACGCCATTTATACGAGGCATTCGAATATCCATCAAAATAATTTCAGGTTGTAATTGTTCTGCTATTCGAACTACTTCATCCCCATCATTTGCTGTGCCCACCACTTCAAGTTCTGAACGTAAATTTAATAGCATTGCTAAACCATCACGAATAAGTGATTGATCATCAACAATCATAATACGAATCATATCTTTCCCCCTATTACCCACGTCTTTTCCTTAAGTGGGAACTCAATCTGTAATCGAAATCCCTTCTCTTTTTCACTCTCAAATTGGATCATTCCACCATGTTCCCCTACACGTTCTTTCATATTCATTAACCCAAAACCAGGACTCAGTTCATTTACGCCAACACCATTATCCGTAATCGATAGCATAACTTTTTCATCTAAACACAATAAGCTAACTTTACATAAACTAGCTTTTCCATGGCGTTTTGCATTTGTTAATGACTCTTGCATAATACGCAACAAGGTAGGTTGTAATGACAACGGGATTATGATTGGATCCCCTTGTAAATGAAAGGTTACTTGTACTTTCGTTACCTTTGAAAATTCATTTAACATTCCTTTCATATTTTCTATTATGTTTCCTAGATCTTTTTCTTCCTTCAACGCACGGACTGAAGCCCTTACCTCTTGAAGAGATTTTCTAGCTAATTCATGACATGTATGTAAAACTTCTTCTGTTGCATCTGACTTTTGCTTCCATAAAGCCTCTGCAAGCTGCAATTGAACAAGTAAAGCCGTCATATTATGACCAACTGTATCATGAATTTCTCGGGCAATATCGTTCCTCTCTCGAACTGTAGTTAGTTCTTCTACTTCTTTCGCATAAAGCTGTAATTGTTCATGCGCTTCTTTTAGAGCTATATGTGATAACGTCAATTTTTCATATTGATCGTCGACGGTTTGGCGGGCCACTGTCAGCTTTTTAATTAAGTTCCCGGCTAAAGCACTGAAGACAACGAACATAAAGTTAATAGCATTGTTATCAAATTCTATCTTTCCAGTATATTGATACGTATATAGTAAAATAGCAAACCAGCATAAAAAGAAAAAACTCACGAAAAAATATACGACTATTTTCCGCCACGTATGAATAAATACCCCCACGGCATCAATCCCAAATATAATTAAATACAAACATGTCTCGGGAAATAAAAAGCCTAATAACGCTGTAACTATCCCATTTGAAAGGAATGCATAAAATTCACGCCTTCTTCCTTGATGTGGTTGGATAAGTAAAACATGATTTACAACATAAATGAAACATGCAATACCAACAAAGATTTGTAAATTTTCTGTTTCACGTGAAACATGATTTATATATACCATGCAAATCATAACAATCGTAATGAGACGTGCATACCCTAACATCAAATTCTCCTCGCATTTTTGAAATGTTGTTTTAAATCATACCAACATGTAAAAAAAATCGTTTTCACAATATAACATAAAGAAAATTATACCATTTTCATCTCGAATTAACGGATATTAATAGAAAAACAAGTCACCTCCACATCTCCTGAGAGGGCGACTTGTTTTTCTTTCATCTATTCCATCATACTATCTAATCGATTATATAATTCCGCCCGTAATCGTTCTTTTTCCGTTTTTCCTTTATATAACTGTTCCAGTATTTCAATGTTGCTTGTTTCTTCCATTGTACACTCCAACGCATATATATCTTCTTCTATATGCATAAGCTTATCTTCAATTTCTTCTACATCATTAGATTCCTTCTTCTTTACATTCATCACTTTTATTTTTGGAACTTCTTTTTGTTTCACTTCTTCCTTCTCTATTCTCTCTGTCCATTTCTGACGTGCCCAAGCATAATTCCCGGCAAATTCAAACAATGTGTGTTCATCAATCCAATATGTTTTTTCAAACAATTTATTTAAAAAATAACGATCATGTGAAACAGCAAGAATGGTTCCATTATATTGTTCAAGTGCTTCTTCCAGCACTTCCCTTGATTCGATATCAAGATGATTTGTAGGCTCATCTAACACAAGGAGGTTTACATCTTGATACATAAGCTGTGCCAAACGTAATCTCATTCGTTCACCACCGCTAAGCTGATTGACCTTTTTAAAAACGGCTGGACCATAAAATAAAAAGCGAGCTAATATATGGCGAGCTTCTCCTTCAGTTACAGCTACATGCTCCCGAAATGCTTCTAATACATCATATTTTACATTCTCATATGCATGCTGCGATAAATAACCGATTTTCACACTACTACCGATTCTGACCTCCCCAGCATCCGGTCTCATTTCCTCTAACAATAGCTTTAATAATGTTGTTTTTCCTGTACCGTTACGTCCAACAATAGCTGCTCGCTCTTGAAAACGAACATGTAAATTTACTCCTCGGAATAAAGTACGATCCGCAAAACCTTTGCCCACTTCCTTCATTACAACAACATCTTTGCCACTTCTCTCTTGTCCTTCAAACTGAAGTCCCATCTGCTTTCTTTCTAAAATTGGCTTCTTCAACTTTTCCATCCGTTCTAACGCGCGTTCCATATTTCTAGCACGTTTATGCAATCCTTCATTCGGGGGGTTCGCTTGATTTGCCCATTCCCTTAAACGTTTAATTGCTTCTTTCATTTTCTTTATTTTCTTTTGCTGTTCTTGATAAGATTGGAACTCTTGGAGTAATCTTTCTTCCTTTTCCTTCACAAACTGTGAGTAGTTCGTATGATATACATGCAGTTCTCCGTCTTCTAAATCAAAAATTTTCGTAACAACTTCATCAAGAAAATAACGATCATGTGAGATCACAACAACTGTTCCTGTATACTCTTTCAAAAATTGTTCGAGCCATTCTACTGCAAATAAATCTAAATGATTTGTCGGTTCATCTAATAGCAGTAAATCTGGTTTCTTGAGCAGCATATAAGCAAGACTTACTTTCGTCTGCTCCCCGCCGCTCAGCTCAGTGAAAACTCGAGAAAATAGCTCCGTTATTTGTAAACCATTTGCTACTTTCATGATGTTCGCTTCTATTTCATAACCACCTAAAAACGAAAATTGTTCTTGTACTGCGCCATACTTCTCCATTAACCTCTCTAAACTAGTTGGATCTTGTTCCTCCGCCATACTTTTCTCTAAATTTCGCATGTTTCTTTCTAATTCTTTCTCTTTTACAAAGGCAGAGCTCAATACATCATATACATTCGTTTCACCAGCAAACTTCGGAATTTGTGCTACATGACCAACACGTGTCCCTTTTTTCATATGAATTGCTCCAGCATCTACATTCTCTATTCCTGTTAATAACTGAAAAATTGTGGTTTTCCCGCTACCGTTTCTGCCAACTAATCCAATGCGTTCACCATTTTGGATTTCAAGCGATATATTTTCAAATATGATGTTTCCACCAAAAGATTTCGTTACATTGTTTACACTACAAATTGTCATTTTCCGTACTCCTTTCAACGTAAAAAACCATGGGGAAAGAAACTTTCCCCATGGTTTTTGGCATAGAAAAAGGAAGCAAAATAGCTCCCTTTTCACACGTCCTATAAAATGGGTGAAGAGATTTCTATCGTTCAATAGCTACTATGCAATTGCTAAAAAAGGGCATACGTATCCCGTTAGCAATCACATCATGAAAAATCGCACGACAAAAATAGATAAAATCTAAAAATTTTGCGCGTGCAGCTAAAGAACGTTTCATCTCATTCACTCCTTTCGTACGGAATTTAATACTTACTCCTTTATTATACTTCCCCACTTGATGTTTGAATAGTCATTTTTTGAAAATAATGAATATAGACTAAACATTTCAACAAATTACATCCAATCTTACAAAACTGTTATGTTCACGTAATGGAAAGCGATAGTACGAAATCGTGCCTCCTTATACAATAAAAATGTAAGCAAGAGGTAAACAAAAGGAGGAAACAGTCATGATGAAAGAAATCGTAAAAGCAGTCTTCGAGGTGTTAGTAAACGGACAAGCAGTTGTAAAAGAACTAAACCGACTATAAAAGGAGGAATAAAAATGATGAACATGGTAAAAATGATTCTCCACGCTTTAATTGATGCAAAAGCAGTTAGCCAAGAATTAAATGAACAATAAAAAGGGGAAAATGAATATGAAGAAAGCCATCTTTACAATTGTAGGTACATTCTTTGCCTTACATGCACTGAAAAATAGAAAAAAGAAACAAAATGAAAATACTCTATATTATCCATACACATTATTACAAAAAAAATAAAAGACAAGATACCCAAGTACAATTAGGATATCTTGTCTTTTGTTTTTTCTATTAAAAATTGTTGTTCTACAATCTTTTTATAATATGTATGATGCTTCATTAATTCATCGTGTATACCAATTCCTGTAATACTGCCATTCTCTATTACAAAAATGGTATCTGCTTGTACTACCGTTGATAAACGATGTGCAATAACAAATGTCGTTCTACTCGCAAATACATTTTCAATTGCTTTTTGTATTTTCGCTTCTGACTCCGAATCTAGACTTGCTGTTGCTTCATCTAATAATAAAAATTCTGTGTCACGTAACAAAGCACGCGCAATGGCAATTCGCTGCTTTTGACCACCCGATAATTGATTTCCACGCTCTCCAACTTCTGTTTCATATCCATCTGGAAACGCCATAATAAATTCATGTGCATTCGCAAGCTTCGCTGCACGAACGACTTCTTCTGGTGAAACATTACGATCCATACCATATGTAATATTGTCTGTAATTGTTCCAGACAATAAAGAAGCTGCCTGGGCAACATAACTAAAATGCTTTCGCCATGCTTCTATATTCATCTCACGATATGACTTTCCGTTTAAGAATATGTCCCCATCTGTTGGCTCATAAAATCGTTCCATCAATGAAAAGATTGTACTTTTCCCCGCACCACTTGGCCCTACAAGCGCTGTCGTTGTACCTTTTCTCACTGTAAATGAAATATCTTTTAAAATAGGATCCCTTTCATTATAATGAAATCTCACATTTTGAAACTCCAATTTTTCTGGTATATCAACTTTTTGCGGTAAAAAGGCGTGTTCTTCTTTTTCATGTAATATTTGAAAGAGACGACGTGTAGAGCCTTTTGCCTCTTGAAAACTTGTTACAAACTGGTTCATTTGTACAAACGGCATTAAAATTTGAAACAGGTATAAAATAAATGCTACTAATTCACCAGAAGAAATATACCCCCGATCAACTCGCCATACACCAAATCCAACAACACTCATTAACACCACTATTGTACACATTCCTAAAGCTGGCCCTAATATAGATTTGATTTTCGCTTGCTTCATCCCATATTGGAATAGACTTTGAAATTTATTTTTCCCCCTTTTATATTCAATCCTTTCAGCATTATACGACTTAATTAATTTGATTTCACCTAATGTTTGTGATAAAAATGCCGTTAACTCTGACATTTGTTCCTGCTCTCGATCAGATAAGTCCGCAAGTTTTTTTCCAAGTGGAAAAACAATCAATAAAGTAATAGGTACAGCTAGCAATAAAACAAGCGTCATCGGAACATCTAAAATAAATAAAATAATAATTGATACAACAATAGATAATGCGTTGGTAATAAGTTGTACAATTTCATCAGAAATTAGCGTCATAAGTACTGTTGTATCATTTGTTACCCGGCTTATCATCTCACCAGATTTATTTTTATCATAATAATTTACAGGAAGGTTTAATAATTTTCTCCATGCTTTCTCTCTTATTATCTGTACTATGCCTTCTCCAACTCGAGACAACATATACATAGAAGTCGCTTCACATAGAAACTCGAACAGTAATAATCCAGCTATTACTCCTAACGTTGAAAAGGAGAAGCCATTTGAAAATCCTTCCATTAAATCTTTAATCAATAGCGGGATACCTAACCCAGCTATTGTTGATAGCATCGAAAAAAACAAGCCTATCGCAAATGTTTTTTTTGGTGGATTAGCAGTCCGCCATATATCCAAAAATGATACACCCTTTTGCTCTTCCATCTTCTATCTCCTTCTTTTATCATTTCCTCCTTTTCCACTATACAGGATTTCCCTTTCCCTTTCACGAATATAGTAGACGGGAATTTCACATATATTTTTAAAGGGGCATATACGAATGGATACACAACAACTTTATTTTTTAAATGACATTGGAAAACAAAAACCAGAAAGTATTCGCAATAAAAGCACTGCTTGTCCTTTTTGCGATAGAGAAAATCTCACTGATATTTTAGAAACTGAAGACTCCATTATTTGGTTGAAAAATAAATTTCCAACATTAAAAGATACCTTTCAAACTGTTCTAATAGAAACCGGGAATTGTCATGATCATATTGCAACCTACACACCTGAACATATGCAAAAACTACTGCGTTTTTCTATAAAGTATTGGTTAGCTTTAGAAAAGAGCAACGAATTTACTTCTGTTATTTTATATAAAAATCACGGTCCATTTTCAGGCGGAAGTTTGCATCATGCACATATGCAAATTATCGGAATGAAATATGTAAACTACCTAGAAAACATAGCACCTGAAAACTTTCAAGGCGTAACCGTAAAAAAAGATGAACAAATTGAACTTAATATTTCTACACGGCCAATTATCGGTTTTACCGAATTTAACATTGTCATTGAAGACATAAAAACCATCGACACCATGGCACATTATATTCAGAAAACTGTGCGTTACATACTAACGGACTTTCATAAAGGTTGTAGCAGCTATAATTTATTCTTCTATCACCTTGATGAAAAAATTATTTGTAAAGTTGTTCCTCGTTTTGTTGTTTCACCATTATATGTCGGGTATAAAATCCCTCAAGTTTCTACAAAGTTGGAAGATGTGAAACAGCAGCTGGCAAATTATTTTACAGTTTCATTATAAGAGGTGAAACCAAATGAATTATATCGTTAGAAAAGCAGCTTTACATGACATACAACCATTAATTAATTTACGCGTTACCTTACTCAAAGAGGTTGATGAATTACATTCACAAGAAGAAGAAAACGGCCTAAAACGAATATGGCTTCATCCTTCCAAAGATGGTGAGTTACTATATAAAAAGATGGGATTTACTTATAAAGAAAATAAAATGGAACTTTTTTATAAAAAAATAGAGTAGGTGCTTAGCATCTACTCTTTCATTGTTCCTTTATTTCGATAGTACACGTTCTCTAGCCCAACGTTATACTTCATATTTTGATCTGTCCACTCAGGTCCTAAATTACCTGGCCATCCAGACGTATTTGCTATATATTTTAGTAACGCTAAATCTGTTAAACCTTTTTGCACACCTCTTTTATACCCTTTCATTAAATGAGGCATCGCAATTTGGGCATTTGTCCGCGGGTCCTTCAATTGCTCGTCCGTTAAGTGATCAGGAGCAAGTCCCCCACCTCGGTGTAACTGAAACAATCCAAAAGAAGTGCCATTGTCTCCAACACTTCGTGGGTTCAAACGACTTTCATGCTCGGCAATTGTAAGAGGTATCCATTCTGGAAGATTTACTTTCTTTGCTTCTTCAGTAATAATTTGTTTCATCTGTTTTGCTTCCTCTGAGTCAACATAACTTGTTTGATTCGTCAATCTTTCCATTCCTTCAGACTCTCCTTGGAAATACAAATACATTCCAAGAACAACTAAAAATCCTACAAAGAATTTTTTCACTACCTCTACCTCTTTCTCTGCTGAAATTTGTCCCCTTTCAGCCCTTCCTTACAATTACCTGCAATCTATCACTCTGTTACTCTTAAATGATATCAAACGAAGCTCTATCTTAACATCGTGCTTTAGACTGATTTTCTGAAAATCAATAGTAAAATATTATAAAAAATGTAACATAATCCGCTTCAGATTAAGGGTAATAAAAAACAAGAAGGAATCTCCTTCTTGTTTTTTCATCTATATTATTTAACAATTAAATTTGTAATTATGTCAAAAAGTCCAACACATACGACAGCAACAGTAAAGTAGCTACAGAAATCTTTTATTGGAAACTTAACTACTTCTTTTTTTTGCATCCCATTCTTCTCCCTTCTGATTACCTTCCCTAACTTTTTATCTTTTTTTATTATGCAGAAAATATGACAAATAAGCTATCGAATTAACTTACGAAAACCTTACAATATTGTAAGGTTTAAAAAAATAGCCTCATCTCATAAAGAGATAATGGCTACGCAATAGTTGGTTTTAAAACATTCATCACTATTTCAGACAGAAAGTTGTATGTTCAAACTTCCTACTTGTATTGTAATAGAATTCGCAAATGACAACTATCGAATTACCTTACATGTACCTTACAATGTTGTCATGAACAATATCACTTTTAACAAATTAGATGCAATCGAACTTGCTAGCAGTGCGGCTATTCTTACGGATTTCAATTCTGCTGCTACAGTTATCCTCGTATAAACTTATGTCCGCTTTCTTGTTATACAGTTAAAATCCCCTAAATTCCATACTCTCTGCATTGTTAAAACTTATTTTATATAGTAAACGTATATTTAAATACTAACACCGAAAAATTTCTTCTTTAAATGATTTATATGTAATAAAAAACACTGTAACATACTCAGTATGTTACAGTGTTTTACAATATTTTATCTTGTCACCAATAGCTTACTTCTCGCCTGCACAGGAATATTTTGAGCCTCAATCTCTACCAATGATTCACCGTAACGTCCTTTTGCGGTAATTTTCAATGACTCATTTCGTTTTAACATGTGCTTCACTGTTTTCTTTATCGTCTGTGCCCTACCTTTTTCATCATATGCAACAAACTCATATTCATACCATTCATCACCAATATGTTGACCGACATCATTCACAATCGTGTAATATTCTTTCGTTTTATAAAATGGATTATATTTATCAATTACTGGCCCAAACTTTGTTGGTAGCAATAATATAATGGCAGCTACCATCGTAATTCCAGTAATAATTACTCTCTTTTTTACTCTTCCCCACTCCAAGATAGACTCCTCCTCCACACAATATGTGTAGTTTTCTATACACTTATTTTAAAGAGAAGGACTCAATTCCGCCATTGAATCCCATTACATTTCCCTTACATTTTTGTAAGAATTTGAATGAGATTTTATATCATTTTTAACAATTTGTGAATTCTCCAAAACTGTGATAAACATCACACCCTCCACTTTCCAAAGATTCTATAATACGAGTATACAAGTTTGTTAAACATTTCACATTTAAGAGGGGAAATAAATATGAAAAAGCGTTTAGTTATGATCGGGAATGGTATGGCTGGTATACGCTGCATTGAAGAAATTTTAAAACTAGATCCAGCACTTTATGATATTACTATTTTTGGTGATGAACCTCATCCAAACTATAACCGCATTATGCTATCTCACGTCTTACAAGGAAAAACAAATATCCAGAATATCATTATGAATGAATACAGTTGGTACGAGGAAAATGATATTACGCTTTATACAAATGAAAAGGTAATAAATATTGATCGGGAAGAACAAGTCATCGTTACAGAAAAGAACCGTATTGTCATATATGACAAGCTCATTATCGCAACAGGGTCCAGCGCTTTTATCTTACCTGTTGAAGGCTCACAACTTCCAGGTGTAACAGGCTTTCGTACAATTGAAGATACACAATTTATGCTGGATGTTGCTAAGCAATATAAAAAGGCTGTCGTCATTGGCGGGGGATTACTCGGTTTAGAAGCCGCACGGGGGCTTATTGACTTAGGAATGGATGTTCACGTTGTTCATTTAATCCCTTACTTAATGGAGCAACAACTCGATGCCAAAGCCGCTTCATTACTGCGTGAAGACTTAGAATCACAAGGTATGAAGTTTCTTATGGAAAAGAAAACAGTGAAAATTCTTGGTACTGACCGTGTTGAAGGTATCCAATTTGAAGATGGGGATGTTGTACCATGCGATTTAATTGTAATGGCTGTTGGGATACGTCCAAATACACATTTAGCAAAAGATGCTGGTTTAATTGTAAACCGTGGCATAGTTACAAATGACTATATGCAAACAGATGATGAATCAGTCTATGCGGTTGGTGAATGTGCAGAGCATGACGGTATTGCCTATGGTCTTGTTGCTCCATTATATGAACAAGGGACCGTACTGGCAAAGCATATAACGAATTCACAAACAGATGGATATGCAGGTAGCATCGTCGGTACACAACTTAAAGTGGCAGGATGCGATTTATTCTCTGCTGGACAAATTTATGAAGATGATGGAACAAAAGCAATCTCAATCTTTAATGAATGTACGCGTTCCTATAAAAAAGTATTAATTCGTGACAATAAAGTCGTTGGCGTTGTTTTATATGGAGATACGGCTGACGGTACACGTCTCTTTAGTATGTTAAAAAAGGAAGAAGATATACAAGAATACACACCAGCTTCTCTTCTTCATAGAGCTGGTGAAGAAAGTGGCCTTGACGTTGCCAGTATGAGTGCTGACGACACTGTTTGTGGATGTAATGGTGTTACAAAAGGAGCAATTGTTCATGCCATTTTAGAACAAGATTTAACAACTTTTGAAGAAGTAAAAGGATGTACAAAAGCTGCTGGTTCATGCGGAAAATGTCGTCCTATTGTCGAACAAATTTTATCCCATACACTTGGTGATAGCTTTGATGCATCTGCTCAAAATGTAGGTATGTGCGGATGTACAACTTTATCCCGTGACGAAGTTGTCACAGCAATTCATGAGAAAGGTTTAAAATCGCCAAAAGAAGTACGAAACGTCCTTGGTTTCGCACATGAAGACGGCTGCTCCAAATGCCGCCCTGCATTAAATTACTATTTACGTATGGCACGTCCAGAAGAATATGCAGATGATAAATCATCCCGCTTCGTTAATGAAAGAATGAACGGTAATATTCAGCATGATGGCACATTTTCCGTTATTCCTCGCATGTACGGCGGTGTTACTACTGCAGATGATTTAATGAAAATTGCTGAAGTTGCGAAAAAATACGATGTGCCGCTCGTTAAAATAACAGGTGCAAGTCGAATCGGCTTATATGGTGTTAAGAAAGAGGATTTACCAAAGGTTTGGGCTGACCTCGATATGACTTCTGGTTATGCCTATTCGAAATCCCTTCGCAATGTAAAATCATGCGTCGGCTCTCGTTTCTGCCGCTTCGGTACAAAAGATTCATTAGGCCTTGGTATGTTACTTGAACAATCGTTAGAAATGGTAGATACACCGCACAAAATGAAAATGGGTGTAACCGGTTGCCCACGTAACTGTGCGGAAGCATTAACGAAAGACTTCGGTGTCGTTTGTGTTGAAAATGGATTCCAACTTTATATTGGTGGTAACGGTGGTACAGAAGTTCGTGAAGCTGATCTTGTAATGATTGTCCCTACAGAAGAAGATGTACTTCGCATCGCTACAGCTTATGTACAATATTACCGCGAAACCGGTATTTACGGTGAACGAACAGCCCCTTGGGTAGAACGAATGGGATTAGATCATATAAAAGAAATGCTGCAAGATGAAAACATGGTCACTACGCTAAATGAACGTTTCCAGAAAGCCCGTAACACATATGAAGAAGCTTGGGGACAAGCGCTAGAAACTAAATCATTAAAAGCCATGTATGAAGTAGAAACTGTAAAATAAGGAGTGATCTACATGTTGCAAACAAAAGAAAAAATAAAAATAATGCATGCAGAAGACCTTCCTGTGCAAATCGGTAAGGAAGTGCGAATTAAGGATATATCCATCGCCTTATTTCGTCTTTCAAATGGTGATATTCACGCTGTAGAAAATCGGTGTCCTCATAAAAATGGACCTTTAGCTGAAGGGATTGTTTCTGGAGAATTCGTCTTCTGTCCATTGCATGACTGGAAAATTTCATTAATAACAGGTGAAGTTCAAAAGCCTGATGATGGTTGTATTCAAACATATGAAGTAGAAGTTATTGATGGTGATATTTATATATACATGTAGCTTGTACAAGGAAGCCCCTTTTGGGTTTCCTTTCAAGTAAAAATAGATGAGGTGTAGGGATGAACGGATACGTATATTTAGTTGGCGCTGGGCCTGGTGATGAAGGACTGATTACAAAAAAAGCAATAGATTGCTTAAAGAAAGCTGATGTTGTTTTATATGATCGCTTATTGAATCAAAATTTACTTCGCTATACGAAGCCAACATGTGAACTCGTTTACTGCGGGAAAATGCCAACGAATCATATTATGCGACAAGAAATGATTAACGCTCATTTAGTTCAGTTTGCAAAAGAAGGTAAAACAGTCGTCCGCTTAAAAGGCGGAGATCCATCTATTTTCGGCCGCGTTGGTGAAGAAGCAGCCGCTTTAGCAACAGAAAACATTTTATACGAGATTGTTCCAGGGATTACATCTAGTATTGCCGCTAGTGCGTATGCCGGCATCCCTCTTACCCATCGTAATTACAGTAATAGTGTAACTTTGTTAACCGGTCATACAAAAGGCGCAATTAGCGACCAAGTAAATTACAGCGCCCTCTTAAACAGCGATACAATTGCTTTTTACATGGGCGTTAAAAACTTGCCGGTAATTTGCGAAAATTTATTACAAACAGGAAGAAAAAAAGATACACCAGTAGCAGTTATTGAATGGGGTACAACTGGAAAACAACGAGTTGTTACAGGTACACTCTCCACAATCGTGGATGATGTAAAAAAAGAACAAATTTCAAATCCATCGATGACAATTGTTGGTGAAGTGGTGTCCTTACGAAAACAAATTGCTTGGAAAGAACACAAGCCACTACATGGAAAAAAAGTTTTATTTGCCTCTGCAACAAACAAAACAAGTATACTAGCGCAAAAGTTACAAGCAGCTGGCGCAGAAATACATCAAATACCAACTTTCAAAAAGCAAGAATATATGCTAACAGCTGAACAACTCTCTGAAGTATTTGAAGCTAATCGCCTTGTTTTCTGCTCAGCTGAAAGTGTAGCACTCTTATTCCAATCCTGTGCGCAGCATCAAAAAGATATTCGCTCCTTAAAAGCAACATTGCAGTATATGAATGCCGCTACACAGAAGGCACTTATGCAGTATGGGCTTTTAAGCTTACCTGCAACACTTTCCAACGAAACAACCGTTTATTTAGGTCGAAATATTAACCGCATTGCCATCATTCAGGAAAAAATAGGTGCTGGCTCTTATATCATGACACACGAA
Organism: Bacillus sp. FSL K6-0042; assembly: GCF_038006685.1. NCBI lineage: Bacteria > Bacillati > Bacillota > Bacilli > Caryophanales > Bacillaceae > Bacillus > Bacillus sp. FSL K6-0042. Next base: position 3,022,687 of record NZ_JBBOVS010000001.1, read on the forward strand.
TATAAAATTGATCATCGTTTTGATGAAGTTCATTCACGTACACTGACTGAATTCGCATGGGATAGCATTGTATTTGAAGGACGTGCTGCAATCGATACGTTTATCACAGAAGTAAACCGCCTTGGTTTCACAGATATTCTGAATTTACCATTCTCCTATATCGATGAACCAACTTTACAATATGCCAATAAAGTTGGACTTCATCACATTGATTATCAATTACAAACTATCATCAATGAGAAAAGGGTGATTACACAATGAAAGGCATCGTTTATATTGGACACGGTAGCAGATTACAAGAAGGCAATAAACAGTTCATTCACTTTGTTCAGTCTGTTATAAACGAGCGAAGTGAAAATATCCAAAAAATTGGATTTCTCGAACTAACAACACCGACTGTTCAAGATGCGATTGTAGAAGCAATCACTGAAGGTGCAACTGAGATTTTAATTGTCCCTGTTTTATTATTTGCAGCGGCCCATTATAAACGTGATGTTCCTTTTGAAATTGAGAAAATAAAAAAGCACTATCCACACATTACATTTTCAGTTATACCACCTTTTAGTACACATCCGCTTATGATCGAACTTGTCATAAAACGAATACGTGAAGCTATGCCAATGCCAAATAGTGAAATCTTACTTGTTGGCCGTGGTAGCAGTGATTCTCAGCCTATACATGAATTAAGACAAATTGGGGCAGCTGCCCAGCAAAGACTCTGCTTGCCGGTTTCCTGCTCCTTTTTAACAAAAGGAACACCTTCTTTTACTGATGAACTCAATGAAAAGTCATCACACGCAAGGCATGTATATGTCATGCCTTATCTTCTCTTCACTGGGTTATTACTTCAGAAAATAAATCGGCATACAAAAAAATATGCTAACGTTACAACTTGTAATTGTCTTCAATTTGATTCCTACATGAAATCTGCTTTATTAGAGCGAATGGAGGAATATGTACATGTATAACATTTATCCAATTATGTGTAATCTCCAGGGCAAAACGGTTGTGATCATCGGTGGTGGAAAAATTGCATATCGAAAGGCAGCTGGTTTAAAGAATACAGGAGCTCGTGTCACGATTGTGAGCCCGTATATTTGTGAAGAAATGGAGAATCTCACCTATATTACATGGAAGGAAAAAATGTTTACAGAAGAAGATATTAAAGATGCTCATCTCATCTATGCTGCTACAAATCATCATGATGTAAATATGATGGTCAAACAAGCTGTACATGATTTTCAATGGGTTAATATCGTAAGTGATGGCACAGAGTCATCCTTTCATACACCTGCAATCATTCGAAATGACGAATATGTTATAAGCATATCAACTTCTGGTAAAAATCCATCCTTTGCAAAACGAATAAAAGAAAAACTAATGAAGATCCTTCCCAAAATTATAAAATAAAAAAAGATGAACGAATCCCCTCGTTCATCTTTTTAGCTTGCTTTAAAACCACCGCCAAGTACATCTCGTACATCGTGAATAACAACAAATGCATCTTCATCTACATTACTGATTACTTGTTTTAATTTTACAAGCTCTTGCTTATTAATTACGACATATAGTACTTCTTTATTTTTTCCAGTATAACCACCGCGGCCTTCTAAAACAGTAACACCCCGTGTCATATGTTTCGTAATCGTTTCACGAATTAAATCTGGTTGACTAGATATAATCGTAACTGCTGTTTTCGTATTAATTCCTTCTACAATGAAGTCGATTACTTTTGCTCCAATAAATACTGCAACGAGCGTATACATTGCTTTTTCTTGCCCAATAATGAATACCGACCCTACAATTACAACAATATCAATAATAAGAACACCTTTTCCAACGCTCCATCCTAAATATTGATTCGCTAACTGAGCTAAAATTGCTGATCCTCCAGACGTACCTCCCGCTCGGAACATACAGCCTAATCCAATACCGACAAACACTCCAGCAAATAAAGCTGCTAATAACGTATCCGCCTATTAGTAGCAACAAATATCCCCTGTTGATATGAGAAGAAAAAGTTATCCTTCTCATATACCCCTATCACAAGAGACAAGATTTGTTCATCAGGCTCTACATACTTTTTCACATTCAATAATAGTTCATTCATTAATACTCCTCCAAATTCTATTCACTGTCGTAACACTTGAAAAGAATCCATAGATTACTACATAACCGGTATAATTCAGTTATAAAGTATGAAACGCGTTTCCAGTCAAAAAAATCCGCTATGTAATGACACATAACGGACACACCTGCTAGCTTTGCAATATCTCTAATATTTGTCATGCGCTCACCTCTTTCTGTAACGGACGAATTTCATAATCCCTTATCAAATTTTTATATCCTTACATAGATGTTCAGTTTCCTTACAAAAGTGTAATCCTCCTGTAAGCTAATTCGATAGTGACTTCTCTCCATATTTCGTACAATTAGGTCAGAAAGTAACAACAACCATTCGAAAAGGAGCGGATACGCATGATGAACAATATAGAAATAAATAAACTCGTAAATACAATGAGCATGGTGTTATCCGCTCTTGTCGATGCAAAATCAGTTGCTCATTCATTAAATAAGTAAGGAGAGAGTATGATGAACAATATTACTTTTAACAAATTAGATTTTATCGGATTAGCTAGCGGCTCAGCTCTTCTTACAGCTTTCATTTATGCTGCTACGCTTCTATAAATTTGTGTCCCCTTCCCCTTTATATAAACAGTAATAGAAAAGACGACCGTCTATGCCCGGTCGTCTTTTCCTATTTTTTATTTTGTTGTAATGTCTCTGTTAATTCTTCAAACATTGTATTTAATTGATCCGTCATCATTTTCATAGCTGTTTTTCGATCCACTGTCTCTCCCGCTTCAACTTGAATCGGATTACCAAAAATTAATTTTGCTCTTTTTCCCTTAATTAATTCTTTTACACTTGATGGCCCAACATAAGCTGCCGGTACTAAAGGAACATTAGAACGCATTGCAATCGTAACAGCTCCTGCTTTTAAAGAAACATCCTCTGTCGATCTCGTTCCACTTGGAAAAATCCCTACTACTTTCCCATCTTTTAATAAACGGGATGGAATTTTCAATGTACTTGGCCCTGGATTTGCGCGATCTACCGGAAAAGCATTTACATTCTTAAAGAACCAATTTGTAAATTTACTTTCAAACAGTTCCTTTTTGGCCATATAATGGATTTCCGTTGGGTACATCCCAGCTGCCAGCATTAAAACATCCATAAAACTCGTATGCGTACAAGCAATAACATACGGCCCACCTTCCGGTAATTTTTCTTTTCCTTGAACCTCCACTTTTCCAAGCGTTTTAAATATATATTTCAACAAAAATGTAATTAGCTTATACATTCGTTTCGTTCCTTTCTCAATATCCAAAGTTTTATTATATCCTTACAACAATTATAACACTAAGTTTTAGTAGTTGGTAATAAAATTAAGTGACAATTTTCAAAAATTAATTCTTACAAAGGTGTAATCTTGCTGTAAGCTAATTCGATAGTTACTCCTGGCCGTATTTCATATAATTAAGACAGAAACAAGGGCAACAACAATTCGGAAAGGGGCGGATACGCATGATGAACAAAATGAAAACAAATAAATTTGTAAATACAATGAGTATGGTGTTATCCGCTCTTGTCGATGCAAAAGCAGTTGCTACTACATTAAACAAATAAGGAGAGATAACTATGAACAACATTACTTTTAACAAATTAGACTTTATCGGACTTGCAAGCGGTGCAGCTCTTCTTACAGCATTTATTTACGCACTTGCTCAAGGTCTTGTCCTATAAACTTGTTTCCCCTAACCCCTTTATATAGAGAAAAAGCTGCTCGTCCATAGACAAGCAGCTTTTTCAATTTGTTTCATATATAATTTGACCTGTTTTACTTATATCGTACCCACCAATTGCTCGTAGCTCATTTTGAAATTCTGTCGATTGCAGTATTTCTTTTACTGCTTCAATAAGTTGTTCATTTTCTTTATTTTTTAAGATTACTAAGTCATATTGTTCTTTCATAAGTGGAATAAAATCTACATTCACAATTTGTGCTACCTTTTCTGTTCCTATGCCGACATCAGCTTTCCTATTAGCAATTTGAGAGGCAACACCAAGATGATTAGACTCTTCCCAATTATATCCTCGAATATTTGCTTTATCTACATTTTGAATTCTCACCTGTTCATCTACTAGTACACGAATTCCCGATCCTTTTTCACGATTCACAAATTGAATCGATGAACGACTCAAGTCAGCCCACTTTTGTATTCCTTTTGGATTTCCTTCTTGGACATAAAACCCAACATTTCTCGCTAATAAGTTCATCACAATACATGGCTGTCCAACTAAAATTCGTTTTACATATGGAATGTTATATTCTCCTGTATCTCCATCAAACAAATGTAAACTAACGATACTTCCTTCTCCTTGAGACATTTTAATTAAACTCATTAAACTCCCCTGATAAGCCCGGAGCATACTAGAGCCTGTTAAAAATCTTTCAAGATGTTTCGCTAGCATATCTAATGTTAACTCTTGTCCACTAATTACACAGGAAGATTCTCTATTCTTCTCCTCTAGTTTCATAGACGCAGTTTGTACTTTCCCTGTTTTCATTTGCTGAATATATTGTTCTAAGTCCACTGCATCGATACGCATTTGTCTACCAACTCTGTAGGAAGGTAGTTCACCCTTTTTAATTAAATCATACACTGTTAACTTTGAGACTTTTAATCGATTTGCTACTTCTTCCGTTGTGTAGGAATGATGATCCATAGACGATTCCTCACTTTCTCTTTTCATTGTAACAAAGAAAGAAAATTTCTCCTATTTTTTCAAAAAGTGATTTATTTCACACTATATTTAGTTATATCTATTTATAATTAAATATAATTAGTTATAATTAATATAGTGAAAAGAAAGGGGATTATATTTATGAACAGATTTACATTACGGTACATTGGGGTATTCATGCTTTCTTTCCTTCTTATATTTAGCTCGGCTTGCACAAGTGGAGAAAAAAAAGAAAAAACGACTGCTAAAGAAGAAAAGACAGTTGAACTTACGATATCTGCAGCTGCAAGTTTACAAGATGCTTTCAAAGAAATTGAAAAACAATATAAACAGAAAGAACCAAACATAAAGCTTTCCTTTAACTTTGGTGGTTCTGGTGCACTTCAGCAGCAAATTGAACAAGGGGCTCCTGCTGATATATTCTTCTCTGCAGCAGAAGATAAATTTCAAACACTTGTAAAAAAAGGATTTATTAATGAAAAAGAGGGGAAAAATCTTCTTGGAAATGAACTTGTTTTAGTCGTTCCAAAGGAAAGTCCCATTAAAACATTTCAAGAGTTAAAAGAAGAAAAAGTGAAGAAACTAGCAATTGGTACACCTGAATCTGTACCAGCCGGAAAATATGCAAAGGCTTCACTTACGCATGAAAATCTATGGAATGACCTCCAAAATAAAATTGTATTTACAAAAGACGTCCGTCAAGTGTTAACATATGTAGAAACAGGAAATGTAGATGCTGGAATTGTATACAAAACAGATGCTCTCATTTCAGACAAAGTAAAAATTGCAAATGCAGCACCAACTAATTCTCATGAACCTATCCACTATCCAGCAGGGGTTATAAAAGAATCCAAGCATAAGAAAGAGGCGACTTCATTCTATGAATATTTACAGTCAAAAGAGGCACAATCTATCTTTAAAAAATATGGATTTACAATTCTATCTTAACTACCATGGCATTTGATACACTTTGGCCGCCTATTTTTCTTTCCTTACGAGTAGCTGCACTCGCCACCATTATTGTTATGATTTTCGGCACAATTATTGGACGAGTATTAGCTCGCTCCTCGTGGCGCTATAAAGTGTTATTAGAAACCATTTTTCTATTACCGATGGTGCTCCCGCCAACTGTTATTGGGTTCTTTCTCATTATTATTTTTGGGAATAACAGCCCAGTTGGTAAGTGGATTGAATCATTATTTCAACACTCTATTATGTTTACATCATGGGCGGCTGTCATCGCTTCAACAATCGTTTCATTCCCACTTATGTATCAATCGGCCAAGACAGGTTTTTCTATTGCAAACGAGCAAATTGAAGACGGTGCCCGTGATCTTGGGGCCAGTGAATACCAAGTCTTCTTACATGTCACATTGCCGCTTGCATTCCCCGCACTACTTAGCGGAATGATCTTAAGCTTTGTACGTGCACTTGGTGAATTTGGAGCAACTCTTATGTTTGCCGGAAACATTCCAGGAAAAACACAAACGATTCCTACAGCCATTTATATGGCAATTGATGCAAGTAACATGCAGCTTGCTTGGACACTAGTTATCATAACTGTTGGTATGTCCCTCATTTTCTTACTATGCATTCAACTAATTAATAAAAAAATTACTTCTTTAAAGTAGCTTTCGACAAAAAGCTGCTTTTTTATTTCCCGAAAAATAAATTATTTTGTAGAATGAAATACTTTATTTTCACCTTACAAATTTGTAATCTTACTGTAAGCTAATTCGATAGTTACTATTACCTGTATTTCATATAATTAAGTCATAAAGTAAAGCAGATGGGAATTAGATTGTCCCCCCCTCTTCCCATTAGTTAAAAAAGCTAAGTAACTTTATTTCCCCCCCTTAAAAAAGACCTCTAATTGAGGTCTTTTTTTATTTTGATAAAATAAAAATTCGACCAAATTTTACTGATTTTTGAGATAAGGTCTTACTGTTCTTAAATAGCGAGTCAAATAACAGAATTTTAATTTTTATAGAAATATACATTCTGTTTGAATTTACTTTCTAAAATAGGTACTTTCCTGTTATTATATTTAGGTATTTGAAAAAAATGAAGAAATGAAACCGCATTTATATCGTAAATTCTTCATCATGTTTTAATGATCGGTAATCTTCCACTTTCTAAGTGGGAAATTACCGATCGTTAAAACGAAATTATATTGATATAGAAAAGTGAAGGGAGTCTTGTAATGGACATTTTATTAGCGCTTCTTCCTGCAATTGCATGGGGAAATGTCTTATTAGTAAGCGTAAAAATGGGCGGCGGTGCATATAGTCAAACGTTAGGTATGACAATCGGTGCTTTATTCTTCGCAACAATTATGTATGTATTTACTCAACCGGCTTTAACTATGACAATCTTAATCGTCGGTTTTATTTCAGGTTTATTCTGGGCTTTAGGACAGGCAAACCAATTAAAAACTGTTGAAAAACTAGGTGTTTCAACAACTGTAACAATTTCAACTGGGATGCAACTTGTTACGACTTCTATCTTTGGCGTTATCGCTTTCCATGAGTGGACTACTACTACGACGATTATTATGGGAACGATTGCAATCCTTTTAATTGTAGTCGGTGTTGTCTTCACTTCACTAGATGATAAAGAAAATACTCAGCCTCCAGGACAATTGAAGAAAGGGCTTTTCACTTTAATTGTTTCTACTTTCGGCTACCTTGTATATGTAATTATTATTCGTTGGTACAATATCGATGGTTGGTCTGCTATTTTACCACAAGCAGTCGGTATGTTCGTTGGTGCTGTTGTACTGACATCTAAACATAAACCATTTAACAAATATGCAATTCGTAATGCTTTATCTGGTCTACTTTGGGGAACAGGTAACTTATTCTTACTTCTTTCTTTACCAAAGGTTGGAGTGGCAACAAGTTTCCCACTATCCCAAACTGGAATCGTTATCTCAACATTTGGTGCGATCGTCTTTTTAGGTGAAAAGAAAACGAAACGTCAAATGGTATTTATTGCACTAGGTAGTATATTAATTATCGGTGGTGCTGTTTTACTTGGTATGACAAAATCGTAATCACACACCCCCTGAAGCATGTATGCTTCAGGGGGTTTTCTATTCACTAATCCTATTTCCCTCTACACTATCTATTCTTTAAACTTTAATGCCATTCTTACCAAACTCATCAATAACTATACTACTATAAAAGTTAATATGGCGTATATTAACCTCTATAACATATTTGTATAAGTCTTTTCTTTTTACAAAGATCTCTTAAAGATGTTATCGTTTTTTATACCATATTCTAGGCAGAAAGGAATAAAGGATATATGCCCAAGAAACATAGAATTTTATTTATTGGTGCTGGCCGTATGGCAGAAGCAATCTTTGCCGGACTTCTCAAAACAAGTAACGAACATATAGAAGAAATTATTGTATCCAATCGAAGTAACATAGAGAAGCTTGAGCAACTAGAGAAAAAATATGACATCTCAATTACAAATGATTGGAAGCAATACATTAAAAATGTGGATACCATTGTTTTAGCAATGCCACCAGCTGCACATGAACAATTATTGGCGGAGTTATCGCCTTTTCTAACTCATCAATTTATCGTGACAGTTGCTGCCGGAATTGGTCCATCTTATTTAGAAGAAAAACTTCCCCAAGGTACACCCGTTGCCTGGATTATGCCAAATACAGCTGCAACAATTGGAAAGTCTATTTCTCTATATACAATGGGGCATTTTGTAAATGAAGAGCAGCAAGAAACTTTACAACTACTCTTAAAGGGAATTGGCACAGCGCAGTTTTGCACAGAAGAAGAAGTTCATCAGCTTACCGCTGTAACTGGAAGTGCACCTGCCTTTCTTTATCACTTTGCTGAAGGCTTAATTGAAGCAACGAAAAGCTATGGAATCGATGAAGCAACAGCAAAACATCTTGTCATTCAAATGATTGCTGGCTCTGCTGCTATGCTCGAGCAAGAACAAAATCCCGCTATACTTCGAGAACAAGTGACAACACCAGGTGGTTCAACTGCCGAAGGTTTAAAAGTTCTATATGAGAATAATTTTTCGAAGGTTATTTATCAAGCAATTGAAGCAACAAATAAAAAAGCTAGGGGGAATTAAGATGACATTAACATGCTTACAAGATTGCACAACATTACATAACGGTGTAAAAATGCCTTGGTTTGGCTTAGGTGTTTTTAAAGTTGAAGATGGTACAGAAGTAATAGATTCTGTAAAAGCAGCCATTAAAAACGGATACCGTAGCATCGATACAGCTGCAGTATACAAAAATGAAGAAGGTGTTGGAGAAGCAATTCGTGAATGCGGAGTTCCTCGTGAAGAATTATTTATCACATCAAAAGTATGGAATAGCGATCAAGGTTATGAGTCAACATTACAAGCGTTCGAAACAACATTACAAAAATTAGGATTGAAATACTTAGATTTATACTTAGTGCATTGGCCTGTAAAAGGAAAATATACTGAAACATGGAAAGCATTAGAGCAACTCTATAAAGATGGACGCGTTCGTGCGATTGGTGTGAGTAATTTCCATATCCATCATCTACAAGATGTATTAGAAATTGCCGAAATTAAGCCTATGATTAACCAAGTTGAGTACCATCCACGCTTAACACAAGAAGAACTTCATACTTTTTGTAAAGAACATAGCATTCAACTTGAAGCTTGGTCACCATTAATGCAAGGTCAACTACTTGAACACCCAGCATTACAGGAAATTGCTACAAAATATAACAAATCCACAGCACAAATCATTTTGCGCTGGGATCTGCAAAACGAAGTTGTAACTATTCCTAAGTCAATTAAAGAACACCGTATTATTGAAAATGCAAACATCTTTGATTTTAACTTAAGTGCTGAAGACATGAAAGCAATTCAAGCATTAAATGAAGATCACCGCGTTGGTCCAGACCCTGATAATTTTGATTTTTAAAAAGAAAGAACACTGTGTAATTGCACAGTGTTCTTTCTACGTCAACAAAAAAACTGAATGTTACAACTATATTGCGTTTGATTGACAGTTCTTTTATCAAGGTGTAAGATTTTGAATAATCAAAGAAACAAAAAAATTAATATAAATTACTATGTTTACTCATTGTATCAAGAGAGGTGGAGGGACTGGCCCTTTGAAACCTCGGCAACAGGTTCACTTTGAATACTGTGCCACTTCCTGCAAGCATTATGCTTGAAAGATAGAATGAGGGACTTCGTTTATATACAGGTACATGCCTTGTAAACAAAAATCCCTCTTTCTCGATAAGAAAAGAGGGATTTTTTCTTTCCCTCAAAGTTGTTCATTAACTATTTTTTTAATACCCAAACAATTTAGGGAGGAATTTCACATGAAAAAGAAATTTGTACCTGCTGTCGCATCTGTTTTAGGAGCAAGTATTTTATTAACAGGATGCGGTAGCTATAAAGACGATGTAAGCGGAGCAAAAGCAAAAGATAAAGCACCTGATAAACAAGTATTGAACTTAGCTGCTGGTACAGAAATCCGCACAATGGATACTGCACGCGCTACAGATACTGACTCTGGCCAAGTAATGAGAAACGTATTTGAAGGTCTATATAACCTTGGTGAAGGAAACAAACCTGTGCCTGGTGTTGCAAAGTCTCATGAAGTGAGTCCCGATAAAACAAAATATACATTCCATTTACGTGATTCCAAATGGAAAAGATTTTCGTGAGGAGAATGGCAATTTAACGAAAGAAAATACAAAAGATGCTCAAAAATTCTGGAAGCAAGCAAAACAAGAATTAGGTTCTGATAAAATTTCAATTGAATTATTAACAAGCGATAATGACCTTCCGAAAAAAACTGGTGAATATTTAAAAGAACAACTAGAGAAAAATCTAGAAGGCTTAACAATTAACTTGAAGCCTCAACCACGTAAACAACAAGTCACATTATTGCTACAAGGAAATTATGATATTGCTGTTGATGGCTGGAGCCCCGATTTTGCTGACCCAATTACATTCTTAGAATTATTTACAACTGATAACTCATACAACTTAGATCACTATTCTAATAAAGAATTTGATGATTTGATCCAAAAAGTAAAAACTGACTTAGCTGGTGATGAAAAAGCACGCTGGGAAGCTTTAAAACAGGCAGAAAAAATCTTATTTAAAGATGCTGTTATCTCTCCTCTCTATCAAAATGGAACAACATACTTAGAACGTTCTTATGTAAAAGGAATAGTTGAAGTTGATTTTGCAGGACCACTTAACTTCAAATGGGCAAAGGTTGAGAATTAATCTCGCCTTATAGAAGTTAATTTTAACGAAAGCTTCGATTACAAGAGAAAAAGGGCATCCTCCAATAATCTGTACCCTTTGTAAAGGACATTTTTAAAAAAAGTTATGCAACATCAAAAAGATGATTTCTGTATTCAACAGGAGTCATCTTTTTTAAATTCCATTGATATCTATAATGATTGTAATACGTCATGTAGTTCTTAATTTCATTTTTTAATTGTGCAAAAGACTCACAAGGTTTTATATATGCTTCATCTTTAAAATGACCAAAAAATGATTCTTGTGGGGCGTTATCCCAACAGTTTCCTCTTCTTGACATGGATTGTCCTAATCTATATTTCTTGACCAACTTTTGATAAATAGGACTTGTATAGTGAGAGCCTTGATCAGAATGAATAAATGCTCCTTCGGCTAACTTTACCTTTCTATTCTTCTTTAGCTTTACAAGTGTATCTATGGCTAAATCTAACGTAATTCGACTAGAAACGTGGTAAGCCAAAATTTCATTGGTTGATCCATCCTTAATAGTCGATAAATACGCTTTCTTTCCTTTTCCGTAAAATAAATAAGTGATATCGGTAAGTAATACTTTTCCCGGGATGTTTTGTTTGAATTCTCGCTTTAATAAGTTTGGGACCACTCTATGTTCTTGCGTCGCTTTCATCATTTTTTTATAAGGATTCGCTTTCCGAATCTGGCAAACAATCTTGTATTTTTTCATAATTCTTCGTATACGCTTCAAATTGTAAACAATATGAAATTGCCCCTCCAATGTCATTTTTATTTGACGGGCTCCTTTTTGACGTCCTTTAAAATGAAAAGCTTTTAATATGATTCTCTTCACTTTCTCGTCTTTTTTATCCATTTGTTTTCGTTGTTCTCTAGCTTTCAAAGAGAAATAGTTATAATATCCAGAACGTGAAACGCCAGCTATCTTACATAAGTGACTCACCATATTTCTTAGGTTATATTTTACGATAACAGAACGAATCAAGATATATTTTTTACTAGGTAGTAACGTTATTTCCTTTTCATCCTCCCTTCCATAAGTTTGATCTTTTTTAACAGCTCATTTTCAGCTTTTAGTAAGTTCCGTTCAGCTTCTAAACGCGCATACTTTTCCTCTAAAGTAAGTTCTCTCTCTAAAGATCTCCCTAGGTTTTCTTTACGTGTATCACGTAATCCTAATACACCATTTTTTCTATAAGCGGCACACCATCTATCTCTTGACGACGTAACACGCTTCATTCCGATCATATCTATATCAAAACCATATTTTTCAAAAATGTCTCGTGGTAACTTTCCTTTTCTATTTTCTTCAATAAATATGCGCTTAAAGTCGTCTGTATAAGTAATTCCTTTCTCACTCATAGATTTTACGTATGGATTCTTTGATAGCGTTTGAACCTCTTTTTCTGTAAATAGCTTTTTCGTCATTGTGAAATTTCTCCGATTCTAATTTTTCTCCTATTATACAAGAAATACCCTATAGAATAGACTTTTTTTAAGTGTCTATTCTATAGGGTACATTTTACAAAAGGATGCCCTTTTTCTTTATGCTTCTTTTACTAAATGTCTCTTTCCCTTTAATACAGATAATATCCCTACAGCGATTAAAGCTAAAATTTGTGTAATAACAATTATAAATAATAGAGAGATAATATTTTCTTTTAAATTTCCACCACCAAATATTATTGTATAATAACCATTTGCAGTGTACGTTGCGGGAAATAATTTATTTCGAGCACATACATAATTACATGAAATTGGGAAAAACTTGTATGGAAGGAACGATACACTAAGGAGGAATATATTATGAGAATTTTACTTTCAGTTTTATTAGCACTTATGCTAGTACCTGCGCTAACAGGTTGTACTGCACCAAAAAAGGAAACTCCAACTTCTGATAAGAAAACAACGGACGAAGCTAAAAATGAAGCACCTCAAGACTTAAAACTTAACTTTAACGAATTTCACTTAAATGCAGACTACCAAGATACGAAAAAAGATTATGAAGCGGAGTACAAAAATAAAGGTGCAGACAAAAAGATGGAAGGAAAGATTGAGGATCATAAGACAGATGTAAAACTAACGAGTGACAAAGCTATTGCCAAACTAAGTCCACTTCTACAAAAGTTAACATTTGATAAAAATACACCTGATCAAGAAGTAATTGATCAAGCGGTAGACGTATTCCAACTTGATAAAGACTACCAAAAATTCGACTTAGAAGTTGTGTTCTCAGATGGAACGAAGAAAGAGTATAAGAAGGAAGTAAAATAAAGAAGTAGGCAAATGCCTACTTCTTTATTTTTTGCTTACTTTTTCGCATGTCGTAAGCTTGGCTCAGAACCAATCATATATTCTAAACCAGATACAGATAATTTTTGCAAATAAGAATCTGTCGGGAACATAATCGGAATTAAAGGATATTCTGTAAACATAGTATCTTCTTCTTTCATACCTTCTTCTAACAACGCTTTTGCAGCAGTTAGATTATATTTGAAATAATTCCTTTTTTTGTTTTACACTAAGGTAAAGGACAAATAAAATCCTCTCTATGTAGAAAGGAGAGCTACGATGGATCCATTACTTATGGCAGTTATAGGATTACCATTAACAATCGTAATATTAGTTATCATAGGCTTCTATAAATTGTTTATAAAAAAGAAAAATATAACTTCCTTTTATACTCCATTCGATAACATTACTGGGCAAACAATTTCAGAATTTCATGAAGGGCAAAAAGTCTTAGTAGCTGAAGATGAAGATGGGGACGGGAAAAAGAAAAAATAACCTTGCGCATTGCAAGGTTATTTTTGTGCTTCTTTTTGAAAGCGTTTATAGTACGTTGAAGCTGTTGAAAAATGAACTTCTATATCACGAATTAACGCCGAATCTTCATCTTTCGCTAATTTCTCTAACTTTTTCATTGCTTGTTCTGTCTCATTTAAGAAGCCAACATATAGCTCATGTTCTTGCTCTTTTGACTTCGGTACACGAATTTCTTTGCGTATATGATCGATATCCGTTAACATACTCGTGGTTACTTTTTGTACATCTTCTTTAAACTTAGGATATACTAGTGCCTTCCCCCCTTTTTCCTTCGCTTCTTCCCATAATTTTACCGCTTCATTTAACTCTTTGTTCATTTTCTCATCATACTTATTATGCACATCACGATATACTCTCATATCTTCTTTCTGCTCTGCCGATTGTTCTACTTTTTCTTTCGGTTCTTTTGTATCCTTATTTCCATTACACCCTGCTAAAAGAAGCATTCCTCCAAGCAAGACAATACTCCACACTTTCTTCATCTCTTACTCTCCTTTTGTCTACATCTACTACTTATCTCCACTTGCTATTATAACGAGAACCATTCAAACTTTACACTTATGACCGTACTTTTATACACATATCACCATTTTTGTCACAGTATCGTCACTTTATACGCCCAGAATCTTCACAGCTCTTCTTCTGCACCTTACAAAACTGTAAGCACACATCTGGAACATAGCATGCTAGACTTACATATGAATAAAACATTCCTACCTAAGGTTGCATTATCCATTTATTTAGAAAAAAGGAGACCAACAATATATATGTACAACAAAATGATGTTTATGGAAGAAGAACTTTCCGTTCTTATTCGTAAAAGATCACTCCATATCAAAAATACAGAAAGTCTTCGCCGCGTATTAAAGAAGAAAACCGCCCCACTTAGACTTGCCCGTTACTTAAAACAAGTGCATACAGACAAATACAACACCGCCCTAAACATATCTGATGAATCACTAACAATTGAAATCATCGGGCATGTCTATATCGGAAACTTTGCAGATATTTTAAAAGCTATTCCTCGTATACCAAAAATTGCTCCGATAATCGTAGAAAGAGCTTATAGAATTACGGACCATACAGATATTATTGACTGCGGTGAAAAAGAGGTTGATTCAAATCGATGGGTTTGGGATAAATTAGCTATTTTATACGATGTAATCATGAATAATATGTATGAGCTGCTCCAAAAAAATAACAAAAAGAGCTAATTCAAAATATACTTTGAATTAGCTCTTTTTTAGTATTCTTATGCCTCTATATCCTGCTTTTCCCGAAGTACAAACTGTCTTTCACTGCGCTTTGCCATAAAGATGTAACATAAAACCGCTCCCACTTCACATAGGGCAATCACAATTCCCATAGGAAGTGCTGTGTTACTACCTCCAATCCCAACTAAAGGCGCAACAAGTGCTCCAGAAATGAACTGTAGTAGACCAAGTAAAGCTGATGCTGTTCCTGCAGCTTGTTTTTGATTTCTCATTGCTAGTGAAAAACCTGTTGTCGATACAACCCCAACACTTGATACAACAAGAAATAACGAACATAAAACACCAATCAACCCTGCTCCTAGTACAATCATAAGAAGTAAAGAAAGACCACCAACAGCTGCAATTCCAACGCCCATTACAAATAATGTTGTCTCATTTACTTTCCCCGCTAAACGTCCAGTAATTTGGCTAGCAATAATAATCCCAATACCATTAATCGCAAAGAATAAACTAAATGCTTGCGGTGATGCCCCGTATATATTTTGCAACACAAACGGAGAGCCCGAAATATAAGCAAACATCGCTGCTGACACTAAGCCCTGCGACAAAGCATACCCCATAAATAAGCGATCTTTCAGCAAATTCCCATATGTCGCTAATGTTCCTGCTAAACCACCTGTTTCTCTCTCCTCAAGAGGCAATGTCTCACGCAATACAAAAATAGCGGATACTAACATAAATACACTTATCACTCCAAGAACGATAAAGACCCCGCGCCATGATGTAAACTGTAACAATTGTCCCCCAATAATTGGAGCCAAAATAGGCGCTGCTCCGTTTACTAACATAAGCAGTGAGAAAAACTTTGTCATCTCCGAACCTGAGTACATATCACGTACCATAGCACGTGATATAACAATACCTGCTGAGCCTGAAGCCCCTTGTAAGAAACGTAAAAGAACTAAACTCCAAATAGATGGTGCAACGGCACACAATAAAGAAGATGCAACATAGATAATAAGAGCAATAATAAGCGGTTTGCGCCGTCCATAAATATCACTAATTGAACCAACAAATAATTGTCCAACCGAAAGCCCTAGTAAGCAAGCTGTTAAAGTAAGCTGAGCAAGAGAAGCATTCGTTTGTAAATCATCCGTTAATTTTGGTAACGAGGGCAAGTACATATCAATGGACAATGGCCCAATTGCTGTGAGTGTTCCTAATACAAGAATCATCCATAACCTGTTTACTCTTACAGGTTTATATACATCGTGATTACTTTCATTCACTTACATCATTCACCCTTTCCATTATAAAATCCGAATCGTAACAATTATAGTTACACCTCTAAAGATACGTCAAGTATATCGTACTTTCCTTTGTAACGAAATGAAAAAATCCTCAACTGAATACTCACATTCGACGGAGACGGATCTTCTCTATCTATGATATGTAACTTCATTCAGATTCCCAATACTAGATTTAGAAGCCCTTCATCATATTATAGTATCTCAGATGAACTCCACCTCAATATTTTTAATACATGATTTAATAACCCTGCTCCAAAGGCTAATGATTTCAATACTTCGATTTCTTCCACTAGGACAGTAATAAGTACATAACAGTTACTTTCAATATCAAAATTGGTTATTATACTAGCAAATTCGTCCTTTCTTCGGATAGTTTGATAGTATCATTTTTCCAAGAAAACGAATTTTTTTATGCATCTATTTTTGAATATGTATGAATTTTACAACACCCTCAAAATAAAAAGTTGACTGTATAGGTCAACTTTTTTTAGTTCTATGCTCGTCACTCAATCACTGTTCCTTTTCACTTCTATTTACATTCCACTTTACTAACAATTATATGAAACTACTCATATAAAATTATTTTAACAGTAATTTATTAGACTTTTATGATACTTGTTTGTTTTTTCCTCTTCCCTTGTTACAATAGTACTTTGGTTAATATGAAACTAACAAACTACTAAAAGGAGTATTATTAAAAAATGTTTAAAAAAACTGCATCAATTATCTTAGCATCAAGCATACTTTTTATTCCTATAAAAGGGATGGCTGAAACTGTATCAACTTACAATACAGCAATTAAAACAAATGAAACTGTAAAAAAAGGATGGTTACAAAACAATAATAATTGGTATTTCTTAAATTCAAGCGGAGTCATGCAAACAGGATGGCTTTTTGATAGCGGGGCTTGGTATTATTTAAACACTAGTGGCGCCATGAAAACAGGGTGGCTTTTTGATAACGGAGCTTGGTATTACCTAAACTCTAATGGCGCTATGAAAACAGGGTGGCTTTTTGATAACGGAGCTTGGTATTACCTAAACTCTAATGGCGCTATGAAAACAGGGTGGCTTTTTGATAACGGAGCTTGGTATTACTTAAACTCTAATGGCGCCATGAAAACAGGGTGGCTTTTTGATAACGGAGCTTGGTATTACCTAAACTCTAATGGCGCTATGAAAACAGGGTGGCTCTTTAATAATGGAGCTTGGTATTATCTAAACTCTAATGGTACCATGAAAACAGGATGGCTTCTCGACGGTAACCAGTGGTACTACATAAATTCAAATGGGACGATGAAAACGGGTTGGCTACAAGAAGGGAGTACATGGTACTATTTACAGCTAAATGGTGTTATGCAAACTGGATTCGCTTCTATTGACGGAACAACGTATTATTTCAATAACAGCGGTACTTGGATTCCTGAAAATAATATTACTGCTACGTCATATATAAACCTTGATTTAACATATGCTTCAAATGTTACTGGTAAAGAAATTGATGCTGACATTAAAAAGTACCAACCAGATAGCCCATTAATTGGACATGGAAACGACTTTGTTGCAGCTCAAGCTCAGTATGGTGTTAACGCACTTTCTTTAGCGGCACATGCTATTTTAGAATCCGGATATGGTAAATCTGAAATCGCATATCGCAAACATAATCTATTTGGTTTGCGCGCTTATGATCAGGATCCGTTTAAATATGCAAAATATTTACCAACTTTCGGTGATAGCATTTCCTATAATGCCAATTATGTAAGAGATAAATATTTAGAGGAAAATGGATCATATTACTATGGCCCAACATTGCAAGGTATGAATGTTATGTATTCAACAGATCAAGAATGGTCTACCAAAATCGCAAAAATTATGGAGCGTATTAAACCCTTCCAAAAGCAAGATTATTTATATGCAAAAAAATTACCTAAAAACCCAAATACCTTAAATGTTGACGCACTCTCAAGTAATATCCCATATAAAACATATCCACAGGGAACGAAAGCAACTGCTAAACTAGCTGCCTTCTATTACGTTGTACCCTATTCATTTGATGGAGTAATTAAAAGTCAGTCCGTTACAGAAAACAACCAAGGTACATTAGCATTAGGCACATCAGTATTCGTTCATCGCGAAGATCCCAACGGATGGGTCGAATTCTCATTTACAATAAACGGAAATAAATACTGGATATTGAAAACTAAATTAAACATGTAAACAGCACAGCCCTTTTAGACGAAAACTAAAAGGGCTGTATTTATAAAAGCTAAGAGTACATTTAAAGAGGCCAGATTTTTGATATAGTACCTGCAATAGATATATTTCCTAGTACGAAAATTATTGGTTGTTATGCTCTCACCGAGATATTCCTTTTGGCTAGTAGAGTGGAAAATGTATTTTTTAGGAACCAAAAAGAGGAAATATAAGGTGCTCGTTTTGGTTTTGATGCGAAAAATGTTAATTTTAAATATGATGATTTACATTTAAACGACTGTATTACCAACGACCTGTTCCTATGCCGCGACCTTCTTTAATTCAGATGTTCTTTTTCTTTTGGACATAAAAACACCCCTTTAGATAATCGTATCTAAAGGGGTAAAGCTTCGCATCTTTTTTAAAAACGTCACGACTTTATTCAAAACATCGGGACTTTATTTCAAACTGACAATAAAATTATGAACCTCCCAATCTCCTACTCAACAGTAACAGATTTAGCTAAGTTACGTGGCTTATCAACATCACACTCGCGGTGAAGCGCTGCGTAGTATGAGATAAGTTGTAATGGAATAACTGCTACAAGCGGTGCTAATGCTTCGTGTACAGCTGGTAGTACGAAGCTGTCGCCTTCCATTTCTAAGCCTTTCATTGAGATGATACATGGGTTTGCTCCGCGTGCTACTACTTCTTTTACGTTACCGCGAATTCCAAGGTTTACGTGCTCTTGCGTAGCAAGTGCGATAACTGGTGTACCTTGTTCAATTAACGCGATTGTACCGTGTTTTAATTCTCCGCCAGCAAATCCTTCTGCTTGGATGTAAGAAATTTCTTTTAGCTTTAACGCACCTTCTAATCCTACGAAGAAGTCTACGCTGCGTCCAATGAAGAAGCAGTTGCGTGTTGTTGCTAAAAATTGTTTTGCAAGTGCATCCATTTCTTCTTTTTGATCACAAAGTACTACCATTGCGTTAGCTACAAGACCTAGTTCGTGTGTTAAATCAAAATCAAGAACTTCACCTTTTGCTTTCGCAATGTCAGCTGCTAAGATTGAAAGCACTGCAAGTTGTGCTGTGTAAGCTTTCGTAGAAGCGACTGCGATTTCTGGTCCTGCATATAGAGGCAGTGTATAGTCAGCTTCACGAGAAAGCGTAGAACCTGGTACGTTTGTAATTGTTAATGCTTTATGACCCATTTCATTTGTTTGTACAAGTACTGCACGACTATCTGCCGTTTCACCACTTTGTGAAATGTAAATGAAGAATGGTCTTTCTGTTAATAATGGCATATTGTAAGAGAATTCACTTGCTACGTGTACTTCTACAGGTATTTTCGCAAATTTCTCGATGAATTGCTTTCCAACAAGACCAGCATGGTAACTTGTTCCACATGCAATAATATAAATACGATCGCTATCTAAAATTGCATTACGAATGTCTTCATCTAATTCAATTTCGCCATCTTCATTTTGATACTTTTGAATGATATTACGGATTACAAGTGGTTGCTCATCAATTTCTTTTAACATGAAATGAGGATATGTTCCTTTTTCAATATCACTTGCATCTAATTCCGCTGTAAACGGTGCACGCTCAATCGTTTCACCTTGTAAGTTTTTAATTGTAATGCTTTCTTGTGTTACGATCACCATCTCTTTATCCATTAACTCGATAAATTGATCTGTAACTTGTAACATTGCCATTGCATCGCTTGCAACAACATTAAAGTTGTCACCAACACCTACTAATAGCGGGCTTTTGTTTTTAGCAACATAAATCATGTTTGGATTTTCAGCATCAAGTAAGCCAATTGCATAAGAACCATGTAAAATGGATAACGTTTGACGGAATGCATCTTCTACACTTAACCCTGTGCTTACTTGCTGTTCCATAAGCTGTACGATAACTTCTGTATCAGTCTCACTTACAAACGTTACATCTTGAAGATATTCTTTTTTCACTAATTCATAGTTTTCAATTACACCATTATGAACTAGTGTAAAGCGTTTTGACGTACTTTGATGCGGATGTGCATTTACTTTACTTGGAACACCATGTGTTGCCCAGCGTGTATGACCGATTCCCACGCTTGCAGCTACATTTTCATCCACGACTTCACGAAGTTTTGCAATACGGCCTTTTTCTTTGTATACAACAACACCGTTCTCTGCCTGTACTGCAATACCCGCTGAATCATATCCACGGTACTCTAGCTTTTCTAAGCCTTTTAATAAGATTTCTTTTGCATCTTGATCTCCAATAAATCCTACAATTCCACACATGTTTAGTCGCCGTTACAAATACTTACATTGCTTTGCGAACATGTAACGACATAGTCCGATCCCATTATTTACATATAAAAAACGGATTACATATTGCTAGCCCTGTAAGTCTGTAACGGCTTTCACCTTCCTCTCGATTGGGTTTCAGTCCGTATATACTTATACAGCTAGTATTCATCCGTTCTTTTTCCCTCATCACACTTTTATCTTTGTCCATTGAGTCACCTCAACGCTTTAAATAAAAGCTTTCGGTTGTGATAAACAACCGGGAGTCATCCGCCGAAATCTCGATAAAACTCCTCCTCGTCAACTACATAACTTGTAGTTCTGGCGCTTTCATAATTCATATATTAATTTCGAGAAAAAGAACAAGACCATCTTATAACAAACAGCATAAACCGTCAATGAAAATTTTTCATTGTCTATAAAACATATGAAAAAGGAGCACAAAACGTGCTCCTTTTTCATATGAAATTGGCGAATTATTCAGCGCCAACCTCAGCTTTCACAACTTCTACAATACGATGTACATATCCATCACAAAGTTCTTGTGTTGGTGCTTCTGCCATAACTCGAATAAGTGGCTCTGTTCCAGAAGGACGAACAAGGATACGTCCATCTCCGTTCATTTCTTCTTCTACCACACGGATGATTTCTTTAATTCTCTCATTTTCTAATGCCAATTTCTTATCTGTTACACGAACGTTCACCAATAATTGTGGGAACTTTATCATTTCACCTGCAAGCTCAGACAATGGTTTCTTCGTCATTTTCATAATATTTACAAGCTGAAGCGCACTTAACATTCCATCTCCAGTTGTAATGTAATCAAGTAAGATAATATGACCAGATTGTTCACCACCAAGGTTATAACCACCGCGCTTCATTTCTTCCATTACATAGCGATCACCAACTGCTGTTTTATTACTTGTAATACCATTTGCTTCAAGTGCTTTGTAGAAACCTAAGTTACTCATAACTGTTGAAACAACCGTGTTATGTTTTAATTGACCAGTTTCTTTCATGTACTTCGCACAGATGTACATAATTTGATCCCCATCAACAATGTTTCCCTTTTCATCTACTGCAATTAAACGGTCTCCATCACCATCAAAGGCAAGTCCAATATCTGCACCTTTTTCTTTTACTAATTCTGCTAAACCTTCTGGATGTGTAGAACCAACACCGTCATTAATGTTCATGCCGTTTGGTGAAGTACCCATTGTAGAAATATCAGCTTCTAAATCTGCAAATAAATATGGTGCTAAAGAAGATGTTGCACCATGCGCACAATCTAAAGCAATATGTAAACCTGAGAAATCTTCTTCTACAGTTTGTTTAATGTATTGTAAGTATTTTTGTCCACCTTCGAAGTAGTCATTTACTTGTCCAAGCTCTGTTCCTGTCGGACGTGGTAATTCATCTACCTCTTTATCTAATAAAGCCTCAATTTCAGCTTCTTGCTCATCAGTTAGTTTAAACCCATCTGAACCGAAGAATTTAATTCCATTATCTTGTACTGGGTTATGGGATGCTGAAATCATAACACCTGCTTGTGCATCTAATGCTTTTGTTAAGTAAGCAACCCCAGGAGTTGAAATAACGCCAAGGCGCATAACTTCTGCTCCAGTTGATAATAATCCTGCTACTAACGCACCTTCTAGCATATGACCAGATACACGTGTGTCACGACCAATAATCACTTTTGGACGATCTGTATCTTTTGTTAATACATACCCTCCAAAACGACCAATTTTAAACGCTAATTCAGGCGTTAATTCCTTATTCGCGACACCGCGCACACCATCTGTACCAAAATATTTACCCATTGCTATTCGCTCCTTTATTTTGCTCTTTTTGTTTTTCTGCTTCATTCTTTTTTTCAGATTCTTTGTTCTGTTCTTCTGTTGGTTTTTCTGTTGGTTTTTCTGTTGGTTTTTCTGTTGGTTTTTCTGTTGGTTTTTCTGTTTCATTCTCTTTATCTTTTTGTGAATCTGGTTGCTCCGGCTTACCTTGTACTTCTTGATCTGGTTTTTCTTTCTTTACAAGGGTTACCTTTACATTTTTTTGTTTTGCTTCTATTGAAACATTACTAGGACCACTAACCTGAATTGGAATATCATGCGTCCCAGAAGATACGTTTTGTAGATTAATTGATGCTGTTATTTGCGCCGCTGTTATTTTATCTACTATACTTGCTTCTCCTGAAATATCAACGCTTATCTTTTCACTTTGTGGAGAAAGTAATTGTAAAGTGAATTCATCTGACAATCCATTTTTTTGTATAGAAATGCCATCTATTGTCTTATGCTTTACATTTTTTTGTTTTTGCACTTCGACAGAAACCTTCACTTGACTGGGGCTTACATTGGTTACACCTTTCGGTAATAAAACAGAGGCATCGAATGTTGTAGATTCCGTAATTTTACTAAGATCTACTTCGACGCCCTCCAAGGACTTTATATTATCCAAAACATCTTTTGGGCCTGATATTGTCACTTCATTTGGTTCGATACCGATGTTTGTAACCGCTAACCCCTCTGGTAGACTTCCTTTTTTCACATAAGTTAGTGGCACAGTTTTTTCAATATTATTTGTCGCAGTTGGATTTGAAACTGGGATTGTAACATTTACTTTAGACGGTGTTGTTTGTAAGTCTAATTTCCGGCCCTCTTCATCATACAGTACAATTTCGGCTGTCTTTGTTACTGTTTTTGTTATCCCCTTCAAATCAATATACGCCCTGACAAGCGCAACTTTTGCTAGTTCCTCTTCTGTACCAATAACTTCAACAGTTCCTGGTTTGATAGTCGGTTTTTCAACCATACTACCTTGCATTTGACTCTCATTTGAGTACTTTACTTCCACAGGAAATGACTTTTTTGCTTTCTTTTGAATCGTAACTTTAACTTTCGCCGGTTGAGCTGTTGCTTTTAAATTGTTTTCCATCCCGGTATACTTTAAAGGAACATCGTATGTTCCTGTAGAATACCCACGTAAATCTAAAGATACTCCAAACTCACGTTGCGACCTTGCTGCAGTAATTACATTTTTTGGCCCTTCCAATTTTATTTTTACATACTTTGGAACACCACTTACAATATATTTATCTTCATCATAATTTACTGCTACTACAACGTTAGATACTGTCTCCGTTACATCACCTGTTGGAAAAAGTGATGCACTCGTATTCCCTGTCGTACTTTTATCTGACAAATTCGTCGACATGTAAAGCATTAACGCCAATAGTAATGAAATTCCTTTTAAAAACCAGTGGTTCTCCATTAGCTTATCCATGACGCTTTCTCCTCCAATTCCAATTCCATAAAGATGAAGAAGTTGTCTTCACATTTCCACTGAACTCTGCTAAAAGCATCTCTTTTAACTGTTCGGCTTTTAGGTCACGATGCAATTCTCCATTTTTAGTTAAAGAGATTTGGCCTGTTTCTTCTGATACAACCACTGTAATGCTATCAGTTACTTCACTAACTCCCATCGCAGCCCGGTGACGCGTTCCTAATTCTTTTGATATGAACGGGCTTTCCGATAATGGCAAATAACAAGCTGCTGCTTTAATCGTATTTCCTTGCATAATCACTGCTCCATCATGAAGCGGTGTATTAGGGATAAAGATATTAATAAGCAGTTCTGATGACACATTCGCATTTAAAGGAATCCCGGTTTCTACATAATCTCCCATTCCAGTTTCTCTAGATAATGTAATAAGCGCACCAATGCGTCGTTTCCCCATATATTCAGTTGCCTTTGCCACAGCATTCGCAACGATTTCATGCTCTTCTTCTTCCTGACCAATTCCACGGGAGAACAAACTTCCTCTTCCTAATTGTTCAAGCGCTCGTCTAAGCTCTGGTTGAAAAATAATAATTATCGCTAAAAATCCCCATGTTAAAGCTTGGTCCGTGAGCCACTGCAATGTATGCAACTCAAATAAATAACTTAATATACGAACGATAATAATAACTGTAATCCCTTTCAAAAGTTGAACAGCTTTTGTTCCTCGGATTACAAGAATTAGCTTATATATAACAAACCACACAACGGCGATATCTAATATCGTACTGAGATATTTCAAAAGGTTCATATCTCCAAAAGGCATGCTAACCCTTCCTCCTACTTATGAGCAATTTTATCCATATACTGAAATATTATTATTTTGCTCTATCTGTATGTATTTACAACAACTAGTTAATTATACCATACATGAAAGAAACGACAATTACAACGACACCCCCCTTGGTGGAAATTGGTAAGATGTCGAACTTTTCTTATAAAGTGGTATAATATAACTCATTATTATACTCTTTTTTTAAAATAAAAAAAAGCAGCATTTCAGCTGCTTTTCTTACATTTATTTTAGTTTTTCACCGAATAAAGAACCCATTAACGCTACCGCTGTTGTTGCCGTTCTATTTTTCTCATCTAAAATCGGATTTACTTCAACAAACTCAGCAGATGTAATGATATCAGCCTCCGATAACATTTCCATCGCTAAATGACTTTCACGATATGATAATCCACCAGTTACAGGTGTTCCAACTCCTGGTGCATCATGTGGATCAAGTCCATCTAAATCTAATGATAAATGAACACCATCTGTATGAGATAAATATGCAATCGTTTCTTCCATAACAGCAGTCATACCCATACGATCAATTTCATGCATTGTAAACACTTTAATTCCTTCATTACGAATGAATTCTTTTTCACCTTCATCTAACGCACGCGCACCGATAATAACAACGTTTTCCTTTTTAACCTTTGGATACGCTTCATATAAATTAACGAGTGAAGGATGTCCATAACCTAAACTTGCTGCAAGTGACATACCATGAATGTTTCCAGATGGTGATGTCTCTTCCGTATTTAAATCCCCATGTGCATCGTACCAAATAACACCTAAATTTTTATAGTTCTTTGCCACCCCTGCAAGTGTCCCGATAGCAATACTATGGTCACCACCTAATACAAGTGGAAAACGACCTTTTTCTATAATATGATCAACCTTACTTGCTAATTCATCACAAACATGTGCAACTTGTGTAAGGTTTCTTAATTTTGTATTTTCATCTATTTCCTGTTCTCTCTCAATACATAGGTCTCCGATATCTTCTACGTCATACCCAATATTTTGAATTCTTTCAATTACTCCCGCATAACGAATTGCACTTGGTCCCATATCAACTCCACGACGCATTTGCCCTAAGTCCATTGGAACTCCAACGATTGAAATTTCTTTCTTCATAGATAGTCTCCCCCTTTTATGCCTTCACTAAATATTTTAAATCTTTTCTATAGTCTGACTCAACTCGACATTTTTTTGTATGTATATGCACCTTATTCACTCATATCTACGTAGAAACCAATATCCTAAAGCTATTTTATGTATAAAACGAAACTCTTCCCAGGAAACCTCATTACACATGTGTTCATAAATAATTGAAAGTAAAAAAACGCCTCCTATATTAGAGACGTCTTTCTGATGCTATTTTCCATACAGATGCGATATTTCGTGCGGACATTTCAATATTTTCCTTTGCTGTTATATATGCTTCCTCTAATGTCATTGGACTTGATGTGGCAGCAAACACAGCATCTATTCCTTCTTTATAAACTGAAATGTGATTAGGGAGCACGGAACCCCCAATAGCTATAACGGGTATATGAAGCTTCTTTGCCCGTCTAGCAATTCCAACTGGAGCTTTTCCATAAGCTGTTTGTACATCTATCCTTCCTTCACCTGTAAGAACTAGATCCGCTTCTTTTATATGTTCATCAAAATTTGTATAATCTAGTACAATTTCAATTCCTTTTCTTAATTCCCCTTGTAGTACAGCAGCAACAGCAGCACCTAATCCCCCCGCAGCTCCTGCACCTGCAATCTCTTCCACATCAATATGTAAATATTTTTTTAATACATGGGCATAACGCTTTAAGTTATCATCTAACTGTGCAATCATTTCTGCACTTGCTCCCTTTTGTTTTGCAAATACAAAAGATGCTCCTTTTTGTCCTGTCAAAGGATTATCTACATCACACGCCGCTTCCAGTTTTACATGTGCTAAACGAGAATCCAACTTCGATAAATCTAAAGAATCAATAGAATGTAAATTTCCACCGACAGGTTCTATTACTCGTCCATCTTTCTCTAAAAATTTTACACCTAAGGCAGAGAGCATTCCGGCACCCCCATCGTTCGTAGCACTTCCTCCAAGACCTAAAATGATGTGCTGTACGCCTTTATCCAGCGCATCTAATATAAGCTCTCCCGTTCCTTTTGTTGTTGTAATAAGAGGATTTCGCTTTTTAACTGAAACATGCTGTAATCCTGATGCTGCTGCCATTTCAATAAACGCTGTTCTTTTGTCTTGAGAAATGCCGTAAAATGATTCTACACGCTCACCAAGTGGACCTGTTACATGAAGTGGAATAATCTTTCCTCCTGTAGCATCAACAAGGGACTGGACTGGACTGTACCTTCTCCTCCATCTCCAATCGGGACTTTTACATACTCAGCTTCAGGAAAAATTTTAGTAAATCCTTTTTCAATAGCCTTACATACCTCTATCGCTCGTAAGCTTTCTTTATATGAATCAGATGCAATAACAATTTTCAACACCGATCCCTCCATTCCCCTTATTCCAACACACTTCAATTCAAATAGTATATTTCACTCTATCTTTCTATTGTAAACGAAATGAATGGAAACTCATCCTTATTAAGCAAGATAAACAAAAAACCTTACATCAAAAGATGTAAGGTTTTTTCTAATTTATAATGGAGCCTAGCGGGATCGAACCGCTGACCTCCTGCGTGCAAGGCAGGCGCTCTCCCAGCTGAGCTAAGGCCCCGAAGTATAAAAGCGGAAGACGGGATTCGAACCCGCGACCCCAACCTTGGCAAGGTTGTATTCTACCACTGAACTACTTCCGCGAAAATGGTGAGCCATGAAGGACTCGAACCTTCGACCCTCTGATTAAAAGTCAGATGCTCTACCAACTGAGCTAATGGCTCGTAAATGGCTGGGCTAGCTGGATTCGAACCAACGCATGACGGAGTCAAAGTCCGTTGCCTTACCGCTTGGCTATAGCCCATTAATATTTACTAGTATGGTTGTCTTTTCAAAAAAATAAACCTTTTCAGGTTGTTTTTTTGAAAATGGTGGAGGGGGGCAGATTCGAACTGCCGAACCCGAAGGAGCGGATTTACAGTCCGCCGCGTTTAGCCACTTCGCTACCCCTCCGACATTATAAAATATATGGTGGAGGATGACGGGATCGAACCGCCGACCCCCTGCTTGTAAGGCAGGTGCTCTCCCAGCTGAGCTAATCCTCCAAAAGTGGTGACCCGTACGGGATTCGAACCCGTGTTACCGCCGTGAAAGGGCGGTGTCTTAACCACTTGACCAACGGGCCAAAAAGTTTTAATACCGTTCGCAAGCTTCCAACCGGGCTTGAACCGGTGACCTCTTCCTTACCATGGAAGTGCTCTACCAGCTGAGCTATGGAAGCATAATGGCTCCGCAGGTAGGACTCGAACCTACGACCGATCGGTTAACAGCCGATAGCTCTACCACTGAGCTACTGCGGAATAATATTGCCTGGCAACGTCCTACTCTCACAGGGACAAGGTCCCAACTACCATCGGCGCTAGAGAGCTTAACTTCCGTGTTCGGTATGGGAACGGGTGTGACCTCTCTGCCATCATTACCAGACATTATTCATTTGAGACAACAATCATTATAACTTATTCACTTGAAAAGTCAACAAGTTTTTTATATTCTCTCAAAACTAGATAACACTTGCTTCATATTATATGGTTAAGTCCTCGATCTATTAGTATTCGTCAGCTCCACATGTCACCATGCTTCCACCTCGAACCTATCAACCTGATCATCTTTCAGGGATCTTACTAGCTTACGCTATGGGAAATCTCATCTTGAGGGGGGCTTCATGCTTAGATGCTTTCAGCACTTATCCCTTCCGCACATAGCTACCCAGCTATGCCCTTGGCAGAACAACTGGTACACCAGCGGTGCGTCCATCCCGGTCCTCTCGTACTAAGGACAGCTCCTCTCAAATTTCCTACGCCCACGACGGATAGGGACCGAACTGTCTCACGACGTTCTGAACCCAGCTCGCGTACCGCTTTAATGGGCGAACAGCCCAACCCTTGGGACCGACTACAGCCCCAGGATGCGATGAGCCGACATCGAGGTGCCAAACCTCCCCGTCGATGTGGACTCTTGGGGGAGATAAGCCTGTTATCCCCGGGGTAGCTTTTATCCGTTGAGCGATGGCCCTTCCATGCGGAACCACCGGATCACTAAGCCCGACTTTCGTCCCTGCTCGACTTGTAGGTCTCGCAGTCAAGCTCCCTTATGCCTTTGCACTCTACGAATGATTTCCAACCATTCTGAGGGAACCTTTGGGCGCCTCCGTTACACTTTAGGAGGCGACCGCCCCAGTCAAACTGCCCACCTGACACTGTCTCCCGGGTCGATAAGACCCGTAGGTTAGAATTTCAATACAGTCAGGGCGGTATCCCACCAGCGCCTCCACCGAAGCTAGCGCTCCGGCTTCAAAGGCTCCCGCCTATCCTGTACAAACTGTACCAAAATTCAATATCAGGCTACAGTAAAGCTCCACGGGGTCTTTCCGTCCTGTCGCGGGTAACCTGCATCTTCACAGGTACTATAATTTCACCGAGTCTCTGGTTGAGACAGTGCCCAAATCGTTACACCTTTCGTGCGGGTCGGAACTTACCCGACAAGGAATTTCGCTACCTTAGGACCGTTATAGTTACGGCCGCCGTTTACTGGGGCTTCAGTTCAGAGCTTCGCTTACGCTAACCCCTCTCCTTAACCTTCCAGCACCGGGCAGGTGTCAGCCCCTATACTTCGCCTTACGGCTTCGCAGAGACCTGTGTTTTTGCTAAACAGTCGCTTGGGCCTATTCACTGCGGCTTTCCGTTAAGAAAGCACCCCTTCTCCCGAAGTTACGGGGTCATTTTGCCGAGTTCCTTAACCAGAGTTCTCTCGCACACCTTAGGATTCTCTCCTCGCCTACCTGTGTCGGTTTGCGGTACAGGCACCTTTTATCTCGCTAGAAGCTTTTCTTGGCAGCGGGGAATCAAAGACTTCGCTCCATAAGGAGCTTCCCCATCACAGCTCAGCCTTCACGATAAGCGGATTTGCCTACTTATCAGCCTAACTGCTTGGACGTGCACAACCAATCGCACGCTTCTTCTATCCTTCTGCGTCCCTCCATTGCTCAAACGATAAAGAGGTGGTACAGGAATATCAACCTGTTGTCCATCGCCTACGCCTGTCGGCCTCGGCTTAGGTCCTGACTAACCCTGAGCGGACGAGCCTTCCTCAGGAAACCTTAGGCATTCGGTGGACGGGATTCTCACCCGTCTTTCGCTACTCATACCGGCATTCTCACTTCTAAGCGCTCCACCAGTCCTTACGGTCTGACTTCACTGCCCTTAGAACGCTCCCCTACCACTGATACCATAGGTATCAATTCGCAGCTTCGGTGGTGTATTTAGCCCCGGTACATTTTCGGCGCAGAGTCACTCGACTAGTGAGCTATTACGCACTCTTTAAATGGTGGCTGCTTCTAAGCCAACATCCTAGTTGTCTAAGCAACTCCACATCCTTTTCCACTTAATACACACTTTGGGACCTTAGCTGGCGATCTGGGCTGTTTCCCTCTTGACTACGGATCTTATCACTCGCAGTCTGACTCCTAAGGATAAGTCATTGGCATTCGGAGTTTGACTGAATTCGGTAATCCGATGAGGACCCCTAGTTCAATCAGTGCTCTACCTCCAAGACTCTTACACTTAAGGCTAGCCCTAAAGCTATTTCGGGGAGAACCAGCTATCTCCAGGTTCGATTGGAATTTCTCCGCTACCCACACCTCATCCCCGCACTTTTCAACGTGCGTGGGTTCGGGCCTCCATTCAGTGTTACCTGAACTTCACCCTGGACATGGGTAGATCACCTGGTTTCGGGTCTACGACCACGTACTAAACGCCCTATTCAGACTCGCTTTCGCTACGGCTCCGCCTCTTCAGCTTAACCTCGCACGGGATCGTAACTCGCCGGTTCATTCTACAAAAGGCACGCCATCACCCATTAACGGGCTCTGACTATTTGTAGGCACACGGTTTCAGGATCTCTTTCACTCCCCTTCCGGGGTGCTTTTCACCTTTCCCTCACGGTACTGGTTCACTATCGATCACTAGGTAGTATTTAGCCTTGGGAGATGGTCCTCCCAGATTCCGACGGAATTTCACGTGTTCCGCCGTACTCAGGATACATTCAAGAGAGAACGAAGTTTCGACTACGGGGTTGTTACCCTCTGTGACGAGCCTTTCCAGGCTGCTTCGTCTACCTCGTTCCTTTGTAACTCCGTATAGAATGTCCTACAACCCCAAGAGGCAAGCCTCTTGGTTTGGGCTAGATTCCGTTTCGCTCGCCGCTACTCAGGAAATCGCATTTGCTTTCTCTTCCTCCAGGTACTTAGATGTTTCAGTTCCCTGGGTCTGTCTTCCATACCCTATGTATTCAGGTAAGGATACCATACCATTACGTATGGTGGGTTTCCCCATTCGGAAATCTTCGGATCAAAGCTTACTTACAGCTCCCCGAAGCATATCGGCGTTAGTCCCGTCCTTCATCGACTCCTAGTGTCAAGGCATCCACCGTGCGCCCTTTCTAACTTAACCAAACTAAAATTAAAAAATATGAGCTACACTGTTATCTAGTTTTCAAAGAACATACATTTATTTCTGAGAGATAGTTCTCTCAAAACTGAACAAAACGAAACACGGAAACTTATATTGATGAACAGCGTTCATCAATTCTCCATAGAAAGGAGGTGATCCAGCCGCACCTTCCGATACGGCTACCTTGTTACGACTTCACCCCAATCATCTGTCCCACCTTAGGCGGCTGGCTCCAAAAAGGTTACCCCACCGACTTCGGGTGTTACAAACTCTCGTGGTGTGACGGGCGGTGTGTACAAGGCCCGGGAACGTATTCACCGCGGCATGCTGATCCGCGATTACTAGCGATTCCAGCTTCATGTAGGCGAGTTGCAGCCTACAATCCGAACTGAGAACGGTTTTATGAGATTAGCTCCACCTCGCGGTCTTGCAGCTCTTTGTACCGTCCATTGTAGCACGTGTGTAGCCCAGGTCATAAGGGGCATGATGATTTGACGTCATCCCCACCTTCCTCCGGTTTGTCACCGGCAGTCACCTTAGAGTGCCCAACTTAATGATGGCAACTAAGATCAAGGGTTGCGCTCGTTGCGGGACTTAACCCAACATCTCACGACACGAGCTGACGACAACCATGCACCACCTGTCACTCTGCCCCCGAAGGGGAAGCCCTATCTCTAGGGTTGTCAGAGGATGTCAAGACCTGGTAAGGTTCTTCGCGTTGCTTCGAATTAAACCACATGCTCCACCGCTTGTGCGGGCCCCCGTCAATTCCTTTGAGTTTCAGCCTTGCGGCCGTACTCCCCAGGCGGAGTGCTTAATGCGTTAACTTCAGCACTAAAGGGCGGAAACCCTCTAACACTTAGCACTCATCGTTTACGGCGTGGACTACCAGGGTATCTAATCCTGTTTGCTCCCCACGCTTTCGCGCCTCAGTGTCAGTTACAGACCAGAAAGTCGCCTTCGCCACTGGTGTTCCTCCATATCTCTACGCATTTCACCGCTACACATGGAATTCCACTTTCCTCTTCTGCACTCAAGTCTCCCAGTTTCCAATGACCCTCCACGGTTGAGCCGTGGGCTTTCACATCAGACTTAAGAAACCACCTGCGCGCGCTTTACGCCCAATAATTCCGGATAACGCTTGCCACCTACGTATTACCGCGGCTGCTGGCACGTAGTTAGCCGTGGCTTTCTGGTTAGGTACCGTCAAGGTGCCAGCTTATTCAACTAGCACTTGTTCTTCCCTAACAACAGAGTTTTACGACCCGAAAGCCTTCATCACTCACGCGGCGTTGCTCCGTCAGACTTTCGTCCATTGCGGAAGATTCCCTACTGCTGCCTCCCGTAGGAGTCTGGGCCGTGTCTCAGTCCCAGTGTGGCCGATCACCCTCTCAGGTCGGCTACGCATCGTTGCCTTGGTGAGCCGTTACCTCACCAACTAGCTAATGCGACGCGGGTCCATCCATAAGTGACAGCCGAAGCCGCCTTTGAATTTCGCACCATGCGGTGCAAAATGTTATCCGGTATTAGCCCCGGTTTCCCGGAGTTATCCCAGTCTTATGGGCAGGTTACCCACGTGTTACTCACCCGTCCGCCGCTAACTTCATAAGAGCAAGCTCTTAATCCATTCGCTCGACTTGCATGTATTAGGCACGCCGCCAGCGTTCATCCTGAGCCAGGATCAAACTCTCCAATAAAGTTAGTTTGTCTAGCATCTAAAATAAAAATTGACGTTTCACGTTGTTTGTTTCGTTCAGTTTTCAAAGAACTTGTTTGTCGCTCATTTGCGACTTCCTTATGTTAACATCTTCGTTTTTTGATGTCAACTAAGTTTTTTAATTTCTTTTTTCGCTTTCTGCTGTTCCGCATCAGCGACGGTTATTAATTTATCATATATCAACTACTTGAGTCAACACTTTTTAATAAAAAATTCTTTTTCTTACATAACGGATGCATTCTTCTGCATTTGCTACTCTTCTAAATAAACAAAAAAGAATTTTATATCGTTCTTCCATTGTCTTTTTTACGACATCATGTATTCGCTCGTCTGCAAAATCAAATAAAAGCTCATCCAGCTCTCTCTTCAATACATATTCTATTTCTTTCTGTTCTTCTTTTGTAATCATAATCCCAAGCAAACTATCACCTCAACAATTACTCATATGCCTATATAAATACAAATTGAAAAACCAACATAAACCCTAATCTTTAGGTGGGAGAGAACATCCGGTCATGCATAGAAGCGATCAGACCCTCTTCCCGCGCCCTATGCCAAGTTAAAACAAAGAGTGAAACGAGTGCAGGTCACCCTTTGTTCTTCCTAGCAGCGACTTATATGTTAGAAAATCAAAACATATATATACACAAAATAGCGTAATATATTCATCAACTCTAATGACGAATGCATCACCACCAAAATTACAATTCATACTATATTGTCCATTATATCCATTTCCTACGATATTAATCGTTCAGTTCTCTTTTCAACTTTTTGAGCATATAAGTAACTGAAAAGGATTGGACAAAGGGGCGGAGTATTATGTTTTTCTTTTTTATAACAAGTAAACGTAAATTTAAGCACATTAGTTTAATTATCATACTGTCCTTATTTACAGCGTGGCTTCTTTTTTTAAAGACATATTCTCATCAATCGGCTTTTTCAACTGCAACTGGTCCAAAAGTCATTTACAAAGGCGATACCGCAAAAAAACAAGTTGCGTTAACATTCGATATTAGCTGGGGAGATAAAAAAGCAGTTCCTATTCTTGATACTTTAAAAGAAAGAGAAATTAAAAATGCGACTTTCTTCCTTTCTGCAGCATGGGCAGAAAGGCACCCCGATATTGTCGAACGGATTATACAGGATGGTCACGAAATTGGCAGTATGGGATATAACTATACATCTTATACTTCTTTGGAAGCGAACGAAATGCGAAGAGACCTTTTACGTTCGCAAGATGTATTTACAAAGCTTGGCATAAAACAAGTCAAGCTCTTGCGGCCTCCTAGTGGGGAATTTAATAAAACAGTTCTCAAAGTAGCAGAGTCTCTTGGATATACTGTTGTACACTGGAGTAATAATTCAAACGACTGGAAAAACCCTGGTGTAAATAAAATTGTATCAACAGTCGCTAACAATTTACGAGGTGGAGACATCGTTTTATTACACGCTTCCGATTCGGCACTTCAAACAAATAAATCTCTACCGCTGCTCCTGCAGAAATTAAAAAGCGATGGCTATGAGCAAGTATCTGTATCACAGCTTATTTCTAACACAAGTGCAAGAAGTAATGACATAAAGTAAAACTTTAATCAGTGGGGATTCTCTCCACTGATTATTAGCCCTCACCAATCGGGCTTTTATGGACCGTTCATCTTGCACCTAACCTCTTTAATTCCGCTGAATTTTGAGGTAGAAATGTTACTGTCCGCAAATAGCAGGATAAAAATCCCCATACTAAAAAGGATACAGCACCCCATACGAAAGGTGCTGTATCCTTTTTCACTCGTATATTGTTAATTAACTAACTGACTTACTTCTTTGTCCTATTAAACGATGTAATATGAGTAACTGATATGCATTACACAATAAAAGTGGTATAACCATCAAATATAACCAATCAGTATCATTAATCCGAAGCGCCGGTACCCATTCAAGGATTGTTACGACAACCATAAAGAACAAAGCCGGTATAAACGCTTTTTTATTCGTCTCTTTACTCTTTATATAGGCTACAAGTGCTCCAAATAAAAACAACATTCCTGCTACAAGAATATTATTCCCAAACGAAACATCTCCATTTGCAACGAGTACCGATCTTAAATAAACAAAATCAAAAAGTACAAATGCAATGAAAAAGAGCTGAACTGCGTTCCAAAGAGCAGACGATCGGAACATTCCTAGCCCAAAACGATGAACTGTTAAATACGCAAAAAAGCCCATTTGACTAATTACACTAAAAATAAAACCAACGCCAAGTAACCAAAAAGAAATCATTAGAATCTCTTTACCGTCAAAATTTTGAAAAAATTTAGCGTACTTGTCCCATCCTAAAATAAAACCAATAAGGATTGTACTAATCCCCCCAAGTAGCAACGTCGTTAAAAATAGTCGTACCCATTTTCGGCTATTCACAACACATCCCCCATTATTGATATATTTCTACTTAAATTGTATCAATGACAATTTCAAAAAGCTAGCCATGAACATGTATAAATTCCTCTAAGATATTTATATTAAAAAAGAGAACTGTGTTGAAAGGAGCTCCAGCTAATGAAACGGATGCTGCTCGTCTTAGTTTCTTCACTTCTTTTTACTGTACTTGTCGCATGTGCACAAGGAAAAGAAGCGAAATCTGAATTAGATTACGATCAAACAAAAAAAATGATTGTCGATATTTTAAAAACCGATCAAGGAAAGAAAGCAATTCAAGATGTATTAACAGATGAGAAAATGAAACAAGCACTTATATTGGATGAAACTGTGGTCAAAAAAACGATTGAAGATGCGATGGTATCCGAAAAAGGGCAGCAGCTTTGGGAAAAACTATTTAAAGACCCAGAGTTTTCAGCGAAATTCGCAAAAAGTATCAGTAAAGAACAAACAGCCTTAATGAAAACTCTATTAAAAGACCCTGAATATCAAGCAGGCGTTATAGAAATTATGAAAAATCCCGAAGTAGAGAAGATGATGCTACAAACAATGAAAAGCAAAGAGTATCGTCAATATTTACAACAAGTATTAACAGAATCCGCTGAAAGTCCACTCTTCCAAACTAAGATAATTGATATCATTAGCAAAGGTATTGAAAAAGCCGAAAAGAGCGGCGGCTCTGAAAAAAAAGAATCTGGCGGAGAAGGCGGTTCAAAAGGCGGAAGCAAAGAACAAAAATAAAACAACTCCTTGCACATAGGAAACTCCCCATCACCACATACAGGATGGGGAATTTTTCTACTTGCATAAATTTATTTTTGTTTAACTGATGTTCTATCAATAACTTGCTCAGCTATCGTCCGATAGATGACACCCGTTTTATGTGTATCCTCGTATACCGATGGCGCAAAATCTTCTTTATTCCAATCTGGTTGCTGAAGTGGAATTCGTCCTAATACATCTGTTTGTAATTCTGCGGCTAACTTATCTCCTCCGCCTTTTCCAAACACATACTCTTTCTCACCGGTTACTTTACTCTCGAAGTAAGCCATATTTTCAACAACCCCAAGAATACTATGTTCAGTACGAAGTGCCATAGCGCCTGCACGAGCTGCAACAAATGCCGCTGTTGGATGAGGCGTTGTTACAATAATTTCTTTACAAGATGGTAGCATTGAGTGAACATCTAAAGCCACATCCCCTGTACCTGGTGGCAAGTCTAATACTAAATAGTCTAAATCGCCCCATTCCACCTCTGTAAAAAAGTGATTTAACATTTTACCAAGCATTGGCCCTCTCCAAATAACAGGAGCATTGTCTTCTACAAAGAAGCCCATTGAAATTACTTTTACCCCTAAGCGCTCCACTGGAATAATTTTATCGCCCCTTACGATTGGACGTTTTTCGATTCCCATCATATCAGGCACACTAAAGCCATATATGTCAGCGTCAATAATACCAACTTTCTTTCCTAAACGAGCTAATGAAATCGCAAGGTTTACAGAAACAGTTGATTTACCAACTCCGCCTTTTCCACTTGCAACTGCTAAAAATGTTGTTTTAGAATGCTCTGATAATAAAGATTGACTTTCTTTCTCTTCTTGCGGCGGCGCAAACTGCGCTAGCTCTTCCTCTGTAAATTCAGCGAAACGCAAACCAACCGTTGCTGCTCCAAGTTCTTTCACAAGCTTCACAATAGTAGCCTGCAATTGCATTTGTTCGGCAGTCCCTGTTTTTACAATTGCAATTTTAACACTGACATGCTCTTTCTCAGGCTTTATATTTACCTCTTTAATTGCATTTGTTTCTTTTAATGTTTTATGTAGAAATGGATCATTAATCCCTTCAAGCGCCTCCACTACTTGCTCTTTCGTTACCATAATCGGCCCAGCCCCCTGTATGAAAAATAAAGTCATGTTAAATAAATTGGGTTTATTTATTTTCATTTCCAAAATAAATGCGTTTACATTTCCAGTATAACATATTTTCCGAAAACTTCGTTAACGAGAGGAACTCAAAAAACCCTCCTTACTCAGGAGGATTTCCTTTTTCCGTAAAATAACGTAGTATTCCCCGGTATATCGCAGCTGCAACCTTTTGCTGATACTTCTCTGAATTTAACATATATCGTTCATTTACATTCGATAAAAAACCAGCCTCAACTAAAGCACCTGGTGTTTTTGCATACTTAAGTAAATAAACACGGGAGATTGTTTTAGCTGAGCGGTTCGTATTTTCTAGGCTAGTTCGCAATTCAGCCTGTATAAACTTTGCTGCACGCTCATTTTCAATTAAAGAGCGATAATAAAACGTTTGTGCTCCCTTCGAACTACTGCTAGGCAAAGCATTTAAGTGAACACTCACAAAAAAGTCTACATCCGGCTTATTAATAATCTCTACACGTTTTTTGAGATCTTCTGCTTTGCGCCTACTATATGACTTTGTGTCTTTATCAGCTAGATCATAATCTCCCTCTCGCGTTAAAATAACTAAAGCACCTTGTTCTTGCAAATAGTCTTGTACCATTTTTGTAATTTCAAGCGTAATGTCTTTTTCTACAATATCTTTACCACCAACCGCCCCTCCATCTGGTCCACCATGTCCGGCATCTAGTACAATTACTTTTCCAGATAAGGGTAAATTCCAAGCTCTCCACGATTTTGTAATTTGAAATTCTTGTTTTACCAAGAAAAACAGTACAACCGCAGCAAGCATAAAAGAGATAATTCGAATTCTCTTCATACCTTTCCTCCTCCAGCTAGTCCCTCTAATTACTTATATGGGACAAGAGGAAAGTTTATGCTTCTCTTAATGCAGCTTTAAACGATATCTTCTTTCACCCTTTTCATACCCTTCGCGCCACCATGAACTAATAAACTGTTCACAGGACTCATACAGCAACTCCTTATCGTTTGATTCTATCTCTCGCATGGTCATGCTTGTTAAAAATTGAAACAACATTTCTGTTAATTGCTGCTCCTCTTCTAAAGCTCTATATTTCACATCAAAAAAAGATTCACCATAATAGCCAAATTTGCTATATCTTGCTCCTAATAAGTACGATTCAATTCCAAGTTCAATACAATAATCCTCGTACTGCCTGTGCAGCTCTTTCATATCGAAGGCAGCACGAATATTAGATCTTAATGTTTTTAATGATAGTTCGCGAAGCATCTTCCGTTCATATTTCAACTGCTTTTCTTTTTGTTTTTCTTGTAAGCTAACAATGACATTCATAGTACTTATAAACCTCCCTAATACGTATTAGTCTAAACTTCTAAAGATGAAGCATACGTAAGAAGGCAGCACTAAAATATTCCAAGCAATAATAAGGGGACTAAAAATAATTGAGGATAATTATATAAATAAAAAACAATATAAAACCTTTCTCTGCCCCATGCCAACCAAGTTTAAACAAAAAGAACATACGAGTGCAGGTTACCTTTTGTTCTTCATAGCAGTGATTTATATGGTGAAAAATCAAAATGAATTTATCCCGTAAGCTCACGATGGATGGAAGTTTCACTTTATATAGTTCCATTAGGCATATTAAACTCCCCTTACCTTCACTTCGTTTAGAGAAGGGGGTCTTACCGGTTGAAATAATAAAAAACCCCAGCCAATAGACTGGGGTTTGAAGTTCGCAAAAATTAACGTTTTGAGAACTGAGGTGCACGACGTGCGCCTTTAAGACCGTATTTTTTACGCTCTTTCATACGTGCGTCACGAGTTAATAGACCTGCACGTTTTAATGTTAGACGGTATTCTGGGTCAGCTTTTAATAAAGCGCGAGAGATACCGTGACGAATAGCACCAGCTTGACCAGTGTATCCACCACCATTTACGTTTACAAGTACATCGTAGTTACCTAAAGTTTCTGTTGCAACTAGAGGTTGTTTCACTACTTCACGTAATGCAGCAAATGGGATATAGTTTTCAAAATCACGACCGTTAATGATAACGCGTCCTTCGCCTGGAACTAGGCGTACGCGTGCTACTGAACTCTTACGACGTCCAGTACCATAGTATTGTACCTGTGCCAATGTAAGCCCTCCTTTAATTAATTATCCGCGAAGTTCGTAAACTTCTGGTTTTTGTGCTTGGTGTGGATGCTCAGCTCCAGCATACACATTTAATTTTTTAGACACTTGACGTCCTAAACGTCCTTTTGGAAGCATGCCTTTAATTGCAAGCTCTAACATTTGTACAGGGTAGTTTGTACGCATTTCTAGAGCTGTTCTTTGTTTAAGTCCACCTGGGTGGTTAGTGTGACGGTAGTAAATTTTATCGTTTAATTTATTACCTGTTAAATGAATTTTCTCAGCGTTAATAATAATTACATGATCACCCGTGTCAACGTGTGGTGTAAATGTTGGTTTGTTTTTACCACGTAAAATGGATGCTACTTCACTAGCAAGGCGACCTAAAGTTTGACCTTCAGCGTCAACCACATACCATTTACGCTCAACTTCGTTAGCTTTTGCCATAAAAGTCGTACGCATGTGTTTCCCTCCTCGTTATCTTTTCCATAGAAAAAATCTATTGTTTATCTTAAACACGATTTCCTTCCGGGGCTAATCGTGGTTTTAGAAACAATACCATATGTTATGATATCCTTTTGAGTTTCTAATGTCAAGTAAATGTTACACCAGGATTAGTTGTTATAGTTTACCTGCCATAAATAAAGCCCGTGCCCTGGCACCATCTTCCCAGCAAAACGACGATCTTGTTTTTTTAAAATCTCTGGAATGCTGTCAGGAACCATCTTTCCTTGTCCTACGCTAAGTAGTGTACCAACAATAATTCGAACCATATTATATAAAAATCCATTACCTACAAAACGAAAAATCAACTCATCATCTTGTTCCATTAAATCTATTTCGTAAATTGTTCGCACTTTATCCTTTTTGTCAGTTTTTGCCGAACAAAACGAAGTGAAATCATGCGTTCCAATAAAATAAGGAATTGCTTTTCTTATAGATTCTATCTCAAGCGGATATGGATACTGGTATACGTAATTTCTACGGAATACATCAGCATTTTTAGATAATAATACACGGTAGCGATATTCTTTTCTCTCAACACCATAGCGTGCATGAAAATCTTCTGTTTTTTTCTCTACTTGCCTGACAACTATATCGTCCGGCAGCATCGTATTTAGGGCATTCATCCATTGCCATTCTTCAAGAGACAACGGTGTGTCAAAATGAATAACCTGTCCTCTTGCATGAACAGTAGAATCTGTTCGTCCTGATGCCTGAACACGAACAAGCTCTCCTTTATGCAATTTTTGCAGAGCTTTCTCTATTTCTTGTTGAACAGTACGATGCTGCGGTTGAATTTGATAACCGCAAAAATTGATGCCATCATATGCAACTGTACATTTTATTCTTTCCATTTCTCTATTCTCCATTACGATCGCACCCATGCTAGAATACATGCTAAACAAAGTAAACTTACTATCGTTAACGTATCGCTTGTTTTCCAGCGTAGCTGCCTAAATTTAGAACGTCCCTCACCACTTTGATACCCACGCGCTTCCATTGCAATTGCTAAGTCCTCAGCACGCTTAAAGGCACTAATAAAAAGCGGTACAAGCAAAGAAATAACCGCCTTTAATCGGTCCTTTATCGGCCCATCAGAAAAATCAATACCACGGGACGCTTGTGCTTTCATAATTTTACTCGTCTCATCCATTAATGTTGGGATAAAACGAAGAGAAATAGACATCATCAATGCGATTTCATGAACAGGAACCTTTATACGCTTTAATGGCTTTAACAATGTTTCCATACCATCAGTAATTTCAATTGGTGTTGTTGTTAACGTTAATAATGTCGTCATTAAAATAATGACAAAGAAGCGTATAGAAATATATA
Organism: Bacillus sp. FSL K6-0042; assembly: GCF_038006685.1. NCBI lineage: Bacteria > Bacillati > Bacillota > Bacilli > Caryophanales > Bacillaceae > Bacillus > Bacillus sp. FSL K6-0042. The sequence continues at coordinate 3,064,412 of NZ_JBBOVS010000001.1, forward strand.
TCCCTTGCTCTAATCCCTTTTCATGTATCGAAAACCAACCAAGCTGAAGCAGTACATCCCCTTCTTTGTTTGTAAAAATATGCAGAAAAAAGGTAAACAGAAAAATCCATAAGATTGGTTTTAAGCCCGAAAGTACATAACGAATCGGCACTTTTGCAAAAAATAAAGCAATGAGTGCATATAAAAATAAAAATCCATATGAAATCGCATTATTTGCTAAAAAGACAACAAATACATATAAAAAGACAATCAACAGCTTCGTACGTGGATCAAGTTGATGAATGAGCGACCTACCTGGAATATATCTCCCAATAATCAACTGCTGCATGATTCATGACCACCTTTTCGTAACACCTGTACAACTTCATGAGTAAGATCCTCTAAAGATAAGGTAGCCTTTGGAATGGAGATACCAAACTTCTCTTCAATTGCACGTTTATACTTTAAAGACATTGGAAGATCCACGCCGATTTGTTCTAACTCATCTGCATGCGAAAATACTTCCTCTGCTGTTCCTTGCAAAAAGACCGTTCCTTTATGCATAACCACAATTTGATCCGCATATTTAGCAGCATCCTCCATATTATGGGTAACAAGGATTACTGTAAGCCCCTGTTCCTTATGAAGCTTATAAAACATTTCCATAAGCTCATGCTGTCCTTTAGGATCAAGCCCTGCTGTGGGTTCATCTAATACAAGCACTTCCGGTTCCATCGCAAGTACGCCTGCTATTGCAACACGTCTCATTTGTCCACCACTTAACTCAAACGGCGAACGCGCTAATAGCTCTGGATCCAATCCTACAAGCTCAATTGCATCCCTTGCCTTTTGTCTTGCCTCTTCTTCCGATACTCCGAAATTTGAGGGTCCAAAACAAATATCTTTCTCAACTGTTTCTTCAAATAACTGATGCTCTGGAAATTGAAAGACAACCCCTACTTTTTTTCGTAGCGGCTTTAATTTCTTTTCTTTCTTTTGCGAGGAAATCAAATGCTCCCCAATTTGGACCGTGCCATTTGTCGGCTGCAATAAACCATTTAAATGTTGAATCATCGTCGATTTGCCGGAACCAGTATGACCGATAATGGCATAATACCCCCCACTTGGAAACGACACGTTTACATCATAAAGCGCGCGTCTTTCAAATGGAGTTTTATATTGATAACGATGCTCTACTGTTTGGAATGTAATCTCCAAAGTTCGTTCACCAAGCTTTCCATTGTAAGATGCGTATTTTGCAGTGGAATTTCATTTCTTTTTAATAATTCTGCTATTTTCACTGAGAATGGTACATCTAATCCGATTTCCCTAAGCATATGAGAGGACTTGAAAATTTGCTCTGGCGTACCTACCTCTAATATTTCTCCCTGATTCAAAATGATAACACGGTCTGATTGTGCAGCTTCTTCCAAATCATGCGTAATCGATAACACGGTAATACCTTTTGTATCCACAAGCTTCCTAACCGTTTCAATTACTTCACGTCGTCCTTGTGGATCTAACATCGATGTTGCTTCATCCAATATTAAAATAGATGGTTGCAATGCTAGCACACCTGCAATCGCAACACGTTGCTTTTGTCCACCAGATAACGAATGAGGCTCTTCATTAAGAAACTCTTCCATTCGGACCATCTGCAGCGCTTGATTCATCCGTTCTACCATCTGTTCCCGAGGCATCCCGATATTTTCAAGACCAAATACAACATCATCTTGCACTGTTGTCCCAACAAATTGATTATCTGGATTTTGAAATACCATACCTATTTTCTTTCGAATATCCCATACCGTTTCTTCAGATAAAGTCATTGTATCATTTACAACAATCGTGCCTGATTCCGGTAAAAATAAACCATTTAATAGCTTTGCAAGTGTAGACTTTCCTGAACCATTTTGTCCAATTACAGAAACCCATTCTCCCTCATATAAAGAGAATGATACGTCTTTTAGCGCATAAGAAGTTGCCCCGGGATATTGAAATGATATATTTTGCGTGCGAAGTTTCTCTTTTTTCAATGCAAGGCACCCTCTCTCATTACTTCATCAAGTTAGCCTATTTTCTATATTTAAAAAAAAAGGGCCATGACCAGTTACTTGAAAAGAACTGTCCTGCCCTTTTAATTATCATTATACTAACTCGATAATTACCATTGGTGCTGCGTCTCCGCGACGTGGACCAATTTTTGCAATACGAGTGTATCCGCCTTGACGCTCAGCATAGCGTGGAGCTACATCAGCGAATAATTTTTGAAGTGCATCTTGACCAGTCTCAGCATTAGCAACTTCATTGCGGATGAAAGATGCAGCTTGACGGCGAGCATGAAGATCTCCGCGTTTACCTAAAGTGATCATTTTTTCCACTACAGAACGAAGTTCTTTTGCACGAGTTTCTGTCGTTTGGATGCGCTCGTTGATAATTAAATCTGTAGCTAAGTCACGTAACATAGCTTTACGTTGCGCACTTGTACGGCCTAATTTTCTGTATGCCATTCGTAGTTCCCTCCTTTGTTGATGAGATTAAATCCTCAGTCGTCTTTACGTAAGCCTAAACCTAATTCCTCAAGCTTATGCTTAACTTCTTCTAAGGATTTACGTCCTAAGTTACGAACTTTCATCATATCTTCTTCTGTTTTGTTCGCAAGCTCTTGTACAGTATTAATTCCTGCACGTTTTAAGCAATTATAAGAACGAACAGAAAGATCAAGTTCTTCAATAGTCATTTCTAGAACTTTTTCTTTTTGATCTTCTTCCTTCTCGACCATAATCTCAGCATTTTGTGCTTCATCAGTTAAACCAACGAAGATATTTAAATGCTCAGTTAAGATTTTGGCACCTAAAGAGATAGCTTCTTTTGGCCCGATGCTTCCATCCGTCCATACATCAAGCGTAAGCTTATCATAATTTGCCACTTGTCCGACACGTGTCTTTTCCACTTGGTAAGTCACACGTGATACTGGAGTATAAATAGAATCAATAGGAATAACTCCTATTGGTTGATCTTCGCTTTTATTTGCATCAGCTGGCGTATACCCACGGCCACGCTTTGCAGTTAAACGCACGCGGAAATGCGCATCTTTTGCTAACGTCGCAATGTATAAATCTGGATTTAAGATTTCAACATCACTATCGTGAGTAATATCAGCAGCTGTGACAATACCTTCGCCCTGTACATCGATTTCCAACGTCTTCTCTTCTTCAGAGTAGATTTTAAGAGCTAACTTTTTCAAGTTTAAGATGATCGTCGTAACGTCCTCTACTACGCCCTCAACTGTTGAAAATTCGTGTAATACGCCATCAATTTGGATAGCAGTTACAGCGGCACCAGGGAGTGAGGATAAAAGAATACGACGTAAGGAGTTACCCAAAGTAGTACCATATCCACGCTCAAGCGGTTCAATCACGAATTTACCATATTTAGCATCTTCGTTAAGTTCAACCGTTTCGATTTTCGGTTTTTCAATTTCAATCATTAACTAAACCCTCCTTCAAAACGTCGAAACCTCGGCTAAACAAAGGAAAAAACCTCTGTCTAACCGAAAGTCCCCCTTAGGCAGTTCCCGATTGTGCACAACAAGCGATGTTTCTGTACGAAATTTCTCGATAATGCATCATATCCATTATAGACAAAAGGGAAAATTCTATACAGAAAAATTAAACACGACGACGTTTTGGCGGACGACATCCATTATGAGGAACTGGAGTAACATCTCTGATTGCTGTTACTTCTAGACCTGCAGCTTGAAGAGCACGAATTGCAGCTTCACGACCAGCACCAGGACCTTTTACAGTAACCTCTAAAGTTTTTAAACCATGCTCCATTGCAACTTTAGCAGCAGCCTCAGCAGCCATTTGCGCAGCGAATGGAGTAGATTTACGAGATCCACGGAAACCAAGTGCACCAGCACTAGACCAAGAAAGTGCGTTACCGTGAGTATCTGTAAGTGTTACGATTGTGTTGTTGAAAGTAGAACGAATATGAGCAATACCAGCTTCAATATTCTTTTTCACACGTTTTTTACGAGTGTTTGTTTTACGTGCCATTGTTAGTTCAACCTCCTTTACTTATTATTTCTTTTTATTTGCTACTGTACGACGTGGACCTTTACGCGTACGAGCATTATTTTTAGAATTTTGACCACGAACTGGTAAACCACGACGGTGACGAAGACCACGGTAAGAACCGATCTCCATTAGACGTTTAATGTTAAGAGAAACTTCACGACGAAGGTCTCCCTCAACTTTAACGCGATCTACGATGTCACGGATACGACCTAATTCGTCTTCCGTTAAATCACGAACTCGTGTTTCTTCAGAAACACCAGCTTCAGCAAGAATTTTTTCAGCAGTCGTGCGACCAATGCCGAATACGTAAGTTAAAGAAATAACAACGCGTTTGTCACGAGGAATATCTACACCTGCGATACGTGCCATTCCGAATGCACCTCCTTCTGATTAACCTTGTTTTTGTTTATGTTTAGGGTTTTCACAAATAACCATTACTTTTCCACGTCTACGAATAACTTTACATTTTTCGCAGATTGGTTTAACTGACGGTCTTACTTTCATGTCTCGAACCTCCTTAAAGATTACGGAGTGCTATATTATTTAAAACGGTACGTAATACGACCACGATTTAAATCGTACGGAGATAATTCTACCGTAACTTTGTCTCCTGGTAAAATCCGAATGAAGTTCATACGGATTTTACCAGAAACGTGAGCCAATACGACATGCCCATTCTCTAATTCTACTTTGAACATAGCATTTGGCAACGTTTCAAGAACGGTACCTTCGACTTCAATTACATCATCTTTAGCCATTCAATAGTTCTCCCTTCTTCAAATCAGTAACATTTTACACTGCTCTGAAATCCCGGAGAGCCAGCTACTTATAAAGTGGTAAGGATTTCGTATCCTGCTTCTGTAAGAGCAATCGTGTGCTCAAAATGTGCACACCATTTACCATCTACCGTTACCACTGTCCAGTCATCAGATAGTGTTTTTACATATCGTCTTCCTTGGTTCACCATCGGTTCGACACAGATAACCATTCCCGGCTTTAATCTAGGACCTTTATTTGGTGGACCATAGTGCGGGATTTGAGGGTCTTCATGTAAGTCTTGCCCGATTCCGTGACCAACATACTCCCTAACGATCGAGAATCCATTGTCTTCAGCATACGTTTGAACCGCATGTGAAACATTTGATAATCTCACGCCTGGTTTTATTTGTTCTAGACCAAGATACAACGATTTTTCTGTGACATCAAGTAGCTTTTGAACAGATTCAGAAATGTTTCCTACTGGATACGTCCACGCAGAATCTCCATGGTACCCATTGTATTTCGCACCAATATCGATACTGATGATATCACCTTCTTGGAGCTTGCGCTTACCTGGAATCCCATGTACAAGCTCTTCATTTACAGAAGCACAGATGCTTCCCGGAAATCCGTTGTATCCTTTAAAAGATGGCGTAGCACCATATTTTCGAATCGTCTTTTCCGCTATTTGATCGAGCTCTTTCGTTGTAATTCCTGGAGTAATATGCTTTTTCAACTCTTGATGAGTTAAAGCAACGATCCTGCCAGCTTCTCGCATGATTTCTATCTCGCGAGGAGTTTTGCAAATGATCATTACGCTAAGTCTCCAATGAGAACATCAATATCAGCAAATACCTTATTGATATCTTGCTCACCATTAATGCTTTGTAAGTAACCAAGCTCTTCATAGAAATCAAGCAAAGGTTTTGTTTGCTTAATATTTACCTCTAAACGATTCGCTACAGTTTCTTCATTGTCATCAGAGCGTTGATATAATTCGCCACCACATTTATCGCACACGTCAGCTTTTGCTGGCGGATTGAATTCTAAGTGGTAAGTCGCACCGCACTCTTTACAAATACGACGGCCTGTAAGACGTTTTAATAGCAATCCTGAATCCACATTAATGTTTAAAACATAGTCGATTTTTTTGCCAAGATCTTTCATAATCTCTTCAAGTGCAGATGCCTGTGCAACTGTTCGTGGGAAACCATCTAGTAAGAAGCCTTTTACACAGTCTTCTTGACTTAAACGCTCACGAACAATTCCGATTGTAACTTCATCTGGAACAAGCGCACCTTTATCAATAAAGGACTTTGCTTGTAAACCAAGTTCAGTTTCAGCCTTCATAGCTGCACGGAACATATCTCCTGTTGAGATGTGAGGGATGTTATACTTGGCAACAATCTGTTCGGCTTGTGTACCTTTACCAGCACCAGGAAGCCCCATTAAAATTAAGTTCATCCTTGTTCCCCCTCAATACATGAGCATGTAGGGAAGACAATTCTTCCCACTTACTCACTGCTTGATAAACCCTTTGTAATGGCGTTTTACCAGTTGGCTTTCTAGCTGCTTCATTGTTTCTAAAGCAACGCCGATAACGATTAACATACTCGTTCCACCGATCTGTGCAGATGGAGGAAGATTTCCCAATTTCGTAAAGATAACTGGAAGAATTGCAATCGCTGCTAGGAAAATAGATCCTACAAAGGTCAAACGATACAAGATTTTTGTTAGATATTGTTCTGTATTCTTACCCGGACGAATACCTGGAACATATCCACCTTGCTTGTTTAGGTTTTCTGACATTTGCTCTGGATTAACCTGAACAAATGCATAGAAGTATGTGAAGGCTACAATGAGCGCTACATATATTATCATTCCCACTGGGTGGGAATAGTTAAAGTTTGCAATAATCCACTGCGATACGTCATGTTTCGGGAAGAACTGTGCAATAGTTGGAGGTGTAATCAAGAATGAAACAGCAAAAATTACTGGAATAACACCCGCACTATTTACCTTAAGCGGTAAATGTGTGTTTTGTGCTCCAGCATGATTACCATTTCCTCCTGTTACACGCTTCGCATATTGAATTGGGATCTTTCTAACAGCTTGTTGAATGAAAATAACACCAACAACAACTGCTAACACAGCTAGTAAAATCAATACAACTTTAACGATACTCATGAACAATTGATCTCCGGCATTTTGAAACTGTTGTTGATACACTTGAGATATTACACTTGGGATCGCTGCGGCAATACCACCAAAGATTAGGATGGAAATACCATTACCTACACCTTTAGCTGTAATCTGTTCACCTAACCACATTAAAAATGCAGTACCAGCAGTCAGTACCGTAGCAATGTATAAATAAGTGCTCCAACCTGGATTCAAAATTAACTGTCCACCTACCATACCGTTAAAACCGATTGACATACCAAACCCCTGAATAAACGCAAGAACAATTGTAAAATAACGCGTGAATTGCGTTAGTTTACGACGGCCCATTTCGCCTTGCTTCGACCATTCCGAAAATTTAGGAACAACATCCATCTGCAATAATTGCACGATGATGGATGCTGTAATATACGGCATGATTCCCATCGCAAAGATGGAGAAGTTTTTCAACGCGCCACCGCCAAATGTATTTAGGATGCCTAATGCATTTAACTGATCTTGTGCTTTCAGTACGTCTCCATTTGTAAATGGCACTGGGATAAACGTGCCAATCCTGAATACGATTAACATCGCTAAAGTGAATAATATTTTACGTCTTATCTCAGCAACGCGCATAAAGTTGGAGATTGTACGAAACATTAGATCACCTCAACTGATCCGCCAGCTGCTTCAATTGCTTCTTTAGCACTTGAAGAGAACTTGTGCGCTTTAACAGTTAATTTTTTCTCTACAGCTCCGCTTGCAAGAACTTTAACACCGTCGTTTAATTTGCTGATAACGCCAGTTTCCAGCAATAATTCAGGTGTTACTTCTGTACCATCTTCAAAACGATTTAACGTTGCTAAGTTTACGATAGTAAACTCTTTACGGTTAATGTTTGTGAAGCCGCGTTTTGGTAAACGACGGAATAATGGAGTTTGACCACCTTCGAAGCCAAGACGAACACCGCCACCAGAACGTGCGTTTTGTCCTTTATGACCTTTACCAGCAGTTTTACCGTTACCAGAACCGATACCACGACCGACACGGTTACGTACTTTACGAGAACCTTCTGCAGGTTTTAATTCATGAAGTTTCATTCCCAGGCACCTCCTTATATTAATGAGTTATCCTTAAGCTTCTTTTACAGTTACAAGGTGAGAAACTTTGTTGATCATACCAAGAATAGCAGGAGTTTCTTCCTTAACTACAGTTGAATTCAACTTTTTAAGACCTAAAGCTTCTACCGTCGCACGTTGATCTTGTGGACGACCAATTACACTACGAGTGAGGGTAATTTCTAACTTTTTCGCCATTTGTTTTCCCTCCTTCTTAACCTAGTAGCTCTTCTACAGATTTACCGCGTAATTTTGCAACATCTTCAGCGCGCTTAAGCTCGCTTAATCCGTTCACAGTAGCGCGAATCATGTTAATTGGTGTGTTAGAACCAAGAGATTTCGAAAGAATATCTTGTACACCAGCTAATTCAAGTACCGCACGAACTGGTCCACCAGCAATAACTCCAGTACCCTCAGCAGCAGGTTTTAAGAATACTTCACCAGCTCCAAAATGACCGTTGATTGTGTGTGGAATTGTTGTACCAACTAATGGTACTGCGATTAAGTTTTTCTTAGCGTCTTCGATAGCTTTGCGAATTGCATCTGGTACCTCTTGTGCTTTACCGGTACCGAATCCAACATGACCGTTTTTATCGCCAACTACAACTAGTGCAGCAAAGCGGAAACGACGACCACCCTTAACAACTTTCGCGACACGATTTATCGTAACTACACGTTCTTCAAGTTCTAATTTACTTGGGTCAATGCGATGCATCAATTTTCCCTCCTTTGACCATTAAAATTGTAATCCAGCCTCACGAGCAGCTTCAGCTAGAGCTTTAACACGGCCATGGTATAAGTAACCACCGCGATCAAATACTACTTCTTTAACGCCTTTCTCTACAGCACGCTTAGCAACTGATTCTCCAACTTTCGTAGCAGCTTCAGTATTGCTAGTACCGTTAAGAGCAAGGTCTTTATCAAGAGTAGATGCACTTACTAATGTTACACCATTTACATCATCAATAACTTGAGCGTAAATATGTTGGTTAGAACGGAACACATTTAAACGTGGACGTTCTGCAGTACCAGTAAGTTTTGCACGTACACGTGCATGTCTTTTCTTACGAGTCGCATTTTTATCAGCTTTAGTGATCATTCTTGTCACTCCTTTCTCTCACCTAACGGGTTTACTTAGCAGTTTTACCTTCTTTACGACGAACAACTTCGCCTTCGTAACGAATACCTTTGCCTTTATATGGCTCTGGAGCACGTACAGCACGGATGTTAGCAGCAAATTCGCCAACACGTTGCTTGTCGATACCTTTAATTACGATTTTAGTTGGTGCAGGTACTTCAACTTCAAGTCCTGCTTCCGGAGTCATTTCTACTGGATGAGAATAACCTACGCTTAATACAAGTTTATCACCTTGTTTTTGAGCACGGTAACCAACACCGACTAATTCAAGTCCGCGTGCGAAACCTGTAGTTACACCTTCAACCATGTTTCCGATTAAAGCACGAGTTGTACCGTGTAATGCACGGTGTTCCTTCTGTTCAGATGGACGCTCAACTGTTAGTGTATTTTCTTCAATTTTGATAGACATATCAGCATTGAAAGTACGAGTTAATTCACCTTTAGGGCCTTTTACTGTTACAGTATTGTCTTCTGCAACTGTGATAGTAACACCTGCAGGGATTTCAAGAATCTTTTTACCAATACGAGACATGTGGTCACACCTCCGTTCGTTTTAAATATATATTACCAAACGTATGCTACTACTTCTCCACCAGTTTGTAATTGACGAGCATCTTTGTCTGTCATTACTCCCTTAGATGTAGAAACAAGAGCGATACCTAATCCGTTAAGTACACGTGGTACTTCGTCAGCTTTAGCGTAAACGCGTAAGCCAGGTTTACTGATACGTTTTAATCCAGTGATTACACGTTCATTGTTTGCACCATATTTCAGGAAAATACGAAGGATACCTTGTTTGTTATCCTCGATGTATTCTACATCACGAATGAAACCTTCACGTTTTAAAAGTTCAGCGATCTCTTTTTTGATTTTAGAAGCAGGAACCTCTAATTTCTCATGACGTACCATGTTCGCATTACGGATGCGAGTAAGCATGTCTGCAATTGGATCTGTCATCACCATGTGTTTTACCTCCTTCCCATTTGTGGGTTTTACCAACTAGCTTTTTTAACACCAGGAATTTGACCTTTATATGCAAGTTCACGGAAACAAATACGGCAAAGTTTAAATTTGCGGTATACAGAATGCGGACGACCGCAGCGTTCGCAACGTGTATACTCTTGTACTTTAAACTTAGGAGTACGCTTTTGTTTCGCGATCATAGATTTTTTAGCCACGTTTTCGCCTCCTCTACTTAGCGTTGGCTTCCATTATTTTTGGAATGGCATACCGAATTGTGTTAAAAGTTCACGAGCTTCTTCATCAGTTTTCGCTGTAGTAACGATTACGATGTCCATACCGCGGACTTTGTTTACTTTATCATAATCAATCTCAGGGAAAATTAGTTGCTCTTTAACACCTAATGTGTAGTTACCACGACCGTCGAATGATTTCTTAGAAACACCACGGAAATCACGTACACGTGGTAAAGAAACTGATACTAATTTGTCGAAGAACTCATACATTTGCTCGCCGCGTAAAGTTACTTTTGCACCGATTGGCATACCTTCACGAAGACGGAAACCAGCGATTGATTTTTTAGCGCGAGTTACAACAGGTTTTTGACCTGCGATTTGCGTTAATTCTTCTACTGCATTGTCTAAAGCTTTTGAGTTAGATACCGCGTCACCAACACCAGTGTTGATTACGATCTTTTCGATTTTCGGTACTTCCATCACAGATTTATAGTTAAACTTGCTCACTAGAGCAGGAGTAATTTCCTTTTGGAACTTCTCTTTAAGGCGATTCAATGAAGTGACCTCCTTTCTTAAGAAAATTATTTATCTAATAATTCACCAGATTTTTTTGCAATACGAACTTTTTTACCATCTTCTACTTTGAAGCCTACACGAGTAGGTTCGCCTGTTTTCGGATCTAATACCATAACATTAGAAACGTGAATAGGTGCTTCTTTCGTAATAATTCCACCTTGTGGATTTAATTGAGATGGCTTAGAGTGTTTCTTAACGATGTTAACACCCTCAACGATAACACGGTTTTGCTTTGGGAAAGCCACAAGGATAACACCTTGTTTTCCTTTGTCTTTACCAGTGATTACCTGTACTTTATCACCTTTTTTTACATGCATCTTAATTCTGCACCTCCTTAGCAAGGCAATACCTTAAATTATAGAACTTCTGGAGCTAAAGAAACGATCTTCATGAAGTTGCTATCACGTAATTCACGAGCTACTGGTCCAAAGATACGAGTACCACGTGGGCTCTTATCGTCTTTAATGATAACCGCTGCGTTTTCATCAAAGCTAATGTAAGAACCGTCCGGACGACGAGCTCCGCTCTTCGTACGTACCACTACTGCTTTAACAACGTCACCTTTTTTAACAACGCCACCTGGTGTTGCTTGTTTTACCGTAGCAACGATAATATCACCAATGTTAGCATATTTACGACCAGAGCCGCCTAATACTTTAATTGTTAAAAGTTCACGTGCACCAGAATTGTCAGCAACTTTCAAACGAGATTCTTGTTGGATCATGTTATGAAACCTCCCTTCGGACTAAAAATTCCGATTCGTCTATTTAGATAATAACCGCTTCTTCAACGATTTCAACTAAACGGAAACGCTTAGTAGCAGAAAGCGGGCGAGTTTCCATGATTTTTACGATATCGCCAATTTTTGCTTGGTTTTGCTCATCATGGGCTTTGTACTTTTTAGAATACTTAACACGTTTTCCGTACAAGGAATGAGTTTTGTAAGTTTCAACTAAAACTGTAATCGTTTTGTCCATTTTGTCAGACACTACACGACCAGTATAAACTTTGCGTTGGTTACGTTCGCTCACTATGCAAACCTCCCCTCAATTTATCGATTAATTCCGATCTCTCTTTCACGAACTACAGTTTTCATACGAGCAATCGCTTTACGCACTTCACGGATGCGAGTTGGATTCTCTAATTGTCCTGTAGCAAGTTGGAAGCGAAGATTAAACAACTCTTCCTTTAAAGCTTTAACTTTTGTTTCGATTTCGGCAGTGGTTAATTCACGAATATCATTAGTTTTCATTAGATTCACCACCATTTTCTTCACGTTTTACGAATTTACATTTCACTGGTAATTTGTGAGCTGCAAGACGTAAGGCTTCGCGTGCTACCTCTTCAGATACACCCGCGATTTCGAACATAATTTTCCCAGGTTTTACTACTGCTACCCAGCCTTCTGGTGCCCCTTTACCGGAACCCATACGTACTTCTAGAGGTTTTGCAGTGTAAGGCTTAGAAGGGAAAATTTTAATCCATACTTTACCGCCACGTTTCATGTAACGAGTCATTGCACGACGAGCAGCTTCGATTTGACGGTTTGTAATCCATGAAGCGGCTTGTGCTTGTAAACCGAATTCACCGAAAGCAATTTCAGCTCCACCTTTTGCACGACCACGCATTTTACCACGATGCTCTCTACGATATTTTACGCGTTTAGGCATTAACATATTATTTTCCTCCTTCCTCAGAAGCTTTCTTTTTTGTAGGAAGGACTTCTCCACGGTAGATCCATACTTTTACGCCTAATTTACCGTATGTTGTATCAGCTTCAACTGCTGCATAGTCAATATCAGCGCGAAGTGTATGAAGTGGAACAGTTCCTTCACTGTAAGATTCTGCACGAGCGATATCAGCTCCGCCAAGACGACCAGAAACCTGTGTTTTAATACCTTTAGCTCCTGCACGCATAGCACGTTGAATTACTTGCTTCTGTGCACGACGGAAAGATACACGGTTTTCTAATTGACGAGCGATGTTTTCGCCTACTAATTTAGCGTTAAGATCAGCTCTCTTAACTTCTAAGATGTTGATGTGTACACGCTTGCCTGTTAATTGGTTAAGAGCTTTACGAAGTGCTTCAACTTCTGTACCACCTTTACCAATTACCATACCAGGTTTTGCAGTGTGAATTGTAACATTTACACGATTTGCTGCACGTTCGATTTCTACTTTAGCAACAGCAGAATCTTTTAAGCGTACAGTAATGTACTCACGGATTTTGATGTCTTCATGTAATAATGTAGCGTAATCTTTTTCAGCGAACCAACGAGATTCCCAGTCACGGATAACACCGACACGAAGACCAATTGGATTAACCTTCTGACCCATCGATTATCCCTCCTTTTTTTCTGATACCACAACTGTGATGTGGCTTGTGCGTTTGTTAATTTGGCTTGCACGACCCATTGCACGTGGACGGAAACGTTTCAACGTTGGACCTTCGTCAACGAAAACTGTTTCAACAACTAGGTTGTTAATGTCCATTTCGTAATTGTGCTCTGCATTTGCGATTGCAGATTTTAAAACTTTCTCTACAACTGGAGAAGCAGTTTTTGGTGTGTGGTTAAGGATAGCAATCGCTTCACCCACTTGCTTACCTCGGATTAAGTCTACAACTAAACGAACTTTACGAGGAGCAATACGAACTGTTCTCGCTACTGCTTTAGCTTGCATTGAAGTGCCTCCTCTCATTATCTTCTAGTTTTCTTATCGTCAGCAAGGTGACCTTTGTACGTACGAGTTGGTGCGAATTCACCTAACTTATGGCCAACCATATCCTCAGTGATGTACACAGGTACGTGTTTACGACCATCATATACAGCAATTGTATGACCGATGAACTGAGGGAAGATTGTTGAACGGCGAGACCAAGTTTTAACAACTTGTTTTTGCTCAGATGCAACTAATTTTTCCATTTTGCTCATTAAGTGATCATCGACAAATGGTCCTTTTTTTAAGCTACGAGCCATTGTGGTGCCTCCCTTCGTGATTGGCGTACGGTTCTAGAAATGAACCGTACTACAATCCCATTATTTTTTACGACGACGAACGATAAATTTATCAGACGCTTTATTTTTCTTACGAGTCTTGAATCCAAGAGTTGGTTTACCCCATGGAGACATTGGAGACTTACGTCCGATTGGAGAGCGTCCTTCACCACCACCGTGTGGGTGATCAACTGGGTTCATTACAGAACCACGAACTGTTGGGCGCTTACCTAACCAGCGAGAGCGACCTGCTTTACCGATTTTGATAAGTTCATGTTGTTCGTTACCTACTTGACCAACTGTAGCGCGACAAGCAGATAATACTAAACGCACTTCACCAGAAGTTAAACGTACAAGTACGTATTTTCCTTCTTTACCAAGTACTTGAGCAGATGTACCAGCAGAACGAACTAATTGTCCGCCACGACCAGGCTTAAGCTCGATGTTATGAACAACAGTACCTACTGGAATGTTGATTAATGGTAATGCGTTACCGATTTTAATGTCAGCTTCAGCGCCAGACATAACTTCCATACCTACTTCTAAGTTTTTAGGAGCAAGGATGTAACGTTTTTCACCGTCAACGTAGTTAATTAATGCGATATTCGCAGAGCGGTTTGGATCGTATTCGATCGTAGCAACGCGTCCTGGAATTCCATCTTTATTACGTTTGAAGTCGATGATACGGTATTGACGCTTATGTCCGCCACCTTGGTGACGTACAGTAATTTTACCTTGGTTATTACGACCAGCCTTTTTGCTTAAAGGCGCAAGTAAAGATTTTTCAGGTCTGTCAGTAGTAATTTCAGCGAAATCATTCGTTGTCATATTACGACGACCGTTAGTAGTTGGTTTATACTTCTTAATTGCCATCTCAATTTCCCTCCTTCTTTAGTAAGAATTAAACACCTTGGAAGATTTCGATTTCTTTGCTGTCAGCAGTTAGCTTAACGATTGCTTTACGACGACGGTTAGTAAAACCAGCGTGACGACCAACGCGTTTTGCTTTCGGCTTGTAGTTCATGATATTTACTTTGTCTACATTAACACCAAAGATCGCTTCTATAGCGTCTTTAACTTCTGTTTTATTAGATTTAACGTCCACGTCGAACGTGTATTTTTTTTCAGCCATCATTTCCATAGAACGTTCAGTGATAACTGGGCGCTTAATGATATCACGAGGATCTCTCATTATGCAAGCACCTCCTCTACTTTTTCCACTGCCGCTTTTGTCATGATTAGCTTATCATGATGAAGCACGTCTAAAACGTTTACGCCATCAGCAGTGATTACTGTTACTCCAGGGATATTGCGAGCAGATAACTCTACAGATTCGTTTGCATCAGCAGTTACGATAAGAGCTTTCTTTTCAACAGTTAATCCTTTAAGTACTGCTACCATGTCTTTTGTTTTTGGTGCATTTAACACTAGGTCTTCAAGAACTACAATGTTGTTCTCAACTACTTTAGTAGCTAATGCAGATTTGATCGCTAAACGACGAACTTTCTTAGGAAGTTTGTACGCATAGCTTCTTGGTGTAGGTCCGAATACCGTACCACCACCACGCCATTGAGGAGAGCGGATAGAACCTTGACGAGCACGTCCAGTTCCTTTTTGACGCCATGGTTTACGACCACCACCGCGCACTTCAGAGCGAGTTTTTACTTTGTGTGTACCTTGACGTAAAGACGCACGTTGCATCATTACAGCTTCGAAAAGTACAGCTTCATTTGGTTCGATACCGAAAATAGCTTCAGCTAATTCGATTTCACCAACCTGTGAACCAGTTTGGTTATATACAGTAACTTTTGGCATTGGAATTCCTCCTTCCTATTGTGAATTATTTACTAACCTTCACAGCGCCTTGAACAACTACAAGAGATTTCTTAGCACCTGGAACGTTACCTTTTACTAATAATAAGTTGCGCTCAGCGTCAACTTGAACGATTTCTAAGTTTTGGATTGTAACTTGGTCTCCACCCATACGTCCAGCAAGTTTTTTGCCTTTGAATACACGGTTCGGAGCAACTGGGCCCATTGAACCAGGACGACGGTGATAGCGAGAACCATGAGACATAGGTCCGCGAGATTGTCCGTGGCGTTTAATAACACCTTGGAAACCTTTACCTTTAGAAATTCCTGTTACGTCAACGATTTCACCTGCAGTGAAAACTTCAACTTTTACCTCTTGACCAACCTCTAATCCGTCCACGTCTGCATCGCGGATTTCGCGAATGAAGCGCTTAGGAGTAGTAGATGCTTTAGCAGTGTGGCCTTGTTCAGGTTTGTTAGTTAACTTTTCACGTTTATCTTCGAATCCTAACTGAATTGCATTATAGCCGTCAGTTTCTGTTGTTTTCTTTTGAAGAACAACGTTTGGGTTCGCAGCGATTACTGTTACTGGGATTAACTCACCGTTTTCAGCAAATACTTGAGTCATACCGATCTTTCTTCCTAAGATTCCTTTGGTCATGAGTTACACCTCCTACATTTTTAAGTTATATGAATTATAGTTTGATTTCGATATCTACACCAGATGGTAAATCTAAACGCATTAATGAATCTACTGTTTGAGGAGTAGGACTCACGATGTCGATTAGACGTTTGTGCGTGCGCATTTCGAATTGCTCACGAGAATCTTTGTACTTATGGACAGCACGAAGAATTGTGTAAACAGTTTTTTCAGTTGGTAATGGGATCGGACCAGAAACTGTTGCCCCAGAACGCTTAGCTGTTTCTACAATTTTCTCAGCTGACTGATCAAGAATACGGTGATCGTAAGCTTTTAAACGGATACGAATTTTTTCTTTTGCCATTATTTTCCCTCCTTCGTTCGCCTATTTCTAAAATAGACCTTCTCCATGGAAATTTCCCCACACCATGCCATGGCAAAGCGGCCGGGTGTGTCAGCAACCTTCCACTTCATCGCAGTCAAAGACCAACATTTTCTATTATACAATGTTATTCGTCTAGATGCAAGCATCTTTTTGTTTGCATCTGCTTTTCTCTACTTTTGCTATTATACATGGCACTTTAAAGAATTTCAAGTTTTCATCTACTCTTATTCAACTTACAGTTTTTGGGTGTTGTTTTCGTTTTATATACTGTAGAAGAAACTCATTCAAAAATAGAAAACGCACCTCTTTCTTCTATATAAATAAGCAATAAAAAAACTCAAGGGAAAATCCCTTGAGTTTTTAATAATCTATTTAAAGATTATTCAGCAACGATTGTAGCAACTACACCGTAACCTACTGTACGTCCACCTTCACGAATAGAGAATTTAGTTCCCTCTTCGATTGCGATTGGAGCGATAAGTTCGATAGTCATTTCGATGTTGTCACCAGGCATTACCATTTCAGTACCTTCTGGTAATTGGATGATACCAGTTACGTCAGTTGTACGGAAATAGAATTGCGGACGGTAGTTAGCGAAGAATGGAGTGTGACGTCCACCTTCTTCTTTAGATAATACGAAAACTTCAGCTTTGAATTTAGCGTGAGCTTTTACAGAACCGCTTTTAGCAAGAACTTGTCCACGTTGGATGTCTTCACGAGCAACCCCACGAAGTAGAGCACCAATGTTGTCTCCAGCTTGAGCTTGGTCAAGAAGTTTACGGAACATTTCTACACCAGTTACAGTTGTAGAAGCGTTCTCTTCAGCAAGACCGATGATTTCTACTACGTCACCAACTTTAACTACTCCGCGCTCTACACGACCAGTTGCAACTGTACCACGACCTGTGATAGAGAATACATCCTCGATAGGCATTAAGAATGGTTTGTCAGTTTCACGTTCTGGAGTTGGGATGTAAGCATCAACTTCAGCCATTAACTCAATGATTTTTTCTTCCCACTCAGCTTCGCCTTGAAGAGCTTTAAGAGCAGAACCTTTAACTACAGGAATATCGTCGCCTGGGAATCCGTATTCAGATAATAGGTCGCGAACTTCCATTTCTACTAATTCTAATAATTCTTCGTCGTCTACCATGTCGCATTTGTTTAAGAATACAACGATGTAAGGAACACCTACTTGACGAGAAAGAAGGATGTGCTCACGTGTTTGAGGCATTGGGCCATCAGCAGCAGATACTACTAAGATACCGCCGTCCATTTGAGCAGCACCAGTGATCATGTTTTTAACATAGTCAGCATGTCCTGGGCAGTCAACGTGTGCATAGTGACGAGTTTCAGTTTCGTACTCAACGTGTGCAGTTGAGATTGTGATACCGCGCTCTCTTTCTTCTGGAGCAGCATCGATTTGATCGTATCCGCGTGCTTCAGCACCACCAGCTTTTGCAAGAACTGTAGTGATCGCAGCAGTTAATGTAGTTTTACCATGGTCAACGTGGCCGATTGTACCGATGTTAACATGGGGTTTAGAACGTTCGAATTTAGCTTTAGCCATTCTAAATTCCTCCTTAGTTTATATAGGTTATTTTATATTTAGACTAGAAAGCGCGACATAAGCCTCACTTTCTAAGCTTACATAAGTAGTTATACTTGAACAATCGATAAAAATCAATTATTCACCTTTATTTTTTTTGATAATTTCTTCTGAAACAGACTTTGGTACTTCTTCATAATGATCAAATGTCATTGAGAATGTTCCGCGTCCTTGCGTGTTAGAACGTAATGCCGTTGCATAACCGAACATTTCAGAAAGCGGAACCATAGCACGAACAACTTGTGCGTTACCGCGAGCTTCCATACCTTCTACGCGTCCACGACGAGATGTTACGTCACCCATAATGTCACCCATGTACTCTTCAGGAATTACAACTTCAACTTTCATCATTGGCTCAAGAATTACTGGGCTACATTTAGAAACCGCAGCTTTAAGCGCCATAGATGCAGCGATTTTGAACGCCATCTCAGAGGAGTCAACATCATGGTAAGATCCGTCAACTAATGCAGCTTTAATGTCAACTAGTGGATATCCAGCTAGTACACCATTTTTAAGTGAATCTTCAAGACCCGCTCCAACAGCTGGGATGTATTCACGTGGAACTACACCACCGACGATCTTGTTTTGGAATTCGAATCCTTTACCTTCTTCATTAGGCTCAAACTCAATCCAAACGTGACCGAATTGTCCACGACCACCAGACTGACGAGCGAACTTACCTTCAACTTTCGCAGCAGCGCGGAAAGTCTCACGGTATGCTACCTGAGGAGCACCAACGTTTGCTTCCACTTTGAATTCACGGCGCATACGGTCAACGATGATATCAAGGTGAAGTTCACCCATACCAGCGATGATTGTTTGGCCAGTTTCTTGGTCAGTGTGAGCACGGAATGTTGGATCTTCTTCAGAAAGCTTAGATAATGCTGTACCCATTTTATCTTGGTCAGCTTTAGATTTTGGTTCGATAGCTACAGAGATAACTGGCTCTGGGAATTCCATAGACTCAAGGATAACAAGGTTCTTCTCCTCACAAAGAGTATCACCAGTAGTAGTATCTTTTAAACCGACAGCAGCAGCGATATCACCAGCATAAACTGTTGAAATCTCTTCACGGCTGTTAGCATGCATTTGTAGGATACGTCCTACACGCTCACGCTTACCTTTAGTTGAGTTTTTCACGTAAGATCCAGAGTTTAACACACCAGAATACACACGGAAGAACGTTAATTTACCAACATAAGGGTCAGTCATGATTTTGAACGCTAGAGCTGCGAATGGTTCTTCATCGCTAGACTTACGTTCTACTTCTTCATCTGTATCCGGAAGAATACCTTTAATAGCAGGTACATCTAGTGGAGATGGTAAGTAGTCAATAACTGCGTCTAACAGAATTTGAACACCTTTGTTTTTGAATGCAGAACCACAGATTACTGGGAAGAATTCAACAGAAATTGTAGCCTTACGGATACCAGCTTTAAGCTCTTCTACAGTAATTTCTTCACCTTCTAGGTACTTCATCATCATTTCTTCATCAAGCTCAGCTACCGCTTCGATTAATTTTCCACGGTATTCTTCAGCTAGCTCTTTATGCTCTTCAGGAATTTCGATACGTTGAATATCTGTTCCTAAATCGTTACCGTACATATAAGCACACTCTTCAACAAGGTCAATGATACCATTGAACTCGTCTTCAGCACCGATTGGTAACTGAATTGGATGTGCGTTTGCTTGTAAACGGTCATGGATTGTACCTACAGAGTATAAGAAATCTGCACCGATCTTATCCATTTTGTTAACGAATACGATACGAGGTACACCATAAGTAGTAGCCTGACGCCAAACAGTTTCTGTTTGTGGTTCTACACCAGATTGTGCATCAAGAACTGCTACTGCGCCATCAAGTACGCGTAAAGAACGTTCTACTTCTACTGTGAAGTCTACGTGTCCTGGAGTGTCAATGATGTTTACACGATGACCTTTCCATTGAGCTGTAGTTGCAGCAGAAGTGATTGTGATACCACGCTCTTGCTCTTGCTCCATCCAGTCCATCTGAGATGCACCTTCGTGAGTTTCACCGATTTTATGAATACGTCCTGTGTAGTACAGGATACGCTCAGTTGCTGTTGTTTTACCAGCATCGATGTGAGCCATGATACCAATATTACGAGTGTTTTCTAAAGAGAACTCTCTTCCCATTTGGTGTCTTGCTCCTTCCATATATGGATTGGATTATTTTATTTTAAGTAGCAAAAAAGCCACTTTATTTTGTTACTTATGTCAGTATGTCCAGTACCCTCATTATGTAAAATGAGCGCTCATTGAAAGGGAGAGGCATCCTCCCTCTCCACACTTCCATAAGCGACAAATAAAGCGGTTTATGCTTACATTTATTTTACGTTGAATCCTACCAACGGTAATGAGCAAATGCTTTGTTAGCTTCTGCCATTTTATGAGTGTCTTCACGTTTCTTAACAGATGCACCAGCGTTGTTAGCTGCATCTAAGATTTCGTAAGCTAGACGCTCTTCCATAGTTTTTTCACCACGAAGACGAGCATAGTTTACTAACCAGCGAAGACCTAAAGTTGTACGGCGTTCTGGACGAACCTCAACTGGAACTTGGTAGTTAGCACCACCAACACGACGAGCGCGTACTTCAAGAACAGGCATGATGTTCTTAAGAGCTTGCTCGAATACTTCCATTGGCTCTTTACCAGCACGTTCACGAACGATATCGAACGCGTTATAAAGAATTGTTTGAGATTTACCTTTTTTACCGTCAACCATCATTTTGTTGATTAGGCGTGTTACAAGTTTAGAATTGTACATTGGATCTGGTAACACGTCACGTTTCGCAACAGGTCCTTTACGAGGCATATTGAGTTCCTCCTTTCATTGTAAGTTTATTATTTCTTAGCAGGTTTTGGTCGCTTAGTACCATATTTAGAACGTCCTTGCATACGTTTGTCAACACCAGCTGTATCAAGCGCACCACGAACGATGTGGTAACGTACCCCTGGTAAATCTTTTACACGACCACCGCGAATTAATACTACGCTATGCTCTTGTAGGTTATGACCGATACCTGGGATGTAAGCTGTAACCTCGATACCATTTGTTAAACGTACACGAGCGTATTTACGTAACGCTGAGTTTGGTTTCTTCGGAGTCATTGTACCAACACGAGTACACACACCACGTTTTTGAGGTGCAGAGATATCAGTTGATTTTTTCTTTAAAGAGTTGAAACCTTTGTTTAACGCAGGTGATTTAGATTTCCATACTTTATCAGTACGACCATTTCTCACTAATTGGTTAATAGTAGGCATTTGATTTATCCTCCCTTCGCATGTTTGTATGACCACATATCCAGGTGGTTCATTATTAGTTGAAAACAAAGTTTTTGCAAGGAAGAGCAAATGCTCTCTCCTCACAAAAACAGTTTTAACTTATTATTCCTATTGCTGAAGCTCCCACTTGAATCCCCGAAACTTTTCCAAGTTTACGAATTGATTCAACTTTGGTTATGGGTACGTTATATTGCAATGCAGTACGAGTAATAACATGGGTTAACCGCATGTCAGCATCTTCTGCAATGACAACTTCTTTAACTGTACCATTTTTGATTGCTTCCAATGTTCGTTTATGACCAACGACTACATTTTCAGCAGTTGACACTTTTTGATAAGACATATACATATCCTCCAAAGCATCGTTCAGGAGCAACCTTGCTTATAGTAACATTTTGACTCATATAATGTCAACTAGGATTATCTGTTTTTGTACAAAATTTACGACGGAAAATTTTACTGTTCCACATAAACTTCATCGTTTTCTACATTCATGTCATCTTGTGTTGTTTTCACAAGATCCACTTTGCGATAACGATTCATACCTGTTCCAGCAGGAACAAGTTTACCGATAATAACATTCTCTTTCAATCCTAGAAGTTCATCACGTTTTCCTTTAATTGCTGCATCTGTCAGAACACGAGTTGTTTCTTGGAACGATGCTGCAGATAAGAATGAATCTGTTTCTAGTGAAGCTTTTGTAATACCAAGAAGAACTGGTCTAGCTGTTGCTGGTTGTTTACCTAATAGTAACACCTTCGCATTCGCATCAGTGAACTGATGGATGTCTAGTAACGTTCCTGGTAATACATCTGTTTCACCAGCATCGCTTACGCGAACTTTACGAAGCATTTGGCGAACCATTACTTCTACGTGCTTATCACCAATTTCTACCCCTTGCATACGGTATACTTTTTGAACTTCACGTAGTAAGTATTCTTGAACTGCTGTAATATCAGTTACTTTTAATAATTCTTTCGGATCAATAGAACCTTCTGTTAACTCTTTTCCGTGACTGATAGGCTGTCCTGGAGTTACTTTCAGACGAGCACCGTAAGGAATAGCATACGTACGAGCTTCAACTTCACCCTGTACAACTACTTCTTGACGATCTTTAACATCGTTGATCGCTGCGATAACACCGTCAATTTCACTAATAACTGCCTGACCTTTCGGATTACGAGCTTCGAAGATCTCTTGGATACGAGGTAAACCTTGTGTGATATCATCTCCGGCAACCCCACCTGTATGGAACGTACGCATCGTTAACTGTGTACCTGGCTCACCGATAGATTGAGCTGCGATAATACCTACCGCCTCTCCTACTTCTACATCTGTACCAGTTGCTAAGTTACGACCGTAACACTTCTTACATACACCATGGCGAGTATTACATGTAAACGCTGAACGAATGTTTACAGTTTCAACACCCGAACTTTCAACGATATGAGCGATATCTTCAGTAATTAATTGGTTTTCACCAACTAATACTTCACCTGTTTCAGGATGTTTTACAGTTTTTCTTGCAAAACGTCCAACAAGACGATCATATAATGACTCAATAACTTCATTACCCTCTTTAATCGCACCAATTAGTAAACCACGATCTGTTCCACAATCATCTTCACGGACAATTACATCTTGTGCAACGTCTACAAGACGACGTGTTAAGTAACCAGAATCGGCAGTTTTAAGTGCTGTATCGGCAAGACCTTTACGCGCACCATGCGTAGAGATGAAGTACTCAAGTACTGTTAAACCTTCACGGAAACTTGATTTGATTGGAAGTTCAATGATACGACCAGATGGGTTTGCCATCAAACCACGCATACCAGCAAGCTGAGTAAAGTTCGATGCGTTACCACGGGCACCAGAATCACTCATCATGAAGATTGGATTGCGCTTATTCAAGGATTTCATCAGTTTTCCTTGGATAACATCTTTCGCATTACTCCAAATAGAGATAACACGATCGTAACGTTCTTCTTCCGTGATTAAACCGCGACGGAATTGTTTAATTACATTATCTACTTTTGCTTGTGCTTCGTGGAGAATTTCATCTTTTTCACCTAATACAAGAATATCTGCTACCCCAACTGTAATACCAGCTTTTGTAGAATATTTAAATCCTAAGTTTTTCATGCGATCAAGCATACGAGATGTTTCCGTAATTTGGAAACGTTTAAATACTTCCGCAATGATATTTCCAAGGATTTTCTTGCTAAATGGCGCCACTTCTTCACGACTAGCAATAATCTCTTTAATGTTCGCACCTTTTTCAACGAAATACTTCGCTGGTGTTTCTTTTTCAAGGTTTGAATTTGTCGGTTCGTTAATATAAGGGAACGACTTCGGTAAGATTTCGTTAAACATTAATTTACCAACTGTTGTTAGTAGAAGTTTGCTCTTTTGCTCTTCAGTAAATGTTTCGTTGTTTACTGAACTTGCAGCAACTGCAACACGTGTGTGCAGATGTACATATCCATTTTGATATGCAAGCAATGCTTCGTTTGCATCTTTGAACACCATACCTTCACCAATTGCACCTTCGCGCTCAAGTGTTAAGTAGTAGTTACCTAATACCATATCCTGAGATGGAGTAACAACTGGTTTTCCGTCTTTTGGATTCAAGATGTTTTGTGCTGCTAACATAAGAAGACGAGCTTCCGCTTGAGCTTCTGATGATAACGGAACGTGAACCGCCATTTGGTCACCGTCAAAGTCAGCGTTGTATGCAGTACATACAAGTGGATGAAGACGGATTGCGCGACCTTCTACTAATGTAGGTTCAAACGCCTGGATACCAAGACGGTGAAGCGTTGGCGCACGATTTAGAAGTACTGGATGCTCTTTAATCACAGATTCTAAAACATCCCAAACTTCAGGTTGTACACGCTCGATTTTACGTTTCGCACTCTTAATGTTGTGCGCTAATCCTTTTCCAACTAACTCTTTCATAACGAAAGGTTTGAACAATTCAAGCGCCATCTCTTTCGGTAATCCACATTGATACATCTTTAAGTTCGGTCCTACAACGATTACAGAACGACCAGAGTAGTCAACACGTTTACCTAATAAGTTTTGACGGAAACGTCCTTGTTTACCTTTAAGCATGTGAGATAGTGATTTCAATGGACGGTTACCTGGTCCAGTAACTGGACGGCCACGACGACCATTATCGATTAGTGCGTCTACAGCTTCTTGTAACATACGTTTTTCGTTTTGAACGATGATGCTTGGTGCACCTAAGTCCAATAGACGTTTTAAACGATTATTACGGTTAATTACACGACGGTATAAGTCGTTTAAGTCAGAAGTAGCAAAACGTCCACCATCTAACTGTACCATTGGGCGTAGTTCTGGCGGGATAACTGGAAGAACATCTAAGATCATCCAAGATGGGTGATTTCCAGAGTTACGGAATGCTTCTAATACTTCTAGACGTTTAATAGCACGAGTACGGCGTTGTCCTTGTGCTGTTTTTAATTCTTCTTTTAAGAAGTCTACTTCTTTATCTAAATCGATGTCTTGTAATAGCTTCTTAATTGCTTCTGCACCCATAGCAGCTTGGAATGTGCTGCCATATCGATCACGATATGCACGGTATTCTTTTTCAGAAAGTAATTGCTTCTTATCAAGTGGTGTATCTCCACTTTCTGTTACAACATAAGAAGCGAAATAAATTACTTCTTCAAGCGCGCGAGGGGACATGTCTAAGACAAGTCCCATGCGGCTCGGGATACCTTTGAAATACCAAATATGAGATACAGGAGCAGCTAATTCGATATGGCCCATACGTTCACGACGAACTTTTGCACGCGTTACTTCAACGCCACATCGATCACAAACTACACCTTTATAACGTACACGTTTATATTTTCCGCAATGACATTCCCAGTCCTTTTGTGGTCCGAAAATACGCTCACAGAACAAGCCATCTTTTTCAGGCTTTAACGTACGATAGTTAATCGTTTCTGGTTTCTTAACTTCACCGTATGACCAAGAACGAATCTTGTCAGGTGAAGCAAGTCCAATCTTCATATATTCAAAGTTATTTACATCTATCAAGGGGCCTACCTCCCTTTTAGTCTACAGGTTATCCCGATTATTCCTTAGTTGTCTCAACTTCGATATTCAATTTGTCTGCTGATTGATGATCATCATCTTCCGTATCACGCATCTCAATTTCTGTATCGTCGCTAGACATCATTTTAACGTCCATACCTAAACTTTGCAGTTCTTTAATCAATACTTTGAATGATTCTGGAACGCCTGGTTCTGGAACATTTTCACCTTTAACAATTGCTTCGTACGTCTTAACACGTCCAACAACATCATCAGACTTCACTGTTAAGATTTCTTGAAGAGTATAAGCAGCACCGTAAGCTTCAAGTGCCCAAACCTCCATCTCACCGAAACGCTGTCCACCGAACTGAGCTTTACCTCCAAGAGGTTGCTGCGTTACAAGTGAGTATGGTCCAGTAGAACGAGCATGAAGTTTATCGTCAACCATGTGCGCAAGTTTGATCATGTACATGACACCAACAGATACGCGATTGTCGAATGGTTCACCAGTACGTCCATCATAAAGGATTGTTTTCGCATCATTTGCCATACCAGCTTCTTCGATTGTACCCCATACGTCTTCCTCACGAGCACCATCGAATACTGGCGTTGCAATATGGATGCCAAGGTATCTTGCTGCCATACCAAGATGAAGCTCTAATACCTGACCGATATTCATACGAGATGGTACCCCTAATGGGTTCAACATGATATCGATTGGCGTGCCATCTGGTAAGTAAGGCATATCTTCTTCCGGTAAAATACGAGAGATAACACCTTTGTTACCATGACGACCGGCCATCTTGTCACCTTCAGAAATTTTACGTTTTTGAACGATATATGCACGTACAAGTTGGTTCACACCTGGTGGCAATTCATCGCCATCTTCACGGTTGAATACTTTTACGTCTAAGATAATACCGCCACCACCATGTGGTACACGTAGTGATGTATCACGTACTTCACGCGCTTTTTCACCGAAGATTGCATGTAATAGACGTTCTTCTGCTGTTAATTCTGTTACACCTTTTGGCGTTACTTTACCAACAAGTAGATCTCCGTCTTTTACTTCAGCACCGACGCGAATAATACCGCGCTCGTCAAGATTACGAAGTGCATCTTCCCCAACATTCGGGATATCACGTGTAATTTCTTCTGGTCCAAGCTTCGTATCACGGGCTTCTGATTCATATTCTTCAATATGGATAGAAGTGTACACATCATCTTTTACAAGGCGCTCACTCATGATGATTGCATCCTCGTAGTTATAACCATCCCATGTCATAAAGCCAACAAGCACGTTACGTCCAAGTGCTAGTTCACCTAGTTCCATAGAAGGACCATCCGCAAGGATTTCACCTTTTACAACTTGATCTCCAACACTTACAATTGGACGTTGATTGTAACAAGTTCCTTGGTTAGAACGAATGAATTTCAACATTTTGTAGCGATCTAAATCGCCTTTTACTTTTTGACCGTCAACTTCTACATAGCGACGTACCCAAACTTCACGTGCTTCTACGCGCTCAACAGTACCAGGATGTTTACAGATTACTGCAGCCCCTGAGTCTTTTGCTGATACGTACTCCATACCTGTACCTACAATCGGAGATTCCGGATTCATTAACGGAACCGCCTGACGTTGCATGTTCGCACCCATAAGTGCACGGTTGGAGTCATCGTTTTCTAAGAACGGAATACAAGCTGTCGCTGCGGACACTACTTGTTTTGGAGATACATCCATGTAATCGATACGTTCTTTATTTGTGACAATGTTTTCACCACGGAAACGAGCTACGATATCTTCATCAAGGAATTCTCCTTCTTCAGATAATTTCATGTTCGCTTGGGCTACAACATAGTTATCTTCTTCATCTGCTGTTAAGTAATCAACATGGCCCGTTACACGTCCAGTTTCTGGATCAACACGACGGTATGGTGTTTCAATGAAACCAAACTCATTTACTTTCGCGAATGAAGATAATGAGTTGATCAAACCGATGTTTGGTCCCTCTGGCGTTTCGATTGGACACATACGACCATAGTGAGAGTAGTGAACGTCACGTACTTCAAAGCCTGCACGCTCACGCGTTAAACCACCAGGTCCTAATGCAGATAGTCTTCGTTTGTGTGTTAACTCTGCTAATGGGTTTGTTTGGTCCATGAACTGAGATAACTGAGAACTTCCGAAGAACTCTTTAATAGATGCAATAACCGGACGAATGTTAATTAACGCTTGCGGTGTAATTGCATTTGTATCTTGGATCGACATTCTCTCACGAACAACACGTTCCATACGAGAAAGACCGATACGGAATTGGTTTTGTAATAACTCCCCTACAGAACGAAGACGACGGTTTCCTAAATGGTCAATATCATCTGTATCCCCTACTTTGTATAGTAAGTTAAAGAAGTAGCTAATAGAAGCAAGGATATCACCTGGTGTGATGTGTTTTACGTCACGAGTGATATTTGCATTCCCAATTACATTGATAGAACGTTCACCGTCTGACTCTGGAGCATAAATCTTAATCGATTGCAGCTCAACATCGCCTTCTACCACTCCACCCATTGGTTTCGCTGTCTTGAATCCAATGTTTTTCTCTAAGTAAGGTAAAATGCGATCTAGTGTACGACGGTCTAAGACTGTTCCTTCTGCCGCTAAAATTTCTCCAGTTTCTGGATCTACTAATGTTTCAGCTAAGCGTTGGTTAAACAATCTGTTTTTAATGTGTAGCTTTTTGTTGATCTTGTAACGACCTACATTTGCTAAATCGTAGCGCTTCGGATCAAAGAAGCGAGAAACAAGCAAGCTTTTCGCATTTTCTACTGTTGGTGGTTCACCTGGGCGTAGACGCTCATAAATTTCAAGCAATGCTTTTTCTGTGCTATCTGTGTTGTCTTTTTCTAGCGTATTGCTTAAGTATTCGTTATCACCTAAAAGCTCGGTGATTTCTTGATCAGAGCCAAACCCTAATGCGCGTAACAAAACAGTTACAGGAAGTTTACGCGTACGGTCGATACGCACATATACAACATCCTTAGCATCTGTTTCATACTCTAACCAAGCTCCGCGGTTTGGAATTACAGTAGCAGTAAAACCACGTTTTCCGTTTTTATCCACTTTGCCACTATAGTATACGCTTGGAGAGCGAACTAACTGGGAAACGATAACACGTTCTGCACCGTTAATTACGAATGTTCCTGTCTCTGTCATGAGTGGGAAATCTCCCATGAACACATCCTGTTCTTTTACTTCACCAGTTTCCTTATTGATTAGACGAACTTTCACACGAAGTGGTGCTGCATACGTCACATCACGCTCTTTACATTCTTCTACAGAGTATTTAGGTTCACCTAAGCTGTAGTCGATAAATTCAAGCGATAGATTTCCCGTAAAGTCTTCAATCGGAGAAATGTCTTGGAACATTTCTCGCAAACCCTCATCAAGAAACCACTGATAAGAAGAGGTTTGAATTTCGATAAGATTTGGTAACTCTAATACTTCACTAATACGGGCATAACTTCTTCGTTGGCGGTGGCGTCCGTATTGAACTAGTTGACCTGTCAACTGCTTCACCCCTCAAATCATGAGTATTATAAATGCACAAAAAAATTTGTGCAAAATCACAAATAAATACAGCTAACGCCAGTAGCGCAGCTTTTTCTCTCAAAGATAGATACGCTGAGTCTTTCTACCTGCTCAAAAAAGAAAAATGGCTTCTATAAGAAAACCATCATTCTGTTTCATCATCTGCTGATTTTACTATCTTTTCCAAGAGAAGCAAAAATATACATCGTTCTCAACGCAGAAAATCATATATTGGCATTGTATAATGTTAACATAGCCAAAAATAACCGTCAACGTTTTTTTGATTTTATGATATAATATCCTTTTTTCTTTTCTACAACTTCAACTTCAGAAAATGTTTCCTCTAGTTTTTTAAGCGCAGATGGTGCACCTTGTTTCTTTTGAATAACAATCCAAAGCTCTCCACCCGACACTAGATGAAGGGCAGCTTTTTCTAAAATCTCATGCACGATATGCTTACCAGCACGAATTGGAGGATTAGATAGAATAGCAGCATACTTGCCATCTACATTTTCATAGACACTACTTTGAAAAATACGAACGTTTTCAATTTTGTTATTAGCAGCATTTTCTTTTGCAAGTCCAAGTGCCCTTTCGTTCACATCCACCATGTGAACACTACGCTCTTGAAACTCTTTTGCTAACGACAAACCGATTGGACCGTATCCACATCCCACGTCTAATACGTCACCTTTAATATCCGGCATTTGAAACGCTTCAATTAAAAGGCGAGAACCAAAGTCCACCTCGTTTTTCGAAAACACCCCATGATCAGATAAAAAAGCAAAGTGGGATCCTCGCAATGCATATTCCCATCGTTTACGATCACTTTTGCTCGAAGGATCATTAGAAAAATAATGGTCTGCCATATGGCCACCTCTTTTCTTTACAGTTAAAAAAAAAGCCCGCATAAGAGCGA
This sequence comes from Bacillus sp. FSL K6-0042, assembly GCF_038006685.1. NCBI lineage: Bacteria > Bacillati > Bacillota > Bacilli > Caryophanales > Bacillaceae > Bacillus > Bacillus sp. FSL K6-0042. Next base: position 3,094,747 of record NZ_JBBOVS010000001.1, read on the forward strand.
GCTTTTTTATAGCTTCAAAAGTTAATTACTTAACTTCTACAGAAGCGCCAACTTCTTCAAGTTTAGCTTTGATTTCTTCAGCTTCTTCTTTAGAAGCGCCTTCTTTAACTGCTTTTGGAGTGTTGTCAACTACTTCTTTAGCTTCTTTTAAGCCAAGACCAGTGATTTCACGAACAACTTTGATAACTTTGATTTTTTGTGCGCCCGCGCTAGCAAGTACAACATCAAATTCAGTTTGCTCAGCAGCAGCTTCACCAGCGCCACCAGCTACAGCTACAGGAGCAGCAGCAGTTACGCCGAATTCTTCCTCGATAGCTTTTACTAAGTCGTTAAGTTCTAATACAGTCATAGATTTAACTGCTTCAATGATTTGTTCTTTAGTCATTGTAAATATCCTCCCTTAATTAGGTTCTTATTGTTTTATCGATAACACGTAATTATCTTTTGAAAATTAAGCGCCTTGCTCTTCTTTTTGATCTGCAACTGCTTTAGTAGCGATTGCAAGACCACGCATTGGAGCTTGAAGAACGCTAAGAAGCATAGAAAGTAAGCCTTCACGTGATGGAAGAGTAGCGATAGCTTTAACCTCATCAAGTGATACAAGTTTACCTTCGATTACGCCCGCTTTAATTTCTAAAGCTTCATGATCTTTAGCGAAGTCGTTTAAAACTTTCGCAGGAGCAATTACATCCTCGTTACTGAACGCGATTGCGTTTGGTCCTGTTAAGAATTCGTTTAACTCAGCCATTTCAACAGATTCTGCAGCACGGCGAGTTAAAGAGTTTTTGTAAACTTTGAACTCAACGCCAGCCTCACGTAAGTTTTTACGTAATTCAGTTGCTTCAGATACTGTTAAACCACGGTAGTCAACAACGATTGTAGATTTACTTTCGCGAAGTTTATCAGCGATTTCAGTTACAACTTGTTGTTTAGTTTCGATTGCTTTGCTCATGTTATTACACCTCCTGTAGATTATATAGAAGATGTACCGAAAGTGCACTAAAAAACCTCCATGCCCAGTTGTAGACATGGAGGCATATAGTCACAGAAAAAAATTCCGCTTCGTATATTAACACCTAGGTAGGAAATTAAGCCAAGTTGGCACCTACTGTCTACGGTACACTATTTAAATTCACAACATAAATGATTATATTAAAACTTCTTTATGAAGTCAACTTCCAATTTTTACGCGATTGTAGAAACGTCTACACGTACGCCAGGTCCCATTGTAGAAGCAACAGTTGCATTCTTCATGTAAGTACCTTTTGCAGCAGCTGGTTTAGCTTTTAATAGCGTATCAGCAATTGTTTTGAAGTTTTCTACTAGTTTAGCATCTTCGAAAGATACTTTACCGATTGGAACATGGATGTTACCAGCTTTATCAACGCGGTATTCAACTTTACCAGCTTTGATTTCGTTAACAGCTTTTGTTACATCGAAAGTAACTGTTCCAGTTTTAGGGTTTGGCATTAAACCTTTAGGTCCTAATACGCGACCAAGTTTACCAACTTCACCCATCATGTCAGGAGTTGCTACTACTACATCGAAACCGAACCAACCTTGTTGGATTTTGCCGATGTAATCAGTATCGCCTACGAAGTCAGCGCCAGCAGCTTCAGCTTCTTTTGCTTTTTCGCCTTTAGCGAATACTAATACACGTTGTACTTTACCAGTACCGTGTGGAAGAACAACTGCACCACGAATTTGTTGGTCAGCTTTCTTAGGATCAACACCTAAACGGAATGCAGCTTCTACAGTTGCATCAAATTTAGCTGTGTTTGTTTTCTTTACTAATTCTACTGCTTCTGTTGCAGAGTAAGCAGTTGCACGATCAACAAGCTTCGCAGCTTCTACGTACTTTTTACCTCTTTTAGCCATGTTTATTTCCTCCTTGAATGTGGTTTTAGCGGAATAACCTCCCACGTTTACGCCTTCATTCCGGGAACCCCCGAGGATGTGCGCCCATCCATTTATTTAAAAACGATACTCATTTACGATAATAAAGGTTGCGAATTGGAATTCCAGACCCGCAACCTTTTTTACAAAAAAAACAAATCGAATTAGTCTTCGATAACGATACCCATACTGCGCGCAGTACCTTCAACCATACGCATTGCAGCTTCTACACTAGCAGCGTTTAGGTCAGGCATTTTTGTTTCAGCGATTTCGCGTACTTTATCACGCTTAACAGTTGCCACTTTATTACGGTTTGGTTCACCAGAACCAGACTCGATACCAGCTACTTTCTTAAGAAGAACAGCAGCAGGAGGAGTTTTAGTAATGAAAGTGAATGAACGGTCTTCGAATACCGTAATTTCAACAGGAATGATAAGACCAGCTTGATCTGCTGTACGAGCGTTGAACTCTTTACAGAAGCCCATGATGTTAACACCCGCTTGTCCTAATGCTGGACCAACTGGTGGAGCTGGGTTAGCTTTACCTGCAGGAATTTGAAGTTTTACCATTTTAATTACCTTTTTAGCCACGAGACACACCTCCTTAAGTCCGTGATGTGGTCAATTGGGCAGTGATTTGCCCTCCCACTTTTATTTTATCTGTACGATAAAATCTTTTCAAAAAACGTCTCCGTTACCGAAGACGTACTGACTTAAAAGATATTATCACTTTTTACAATTCATTTCAAGTTTCATTTTATAATTTTTCAATTTGATGGAAATCCAGCTCGACCGGTGTTTCACGACCAAACATGTCTACAAGCACTCTTACTTTTTGTTTTTCCATATCAATCTCTTCGATTGCGCCTGTATAGTTCGCGAATGGCCCTTCATTTACACGCACTGTTTCATGAAGTTCAAAGTCAAAATCAACCACTTCATTGTCCATTCCCATATGCTTCATAATGGTAACAACTTCCTCTTCTAATAAAGGAGATGGTTTTGAACCTGACCCAGAAGATCCAACAAAACCTGTTACGCCTGGTGTATTACGAACAACATACCAAGAATCATCAGTCATAATTAGTTCAACTAATACATAACCTGGGAATACTTTTCTTTTTGTTAATTTTTCTTTTCCGTTTTTCATTTCTACTTCTACTTCTTCCGGAACAACAACACGGAAAATTTTATCTTGCATTCCCATTGATTCTACACGTTTCTCTAGGTTTGCTTTTACTTTATTTTCATATCCAGAATAAGTATGGACAACATACCAACTTTTTTCCATTCATTTAGGACGAGCGTCCTTCCCTCCCTGACGTACATTTTTTTGTGCAAATGAAAAAACCCGTTCATCGGGCTTTTACACAGTTCGTATAAATAACATTATATCATGGATAAGTGCTTCTTATTCAAGAACTAACCAAGAATTAACCGAATTAAAGAAGAAATACCCATGTCAACTACTGCAAAGAAAACTGCAAAAAACACAACTGTCGCAATAACAGTAGCTGTTGAACGGAGTAATTCATCTTTCTTAGGCCAACTTACTTTTTTCATTTCGCGACCTACATCGCCGAAAAAGTTCGTCAAACGCATTTACGGGACCTCCAGTGTATTGTTTCGATTATTTATTTTGTTTCCTTATGAACTGTATGCATATTGCATGTTTTACAAAACTTCTTTATCTCAAGTCGCTCTACTGAGCTCGTATCTTTCATTGTGGAGTAGTTTCGATTCTTACACTCTTCACATGAGAGTACAACTTTTTTCCTCATTTGTTACACCAACCTTGTAACGTTATGTCCCTAAAAATGTATCATACAATAAAAGACAATGTCAATGACATGCCGCTTACTACCTTACAAAAAGAAAACAGGAGAATCACTTTACCTCCTGCGACATATACTATGAGTTTAAAGTTGTATTTTCTCTCATTTCCATATATCGTTCAAGTTTTCTTTTCACACGCTGCAGGGCATTATCAATAGACTTTACATGTCTATTTAGCTGTTCTGAGATTTCTTGATAAGAGCGACCATCTAAATATAAAGAAAGGACTTTCCTTTCTAAATCGCTTAATAATTCAGATATCTTTAGTTCTATGTCGGTATATTCTTCCTGGCTAATAATCATCTCTTCAGGATCAGTTACCTTTGCTTCTGAAATAACATCTAATAGCGTACGATCAGATTCCTCATCGTAAATCGGTTTGTCTAAAGAAACATACGAATTTAAAGGAATATGTTTTTGTCTCGTTGCTGTCTTAATAGCAGTAATAATTTGACGAGTAATACATAATTCAGCAAATGCTTTAAAAGAAGAGAGCTTGTCCCCTTTATAATCACGAATAGCTTTAAACAATCCAATCATACCTTCTTGAACAATATCTTCCCGATCGGCACCTACTAAAAAATACGATCTTGATTTTGCGCGAACAAAGTTCTTGTACTTGTGAATTAAATATTCAAGAGCATCAATATTACCTTTTCGAACTAACTCAACTATTGCCTCATCCTCTAAATCACGAAACGTAACGTTGTTGGTACTTACGAAGCCTGTTTCCACTCTGATCCCTCCGACCGCTATTTATTTAGAAATATTATACAGTAAGCGCTTGAAGAGCGTCAATGGTTCAACGCTCTCCTCGCCTTAATTTTTCTAACTTTTCTGTAATATCCTTGCTAAATATCGTTCGCATAGCTGGTTGTTTATCTTTTACCTCTCGCGTTTGATGGCGCACTTGTTGTTCCATCGCCTGTACTTCTATCTCTAGTTCACGGGCTGATTTCCTAAGTGCTCCTTGCGCAAAAATAACCCACTGTTCTGTATAATCGGAAGTCGCAACATAAATTTGTGTATTAATGTTACGAAGCTCAATCGCGAGCTGTTCAATTTTTTCATCAGCAGTTTGATTTCTCCTTGTGAAAATAACTTCAACACGCGATTGCTGCATCTTCTTCTCAATACCTTGAACTGTATAAGCATCAAATACAATCATGACTCTTGTTCCTGTGTAGCCCTGATAATCCGCCATCTTATCAATTAGCGCGTCCCTTGATGACTGTAAGTCTACATCCCTCAATTTTTTCAAGTCTCTCCAAGCCCCAATAATGTTATAACCGTCAACGATTAAAATATCGTCCATTTTTACTCACCAATCTGGTGACGTTTGCGATATACCTCGTACATTAGCAGACTAGCAGCTACTGAAGCATTTAAGGATGTAACTTTACCAACCATCGGTAAATGAATAAGGAAATCACACTTTTCACCAATAATACGGCTCATACCTTTCCCTTCACTACCAATTACTAACCCAATCGGCATATTGCCATCTAAGTTGCGATAATCTGTTTTCCCTTTTGCATCTGTGCCCGCAATCCAAAGACCACGTTCTTTTAACTCATCAATTGTTCGTGATAAATTTGTCACACGAGCAACGGGAATGTATTCAATTGCCCCTGTTGAAGCCTTTGCAACCGATGCCGTTAACCCAACTGCTCGGCGCTTTGGAATAATAATCCCATGCGCTCCGGTTGCATCCGCTGTACGCATAATAGATCCTAGGTTATGTGGGTCTTCAATTTCATCAAGAATTAAGAAGAACGGATCTTCGTTACGCTTAGCAGCTACCTCAAATAAATCTTCTAATTCCGCATACTGATATGCCGCAACTTGCGCAATCACCCCTTGATGATTTCCTTCAACAAGCTGATCTAATTTTTTCTTTGGTGCATGCTGTAAAATAATTTTATTCTCTTTCGCTAACGCTAATACAATTTGCACTTGTCCCTTGGCAGCACCTTCTGCAATCCAAATCTTATTAATATCTCGCCCTGATCGTAACGCTTCAATTACAGGGTTACGGCCGATAATGTATTCACTACTCATGTTGATGCGCCTCCTTCTTTTACTTCTAATACATCAATTGCTTTATATACAAGCTCTTCTAATCGTTCACGATTGTTCAATAAATAATGATAGCCGAGCAATGCCTCGAAGGCCGTACTATAGCGATACGTTTGTACATCCGTATTTTTTGGAACAGTACCAGAATTCGCATTACGCCCTCTTCTTAGTACCGCTTCTTCTTCCTCTGTTAGAAATGCTGTCTCTAAAAAATGATAAACAACTTTCGCCTGCGCCTTTGCTGAAACAAAGCTTGTCCCTAAACGATGTAGTTGATTGGGACGAACTGTTCCTTTTTGAAGGAGGTGATAGCGGATATATTGTTCATATACCGCATCACCCATATAGGCTAACGCTAAGCTGTTCAATTGCTTTGCATCAATCATGTTTATCCTCTTTTCCATCTTGTACCTTGTGCTGTATCTTCTAAAATAATATTGCGCTCTTTTAAATCATCGCGAATTTGATCTGATAATGCGAAATCACGATTTTTACGAGCTTCAATACGTTTTTGAATTAACACTTCAATCTCTTCATCAAGTAATTCTTCTTTTGTTAATTCTAATCCTAAGATGCCAAATAATGTTTCAAACTGTTTTACATACGCCTCAAGCACAGCTTTTGATGTATGTTCTTCTAGTAAATATTGATTTACATGGTTTGCTAAGTTATATAATTCTGTTACTGCGTTTGCTGTATTAAAATCATCATCCATCGCTGCTTCAAATGCAACTTGGAATTTTTCCATTTCAGCTAACCACTTCTCGTTATGATCCGTTAAATCCGTACTACTTTCCATGCGATGTTTTAAATTACCGTATGCCGTTTTAATACGCTCTAACCCATTATTCGTATTCTGTAATAATTCTTCACTAAAGTTAATTGGATGACGATAGTGAACCGATAGCATAAAGAAACGAATTAATTGCGGATTATATTGCTTAATAATATCGTGAACTAAAATGAAGTTCCCTAATGATTTAGACATTTTTTCATTGTTAATATTAATATATCCATTATGCATCCAGTAACGTGCAAATGTTTTTCCAGTCAAAGCTTCTGATTGTGCAATCTCATTTTCATGATGCGGGAACGCTAAATCTTGACCACCAGCGTGAATATCGATTGTATCCCCCAAATATTTCCGTGCCATTGCAGAGCATTCAATATGCCATCCCGGACGACCTTTCCCCCAAGGGCTCTCCCAGAAGATCTCTCCTTCTTTCGCAGCTTTCCATAATACAAAGTCAAGTGGATCTTGTTTCTTTTCTCCAACTTCAATACGTGCACCATGACGCAAATCTGCAATTGGTTGATGAGACAATTTGCCGTAGCCTTCAAATTCTTTCGTTTTGTAATAAACATCTCCTTCTGATTCATATGCATATCCTTTTTTCACAAGTTCCTCAATAAACTCAATAATGATATCCATATTTTCTGTTACACGAGGGTGAACTGTAGCGTGCTTGCAACCTAATGCAGTTACATCTTCAAAATACGCTTCAACAAAGCGATCTGCAATTGTTGGAACGTCCTCTCCTAGCTCATTTGCTGCTTTAATTAATTTATCATCTACATCCGTAAAATTAGAAACATATTGTACATCATACCCTTTATATTCTAAGTAGCGACGCACTGTATCAAATACCATAGGTGGTCTTGCATTTCCAATATGAATATAGTTGTATACTGTCGGCCCGCATACATACATCTTCACTTTATTTTCTTCTAAAGGAACAAACTCCTCTTTCTGACGCGTTAACGTATTATAAATGTGAATAGTCATTTTCATCCTTCCTTTCCACTTTTACTTCAAGTTGCTTTTTTAATTTCTCAAGTTCAGCTTCCATCACTTTCAATTTATCGAAAATTGGATCCGGAAGATCCGAATGGTTTAATTCCTGACCTACCTTGACTCCATTCTGAATTACGACACGACCAGGTATACCTACAACTGTCGAATGCGCAGGAACTTCTTTCAACACAACGGACCCTGCACCAATTTTAGAATTCTCTCCAACCGTAATGGATCCGAGTACTTTCGCACCAGTTGCAATAAGTACATTATCTTGAATTGTTGGATGCCTTTTTCCTTTTTCTTTCCCTGTACCGCCTAATGTAACTCCTTGATAAATGGTTACATTGTCTCCAATTTCACATGTCTCCCCAATAACAACTCCCATACCATGGTCAATAAAAAAGCGGCGACCAATTGTGGCTCCTGGATGAATCTCGATACCAGTAAAAAAACGACTAACTTGTGAAATCCAACGCGCAATAAAGAAAAAATTTCGTTTATAAAAGGCGTGTGCAATTCGGTGTGCCCAAACTGCATGTAATCCAGAGTAAGTTAAAATGACTTCGAAATAACTTCGCGCCGCTGGATCTTGTTCAAAAACGACTTCAATATCTTCTCGAAGCCTCTTAAACATCGATGTCCCCTCCCCTTTATGGACTACTATTCCGAGTGAACTGATTCCCCCGCTATTGGTGGACAGTACTACCTCCACCTCATCATTCAGTGAAAGAAAAGAAGTTAGATTGGAGATGAATTACCCGTAAAGGCCCAATTGGTGAAGGCTAATAATTAGTGAGGAATGAAGCCCCCACTGATTAGAGGTTCACTTTATCGCTAACTTCCTTGTTTGTTACCTAGTTTTTATCCATCTGTACAAAAACTTATACCCATACCTATTTACATGGTATAAAAAAAGACGCCTCTGTCATATTGACAGAGGCGCCTTATAAGCGCGGTTCCACTCTGTTTAGGCTTAAATAAAGCCTCAAACTCATCCATGATAACGGTTTATACCGCTTCTGCTTACTTTGCGTCCTTATGACGTCCCGAAACTCTTCGTTGTTCAGCAGAAGACTCGAAGGGGCATTTCAAAAATCCACTTATAAACCACTTCCAGCCAAAAGGTGGTTCTCTCTGTAAAAAGCCTGATTTTCTACTTCTCCTTCTCGTCGCTTTCCCTTATTAGGTTTTTAAGTATTCTTATTATATTTCTAAATTCGTCAAATGTTAACCAATTACTTTACGAATACGATTTAAAACTTTTTCTTTTCCAAGAAGTGCAATTGCGTTTGGAAGTTCTGGGCCATGTGTTTGACCCGTAGTTGCAACACGAATTGGCATAAATAAATTTTTACCTTTATGACCTGTTTCTTTTTGAACAGCTTTAATTGCCTTCTTAATTGCTGCTGGTTCTAGTTCATCTAAAGCTTCTAATCCCGCTGCAAATGCACGAAGTACTTCAGGTACTTGTTCACCTTTTAATACTTCTTGTCCTTCTTCTTCATAGTCTACATGATCTTTGAAGAACATTTCAGAAAGCTCTACAATTTCAGCTCCAAAGCTCATTTGTTCATGGTATAAAGCAATTACATCACGAACCCAAACCTGTTCTTGTTCGCTTAAGTTTTCACTTACACGACCAGCTTTCACTAAATGCGGTAAACTTAATGCAACAACAGCATCTAGGTCTTGCTTTTTCATATATTGATTGTTCATCCATTTTAGTTTTTGAGAATCGAATAATGCAGGTGATTTTGATAAACGTGCCGCATCAAACATTTCAATAAACTCATCTTTAGAGAAGATTTCTTCCTCCCCTACTGGTGACCAACCAAGTAATGCGATAAAGTTAAAAATCGCTTCTGGAAGATATCCAAGCGCTTGATATTGTTCAATAAATTGAATAATAGATTCATCACGTTTACTTAATTTTTTACGGCTCTCATTTACGATTAATGTCATATGACCGAATTGTGGGATATCCCATCCAAATGCTTCATAAATCATCATTTGTTTCGGTGTGTTAGAGATATGGTCATCGCCACGAAGAACATGTGTGATTTCCATTAAATGATCATCTACCGCTACTGCAAAATTATAAGTTGGAATACCATCTTTTTTCACAATAACGAAATCACCAAAGTCATTTGAGTGGAAAGCAACTTCATCTTTTACGATATCCTTAAACGTGTAGTCGCGGTCAGCTAGTACACGGAAACGAATACTTGGAATGCGGCCTTCTGCTTCAAATTGCTTGATTTGTTCTTCTGTTAAATCACGGTGATTACCTGCATAACGAGGTGTTTCACCACGAGCAATTTGTCCTTCACGCTCTGCTTCTAATTCCTCTTCTGTCATGTAACATTTATAAGCTAAACCACGTTCTAGTAAATCTTCATATAACTTTTTATAAATATCTAAACGTTCTGTTTGACGATATGGTCCATATTCACCACCAACATCAACACCTTCATCCCAGTCCATACCGAGCCATTTCAAGTATTTTAATTGGCTTTCTTCCCCACCAGCAACATTGCGTTTTACATCAGTATCTTCAATACGAATAATAAACTTGCCATCTTGATGACGAGCAAATAAATAATTAAATAATGCCGTACGCGCATTTCCGATATGTAAGTGTCCTGTTGGACTCGGCGCATAGCGTACTCTCACTTGCTTTTCCATAATTGGTACACCTTCCATTCTTAATGTCAACACATTCTATAATTGTACACCAAAAAAATCTGATTATCCATCTTACGAATCAAAAACAACTATTTTTTCTGTAATAATACAACTGCTTGAGAAGCAATCCCTTCTTCTCTTCCTGTAAATCCTAATTTTTCAGTTGTTGTTGCCTTCACATTAATATTGCCTATAGAAGTTTCTAATAACTCACTAATACGCTTACGCATATTTTCAATATGTGGTGCCATTTTCGGCTTCTGCGCAATAATTGTACAATCTAAATTACCTAACTCATACCCTTGTTCACGCACAAACTCCCAAACTTTTTGCAATAACACCGCTGAATCTGCATCCTTAAAGGCAGGATCTGTATCTGGAAAATGTTTTCCGATGTCACCTGCAGCAATTGCTCCTAAACATGCATCAGCAATTGTATGTAAAAGTACATCTGCATCTGAGTGACCTAACAAACCTTTTTCATGCGGAATCGTAATTCCACCGATAATTAACGGTCTACCTTCTGCAAATTCGTGTACATCAAAACCTTGTCCAATTCGAAACATTTTACATCCTCCTCAAGCTAAACTACTGAACGTTATGATTCTATATTATATCTATGCACCTATAAAGAAAAGCCCGGCAGTAACCGGGCTTTTCTTTATATTCTTTCTACTACCCCTTCTGAACACGCAAGAAACTTTCAGCAATTAATAAATCTTCTGGCGTTGTCACTTTAATATTGTAATAACTACCCTCTACTACGCCCACTTCCTTACCAATACGTTCTACAAGACTTGCATCATCTGTACCAAGGAAACATCCCTGCTTTGCACTTTGATGCGCTTCTAGTAAAAGTGGAACAGAAAACCCTTGAGGTGTTTGTACGGCTCTCAACTGAGAACGTTCAACTGTTTCAACAACTGTATTTTGTTCTACCCGTTTTACCGTATCCTTTACAGGTACCGCACAAATCGAAGCACCTTTCTGCTTCGCTGCAATCAATACATCACGGGTCATTTTATTCGTTACAAACGGACGTGCTCCATCATGTACGAGAACATACTCAGTTTGCTTCACATATTGAAGTGCATTATATACACTATCTTGTCTTTCAGCCCCACCTTGGATAAACTGCACACTCTTTTGAATCGGATATCTCTGTATTAACCCTTCAAAATAGGAACGTTCTTCTTCATTAATTGCCATAATAATATTTTTACATGCTTCATCTTTTTCAAAAACACGTAATGTATGCACAATAATAGGCACTTCATTAATAAGCAAAAATAATTTATTTTTACCAGCACCCATTCGCTTTCCTTGGCCCGCGGCCGGAATAATTAATGTATACATGCTAATAACCCTCTACTTATAATGCTTTTTCTAGTAATTTTCGCTTTGCAAAAATCATGCGACCAGCAGATGTTTGTAGTACACTCGTAACGAGTACATCAAGTTGTGAACCAACATATTGTCGACCATCTTCTACTACAATCATCGTACCATCATCTAAATAAGCAACACCTTGATTTTGCTCTTTTCCATCTTTGACAACATAAACGCTTAGTTCTTCACCGGGAAGTACAACTGGCTTAATTGCATTTGCTAAATCATTAATGTTTAGAACTGTTACTCCTTGTAGTTCAGAAACTTTATTTAAGTTGAAATCATTTGTGACAACAGTACCACCAGTTACTTTCGCTAATTTCACAAGCTTGCTGTCTACTTCTTGAATATCTTCGAAATCGCCTTCATAAATCTCTACTGGAATTGGCATCTCTTTTTGAATACGGTTTAAAATATCTAATCCTCTACGTCCTCGATTACGCTTTAATGCATCCGAAGAATCCGCAATATGTTGCAACTCCTCTAATACAAACTGAGGAATGACAATCGTTCCTTCTAGGAATTTCGTTTGACAAATATCAGCAATACGTCCATCAATAATTACACTAGTATCAAGAATTTTCCAATGCGAAGAAGATTCCTCTACTCCTGTTTCCGTTTCAGCCTCTTCATTATCACTATTGTTATTTTTCTTCTTGCCACCGCGTTGTGGTAGTGTAAATAATCCTAACAATTCATTTCTCTTTTTAAATCCTACCTGGAATCCTAAGTAACCAAGTAGAAGTGTAAAGAAGATTTGCAATACAGTACTAATGACTGGAATTGTAAATTCACGAATTGGTATCAAAATTAAATACGCAACAATAAGACCTGAGATTAATCCTAGCGTGCCAAATAAAACATCTGTTACAGGCGCCTTTACAAGAGCTTCCTCAATATGTTTAATAAGCTGAACAATATAATCTACAAGCCAAAATGTTGTTAAAAATAAAATAATTGCACCAATAATTGCACGAACATATGAGCCCTCCAGTAACGGGATTGCACCCATGTCCAATACATTAATAAATTTCGGGATTAAATAAATCCCTAACGCTCCTCCGATTACTAAAACAAAGAGCTGTACGATCCGTTTTAACATCCAACCACCTCCTACTCATTATTAACCATTGTTTTGCTAATCAAAACGCCGAATGCAAAAGCGGACGTGTCTTTTTATAAATTGGTTTATTTACCAATATATCATATCATATACCAAAAATGTGATAGTGTCGTTATATTATGAAATCAATGTAATATTCTTAATTGTGTCTACTCATATATAAATGCTCTTGGATTCGTTTTAAACCTTCTCGTATTTTTTTCGCCCGAACTTCTCCAATTCCTTCTACATCATCTAACTCATTAATACTTGCACGACAGACACCTTGCAATGTTTTAAATCGATTGATTAAATTTTCAATAATAAGAGGTGGTACCCGAGAAATTTTACTTGTAATCCTATATCCTCTCGGTGTAACACTTTCCTCTAAACTCATTTGCCCTGGGTAACCAAGCAATTTCACTAAATCACTATCTTCTAAAAGCTGTGCATTTGCAAGTTCCTGTAATTTTTTTAAAATTTGATAGTGATCCTGCGTCTTTTCTTGATAGTAGTCTTTAATTAATAATGCTGCCTCTGCTTCCAAATCAGCCAACAGCTCAGTAAGCTGTAAACGAATAAGTCTACCTTCTGTTCCTAATTCATGAATATAACTTAGGATTTCATTCTTAATACGGAGTACCATCTCGACACTATGTAGGACGTGGACCACTTCAGACATCGTAACAACTTCCTCAAATTCTAGAATACCCAAGTTCGTAATACCATCATTCCATACTGCTTTATATTTTTCTAAAGTTTGAATAGCCTGATTTGCCTTTGTTAAAATAACGCCTATGTCTTTTAGTGTATAACGTAAACTTCCCTGATATAGCGTAATTACGTTACGTCTTTGTGAAATAGCAACAACAAGACTTCCTGTTTGCTTCGCTACACGTTCTGCTGTGCGATGACGCATTCCTGTTTCAATGGAATCAATAGATGCCTCGGGAACTAACTGTGCATTTGCAATTAAAATTTTACTTCCCGTCTCATTTAAAATAAGAGCCCCATCCATTTTTGCTAATTCGTATAAACTAGCGGGAGAGAATGCACAATTAATGTGAAATCCTCCATCAACAATGCTTTTAATTTGATCATTATACCCAAGGACAATTAAGCCACCTGTTTGCGCACGAAGCACATTATCTATGCCTTCTCGCAAAGGTGTCCCTGGTGCAACAAGCTGCAAAATATTAATCATACTTTTGACACGTTGCTTGTTTTCTTCCATAGCCTAGCCTCCTAATGTCAAACGAAGCGCTTCTCCTAAATTAGAAACACCAACTACTTCAATCCCATCAGGAATTGTCCAACCCCCTAAATTTTTTTGCGGGATGATGGCACGCTGAAATCCTAATTTAGCCGCTTCTTGTACCCGTTGTTCAATTCTCGATACCCTTCTTACTTCTCCAGTTAACCCAACTTCTCCTATTACCGCATCGGTTGGGGCAGTTGACTTATCTCGAAAACTCGATGCAATACTTAAAGCCACCGCCAAATCAATTGCTGGTTCATCCAATCTCAATCCTCCAGCAACCTTTAAATACGCATCTTGGTTTTGCAATAATAAACCTGCTCTTTTTTCTAGCACTGCCATAATAAGCGATACACGATTATGATCAATCCCTGTAGCCATTCTTCGTGGATTTCCAAAACTAGTAGGAGAAATTAATGCTTGTATTTCTACTAAAACAGGCCTTGTCCCTTCCATAGAAGCAACAACTGTAGAGCCAGCAACTCCAACAGGCCTTTCTTCTAGAAAAATTTCAGAAGGATTTAATACTTCCGCAAGACCGAGTTCCTTCATTTCAAAAATACCCATCTCATTTGTAGAACCAAAGCGATTTTTAACCGCTCGCAAAATACGATATGTATGATGACGGTCTCCTTCAAAATAAAGAACCGCATCCACCATATGTTCTAACATACGCGGTCCTGCAATTGCCCCTTCTTTCGTTACATGTCCTACGATAAAAATTGGAATTCCTTTCGTTTTTGCAAGTTTCATCAGTTCCGCTGTACATTCACGTACTTGTGAAACACTACCTGGTGCTGAAGTTACTTCTGGCAAATAAATAGTTTGAATGGAATCAATGACAACAAAGGAAGGGTTCATTTCATCAATATGTGCCGCAATTCGCTGTAAATCTGTTTCCGAAACAACAAATAAGTTGCTTCCATTTACATGTAGACGATCTGCACGAAGTTTAATTTGTTTTGCTGATTCTTCACCAGATATATACAATACATCATACGAAGAATCTGCTAATTGCGATGATATTTGTAGTAGTAAGGTTGATTTTCCAATTCCAGGATCTCCTCCAATAAGTACGAGGGAACCGTCAACAATTCCTCCACCGAGTACACGATTAAATTCTTGAAATTTTGTTTCAATCCGTGCCTCTGACTTTGTTTCTACTTCTGTAAGACGCCTTGGCTTTGTTACTTCCGTTTGAATCGCATTTGCATAGTTGATGCGACGCGATGATACAACTTGTTCCATCTCTTCGACAAGCGTATTCCATTGCCCACATCCGGGGCACTTACCCATATATTTTGGTGACTGATAACCACATTCTTGACATATAAATCTCGTTTTCTTTTTAGCCATCTTGTTTTTACTTCACTTCACTTTCATCTATAAACATACATCCTTCTCGTACAAGAAAGAGGGCTATTATTTAGCCCTCCTTGTTTGTCTATACTTATTTTACCTTTTCTACACTGCGAATGACAAATGATTCCCCTTCGGCGTCAAAGACAACTTTTTGACCTTTCTCAATTTCTCCTTTTAGAAGTTCTTCTGATAATCGATCTTCCACATGTTTTTGGATTGCTCGACGAAGTGGACGAGCACCATACTCACGATCGAATCCTTTATCAGCAATCGCTTCAATTGCTGCACTTGTTAACTCTAATTCAATCTCTTGTTCTTTTAACCGATTTACTAATTGATTAACCATAAGCGTTACAATTTCTTGAATATGTTTTTTCTCAAGCATATGGAAAACAATGATTTCATCAATACGGTTTAAGAACTCTGGACGAAATGCTTTTTTCAATTCATCCATTACTTTACCCTTCATATCTGAATAATCACGGCTCTCATCTTGTACGTTAAAACCGAGATGTTTATTACGTTTTAATGCTTCGGCACCAACGTTAGATGTCATAATAACAATTGTATTTCGGAAATCAACTGTACGCCCTTTAGAGTCTGTTAAACGCCCATCTTCTAGCACTTGCAGTAAAATGTTAAATACATCTGGATGTGCCTTCTCTACTTCATCTAGCAGCACGACAGAATATGGTTTGCGACGAACTTTTTCTGTTAATTGGCCGCCTTCTTCATATCCCACATATCCTGGCGGAGACCCCACTAAGCGAGAAGTAGAATGTTTCTCCATATACTCAGACATATCAATACGAATCATTGCATCTTCATCACCAAACATAGATTCTGCTAATGCACGCGCAAGCTCCGTTTTACCTACACCAGTCGGTCCTAAGAAAATAAATGAACCAATTGGGCGTTTCGGATCTTTTAAACCCGCTCTTGCGCGGCGCACTGCTTTCGCTACTGCGACAACAGCTTCATCTTGGCCAATTAAACGGTCATGTAAAATGGATTCTAGATTCAATAATTTATTTGTTTCTGTTTGTGCAAGTTTAGAAACCGGAATACGCGTCCACGTAGAAACAACATTTGCAATGTCTTCTACTGTTACTTCTGAATTTTCTTTTCCTTGCTGCTCTTTCCACTGACGTTTTGTATCCTCTAATTTTTCACGTAAACGTTGTTCCATATCTCGTAAAGAAGCTGCCTTTTCAAATTCTTGGCTCTGTACGGCTGCATCCTTTTCTTTTCGAATTTCTTCAAGTTTCACTTCAAGTTCTTTTAAATTTGGTGGTGTTGTATAAGAACGTAAGCGTACTTTTGAAGCTGCTTCATCGATTAAGTCAATTGCTTTATCAGGTAAGAAACGATCTGTAATATAACGATCCGAAAGTTTTACAGCTGCTTCAATTGCATCATCTGTAATGGAAACGCGGTGATGTGCCTCGTAACGATCGCGTAACCCTCTTAAAATTTGAACCGATTCTTCTAAGCTTGGCTCGTCAACATGAATTGGTTGGAAACGTCTTTCTAGTGCTGCATCTTTTTCAATGTATTTACGATACTCATCTAATGTTGTCGCCCCAATACATTGCAATTCACCACGTGCTAATGATGGTTTCAAAATATTGGATGCGTCAATTGCACCTTCTGCACCACCTGCACCAATTAATGTATGAAGTTCATCAATAAATAGAATGATATTACCAGCTTGGCGAATTTCATCCATCACTTTCTTTAAACGATCCTCAAACTCACCACGGTATTTCGTGCCAGCAACAACTGTACCCATATCTAACGTCATAACACGCTTATCGCGTAATGTTTCTGGAACTTCATTATTTACAATTTGCTGTGCTAGACCTTCAGCAATTGCTGTTTTACCTACCCCAGGTTCTCCAATTAATACCGGGTTATTCTTAGTTCTACGGCTCAATACTTCAATAACACGTTGAATCTCTTTACTACGGCCAATAACAGGATCTAAGCGTCCTTCACGTGCAACAACTGTCAAATCTCGCGCTAAACTATCAAGCGTTGGTGTATTTGCATTTGCTGATGCACCACCTTGATGGCCTGATGTAGCTTCATTGCTTCCAAGGAGCTGCAATACTTGTTGTCTTGCTTTGTTTAAACTTACGCCTAAGTTATTTAAAACACGCGCTGCAACACCTTCACCTTCACGGATCAACCCTAGTAAAATATGTTCCGTTCCAACATAAGAATGACCAAGCTTACGTGCCTCATCCATTGATAACTCAATTACTTTTTTGGCACGCGGTGTATAATGAACAGTTTGAGACATCTCTGTTCCACGACCAATTAATGCCTCTACCTCTTTTTGTACCTTCTCTGGACTTAGCCCAAGAGCAATTAACGCTTTAGCTGCAATTCCTTCCCCTTCACGTACAAGCCCAAGTAAAATATGTTCTGTACCAATATTATTATGCCCAATGCGAATTGCTTCTTCTTGAGATAAAGCTAATACTTTCTGTGCTCTTTCTGTAAATCTTCCAAACATCATAGAAATCGCCTCCTACTTGCGCTCAATTTTGTTCAATTCGTAGTCTTTCACGGATTAATGTCGCCCTTCGATAATCCCTTTCTTCTGGGCTTAAAGGACCTCCCGCGTATTGCTGTAAAATTCCCGGCTGAGTTAGTACCATTAACTCTGTTAAAATATTTCTTGATATATTTTTTATATAATCAAGATCAATACCTAACCGCATATCTGACAGACAAGTAGCAGCTTCTGCCGATTGAATTAATCGACTATTAGCCAGTACACCGTAAGAACGATATACTCGGTCTTCAAGTTCAATACTTGAATTTTTCATAATTAGTTCTCGAGCTACTCTCTCTTGTTGTATAAGCTGATGAACAACACTCTCTAAATCTGCTATAATATCTTCTTCTGATTTTCCTAATGTCATTTGATTAGAAACTTGAAATATATTACCTAAGGCTTCGCTACCTTCACCGTATATTCCTCTTACGACTAAACCTAATTGTTGAATTGCTTGTATAATACGATTTATCCGTTTCGTCAAAACAAGTGCTGGTAAATGCATCATCACAGAAGCCCGTAACCCCGTACCAACATTTGTGGGGCAACTGGTAATATAGCCAAGCGATTCATCAAAAGCATATTCAACTGCTTTTTCAATCCATGTATCCATTTTGTTTGCGCTTTGCAGTGCTTCTGATAATTGCAGCCCTGAGAACAAACATTGAATTCGCACATGATCTTCTTCATTAAGCATCACACTTATATGTTCACTTTCTGATAGTAGACAAGCACCAAATTCCGTTCCAGCAAGATTAGGACTAATTAAATGTTTTTCTACTAAAACCCTTCGCTGAAGCGGTTTTAGTTCATTCATTTTTAATAGTTCAAAATTCCCGAGGGATTTCACTTTCTGATTTACAAACTTCTTTTGAAATAAATTAGTAATCTGCTTAGCTTCTTCATCAGTTTGCATAATAGGGAAATGATAATCTTTTAAATTACGAGCCAAACGAATACGACTACTTAAAACAATATCAGAATCGGGGCCATCTCCCCTCATCCACGGACTAATTGCTTCGTTCATAATACGATCCAGTGACATAGAACTATTCCCCCTCTCTATGCTCACTAAGCTGATTTTCAATACTTCGGATTTGATCACGCGTTTGAGCTGCTTTTTCAAATTCTTCTTTCTGTACACATTGCTTTAATTTTAATTTTAGTTCATCTAATTCTTTCTTTAGATGAATATTTCCTCCCATACGCTCGGGAATTTTTCCACAATGATGTGTATGACCACCATGAAGCCGCTTCAACATTGGCTTTAGTTGTTGTTCCTTAAATGTCTCATAACAAGAAGCACATCCAAAGCGACCTACTTTTGCAAATTGTTTATATGTCATATTACAAGTTGGACATCGTAATACTCTTTCATCTGAAAAACTATCCTCTTGGTTTTCAAACATTGATGGTTCTCCATGTAGCAATCCAGCTAGTAAGTCATGGAAGGAAAAACTAGATTGTGGTGATTGAAAGAAAGACGTATAGCCATTTTGCTCTGCACATTGCTCACAAAGATGAACTTCCGTCTTTTGTCCGTTTATTACTTTTGTATAATGTAATGCTGCTGGTCTTATATTACAATTTTGACAAATCATCTTATATCCCCACCTTTACAATAGGAACGATCTACCTCATGATACTTTTTATACACCACTAGATTATTTTGTTCACTTAATCTTGTCTGTAAAAAGTTCCACTATAAAATGAATTACCGCTAAAAACATTTCTTAACAAAAGCTGTATTTATTTATATTTCAGTGTCCTTAACATTGCGCATAATATTCGAGCCCTAAGTTCATCTCTAGAAGGTAAATCCATTAATAATACAGATCGATCTAATACGCTCAGCATAAGTTTTGCTTCCCGATTGGTCACAATATCTTCTTCCACTAATCGTATAATGATACTTTCCGCATTCCCTTGCGCAATACTATGCTCGATCATATGAAGCATTTGATCAATAATGTCTATATCATCATGCAATTTGACCTTGATAATGCGAATGTAACCTCCCCCGCCTCGTTTACTTTCAACTACAAATCCTCTTTCCAACGTAAAGCGAGTATTGATTACATAATTAATTTGAGACGGAACACAATCAAATCGATCCGCAATCTCATTTCTCTTAATCTCAATCACATTATTATTGCTTAAGTCAATAACTTGCTTTAGATATTGCTCAATGATATCAGATATATTTCTCATTTATCCGCCACCTTTATTGACTTTGACTATCTTTGACTTTAATTATATACGTATTAAAGAAATTTGCAACTCTTTTGCTTCCTCACTATCCTAGCCAAAATTTCTTTTCTTTAATCACTACGTTTATATTTTATACAACAGAATTAACTTCTCATTTTTATTTGTACATATTAATACCAAATAAAAAAATATACAAAAAAGCACGAGTCAATTGACTCGTGCTTTAATTGCTTGGCGACGTCCTACTCTCACAGGGACAAGGTCCCAACTACCATCGGCGCTAGAGAGCTTAACTTCCGTGTTCGGTATGGGAACGGGTGTGACCTCTCTGCCATCATCACCAAACTATTGAAGGTATATTCCTTCAAAACTAGATAACATTTGCTTCATATTATATGGTTAAGTCCTCGATCTATTAGTATTCGTCAGCTCCACATGTCACCATGCTTCCACCTCGAACCTATCAACCTGATCATCTTTCAGGGATCTTACTAGCTTACGCTATGGGAAATCTCATCTTGAGGGGGGCTTCATGCTTAGATGCTTTCAGCACTTATCCCTTCCGCACATAGCTACCCAGCTATGCCCTTGGCAGAACAACTGGTACACCAGCGGTGCGTCCATCCCGGTCCTCTCGTACTAAGGACAGCTCCTCTCAAATTTCCTACGCCCACGACGGATAGGGACCGAACTGTCTCACGACGTTCTGAACCCAGCTCGCGTACCGCTTTAATGGGCGAACAGCCCAACCCTTGGGACCGACTACAGCCCCAGGATGCGATGAGCCGACATCGAGGTGCCAAACCTCCCCGTCGATGTGGACTCTTGGGGGAGATAAGCCTGTTATCCCCGGGGTAGCTTTTATCCGTTGAGCGATGGCCCTTCCATGCGGAACCACCGGATCACTAAGCCCGACTTTCGTCCCTGCTCGACTTGTAGGTCTCGCAGTCAAGCTCCCTTATGCCTTTGCACTCTACGAATGATTTCCAACCATTCTGAGGGAACCTTTGGGCGCCTCCGTTACACTTTAGGAGGCGACCGCCCCAGTCAAACTGCCCACCTGACACTGTCTCCCGGGTCGATAAGACCCGTAGGTTAGAATTTCAATACAGTCAGGGCGGTATCCCACCAGCGCCTCCACCGAAGCTAGCGCTCCGGTTTCAAAGGCTCCCGCCTATCCTGTACAAACTGTACCAAAATTCAATATCAGGCTACAGTAAAGCTCCACGGGGTCTTTCCGTCCTGTCGCGGGTAACCTGCATCTTCACAGGTACTATAATTTCACCGAGTCTCTGGTTGAGACAGTGCCCAAATCGTTACACCTTTCGTGCGGGTCGGAACTTACCCGACAAGGAATTTCGCTACCTTAGGACCGTTATAGTTACGGCCGCCGTTTACTGGGGCTTCAGTTCAGAGCTTCGCTTACGCTAACCCCTCTCCTTAACCTTCCAGCACCGGGCAGGTGTCAGCCCCTATACTTCGCCTTACGGCTTCGCAGAGACCTGTGTTTTTGCTAAACAGTCGCTTGGGCCTATTCACTGCGGCTTTCCGTTAAGAAAGCACCCCTTCTCCCGAAGTTACGGGGTCATTTTGCCGAGTTCCTTAACCAGAGTTCTCTCGCACACCTTAGGATTCTCTCCTCGCCTACCTGTGTCGGTTTGCGGTACAGGCACCTTTTATCTCGCTAGAAGCTTTTCTTGGCAGCGGGGAATCAAAGACTTCGCTCCATAAGGAGCTTCCCCATCACAGCTCAGCCTTCACGATAAGCGGATTTGCCTACTTATCAGCCTAACTGCTTGGACGTGCACAACCAATCGCACGCTTCTTCTATCCTTCTGCGTCCCTCCATTGCTCAAACGATAAAGAGGTGGTACAGGAATATCAACCTGTTGTCCATCGCCTACGCCTGTCGGCCTCGGCTTAGGTCCTGACTAACCCTGAGCGGACGAGCCTTCCTCAGGAAACCTTAGGCATTCGGTGGACGGGATTCTCACCCGTCTTTCGCTACTCATACCGGCATTCTCACTTCTAAGCGCTCCACCAGTCCTTACGGTCTGACTTCACTGCCCTTAGAACGCTCCCCTACCACTGATACCATAGGTATCAATTCGCAGCTTCGGTGGTGTATTTAGCCCCGGTACATTTTCGGCGCAGAGTCACTCGACTAGTGAGCTATTACGCACTCTTTAAATGGTGGCTGCTTCTAAGCCAACATCCTAGTTGTCTAAGCAACTCCACATCCTTTTCCACTTAATACACACTTTGGGACCTTAGCTGGCGATCTGGGCTGTTTCCCTCTTGACTACGGATCTTATCACTCGCAGTCTGACTCCTAAGGATAAGTCATTGGCATTCGGAGTTTGACTGAATTCGGTAATCCGATGAGGACCCCTAGTTCAATCAGTGCTCTACCTCCAAGACTCTTACACTTAAGGCTAGCCCTAAAGCTATTTCGGGGAGAACCAGCTATCTCCAGGTTCGATTGGAATTTCTCCGCTACCCACACCTCATCCCCGCACTTTTCAACGTGCGTGGGTTCGGGCCTCCATTCAGTGTTACCTGAACTTCACCCTGGACATGGGTAGATCACCTGGTTTCGGGTCTACGACCACGTACTAAACGCCCTATTCAGACTCGCTTTCGCTACGGCTCCGCCTCTTCAGCTTAACCTCGCACGGGATCGTAACTCGCCGGTTCATTCTACAAAAGGCACGCCATCACCCATTAACGGGCTCTGACTATTTGTAGGCACACGGTTTCAGGATCTCTTTCACTCCCCTTCCGGGGTGCTTTTCACCTTTCCCTCACGGTACTGGTTCACTATCGATCACTAGGTAGTATTTAGCCTTGGGAGATGGTCCTCCCAGATTCCGACGGAATTTCACGTGTTCCGCCGTACTCAGGATACATTCAAGAGAGAACGAAGTTTCGACTACGGGGTTGTTACCCTCTGTGACGAGCCTTTCCAGGCTGCTTCGTCTACCTCGTTCCTTTGTAACTCCGTATAGAATGTCCTACAACCCCAAGAGGCAAGCCTCTTGGTTTGGGCTAGATTCCGTTTCGCTCGCCGCTACTCAGGAAATCGCATTTGCTTTCTCTTCCTCCAGGTACTTAGATGTTTCAGTTCCCTGGGTCTGTCTTCCATACCCTATGTATTCAGGTAAGGATACCATACCATTACGTATGGTGGGTTTCCCCATTCGGAAATCTTCGGATCAAAGCTTACTTACAGCTCCCCGAAGCATATCGGCGTTAGTCCCGTCCTTCATCGACTCCTAGTGTCAAGGCATCCACCGTGCGCCCTTTCTAACTTAACCAAACTAAAATTAAAAAATATGAGCTACACTGTTATCTAGTTTTCAAAGAACATACATTTATTTCTGAGAGATAGTTCTCTCAAAACTGAACAAAACGAAACACGGAAACTTATATTGATGAACAGCGTTCATCAATTCTCCATAGAAAGGAGGTGATCCAGCCGCACCTTCCGATACGGCTACCTTGTTACGACTTCACCCCAATCATCTGTCCCACCTTAGGCGGCTGGCTCCAAAAAGGTTACCCCACCGACTTCGGGTGTTACAAACTCTCGTGGTGTGACGGGCGGTGTGTACAAGGCCCGGGAACGTATTCACCGCGGCATGCTGATCCGCGATTACTAGCGATTCCAGCTTCATGTAGGCGAGTTGCAGCCTACAATCCGAACTGAGAACGGTTTTATGAGATTAGCTCCACCTCGCGGTCTTGCAGCTCTTTGTACCGTCCATTGTAGCACGTGTGTAGCCCAGGTCATAAGGGGCATGATGATTTGACGTCATCCCCACCTTCCTCCGGTTTGTCACCGGCAGTCACCTTAGAGTGCCCAACTTAATGATGGCAACTAAGATCAAGGGTTGCGCTCGTTGCGGGACTTAACCCAACATCTCACGACACGAGCTGACGACAACCATGCACCACCTGTCACTCTGCCCCCGAAGGGGAAGCCCTATCTCTAGGGTTGTCAGAGGATGTCAAGACCTGGTAAGGTTCTTCGCGTTGCTTCGAATTAAACCACATGCTCCACCGCTTGTGCGGGCCCCCGTCAATTCCTTTGAGTTTCAGCCTTGCGGCCGTACTCCCCAGGCGGAGTGCTTAATGCGTTAACTTCAGCACTAAAGGGCGGAAACCCTCTAACACTTAGCACTCATCGTTTACGGCGTGGACTACCAGGGTATCTAATCCTGTTTGCTCCCCACGCTTTCGCGCCTCAGTGTCAGTTACAGACCAGAAAGTCGCCTTCGCCACTGGTGTTCCTCCATATCTCTACGCATTTCACCGCTACACATGGAATTCCACTTTCCTCTTCTGCACTCAAGTCTCCCAGTTTCCAATGACCCTCCACGGTTGAGCCGTGGGCTTTCACATCAGACTTAAGAAACCACCTGCGCGCGCTTTACGCCCAATAATTCCGGATAACGCTTGCCACCTACGTATTACCGCGGCTGCTGGCACGTAGTTAGCCGTGGCTTTCTGGTTAGGTACCGTCAAGGTGCCAGCTTATTCAACTAGCACTTGTTCTTCCCTAACAACAGAGTTTTACGACCCGAAAGCCTTCATCACTCACGCGGCGTTGCTCCGTCAGACTTTCGTCCATTGCGGAAGATTCCCTACTGCTGCCTCCCGTAGGAGTCTGGGCCGTGTCTCAGTCCCAGTGTGGCCGATCACCCTCTCAGGTCGGCTACGCATCGTTGCCTTGGTGAGCCGTTACCTCACCAACTAGCTAATGCGACGCGGGTCCATCCATAAGTGACAGCCGAAGCCGCCTTTGAATTTCGCACCATGCGGTGCAAAATGTTATCCGGTATTAGCCCCGGTTTCCCGGAGTTATCCCAGTCTTATGGGCAGGTTACCCACGTGTTACTCACCCGTCCGCCGCTAACTTCATAAGAGCAAGCTCTTAATCCATTCGCTCGACTTGCATGTATTAGGCACGCCGCCAGCGTTCATCCTGAGCCAGGATCAAACTCTCCAATAAAGTTAGTTTGTCTAGCATCTAAAATAAAAATTGACGTTTCACGTTGTTTGTTTCGTTCAGTTTTCAAAGAACTTTTGGTGGAGCCTAGCGGGATCGAACCGCTGACCTCCTGCGTGCAAGGCAGGCGCTCTCCCAGCTGAGCTAAGGCCCCAAAATAAGTATCGGGAAGACAGGATTTGAACCTGCGACCCCCTGGTCCCAAACCAGGTGCTCTACCAAGCTGAGCCACTTCCCGAAGGAAAAGCGCGCCCGAGAGGACTCGAACCCCTAACCTTTTGATCCGTAGTCAAACGCTCTATCCAATTGAGCTACGGGCGCATATGGTGCCGAGGGCGGGGGTCGAACCCGCACGGTGGTCACCCACCGCAGGATTTTAAGTCCTGTGCGTCTGCCTGTTCCGCCACCCCGGCATATCATATTGTAAATTGGAGCGGAAGACGGGATTCGAACCCGCGACCCCAACCTTGGCAAGGTTGTATTCTACCACTGAACTACTTCCGCTCGATATGAAATTGATTTCGCTTATAAAGTGCGGGTGAAGGGAGTCGAACCCCCACGCCAAAGGCGCCAGATCCTAAGTCTGGTGCGTCTGCCAATTCCGCCACACCCGCGAATTATTATAAATGGTGAGCCATGAAGGACTCGAACCTTCGACCCTCTGATTAAAAGTCAGATGCTCTACCAACTGAGCTAATGGCTCGTACAAGAAAAACTGGTGCCGGCTAGAGGACTTGAACCCCCAACCTACTGATTACAAGTCAGTTGCTCTACCAATTGAGCTAAGCCGGCGTATATGGTGGAGGATGACGGGATCGAACCGCCGACCCCCTGCTTGTAAGGCAGGTGCTCTCCCAGCTGAGCTAATCCTCCATTTGCCTGGCAACGTCCTACTCTCACAGGGACAAGGTCCCAACTACCATCGGCGCTAGAGAGCTTAACTTCCGTGTTCGGTATGGGAACGGGTGTGACCTCTCTGCCATCATTACCAGACTTTTATTATTATACACATTCTTTTTAGAATGTCAACAGGAATTTTAAATATATATTCCTTCAAAACTAGATAACATTTGCTTCATATTATATGGTTAAGTCCTCGATCTATTAGTATTCGTCAGCTCCACATGTCACCATGCTTCCACCTCGAACCTATCAACCTGATCATCTTTCAGGGATCTTACTAGCTTACGCTATGGGAAATCTCATCTTGAGGGGGGCTTCATGCTTAGATGCTTTCAGCACTTATCCCTTCCGCACATAGCTACCCAGCTATGCCCTTGGCAGAACAACTGGTACACCAGCGGTGCGTCCATCCCGGTCCTCTCGTACTAAGGACAGCTCCTCTCAAATTTCCTACGCCCACGACGGATAGGGACCGAACTGTCTCACGACGTTCTGAACCCAGCTCGCGTACCGCTTTAATGGGCGAACAGCCCAACCCTTGGGACCGACTACAGCCCCAGGATGCGATGAGCCGACATCGAGGTGCCAAACCTCCCCGTCGATGTGGACTCTTGGGGGAGATAAGCCTGTTATCCCCGGGGTAGCTTTTATCCGTTGAGCGATGGCCCTTCCATGCGGAACCACCGGATCACTAAGCCCGACTTTCGTCCCTGCTCGACTTGTAGGTCTCGCAGTCAAGCTCCCTTATGCCTTTGCACTCTACGAATGATTTCCAACCATTCTGAGGGAACCTTTGGGCGCCTCCGTTACACTTTAGGAGGCGACCGCCCCAGTCAAACTGCCCACCTGACACTGTCTCCCGGGTCGATAAGACCCGTAGGTTAGAATTTCAATACAGTCAGGGCGGTATCCCACCAGCGCCTCCACCGAAGCTAGCGCTCCGGTTTCAAAGGCTCCCGCCTATCCTGTACAAACTGTACCAAAATTCAATATCAGGCTACAGTAAAGCTCCACGGGGTCTTTCCGTCCTGTCGCGGGTAACCTGCATCTTCACAGGTACTATAATTTCACCGAGTCTCTGGTTGAGACAGTGCCCAAATCGTTACACCTTTCGTGCGGGTCGGAACTTACCCGACAAGGAATTTCGCTACCTTAGGACCGTTATAGTTACGGCCGCCGTTTACTGGGGCTTCAGTTCAGAGCTTCGCTTACGCTAACCCCTCTCCTTAACCTTCCAGCACCGGGCAGGTGTCAGCCCCTATACTTCGCCTTACGGCTTCGCAGAGACCTGTGTTTTTGCTAAACAGTCGCTTGGGCCTATTCACTGCGGCTTTCCGTTAAGAAAGCACCCCTTCTCCCGAAGTTACGGGGTCATTTTGCCGAGTTCCTTAACCAGAGTTCTCTCGCACACCTTAGGATTCTCTCCTCGCCTACCTGTGTCGGTTTGCGGTACAGGCACCTTTTATCTCGCTAGAAGCTTTTCTTGGCAGCGGGGAATCAAAGACTTCGCTCCATAAGGAGCTTCCCCATCACAGCTCAGCCTTCACGATAAGCGGATTTGCCTACTTATCAGCCTAACTGCTTGGACGTGCACAACCAATCGCACGCTTCTTCTATCCTTCTGCGTCCCTCCATTGCTCAAACGATAAAGAGGTGGTACAGGAATATCAACCTGTTGTCCATCGCCTACGCCTGTCGGCCTCGGCTTAGGTCCTGACTAACCCTGAGCGGACGAGCCTTCCTCAGGAAACCTTAGGCATTCGGTGGACGGGATTCTCACCCGTCTTTCGCTACTCATACCGGCATTCTCACTTCTAAGCGCTCCACCAGTCCTTACGGTCTGACTTCACTGCCCTTAGAACGCTCCCCTACCACTGATACCATAGGTATCAATTCGCAGCTTCGGTGGTGTATTTAGCCCCGGTACATTTTCGGCGCAGAGTCACTCGACTAGTGAGCTATTACGCACTCTTTAAATGGTGGCTGCTTCTAAGCCAACATCCTAGTTGTCTAAGCAACTCCACATCCTTTTCCACTTAATACACACTTTGGGACCTTAGCTGGCGATCTGGGCTGTTTCCCTCTTGACTACGGATCTTATCACTCGCAGTCTGACTCCTAAGGATAAGTCATTGGCATTCGGAGTTTGACTGAATTCGGTAATCCGATGAGGACCCCTAGTTCAATCAGTGCTCTACCTCCAAGACTCTTACACTTAAGGCTAGCCCTAAAGCTATTTCGGGGAGAACCAGCTATCTCCAGGTTCGATTGGAATTTCTCCGCTACCCACACCTCATCCCCGCACTTTTCAACGTGCGTGGGTTCGGGCCTCCATTCAGTGTTACCTGAACTTCACCCTGGACATGGGTAGATCACCTGGTTTCGGGTCTACGACCACGTACTAAACGCCCTATTCAGACTCGCTTTCGCTACGGCTCCGCCTCTTCAGCTTAACCTCGCACGGGATCGTAACTCGCCGGTTCATTCTACAAAAGGCACGCCATCACCCATTAACGGGCTCTGACTATTTGTAGGCACACGGTTTCAGGATCTCTTTCACTCCCCTTCCGGGGTGCTTTTCACCTTTCCCTCACGGTACTGGTTCACTATCGATCACTAGGTAGTATTTAGCCTTGGGAGATGGTCCTCCCAGATTCCGACGGAATTTCACGTGTTCCGCCGTACTCAGGATACATTCAAGAGAGAACGAAGTTTCGACTACGGGGTTGTTACCCTCTGTGACGAGCCTTTCCAGGCTGCTTCGTCTACCTCGTTCCTTTGTAACTCCGTATAGAATGTCCTACAACCCCAAGAGGCAAGCCTCTTGGTTTGGGCTAGATTCCGTTTCGCTCGCCGCTACTCAGGAAATCGCATTTGCTTTCTCTTCCTCCAGGTACTTAGATGTTTCAGTTCCCTGGGTCTGTCTTCCATACCCTATGTATTCAGGTAAGGATACCATACCATTACGTATGGTGGGTTTCCCCATTCGGAAATCTTCGGATCAAAGCTTACTTACAGCTCCCCGAAGCATATCGGCGTTAGTCCCGTCCTTCATCGACTCCTAGTGTCAAGGCATCCACCGTGCGCCCTTTCTAACTTAACCAAACTAAAATTAAAAAATATGAGCTACACTGTTATCTAGTTTTCAAAGAACATACATTTATTTCTGAGAGATAGTTCTCTCAAAACTGAACAAAACGAAACACGGAAACTTATATTGATGAACAGCGTTCATCAATTCTCCATAGAAAGGAGGTGATCCAGCCGCACCTTCCGATACGGCTACCTTGTTACGACTTCACCCCAATCATCTGTCCCACCTTAGGCGGCTGGCTCCAAAAAGGTTACCCCACCGACTTCGGGTGTTACAAACTCTCGTGGTGTGACGGGCGGTGTGTACAAGGCCCGGGAACGTATTCACCGCGGCATGCTGATCCGCGATTACTAGCGATTCCAGCTTCATGTAGGCGAGTTGCAGCCTACAATCCGAACTGAGAACGGTTTTATGAGATTAGCTCCACCTCGCGGTCTTGCAGCTCTTTGTACCGTCCATTGTAGCACGTGTGTAGCCCAGGTCATAAGGGGCATGATGATTTGACGTCATCCCCACCTTCCTCCGGTTTGTCACCGGCAGTCACCTTAGAGTGCCCAACTTAATGATGGCAACTAAGATCAAGGGTTGCGCTCGTTGCGGGACTTAACCCAACATCTCACGACACGAGCTGACGACAACCATGCACCACCTGTCACTCTGCCCCCGAAGGGGAAGCCCTATCTCTAGGGTTGTCAGAGGATGTCAAGACCTGGTAAGGTTCTTCGCGTTGCTTCGAATTAAACCACATGCTCCACCGCTTGTGCGGGCCCCCGTCAATTCCTTTGAGTTTCAGCCTTGCGGCCGTACTCCCCAGGCGGAGTGCTTAATGCGTTAACTTCAGCACTAAAGGGCGGAAACCCTCTAACACTTAGCACTCATCGTTTACGGCGTGGACTACCAGGGTATCTAATCCTGTTTGCTCCCCACGCTTTCGCGCCTCAGTGTCAGTTACAGACCAGAAAGTCGCCTTCGCCACTGGTGTTCCTCCATATCTCTACGCATTTCACCGCTACACATGGAATTCCACTTTCCTCTTCTGCACTCAAGTCTCCCAGTTTCCAATGACCCTCCACGGTTGAGCCGTGGGCTTTCACATCAGACTTAAGAAACCACCTGCGCGCGCTTTACGCCCAATAATTCCGGATAACGCTTGCCACCTACGTATTACCGCGGCTGCTGGCACGTAGTTAGCCGTGGCTTTCTGGTTAGGTACCGTCAAGGTGCCAGCTTATTCAACTAGCACTTGTTCTTCCCTAACAACAGAGTTTTACGACCCGAAAGCCTTCATCACTCACGCGGCGTTGCTCCGTCAGACTTTCGTCCATTGCGGAAGATTCCCTACTGCTGCCTCCCGTAGGAGTCTGGGCCGTGTCTCAGTCCCAGTGTGGCCGATCACCCTCTCAGGTCGGCTACGCATCGTTGCCTTGGTGAGCCGTTACCTCACCAACTAGCTAATGCGACGCGGGTCCATCCATAAGTGACAGCCGAAGCCGCCTTTGAATTTCGCACCATGCGGTGCAAAATGTTATCCGGTATTAGCCCCGGTTTCCCGGAGTTATCCCAGTCTTATGGGCAGGTTACCCACGTGTTACTCACCCGTCCGCCGCTAACTTCATAAGAGCAAGCTCTTAATCCATTCGCTCGACTTGCATGTATTAGGCACGCCGCCAGCGTTCATCCTGAGCCAGGATCAAACTCTCCAATAAAGTTAGTTTGTCTAGCATCTAAAATAAAAATTGACGTTTCACGTTGTTTGTTTCGTTCAGTTTTCAAAGAACTCATTGCCGCCGAAGCGACTTTATCAATATAACATTTTGTTATATTTTCGTCAACAACTTTTTGTCTTAAAAGTTGTTTTCGTTTGTTTTCTTTGTTGTCTTTCGTGACAACGAATATAAATATACCAGTTCATTTATTAAAATGCAATAGTTTTTTAATAAAATTTTTAACCTAATCAAAAAGTATAAAAACAGTATCGATCCTCCTACATAAAGACACCTTTCTTCTATATAGTAAATGAATCATTTTAACTTCACTATATGACAAAAAGAAAAGCTTTGGAGAAATCTCCAAAGCTTGGATTAATCTTGCTTATGACGCATCGCTGGGAATAACAGCACGTCGCGAATAGATGGCGCATTTGTTAATAGCATAACAAGACGATCAATACCAATTCCAAGTCCACCTGTAGGAGGCATGCCGTACTCAAGTGCTTCAATATAATCATTGTCCATCATATGCGCTTCATCATTACCTTGTTCACGCTCTTTTAATTGCGCTTCAAAACGTTCTTTTTGATCGATTGGATCATTTAATTCCGTAAATGCATTCGCATGCTCACGAGCAACAATGAATAACTCGAAACGATCTGTAAAGCGTGGATCTTCATCATTCTTTTTCGCAAGCGGAGAAATTTCCACTGGGTGTCCATAGATAAATGTAGGTTGAATTAACTTTTCTTCTACTTTTTGTTCGAAGAATTCATTGATAATATGACCAACTTCCATTGTATCTTTAATTTCCACACCATGTTCTTTCGCCAATGTACGTGCTTCTTCCACGCTCATCGGGCTCCAGAAATCTGCTCCAGAATATTGTTTAATTGCATCTACCATGTGGAGACGTGTCCATTCTGGCTCTAAATTAATTTCTTGCTCACCGTACTGGATTGTTGTTGTACCTAGTACTTGCTTTGCGATATGAGCAATCATGTTTTCTGTTAGTTTCATAATATCTTCATAGTCAGCATATGCTTCATATAATTCGATCATTGTAAATTCAGGATTATGACGTGTTGACACACCTTCATTACGGAATACACGGCCGATTTCGTATACCTTCTCTAAGCCACCTACAATAAGGCGTTTTAAGTGTAACTCAATTGCAATACGCATATATAATTCCATATCTAACGCATTATGATGCGTAATGAATGGGCGAGCAGAGGCACCGCCCGCAATCGCGTGCATCATTGGTGTTTCTACTTCAAGGTAGCCATTATCATCTAAGTATCTTCTCATTTCACGAATGATTTTACTACGAGTAACAAATGTTTCACGGCTCTCCATGCTCGTAATTAAATCTAGGTAACGTTGGCGGTAACGTTGTTCAACATCTTTCAACCCATGGTATTTATCTGGAAGTGGACGAAGAGCTTTCGTTAATAACGTAAATCCTGTTGCTTTCACTGAAAGCTCACCTACGTTCGTTTTGAAAACTTTCCCTTCAATTCCTACTAAATCACCTAAGTCAGCTGTATTAAATAATTCATATTGCTCATCTCCAACAGCATCTTTACGAACATAGATTTGAACTTGTCCGTGTAAATCTTGGATATGCGCAAAACCTGCTTTCCCTTTACCGCGCTTTGTCATAATACGGCCAGCAATAGAAACAGAGATTCCTTTCTCTTCTAATTCTTCTTTAGAGAACTCTCCATACAAGTTTAATAATTCTTTCGTTGAATTCGTACGTTCAAAACGTTTACCAAACGGATCGATCCCTTGTTCACGTAAGTTATGTAACTTCTCACGACGAACAAGCAATTGGTCATTTAATTCTTCGTGGTTCATGTTATCCATGGTATTGATATCACTCCAGCTCTATTAAATTTTACAATATATACAGTATATCATTTTCTACTCAACTAGAAAAACTGCCAGTAGTATACTGGCAGTTCTTCTTTCTTTCACGTAATTATAGGTAGTGAGAGAAGGAATGTCAAACGTTCTCTCTTTCCTCCTTTTAACCAACGTGAATTGTTTTTTGTTTTGTTTCTACTTCTTCTATAAATGCACCTAATAAAGAGGCAAGATCTTCACGAGTATTACAAGTATTAATTGCATTACGTACTCTCGCATTACCACCAACACCTTTTAAATACCAAGCTGCATGCTTTCTCATCTCTCTTACTGCAATATCTTCATTCTTTAAGTCAATAAGACGATCTAAGTGCAACATACATACATCCATTTTCTCACGCACTGTTGGTTCCGGCATTAATTCCCCTGTTTCTAAATATTTTACTGTACGATAAATCATCCATGGGTTCCCGAGAGCTGCACGCCCAATCATAACGCCATCTACCCCTACTTCATCAAGCATACGTTTCGCATCTTGAGGAGTTTCTACGTCACCATTTCCAATAACAGGAATATTCACAGATTGTTTTACCTGTTTAATAATATCCCAATCCGCTTTCCCTTCATACATTTGAACACGTGTACGTCCATGAACCGCTACCGCTTGACCGCCTGCACGTTCCACAGCTCTAGCATTTTCAATTGCGAAAATGTGGTCTTCATCCCAGCCAATACGCATTTTAACTGTAACTGGTTTTTCAACAGCATCTACAACGGCCGCTACCATTTCATATACTTTATCTGGATCTAATAACCACTTTGCACCAGCATCACACTTCGTAATTTTCGGAACTGGGCAACCCATATTGATATCGATAATATCCGCCGTTGTGTTTTTATCTACATATTTCGCAGCACCAACAAGCGTTTCCTTCTCACCGCCAAAAATTTGTAAACTTAGCGGCTTCTCTCTCTCATCGATATATAACATATCTAATGTTTTTTGGTTATTAAATAAAATCGCCTTATCACTTACCATTTCAGCACATACTAAACCTGCACCAAATTCTTTTACTGTTAAACGGAATGCAGAGTTACACACTCCCGCCATTGGTGCTAGTACAACTGGATTCTTCATCTCAATGTTTGCAATCTTTAACACTCGACTGTCTCCTTCTTTTATCCTCACTTTGGCATTAATTCATCTATTGAAATATTTAATGTCTTAGCAACTTCTACTACAAAATCTTGAGAAGGGGTTCTATTCCCTCTCTCTACTTCTCCTAAAACAGATACAGATACCCCTAATTCCTTTGCAAAACCTTCTTGTGTATAACCTTTTAATTTCCGAAAAGCACGAATGCGTCTTCCCCATTTTTCTGCTTCCATACCGTTACTCCCTCTCGCCTTTTCATTTCATCTACTTGCGAACGTGAAATATTTTGTTTTATATCTTGATTGATCTCTAACAACGGAACGATAACAAAAGCTCTTTCGAACATCCGCGGATGCGGCACAATAAGATTCTCTGCTTCAATATTTTCTTGATTATAGAGCAAAACGTCAAGGTCAATGGTTCGCGGGCCCCATCTAATTTCCCTTTTTCTTCCTAAATCTATCTCAACCTTTTGCGTTACTTTCAACAATTCTTGCGGCGGTAAATTGGTAGAAATTTTTATAACTAAATTTAAAAAACGATTTTGATCTGTATATCCCACTGGATCTGTTTCATATACAGAAGAGACATCCTCCACTTGAATATGAGGATTTTTATTTAACAGCTCAATCGCTTGCAATAAATAAACATAACGATCACCAATATTTGATCCTAACGCAACGTATACTACATTTTTCATGGTCGATCTCTCGTAATTTCTACCGCCACAGCACGATAGTGCCCTGGTATTGGTGGATCCGGTTTAACAACCTTTACTGTACATCGCAAAATACTTACGTACTGATTCAATATATTCGCCGCTATATTTTCCGCAATACTTTCTACAAGCTTATATGTTCGATCTTCTACCACTTGTCTGCAAAGTTCAAAGAGCTCTCCGTAGTTTACCGAATACTCTAAGTTATCACTTTCGCCCGCTTGTTTTAAATCCAGTTCCACTGTTAAATCCACTTTAAATCTTTGCCCCAATTTATTCTCTTCTGGAAATACGCCATGATAGCCATAAAACTCCATATCATGAATATAAATTTTATCCAATCATTTTACCCCCTTGCCAATCATTGCATCCATCATCTTTGCCATACGTGCCATTTCCTTCACATCATGAACACGAATCATTTCACAGCCTTTATCAATACCAAGACAAATCGATGCTCCTGTGCCTTCTACACGTTCCTCTACCGGCAAATCTAAAACATGACCGATAAACGATTTTCTCGAAGTCGCAAGAAGGACTGGATACCCTAACACATGTAATTTTTCTAGATTACGCATCGCTTCTAAATTTTGTTCTGGCGTCTTCGCGAAACCGATACCCGGATCTAAAACGATATTCTCATCAGGTACACCTGCACCTTTTGCAATTTTAACACTCTCATATAGATCCGCAATCATATCCGCCATAAGATTACGGTAATTTGTGTTATCGCGATTATGCATTAAAATTATCGGCACATTATAATGTGCCGCAACTTCTGCAATTTTCGGTTCCGCCTTTGCTCCCCATACATCATTAATAACATGAGCACCCGCTTCAATTGCTTGTTTGGCTACTTCAGCTTTATACGTATCGATAGAAATAGGCACTTTCACTTCTTTCGAAACCGCTTGAATCATCGGAATTACACGCCCTAATTCTTCCTCCACCGAAACTTTCGCGAAACCAGGACGAGTTGATTCCCCACCGATATCAATAATATCAGCTCCATTACTCACCATTTCTCTCGCATGACTTACAGCTGCGTTCACCTCATCGTAGTTTCCACCATCTGAAAATGAATCTGGTGTAACATTTAAAATCCCCATGATTAATGTTTTTTTATTTAAGTCCAATGTATATTCGCCGCAGCGCAAATCATAATTCCACTTCACACTACACATCTCCTCTTAGCAGTTCATTTCGGCTCCAAAGACTTTCTCTATGCATTTCATACACACACATGAAAGACTTTGTAACCTTCCCTTCTTTACCTGGAAAATTAACTTCTTCAATCTGATTAAGTGGGACAATTTCTTGAATAGAATTTGTTACAAACACCTCATCGGCAGAAAGCAATTCCTTTTGTGTAAACAAACCTTCTTCTACACGTACATCTAATACTTCAGCAATTCTTATAATAAAAGCGCGAGTGATCCCATTTAAAATCCCTGTTTCCAGCGACGGCGTGTATAAAACACCCTCCTTCACAAAAAAGAGATTCGAAACAATCCCCTCCGCTACATAACCTGCTTCAGTAAGGAAGATTCCTTCTTTATTCACAACATTTCCAATTTCACGTTTTCCTAAAATGTTATTTAAATAGTGATGAGACTTTAAACGAAACGTCCCTTCCGGCGTATTTCGTTTTTGATTCAAAATAACGCCTTTCTTTTCTACCGCTTTACCCGGAACCGTCAAAGGTTTTATAAATACAATAACGGAAGGCTCTTCATATAGCCCTGTCTGTAAGCCTATTTCACCTATACCAGCTGAAACATTAAAACGAACATACGCATGTTCTAATCCATTTCGCACGAGTAATTCCTGCAAAATACGAAGTACGTCATCTTTCGTCATCTTCCACTCAATTTGCAATACAGAAAGGGCATCCATTAAACGCTCATAATGATCGTCTAATAAAAACGGATAGCCATTATAAATACGAAATGTCTCAAAAACCCCCAGCCCATATAAATACCCATGGTCATAAGGGGAGATTTTCGCCTCACTCGCTTCCACATATGCACCATTTACATAAATTAACATGACGATACACTGGGGCTATAACTACGAATAAAGTTCTGCAGTAACTCTTTCCCATGTGAAGTCATAATGGATTCCGGATGGAACTGCACTCCTTCAATTGGCAATGTTTTATGACGAAGCGCCATAATCTCTCCCTCTTCTGTCCAAGATGTCACTTCTAAACATTCTGGCAATGTTTCTTTTTTTACAATAAGAGAATGATAACGCGTTGCTGTAAATGGATTTGGAATGTCTGCAAAAATCAGGTTTCCATCATGATACATAAGAGAAGTTTTTCCATGCATTAAACGATCCGCACGAACAACATCGCCTCCGAACACCTGTGCAATCGATTGATGACCTAGACACACACCAAAAATCGGAATCTTTCCTGCAAAATATTTAATGACACCCATACTTATACCAGCTTCATTCGGACTACAAGGACCTGGTGAAATCATAAGAAAGTCAGGTTTCATTTGTTCAATATCTGAAATTGTAATTTCATCATTGCGCTTGACGATAAGCTCTTGTCCAAGTTCCCCAAGAAATTGCACTAAATTAAACGTAAATGAATCATAATTATCAATCATCAATATCATTTCTCTCACCTAACCGTTTCTTCGCTGCTTTCTTTCGCACGCCATAAGGCGATTGCTTTTTTCAACGATTCTTCATACTCATATTTCGGATTTGAATCAATTACAATTCCTGCCCCTGCCTGCACATATGCTTGGCCATCTTTTGCAAGAAGCGTACGAATCACAATATTTAATTCCATATCTCCTGAATAACCAATCCAACCAATTGAACCTGTATAAATTCCACGGCGAACCGGTTCTAATTCCTCTATAATTTCCATCGTACGTATTTTAGGTGCCCCCGTAATTGTTCCACCTGGAAACACAGCTCTTACTAAATCGAAAGCATCCTTATCCGTTTCAACCTCACCACGAACGTTTGAAACGATATGCATAACATGCGAATATTTTTCAATGACCATAAATTCATCTACTTCTACAGTTCCATACTTACAAACTCTCCCTAAATCATTACGCTCTAAATCCACAAGCATGACGTGTTCTGCACGTTCCTTTTCATTTTCAATTAACTCTTTCGCTAAACTCTCATCTTCTTGTTCGTTTTTCCCACGAGAACGTGTACCAGCAATCGGACGGGTACTCACTTCATTCCCTTGCTTTTTAATTAACAATTCAGGTGAACCGCTAACAATTTGAAAATCTCCAAACTCTAAATATCCCATATATGGTGATGGATTAATTTCACGAAGACTCGTATAAATCTCCAGTGGGTGTGTTTGTAATGTTTTCTCTTGTCTTGTAGACAAATTCACTTGAAACACATCTCCAGCCCCAATATATTCTTGAATACGCTGAACAGCTTTCATAAATCCTTCTTCTGTAAAAGCTACCGCTTCATTTCTATTTTCAGGACATTCAAATGGCACTTTAACTTCAGGAATTTCCTTCATCCAAAGGCTCTTCCATTCATTTAAACGACTTTCCGCTTCCTCACGTTCATCTATATAATGCGTAATAATCCACAACACATTCTCTTGTTGATCATACACAAACACGTCATCAAATAATAAAAAGAATATGTCAGGTATATCCACATCATCCTCCGCAAGGGAAGGAAGTTTTTCAATATAACGGATACAGTCATAACTAAAATATCCGATTGCACCACCTTGAAATGGCGGATAGTCCGGATTATGCTTCGTTCTCCATCGTTCCATATACCTTTGCATTAAATCTAACGGATTGCCTTTCTCTATTGTTTCCTTACCGCTTTCACTTATATGTAACGTTTCATCTTTCCCCTGAATCACCGCTACCGGATCGAGCCCCGCAATACTATAACGACCCCCACGTCCACTTTCTAACAAAATATGTTGATTCTTATTCTGAGAAAGAAACTTATATTGCTTAAAAAAATCTAAATGATATGGAACAGAAAGCGCTAAAGATTTTCTTCGCTGCATACCAACACCCCGTCTTCTTTTATCCCACTCCCTTAGACTAATCACCCCAAATTACAGATGGTTAATATGACATACTCGTCCCTGAGAGCTAGTGAAAATATTTTAACTTTACTACTACTTATTTTACATGAAGTTTTCTAGTCATTCACTATTTTCAAACGAAAAAAGAAAAAGCATTCCTTTTCAGGAATGCTTTTTCTGGCCATACTAATTATGATTCAAATTGATAAAGCGGTGTACTTAAATAACGTTCACCATTACTTGGAATAATTACAAGAACCTTTTTCCCTTTACCAAGCTTTTTCGCAACTTCTGTCGCGGCATAAATGACAGCACCTGAAGAAATACCAACTAAAATACCTTCTTCACGAGCCACTCTTCTCGCATATTCAAATGCCTGTTCTGTCTTCACTTGAATAATTTCATCATATACTTCTACATCCAATGTTTCAGGAACGAATCCAGCCCCAATACCTTGAATCTTATGCGGACCTGGTTTCCCACCAGATAACACCGGAGAATCTGCAGGTTCTACTGCGTAAATTCTAATATCTTTATATATTTCTTTTAACACTTCACCAGCACCTGTAATTGTTCCACCAGTACCGATACCAGCGATAAATGCATCTAATTGATTACCCATTTGTTCAACAATTTCTGGCCCTGTCGTCAAACGGTGAATTTCTGGATTCGCCGGGTTTTGGAATTGTTGTGGTATAAAGTAACCATGCTCTTTCGCTAATTCAGTTGCCTTACGAATTGCGCCGCCCATTCCTTCTGAACCCGGAGTTAATACTAATTCAGCTCCATAAGCACGTAATAAGTTACGACGTTCAATACTCATTGTCTCCGGCATTACTAAAATTGCCTTATAGCCCTTTGCAGCCGCTACCATCGCTAAACCAATTCCTGTGTTACCACTCGTTGGTTCAATAATTGTATCGCCTTCTTTTAATAATCCCTTTTTTTCAGCAGCTTCGATCATAGATAATGCAATACGATCTTTTACGCTACTTCCAGGGTTCATGAATTCTAATTTTAAGTAAATGTCTGCACTGTCTTGCTCTACGATGCGGTTCAACTTAACGATCGGCGTTTTCCCGATTAATTCTGAAACTGATTGTGCCACTCGCATTCCTGTCACTCCTAACACCGAGTATTTTTATTGGTTTTATCTACATTTTAATTTTGACAGAATTTTTCTTACTTGTCAATTTATTTAGATGATTCGCAATTGCTAGAAAACCCTTTTGTTTACAAGCTTTCAATCAAGTTTGTAATATCTTCTTTAGAGAAATTATATCGCTCATTACAGAAATGACAATGCACTTCCGTTTCATCTTCTTCCTCACGAACTTGTTCTAATTCTTTTTTACCGAGGCTAATTAATACACTCTCAATACGTTCACGAGAACATGTACAATTAAATTGAACGTCCATTGTTTCTAAT
Source organism: Bacillus sp. FSL K6-0042 (assembly GCF_038006685.1). NCBI lineage: Bacteria > Bacillati > Bacillota > Bacilli > Caryophanales > Bacillaceae > Bacillus > Bacillus sp. FSL K6-0042. The sequence goes on from NZ_JBBOVS010000001.1 coordinate 3,134,874, forward strand.
ACCTTCACTTTTTCTTTTCCTAGTACTTCGTATAATAATTCCTCTGGCGAAAGACCTTGTTCAATTAATTTTGAAACAGGTGGGATTTTTTGCAGACGCTCTTCAATAAAGGAGATTGTCTCTTCCTGTGCTCCTGGCATAATTTGCAGGATAAATCCACCTGCAGCAAGTATGCTATCATCCCCATTTACAAGGACACCAATACCAACAGAAGAAGGCGTTTGCTCAGAAACAGCAAAATAATACGTGAAATCTTCCCCTAATTCTCCCGAAACAATTGGAGACTGCCCGATAAACGGTTCACGCATACCGATATCTTTAATTACCGTTAAAAATCCTTCTGTACCTACCGCTTGATATACACGTAATTTCCCTTGCTCTGTTGCTTCAAAATCAACGTGGGGATTCGTTACATATCCACGCACATCTCCATTCGCATGAGCATCCACTAAGATTGGGCCAAGTGGGCCATTTCCTTCCACCTTAATCGTCAGCTTCTGATCACCTTTTAACATAGCCCCCATCATTGCACCAGCTGTTAACGAACGCCCAAGTGCTGCTGAAGCAGTTCTCCATGTATCATGACGTCTTTGCGCCTCACTTACCATATTTGTTGTACGTACACTATACGCACGAACTTCTCCATCAAACGCTAACGCTTTTACTAAATAATCTTTCATACTTATTTATTCACCCTTCTCATGCTGTAAATTTGCATTACGTTCATATAGCATATGCAAGCCTTTTAATGTTAAAAACGGATCTACAACATCAATTACATTAGATTCTTCTGCAATTAATTTTGCTAATCCTCCAGTTGCAATAACTTTCGGTTCTTGTTTAGCTTCTTCTTTCATACGCCTCACAATACCTTCCACTTGTCCAACATACCCATAAAGAATGCCAGCTTGCATTGCACTTACTGTATTTTTCCCAATAATACTACTTGGTTTTGTAATTTCAATACGAGGAAGTTTAGCCGCTCTACTGTATAAAGCTTCTGCCGAAATCATAATACCTGGTGTAATTACCCCGCCCATATAATGCTTATTTTCGTTAATATAACAATATGTAGTAGCTGTTCCAAAATCGACAATAATAAGCGGGCCTCCGTATAATTGGATACCAGCTACAGCATTTACAATACGATCCGCTCCAACCTCACGCGGATTTTCATATTTAATATTTAAACCTGTTTTTATTCCTGGTCCCACTACAAGTGGTTTAATTTTGAAATATTTCTCACACATACGCTCTAAGGCAAACATAATTGGTGGTACAACCGAAGAAACAATAATTCCTTTCACATCTTGAAAAGAAAGGCCTTCATGTTCAAGTAACTGTTTCACTAACATACCATATTCATCTTCTGTTTTATGACGATCAGTCTCCATGCGCCAATGCTGACGAAGTTTCCCATCTTCAAATACACCAAGCACCGCATTTGTATTCCCTACATCCAATACAAAAATCATATTCTCACCACTTATCTTATTTAATCTATATTTGTGCAGTATGTACAAAACTGATAATGCCATCATATCATACATACCTATATAATCAGTTTTTCCATCTTCACCATTTTACAAAAAGATCGTTCACTATTTCAATTTTTAAAGCAAAGAAGCTTCAAATTTATATACAAGTACACAAATTTCTCAGCATAGAAAAAAGGAGTGACTATTGTCACTCCTTCATTTCTTATTTATCTTCTGCGTTCTCATCATCTTTTTTCATTGTGATATTCACTTTCACATCTTCAGAGGACTTTTTACGCTCAGGTAAAACTCCATAATCATATAAATGATTAATTTGCTCTGCATCTAACGTTTCCACTTCAAGTAACGTTTTTGCGATAATATCAAGCTTATCACGTTTTTCAGTAAGAATTTGTTTTGCACGAGCATAACATTCTTTCATAATCGTTTGCATTTCTACATCGATGTCATGTGCAATTGCATCACTGTAGTTTTGTTCTGAATGGAAGTCTCTTCCTAAGAACACCTGACCACCTTGTGAGCTTCCAAACTGCATCGGTCCAAGCTTATCACTCATACCAAATTCCGTTACCATACGTCTCGCAATGCCAGTCGCACGTTGGAAGTCGTTATGAGCTCCTGTACTCACTTCACCAAATACAACTTCCTCAGCCACTCGGCCACCAAGTAAACCAGTGATTTTATCAAGTAATTCTGGTTTTGTCATGAAGTAACGATCTTCTTTCGGAAGCATTACCGCATACCCACCAGCTTGACCACGAGGAACAATTGTTACTTTATGAACGATATCCGCCTCATCAAGCACGACACCAATTACAGTATGGCCCGCTTCATGGAATGCGACAATATTACGTTCTTTTTCAGAAATGACACGACTTTTCTTCGCAGGACCTGCAATAACACGATCCGTCGCTTCATCGATATCAGACATGTCAATTTTCTTTTTATCTTGACGCGCAGCTACTAATGCAGCTTCGTTTAATAAGTTCTCAAGATCTGCACCAGAGAATCCTGGTGTGCGAGTCGCAATTGCTCTTAAGTTAATATCATCATCAAGTGGTTTGTTACGTGCATGTACTTTCAGTACCGCTTCACGTCCATTTACATCTGGACGATCCACTGTAATTTGACGGTCAAAACGTCCTGGACGTAATAACGCTGGGTCAAGAATATCAGGACGGTTTGTTGCAGCGATGATAATAATACCTTCGTTTGCACCGAATCCATCCATTTCAACAAGAAGTTGGTTTAGCGTTTGTTCACGTTCATCGTGACCACCACCAAGACCTGCCCCACGTTGACGACCTACTGCATCAATCTCATCGATAAAAATGATACAAGGAGCATTTTTCTTCGCATTTTCAAACAAATCACGTACACGGGAAGCACCGACACCAACGAACATCTCTACGAAATCAGAACCACTAATAGAGAAGAAAGGAACGCCAGCTTCACCTGCAACAGCACGTGCAAGCAATGTTTTACCTGTACCTGGAGGTCCAACTAGCAGAACACCCTTAGGAATACGGGCACCAACTTCAGCAAACTTGCGAGGATCTTTTAAGAATTCTACTACCTCAACAAGTTCTTGTTTCTCTTCGTCTGCTCCAGCTACATCTCTGAAGCGCACTTTTTTCTTTTCATCATTGTATAACTTCGCCTTACTTTTCCCGAAATTCATAACACGGCTACCGCCGCCCTGAGCTTGATTTAGTAAGAAGAAGAATAAGATGAAGATAATCACAAACGGAATGATAGAAGTAAAGAATGTCACCCAAGCACTTGTTTCCTCTGCTGGTTGATACTTCACTTCAGCACCTTGCGCTTTGTCATTAATTTTCTTTTGTAATTCTTCAGTATTTGGTGCATAAGTAACAAATTGTTCTTCCTGACTAGCATTGCTAAATTGTCCTTTTACCTCAAACACACCATTTTTTGGTTGAAGCTGCACATTACGCACTTCACCTTTTTCAAGTTTAGTAATGAATTTATCGTAGCTAACTGATGTTGTTTTTTGTGTTGAACCATTAAAATAGCTCACGATTCCAATCACTACTAAGAATATCAGTAAATAAAAGATGGTATTACGGAAGATACGATTCATTCCTAACCTCCTCTCACGGCATAAACACTATAGTAAATCGTAACATAGAAAAACTTTCCTATCCAATTTTAACGCCTGTATTTAATTAATTTGAGTAAACGCTTGGTTTCAATACTCCAACATAAGGAAGATTACGATATTGCTCCTTATAATCTAAGCCATATCCTACAACAAATTCATGAGGAACAGTAAATCCAACATAATCCGCTCGCAGGTCGACTTTGCGACCAGTTGGCTTATCTAGTAGCGTAACAATCTTTACAGATTTCGCCTTACGATATTTGAATAGGTCCACTAAGTAACTTAATGTAAGGCCGCTATCAATAATATCTTCAACGATTAAAATATCGCGACCTTCTACAGAAGTATCAAGGTCTTTTAAAATTTTCACTTCACCTGTTGAAACTGTAGAATGACCGTAGCTAGAAACAGCCATAAAATCCATTTCAAGATATGTATCTGTTCTTTTCAATAAATCTGCCATAAATGGCATTGCACCCTTTAATACACCGATTGCAAGAGGTACTGTATTTTTGTAATCCTCTGCAATAATTGCACCTAGCTCATGCACCTTTTCTTGTATTTGTTCTTCGGAAATTAATACTTTTTCGATATCTTGATTCATCATTTCATTATCCTCCTGGAAGACTCCTTGCTTTTGTAGTGAATAATCATATATTTATCCTTATCTGCTGTTCCGTGTGAAATAGCAAATGCAGATTGTTTCAACAACGGAACCCAAATAATGTTCCCGCTTGCATCACAAACAATCGGCCACTCTTCTCTCTTTTCTTTTGGTACTTTTTCCTCAATAAAAATAGCTTTTATCTTTTTTGTACCACTCATACCTTTTATTGACATGCGATCTCCGTTTTCTCTAGAGCGAATAAGAAGAGGATATGATATATCATTATACTTAGCAACAAATACTGTTTCATTCATGTTACTTGGTAATTCCTCATTTACTTCTGCTACAAGTTCATCACCGTTTGCTAAGGTAACAGCACCCGGTACTGATAAAACTTGTGAAAAAGGAAAAACAATTTCTTGCTTAAATCGGAAACTACATTCTTCATATGTACGAACAATTTTTAGGCCACCAGGAAAATCAAGTGAGCCTGAAGGGTGTGTCCGCTTAAAAAATGCAATAACTTTGTCAATATGTATAGAAGAAAGCGAAGACGGAATCTTGTATTCATAAAGATAGTTTAATATTAGTTGAATCCCTCTCCTTTGTAAAGGCATAGACATGGATTCAAAGGCAGGAATTGATAAGACAATGTGTTTATCACTTTTTTTTGTAATTACTTTATTCATCTTTTCAAAAGCTAATTCCTGCAAATACGCCTCATCCTCTTGCATAAGCATACTAAAATTTTGAAATCGCTCATGCACATGCGGATTTTCCTCTTTTAAATAAGGTAGAACATACTTACGTAATCGATTCCTCGTATATACTTCCTTTTCGTTACTTGGATCCATACGTGGTGTAACCCCTAACCTTTTACAATAAGCATTAATCTCTTCCTTTGTTACCGCTAACAAAGGCCTAATTACATATCCACCATGGAAAGGGCGTTTCACGGCAATTCCAGCATAACCCTTCGGAGTACTCCCGCGGACGAGACGCATTAAAATCGTCTCCATCTGATCATCTCCATGATGCCCAAGAGCTACATATCGTGCATCATATTTCTTCATTATTCTTTCCAAAAATGCATATCGGCATTCCCTAGCAGCCACCTGTGCATTCATTCCATATTGCTGTTGATATTGCGATACATTAATTCTTATCGTTTCGCAAATAACCCCAATCTTCCGGCAAAGATTTTCTACAAATTGTAAGTCTTCATAGGATTCATCTCCTCTAAACATGTGATCCACATGCGCGACTACAATCTTCAATTTCTTCTCTTCCCTTTTCTCTAATAAATAATATAAAAGAGCTAAAGAATCAGGGCCTCCAGAAACTCCTACAACAATTGTCGAATGTTCCTCTAATACATCATGCTGCTTTGCAAACTCATCTACTTTTTCAACAAATGTATCTCTCAACTCCGCAATCACCTTTCGTTAAAACCAAACAATAACATACTTTTTACCTTACTTATAATGGTACAACTTTTACAAACTTTGTGCAAAAAAAAGATGTACAAAATTCACTTTTTTATCTTACATCCCTTCCCTATCTTCATAGAAATAATAAAGCTACTTTCTCCTATAAAAAAAGGCCTAGGTATCAACCTAGACCTCATAACCAAACTGAAGAGATTTCCGCTCCCCTATTGCGCTTGTTTACCCATAATTGGAATCGTAGCCCACTTTGGCATATTCTTCTTTACCTTCGCAACGACAATCGTCATATCATCATTGATATATCCATCACTAGATCGAATGACCTCTTCCATAATAATATCGGCAATTTCTTGTGGATCATCGGTTTGTAATTCTTTAATTTTACGCTTCATCCACAATTCATGGTTTTCCACATGTTGCGCCCCTTCAAAAATCCCATCACTCATCATAATTAGAATGTCCTCTGTTTTTAATTGTTCACCAACAACATCCACCTCAACATCCTCAATGATTCCCATTGGCAAGTTGCTTGCTTCTATTTGTAAAACGTTATTTCCACGTTTTACAAAACTTGGGGTTGAACCAATTTTTAAAAACTTAGCGCTTGCATCACGTAAATCTACCATAGCTAAATCAAGCGTCGTAAACATTTCTTCTGTCGTCCTCAATGAAAGAATTGAATTAATAGACTTAATAGCAATTTCTTCATCAATACCGGATTGCAATATTTTTTGTAACAATTTTACCGTTTCCTTACTTTCCATATGTGCCCTTTGTCCATTGCCCATTCCGTCACTAATGGCAAGGGCATATTTCCCAACACTTAAATCCATCATCGCATACGAATCTCCTGATACAAATCCGCCTCCTTTTGCCGCTGTAGCAAGCCCTGTATCAAGAGAAAATGTTTTCGCTGATCCAAAAGATATCATGCTATGACCATTTGGATAAGCAGAAGGTTCTTCATGTTTAACAATAATATTTTCTTTTAAAATATCCGAAAGCATCGGCGCAACTAATTTGTCACATTCCCCATGTTGATTAGATGCTGCCGGAATCATCATTTCAATATCAATATTCCCTCTATCTAAACAATAGATATCAACATGTTCCACCCCGACACCAAAGTCACGAAACGCTTGTAAAATTTGTTCTTCCTGTACCTGATGATTTTCCCGTTCACGCTGAATTTCTTTCGCAAAATCTTCCATTACTTTTGAAACACCTAATAATTGTTCTGCAACAATTCTACGATTCTCTTTCATTTGTTTTCGTAACTTTTGCCCCTCATAGAAATGACCTAATTCTCCTGCCATTAAATCTGTTACCTTTTTTCCTCTTACGCAGTGCTTTTCCCATTCACGAACCAACTTACGGTTATGCTGAAGCGTCCCTTCTTCTGTTTCATTCATAATTTGTTTCATATAATCATATGTTTTATCAAAATTCACTACCCAGCATTGATCCTTTTTAAAACATGATTGACACGTCTTTGCTGTAATTGTACTTAAAAATAAATCAGCTTCTGTTTCCTCATCCTCTTCCTCCACATATCCATATACCGAAAAGCTATTAGATAATGCAGAGAATACATTTGCAAATTGATTAATTTTATTAGCTGTCACATCACGCATTCTTCGTAAATATTGTTGTTGATCCTGAGAATGTTCTTGTGTTCCTGGCATAAATTTAGCAAGCCGATCGATAATTGCCTGTGGTGTTAGTAAAAAGAATCCTATCGCCACTCCAGATTCTATTAAAGTTGTTATAATATTTACTTGCTTGTCGACGTATAATGTAATTAGACCTGTACCAATTAGCAACCCTAAACTAACGCCCAAACGCTTCCCTTCTTTTAATAATCCACCAAGTAACCCCGAAAAAGCCAATAGACTAAGTTGAGATAAGCTACCTATATTCGCTAAACTCAATATCAATCCTGTAACAACCCCTACTGTTGAGCCAGTAGCTGCCCCTGCAACAAAAGCAAATAATAACACTAAATATCTCGTGAAAATATGTTGAACTGAAGCGTCGTAAATAAACCAATCTGTTGTACCCGTTAACACAGATGCAAGTAATATAATTAAACAAACAATTTCTTCCGTTTCTAACGCTTGTTGCTTTCCCTTTCTTTCTGTCAATAACGGTACACTTTGTAGAAAAATCATTGTTAAAACAAAACTAAGCCCTGCTTCAATAGTACTTACGAGTAAATCATACATAGTGACGGTTTGCTGCGCGAAGTAAACAACAGCGAGATGTGCGGTTAATGCGGAGATAAATACTTGAAATGGTACAAGTCCAACAATTTTACGTGTAAATCGACTAAAGAAGATATTGTAAATGAAGAAAGTAAAAATAGATGCAAAGGCAAAAAGTAAATTATCTAGTGAAACGGAAAGCGCACCACCCATAAGAGCAAGAAATGCGAGTGCCATCTTATCACGTTTCATTACATAAACAGCAGCAAAAAACGGTAGTGCAAACGGTAAAATGTTCGTTAATATATATGCTCGTCCTAAAAGAAAACCGATTACAGCAATAACAAATCCCCATCTAAAGAAAACTTGCTCCAACTTCACTTTCAACTTGCTTGTCCATGTTATTGATCTGAGTTGCCCATCATTCATAGCCAGTGTACTTGTGTTCACAGTATTCCTTCCTGCTTTTGGCATATTTTTAACACCACCTGCATAGTTTAATTACTGTTATTATAAAAGATGATTATTGGGATTTTTGTCAAAACAACAGTTCACACTTACATAATCGTTCGACTTTTTATTCGAAATAAACCTATATATATACAAGTTGTTAAAAATAAGCACCTTAAAAGAACGGAAAATTCAAAAAATATAGGGTGTTTTTGTAGAAGCTTTGCAATTATTTACAATTTCTTAATAAAAAAAAGATCATGCTATCTGCATGATCTTTTTTAGATGACCCGTACGGGATTCGAACCCGTGTTACCGCCGTGAAAGGGCGGTGTCTTAACCACTTGACCAACGGGCCGTTAAAATAAATATAGCGGCGGAGGGGATCGAACCCCCGACCTCACGGGTATGAACCGTACGCTCTAGCCAGCTGAGCTACACCGCCATGTCGTCTTATTTAACGGACAATTAGTATCTTATATCAAATTCACTTTAAAGTCAACATGTTTCAAAAAGTTTTTTATTCTTTTTTTAATATACTCATTTACATAAAAAAGCACCCCGAGTGACTTACTCCGGGCACCTCTCTATATGTTAAGAATAAAACGTTCGTTTTATCCGCGACGAGCGCCACGGCCACCACGTTTAGATTCTGTATTACGCTTTAAAGAAGTTAGACGATCTTCACTGTCTTTTAAAAAGCGTGCCATCTTTTGCTCAAACGTTTCCTTTTGATTGCCACCATTATCACGGCCACCACGGTTATCTCTGTTAAAAGAACGATTGCGTTGTGGACGTCCAGAACGTTGTTGATCACCACCACGTTGCTCTCCACCACGTTGCTCTCCACCACGTTGATACTCACCGCGTGGACGATCTCCTTCTGGCCTTACACGCTCTTTCGCTTTTTTAATAGATAGACCAATTTTTCCATCTTTTTCAACATTAATAACTTTTACTTCTACTTGGTCGCCTACTTTTAAGTGATCATTAATATCCTTCACATAATTATCAGCAACTTCACTAATATGAACAAGACCCGTTAAGCCTTCTGGCAGCTCCACAAAAGCCCCAAAATTTGTAATACCTGTTACTTTACCTTGTAACTTGCTGCCTATCTCGATTGACATAAAAAAAATGCTCCTCCTTAGTGGTTAAAAAGTCAAATTTTACTTTATTATATATAATCCTAAAATATAGTGTCAATAAGACACGACCTACTTAGAAACAGGAAAAATTATCTCCCCTTTTCCAGAGAAGAAATAATCCCTCCTAGCAATCTTTAAAACATACTCTTCATCATTCAACTTTTGAACATCATCTTGTAATTTTTTTTCTTTCTTTGTTAATGAACCCAATTCTTTTTTCATCTCTTCAACCTTTACTTCTTTTGCTTTAACGGAACTATTTTGTTGATAAAACGTTACACTAATGCTCGCAATAATTGTAAAAGCAAAGACAAGAAAAACTGCTAAACGGCGATATAATCGCCTCCTGTTTTCATTTGTTTGTATTATATGTTCTCTGACAGAATTTGGATTCTGCTCTTCAATCAATCTTTGCCTCAGTTCCCTCATTTCCGAGGTCCCCCTAACTTCTTTTTTATACGCTCCCAAATTTGAAAGGTATATTTCTTCAATTTCCTTGTATGTTGCAGTAATCCTACATATCTCTTTATAAAAAGTTTAACACGGTTAGGGAGAAGTTTCCATATGAGCAAAGTAAGAAATCGAACAGGCCAGAAAAAAATTTTCCATACAAAAAGTAATATCCATACGGTACATTTCCACAACACATGCCCAATTGAAAATAATATACGAAATAAAAATAAAATAAAAGCAATAATAAGCTGCGCTATAATAATAACAGGTTTTATCATAAGTAGCTGTACAATTTGGATAAAAAATTGTATCGTTTGTACAAAAATATAAATGAGAAAATTCAATACTCGCATATACACTGCTTTCAATAAGCTTTGATATGCAGCAAAACCACAAAGCAAAGCTACAAAAACATATATACGTAATTCAGCTTCATTTACAAGCAGCAATACATAAAAGACAAACAGTGCTTGGACAATCCAAAACAGTATATCATATATAAATACAATCCAACGCTTACGCCGCGGTCGCTGTAAAAAGCGTTGGTATGTATCTAACGCCGCTCCAATCCAAGCACCCATTCCAATCATAGAAAGCATTGTATACAGTTGAATCGTTAAACTCATTTAAACAACTTACTAAAGAATCCTTTAGCTTTCTCCCCTTGATTTTCATCAATGTACAACATCTCATGAATTTTCCCTTTAATGGATACAATACCTTTTTCTACATCTAAATTTTTCATCTGTAAGTTTTGACCGCGAATTGTTAAAAAACCCATTACAGTTTCTAATAAAAACTCTTCACTATCAAAACTCTCTACTTGCTTTACGCCAGTAATATCTATTACACGTCTACCACGCATAATAATATCATGCTCTACAGAAACATTCTGTTGATTAGAAGACGCAACTGAGTAGCCCTTATTCACGTCAATCCCCCCATAGCTTTATACTATCTAGTAAATAATGTATGAGGAGAGAAAATAATTTAGAACAAGCCTTCTTCTGCTTTCACTTTCTCTTCACGAACTACCGTATACATGTTAGCTGCATCTTCTTTTTTCGTTGTTTCTTTTAATTCATTTACTTTTACAGTTACTACTTTTTGTCCAAAACGAATTGTTAGTTCATCTTCTACTTTCACAACAGAGCTCGCCTTTGCAGCTTGCCCATTAATCGCAATTCTTCCTTGATCAGCTACTTCCTTTGCTAATGTTCTCCTTTTAATTAGACGCGATACTTTCAAAAATTTATCTAAGCGCATCTCATTTCCCCCCTATTGATTCTCTATCTGCTTCGCTTCTTCCCATAAAGCATCCATTTGCTCTAACGTTAACTCCTGCATTTCCTTATTCATTTCAGCTACTTTGGCTTCCATGTATATAAATCGGCGCATGAATTTCTCATTTGTGGTACGAAGTGCCTCTTCTGGATCCAATTTATAGTAGCGAGCAATATTAACAAAGGCGAATAGTAAATCCCCAAATTCACCTAACATTTTTTCTTTATCCATCTTTGCAACTTCCTGCTCAAACTCTTTCAATTCTTCAAAAGCTTTATCCATCATTGGCTGTACATCATCCCAATCAAAACCAACTTTTCCTGCTTTTTTCTGGATTTCATACGCACGCATTAATTGTGGTAAACTTTTTGGAATTCCCGTTAAAGCAGACTCCCTTACATGCCCTTTTTCTTGTTTTTTAATTTCTTCCCAGTTTAAAACAACTTCTTCCGCATTCTCTACATCTATATCTCCAAACACATGTGGATGACGACGTACCATTTTTTCAGATAGCGTTCGGATGATATCCTCAACAGAGAACCAGCCCTCATCTTCTCCAATTTGAGCATGAAGCATAACTTGTAATAACACATCACCAAGTTCTTCAATCAAGTGGTCATCATCTTCTTCATCAATTGCCTCTAACACTTCATATGTCTCTTCAATTAAATATTTCTTTAAAGACTGATGTGTTTGCTTTTTATCCCATGGGCAGCCATTTGGTCCACGAAGCTCAGCAATAATTTCTCGGAGCACATCAAATTGTTGATATAAAGAAGCTCGCTCAGTAACAGGCGGTACATATACGCTCGTTAGATTGTTCAACTCTGTTTCATGATCCAACATATAGAGCGGCACTTTTTTCACTTGCTCAAAAGATGTTCCTGCGGCTGTTACAATATATACTTCATACTCATCAGGCAACATTTCCATTAATGTCAACTTAACCTCAGATGCAACAAACGCATCATATACTTGGCAAAAAATTAAGTGTTGACGTAATTCTAATTGACCTCTTTCAAATGAAGTTGCATCAATAAGTTGGAATCCTTCAATTGGATCTATTTTTAAACTAGCAAACATCGGATCCAAAAAGCTTTGTCCACCTTCAATTCGCACCTCAATCTGCTTCGTTTCCCCTTTTTGCAAGAGTAATTGAACAGTTCGTTCCGCAACAAGTGGATGACCTGGTACAGCATATATAATATCCGCACCTTGCGCTTGTTCTATTAACGTATTCGCAATTGTTTCATACACGATTTCAAATGTATCGTGCGACTCATATACATCATCAAAAGCCGTGTACTTTATACCTTCCTTTTCTAACTCTTCAATAACAGGATGCTCTTTCGTACGCACATACATATGATCTGCTTCTTTTATTTTTCGGTATACACCCATTGTCAGCTGATCTAATTCACCAGCACCTAATCCTAAAATCGTGATTACTCTACTCACAACCATTCACCTCTATCCACTCTTCTTCAATGAAGCTTCTACCTTCTCTTGCTTCATAACAGTCCCTAATTCTTTTTTTGTAAAAACACTTAACTTCGTAATTAAAAACAGATATACCAATCCGCCAATCGCTACGCCTAGCAACGCTTCAATTAAAGCTAATCCTCTATACCCTTCATCACTTGCTAGTCCCAACCCTTCATAAATACGCATAAATAACATTAATATAACGACCATTCCTAATCCGCTGATCGTTACTCCAAATATGCCTTGTTTATGAATGAGTGGTTCTTCTACAATTCGAATAAGGAAAGCACTATTTAACAAAGCGATAACCATGAGCGAAATTAACGTTGCGACTGCCGCCCCAGTTACACCAAATTGCGGCATTAACATATAATTGAGCAATAATTTTAGACACCCTCCAAATATAACAAACAGTGCCGGCTTTACAGTTTGACCAAGCCCTTGCAAAATAGAAGCCGTTGTAATGGATAAGGAACTAAATAAAATAGAAACAGCTAAAATAGCTAACACACCTGAGCCCTCACTATTTTCAAACAACATAATATTTGTCGGCTTAATGATACACGCTAATCCTAATGCAGCCGCAACTCCAATCACAAAAGTTATCTTCATCGCTAACTGCACCTTTTGTTGAATAAACAGACGATCTCCTCGTTCTTTTGCTGAAGTAATAATTGGAATAAGCGAAAGTGAAAATGAAGTCGTCACAACTGTACCAAGCTGCATAAGCGGGATACTTCTGTCATAAACACCCTTTAATACTTTTGCAATTTCCGCCGGTTCTCCTGCCTGAATAAGCAATGTGTAAAACGAAACGGAATCTGCCATTTGTATAAAAATTAACACTAAATTACTAACACAAATAGCCATTCCTTGCCAAAAAAGGATTCGAATGATTTTCTTTTTATTGTGTATCCTCTTCCATCCTTGTAAGAAAATAGAGCGAAAATTATGCCGCATATAAAATAAAAGTACGAGTATACCAATAAACCCGCCTGCAATCGACCCCAACATCGCTCCTGCTCCAACTGTATATAAATCAAATTCATGTGCGATGAGGAACAACGATAAGAACACAATAATTGACACACGAACCGTTTGTTCAATCACTTGCGATATAGCTGTCGGTATCATATTGTTAAACCCTTGAAAGTGCCCTCGTGCAACAGATAAAAAGGGCATTAACAAGAATGAAAATGAAATAACTCTTAGCAGTTTATCTAAATTTGCATCGCCCATGACTGATGCAATCGTGTGCGCTCCCAAAAACAACGTAAAGAAACCTATACAACCGATTCCTAATAAAAACCAAAAAGAAACACAAATAATTCCCTCTGCCTCTTCCTGCTTCCCTTGTTCTAAACGCTCTGCTACCATCTTAGAAATAATGATGGGAAAACCATAAGTAGCTAAAATTAAACAAAATCCATAAAATGGATAAATTTGTTGATAAATATAAAAACCAACATCTCCCGCTATATTTTGATATGGAATACGGTAAAAAGCGCTTAATACTTTCGTAACAAAACTTGCAATCGTTAATATAATAGCCCCGCGCCAAAAAGCTTGATACTTCTTCGCTTCCATACGAGAAAACTCCTTTTCCTATTCTCATCCCTCGTATTATATCACAAAGAAAAAACAGGATTCCTTTTAGATTTATACAATAAAAAAGGTAGCAAGACGCTACCTTTAAATGAAATACAATCCTACTTTCCGAAAAAACCTTTTATAAAGAAATATTATGATTAAGAAGAATTACTGTTCCATTTGTTTTGCTAAAAAACTTGCAGCAGTATTTACTGCCTTATGCTCTACCTCACTTATAATTGCTTCTTTTGAAAAGATGATAACAGCTCCAATCGGATCTCCATTTGCAACGATTGGTCCAACCGTATAAGAGCTAACCTTTTCGGTTACACCATCGATAATCGAAATTTCACTTTCATCTGTCATAACAACAGATTTTCGATCTTCCATCGTTTTTTCGATTAAATCGCCAACACTTTTATTTAAGTATTCTTTCTTAGATACCCCCGCTACGGCGATAATGGAATCGCGATCACATACGAGTACGTTATGTCCTAAACTATCGTATAAAGCTTCTGCATATTCTTTTGCAAAATCACCTAATTCACTAATTGGAGAATATTTTTTCAAAATCACTTCTCCATCGCGATCCACAAAAATTTCTAGCGGATCTCCTTCTCGGATACGAAGGGTTCTACGAATTTCTTTCGGAATTACTACCCTACCTAAATCATCAATTCGACGTACGATTCCAGTTGCTTTCATTCTAATGCTGCCTCACTTTCTACTGATGATGAAAGTGGTGAATTTACCTGTTCATGTAAAAATCACCAACTGTTAGACATAGTATTTTACACATTAGTTCTTCTATGCACGTCGAATTACATTTTTTATTTTGTTTTAGGCATTTATTACTTCTTTTTTCACGTCAGACAAACCTTTTAATAAATTTTCGGCGATTGTTAACCATTTTGATGTCTCTAATCCATTCGTTTTCATAACAATTTTCAAACGAGAACCTTCCATACCAAGACCAATCATACGACCAAAACTATTACCAAGCATAAATAATTTTCCACCATCAATATTTTGGCTTGATTGCTCTGAGAATAAAAACGTCACTTCAAATTTTGTTTGTTTAATTAGCTCAATCTGTTCTTTCGTTGCTAATACTTTAATATTTGCAATTTGTAATAAATATCCAACTTCTTGCGGATAGTCTCCAAAACGATCAATCATTTCTTCTTGTAATTCCTCAATATCTTCAATCGCAGAGACACCTCTAAATTGTTTGTACATCATAATTTTTTGTTTACTATCTGAAATATAAGCGTCTGGCAAGTAAGCATCCACTTCTAAATCAATTTCAACATCAACCGTATTTTCAATTCCTTGTGTTCCTTTACGCTGTTCAATCGCATCTTTTAACATTTGAGAATATAGATCAAATCCGACAGAATCGATGAATCCATGCTGCTCAGCCCCTAACAAGTTACCAGCACCACGAATGGATAAATCTCGCATTGCAATTTTAAATCCTGATCCAAGTTCTGTGAATTCTTTAATTGCTTGTAAACGCTTCTCAGCGACTTCTGATAACACTTTATCACGCTTATATGCAAAGTATGCATAAGCAACACGGTTTGAACGACCAACGCGCCCACGAAGCTGATAAAGCTGTGATAATCCCATACGATCGGCATCAAATACAATTAATGTATTTACATTAGGAATATCAACACCTGTTTCAATAATCGTTGTACTTACAAGAACATCATGCTGTCCATCTAAAAATGATAGCATGACAGACTCTAGTTCACCTTCGTTCATTTTCCCATGAGCATACGTCACACGCGCCTCTGGGACTAACATAGAGATTTCATCTGCTTTTCTTTCAATATCTTCAACACGGTTATACAAGAAATAAATTTGACCGCCCCTTGCAAGTTCCCGTTCTATCGCCTCTCGAATTAACCCTGGATTATACTCAACCACATATGTTTGTACCGGGAAACGATTTTCTGGCGGCGTCTCAATAACAGATAAATCTCGTACACCGAGCATAGACATATGGAGCGTACGCGGAATTGGCGTTGCCGTCAATGTTAATACATCAACATTCGCTTTCAATTGTTTAATCTTTTCTTTATGCGTAACACCAAATCTTTGTTCTTCATCGATAATTAGTAAGCCTAAATCTTTATAGGTTACATCTTTAGATAAAATGCGATGTGTTCCAATAACAATATCAACTGTCCCATCTTTTAAACCTTTAATTGTTTCATTTTGTTGTTTTCTAGTACGGAATCTACTTAACAATCCAATATTAATTGGGTAGTCTTGAAAACGTTCTCGAATCGTTTCATAGTGTTGTTGTGCAAGAATCGTTGTCGGTACTAAAATTGCAACTTGCTTTTCATCCATAATTGCTTTAAACGCTGCACGAATTGCAACTTCCGTTTTACCATATCCAACATCACCACATAGAAGTCGATCCATCGGACGCCCACGTTCCATATCTTTCTTAATTTCTTCAATAGAACGCAACTGATCTTCTGTCTCCTGGTACGGGAAAGATGATTCAAATTCCTGCTGCTCTGCAGTGTCCGGCGTATACGCATATCCCTTTGAAGCCTCACGCTCTGCATACAATTTAATTAAGTCATCTGCAATATCTTGTACAGATTTTTCTACCTTCGTTTTGACCTTTTTCCAATCGTTTCCGCCTAGTTTGTAAACTTTCGGATTCTTACCTTCTGATCCTACATACTTTTGTACTTGATCAATTTGTTCGATTGGCACATATAACTTATCATTACCTTGATATTTAATGTTCAAATAATCTTTATGGACACCATTAATTTCTAACGTTTCAATTCCTAAAAATTTACCGATACCATGATTTACATGAACAACGTAGTCGCCAACTTTTAACTCTGAATAACTTTTAATACGCTCTGCATTCGATAGTTTTTGCTTACGTTGTGATTTTTTTACTTTTTTATGGAACAGCTCTTTTTCTGTAATCACAACAAGCTTTTGCATCGGCATTTCAAATCCTGCATGTAAATCACCTACAGCAATTTGAAGGCGACCAGGAAGCAATATATCTGTAGATTCTATAATGTCTGCTTCAATATCATAATCACTTAAAATATATTGTAATTTTTTTGCGCGTTCTTCATCTGTTCCCAATACAACAGTCGTGAAATCCCCTTCAGTCCATCTATCAATTTCTGTTTTTAACAATTGCATTTGCCCATGAAAGTCCTGCATTGTTTTACACGTTACATTAACAATATTTTGCGGGTGCGTATGTGCAATATGGCGTAAAAATAATGTTAAATATACAAAGCTTCTCTTTTTATGGTGTAGAAATTCTTCAAATTGGTGTGAGAACACCAAATCTTGAATAATTGCCCCTTCACTTAGAAGCGATGTATACCATTCCGCTTCTTCTGTCTCAAGATGTGATGCCGTTTCTTGAATACGCGAAATTTCATCTAAGATAACGACACCATTCTCAGGTAAATAGTCTATTAGACTAGCATGTTCTTTGTAAAAAATAGATAAATATTTAAACATTTGCTCTATAGTCTGTCCGTTTTTCAATATTTCTATCTCGTGACTAACTGTTTCAAGTACTGCTGTCTTGATTTTATCATCAGAGAGCTTCTGCATCGTCTTCATTAAACCTTCCTCAAGACGCTCTACCCCTAATTTCAGTTCATCTTTTGAAAATAAAAATTCTGTCGCAGGACCGAATTTCACGCTTTCTCTTTTATCTTGAGAGCGTTGTTCTTCTACATCAAATGAGCGGATAGAATCTACTTCCGTATCAAAGAACTCTATACGAAACGGTAATTCTTCAGTTAACGGATAAATATCCAGTATACCCCCGCGCAAACTAAATTCTCCAGGTGCTTCTACCATTGACTTACGTTCATATCCAATATGATGCAATGTATGAAGCAATACATCTAAATCAATCTCTTGCCCTAGACTAATTTCGATTTGCTTTTGCTTCCATAATTCTTTTATTGGTAAAAATCTACGTAATCCAGCAACTGGAACAACAATAATGCCCCGCTCGCCCATCGCTAAACGATTTAATACTTCAATACGCTGCGCTTTCAGTTCTGGGCTTGCAACCCCTATTTCTGACGCAATTAATTCATTAACCGGATATAACCATACATCCTGCTCACCAAGTAGTGATACTAAATCCTCATATACTTTTTGCGCTTGAAATAAGTTGTGTGTAACAACAAGTTGCGACTGCTTTGTTTTTTTATATAAAGCAGCCATTAATAAAGAACGAGAAGAAGTTGCCATACCTGATACAAGCTGCTCTTTCAATCCTTCTTCTAGTCCATTAATAATGGATTGTATTTCTTTATTTTTATAAAATTGCTCTAATAACCCTATCATTTTCAAAACCCCTCTCAACATAAAGAGCAAGTTAATATATTTTTATGCAAATATTTTGGAAAAAGAAAACAGAAAAATGCTTTGGACACGCCAAAGCGACAACATTTTATTGCAAAAATTTTTCATACTCATAATACTCCGGATAAGATGAGAGCGTTTCTTGGCACGACTCACAGATTGTTTTTATATATATATTTCCATTTTCATGAAAATGAATCATATCCAATCGTTCTTGCTCTGTTAGTTGAAATAAAACTTTGCTGTATACCTTTTCTGCGGTAATGGCACCTACGTTACACCCACAATGTCTACAGTAATAATGTCCTTCCATACTATCCTCCTAAGTGTACAATTACTATTAGTATGGATTAAAACATCATAAAATATTCCAAATTAGAACATTAACCGTTAAAAGTATTCATAATTTGAAGAAATGGTTTCTTTAACCACTCTTCACATGCGGCCGCAGCCTTTTCAATGGAATGATTTACTTCTGGCAGCTCTTCTGCTGTGAAGCGCCCCAATACATAATCCACTACTTTCATACCATTTTTCGGGCGATCAATCCCCATACGAATACGTTGAAACTCTTGCGTTCCTAAATGGGAAATTGTCGATTTCACACCGTTATGGCCGCCTGCACTACCTTTCATACGAAGGCGCAATTTACCTACTGGAATATCCAAATCATCATACATGACAACAAAATCTTCCACATCAATTTTATAGTAATCCATAAGCGGACGGATACTTTCTCCAGATAAATTCATATACGTAAGTGGCTTTAATAAAATTACTTTTTCGCCATTAACAAATCCTGAACCATACATACCTTTAAACTTTTGTTCATTTAAAGAAATTCCCCATCGTTTCGCAAGTTCATCAATTCCCATAAATCCGATATTATGCCTTGTTAATTCATATTCTCTACCTGGGTTCCCAAGTCCTACTATTAATTTCATTCTTGTACCACTACTTTCTTTTTACGATACGAAAAGACGTAACCAAATTTGGTTACGTCTCATTCTATCCAATTAATTGAATAATACACTCACAGATTCTTCTTCGTAAACACGAATGATTGCTTCTCCGATTAATGGAGCAACAGAAAGCTCATGTACTTTATCAATTTTCTTCTCTTCTGGTAATACGATAGAGTTTGTTACAACTAACTCTTTAATATTTGAGTTTTGGATACGCTCAATTGCTGGGCCAGATAAAACTGGGTGTGTACAGCAAGCATATACTTCAGAAGCACCGTTCTCAACAAGAGCGTTTGCTGCTAATGTAATTGTACCAGCTGTATCAATGATGTCATCAATTAAAATTGCTGTCTTACCTTCGATATTACCAATAATGTTCATTACTTCCGATACATTCGGACGTGGACGGCGTTTATCGATAATAGCGATTGGCGCTTTTAGGCGATCCGCCATTTTTCTTGCACGTGTTACACCACCGTGGTCAGGAGATACGATTACGATATCTTTAAGACCTTTTGTCTCAAAGTAATCAGAAAGAATCGGTACACCCATTAAGTGGTCGATTGGGATATCAAAGAACCCTTGAATTTGTGGAGCATGTAAATCTAGAGTGATTACACGAGTTGCACCTGCTGTTTCAAGCAAGTTTGCTACAAGTTTCGATGTAATTGGTTCACGAGAACGCGCTTTACGGTCTTGACGCGCATAACCATAATAAGGAATAACGATATTAATTGTTTTTGCAGATGCACGTTTTAACGCATCAATCATAATAAGTAATTCCATGATATGTTCGTTTACTGGGAAGCTTGTAGATTGAATAATGAATACATCACAACCACGAATACTTTCTTCAATGTTAATTTGAACTTCTCCATCACTAAAACGGTCAACAGAACATTTCCCTAACCCTACTCCAATATGCTTTGCAATTTGCTCAGCAAGTTCCTTATTAGAGTTTAAAGAGAATACTTTCAAATTAGAATTTAGATATTGAGTCGACATCTAGATTAACCCTCCACATTATGATTTTTTCTTATTCAGCAATTGATCAACATAGTCTTCTTTGTTAACTTGACGTGCACGTGCAATTGATAATGCTTTTGATGGAACACTCTCTGTAATTGTAGAGCCTGCCGCAACATAAGCACCATCTTCAACTGTTACAGGAGCAACAAGGTTTGAATTACAACCAATAAATACGCCGTTACCAATAACTGTTTTAAATTTATTCTTGCCATCGTAGTTCACCGTAATTGAACCACAACCAAGATTCACGTCTTCTCCAACTTGTGCATCCCCGATATAACTTAAGTGTGAAGCTTTACTTCTATTACCAAAAACAGTCTTTTTGATTTCCACGAAGTTTCCAACGCGTACTTCGTCACCAATAACTGAATCTGGACGGATATGTGCAAATGGACCGATTGAAACTTCCATACCAATCTTACTGTCATGTACAGTAGATTGACGAATTGTCGTACAATCTCCAATTTCACTATCACGTACTACTGTATGTGGACCAATTTCACAATCAGAACCAATTACAGTTTTGCCTTCAATAACTGTTCCTGGATAAAGAACTGTATCATTACCAATGATTGCATCAGCAGAAATGTATGTGTTATTTGGATCAATAATTGTAACACCATTTACCATGTTCTTTTGGTTAATACGCTTTTTCATAATAATTTCCGCTTGCGATAGAGCGACTCTGTCATTAACACCTAATGTTTCATCGAAATGCTCTGTTTGATAAGCTGATACAATATGACCTTCACTTTTCAAAATCTCAATAACATCTGGAAGGTAATATTCACCTTGAACATTATCGTTTGAAACTTTAGAAAGTGAAGCAAATAGTGCCTTATTATCAAAACAATACGTCCCTGTATTAATTTCTTTAATAGCTCGCTCTACTTCATTTGCATCTTTATGCTCAACGATTTTTTCAACATGACCACTTTCATTACGAACAATGCGGCCATATCCAGCAGGCTCTTCTATGTACGCTGTTAACACCGTCGCTTTCGCTCCTGCTTCTTCATGATGCTTTAACAATGCTTCCATTGTTCCTGCAGTTATAAGGGGTGTATCACCACAAATAACTAAAGTTGTTCCCTCTTCATTTGCAAGTACATCGGCAGCTTGATCAACAGCATGTGCTGTACCAAGTTGTTCTGCTTGCAATGCAAATTCACTTACGTTCCCTAGTTGTTCTTGTACTTTTTCAGCACCATGTCCAACTACCGTTACAAGTTTCTGCAATCCTAATTGAGATACTTGATCAACTACATGCTGTACCATTGGTTTTCCGCATACAGGATGAAGCACTTTGTATAGCTTGGACTTCATACGTGTGCCTTTACCTGCAGCTAAAATCACTGCAAATCTGTTTGACATATAGAACCTCCATCGCAACCTATTTATCCATTAAAGATATTATCCTAAATCATTATATATTTCAAGAAACACGGCATAACTATTAAATTTTACCATACTTCTTATAAGATGTTTTATTCTTTAGTATCTTTTTTTAGGAAATAAGATATACTATTTCGAATGATTTTAAAGAAATTAGAAGTTTACATATAACGAGGACAATAAAGTGAGGCTTTAATTAGCGGAAAATTTTATTCAAAATAAACACTTTATAAGTAAAAAACCGTTCTTTTTAGGCGGGAGAGAGCGCCCCGCCTCGCACAGAAGCGGTCAGGGCCTTTTTTGCCTCCATGCCAAGGGAAGACAAAAGGAGATAACGAGTTCCGATCTTCTTTTATTTTCATAGCCGGAACTTAGGCGCCAATAAATCAAAATGGATTTACAAATAAAAAAACAAACCCCTGTAAGTGTTTACAGGAGTTTGTTACAAAATTATAGAGCTCCTTTATTAGAGCCCTTTTTATTCGAATTTTACGAAGCTCCTGCTTCTTCAAACTCAACTTCTTCTAACTCGCCTAAACGGTGATACTCAGCTAAAACCGCATCTTGAATTTTTGAGCGTGTGTTAGAATTAATTGGATGCGCAATATCACGGAACTCCCCATCTGGAGTACGTTTACTTGGCATTGCTACAAATAATCCATTATTGCCATCAATTACACGAATATCATGAACAACAAACTCATGGTCTAATGTAATAGAGGCAATCGCTCTCATACGGCCTTCTGTGTTTACGCGGCGTAATCTTACGTCAGTCACTTCCATCTTGTGTTCACCACCCTTTTCTAAATAAGCGATATATTTGTATAAATTCCACAAATTTTCTATTTTCCCTTTAATTTTTTAAAAATTTTTAAGATAAAAATTTTTTTTAACGGAATATAAGAATTAATGGACGTTATCGCTTACAAATTTTCATTTTACAAGGGCAATAACTTCAATTTCGATGGAAACATCTTTCGGTAATTTTGCAACTTGTACACAAGAACGAGCTGGTTTATGTGCAGAAAAATATGTTCCATATACTTCGTTTACATCATTAAAATCATCCATATCTTTTAAAAATACAGTTGTTTTTACAACCGTATCAAATGATGCTCCTGCCTCTTCTAACACAGCTTGTAAATTTTGAAATACTTGTTCGGTTTGTATTTTCACATCACCTGTTACAAGTTCTCCACCTGCCGTTAATGGAATTTGTCCTGAGCTATAAAACATGTTATTTACGATAATTCCTTGTGAATATGGACCAATCGCTTGTGGTGCTTGATTTGTTTGAACTACTTTCATATTTTCTCACCCTTTTATTATTTTATTTTCCTTAAATAAAAACTCCTAGAAAACTTTCTTCCCATATAAACTCAGTTCATCCTATCTAAAATAATTAGGATGAACTGTGCTAGCGGGCGGTAAGACTTTCACAATACAAGAAAAGACTTAACGTCCACTAGCACTTTCATTTACAAAAAAAGATAAAGCTTCTGCTTTACCTTTTTATTCAGCTTCTACAAGCCCTTCGTCAAATGGCACAAGTGAATAATTCCCTTTTTCCACTTGAATTGTTTTCTCTTTAATATCTACTTCTGATAAGCGGATTAAAGAAACAAAGTTATTAATAAGTCTTTCTTCAATATCTGTCGATTCTACTAATACGCCGATTCCAACAACATTGGCATTAAACTCTTCTAGCATGCTAATCATGCCTTGAATTGTTCCTCCAGCCTTCATAAAATCATCAACGATTAAAACATTGGCACCTTCCGGAAGACTACGTTTTGCTAAAGTCATTGTTTGAATACGCTTAGATGAACCTGATACATAGTTAATACTAACTGTTGGTCCTTCTGTTACCTTATTATCTTTTCTTGCAATTACTACAGGTACATCTAAATAATTCGCTACCGCATATGCAAGCGGAATCCCTTTTGTTGCTACCGTCATAACCGCATCAATCGGCTGCCTCGCAAATACAGAAGCAAATAGGCGACCTGCCCCGTTGATATAGCGTGGATTACTCAAAAGATCCGTCATATATAAGTATCCACCTGGAAGAATACGATCTGGATTCTCAAATAAGCCACAAAGCTCATTAATGATCAGATTTGCTTCCTCTTCACTTATATATGGAATATATTTCACTCCTCCTGCTGCCCCTGCTATCGTTTGCAATGTGCCGACCCCTTGTTGTTCAAACGTTTGCTTAATAATAACTAAATCTTCACTAATGGAAGACTTAGCTGATTGATACCGTTCAGCAAAAAAAGTGAGAGAAACTAACTGACGAGGATTTTGCAATAAATAGTAAGTCATATCAACTAGTCTTGTACTCCGTCTAATTTTCACATTCTCACCCCAAATCACGAATATTCTAAACAAATCATAACTTATTATACGTCTTTATTCAAGCGTTTCTCGCTCTCCTAATAGACGGACTGCGTATACTTGTTCACAAAATCCTTTTAAACCATTATAAATACGGTGCATACGCGAATCATGATGCACAAGCCCAAACACAGTTGGACCACTGCCACTCATTAAAACTGCATCTGCGCCAAAGCGCTTCATCTGTGCTTTAATACGTGCAACTTCAGGATGCATCGCAAATGTCACATCTTCTAATACATTTCCAACTGCATTGCATATTCCTTTATAGTCACCTTGATTGATAACTTCAACCATTTTATCTACGTCTGGATGTGTGACACGATTTAATTGTAAATTTCCATATACGTCAGCAGTAGATACACCGATGTGAGGCTTCGCTAAAATAACCCAACAAGAAGGAGGTGTCTTTATATGCTCAACCTTTTCTCCTCTTCCTGTCGCAATCGCTGTTCCGCCATATACACAAAAGGATACGTCAGATCCAATTTCTGCTCCAAGTTCCGCTAATTCACCTATTGTAAGACCTAAATTCCATAGCTTATTAAGACCACGTAATGTAGCAGCCGCATCACTGCTTCCACCTGCTAATCCTGCTGCTACTGGAATTGTTTTTTCAATAGCAATAGATACACCTTGTTTTACCTTAAATTTCTCTTTTAATAATTTCGCTGCTTGATAAGCTAAATTACGCTGGTCGTCTGGGACATACCGATTATGGGATACAATTTCAATACGGTCTTCTGATAACTCCGTTAACTCTAAACGATCTGCTAAATCGATTGTTGTCATAATCATTTTCACTTCATGATAACCGTCTTGTCTTTTCCCTAGTACATCTAACGACAGATTAATCTTTGCTGGTGCTTTCACTAGTAGCTTCAATCTATTCACCCACTCTATGTACTCAATCTTTTATCGTTTATTTTACCATAAATTTATAGTAAGACGATGACACTTCCCTAATTATAACGAAAAGCATTCAGAATGAAACTACTTATGCAAAATGATGATACCTTTTGGCGTGCAAAAAGCCGAGGAATTTCTCCTCGGCTACCGTAGCATAGAAGTTATTTTGCAACTACTGGTTTTGTTTCATTAATTGCTGCTGTGCAATTTCAATAGCACGTTTCACCATATTACCAGCATCTTTCGCACGAATTCCGCCCCATCCTTCTTTCTGAACAACATCATAAAATCCAAGCTCTTTTGCAAGCTCTTCTTTAAACTGATTTGACATGACTCCTCTTCGTCTACTCAATGCAGGTCCCTCCTTATTTTGCTACGGTATAATTAGTATGCAAAAAAATGTCTTTTTTATTTATGGAAATATATGTAACAGAGTGGACAATTACCCTAAAATAACCTCGTTCTGAGGATCATCATAAAACGTTAATTCTACCGTTTCTGTTAAAACATCTGCATAGCTATAGGAAACACGCTGCAATGTATCCTCTTGTTGATCTAACTGTACAACAAAAACAGAACGATACGTTTCTGCTAGTACGCCTGATTGTTCCACTGTTTTTCTTCTTCCACTATTCGCCTTTAACATAAGGCGCTTCCCAAGATGATGATCTAATTCACTTTTAATTTCATCTAAACGTTTTGACATATACTTTGCTACACCTCGCTGTAATTTAGAGTGAATACATAAATACATGATATATCTATCCCAATCATTGCCTATACATAACAAGCAATATCTTCGCAAGAACCTAATGCGTTCGAATAGATAGAAGAATTACTATATTATAAAAGTATCATTGTATAGTCTGTACGTTCTTACCTTTTTTTATCCAAGCACCTACAAATCCTTGTTTATGGTACATCTTTCACCAAACAAACTGATACTTTTCCCATAAGAAAAACAAGGTACATATATACCTTGCTTACTCTTCATAATATTGAAAAGGTAATCCTGTTCGTAAAAGTCCCCGGGTCTCAATACCACCAAGGCCTTTTTGCCCAGTAATAGTATTTCGAACAACATCCCATACATTTACGCGTTCCATAAATGAAGTAAAACTAATCTTCCCCACTACATATACTGGATCCAATGCATGAATATTAATACGCGATGGTGAACTAGCAAAATTAGCACCAGCTCGAATTAATGCTTCAAAATGGGACTGACATGCCCCTGCAAAAATAACAAGTTGATCTAAAGAAGGGTATTTTTTTCGTACTTCCCGAACAGCCTGTACAAAGTGCCGAGAATGACGATAAGCTGCTAAGTCTCCCATAACTCCTTTAGATTTTGTATATGCATCATGACCTGTAATGACCAAAATGTCTGGACGAAAATGATCGATTAAATCAACTACCTTTTCATGCATTTCTGTTTCTTTACAATGTACCCCTTGAACTGGAACACCTATCTTTGTATATAAATCTAAACATTTCCGTAAATATAATGGGTCTCCATCTATATGCAAAACCCTACCTGGCATTTGAAAATAATTGACTTCACTCGTATATCCTCCTGTAGAATTATGCTCGTGACGTTGCTTCATCAAAACATAGTCTTGTTGAAACAGGCGATATGTTCGCTCCATCGTTTCCTTCTCACGCTTTTCCCTTTTCTTATACTCTCTCTGATCAATGCTAATTAAATCTTCAAGCGGTGCATCTGCCACAAGTCTGACTTCTTCTCCAAATAATATTGCAATTTCACCTTTTATTTCTGTAATGCGAAAAAGAATGTCTCGGTTATAAGATTGTCGTTCCACTAAATCTCCAACATGTACAGCCATTATCCTACCTCCAAATTCATTAGGCCATCTCACTAACCATGTTCTGTTTTTAACGTATGAATTTAGAGTGAAAAGGGTGACAAAAAGGACAGCTCGAATTGAGCTGTCCTTTTATTGTTTATCCCGCTATTTGCGGGCAGTAAGATCCCCACTCCAAAATTCAGCGAAAGCAAAGAAGTTAGGTGGGGGATTAACTGCCCATAAAAGCCCGATTGGTTCAACTAATAATCAGTGGGTGATTAAAGTTTCACTTTATGAGAGACTAATGCATTACTCAGTGCTGCAAATTCTTCGATTGATAATGTTTCGCCTCTTCGCTTTGGATCAATGCCTACTTCCGTTAAAATACGATCTAATAACTCCTTATCTTTCGGGAAACCATTTAGATTATTTGATAAGTTATTCATCAACGTTTTACGACGTTGTGCAAAGCTTGCTCGTACTACTTCGAAGAAAAACTTCTCATCTTTCACTTCAACAATTGGTTTTGGACGTTTTAAAAGACGAATAACTGCGGAATCTACATTTGGTTGTGGGACAAATACGGTGCGCGGAACAGTCATAACTGTTTCTACCTCCGTATAATATTGAATTGCAATAGATAGAGAACCGTAGTCTTTCGTTCCTGGTTTAGCCGCTAAGCGATCTCCCACTTCTTTTTGCATCATAACAACAAACCCACGAACTGGTAATTGCTCTTCTAGTAATTTAAACAAAATTGGTGTTGTAACGTAGTATGGTAAATTTGCTACTACCATTACGTCTTGTCCTTTTTCGAACTGCTCTCCGAATACTTCATGTACATCTGCTTTTAAAATATCTTTATTAATTACAGTTACGTTGCTGTAAGGAGCTAATGTTTCGTCTAGAATTGGTAATAGTCGTTGATCGATTTCAAAAGCGACTACTTTCTTAGCACGTTTTGCTAACTGCTCCGTTAACGCTCCAATACCAGGGCCAATTTCAATTGCTCCGCTCTCTGGGCCGATTTCTGCATAATCCACAATACGATTTAATACGTTTGTATCAATTAAGAAATTTTGACCTAAACTCTTTTTGAATGAAAACCCGTACTTTTCAACAATGTCTTTCGTACGATTCGGTGTTGCGATATCCTTCATTTCTTTTCCTCCTGTAATACTTGTTTATATGCTTCCGCAAATGCTTCTTTTGAAACTTGAAACATTTGTAAACGTTTATGTAACTGCTTCGCATTTGTATAACCAATCTTTAATAGTTTACCCATTTTTTCTCTACGACTTTTTGCCTGTTCTCCGCCTACTAGTCCAGCATCTACTAAGTCACTCCAACTAATTTCGCTCGTATAGGCTTCCATTTCTTCGTGAACATTTTCTAAAGCACGGCGAATGGATTCATTGGAAGCATGTTCAATTCCGACTCCTTTTTTTCTCTTGGCAAGTGCCTCTTCTTTCGGTAAGAAAGCATGCTTACAACCCGGAACCATTTCAGAAATAATTTTCCGAATACGCTCTCCCGGGTAATCAGGATCCGTCAAAATAATAACGCCTCGTTTTTGCTGTGCCAATTTTACTTGCTCAATGACATGTTCACCGATTGCTGAACCGTTCGTTTCAATTGTATCTGCATCAACAGCACGCTTAATTGCAACTGTATCATCTTTACCTTCTACAACGATAATCTCTTTAATTTTCATGACTGCCTCCACACTGATTTCGTCTCTACTTAGTAAAACAAAAAAACGAATACTTTTCCATTATTATTTTCCCACTGATACAATTTAAAAAGCAGAGGAGAAAAAATCCTCTGCCTACTCTTCTTATTGTAACACTTTAACCTCACTTGTTTTCTTCCCTACAAATATATCCGTTAGTTAGCTAGCTTGTATTGCCTTCCGGGTATTGTTAGTGTCTCTTCATTGAGAGGTAACAATAGAGGCAGGGTAAAAGAAAAAGAATGGAATTCACCATTCTTTCTTATTCAACACCAAATAAAGCTTTTGCATTTTCTGTAGTTACCTTTGCGACCTCTTCGTATGAAATACCTTTTAAGTTAGCAATTTCTTCTGCCACAAGTTTCACATAACTTGGCTCATTTCGTTTACCACGAAATGGATGTGGCGTTAAGTATGGACAATCCGTTTCTATTAGCAGCTTTTCCATTGGAATTTCCATTGCAACTTCTTTCGGTTTCTTTGCATTTTTGAAAGTTACTGGCCCACCCAATGAAATTAAAAAATTCATATCAATACATTGTTTTGCCACCTCTACACTGCCACTAAAGCAATGCATAATGCCGCCTACTTCAGCTGCATTTTCTTCTTCTAGAATATCTACAATATCTTGCGTTGCATCACGGTTATGTATAATAATAGGCAATTTCACTTTCTTTGCTAACTGAATTTGTTTACGAAATACTTCTTTCTGTATTTCCTTCGGAGACTTGTCCCAATGATAGTCTAACCCCATTTCACCAAGAGCAACTACTTTTGGGTGTGCAGCTAACTCTTCTAACCAAACTAAATGCCCTTCCGTCATATCAATGGCATCAACGGGATGCCAACCAACCGCTGCATAAATAAAGTCATACGTTTCTGCGAGCTCAATTGCCTTTTTTATTGTTACCTCATCAAAACCAACAACAACTGTATACGAAACCCTAGCTTCTTTCATTCTTGCAATAACTTCCTGTAAATCTTCTTCAAATTGCTCTGCATTTAAATGTGAATGTGTATCAAACAACATAACAAATAACTCCTTTTATTTGAAATAAATTCTATCATAGTAAAAAATCTCTTCCCTAAAAACGTAATAACAATAGTACAATCTTAATACAAAAAAGGAATTTTTAAAAAGATTCCTGACAAGAAAAAAAGATGCTCCACGAATGTTACACGTGAAACATCTCTTATTTTGTCAAGATTACTTGATTTTTGTACCATTTGGTAAATTTTGGTCAATTGTTGCTAAAGACAATACTCCGTTTTCTTCGCCTGCTAAAATCATACCTTGTGATAATTCACCACGTAATTTCACTGGTTTTAAATTCGTTACACAAATAACTTTTTTCCCTTTTAATTCTTCTGGTGTGTAAAATTTAGCAATTCCAGAAACAACTTGTCGCTTTTCTGTGCCTAAATCAAGTTGAATCTTTAACAGTTTGTCTGCTTTTTTTACAGGCTCTGCTTCTATTACTTCCGCCACACGCAATTCAACTTTAAAGAAATCATCAATTGTAATTTCTTCTGCCTTCGGTTCCTCTTCCTTTTTCTCCTCTACTTTAGGAGCAGAACCTTTCATTTGTTCTTTGATATATTCAACTTCTACTTCTACCTCTAAGCGTGGGAAAATTGGTTGTCCTTTGACTACCTTCGTGCTAGCTGGAATACAACCAATCGTAGAAAGGCTATCCCAAGATTGATAAGCTTCATCAGTAAGGCCAAGTTGTGTAAAGATTTTACTTGGTGTTGCTGTCAAGAATGGCATAAGCATAATACCCATTTGGCGAAGCATTTCTGCAAGGTGTGCCATTACGGACGCAAGTTTATCACGATCATTCTCATCTTTCGCTAATACCCAAGGTTGTGTTTCATCAATATATTTATTAGTACGGCTAACCAGTTGCCAAATAGAACTCAATGCTACTGAAAACTCCATGTTTTCCATTGCTTCTTCTACTTTTTTTAATGTATCCTGTGCAAACGTTACTACTGTTTCATCAAACTCAGTTACATTTTCTTTAAAAGCAGGAATTTCTCCATTAAAGTACTTATCAATCATCGCTACTGTACGATTTAATAAGTTTCCTAAGTCATTTGCAAGGTCAAAATTAATTCGCTCAATAAAACCTTCTGGCGTAAATACACCGTCTGATCCAAATGGAACCTCACGAAGTAAATAGTAACGCAGTGCATCCAATCCATAACGATCAATTAACGTAACTGGATCAACTACATTACCTTTTGATTTACTCATTTTTCCGTCTTTCATTAAGATCCAACCATGAGCAAATACCTTTTTCGGCAGTGGTAAATCTAGCGCCATTAAAATAATCGGCCAATAAATTGTATGGAAACGAACAATTTCTTTTCCTACTAAGTGAACATCTGCTGGCCAATACTTTTTATATTTCTCTTCATTATCTGTTCCATATCCTAGTGCTGTAATGTAATTAGATAATGCATCTACCCATACGTAAATAACGTGTTTTGGGTTACCTGGCACACGAATTCCCCAGTCAAAAGAAGTACGAGAAACTGCTAAATCTTCTAGACCTGGTTTAATGAAGTTATTAATCATTTCATTTTTACGAGATTCAGGTTGAATGAAGTGTGGATTTTCTTCATAAAATTGTAGTAGTCGATCTACATATTTACCCATTCTAAAGAAGTAAGATTCTTCGCGAACCAGTTCTACAGCATGGCCACTATCTGGACTTTTTCCTCCGACTACTTTATCGCCTTCCATAATCGGATCAACAAGTTGATGTTCTGTGTAGAATGTTTCATCCTGTACAGAATACCATCCTTCATATTCATCAAGATAAATATCACCTTGATCAACAAGTTGTTTAAAAATCTTTTCAACAACTTCTTTATGACGATCTTCGGTTGTCCGAATAAAGTCATCGTAAGAAATGTCCATTTTCCCCCACAATTCTTTAATTCCTGCTACAATGTTATCAACATATGCTTGTGGTGTAACTTGTAGTTCTTCTGCTTTCTTTTGAATCTTTTGTCCATGCTCATCAGTACCTGTTAAATAATGAACATCATATCCTTGCATGCGCTTGTAGCGTGCCATCGCATCTCCTGCTACCGTTGTATAAGCATGTCCAATATGAAGCTTTCCGCTTGGATAATAAATTGGAGTAGTGATATAAAAGGTCTTATTTTCCTCTGTCATTGTTTTGAACCTCCCAAATGACCTCATATGTATTTATAAACAGTATATCAAAAACTGACGCATAAAAACGAATTAATGCTCGATTATCTTTATCATCTATTACTCATATTCAAAAAAAATATACAGTAATTTATCTGAAATATTGATAAAATTTAAAAATATAGTAAAACACTTGTGTAATTCTTTCATTTTCTATTATATATAAGAAGTATAAAAATCTACAATTCTTTCATAAAATATAAAATTTATGAATTGACGGAAATGTAAATGATTGGTATCATATGTTCATAGGGTATTTTGTCGAAAAATGACGAATTAAAATATAGACTCGCAAACTTACAAAATATGAGGAGGATAACGAATATGAAATCTACTGGTATCGTTCGTAAAGTTGATGAATTAGGCCGTGTTGTAATTCCGATTGAATTACGTCGTACATTAGGTATTGCTGAAAAGGATGCTCTTGAAATTTACGTTGATGACGAAAAAATCATCCTAAAAAAATATAAGCCTAACATGACTTGCCAAGTAACTGGTGAAGTGTCTGATGGTAACCTTTCTTTAGCTGAAGGTAAAATTATCTTAAGCAAAGAAGGCGCTGAACAGATCTTAAACGAACTTCATCAATATATTCAAGCAGCAAAATAAGCTTCTCAATTATGAGAAGCTTATTTTTTATCAACATGATAGATTTGATAGACGTCTCGTTTCGACAAATCTCGATCTTTGGCCGCCTTTTTAATTGCATCCTTTGAAGACATTCCTTGCTCGTTTATGTAATGTTCGATATGATCGTATACTGATATAGCTTCCCACCACTGTTCCTCTGGAGCAGCTTCCTCTTTTGACCCGGATACTAATATACAAAATTCACCACGAACCTCATTTTGCTTTGTCCATTCAATCGCTTCTTCTACCGAACCACGAATAAATTCTTCAAATTTTTTCGTTAGTTCTCGGCACAATACAATTTCTCTATTTCCAAGTACTTCTTTCATAGAAATTAATGTATCATCTAACCGATGCGGCGCTTCATAGAACATCATCGTAGTTGGAACATAACGAAGCTTTTCTAATTCCGCCTTACGTTCTTTTTTATTTCTGTGCAAAAATCCGTAAAAATAAAAATGTCTCGTTTCTAACCCTGATGCAATTAACGCTGTAAGGGCTGCATTTGCCCCTGGAAGTGGAATAACATGATATTGTTTCTCTACAGCTTCTACAACAATGTCGTAGCCTGGATCAGAAATACAAGGCATACCTGCATCACTTACAAGAGCTACTGTTTTTCCATCTTCTAGCTTATCTAAAATTTTCTGTCCACTTACTCCCTTATTATGCTCATGATAACTCATAACTGGTGTTTCAATTTCAAAATAGTTACAAAGCTTTTTCGTCTGCCGCGTATCTTCAGCAGCAATGATATCAGCCTCTTTCAATATCCGAATCGAACGAAACGTCATATCTTCTAAATTACCAATCGGCGTTGGAACTAAATATAAGGCTCCCTTTTCATTTGCTTGAAAACTTTTTTGCTGCCACATAGCGTTCTCCTTTTTGCATATATTCTTCTTTTTCTTTTCGCTTTAACTGTTTAAAATGATATTCGGCTTGCATCGCTGTAGTTTTATCTTCATGAACCTCTACATATTTCAAAACAACAGGAAGCCTAGCACGAGTATAACGCGCTCCCTTCCCACTATTATGAGTTTGAATTCGTTTCTCTAAATTATTTGTATACCCTGCATAATAACTCCTATCTGAACATTCTACTACATAAAAATAATGTTTATTTTTCTCCATATAAGATTGAACGAAGCTCCTTTGTATACTCATTATTTTCCTCATATACAAAAAGCGGTGGCAAAATTTTTAAATCTGCATTTCCATCTTTAATTCCTTCTATTAGTAGCGTATTTGCTTCTTTACCCGCCTTTGGATATACAAACTGCACACGTTTTGGTTCAATCTTATACTTTCTCATTAGTGTTACAATATCAAGTAATCGACCTGGACGATGAACAAATGCTACCTTACCACCTTGCTTTACAAGCTGACTACTAGCATATACGACATCCTCTAATGTACACATAATTTCATGACGAGCTATAGCTAAATGCTCGTTAATGTTTTTCTCAGATGCCTTTGGCGTTTGAAAATACGGCGGATTACATGTTACAACATCGTATTGATGACGCCCAAGCTGCTCTGGCATATCCTTTAAGTCTCCATGAATTAACTGGATTCTTTCTTCTAACTTGTTATACTGGATGCTTCTTACTCCCATATCATACAAGCGTTCTTGAATTTCTACCCCTGTAATATTCCCTTTCGTTCTCGTGCTTAACAAAAGCGGAATAACAGCATTTCCTGTACATAAATCAAGCAAATTTCCCTTTTGAATCGGGATCCATGCAAAATTCGCAAGTAACACTGCGTCTAAAGAAAAATTAAACACAGATGGACTTTGAATAATTTTCATTTCTTCCGCTAGTAAATAATCTAAACGTTCATCTTCATATAAGTGCATATACGATTTCCTTTCTTATACTTAACCTACCCTATTTGAACGTAAAACTAAGACCTATTTCATCTTATCTTTACTCTCATGTATAAAAAATTACCTTTCCAATATATTGGAAAGGTAATTTCATTTTTTATTTAAAAATGACAGACAGAATAAACAATCCCCTTCTTTACGTACACTTCCATAATGTAAATTACAGATATGGAAACCTTCTTGATATAGGCGTGCTAAGTTATCATAGCCTTCACCAATATCCGTTTTAGGCTTCATTTCTTTTCGTTTTTGAGTTTTTTGTTTTTCCTTATTCTGTATTTCTTCAAAACGACGTCGCAAATTTTCATTTTCCATTTTAATATGTTGGTTTTCTTCAAGTAACTCTGCAAGATGTTGCTTTAATTCTCCCAACTGCTTATATAAATGTCCAATTTGCTCTTCCATACTGGAAACCGCTGCAAAAATATCCTTTTTCTCCACAAGCACCCACCTCATTAATCTGTGGTTTGACTCGAAACGACCCCTTCATTAATTAATTCATCTAACGTATATTCTACTATCCGTTCCTTGTCTACTAGTTCCACTTGAATTAATCTTTCTAAAATATTTAATCCGATAACGCGTCCAAGACCATGCGGTGTTTGTATACGTTGATCTAAATCAGGAAGTTGCTCTTTTGCCGCTTCATACTCATCATTCTCATATTTTAAGCAACACATTAATCGGCCACATAAGCCAGAAATTTTCGCAGGATTTAATGATAAATTTTGATCCTTTGCCATTTTAATGGATACAGGTTCAAAATCACCTAAAAATGTAGAACAACAAAGCATACGGCCGCACGGACCAATACCACCAAGCATTTTTGCTTCATCGCGAACACCAATTTGTCTTAGCTCAATTCTTGTCCGAAAAATTGCAGCTAAGTCTTTTACAAGTTCACGAAAGTCAATACGACCATCCGCTGTAAAATAGAAAATAATCTTATTACGATCAAACGTATATTCTACGTCTACAAGCTTCATATCAAGTTTATGTTCCCCTACCTTTTGTTGACAAACTTGATATGCTTCTTTTGCAGCATGTTTGTTCTCTTCAACAATTGTCCGATCATTTTCATTTGCAATGCGAATGACTTTCTTTAGCGGTAGTACCACATCGTTTTCATCAACTTGCTTTTTTGTAATAACTACTTTCCCATATTCAATACCTCGTACAGTTTCCACGATCACAAATTCATTTTCCGAGATATCGAATTGATTCGGGTCAAAGTAATACACTTTTCCGGCCTTCTTAAAGCGAACACCTACTACATCATACAAAACGGTCATCCCTCCTGCAACCGCAACACTAACTGTTCGAACACAAGCTGCGCATTTACATTAGCGTTGATTCTATTTTTTGCTTCTAATATATTAAAAAGAGCTGATACAATGCGCCTCTGAGCGTAAGAGAAAGAATGAAACATCTCCTTTTGATCTTGAAAGACAAGACGATCTTCCTCTCCTAATTGAACATATAATAAATCCCTATAAATAAGGAGTAAAATATCTAAACCTTGTTGTAATTGTTCCTTCTCTCCAAAGTGTTTCCCCCATTTTTCTTGTACAAAAAAAAGAGAGGTTGTATCTTTTTCGAGCGCTTCACATAATTTTATCACTAAAGCTCGTGCTTGTGCAAACCATTCATCATTACACAGTAATAATGCTTCCTCAAAACTATTCGTAAGCTGTGCAGCAAGGGTAGATAAAGAAACTGCAATTCCATCTCCCTGCAGTCTCTCAATTAAAGATTCTGTAGACAAAGGTCTAAATGTCACAACTTGACAACGAGATAAAATAGTATTTAAAATTTGATGACTTTGTTCAGTAAGTAAAATAGCTGTTGTATCGCTGCTTGGTTCTTCTAAAAATTTTAATAAGGTATTAGCAGCATTTGCTGTCATTCGATCTGCATGCTCAATAATGTATACCTTTTTATTTGCCTCTAAACCCGTTTTTGAAAACTCTTCCTGTAAATCGTGAATTTGTTGTTTTTTAATAGATAACCCATCTGGTCTTACAATATGTAAATTAGGATGGTTACCCGAATCAATCCGGCGGCAATTCGTACATGTATGACACGGCTCTACACCGTTTCTTTGTTTACAAAGAAAACTTTTTGCCATTTGAATGGCCGTTTCATATTTTCCAGTTCCTTTTGCACCTTCTAACAAATAAGCGTGGGATATACGCCCTTTTGCAATACTATTCATCAACATCTTTACACCAATGGGCTGTATAGCAGAAAGCTGCTCCCACGTTCTCGTCATAATGCATACCTCACTTGTTTTATACTTTCCTTCTATTATAACAATTTATCTTCTACAAGCTGAATAACTTCTTCCAAAATCTTTTCCATCGGTTGATCTGCATTCACAATAACTATGCGATCTGAGAAGCGATCTACCACCTGTAAATATCCCTCACGTACACGTTTGTGGAATTCAATACTTTCCATATCTAAACGATTCACTTCACGATTAGCATCCTTTTCAATGCGTGCCAAGCCTACTTCAGGTTCAATATCTAAATAGATTGTCAAACTAGGCATACAGTCTTCTGTTGCAAACCGATTAATTTCAAATACTTTATCAATCCCTAGACCTCTTGCATAACCTTGATAAGCAAGAGAACTGTCAATAAAACGATCACATAATACAAGGTAGTTTTTCTCCAAAGCTGGCATAACTTTTTCTACTAAGTGCTGTCTGCGTGCTGCAGCATATAATAATGCCTCCGTACGTGCTTCCATCATCGTGTGCTCTTGTTTATGTAAGATTTCTCGAATTTCTTCTGAAATCGCAATACCACCTGGTTCTCGCGTTGCTATAACTTTTTGTTCTTTCTTTTCAAAGTGCGGTAATAACTTTGTAATTAATGTCGATTTACCTGAACCCTCTGGTCCTTCAATTGTTACAAATAATCCCTTCATCCTAAAACCTACTTTCTATATCATACACATTCATATATTTTACATTTCCTTGAAAACGAGCACCCGTTTCTTCTAAATAAGAAATTTGTTTGATGTGTTCCGTAGTAATTTTTTCTCCATACATAAGCAATGGAATACCCGGTGGATACGGGATAACCATATCCGCTGCAATCATCCCGGCGGCTTCTTGTAAAGGTACAACTTTTTTCTTATACTTTTCTAATTGCTTATAAGTAAATGGTAAAGAAGAAAATCCCCCTTTGTAAGTATACCGAATCGATGATATCTTGTCTGTTACCGTATAGTTACGTAATGCCGACCGTATTACCTCTATCGCTTTCATATACTGCTCATTTACTTGCAATGGTAAAATAAATAGAACATTATATGGATCTGCCATTTCTGCGTATATACCTATCTTTTCAAATATAGATTGTAATTCATATCCAGACAGCTCACAGCGTGTTTGTACCGTAACCTTTAACTCATCCTGCAAAGGATACTGCAAAACAGCGATTTGTGGAATATCCTGCAATCCCTCCCTAAATTGCCTCACAAACTCCACAATTTTATGACAGCCCTTCTCCTTCATATTTGCTAATGTAAAGCGAGCCACATCTAATGAAGCCATAATCGGATAAGATGGACTGCTAGATTGTAACATACTTAAATAAGAAGAAACTTTTTCTTCATGAACTAAATTACTATTGATATGTAAATAAGAACCCATAGTCATGGCGGGTAATGTTTTATGCGCCGAGTGTACAACTATATCAGCACCGTATTCTAATGCTGAATTAGGGAACGGCTCTCCTATACAAAAATGAGCTCCATGTGCCTCATCTACTAAAACAGGAATTTTATTTGCGTGTGCACACATAATACTTTCCTTTAAATCAACTCCCATACCATAATAATTGGGATGTGTTAAAATCAATGCCTTTGCTTCTGGGTATCGTTCAATAGCTCCCTTAATGACTTCATGCTGAACTCCAACTGGGACGCCATACAATTCATCAATCCAAGGCTCTAAAAATACTGGATTCACTCCAGCTAACTTTAAGCCATTAATAATGGACTTGTGGCAATTTCTTTGTACAAGAACAATATCATGCTCCTCACAGCATGATAAAATCATTGCCAAATTTCCAACTGTAGAACCATTAATTAAAAAATAACTCTTTTTTACATTATATACATCAGCCAATAATTGCTGTGCTTCATCTATACATTCAAACGGACTATGCAAATCATCTAATCCTGTTAATTCCGTTACATCAATAGAAAGTACATCACTAAAACCTGCTTGTGCCTGCTCCGGAAAATTCAAACCATTTTTATGTCCCGGAACATGTAAAGATAGAGGCTTTTTATTTTTAAACTGGAGTAACGTCTCATATAATGGTATTCGATTTTGATTCATGTTTATCTCTTCCTTACTTTTCATTCTCTATCTATTATACAGAGATATTATGGCAAAAAAAATAATAGGCATGTACGCCTATTTATGAATATGATATTTGGATTTTTCGCAGTTGTTCTAAATAGTATATATATTTAGGGTCATTCGTTTCAGTTTCTACCATGTCCCGTTCACAAGCATCACATATAAAACTTGTGTGTACATGTATACCATCATCTTTCCTATTCCCACATACAATGCAAACCTCATGTTTTATTTTCATATCTTTATCCTAATCATTTTTCTCTAAATGAAAACGATGTAGGATATTCCTCCCCTCTATTTTGAATTAAAATATACTTACTTCTATTCCTTGACACTTTTCTGGAAAATATACATCGTTTCGTTATATATGTATGATATGAATCCTATTTGGGCAATGTGTTTGTCACCCACATGATGAAATTAAACTTTCTTCCACAGTACTTTTATTATCTTTTCACCTGAAAATATAAAAAAGCACGAGTCAATTGACTCGTGCTTTATTTGCTTGGCGACGTCCTACTCTCACAGGGACAAGGTCCCAACTACCATCGGCGCTAGAGAGCTTAACTTCCGTGTTCGGTATGGGAACGGGTGTGACCTCTCTGCCATCATCACCAAACTATTGAAGGCATATTCCTTCAAAACTAGATAACATTTGCTTCATATTATATGGTTAAGTCCTCGATCTATTAGTATTCGTCAGCTCCACATGTCACCATGCTTCCACCTCGAACCTATCAACCTGATCATCTTTCAGGGATCTTACTAGCTTACGCTATGGGAAATCTCATCTTGAGGGGGGCTTCATGCTTAGATGCTTTCAGCACTTATCCCTTCCGCACATAGCTACCCAGCTATGCCCTTGGCAGAACAACTGGTACACCAGCGGTGCGTCCATCCCGGTCCTCTCGTACTAAGGACAGCTCCTCTCAAATTTCCTACGCCCACGACGGATAGGGACCGAACTGTCTCACGACGTTCTGAACCCAGCTCGCGTACCGCTTTAATGGGCGAACAGCCCAACCCTTGGGACCGACTACA
This sequence comes from Bacillus sp. FSL K6-0042, assembly GCF_038006685.1. NCBI lineage: Bacteria > Bacillati > Bacillota > Bacilli > Caryophanales > Bacillaceae > Bacillus > Bacillus sp. FSL K6-0042. The sequence continues at coordinate 3,174,966 of NZ_JBBOVS010000001.1, forward strand.
GCCCCAGGATGCGATGAGCCGACATCGAGGTGCCA
>NZ_JBBOVS010000001.1:3180000-3195000 GCF_038006685.1 Bacillus sp. FSL K6-0042
TTCAATTATTTTAATCAGCGTGGGGATTCATCCCTACTAATTATTAGTTCTCACTGATCGGGATTTTACGAGCAATTGATCACTCATAATTCCGCCGAATTTTTAGATTGAGATTTCGCCGCCCGAGAATAATAGTATAAAGAAAAGACCCTATTTTAAAAAACAGGGTCTTTTACCATTGCTCCATTTTTACAGGACGCCTTTTTGCTTCTTTTAGTAAGAAAAAGTATTTTGCTTCTGCTATTTTCAAAGAACATAGTACATCTTGAGATGGTTCGACACTTTGTTCTACCATCCTTTTTTGACGTAACCACTCATTCTTCACTTTTTCTAATACAGCAATTAACTTATCATCATATTCTTTTCGCAACTTGCCCTTTTTTTGAAAAAACATTTTGATTTCTCCTCTTATATTTCTCTACGGCCTTCTAGAGCCTTCGATAGCGTTACTTCATCCGCATATTCTAAATCTCCACCAACGGGAAGACCATGCGCAATACGAGTCACTTTAATACCTGTCGGTTTTAAGAGGCGGGAAATATACATCGCTGTAGCTTCCCCTTCAATATTCGGGTTCGTTGCTAAAATAACTTCTTGTACAGTTTCATCTTGTAACCTTTTTAATAACTGTGGAATATTAATGTCCTCCGGTCCAATTCCCTCCATTGGTGAGATTGCACCACGAAGCACATGATAGACACCTTGATATTCTTTCATTTTTTCCATTGCGATTACATCTTTTGCTTCCTGTACAACACAAACAACCGATTGGTCACGATGTGAATCATCACAAATATAACAAGGATCACGATCTGTAATATGTCCACAAACAGAACAGTATGTTAAATTTCGCTTTGCATTTACAAGTGATTTAGCAAAGTCTAATACGTCGTCTTCTTTCATATCTAACACGAAGAAAGCCAATCGGACTGCCGTTTTCGGACCAATCCCCGGCAACTTCATAAAGCTATCGATAAGCTTTGAAATCGGTTCTGGATAATGCATATATCAATATCCTCCTACTAGAACATTCCACCTGGTAAGTTTAAGCCTTTTGTGAATTGCCCCATTGTAGAGTTTGAAAGTTCCTCAGCTTGCTTAAGTGCATCATTTGTTGCAGCTAACACAAGGTCTTGTAACATTTCGATATCTTCTGGGTCTACAACTTCTTCTTTAATTTTCACTTCAATAATTTGCTTGTGACCATTTACAATAACGGTAACCATTCCGCCGCCAGCTGTACCTTCAACTGTTTTTTCACCAAGTTCCTCTTGTGCTTTCGCCATTTGCTTTTGCATTTTTTGCATTTGTTTCATCATGTTATTCATATTTCCCATTCCGCCACGCATCATAATAAATTCCTCCTAATTGTTGTTATTCTTTTATTTCAATAAGTTGTTGCCCTACTAATTTTACCGCCTCTTCTACGAGAGGATCTACTTTTTGTTCCGCAGCTTCTTCTGAATTTCCACCTTCACGTTGTAAAAACTCTTCGCGAATTTTCCCCCACTCACTCTTTGGAATTGCAATCATATTCAACCTTTTACTCAACAATTCAAAAAGAATTTGTTCTACGGTATCCATTGCATCACGATTTTCACTTGCCATTTTGCAATGTATCTCATATTGGAAAGCTAACACATAAGAATCTTCAGAAGCTGCAACTGGTTCACTATTCTCTAATAATACAGCAAACGCTACTTTATTATAGGATTTAAGTCTTCCTAGCAGCTCACCCCATATACCTTTTAATTGCTCTAAATCTTGGCGTTTCGCTTGCTTTAATACTTCATGTACCCGTCCAACAGGTATTTTCATACTTCCTGTCCGCACAGGTTTTGGCGTTGTACGTATCTCTCTTACTTCCTGTTGCGCACCAGCTGGTACACCATTCTTCTTCACATGTTCTAGTTCTTTTTCTAGTTGTTGCATTCTATTCATAATTGCTTGCAAACGGTCTGCACCATTTGTCTGCACCATAAATTGCTGGCAAATTTGCACCATAACAACTTCTAAGAAAATTCGCGGATGATTTGTCCACTTCATCTCCTGTTGCCCCTTACTGAGCGTATGAATAATTTCATAAATCATCTCAGGTTGCATCGCTTCACTTAGCATACGGAACTGATCATCTACAATTACCCGTTCTAACATATGTTCCAATTGTGGTGAAGTTTGATATAAGAGCATATCACGATAATAGTAAATGAAATCTTCCATAAAACGAACTGGGTCTTTTCCTTTACTCATCATATCATCAATAATACGCAATGCTCTTGATACATCATTCTCGCGTATACATTCTACAAGGTTACCTAAATATTGTTGAGAAACAGAACCCGTTACCGCTAAGACATCTTCAGTCGTAACTACTTCATCGCTATAAGAAATAGCTTGGTCGATCAGACTGAGTGCATCACGCATACCGCCCTCAGCAGCACGTGCAACAATTTGTAATGCTTCATCTTCTACCTTTGTACCTTCATTTGTAACAACCGTCGCTAATCTCTCTACAATATCATGTACTGATATCTTCCGAAATTCAAAACGTTGACAGCGTGAAATGATTGTAGGTGGGATTTTATGAGGCTCTGTAGTCGCTAAAATAAAGATAACATGTTGTGGTGGTTCTTCTAACGTCTTTAAAAGCGCATTAAAAGCTCCCATAGAAAGCATGTGGACCTCATCAATAATGTACACTTTATATCTCACTGCACTTGGGGCATACTTTACTTTATCTCTTATATCTCGAATTTCATCTACACCGTTATTTGAAGCCGCATCAATTTCTAATACATCCGAAATAGACCCTTGTGTAATACCTAAACACGCAGGGCATTCATTACAAGGTTCAGCTACTGGAGCATGCTCACAGTTAATTGTCTTTGCAAATACTTTTGCAATTGTCGTTTTACCCGTTCCTCTCGGGCCTGAAAATAAATAAGCATGCGAAGCTTTCTCTTGAAGAAGGGCATTTTGCAACGTTTTTGTTACGTGCTTTTGACCGACTACATCTTCAAAATTTTGCGGTCTCCATGTTCGGTATAACGCTTGGTATGACACGAAAATACGGCCTCCCTCAAAGGTTATTATCTTGTATATTATAACCCATTCTGTTTATAGATTCCAAAAGTTATTTTCTATACAAAAAACCCACCTCTTTATATAAGGTGAGTTTTGTATACATATATAACTGCCGTGCACCTTCTGTCGATTACGTACCATAAGCGTTACTTAAGCAGTTAGCTCGGTTCAGGCACTCCTGCGGCACACGAGAAAACCCGCTTATTGCTGCTTCCTTCCGGACCTGACAAGGTTCACGGGGTCCCGTTGCGCAGGACCCAAACGTCAACACCACTTACTTAAGGCAGGCCTTACAGTAACATAACCTCGAGAAGGGATTCGGCCTCGCTAGAGCGGATTGCGAGTACAGGGCACCGCTACCTCCCCGCTTAGCACGGCAAAGTTAAAACCAATATTCGGTTGCCTTAATGAAGGCAATATCAGTATAACTTGTTTCTTCATAAATTGCAAATATGTTAAGTACCTGTATTTTTATCCAATTTTCCCTTCTTCTCTTTCCTTCTTTTACGAAGTTCTCTAAAAAAATTCGTTAACAACATGCCACATTCTTCTTCCATCACACCAGATACTACTTCACATTGGTGATTAAAACGCTCGTCCGTTAAAAGGTTCATTAAAGTGCCTGCACATCCACCCTTTGGATCACTTGCACCATATACAACACGTTTTACACGGGATAACACAATTCCACCTGCGCACATTGGACATGGTTCTAATGTAACATATAACGTTGCATTTTCTAAACGCCACGTACCTAACTTTTTACAAGCTTCATCTATAGCTAATAACTCTGCATGAGCAATTGATCGTTGCTCTGTCTCTCTTAAATTGTGAGCAACGCTGATTACTTCCCCACCGAGTACAATAACAGCTCCAATCGGAACTTCTTGTATTTCTTCAGCTTTCTTCGCTTCTTCTATTGCAAGCTGCATAAAATAAATATCTTGTTCCATAATACAGTCCTCTCATTACGAATAAAGTATTATAACCCTTTACTACTATATCAATCCATTTTGATTTTCGGACATATAATCCCTTGCTACGCAGAACAAAAAGTAAACTCCACTCATTTTATCCTTTTGTTTTCACTTGACATGGCGCAGGAAAAGGATCTGAATGCTTCTACGCATGATCGGATTCTCTCTCCAGCCCAAAAAGAAAGGTTTTATGTCAGTTTTTCAATTTATATTCATATACATACTATTCAATTACACTTCTCCTTACAGATACGGGATAACTTTCATACATTCAATCCACTCTAAAGAAAAAGGAAGGGTGATTACATATGAAAAATACCGCATTGCTCATTATTGACATGATTAACGACTTCCAATTCTCGCATGGACCAATCCTCGCACAAAAATGTAAAATGATTACAGATCCTATTTTACACTTAAAACAAACAATGAAAATGAATGGTTATCCTGTTATTTATATTAACGATCACTATCAACTATGGAGAGCTGATATCGATCAACTTATTACTCATTGTACAAATAATTATAGCAAAAACATTATACAAGCAATCGCTCCCGGGGCAGATGATTATGTGTTTATTAAACCACATTATTCAGCATTTTATGAAACTCCCTTAAATTCTTTATTAGGACATTTAAAAGTTGAAAAACTTATCATAACAGGGATTGCAGGAAACATCTGCATCCTTTTTACAGCCAATGACGCTCATATGAGGAACTATACTCTATATGTACCTCAAGATTGCACTGCTTCTAACTCTGATCAAGATAATAAACACGCTTTAAAAATAATGGAAACAACATTAAAGGCAAATATTACACCCTCTTTTCAATTAAAACTTGAATAGCATGCGTCGATTTTCCAACTTTTTATGACAAATTAGTCCGCTTGCTTCCCTCTTGTGCTACAATAATTCTGTTTTGTGCTTTTTATTTACAGGAAATTATGAATTGAAAGGAGGAAACAGCGTGACCGGAGTACCATTTATTACGGTTGAAGGACCTATCGGTGTTGGAAAAACTTCACTAGCGAAGGAAATTTCAACTCACATGCAACTCCATTTATTAAAAGAGATTGTCGATGAAAATCCTTTCTTAGGGAAATTTTATGAAAACATTGAAGAATGGAGTTTCCAAACAGAAATGTTCTTTCTTTGCAATCGCTATAAACAATTGGAAGACATTAATATAAAATACTTGAATCATCGTAAACCAGTGGTAGCAGATTATCATATACTTAAAAATTTAATTTTTGCATCTCGCTCATTAAAAGACGCTCAATATGACAAGTACATGCAAATTTATCGTATTCTTACGCAAGATATGCCCGTACCAAATGTCATTGTATATTTAACAGCAAGTCTAGAAACATTACAAAAACGAATTGCAATGCGTGGACGTGAATTTGAGAAAAACATGGATCCGAATTACTTACTACAACTCACTAAAGATTATGAAACGGCAATGGATGCTTTTAAAAAGGACCATCCTGATATTCCGGTATTAAAATTCAATGGAGATAACATGGATTTCGTGAAGAACAGTGACGATCTAAATGTAATTTTATCTACTCTCCAAAATACACTCTTAAAGGGGACGAAATAGCAATGAATTTAAGGCAAAAGTATGATATACCAAATGATGCAGTAATTACAATTGCTGGTACAGTTGGCGTTGGTAAATCAACTATGACAACCACACTTGCCAATGCTTTAGGTTACCGAACATCATTTGAAAAAGTAGATTCAAATCCATATTTAGATAAGTTCTATGCTGATTTCACGCGCTGGAGCTTTCACTTACAAGTTTATTTTTTAGCAGAAAGATTTAAAGAACAAAAAAGAATTTTCGAATACGGCGGTGGCTTTGTACAGGATCGTTCTATCTATGAAGATACTGGCATTTTTGCGAAAATGCATCACGAAAAAGGAACAATGACAGAAACAGATTATGAAACATATAAAGGGTTATTCGATGCAATGGTTATGACACCTTACTTCCCACACCCAGACTTATTAATCTATCTAGAAGGTTCTTTTGATGATATTGTCAGTCGTATTCAAGAACGTGGTCGCCCTATGGAACAACAAACTCCAATTGAGTATTGGCAAGAAATGCACGGACGTTATGAAAACTGGATTAATAACTTTAATTCATGTCCTGTCCTACGCTTAAATATTAATGAATACGATATTTTAAAGGATGAAGACTCAATTGAACCAATTATTAAGAAAATTGGTCATTTCTTAAAACAAACACGTAAGCTTGTAAAATAAAAAACCCGTGCGGATGCACGGGTTTTCCTATTAACTTACTTTTTCTTTTTCGTTGGAGCAATAATTTCGCTCTCTGGTTTCCCAGCATTAATACGCTGACGAACCGTACTTGTACTAATATCATATGTCTCAGCAATTTCTTTAACGGTCATTTCTTTTCCATTAATGATTGCTGTTAATACTTTACCAGTACGTTTTGGAGCTACTTCTTTTTTCGTAGTTTGTTTCGGTGCTTCTACTTTTTTCAATTCTTTCTTCACATTACAAGTACAACCGCAAAGTTTGCGGAATGTATCATCACTTATAATACGTGATACGTTTGCACCACTATTTAAAATTCTATTGTTCTTACAGACTGGACATTGTACATAGTATAAAGTTTTTCCATCTAAAGGAAACGTTTGTATAATAAGATCCATGTTGACTCCTTTCATATCTATGAAGATAATCATCGGAATATGAGTGTTTCATAAGGCTTTTTCTCGCCTTACATCATACTTTCTGATTGGTTTTAAAATAAAAACTCGTTACGTGTTGGTAACGAGTTCTCCAATCTCCACTTATATGCGCTGTTGTCAATTATATCTGGAGGAGGTAGAGGGATTCGAACCCCCGCGCGACTCTCGCCGCCTGTCGGTTTTCAAGACCGATCCCTTCAGCCAGACTTGGGTATACCTCCATATTGACATCAAATATAATATCAAAAGAAAAACAGTTAGTCAAGTACACCATAATAAATTGTAGGAAAAGGAAAAAACAACCTCCTTTTCCTACAATTTTTTCACTGACAACACTCATACCGATGAAAGTTTCAATTTATTTAATAACTGTTTTCCCTCCCATATAAGGGCGAAGAACTTCTGGAATTATAATTGTACCATCTTCTTGTTGATAGTTTTCTAAAACAGCTGCAACTGTACGTCCAATTGCAAGTCCAGATCCATTTAGTGTATGAACAGGTTCTGGTTTTGCATTCGGCTCACGACGGAAGCGAATATTCGCACGTCTTGCTTGGAATGCTTCGAAGTTACTACAAGAAGAAATCTCACGATACGTGCCATAGCTTGGAATCCATACTTCAATATCGTATTTCTTCGCTGCTGTAAATCCTAAATCTCCTGTACACATGCTCATAACACGATATGGTAGACCTAATAATTGTAACACGCGTTCCGCATCATTTGTTAATTTTTCTAATTCTTCATAAGAATCTTCTGGTTTAACAAATTTCACAAGCTCAACTTTATTAAATTGATGCTGACGGATTAAACCACGCGTATCGCGTCCAGCTGATCCTGCTTCAGAACGGAAACAAGAGCTAAATGCTGCATAACGAATTGGTAATTGCTCTGGACTTAAGATTTCGTCACGGTGCATGTTTGTTACAGGAACCTCAGCTGTAGGAATTAAGAAGTAATCTTCACTCTCAATACGGAACGCATCTTCTTCAAACTTTGGAAGTTGTCCCGTTCCTGTCATACTTGCACGGTTTACCATATACGGAGGTAAAACTTCTTCATATCCATGTTCATCAGTATGAAGATCCAGCATAAAGCCAATTAAAGCACGTTCTAATCTTGCACCTGCACCTTTATAGAATACAAAGCGGCTTCCCGTTACTTTAGCAGCACGCTCAAAATCTAAAATCCCTAAATCAGTTGCAAGATCCCAGTGAGGTTTTGGTTCAAAGTTAAATTCTTTTACTTCTCCCCAAGTACGCGCTACCACGTTATCATCTTCTGTTTCGCCGATTGGTGCAGATTCATGTGGGATATTTGGAATAGAAAGCATTAATCTCTCTAAATCTTCTTCAACTGTACGAAGCTCATTATCAAGATCTTTTACTTTCTCTCCTACTTCACGCATCTCTAAGATTAACGCTTCTGCATCTTTCTTTTCACGCTTTAGTACAGAGATTTGTTGAGATACTTCATTACGCTTGCTCTTTAATTCTTCTGTTTGAACAAGTAATTCTCTTCTTCTTGTATCTAGTTCTTCGAAACGACCAAAATCAGTTAAATCTTCGCCTCTATGCTGTAATTTTTCTTTTACTTCTTCAAAATTCGTGCGTAAAAATTTAATATCAAGCATTATATATTCCTCCTTTTATTTTATAAAACACAAAAAACTCCCGTCCCTGTAAAAAGGGACGGGAGTTAACCCGCGTTGCCACCCTAGTTGAAAGCAATATTGCTTTCCTCTCAAGTAGAAATAACGACTCTTCACCGGAAATGTTTACTAATCATAAAGATATTCCACATTTCATTCCAGGATGGATTCACAAACTGTTTCTATCGGTTTCCACCAGCCACCGACTCTCTATAAGAAACATCATTTGTTACTACTTCCTATCAACACGTTTATTTTATAAAATTGTTATCATCAATTTACTATAATCTTACACAAGTTGCAAGTTACTTATACAACTTTTTTCATTTTCGCCTCTTTCACCATCTGTACAAAATATGCTGTAACACGATGGTCATCCGTTAACTCCGGATGGAAAGAAGCTGCTAAAAATGGTCCTTGTCTTACTGCTACCATTCGATCATTGTGCATAGAAAGAACTTCTACTTTATCTCCTACACTTACAACGTATGGTGCACGAATAAACACGCCAATAAAGTCTTCCCCTACACCTTTTATTGAAAGAGCAGCTTCGAAGCTATCCTTTTGGCGTCCAAACGCATTACGTTCAACTGTAATATCCATAGCGCCAATATGAGATTCTTCATAACCAATAAGATTGTTTGCAAGCAAAATCATACCTGCACACGTACCGAACATTGGTTTACCAGATTTCGCAAATTCACGAAGTGCCCCCATAAAATCGTACTTATCGATAAGACGGCGCATTGTTGTACTTTCACCGCCTGGTAAAATAAGACCATCAATTTCTTCAAGTTGCTCTACACGCTTTACAATTACAGCATCTGCACCACTTGCTTCAACTGCCTTTACATGCTCGCGAACAGCTCCTTGAAGAGCCAATACACCGACTTTAACCATTTGAAAATCTCCTTTAATTACCAACCGCGTTCTTGCATGCGTTGTTCTGGTAATAATGTTGAAATTTCGACACCTTTCATTGCAGTACCTAATCCTTTAGAAAGGCTTGCAATTAGCTCATAATCTTCGTAATGTGTCGTTGCTTCAACAATAGCACGTGCAAATTTTTCTGGGTTTTCTGATTTGAAGATACCAGATCCTACGAACACACCATCTGCACCAAGTTGCATCATTAATGCAGCATCTGCTGGCGTTGCTACACCACCTGCTGCAAAGTTTACAACTGGTAGGCGACCAAGACGTTTGATTTCAAGTAATACTTCATACGGAGCACCAGTATTTTTTGCATATGTCATTAATTCGTCTTCACGTAGGCTCGCAACTTGACGGATTTCTGCGTTTACTTGACGCATATGACGTACTGCTTCTACAATGTTCCCTGTTCCAGGCTCGCCTTTTGTACGAAGCATAGATGCACCTTCTGCAATACGACGCGCTGCTTCTCCAATATCACGACATCCACATACAAATGGAACAGTGTAATCACGTTTATTTAAATGATATACTTCATCAGCTGGAGTTAATACTTCACTCTCATCAATGTAGTCTACCCCTAATGATTCCAGTACACGTGCTTCCACGAGGTGACCAATACGGCATTTTGCCATAACTGGAATTGATACAGCACCCATAACTTCTTCAACAATTGTTGGATCTGCCATACGTGCAACGCCACCTGCTGCACGAATATCTGCAGGAACGCGCTCTAGTGCCATAACAGCAACTGCGCCCGCTTCCTCTGCAATTCTTGCTTGCTCAGCGTTAACTACGTCCATGATAACGCCGCCTTTTTGCATTTCTGCCATTCCACGTTTTACACGTTCTGTCCCTGTTACATTTGTCATGTACAAAAACCCCCCTAGGTGAATTGCTTTTCCCCATTAACGGCGAAAATTGAGAATACTCTTACATTCTACCACTAACTATTAGAGACTTGTCCACTACTTTTTCATAAAGTCGGTATGAAAAATAGGAATAAAAAAAGCTCCTACAACGAGGAGCTCTTAAAACCAACCTTTTACTGTGTCAGCAGCACTGTTCCAAATACCACTAAAGAAAGAACCAATACCACGCATAGAACGTACAAACCAGTTTGCCTTTTCTACTTCTGATTTTGTAATAAGATCTACTTGTAATGATTTACCTAATAGGAATCCAGGATCATTATTATCTTTAGGTGATATAACCATTTGACCAAGTGTTGTACCTTTTTTAATTGGTGCTTCTTTATCTTTACTTACGTCTTTAAATTCTGTTTTATAGACGTCTTTACTTCCTTTTAACATCGGAAGCGTAATTGCTTGTTTAGTCTGAATTGTTACATCTTTATCTTTCGCATTTTCTACTCGTACAGTTTCATGTCCTTTTACCGTAGATCCTTTTGGATATACCTTTTTCACTTCAAAGTTTGTAAAACCGTAATCAAACAATTTCTTTGTTTCGTCAAAACGTGCTGTATGAGAATTTGTTTTAATAACGACAGAAATCAAACGCATATCATTTCTTTCAGCTGTACCCGTAAAACAATCTCCAGCTTCTGGAGTAGATCCTGTTTTCAAACCATCTACACCTTCATATTCCTTAACTAATCCTTTTAGCATCCAATTCCAGTTATCCATTTTAATAGGATATTTTCCACCTTCTTGGAATACTTTTTTCGGAATTTTAGCTGTTTCTAATACTTTTGGAAAATCTTGAATAAGATGTTGTGCTAAAATTGCACAATCTCTAGCAGACATTTTATTTTCCTCGTCTGGAGTTGTACCTTCAGGTTGTTGTCCTTTTAAATCATGATTTGTTAAGCCAGTAGAGTTTACGAATTTATAATTCTTCAATCCAAGCTCTTTTGCTTTATCATTCATCATTTTTACGAAATCTGCTTCTTTACCTGCAATTGCTTCAGCTAAAGCAATTGTTGCTCCGTTTGCAGAATAAATTGCCATCGCTTCATATAGCTCTTTTACCGTGTAAGAGCCACCATTTTCCAATGGAACGTTTGATAATGAGCGATCTTGTGAAATCGTATGTGCGTATTCAGAAACTTTTACCTTTTGGTCCCACTTAAGTTTCCCTTTAGCCACCGCTTCATTAACTAAGTATTCACTCATCATTTTTGTCATACTAGCAATCGCTAATAATTCATCTGCATTTTTTTGATATAAAATTTTTCCAGAATCTGCTTCTACTAAAATGGCTGCTCCTGCTTCAACATTTAAAGCAGCACCTGTTTCTGCCGATGCACTACCATATGTAACAAACATGCTACAAAATAGTGTAAGCACTGTTACCATTGCAATGAATCGCTTGCAAAACATACCTTTCACTTCTTTTACCCCCAATATCTTTGTACTCACATAACCGTTATTCTAACATAATCAAAAAAAAATAGACAGAGATATCAAATCTCCATCTATTTACATATAAGACATTATAAAGAGTAATTTGGTGCCTCTTTTGTAATTTGTACGTGATGTGGGTGACTTTCACGTAAACCAGCACCTGACATACGAATAAATTGTGCATTCTCACGTAAGAATTCTAAGTCATTTGCTCCGCAATACCCCATACCTGCACGTAAACCACCAACTAATTGGTGAACTGTATCAGCTAAAGGTCCTTTATATGGCACACGGCCTTCGATACCTTCTGGAACAAGTTTTTTATTACCTTCTTGGAAGTAACGATCTTTACTTCCTTTTTCCATCGCTCCTACAGAACCCATACCGCGATACACTTTAAATTGGCGCCCTTGATAAATTTCAGTTTCTCCTGGGCTTTCTGCTACACCAGCAAACATACTACCGAGCATTACAACGTGTGCCCCTGCCGCTAAAGCTTTTACCATATCACCAGAGTATTTAATACCACCATCGGCAATGACTGGAATACCGTGCTTACGAGCTTCTGTCGCACAATCATATACAGCTGTTAATTGTGGTACACCAACACCAGCTACAACGCGTGTTGTACAAATAGAACCTGGTCCAATACCAACTTTGATAACATTTGCACCTGCTTCAATTAATGCGCGTGTCGCTTCAGCTGTGGCAACGTTACCTGCAATAATATTTAATGCTGGATACTTTGCACGAACTTCTTTCACCTTCTCAATAACACCTTGAGAATGTCCATGAGCTGTATCAAGTACAATTACGTCTACGTTTGCTTTTACTAACGCATCGATACGAAGAACAGCGTCTGCAGTTACACCAACTGCTGCTCCAACTAACAAACGACCTTGCTTGTCTTTTGCTGAGTTTGGAAACTCAATTACTTTTTCAATATCTTTAATTGTGATAAGCCCTTGTAATACACCGTTATTATCAACAAGAGGGAGCTTTTCAATTTTATATTTCTGTAGGATCTTTTCAGCTTCTTCTAGCGTAGTGCCAACTGGAGCTGTAATCAACTTTTCTTTTGTCATTACATCGGAAATTTTAATAGAGTAGTCTTGAATAAAACGCATATCACGGTTTGTAATAATACCAACTAATTTTTGCTCTTCTAAGTTATTTACAATTGGTACACCTGAGATACGATATTTTCCCATAAGATGCTCTGCATCATATACTTGATGATCCGGAGTTAAAAAGAAAGGATCTGAAATAACGCCGCTTTCAGAGCGTTTTACTTTATCAACCTGCTCAGCTTGGTGCTCGATAGACATATTCTTATGAATAACCCCTAAACCACCTTGACGTGCCATTGCAATGGCCATATCAGCTTCTGTTACTGTATCCATTCCTGCGCTAATTAAAGGAATGTTTAACTGCAAGCTTTCAGATAGAACTGTCTTAACACTTACTTCTCTTGGCAATACATCTGACTTCGCTGGTACAAGTAATACATCATCGAATGTCAAACCTTCTTTAACAAATTTAGATTCCCACATAATTGTTCCCCCCATGATACCAGAAATTATTATTAGTAGCTTAACAATTGGTTAAAATACTGTCAAGAAAGTGCGTAAATGTTAGAATTTTTAGATAATAAAAGGAGCGTAATATATGCATCATACATCTCATACTTGGCAGCAATTAAGTTTCTTTTTTTCATCCCAACATGTACAGCGTTATCTTGCCCGCTGTTATGAAAAATTACCTATTGAAAACGCTGAAAAAAAAAGCTTCGAAAATTGTTACCCTTTTATTTATTACTTAGAGCACGGAAAAAGTTATTATGAATTATGTAAAACTGCACCTTTTTCAATCCAACCTATGCTGTTATTTTATGGAATGAGTCAACTTTTAAAAGCGTGCTTATTAACTGTTGATCCTAACTATCCAGAAACAACAACAGTTTTGGCACATGGAGTAACAACACGTAAACGAAAAAAACAAGGATATCAGTTTTTAGAGGATGAGGTTAAAGTGCAGAAGAATGGATTATTCACCCATGTTGCAGAACGGATGTTTCACATGAAACACTTGGAGGCCGAGAAATTTATTATGTTAGAACTAATGGGGAAAATCCCCGAATTAAAAACCTTATTCCAGTATAGTCAAAAAGAGAAAATGTTATATACGGTTCATACGGTAGACGAACATCATATTTCATTTTCTTCCAACATACTTGATCGTCTACATATGACGAAAGAGCGTTTTTCTCGTTACATAGAAACATCTTGTAAACATCTCAGTATACAGTACACACCAAGTGAAACCTTTGAATCTGATCTACTATTCTCAGCTTCCACTAAAACATGGAACCCTTTGTACAGTACACCTTTATCTTTTGATTGCAACACCAGCACTTACTATTTGCCAATAACTAAAGACGTAAGAAGTTGTAAATTATTCTTACCAGAACCACTCATACATTATTTATTGCTCTACAATTTAAGCATGATTTCTCGCTACGAGACCGACTGGTGGTACGACTTATTAGGAAGCTATGCCTCCGAAGATTACCCATTTATTTATCAATTTTTAGGAATCTCTACAAAGAAAATCCCTTACTATGTTTTACTGTTTTTATTAGATCAACAATCCCCTATTTCTTAGGAAATAAAAAAGCACGAGTCAATTGACTCGTGCTTTATTTGCTTGGCGACGTCCTACTCTCACAGGGACAAGGTCCCAACTACCATCGGCGCTAGAGAGCTTAACTTCCGTGTTCGGTATGGGAACGGGTGTGACCTCTCTGCCATCATCACCAAACTATTGAAGGCATATTCCTTCAAAACTAGATAACATTTGCTTCATATTATATGGTTAAGTCCTCGATCTATTAGTATTCGTCAGCTCCACATGTCACCATGCTTCCACCTCGAACCTATCAACCTGATCATCTTTCAGGGATCTTACTAGCTTACGCTATGGGAAATCTCATCTTGAGGGGGGCTTCATGCTTAGATGCTTTCAGCACTTATCCCTTCCGCACATAGCTACCCAGCTATGCCCTTGGCAGAACAACTGGTACACCAGCGGTGCGTCCATCCCGGTCCTCTCGTACTAAGGACAGCTCCTCTCAAATTTCCTACGCCCACGACGGATAGGGACCGAACTGTCTCACGACGTTCTGAACCCAGCTCGCGTACCGCTTTAATGGGCGAACAGCCCAACCCTTGGGACCGACTACAGCCCCAGGATGCG
>NZ_JBBOVS010000001.1:3200000-4961706 GCF_038006685.1 Bacillus sp. FSL K6-0042
CGTTTTCCGTAACCATTTTTGGTTACAATTAAAACGTTCATATCCTCTTCAACAATTTCCATACCTACAACTTGGTCTTCATCACCTAGTGTAATAGCTTTTACACCTGCCGCATTACGTCCCATTGAACGAACATCTTGCTCATTGAAACGGATTAACATACCGTTACTTGTTCCAACAATAATATCCTTATCACCAGATGTTAAGCGTACAGAGATTACTTCGTCCTCTTCACGAAGGGAAATTGCAATTAAACCATTCGTACGTATATTGGCAAATGACGAAAGAGGCGTTCTCTTAGAAATACCTTGTTTTGTTGTGAAGAATAAGAATTGATCATCACCAAATTCACGGATTGGAATAATAGCGTTAACCCACTCACCTTTATCTACTCCTAACAAATTAATAATTGGTATACCTTTTGCCGTACGGCTATACTCTGGAATTTCATATCCTTTTGTACGGTATACTTTACCTTTGTTTGTGAAGAATAGAATATGATCATGTGTAGACGTTGTCAATAAATGCTCAACAAAGTCATCATCATTCGTACCCATTCCTTGTACACCACGTCCCCCACGGTTCTGTGTTTTGTACGTAGAAGCTGGTAACCTTTTGATATAACCATTATGAGTAAGTGTGATAGCTATATTTTGCTCTGGGATTAAATCCTCGTCTTCAATTGATTCCATACCACCAATTGTAATTTCTGTTCTTCTTTTATCATTAAAGCGTTCTTTTACTTCTATTAATTCTTCACGAATAATTTCAAGAACCTTTTCTTCATCCGCTAAGATGGCCTTTAATTCAGCAATTAACTTCATTAGGTCTTGATATTCTTGTTCAATTTTTTCACGTTCTAGTCCTGTTAAGCGTTGCAGACGCATATCTAAAATTGCTTGCGCTTGTTTTTCACTTAAACCGAAACGTTCCATCAATCCTTGTTTTGCAATATCAGCAGTCTTTGAACTACGAATTAAAGTAATTACTTCATCAAGGTGATCTAATGCAATTCGTAACCCCTCTAAAATATGAGCCCGAGCTTCCGCTTTCTCTAATTCATAAGCAGTACGCCTACGAATAACTACCTGTTGATGCTCTAAATAATAATATAAAGTTTGTTTTAAGTTTAATACTTGTGGCTCCCCATTCACGAGCGATAACATATTAATACCGAAGCTTGTTTGAAGCGCCGTATGTTTATATAAATTATTTAATAGTACGTTTGCATTTGCATCACGGCGTACTTCCATGACAATACGCATACCATTTCGATCTGACTCATCGCGTAAATCTGTAATACCTTCGATTTTTTTATCGCGAACTAACTCTGCAATTTTTTCAATTAATCGAGCTTTATTCACTTGATAAGGCAGCTCTGTTACAATAATTGCTTGTTTTCCATTTGCCTTTTCTTCAATTTCAACTTTAGCACGAAGTATAATAGAACCGCGACCTGTTTCATACGCTCTTCGAATTCCACTTCTCCCTAAGATTAGACCCGCCGTTGGAAAATCTGGTCCCGGAATAAATTCCATTAATTCCGCAATAGTAATGTCAGGATTATGACTCAATGCTAGCACGCCATCAATTACTTCTCCAAGTTGATGAGGTGGAATATTTGTTGCCATACCAACCGCGATACCTGTCGTACCGTTTACTAATAAGTTAGGAAAGCGTGCTGGTAATACAATTGGTTCTCTTTCAGAACCATCATAGTTATCTTGATAGTCAATTGTATTCTTTGTAATATCACGTATTAATTCCATGGAGATTTTAGACATTCTTGCTTCTGTATAACGCATCGCTGCCGCCGAATCCCCATCAACAGAACCGAAGTTACCATGTCCATCAACAAGCATATAACGTTGACTAAAATCTTGTGCCATACGTACCATTGTTTCGTAAACGGCTGAATCACCATGCGGGTGATACTTACCAATTACTTCACCAACAATACGCGCTGATTTTTTATATGCTTTATCAGCAGTAATCCCTAAATCATTCATTGCGTATAAAACCCTGCGATGCACAGGTTTTAACCCATCACGAACATCTGGTAGTGCACGAGATACGATAACACTCATTGCGTAATCTAAAAATGAGGTACGCATTTCATGACTAATATTAATTTCTCGAATTCGTGCTTGTTGTTGATTGTCTGACATCAACGAGCACCTCCTCTTACATTTCCGTTACATATACATTGATTTATATGTAGAAGACAGGAATGCTTAGATTCCTGTCATTACTTACTTAAATATCAAGGTTTTTCACGTATTTTGCATTTTCTTGGATAAAATTACGGCGTGGCTCTACTTTATCACCCATTAAAATTTCAAACGTTTCATCTGCTTCAATTGCATCTTGCAGAGAAACTTGAAGTAATGAACGTACTTCTGGATCCATTGTCGTTTCCCATAATTGAGTCGGATTCATTTCCCCAAGACCTTTGTAACGCTGAATACCAGGTTTTGGCTGAGCTGGTAACTCTGCTAATATCTTTTCAAGCTCTTTATCGTTATAAGCATATTGAATTTTTTTCCCTTGTTGCACTTTAAACAATGGTGGTTGTGCAATATATATATAACCATGTTCAATGATTTGACGCATATAACGATAGAAGAACGTTAATAATAGAGTACGAATATGCGCACCATCAACATCGGCATCGGTCATAATAATAACTTTATGATAGCGGGCTTTTTCAATATCAAAATCCCCACCGATATTTGTACCAATCGCTGTGATAATCGTACGTACTTCATCATTAGATAAAATCTTATCTAAGCGTGCCTTTTCAACGTTAATAATTTTACCCTTAAGTGGTAAAATCGCTTGAAAGTGGCGATCGCGTCCTTGTTTTGCAGAACCTCCTGCAGAATCTCCCTCTACGATGTAAATTTCACTAATCGAAGGATCTTTAGAAGAACAGTCTGCAAGCTTCCCTGGCAAACTAGATACTTCCAGCGCACTCTTTCGACGCGTTAATTCACGTGCCTTCTTCGCTGCTACACGTGCACGTGCCGCCATTGTTCCTTTATCCACAATCTTACGAGCAACATTTGGATTCTCAAGTAAAAACTTTTCGAACGCTTCTGAGAAAACAGACTCTGTAATCGTTCTCGCTTCACTATTTCCAAGTTTTGTTTTCGTTTGTCCCTCAAACTGTGGATTCGGATGTTTGATGGAAACAATCGCTGTTAGTCCTTCACGTACATCTTCACCTGTTAGGTTACTATCAGCATCTTTTAAGATGTTATTTTTTCGTCCATAATCATTTATTACACGCGTTAGGGCCGTCTTGAAACCAACCTCATGTGTACCGCCTTCATACGTATGAATATTATTCGTAAATGAATAAATATTGTTTGTATAACCTTCGTTATATTGAAGAGAAACTTCAACTTGAATTCCATCTTTCGAACCCTCTACATATACAGGTTCTTCATGAATCGGTTGCTTCGAGCGGTTTAAATGCTCAACATAAGATTTAATTCCACCTTCATAATGGAACTCTTTCTTCTGCTTATTTTCGCGTTTATCTTCAATTATTAATTTAATATTACGATTTAAAAATGCTAGTTCACGCATACGTGTTGCTAATGTATCAAAATCGTATTCCGTAGTTTCTTTAAAAATTTCTGGATCTGGCTTAAAACGAGTTATTGTTCCTGTATGATCTGTTTCACCAATTACCTTTAAATCTGCGGCTGGGATACCTCGTTCATACTTTTGATAATGAATTTTACCTTCACGATGTACAAATACTTCTAACTCTGTTGATAGAGCATTTACAACAGATGCACCCACACCATGTAAACCACCGGAAACTTTATAACCGCCACCGCCAAATTTACCACCTGCGTGGAGTACAGTCATAATAACCTCTACAGCAGGACGTCCCATTTTTTCTTGTATACCAACTGGAATACCACGACCATCATCCGTCACACGAATACTATTATCTTCTTCGATGCTAACATTAATTTCATCACAGTATCCTGCTAACGCTTCATCAATACTATTATCTACAATTTCCCATACAAGGTGATGAAGACCCTTCCCACTTGTAGATCCAATATACATACCTGGTCGTTTTCGAACTGCTTCCAGTCCCTCAAGTACCTGTATTTGACTTTCATCATATGAATTTTCCTGCATTTGCTTTTGTTCCATTGACACAAAGATCACCTACTTTTCCATTTAAACAGAAATTATGTTCTGTCTATTTCACAATCTACCGTGCCGTTCGTTACATGAATTGTTTTCGCTTGCTTTAACGTTTCGTGTTCAATTCCGTCGACACTCGTCGTTGTCACAAATGTTTGCACTTTTCCTTGAATTGTATTTAAAAGATGTGATTGACGATAATCATCTAACTCTGATAATACATCATCTAATAAGAGGATTGGATATTCTCTAACCTCTGAATAAATCAATTCAATTTCAGCTAACTTTAGGGAAAGTGCGGTTGTTCGTTGTTGCCCTTGTGAACCAAAGACCTGAACATTTTTATCATTAACGAAGAATTGTAAATCGTCACGATGAGGACCAATTAAAGTTGTACCACGAAAAATTTCACGTTGTTTCACAGATTGAAAACTTTCATAGTATACTTCTTTTATTTTCGACAAATCCATTGATTCTGATACATCTACGCTCGGTCTATAGACTATTTCTAGTTCCTCTAATCCTCTACTAATGCCGCGATGGATTGGAGCAGCCCATTCTTGTAATAAATGCAGAAACTCAAAACGTTTTTGCAAAATTTTCGCACCATGTTCAATGAGTTGCAGTGTAAATACATCCAACATCGTTTCCTCATTTTTACTATTCCCTTGCATTTTTTTTAGCAAGTGATTTCGCTGCGTGAGCACTTTTTGATATTGACTTAACTCATACAAATAGACAGGAGCTATTTGTCCAAGTTCCATATCTAAAAAGCGTCTTCGTACTTGAGGGCTTCCTTTTACAAGATTTAAATCTTCTGGGGCAAACATAACAACATTCATTTCACCAATATATTGGCTTAACCTTTGTTGTTCTAGTTGATTTAATTTTGCCTTCTTCCCTTTTTTAGAAATATTTAATTCTAAAGACAAGGAACTGTTTCGCTTTTGTAATCTACCTTTTATTTTACCATAATCCTCATCCCACCGGATAAGTTCACGATCGTTCGAAGTTCGATGAGACTTGGCAATCGCTAATACATAAATAGCTTCCATCAAATTCGTTTTCCCTTGAGCATTTTCACCAATAATTACATTCACTTTATCCTCAAAGGAGAGATCCAGATATTCATAATTGCGATAATTTTTTAATTGTAATTCTTTAATATACAAAGGGCTCCCCCTTTATGCTTGAACTTGAAATGTTCCGTTCCCCGGAATTTCAACAATATCATTTGCATATAACTTTCGGCCTCTTCTATTTTCAAGCTCTTGATTGACATACACTTCGTACTCTTGTAAGAACCATTTAACAGCACCGCCTGTATCAATTACATCAGCTAACTTTAAAAATTGTCCCAGTGTAATGTACTCAGTTGAAATCTTAATACGTTTCATAAAATCGCTCACTTTCTGAAAGTGTTCATTCTTTCATTGTACTAAATAAACCTGCATTAGGAAAGTAATACCCCGAAAATCAAATAAGGGCCACTAGCATATTCAAACTAGTAACCCTCACTCTCGCTTAGTAAGTACGAACTGGTAAAATTAATTGGATGATAGAATCATCATTTACTGTACGAATTAAGAATGGTCTCATCGCTCCAGTAAAACTAATTTTAATTTCTGTACTGTCTAACGCTTTTAATGCATCCATCATATATTTTGCACTAAAGGAGATTTTTAATTCTTCCCCTTCTATTTTTTCACATTGAACTTCCTCTACTACTTTTCCGATTTCTGGTGAATTTGAAGAAAGTTCTAGCATTTGTTGTTCTAATGTCGATAATTTTACAACATTATTGCGACCATCCCTTGCTAGTAAAGAAGCACGATCAATTGCTTGTAAAAACTCTTTTGTATTTACAAATATGTCGGTTTTACTTTCTGCCGGAATTAAACGTGTTGTATCCGGGTAATTCCCTTCTAACAACCTTGAGAAGAATAATAAATGTTTAGTTCGGAATAATACTTGATACTCCGTAATGACAATATCCACCATTTCTTCAGACTCATCTAGAATTTTGCTCAATTCATTTAAACTTTTACCAGGGATAACAACATTCGCTTGAAATTCATCAGAAATTGTATGACCTTCAATCTTTGCTTTACGAAGTGCTAACCTGTGACTATCTGTTGCAATACAAGTCAATTTGCTGTTATATACTTTCCAGTTTACACCTGTCAAGATCGGACGAGTTTCAGAACTTGAAACCGCAAATACAGTTTGACGAATCATATGTTTTAGTAAATCTGTCGGGATTTTAAATACATGATGTTCTTCAATTTGCGGTAATAATGGGTATTCAGCGGCATCTAAACCATTTAGATTAAACTCTGACTTTCCAGATTTTATTTTTGTCATAAAATGATTTTCCACAGAGATTTCTACTGTTTCTTTTGGTAATTTTTTTACGATCTCACTAAAATATTTTGCTTGTAAAACAATGCTCCCCGATTGTGCAATTTCAACAATTTCTTTTCCATTTTCTTCAACTGGAATAAAAGATTCAATCGAAATATCAGCATCGCTTCCTGTTAATGTAACACCTTCTTCAGTTGCTACAACTTTAATTCCTGTAAGTATGGGAATAGTTGTACGAGAGGAAACTGCCTTCATTACATCTTGTACACTTCTTACAAGATAGTCTTTTTGAATTGTAAAACGCATAGCGAAAACCTCCGGCAAGTATAAGATTTTATTTATTTAATAAATATAAAAAAATAGTAGTAATAGTAATAGGGCTTGTGGATATGTGGATAACTCCATTTAGAGACGGAAAAACAGTCTATCTACATGTGGATAGACTGTGTGTAAAACAAGGGAAGTTATTCACACTATTCAGCTACTACTTTAAAATATCATTGATTTCCTCAACTTGTTTTTGTAGTTGTGTATCAGTTTTTAATAGTTTTGAAATTTTTTCGTGCGCATGGATGACTGTTGTGTGATCACGTCCACCAAATTCTTCACCAATTTTAGGTAAAGATGAATCTGTTAACTCACGTGATAGATACATTGCAATTTGGCGAGGGAATGCGACTGATTTTGTGCGTTTTTTTGCTTTAAAGTCTTCTAGTTTAACTTGAAAAACATCTCCAACGGCTTTTTGAATATCATAAATAGAAATAATCTTTGGTTTAGAATTTGGAATAATATCTTTAAGTGCTTCGGCAGCTAAATCCGCATTAATATCTTTATTAATTAAAGATGAATAAGCAACAACTCGAATAAGTGCACCTTCTAGTTCACGAATGTTCGAGTCGATTTGATTTGCGATATAGAGCATGACTTCATTTGGGATATCAAGGCCTTCTGCTTTCGCTTTTTTTCGTAAAATCGCAATTCTCGTCTCTAAATCTGGCGGTGTAATATCTGTAATAAGTCCCCACTCAAAACGGGAGCGAAGGCGATCTTCTAATGTCGGGATCTCTTTTGGCGGTCGGTCGCTTGAGATTACAATTTGCTTGCTTTCTTCATGTAGCGCATTAAATGTATGGAAGAACTCTTCTTGTGTTTGTTCTTTTCCAGCAAGAAATTGAATATCATCTATAAGCAAGACATCGACATTACGGTATTTATTACGAAAATCGACAGCTTTATTATCACGAATAGAGTTAATAAATTCATTTGTAAATTTTTCTGATGACAGATAAACAACCTTAGCATTCGGATTATGTTCAATGACATAATGACCAATTGCATGCATTAAGTGTGTTTTTCCAAGCCCGACTCCCCCATAAATAAATAGCGGGTTATATGCTTTTGCCGGTGCTTCAGCAACTGCTAATGAAGCTGCATGAGCAAAACGGTTCCCAGAGCCAATAACAAATGTATCAAACGTGTATTTTGGATTTAACATGCTCTGTGGTAAGTGATTAGACTCATCATTTATTCTTTTCTTTTTAGCAGGAGGATAGTCAATCTCCTCTTCAGTTTGACTTTGGGGAATAATAAAGCGAATTTCTAGCTTTGCTCCTGTTAAATCATAAAGTGTTTCTGAAATTAGCTCTGAATAATGAGATTCTAGCCAGTCACGAGCAAATTCATTTGGAGCTGTAATCGTTAATATATCTTTTTTCAAAGCATGTGCTTTGGTTGATTTCAACCATGTCTCATAACTTGGTTTACTGACCTTTTTTTCTAGTTCTTTCAAAGCACTATTCCATAAATCAGAGATATTTTCCAAAGGTGTCCCTCCTTTACAAAGATGGTAAAAGAATAAGGTTGTGCAACAATTGTACAACCCTGAAATAACAAAAATGTATATTTATACGAAACGTATTTTAAAACCTAAAAACGTCGTTTGTATACGAGATAGAGTTTTCGACAAAAAACACAAATGTGGACAACTATTTACCCACATGTGATTATAACTGTCCACATGTTATGCACAATTTGTGGATAAATTAAACTTGTGGAAAACTTGTCCAAGGTGAAAACACAACTATAATATCAAAAAAAGATAGCGATAGCAATGAATTTCAGAAAGTTATCCACAAAATCAATACCTTGTGGAATAAACTTGTCCACAATACGATATACTGTGTAAAAGTGAAAAAAAAATTTGTGGATACAAAAAAATGAAAAATACATTATCCACAAAGAAATAAAACAGCTGTGAAATAAATTGTGAATAGGTTCAAAATGAATATTTGATGAAAATTTGGAGAACCATTGACATTTTCCTAGTTGATTAACTATAATTTATAAGACTGTCTTTAACAGATATTCCTCAGGGAGGTGTCATATAATGAAAAGAACTTACCAACCAAATAAACGTAAGCGCAGCAAAGTACATGGTTTCCGCAGCCGTATGAGCACAGCGAACGGACGTAAAGTGCTAGCAGCTCGTCGTCGTAAAGGAAGAAAAGTATTATCTGCGTAGACCACTGATCGTTCAGTGGTCTTTTTTTCTAGTAATAATGAATTTCCACTGATGAAATACAGGAGTGTCAATTGATATGAAGAAAAAAAATCGTATAAAGAAAAATGATGAATTTCAGGCTGTTTTTCAAAATGGAAAATCAAATGCAAATCGTCAGTTTGTGGTCTATCAGCTTGAAAAAGCGGAGCAATCATACTTTCGCATTGGTCTTTCCGTTAGCAAAAAGTTAGGAAATGCAGTAGTACGTAATCGAATTAAGCGTATGATTCGCCAATCGATTGCAGAATTAAAAGATGAGATAGATTCTGGAAAAGATTTTGTTATAATAGCAAGGAAGCCTTGTGCAGATATGACATACGAACAATTGAAGAAAAGCTTAATTCATGCCTTTAAGCGCTCTGGTATTAAAATAACAAACAAGTAGCGTAGGAAAAGGAAAATGAATTACACTATATACATACCGAAACAAGGAGGAGCAGGCTGTGAAAAAAAAGATAGGATTACTAGTCATGGTTATTGCTTTAATGGCAATTGCTACTGGCTGTAATGAAACGAATCAGCCGATTACACCGAAAAGTACAGGGATCTGGAATGAATATTTCGTATACCCGCTTTCTCAGTTAATCACATATTTTGCAAACTTATTTGGTAGTAATTATGGTTTAGCGATTGTTGTCACAACTCTTATCATTCGTTTTGCATTGTTACCATTAATGATTAAGCAGACGAAGAGTACGAAGGCAATGCAAGCATTGCAACCAGAAATGGCGAAGTTAAAAGAGAAATATAGTTCTAAAGACCAAGCAACGCAGCAAAAGTTACAACAAGAAATGATGCAGTTGTATAAAACACACGGTGTAAATCCATTAGCGGGTTGTTTACCAATTTTTATTCAAATGCCAATTTTATTCGCATTTTACCATGCAATTATGAGAACGGCAGAGATTAAGCAACATAGCTTCTTATGGTTTGATTTAGGACATGCGGATCCGTACTATATCCTTCCAATTGTTGCGGCAATCACAACATTTATTCAGCAAAAACTTGCAATGGCAGGTACTGCTGGACAAAATCCACAAATGGCAATGATGATTTGGCTTATGCCAATCATGATTTTAGTCTTTGCAATTAACTTCCCAGCAGCATTATCACTATATTGGGTAGTTGGTAACATCTTTGGTATCGCTCAAATGTATATGATCAAAGGGCCTGAAATTAAGGCTAGTAAGGCAAGAGGATCAAGCAAGTGAGTATAATTACTGCTAAAGGACAAACAGTCGAGCTGGCAGTACAAGATGCTTTAAGACAATTAAAAGTTTCAAGGGATCAAGTAGACGTGAATGTGATTGATGAGGGAAAGAGAGGATTTCTAGGTTTTATAGGGAATCGTCCAGCTATCGTGGAAGTTGTAATGAAGAAAGATCCCATTCAAGAAGCTGAGCAATACTTACAAAGTGTTGTTCAGGAAATGGGTGTGGATGTGATGATTACGAAAAATGTAAAGGGGCGAGAAATTGAGTTTACACTTTTTGGAAAAGATGTAGGGGTATTGATCGGAAAAAGAGGACATACATTAAATTCTTTACAATATTTAACAAAACTTGTTGCGAATCGCACTACAAAGCAATATATTGGTATCACAATTGATGCTGAAAACTATCGTAGTAAGAGGAAAGATACGTTAGAATCGCTTTCTTATCGATTAGCAAAACAGGTAACGGTAACTAAAAAAAATGTTGTGTTAGAACCAATGCCTTCTTTTGAGAGAAAAATTATTCATCAAGCATTGTCCAATCATCCAAATGTAATTACAACTTCCGAAGGGAAAGAACCACATCGACATGTTGTAATATCTTCCAAATAACCGGTTACTCATTCGAGTACCGGTTTTTTTTTCTTGTTAATTTATGAAAAATAGATTGTGGATAACTAAAAAACACTAAACTTATCCACTGTGAATAAGTTTAGTGTTTTTTACATGAGGACATAATAAAATGAGTTATTATTCTTTTGTAGATAGGTTCGTTATGGTATCCTAATAGTTTAGTGAAGGAAAAAATCATGTTGAAATAGAGAGAAATAAGCAAGTGAGGTGAAAGGACATGGATTTTGATACAATTGCTGCAATTTCCACGGCACTTGGGGAAGGGGCAATTGCCATTGTTCGAGTAAGTGGAGAGGATGCGATTGAAAAGGTCAATCGCATTTTTAAAGGGAAAGATTTAACGGCAGTTTCTTCTCATACGATTCACTACGGTCATATTGTTGATTTAGATACAGATCAAGTTATCGAAGAGGTAATGGTATCAATTATGCGAGCGCCAAGGACATTTACGCGTGAAAATATTGTAGAAATCAATTGTCACGGTGGTCTTGTTTCTGTAAATAAAGTATTACAACTTATTTTGGCTCAAGGAGTGCGTTTGGCAGAACCGGGTGAATTTACAAAGCGTGCATTTTTAAATGGGCGTATTGACTTATCGCAAGCAGAAGCTGTAATGGATTTGATTCGTGCGAAAACAGATCGAGCGATGAACGTAGCAATGAATCAAATGGAAGGGCGATTATCTAAATTAATCGGTCGCCTTCGTCAGGAAATTTTAGAAACATTAGCTCATGTAGAAGTAAATATAGATT
The DNA here is from genome assembly GCF_038006685.1 of Bacillus sp. FSL K6-0042. Classification (NCBI taxonomy): domain Bacteria; kingdom Bacillati; phylum Bacillota; class Bacilli; order Caryophanales; family Bacillaceae; genus Bacillus; species Bacillus sp. FSL K6-0042. The sequence goes on from NZ_JBBOVS010000001.1 coordinate 3,211,699, forward strand.
ATCCAGAATACGATGATGTCGAAGAAATGACGCACAATATTTTAATTGAAAAAGCCACACATGTTCGCGGTGAAATTAAAAAAATATTGGAGACATCTAAGCAAGGGAAAATTTTACGAGAAGGAATTGCAACGGCAATTATCGGAAGACCGAACGTTGGGAAATCCTCGTTATTAAATAGTCTCGTGCAAGAGAAAAAGGCGATTGTGACAGATATAGCAGGAACAACACGCGATGTAATTGAAGAGTATGTCAATGTGCGTGGTGTGCCACTTAAACTTATTGATACGGCGGGAATCCGTGAAACTGAAGATATTGTTGAACGAATCGGTGTAGAACGATCAAAAGAAATGATGGGACAGGCTGATTTAGTTCTAATTGTAGTAAACTATAGTGAAGCATTAACAAATGAAGATGAAGGCTTATTCCGTGCAGTGCAAGGAAAAGACTTTATTGTCATTGTAAATAAAACAGATTTACCAAAGCAAATTGATATGAAACGTGTTACAGAATTAGCAGGTAAAAATCGTATGATCACAACGTCGCTAATTGAAGAAAAAGGTGTAGATGAGCTAGAAAAAGCGATAGCAGATCTATTCTTTGAAGGAACAATTGAGTCAGCAGATATGACGTATGTTTCTAATGCGAGACATATCGGTTTATTAACACAAGCGGAAAAGACAATTGGAGATGCTATTGAGGCAATAGAGAACGGTGTGCCAATTGATATGGTTCAAATCGATCTAACAAGAACGTGGGAAATCCTTGGTGAAATTACTGGTGATACTGTTCATGAAAGCTTAATCGACCAATTATTTTCTCAATTTTGTTTAGGAAAATAACATATAGTTGTTTTAGAAGGATAGATAATTTTAGGAGGAATAATAATGGGATACAATGCCGGTTCTTACGATGTCATAGTAATCGGTGCAGGTCATGCAGGATGTGAAGCTGGACTTGCAGCAGCACGAATGGGCTCAAAAACATTAATGTTAACAATTAATTTAGATATGGTTGCTTTTATGCCATGTAACCCTTCTGTTGGTGGACCAGCGAAAGGGATTGTTGTACGTGAGATTGATGCATTAGGCGGTGAGATGGGACGAAACATTGATAAAACTCACATCCAAATGCGTATGTTAAATACGGGAAAAGGTCCAGCTGTACGTGCTCTTCGTGCACAAGCGGATAAATTTTCATATCAACACGAATTAAAGAAAACAATTGAAGAAACGCCAAATTTAACATTATGTCAAGGAATGGTAGAGCGTCTAATTGTTGAGGATGATGTATGTAAAGGTGTAATTACACAATCAGGTGCTGAATATACAGCGAAAACAGTTGTAATTACAACGGGTACATTCCTACGTGGTGAGATTATCATGGGCGATTTAAAATACTCAAGTGGTCCGAATAATCAGCAACCATCTATCACATTATCTGAGCATCTAGAGGAACTTGGCTTTGATCTTGTCAGATTTAAAACAGGTACGCCTCCTCGTGTGAATAGCAATACAATTGATTATAGTAAAACGGAAATTCAACCGGGTGATGAAAAACCACGTGCATTTTCTTTTGAAACTACAAAATTTATTATGGATCAAATTCCATGTTGGTTAACATATACAAGTGAAGAGACACATCGTTTAATTGATCGAAACTTGCATCGTTCAGCTATGTATTCTGGTATGATTAAAGGAACAGGTCCACGTTACTGTCCTTCAATTGAAGATAAAGTGGTGCGATTTAACGATAAACCGCGTCATCAAATTTTCTTAGAGCCGGAAGGTCGTAATACACAGGAAGTATATGTACAAGGTTTGTCAACAAGTTTACCGGAAGATGTCCAGCGTGAAATGCTTAAAACGATTCCTGGTTTAGAGAATGTTGAGATGATGCGTACAGGTTATGCGATCGAATATGATGCAATTGTGCCAACTCAGTTGTGGCCGACACTGGAGACGAAAAAAATTAAAAATTTATATACAGCAGGTCAAATTAACGGTACGTCTGGTTACGAAGAAGCAGCAGGACAAGGAATTATGGCCGGAATTAACGCAGCATGCCGCTCTCTAGGGAAGAAAGAGGTTATTTTAGGTCGTTCAGATGCTTATATTGGTGTTTTAATTGATGATCTTGTGACAAAAGGGACAAACGAACCATATCGTCTTTTAACATCCCGTGCTGAATACCGTCTATTATTGCGTCATGATAATGCCGATCTTCGTTTAACAGAAATTGGCCACGAAATTGGCTTAATTCCAGAAGAGCGTTACGGGCGTTTTACTGTGAAAAAGGAACAGATTGAACAAGAAAAATTACGTTTAGAAAGCATTATTATTAAACCACGTCCTGAAGTGCAAGAATTAATTCGCAGTATTGGTGGAAGTGAATTAAAGGATGGAATACGTGCAAGTGACTTACTACGTCGTCCGGAAATGACGTATGAACATATTCGTATTCTTGCGCCAAGTGAAGTGGAAATACACGATGAAATTGCAGAGCAGGTAGAAATTCAAATTAAGTATGAAGGATATATCGAAAAATCCTTACAACAAGTAGAACGTATGAAGAAAATGGAAAGCAAAAGGATTCCTGTTGATATTGATTATGATGCGATTTCTGGAATCGCTTCTGAAGCAAGACAAAAATTAAAAGATGTTCGTCCTCTTTCTATGGGGCAAGCATCCCGTATTTCCGGAGTAAATCCAGCTGATATTTCCATTTTGCTTGTGTATATTGAACAAGGAAAAATTGCGCGAGTATCGAACCAATAAATAATAAGGAGATATGGCAAGATGAACATAGAACAATTTCAATCTATGCTAGGAGAAAGAGGAATTAACCTTTCTCCTAGGCAATTAGAGCAATTTGAAATCTACTTTGAAACATTAGTAGAATGGAATGAGAAAATGAATTTAACAGCTATTACAGAGAAAGAAGAAGTGTATTTAAAACACTTTTTCGACTCGATTACAGCTGCTTTTTATAATGATTTTTCAAAGCCGTTTTCTATTTGTGATGTCGGTGCAGGAGCAGGATTTCCAAGTATTCCATTGAAAATTTGTTTCCCGCATTTAAAAGTAACGATTGTAGATTCATTGCAAAAACGTATCAATTTTTTAAATCATTTAGCCCAAAAATTAGAGCTAAGTGATGTTGCGTTTTGTCATGATCGTGCTGAAACATTTGGGAAAAAAGAAGGTGTACGTGAATCGTTTGATATCGTGATGGCGCGTGCGGTAGCACGTCTTTCTGTATTGAGTGAGTTATGTTTACCCCTTGTAAAAGTAGGTGGGACATTTATCGCTATGAAAGGTGCAGCTGCCAATGAAGAGATTGAAAATGGTAAGTATGCTTTAGAAATACTTGGCGGTGAACTAAAAGAGATTTCTACTTTCCAATTACCATTTGAAGAAAGTGAACGTAATATTTTAGCAATCGTGAAAAAGCGCAAAACACCAAAGAAATATCCGCGTAAGCCAGGGACACCCAATAAATTACCTATTGAAAAATAAATCTTATTAGACGTAAGATTAAATTATATAAATGAAAACGTAAATGTTTCATAGGAAACATTTCTGTGTAGGACATTCAATAGGCCCAAAGGTGGTGGAATATGTATGAAAAATACGTTTTCTCGTTTATTTGGCTTTGGAGATAAAGAGAGCGAATTCGAATTACAAAACGAAAGCCATGAAGAAATAGATAAAAAGGTACATGAAGAAATACAAGAAATTCCGATAGCAAATATCATTCCCAATCGCTATCAACCACGTACAGTTTTTGATGACGCACGTATTGATGAACTTGCGTTGACCATTCGTACACATGGACTCATTCAACCAATTGTTATCAGGAAATATGAAGAAGATAAGTATGAAATTATTGCCGGGGAAAGACGTTTTCGTGCTGCAACGAAATTAGGATGGGAAAAAGTTCCGGCGATTATCAAAAACTTAAATGATACGGAAACAGCTTCTGTTGCTCTCATTGAGAACTTGCAACGTGAGGAATTAACAGCAATTGAAGAGGCTGTTGCTTATCAAAAGCTAATTGAGTTACATAATTTAACACAAGAGGCATTAGCGCAGAGGCTCGGAAAAGGACAATCAACAATCGCAAATAAGTTGCGATTATTAAAGTTGCCTGAAGAAATTAAACGAGCATTGCTAGAAAAGAATATTACAGAACGTCATGCCCGTGCCCTTATTCCTTTAAAAAATGAAGAATTACAGTTGAAAGTTTTACAAGAAATTGTAGAAAAACAATTGAATGTAAAACAGGCTGAGGAACGTATTGCTAAGCTATTGGAAGAAGTGAAACCAAAGCGTAAGGCAAAACAGAAAGCGGTAAGTCGTGATATGCGAATTGCAATGAATACAATTAGACAATCGCTACAAATGGTTACAAATAGTGGACTGAAAGTAAATTCTGAAGAAGAAGAATTTGATGAGTACTATCAGATCACAATTAAGATTCCTAAAAAAAAATAATTCATATTTGATAGAGATCTCATCCTTTGGAGAGATCTCTTTTCTTATATTTTTCTTCCTAAATGAAGAAGGAGTTTTGGAATAAATTTTGAAGTTTAATAAGGATGCAAAAGAAAAATTTTTATTTCATGTTACAATAAACATAATTATTTTCAGAATAAGACAGAAAGGTTGAAAGTAGGTGACATCATGGGAAAAATCATTGCTATTGCTAATCAAAAAGGCGGTGTAGGGAAAACAACAACGTCTGTTAACCTAGGAGCTGGATTGGCACAGGTAGGAAAAAAAGTATTGCTTATTGACATTGATGCTCAAGGGAACGCAACGACAGGTGTAGGAATTGAAAAGTCGGAATTAGATCAATGTATTTATAATGTTCTTGTGGAAGATGCTGATGTTCAAGGGGTTATACAAAAAACCGCAACTGAAAATTTAGATGTTCTACCTGCTACAATTCAATTGGCAGGTGCTGAAATTGAACTGGTACCGACCATTTCCCGGGAAGTTCGTTTACAAAGGGCTTTGCAGCCAATCCGTAATGAATATGATTATATTATTATTGATTGTCCCCCATCTTTAGGCTTATTAACAATTAATGCACTAACGGCAGCAGATTCTGTTATTATTCCAGTTCAGTGTGAATACTACGCATTGGAAGGGTTGAGTCAATTACTGAATACAGTTCGACTTGTACAAAAGCATTTAAATAAAAATTTAGCAATTCAAGGTGTACTATTAACGATGCTAGATGCACGTACAAATTTAGGGATTCAGGTTATAGATGAAGTGAAGAAATATTTTCGAGATAAAGTATATCGTTCTATTATTCCGCGCAATGTTCGTTTGAGTGAAGCACCAAGTCATGGAAAACCAATTATGCAGTACGATGCTAAATCAAAGGGTGCAGAAGTGTATATAGATTTAGCAGAGGAAGTGATTGCTGGTGGCTAAAGGATTAGGAAGAGGGATTAATGCTTTTTTTCCAGATTTAGATGTGAGAGAGGAAGAAAAAATTCAGGAAATTGCACTAACTGAATTAAGGCCAAACCCCTACCAACCGCGTAAAAACTTTCAAAAAGAAGCTATTCAAGAACTGGCAGCATCTATTAAAGAACATGGTATTTTACAACCTTTAATCGTAAGGAAAAGTATTAAAGGATATGAAATCGTTGCTGGTGAACGTAGATACCGTGCTGCAAAAGAAGCATGCCTTGAAAAGGTGCCAGCTGTCGTTCGAGAATTAAATGAACAGCAAATGATGGAGTTTGCCTTGTTAGAAAATCTACAACGTGAAGATTTAAATCCAATGGAAGAAGCTTTGGCATATCAAATGCTAATGGATGAGCTGAATGTAACTCAAGAGCAATTAGCAAGGCGCCTTGGAAAAAGTAGGCCATATATTGCTAATTATGTTCGGTTGCTTACACTTCCTTCATTTGTTCAAGAAATGATTGCGAATGGAAGTCTATCCATGGCACATGGACGGACATTACTTACAATAAAAGATGAAGAACAGCTAAAGTCTTTATTAAAGCGTATTGAAAAAGAAGGATTGAATGTTAGACAGCTAGAGCAAATTGTTCAACAGATTCATCAACGCGTTTCACGTGAAACAAAGACAGTGAAGCGAGAGCGGAATATATTTTTCGAAGAGCGCGAAACATTGTTAAGAGAAAAGTTTGGAACAGGTATAAAAATTAAAGAAACAAAGAAAGAAAAAGGGAAAATTGAAATAGAATTTTTCGATAAGGAAGATTTAAATCGCATTTTAGAATTATTATCCGGGGAAAACTGAAAAGCAAACCATCTTTTTATTTATAGATGGTTTGCTTTTTTTAATACGGATAATTTTTGATCTGTTTCCTTTATACTTTGGGCAATAACGTCTGCCATTTTCATAACGAGGCTTAATCTTGTATTTTGCAAGACAAAAAATTCCATGAAACCATTTAAATTCACGATACCATGTATGTGTAGCTCACCAATCGCAGGTAACTTTTTGTTCATTGCTGCACCAGGTTTACTAGGTCCTTCACCAACAGTTATGGAACCGATACTTTGCGATTTTCCAAGACAAGCATCAATGGCAATAATAAAAGAATCGGGAATTGAAGTCTGTACATTCTGAATTTTATCTTCGAGATTTAACGCATGGATTGGTTCATCAAGTGTGCCGAATACGTGGAAATTTTGAATGTTCATTTGTTCTAGTTTAGATCCGACTAGTGGGCCAAGGGCGTCACCGGTTGAACGATCTGTTCCTATGCAAATTAGGCTGAGGGGGGTATTTTGACTAATAGGTATATGTGAGAGAAGAAAATCACTAATTGTTGTACAAGCCTCTAAATCGTGATGCATAATATTTTGTGATTCTTTTTCAAAAAAAGGCAAGCGGAAATTCCTTATATTCATGAATCATCCATCCTTCTGATAAATTTTATGATTCACTGTAAAGTTTTATTGAAAAAAATGTAATATGGAAAATTATAAGTTCTTTATTTTTGCAAGCCGTTTATAAAACAGGAAATAATAGTACTAGTATATATATATTCATTACATTTTATACCTGAATCAAAGTGAACAAATGCAAATACAGCAATAAAAATTTTTTCAGAAATGGAGAAAACTTCTGATACAATAAAGAATGAATGAAAAAGAAATTTTTATCGGAGAGGTAGAAGTATATGGATTTATTAACACAAGGATTCGAAGCTACCAAGAGATATTTATTAGATTCAGATCGTTGGGCTTATGTCGGAATGGCAACATTAAAAATATTGATAATTTTAGTACTTGGTGCAGTAGTAGTACGTATTGCTAGAGCAATTGTAAGAAATGCATTCCGTATGGGAAGTCGTTCACCAATTCAAATCTCAGAGCGTCGTACAGTTACAGTAGCGAAATTGCTTGAAAACATTGTGGCATACGTTGTTATGTTCATAATGTTAATAGCGATTTTAGGCGTATTTAACATTAATGCATCAGGTTTACTAGCTGGGGCTGGGGTAATCGGTTTAGCGGTCGGTTTTGGTGCTCAAAGCTTAGTAAAAGATGTTATTACAGGATTGTTTATTTTATTAGAAGATCAGTTTTCAGTAGGTGACCATGTTCGTATCGGCCAATTTGAAGGTGTAGTTTTAGAAATTGGATTACGCACAACAAAGATAAAAAGCTGGACAGGGGAAATTCATATTTTGCCAAATGGTGGTATTACACAAGTAACGAACTTTTCCATTAGTAATAGTGTAGCTTTTGTTGATATATCAATTTCCTATGAAGGTGATATAGCACGAGCAGAACAGGTAATTGAAGATTTATTAGAGGAATTACCTGAAAGATATGAAGAAATGGTAGCAAAACCAGAATTATTAGGAATTCAAACACTTGCTGCATCTGAAGTTGTGCTACGTGTTGTCTCTGAAGTAGAACCAATGAAACATATGGCTATTGCTAGAGCCCTTCGTAAAGAGATTAAAAATCGTCTTGATTTACATGGTATTGAAATTCCATATCCACGTATGGTCTTATATAATCGTGAAGAAATGGTTAGTGAAAAAGCAAATTAGTTGTGAGAGGGGTTTAGAGAGTGGAGCAAAAGCAATATAACTTGTACGATGTTGTGGAAATGAAGAAGGCCCATCCATGTGGTGCAAATCGTTGGAAAATTATTCGTATGGGAATGGATATCCGCATTAAGTGCGAGGGATGTGGCCATTCGGTAATGATTCCTCGAAGAGAGTTTGATCGCAAGGTGAAAAAAATTCTTGTAAAGCATGAAGAATAGAGAAGAAGTAACAGCTGCTCCAGGTAGCTGTTACTTTTTTGAACTTTTAGGGAACTTGTCATTTTATTCGTTACTATCTATAATGATGGAAGATTGAGACATAGGAGTGAAAAATATGGGATTAACGGCTGGGATTGTTGGTTTACCTAACGTAGGGAAATCAACATTATTTAATGCAATTACACAAGCGGGAGCAGAATCTGCAAACTATCCATTCTGTACAATTGATCCGAACGTAGGGATTGTAGAAGTACCAGATGAACGCTTAAATAAATTAACGGAACTAGTGGAACCGAAAAAAACTGTTCCGACTGTATTTGAATTTACTGATATCGCAGGTATCGTAAAAGGTGCAAGTAAAGGTGAAGGATTAGGAAACAAATTCTTATCTCATATTCGCCAAGTAGACGCAATTTGCCAAGTTGTTCGTTGTTTTGAAGATGAAAATATTACACACGTTTCAGGAAAAGTAGATCCAATTGATGATATTGAAACAATCAATTTAGAGCTGATTTTAGCAGATTTAGAATCTGTTGATAAACGTATTGAACGTGTAGCGAAATTAGCAAGACAAAAGGATAAAGAAGCAGTATATGAGCACGAAATTTTAGTTCGCTTAAAGGAAGCATTTGAAGCGGGAAAACCAGCTCGTACTGTTGAGTTTACAGAAGAACAAATGAAAATTGTTAAAGGTCTTCATTTGCTTACGACGAAAGAGATGCTTTATGTAGCAAACGTAAGTGAAGATGATATCATGGATCCATCTGAAAATGAATATGTGCAGATGGTAAAAGAATTTGCGGCAAATGAAAATTCACAAGTAATTGTTGTTTGTGCAAAAATTGAATCAGAAATTGCTGAGTTAGATGAGGAAGAGAAAAAAGTATTCCTTGAAGAGTTAGGCATCGAAGAATCAGGTTTAGATCAGCTGATTCGTGCTGCATACGATTTATTAGGCTTAGCTACTTATTTCACAGCTGGTGTACAAGAAGTACGTGCATGGACGTTTAAGAAAGGTATGAAGGCACCACAATGTGCTGGTGTTATCCATACAGACTTTGAACGTGGATTTATTCGTGCTGAAACAGTTTCATATGATGATCTAATGGAGAACGGTTCTATGACAGCAGCTAAAGAAGCTGGAAAAGTACGTTTAGAAGGAAAAGAGTATATCGTAAAAGATGGAGATGTTATGCACTTCCGCTTTAACGTGTAATTTTATATTTCCTAGGAAAAATAGGGATATAAACTTGGCAAATGTATCATATGTTTGCCAAGTTTTTTATTTATTGGTTAGTTGATTCATCTAACTTACTATGATATAATCTAAACTCGTGAGTAATTACTATATAATTAATTGCTCCTTGCCCATTATGGGCCGTTTAGACCAAAAGGAGGTGAAAGTGTAATGAAAAAGTACGAAATCATGTACATCATCCGTCCAAACATGGAGGAAGAAGCTCAAAAAGCTTTAGTTGAGCGCTTCGCAGGCGTTTTAACTAATAATGGTGCAGAAATCATTAACACGAAAGAGTGGGGTAAGCGTCGTTTAGCTTACGAAATCAACGACTTACGTGACGGTTTCTACATGATCTTAAACGTAAATTCTGATGCAGAAGCTGTTAAGGAATTCGATCGTTTAGCTAAGATCAACGAAGATATCCTTCGTCACATCGTTGTTAAAGAAGAAGAAAAATAATTAAGATATATAGGGAGAGTGGTTCGATTGATGAATCGTGTTATCCTCGTTGGTCGTTTAACTAAGGACCCTGACTTACGTTACACGCCCAATGGTGTTGCGGTAGCTACTTTCACGTTAGCTGTAAATCGCGCATTTGCAAATCAACAAGGTGAGCGTGAAGCTGACTTTATTAATTGTGTAATATGGCGTAAACAAGCAGAAAACGTGGCGAATTATTTGAAAAAAGGTAGCTTAGCAGGCGTAGATGGACGTCTTCAAACTCGTAATTATGAGGGACAAGATGGTAAACGTGTATATGTAACAGAGGTTCTTGCGGAGAGCGTACAATTTTTAGAGCCGCGTAATGGCGGTGGGGAGCAACGTGGTTCATTCAATCAGCAACCATCAGGAGCTGGTTACGGTAACCAAGGCTCTAACCCATTTGGTCAATCTGGTAACTCAGGTAACTCAGGTAACTCAGGTAACTCTGGATTTACGAAGAATGACGATCCATTTTCAAATGTAGGTCAACCGATTGATATTTCGGACGACGATTTACCATTCTAATGGTATAAATCGGTTATTTTTAACAAAGAATGGAGGGAAATAGACATGGCAGGACGCAAAGGTGGACGTGCGAAACGTCGTAAGGTGTGTTTCTTCACATCTAACGGCATCACTCGCATTGACTATAAAGATGTTGATTTATTGAAACGTTTCGTTTCTGAGCGTGGTAAAATTTTACCTCGTCGTGTAACAGGAACAAGCGCAAAATACCAACGCAAACTTACAGTTGCAATTAAACGTGCTCGTCAAATGGCACTTTTACCATATGTTGGTGAATAATAGCGTATGAAATGCACAGTAGAGTCCGACTCTACTGTGCATTTTGCTATGCTTTTCTTTTTAGAAATAGGAGGTAAAAGATGAAACGTACAAGGCTTATTACAGAAGGGGCAGTTTTGTTAGCTGTATATGCAGTTTTACTTTTAACATTCTTGTATGTACCTGTTATAAGTATGATTGCAATATTTGCACTTCCATTGCCTTTTCTATTGTTTATGGTAAGGTATCCGTTTTCTAGTACATGTATGCTGTTTGGAGCATCGATTCTTGTTACTATCATTATTAGTTCGCCACTTAGTCTTGTGAATACATTCATGTCAGGCATAATAGGCATCTCTTTAGGATATATGTATAAGAAGAAAAAAGGACCAGCAGAAATATTATTGGTAGGAACGCTTGTATATTTGCTTAATTTTGTACTAGTTTATGTAGCGAGTATACAATTTTTCAACATAGATTTTCTTAAGGAAATGCAAGATATGTTCAAACAAGGAATGGAACAAAGTGAAAAAATAATGAAGGCAGCAGGTGCGCCAATTAGCCAAGAGCAAAAAGATTTATTAGGGCAATTTAGTGATATGCTTCGAATTCTTCTGCCAAGTTTGCTTGTAATGGTTTCTTTAATATATTCTTGGATTACAGTATTAATAGCGGGGAATGTTTTAAAGAGATTAAAGTATACGATAGAGCCATGGCCTAAGTTTAGGGATATGCGATTGCCAAAAAGCATTGTCTGGTATTATGTAGTATGTATTTTACTTTCAACATTTATGAAGGTGGAATCAGATTCATATGTATATATGGCATTTTCTAATCTATATGCCATCTTTTCATTGCTGCTCCTATTCCAAGGTTTTTCATTTATAGCCTTCTTTGCGCATGTAAAAGGTTATGCAAAAGCGATCCCTATTCTCAGTTTTATCATATGTATGATTATTCCAATGTTGTTTCCACTAGTAACAATCTTAGGTATAATTGATTTAGGCTTTTCGTTACGTTCTAAAATACAACCAAAATAAGTGACAACGAGAGATGAGATCAGATCAATGAAACTTCCATCACCAATCGTACTTTTAGGTTTTTGGCATATAAGTCACTGCTATGAAAACTGTACTCATTATCTCGCTTTGTTTTCACTTGGCATGGGGCGGGGAGAGGATCTGACCGCTACTATGCATGGGCGGAGGCGCTCTTCCACCTAAAAAGAAGGATTTTATGCCGGTTTTTCAATTTGTATTTATATAAAAGTTTATTATGTGACGGAAGCTTTTAATGGGAGCTTAACTTGGAGGCTTTTAATCTGTTCAACTAACCGCTAATGGAAATTGAATGATTTCCTATTTGTGTTAGTTTTACTTTATAGGAGTTGGGTACATGCCTGAATTTTATAAGAGACAGCGGTTTTTATATCCTGTTTATGTATTAGCTTTTTTTATGCTTGTGCTTATTACCATTCTCGGTTATTTGCATTGGATAATGGGAATGGCCGCTTTTTTTATTTTTTGTATTGTTCTCTTTTTTGTAATTCGATTTGAGCTAGCCTTTCAGAGGAATTTTGAAAAGTATACAACGGATATGATTACAAGAGTAAAGAAAGTGAGTAATGAAGCGTTTAATCAAATGCCAATTGGTATTTTGTTATACAATAAGGATTATGGAATTGATTGGGCAAATCCTTATTTGTCTTCTTGCTTGGGGCAACACTCTTTAGCGGGATGGCATTTGTATGATGTATCAGAAACATTACTCCTCTTTATTAAAGGAGAAACTGCGGATGATATTGTATCTTTAAATAATCGTAAGTTTCGTGTGTTTGTAAGGAAAGAAGAAAAGTTAATTTATTTCTTCGATGTAACAGAGCAAACAGAAATTGAAAAAATGTATGAGGATCAGCGTACAGTTCTCGCGATTATTTATTTGGACAACTATGATGAAGTTACACAAGGTTTGGATGACCAATTGCGTACGAACATCACGAGTCTTGTGACATCACGTCTAAATGAGTGGGCTATCAAATACGGTGCATATTTAAAACGAGCTTCTTCAGAGAGATTCTTTGTTGTGTTAAATGAAAGTATTCTGGCACAAATGGAGAAAGGAAAGTTTGATATTTTAGATCAAGTGCGTGAAGAAACATCAAAACGAAATATTCCACTTACATTAAGTATTGGCGTAGGATCAGGCGACTTATCTTTATCAGAGCTTGGTGCGATGGCACAATCGGGTTTAGATCTTGCTTTAGGGCGAGGTGGAGATCAAGTTGCGATTAAACAAGCGACAGGTAAAGTGAAATTTTATGGTGGCAAGACAAATCCAGTGGAAAAACGCACGCGTGTACGTGCACGGGTTATCTCTCATGCATTAAAAGATTTAGTATTAGAGAGCAGTAATGTTATTATAATGGGTCATAGAGCTCCTGATATGGATGCGATTGGGGCGGCCATTGGAATTTTAAAAGTAGCACAGTTGAATGAGCGTGAAGGGTACATTGTACTAGACGAGAATGATTCTGATAAGGGTATTAAACGTTTAATGGATAAGGTAAAGCAAAATGAGGATTTATGGTCTCGTTTTATTACACCACAGCAGGCTATGGAATTTGTAACAGACGATTCATTGCTTGTCGTTGTTGATACGCACAAACCATCAATGGTGATGGAAGAAAAGCTTTTGCATAAGATTGAAAATGTAGTTGTGATTGATCATCATCGCCGCGGTGAGGAATTTATTGAGGATCCTCTTCTTGTGTACATGGAGCCATATGCGTCTTCGACAGCTGAACTTGTCACGGAACTTCTTGAATATCAGCCGAAACGTTTGAAAATGACAATGTTAGAAGCTACAGCATTACTTGCAGGGATTATAGTCGATACGAAAAGCTTTACATTCCGGACAGGCGCCCGTACATTTGATGCGGCTTCTTATCTGCGTTCGCATGGAGCGGATACGGTTCTTGTACAAGAATTGTTAAAAGAAGATATGAGGCAATATTTACGAGTTGCAAAAACGATTCAAAATGCGTACATTTATAAAAATGGAATTGCAATTGCCAAAGTAGACGGCGATGAATATTATGATCAAGTATTAATCGCACAATCAGCTGATACGTTGCTGACAATGACAGGAGTAATCGCATCTTTTGTCATTGCAAAACGTGGGGAAAGCTTCATCGGGATTAGTGGGCGTTCTTTAGGTGAAGTGAACGTGCAACTAATTATGGAAAATCTAGGTGGCGGCGGACATTTAACGAATGCAGCTACACAAATGAAAAATGTAACAGTAGATGAAGCTCAAGATAAACTTCAATTTGTTATTGATGACTATTTACAGGGAGGCACACAATCATGAAGGTAATTTTTCTAAAAGACGTAAAAGGTAAAGGGAAAAAAGGAGAAATAAAGAACGTACCAGATGGTTATGCAAATAACTTCTTACTAAAACAAGGATTAGCTGCGGAAGCAACAAATAGCAGCATGAAAACGTTAGAAGCACAAAAACGTAAAGAAGAAAAAGATGCAGCGGCTGAACTTGAGAATGCGAAAGAGTTAAAAGAAACTCTAGAGAAATTAACTGTAGAATTAAAAGCGAAGTCTGGTGAAGGTGGTCGTTTATTTGGTTCTATTACAAGTAAACAAATTGTAGATGCGATGCAAAAAGCACATAATATTAAGCTTGATAAACGTAAGTTTGAAATGGACGATGCAATTCGTACATTAGGATATACAAATGTAATTGTAAAATTACATCCACAAGTAACAGCGACAGTAAAAGTTCATGTTAGTGAACAATAAAAATAAGTTAGGCAAGGAGGATTGCGCATGAGTGATGTATTTGCTGATCGTACCCCTCCGCATAATATAGAGGCTGAGCAAGCGGTTTTAGGGGCGATATTTCTTGATCAGGATGCGTTAACTGCAGCTTCAGAACTGCTAATGCCTGAATCTTTCTATCGAACAGCACACCAAAAGATTTTTGAAGTTATGCTTAAGCTATCTGATAAAGGAGAACCTATTGATTTAGTTACCGCAACATCAGCGCTTGCTGATCAAGGGTTGTTAGAAGAAGTTGGTGGTGTTTCTTATTTAGCTGAATTAGCGGAAGCTGTTCCGACAGCTGCTAACGTAGAGTATTATGCACGTATTATTGCAGAAAAAGCACTTTTGCGTCGTTTGATTCGAACAGCAACTCACATTGTATCAGATGGTTATGAACGCGAAGATGATGTAGAAGGCTTGCTAAATGAAGCGGAGAAAAAAATATTAGAAGTATCACATCAAACAAATGCAAAAGCATTCCAAAATATTAAGGATGTTCTTGTAGATGCTTATGATAAAATTGAACTTTTGCATAATCAAAAAGGTGAAGTTACAGGGATACCAACTGGGTTTACTGAATTAGATAAGATGACAGCGGGATTTCAGCGTAACGATTTAATCATTGTGGCAGCCCGTCCTTCGGTGGGAAAAACGGCATTTTCACTGAATATCGCGCAGAATGTGGCAACTAAAACAGATGAAAATGTAGCAATTTTTAGTTTGGAGATGGGTGCTGATCAGCTTGTTATGCGTATGCTTTGTGCAGAAGGAAATATTGATGCACAAAGGCTTCGTACTGGCTCGTTAACTTCAGATGATTGGGCAAAGTTGACAATGGCGATGGGAAGTCTTTCGAATGCTGGAATATATATTGATGATACGCCGGGAATTCGAGTTAGTGAAATTCGTGCGAAATGCCGCAGATTAAAGCAAGAACAGGGACTTGGAATGATTTTAATCGATTACTTACAGCTTATTCAAGGTAGTGGGAAATCTGGTGAAAACCGTCAGCAGGAAGTATCTGAAATTTCCCGTACATTAAAAGGAATCGCACGTGAGCTACAAGTGCCTGTTATTGCCTTATCTCAGCTGTCTCGTGGTGTTGAATCCCGTCAAGATAAACGTCCGATGATGTCTGATATTCGTGAATCAGGAAGTATTGAGCAGGATGCCGACATTGTGGCGTTCTTGTATCGTGAAGATTACTATGATCGTGAAACGGAAAATAAAAACACGATTGAAATTATCATTGCAAAGCAACGTAATGGCCCGGTAGGTTCTGTAGAGCTCGCATTTGTGAAGGAATTTAATAAATTCGTAAACTTAGAGCGTCGTTTTGACGATGGACATGCACCACCGGCATAGCGGAAGTATAAAAAAGAAACACATTTCTTATAATAAGATGTGTTTCTTTTTTTATGAACAAAAGATAAGGTTTTCATCATGTGAATAAAGAATTCTTACGAACGAAAAAGATAAAAGATAAAAAAATGTTCGTTTTTAAATTGACTTCTCTTTTCATTTTGGTACAATTATATTGTTTGAAAAGTTCGTTTGAAAATTGCGGAGGTGCTTGAATAATGTCTTCAGTAGTAGTTGTAGGAACACAGTGGGGCGATGAAGGAAAAGGTAAAATTACTGATTTCCTTTCTGAACATGCGGAAGTAGTTGCAAGATATCAAGGTGGGAACAACGCAGGACATACAATTGTTTTCGGCGGTGTTAAGTATAAACTACACTTAATTCCATCTGGTATTTTCTATAAAGAAAAAATTTGTGTTATCGGAAACGGTATGGTAGTAGATCCAAAAGCATTACTTGTAGAATTAAAATACTTACATGATCGTGGTGTAAGCACTGATAATTTACGTATTAGTAACCGTGCGCACGTTATTTTACCTTATCACTTAAAACAAGATGAGTTAGAAGAAGAGCGTAAAGGTGATAACAAAATCGGTACAACGAAAAAAGGTATTGGTCCAGCATACATGGATAAAGCTGCTCGCGTTGGTATTCGTATGGCTGATCTTTTAGATCGTGAAGCATTTAAAGAAAAGCTTGAACGCAATTTAGCAGAAAAAAATCGTCTATTTGAAAAAATGTATGATGCAGAAGGCTTTAACGCAGATGAAATCTTTGAAGAGTACTTTGAATATGGTCAAAGAATCGCGCAACACGTATGCGATACATCTGTTGTATTAAATGATGCGTTAGATGAAGGACGCCGCGTATTATTTGAAGGTGCACAAGGCGTAATGCTTGATATTGATCAAGGTACGTATCCATTCGTTACATCTTCTAACCCAGTTGCTGGTGGTGTAACAATCGGTTCTGGAGTTGGTCCTTCTAAAATCAATCGTGTAGTAGGTGTATGTAAAGCATATACAAGCCGTGTTGGTGACGGTCCATTCCCTACTGAACTTCATGATGAAACTGGTCATCAAATTCGTGAAGTTGGTCGTGAATATGGTACAACAACTGGTCGTCCACGTCGCGTAGGTTGGTTTGATAGTGTTGTTGTAAGACACGCACGCCGCGTTAGTGGTTTAACAGATTTATCTTTAAATTCTATCGACGTATTAACAGGTATTCCAACTGTGAAAATCTGTATCGCATATAAATATAATGGAGAAGTTCTGGATGAAGTTCCAGCAAACTTAAACATTTTAGCAAAATGTGAACCAGTATATGAAGAACTTCCAGGCTGGACAGAAGATATTACAGGTGTAAAAACATTAGCTGAACTTCCTGAAAATGCAAGACATTATGTAGAGCGTGTGTCTCAATTAACAGGTATCCAATTATCTATGTTCTCTGTTGGTCCAGATCGTAATCAAACAAACATCGTTCGTAACGTATACGGTGGTTAATTGATATAAAATTGGTTTATTTAAGAAAAAACTCATGTAAACATGAGTTTTTTCTTATCTTGTATAAAAAAATATAAAAAGGTATTGCAAAAACAAAAGCCATTATGTTATGATAACTCTTGTCGTCACGAAAATATGACGTTGGTGAGTATGAGCCATTAGCTCAGTTGGTAGAGCATCTGACTTTTAATCAGAGGGTCGAAGGTTCGAGTCCTTCATGGCTCACCATTTTATTTTTCGTGGCCCGTTGGTCAAGTGGTTAAGACACCGCCCTTTCACGGCGGTAACACGGGTTCGAATCCCGTACGGGTCATGTCTTTTATATATGTTTTGTGGTCCCGTGGTGTAGTGGTTAACATGCCTGCCTGTCACGCAGGAGATCGCCGGTTCGACCCCGGTCGGGACCGCCACTTTTGTTTATACCACCATTAGTGGTTTTATATATATGTTTTGGCTCGGTAGCTCAGTCGGTAGAGCAGAGGACTGAAAATCCTCGTGTCGGCGGTTCGATTCCGTCCCGAGCCACTCTCAGGATATTAAGTGGGCCCACTTAATATCCTTTTTATATTGTTCAATTTTACAAATGAGAGTAGTTATTTTACAATAGAATGAGGAGCCTCTAGCAGTTGAAGCTAGAGGTTTTTCTATAGATTGTATAGTGTTCCACTTATATGTGGATCATACGTGATTCTATGAGAATAGAGGAGAAAATACTCAAACAAAGGCTGTGAATGTTTGATTATACGCTATACAGATAGCTGTGCACGTTTGAGGATGATTGACCATATTTTTATTAGGAGGAAACAAATAATGATGGGAAAGAAAATCTTAGTCGTTGATGATGAGAAACCGATTGCAGATATTTTGAAATTTAACTTAGAAAAAGAAGGTTTTGAAATTGTGATGGCGCATGATGGTGACGAAGCTATTGAGAAGGCAAATGAGGAACAACCAGATATGGTTTTATTGGATATTATGTTACCAGGGAAAGATGGGTTAGAGGTTTGTCGTGAAATACGAAAAAGCTCTGAAATGCCAATCATTATGCTAACTGCAAAAGATTCTGAAATCGATAAAGTATTGGGATTAGAGCTTGGAGCAGATGATTATGTAACAAAACCATTTAGTACGCGTGAATTATTAGCACGTGTAAAAGCAAACTTGCGTCGTCATCAACAAGGTGGCTCAGCTGAAAAAGAAGAAAATACAGAAATGGTTATTGGGCCAATTGTGATTAATCCAAATGCGTACAGTGTAACGAAAAGAGAAGAAAGCATTGAACTTACACATCGTGAATTTGAATTACTTCATTATTTGGCGAAGCATTTAGGACAAGTTATGACGCGTGAGCATTTATTACAAACGGTTTGGGGCTACGATTATTTTGGAGATGTACGTACAGTAGATGTAACAGTACGCCGTTTACGTGAAAAAATTGAAGATAACCCAAGTCACCCAACTTTAATTGTAACAAGACGTGGGGTAGGGTATTACTTGCGTGATCCAGAGCAGGAATAGTATATGAAGAAAGTTGGTTTTTTTCAATCGATTCATTTAAAGTTTGTGCTCATCTATATGCTATTAATTTTGATAGCAATGCAGGTTATTGGTGTATATTTTGTTCGTGAACTTGAGAAAAGTCTCGTACAAAGTTTTAAGGATTCATTAACACAGCAAACGAATTTACTGTCGTATAATTTGAAGCAAGAGTTTGCAAAAGAGCGGGAAAAATCGGATCCCCCTTTAGAAAGTGCGATTAAAACATCAATCACTGACTTTGCATCAGACCGAAAAAAGGATATTCAAGAAGTACGTGTGATTGATCCAAACAGGCGTCTATTAGCAATATCTAATCCATCTCCATCTAAGCAAGGCATGGTAGGGAAAACAATAACAGACATAACGGTACAAAGGGCTATTGTACAAAAAAAAGCTGAAGGAAAGATTGAGAAAGATGGAAGTACTGGTCATCGCGTTCAAGTTATGGCAACCCCAATTGAAGGAGAGAAGGGGAAAATAATTGGTGTCATTCACATCGTTGCTTCTATGGAAGACGTTTATAAGCAGATGAAGGATATCAATCAAATTTTTGCAACAGGGACAGTGATTGCTTTATTAGTAACAGCAGTTCTAGGAATTTTATTAGCTCAAACAATTACAAGACCAATTTCAGATATGCGAAGACAAGCAATTGAAATGGCAAAGGGAAATTACTCTCGTAAAGTAAAAGTACACAGTCATGATGAAATAGGTCAATTAGCACTAGCGTTTAATAATTTATCAAAAAAATTACAACAAGCGCGTTCTTCGACTGAAAGTGAAAGACGTAAGCTTTCGTCTGTTTTATCTCATATGACAGATGGTGTAATTGCTACTGATCGAAAAGGAGACATTATTTTATTAAATGATCCGGCAGAAAAGATGTTAAACGTTTCACGTGAAACGGCATTAGATCAGTCTGTTTTAGAAGTGCTAGGCATTCAAGAGGGATTTACACTCGATCATCTATATGAAGAACCAGATTCTGTTTTATTAGATTTCAGTACGCGAAATGAACCGTATATCTTGAGAGCTAGTTTTTCTGTTATTCAAAAGGAAACAGGTAAAGCAAATGGTTTAATCGCTGTGTTGTATGATGTAACAGAACAAGAGCGAATTGACCGTGAGCGCCGTGAGTTTGTAGCAAATGTATCACATGAACTACGGACGCCGTTAACAACGATGCGTAGTTATTTAGAGGCACTTAGTGATGGTGCATGGCAAGATCCGAATATCGCACCGCAATTTTTAACAGTTACACAAGAAGAAACGGAAAGAATGATTCGACTTGTGAATGCATTGTTACAATTATCTAAATTAGATAGTACAGAACATCGTTTAATGAAAGAATGGGTAGACTTTACCGATTTCTTTAATAATGTTATTGATCGCTTTGAAATGTCGAAAGAACAAAATGTAATATTTAAACGTTCATTCTCTAAGAAATCTCGATTCATTGATATGGACGCGGATAAAATTACACAAGTTTTATATAACATTATTTCAAATGCTTTAAAATATTCTCCTGAAGGCGGAACGGTAACATATCGTCTGCGTGATCGAGAGGATATGTTAGAAATTAGTGTGAGTGACCAAGGAATGGGTATTCCAAAAGAAAATGTAGAGAAAATTTTCGAGCGTTTTTATCGTGTAGATAAGGCGCGATCAAGACAGATGGGTGGAACAGGATTAGGTTTAGCGATTGCTAAAGAAATGATTGTGGCGCATGGTGGATCTATTTGGGCGAAAAGTGAAGAAGGGAAAGGGACAACCATTTATTTTACCCTTCCAATGGCGAAGGAAGAAGAGGACGATTGGGAATGAATATGGAAAACTTTAAAACCATCATTCTTATTAACCTAGTTGTCATTAGTCTGTTTCTTACTTTTAATTTATGGACATACGTACCAGATTCTAATGCAATGCAAAGTACAAAGGTTGTTCCAGGAAATGCAGGAGCACTAAAGAAAGACGTTTCAAATGTCATTGTCCCATCCTCTATGATTGTTCATAAGGATCAAAAACACTTTGTAAGTGAAAAAAAAGATAATATCGACTTGTTATACGCAATTATCGCGAGAGGGGAATTGCATGATTTTAAGGATATCACGAACTCTATTTCTAAAGGTGATTTTCTCTCTTATGTGCATGGGGAAGACAAGATTGAAATTGTCTTTCCAACAGAAATTCCATTTGATGCGATTAGGGGCGTATTAACAATTAAAGATAAGAAATTAGATATGTTTAACTTTGATCGTATTATTGTCGACCCTTCTAGAAGTCGTGATCAAAACATTGATGTGAATTTTGTTTCTTATAGTCATCGGAAAGTGTATAAAATGACATTAACAGGTGTGAATGTAAGGGATATTATAGATGCACAAAATCAATTTTTAGCGGTAGCAAGACCGTACTTTGCGTATGAAATAGCCGATACGAAAAAGATATTCTTACCAGATGGTCCAACAGAAATGCAAAATTTAATGTATTTTGCGCAAGTCATAGAAGTGGAATCATTTAAAAATGCACTATTTAGTGATCCACGCTATGTGCAACCTTTTTCTAACGAAATAGAGGATACATATACAGATGGCATTCGTCTTATGCGAATAAACAAACAGAATCGAATGCTAGAGTATACAAATTCATCTGTATCTGGTGGTGCACCTATGTTGGGTACCCTTCTTATGCAGCGAAGTTTGGAATTTGTTAATAGTCATAATGGATTAACTAATGCTTATCGATTTGATTATATAAATGCTAAGAGAGAAACCAAATTCCGTTTGTATGAAGGAGATTTACCAGTATTTAACCGAGAAGGAATGACCGAGTTAAAGCAAGTATGGGGATCAGAAGAATTAATTAGTTATAGACGCCCATTATTTAAATGGTCGTTAATTGATAAAGATGGAGAAACAACGCTTCCAACTGGTTGGACGGTTATCCAATCCCTAGAAAAAAATTCGAAGATAGATAAAAATTTGATTCAAAACATTGGAATAGGTTATAAATTAGTACCGGAAGTTGAGCAAAACGGACAAATTACAAATATAAAGTTAAAGCCAATTTGGTACGTAATTTATGGTGAAGATCATCACGCATATGAGTGGAGTGAAGAGAAGGAGGGGGAGCTAATTGGACTGGAATCGGATTAAGACAATATTTATTGTTACCTTTTTTCTTTTAGACCTCTTCCTCGTGTTTCAATTCATTCAAAAACAAGGTAGTAACGAATTAGAGCTGATGGCAGAAACAAAAGTTGATCAGCAATTGAAGGATGATAAAATTACTATTGGGGATTTACCGAAAGAACCAAAGAAAGATTCTTTTATCACAGCAAAAATTAAAGAGTTTAAAGAAGAGGATATTCGTTCCTTAAAGAACCAAACAGTTATTTTACAAGATGTAAACACAATTGAAAGTAAATTAAAGGAACCATTGCTAAATGCAAAAACACTTTCTAAAGATAAATATAGTGAGTTTTTGAAAAACTATGTGCTAGATGGTCAGAAATATGAGTTTGGTAAAGCAGAAGCAACGAAAATCTATTTCTTTCAAAAGTATAAAGATAAGCCTATCTTTTATAATGATCATGGGATGATTGTTGTGGATGTAAATGAGAAAGGTGAATTTGTTTCGTATACACAAACAATGTTAACTGATTTAAAAGAGATGGGTGAGAATGAAAAAGCAAAAGAGCAAGAGATTATTACCGCTCAAACAGCTTTAGAAAATTTATACTTTAATAATAATAATAATAAAAATAAAATAAAACAAAATACACATTTTAAAGAAGCGCAGATTGGATATGCAACTCTTGTAGCATCTTCTGCCTCTAATATACAAGTGCTTGCTCCGACATGGAATTTAAAAACAAATCGAAAAGTAGATTATTTTGTGAATGCTATTGAAGGACAAGTTATTGAGTTAGAGAAAGAAAAGGAAAATGAAAAAGAAAAAATAATGGAGTGAGCAGAAATGAGTTTGCATTTTAGTGTACTTGCAAGCGGCAGTACAGGAAATGCGCTATATGTGGGGACCGAGAAACAAAAATTGCTCATTGATGCAGGCCTGAGTGGAAAAGCGACAGAAGCCTTATTTCAGCAAGCTGAATTGGATATCCAAGATATATCAGGTATTCTTGTCACACATGAGCATAGTGATCATATTAAAGGTCTCGGCGTTTTAGCACGTAAATATCAGTTACCTGTGTATGCAAATGAAAAAACGTGGAGTGCTATGGAACATTTAATTGGTAACATTCCAACTGATCAAAAATTTGTTTTCTCAATTGGTGATGTGAAAACATTTGGAGATATTGAAGTGGAATCATTTGGCGTTTCTCATGACGCGGCAGAGCCAATGTTTTATGCATTTCATCATAATGGTAGGAAATTGGCCCTTATTACAGATACAGGTTATGTAAGTGATCGTATGAAAGGGATCATTAAAGGAGCAAACGCATTTGTGTTTGAAAGTAATCACGATGTTGAAATGCTTCGTATGGGACGTTATCCATGGAGTATAAAACGACGCATTTTAAGCGATGTGGGTCATGTTTCTAATGAAGATGCAGCACTTGCAATGGCTGATGTTATTACAGATGAGACGAAACACATTTATTTAGCGCATTTGAGCTTAGATAATAATATGAAAGAACTAGCACATATGTCTGTTGCACAGGTGCTAGAGGAAAAAGGTTTTGCAGTTGGAGAAGCGTTTGAGGTACATGATACGGATCCAAAGGCACCAACGAAAATTCAATACGTATAATTCTCGATTTTAGTAAACAATAAAGGGGAATATAGTTGTTTTCGGGAGGATTGGTGAACAAGTATGTCCTTTATTGATGAAGAGAAATTTCGTATGAAACGAACAGGTAAAAAGAAGCACAAAGGTATCGTTATTTCTAGCATAGCAGGAACAATCGTAGGGGCTTCATTGTTTGCATTTGGAGCTCCTTTATTTTCTGAATCTGAAACTGGCCCCCTGCAGCAAGCTGAGGCAAGTGGAGAGAATATGGTAGTAAAGCAATCACAAACAGCGAATCATTCTGGTTTTGTAGATGCTGTTGATCGTGCATCGGAAGCCGTTGTTGGTGTAATAAACATCCAACGTGATAATTTTTCAGAAGCAGATTCAGAAGCTGGAACAGGATCAGGCGTCATTTATAAGAAAATAAATGGTCATGCTTACATTGTAACAAACCATCATGTTGTTTCAGGAGCGAATCGTATTGAGGTGAGCTTAAGTGATGGAAAAAAGGTTCCTGGTAAAATATTAGGTAGCGATGTAGTTACAGATTTAGCTGTTCTAGAAATAGATGCAAAACCAGTTAAGAAAGTAATTGAAATTGGTGATTCTAATACAGTTCGTCGAGGTGAAGCAGTCATTGCAATTGGAAACCCACTTGGATTACAATTCTCAGGAACTGTTACACAAGGAATTATTTCTGCAAATGAGAGAATTGTTCCTGTAGACTTAGATCAAGATGGGCATTATGATTGGCAAGTAGAAGTACTGCAAACAGATGCAGCTATTAACCCAGGGAATAGTGGCGGTGCACTTGTAAATGTAGCAGGACAACTTGTTGGAATTAATTCGATGAAAATTGCGGCGAAAGAAGTAGAAGGAATTGGGCTTGCCATCCCTGTTACGAGAGCAGTTCCTGTTATGAATGAACTTGAAAAGTATGGGAAAGTAAAACGTCCTTATGTTGGAATTGAACTGAGATCTCTAAATGAAATTCCGAATTATTACTGGTCTAAAACGCTGCATTTACCAGGAAATGTAACAGATGGTGTCTGCATTTTAGATGTGAAAAGCCCATCGCCTGGTGCAGATGCAGGACTTAGGGAACATGATGTAATTATAGCTGTTGATGGAAAACCAATACATGATATTATTGGATTCCGAACGGTATTATATAATAAAAAAATTGACGATAAAATGACTTTGACATTTTATCGTGGTACAAAACGAGCAACAACAACGGTGAAATTAAGCAGTCAAAATTATTAAGAAAACAGGAGGACAGCCCTCCTGTTTTCTATTGTGAAAAAGTGAGGTGAAAAATATGAAGTTACCTTGTTGTTTAGAACATGTAGAATTAGCGTTGGATATCATTGTGGATGAGTGTGAAGTAGCACCGGTTATCAACAGTGTGGATAACTCAGAAAAAGAACAAAAAACATGTGAATTTTGTCAAAACAAGGCGACATATGTTGTATCGAACACAGATTCTCACACAATATGTGGATGATGATTGTGGATATGTGGATAAGTTTTGTGGATAACGTGTTTGTAAGGTGGGGAATACGTGTGAATATCTCGATTATTTCAATCGGAAAATTAAAAGAAAAATATTTAAAACAAGGTATTGCAGAATACTTAAAACGATTATCTGCGTATGCAAAAGTAGAAGTTATTGAATTGCCGGATGAAAAAGCACCGGAAAATTTAAGTGAAGCAGAAATGCTAATTGTAAAAGAGAAAGAAGGAATACGAATACTAGATAAAATTTCAGATGATACACATGTTATTGCATTAGCAATCGAAGGAAAACAAAAGTCATCAGAAGAATTTGCAGCGAGTCTTGATCATCTTGCTACATATGGAAAAAGTAAAGTGGCATTTATCATTGGGGGATCACTCGGGCTTAGCTCGGAAGTGATGAAGCGCTCTAACGAATCACTTTCATTCTCGAAAATGACATTACCGCATCAGCTGATGAGATTAGTACTTTTAGAGCAAGTATATCGGGCTTTTCGGATTAATCGTGGTGAACCTTACCATAAGTGAATAAGATATATATGAATTAAAAAATGTGGATTTTGAAATTTTATGTTGTAATAATCGTATAGTATCTAGTATGCGAATAGTAGAAGGCCATCAGAGATAAGGTTCTGGTGGTCTTCTACATATTTTCTAAATAAAAATGGTAACAATTGTTTCCTTGAATAAGTATGTTTTCATTTATGAGAAATTATGCTGTAATAGTGATAGAACGATATTTCATCCTGTTCTAAGTAGTCAAAGAAGTGGGGAATTGAGGTTGAAAAAGTTTAAGAAGTTTTATTTAGAGATTACTAGTGTATGTAATCTTGCATGTAGCTTTTGTCCGCCAACAGAACGACAGAAGCAATTTCTTTCTGTGGAGGATTTTTCTAAGAGATTAGACCAAATTAAACCTCACACGGACTACATTTATTTACATGTAAAAGGTGAGCCGTTGCTCCATCCTAAAATAGATCAATTGTTAGACTTAAGTCATGAAAAAGGGTTTAAGGTTAATATTACAACCAACGGAACGTTAATTAATAAAAAGAGGCATAAATTATTAAATAAACCTGCACTAAGACAGATGAATTTTTCACTTCATAGTTTCGATGGTCATCCAGGATCTGAAGATAAAGAAGGGTATGTAAGAAGCATACTTTCCTTTATTAAAGAAGCAACGAATCAATCGGAATTAATTGTTTCGCTGAGACTATGGAATCTTACGCAAGACAATAAGACAAATCTTGAAATACAGCGAAACAGAAATTTATTAGAAATTATTGAGAAAGAATTTGATTTACCATATAAAATTGAAGAGAAGATTACACCAGGAAGTGGTGTGAAGATTGCGGATCGCATCTTTATTAACCAAGATTACGAATTTCAGTGGCCGGCATTGCATGAAGAAGAAGACGACGGGAAAGGCTTCTGTCATGGTCTTCGAAATCAAGCAGGTATTTTAGCAAACGGGACTGTTATCCCTTGTTGTTTAGATGGTGAGGGAATTATCAACCTTGGAAATATTAATGAGGCTTCATTTTCTGATATTATCGAAAGGGATAGAGCCCAAAATCTTGTAGATGGATTTTCACGAAGAGTGGCAGTAGAGGAACTATGTAGAAAATGTGGATATCGTAAGAGGTTTGGAAAATAGAGAGATAATAAAAAAATGAGCAAGTGCGAAATAAAGTACCTTGCTCATTTTTTATATAATAATCAATACTTATTACATTTAAAGGGTAAATAAAGCTTAATATACTTTATCACCATTAAAGATTGAGTTTTTCACGATAACATAATCTACAGTACGAATTGCATCTAATTTCGTTCCACCAGCATAAGAAATAGAGGACTGAAGATCTTGTTCCATTTCGATCAATGTATCTTCTAAAGATCCTTTATGTTCGACAAACATTTTTTTGCCTTCCACGTTTTTCTTTTCGCCCTTTTGGAATTCGGAAGCTGACCCAAAGTATTCTTTATAGAGCTTCCCATCTCTTTCAATTGTTTCTCCTGGAGATTCTTCATGGCCAGCAAATAATGAACCAATCATAACCATAGTTGCCCCAAATCTAATTGATTTAGCTACATCACCATGGGTACGGATGCCTCCGTCAGCAATAATCGGTTTGCTTGCTGCTTTTGCACACCAACGAAGTGCAGCTAATTGCCAGCCACCAGTTCCAAATCCTGTTTTAATTTTTGTAATACATACTTTACCAGGTCCGATTCCTACTTTTGTTGCGTCAGCACCAGCATTTTCTAGCTCTCTTACTGCTTCTGGAGTTCCAACATTTCCTGCAATAACAAAGCTTTCAGGTAAATGTTTCTTAATATGTTGAATCATTTTTATTACCGCATTGGAATGCCCATGTGCGATATCTATCGTAATATATTCAGGAGAAAGCTGTTCAGCAGCTAATTGTTGTACAAATTCATACTCTTCTTCTTTCACACCAACACTAATAGATGCGATTAATCCACGAGAGTGCATATCTTTAATGAAAGAGATACGCTTTTCTGGCTCAAAACGATGCATTATATAGAAATATTTATTTTCCGCTAAATATACAGCAACTTTTTCATCTATAATTGTTTGCATATTTGCAGGTACGACAGGTAATTTAAATGTATGTTTTCCTAAAGTTACACTTGTATCACACTCAGAACGGCTATTTACTATACATTTTGCCGGAATTAATTGAATATCTTCATAGTCGAATACGTTTTCCATCGTTTACACCTCTAAATACGAATATTTTATATATCGGTTTAAAAAAATGTTCGTCCAAAAGATAATGTACATTATTTTTTTCATTAAGTCAAAGATTTTAGTTGATACTTAGCAAATATAGGGACGGAATTCAAAGGAATAACAAGTAATGCCGAATTAAATAGTTTGTACATATCTATATCGTTCGTTTTTTAGACAAGTATATTATAAAAATTTAATCGATAGTAATGAAATAATATTTCGGAATATCATAGTGAAATAACAAAAAAGCAGGGTGCTAAAAATACCCTGCTTTTTTGTTATTTATTATCTTCAAGAAATTGATATTTCTTTTTCAATTTTTTTAAATCATTTACCAAATTCTCCCCGATTGTGGGGGCAAGATCTTCGTATATAGGAGAGAGTACCCGTTCCCATTCTTTCCTTTGTGCATCAGTTAGCTCATGAATTTGGATGGATGAATTTTGTTTAATAAGCTCAAGTTGTTTTTCGTTCATTTGGATGGACTGACGATTATTCCAGTCAGTCGTTTCTTTCATTGCTTCAAGTAATATTTTCTTCGTTTTTTCGGTTTGTTGATTCCAAGTTTTTTGATCCATCATGACAACATAGCCTAAGTACCCATGATTACTAATTGTCAAATAGTTTTGAACGTTATAAAATTTCTTAGAGTAGATATTTGAAATAGTATTTTCTTCGCCATCAACTTTACCTGTTTCAATTAATTTATATGTAGAATTAAATGAATCTTGATGTGCACCAACTTTTAATAAATCAAATTGAGATTGGATAACATCACTTTGCATAATGCGAAAGGATTGTCCTTTTATATCTTCAGGTGTATAGATAGGCCCCTTATTCGAAGTAATTTGCTTAAAGCCATTTGACCAATGGGCAAGCCCTTTAATGTTGTCTTTTTGTAAGGACTGAAGTAATTGTTCGCCAATTTTTCCGTTTAAGCCTTCTTGAATGGCTTCATAATTTGGAAAGGCAAATGGAAGGTCTAATACACCCCATTCGTGAGATAGCATTCCAAGCTTTGAGGTAGAGGGAGCAATAAAATGAACTTGCCCAGCTTTTAAAGCGCGGATTTCTTCTATATCAGAATACAGGCTCCCGTTTGGGAAAATTTCTATTTTTATAGTTCCGTTTGATTTCTCATTAACAAGCTCGGCAAATTTGCTAGCAGCAAGCCCTTTAGGTGTATTTTCTGCTACAACATGACTAAATTTGAAAACAATTTGTTTTTTCAACCCTTCTTGGTCATCGTCATAAGCAAGTTCACCTTGAGAAAAAAGACTTTGAAAACCTATAAATAAAGCATTAGTAATTAAAAAGATGAAAAGGAGTATAAAAGTAACTATTTTTTTCATCTTAAACCTCCTCTTGGGTTGTTAATGTAAGCATACCGAGAAGATTTTTATTCGTAAAGATGCTTTTAGAGGAAAGGGGAACAAACAGTGAAACAATTGCCCATCCGCTGGAAAATTACGATTTTATCCTATGCAGTAGTTATTTTTTCATTACTGATAGGTGGAATTGTTATCATCGCAAATATTCAACAAAAAGAAGAAAAAGAATTAAGAATTAGATCTATGAATACGGCGCGGACAGTGGCAGAATTATCAGATGTAAAGAGATCCCTTCAGGAAACAACAGGGTGGTTTACATTGAATCCAGCTATTGAAAATATCCGGGTTATTAATGAAACAGACTATATAGTAGTAATGAATATGGAGCGAATTCGATATTCTCATCCCGTAAAAGAAATGATTGGGAGGCCATCAAAAGGGACGGATGAAGAACCGGCATTTGCAGAACATATTTATTTTTCAAAAGCCAAAGGAGAGATAGGTACTGTAATTCGTGCCTTTATGCCTATTAAAGATCAAAACTTAAATCAAATTGGTGTTGTTGTTGTTGGAAATAAAGTCCCGAATTTTTGGGAGATTATGCTGGGATTAGCAGAAGAGATTATTTTTATTGTCATATTAACTTTAATTTTTGGATTGATTGGTTCATTGATGCTTGCCAATCATATTAAAAAACAGATGTTTCAGTTAGAACCTTATGAAATTAAACGAATGTTAGAAGAACGAACAGCAACCTTTCATTCGATTAATGAGGGTGTGATTGCAATTGATAATCAAGAGATTATTACCATTTTTAATGAAAAAGCAAAGCAGGTTTTTCATGTAGATGGAAATGTTGTAGGGAGTCCCATTCGTGCAGTTTTAAAGGATACGAGACTTCCAGAAATCGTGGAGAGGAATCAGCCAGTATACAATGAAGAGATAAAAGTAAGTGGAAAGGTAATTTTAAGTAATCGTATACCAATCAAGAAAGATAATGAATTAATTGGAGCTGTGGCAATCTTTCAAGATCGTACAGAGGTTACAAAGCTCGCAGAGGAATTAACAGGAGTGAAAACATTTGTAGAGGCACTTCGTGTACAAAGCCACGAGCATATGAACAAACTTCATACAATAGCAGGTTTAATTCAGCTAGGTAAAGCTGATAAAGCATTACAACTTGCTTTCCACACTTCAGAAGAACAGGGGAGTGTAACAAACTTTTTAAATGAAACGATTAAAAATGATGCGATTGCCGGTCTCCTCCTGAGCAAAGTAAGCCGGGGTAAGGAATTAGGGATACAAGTTATAATTGACCAAAATAGTTATTTAGAAGTATTTCCTTATCAACTGGATCAACATGATTTCGTTGTATTACTAGGTAACTTAATCGAAAATGCGTTTGGATCATTTGAGCAAACTGAGATAGAGAATAAAAGAATTGATATTAGTATTGAGCAGTCAGAAGATGTATGTGCAATATTGATTGAGGATAATGGATGCGGCATAAAAGAGGAGCATTTACCAAGAGTGTATGAGAAAGGATTTACTGTGAATAAAATGAGTGGGACAGGTTATGGACTTTTTCTAGTAAAGCAAATTGTTGAAAAGGGGAGAGGGGAAATTAGTGTTTCATCTTTTCAAGGTGAAGGAACTTCTTTTATCATTACTTTTCCAATGGAGATGGAGGCGGAATTGTATGAAATATAAAGAGGAAATCAAAGTACTATTGGTTGAAGACGATCCGATGGTTCAAGAAGTAAATAAAGAATTCATTAGAAGTGTAAAGGGATTTCAAGTAGTAGCCGTCGCTAACAATGGCGAGGAGGGGATTAACCTTGTCCAAAAAATGAATCCAGATCTCGTTATTTTAGATATTTTTATGCCGAAAAAGGACGGTATTAAGGTATTACAGGAATTTAGAAAACAAGAGTTAGAAGCAGATGTAATCGTTGTTTCTGCTGCAAAAGATAGGGAAACAATTAAACTCATGCTTCAAAACGGAGCGATGGATTATATTATTAAGCCATTTAAGTTATACCGAATTCAGCAAGCTTTAGAAAAATATCGACAATATAGAATGAGTCTGAAGGAATCTGGGGCGATTTCACAGGAACAGCTGGATTTATTATTATATTCTGGGCGTTCTAAAAAAGCAGCAAACAATTTGCCAAAGGGATTAAATGAATTTACATTGAATGAAATTGAAGAGTATGTAAAAAAACAAGATGAACCTCGTTCTGCAGAAGAGGTAGCCAGTGCAATTGGGATAGCCAGAGTTACCGCGCGGCGATACTTAGATTATTTAGAAAAAAAGGGGTTGATTCATTTAGCAGTTCAATATGGAGGGGTTGGAAGACCAATTAATCGCTATGTGTACCGTGAAGTAAAAAAGTAAGACCAAAATGACCAAAATATTCGTTATGACCATAAACTTCTCACCTTTGATTGAAAACGCTATCATTATATAAAACATAGGGATGGTAAAGTTTTCAAAAATGAAACAGTGGGAGGAGAAGTGAAGGTGAAACGACTGTTCAAAAATTTAACTTTTCAAGTATTAACGGCCATTGCACTCGGCGTATTAGTTGGGCTTATGTGGCCAAGTGTTGGGAAAGAAATGAAGCCGATAGGCGATACGTTTATTAATGCTGTAAAAATGGTCATCGCACCAATTATTTTCTTAACAATTGTACTTGGTATTGCCAAAATGGGAGATATGAAGAAGGTTGGTAAGGTCGGTGGAAAAGCTTTTATTTATTTTGAGGTTGTGACAACATTTGCACTTATTGTTGGGTTAATCGTTGTAAATGTTATGAAGCCAGGTTCAGGCCTTAATTTTAATGAACTTGCAAAAGGAGATGTATCTAAATATACACAAGGTGGGGGACAGGGTATTAATTGGATTGATTTTGTTACTCATATTGTTCCTTCTAATATGGTTGATGCGTTTGCAAAGGGTGATATTTTACAAGTATTATTCTTTTCTATTTTATTTGGGATTGGGCTAGCTGCTCTTGGAGAAAAAGGAAATTCGGTGATTGATTTCTTAGACAAACTTTCACACGTATTCTTTAAAATTATTGGTTATGTAATGAAGGCAGCGCCGCTTGGGGCATTTGGTGCTATGGCATATACAATCGGTCATTTTGGGCTTGCTTCACTTGTACCACTTGGAAAATTGATGATGTCAGTGTATATAACGATGTTCCTATTCGTATTTGTTGTCTTAAATATTGTTTGTAAGATATATGGGTTTAGCTTATGGAATTATTTGAAGTTTATTCGAGATGAAATACTAATCGTATTAGGAACAAGTTCTTCGGAATCCGTACTTCCGAGAATGATGAATAAGATGGAGCGATATGGCTGTTCAAAATCTGTTGTTGGCCTTGTTATTCCGACGGGCTATTCTTTTAACCTTGATGGTACATCCATTTATTTATCCATGGCAGTTGTCTTTTTAGCACAAGTATTTGGTGTTGATTTAACAATCGGACAGCAAATTACTATTATTTTAGTACTTATGTTAACGTCTAAAGGAGCTGCTGGTGTAACAGGAAGCGGATTTATCGTGTTAGCTTCTACGTTAGCGGCACTAAAGGTTATTCCTTTAGAAGGATTAGCATTACTTCTTGGTGTCGATCGTTTTATGAGTGAGGGAAGAGCAATTGTAAACTTAATTGGAAATGGAATTGCTACAATCGTTGTTGCAAAGAGCGAAAATGAGTTTGATGAAATGAAGCATGCAGAAGCAGTTTCCGGTATGAAGGTGTTAAAAGAGACAAAGGCAGGGGAAGCTGTATAAATATCGGAATTATTCTAATGCAAGATAAAGTTTCTTATCTGGATATAATGTATGGGAATTTAAAGGGACATAAATCGATAAATAAAAAGGGTCTATCTACTCTAGGGGGGAGAAAAGCCCTTTTTTATTTATTTTTCTATTTTTGGATAGTAAGACCCTTGCCTCAAGATTCAGAGGAAACACGAGGAAGGTAGGGGGAAGGAGGAATATCTATAAAAATCTGATTGGTTCAACTAATAATTAGCGGGAAATGAAACCCCTATTGGTTAGTATTTCAATCTATAAGAATTATTAAATATAAATAACAG
The DNA here is from genome assembly GCF_038006685.1 of Bacillus sp. FSL K6-0042. Classification (NCBI taxonomy): domain Bacteria; kingdom Bacillati; phylum Bacillota; class Bacilli; order Caryophanales; family Bacillaceae; genus Bacillus; species Bacillus sp. FSL K6-0042. The sequence goes on from NZ_JBBOVS010000001.1 coordinate 3,245,211, forward strand.
GATATTGATAATTCCATTATTTATTTCGATTGGCAAAAATTGACGTTATTTGCATCGTATGATATCATTTGAAATTGTGATTTTAATTAATAATATTGAGATGAAATATAAAAAATGAGGAGGGGAAATATGGATTCATTAAGCAGTAGAAAAAGTGGCTTTCGCTTAAAAAATTTAAGCTGGCTTCATTTCTATTTCCTTATATTAATTGTGTTTTCGTTTTTAATACGTATATATTTAGCTTCAAACTTACCAGGGTTTCTTGGTGATCAAAACTTTTTTGTTAACTGGATGGAAACTGTTGGAAAGTATGGGTTAGCCGATGTTTATGCATACGGTGACGGTGTAAATTATCCACCATTCTTTTTAGCACTTTTAGGTATATATGGAAAAGTGCTAGCTGCTTTTAATTTACAAGCAGTAGCTGGTGATGTTTTAGTTCGTTTACCACCTATTTTATTTGATATAGTGGCTATAATTATCTTGGCTATAGCTTCTAAAAAAATAGCAAATCCTTTTATAAGAGCGATATTGGTAACATTTTTGGCATTAAATCCTGCAGTATTACTAGATGGACCTATTTGGGGTCAAATAGACATGTTACATGCTATACTAATGGTTTGCTCAATATTATTACTTATTTCTAATCCGCTATTATCTGGTGCTATTTTTGCTATAGCATTACTAGCAAAATTTCAATCTATTGTAATTGCTCCTGTTTTTGCTATTTATTTCCTAAAGGTAATGTGGGAAAAAAGGGAATTTAAACAACTGTTTAAATATATACTTGGATTTTGTATACCGCTCGTAATAATCGGGGCCTATTTTGCAGTTCATGGTACATTGTATGCTATGTTACAGCACGGATATTTAAGTGCAGTAGGAACTTTTCCAACTGTAACTTTAAATGCAATGAATATTTGGTATTATATAATTGGAACTACACCTGATGTAAGTGACTCAATTATTATCTTGCCACATTTAAGTTTAAAGAGGGTTGGAGTATTGATTCTAGCCGCAGCAGTATTGTTGGCATGGCTGTATGTTTTCTTTAACCGTAAATGCAGTACAGTGGTGCTATTGAAAGCTTCAACATTCATATGTTTTGCATTTTATATGTTACCTACTCAAATGCATGAGAGATATAGTTTCCCAACGCTAATTTTTGTGATATTTGTATTATTATATGATATAAAATGGACAGGCATAACCCTTGGATTAACCTTTGCAATCTCTTTAAATTTAATGTTTGTTCTTTATTCACGTGAGAATAATATGGCAATGTTCATAGCAACATTAAACTGTTTTGTATTTTATTCTATGGGTAAAGCATTATTAAAAGATTATAGTGATGACATAGAATCCTTAGTGAGCAAATACAACAAAGAGTAATTTTATATTTTTGCTACTGTATTTTTAAATATCGAGTACGGTAATGGGTGTAAGAAGGGGAGTAGAGAATCTGAAGGGATTCTCTTTTTTTGATGCGCCCAGTATGCGTCTATTCTCTAGAGTTCAAGTCTCGAATCGCGAAGGCAGTAAGTAGTAGCAGTTAGCTTAAGACAAGGGTATCCATGGTGACGCGGTGGTAAATCTCCGGTCCGAGGAACATGAATTTCCACTGAATGGGATTTCCAAACAAATCAAAGTCCATACTGCCAAAGGTGATACAAAGTAAATGAAGCCGATTTTTAATTTAATGATGAACATAGATTTCGATTAGGGAAATAATTTTAGTATAATGAAGTATAGGCAATGACAAATATAATATTTAGGTTATGGTTAAATAATAAAAAAATTAAAATACATAACAAAATGAGGTTAGTATATGAGCAAAAAAAGCTTTAAAGAGTATGCATTAAGTAAGGAAATTGTAAGAGCACTTACTAGTTTAAAATATGAGCAGCCAACAGAAGTACAAGAAAAAGTAATTCCAGTTGCACTGGAAAAGAAAGACCTTGTCGTGAAATCACAAACAGGAAGCGGTAAGACAGCTTCTTTTGGGATTCCGCTTTGTGAAATGGTTGAGTGGGAAGAAAATAAGCCACAGGCGTTAATCCTTACACCGACAAGGGAACTTGCTGTGCAGGTAAAAGAGGATATTACGAATATAGGAAGATTTAAACGTATTAAAGCGACTGCGGTTTACGGTAAATCCCCATTTGCACGTCAAAAATTAGAGTTAAAGCAAAAAACACATATTGTGGTTGGAACCCCTGGGCGTGTGTTAGATCATATTGAAAAAGGTACTCTGTCCTTAGAGCGGTTGAAGTATTTAGTGATTGATGAGGCAGATGAAATGTTAAATATGGGCTTTATCGATCAAGTAGAAGCAATTATTGATGAATTACCTACAGATCGAATGACAATGCTATTTTCTGCGACGTTACCAGAAGACGTTGAAAATTTATCTCGTACATATATGAAGTCGCCAATTAACATTGAGATTAAAGCTACTGGGATTACGACAGATAAAATTGAACACGCCCTTTTAGAAGTGAGAGAAGAAGAGAAGTTTTCACTTCTTAAAGATATAACAACTGTTGAAAATCCAGATAGCTGTATTATTTTCTGTCGTACGCAAGAAAATGTGGATGATGTATTTAGACAGTTAAAACGTTCTGGCTATCCGTGTGATAAAATCCATGGCGGTATGGTACAAGAAGACCGTTTCGCAGTAATGAATGACTTTAGAAGAGGGGAATTTCGTTATTTAGTCGCGACGGATGTAGCGGCTAGAGGAATTGATATTGAAAATATTACCCATGTCATTAACTATGACATTCCATTAGAAAAAGAAAGTTATGTACACCGGACGGGAAGAACAGGGCGCGCTGGTAATAGCGGAAAAGCAATTACATTCGTAACGCCGTATGAAGAGAGATTCTTGGTAGAAATTGAAGAGTATATCGGTTTTGAAATTCAAAAAATAGAAGCTCCGTCAAAAGAGGAGCTTGCAAAGGGAAAGGCAGCCTTTGAAGATAAAATAAATGCGAAACCAATTATGAAAAAAGAGAAAAGTGCAGGATTAAATAAAGATATTATGAAGCTGTACTTTAACGGTGGGAAGAAAAAGAAGATTCGAGCGGTAGATTTCGTTGGTACAATTGCTAAAATCCCAGGTGTCACAGCGGATGATATAGGAATTATTACGATACAAGATAATGTTTCTTATGTTGATATATTAAACGGAAAAGGCCCGCTTGTTTTAAAAGTAATGAAAAACACAACGATAAAAGGTAAGCAGTTAAAGGTTCATGAGGCTATTAAGTAAAAGGAACTACCCACTCTAACAGGTGGGTATTTTTTTTATGAAAAATAAGGAAATTATGTAAGGATAAACTTGTTGTATTCGTATATATAAGTGAAGGGGGAGAAGATATGAATGATAGGGAATTAGTAGATGAAATAAAAAAACAAAATACGGAAGCATTGGATCAATTGATTCTTCAATATAGTAAATTGATTTATGGAGTGATCGGAAGTGTACTTGGAGAGAACCATGAAAGAGCAGAAATTGAAGAGTGCTATAACGATGTTCTTCTCATACTTTGGTATAAAATAGACAGTTTTCAAATAGAAAAGGGACAACTTAAAAACTGGATTATTTCTATTGCGAAGTTTAAGGCACTAGATTATAAAAGAAGGCTGAAGAGAAAAAGAATTGAACAAACAATAGAACAACTTATTTTACAAGATGATGAAGATGTAGAAAAAGGATTGCTCAAAGAAGAGGAAAAAGAGTTCGTTTTGAAAGCAATTCATCAGTTAGATGGTGTAGATCATAGTATCTTTTATCGAAGGTATATTGTGGATGAAAGCATAGAGGATATTTCAAGGAGACTACATATGAGTACAGGTTCAGTTTATACCAGATTATCAAGGGGAAAGGAGAAATTAAAAAGGATAATGGAGGGATATTATGAATTGTGAAAGCTATAATATAGATCAAATTGTTTTCGAGCAGTGGGATGAACAAGAAATATCCCGATTTGAAGCAATAGGGGAGCGCCTTGTTGGGAGCTTGGAGAAGAAGAAAAAAGATATCAGAAAACGAATTGCTGAAGAAAATTTTCAAGAGATAGAAGTAAAGGCAAATAATGAGTTAACAGAAAATGAATTTATTGAATTACAATTTCAAGCAAGGGCTACAGGTGGCTACTATTTGGGTGCAATTATGTGTTCAGCAGACTATGCCGTAATGCCATTAGCGCTTATGGATGTAGGAAATCGATTTGTTGTTTTTGGAACAAGACATAAAGTTATGATTTATGAAGTAAAGGAACTTTATCAAATTCAAAGAGCATACATTATAGATTATGATGATATTTTTAAATATTATTACAAAATAAAAAAGAACGATACGATATTATGTTTTAAAGCCAAGAAAGATAAGTATGGGCAGCTAAGAGAATGCTCAAACTGGATGTTATATGGGTATTTGCAAGGGAGAATTAACATGATTATTAATAGTTCAGATAGAGATATCATAGCTAAGTACCTTGATAGAGAGATTCATTCGAAAAGAGGTCATTAAAAAGGAAAAAGTACATTCTTTTGGTGTAAGATGTACTTTTTTGATCAATAGGGATATGAAAAAGTTATTTGGTATTTATTTTTGAATTTTCCATTCGCATATCATATGAAGCTGCCCGTCTTTTAATTTTGCTTGAAGTGAACCACCCATTTTCAGTTCGTTTTTTATCGACATTCGCTTGTACAATGTGTTCAATTAAATGATTGATTTCAAAAGCCAGTTCTTCGATATTCTTGTCTAAAAGTATGATATCTAATTTCTGATTTGTTTTTTGGCTATTGTAATTTTTGAGTGCATTTGTCATGCTTCGTACTTCTTTTTTTATAAAAAGTAAACGTGTGAGAAAAATTACTGCCAGTATGATGGATAGAGTTGTTATAAAGAACAATATTCTCACCCTTATATCTAAATACTCTGTATATTTTATATGATAGTTATGGAAGGGAATTTATTCAAGTAAGGGGAGTTAATTATTCATATATTATTTGAAAACAATAGGATGATAATAGAAAGAATAAGCATAGTAAACACATTAAGTGACTTAACTAAGGGAGATATGATCCGTAGAATAGCTCCTCGTAAACCGATACAAATTCATTTGGTGAAATTAATGAGGGGGTTAGAAAGCGATGAAAAAACAAAAATAAGTAAAAGCCACCTAGAAGAGGTGGCTTTATTCATGGTTAAGATTCTTTCAAATCGTCAACTAATTTTTCTGCTAAACGTCTATACATATTGCTCATTGTTACAAATGAAGTTAGCAATAAGAGTTTTTCTAATTCTTTATCCTCAAATGAAGCAGCAGCTTTTACCTCAGTCACCCGATTATCTACATCCCTTTTAAAGTTCTCAACATTTGTTTCTGTAAGTTCAAGATAATCTTTGTAGAAGGTGTCCAGTTCGAAAGTATCCTCGTTTATGAGTCTTTCATTGAGAGTTGCTAAAGAACTTTTAATATCATTAATCGAGAGGGCACCCTTTAATTGATAAATTAAACTAATTAAAATCATATGCTCTTTTGAGTATTTTTTATTTTTTATGGGGATGAATAATTTTCCTTTTGCGTAGTTATTAATCATTGTTTTTGTAAGTACTTTTTCATCTTCTGTTCTTGTTGTATCACCGTAGTTATTTTCAAATAGTTGAACAACTTGATCTACGTATAAATCTACAGTAGGGATATCTTCAAGTTTAATATTTTTTTCTAAATGTAATGTTTCGAGTAAGTTCTTTATGTTTTCCATATAAACCCTCACCTTTGTAGGAATAATGTACACTATATCTTTAAATATGGTATTACGAAACAAATAAATTGTAAATGTTGACCCTTAGACGAATTGTGTATATAATTACATGTAGTTATTGAAACTACATGTAATTATATAAGGGGTTGTTAATGTGAATGCTTATGTGAGAGAACCAGTTAATGCGTTTACCCATCTAGGAGGCGCCGTGTTATCATTCGTTGCACTTTTAGCTATGCTTGTGAAGGTTTCTGTAAAAATGCCATCCGTTTCTACAATTTCAGCGGTGATTCTATTTGGAGTAGGGATGATGATTCTTTATGCAGCTTCGTCGGTGTATCACAGCGTTGTAGCAAGTGAACGGGTTATTTATTTCTTTAGGAAGCTTGATCATTCGATGATTTTCCTCTTAATTGCAGGTACATATGCACCTTTTTGCTTAATTACATTACAGGCTGCAAATGGTTTACTATTGTTTGTGCTAGTTTATGCTACAGCTATATGTGGTATTGTTTTTAAAATGTTTTGGTTTAACTGTCCGAGATGGTTATCAACAGCAATCTACCTTATGATGGGATGGTTAATTGTTTTATTTTTTGCACCGCTATCAGAAAATCTAAGCATAGAGGGTATTTTGTTTTTAGTACTTGGTGGTGTTTTTTATACGATTGGTGGATTTATTTACGGAGCAAAACCGAAATGGCTGGAATTTAAATATATAGGGCATCATGAAATTTTTCATATTTTTGTGTTATTGGGAAGCCTTGCCCATTTTTTATGTGTATATTGTTATGTGATTTAATAAGTTTTATGTAAGGGTTACATATCACGAGGTATGTGGCCTTTTTAATGGGAATAATTTAAAGTGAAAATTTAATCTCACTATATTATAGATAGGAAGAGTGAGGGGGACGGCAAAATTAGAATCAACCTAAGATTGGGCGATTCTAATTTTGCTCAATTACGTGCATATTCATTAAAGGATTTGATTAGGAATATATCCTTGATGAACTCGAACGACTTGTTTAGGCATATAATCTCACCTTTCATAAAACATAAATTTTAATTTGCGATATTTTATGATAGAAGTGCTAGTTTGGTATATGGCAAATGCTTGATTCTACTTGTTTCTAAAAGAAATGGGCAGGGAACAATATAGATTTCGAATTTTATTCCAGAATTTTCGGCGTTTATTTTTAGATATAATGCTGTTATGATAATGTTATCGTTTTCAGATTGTGTTATATGAGATTGACTTTATCTACTGTTGGAAAGAAATATACTATTTTGAAAGCGCTTTAATGATATAGTACAGTGATTGCATTCTTTGGATTTCTTTTTGTTTTGAGGTAGGAAGTCTGACTTATTTTGAATAAAAAGTGCTAGTACGCATGAAATGATAGTTGTTTCTTGTGTATGCAATTTGAAATGGGTAGGACAATATCACTAGTATGATTTTATGTTACGAGGAGGTTAAGGTGTGAAAAAATATGATTTTCACACGAACATATATGGGTTACGTTGGGTTATTGCTTTCAGGCGCAGCTTTGTTTTTAAATAGTCTTGTCATATTAGGAAAAGCAGAGGAAAAAAGTGCAGGTGTTTTTAATTTATTTGTAGGGATGCTGCAAATTGTCATTCCGTTTTACCTCATTATGATTTCTGATCAAAGTAATTGGACTGTATATTCATATGCAGCTACTTTTTTATTTGGTTTAACGTATTTGTATGTAGGTATCACCTTTATTACGGGAATGAGTGGAAATGGGCTAGGGTGGTTTTGCCTCTGGGTGGCTCTTGTTGCACTATTTTATATGGTTGTATCGTTCGTTCAATTTCAAGATATCGTTAATGCACTGACTTGGTTTATGTGGGCGCTTCTTTGGTATTTATTCTTTGTGTTAAATATACAAAAAAAGAATATAAACCAATACCTTGGTAGGGTAGCGTTTGTACAATCATGGGTAACGCTCACGTTGCCATCGCTTCTTTATTTTATGGGGATATGGGGAACACCAGTAGTTTATCAGGCATGGATTTATGTATCGGTAGTTTCTATTTTATATTTCTGTTATTGCATTTTTAAATATCGAGTACGTTAATAGTAGTAAGATGAGGGAAAGAGAATCTGGCTGGATGCTCTATTCCGTCTAAAAAGAAGGGATTTATGTTGGTTTTTCAATTTGCATTTATATAGCCATTTTATTTGATTTGTTACTACACTCTTTTTTGCTTATACTGTAAAGTAATAGTGTCTTGTTGAAGTAGAAGGAGATTGTTTATGGATAAAATGAAAGAATTAATAGATGAAGCAAGGAAGTTTATTACAACTTGTTATCAAGAGCTTGCTAGAGAGCAGCAAATAGAAGAGCGTCTCAGCCAAATTGTGTCGGAAATAGAGCGGACAGGAACATATGAACACACCTTTGAGGAACTTGTTCATGGTGCACGTATGGCCTGGAGAAATAGTAACCGATGTATTGGAAGATTATTTTGGAATAAAATGCATATATTAGATGCTCGTGAAGTGAATGATGAGGAAGGGGTATATAATGCACTTATTCATCATATTCGATATGCAACGAATAACGGGAAAATTAAACCGACAATTACAATTTTTAAGCAGTATAACGGTGAACAAAATAACATTCGAATTTATAACCATCAGTTGATTCGTTATGCGGGATTTGAAACAGAAATGGGAGTGATAGGTGATTCTCATTCGATTCCATTTACAGCGTTTTGTCAGAAACTTGGCTGGAATGGAGAAGGTACGAATTTTGATGTATTGCCACTCGTATTTTCTGTTGATGGACGAGAACCTGTATATAGGGAAATTCCGAAAGAAGAGGTAAAAGAGGTTGAGATTGAGCACCCAGAATATCCATTTGTATCCTTAGGTGCAAAATGGTATGGGGTACCAATGATTTCAGATATGCGTCTAGAGATTGGTGGCATTTCTTATACAGCTGCTCCTTTTAATGGTTGGTATATGGAAACAGAAATTGGGGCTCGTAATTTGGCAGATCATGATCGTTATAATTTACTTCCAGCTGTTGCAGAAATAATGAATTTGGATACTTTGAGAAACAGTACATTATGGAAAGATAAGGCGTTAGTTGAATTAAATGTAGCTGTTTTGCATTCTTTCAAAAAGCAAGGAGTAAGTATTGTAGACCATCACACAGCAGCACAGCAGTTTGGACAATTTGAAAAGCAAGAGGCGGCTTGTGGCCGTGTCGTGACGGGAAATTGGGTATGGCTCATTCCACCATTATCGCCAGCTACTACCCACATCTATCATAAACCTTATCCGAATAATATTCTGACTCCAAATTTCTTTCATAAATAAAAACAAAAGCATTGAAATGTAGAATTTCAATGCTTTTTGATTAACTTTAATCTAGCACTTTTCCTTTCGTTTCGTTTCCGGTACACACACTAGCATTGTAATTAATCCAATTGGATAGATAATGAAAATAAGTGATAGAGCTCCGAATAAATTACCACCTGTAGCAAGTAAACCGATAATAACAGGGCCAACTCCTGCGAGATACATATCATTCTTCTTGACGATACCTTCACTATTTTCCGATAATAAAACTAACTAAACAAATAAAGGATGAATCACAGATGCTAGATTTAGTGCTTATGATGATTGAACGAGTTGGGTTAATTGTCATATTAGGTTTTTTACTTTCGCATATTAAAACATTTAGGCGCCTTCTTCATAAACAAGATGGATATACAGATAAGCTCATGCTTATTTGTATTTTTTCGTTATTTACAATTATAAGCAATTACACAGGAATTGAAATTGCAGGGAATACAATTATGAACGAAAATTGGCTGCAAGGGGTCTCCTCATCGAGTACGATTGCCAATACACGTATTATGGGAGTTGGAATTAGTGGTTTACTAGGTGGACCGATTGTCGGGATTGGCGTTGGATTTATTGCTGGTATTCATCGTTATATGCTTGGGGGAACAACAGCCCTTAGTTGTGCGATTTCATCTATTTTAGCAGGAATTATTACCGGTTATATTGGCCGTATTTTTCAAAAGCATAACCGTGTGATTACACCTGAATTCTCAGCTGTTTTAAGTGTTTTTATTGTATCTTTGGAAATGGTTATGATCTTATTTATTGTAAAAGATGGATTTCACGTTGTAAAAAAAATCGCAATACCGATGATTCTTGTGAATAGCTTCGGTAGTTTTATTTTACTTTCTATGGTACAAGCTATTTTGCGCCAAGAAGAAAATGCAAAGGCTTTGCAAACTCATAAAGTACTTCGGATTGCTGATAAGACATTACCTTATTTTCGCCAGGGATTAACGGAGGAATCTTGTAAACATGTGGCACAAATTATCCATCGTTTTACAGGGACAGATGCGGTATCTTTAACAGATACAGAAAAAATATTGGCGCATGTTGGATTAGCATCTGATCACCATATCCCTTCTCATAGTTTAATTACAGGATTATCAAAAGAAGTATTAAAAACAGGGAAAATAATGAAAGCGAAATCACGAGAGATTATTAATTGTCAACATGAAGAATGTCCTTTGCAGGCAGCAATCGTTATTCCGTTAACTTCGCATGGCAATACAATCGGAACATTAAAGCTTTATTTTAAAAATCCGAACCAATTAAGCCGTGTGGAAGAAGAATTAGCAGAAGGGTTAGCGAAGATTTTCTCAACACAGCTTGAGTTAGGAGAGGCAGAATTACAAAGTAAACTACTTCAAGATGCAGAGATAAAAGCATTACAAGCACAAATTAATCCGCACTTTTTATTCAATGCGATTAATACAGTATCAGCTTTATGCCGTACAGATGTAGAAAAGGCAAGAAAGCTCTTATTGCAACTTAGCGTGTATTTTCGTTGTAATTTACAGGGAGCACGCCAGTTACTTATTCCATTAGAGCAAGAGCTGAATCATGTACATGCATATTTATCATTAGAACAAGCAAGGTTCCCAAATAAATATGAGGTGAAAACATATATTGAAGAAGGATTACAAACAATTTTACTCCCACCATTTGTACTGCAATTGTTAGTGGAAAATGCACTTCGTCATGCCTTTCCGAAAAAACAACCAATTTGTCAGGTAGAAATTTATGCACACGCGCAGGGAGATATGGTTCATTTTAAAGTGAAAGATAATGGTCAGGGAATTGAACAAGGGCGCTTAGAGCAATTAGGAAAGGCAGTCGTTCCATCGAAAAAAGGAACAGGAACGGCGCTATATAATATTAATCAACGGTTAATAGGACTGTTTGGGAAAGATACAACACTTCATATCGAGAGTGAATTAGAAAAAGGGACAGAAATTTTATTTACAATTCCGATTCAAAACATAGGGGAGGAAGAAAGCGGTGTTAAAGGTATTAGTAGTTGACGATGAGATGTTAGCACGGGATGAATTGAAATATTTATTGCAGCGTACGAAAGAAGTGGATGTAATTGAAGAAGCTGATTGCGTGGAAGATGCATTAGAAAAGCTAATGGGGAATAAGCCGGATCTTGTCTTTTTAGATATTCAGCTTTCAGATGATAATGGATTTGAGATTGCGAATATATTAAAGAAAATGAAGAACCCACCGTCCATTGTTTTTGCAACAGCTTACGATCAATATGCGCTGCAAGCATTTGAGGTGGATGCATTAGATTATATTTTAAAGCCGTTTGATGAAGAGCGAATTGCACAGACACTGAAAAAATATAAGAAGCGAAAGCAAACTGAAACAGAGAAAAACCAAGATGTAGCTACGGAGATGTATAAGCTTGCATTGCCAATAGAAGAATCCATTGTGCTCGTGAATATTGAAGATATTGTTTATGTGGGACTTGTGGACGGGAAAGTAACTGTAAAGACGATTCGGGAAACATACGTAACCCATGATACGCTTGTTATTTTAGAAAAGAAGCTGCCGCAAACGAGCTTTATGCGCGTTCACCGTAGTTTTATTGCGAATATCAACCATATTTCGGAAATACAGCCCTGGTTTAACTCTACTTATAATTTAATTATGAAAGAGGGATCTAAGGTACCTGTAAGTCGTACATATGCAAAGGAACTTAAAAAGCTGCTTCGTATTTAAGAAGCAGCTTTTGCATTTCATCCCGTTATTTTTGTAACTGATTCCGTATATTTGACGTTCTGATATGTAAACGCTTACTTAAACATTTACATCATATACAATGAAGGTACCAAATCGAAAGAGGTGGCCAAAATGAGTACAAAAAAAGTATACAGTTTCTTATCACAAGCATTTGTTTTTTCAGCTATCATGTTGGTTTCTCATATTATTGCAACGCACTTACCAATTCCAATGCCTTCATCAGTAATCGGATTAGTCATTTTGTTTAGTCTATTATGTTTAAAGGTTATTAAGTTGGAGCAGGTTGAATCACTTGGAACGGCGTTAACAGGTATTATTGGATTTCTTTTCGTACCATCTGGTATTTCCGTTATTAACTCTCTTGGGGTAATGGGGCAATACTTTGTACAGATCATAACTGTAATTGTTGTCGCAACAATTATTTTACTAGCAGTAACAGGGTTATTTGCACAATTTATTCTAGGTAAAGATGAAAAAGAAACAACTGATACAAAACAATTAGATGTTGTAAATAAAGGACGCAAACACGGAAAAGTTGCGTAATATATCAGACCATATATGGTTAGGAGGTAATGAACATGGCAAGCACAATGACTCCATACTTCGGAATCGTCGTTTCATTAATCGCATACGGGATCGGAACATTCTTATTTAAACATTCAAAAGGGTTCTTCTTATTTACACCACTGTTTGTAGCAATGGTACTTGGTATTGTCTTTTTAAAGGTTGGAAATTTTACATTTGAAGAATATAATACTGGCAGTAAAATGATTAGTTTCTTCTTAGAGCCAGCAACAATTGCCTTTGCAATTCCATTATACAAACAAGTTGATAAGCTAAAAAAATATTGGTGGCAAATTTTATCCGCTATCGTTGTTGGATCTGTTTGTTCGGTGATTGTCGTGTTCATTGTCGCAAAAGCAATTGGTTTAGATACATCTGTAATGAACTCTATGCTACCACAGGCAGCAACAACAGCAATTGCACTACCAATATCTGGAAGTATCGGTGGTATTCCAGCAATTACATCTTTTGCAGTTATCTTTAACGCAGTTATTGTATACGCACTTGGTGCTTTATTCTTAAAAACATTTAAAGTGAAAAATCCAATTGCGAAAGGATTAGCGCTAGGAACTGCGGGACATGCACTTGGCGTTGCGGTTGGGATTGAAATGGGTGAAGTAGAAGCAGCGATGGCAAGTATTGCAGTAACGGTCGTTGGGGTTGTAACAGTAGTTGTTATTCCAATGTTTATGCCATTTATCGGCTAACAGAATATGTTTTGTGAAAAATATAAAAGCAAGCTATTCGTAGGACAGATTTCTACTGATAGCTTGCTTTTTGTGTTACAGTAGTGGTAAGACCTATTTTATATAAAAATAAATGAGATTTTCCTTAAATCTTCATTAATACTTTGGATAATACGTTCTGAAAAGGACTATTGTATTGTAAAATAGAAAGTAGCTAATGTATCTTGATCTTAAATCTAGCGAAAGCAAAGAAGATAGGTAGGAGAGTCCATAAGCACTCGATTTGTGGGAGAGATAAAGAAAATCCCACTTATTAAAGTCTCACTTTATAGGACAGGAGAGATCACTCGTCGATTATGCAAATGAAAAGCCTGTTTCAAAGCAAAGGATTCCAAAGATTACTCGTACTGCTCTTGTTGGCTCTTATATTATATGGGCTACAAAGTATGTTTAATTTAATTTTAATTACGTTCATTCTTACGTATTTAATGGATCGATTCCAAAAGTTTATTTCTCGAAAACTCGATCATTTTATGCCGATTAATCGAAAAATTATTATAGCGTTATTATATGTGACGTTAGTTGGTGGAATCACTGTTACGTTAGTTAAGTATCTGCCAGTACTAACGGTGCAAATCTCACAATTAATCTACCAGTTTAATGTATTCTTTAAAAATCCACCAGATAATGAAATTATAAAGGCAGCAATTAATGCCATTAACCATATGGAGCTTTCCAAATATATTGGTCAAGGTGTGGACATTCTTTATAAATCCATCGCCAATGTTGGGAAATTTGGGCTGCAATTTTTCCTTTCTCTTATTTTAAGTTTATTCTTCTTGCTTGAGAAGGCACGTATTGTCGCTTTTACCGCGAAATTTAAAGAGAGCAGACTTGCCATTTTTTATAATGAAATTGAATATTTCGGAAAGAAATTCGCACGTTCTTTCGGAAAAGTAATTGAAGCGCAGTTTTTAATTGCTATTGTTAATTGCGTTTTATCTGTTATTGCGCTATGGATTTTAGGATTTCCACAATTGCTTGGTTTAGCGTTAATGATCTTTTTACTCGGCTTAATTCCAGTAGCTGGTGTAATTATTTCGCTAATTCCACTCTGCATGATTGCTTATAATATTGGTGGCATTACATATGTTGTCTATATTATAATTATTGTTACTTTCATTCATGCACTTGAAAGTTATGTGTTAAATCCAAAATTCATGTCACAAAAAACGAATTTACCGATTTTTTATACATTTATGGTATTAACTTTCTCTGAACACTTTTTAGGTGTGTGGGGGCTTATTATTGGTATACCAATTTTTGTGTTCCTATTAGATGTGTTAGATGTGACGAGCGATGAGATAGAAAAAGATTCTGCTGAAAAATAGAGTAAAAGAAAAAGCATCGGACGCCGGTGCTTTTTCTTTTATAACTTCTAACTTCTTATGCCATACTGTAAGAAGAATTAAATAATTGGGGTGAAATAAATGACTATAAATGAAAAGGTAGAAATTGCAACGTTTGCAGGAGGGTGTTTCTGGTGTATGGTTTCACCATTTGAAGAGATGGAAGGTATTATACAGGTTGTTTCAGGTTATACGGGTGGGTATAAAGAGAACCCGACTTATAAAGAAGTTTGTTCTGAAACAACAGGGCATTATGAAGCGGTACAAATTACATTCGATGCAAATAAAATGCCATATGAAAAATTATTAGACATTTATTGGAGGCAAATTGATCCAACAGATATTGGAGGTCAATTTCATGATCGTGGACAATCTTATGGAACTGTAATTTTTTATCATAGTGAAGAACAACTTGAACAAGCAGAAGCTTCAAAAATGGCACTTGCTGAGAGCAGTCGGTTTTCGAAACCAATTGCTACAAAAATACTCCCTGCTACTACATTTTATCCAGCTGAAGAGTATCATCAAGGATATCATAAGAAAAATGCATTTCGCTATGAATTATATCGCCAAGGATCAGGACGCGATACGTTTATTAAAAAGCATTGGCCGAAAGATAATGTGCATTTAAAAGAGCGATTAACAGATATGCAATTTTATGTAACACAAGAGAATGGTACAGAGCCCCCGTTCCAAAACGAATATTGGAATCATAAAGAGGAAGGAATTTACGTAGACATTGTTTCTGGTGAACCACTATTTACTTCTTTAGATAAATTCGATAGTGGATGCGGTTGGCCGAGTTTTACAAAACCAGTGATGTCCGCTAGTGTAAAAGAGAAAATGGACGTTAGTCACAATATGACGCGTACGGAAGTAAGAAGTAAAGAAGGCGATTCTCACCTTGGGCATGTGTTCCCAGATGGGCCAGGTCCGAATGGTCTTCGTTACTGCATTAATTCAGCAGCGCTTCGGTTTATTCCGAAAGAGGAATTGGAGAAAGAAGGCTATGGAGATTTTTTAATCTTGTTCGGAAATAAAAAATAACCTCGCATATTGCGAGGTTATTTCTTTATTCTACAGTTTTCTTTTTCTTTTTAAACTTACTGAGTACCTCATAAACAATTGGAACGATAAGAAGTGTTAGTAATGTTGAACTTGTTAACCCACCAATTACCGTTACTCCAAGACCTTTAGAAATTAATCCACTTCCTTCGAATCCTAGTGCAAGCGGGATAAGGGCACCAATTGTTGCGATTGCAGTCATTAGAATTGGGCGTAAGCGTGTTGCGCCAGCTTCTAACAATGCTTCGCGTGTTGATAGCCCCTCGCGCTCCTTATGAATAACACGGTCGATGAGAACAATTGCATTTGTTACAACGATACCGATTAACATAAGGGCACCAATCATTGCCGATACGCTTAACGTTTCACCAGAAATCAATAAGGCAACAAGGGCACCGATGATTGTAAATGGTAGCGAGAATAAGATTGCGAGTGGTGCAAGTGCACCGCCGAATGTAACGACAAGAACGAAGTATACAATGGCAATCGCAGCTAACATTGCTAGGCCAAGTTGTTTAAATGATTCTTGAATATCTTTTGTAACACCACCTATAGAAACATCTGCACCAGAAGGAAGATCCATTTTATCTACTTCTTTCTGGACAGCAGCAGATGCTTTAGAAACATCATCAGATGTTAATTTTGCACTTACTTCTGCATAAACGCGACCATCACGATGTGTTACTGTATTGGAAGTTTCACCTTCTTTTACAGTCATAACATTTTTAACAGCAACCTCGTTGCCAAGTGGTGTTGTAATTTTACGATTTGTTAAATCATCAATTGTTTGATAATCATGTTTTTCTGCTTCTACATATACGTTAACATCTTTACCGTCTTTTTTGATTGTAGTAAGAACAGGGCGATCATGTTGATTAGAAAGTCCCATTCCAATTTGGGCAGCGGTTAGCCCCATCTTACTTAATTTTTCTTGATCAGCGACTAATGTGTATTCTGCGTATGTTTTTGCAATACTAGAGTCAACATCTTTTAAATCTTTATTCTTTTTCATGATGTCCTGAATATCTTTAACAACAGGTTTGATGTCTTCTGAGCTATCTCCGTATACGTACAGCTTGATTTCATTGCTACCGCCACTTGCTCCGAAGTCTTGGCTTTTCCATTCACCTTTTCCTGTCATCTTTTGTAAGTCTTTAATAACTTGTTCTTTCTCTTTGTCGAAGTTCTTTGTGTCATTATCATACTGAACGAAGAACATAGCTTGATTTGTTTTACCTGGACTCATTGGGTTTTCTCCACCTAATGAGAACTGAATTGTTTTTACATCTTTTTTATCTTGGAAGTGTTTTTCAGCTTTTGTTGTAATTTTTTCAACATCTTCTAAAGTTTGCCCTGGTGCAGGGTTATACGTTGCAATAATCATTTTCTCTTCTTCAGATGGTAAGAAACTGACACCGATAATTGGTAAAAGTGCAAGGCTACCTACTAATAAAAGAACAGCAAGGCTAGATGTAATGATTTTATGGTTTAATGCCCATCCAAGCAGGCGTCTATAGCCATTTGCTAATTTACTTGGTTTTTCTTCATGATGTACTTGTTTTTCTCTTGTACTTTCCTTTTTAAATAAAGAGTGTGCTAACATTGGTACAATTGTAACTGCTACAAGTAATGAAGCTAACAAGGCAAAGACAATTGTTAAAGCGAACGGTAAGAACATTTCACCAATCATACCTTTTACAAGTCCAAGAGGTAAAAAGACTGCAATTGTTACAATTGTTGAAGACATAATCGGAACAAACATCTCTTTTGTCGCTTCACGAACTAAGTCTCTACCTTTTAATTTTTCGTCTGATAGGGACATGCGTCGGTAAATATTTTCAATAACAACGATCGAATCATCGACAACGCGCCCAATGGCAACGGTCATCGCTCCAAGCGTCATCATATTAAGTGTAATATCCAGCTGTTTTAATACTAAAACAGCAATTAATAAAGAAAGTGGTATAGAGACAACAGAAATCAATGTTGTTCGAATGTTTCGTAAGAACAACATAATAATAACAATAGCAAAGATGGCACCAAATATTGCTTTGCTAAGCATAGTATCAACTGATTTCTCAATCGGTGCACCTTGGTCAAATGTTGAGATGATTTCTAAGTCTTTATATTTTTTCTCAAAGTCCTTCACTTTGTCTTTGACCGCATTTACGACATCAACTGTATTTGCATCAGCAGCTTTGATGATTTGAATGCCGATTGCTTCTTTTCCATTTGTACGCGAAATAGATTCGGCTTTTCCTACTTCTTTAATATCGGCGATTTCATCTAATGTAACAGTTGGGATTCCGCCAGCTAAAGCTGGATTCATCTGAGGTGCTTGGGCTTGGGAACCTGCTCCTGTTCCAGCGTTACCTTGGCCACTTGCTGCTGAAGGGACAGCAGGAATTTTCATTTCTTTTAAAGCTTTGAGTGTTGTAATATTACCATCTACAACAACTGATTTCTCCGTATCTTTAAATGTATATAGGCCAAGTGGTAAGGATACGTCAGAACCTTTAATCATATTTTTAACAGTATCTTCACTTAAACCTAATTCTTTCATCTTATCTTTTTTGAAGACAAGTTGTACTTCATCTACTTGTTGTCCAGCAATTTGAACAGATGCAACACCATCAAGCCCTTTTAATCCTGGAACGATATTTTTTTCAACTTTTTCAGTTAAGGCAGCTAAAGATTCATCTTTACTTGCTACGTTTAATGAAATAACAGGGAAGGCATTAAAGTTTACTCGAGAAACTTTTGGGTCTTTCACGCCTTCTGGTAATTTTACATTTGCAAGTGCTTCTTTAATTTCAGTTTCAGCTTTTTCCATATTCTTATCAAAGTCATACTCTACTTGAATAGACGAAGCATTTTGATAAGAGGAAGAACTGACAACGTTCACGCCATTTAAATTCTGCAGCTGTTCTTCCATCGGTTTCGATACCTTATCAGCTACTTCTGCTGGTGTAGCACCAGGATAAACCGTTGTTACCGTTACAACAGGGGTTGTAATGTCAGGAATTGTCTCTAGTTTCATATTAAGACCAGAGTAAATTCCTGCAATGGTAACAATAATGGCTAGTAGCCAAACTGCGAACTTATTTTTTAACGAGAAGTTAATGATTTTGTTCATGTTTGCGCTCCCTTTTTAACGTGTATTGACCAAGCGGTCAGTCTAATACATAATATAACTGACTGAGTGGTCACTCGTCAATGAAAAGGGATGGTATAATAAAAGTAAGTTAAAATGTTATGATGCGAGATTGAATTAGGAGAGAAGATATGAAAGAAAAAGAACGTTTAATTATAGAAATGGCAATGAAGTTATTTGCAACTAAAGGTGTGAACGCAACGTCGGTACAAGAGATTGTAACAGCATGCGGTATATCAAAAGGAGCATTTTATCTATATTTTAAATCGAAAGATGAATTGTTATTAGCAACACTCCGATATTATTATGACAAAATCCATAAAAAGATGCTGGCTATTGATGGAGAATCATTGCTGCCACGTGAAAAGTTTGAAAAACAACTACATTGTCAATTTAACGATGTACAAAAACATAAGGAATTCATTATTATGCACGCGAGAGAAAATGCAATTCCTTTTAATAAAGAAGTAGAAGCATTTATGATGAGAATGAAGCTCGAGTCACATGCATTTTATCGAAATAGTTTATTATCAATTTATGGTGGACAGGTTACTCCATATCTTTTAGATCTTGTTATTATGGTAGAAGGGATATGCAGGGGTTATTTAGAGTTAATTATTTTAAATGTAGCTGAAATAGATTTATTTCATGTTTCATCATTTATTTTAAAGAGGATGGATGATCTTGTAGCAGGTCTTGTACAATCTAAGGATACGCCTGTTTTACATGAAGAAAAGCTGGGACAATTCTTTTGTAGTTCAGAGCTTATTAAAGAGCAGGCAAAAGAGCACTTTTTACAGGAAATTGTTACGTTCAAACGTACATTAGCAGATCAATTAGAAAATGATGAGTTATTAGTGACTTTAGATGTTCTTGAAGCTGAAATGAGGTTGCTAAATCCAAGAATTCCTGTTATTCAGGGAATGTTAGCAAATTTAAATGCCTATCCTGATTTGAAGGATTTTAAATTACGGCTTAAAGGGTATTATAATATAAAAGGGTTTTAAGTTTGTGGTTATCGTAAAGAGTTGATATGAGAAAAAGTCGTTTTTTTATATAAAGTAAAACTTTAGTCAGTGAGGGCTTCATCCCCACTGATTATTAGCCTTCACCAATTGGGCTTTTACGGGCAGTTTATCTCCCGCCTAACTTCTTTGCTTTTACTGAATTTTGACGTGGAAGTATTACTGTCCACGAATAGCGAGATAAAAAAGGTATCGTTATATTTTACAACGATACCTTTTTGTTTCTATTTATAATGAACTTACTGTTTCTCTTTTAGGCTCAGAAGTATCTTTCTGATCGACATTTATTGTTTCTTTCACAATATAAATTGGACGGTTTTTACTTTCATCATAAATACGAGCAATATATTGACCAACGATTCCAAGGCCAAGTAATTGAATTCCACTGAAGAAGGTAATGGCAACCATAATAGATGCCCAACCTGTTTGGATATCTTTTCCGATTAATTTTACAATAACAGAGTATAGTAGAACTGCAATGGAGATGAAAACAGACATTATACCTAAAGTCATGACGATTCTTAACGGCTTTGTGGAGAATGCAATAATACCATCTGATGCAAATTTAATCATTTTCTTTAGTGGGTATTTTGTTTCACCAGCAAAACGTTCATCTCTTTCATATTCAACATATGTTTGGCTAAATCCAACCCAAGACATCATCCCGCGAATGAAACGATTTCGCTCTGTCATTTGTTTGAAAACATCGGCTACTTTCCGATCGATAATTCGAAAATCACCTGTATCCTTTGGAATATCGATATCAGACATATAGTTTAAGAAGCGATAAAAATATTTAGCTGTTAAAAGTTTAAACCAAGTTTCACCCTTACGTTGCTTTCTTTTTGCATAAACAACTTCATAGCCTTCTTGCCATTTTGCTATAAGTTCAGGAATGACTTCTGGCGGATCTTGTAAGTCTGCATCTATAATTACGATAGCATCTCCACTTGCGCAATCAATACCTGCTGTTACAGCTGTTTGGTGACCGAAATTACGTGCGAAATTAACGACTTTAGCACGATAATCGTTTGCAGCAATTTCTTTTAAAATTTCCATTGTTCGATCTGTACTTCCATCATTTACAAATACAAATTCATAATTGATATTATTTTGAATCATGACAGATTTTAAACGATTATAGCATTCCTGTGCTACTTCTTCTTCGAAATACATAGGAACTACAATTGAAACGAGTTTGTCCATGTTTCTGTCCTCCATAGTTTCAATAAATTTTAATAGATTCTAATTAGTAGGAGTTTTCGCTTTGATTAAACGTCCAAATTTTATTAAGGAAAAAGTTTATCATCATACCAATACCGATCGCAAAAATTTGTGCAATAAATTCATTATATAAAAGTTTGTCTACCAATATAAACAAGCTAAATGTATTAAAAGCTAATACGATTAGATTTACAATCAGAAATTTTAAAAAAATTGATAGATTTTTACCGTTAGATCGAAACACCCAATTTTTATTCCAATAATAGCTATTTGCAACGCCAATTAAATAAGAAATAATATTTGCAATAAGGTAATTCATTCCAAATTTAACTAAGATTATATAGCTAATAATTGTAATCAGTGTATTAAAGATTCCTACTAAACCGAACTTTAAGAATTTCTCCATAATAGTATCCTCATCTTTATAAAATATATAAATAAAATAGATTGTACTGGAATGTTATTCGTACATAACAACTAACAACTAACAATTATAGCATAGTTGTTAGTAACATGTTACATATTTTGGGTAGATTAATTTTTTTACTACGAATAGCATTTTTTATTTTAATCCCAATATTTAGAAATGATAATGTTTTAATTGCAAAATTTCTTGAAGGAAAAAAGTTAGGCGAGATGAAGGGGAGAATGGGGAATTTCTCCTAGAAATATAATTCTTATTGTTTACAATTTTGATATAAGGGAATAAAAATTTCCTTTCATATAACTTTGATTAGTCTAATCGTTGGTACCAAATCGAATATGGCAATCCCAGTGTTATTAATGTATAGTAATTTGTAGTGGAATCCAATGATTGGGATATATGAGAGTTGTTTTAATGAGGAAAATAATACTCGGGAATTTTTGGGTTATTCCGTGTTTTATAAAGTAATGTAGACCAGTATTTAGGAATGTTTTTGTGAACAATATAAAGATGCTCTTGTAATATTCTTGTATAAATATAATTTAAAAGGAGTGAAATTGTTGAACGCATTTTTAAAAGGGTTATCAACTTTTTCGGCACGAACCGTATACATTATTTACGGGTTTTTTGCTTCAGTATTAATTATTAATTACTTCTCTGATACGCAAAAACACAATTATGTATTATTGGTAGTTAGTTTTTTATTCTTGTGTTTGATTGGGACTTTTATACTTAGAAAAGGTTCAATGTATCTTGAAAAATTAAACGAAACAAAATGTTTTTTGGTATTATTAATTGCTTGTTTGGCAGTTAAATTAACTTGGATTTTCTTATATAAAATTGAGCCACTCGTAGATTATGCAACTTTTTATTATACTGCAGAATCACTCAGCAAAAATTTTGTTATTAGTAGCAGGTATGTAGCGCTTTTTCCACATATTTTTGGATATGCATCATTCTTAAGTATTTTCTTTAAAATATTTGGAGTAAGTTATATGATTCCACCTATTGTTAATGTAGTATTGTCGACGATATCAATGGGATTAATATATTTTATATGTAGAAAAATTGGCGGTGTTAAAACAGCAATAACTGCAAGTATTTTATGGATTCTTTTGCCTTCACAAACTATTTATAATATGTTTGCAATTTCTGAACCGCTGTATTGTACAATACTGCTGTTAATTTGGGCGATCATGATTATTGTTTATGAGAAGCTCCCCAATATGGGTGTTAAAAAATTGCTCCTTTATTCAGTTTTATTAGCTGCATTACTTACGTTAATGAATATGGTACGTCCAATTGCAGCGGTGCCTATCATAGCTTTAGCTATATGGCTTTTTATAATAGATACAGGGCATATGGGTAATAAAAAAATATTTTTAAATAAGGTGACATATATAGGCGTTATCATATTGGGATATTTTGTTTTTTCTTCAGCAGCAAATCATTATATAACATTGCGTTTGGGAGAAGAGATAGCATCAACACCTGGATACAATTTTTATGTAGGATTTAACACGGAAAGTTCAGGAACATGGAATGCGGCAGACTCTGAATTGCTTTTACATTACAATGATAGACCAGGATGGACTGCGAATGAGGTTCAAAAACAAATGTTAGAAGAAGCAAAGAAGAGAATACAAAGTGGTAGTATAGATTTTCCAAAGCTATTTTTTGATAAGTTTATCATTTTTTTAGGTGAAGATAGTCAAGCTGTTGGATATGCACAATCAGTAATAGATCATAATGTACGATACGCTGTAATGTCTAATGTTTTTTATTATTTTTTAATTGCAACCTCATTGATAGGTGTTTTGAAAGCATTTAAAAATAGAAATAAATCTTCAGTTTTCATTATTTGTCTTTACACGATAGGGTTAACATTAGCACAAATGTTGGTAGAAGTAGCGCCAAGATATCATTATTCTGCTACAATGCCTATGGTTATTTTAGCTGCTTATGGTATTAGTCAAATTTATAATAAGAAAAATGATATCGATCCTATTAACAGGATGAATTATAAAATAAGATAGAAAGATATCATATCCTTAGAAGTATTATTAATAAAAAAGCTATATAGTTGTTCTTTTGGTAGTACTTATATGTTTAGTATGGAAGAATAAGCTAAGAAAACAAGCAGCTGTTTAGAACAGCTGCTTGTTTTTTATCTCGCATTAACGGAAGGATTTTTATTATAGATAATTAAGCGTTTTGCCCAGCCCATTCTTCTACATTCCAAACTTTCGTTATCCAATCCTCATAGAAATCTGGTTCGTGACATACAAGAAGGATTGTTCCTTTATATGCTTTTAAAGCTTTTTTTAATTCTTCTTTAGCTGAAACATCAAGGTGATTTGTTGGTTCATCAAACAGGATCCAGTTGCTTTCTTCACCCATTAATTTACATAGACGGACTTTCGCTTGCTCTCCACCGCTTAATTGGCTTAATGGACGAGAGATATGCTCGTTTTTTAAACCACATCGTGCTAACATTGCCCGAACTTGATGCTGATCTAGACTTGGGAATGTATTCCATACATCATCGATAGGTGTTAAATTCTCAGCTTTTACCTCTTGTTCGAAGTATGCAGGTTCTAAGAAGTCACCAAGGCTTGTTTTCCCGCTTAATGGTTTAATTTTACCCAGGATTGTTTTTAATAATGTTGATTTACCAACACCATTACATCCAACAATCGCGATTTTTTCTCCACGCTCAATTGTCATCGTTAATTTTGGTAATAATGCATGTGTGTATCCAATTTCTACATCTTCACCTTCAAAGACAAAGCGACTGCTTGCGCGACATTCTTTGAAAGAGAATTCCGGTTTAATTGCTGTTTCTGGGCGATCAATACGCTCCATGCGATCTAGTTGTTTTTGACGGCTCTTCGCACGGCCTGTCGTAGAATAACGAGCTTTGTTTTTTGCGATAAAATCTTCTTGTTTTTTAATGAATTCTTGCTGCTTTTGATAAGCGTTTAAATGTTGATTTTTATTGATTTCAGCTAGCTCTAGGAATTTTTCATATGTCGCTGTGTAACGCGTCATTTTTGAGAATTCTAGATGGAAAATAACATCAACACATTTGTTCATAAATTCCGTATCATGGGAAATTAAAAGGAACGCATGTGGATATTCTTTTAGGTAATTTGTTAACCATTGAATATGTTCAACATCTAAATAGTTGGTCGGCTCATCAAGTAATAGTACCTCTGGTTGTTCAAGTAATAGCTTTGCAAGTAATACTTTTGTACGCTGCCCACCACTTAATGCAGAAACATCACGGTCTAATCCAATTGCATCAATTCCAAGACCACGTGCAGCTTCTTCGATTTTAATATCTAATAAATAGAAACCACCTGCTTCAAGCGCATCTTGAATCTCTGCCATTTGATCAAGAAGTTCTTCTAATTCTTCCGGCGTAGCTGTTCCCATTTTCTCAGTAACGATATTGAGTTCTTTTTCTTTCTCAAATAAAGGTAAGAACGCATCTGTTAATACGTCACGAATCGTTCTGCCCGGTGTTAATATTGTATGTTGGTCTAAATATCCGTAATGTGTACCAGGTGTCCATTCTACGCGTCCTTCATCATGGATAAGTTGTCCAGTAATAATATTCATAAATGTTGATTTACCAACGCCGTTTGCACCAACTAAACCAACATGTTCTCCTGCTAATAAACGCATTGATACGTCTTTAAATAGTGTACGATCACCAAATGTATGACCTAAATTTTCAACTGTTAATAAGCTCATAATGTCCTCCGT
Organism: Bacillus sp. FSL K6-0042; assembly: GCF_038006685.1. Taxonomy (NCBI): domain Bacteria; kingdom Bacillati; phylum Bacillota; class Bacilli; order Caryophanales; family Bacillaceae; genus Bacillus; species Bacillus sp. FSL K6-0042. The sequence goes on from NZ_JBBOVS010000001.1 coordinate 3,270,444, forward strand.
CCATTTCAAAATAGTATCTTGAATCATGATACTAAATTCTTGGATATAATGCTATCCTTTCAAAATGTATATTTTTTCAAAAATAGGGTTGCTTATTTTTATAAAAGGAATATACTGTAATTGAACGGTGGTTAATTAAATTGTGAGGTATGAGAAATGTCGCCAAGAAGAGCAGTTAAACAAGAATTAACGAGAGAAATGATTATGAATGCAGCGAGGGATTTATTTATAAAACAGGGTTATCAACATACTTCAATGCGTAAAATTGCATCAGAATTAGGATATAGTCATGGTTCAATTTATTATCATTTTAAAAATAAAGCAGAACTGTTTTATGCGATGGTAGAGCAGGATTTTCAGTTATTAAATCAAAAGTTAGATGAAGTCACTGCTCAAAATTTAGGGCAGAAAGAGCAATTAAAAGCAGTTTTATTCGGATTTATTGAATTCGGTTTACGAAATCAAAGTCATTATGAAATCATGTTCTTAATTAAAGATAATGAATTAAAAGAATGTTTAGCAGATGGACCAAATGTTAGTTATGAAAAGTTTGCTTCTGTTATATCTTCCTTATGTAAAGGGAATATAAATGTAATGACAATATGGTCTGTTTTCTTATCATTACATGGATTTGTTGCACATTATTGTAGAAGTAATCAAACGTTTGAAGATGTGCAAGATTTAGCTGCTGCACATGTGAATTTTATTGCGAAATCGCTTCTTATGTAAGTGATTTTCTTTTTACAATTAATTGAACAGCGGTTAATTAAAAGGGGGATTAAGATGAAAAAGGCGTTAGTATTGGGAGCATCTGGAGCAATGGGATATGCAATTACAAAGGAATTGTGCGGGAGAGGGATTGATGTAATTGCTTTTGCGAGAAATAAGGAAAAGCTAGAAAAGCTGTTTTACGATGAGGAAAGAATACAAATAATAGCGGGAAATGTATTTAAGAAAGCAGATATAATGGAAGCTGCTAAAGATGTAGATGTGATCTTTCATGCTGTAAATATTCCGTATACGGATTGGGAGATAAAACAGCCAGAGTTACTAAAAAATATATTAGAAGCGACGAAACATCACGGTGCTAAATTAGCGATGGTAGATAATATTTATGCGTATGGAAGACAAGGACGAGGGAAGGTAACGGAAGAGGTTGTAAAGAATCCACATACAAAGAAGGGGAAAATTCGTTTGCAGCTTGAATTGATGGCGAAACAGGCTGGTGTACCGGTACTTACTGCTCATTTCCCAGATTTTTATGGGCCAAATGCAGAAAGTACGCTTGTTCATCATACGTTACAAGGTGTTCTTGCAAATAAAACATCTAGCTTTGTCGGGGATAAGAAGCTTGCTAGGGAATATATTTTTACGCCGGATGGAGCTAAGGCGATTGTTGAATTAGCATTACGTGATAGTGCATACGGGCAAAACTGGAACATACCAGGAGTGGGTGTAATTACAGGGGAAGAGATGATCGGGCATATAAGAGAATTAACCGGATATAAGAAGCCTATAATGACTGTGAAAAAACGTATGATTGGAATGCTTGGCTTATTTGATAAACAAATGAAAGAGTTTGTAGAAATGTTGTATTTGACAGAAGAACCGGTTGTATTGAGTGGAGAAAAGTATGAGAGTTGTATTGGTAAAGTGCCAAAGACATCTTACCGTGAGGGACTAAAGGAGACTATTTTGTTTTTGGAGGGGAGAAATTAGATAAAAAAGAAGAGCAAACTGTTCTAATATTGAACGATTGCTCTTCTTTTTTCTTCTATTTAAAATAACCTCGAACGATTCCTTTTAAACGATTTGCATGGAATTTGCGTTTATCATTCGAAATATTTTGCGTCATACGGAATGTAGCGGCTGCAACCGCACGTAAAAAGTATGGGAAGCCATAATGTAAACGAATTACTCTTCCGAAACCACCGGCATAGGAAATGGCTCTTTTTAATGATTGCTCATTAATGACTTCCTCTTTTACTGGATGGTATACGAATAGGTCTTTTTTAAATAGTCCTGTATATCCATTTTTCATACCGCGTAGTACGAAGTCAGTTTCTTCACCAGCTCCGTAAATTGTTCCTGATCCAACACCTAAGTCTTCATCAAATGTACCAACATCTTGCACAAATTGTTTCGTAAAGAATAGTGTGAAAGACGGTCCCATGAATCCATATTTATCATTTAAAATAATATCTGTTTCTGGTGCATGTACTAATGAGCCTGTTCCTTCAACATTTGTAGTATTTGTTGATATAAATTGAATATCCTTATCCTTATTAAATGTTTCTAGGGTGCTTTCCAACACGTTTGTTTCATAAATACAGTCATCATCCGGAAATGCGATAATATCACCATCAGCTACTTTTAATCCTGCATTACGGGCACGGGATAATCCTTTAATAGGCGTATAAATATAGTTGATGGAAAATTTTTTTTTATAATCTTCAAAGAGATCAGAAATTGGTGTATCGTTTTGGTCAACTACAATGAGCTCAAAGTTTTTATAAGTTTGTTTTTCTAATGAGTTTAGTAAATCAAGAATGTCATCACGTCTGCCGCAAGTGGCCATGATTAAAGAAAATTTCAATTGTAACAGCTCCTTCAAGAGGGTTCATTTGTTCATATACAGAAAAGAGTTTGTATTTCTTACGTCATTTTACATTAAGCTCTTTTAAATCTTGCTTTTATTTTGTCTAACAGCATAAAGAGAATTTCATCTTTCGCTATGAATAGGATAAGTGCATAAGCTAATCCACATGCTAACATTGTGACGATAACTTGTAGAATTTGTCCGGAAATTATCGTATTCACTAAGAATGCTATTGGTAAAAATGTTAGTGAATAAAACAGGTATTTTAGCTTTTGCATATCGAATAATGTGTAATTTACTTTTAATTTCTTTTTTATATAAATATATTCCAATACAATCAATGCACAGTTAGCAATCGTTGTTGTAATAATTGCTGTTGTTGGTGTAAGTACACGGAAGAATACAAGTGCAAAATTTAATACAAGGTTTATAAAACCGCAAATGAATAAAAAGCGCACTAAAATACTTTCTTTCTTTTTCACATAAATAATTTGGTTTGATAAAATAGATTCAATTCCTACTGAAATCATATAAAATGCGAAAACCATTAATGTGTCACCAGCTCCAGCAAATTGCCTTCCGCCATAAATAATAACGGCCCCATGAGCGATAAGCATTAAACCAATAGCGGCTGGGAACAACGTAATGAAATATACTTTTGAAATTTTGTTTAGTAATGATTCATATTCTCCATCATTTGCGTTTCCTGATAAATAAGAAAGCCTTGGAATTGTAACTTGTACAACACTTGACATAAGTGTGTTAATAATAGTCATAATCTGGAAGGCCATTACATAGAAAGCGACCGTAGCTTCTCCTTTATTTTGTAATAAGAAGAGGCGATCTAATTGTGTATATAACATATTGGCGTTTGAAAAGATAACGACTAATACTAAAGGTTTTAAATGTGGAACAATTGTTAAATTAGAAAAATCAAATTTGACTTGACGCTTCACATATACAAAGCTAATAATGTGGTTTAAAAATGTTGATAAAGCTAATAAGCCAGCGAATTTTTTATAGTCATCCACTCCGTGAATTAGAGCGAAAAGAAGCACAACATAAGTAAGTCGGACGATAACTGTTTTCTTCGTAATGAAATCATAATTTTCATGTGCCTCGTTAAACCATTCTACGTAAAACAAATTTGAAATAAAATTGAATCCGAAAATGAGCAGTACAGGAAATAAATTCTGATCACCATATCCAAGGTAGCTAAAGAGTACGAATGTCACTAGAGCCAGGATACTGGTTGTAAAGTTAATCACATATAGACTTGTGAACAATTGTGAAACTTTTTTCTTATCATTTTTTACTAAGCTGATTTCACGTAATCCATATTGATATACACCAAATACAGCAAAAATGAAAAAATAATTAAAAATGGTTTCAGCGGAGCTAACGGTTCCTATTGAAGTAGCCCCGAGTGTTCGGTATGCGTAAGGGCCTACTAAAATTGGAAGAATGATATTAAAGGTATTGAGCAATATTTTATAGAAAATATTTGATACAAGTGACTTTTGCATAATTTCACCTTTCCGTACAAATGAAAGTCAAATAAAGTACCTTTCATGTGAATCATATTAGTTATTGGAATAGATTCCTTAATGAATCAATTATTATTACTTGTAGTTAATAACTACGGGTATAAGTTTACCTCACATAAACTTTGTAAAGCAACTATTGGTTGATAGGTCAGATAGAATAAAGACTTCAGGTGAAATATGAGATTTGTTCTATTTGTATTTAGGCTAGTGGACGATTATATAGTAAGTATAGTGGTATTATGAAATCTCTGTAACGGTGAATACAAAGGAACATAGAGAGGGGATGCAAGTAAAAGGTACGGAATAGATCTCTTTGAAATTCATGTGGTAACAAGAGTGAAATTAGACAGAATGCAATGCTAATTATATTAGAAAAGGAAGATTATTCTTATGTAAATAAAAAAGCTGCCCTAAAGTATCTACTCAGTTACTTTGAGGCAGTCTCCTTAATTGATGGATGTTTTAATTTATACACTCCAAGGTTTGCTCAGTGTTAATACATCAGCCATTTCTTTACTTTTTGAACGATTTTCTTTTTTGCTTTGTGCACGTTCTTTTCCAGTTTTGTATAACCAATGTTCTTCTTCTGTTTCTGGTAACACTTGAGGTACAGAAGAAGGCTTGCCATCCTTTAATGCTACGAATGTAATGAAGCAAGTAGCAGCAATGCGGCGTTCCCCTTCTAATAAATTTTCTGCAACGACTTTCACAAATACTTCCATAGAAGATTTTCCAGTATAGCAAACGAATGCCTCGTAGCAAACGGAATCCGTTTGATGGATTGGAGTTAAAAAGTCAACGGAATCAATGGAGGCCGTTACGCAATGTTTCCTACTATGTCTTGCTGCTGCAATAGATGCGATGCTGTCAATTTCCGCTAATAATTTTCCGCCAAATAATGTTTGATGATTGTTTAAATCATTTGGGAAAACACGCGTTGTTTTAATTGCTTTTGATTCTCTCATAAATTTTTTGTCCATATAATCTACTCCTATTTCTGTTTCCTATATAAAAAAGATGGGTATTTTCTATCGAATATTATTTGTTATTTAGACGATTGAGATCCGATAAAAAGTTTACTTCATTAAAATAGAATAATATTGTATTTCCATGCGTGTAACTGAAAGAAAATTTAATTTGTATAGATTGTAGTGTAAAAGAGGTTTCGCTTACATTGCAAGCGAAAAAGTGAATGTTATATTTTTCTATATAAAGTGAAACTTTAATCAGTAGTTTTTTTCATCCCTCATTGATTATTAGCACTAACCAATCAGTACTTTTACGGGCAGTTCATCTCCTAGTTAATTCTGCTCCTTCTGTTTGAATTTCGTGGTGAGAGTATTACTTGCTCGCAAATAGCGGGATAAATTTTCTAACCGTCATGTGTCCATTCATGATAGAATCGTTGTGTTATGAATGGAAATAGAGGTGCAATATACATATGAATAACATACAAACAGGGTTTTCATCTTTTTTTAGTAAAATAATTATTGGAACTATGCTTGCCTTTTTTGTTTATTCTTGCTGGAACGCCTTCGAGGGAAGTAAGCAATTTTTGGGAGGAAGCGCCACAAGTTTAACGATTGTGCTATCAATTTTCGTGATACTCCTTTTACTTCTTGCTTCTATTTTGCAATATCGATTTACGGATAAACAGTTTCTCATTTTTCTAATGAGTATGACAGTGCTTGTTAGGCTTGGAGCAGTTCTCTTTTTTGATGCTCCAGTTATAGGTGATATGAGAGCTATGTATGAGACTGCAAAACAAGTTGCGCTAGGAAGCAGTAATGTAACTGTTGTTAGTCAATTACCTTTCATTATATATGAGTCAGTATTGATTCGTGTGTTTGGCGATGCTACATTTGTTTTGCAATTTTTTAATGTTTTGTATTGCGCAGGAACAGCGTTTTTCATTTATCGAATTGCTGCAAGTTTATTTCAAGAAGAATGTGGCCGAATTGCTGCAGTGTTTTACTCGCTATATTTGCCAAATATTCTTTCATGTTCATTATTAACAGGGGAATTATTCTCTATATTTTTATTTTACTTTGCGAGTTATATATTACTACATAAAGGATTGAGCCATTCTTACATGTGGGCATGTGCCGCGATACTATTTGCTCTTAGTAATATGATGTATCCAGTAGGCATATTTATACTTATTTTAGTAATTGTGTATGTCTTGCTAGTGGAAATATTCCAAAATGCAGATAAACAAAATGTATTGTTAAAATTGATAGGGGTTTTAGTCGTATTTTATGTTACTCATTTTGCTGTGAATTATGGGATTCAAGCAATGGGAATAAAACAGTATGCCATTTCTAACGATGCGTATGTGCAATCGGTTTTAATCGGAGAAGAGCGTAATAAACAAGAAACCGTTCAAGCACAAAGTATGAAAGAGCGCTTGAGTCAAAAGTTAAAAGAGTTAGAAACAGAGCGATTAGCTGTGGTTAAGCCAAGTATAGATCAGGTATCATCAGAGGGAATGAATGGGATATTGCTAAAAGGTGAAAAACTCATCTTTATAGCTGTAACTCTATTTATGTCAATTGCGCTTTTACATTTCCTTATTCAGAAACAAAAGAGCGAAGGCTATATGTTGTTACTGTTACTTATAACAGGATATATTGGAATGAAGCTTTTTAATGCAGATATTGTGTACGATGGTTTAACGATACCAAGTCTTTTCATTTTACAAAGTTTAGGTGTATATATGTTGTCATTCTATTGTCAAAAGCTATTTTTCAAAAAATAAAGTGAAGTCTTGCGTAGCAGGAAGGTTTGATCCTATATTTTTAGGGGAATCTTGAAGTGTGTGATAAGAAAAAACTCACCGTTTTTTAAACGGTGAGTTTTTTCTTATATTTAGGCAATAAGGAGTAACTATTATAAATAAAGAGAATTCGATTTGAATTCTCTTAATGACTTTTATTAGCTTTTGCATGAGCCTTAAAGAAGACTGGAAAATGCACATTGTATATAACAGTGACTACACGTATGATGAATGTTACTAGTAAACAGATATAAAAGGCTAATACGTGTGCACCCATTTCATACGTAATTAGGAAACTAATTGCACCTAGAATAGAAGCAATTGCATAGATTTCTTTACGGAATACATAGGGAATATCTTGAGCGCAAATATCGCGCATAATCCCTCCACCAATACCTGTAATAACACCCATCGAAACAACTAAAAATGAAGCATCAACGTGATGCGACATTGCAGCGTTTGCGCCAATAGCAGTAAAAACGCCTAAACCGACAGCATCTGAAAGCATGATTACAACTTGAAGTTTATTAATGCGTTCAAAAAACATACAAGTAAAGAGAGCTGCTAATACACTGACCAAAAAGTAAATCGGTTGTACAAATGCAACGGGAGGTAGGTTACCAATCATAATATCACGAATAATTCCGCCACCGAGTGCAGTAGCTACAGCTAAACAAAGGACACCAAATAAATCTAGATCTTTCTTTAAACCAACTAATGTACCAGAAATGGCAGCGGCGACAATGCCAAGAAACGTAAATATTTCGATTAATAACATAGCTCTAATCCCTTCCTCTTAAAGATGTTCCAGAGCAAAATATACACTAAAGTTTTAGAAATAACAATTACTTTTCGTTACATGTAGAAAAAAAGAAAAAATGGGGAAAGAAAGCGTTTGAAGATACGAGATATGTGACATACGAGAAGGGGATTTATTATCTTTTATCTGCATAAATAGGAAGTGGTTAACTAAAAAATTATGTTATAATAAATATTTGAGACGAGTTAGAGGCTTATTGTAAATTGTATAAAGTGAGATAAGGTAATGATAGTTATGGGGGTTCGAGATGTTAGGAAATAATAATTTAAGTAATAAATTTGGGAATTTTTTATTGATTTTCATTATGTTACAGCCGGTTTTAGACTTACTCACATCATTTTGCATCATGGTTTTAAAGATTGATACGACAATTGGAATTATTACGCGTCTATTTGTAATGGTTCTTGGTGGAATCTATATTTTATTTCAGGCAAGAGAAAAAGAAAATCGTAAATATATCATATACTTAATAGTAGTTGGAATTGTTCTTGCTGCAGGTTTAGTAAATAATAAATTGGTCAAAAGCCCTATCATGTTGGGAGAAGAAATTAAATTTATAGCAAAAGCATTATATCCATTTATTATGCTTACCTGTTACATTTTTGTGTTTAAATCATTACGTGAAAAAGCAAATGCATATTCAAAAATGCGTAACTATATTGTATATTCAACATTAATCATAAATAGTATCATGGTTATTTCGATTGCGACAGGAACTGATTATAATAGCTACGATTGGGTGAAACTTGGTTCACGTGGTTGGTTCTATGCAGGAAATGAATTAGGGGCCATTTTAGCAGTTGTATGCCCAATCGTCGTTCTATATTCAATTGAAAAAACAACAAGCATAGCAAAAAGTTATTTTTGGATTCCTTCTATTTTAATTATCTTCTCATTATTTGCTGTTGGTACGAAGGTGGGAGTTGGAGCCATTTTTGGCACAATGGTTGTTGCTGTTTTCATGTGCTTTGTTCAGGCATTTTTACAGCGTAAAGATAGAAATAAGAAGTCATATTTACTGAATGGCATCCTTGCGACTGTTGTTTTTGCTGGAGCACTAGCATATACACCGTTTTCGCCATTCTTAAAAAATATGGGATTTCACGTCCAAATTCTTGATGAGAAAAAAGAAGTGAAAAAGGCAGAAGAAAAGAAGGAAGAAAAAACGCACCATAAACCGCCTGTAACACAAGAGGAAAAAGCAAAAGAAAAAGAAATAGAGAAAAAAGAGGAAACACAAGCAATAATCTTCAGTGGACGTGAGATATTTGAGAAAATGTATAAAGATTACTATGCAGAAGCTCCAACATCTCAAAAATTATTCGGTATGGGATATGCTGGAAATTTCAAAGAGAAACCGAAGCTAATTGAAAGGGACTTTCATGATTGGTTCTATACATTTGGGATTGTCGGTTTCATCCTACTTTTAATCCCATTTTTATACTTCGGTGTGAAAATTCTTCTCGTACTAGTAACTAGGTTTAAAGAGGTATTTACAGTAAGATACGGGTTATTAGCAACCGCACTAGGATTAAGTATGGGTATTGCATTTATAGCGGGACATGTATTTACAGCGCCTGGAGTAAGTATTTATTTTGCTGTGATTTTTGCATATTTAATCGTTGATTTAGAAATTGAATGATAGAAAAATAAAAGCTAGCGTCACGTTAGCTTTTATTTTTTGTTATAGTAAACTATAAGAGAACATAAAGATGGAGGAAGAAAGAGATGAAAGTGTTGCATATGAATGCTGGAGCAGAAGAAGGTGGCGGGAAAACTCACATTATTTCACTTTTGTCGCAATTTCCAAAAGCTGAAGTTGAACTAGTTGTGTTTGAAGAAGGTGCAATTGCTAGAGAAGCAAGAGAGCTCGGAATTAAAGTGCACGTTTGTTCTCAATCATCTCGTTATGACATATCGATTCTTTCTAAAATACGTACGTTTATTAACGAAGGACACTTTGATATTGTACATACACATGGTGCGCGCGCGAACTTTTATCTTTCTCTTCTAAAAAGGAAGATACGTGCAAAATGGGTAACAACAGTTCATAGTGATCCAACTCTTGATTTTATGCAGCGTGGTTTGAAAGGTTGGATCTTTACAAAGTTAAATTTATATTCATATAAGAAAGTTGATTTGTTTTTTGCAATTACAGAACGTTTTAAGCAAAATACTGTAGCACTCGGTGTGCCAGCAGATAAAATTTGTACCATTTATAACGGGATTGAGTATGATGACATTCCAGCGAAACCTTATAACTTAAAAGATGAATTAGGTATACAAGAAGGAGTATTTACAGCGATTCAAGTAGCCCGCCTTCACCCTGTAAAGGGGCATAATATTTTATTCGATGCCTTGCAAAAAATAACAATTCCTAATATGAAAGTATTGTTAGTTGGCGATGGCCCGATTAAAGAAGAGTTGAAAGAAGCAGTAAGGCAGAAAGGGTTAGAAGATAAAGTATTATTTTTAGGTCATCGTTCGGATGTAAAAGAATTATATGCATCCGCCGATATTAATTTATTAACTTCTTATAGTGAAAGCTTTCCGCTTGTGTTATTAGAAGCTGCAAATCAACGTTTAACGTCTATTGCAACGAATGTTGGTGATATGGAACAGTTGATTGTCGATCCTACATACGGATGGATTGTGCCAATTGGTGATGCACATGCATTAGCAAGTGCATTAGAGGAAGGATATAAGAAGTGGGAGAATGGTGAATTAGCAGTGATGGGTGAACGTTTGTATGAGCATGCTTCTTCTCATTTCTCATTACGAAATCTATATGAAGATACTCATAAAGCATATAAAAAACTTTTATTGAAATAGAGAGGATTATAATTATGGCAGTACAAACAGTTGATATTTTAGGTGTCCCTTTTTCTACGATGACAATGGAAGAGACAATTCGATATATCATGAAGCAGCTAGAATCAGAACAAACTCATACATTTCAAGTTGTAACAGCGAATCCGGAAATCGTAATGTGTGCCAAAAAAGACTCAAGTTTTCATCAAACCCTTTTAGAAACAGATTTGATTACACCGGATGGTATTGGTGTTGTAAAGGCAAGTGGCATGCTAGGGACACCATTAAAAGAGCGCGTAGCAGGTTTTGATTTAATGAGTGATTTATTTGGGGCGTTATCGAAAGAGAATAAATCTGTATCTGTTTTTTTACTGGGAGCGAAACCACATGTTGTGAAGGGTGCTGCTGATCATTTAACAAAAACTTATTCAGCTGTATCTATTGTTGGTACGCAGGATGGGTATTTTAAACAAGAAGAGGAAGAGGGCATCATTGCTCGCATTCAAGAAGTAAAACCGGATATTTTACTTGTAGCTCTTGGATTCCCAAGACAAGAAAACTTTATTCAAAATAATAAGCATCGCTTACAAACAAAAGTGGCTGTTGGTGTAGGTGGCAGTCTGGACGTTTGGGCAGGAGAAGTAAAACGTGCACCAAAATGGATTCAAGCAATTCATCTAGAATGGTTTTACCGTCTATGTAGCAATCCGACGCGTTGGCGTCGTCAGCTTGTATTAGCTGAATTTCTAAAAGAAGTGATGCGTTCGAAAAAGTAGCGAAATATCGCTACTTTTTTTATTTGTGAAAGCTAAAAATGTAGTATTCTCCACTAATGGAAGCTCTATTTTATGGGAAGATTAAAAGGAAGCTTTTAAGTGAAAATAGGGATAAAAGTATTTTACTTATACAATATACACATGTAAAATGAAGTGTAAAGACACCTGTGTAAGGAGGACTTCTAGTGGGGGATATAAAAGAAATTTCAAAGCGCAAGCTTCTTGGAATAGCGGGGCTTGGTTGGTTATTTGATGCAATGGATGTTGGCATGCTTTCATTTGTCATCGTTGCGCTGCAAAAAGAATGGGGATTAAGTAGTCAGGAGATGGGATGGATCGGAAGTATCAATTCTATTGGTATGGCGGTGGGAGCACTTTTATTTGGCATATTAGCAGATAAGTTGGGGCGCAAGTCTGTTTTTATTATGACATTATTATTATTTTCTATCGGTAGTGGTTTAACGGCATTAACAACAACATTAGCTATGTTTCTTATATTGCGTTTTTTAATCGGTATGGGGCTTGGTGGAGAATTACCAGTAGCTTCGACACTTGTATCTGAAAGTGTTGAGGCTCATGAACGCGGGAGAATTGTTGTATTACTAGAAAGCTTTTGGGCGGTTGGCTGGTTAATTGCAGCTCTAATTTCTTATTTTGTAATTCCAAAGTATGGCTGGCAAGTAGCGATGGTATTAAGCGCGATTCCAGCTCTTTATGCACTATATTTACGATGGAATCTACCAGATTCGCCGCAATTTGAAAAAGTTGAGAACAAACAATCTGTTATTACAAATATAAAGGCGGTTTGGTCTGGAGAATATCGAAAAGCGACGATTATGTTATGGATCTTATGGTTCTGTGTTGTCTTTTCTTATTATGGCATGTTTCTTTGGTTACCAAGTGTAATGGTACTAAAAGGATTTAGTCTAATAAAAAGTTTCCAGTACGTATTAATTATGACATTGGCACAGCTTCCCGGATACTTTACTGCTGCATGGTTTATTGAGCGCCTCGGCCGTAAATTTGTGTTAGTTACTTACTTAATTGGCACAGCATGCAGTGCGTACGTCTTTGGAGTAGCTGAATCGCTTACAACATTGGTGATAGCAGGAATGTTACTGTCCTTCTTTAATTTAGGAGCATGGGGTGCGTTATATGCATATACACCTGAGCAGTATCCGACAGTAATTCGCGGTACTGGAGCAGGTATGGCTGCAGCATTTGGCCGTATTGGTGGTATTCTCGGTCCATTGCTAGTAGGTTATCTTGTTGCTTCACAAGCGTCTCTTTCATTGATCTTTACAATTTTTTGCGGTTCCATTTTAATTGGAGTGCTTGCAGTAGTTGTGCTAGGGCAAGAAACGAAGCAGCAAGAGTTGGTATAACGAAAGAAGGGAGCCCAAGCGGCTTCCTTTTTTGTTGTTTTTAAGGGAAGTGATGGTATAGTAAATAGAAAATAGGGCTAGAAAAAGGGATTGTTTCTTACTAAGGCGAATGTATACAACAAGACATATGGACAAAAGAATTAGGTGGTTGGGCAGATGAAAATTTTACTTATCATGGAAGATGCAGAACATCGAAATCGATTCATTGAGATATTTACAGAAAATATGCGAAATGTAGAGTGCTTTGAAGCGGGAACAGGAATGGAATCTTTACAAGTAGCTAAAAAGCATATTCCTGATTTCGTTTTTTTAGATACAGAGTTAAAAGATGGTACAGGGTTTGAACTCTCTAGTTTATTACAACAATTAAATTGCGATACAAAGTTTATTTTTATCGGTGAGGATATAGAAGAGGCGATAACAGCTTTTCGCTTCCAAGCGTTTTATTATTTACTACGACCATTTCGTGAAGAAGATTTACAATTTCTCGTATATAGAATGGAACAAGACAAAGGAAAGAAAATAAAAAGCCATTTGCGAAAACTTCCGATTGAAAGTCATGAAGGGATTACGTATATTTTTCCAGAGGATATTGTATATGTAAGTAAGAATAAGGAGAATAAAACGGTTTCAATTTATACAGCGAATAATCAGTATATTTCAACATATACACTTCAAGAATTGGAAAATAAATTAACAGCATATGATTTTTTACGTGTTCATAAAAGTTATTTAATAAATGTTATGCATGTTCAGGCATTAAAGCCTTATTATAATGGAACGTATAACCTTTATTTAGATAGGTATGATGAGAAACCGATTCCTGTTAGTCGAAACTATGTAAAACGACTTCGAAATAAAATTGAACTATGACAAGTTGTAAGTGAATTTCAACATGTTAACATAAGAATCCTTCATGATAAGGAGGATTCAAATTAAATATTCAGAAAATTTAGTACAATCTCCACTAAGAAGTAGTATAGGGGGGATTGTATGTGAAGGCGTTTAAGTCAATTTTACTTTGGGGTATCATCGCAGCATTAGGAGCAACCGGATTTGGTGTAATTGCCCTATCACAAGGTGAAACAATTAATGCTGTATGGCTATTAGTAGCAGCTGTTTCTGTATATGCAGTTGCTTATCGTTTCTATAGTAGATTTATTGCACAAAAAGTATTTGAGCTAGATAATAATCGGCAAACACCTGCTGAGACGCTAAATGATGGAAAGGATTATGTTCCAACAAATAAATGGGTATTATTTGGACATCACTTTGCGGCAATTGCAGGAGCAGGTCCATTAGTAGGGCCGATTTTAGCAGCGCAAATGGGATATTTACCAGGAACAATTTGGATTATCGTTGGAGTTGTAATTGCAGGAGCAGTACAAGATTTTGTTATTTTATTTGCTTCCATGAGACGTAATGGAAAATCATTAGGCGAAATGATTAAAGATGAGATTGGTCCTGTAACAGGATTAATTGCGATGATTGGTATTTTAGGTATTATGATCATTTTATTAGCAGTATTAGCTTTAGTAGTTGTGAAAGCACTTGTCGGTAGCCCTTGGGGAATGTTTACGATCGCAGCGACAATTCCAATCGCTATTTTAATGGGTGTTTATATGCGTTATATTCGCCCAGGGCGTATTGGAGAAGGATCAGTTATCGGTATTATTTTACTTCTTTTATCTCTTGTTGGAGGGCAGTATGTAGCTGAGAATCCTACGCTTGCAAGCATGTTTACTTTTAGCGGTGAAACAATCGCAATTATGCTTATTGTATACGGTTTTATTGCGTCTGCATTACCGGTGTGGATGCTCCTTGCCCCACGTGATTATTTAAGTACATTTTTAAAGGTCGGAACGATTGTTGGGCTAGCAATTGGAATTCTAATTGTAGCACCAAACTTACAAATGCCGGCCGTATCCAAGTTCATTGACGGAACAGGTCCAGTGTTTTCCGGAAATCTATTTCCGTTTCTATTTATTACAATTGCTTGCGGGGCTGTATCAGGATTCCATGCTTTAGTTTCCTCTGGTACTACGCCGAAGATGATTGAAAGAGAAGGGCACGCACAACCAATTGGTTACGGGGCAATGTTAATGGAATCGTTCGTTGCGGCGATGGCCATGATCGCAGCTTGTGTATTAACACCAGGGACATATTTTGCAATTAATAGTCCGGCAGCTCTTATCGGAACGGATGTATCACAAGCAGCTCAAGTTATTTCTTCTTGGGGATTTGCAATTACACCAAATGAATTAAAGGATCTTGCTGTAAATGTTGGTGAACAAACGATACTATCTCGTACAGGAGGAGCGCCAACATTAGCAATTGGGATGGCCTACATCTTTTCACAAGTAATCGGTGGAACTGCGATGATGGCATTCTGGTATCACTTTGCTATTTTATTTGAAGCACTATTTATTTTAACGACAATTGATGCTGGTACACGTGTAGGGCGATTTATGATTCAAGATATTTTAGGACATGTATATAAACCATTTGCGAAAACAGATTCTACACTGGCTAATGTGATTGCAACAACGTTATGTGTGTTAGGATGGGGGTATTTCTTATACCAAGGTGTAGTTGATCCGCTCGGTGGAATTAATACATTATGGCCACTCTTTGGAATTGCTAACCAGATGTTAGCGGGTATTGCGTTATTGCTCGGAACAACGATATTGTTCAAAATGGGGAAAAAGGCGTACGTTTGGGTTACGCTTATCCCAACGGTAGGTTTGCTGATTGTGACGATGACAGCAGGCTACCAAAAATTATTTCATGAAAATCCGAAAATTGGATTTTTATCGCATGCAAAAGTATTCCAGAGCGCCTTAGATGAAGGGAAAATACTAGCACCGGCCAAAAATGTGGCACAAATGAAGCAAATTATCTTCAATGATTATATCGATGCTATGCTTTGTGGAATTTTCATGTTAGTTGTAATAGCAGTTCTTATTTCTGCTATTCGTATATGGATTAAAGTATTGCAAAATAAATCTATACCATTAAAAGAAGCACCATATATTCCAAGAGATGAAAGTGAGTCGAGAAATTATGCTTAAAAAATTGGAGAAGGTGTGGAGAACACGAAAGCAATTTATTAGTTTGCTTGTTGGAGTACCAAGTTATGAAACGTACGTTACCCATATGAAAGAGTACCACCCAGAAGAACCGATTTTATGTCGAAAACAGTTTTTTGCTGAGGCGCAAGAGGCTAGGTTCAATGCGAAAGGTGGAAAAATATCAAGGTGTTGTTGAAGAGAAAGAGCGATTCGTCGCTCTTTTTTTACTTTTTTGTTGTTTCACGTGGAACAACAAAAAAGTAAAAAGTTTCGGGAATTATAGAGGTAAGGTAAGTTTAGCATCATAAAAAAACAAGCTATCTATGGATAGCCTGTTTTTTACCCCGTAAAAGCCCGATTAGTGAAGGTTGATTAAAGATTCACTTTATTTCTTATACAAGTTCTTTGCCAGTTGCAAATTTACGATATGCACCGTGATGTGTTGGTCCTACATATTCGTTAATTTTGAATGAGTGACGAATTGCTGCTGTGATGAATTCTTTTGCAGTTTTTACCGCTTCTTTTACAGATTTACCTTTTGCAAGTTCTGCTGTAATTGCTGCAGAGTATGTACAACCTGCGCCGTGTGTATTTGTTGTATCAATTTTCTCTGATTCTAAAAGATCAAATGTTTCTCCATCGTACAATACATCGATTGCAGTTTCTGTACCTAGCTTGCTACCGCCTTTAATTAGTACATATTTTGCACCTAAAGCATGGATTTTTTTAGCAGCTTCTTTCATGTCTTCAAGAGAATTAATTTTCACACCGCTTAGTTGATATGCTTCGAATAGGTTTGGTGTAACAACTAATGCTTTTGGAACAAGTACATCGCGTAAGCAGTCATTTGTTTCAGGATGCAATGCTTCATCTGCACCTTTACAAACCATAACTGGGTCTACTACTACATTTTGTAGATTATGCTTTTCAATTGTTTCAGCAACCATTTCAATGATTTCAACAGATCCAAGCATACCCGTTTTTAAAGCATCAACACCAACACCTTCAATTGTTGTTTCTAATTGTGGTTTGAGTGTAGAAGCAGGAATAGGGAATACGTTATGTGCCCAGCCATTATGTGGATCCATCGTTACGATTGTTGTAAGAGACGTCATTCCGTATACACCAAGTTCTTGAAACGTTTTTAAATCCGCTTGTATACCAGCGCCACCGCTTGTGTCAGAACCAGCGATTGTAAGTGCTTTGTTTAATGTCATTGTGAAAGCCCCCTCAGGTGATATAATGAAAACTACATTTTTAACCATTATATCAATCTTATGAATAAGTACAAAGTGAAAAAGTTACTTGTTTGTTTAAGAATACATTGAATTTGGTACAATGAGAAAAGAAAATATTGTATGTAGGAGACAATTTATGTTTCAAGAGAACCGTATAAGCGAATTAGCTATATTAAAAGAGATTGCAGAAACATTAAATACATCCAATGATACATATCATGTGCTACAAGCGGTATTAGAAAAATTGCTGCATGTGACAGGATTAACAACAGGATGGATTTTTCTTGCTGATGAAAATGGTAGGTATACAAAATTAATTGATTATCATTTACCAGCAGCGCTTACCTTTCAAGATAAAAAGCCAATGTGCGAAGGAGAATGCTGGTGTTTGCGCCGTTTTGTGGAGGGGAAATTAGAACGAGCGGTTAATATTATTGAATGTAAACGAATTAACAATGCGGTTGAAAATAATTGGGGTGATACAGAAGGAATTCTTCATCATGCAACCGTTCCATTAAAAGCTGGCGGAGAAGAGTTTGGAGTCTTAAATGTCGCTAGTCCAGGGAAAACACATTTTTCTGAAGAAGAACTGATGCTATTACAATCGGTTGCCCTGCAAATTGGAACAGCTTTAAAACGAACGAAACTATATGAAAATGAAAAGAAACGGGCTCATTATTATGTGAAACTAGAGCGTTTTATTCAGGAACTAAGAAAAATTCATAAATTAAATACATTACCAGAAGAAGTTGTAAAACAAGTGGGAGATGTATTTCTATGGGAGCAAGTTGCATTTTTTATACAAGAAGAAAAAAAGATATCCATGCGAGCTTGTTATAAGAAGCGTACATTACAAAAGGATTCGGGTTTAGAGAGAGCGGCAAAGGAAGCAATAGAAAAGAACAGACCTGTTTTAATGAAAAGACAAGTTGGAAATGGTGTTCATCCTAACGGCTCTATTATTGCCGCTCCAATACATATTCGAAATCATGTGTTTGGTGTTTTATGTGTGAATTCAAATCAAGGTGAGTTTGATACAAATACCGTAGACATACTTCAAGCGTTAACGAATCATATTTCATTAATGATTGAGAATTTACGATTAAATGAACAGCGTCGTGAACTGGTCCGAATGGAAGAACGTAACCGTTTAGCAAGGGATCTGCACGATTCAGTTTCACAAAAGCTATTTTCATTAACCTTCATGACGAAGGGAGCGGAAGCTGTTTTGAAGGGACAAAATGAAAGGGTAGATCAATCTCTTCATGAGATGAGAGAGTTAGCGCAAGGTGCTTTAAAAGAAATGCGGACACTTATTTGGCAGCTTCGTCCAGAAGGATTAGAAAAGGGATTGCTTTCAGCTTTAAAGCAATATGGTGAAAACTTAGGTTTGAAAATTCGTGAGCAGGTTACAGGTGTGCGTGACTTACCGCGTGTAGTAGAAGAAACATTATGGCGTATTGGACAAGAGGCATTAAATAATGTAAGTAAGCATGCAGGTGTCATGGAGGCTACGATTTACTTCAAAGTAACAGAGAATGATGTATCTTTAGAGGTAGTTGATCATGGTGTTGGTTTTATAGAAGCGAATGTAAGAGAGAAGAAATCACTTGGAATGACTACAATGCGAGAACGAGCAGAGTTAATCGGTGGATGTATTACAATTGTAAGTGAAAAGAACCGAACAAGTATAAAGGTTATCGTACCATTATGATGTGAAAATGAGGGAAACTTGTGAAAATAAAAGTATTATTAGTTGATGATCATACAGTTGTTTTAAAAGGATTAGCATTTTTCTTAAGCATGCAAGAAGATTTGGAGTTAGTTGGAGAAGCAAATAACGGAAAAGAAGCGTTAAAGAAAGTAGGAGAAGCACAGCCGGATATTGTTTTAATGGATTTATATATGCCAGAGATGGATGGGATTGAAGCAACCTCGTGTATTAAAAAAGAATATCCAAATGTGAAAGTGCTCGTATTGACTAGCTTTTCTGATCAAGCGCATGTTTTACCAGCTTTAAAGGCCGGAGCGAGCGGATATATTCTAAAAGATGTTGAACCAGATCAACTTGTGGAAGCTATCCGTAGTGCATATAAAGGAAATATTCAGCTTCATCCTGATATAGCAAGTGCGCTTCTTTCTCAAACTTTGCCGCAAGAAGAGAAACAGGAGTCATCAAATATTCATGTAGATGTACTAACGGCAAGGGAGAATGAAGTGTTGCAGCTCTTGGCAAAAGGGATGAGTAATAAGGAAATTGCATCCGTGTTAGTGATCACAGAAAAAACAGTAAAAGCTCATGTAAGTAGTATTTTAGGAAAATTAAATTTATCGGATCGTACACAAGCAGCTTTATATGCAGTGAAAAATGGGATCGTATAAGACAAAAGTCGTAGGATTAGTTCGCCTTTAGGAGGTGGACCTTTTTTATGAAAAAATCCGTCTATGTGAGGAAGAAATTGTTAGGAGGAGAGGATAAAATGTATTTGTAAGCAACAATAATTACAGGGGATTGTCCCTTTTTAGTGAGTAGATAATAAACAACGTAAGAGTGAGTAATAGGAGGAAAAAAGGCATGACAACAGTTTTATTTGTAAAAGCTAACAACCGTCCAGCAGACCAAGCAGTTAGTGTGAAATTATATGAAGCGTTTTTAGCAAGCTATAAAGAATCACATCCAAATGATACGGTGGTAGAACTTGATTTATACAATGAAGAATTACCATATGTAGGCGTAGATATGATCAACGGTACATTTAAAGCTAGTAAAGGATTTGACTTAACAGCAGAAGAAGCAAAAGCAGTAGCTGTTGCTGATAAATATTTAGAGCAATTCCTTGCAGCTGATAAAGTGGTATTTGGTTTCCCATTATGGAACTTAACAATTCCAGCTGTATTGCACACATATATCGATTACTTAAACCGCGCTGGAAAAACATTCAAATATACACCAGAAGGTCCAGTAGGTCTTATCGGTGATAAGAAAATTGCATTATTAAATGCACGTGGTGGTGTATATTCTGAAGGTCCAGCAGCTGGCGTAGAAATGGCTGTTAAATATGTAGCAAGCATGATGGGCTTCTTCGGTGTAACAAATATGGAAACAGTTATCATTGAAGGTCATAATCAATTCCCAGATAAAGCGGAAGAGATTATTGCAGAAGGTCTTGAAAAAGCAGCTAAAGTAGCAAGCATATTCTAATTCATGAAATAATCGTCACTCAATATGCAGTACCAACACTTTTATAGTGATGGTACTGCTTCTTATTTGTTCATTTTACTATTTGATATTTGCACTAGCCGCTTGTTTATTCTCACTATTGTTAGGAAGTGGAAATGAATTTCCAATCATTGCAGCTCCAAGCATCGGTAATAACAAATTAATTGGGAAGAACATAAGTAATAGCACTGTAATAGCGATTGGTTTTCGTAATGCATAGCTTGAAATGGCTGTCGTCACGATAGCTACAGAAGCAATTGGATCTAGCGGTATGACAGTGGCCATAGCATATCCAATACTTGCTCCAGCAAATATAATCGGAAAAATGTGTCCTCCACGCCAACCTGTATTTAAACAAACTGCCGTTATACATAATTTTAAAACACCTGAAAGAAACAGCACCCCAAATGATAATTCTGTCCACTCATTCACTAATTCTTTTAATTGGTGTTCTCCTGAAAACATAGTATATGGGAGGAAAGTTCCGGCAATCCCTAAAATAATGCCACCTATAATCCCTAATGTTAGTTTATATTCTTGAAAAGGGTGCACTATTTTTTCCAATATATATTCTATCTTGAAATAAAAATAGCCTACACTAGCACCTATACAAGCAAGAGGTAGAAAGGCAACCCATTCATGAAGTGCAAAAGATCCTTCTCCAAAATTAACAATAAAAGATCCTCGATTATCAAATTTACTAAGCAATAAATAAACAGAAAAACCAGCCAAAGTAGTAGCGACATATACGATAGCCTTTTTCCCTTTGGAAACTTCAGCAAGTCGTTCATCCTCATTTTCACTTGGAGCTAAGTAACCGAATAACGGTGCATTAAAAATAACACTTAAAGTAGCGCCGATTCCAATTTCTGTTAGCCCCTGCATTCCTTTTACAGCAAAGTGAAAGCGATCGCCAACCCATGTACAAAGCCCGCCTATAATCCCAACAAGTGCAGCTTCCGGTCCTAAACTTGCTCCAAATACTAAAACAATAATAGCTGTTAATGTAGCTTGATGTACAAAACGGTATTCAATCCTGCCTGTTTTCTTATATTCAGCCATTACCTCTGGCATTAAACGTGGGTATGTACCAAAGTACTTTTGTGACAGTCCAATAAGAAAACCACCGATTATTGTTACACAAATTGTATAATAAGATGGTAATGCAAATTCTTTAGGTAAATATTCCCAAACGAAATGAATTCCAGCATTGGTGACAACTAAAAATAACCAGACTGTGGCACCAACGATAGAACCTAGAAATATACCGTACACGATGAGTAAATAGTGCATATTTCTCCTAATAGCCAATTTTTATGCCTCCTCTATTTATACGTTATTATGAAAAATTAGAGATTCTAATACGAAAATAATGAATTGAATGTGCATATTATCTTTTTAAAGAATTACTTATTCAACATATATTATAAACATTATTAGTATTATTTCTTCTAAAGAAGCAAAATACAAGTGATGTTTAAAGCTTTTGATCTCATCGAGATGATAATGCTCATGCCATGTGCTGAAATAAATATAAATTGTCTAAAATATTATTGTAATCTCTACGAGAATTGTATACTAGTATAAGTTAAAATACGCATTAGATTTAGGAGGTTTCTTATTTGATTCGTGAGTTGAAAGAACAAGCGCTTGATGAGCTTGATGAAAAATGGGGATTAGCGGTAGGAGTTACCTTGTTCTTTATATTCCCTTTCGTATGGTTTTGGAGCTGGAGTAAAGTAATAGAATCGTTTATGATCGATATTATTGTCGTGCTAATGGTTGGGCCCTTAACTTTAGGTGCTTACTATCTTGCCTTAAATACAGTTCGTGACAGGACAGTTGGAATTGGGCAATTATTTAAATGGTGTAAAGAGGTAAATAAATTTATTAAATCAATTTTAATATATTTACTAATGGATATCTATATTACTTTATGGACATTGTTATTTATTATTCCAGGGATTGTTAAATCTTTCTCTTATACCATGACTTTCTTTATTTTAAATGATCATCCGGAATTTTCAATGAACCAAGCTATTACGGAAAGTCGTCGTATGATGAACGGACATAAGATGGATTATTTCTTAATATGTTTAAGCTTTATTGGCTGGTTTATACTAAGTATCCTTACTTTAGGAATCGGTTTCTTATGGTTGATTCCATATTTTTATACTACAAAAGCAGCGTTTTATGAGAAGGTTTCAACAGACTATTATAAAAGAAAATCTTATGTTTAAAAACAACAAAGCATAGATGTTAATGTTCATGCTTGCTGTTCTTTATAAGCATTTTATAAATTGTTATACCATTGAATGACTTGTGATCTCTTACTTTAACGATTGTGTTATGGTATATGATCTATGATCTATAGATCACTTACAGTAGATGCTTTACACGCAAAATAAGCAAACATTTCATAAATACGAAAATGGCCAAGAGTTCTTTAAAAAAATCCTTGGCCCTTAATTTTTTTAAAATATCACGTGCATTATATCAAGCGGTAGGCCTACCAAATTGCCACTATAGAATCTTACAAAACTGTCATGTTGTTGTAAGGTCTAGCGATAGTAAAAAAATAGATTTCCCTACATAATAAAGGTATAACAACAAACACAATTTCATGAGGTGATATATATGAATGGAAATAAAGTTTTATCTTCTTTTTCGTACTGGAGTGTTCTTTTTGCCCCTGTCTTATTCCCACTAATTGTTTGGATTCTCGGAGATCATGAAACAAAAGGTCATGCGAAACGAGCTCTATGGACACATCTTATTCCGGGAATTACTACTTTTATAGGAATTGTAGTATTGGGAATCATGGATGTCGGTTTTAAGCAACTAGGTACAACAATGGCTATTGGCGCAATGATTATGGTATGTATTTGCGGCCTAATTAGTCTATACTTCTTTATTTGGAATATTGTAAAAGGGATTCGAGTAATTAGAGCATAATCTCTAGGGTATCTACTATTCTTCGTATTCATCATTGTAATTCTTATTTAAGCTTACCTTGATGATGAGGGGATATTTCCCTTGTTTCCTTAAATTTAAATTTTCATAATAAACAGTTAAACAGCCAATAAAATATTTTATAAATATTCAGAAAAATAATTGACATTAGGAAATTATTGCTATAAAATCAACGGTAATTGCATAGTCTTATCAAGAAAAGGTGGAGGGACAGGCCCTATGAAACCTTGGCAACAGCCGTGTAACGGAATTGTGCCAAATCCTGCAGGTAATAACCCTGAGAGATAAGAAAGAGACTTTAGAGCGTGTTTTCAAACTGCTTCTTTCTTGTTAGGGAAAGAAGCAGTTTTTTTATTTTCTATAAAAGAAAGGAGAATAAGGAATGGGAGAATCATGGGGAAAAGGAACTATTTGTGTGCAAGGTGGTTATACACCGAAGAATGGTGAACCACGTGTTTTACCACTTTATCAAAGTACGACGTATAAATACGATACGTCCGATGATTTAGCAGCGCTCTTTAATTTAGAGGCAGAGGGCTATATTTATACGCGTATTGGGAATCCGACACTAGCGGCATTTGAACAAAAATTATCAGAGCTCGAAGTTGGAGCCGGAGCTGTTGCGACAGCCTCTGGTCAAGCGGCTATTATGCTTGCTGTTTTAAATATTTGTGGCAGTGGTGATCATTTGCTTTGTTCTTCAACCGTTTATGGGGGAACCTTTAACCTGTTTGGAGTAAGTTTGCGTAAGCTTGGTATTGATGTAACATTCTTTAATCCGAACTTAACTACTGATGAAATTGTGGCACTTGCAAATGATAAAACAAAGCTTATTTATGCAGAATCACTTGGAAATCCAGCGATGAATGTTTTAAATTTTAAAGAGTTTTCAAACGCGGCAAAAGAACTGGAAGTACCATTTATCGTGGATAATACTTTGGCGACACCATATTTATGCCAAGCGTTTGAGCATGGCGCAAATATTGTTGTTCATTCTACAACGAAATATATTGATGGCCATGCGAGTTCATTAGGTGGAATTGTCATTGATGGAGGGAATTTTGATTGGACAAATGGAAAATATCCTGAGCTTGTCGAACCAGATCCAAGTTATCATGGCGTAAGTTATGTGCAGAATTTTGGCCAGGCGGCATATATTGTGAAAGCTCGTGTTCAACTATTAAGAGACTATGGAAACTGTATGAGCCCATTCAATGCGTATATTAGCAACATTGGTTTAGAAACATTACATTTACGAATGGAGCGTCATAGTGAAAATGCTCTTGCAGTTGCGAAGTGGCTTGCTAACCATGACCGTATTGAATGGGTGAATTATCCGGGATTAGAAAGTAATGAAAATTATCCACTAACGCAAAAGTACTTAGCAAAAGGTGCAAGTGGCGTTTTAACATTTGGGATTAAAGGTGGATTAGAATCTGCGAAAGAGTTTATTGCAAATGTAAAGCTAGCAACGCTTGTGACACACGTAGCGGATGCAAGAACATGTGTGATTCATCCTGCTAGTACAACGCATAGACAGTTAAATGAAGAAGAGCAGCGTTTAGCAGGTGTGACATCTGATTTAATTCGCTTATCGGTCGGTATCGAAGATGTTTCTGATATTATTGCGGATCTAGAGAAAGCATTAGTTGGAGGCAAAGCGCATGCCGATCATTGTTGATAAAGATTTACCAGCCCGTAAAGTATTGCAAAAAGAGAATATTTTTGTGATGACAAAAGAGCGAGCTGAAACACAAGATATACGTGCTCTAAAAATTGCGATTTTGAACTTAATGCCAACAAAACAAGAAACAGAAACGCAATTGCTCAGGTTACTCGGTAATACACCACTTCAATTGGATGTGCATTTGCTTCATATGGAGTCTCATACATCCCGTAATGTAGCGCAAGACCATTTAACAAGTTTTTATAAAACATTTCGCGATATTGAGGAAGACAGATTTGATGGTCTCATTATTACAGGGGCCCCAATTGAAACACTTCCTTTTGAAGATGTAGATTATTGGGAAGAACTTGGACGCATAATGGACTATTCAAAAACGAATGTAACATCTACATTGCATATTTGTTGGGGAGCACAAGCGGGTCTGTATTATCACTATGGAATTCCGAAATACTCGCTTGAAGAAAAGATGTTTGGTGTATTCGAGCATGAAGTGCATGAGCAGCATGTGAAATTGTTACAAGGATTCGATGAGCTCTTTTTTGCACCACATTCACGTCATACGGAAGTACGCGCAGCTGATATTGAAAAAGTACGAGAGTTGACATTACTAGCAACATCAGAAGAAGCAGGTGTCCACCTTGTTATGGGGCAAGATGGAAAGCATATTTTTGTTCTTGGTCATAGCGAATATAGCTGCGATACGTTAAAACAAGAATATGAACGCGATAAACAAAGAGGGCTAGATATTAAGGTTCCCAAAAACTATTTTAAACATAATAATCCAGCTGAAAAGCCACTCATAAGATGGCGGAGTCATGGAAACTTATTATTTTCAAATTGGTTAAATTATTATGTGTATCAAGAAACCCCTTATATTTTGTAAGCTGATCATTATATAACATGTGGCAACGTTTTCTTTACAAGGATCGCTTTATATTTTTCCGAATGTTCAAAATATATTGTCTTTCAGAATTTTAACTTATATAATGGCATCTAAATACAATTCTTTAGAGGGGTGGACAGTATCATGAATGAAATTCAAGTGGGCTTATTAGGCCTTGGAACAGTTGGCAGCGGTGTGGTTCGTATTATTACGAATCATCAAGATCGTCTTATGCACCAAGTTGGTTGCCCAGTGAAAGTAACAAAAGTATTAGTGCAAAATATTGAAAAAGAGAGAGAGGTCCAAGTACCCTCTACCTTATTAACGAAAAATGCAAATGAAATTATAGATAATCCTGATATTGATGTTGTCATTGAAGTGATGGGCGGCATAGAGGAAGCGAAAGCATATATTTTACAAGCTTTGAAAAATGGTAAACATGTTGTTACTGCTAATAAAGATTTAATGGCATTGCACGGAGCAGAATTACTGACGGTGGCAAAGGAAAATCAAGCTGACTTATTTTACGAGGCGAGCGTAGCTGGAGGGATTCCAATTCTGCGCAGCATTGTAGAAGGACTTTCTTCGGATCTTATTACGAAAGTGATGGGAATCGTGAACGGAACAACAAACTTTATTCTGACAAAAATGTCTGACGAAGGGAGAGCATATGACGACGTGTTAAATGAAGCGCAGCAGCTTGGATTTGCGGAAGCAGATCCAACATCAGACGTTGAAGGTTTAGATGCAGCAAGGAAAATGACGATTTTAGCTACTCTAGGTTTTTCTACAAATGTAGAGCTTGGAGATGTGAAGGTGAAAGGGATTACTTCCATTACTGAGGAAGATATCGCATATAGTAAAAGCTTAGGATATACAATTAAATTAATTGGACTGGCGAAGCGTGATGGTGAAAAATTAGAGGTAACAGTTGAGCCAACATTACTTCCGAATACACACCCTCTTGCAGCAGTTCAAAATGAATATAACGCCGTATATGTATATGGTGAAGCGGTAGGAGAAACAATGTTTTATGGACCTGGAGCAGGAAGTTTACCGACAGCGACAGCGGTTGTTTCTGATTTAGTTGCGGTAATGCAAAATGTGCGCCTTGGTGTAACTGGGAATAGCGCAGTTTCTCCGCAGTATGAAAAGGTATTAAAAGAGCCAGATGAAATTTTTGTGAAGAAGTTTTTACGTCTACATGTAAAAGATGAAATTGGTGTGTTTGCAAAAATTACATCTTTATTCTCTGAACGCGGTGTTAGCTTTGAAAAAATTATTCAAATGCCACTCGGGGAGAAAGGAAAGGCTGAGATTGTTATCGTAACACATCGTGCATCACTTGCAGACTATGAATATATTTTACATACATTGGGGGCATACGAAGAAATAGATTGTGTGAAAGCAAACTATCGAATCGAAGGAGATGCTAGGTAATGTGGAAAGGTTTGCTTGCTGAGTATAAGGAGTTTTTACCTATTACGGAAAAGACACCTCCCTTAACATTGCATGAAGGTAATACACCACTTATTTTATTAGAAAACCTGTCAAAGCGGTGGGGCGTAACAATTTACGGGAAAATAGAGGGGGCAAATCCAAGCGGATCGTTTAAGGATCGCGGTATGGTAATGGCGGTAGCAAAAGCAAAAGAAGCAGGGAGCGGAGCGATTATCTGTGCATCTACAGGTAATACGTCTGCATCTGCAGCAGCTTATGCGGCTAGGGCCGGACTGTCATGTATTGTTATCATTCCAAATGGTAAGATTGCATATGGTAAATTAGCGCAAGCTGTCATGTATGGTGCTGAGATTATAAGTATTGATGGGAATTTTGACCATGCTTTGCAAATCGTACGTAAGCTTAGTAAATTATCGCCAATCACACTTGTGAATTCTGTTAATCCATACCGAATTGAAGGGCAGAAAACAGCTGCATTTGAGATTTGTGATGCGCTTGGGAAGGCGCCGGATATTTTAGCAATTCCAGTTGGTAATGCAGGCAATATTACAGCGTATTGGAAAGGTTTCAAAGAGTATCATGAAAGACTTGGTACGGGTTTGCCAGAGATGCGCGGCTTTGAGGCGGAAGGAGCAGCGGCGATTGTGCATGGACATAAGATTGAAGAGCCAGAAACAATCGCTACAGCAATTCGAATTGGGAATCCAGCAAGTTGGGAGCAAGCCGCCCTAGCTGCAGAACAATCTCAAGGAAAAATTGATGAAGTAACAGATCGTGAAATTCTTGAGGCATATGGATGGTTAGCTAAGTATGAAGGAATCTTTGCTGAACCTGCTTCATGCGCTTCTCTTGCTGGTGTTTATAAACAACTGAGGAGTGGAGAAATTGCAAAAGGAAGCCAAATTGTAGCGGTATTAACAGGTAACGGTTTGAAGGATCCAAATATCGCCATTGATACAAAGGAAATTCAGCCAGTCGTGTTACAAAATGATGAGAAGGTTGTCTTTGATTATATTCAGGGAGCTGTCTTCCGGTAAAATAGATGAAAAAAGCCTATTGTAGCGTTATTCGCTCAATAGGCTTTTTTCATGTGGAGGATTTTTGTACCAATCTGAATAAATGCTTGAATGATCCAGCCTGTTGTAAAGGAAAGGATAATTGTTCCGAAGTAAATAGGCCCATCTAATAAGAAACTGAGTGTCAAAAATAGCAAAGCTAATGAAATTTCTGTTCTGCGAAACGTCCATTTTTTCTTTTCAGACATTGTTAAGACAAAGGCCTCTTGTGGTGCTGCACATAATTGTGTGGAGACATAAATTCCAATTCCAGCGCCAACAAATAGATTTCCGCACACAAGTGTTATATATTTTGGAAGAGAGCGGATTGAATCCATAATGATAGTAATAGAACCAATCCAATCAACAAAAACAGAAATAAGAACCATAGTAACAATTGTTCCGATTGTAATATGCTTCTTATTCAAAAAGAACACAATAAGTGTAAAAGCGAAGTTAATCATAAAAATCCAAAAGCCAATACTTACTCCAAAGTTTTGATATAGCGCAATAAAAAACGAATCATAAGGACTAAGGCCAAATGAAGTAATAGTTGTCATCATGTTAATTCCAAGAGATAGGATGAGTAGTCCGCTAATAAAAAATATATAGTCTAGTTTTAGACGTATCATATGTTTCAAATCCTTTCTGAATGTATTTGCTAGGAAAGGATATATTGTGGAAAGCTTACCAGGTCAAGAAAGAATTTTTTGATGAGGTTTATTTAAATGATGGGAAGGGGAGGAAATAAGATGACAAATATAAAAAAGATTGCGGAAATTGCCGGTGTATCAGTGTCAACGGTTTCACGTGTATTAAATAATCATCCGTATGTAAGTGATAAAAAGAGGCAGGAAATTTTAGCGATCATTGAAGAGCTAAATTACACCCAAAATGTGAATGCGATTCATTTAGTAAGAGGAAAGACGAATGTGATAGGTGTTATTTTGCCGCATGTAAATGATCAATATTACAGTGCAATTATTGAGGGGATTTCTAAAGAAACGGCCAAAAAAAATTATAATATGATGCTCTGTCAGACGAACTATAGTGCCGAAAAAGAACTTGAAATTTTGCATATGTTAAAAATGAAGAAGCTTGATGGTGTAATTATATGTTCGAGAATGAATGGCTGCAAAACAATAGAAGAATATACAAAGTTTGGCCCGATTGTAACATGTGAAGAAATAGAATCTAAATGTATTTCTAGCGTACATATTGATCACTATAAGGTGTTTTCGCAGGGGATGAAATACGTAATAGAAAGCGGACACACTCACATTGGATATTGTATTGGCAGAAGTCATAGCGTAAATAGTCAAAAACGAAAACAAGCTTATGAGGAAGCACTTCAGGAGATTTCTATAGAATCTCGAGAAGAATGGAAGTTTACAGAGCGTTTTACAGTAGAGGATGGTCGTGAAGTGATAAGAGCGTGGATTAACATGTCTGTGAAACCAACAGCATTTCTCGTTTCTTGTAATCCAATTGCAGCAGGTATGGTAACGGAAGCAAAAAAACATGGAATTCGTATTCCTGAAGATCTTGCAATTATTGGGTGCGATGACCAAGAGGTGGCTGATGTGTTAGGAATTACAACAATTGCTCATTCT
This sequence comes from Bacillus sp. FSL K6-0042, assembly GCF_038006685.1. Classification (NCBI taxonomy): domain Bacteria; kingdom Bacillati; phylum Bacillota; class Bacilli; order Caryophanales; family Bacillaceae; genus Bacillus; species Bacillus sp. FSL K6-0042. Next base: position 3,300,359 of record NZ_JBBOVS010000001.1, read on the forward strand.
AGTAAAGTAGTTGGTGCGAAAGCATTTGAAATATTATATGAGAAGATAGAGGATGAAAAAATAGATGTGAAGAACATTGAACTTTTACCACAGTTGACCCTTCGTGAAACTACATAATGCATAAAGTATGAAAATCGCTTTTCGAAAAGGCGTTTGGTATAATTAGGGACAATCTATGAGGCTAAAAGGGGTTTTGACATGAGATCCAAATTAGTAAAAGGAATTTTACTCATTACAATTGCATCTTTTTGTTTATTTGCATATGGTTTTATTTCGGGAATTAATGATGTATTAAATCCGAAAGCTTCAAATTTAACTATGAAGACAGCACAAAAACAAGTAAAGGGGAAACAACACCCTGGAACATTACAAGTTGTCAGTTTAGGCGATTCTTTAACGCGTGGCGTTGGAGATAAAGAAGGAATTGGCTATGTGGGACGAGTGAAAGAAAGTTTGCAGAAGGATTACAAACAAAAGGTAGCGTTAACGAATTTAGCTGTTAGTGGTGCGAAAATGCCGGATTTGTTGAAACAAATAGCAAGTAGTGGTGCACAGTACTCAATTAAGCAAGCGGATCTTATCGTTTTAACAATTGGAGGAAATGACTTATTTCCAGGATGGGAATCACTTGGAAAGATAGATCTAGAAACATATCGCCCTAATACAGAAACATTTCAAAATCAGGCAAAACAAATTTTAACAGAAATTCGAAAGCTAAATCCAGATAGCCCGATTTTCTGGCTCGGTTTATACAATCCTTTTGAGGATGTTGAAGATTTAAAAGGTTCTTCATCCATTGTTGTAGATTGGAATGCATCTTTAGAAAAATTAGCAATAGATAATAAAAATGTATATATAACGCCAACGTTTGATCTGTTTCAAAATCGCGGGAAAGAATTGTTGTACTCAGATCATTTTCATCCGAATGAAATTGGCTACTCATATATGGCGGATCGCTTATTACAAAGCGTTGTAAGTAAGCTGAAGCTAAATGAAGGAGGGGCGAAATGACGACGATACTTTCAGTACGAAATGTGAAAAAGGTCATTGGGAAAAAGACGCTTGTTGAAAACATTTCATTTGATGTGAACCAAGGAGAAGTGTTTGGATTTTTAGGACCAAATGGAGCAGGGAAAACAACAACAATTCGGATGCTAGTTGGTCTTATTAAAGCGACTGAAGGTACGATTTCTATTGGTGGTTATAATATTAAAGAGAACTTTCGAGAAGCGATGCGGCAAATTGGTAGCATCGTGGAAAATCCAGAGCTCTATACATATTTAACAGGGTGGGAAAATTTAAAGCAATTTGCACGTATGCTTGGCGGTATATCAGATGAACGTATTTTAGAAATTGCGAAAATGGTTCATTTAAACGAACGTATTCACGATAAAGTGAAAACGTATTCTCTTGGTATGAAACAACGCCTTGGAATCGCGCAGGCTCTTCTTGGAAACCCGAAACTCCTTATACTAGATGAACCAACAAATGGCCTAGATCCAGCTGGTATAAGAGAGATGAGGGAGTTTATACATAAGCTTGTGAAAGAAGAAAACATGAGCGTCTTTATTTCGAGTCACTTACTAAGTGAAGTGCAAATGATATGTGATCGTGTCGCTATTATTCATAAGGGAAAAATGATTACAGTTGCACCTATTGAAGAGTTGATTAAAACTGCGAGCGATCGTGTTGAATGGATTGTTACACCGATTTCCCGAGCATTAGAACTTTTAAAAACTTCAAAAGAAATTAGGGAAATTAGCATAGATGATGAACGTTTATTGTGCCGAATGGATATTGCTACAATTAGTGCTTGGAATAAACGCTTTGTAGAAAATGGAATAGATGTACATAGCGTGAAGGAGCTTGTCTTTACACTAGAAGATTTATTTATTGAACTCACAGGGAGTGAGCAACATGCGTGAATTTGCGAATCTTGTTTTAAATGAATCAGAAAAAATCTATCGAAAGAAACGTATTGTTGTCGTCATGCTCATATTGGCAATCTTAATTCCTTTGTTTGTTTATGCACAGTATCGTGAAGTGCAGACAACGCAAAAACGCCTTGGTACGAGCGATTGGAAGGTAGCACTTCAGCAGCAAATTGTTGATTCGCAAAATCGCTTAAATAATTCTAGGTTGCCAGAAGAATGGCGGGATTGGCTGAAAGTACGAGTGGAGCAGCAACAATATTATTTAGATCATGATATTAATCCAACGGCACCAGGAGCACCAACGTTTGTACGAGCATTCATTGAACAAGGAATTACATTGTTTATTCCGCTACTTGTAATGATTGTTGCAATTGACATTGTATCGGGGGAACGAAGTGATGGAACGATGAAAATGCTTCTAACACGGCCCATTCGGCGCTTTAAAATCCTTCTCAGTAAATATGTGACGATGTTGTTATTTATATCACTTATATTGCTCTTGGTGGGGATTTTCTCCTATGTGTTATCGGGCGTTGTTTTCGGATATGCCGGATGGAATTTACCGGTACTGACGGGTTTTGGAATTGATAAAGAAACACTGAATACAAATTTTGTCCACCTCATCCCGCAGTGGCAATATATTTTAATGGCATATGGATTAGCGTGGTTTGTTGCGATTGTTGTGGGAACAATATCCTTTATGGTTTCTGTATTAATTCGTAATACACCAGCCGGTATGGGAGTCATGTTGGCAGTATTAATTGCAGGTGGTATTTTAAGTTCCTTTGCAACATCTTGGGAAGGGGCAAAATATATTTTTAGCGTGAACTTATCACTGACAGATTACTTATCAGGGAAGTTACCAGCATTGCAAGGTCTATCGATGAGCTTTTCATTAATGAATTTAACAGTTTGGGCCGTAGTTTCTCTTATCATTTCGTTTGTCGTATTTACGAAGCAAGACATGGTCAATTAAGTGAATAGGAAGTGAAGAGATGGAACATATTTTAAGGAATGATTGGGAGCCGTTACTTGCACCAGAATTCGAGAAACCATATTATCAAAAACTAAGACAGTTTTTAAAAGAAGAATATAGTACCCATGTCATATATCCGAGAGCCAATGATATTTTTAATGCACTACATTATACAAGTTATGAGGATACAAAGGTTGTCATTTTAGGACAAGATCCATACCATGGGCCAGATCAGGCACATGGGTTAAGCTTTTCTGTACAACCTGGTGTAAAAACACCGCCATCGCTGCAAAATATGTACAAAGAATTGCATGCAGATCTTGGTTGTGAAATTCCGAATAACGGTTATTTAGTGAAATGGGCAGAGCAAGGCGTATTATTACTTAATGCGGTGTTAACTGTGAGACAAGGAGAAGCAAATTCTCATAAGGGAAAAGGATGGGAGCATTTCACAGATCGTGTTATTGAACTGTTAAATGAACGTGAAAAACCTTTAATTTTCATATTGTGGGGGCGCCATGCACAAGCAAAGAAAAAACTGATTACCAACTCGAATCATCATATTATTGAATCTGTACATCCAAGTCCTTTATCAGCAAGACGAGGTTTCTTTGGCAGTAAGCCGTTTTCAAAAGTAAATGACCTCTTATCTAGTATGGATGAGAAAAAAATTGATTGGCAAATTCCAAATCTATAAAAAAGGTAGCTAACAGAATGACTGTTAGCTACCTTTTTTAATCACTGCGGTTCATTTTTTAATTTTGCATCTAGTACAAATGTACCAAATGGGATAACGGAAGCAATCAACGCACCTAAAGCCCATAAGATAGACTTACGATGTACGATTGTTACTTGAATCACGGCAAAGATGAATAATATAAATAGAACGCCATGAGCCATACCTGTAATTTTGACTGCTGTTACAAACCCCGCAAAGTATTTTAACGGCATCGCTACAAATAATAGTAGTAGAAAGGAAATCCCTTCGATTAATCCAATTGCTCTTAATCTTCCGATTGGTGTAGATAACATAAAAGTGCCTCCTTAAACATGCGCTTGTATATAGTAAATTTGTATTCTTATTCCAAATAAAATAGTATGTTTTGTTTCATTATATACAAAAACAAAGTTAACACTACGAGAATGTTGTAAAGTTCAAAATATCTTCACAAAGCTACGTACATTTAAATAAAAACCCATTTGAAGTATTTGACTTCAAATGGGTTTTGTGAATGCATCTATATAAGTACAAAAAACCTTTCCTTTTAGATGGGAGAGAGTATCCGTCTATGTATAGAAGCGGTCAGGTCCTTTTTTAGCCACATGCCAAGTGAAAACAAAGAGAGAAAATGAGTGCAGGTCACCTTTTGTTTTCAAAGCAGTAATTTGTATGTTGAAAAATTTATATATTAAACAAGAACTTCGGTTTTTAGCACAAATTTCTCTACAACTTTAGCAACGCCATCATTCATATTCGTGTCTGTTACGTAGTTTGCAATTTCTTTAATGTCATCTGGAGCATTGCCCATCGCAACACCAAGGCCAGCGAATTCAATCATTGTTTGATCGTTGTAGCTATCGCCCATTGCGATTACTTCCTCACGCTTAATACCAAGTTTTTGAATCAATTGATTTAAGCTTGTTCCTTTTGTTACACCGGCTTCAGTAAATTCTAAGAAAAATGGTTTAGAGCGCATTACACTTAGTTTACCTTCTAGTTGCTCTTGAAGTTTCTTTTCTACTTCTACAAGGCGTTCAGCCTCTTTATTCATTAACACTTTTACAACGGGTTCTTGTACAGCGGCAGTAAAACTATCTACTTGGATAATTGGCATACCTGTCAATTGGCCCTCAATTTCTGTATATGGATTATTTTCTTCGGTTACGATGTCATCGCCGATATACGTATGAATCCAAACATCTTCTGTTTTACTAATTTCATATAGGCTGTGAACGATTTCAGGAGATAGTGTACTACTGAACAGTTCTTCATCTGTTTTGCAATTAATAATTTTCGCACCATTAAATGATAGAATGAAGCTTCCGTATTCTTCTAAACGAAGCTCCTTTGCAATATGGTGCATGCCGAATGTTGGGCGACCAGAAGCGAGTACAACCTTTACACCTTGCTCTTGGGCCGTCATTAAAGCTTGTTTCGTACGCTCTGAAATCGTATGGTCATCGCGTAGTAAAGTATCATCTAAATCTAAAACAATCATTTTATAAGACATATAAAAAAATCCTCTCTTTGTTGAAATAATAGTTGGTATTGTCAGAAATTCATTTTAGCAAAATGATGAGGAATAAATAGTAAGACATCGAACTTCTTTAAAGGTACATAAATTGAAAAAAAGATAGAAACCTTTCCTTTTTAGATGGAAGAGAGCACTCGCCCATGCATAGAAGCAATCAGATCCTTTTCCTGCCTCCACGCCAAGTTAAAAAAGTGCAGGTCATCTTTTGTTTTCAAAGCAGTAATGTATATGTGAAAAACAAAAAACCTGATTGGTGATGGAAGTTTCATTTTATATAGTGAGCCTGATTACCGTATTGTTAGTATATATTATCATGGGCGTACTGCCCATGATAATTCTATCGTAACAACTCTGAAAGTAGAGTGCAATAATGGAAGTTTTCCAATTTACGATGGTTGTTTTTCCTTTGAACGGGAAAATAAAACTTCAAGTAAAATAGCCATGACAGAACCAAGTACAAGGCCATTGCTTAAAAATGATGCTAAAAATGGTGGCAGGGTCGAAAATGCTTGCGGTGGAACAAACATAACCCCGATCCCTGTAAAGAGGGACAGGCCAGCAACGCGGAATAAATGCTCTTTATTTTCTACGGTGTCATATTCACGGAAGGCAAGACCAATCATACTTGCAAATACAGGATAAATGGCAGCATATCCAACGGCGACAGGAATAGCGGCGAAGAATGATGTAATCTTTGGAAATATACTAATTATAATAATAAAACTTGACCCTAATAGGAAAGGAAGGCGTTTATAAATATTTGTTGTTGCAATAAATCCAGCTGAACCTGAAATAGCTACTGGTCCAATTGCTGAGAAAAGACCACCTAAAAGCTGATTTATGCCCGTTATAATTCCGGCATGTTTGAATCGATTTTGAACTGCACCTTCTTCATATTTAGAAACAACCTTTTGCACAACACGGATGCTTGCCAACATGTTCGTTAAGAGCAACAGTGTAACAAAGACAACGGTAATTGCCATGTTCCATTCGATGCGAGGTGATCCAAAAACGAATAGAGAGGGAAGGCGGATGATATCTGTTACCGGTGTAACCTGATTGGATAATCCGAAGCATGCAAATAAAATCCATCCAAAGACAATGCTGAACAGAACAGAGTATTGTCCAATAATAGGTAGCTTCATAATGAAAAAAGATAGTAAAATAACAATGAGTGAAAGAATAAAGACGTTTGCTTGTACTTCAGTATGTTGTCCATCAAGGCCGAGCATTCCTTTTAGAAAAGAACCACTGAGTTGGGCAACGAGAAGGAATAAATATGTTCCAATTACTGTTGGTGTAAAATAACGAACGAGCTTATCAATAAGTCCAAAAATACTAAGGATAATACAGATGATGCCGCTTAACAGAAATGCGTATTGTAAGACGCGGAGTGTTTCATTATTTGATCCAAATAATACGACACCTAAACTCGCGTATAGCGAGAAGATTCCCCACCAAAGACCAGCGGGCCCTTCTTGAATAGGTAGTCTATGACCAAATATAGCTTGCAAAAGGCCAGCGAAGCCAAGGACAAATAATGTTCGTTGTACAAATGCAATTGCTTCAGCACCTTCAAGTCCATAACTGGCTGCAACACTAATTGGTACAATGAGGCTACCGGCCAAAATAAATAATGCCCATTGCAAGGCAGAAAGAAATGTTTTCATTATATCAACCTCTTTCATAGATTCCGCTTCTAGTATATACGTATTTCATTTCCTCTGGCAAAGATTGTAGTAGAGAAAAGAGTTGAAGAATAAGATGAATGCACGCAGACAATTGTGGATTGCGGTTATATGTATGTGTTTTGTTGTAGTTCTTGGAACAATTGGGTTTATGATGATAGAAGAGATTAGTTTGTTTCAAGCCTTTTGGATGACAATGATTACAGTATTAACGGTTGGGTATGGAGATGCAGTTCCATTAACACAAGCTGGGAAGATTTTTGCGCTTCTTATTATTCCTGTTGGTGTAGGAATTGTTACATATGCAATCGGGGTAGTAGCAGCAATGATTATTGAGGGGAATTTATTTCATGCAGTGCGGAGGAAGAAAATGGACAAACAAATAGCGCAAATACAAGATCATATTATCGTATGCGGTTGTGGTAGAGTAGGACTTCAAGTTGTGCGCGAGTTACAAGAAAAGAATATTCCATTTGTTGTTGTTGATAAAGAAGAAGCAGTACTAGAGAGAGAAAAGCTTTTATATGTACATGGTGATGCCACGGAAGATCAGGTGTTACGTAAGGCGGGAATTACAAGGGCTGCTGGCTTAGTAGCGATTGTTGCAAATGATGCTGAAAATGTATTCATTACATTAACGGCACGAGGATTAAATAGTACAATTAAAATTGTGGCTAGAGCGGAAAAGCCAGAAACGGAAGGGAAATTACGCCGTGCTGGTGCCAATAAAGTTATTAATCCATCTAGTATGGCTGGAATTCATATTGCAAAAGGAATCGCAAATCCGTTAACGGTTCATTATATTGATACGGTACTTTATGGAACAGATCAGGCTTTTGCAATAGAAGAAGTTCAAATCGGCGAAAGGTCTCTTTTAATTGGAAAAACATTAATAGAAAGCAATGTAAGAAATCAATTTGATGTTACAATTTTAGCGATTTTACGAGATGGAAATATTATTCATAATCCAACAGGGCAGGAAAAATTACAAGAACATGATATGATAATAGTATTTGGTCCAGTAGAGAAGCTGGGGCAATTTGAGAAAGAATTACAAAGTACGAGGTGATAAGGATGCAAATATCTAGCGATAAAATTTTAAATAAAATGGCAAATGAAGTTGCGAAAGCAAAAAATAGTGAAGGACAAAAGGCAAAAGAACATCTTTTAGTGGTTCGTGCTTTATGTGATTTATTATTAGATGAACAGGTTGAAACTTCTGCATATGTAGAGCCAAGGCTACAATCACAAGTTATAACACCACATCCGACGATGACGGTTCAACCGATTGCAGCGGTTTCTGGAGAACCTGTCTATATAAAAGAAGATGATGCAAATGGTAATTCGTTACTTGACTTCTAAAAGTTAAATTGGTTGGCTAATATGTAAAAATTTCTTATTATAAAGATAAAAAAGGGGAATTCCAATGAAAATTTTCTTCTTATTGGGCTGTATTGCAGCCGGGCTATCTGTCGCGTTAGGTGCTTTTGGTGCACACGGTTTAGAAAATAAGGTTTCTGCAAAAATGTTAGAAGTTTGGAAAACAGGTGTTACATATCAAATGTTTCATGCTGGAGGATTATTTGTTGTTGCGTTATTAATGGATAAGATTCAATCTTCTCTTGTAAGCACAGCAGGCTGGTTTATGGTAGCGGGAATTATTATGTTCTCTGGAAGTCTATATGCATTAAGTACGACGGGTATTAAGTTTTTCGGACCGATTACACCACTTGGTGGTGTAGCGTTCATTATAGGCTGGATTTTACTGGGAACTGCAGTTGTAAAAGGATTATAAAGACAAAACAAAAGCTGGCAAATGCCAGCTTTTTTTATGGTCTTGGAGCATAGGTTGCTGGTTGGCTAGGTAAATACGTAATTTCTCCAGGGAATTCTACATAATCCAAGTAAATCATAAGTAGTAAGAATCTTTTTCCAGATTTTGGTTCGCTAATGACAATGTGATCGCGTCCAGCTGCTTCAATAATTCCTGTATAGGATTGTGTGCCAAGTGAACTACCGCGCTCATATGTCATAACAATAGTTGCTGGTTTTCCTTTGTTTAAGCGAAGGATGTTTTCAATATATGATTGCTCTAGTGGGAGCATACCTTGAGATACTGCAAGTTGTGCTTGGGCAGCTTGTTGTTGCATTGCCTGTTGTTGCGCCGCTTGCTGCTGCGGCGTCATTTGTTGTTGTGGTTGCATATATCCCCCTGAAGGTTGATAAAAACCTGTTCCATAGTATGGATTTTGTTGCTGTGCCATTACAAGTCCCTCCTTATTTTCATTCCTCAATATACCCCTGGACAGTCCTCACCAGATGGTTGGAAAAAGCAATGTTTTTTAAATCTTCCAGAATTTTCCTGATTATACCAAGTTGATGGACAAGCACCTTCAGGCCTGAAAAACCATAAAGCGAAATTGGCAGGCCAAAAGCGTTGCCCTTGAATTGTACGCCTTGCAAGGGCAATGTCCTGTTCACGTGCTCGTTGATAAAAGTATCCTTTTTGCGTTGCTTCAAAACCACCGGGACTTTGATAAACCATTTGGCGTAAATTACGTATGTTTTTAAAATCTAAACAATTTCCTCGAACACGATTGACACCAACATTTCCAACCATTAGCATACCTTGTTGTCCTTCCCCTTCGGCCTCGGCACGCATGAGTCTAGCTAATAACTTTACATCTTGTTCTGTAGAGCTGATAACGCCCATTATGTCTCACCTCTCTTTATGGATTGCACTAGAGAAAGAGGTTTATTTCTAGATAAAGTGTGGAACAATTACTAGTTCATACGTATGAGGAAAAGGACTCGGATATGACAACCAAACAAAGTTTTAGCATGATATGAGTATTGAATGCACTTGAACATAATAAAAAAGCTAGCAATATGCCAGCTCTTTTATTATCCAAATAATTTTGACCACATATTTGAGAAGAAATCACCGATTGATCGCATTGTTAATATGAACCAATTTGCTTTTTCTACTTCTTCTGTTGTTCTTGCAGCAATTTTCATTTTTTTGCTTCCATCTAAGAATCCGTATTGATCAGTTGATTCTAAAATGAGTGAGCCTACTTTTGTATCTTTTTTGATTGGTGCAACTAATTTTCCATCTTCGGCAAGTGATTTATCTGCCCCAGTAGAAATTGTATAAGGTGGTTTACTTCCTTTTTTTGTGATTACCGTTATCTCTTTTTCAGGTTTCACAGTTACAGTGTCTTCTGTTCCTTTTACAACAGAAATTGTATTGTTTTTATCTATTTTTAATTTCTGTTTTTCAAAGTTATTAAAACCATAATCAATTAACGCACGAGATTCTGTAAAACGCTCATCCATTGATTTTGTTTTAATAATAACGGAGATAAGACGTAGGTCATCGCGTTTTGCAGTAATTGTAAATCCATACCCAGCTGTATCTGAACTTCCTGTTTTTAAACCATCTGTTCCTTCGTAAGCAAAAGCAGCATCTGGTAGCATCCAGTTCCAGTTTTCCATACGGATTGGGAGTGGGTGGTTATCTGGGAAGTTTCTAAATCTTTGTTTTGTATCCTCTAATATTTCTGGATACTTTGTAATGATTGTTCTTGATAGAATACCCACGTCGCGAGCTGATAAGGAGTTTTCTCCATTCGGATCTGTACCTTCCGGATGTTTTCCTTTTAAATCAGCGTTATTTAATCCAGTCGCATTTACAAACTTATATTTCTTTAACCCTAGTTTTTTTGCGTGTTCATTTGCAAGGTTTAAGAAGTTTTTTTCACTTCCTGCAAGTAGTTCGGCTAGCGCAATGCTAGATCCATTTGCAGAGAAGATAACAATAGAATGATATAATTCTTTAACTGTATATTGTCGTCCTTTTTCGAAAGGGACATTGGAGAATTCATTATTACGGGAAATTTCATAAGCGTAATCAGAGATGTTTACTTTTGTATCCCATGTGATTTTTCCTTCTTTAATTGCTTCTAAAACGGAGTAAACAACAATAAGTTTTGACATACTAGCAATAGCTAGTAATTCATCGGGGTTTTGCTCATGTAGTATTTTTCCTGTATCTGCATCAAAAAGAATGGCAGCAGCCGCTTCTATATGTATTTTCTCTTCTGCATGGGGGGTTGTTACTCCTAAGGAAGAAAATGACAATAAAAACACTAGTAAAATAGATAAAATTTTCCTCATATACATTATCACCTTCGCATCGTTATTAGCATATAGCTCGTACCATTTTAGCATAATTTTGAATATAAGAAAGTTATAATTTAACAGGGAATTTGACGAATTCTTGTCTAATATTGTTTGAATTTGGCGAAAAAAGAGGGTTTTGAAGGGTTTTGGTAGGATATTAAGAAAAAGGAACGAATTTCGTTCCTTTTTTGTATTATACGTATAAAAATTTTGCTACTTTTTCGCTTGGTAAGATATTACCAACGAAGAATGTTCCGAATTCACCATAGCGAGCACTTACTTCATCAAAGCGCATTTCATATACAAGTTTTTTAAATTGAAGGATGTCGTCAGCAAATAGTGTCACGCCCCACTCGTAATCGTCAAAACCGACAGAACCTGTAATAACTTGACGTACTTTACCTGCATATTGACGACCAATTTTACCATGGCTGTACATAAGTTTTTTGCGTTCTTCCATTGGAAGCATGTACCAGTTGTCATCACCTTGACGACGCTTGTCCATTGGATAGAAACAAATGTGATTTGCTTCTGGTAATTCAGGGTATAAGCGTGCTAGGATTTGAGAGTTTTGGTATGGATCTTCATCAGCTGGAAGGTAGTTACTTAATTCCACAACAGATACGTAAGAGTATGCAGGAACCATATATTCAGCTAATGTTGTTTTATTTAATTCTGTTTCAATTTCATTTAATTCTTCCATTGTTGGACGTAAAATCATAAACATAATATCAGCTTTTTGACCAACGACTGTATACATTGCATGACTACCTTGTTTTGCGGATGCAACCTTGTTCCATTTTTCGATAACGTTTAAAAATTCAAATATTGCTTGTCCGCGTTCGTCACTAGATAATGTTTTCCAAGCTGCCCAGTCGATAGAACGTAAATCATGTAAACAATACCAACCATCTAACGTTTTTGCTGCTTCACTCATTCTATTCACCTCAGTTAATGATATTTTACACGTTAACTATAGCATATATAGTTTTAAAGTCACCTGTGTAAAGCTTGGGTGCATAAAATTGTCACATTTTAAAAATGCTAAGAAGAGAATATGTATAAATCCATTTTGTTTTCACTTGGCATGGGGTGGAAAAATCTCCTGACTGCTTCTATGCATAGCCGGATGCTCTCTCCGATCTAAAAAGAAAGGTTTTTCATCAATGTTTTATAACAAATTAACCATGCTGAATTTTATGAAAATATAATCATTTTCATTTTACCTATTTTTTAGGAACTATAAGTTTAAAATATAGATGAAAAGAAGTATTCTTAAAAGTAGAGTTTTTTTAACATTTGTAGGAGGGTTTATTCGTGAGCGATTTATTTACAGCAGTAAAAGAAAAAGTTCAAGGAAAAGGTATTTCTATCGTACTTCCTGAAGGAACTGATGAAAGAATTTTAGGCGCTGCAGAGCGTTTAGCAAAAGAAGAGTTAGTAAAGCCAATCTTAGTTGGTAATAAAGAAGAGATTAGCGCAAAAGCTGCTAGCATGAATTTAACATTAGCAGGCGTTGATATTTACGACCCAGCTACATATGAAGAAATGGATGCAATGGTAGCGTCTTTCGTTGAACGCCGTAAAGGTAAAGCAACAGAAGAAGATGCTCGCAAAATCCTTAAAGACGAAAACTACTTCGGTACAATGCTTGTATACATGGGTAAAGCACACGGTTTAGTAAGTGGCGCAGCTCATTCTACAGCTGACACAGTTCGTCCAGCACTTCAAATCATTAAAACAAAACCAGGCGTTACAAAAACTTCAGGCGTATTTATCATGGTACGTGAAGATGAGAAGTATGTATTCGCTGATTGCGCAATCAATATTGCGCCAAACAGCCAAGATTTAGCTGAAATTGGCATTGAGAGTGCGAAAACTGCTGAGTTATTCGGCATCGATCCACGTGTTGCAATGTTAAGCTTCTCTACAAAAGGTTCTGCGAAATCTCCAGAAACAGAAAAAGTTGTAGAAGCAACTCGCATCGCAAAAGAAATGGCTCCTGAATTAACATTAGACGGTGAGTTCCAATTTGACGCTGCATTCGTACCATCTGTAGCTGAGAAAAAAGCACCAGGTTCTGTTATTAAAGGTGATGCTAACGTATTCGTATTCCCAAGCTTAGAAGCTGGTAATATCGGTTACAAAATTGCACAACGCCTAGGTAACCTTGAAGCAGTGGGACCAATCTTACAAGGCTTAAACATGCCAGTAAACGATTTATCTCGCGGTTGTAACGAAGAAGAAGTGTACAAGCTAGCTTTAATTACAGCAGCTCAAGCACTATAATCAAAAAGCCCCGCTATATAGCGGGGCTTTTATTACTTTTCGAAATCAAGTGCTTTATTATTGCGATCGATGATACGTTGTAAATTCATTTCGTACAAAGGAACTTCATCAACTGTTAATTGTGATGGTGTTAATTTGGGTGCGAAATGCTGTAATGTTTTTAACAGGCGCATCATTAAGTCTTGAACGGTAATCGTTTCACCAAGTAGTTCAGACAATGAAGCCATTGTACTTGGAACAATTTCAGGATACGTGAATCTTGTTTCTTCTCCTTGAATTGCTAAGTTGTAGAAATCACGAACAAGTGCCGCTCGTTCGGAGCCACTGCCTGTAGCACATAAATAAATTTGTACGGCAACCCCTCCGCGAATGCGGCGCTGGGAAATACCTGCGAATTTTTGATCACGAATACTTAAATCATAGCTACCTGGACAATAAGAGCCAACGATTTCTTTTGCCTCGATATCGACATCGTAATCCTTTAACATTTCCTTAATTAAATGCCACATTGTATCGTATCCAAGATCGATATCAATTCCTTTTTCTGTTTCTTGGAATAGAAGTGATATATTTAAAACCCCTTTATCAAGTACGACTGCAAGACCACCTGAATTGCGGACAATGACATGGAAGTCGTTCTTTTTTAAAAAGGAAATCCCCTCATTTAAATGAGGAAGACGAGAATCTTGAATGCCAAGAACAATTGTATTGTGATGAACCCAAGAGCGCATTGCTGAAGCAGATGTACCATTTCCGATTGTTGTACATAGCGTATCATCCATTGCAAATGACTGTAGAGCATGAAAAGTCTGGCCTAAACTAGACTGATCCACAATACGCCACTCTGGTTGAGATAAAATCGAACGGGAATTGCTCATATAACTAACCCCTTATCTATAAAATGACAATCTTTATTATAGCAAACATGGAGCAAAATGATGTAGTGGTTGACGGAAAAAATGAAATATGAAGGTAATGTAATTATTGGCGATGCACGTAAATATGCAGATATGTACGCAATCGTAAGCGATGTAGCATATCAAACAATTAGTCAGCCAGTAAAAACAATTGGGGTAGTAGCATGTAAAGGAAATCCGAAAAAAAAAGAGATTTCCCAGATATAAAGAGAGATTCTAAAATATATAAATTCATTTTGATTTTTCAACATATAAGTCGCTGCCTCGAAGAACAAAAGGTGACCTGCACTTGCTCTCTCTCATCTAAAGATTAGGTTTTATGTCGGTTTTTCAATTTGTACTTATATAGAAGAAGCTTATATGATTGAATCAAAATAAAAAGGATGCAGGTACCTGCATCCTTTTTATTCTGCAATTTTTTCTAAATTACCGTTTCGATCCATGCGAAATGAGGTTTGCGTTTGCTCTTCATCATCCATTAATGCTAATTTACGAGCACGGTTCATAATATTCATGAGCGTTTCGTAGTCTTCTTGTACTGTATTAGATTGTTGTTCTAGCTTTTCTAGTTTCTTTTCTAATTCTTCATTTCGAAGCATTTGCGCCTTAATTTCTTGTTTCAATCTCACATTCTCATTTTCAAGAGCTGTTACTTTTACGCTTGAAGACCCTACCGTTTGTAAAAAGTAAATCACATCTTGCATTGTTATAGAGGTACTAGATACAGCTGGTTCCGAACGTGGAACGGTGTTATTTACGACTGGCTCTTCATCGACTGTAATTACTGCTGAAGCTGATGGCGTATAAAGCAGGCGTTTTTTCGCATGTTCACCACTAGCAGCTCGCATTTTATCTTTTCGATGTCTTTTTGCTAGTTGCAGCGCTTGCTCATAGCTATAACGAACGACAGCATTCCAACGAAAACCACAAGCAGCTGATGTGCGATTTAACTGATCGCCAACTTCTTCAAATGCATTTAATTGTGTACTTCCTTCTCGAACATGACGTAGTACGGTTTCAGCAAGTAATAAATCATCTTCGTCTGTCCAAGCATCTTGTCTTACTTTCATAGATTCAACTCCCTTTCTTTTTATAAACTTCCTATTTTTATAATGGACAAAAGAAATTGCTTTTATACAAAGCTTTTAAAAATATGGTAGATTTTGATAAAGAAGAATTTCTATACAAATCCATTTTGATTTTCCAACATAAAAGTCGCGGTTATGAAGATGCACTCGTTTTCTCTCTTTGTTTTTACTTGGCATGGGGCAGGAGACCGCGCCTATGCATGGCCCGATGCTCTCTCCTACCTAAAAAGAAAGGTTTTTATATCGTTTTTTTAATTTGTACTTATATATGTGGATGAATTGTGCTTATAAAGAGAGGGATAACGAGAAAATATTAGCAATGAATCGTACAGAGGAAAACTTGCATCAACCTTCAAAGAGCGGTAAAATACCATTTAGTGTTTATTTTTAAATGTACTTGTGAAAAGTTGAAAATAGAGGAAGTGTTATATAGAATGGGAAATGAATTTCGTGTGTGTGATGATTGTCAGGCAACGAATATTAAGACGCTGATACCACGACTCAAAAAGGTAGATTCATGTGCAAATATCGAAGTTGGATGTCAATCATATTGTGGACCGGGACGTAAAAAGTCGTTCGCTTTTGTTAATAATCGTCCAGTTGCAGCACCAAATGAAGATGAACTGATTAAAAAAATTGAAGCAAAACTAAATAAATAAGAAAAAGAAGAGTGAACAATTTACTCTTCTTTTTTTATGTTCTAAAAAAGAAAAATTATTTTTAAATAAGGAAAGGTAGAGGACTGTTACTGGGTCATTTACTAGTGGATAAACTTCATATTATGATATCGGTTTCGTATGAACTACATTAGTTTTATATTGCAAAATAATGGTTGACAGTCTTTTGTAACGGTAGGTAGAATAGAAAGTATGATTCTGATAATCATTATCACAAGGGTGGATACACCCAATTTTCTTTTTGCTGTTTCTTGAGAATAAATCTCATTTTGTTAAATATATGTTGTTGGTTAGGATGGTTGAGGGATGGAAGCTAGTGCGAGGAGTATAGAACAACAAGAAGTAAATGTGAAAGAGATTAGGAGCAGACCGCTTATTGCTTCTATTATTTTAATAGCGGGAACAATTTTATTAGCTTTAAGTATGGCAACTTCAATTTCATTTGGTGCAGCGGATATTAGTTTAAAGACTGTATGGCAAGCTGTCTTTCAGTTTGATGATTCTTTGACACATCATAATGTGATTTGGGAGCTGCGCATGCCTAGAGCAATTGGCGGTGTTGTTGCTGGTGCGTTTTTAGCGGTATCCGGTGCCATTATGCAAGGAATGACGCGAAACCCGCTCGCATCTCCATCATTAATGGGGATTACTGATGGGGCTGTGTTTGGAATTGCAATTATGTATGCGTTTTTTCCAAATTCACCGTATTTAATGTTTGTTATCGCTTCTTTTGTTGGAGCAGCATTTGGTGCAAGTATTGTATACGGCATTGGAGCTTCTTCACCAGGAGGATTAACACCTGTTAAGTTAGCGCTAGCTGGAGCGGCAATTAGTGCTTTACTTGGGGCTATTTCATCTGGAATCGCTTTGTATTTCAATCTTGCTCAAGAGGTGAGTATGTGGAATGCAGGCGGTGTTGCTGGTGTGAAATGGCAAAGCATTGATATGCTATTGCCGATTGGACTTATTTGTCTCGTTATTGCGATTATGATGTCCAGGTACATTACAATCTTAAGTTTCGGTGAAGAAATTGCGATTGGACTTGGACAAAATACAACATTAATTAAATTTATCGGAACTGTACTTGTTCTTGTTTTAACAGGTTCAGCTGTATCTATGGCAGGATCCGTTGGGTTTGTTGGGCTTGTAATCCCCCATATGACACGTTTTCTTGTCGGTTCAGATTATAGATGGGTTATTCCATGTTCTGCTATATTAGGCGGATTGTTAATTGAATGTGCGGATATGTTATCTCGTATTATTAATCCGCCGTTTGAAACACCAATCGGTGCGATTACAGCACTAATTGGCGTTCCATTCTTCCTCTACTTAGCACGTAATGAAGGGAGAGGAAAAATGTGAGAACAAGCGTCTTAACAAAAAAGAACATTTCAATTGTAACGATTTTAGCTGGATTAATCTTTTCAGTATTCCTTATTAGTTTAAATACAGGAACGTTTAAAATTCCACCAATGGATGTGTTAAAGTCATTGGTCGGGCTAGGAGCAGAAGATCAGTCCGTTATTTTATTCGAATTTCGTATGCCACGTATGGTTATTGCCATCTTAGTTGGTTCAGCGTTAGCGGTATCCGGTGCCATTATGCAAGGATTATCACGAAATCCACTTGCTGATCCTGGAATTATTGGTATTAATGCCGGGGCGGGATTGACAGTTGTTGTTTTCGTATATTTCTTTTTTGGAAAAGTCGGGACGGGTACACTTCTATCTGTATTCATTCTTCCATTCTTTGCATTAGTTGGTGCAGTGTTAGCAGCAGTTATCATTTATGCACTGGCATGGAAGAACGGCGTTTCATCAACTCGTTTAATACTTGTCGGTATTGCAGTAGCAGCTGGGTTTAGCGCTGTTAGCTTAATTTTTTCAATGAAAATGACATCGAATGATTTCCGTTTTGCAACGATTTGGTTAGCGGGAAGTTTATGGGGAACAGATTGGAAATTCGTATTAAGCGTACTTCCATGGATGCTCATCTTTTTACCAATTGCGATTCGGAAAGCGCATGTGTTAAATGTAATGAATTTAGGAGATGCAGCGGCAGTTGGACTTGGTGTAAACGTAGAGAAAGAAAGACGTAAATTATTATTCATTGCTGTTTGTTTAGCGGGAGCATCTGTTGCGGTTGCTGGTGGAATTGGTTTTATTGGTTTAATGGCACCGCATTTAGCAAGACGACTCGTTGGCGGAAAGCATCAAATTATGTTGCCTACAGCGGCATTAATTGGAACGCTCTTGCTGTTATTTGCAGATTTAATTTCACGAAGTGTGTTAACGACATCAGAAATACCGGTCGGTCTTGTTATTTCTGTAATTGGTGCACCGTATTTCATTTATTTACTTATGAGAACAAAATAAAGGGAGGCATTTTGTATGGCAACTTTAGCGGTTGATTCGGTATCTGTTGGTTATAATGAAGGATTAATTATTGATGGATTGTCAGTTGAAATTCCAGAAGGGAAAATTACAACAATTATTGGGCCGAATGGATGCGGAAAATCCACATTGTTAAAAACAGCTTCTCGTATTTTGAAAGCAAAACGAGGTACTGTTTACCTAGATGGAAAAGCAATTGAGAAACAGCCAACAAAAGAAATCGCAAAGAAAATGGCGATTTTGCCACAAACTGCAGAAGTGCCAACTGGTCTTACTGTGTTTGAACTTGTTTCTTATGGCCGTTTCCCTCATCAAAAAGGGTTTGGCACGTTGAAGGAAGAAGATTATCGCTACATCCACTGGGCACTTGAGGTAACAGGGATGACAGAATTTGCGAATCGTCCAGCAGAAGCCTTATCGGGTGGTCAACGTCAACGCGTTTGGATTGCAATGGCTCTTGCGCAAGGTACGAATTTACTCGTACTAGACGAACCAACAACATACTTAGATATGGCTCACCAACTGGAAGTATTAAATTTATTAAAAAAATTAAATCAAGAAGAAGGCCGCACAATTGTCATGGTTATTCATGATTTAAACCATGCTTCTCGTTTTTCAGATCATATGGTTGCTTTGAAAGCTGGTAAGTTAATGAAGCAAGGGACACCAGATGAAGTAATGACAAGTGAAACGCTTCGCAATGTGTTTGAAATAGAAGCACAAATTGTTCCATGTCCTGTAAACTGTAAACCAATTTGTTTAACATACGATTTAATGATGATTAATAATCAGTTACGTAAGAAAGCATAGATGGAATCTCCCCCTCTTACTTTGATAGAGGGGAGGGGGATTCTAATGGCCGTTGAGCTTCTCATTCGAGCTGGGAAGTTGAACGCTCGTTAGAACGGGTTACATACAACGATTAATAAATATATATTAATAAATTGTTGGTTGTAGTTTCTTATAGTGATATGTAGCTTATAAGAGAAATACATCCAGAAGGAGTGGGAATATGAAGAAATTCAAAGCGACGTTACTAGCAATGGTACTAGTAGTTACTTCTGTACTATTTGCAGCTTGTTCTTCTGATAAGAAAGAAGAAAAGAAAGCAGATGCGAAAGTTGAAGAGCGCACTGTACAACATGCAAAAGGGGAAATTAAAATTCCTGCAAATCCAAAGAAAATTGCTGACCTTAGTGGTTCAACAGAAGAATTATTAATCTTTGGAATGAAACCAATCATTACTGCAAATACGTCTCAAGAGAAAATCGATGCACATATTGCAGATAAATTAAAAGATGTAAAGCCAGTTGGCTCTGCATGGGGCGATAAAATTAACATTGAAGCAGTAGCTGCTGCAAAACCAGATTTAATTCTTGTGAACAACCGCCAAGAAAAAATTTATGATCAATTATCTAAAATTGCACCAACAGTTATGTTAAAAACTCCATTAGATCAATGGCGTCCAAAGTTTGAAGAACTAGGTAAAATCTTCGGTAAAGAAAAAGAAACAACTGCATGGTTCAAGGAGTATGATGAAAAAGCAAGTAAATTACACGATAAAATCGTTGCAAAAACTGGTGATGCGAAGTTCATGAAGATGGCTGCATATCCAAATGCATTCCGTGTATACGGTGACTACGGTTACGGTAGCGTACTCTTTAAAGATTTAAAATTACCAGCTGTTCAAGGTACACCAACTGATAAACCGCTAGTACAAGTACAAAAAGAAGCTTTAATTGATTACAACCCAGACTACTTATTCGTATTTACAACTGGTGATGGTTCTCAGCGCTTAAAAGAATTCCAAGAAGAAACAATTTGGAAAAACATGAACGCTGTTAAGAACAACCACGTATTCACAATCAAAAACGAAGACCTAAACAAAGGGTACTTCCCACTTGGTAAAGAAATGATCTTAGACGAAATTGCTGAGTTCGTTTTAGGAAAATAATATATACAGAAAAATCACTTTCGCTTTGGCGAAGGTGATTTTTCTGTATATAGGGGAATTTTATGCATTTCTATAGCCTTTCGTTTATAATAAAGATAAGAATGTAGTAAGGAAGGAGGGTGTCAATATGGTATATTTAAACGACAAACTCAGCGAAACAAAAGTGTTTAAAGACCCAGTACATAAATATGTACACGTGCGTGATCGCGTAATTTGGGATTTAATCGGAACGAAGGAATTTCAACGTTTGCGCCGTATTAAGCAGCTTGGAACGACATTTTTTACATTTCATGGTGCGGAACATAGTCGCTTTACTCATTCATTAGGTGTATATGAGATTATTCGTCGTATGATTGATGATGTGTTTGATGGCAGACCAAATTGGAATGCAGAAGATAGATTATTATGTTTATGTGCAGCGCTCTTGCATGATGTTGGACATGGTCCGTTCTCACACTCCTTTGAAAAAGTTTTTTCATTAGATCATGAGAAGTTCACACAAAAAATTATTGTTAGTGATACGGAAATCAATGATGTACTCGGCCGCGTAGACCGAGAGTTTCCACAAAAAGTAGCAGATGTTATTGCGAAAACGTCTGATAATAAATTAGCAATTAGTATGATCTCTAGTCAAATTGATGCAGATCGTATGGATTATTTATTAAGAGATGCCTATTTTACTGGTGTGAAGTACGGGAATTTTGATATGGAACGTATATTGCGTGTCATGCGCCCATACGGAAATCAAGTAGTAATTAAAAATAGCGGTATGCACGCTGTTGAGCATTATATTATGAGTCGCTATCAAATGTACTGGCAAGTGTATTTCCATCCGGTAACGCGCAGTGCAGAAGTTATTTTAACAAAGATTTTACACCGTGCGAAAACATTGCATGAGCAGTATTATACATTTAAGTATCATCCTGTTCATTTCTATTCTTTATTTGAAGAAGAGGTAACAGTAGAGGATTATTTAAAGCTAGACGAGAATGTAATGTATTATTATTTCCAGGTATGGCAAGATGAAGATGACCAAATTCTAAGTGATTTATGTCGCCGTTTTATGAATCGAAATCTCTTTAAATATGTAGAATTTACAGAGAATCATGGTTTAGATAATTGGATGGAATTAAGTAGTTTATTTAAAAAGATTGGACTCGATCCAGAGTACTATTTAGTTGTTGATTCAACATCGGACTTACCGTATGACTTTTACCGTGCTGGAGAAGAAGAAGAGCGGCTTCCAATCTTACTTCTTATGCCAAATGGAGATCTCAGAGAGCTTTCGCGTGAATCTGATATTGTAGAAGCGATTACTGGTAAGAAGAGAAGGGATCAAAAACTTTTCTATCCACATGATTTAATCTATGAAGATGGAAGAAAAGGAAAATATAAAGAGAAAATTATTGAGTTATTAGAAGGAAAGAAATAAGAAGCAGTCATAGGACTGCTTCTTAGTAAAGAAAACTGAAATTATTTGTCGCTTAAGCGTTTTCCGCCAACTGCATAATGATTTTTAGACATTTCTTCGATGAAAACAACGATGTTTTCTTCTGGAGCACCAGTTGTTTCGCTTACTGCTGTTGTTACTTTCTCAGCAAGAGCTTTCTTTTGTTCTTCTGTGCGTCCTTCTAGCATTTTCACTGTTACGTATGGCATGTACAATCGCTCCTTTTATGTAAGTTACAATCTTATTATAACGGATTCTAGGGAAGAACAATCGGAAAAACAAATATTTTCTTTTTTTGACATAATGAAGAGGAGATGAAGTATGGATCAGTTATTTAGATATCCACTGCACCAAATTCCACTGGTAGCAATGGCTATTATTATCGCGTTGTCTATGCATGAATTTGCACATGCATATGTTGCATATAAGTTTGGTGATGATACAGCGAAAAGGCAGGGGCGTTTAACTTTATCACCAATGTCTCATTTAGACCCGATCGGAATGATTGCAGTATTAATTCTTGGGTTCGGTTGGGCACGTCCGGTACCTGTTAACCCTTATAACTTTAAAAGACCGCGTCTTGCTGGTGTACTAGTTTCTATTGCAGGACCGATTAGTAACCTAATCTTAAGTGCTATCGGTTTAATCATTTGGTACAGTTTGTTAAAGTTTGGAGTACTAGATGCCATCCCATTTGCGGTGGCGGATACATTAGGTCAATTCTTCCAAATTTTTATTGTTCTTAATATCGTTTTATTTGTTTTCAACTTATTACCGATTCCACCGCTGGATGGATATCGTGTAATTGAAGACTTAGCACCGGAAAATGTTCGTGCGAAAATGACGCAATATGAGAAATATGGAGCAATTGCTTTATTGATTCTTGTTATTACACCGCTTGACCGTTATACAATTCAACCAATTTTCAGTGTAGTAATCCCGCACGTACTAGGATTTTTACAAAGTATTATTGCACCTATATTTGGGCTAATGTAATACATGAGTGAGGAGGAGTTTACATATGACAGAGAAAAAGAAAAAAATCGGTTTTAATATTGTGAAGAACGATTCGACAGATGGGCATGGTGGTTTCGGTGTTGGAGCGCTGAGCTTAGAAAATATTTCACCTGTTTTTGTAGATGTAATTGAGCAAAATGCATTCGTTGATATTGGGGCAATGCACGCGCGTAGTACTGTGGAAAAAGGGATTAAGTTTTTAACAAATAAAGATGAAGTTCCAAATGGAAAACCGTATTGGCTTGTGTGGGTAACAATTGAGAGAACGGCAAAAGGTGCTTACTATGCAGGTGTAACAGCTTGTGAAATGACAGTTGATCGTGAAATTCGCCGTGGTTATAAATCACTTCCAGAGCACGTGAATAAGATGGATAAATCATTAAAACGTTACATCATGGTTGACCATATGGATGAACCATCTAAGAAGGTGCTTGGTACATTCTTAAAAGAGCATAATGAAGCAATTTGGAACGAGTCTAGTGAAGAATTGCGTCATGCATTATTAGGAGAATAATTTTAAGGCTACCAGGAGAAATTCTGGTAGCCTTTGGTGTTTTTGGGGTATGGTAGTATTTCTCTTTATGTCGTATATTGTCGGAACGTCGATATGTTGTGTCGAAGCACCGATATATTGATGCTACAAATACGATAAGTATTTACCATGGAAAGTATTTTTTCCACCAGCTCTCTTTTTTCTTCTCTTTGCTAGCCTTCTCGAATTCTTCTTTATCATCAATATGATCCATGCAATATTCAGTCGGTTCTGTTCCTTTTGCAAAATACATTTTCACGGAAACAGGACATCCTTTCGTTGCGATTTTTCCATTTTCAGGATTGACATTTACAGCAATAATATCACTTGGTTGCTTGAATTCCTTTTTAGGCTGACCCTCTAGTCCTTTTTCCATCGCAATAGCCCATATTTTTTTTGCGTAGCCTTGTTCTGCCGGGTTTGTGATGGGTTTTGGCTGATCGTATCCGACCCATACACCTGTTACTATTTGCGGAGTGAAGCCGATCATCCAGCTATCTGTTTCTGTGGAACCAGATTTTCCTGCATACGTACGTGATAGTTTTGGAAGCAGGGATTGTCCTGTAACAGAAGCATACCCACTTAGTTTTTTATTGAACATTCCTGTCATCATTTCTTCCATTACAAACGTATTATTTTTATCGAGCACTTGTTTACTTTCTAAATGTGCATCATATAAAATATTCCCTTCATGATCGACAACGCGGCGAATAAAGGTTGGTTTTACTTGTTTTCCCCCATTGGCAAACATACTGTACGCACCTACCATTTCAATTGGTTTTACAGGAGACGTACCAAGGGCAAGGGATGGTACATCTTTTAATGAACTTGTAATCCCAAATTGTTTAGCAGTTTTTGCTAAAGAGTCCTCTCCTAAAAATAAATGTGTTTTCACGGCATATACGTTATCTGATACTGCAAGAGCTTGCGCCATCGTCACAAAATCATCGGCATAGTAGTCTTTATAATTTTTCGGTTTATATTTAGAAACACCATCGCCTAATGTAAATACTGTATATTCGCTTTTTAAGCGAGTCGCTGGTGTAAATCCTTTTTCGAGTGCAGCATAATATAAAAAAGGTTTAAAGGTGGATCCTGGTTGGCGAGATGCCTGAATCGCTCGGTTAAATTGACTTTCTTTATAATCTTTTCCACCAACAAGAGCTACTACTTCTCCTGTTTTCGGATTCATTGAGACAAGAGCCGTTTGTATATTAGTTGTTTCTGGAATCGTATCTTTTACAGATTGCTCGGCTATTGTTTGTAGTTTTGGGTCTAGTGTTGTGTAAATATGGAATCCACCGCGCTGTAATGTTTGCTCATCGAGTCCAATATCATGCAGGAGAGAGGAGTGTACAGCGTGTTGGAAATAAGGTGCTATTTCTGCGACTTCTTTTGTTTCTAATGAAGCAAATGCAAGCTTTTCCTTTTTAGCAGAGGAAGATTGCCCTTTCGTAATATAGCCCTGTTCTACCATTTCATCTAAAATGATTGATTGTCTTGTTTTTGCTCGTTCCTCCTTTAAATAGGGAGAATATACGCTAGGGCCTTTTGGGATACCAGCTAACATACTTGCCTCTGCTAATGTCAAGTCACTAGCAGATTTATTAAAGTAAAGACGGGAAGCGGCTTCAATACCATAAGCGCCGTGTCCGTAATAAATCGTATTTAAATATCCTTCTAAAATATGATTCTTGCTGTAATTAACCTCAAGACGAATGGTATATATTGCTTCTAACGCTTTTCGTTTCCAAGTTTTATCATGATCTAAATATAGATTGCGGGCATATTGCTGCGTAATCGTACTAGCACCTTGGACCTTTGCCATTGCTTTTATATCTGCAATGATTGCACCAGCAATTCTTTTTATATCGAAGCCATGGTGATCATAGAATCGTTGGTCTTCAATAGAGAGTGTCGCTTCTCTCACATAAGGAGAGATTTGGTCGAGAGATACGTTATAGCGCTTTTTCATCCCGTTGCTTTGTCCTATTACAGTATCATCATTGGCATAAAAGGTGCTTGTTTGCGGAACAGCGATGGGAGGCGGCCCCATAATCTTTGCTACTATGATGATGATAAAAAACGAAAAAACGAAAAAAAGAACGCATGAAAAAAGTGCGGTGAAGAAAAGACGTTTATATTTTTCAAGTTTTGGATTCACAGTTTGATCCATCTTTTTCATCCCCTCATCGTATACTTTTATTAGTATTGAGGGTTTTTTCGTATTTTAAACACAAAATGAAAAAGAGCCCTTTCAATTAAGAAAGAAGCTCAAAAGCGCGTATTGGCCAATCCGTAATAATTACATCTACACCGTAATCGATCATTGTTTGTAAGTCTTTATTTTCGTTGATTGTATAGGGACGGAAAACATAGCCTTGCTGCTGTGCAGTTTGGACAAATTCTTTTGTTAGTAGCTGAAAATTTGGGTGTAATCCGGACGCCTCCCTTTTCTTGGCTTCAGCAATTGGATCACTGAGTGGTTCATCGTATAAAATAGCTCTTGGAATTTCAGGTGCAATTTCCGCGAGTAGGGAAACGGAATCATGGTTAAAAGATGAGAATATAATTTGGTTTGAAAGATGATATTCACGAACGAGGTCGACAACCTTTTCTTCGATACCTGGATAGTGGATTACGTCTGTTTTTAATTCAATATTAAGTTGTAAATTTGTTGTAGAGAGCCAAATGAATACTTCACGTAAAGTTGGAATCTTTGCTTCGTTAAAAGTAGGGCTTTTATGGCTACCAGCATCAAGCGCTTGTAATTCCGCTACTGTTTTTTCAGAAACAAGTCCAATTCCACTTGTTGTGCGATCAACAGTTTCATCGTGAATCACAACAATCTCACCATCTTTCGAAAGGTGAACATCAAGTTCAATGCCGTGGGCACCAACACGCTCTGCTTCTTGGAAAGCAATCATTGTATTCTCCGGATGTGTTCCTTTAACTCCGCGATGGGCAAAAATAAGTGGTTTTTTCATCTGAAAATCTCCTTATGAGTTCATTTCTTCCATTATGAAACTGCGGCGAGAAAAATACAATCCATATGCCAAATATTTACAAAAGTATAACACTTGCATAAAAGTTAACGTTAACGTAAAATGTAATAATGTGATGAGGGGAGGAATAAACATGTATAAGATTGATGAGGTAACGAAGCAAGTTGGATTAACAAAACGTACACTTCGTTATTATGAGGAAATTGGTTTAATTCATCCGCCGGAGCGTAGCGAAGGGAATATTCGTCTTTATACAGATGAGGATATTGTACGTATTAAAAAGATTGTAGAAGCGAAAGAAGTATTAGGAATCACACTTCAAGAAATGCAGCATTTCTTATCATTAAAAGAACGCATGGAACAAAGACGAAATAGTGACAATCCACGTGACCGTGAAGTGATTCAAGAAATTAAGGATATGCTTGAGAACCAAGTGCAAACGCTAGATACAAAAATGAAACAAATGGAGCGCGTGAAAGCAGAATTAGAGAATAGTTTAGGGCGTGCACGTAAATTCTTGGAGGACACAAAAGGAGAGTAATGAATATGGAGAGCAAACAAAAGTTGGGGAGATTGATTACAGTACTGGCTACGTTTCTTGCCTTTTCAGGCATCGGAGTAGTCGATCCTATTTTGCCGATTATCGCTGAGAAGATAGGGGCAACGCATTGGCAAGTGGAGATGTTATTTACAGCCTATATTTTAACGATGGCAATTATGATGCTACCAGCTGGTTTATTCGCAGCACGGTTTGGTGATAAGAGAATGATGACAATTGGTTTATCAATTGTAACTGTATTTGCTTTTATATGTGGTATATCACAAACGATTGCCCAGTTATCTATTTTCCGCGCTGGCTGGGGGCTAGGTAATGCGATGTTTTTCGCAACAGCGATGACATTATTAATTGCTCTTAGTAAAGAAGTACATGAAGCGGTTGGTTTATATGAAGCTGCGATTGGTTTAGGGATGGCCGGTGGACCATTATTAGGAGGACTATTAGGAGGACATTCTTGGCGTTACCCATTTTTTGCGACAAGTTTTTTAATTTTATTAGCATTTATTCTTGTTTTCTTTTTTGTAAAAGAGCCGGAGCGAAAAGTACAGCGAAAAGCAGCTGGAGTGGGGGAATTACTTAACCTTATTAAGTATAAACCGTTTATGCAAGGTGCAATTTCAGGTATGTTATATTATTACGGATTTTTCGTTGTATTAGCATATTCACCACTTATTATGCATTTATCGGCAATTCAGTTAGGTTTCGTATTTTGCGGCTGGGGACTTGCTTTAGCATATGGATCTGCAATATTAGCGCATAAATTAGAAGGGAAATATGAACCGAAAGCATTGTTACGATTTAGCTTACTTGTATTTGCAATTCTGCTAATCGCATTATTTTTTGTTAAAGTTATGTGGTTACAAATTGTTCTTATCGTCTTATCTGGATTAGCATCGGGACTAAATAACGCTTTATATACAAGCTATGTCATGGATATTTCACCTTATGAAAGATCTATTACGTCCGGTGTATACAATTTCGTTCGTTGGCTTGGCGGGGCAATTGCACCAATTTTATCAGGAATTATCGGCCATGCGATTTCACCGCAAAGTCCATTTTTAGTTGGGGGAATTGTTGTATTAGTTGGTTGTGTTATGATTTTGATTCCTGTTCGAGAAGGTTCTAAATTAGAATCAGAAACCCTTTCTTAAGAAAGGGTTTTCTTTGTTATTAAATATAGTGTTTAAATAATATATGAATAAAAATACTTTTACCAAAATATATTTTCGGTATTTTTGTACTTTTAACTATACATTTTGTATGTTTTGTTTTATTTTTGTTAGGGGACATTAATGATGTCCCTATTATAAATTTGCAATGAAAGGCGTGATTGTACGATGGAACTATGGTTCACTGAAAAACAAACAAAACATTTTGGAATTACGGCGCGTATTAACCGCACATTACATACGGAGCAAACAGAATTTCAAAAGCTTGATATGGTTGAGACAGAAGAGTTTGGAAACATGCTTATTTTAGATGGCATGGTTATGACAACAGAGAAGGACGAGTTTGTGTATCACGAAATGGTAGCACACGTACCTTTATTTACACATCCAAACCCTGAGAACGTATTAGTTGTTGGCGGTGGTGATGGTGGTGTAATCCGTGAAGTATTAAAGCACCCAAGCGTAAAGAAAGCAACACTTGTTGAAATCGATGGTAAAGTAATCGAGTACTCTAAACAGTACTTACCATCGATTGCAGGTGCGTTAGATAACGAGCGTGTTGAAGTGAAAGTAGGAGACGGTTTCCTACACATCGCAGAAAGCGAAAATGAGTACGATGTAATTATGGTTGACTCTACAGAGCCAGTAGGACCAGCAGTAAACCTATTTACAAAAGGATTCTACGCTGGGATTTCAAAGGCGTTAAAAGCAGATGGGATTTTCGTTGCTCAAACGGATAACCCTTGGTTTACACCAGAATTAATTTCAACTGTGTTTAAAGACGTAAAAGAAATCTTCCCAATTACACGTTTATACACAGCGAATATCCCAACATACCCAAGTGGAATGTGGACATTTACAATTGGATCTAAAGAATATGACCCATTAGAAGTAAGCGAAGATCGTTTCCACGAAATCGAAACGAAATATTACACAAAAGAACTGCATAAAGCAGCATTCGTATTACCGAAGTTTGTTGGGGACTTAATTAAATAATAATTAAAAGCGGAAGCGGCTCGTTCAGAATGGGAGGGGGGATGGAGCTTCAGACGTAGAGGCGTCTTTTGCCTCGCAGGAAGAAGCGAAGCCACCGAGCGTTCTAGCCGCTGTAGCTGGACAAAAGAAAAGCGGAAGCGGCTCATTCAAGGTGTGCGATAGAACGGACATGCTAGCTACTGACGCTATTATAATAAAATAATCTTCTATCGCTAAAAGAAGATTGAGGTAAATCGAGAAAGAGGAGTGTAGCACTCCAAATTTGAGAAATAATGAAAGGTTGGGATACCTTAAGTTCCACATAAGGAGGAAAAGAGTATGCGTTTTGATGAAGCTTATTCAGGTAAAGTATTTATTAAAAGTCATCCAAGTTTTGAAGATGCAGAGGCAGTAATTTATGGGATGCCAATGGATTGGACAGTAAGTTACCGTCCAGGCTCTCGTTTTGGTCCTGCACGTATTCGTGAAGTATCGATTGGACTAGAAGAGTACAGTCCATATTTAGATCGTGAACTAGAAGATGTAAAATATTTTGATGCTGGTGATATTCCGCTACCATTCGGAAATCCACAACGCAGTATAGACATGATTGAAGAATATGTAACAAAACTATTAGATGCCGGTAAGTTTCCACTAGGTCTTGGCGGTGAGCACCTAGTGTCTTGGCCAATTTTTAAGGCAATGGCAAAAAAATATCCGGATTTAGCAATCATTCATATGGATGCTCATACTGATTTGCGTGAGTCATATGAAGGGGAGCCTTTATCTCACTCTACGCCCATCCGTAAAGTGTGCGATTTAATTGGTCCGGAAAACGTATATTCTTTCGGAATTCGTTCTGGAATGAAAGAAGAATTCGAATGGGCAAAAGAAGTGGGCATGAACCTATACAAATTTGACGTATTAGAACCGTTGAAAGAAGTATTACCAAAGCTTGCAGGGCGCCCAGTTTATGTCACAATTGACATTGACGTGTTAGATCCAGCACATGCTCCTGGAACAGGAACATTAGAAGCTGGTGGTATCACATCTAAAGAATTATTAGATTCCATCGTAGCAATTGCAAATTCAAATATAAAAGTAGTTGGAGCAGACTTAGTAGAAGTAGCTCCAGTCTATGATCATAGTGATCAAACACCGATCGCAGCAAGCAAATTCGTGCGGGAAATGCTTCTTGGTTGGGTGAAGTAAAAGCAGAGGCAGCTTGCTCAGAATCGCAGGTCATTGGAGCACTCGACCGAGAAACGCTTTTGGCTTCGACCGAGAGTGTGAAATGGCCGGAGATTCTAGCTGGCGCAGCTGGATAAAGTAAAAACGGAAGCGAAGCCACCGAGCATTCTAGCCGCTGTAGCTGGATAAAATAAAAGCGGAAGCCGGCTCGTAGCATCCATATATCGACGCTTCTGCAAAATTCAACATCCGTTTACAAAGTACGTATAAGAAAAAAGGAGCTAGTCCGACCTGGTGGAACTAGCTCCTTTTTCTTATGCAACTTTTTCTTCCGAAGCGATTCCGCGAATTTCATCAGCGGAACGAATTGGATACTTGCGGAAAATAATTGTTCCGATATAACCAATAATTGTGGTCACGATTCCACATAATATAGCTGCAATGGCTACTTTCATTACATCATTGAATCCAAAGAGGACAAGGAGACCAGGAATTGGTGATGCTGTACCAGGTGCATTGTTTACAAGTTGGAATAAGGATGTAATAATACCAGCAAGTGCACCACCAACGAAGTTTGTCGTATAGATTGGAATGGGATTTGCTGCTACGACATCGGCCTGTGTTAATGGTTCAATTGCTACAGCAATTGTATCTTTCTTTGAACAGATCTTTAAACGTTTAAAGAAAATAAAATTCATTGGAGCAGAGGCTGCTACTGCAAGACTACCAATAGCCATTGGTAAACCTGTTAATCCAAGCATAGCAGTTAGCGCCATGGAGCTTAATGGAGATGTAGAAATAACTGTTATGAGTCCGCCAAGCATAATTCCCATAATAATTGGGCTTTCTGTGGTTGCGATTGAAATAATAGAGCCGATTTTTCCAAGTGTAGCATTTACAATGGGGTCCATAAGCATAGCCATTCCGCGAGAAAGTGGTGCTGCAACGAATAAAATGGCAAGAAATTCTACACCAGCTGGCAATTTCTTTTCTAGAAATTTAACGACAAAGGCGCATACATATCCAGCAAAAAATCCTGGTAAAATACCAAATCCACTAGTGGCGATACCGATTAAAACAGCATATACAGGAGATACACCAATTGCGAGTGCTACTAAAATAGCAGCCGCGACACCGCTCATACTACCGGAAGCTTGTCCAACCGATTGTAAAAAGTTGTTATGAAACATTTCGCCACCGATATATCGATGAAATGCTTCAATAAGAAAGCTTGCGATTGCAGCATTGGCCAGGGCCCCCATTGCTTTCATTCCGTAAGGAGCACGAAAGCTAAACAGTGTAAAAAGAAAAAGTACAACGAGTAGTAGTGCTAAACCTTGTAAGATAGCCATTTGAAAAATGTCCCCTTTTTAATTTTGTTTATAAAAATTTGTATTATTCAATAATAATACAAAAGTTGTTTAAACGGAAAATTTTTTTATTACGAAAATACTGCGAGCGTTTTCCTTACAATAGTGTAAGGAAAGTGTAATACATTTCAATAGTGTATAGTATGCCCTTTTCTGTATAATACAGATATAAAGATGTGACTGATAAGAATAAACAGGAGGCCATATATGAAATTGGTAATAAAAGTTTTAGCCGTCTTTACCATTCTTTTAGGTGGTACGGCATATTATTTACAATCAAAAACAGAAGGTGTAGAGGCTTTTGTCGATAACTTCTTTTCAAATAAAGAAATACAAGATTATTACGCAGTTATAAATAAGGGTGAGAAAATAGACGATGAATATTTGTATACATTCAAAGGGTATACAGAGAATGGAAAGCAACAAACGATTAAAAAGATCGTGAATCGTCAGCTACATTCAGGTGCTTTTATAAAAATTTATGCTAAGGGCATGCAAGGAAAAGGCTGGGCTGAAATTTCAAAAGAGGAAATCCCAGAAAAAGCCTTAAAACAATTACAGAAAGTGTAAAAGGAGCGAAACGTCCGCTCCTTTTTTTAGTGCGTTAAAAGTATAATAGTTGTTTGTCTTTGACTGGAAACAATTTTCACACGCCCACCAATTGGAAAGGTAAAAATTGGTGTTGTATGCCCAAAGTTAGCATTTGCAATTATAGGGATATGGGACAGTTCCTGTTTTGAATAAATCATTTCTTGGATATCTTCTATGGCAGCTTCAGATCCTTTTTGTAGTCTTCCAATTACAATGCCTTTTATATGTTTAAAATCTGGTTGTTGGATGAGAGAATGTAAGTAACGATCAAAAGTCTTAACTGTAGCTTTTCCTGTGAGAGCATCTTCTTCTAAGAATAATATTTTATCTCGTAAGCTCGGCATATATGCTGTGCCTTGTAGTAAATTAAAGGTACTCATATTACCACCAACAATTTCTCCAACCGCTTCGCCTTCATGTATAGAAACATACCCTTCATTTTGGAAGAAGGTGCGATTTTCTTGGTCAATATACCAAGGATCATCGCTCCACGTTTCAGCAGGTTGTATTTCTATTGGCTCTTCAGAAGTCATGCATTTTAAAAAGTAATCTATCGTATAATCGAGCCCTTTCTCCATTCCAAAAGAAGAAAAGTGAGGACCTGAATATGTAATAAGACCAGTCTTTGCATAAATTGCATTGCCTAGAGCTGTAATATCAGAATAACCACATAAAATTTTTGGATTGCTACGAATTAAGTCGTAATTTATATGGTTTAGTAGCCCATTGGAATTATATCCTCCAAGTGTTGTTAAGATTGCTTTTACATTGGAGTCTGCGAAAGCTTCATGGAGGTCTTGAACTCGAGAAGAAACGGAAGAAGAAGCAAAACGATCAATTTCTTCAGCATTTTTTGAAAATGTAACACGAAATCCCATATCTGTTATTCGTTTCATAGCAAGCTCACGATTATAATCTGAGACAATACTTAAACTACAAGAAGGTGAAATGACTCGAATTTCATCACCTTGTTTTAACTTTGGTGGTATCATTTGGAGCACTCCTTTTAATGAAAGAAAATTTAGATTTAAAAGATATTTTATCATAGGAGATAGATCTTTATAAATTGTTTTTTCGAAACAGGGTTTTCCTGATTTTTCAGCAGACAGACATAGGTTTTTTTTGATATGATAGGAAAAGTGATTTATTATAAAGTTTATTTAATATCTATAACATATTGAAAGGTGTGCAAGACGTGGAGAAACAACTTGCAGGCTTGCCAGTACACGTTCATTTCGTAACAGAAATCCGTGAAGGGGCACGAAAGGAGACCGTTGCTTTTGAGGCAAATGGTCAATACTATGTAAAAGGTCAAGGTACATATGTAACGTTTCAAGAGCCGAACGAACAAGGCGAAGTAAAGACAATCATTAAAATTCAAGGTGAACAAGTCCTCATTATGCGTTCAGGTGCTGTTTCTATGCGTCAGACGCATGCGAAAGGTGAATGGACAACTGGTACGTATACGAGTGAACTTGGTACGTTTGCATTGCAAACGAAAACTGATAACGTTCTTTTTAAATGGTCGGACGAGAAGAAAAAAGGACAACTCTTTTTAACGTACGCATTGCTTCTAAGTGAACAAGAAGCGGGCCGATATACAATTACGATTAATTTGAAGGAGGCAAAATAATGAACTCTTTAGAACAAGTAAAAGAATTGATTAAAGAAGAAATTAAAGCTGCCGTATTAAAAGCAGAATTAGCAACAGAAGAACAAATTCCAAACGTTGTATTAGAATCTCCAAAAGATAAAACGCATGGTGATTTCTCTACAAACATGGCGATGCAGCTTGCGCGCGTAGCAAAAAAAGCTCCTCGTATGATTGCAGA
The DNA here is from genome assembly GCF_038006685.1 of Bacillus sp. FSL K6-0042. NCBI lineage: Bacteria > Bacillati > Bacillota > Bacilli > Caryophanales > Bacillaceae > Bacillus > Bacillus sp. FSL K6-0042. The sequence continues at coordinate 3,334,406 of NZ_JBBOVS010000001.1, forward strand.
GGAATTAATTGCGAACTTCGATAAAGCAAAAGCTTCTATTGAAAAGATTGAAATTGCTGGTCCTGGTTTTATTAACTTCTATATGGATAATAGCTATTTAACAGACTTAATTCCGGCAATTGTTACAGCTGGAACGAATTATGGTGAAACAAACACTGGTAAAGGTGAAAAAGTACAAGTTGAGTTCGTATCTGCAAACCCAACAGGTGACCTTCACTTAGGACATGCACGTGGTGCGGCAGTAGGTGACACATTATGTAACGTATTAGCAAAAGCGGGATACGATGTATCTCGTGAATACTACATTAATGACGCTGGTAACCAAATTCATAATTTAGCGCTTTCTGTCGAAGCTCGTTACATGCAAGCATTAGGGTTAGAAAAAGAAATGCCAGAAGACGGTTACCATGGTGCAGACATCATCGGAATCGGACAACGTTTAGCTGAAGAGTTTGGCGATCGTTATGCAAAAGCTGATGAGAAAGAAAGCTATGAATTCTACCGTGAGTACGGTTTAAAATACGAATTAGCAAAACTTCAAAAAGACTTAGAAAGCTTCCGTGTGAAATTTGATGTATGGTTCTCTGAAACATCATTATACAAAAACGGAAAAATTGACGCAGCTCTTGCAGTATTAAAAGAGCGCGATGAAATCTTTGAAGAAGAAGGCGCAACTTGGTTCCGCTCAATGACTTACGGTGATGATAAAAACCGTGTGTTAATTAAAAATGATGGTTCTTACACATACTTAACGCCAGATATCGCATATCACCGTGATAAATTGGAGCGCGGATTTGATAAATTAATCAACATTTGGGGTGCTGACCACCACGGTTACATTCCGCGTATGAAAGCAGCGATTCAAGCGCTTGGTTATGATAAAGATACATTAGAAGTAGAAATTATCCAAATGGTACAACTATACCAAAACGGTGAAAAAATGAAAATGAGTAAGCGTACAGGTAAAGCTGTTACACTTCGTGAGCTTATGGAAGAAGTGGGCGTGGATGCAATGCGTTACTTCTTTGCAATGCGCAGCGGTGACTCTCACTTAGACTTTGATATGGACTTAGCGGTATCAAAATCTAACGAAAACCCTGTATACTATGCACAATATGCTCATGCACGTGTATGCAGTATCCTTCGTCAAGGTGAAGAGCTTGGATTAACTGCAGGTGGAGATGTCAATTACAAACTTGTTGCTTCTGAAAAAGAAGTAGACTTACTGAAAAAACTGGGTGAATTCCCAGTAGCAGTTGCAGAAGCAGCGCAAAAGCGTCTGCCACACCGCATTACAAACTATGCGTTTGAATTAGCAGCAGCGCTTCATAGCTTCTACAATGCAGAAAAAGTATTAAACCAAGATAACTTAGAATTAAGTAAAGCTCGTTACGACTTAATGCGTGCAGTACGCATTACACTTCAAAATGCATTAGCATTAGTTGGTGTATCTGCACCTGAGAAAATGTAATAGACAAAAGAAAAGATGCTTATTTTTGTTTAAAAGTGATATACAAGTTGATATAAAAACATCTCATCAGCCTATAGACTGATGAGATGGTAAAGAAAGCGGACCACTGAAAAGCCGTATGGGGGAGAACCTCACGTATGGCTTGATGAGGGGAAGCTGGGCAGAAAAAGAGATGGCAAAGCTATCTCTTTTTCTGTTTCAGTTTTCTATTCTAAATATATGTGGCAAATATATGTTATGGTGATGAAGTGAAAATAGAAAACCAACAATTAACTATTGATTTTTGGGAATGATTCTAGAATAATAGGTTGTTGGGGGTAAAATTATCAAAAAGCTGTACATGTAGTATTAGTTGGTGGAATGTTATCAAGAAATGGTGTAATCGTTGTGAACAACATTGTTACAAATATGTCAAATACTAAACTAACACTTTATCTAACCAAGTATCTACACAATTAGTAAGTAATCTTGAAAACTTCCAACCTAGTCAAGAAACTAGGGATTTTATGTCTAAAATAATATAGTCCAACTAAAGTTTTCATGATTTGATAAAAATGATGAAAGAAGATAAATTTCTCGGTTTTGCTATTATCATCACTTATATATAAATCTCTCAACATTAAAATGTAATGTCGCCCTAGAAGAGCTAACGCTTCTTAGCGAGTAAGTGAAATGTATATATAAGTTCATTTTAATTCTTCGACATAGCCATAGATCCATTAGGCAAATTACTTTTTCTCAACACTCATTTATAGACTCCAAAAATGAAAAGGCTGAATTTCATATTTCTGCACGATTCATATGAAATTAGTTGCCAATCACACTCTTTTTTATTTACCCCCAAATTTGTTCCACTGTATTTAGATTTGGAGAATATGGCTTTCATCTTCATAGGCAAACAATACTTCATCCGGAGCGTTTTTAATTATATAGCGCTGACGTTGGAACGCTTCTTATTTTTCTTGTCTACTTGTTTCGATGTGTAGGTCGGTTGTGTACCTAAATACAAAACGTTTTAACATATGGCCGATTTCATCTCAACTCATGATGACAGAAAACGTATCTTCAATGACATCCTTTAGAATACGAGTATCCTAGCATGTGTCACAGCTGTAACCTTCTTTGGCTGGTGTGCTAAATTCGATTATACGCTGTACTTCTTGTTATTCTTCAGGAGGGTAAGTATGTAAGTTGGCCAAATACATATTTGCTGTGAAGTAGTTCGTCCATACTTGTCCGCACTGAAAGTTTTTGTGTATTGTGCAATCGTTTGCGATAGGCATGAAGAAGCTTTGTAACCTCTCCGGCATAATAAAGTGAATGACTGTCATGAGTTTTGTCGTGAATGCTTTTTGAATTCCTTTATCAAAATTTGTTCGTTCCCTTATTTGTTTTTGTTAAACAATATAGACCAGAAATAACACGGTTTAGATATGTTGGAGAAATTAGATGAATCTATATAAAAAGCAAATTTCAAGTTTCTAAACAATAGAAGAGTTGAAAAAAGAGAAAAGGATGATAATAGCTATCAAACATATTTAAGTAAAATAGCTTAATGACATTGAATAATAGAATCTTTGTCATAGTATGTTTGTACCAAAATCTAGCAACATTTAATTTTATAGGGAGGATAGTATAAAATATGTATTTAAAAAGAGTTACTTCGATTTTTTCGATTATAATGATTTTTATGTTTACTATAGGTCAGAGTTTGCTGCCTATAATAGCAAATGCACAAGAGTTAAATACAGCAGGACTTGTGGATAGTTTTCAGATTGGTAAAACAAATCTACAGACCACAGAACGGACTAAAGTAACTGTAAACTTCAGTGAAAAAAATGGACTTAGGCTGAAGCCCGGAGACAAACTAACATTAACGCTGCCTCCAGAATTAAAAGGATTAGATAGAGAGTTTCCATTAGATGACTATGGTACTTGTAAAGTCACAGCAGGTACTGTGGTATGTACATTTAATGATAGAGTGAGTACACATCAAAATATTAAAGGGTATTTAAACTTTTACGTGGAAGCTGCTAATGTAGGGACGGATCAAAAGAAAGAGATTGAAACCAATTTCGGTACAAATGTAGATAAGCAATCTGTAACAATTACCGGTCCAAGCGGTGGTGGTGGTGGTACAGATCCTGGAAAGGGACCGTTTTTTTATAAAACTGGTGATATGAACTCAGGTAAGGACAATGAAGTACGTTGGTTCTTGAATATAAACTTAAATAAAGAAGAGTTAAGTCGCGATATTGTTGTGACTGATAATTTACAGGAAGGTCAAACACTTAATAAGGATAGTTTCTATATAATTATTGATGATGATATAGGTCGTCGATCTTTAACGCTACAAGAGTTTGAAAAGCAACGTTACGGAACGATTACCTTTACTGGTGACAGATCATTTAAAGTTGTGCTTTATAAGGATAAAGCACGTCTTGCCTCCTTTTCGATTGGTTATACATCTACTATAACGGAAGCCGGAAAGAAGCAAGAGTTTTTTAAGAATGATTATACGATTGATTACCAAGTTCTGCACAAAGACCCAATTTCTGACTCGGGTAGTTACCCAGTCGAAAATATGACAGCTGGCGGTGGTGCTGAAGGTAATGAGGTTCCAAAAGGAACGCTAAAAATTGTTAAACATATTGAAGGAAATAAAGAAAAAGTAATCCCGAATGTTTCGTTTAAGTTGTATAAAGAGTCGGGTGAACAAGTTGGGGGCGAATATAAAACAAATAACGAAGGGATAATTGAAATTCCTAACTTACAACCGGGTAAATATTATATGCAAGAGGTTTCAGCTCCAGACTATGTTGATTTCGATCCTCAAGCAAAAGTAAGTTTCGAGGTTAAATCAGGTGATGTAAATGGAGTGGAGTTGCCGATTCCGAATAAAGTGAAAACTACATCTGTTTTGGGAACGAAGACGTGGAAAGGCGATAATGCGAAAGATCGCCCGACGATGATTAAGGTAGACTTACTACAAAATGGTAAAGTGATCGCAACACAAGAAGTAGCAGAAGCAACAGGCTGGAAATATGAATTCAAAGACTTAGCGGCATATGATACAGACGGAAATGCATATAAGTATGAAGTAAAAGAACAACCGGTAGATGGATATCAAACAGAAGTAAAAGGTTATGACATTACAAATACAAAAGTGGTACAAACAACAAAAGTAGAAGGAACGAAGACGTGGAAGGACGGAAACGCAACAAATCGTCCGGTAATGATCAAAGTAGACTTACTACAAAATGGCCAAGTGATCGCAACACAAGAAGTAACAGAAGCAACAGGCTGGAAGTATGAATTCAAAGATTTAGTGGTAAACGATGCAGACGGAAAAGCATATAAATATGAAGTGAAAGAACAACCGGTAGATGGATATCAAACAGAAGTAAAAGGTTACGACATCACGAATACAAAAGTAGGCAAGACATCAGTTTCAGGAACGAAGACTTGGAACGATAACAATGCATCAGATCGCCCAGAGTCAATCAAAGTAAAATTACTACAAAATGGCAAAGAGATTGACACGAAAGAAGTAAGCAAAGCAACAGAGTGGAAGTATGAGTTTAAAGATTTAGTGGCATATGATGAAAATGGAGTAGCTTACAAGTATGAAGTGAAAGAACAACCAGTAGACGGATACGAATCAAAAGTAAAAGGTTATGACATCACGAATACAAAAGTAGGCCAAACAAAAGTAGAAGGAACGAAAACATGGAAAGACGATAATGCGAAAGATCGTCCGAAGATGATTAAAGTAGACTTACTACAAAATGATCAAGTGGTTGCGACACAAGAAGTAAGTGAAGAAACAGGTTGGAAATATGCGTTTACAGATTTAGCAGCATACGATGCTGAAGGAAAAGCATATAAGTATGAAGTGAAAGAACAAAAAGTAGACGGATATCAAACAGAAGTAAAAGGTTATGACATTACGAATACAAAAGTAAGCCAAACAAAAGTAGAAGGAACGAAAACATGGAAAGACGATAATGCGAAAGATCGTCCGGCAATGATCAAAGTAGACTTACTACAAAATGGCCAAGTGATTGCAACGCAAGAAGTAAGCAAAGCAACAGACTGGAAATATGAATTTGAAGATTTAGCAGCATACGATGCCGAAGGGAAGGCATACAAGTATGAAGTAAAAGAACAAGCAGTAGACGGATATCAAACAGAAGTACATGGTTATGACATCACGAATACAAAGGTTGGTCAAACAAAAGTAGAAGGAACGAAAACATGGAAAGACGATAATGCGAAAGATCGTCCGAAAGCAATTAAAGTAGACTTACTACAAAATGGCCAAGTGATTGCAACGCAAGAAGTAAGCAAAGCAACAGACTGGAAATATGAATTTGAAGATTTAGCAGCATACGATGCCGAAGGAAAGGCATACAAGTATGAAGTAAAAGAACAAGCAGTAGACGGATATCAAACAGAAGTAAAAGGTTATGACATCACGAATACAAAGGTTGGTCAAACAAAAGTAGAAGGAACGAAGACATGGAAAGACGACAATGCGAAAGATCGTCCGGCAATGATCAAAGTAGACTTACTACAAAATGGCCAAGTGCTTGCGACACAAGAAGTAAGTGAAGCAAGCGGTTGGAAATATGAATTCAAAGATTTAGCGGCATACGATGCCGAAGGAAAGGCATATAAGTATGAAGTGAAAGAACAAAAAGTAGATGGATACCAAACAGAAGTGAATGGTTATGACATCACGAATACAAAAATCAAGGACGTAGATCCAAAAGATCCAAGCACAGATCCAAAAGATCCAAGCACAGATCCAAAAGATCCAAGCACAGATCCAAAAGATCCAAGCACAGATCCAAAAGATCCAAACACAAATAACGATTCAAAAGTTCCACCTACTACAGAAAATGATAAGCCGACAGTATTACTTCCTAACACAGGAGGAACATCCACGGAAATCATTTCAATTGTTGGAGGTATGGTATTGTTCCTTTTAGGTGGACTTCTATTCGCTCGTCAACGAATAAAATAATAAAAAAGCTTTAGATTATTGATTACACTGTAATCTGAGTAGCAGACAAATTTAAAAAATTACTATTGATATTACTCCCTTTAGGTAGATATTCAAAAAAACTTCATGATAAGGTGAAGGAAAGAATGCAACCTGAAGGGGGGTTTTCTATAGCGAAATTAGAAATAGTATTTTGTAAAGCTTTGTTCTTGAATGGTTGCAGCAGTAGCTCCTGTCCAGCAAAAGTTAATACACCTGCAAGAATCGTTGTTTTTAATAATAGAAATGTTCTTATCAAGTATAATTATTATTGTTATATTTAGTTATTGTTATATTTAGTATTATACATGATAATACCTTGAAATAAATATGCTTTTATGCATATTTATTTTTTTTTAACAAAAAAAGCCACCACTTTGGAGTGAGTGGCTTTGATGATAATTAAGCAGCTTTCTGCCCTGTTTGTATAGCTGGTTTTTGAAGAACATCATAAACACCAGTACCAATGACATCTAACGCCATTTTCATACGTTCAGGTGAAATGTTTTCTAGAACGTTATCTTGTGGTGTATGGTATACCTTTTCAATATGATAGATAAGTGGATCCCAGCTATCTACTCCCATCCAAATGAACAGAGCTGCAGGGATGCCAGCATAAGCAAACGGTACATGGTCACTAGAACCGAATGTTCCTTGAAGAACAAGATCATTATTTAATTGCTTACTAGCATTTAGTGCAGCATCAGTTACAAGATTCGTAGATCCATCTGAAGTCATTGCATATAAATTTTTTGCTTTCTCATAGCTTGTAGCAACCATATCAGCATTAAACACACCTAAAATACGAGCGCGTTCTGTTTGTGATAAGTTGTCAACGTAATGTTCAGATCCGATTAGTCCCATTTCTTCTGATCCGAAAGCAATAAAACGGATTTCCTTGTCAGTTTCTACATTTTGAAATGCGCGAGCTAATTCTAATACCAAACCTGTTCCAGAGGCATTGTCGTTTGCTCCTGGTGCTCCAGCAACACTGTCATAATGGGAACTTACGATAACAGCTTTTTCATTTCCAGTGCTGTTCTTCGGTTTCTTTTTCGCGATAACATTTAGAGATTGTAGGTTTGATTCATGTCGTGCTTTTAAAGAAAGGATTGCATTTCCCTTTTTTGTTAATTCTTCTTTGAAGGTATTACCTTGTGCATAAGCAAGACCAAATACAGGGATTGACTGTTTTTTCGTTAATCTTGGATTGAAAGTTTGTCCATAGTTACCGCGACCGCCAATTAAACTATATAAGAGGACACCCTTTGCACCTTTTGCAACGGCATTTTCTACTTGTTTGTTGTAGTCCGTTACTGTTTCACCTCTTTCAAATAAGACAATTTTCCCGTTTACCTCATTTGGAATTTCGTCTAGGTTTGTTCCATTTGGTACAAAAATGAGGGGAGCGGTAACAGCCTCAGTAGAAATTAAAGCATTCGGAGCAGCGCCTGCTTGCCAGTTTTTTGAACGTGATAAAGGAGAATCAATAAATCCCACATATTGATCGGGTACAGCAAATGGCTGATATTCTACTTCATATCCCATTGACTGTAATTTCATCCCAACATAGCGAGAAGCCCATTTTTCTGATTGTGTTCCACCAGGGCGCGGGCCAATTGTTTCTGATAAAAAACGGACGTGTTCGATTGCACGGTTAGCATCAACTTGCCCTGTAATAGGTGGAGTTTTGATCGTTTCTGACGGGGAATCAGCTTTTGCTTGTCCAATTGGAGCTAAGCTGACAGCGAGTGTTGCAGCAAGCAAAGAGCTTACTATTTTTTGTTTCAATGTTCTCTTCATATATTCCTCTCCTATTCTTCTATTCTATCTGACTGACAAAAGAAGACGGATAACGACTCTATTCTATCTCTTGTTTTTTGTATTTTCAATTAATTCAAGTTGAGAAATAAAAGTAGGATCATTTCATATGCATATTTGCATATTTTTAGAGAAGATGTATGTGCTATTATTTTAGACAAAGGTTCGCTTTCTTGTTTTGAAAGCCCCTAAATTGCATGTCTAGTGTACCCAAGCTTTAGATTATGTAGGGAAAAGAAATCTATGGTGAGATTTCCTTTTCCTATGCTTGAACCTTTTGAACATGATAATTGTCATGTTTCCACATTTTATGATAATTATCAGTAGATGTAAGGCATCCATATGAAAAGAAGAGAAATCAGTGTGATTTCTCTTCTTTTTTGTATAGAAAAAGGAATGCCACTTACATTCCTTTTATCCCTTACAGTTCAGTTAAGATAATCGGCTCACCGCGTGTTACGACGACTGTATGTTCACATTGTGCAACAAGGCTTTTATCTGGTGTTACAAATGTCCAACCGTCATCGCCGCGTTCAATAATATGGTCAGCTTTCATAGAAATGAAAGGTTCTACAGCGATAACAAGACCATCTTTAAGAAGTGCATTATCCATTGGATCGTAGTAGCTTAGAATGTGATTTGGTGCTTCGTGTAAGCTAAGACCGATGCCATGACCTGTTAAGTTTTGGATAACGGCATAGCCATTTTTATGAGCAAAGTTAGAAACTGCACGACCGATTTGGTTTTGTTTCGAACCAGCTTTTACTTTTTTCATTGCTGCCCAAAATGCATCTACTGCTGCTTGGCAAAGTTTTTCTTTTTCTTCATCTTGCCCAAGAACAAAAGAGATACCTGTATCTGCATAATAACCGTCAAGTGCCGCAGATACATCAACATTTACTAAGTCGCCTTCTTTTAATACTTGATCTTTTGGAATACCGTGTGCAACTTCTTCATTTACACTAATACAAGTTACACCTGGAAAATCATATTCTTTTTCAGGTGCAGAAATAGCACCGTGCTCATCTAATACTTTTTTACCGATCAAATCAAGCTCTTTCGTTGTCATACCTGGCTTTGCTTGTTTTTTCATCTCTTCGCGTGCAAGCGCAACAACGCGGCCGATTTTTCGTAAACTTTCCAAATCTTGTTCATTACGAATAATCATAAAAAACCACTGTCCTTCCTCAATTATAAATCTTATACGATTGTATCATGTTTGTTTTTGTCCTGCTACTTGCGTGCGATTAACTCATCTCCATTGAAGTTTCGAAGTGGAATTAACTGGTTAATTTCTTTCGTAAGTATTTCTCCCGCTATTCGCTGGCAGTAATATTCCCACCTTAAAATTCGGAGAAAGCAAGCTAGGTAAGAGATAAACTGCTCGTAGCCGAATTGGTGAGGGCTAATAATCAGTGGGGATACATCTCCCCACTGATTAAAGTTTCACTTTATGACAATTGTCATATTCACATCATGACGCATCGTACTGTTTTCCATCTCTTCCAATATATACAATGTAAATATAAGGAATAGTGGAGGTGGCAAGATGGAAAAGATTATTGAAGTAAATGGTGTTTCAAAAACATTTAAACATAAAAAGGCTGTAAATAACGTTTCATTTCATGTGGAGAAGGGGCAGATTGTTGCACTTCTTGGGCCAAACGGTGCAGGGAAAACAACAACAATCTCAATGATGCTTGGATTAAAGGATCCATCAGAAGGAAGTGTTTCTATATTTGGAAAGAGTCCCAAGCGGCGAGCAGTTCGTAATCGCCTCGGTGCAATGCTACAAGAGGTGAGTGTTATCGATAGTATATCAGTGGAGGAAGCAATTGACCTATTTCGCAGCTATTATACGAATCCAATTGCAAAAGAAACATTGCTTCAGTTATCAAATTTAGAATCGGAAAAAAGGCAGCGTTGTGAAAAATTATCAGGTGGTCAAAAAAGAAGATTAAACTTTGCACTCGCACTTGCTGGAAACCCGGATTTATTATTTTTAGATGAACCGACTGTCGGAATGGATATTACGTCTAGAAAGGCTTTCTGGGAAACGATCCGAAAGCTAGCAAGTGAAGGGAAAACGATTATTTTGACAACGCATTATTTAGAAGAAGCAGATGCGTTAGCAGATCGAATTTTACTATTTGCAAACGGAGAAATCATTGCTGATGGAACTCCGGAGGAAATGAAAGCAACGATTTCTCGAAAAACCATTTCATTTTATACAAAAGAAAAAATTCCGACAGGCTTGCTGAAGGGGCTACCGCATGTTACAGCAGTACAGTTTCATGAATCGCGTGTTATTCTCACAACAGATGATACGGATGCTACGTTGCAAGCAATTTATAAAGAGAATTTACCTGTTACAGATATCTCAGTTGAACGAGGAAGTCTTGATGAAGCGTTTGAACAGTTTGTCGCAAATCAGAAGGAGGGAATTGCATGAAAGCCTTATGGATGCAATGTAAAATAGAAATCTTACGTACGTTTCGCAATAAATTATTTATCTTTTTCTCATTATTAATGCCAGTTCTGTTTTATTACATTTTTACAAATGTCATTCAAGTACCACAGAACGGAGATGCTTGGAAAGCGCACTATTTAATTTCGATGGCTACTTTCAGTATTGTAGGAACAGCACTTTTTAGTTTTGGTGTGAGACTTTCTCAAGAAAAAGGGCAGGGATGGACACATCTTTTAAAAATTACACCACTTCCAGAGGGAGCATATTTAACAGCTAAAATTATTTCTCAAACAGTGGTAAATGCTTTTTCAATACTTGTGATCTTTCTTGCAGGCATGCTAATCAATAACGTGGAATTAACGATCGGGCAATGGATTGGTGCTGGATTATGGCTATTAATAGGTGTGACGCCGTTTTTAGCACTTGGAACGATTGTAGGTTCAATTAAGAAGGCAGATGCAGCTTCTGGTCTCGCAAACATTTTAAATATGAGTTTAGCAGTACTAGGCGGTTTATGGATGCCAATCGAAATCTTTCCAAAGGTGCTAAGAACAATTGGAGAGTGGACACCAACATATCACTTCGGAAGCGGGGCATGGGATATTGTAGCGGGGAAATCTATAGGCTGGGAGAATATCGCGATTTTAGGAGGTTATTTCCTTATGTTTGTTGTAATATCAATATATATAAGAAAAAGACAGGAAGCGGTATAAATGATCGAGAAGAAGCAGTTTGAAATTTTTCCGAAGCATATGGGGTTTTTCCCCTATATGTGGTTTGTATATCTACTATTCCCAATTTATAATTTAACGCAAGTATCAGGATGGAAGCTTTTAATGGGGATCGGTATGCTGATGATTTTTGTCATCACATACCGTCAGCTTTATTTTGTGAAAAAGACGTTTATTTTATGGGCGTGTATTCAAATGGTGCTCATATTCCTATTTGCTTTACTCTATAATCCCTTTATGATCTTTTTTGGCTTTTTTACTGCAAGTGCGATAGGATTTGCACCAACTAAAAAAGTATTTCGAGTGTTGTTTGGTCTTTTGATTGTAATGCTTGGAGCTTTTATATTCGTGTATGTAAAGCAGCTAACAACTACAAGTTTAGTCAATATAGTTCCAATGTTTATTTTAATGCTTCTTACACCATTTGGTATGCGTAACTTTAATCAGAAAAAAATGTTGAGAATGCAATTAAACGAAGCAAATGAACAGATTAAAGACCTAGTAAAGCGTGAAGAACGTCAGCGAATCGCAAGAGATCTTCACGATACGTTAGGGCATACGTTATCTCTTATTACGCTAAAAAGTCAGCTTGTTGAGAAGTTGATTGCGAAAAATCCGGAGCGTGCAAGTCTTGAAGCCAAGGAAATTACACAAACATCACGCACAGCTTTAAAACAGCTGCGTGAATTAATTTCTGATATGCGGATGATTACGGTAGAGGAAGAGCTTGAACAAATAAAGGCAATTTTGCAAGCGGCTAATATTACGCTAGAAGTAGAACAGAAGGCGAGTTCTAGTGCATTGTCACCGCTTGAACAAAATATTTTAGGTATGTGTTTAAGAGAGGCTGTAACAAATGTTGTTAAGCATAGTAAGGCATCGATGTGTACAGTTTCTATATTTGAAGCACAAGGAGAACTTATTTTGCAGGTGAAAGATAATGGAGTGGGGTTACAAGCACAAGGTCATGATGGAAATGGCATTCGCGGTATGAAAGAACGAATTGCACTTATTGATGGGGCAATTGAACTAGATGAAACGCATCCCGGGATGCTTTTAACGGTAAAAGTTCCAATCGTAATTAGAACAGGAAAAGATGAGGTGAGGGCATGATTCGAATTATTATTGCTGAAGATCAACGAATGCTTCGTGGAGCACTAAGAGCCCTTCTTGATCTAGAAGATGATATTGAAGTAGTTGGACAAGCGGCAAATGGGGAAGAAGCTTTAAAGTTAATTGAATCATTACAGCCAGATATTAGTATTATGGATATTGAAATGCCGATTCAAAGCGGCTTAGATGTTGCTGAAACATTGCAGAAGAAAAAATCATTATGTAAGGTAATGATTTTAACGACATTCGCACGTCCAGGATATTTTGAAAGAGCAATGAAAGCGGGTGTTTACGGGTATTTATTAAAAGATAGCCCAAGTGAAGATTTAGCGGCAGCGATTCGCAATGTGATGCAAGGAAAACGAGAGATTTCCCCTGAATTAATGTTTGGGTTATGGCAAGAACAAAATCCATTATCAGATCGTGAGAAAGAAGTACTTCTATTAGCGAAAGAAGGAAAAACAGCAAATGAAATTGCGAAGACACTGTATCTTTCATCTGGTACTGTACGGAATTATATTTCAGATGTGTTAACAAAATTAAATGCGAAAAACCGACTTGAAGCAATTGCGATTGCGGAAGAAAAGGGCTGGATATAAAAAAGATGTTTACCGGTTATAGTGGTAAACATCTTTTTCTATTATTCTCCTTATTATTTACTGTTGCTAAGAAGGAGTATCCGTGTTGGAATATTGCGTAATACAGATTTTACTTCGTTTTTCGACAAAAAATTTGGTATAGTAAGATTAGGTTGCTGTTCTAGATTTTGGGCAACTTTACCACTAATAGTCTTAATTGCCTCATGCTTATCTATTTTAACAATGATGTCTTGACCATATATTTTGTTATTTTTATATGTTTGGGAAAGACGTACTTCGGCTTGATTTTCTTTTGCCTTTTTGTTTGTAGGTTGAAAATCAACATTTTTTCAGTGGTAACTTGTTTTTGTTACGCGTTAACCTCTTGTACTTCAACTTTTAAGTATTTTTAGCGATATTTCCCACTGTGACGTTTTGTGGTTCAGTTTATGTACTAATTATGAAACTAGGTTGAGCAACTTCAACGTTCGCTTCACTTTTATCAATTTCTGGGGCACGAGAATTGCTTCCATTGATAAAGGATAGAGTAGACCAAAAACAAGGAATACACTAGCAACTTTTCTATCATTCATCTCTAACACTACGAGTATTGTATTTGTATAAGATGATTTACAAGAAAGGTTTGCTAAATGATACATATTATGCAATGTTTCATGTCAAAAATTGTCAAAAACCAGTATTGTAGTGGTATGACAACTTCGGAAGTTAGATTTCTGTAATGGGATGGTGAACAATTATGCACGCAGCAAAGCTGGGAGCGGAAATAAAGAAAATTAGAATGTTAAGAGGTTTAACACAAAAACAGTTATCTGATAATATATGTCATCAATCAGAAGTGAGCAGAATTGAAGCAGGTTCAGTATATCCAAGTATGGATATACTCCAAGGAATTGCAGCAAAGCTAAGAGTTCCCATCATTCATTTTTATGAAGTGCTCATTTATTCTGATATTGAAAGAAAGAAACAGTTTAAAGATCATATTATAGTACTTTGCAAACAAAAGAAGTATAAAGAAATTTATAATAAAACCTGGGAGGAGCTCAAAAAAGATGAGTATCATCCAGAATTTCAACAATTTCTTCAATGGCAGTATTATTTAGCAGCATATATGTTAAAAAAGATAAATTATGAATATTGTATTTTAGAACTAAAAAAATTACTCAATCAAGAATTAGCAGGAATTGATGTATTTCAAAATTTATATATAGAAAATGCTATAGCAAACATTTATGCAGAAAATGGATATTTCAAAAAAAGTATTGAGTTGTTTGAAGGTATTTTAAAACAATTGGAATCTCTACATAGCAATGAAGAATTTGCTGTGAAGGTTAGATATAACCATGCAAAAGCACTGTATTTAGATGAGCGGTATGAAGAGGCGCTTTACCAGGTTATAAAGGCAATTAAAATCTCTTGCCGTATTAATAGCATGTCATTTATTGGACAATTGCAATATCAAAAAGGTGAATGTCTTGAAAGGTTAGGAAATGCACAGGAAGACATTCAGGAAGCTTATGAAAAAGCGCTGTTCTTCTTTGATTTATTAGAACTGCATGAGTATAAAGATACACTTTTAAAAAAATTAAAGTAATGCTTTTCTCGGTAAGAGGCTTATTAATAGGGATAAAAATGAGTGTTTTATAAAAGTAGATAGAATTAAGGTATGGATATTAATGGATATGCATAATTGCATATAGAATGGATAAATTTTCATGATATATTGAAAGAAAAGCATGTAGGTGATGGAATATGAAAAAGCTACTTATCGGTAGTATGTTGACGTTAGCGATGGTATGGGGTATTTCTTTTGGAGATAAATTAGTAGAGGAAAGTCATACAATAACTCATAATGATCAAGAAGTACAGTTAGCTTCTGATTTGCCATTTGAATACTAAGATGAAAATAAAGAACCCAGGGTATGGGTTCTTTATTTTTTATTAAGTAAATGTTTATGTTAAGGAGCCGCTTCTGTAATAAATTAATAAGCTTGCTAACTAAAAAACGTGAATCTGGTCACAATTTTGCTTATATAAAAATGACCATTGTTCATGCGTTTCAACGCCCTTAGCAAAATACTATATTTTAATAATATCACCCCGAAGAGAATGGCATCATGAAAAAACGTTACAATTACCATTGTAACGCTGCACCGCTTATTCGTCTCACTCCTCTTATAGAAGCGAGCTCATCTAATAATTGAAAAAGAGCTAAATCTTTTTGCTTGCTCTCAATCATAATATCGAAATCTTGATTTAGTTCTCTCGTGACGTGTAAAAAGGGTTTTATAAATGTAGCATCAATATAATTAGCGTGGGCCCTGAATTCCTTCTCCGATTTTGGTGAAGAAATATGAATCTTAGGGATGATATTTGTATGATTCCATGTTTCGAAAATAGCAGGTAGTAGGTCCTCTAACGGTTCATCACAAAGATTTGCCATGTGATGATGATAATCAAATACAAAAGGGATTCTTTCTTGCTCACAAACAGCTAATGTTTCAGAAGCTGTATATGTTTTATCATCATTTTCAAGTGTCATTTGCTGCTTGATATGAGGGGGGAGTTTTTTTAAGTTTTCATGAAAGCGCAGTAAAGCTTTCTCTTTGTTGCCATATGCACCCCCAATATGGATATTAATGTAGGAAGAGTCTGCTAATCCCATTGCATCTAATACGTTATAGTGATACGTCATATCTAGGATCGCATTGTCTGTAATATGAGGTTTTTCACTTGTAAATAATGTGAACTGATTTGGATGAAAGCTGACTCGTAAGTTATGCTCTCGAATTAATTTCCCCATCTTACGCCAAAAGGGTGTAAATATATCGATATAATCAAAATCAACTTCAGGATGGGTTGCGAGTGGGACGATAGAAGATGATAATCGGTATAATGGAATTTCATGTGCGATATTGTAATGCAGGATACGTAATGTATGCATAAGGTTTTGCATTGTAATATTATATAATTTTTCTTCTCGTTCCTGTTTACCAAGCTTTTTCCACGTTGTAAATGTCATTGTTTTAGCAGGGGAGCAGTCCCACAAAGCGACTGCATGTGAGACATACCCAAAGCGCATAATCATCTGTCCTACCCCCGTTATTTATTATTTAATTATAAAAGTTTCATTTCATAAGAAAAACGCTAGTAACGTCCCAATCCATTCTTTTCCTTTATCGACAAGGGAGAGAGAGGAAACATCTTTCCAAGTAAGCAATGTAGATCCCTCTATATCTTTGCTAATGTGCACCTTAATTTCTTGTATAAAAGCCCGATCATATAGGAGACAATTTATTTCATGATTGATGTATATACTTCTCATATCAAAATTAGCTGTTCCGATATCACAAATATGATTATCTACCATAATAATTTTCGCGTGAAAAAATCCTTGTTGAAATTCATAAATATTACACCCTGCCCTCATCAATTTCCGGCAGTATGGTAATTTAGCTTCGCGAACGAGTGGGTGATCTGCTTTTTTAGGAACGAGAATCGTAATGCGAACACCTCGTTTTTTTGCTTGTAATAATGCATTCATTACTATTTTTCCCGGAATGAAATAGGGTGTCCCAATATATAATTCCTCTTTTGCACTTTCAATAAGTGATACAAATGTTTCCTGTAAATAGGCACCGTCTGTTGGGATAAAGCGGTGTAGCATAGGTCCTGGCATCTGTTTAGGAAAAAATGATGCTTCTTCTAATAAATCTTCATTTGTATCATCGCGCCAATCGTGCAAAAATTGTTTTTGTAAATCTTGTACGCCTTCGCCAGTCAGGCGTAAATGATAATCACGCCAAAGGCCCAATTCAGGATCATGCCCTAAATATTCTTCTCCAATGTTGAAACCTCCAATATAACCAATTTTCCCATCGATAATCGTAATTTTTCTATGATTTCTTTGGTTTGCAGAAAAAAAGAGAAAAGGGATCTTGATTTTATGACAATATGAAAAAGATACACCATGTTGCCTGAGTGAGCGAATGGCTTCATCTGATAAATGATGGCTTCCTATACGATCGAGAAGGAGACGTACTTCTATACCTTGTTTGGCTTTTTCAGTGAGAAGCCGTAAAAAGGTTTGACTAATTTCATCATTTTTGACAATGAAAAATAAAATATGTATATGATGCTTTGCCCCCTTTATATCCAGAAATAAATCATTGTATAAATTTGTTCCCCATGTATACAATTTAAAATTGCTACGTCGTAAGGGAAAAGGGCGGGACTTTATTTTTTTTAAATGATGTTTTCTTCCAAGTAAAAAGTCGAGTGAGACCCATATGACTAAGCATATTAGTAAGAGAGATAAAAAGACCATTATCAAATTACCTCCTGAGAATTCATTCTTATAGTTTCACCTAAATAAACAGCTTTATGAAAAAATGTTGTGTTGTATAACAAAAAACTGTTGACTGAATGCTCACTCATTATATAATGGGGATAGGAGATATAATTCAGAAAATTATTTATTTTCGAAGATTCTAAAAGAAAGAGGTCTTACAAAGAGAGGGGTATCATAAAAATGAATAGTTTACTGATCATTAATTGGCTGGCTGCCATTGCTGTTATTGCTTATGCTGGATATTTGTTTGTATATTTGATACGAACAAGGATGGCCTACATACAATTAGGAAAAAAAGTAGAATTTGATCGCCGCTTTAAAGAGAGGTGGGATATTCTTAAGGTTAACGTTTTCGGTCAAAAAAAATTGCTGAAAGATAAAAAAAGCGGTATCATGCACGTTATGTTTTTTTACGGATTTATTCTTGTCCAATTTGGAGCAATTGACTTCGTTTGGAAAGGATTAGCACCAGGATCACATCTTCCACTTGGACCACTATACCCTGCATTTACATTCTTCCAGGAAATTATCACACTTATGATTTTAATCGCAGTTTTTTGGGCTTTTCATAGAAGATACGTTGAAAAACTTGTTCGTTTAAAACGTAATTTTAAATCAGGCCTTGTTCTTATTTTTATCGGAGGCTTAATGCTTTCTGTACTACTTGGTAACGGAATGGGCATTATATGGCACGGCGAAGAGCTTTCGTGGAGCGAACCAATCGCTTCTGGAATCGCTTACGTTTTCTCAGGAATAAATGAAACCGCAGCCATTTCTGTGTTCTATTTCTCTTGGTGGGTGCATCTACTTATTTTGTTAACGTTTTTAGTTTATGTACCACAATCAAAACACGCACATTTAATTGCCGGACCTGCTAATGTATTCTTTACTCGCCTTTCTAATCCAGGGAAACTTGAAAAAATTAATTTTGAAGATGAGACACAAGAAACATTCGGCGTTGGGAAAATTGAGGATTTCAAACAGACGCAGCTTATTGATTTATACGCTTGTGTAGAGTGCGGGCGCTGTACAAATATGTGCCCGGCAACAGGAACGGGCAAAATGTTGTCACCAATGGATTTAATTTTAAAACTTCGCGATCACTTAACGGATAAGGGGGCAGCGGTAACATCACGGGCCCCATGGGTTCCGGCGGTTGCGTTTAACAATACACAAGGAAATCAGTTAGCGATGATGGCAGCGGGGCAAGGGCAACAAGAATCGGCTGCTACAGCACTTGCTTATGATCCAAGTTTAATCGGAGACGTCATTACAGAAGAAGAGATTTGGGCATGTACAACGTGCCGCAATTGTGAAGATCAATGTCCAGTTATGAATGAACACGTTGACAAAGTTATTGATTTACGTCGTTATCTCGTTTTAACAGAAGGAAAAATGGATCCAGAAGCGCAGCGTGCGATGACAAATATTGAGCGCCAAGGGAATCCGTGGGGGCTGAACCGTAAAGAGCGTGAAACGTGGCGCCAAGGCGATGATGAAGTAACCGTTCCAACAGTGAAAGAGAAAACAAAGACTGGCGAAGAGTTCGAATATTTATTCTGGGTAGGCTCAATGGGATCTTATGATAACCGCAGTCAGAAAATTGCAATATCATTTGCGAAGCTGATGAATAAAGCGGGCATTTCCTTTGCGATTCTTGGTAATAAAGAAAAGAACTCGGGAGATACGCCGCGCCGCCTTGGAAACGAATTTGTATTCCAAGAGATGGCCACAAAGAACATTGAAGAATTTGAAAAAGCAGGCGTGAAGAAAATCGTTACGATTGATCCGCATGCCTATAACACATTTAAAAATGAGTATCCAGACTTTGGCCTACAAGCAGAAGTCTATCACCATACAGAATTATTAGCACAGTGGGTGAAAGAAGGACGATTAGAGCCGGTTCACCGTATTGAAGAGACAATTACGTATCATGACTCCTGTTATTTAGGAAGATACAACGAAGTATATGAAGCACCGCGCAGTATTTTAAAAGCAATTCCAGGTGTGAAAGTTGTTGAAATGGAGCGTAATCGTGAAACAGGCATGTGCTGCGGCGCAGGCGGCGGACTTATGTGGATGGAAGAAACAACAGGTTCGCGCATTAACGTTGCACGTACAGAGCAAGCACTTGCTGTGAAACCGTCAATCATTGGTACGGGATGCCCGTACTGCCTAACGATGATTAGTGACGGTACGAAAGCAAAAGAAGTAGAAGAGCAAGTTCAGACACTTGATGTAACAGAGATTTTAGAACGCTCTGTAATTGGGTCTAAAAAAGAAGTTATGTAATACGTAAGAATCCATACAACTTTAGAAAGAGGTGCAAGATTTGCACCTCTTCTCAGCGTAGGAGTATCGAGCGGGCGCTCAGCGCCGAAAAAAAGAAATGGGGGAAATAAACGTGGTAAGAACAGTTATTTTAAGTGCTGCAAGAACACCGGTTGGAAAGTTTGGGGGATCTTTAAAGGATGTAAAAGCAACGGAACTTGGAGGAATTGCGATTAAAGCTGCGCTTGAGCGAGCGGATGTTGCTGCAAATGATGTTGAAGAAGTTATATTCGGAGCGGTGATTCAAGGAGGGCAGGGGCAAATTCCTTCGCGCCAAGCGGCGAGAGAAGCTGGACTTCCTTGGGAAACTCGTACAGAAACAGTGAATAAAGTTTGTGCATCTGGTCTTCGAGCTGTAACAATGGCTGATCAAATTATTCGTACTGGAGATCAAACGCTTATTGTAGCAGGCGGAATGGAATCGATGAGCAATAGTCCTTATATTTTACAAGGTGCACGATGGGGATACCGGATGGGACATAATCAAGTTGCCGATCTAAATGTAGTAGATGGCTTAACGTGTTCATTTTCTGGCGTACATATGGGTGTGTATGGCGGAGAAGTCGCGAAGGAGGACGGAATCTCTCGCGAAGCGCAAGATGAATGGGCATATCGCAGTCATCAGCGTGCAGTTTCTGCGCAGAAGGAAGGTCGACTTGAAGAGGAAATCGTACCGGTATCTGTACCGCAGCGAAAAGGTGAGCCGATTGTTGTTACAAAAGATGAAGCGCCGCGCGAAGATACAACAGTTGAAAAGCTAGCAAAGCTAAAGCCTGTATTTGATAAAACAGCGGCAGTAACGGCTGGAAATGCACCAGGGTTAAATGATGGCGGTGCGGCGCTTGTATTAATGAGCGAGGACAGAGCGCAGCAAGAAGGAAGAAAACCGTTAGCGACGATTTTAGCACATACAGCAATTGCGGTAGAAGCGAAAGATTTCCCAAGAACGCCAGGCTATGCGATTAATGAGCTTTTGAAGAAAACAGGTAAGACAGTGGATGAGATTGACTTATTTGAGATTAACGAAGCCTTTGCAGCAGTTGCAATTGCGAGTGCAAATATTGCAGGAATTGATCCGGAAAAAATTAACGTAAACGGTGGCGCGGTTGCGATGGGACATCCAATTGGAGCAAGCGGGGCACGGATTATTGTAACGCTTATTCATGCACTGAAGCAGCGCGGCGGCGGCATTGGAATTGCATCGATTTGCAGCGGCGGTGGTCAAGGCGACGCGATTATGATTGAAGTTCATTAATAAAAAGGGGGAGAAAAAATGAGTGTACAAAAAATTGTTGTAATCGGTGCGGGGCAAATGGGTTCAGGTATTGCACAAGTATGTGCGATGGCAGGATATGACGTATATATGCAGGATTTGAAACAAGAGCAATTAGATCGGGGATTATCCATTATTACAAAAAACTTAGCACGCCAAGTAGAAAAAGGACGCATGGATGAAGAGTCAAAGGAAGCAACTTTAAATCGTCTTACAGCGACGCTTGAATTAAATTGTGTAAAAGAAGCAGATCTTGTTATTGAGGCAGCCGTTGAGAAAATGGATATTAAAAAGAAAATTTTCGCGAATTTAGATGAAATTGCACCAGAACATGCGATTTTGGCGACAAATACATCGTCTTTACCAATTACAGAAATTGCAGCGGTAACGAAAAGACCAGAGAAAGTAATTGGGATGCACTTTATGAATCCAGTTCCGGTTATGAAGCTTGTTGAAATCATTCGGGGTCTTGCAACAGATGATGCAGTATACGAAACAATCGAAGACATTACAAAGAAAATCGGAAAAGTACCAGTTGAAGTAAATGATTTCCCTGGATTTGTTTCCAACCGTATTTTATTACCGATGATTAATGAAGCGATTTATACGCTATATGAAGGCGTCGCAACAAAAGAAGCAATTGATGAAGTGATGAAGCTCGGTATGAATCATCCAATGGGGCCATTAACATTAGCAGATTTTATTGGTCTAGATACGTGTTTGTACATTATGGAGGTTCTGCATGAAGGACTAGGAGATAGTAAGTATCGCCCATGTCCGTTATTACGTAAATATGTGAATGCTGGTTGGTTAGGTCGAAAAACAGGTCGTGGTTTCTACGTATACGAATAGAAAGCAAGGGTAGGTCTCCCTCTTTTTTACAAAGTAGTGGTCTTACCAGGTGGTTGAAAAAAGATATATCGCAAATGGGGGCGGGGCATATGAATTTTCGTTTTACAGAAGAGCAGCAGATGATGAGGAAAATGGTTCGAGATTTTGCACAAAAGGAAATCGCTCCCTTTGTTCCAGAGATGGAACAAGGGGTGTTTCCTAGAGAGATTTTGAAGAAAATGGGTGAGCTTGGACTTATGGGGATTCCAGCACCAGCAAAATATGGCGGTGCGGAAATGGATTTCATTTCTTACATTTTAGCTATTGAGGAATTATCAAAGGTGAGCGCGACAATTGGTGTTATTTTGGCGGTACACACATCGGTTGGAACAAACCCAATTTTATATTTTGGAACAGAAGAACAAAAGCAAAAATATGTTTCTAAACTAGCGACGGGTGAATATTTAGGTGCATTTGCTTTAACTGAGCCAAATGCGGGATCAGATGCAGGTAGCTTAAAATCAAGAGCCGTAAAGCAAGGTGATCACTATGTCATTAACGGTTCAAAAGTATTTATTACAAACGGTGGCGAGGCGGATACATATATCGTGTTTGCTTCTACGAATCCAGATGCAGGGAAGAGCGGAATTTCTGCGTTTATTGTAGAGAAAGATACACCAGGCTTAATCGTTGGAAAAGACGAACATAAGATGGGACTGCTTGGTTCTCGTACAGTGCAATTAACATTTGAAGATATGAAAGTACCAGTAGAAAACTTGCTTGGTGAAGAAGGACAAGGTTTTAAAGTAGCGATGGCGAATTTAGATGTCGGTCGCATTGGTATTGGAGCACAGGCACTTGGCATCGCCGAGGCAGCGCTAGCATGTGCAGTGGATTATGCGAAGGAGCGTCAGCAATTTGGAAAGCCAATTGCCGCGCAGCAAGGACTGGGCTTTAAGCTGGCAGATATGGCTACGAGCGTAGAAGCTTCGAGGTTACTTGTATATAGAGCGGCATCGCTTAGGGCACAGGGACTTCCTTGCGGGAAGGAAGCATCTATCGCAAAGCTATTTGCTTCGAAAACAGCGGTGGATGTCGCAATTGAAGCGGTACAAGTATTTGGCGGTTACGGCTATACGAAAGATTATCCAGTTGAGCGATTTTTCCGTGATGCAAAAATTTGTGAGATTTATGAAGGAACGAGTGAAATACAGCGGCTTGTTATTAGCCGAGCGTTATAAAGAGAAGAGAGAGTGGGGGGAAGGAACATGGATTTTAAATTATCGGAAGAGCATGAAATGATACGAAAAATGGTTCGAGATTTTGCGAGAAATGAAGTGGCGCCGACAGCAGCGGAGCGAGATGAAGAAGAACGATTTGACCGCGCTTTATTTGACCAAATGGCGGACCTTGGTTTAACAGGAATTCCATGGCCTGAAGAATACGGCGGAATTGGAAGCGATTACTTAGCGTATGTGATTGCTGTAGAAGAGTTATCTCGTGTTTGCGCTTCGACAGGTGTCACGTTATCTGCTCATACTTCGCTTGCTGGTTGGCCCATTTTTAAATTTGGAACAGAGGAACAAAAACAAAAGTTTTTACGCCCGATGGCGGAAGGGAAGAAAATTGGTGCATACGGTTTAACAGAGCCAGGTTCTGGTTCAGATGCAGGCGGAATGAGAACGACAGCGAAGCGAGATGGCGATCATTACATTTTAAATGGTTCTAAGATTTTTATTACAAATGGCGGCATTGCCGATATTTACGTTGTCTTTGCATTGACTGATCCAGAATCAAAGCAGCGCGGCACAAGTGCATTCATTGTAGAAAGCGATGCGCTAGGGTTTTCAGTTGGTAAGAAAGAGAGCAAGCTTGGGATCCGCTCTTCACCAACAACAGAAATCATGTTTGAAGACTGCCGTATTCCTGCTGAAAATTTACTTGGCGAAGAAGGACAAGGGTTCAAAATTGCAATGCAGACGCTAGACGGTGGTCGTAACGGTATTGCGGCGCAAGCTGTTGGTATTGCGCAAGGAGCTTTAGATGCTTCTGTGGAGTATGCAAGAGAAAGGCATCAGTTTGGAAAGCCAATTGCTGCGCAGCAAGGAATTGGTTTTAAATTAGCAGATATGGCGACAAGTGTAGAGGCAGCACGCCTATTAACATACCAAGCTGCTTGGCTAGAATCAGAAGGACTTCCGTACGGAAAAGAATCAGCGATGTCGAAGGTGTTTGCTGGGGATACAGCGATGAAAGTAACGACTGAAGCAGTGCAAGTATTTGGTGGTTACGGTTATACGAAAGATTACCCAGTAGAACGGTTCATGCGTGATGCAAAGATTACGCAAATTTATGAGGGAACACAAGAGATTCAAAGGCTTGTAATTTCTCGCATGTTAACGAAATAAGAGAAAAAGCGTAGGTATTTTCCTACGCTTTTTCCTTCCAAATGGTAGAGAGAGGTGAAGAGGATGGTTAAGCACAATGTGCATGCGTCTGTAAAGGATGAGAAATTGGTTGCACTAAGGCGCGAGCAGATGATTAAAGGAGCGGTGCAGCTTTTTAAGCAAAAGGGATTTCCTCGGACAACGACGAGGGAAATTGCAAAAGCAGCCGGATTTAGTATTGGGACACTTTATGAATATATCCGTACGAAAGATGACGTATTGTATTTAGTATGCGATAGCATTTACGAACATGTAAAAGAACGATTAGAAGAAGTGGTCTGCACGGAAAAAGGAAGCGTTGAAAGTTTAAGGGTAGCCATTACGAATTATTTTAAAGTAATGGATGAGTTGCAAGAAGAAGTATTAATTATGTATCAAGAAGTTCGTTTTTTACCGAAAGAGTCTCTACCATATGTGCTAGAAAAAGAGTTTCAAATGGTGGGAATGTTTGAAAATATTTTAGAACAGTGCACGGAAAACGGCACATTTACATTAACGAAAAAGGAAATTCAACTGCTGGCTCATAATATTTTCATTCAAGGACAAATGTGGGGATTTAGACGCTGGGCCCTGCAAAAACTTTATACGTTAGAGGAATATACAGAAATGCAGATTAGGTATATATTACATGGGGCGCATATGCTTCCGAAATAAAACGATATACCCCCCTCTTTTAGGCGGGAGAGAGCATCTAGCCATGCATAGAAGCGACCAGTGCCTTTTTTAGCTCCATTCCGAGTGAAACCAGAAGGAGAAAATGAGAGGAAATCCGCTTTTGTATTCATAGCCGCGCTTTATATAGTCCCTACAGGTTAATCTTGTAAATAATGGTCTGTAATCACTTTTATCGATTGCTCGTGAAAGTTTCCCGTTTTTTTTGTAGCATATTTGTTGGAGTTTTGTTTATAATGAATAGTATGGATTTTTTTAAACAGGCCGTTATATATAGGATTATATTTTAAGAAAGGAAGTGCCGCATAAGTGGATTTTAAGAAATATTCACCAGAAGAGCTAAAAGAATTATCCATGATTGAAGTTGTACATAGTGTTTTAGAGGATAAAAGACAGGCAACGTCATTCCATGATTTAGTTCGAGAAATCGCTCAAGTGCTGGGACTAACTCAAGAACAAGTTGCTGCGAAGATCGCACAATTCTATACAGATTTAAATATTGATGGACGTTTCATCAATTTAGGGGAAAACCGTTGGGGACTACGTAGTTGGTACCCATACGAGCAAATCGATGAAGAAATCTTACCTCAACCAAAGCCTAAGAAAAAACGTAAGGTTGAAGAGGAAGAAGATTTTGATGACTACATTGCAGAAGACGAAGACGACTTCGACGGTGACGACGAAGAAGATGATGTAGAAGATTTGGACAAGGTTCTTGACGAAGACGATGATCTTGATGATTTAGATGAAGATGATGAAGAGGAAGAATTCGCTGACGAAGAACTCGAGTATGATGAAACAGAAGAAGAAGAGGAAGAACTGTAGTTCTTGACTTTTCATTATCGTCCATGTAGAATCATTTTTGGGCTCTTTAAAACAGGACGATAATACTTTTAAAGTTTAAATATAAAAGAAAATTGCTCCCTACTTATTACTTTTTGTGATGAGGGGAGCAATTTTCTTTTTTGTTTTTTGTTTAGAAAATAAAAAGAGTCTAACAATAAGATAGATACGGTGTTATCTACATACGTTGCGCTTTGCAACGGTGATTATATAACAACAAAGTAGAAGGGAGTACTTTTATGACTAAGTATATTTTCGTAACAGGCGGTGTAGTATCTTCTTTAGGGAAAGGGATTACAGCAGCATCTCTTGGAAGACTTTTAAAAAATCGTGGTTTAAACGTAACAATCCAAAAGTTTGACCCATACATTAACGTAGACCCAGGGACAATGAGCCCATACCAACACGGTGAGGTATTCGTAACAGATGATGGCGCAGAAACAGACTTAGACCTTGGTCACTATGAGCGTTTCATTGACATTAACTTAAACAAATACAGCAACGTAACAACAGGTAAAATTTACTCTTCTGTTCTTCAAAAAGAGCGTCGTGGTGAATATTTAGGAGGAACAGTTCAAGTTATTCCTCACATTACAAATGAAATTAAAGAGCGTGTATATCGTTCAGGCCGCGAAACAAATGCGGACGTTGTTATTACAGAAATCGGGGGAACTGTTGGTGACATCGAGTCTCTACCATTCCTAGAAGCAATTCGCCAAATTAAGAGCGATATTGGTCGTGACAACGTAATGTACATTCACTGTACATTAATCCCGTACTTAAAAGCAGCGGGTGAAATGAAAACAAAACCAACGCAACATAGCGTTAAAGAACTTCGTAGCTTAGGTATTCAGCCAAATATTATCGTTGTTCGTACAGAATTGCCTGTTTCTCAAGATATGAAAGATAAGCTAGCATTATTCTGTGACATCGATACAAAAGCAGTTATTGAAGCGCGCGATGCAGATACGTTATATGCGGTTCCATTATCGCTTCAAGAGCAAAATATGGACCAAATCGTTTGCGATCACTTAAAACTAGACAATCCAGCTGCAGATATGACAGAGTGGACTGCATTAGTTGAAAAAGTACGTAACCTATCTAAGAAAACAAAAATCGCTCTTGTTGGTAAATATGTAGAACTTCAAGATGCATACATTTCTGTTGTAGAAGCACTTCGCCATGCAGGATATTCATTTGATACAGATGTAGAAGTGAAATGGGTAAATGCTGAGCACGTAACAGCAGAAAACGTAAAAGAATTAGTTGGCGACACAGACGGTATCCTTGTACCAGGTGGCTTCGGCGATCGTGGTGTAGAAGGGAAGATCGCTGCAATTCAATATGCACGTGAAAATAAAGTTCCATTCTTAGGAATTTGCTTAGGAATGCAACTTGCATCAATCGAATTTGCACGTAACGTATTAGGATTAGAAGGGGCTAACTCTTCTGAAATTAATCCTGACACGCCTTATGCAATTATTGACTTATTACCAGAACAAAAAGATGTAGAAGACTTAGGTGGCACACTTCGTCTTGGTCTATACCCATGTAAGCTTACTCCAGAAACAAATGCTTACAATGCGTATAATGAACCAGTTGTATACGAGCGTCATCGTCATCGTTATGAGTTCAACAACGAATTCCGTAAAGACATGGAAGGCGCTGGATTTATTTTCTCTGGCACAAGCCCAGATGGTCGTTTAGTAGAGATCATTGAATTACAAGATCATCCGTGGTTCGTGGCAGCACAGTTCCACCCAGAACTTGTATCTCGTCCAAACCGTCCACAACAATTGTTCCATGATTTCGTAAAAGCTTCTATTACGAATAAAGAAAGCAAGTAATAAAAAAGGCGTCCAAATTCGGACGCCTTTTTCTTTTACTCATATTCGTTTATCATTTCATCAATTGTAAATTTTAATCCGTGATAAGCAAATAGAGATAAGATTAAACTTGGGAACCCGTAACGGTTGCCTTCATCATCCGGGATTAAACCTTTTAGCAATTTTGTATCAATATGTACATCTGTGAACTGCTCTAGTGAGGATTCGCCATTTTGGATAGCTGAAATACCAACAATGGGGTGTCCTTCTTCTTGTAGTTGTTTCGCTAATGAAATGATGTTTTTATCTGTTGAAAAACGACTGATAAGAAGTACGCGGTCTGCGGATGTAACCTCTGCTTGGTTACCATTTTCGAGTAAGCGCTTTGCTTGTTTTAGTGGCTCTGCGCCGTGCAATGCTTCCGAAACAACGCCTTCCATTTCGTTTGTACCGTGTAAATAAACGATGCCATCACCAACTAACGCTTGTGCAAGTAGACGGGCACTATCTTCTATATTCATCTCTTCTTTTTGAGAAATCTTTGTGAAATAGCCGCTCAGCTGAGTAGAAAAAATTTTTAACATTGTATTACTCCTTTCGATTGTGTTAAGGCGGCTTTCATTATAGCTTATTTTTTTAGAAAGGCGAAGTAATAGAGGTAGCATAACAAAATAGTAGGCGGTAAAATAAGAAAGAATGGGAAGGAATTTGGTAAAGAATAGCGAAAATAAATCGAGTAAGATATAAGAAGCTTTTAATCTTGTATTTATACAGAAAGGTTGGGGATTATGGAAGGGAAAATTTTAATCGTTGATGATCAATACGGCATTCGTGTGTTGTTGCATGAAGTGTTCCAAAAAGAAGGTTATCAAACGTTCCAGGCAGCAAATGGATTTCAAGCTTTAGATATCGTGAAAAAGGATAATCCAGATTTAGTTATTTTAGATATGAAAATTCCAGGTATGGATGGTATAGAGATTTTAAAACATGTAAAAGAAATTAATGAAGATATTAAAGTTATTTTAATGACTGCTTATGGAGAGCTGGATATGATCCAAGAAGCGAAAGATTTAGGAGCTTTAATGCACTTTGCTAAGCCGTTTGATATTGATGAGATTCGCCAAGCGGTACGAAATGAAATCACTGTAGAGGCTTAAAAATGAATTTTTTATAAAAAATATGAAAAAAAGCGTTTACATGGACTGATGAGCAGGTGAATACAGTTGAGTTTTTGAGTACAAGTTGTTATCCTATTGAGTGTAGAAAAAAGTCCGGTATATAAATATACATATTTTACCTTATTCTGGTCATACTACCAGCGATAAGAATTTATCGGATACAAAAAACGTTTTTAGGAGGATTTACCATGCCTTTAGTTTCCATGAAAGAAATGCTAAACACAGCACTAGAAGGAAAATACGCAGTTGGTCAATTCAACATGAACAACTTAGAGTGGACTCAAGCTATCTTAGCTGCTGCGGAAGAAGAAAAATCTCCTGTAATCTTAGGTGTATCTGAGGGTGCAGCTCGTCATATGACTGGTTTCAAAACAGTTGTAGCTATGGTTAAAGCTTTAATCGAAGAAATGAACATCACTGTTCCTGTAGCGATTCACCTTGACCATGGTTCAAGCTTCGAAAAATGTAAAGAAGCAATCGATGCAGGTTTCACATCTGTAATGATCGATGCTTCTCACCACCCATTCGAAGAAAACGTTGAAACTACTAAAAAAGTAGTAGAATACGCACATGCTCGTAACGTATCTGTAGAAGCTGAGCTTGGTACAGTTGGCGGACAAGAAGACGATGTAATCGCTGAAGGCGTTATCTACGCTGATCCTGCAGAATGTAAGCACCTAGTTGAAGCAACTGGTATCGACTGCCTAGCTCCAGCTTTAGGTTCTGTACATGGTCCTTACAAAGGTGAGCCTAACTTAGGATTCAAAGAAATGGAAGAAGTTCGTGACGCTACTGGTGTACCTTTAGTACTTCACGGTGGTACTGGTATCCCAACTGCTGATATCGTAAAATCTATTTCTTTAGGTACTTCAAAAATCAACGTAAACACTGAGAACCAAATCGAGTTTACAAAAGCTGTTCGCGAAGTATTAAACAAAGACCTAGAAGCTTACGATCCTCGTAAATTTATCGGACCTGGCCGCGAAGCTATCAAAGCAACTGTTATTGGTAAAATTCGTGAATTCGGTTCTAACGGTAAAGCGTAAGAATAAAATTCCGTTTTGGAAACCGTCTAGTCTTTTAGACGGTTTCCTTTCGTTGTATAATGAAAGCGTGAACAAGTCTTAAGATTAAATGAATTGCCAATTTATTCACATGAACTGTAAGGAAATGTGAAAATGGAAAATGGTGTGAATGATTCTATTAATAAACGTTATCATGTATCTAAGATGAATTGACGAGTATAGCTTGACGGGCAGTTAGTCTTCATCTACTCGCCTAAAGCCTACCTATTTTAAGGTGAGGGCTTACTGCTTGTTAAGTTGAGGAAAGAGAAAAGTCAAAAATGATTGACTCTTTTGTTTTTCTTGATAGTATGCTGAACAAATGAGATTCTTAAGGAAAATAAATACATTCATAAGAAGGGAGCTCAACATGGAAAAGTTGCTGATTGAAGGTGGACGACCTTTAAACGGATCAATTCGCGTGAGCGGTGCAAAGAACAGTGCTGTTGCCCTAATTCCAGCGACCATTTTAGCTGATACTCCAGTGACCATCGGTGGTGTACCTAACATTTCAGATGTGAAGATGTTAGGAGACCTATTAGAGGAAATTGGAGGAGTTGTAACGTACAATCAGGAGGAAGAGATGACAGTTGATCCTTCCAAAATGGTTGCTATGCCCTTGCCAAACGGGAAGGTAAAAAAATTACGTGCTTCTTATTACTTGATGGGCGCTATGCTTGGCCGCTTTAACAAAGCTGTAATTGGGCTTCCTGGTGGATGTCACTTAGGGCCAAGACCAATTGATCAGCACATTAAAGGATTTGAAGCATTAGGTGCACATGTGACAAATGAGCAAGGTGCAATCTATTTAAGAGCGGATGAATTACGAGGAGCTCGTATTTATTTAGATGTTGTTAGTGTAGGAGCAACGATTAACATTATGCTAGCGGCTGTGCGTGCAAAAGGTAGAACGGTGATTGAAAACGCTGCGAAAGAACCAGAAATTATTGATGTAGCAACATTACTAACAAGTATGGGGGCACGAATTAAAGGTGCTGGTACAGATGTGATTCGTATTGATGGTGTGAATTCTCTGCATGGCTGTCACCATTCTATTATTCCAGACCGAATTGAAGCGGGTACGTACATGATTTTAGGAGCGGCGTCTGGTGGAGAAGTAACAGTTGATAATGTAATCCCGCAACATTTAGAGTCAATCACTGCAAAATTACGAGAAGCTGGTGTACAAGTTGAGACGAACGATGATCAAATTACGGTAAATGGGGATCGTAAGTTAAAGATTGTTGATGTAAAAACACTTGTGTATCCAGGATTTCCGACCGATTTACAGCAACCTTTTACAACTCTTTTAACAAAGGCGCATGGAACGGGAGTTGTAACGGATACGATTTACGGTGCTCGTTTTAAACATATTGATGAATTGCGCCGGATGAATGCACAAATTAAGGTAGAAGGCCGTTCTGCTATTGTGACAGGACCTGTTGCTTTGCAAGGAGCAAAGGTAAAAGCGAGCGATTTACGAGCAGGTGCTGCACTTGTAATTGCAGGATTAATGGCTGAAGGGATTACAGAAGTGACAGGGCTTGAACATATTGACCGAGGTTATGAAAATATAGTAGACAAGCTTAAAGGTCTTGGTGCAAACATTTGGCGAGAACAAATGTCGCGGCAAGAGATTGAAGAAATGAAAAATGCATAATTTGCAATGATTGTTGGCAATGTACTCTTGATATGGAGTTTTGCTGATTATTGCAAAATGAAGATGAAGTGGTGGTGCTTCCGTTAATGGGGGAAGAAGAATTACTGCTGACGGAAGCTACACTTTATAGAAGGAACCGGTTCACAAAATACGGCATAAATATTAAGACTTAAAGGAGAGGGATTATTGTGGAAAGAAGTTTATCTATGGAGTTAGTACGTGTAACAGAGGCTGCAGCATTATCATCAGCGCGTTGGATGGGACGCGGAAAAAAAGATGAAGCAGACGGTGCAGCAACATCAGCAATGCGCGATGTGTTCGATACAATTCCGATGAAAGGTACAGTTGTAATTGGTGAAGGGGAAATGGATGAAGCGCCAATGCTATACATCGGGGAAAAATTAGGTACAGGATACGGACCGCGCGTCGATGTTGCAGTTGATCCGTTAGAAGGAACAAATATCGTAGCAGCTGGAGGCTGGAATGCACTTGCTGTTATTGCGATTGCGGATCACGGTAATTTGTTACATGCTCCTGACATGTACATGGATAAAATTGCAGTTGGACCAGAAGCAGTTGGTGCAGTTGATATTGACGCACCTATTATTGATAACTTACGCGCTGTTGCAAAAGCGAAAAATAAAGATATTGAAGATGTTGTAGCAACAGTTCTAAACCGTCCGCGTCACCAAGCGATTATTGAAGAAATTCGCAAAGCTGGCGCTCGTATTAAATTGATTAATGATGGCGATGTAGCTGGAGCAATTAATACAGCATTTGATCGTACAGGTGTTGATATTTTATTCGGTTCTGGTGGTGCACCTGAAGGCGTTCTTGCAGCAGTTGCATTAAAATGTTTGGGCGGGGAAATTCACGGGAAGCTTCTTCCTCAAAATGAAGCAGAATTAGCTCGTTGTAAAAAAATGGGCATTGAAGATATAAATCGTATCCTTCGTATGGAAGACTTAGTGAAAGGTGACGACGCAATCTTTGCAGCAACAGGCGTAACAGATGGTGAATTACTACGTGGTGTTCAATTTAAAGGCAGTGTTGGTACAACAGAATCCCTTGTTATGCGTGCAAAATCCGGAACAGTTCGTTTCGTTGACGGACGCCATAGCTTAAATAAAAAACCAAATTTAGTAATTAAATAAAGAGAAAACAGAAGCAATATAAAAAGCGGAGACAAATTTTCTTGTCTTCGCTTCTTGTATTTGTGTTACAACGTATTGATTAAAACTGGATAAAAGGGTTACAATAGTGAATATTACCCTACTTGAACTTATTGCCTTTCATTATTATGTATTTGCCTTCCGTATATTTTCCCTTTACCCATGTGAAAAGAGAATAATGTCAAAGTGTGGTGTCTGAATGAATTTGTCAATTGCAGCATTAGAAAACATGAAATTAAAAGAGTTATATGAGCATGCGAAAGAATTTAAGATTTCGTATTACAGCAAATTAACAAAGAAAGAGTTAATTTTTGCTATATTAAAGGCTCGTGCAGAAAAAGAAGGTTTCTTCTTCATGGAAGGTGTACTCGAAATTATTCAATCAGAAGGATTTGGGTTCCTACGTCCAATCAACTATTCTCCAAGCTCAGAAGATATTTATATTTCAGCTTCGCAAATTCGTCGTTTTGATTTGCGTAATGGAGATAAGGTTTCTGGTAAAGTACGCCCGCCGAAAGAAAACGAACGCTATTTTGGATTGCTACAAGTAGAAGCAGTAAATGGTGATGATCCAGAATCAGCAAAAGAGCGTGTGCATTTCCCTGCATTAACACCGTTATATCCAAATCGTCAAATGAAATTGGAGACGGAGCCGAAGAAACTATCAACACGCATCATGGATTTAATTGCACCAGTTGGATTTGGACAACGTGGTTTAATTGTCGCGCCTCCAAAGGCTGGTAAAACGATACTATTAAAAGAAATTGCTCATAGTGTCACAACAAATCATCCAGAAGCAGAATTAATCGTACTTTTAATTGACGAACGTCCAGAGGAAGTAACGGATATTGAACGTTCTGTTAAAGGTGATGTTGTAAGTTCTACGTTCGATGAAGTACCGGAAAACCACATTAAGGTGGCTGAGCTTGTATTAGAACGTGCGATGCGTCTTGTAGAACATAAAAAAGACGTTATCATTTTAATGGATAGCATTACCCGTTTAGCACGTGCTTACAACCTTGTTATTCCACCAAGTGGACGTACATTATCGGGTGGTATTGACCCAGCTGCGTTCCATAGACCAAAACGATTTTTCGGGGCAGCTCGTAACATTGAAGAGGGCGGTAGCTTAACGATTTTAGCAACAGCACTTGTGGATACAGGGTCTCGTATGGATGATGTTATTTACGAAGAGTTTAAAGGAACAGGTAATATGGAACTTCATTTGGATCGCTCGTTAGCTGAGCGTCGTATCTTCCCAGCGATTGATATTCGCCGTTCTGGTACGCGTAAAGAAGATCTATTAATTCCGAAAGAACATTTAGACAAGCTATGGGGCATTCGTAAAACAATGCGTGATACACCAGACTTTGTTGAAAGTTTCTTACGTAAGATGCGTCAAATGAAAACAAATGAAGAATTTTTACAAAACATTGTTGCAGATTCCAAAAGATATGTAACAACGAAGTAAAGGGAAACGGTGATGACTCGCTTATTTTTATGCTAAGCGAGTTTTTTCATGTCTTTTTGTGGAGAAGTTTAGCTGGTTAGAGTTGAATGAGCCGTCTCCGCTTTTAGGTATATCCAGTTCCAGCGGCAAGAATGGTCGGTGGCTTCGCGTCTTCCTACGAGGCAAAAGGCGCCTCTACGTCAGAAGCTCCATCCTCCACCCTCCACCCATTCGGAATGAGCCGCTTCCACTTTTAATTTATAAAAGACAAAAACAGGTAGTTGCAAAATGAAGTTAGCCTTGTTATAATTTCATCATATGTGTTTCATCATTATAGTTGTATTCGCAGCTAAAGATGAAAAACTCTGTTTCGAAAATGATTCAGGGCGGAAGGAGATGAAAAGAATGAAAGCAGGAATTCATCCGGATTACAAGAAAGTTGTATTCATGGACACAAACACAGGCTTCAAATTCTTAAGCGGATCTACTAAAGGATCTAGCGAAACGGTTGAGTGGGAAGATGGAAACACTTATCCATTACTAAAAGTTGAGATCAGTTCTGATTCTCACCCATTCTACACTGGACGTCAGAAGTTTGCTACTGCAGACGGACGTGTTGACCGCTTCAACAAGAAATACGGTATTAAGTAATAAAAAACATAAAACAGGCAAGTGTATCTATTCGCTTGTCTGTTTTTTTTGCGAAAATATTAAACCTTTACCCTACTTTGGATAAAAAAGTAGATGAAAGGAGAGCTCCATGTACTTAATAAATCAAAACGGTTGGATTGAAGTGATTTGCGGAAGTATGTTTTCTGGAAAATCAGAAGAGCTCATCCGCCGCGTGCGCCGTACACAATTTGCAAAGCAACATGCAATTGTATTTAAACCATGTATTGATAACCGTTATAGTGAAGAAGATGTTGTATCACATAATGGATTAAAGGTAAAAGCAGTTCCTGTTTCAGCTTCAAAAGATATATTTAATCATATAACAGAAGAAATGGACGTTATTGCAATTGATGAGGTGCAATTCTTTGATGGGGACATTGTGGAAGTGGTGCAAATATTGGCAAACCGTGGCTATCGTGTCATTGTAGCCGGTTTAGACCAAGATTTCCGTGGTCTACCATTTGGACAAGTTCCTCAGCTGATGGCAATTGCTGAACATGTAACAAAATTGCAAGCAGTTTGTTCTGTATGCGGATCTCCAGCAAGCCGTACACAACGTTTAATTGATGGAGAACCAGCTGCATTCGATGATCCAATTATTTTAGTCGGGGCTTCGGAGTCATATGAGCCGCGTTGTCGTCATTGTCATGCAGTACCTACAAAACAAAAATAAGTAAAACTCGCTACAATAGGGCGGGTTTTTTTCGAAAATAGATGAAGAGTGGGGCGGACTGCCTGCACTTTTAAAATAATAATTTGCGTTTTTTTGATTAAGTACCATATACTATTTGTATTAAAGACTAGGATGTTGAGGTGAATGATGTGTTAGATCGTTTGCAAGCTGTAGAAGATCGTTATGAGAAGTTAAACGAGCTGTTAAGTGATCCAGAGATTATTAGTGATTCGAATAAACTTCGTGAATATTCAAAGGAACAATCTGATATTCAAGAAAAGGTAGAGGTGTACCGTGAGTATAAAGATGTTCGTGAGCAATTAAGAGATGCGAAGGCAATGTTAGAAGAAAAGTTAGATGCTGACATGCGTGAAATGGTAAAGGAAGAAGTTTCTGATTTAGAGGGACAAGAGAAGGGATTATCAGAGCGTCTGAAAATTTTACTTGTTCCAAAGGACCCGAATGATGATAAAAACGTTATTGTGGAGGTTCGTGGTGCTGCTGGTGGCGATGAGGCTGCTTTATTTGCTGGTGATTTATACCGTATGTATAGCCGTTATGCTGAGGTACAAGGTTGGAAAACTGAAATTATCGAAGCGAGTTATACAGAGTTAGGTGGATATAAAGAGATTATCTTTATGATCAACGGTAAAGGCGCTTTCGCAAAGTTGAAGTTTGAAAATGGTGCACACCGTGTGCAACGTGTTCCGGAAACAGAATCTGGAGGACGTATCCATACTTCTACAGCAACTGTAGCTGTATTACCGGAAGCAGAAGAAGTAGAAATCGATATTCATGAAAAAGATGTTCGTGTTGATACATTTGCTTCTAGTGGTCCTGGTGGACAAAGTGTTAATACAACGATGTCAGCGGTACGTTTAACGCATTTACCGACTGGTGTAGTTGTATCTTGTCAGGATGAAAAGTCGCAAATTAAGAACAAAGAAAAAGCAATGAAAGTATTACGTGCACGTGTTTATGATAAATTTAGACAAGAAGCGCAAGCTGAGTACGATCAAAACCGTAAACAAGCTGTTGGTACGGGAGACCGTTCAGAGCGTATTCGTACGTATAACTTCCCGCAAAACCGTGTTACAGACCATCGAATCGGTTTAACGATTCAGAAGCTAGATCAAATCTTACAAGGTAAGTTAGATGATTTCATCAATGCCTTAGTGATGGAAGATCAGGCGCAAAAGATGGAGGCAGCTGAGTAATGCGTGTCTATGAAGCCCTGAAATGGGCTTCTTCTTTTTTACAAGAAAATGGGCGAGATGAAAATGCGGGAGAAATTGTCCTTTGTCATGTATTAAAGACGAATCGAACAGGCTTAATGATGAACATGCGTGAAGAAATGTCTGAGGAACAACAGAAGACGTTTACGAGCTTTATCCACAAACATGTAGGTGGGATTCCTATTCAATATATGATGGGATATGAAATGTTTTATGGTCGTTCGTTTTTCGTAAATGAAGAAGTATTAATACCAAGACCAGAAACAGAAGAGCTTATAGTAGGTGTATTAGATAGAATCCAGCGTATGTTTGGTAAGCAGGAACTGCATATAGCTGATATTGGTACGGGAAGTGGAGCAATTTCAATTACGCTCGCTTTAGAAAATCAAAATCTTCATATGTATACAGTAGATATCGCACAGGAATCTATTGAAGTTGCGAAGGGAAATGCAAAAGCATTAGGTGCAAATGTAACGTTCTATCATGGTGATTTATTATCACCGTTTTATGAAACGGGGCAAAAATTAGATGTTGTTGTTTCAAATCCCCCATATATTCCAGAAGAAGACTGGAGAGGTCTTTCTCCGGTTGTGAAAGAGCATGAACCGAAGCGTGCGCTTGTTGGCGGGGAAGATGGGCTTGATTTTTATCGCCGTTTTATGGAAGAGTTGCCAAACGTCTTGCAAAGAAAAGCAATTGTTGCTTTTGAAGTAGGCATAGGGCAAGGTGAAGATGTTAAAAGGTTATTGCAGCAGACATTTCCGCATGCCCATGTAGAAGTTGTATTTGATATTAACGGAAAAGATCGTATGGTATTTGCGGGAATGGAGTAAGGATAGAACCTTACTCCATTTTTCTATATAAATCCATTTTACCTTTTCAACATATAAGTCGCGACTATGAAAAATAAAAGGTGACCTGCCGTTTTCTCCTTCTGTTTTCACGTAGCATGGGGCGAAAAAAGACCCTGACCGCATCTATGCATGGCTAGATGCTCTCTTCCATCCAAAAAGAAAGGTTTTAAATCGTTTTTTTCAATTTGTATTTACATACACTCGAAAGTTTTTCTATAGATTTAGAATTTAATAGTTTAGAAAGAGGTAAGAGTGTCTACACTGTTTACAGAAGGGACGGTGTAGGAGATGAAAAAACAAGCGATTGCCTATTTTCTTTTATTATTAATTGGTGCACAGTTACTTGTGCAGTTTGGATATATGAAAGTTGATGCGAAGGGAAAAACTGTTATTCCGAAAGAAGCTGTTCGATTACGTATTTTAGCAAATAGCGATTCGAAGGAAGATCAGGCGCTAAAACGTAAAGTGCGCGATGAAGTAAAAACGCAAATTGATGGTTGGGTAGCAGATTTGAAATCGTTTGAAGACGCACGTCGCGTTATTCAGAGTCACATCCCAGAAATTGAAAAAACGGTTGCTAGTACGTTAAAACGCGAAGGAAGTAAAGAATCATTTCAAGTTACATTTGGCAAAAACATTAAATTTCCTACAAAAGTATATGGGAATTTTACTTATCCAGCAGGGGAATATGAAGCAGTACTCATTTCAATTGGAAAAGGTGAAGGGGCAAATTGGTGGTGCGTGTTATTCCCACCAATGTGTTTTCTAGATTTCTCTAGTGGATCGGCTGTAAAAAAAGAAGAGCATGTTGTAAAAGCAGAATCAATGGATGGGGAAGAACAGCCAGTAAAAATACAGGAAGAAAAAGAAGAGGTATCGGAAAAACAAAATCAAGATGTTCTGTTGAAACAAAAAAAGGGACAAGAAACATCGAAAAAAGAGGTTGTTTCAAAAGTACAAACTACTGTGAAAGAAACAAATGAAAAGATTGCACAAGAAAAAAGCGTAAAACAGGAAGAAAAACAACTTGTGGAAAAAATAGAAAAACCTCTGGAGAAGAAACAAAAACAAACAATTGAAACAGTAGAAACAGAAGAGCAAGAGGAAAAACCGAAAGTGAAATTATTTATTGTAGAAGCATTCACATCGTTATTTTCTAAATAAGTACTATTTTGGAATCCTTTCTCATA
Source organism: Bacillus sp. FSL K6-0042 (assembly GCF_038006685.1). Lineage (NCBI taxonomy): Bacteria > Bacillati > Bacillota > Bacilli > Caryophanales > Bacillaceae > Bacillus > Bacillus sp. FSL K6-0042. The sequence goes on from NZ_JBBOVS010000001.1 coordinate 3,373,377, forward strand.
TATAGAAATGAGGGGGGATTTGTTGTGAAAAAGACTTATTTTGCTACAAGCGCTGATGTTGAGAGATTACATTCTTTTTTCGGACAAGCTAATAAAAAAGATGATAAAATAAATGAGTTATACGAGCAATTTATGATATTGGAAGATGACGGAGAGATACAAGCTGTAATTGGTTATGAACAAAAAGGAGAAAATGCACTCATTCGTTCTTGTTTGTTCACACCCATTGTGGATAACAAGACTTTCTTATATTTTTTTGAAATGTTTTTGCAGTATATGAAAGAGAAAAGTATCGGGCAAGTATATTTACTCACAAATCATCCACAATCTGTGACGATCTTTCAGTTTTTCAACTTTATAACTGTGGAAAAACATAAAGTTCCAGAGGGTATTCAGCAGTTAGAACATTTTTGTGAAAATATAAAACAGCAGAATGTAATAATACTAAATTGTCAGCTATTCACAAAGTTATCCACTGATTAATCAGGTTTATCCACATTTTGTGGATAAACCTTGTTTGTCTTTTGGATAAATCTCATAGTAAACTAAATATAACAAGTATTTCATGGGAAAAAAGGACGTGGGAAAAAATGCATACAAATATGTGGACTGTGGATAATGTTGTGGAAATAAAAAAAGATTATCCACAATTACAAAAAGCGGCAAAATTACTAAGGGAAAATGAAGCGATTGCTTTTCCGACAGAGACGGTATACGGGCTAGGAGCAAATGCGATGAATGATGAAGCAATTGCGAAAATTTTTGAAGCGAAAGGCAGACCGAGTGATAATCCGCTGATTGTCCATATTGGTTCTAAATCGCAGTTAAAAGGAATTGTTAGAGAAATACCAGAGGTTGCAGAAGTCTTAATGAAGCACTTTTGGCCGGGACCATTAACAATTATTTTACCGAAAAAAGAGGGGATTTCTGAAAAGGTTACGGCTGGTTTAGATACAGTTGGAGTTAGAATGCCGGATCATCCAGTGGCGCTAGCTCTTATTGAAGAGGCGAATGTACCTGTTGCAGCACCCAGTGCCAATCGTTCTGGGCGTCCGAGTCCAACACTAGCATCTCACGTATATGAAGATTTAAATGGAAAGATTGCTGGTATTGTTGATGGTGGTGCGACTGGCGTTGGGGTTGAATCAACGGTAATTGATTGTACAAGTGAAGTACCGACGATTTTACGTCCAGGTGGGATTACGAAGGAACAGCTGGAAGAAGTGATCGGAACTGTTTCGTTAGATCCTGCGCTAAAAGATGAGAAAGAAAAACCGAAGGCACCAGGGATGAAATATACACATTATGCACCGAAAGCACCACTTAGTATTGTTGAAGGGTCTCGTGATTTTATTCAACAGCTTGTAGATCAGAAGAAAGACGAAGGGTATACGGTAGGTGTATTAACGACAGAAGAATATCAACATGAATATAAAGCGGATGTTGTATTGTCTTGCGGAGTGCGAAGTGATTTAGCAAGCGTTGCAACTAAATTATACGATGTACTGAGAACATTTGATGCCAGCAAAGTAGATGTGATTTTTAGCGAATCATTTCCGAATGAAGGAATTGGAAATGCGATCATGAACCGTTTAACGAAAGCGGCAGGGCATCATATTATTATTGAAGAGTAGGCGAGTTGAAAAATTAAAGCCTATTTTTTAGGGTGGAAGAGAGGATCCGCTCATGCATAGAAGCGGTCAGTGACTTTTTTGGCCCCATGCCGAGTGAAACCAGAAGGAGAGAACGAGTGTGGGTTACCTTTTGTTTTCATGGCCCTAATGTGAGTGTTGGATAATGAAAATGGGAGTAGGCGGTGAAGGTTTTAGTTTGTGTAAATACAAATTGAAAAACGAGGTATTCCATTTTTTAAGTTGGAAGAGAGGATCCGTTCATGCATAGAAGCGGTCAGTGATTTTTTTGGCCCCATGCCGAGTGAAACCAGAAGGAGAAAACGAGTGTGGGTTACCTTTTGTTTTCATGGCCCTAATGTGAATGTTGGATAATTGAAATGGATGTATCCTGTAAAAGCCCGATTAGTGGGGCTAATAATCAGTCGGGGATGAAGAAAACCCCCACTGATTAAAGTTTCATTTTATATAGAAAAATTTCGTAGATTCTATTTCTCCTCGGATGAGCATATTGTGAAGTAGCAAGTCCGAGGAGGGACATGGATGACGGTTGAACAACTAGTACCTTTGATTATAATGGCATTTGCCTTAGGGATGGATGCATTTTCTGTAAGCCTCGGCATGGGTATGGTAACGCTCAGAATGCGACAAATCATTTATATCGGTATGACAATAGGACTATTTCATATTGTTATGCCGTTTCTCGGTATGATACTAGGTCGTTTTTTATCAGAGAAATTTGGGCATATTGCGACTGTTGCTGGGGCTATTCTGTTAATTGGATTAGGATTTTATATTGTGTACTCTTCCATCTTAGAAAGCGAAGAAACTAGGTCTGCTCCGGTAGGAATTAGCTTATTGGTATTTGCATTTAGTGTAAGTATAGATAGCTTTTCAGTTGGGCTCAGCCTCGGGATTTACGGAGCACAAATGGTTGTAACAATATTGCTGTTTGGATTAGTCAGTATGATATTAGCGTGGGGTGGTTTACTTATTGGAAGACATGCAAAGCATATGCTCGGTACATATGGTGAAGTACTCGGTGGTATCATTCTTGTCGGGTTTGGACTCAGCCTGCTCTTTTCGATATAATCTTGTTATCATGTAAGGAAATGGAAGGCTGGAGAAATGATATATTCGGTTTTTAATGTTTTTTCTAAGATGGTTACGCCGGCTTATTGTTTGGAGAATTATTTTACAAATAGCGGTACTTGACTGGCTGAAGTTAATTCGAGAATGGTAACGGAAGACTCTTTCCTGTACAACCTTACTGTTTCTATCATTGCTTGTCGTACTAAAAACAACTCTAACTCTTATACATAGAAGGGATGGTACAAGTGACAAGAGTAAAACAAATTTTTGGTATTATTATTAGCTTTTTCGTATTTTGGTTTAGTATGCTCGGTGTACAAATGTTTGCTGAGTTTTTAGATATAAGTTCTTTAAAATTTATTGAGGGAAAAACAGAGGCGGCTCGTATGTTTTATTCACCGTATCCATTTTTTATCGTTTTTCTTATTACATTGCTCTCTTTATATTTCTTTGTTGTGAAACTTGGAAAGACGAAGAAGGAAAAGGCGCCTACGCTAGAAGAAAAGCGTGAGGAAATATAAAAAATCCCCCGCTTATAATGGCGGGGGATTTTTTGTTGTGGAATGAACGAGCCGCTTTCGCTTTTGAATATATCCAGCTCCAGCGGCAAGAATGGTCGGTGGCTTCGCATCTTCCTGCAAGGCAAAGAGCGCCTCTACGTCAGAAGCTCCATCCTCCTCCCATTCTGAACGAGCCGCTTCCGCTTTTAGTTGTATCTAGCTCTGCCTCCTAGGCCCTAGAGTCTAAGAACCTTCCCCACAAGAAGGTAAAAAGCACCTTCTGTGGGAAGCACCTTAGCCACCGGGCCTGAACAGTCGGCTCCGCTTTTAAATAGGCCTTACAAGCTCAAATTGTTCGCCTAATTTCGCGTAGTTGTGCCCTGCTAATCGGCTTACTGGTTTTAGTTCTTCTGCATGAATTCGTCCGTTTTCATATAAATGTTCTGCGACGTGGAACCGGACAACGCGGCCGATTAGTAGGTCACATGCTGGAGAGTCTTCTGTTCCACCTAGTGGAATGGCACGTTCTAATATGCACTCCATTCGAATATTCGCTTCTTTTACGCCTGGTACGGAGATGACATCACTTTCGATCGGGGTTAGTTTCGCTAATTCAATTTCACTTTGATTTGGAGGAAGGTTTGCGGCAGTTTCATTGATGGCCTCCACATAGGATTCATCGGAAATATGTACAACAAATTCACCTTTTTCAATGGCGTTTCGAGAAGTATCTTTTCTTTCTCCTCCTTTACGTTGTACGGAAACAGAAATGAGCGGCGGATTAGCAGCAACGATATTAAAATAGCTATATGGAGCCCCGTTTAAAACACCATCTTTTGTTACAGAAGTTACAAATGCTACAGGGCGCGGAATGATACTCCCTGTTAATAATTTGTAATTATCTTTTTCTGTTTGTTCATTTGGATTGATTGAAAGCATATTTGTAATCTCCCTTCCTCTATATGAATACTTCCTTGTTTGTTTACAAGATAATGGAGAGAAACTCCTGCTAAAAAAATATTTTTTTGACGCTTTTTGTAAATGAGAAAAAAGAATAGGAGTAGATTCCAGCTTGGAATCTACTCCTATCACTAATAAATATATAAATACATTTTGATTTTTCAACATATAAGTCGCGGCTATGAAGAATAAAAGATGATCTGCACTCATTTTCTCGCTTTGTTTTCACCTGGCATGGGGCAGGAAAAAGATCTGACCGCTGCTATGCATGGCCGGATGCTCTCTCCCACCTAAAAAAGTTTTTTTCAATTTGCACTTATATATCTTGGAATTGAGATAACTGATTAAAGTAAAACGTAAGCGCCAGGTCCAGTTAATGCAACACCAACTGCAATAGCGATTAAGATCATGTTATATTCAAACCCGTTTTGTGTTACCCAGTAGCCATTTTTTCCGTGTACAGTAAAGATTGCAACTAGCATTGTACCAACGATAAATAATGAGCCAACCCAAGTGAAGATACCTGCAGCGAATAAGAAACCACCTAATAGCTCAGTTGCGCCAGCCATAAATGCCATGAATACGCCAGGGCGTAAGCCGATTGATTCCATCCAGCCGCCTGTTCCTTTCAGGCCGTGACCACCAAACCAGCCAAATAATTTTTGAGTACCGTGACCCATGAATGTAATTCCGATAATAAGACGAATAAGAAGAAGACCGATGTTCATCATTTATAAAACCCCCAAAAAGTTATTTACTTACCTTATGTAAGTTATAATAAATGAGTTACTTACTTTAGTCAAGTAACTTTCTTGTGAAATTTGAAGAAAATTTTACAAATCAATAATAAAAAATAAATATGTAGTAAAGACCTTTAGACGAGTGGGAGAAAAAAAGAGAAAATACAAGTAAGAAGTTAATTCTCATTATTGTTATTCAGACAATCTGAATTGACTGGAATTTTGCAAAGCGATACAATAAGGGTCTATTGGTAATAACGTAATTCTTTTCGAAAGCGTTTTTACAATATAATATTTGAAGTATGAAGTCTTACATGTAGATTAGTTATTACTAGGGATTGCCCTATACATTTTCACCCTAATTATGAGGAGGATATCCTATGTTTAAAAAATTATTTGGCCTTGGCTCAAAAACAAATGCAGAAACAATCTTAGCTCCATTAACTGGAGAAGTGAAAAATATTGAAGAAGTACCAGATCCAGTATTCGCTGGTCGTATGATGGGTAACGGTGTTGCAATCGTTCCAACTGAAGGTGTAGTTGTATCACCAGTAGACGGTGAAATCGTACAATTATTCCATACAAAACACGCTGTTGGAATTAAAGCGAAAAACGGTACAGAAATTTTAATCCACATTGGTTTAGAAACTGTAAAAATGGGAGGCGAAGGTTTCGAAGCTCACGTATCTGAAGGACAAGCTGTGAAAGCTGGCGATAAATTAATTTCTTTCGATTTAGAATTAATTCGCGAAAAAGCAAAAAGTACAATTACTCCAATTGTTATTACAAATACAGATGCAGCTGAATCTATTAATACAACTGTAGGTGTTTCAGCTACAAAAGGTTCAACAGAAGTAATGAAAGTTACAATGAAATAATGATTTTTTGTAAGGAATCCATTTTATATGAAATGGATTCCTTATTTTATTTAGTCGTAAGTTTTTTTCGTGGGATGTTTTAGTGATGTATGATGTTATATTGAAGGTACTTGGGACTAGGGTTTTACATATATGTGGATAAGGCGTATTTCTCTTAGAAAAAATAAAAGGGAAATGCGCCTTTTGTATGTTCACATTTCTTTTGTTCCATTGTAATGTACGTTATGATGAATGTAAGACATTCACCATAAGGAGTGGATTTGGATGAAGCGAGTGTTGTTTGTTTGCACTGGAAATACATGTCGTAGCCCAATGGCAGAAGCGTTGCTTCGTCACTATGGAGAAGGGAAATTTGAGGCGAAGTCTGCGGGTGTTTTTGCCAGTTTTGGAAGTGATGCATCTTTACATGCAAAAGATGCATTAGCAGAAAAGGGGATTAAAGTAGAGCATGCTTCGCAGCAAATAACGGATGGATTACTTGAGTGGGCTGATATGGTACTCACGATGACGGAAAGCCATAAACAACTTGTGGTTGGATATCACCCGAGTGCTAGGGAGAAAGTGCATACATTCTATGAATTTGTAGAGGGTACAAGTAAAGATATTTCAGACCCGTTTGGCGGTTCTCTTTCCATTTATCAATCAACATTAGTAGAGATGGAAAAACTTGTACAAACTTTATTGGAAAAATATTCAGAGGGTTAATGTTTCGTGTATAATACGATATTGGAGATGATCTTGCTTGGAATGAGCAAGTGAGTATCAAACTTTTGCAATCATTCATCAGTGGGGATAAGTAATCCTACTTGATAGAAGTTTCACTAAAATTTTGGAGGGGTCAAAATGAAAGTAGTAGTAGCATCTGATCACGGTGGAATGAATATCCGCAAAGAAATCGTAAGTTTATTAGAAGAATTGAATATTGAATATGTTGATTTAGGATGTGAATGTGAAGCAGGTTCTGTTGATTATCCTGATTTTGCATTTCCAGCGGCAGAAATGGTTGCAAATGGTGAAGTAGACCGTGGTATTTTAATTTGTGGAACAGGCATTGGTATGTCAATTGCAGCAAATAAAGTACACGGTATTCGCTGTGCGTTAGTACATGATACATTTAGTGCAAGAGCAACAAGAGAACATAATGATACGAATATGTTAGCGATGGGTGAGCGTGTAATTGGTGCTGGTTTAGCGCGTGATATCGCAAAAATTTGGCTAACAACTGATTATGAAGGCGGACGTCACGAAAATCGCGTAGGGAAAATTAAAACATACGAAGCGAAGTAATCTTCTATTAGGACATACTATAATTTGTTGAACCAATCTGTGAAAGGAAGAGGCGTCATGACGGAAATAGTAAAAATGAAAGAGCAGCTACAAATATCGCTTTCTGATTTTCAAGAGCAAGCTTCTTTACAAAGCGGGCAAATTTTTGTAGTGGGCTGTAGCACGAGCGAGGTGCTCGGAGAGAGAATTGGGACATCAGGAACGATGGAAGTGGCGGAAGCGATTTTTTTTGAGCTAAAACAATTTCAAGAGCAAACTGGTATAGAGTTGGCATTCCAATGTTGTGAGCATTTAAATCGTGCTTTAGTAGTAGAGAGAGAAGTAGCAATGAAGTATCAATTTGAAATTGTAACTGTTACGCCTGTTAGATCAGCCGGTGGTGCATTAGCAACATATGCCTATCACAATCTAAAGGATCCTGTAGTCGTAGAATTTATAAAAGCAGATGCGGGCATGGATATCGGTGATACATTTATTGGTATGCATCTAAAACATGTTGCGGTTCCAATTCGTACACGTGTAAAAGAGATTGGAAGTGCACACGTAACGATGGCTAAAACACGTGCGAAACTTATTGGTGGGGCACGTGCTGTATATGCGGCAGTAGAAGAAACAGTTACTTGTAGCTAAAAATAAAGAAGAAACAGAAATACTGTATCCTTTATATAACATGTAAAGAGGTATGTAGTCTGACTTCGCAAAGGATAAAAGAAAAGACCGAACGCGGTCTTTTTTTCTTTTATGATATAGAAAGTCATGTTAGAATGTAGTTGAAAACATGAAGGTTCTAAAGAATTACAACTTGAATTTTCGTTTTTTCTCAACAAATAAGAAAAAACTATCGGGAATCAGTGTAATTCGTTCAGAAAAGGGGGATTTTGGTGGATCATTTAAAACGTCAAGATGAAAAGGTATTTGCTGCAATTGAAGCAGAACTAGGAAGACAACGTTCAAAAATTGAATTAATTGCTTCAGAAAACTTCGTAAGTGAAGCTGTAATGGAAGCACAAGGTTCTGTTTTAACAAACAAGTATGCAGAAGGATATCCTGGTAAACGTTACTATGGCGGTTGTGAGCATGTAGACGTAGCAGAGGATATTGCACGTGATCGCGCAAAAGAAATCTTTGGCGCAGAGCATGTGAACGTTCAACCACACTCTGGTGCACAAGCGAACATGGCTGTATACTTCACGATTTTAGAGCAAGGCGATACAGTACTTGGTATGAATTTATCCCACGGTGGTCACTTAACACACGGAAGCCCTGTTAACTTCAGTGGGGTACAATATAATTTCGTAGAATATGGCGTTGATGCTGAATCACACCGCATCAATTATGATGATGTGTTAGCGAAAGCAAAAGAACATAAGCCAAAATTAATCGTTGCAGGTGCAAGTGCGTACCCTCGTGTTATCGATTTCAAGAGATTTCGTGAAATCGCAGACGAAGTTGGTGCATACTTAATGGTGGATATGGCACATATCGCAGGTTTAGTTGCAGCAGGTTTACATCCAAACCCAGTACCACATGCACATTTCGTTACAACAACAACACATAAAACATTACGTGGCCCACGTGGCGGTATGATTTTATGTGAAGAAAAATTTGCAAAGCAAATTGATAAATCAATCTTCCCTGGTATTCAAGGTGGACCACTAATGCACGTAATTGCTGCAAAAGCTGTTGCATTTGGTGAGGCACTTCAAGAAGACTTTAAAACATATGCACAAAATATCATTAATAATGCACAGCGCTTAGCAGAAGGTCTTCAAAAAGAAGGACTTACACTTGTTTCTGGTGGAACAGACAACCATCTTATCTTAATCGATGTTCGTAACCTAGATATTACAGGTAAAGTTGCAGAGCATGTATTAGATGAAGTTGGTATTACTGTAAACAAGAACACAATCCCATTTGAAACAGCAAGCCCATTTGTAACAAGCGGCGTACGTATTGGTACAGCGGCGGTAACATCTCGTGGCTTCGGATTAGAAGAAATGGATGAAATTGCAGCAATTATTGCTCATACGTTAAAAAATCATGAGGATGAAGTTGCATTAGAAGAAGCACGTAAGCGTGTAGAAGCATTAACAGATAAGTTCCCAATGTATACAGATCTATAATAAATTAGATGAAGACTGCTGAAGCATATATTGTTTCAGCAGTCTTTTTATTTCTAAAAGTATTTTTTAATATATAGTTTTTTAGAATATTGTTTATTTAATATTTTAAAGGAAGAATTATTTCTATTGAAGAAGGAAACACTGAAAATATTGGTTCTTGGTCTGTTATTCATATAATGGATGATGATGGACAGTCTTATCAAATTATTATGTTGAAATCAGCCGGAGAAAATGTTTCTGGTGGAACAATAAATGTACAATTCTTTGTTGGTTCTCACGTAGAAAAGTTATAATTTTATATTTTAAAAACTAGAGAGAAAGCAGCCTAAGTAAAAAATGGCTGCTTTTTTTATAAAAAATAATAACAGTGGTTTATAAGGGCACATATCACTTCTTAAGTATGTATACAAATCATGAATAAATTTTGGATATATAATGAAGGATATGACTTCCATAATTGGTAAAGGTATTAGGTGGGTTCATAATGAAATTGAAACTTTTCCAAATTTGCCCTTGAATATTAGTAGCGTTTTCTTTACAATCGTAAATAGTGTAAAACGGCGTGTACGCACGCATGAATATCATCTGAAGGAGAGATTCACATGGGAAAACTGTATGTATTTGATCACCCGTTAATTCAACATAAGATTACATATATTCGCGATAAAAATACAGGCACAAAAGAATTTCGTGAATTAGTGGATGAAGTAGCAAGCTTAATGGCATTTGAAATTACACGCGATCTTCCACTTGAAGAAATCGAAATTGAAACACCTGTAAGCAAAGCGAAAACAAAAGTGATCGCTGGTAAAAAGCTTGGTCTAATTCCGATTTTACGTGCAGGTTTAGGGATGGTAGATGGAATTCTAAAATTAATTCCAGCAGCAAAAGTAGGACACGTTGGTTTATATCGTGACCCGAAAACATTGCAACCGGTAGAATACTATGTGAAACTTCCAACGGATGTAGAAGAACGTGACTTTATCGTACTTGATCCGATGCTAGCAACAGGTGGTTCGGCAGCTGAAGCAATTAACTCTCTGAAAAAACGCGGTGCGAAGCAAATTAAATTAATGTGTATCGTAGCTGCACCAGAAGGAGTAAAAGTAGTACAAGAAGAACATCCTGATGTTGATATTTATGTAGCGGCATTAGATGAGAAATTAAATGACCATGGTTATGTTGTTCCAGGTCTTGGCGATGCTGGTGACCGTTTATTTGGAACGAAGTAAGACAACAGACGAGAGGGAATTCCCCACTCGTCTTTTTTGTGTAAATATTGAGGGTAGGGGAGGAGTGTGGTATTTTTTGTATATGCAACATAACTTGCATATTTTTCACATATAATATAGAAGTCAAACGTCTAATAAGTCCTATATTATAGAAGAAAAACGTTATATCGTAAAAATATAATCGTGACAAACTTGTGAACTTTTTCTTCTATTATAAGGAGAAAACTTGAAGGAATCAGATATCTTTGACCAGTATTTAGAAGGGGAACGTTTTCATTTTTGGCAAGAAATTACTAATACTCAAATTTTTTGATTTTTTACGATTTCTCGTTGACAGTGCTAATACCCTATTGTATGCTAACTACGGGGATGGATGGTAGGGCTTTCAGTGACAAATTTGCATCTATTCCGTGACGAAAAAGTAAACTTTTTATTTTGTATAGAATTTATGCAAGAAAATGAGTTATTATTAACACATCGTGAATGAGGGTTACATATTGGAGGGATGAATCCTTGCAAAAAAACGATCGCAACCCGGTAAAAGCTTATGCTTTAATGTCAGGTATTCTTGCTCAGTTAGTTGGTTCGATTCTTGTTGGAATCTTTGGTGGGCAATGGATTGATAGTAAGGTTGGAACGTTTCCGTTGTTTCTTATTGTAGGCTTATTGCTTGGATTAGGAACAGGGATTTACGCAATGATTCGACTCATTCGACATTACTATTCGGGAGAGCAATGATGATAGACGTACATGGACTTGTCCAAAGACAAAAGAAATATATGTACTACTTGCTTGCGCTTCTTGTGCTAGGATGGGGATTTACCTCTTACAAGGATGTATTTCTTGGGCTGATTATCGGAACGATTTTCAGTTTTCTTAGTTTGCGCATCATTGCACGTAGAACAGACAAGCTATTAGATCGCGTTACAAATGGAGAAAACGTGAAATTTAAAGCAACGGCTGTAAGTACATATTCGAGATTTGCTACGATTGGGTTATTAATTTTATTTGCAGCGAAATATCAGCATTTAATTGCGATGTGGAGCTTAGGTGTGGGATTGCTGACAGGATATCTTGTCATGATCATAGATTATCTTTATTTAGAGTATAAGAGCAGGGAAGAGAGGTGAATTACTAGTGGAACACGGTAAATTAGTTGAATTTCTAGGTTTAACGTTCGATTTATCCTCAGTCATGATGGTTACTGTGGCAGCAGTTATTGTTTTCTTAATCGCTGTTATCGGGACTCGCAGCTTAGCTCTTCGTCCGACAGGAATGCAAAACTTCCTTGAATGGGTGTTAGACTTTGCGAAAGGGATTATTAACAGTACGATGGACTGGAAAACAGGTGGACGCTTCTTAACATTGGGCGTGACACTTATGATGTTTATTTTCGTATCAAACATGCTCGGTCTACCATTCATGTACTCAACAACTGAGGCTGGCGAACACATTGCATGGTGGAGATCACCAACGTCTGACCCAGCAGTTACATTAACATTAGCCGTGATGGTAGTTACCCTCACCCATTATTATGGAATTAAAATGAAGGGTACGAAAGAATACTTAAAAGGGTTTTTCCAACCTATGAAATTCTTGTTTCCTTTAAAGGTTATTGAGGAATTTGCGAACACATTAACGTTAGGTCTTCGTTTATTCGGTAACATTTATGCAGGTGAGATTTTATTAGGATTACTTGCTAAATTAGGCGGAAGTACAGTACTTGGAGCATTCGGTGCTATTGTACCAATGTTAGCATGGATGGGATTCAGTGTGTTCGTTGGTTCAATCCAAGCATTTATCTTTACAATGTTAACGATGGTTTATATGGCTCATAAAGTAAGTCATGACCATTAATATACTTTAATAAGTAAGTAAAAAAATCTATTTTTTTATAATACAAAGGAGGACAAATTAAATGAGTTTAGGTGTAATCGCAGCTGCAATTGCAATTGGTTTATCAGCATTAGGTGCAGGTATTGGTAACGGTCTTATCGTATCACGTACAATCGAAGGTGTTGCTCGTCAACCAGAATTAAAAGGCGCACTTCAAACAATTATGTTCATCGGGGTTGCATTAGTTGAGGCACTTCCAATCATCGGTGTAGTTATTGCATTCATCGTAATGAACAAATAAGGGAGACTCCCCTTACATAGATGGCGAAGAGTGTTTTTGGACTTTCTTCGCCATTGCTTTATGAACGAAATGGTTGTCTTTTTTTTTCATATAGTAAATTTAGATATCACGAAGGGAGTGAATCCTTGTGCCAACTTTAATTTTAGGAGCTGCCATTCCATTTGGAACGATTGCTTATACATTGTTAGTTTTCCTAATTTTATTAATCATGCTACGTAAATTTGCTTGGGGTCCTTTGATGGGAATTATGAAGGAACGTGAAGAGCATGTTGCTAGTGAAATCGACGCTGCAGAAAAGAACAACGTAGAGGCGAAAAAATTAGTGGAAGAACAACGTGAAATGTTAAAACAATCACGTGTTGAAGCACAAGAGTTAATCGAAAGAGCGAAAAAGCAAGCAGAAGATCAAAAAGATGTTATTGTTGCTGCTGCAAAAGAAGAAGCAGAATCTATTAAAGCATCTGCTGTACAAGAAATTCAACGCGAAAAAGAGCATGCGATTGCTGCTCTGCAAGAACAAGTTGCTTCTTTATCTGTTCAAATTGCTTCTAAAGTAATTGAGAAAGAATTAAAAGAAGAAGACCAAGTGAAGTTAATTCGCGAGTATATTAAAGAAGTAGGAGAAGCGCGATGAGCAATGAGATTGTAGCAAAACGTTATGCTGTCGCTCTTTTTCAAATTGCAAAAGAAAAACACGTATTAGAAATGTTTGAAGAGGAATTACGCCTTGTACAAAACGTTTTTGTAAAGAACGGAGAACTACATAGCTTTTTAACACAACCAAACATTTCAAAGGAACAGAAAAAAACGTTTCTTTCTAACGTGTTTGCTTCTGTTTCTGAATCAATTTTAAATACGCTATATATTTTAGTTGATAACAAACGTATTGAAATTCTACCTGAAATTGCAAATGAATATGTTGTTCTTGCTAATGAAGAACGCAACGTTGCTGATGCGACTGTATATTCAGTTCGTCCTCTATCAGAAGATGAAAAGCTTAGCATTGCAGAGTCATTTGCAAAGAGAACAGGAAAAGATGCAATTCGTATTAAAAATGTTGTAGATGAAGATTTACTAGGCGGCATTAAAGTACGCATTGGAAATCGCATTTATGATGGCAGTTTACAAGGAAAGTTAGCACGTATTCAGCGTGAACTTATGAAGAATAGATAGGGGTGAAGCACATGAGCATCAGAGCTGAAGAAATTAGCGCACTGATAAAGCAACAAATCGAGAACTATCAGTCTGAAATCGAAGTTAGTGATGTTGGTACAGTTATCCAAGTTGGTGATGGTATCGCACGTGCTCATGGTCTTGATAGCGTTATGGCTGGTGAACTTGTAGAGTTCTCTAACGGCGTTATGGGGCTAGCACAAAACTTAGAGGAAAACAACGTAGGTATCATTATTTTAGGACCTTACACAGAAATCCGTGAAGGTGACGAAGTTCGTCGTACTGGCCGCATCATGCAAGTACCAGTAGGGAAAGAACTAATCGGTCGTGTTGTAAACCCATTAGGTCAACCAGTAGATGGTTTAGGCCCAATTAATACAACAAACACTCGTCCAATCGAAAGTCCAGCACCAGGTGTAATGGATCGTAAATCTGTTCATGAACCACTTCAAACAGGTATTAAAGCGATCGATGCGCTTGTACCAATTGGCCGTGGTCAACGTGAGTTAATCATTGGTGACCGCCAAACTGGTAAAACAGCAGTTGCACTTGATACAATCTTGAATCAAAAAGATGAAGATATGATTTGTATCTACGTTGCAATTGGACAAAAAGAATCTACAGTACGTAACGTAGTAGAAACACTACGTAAGCATGGTGCATTAGAATACACAATCGTTGTAACAGCATCAGCTTCTCAACCAGCTCCATTATTATACTTAGCTGCTTACGCTGGTGTAACAATGGGTGAAGAGTTCATGTACAACGGAAAACACGTATTAGTAGTATATGATGACTTATCAAAACAAGCAGCTGCTTACCGTGAGCTGTCATTACTATTACGTCGTCCTCCAGGTCGTGAAGCATATCCAGGGGATGTATTCTACTTACATTCTCGTTTACTAGAACGTGCAGCAAAATTAAGCGATGCAAAAGGCGGCGGTTCTTTAACAGCTCTACCTTTCATCGAAACACAAGCAGGGGACGTATCAGCTTACATCCCAACAAACGTAATCTCTATCACAGATGGACAAATCTTCTTACAATCTGATTTATTCTTCTCTGGCGTACGTCCAGCAATCGATGCAGGTACTTCAGTATCTCGTGTTGGTGGATCTGCTCAGATTAAAGCGATGAGTAAAGTATCAGGTACACTTCGTCTTGACCTTGCATCTTATCGTGAGTTAGAAGCGTTCGCTCAGTTCGGTTCTGACCTTGATAAAGCAACACAAGCGAAATTAAACCGTGGTGCTCGCACAGTTGAAGTATTAAAACAAGGATTACACAAACCGTTACGAGTAGAGAAGCAAGTTATCATTCTTTACGCTCTAACACGTGGATTCCTAGATGATATCCCAGTAGCAGATATCACTCGTTTTGAAGAAGAATTCCATGCTTGGTTAGATTCAAATGCAGCTGAATTATTAAGCGAAATTCGCACAACAAAGAAACTTGCGGATGACGACAAATTTGCAGCAGCAATCAACGGATTCAAAAAAGTATTCGTAGCTTCTGAATAATAAAAAGCGGAGCCGATTGTTTAGCCCCGCCGGCTAAGGTTCTTTCCCACAGAAGGTGCTTTTCACCTTCTTGTGGGGAAGGTTCTTAGACGAAATGGGCTAGGAGGCAGAGCTAGATTATATAAAAAGGCAACTCTTACAGGAATTGCTGACGGTTATGTAGAGGAAAAGAGTAGGTGCACCTATTCTTTTCCTTCAATCATGAGCAAGAATATCTTGCAACGTAGATTAGGAAGATGAATCAAAAGGATTCTTACTAATCGTGCCAACTTCCGGAAAAAAGGTGGTGAAAACCTGTGGCATCTTTACGCGATATAAAAGCGAAAATTAACTCGACAAAGAAAACGAGTCAAATTACGAAAGCGATGGAGATGGTATCTGCATCGAAGTTAAGTCGTGCAGAGCAAAATGCTAAATCTTTCGTTCCGTATATGGAAAAGATTCAAGAAGTGGTAGCGAGCATTGCGCAAGGTAGCAAAGGGATCAATCATCCAATGCTAACAGCGCGTCCTGTAAAACGTACAGGATACATCGTTATTACATCTGATCGCGGACTAGCAGGTGGTTATAACAGTAACGTATTACGTACGGTAAGTAATGTAATTCGTGAACGTCATAATATGGATTCAAACCAATATTCAATTATTGTGCTTGGACGACTAGGACGTGATTATTTAAAACGTCGCGGCTTTAACATTATTGATGAAGTAGTTGGATTATCTGATCACCCATCATTTACAGATGTTAAAGACCTTGCTTCTCGAGCAATTGCGATGTTCGCAGATGGTGCTTATGATGAGTTGTATATTTACTACAACCATTTTGTAAGTAAAATTTCACAAGAAGTAACGGAAAATAAAATTTTACCGCTTACGGAAGTGACGTCGGACAAACCGACGACAGCTTATGAATTCGAACCTTCTGAAGAAGATATCTTAAAAGTATTATTGCCACAATACGCAGAAAGCTTAGTGTACGGTGCATTACTAGATGGTAAAGCAAGTGAACACGCAGCGCGTATGACAGCAATGAAAAGTGCTACAGACAACGCAATGGAAGTTATCGATTCACTTACACTTTCATTCAACCGTGCTCGTCAAGCAGCGATTACGCAAGAAATTACGGAAATCGTTGGTGGCGCAGCAGCGTTAGAATAGTAATAAAAGGCGGAAGCGGTTTGTTCAGAATGAGAGGGGGATGGAGCTTTTGACGTAGAGGCGTTTTGTGCCTCGCAGGAAAAAGCGAAGCCACCGATCCTTCTAGCCGCTGCAGCTAGAGTAATAAAAGGCGGAAGCGGCTCTTTCGGAAGAGTCGCTCAAGCTACACTAATAAAAAATGAAAGCCGACTCTCATAGAAAGTTGGCTAATTTAAAGAAAGCTAGGAGGGAACCCGATGAATAAAGGGCGCGTTACGCAAATCATGGGTCCGGTTGTAGACGTTAAGTTTGACGGCGGAAAGCTACCTGAAATCTACAATGCCCTTAGAATTAAACAAGACGCAGTTAACTTAACTTTAGAAGTTGCGCTTCACTTAGGTGATGATACAGTTCGTACAGTTGCGATGTCTTCCACAGACGGACTTGTTCGTGGTACAGAAGTAGAAGATACTGGTAAACCAATCTCTGTTCCGGTTGGTGATGCAACACTTGGTCGTGTATTTAACGTATTAGGTGATGCAATTGACTTAGATGGTGAAGTTGCAGCGGATGTACGCCGTGATCCAATTCACCGTCAAGCACCTGCATTCGAAGAGTTATCTACGAAAGTAGAAATTCTTGAAACTGGTATTAAAGTAGTAGACTTACTTGCACCATACATTAAAGGTGGTAAAATCGGTCTATTTGGTGGTGCCGGTGTAGGTAAAACAGTATTAATTCAGGAATTAATTAACAACATCGCACAAGAGCACGGTGGTATCTCTGTATTCGCTGGTGTAGGTGAGCGTACTCGTGAAGGTAACGACTTATACCATGAAATGAGCGATTCTGGCGTAATCAAGAAAACTGCGATGGTATTCGGACAAATGAACGAGCCACCTGGTGCACGTCAACGTGTTGCATTAACAGGTTTAACAATGGCTGAACATTTCCGTGATGAGCAAGGACAAGACGTACTATTGTTCATCGATAACATCTTCCGTTTCACGCAAGCGGGTTCTGAAGTATCTGCCCTTCTTGGTCGTATGCCATCTGCGGTAGGTTACCAGCCAACACTTGCAACAGAAATGGGTCAATTACAAGAGCGTATTACATCTACAAATAAAGGGTCTATCACGTCTATCCAAGCGGTATATGTACCAGCCGATGACTATACTGACCCAGCACCAGCTACAACGTTCGCTCACTTAGATGCAACAACAAACTTAGAGCGTCGTTTAACACAAATGGGTATTTACCCAGCGGTAGATCCATTAGCATCTACATCTCGTGCACTTTCTCCAGAAATCGTAGGAGAAGAGCATTATGAAGTAGCTCGTAAAGTACAGCAAACTCTTCAACGTTATAAAGAGCTTCAAGATATCATCGCTATCTTAGGTATGGATGAGATCTCTGAAGAAGATAAGTTAGTTGTACAACGTGCCCGTCGCATTCAGTTCTTCTTATCACAGAACTTCCACGTAGCAGAGCAATTTACAGGTCAAAAAGGTTCTTACGTACCTGTAAAAGAAACAGTTCGTGGTTTCAAAGAAATTCTAGAAGGAAAATATGATGACCTTCCAGAAGATGCATTCCGTCTTGTTGGTAGTATCGAAGAAGTTATTGAAAACGCGAAGAAAATGATGGCGTAAGGCCTTAGGAGGGACGAATTATGAAGACATTTCCAGTCAGTATTGTAACTCCTGATGGACCGGTTTACGAAAAAGAAGTAGAAATGGTAAGTGTAAAAGCAGAGAGCGGGGAAATGGGGATCTTACCAGGTCACATTCCAACTGTTGCACCGCTGAAAATTAGTGCGATTCGTTTGAAGAATGGCGGTCACACTGATTATATAGCAGTAAGCGGTGGCTTTATCGAAGTTCGTCCAGATAAAGTAACAGTATTAGCACCATCTGCTGAAGAAGCAAACCATATCGATATTCATCGTGCAAACGAATCGAAGCGCCGTGCTGAGCAACGTATGCAAGATAAACAAGTACATGTTGACTTCAAGCGTGCAGAACTGGCGCTGCAGCGTGCAGTAAACCGTTTGAACGTTTCCGATATGAAATAAGAAAATCCGTAAAGGTTCATTCCTTTACGGATTTTTTTGTTTTATAACTTATGGGTAACAACACTTTCTTTTTTTAGACATTGTTGATTCGTTGTATAATTATATAACGAAAAAATATTTCCAAAAATGGTATAATTATTCTGATTCTATCTAGGAAAAAGCTTTACAAGTTTGATTAGAAAAGGAGATGAGAAAGTGATTAGTGAAATGAAACGAGAAGCTTTACAATCATTAAGGGGAAAATGGGGGCTTGGCGTAGGTTCAACACTCTTATATGTTATTTTAAGTTATATTATATCAACAGTTGCAACTCTTATTGTCATTATTCCTTTTGTTCTTTTATTTATGTCACTTGGTAGTTCTATCGATTTATTTGAAGTGGAAACGGCGACAATCGGTTTTATTGTTACTTTCGTTATTTTGTATGGGCTTATAATGGTTATGAATCTTGGAACATATGGTATTACAGCGTATGGTTACACGAATGTGTTTTTAAATATTAGCAGGAGAAAAGGTGCTACAATAGATGCTTTATTTGAAGGTTTTCGTGGTTTTAGAAGAATGATGAATGCTGCAAAGGCGATGCTTTTAATCTTTTTATATTCTGGAATATGGATTCCCTTCGTGCTAATGATTATTGTTGGTTTGTTAGGAGATGAGACAGGGGGTGCTGGGGAAGGGTCAGCAATCGCATTTTTTGTTTTATTACTTGTTTCATTTATTGTCATTATTATTGCGTACTTTTCATATACGATGACTTATTATGTTATGATAGACAATCCGGAATATGGTGTTTTACAAGCGATGAAAGAAAGTAAAAAAATAATGAAAGGACATAAAATGGATTTATTCCTTTTATGGCTTAGTTTCATTGGTTGGGGAATATTAGCGATGATTCCTTTCGGGTTTGGGTTGCTTTGGCTCTGTCCATATATTAGTACAACGACTGCTCATTTTTATCAGTATGTATCAGAGAAAGCATAGCATCTTTATTTAGGAATTGGTTTTCTATGGTTAGCTCCATATTTTTACACGACATTTGCTGCGTTTTATAAGGAAATTTCAAAGAAATA
Organism: Bacillus sp. FSL K6-0042; assembly: GCF_038006685.1. Taxonomy (NCBI): domain Bacteria; kingdom Bacillati; phylum Bacillota; class Bacilli; order Caryophanales; family Bacillaceae; genus Bacillus; species Bacillus sp. FSL K6-0042. Next base: position 3,392,933 of record NZ_JBBOVS010000001.1, read on the forward strand.
TTATAAAAAAGAAGATACTACTTTTTAAAAAACCGACTAGCATGAAATTAATCATTCATGCTAGTTTTTTTATGAGAATGAAATTAGTTACAATTGCTGTACACCAAGTAACATAGGGGGGGAAGTCATCCTCTAGTTACTTGGTTTTTCTTTTTCCCAATATATCGACATAGGAATTTGAAGTTTGTTATAATGAGAATAATAGTCTCATTATTTAGAAAAATTTAAAAATAATAAATAATGCAGGTTAGACATATTGTTTACTAAGTGAACTTGTTCTTAATTTAGGGGGGAGGGTTTCAGGGTGGCGAATGTATATGAAAATAGTTATATGATTGTTGGGATCTTTTTACTATTGGGCATATTACTACCGGTGGTGGCCCTTACATTAGGCAAGCTGCTGCGCCCACATAAACCAAGTGCAGCAAAGGCAACGACGTACGAAAGCGGAATTGAACCCTATCATGATGCAAATGTTCGTTTTCATGCTCGTTATTATATTTTTGCATTATTGTTTGTCATTTTTGATGTGGAAACTGTATTTTTATATCCGTGGGCTGTCGCATATGACAAGCTTGGTTTGTTCGCGCTTATTGAAATGTTGATCTTTGTCATTATGTTGCTCATTGGTTTGGCCTATGCTTGGAAAAAGAAGGTGTTACAATGGTTATAAATTTTGAAGATTTACATCCAGGGGAACGAGCGGAATTAGAGAGAAATATCTTTTTTACAACACTTGAACAGATAAAAGGATGGGCGCGTAGTAATTCTTTATGGCCGATGACATTTGGACTTGCATGCTGCGCGATTGAAATGATGGGAGTTGGCTCATCGCATTATGATCTAGACCGGTTTGGGTCATTTTTCCGGACATCGCCGAGGCAATCAGATGTCATGATTGTTTCAGGAACAGTAACAAAGAAAATGGCCCCAATTGTGCGTCGCTTATACGATCAAATGCCAGAACCGAAATGGGTTATTGCAATGGGTTCTTGTGCAACAGCTGGTGGCCCGTATGTGAACTCGTATGCTGTTGTGAAAGGGGTAGACCAAATCGTACCGGTAGATGTGTACATTCCAGGATGTCCCCCGAACCCAGCTGCTTTAATTTATGGGATTAATAAATTAAAAGAGAAGATTCGTTACGAAGCAAAGACTGGAAAGCAGGTGACGAATAGATGAGCGATCCGAATAAAGAGATAGAGGACATGAAAAAAGAGGCGGCAAGACATGCGAAAGAAGAAGCGCGGAAACGGCTTGCTGCAAGGCATGAGGCGGAAATGTCTAAGGATGAGGTACAAGGAGAAGAAAAAGAGAAAGCGCTACCAAAAGATGCGGAGATAAATATAGAGGAAGCAAAACGACTTGCCGCGGCAGCAGCAAAAGCAAAGGCGGCAGCGTTAGCGAAGCAGAAAGAAACAGAAGGCAAAGCGATATCGGAAGAGGAAAGGGCAAAAGCGGCAGCGCTAGCAAAGCAGAAAGGAGCAGAAGGCGAAGCGATATCGGAAGAGGAAAAAGCAAAAGCGGCAGCGTTAGCAAAACAGAAAGCGACAGAAGGCGGAGCGATATCGGAAGAGGAAAAAGCAAAAGCGAAGGCGAAAGCCGCGGCGGCAGCAAAGGCAAAAGCGGCAGCGCTAGCAAAACAGAAAGCGACAGAAGGCGGAGCGATATCGGAAGAGGAAAAAGCAAAAGCGAAGGCGAAAGCCGCGGCAGCAGCAAAGGCAAAAGCGGCAGCGTTAGCAAAACAGAAAGCGACAGAAGGCGGAGCGATATCGGAAGAGGAAAAAGCAAAAGCGAAGGCGAAAGCCGCGGCGGCAGCAAAGGCAAAAGCGGCAGCGCTAGCAAAGCAGAAAGGAGCAAAAGGCGGAGCGCCATCTAACGATGAAAAGGCAAAGGCAATTGCAGTGGCGAAAGCAAAGGCAGCAGCTGCTGCCAAGGCAAAAGGTGCTGCGGGTAAGAAGGAAGAAGAGCCGAAGCAGGAAGAACCATCACCGAATCAGCCATATTTAGATGCTTATGTAAAGATTATTAAGGAGAAGACAGGCGAACATTCATTAGTAGACTACTATATTAATAAACTTTCAAAAGATGTACCAACGCTTGTTGTTGAGCTGAAGAATTACTATGAAGTGATGGAATTATTAAAGTGTCATGAAGGACTTGCCTTTGATTATATGTCGGAGTTACATGCGACGGATTTCGTTACACATATGGAAGTGTATGTCCATTTGTTTTCATATGGAAAGCGTCAATCTGTAGCAGTGAAGGTGAAGGTAGATAGGGGGGCGCCGCGGGTAGCATCGATTGCGCCGCTATGGCACGGGGCGAACTGGCCAGAGCGAGAAGCGTATGATTTGCTTGGTGTTATCTTTGAAGGTCATCCCAATTTAACGCGTATTTTAATGCCGGATGATTGGGCGGGTTATCCGCTTCGAAAAGATTATGAGCCTTTGGATGTGGAGGTGTAGCAGTATGATCCGTACAGAAGAAATGCTTTTAAATGTAGGACCGCAGCACCCAAGTACGCACGGTGTATTTAGGCTTGTTATTAAAATTGATGGGGAAATTATTAAGGAGGCTACACCTGTCATTGGGTATTTACACCGTGGAACAGAGAAAATCGCAGAGAGCTTGCAGTATACACAAATTATTCCTTATACAGATCGAATGGACTATTTATCAGCGATGACGAATAACTATGTGATTTGTCACGCTGTTGAGACAATGATGGGCCTTGAAATTCCAGAGCGTGCAGAATATTTGCGAGTACTTGCAATGGAGCTTGGCCGCGTTGCGAGTCACCTCGTTTGGTGGGGAACAAACCTTCTTGATATTGGAGCGGTTAGTCCGTTTCTATATGCATTCCGGGAGAGGGAGATGATTATTAATCTCTTAAATGAACTCTGTGGTGCGCGGCTAACGTTTAATTACATGCGAGTGGGCGGTGTAAAATGGGATGCTCCAGATGGCTGGACCCGAAAGGTTCGCGAGTTTGTTCCATATATGAGGGAGCAATTGAAAGGCTATCACGACCTTGTGAGCGGAAACGAAATTTTCTTGAATCGTGTGAAGGGCGTTGGAATATATAGTGCGGAAGATGCGCTTTCTTATTCGCTTAGCGGGGCAAATTTACGCTGCACAGGTGTGAAGTGGGATCTTCGCAAGGATGAACCGTACTCTATTTATGATCGCTTTGATTTTGATATTCCGGTAGGAAACGTTGGGGATGCTTGGGATCGTTACGTTTGTCGGATGGAGGAGATTGAGGAGTCTCTCAAAATTATTGAGCAGGCAGCTGAGCAATTCCCATCAGAAGGGCCAGTGTTGGCGAAAGTGCCGAAAATTATTAAGGCACCAAAGGGCGAGGCATTTGTCCGGATCGAGTCACCGCGCGGAGAAATTGGCTGTTATATTGCTAGTGAAGGAAAGAAAGAGCCGTATCGCTTAAAGTTCCGCAGGCCCTCTTTCTACAACCTTCAAATTTTACCGAAGCTTTTGAAGGGCGAAAATATCGCGAACTTAATTACGATTTTAGGTGGCGTTGATATTGTGCTTGGGGAGGTTGATGGGTGATGATAGAGCGCCTCTTAGAGTCATCGGCAAGCTGGACAAATTTTTTCATCTTTTTTGGGTTAGCGGTGCTTCTTTTATTTGCTGTCCTTGGATTTGTTACATATGGGATTTTAGCAGAGCGAAAAGTGATGGGATTTATGCAAGGGCGGATTGGTCCGAACCAGGTCGGCGGCAGATTCGGTTTACTGCAAACAGTTGCTGACGTTTTAAAGCTTTTATTAAAAGAAGATAGCATTCCGAAAGCCGCAGATAAGCCGCTGTTTATATTGGCACCTGTTATTGCATTTGCACCAGCTTTTATGGTGCTTGCAGTCATTCCATTTACGGATAAATTTCAGTTTGCAGATATTGGAGTCGGGCTTCTTTACTATATCGCTGTATCAGGGATTACAACGATTGGTGTTGTGACCGGGGGATGGGCATCAAACAATAAATATTCACTTTTAGGCGGGATGCGTGCGGCGGCGCAAATGATTTCCTATGAAATTCCGCTTGTAATGAGCGTCATTGGTGTTGTCTTATTAGCTGGCAGTCTTAATTTAAATGAAATTGTAGCGGCGCAGGAGAAGGTTTGGTACATTTTCGCACAGCCAATCGGTTTTGTAATTTTCTTAATCGCAGCGGTTGCAGAGTTGAACCGGACGCCGTTTGACTTACCAGAGGCGGAATCGGAACTTGTTTCTGGATATCATACAGAGTATTCGGGGTTTCGCTGGGCATTCTTTATGCTTTCTGAATATGTATACTTCTTTGGAATGGCTTCGCTCATTACGGTGCTCTTCCTAGGAGGATGGAATCCAATTATGTTCCTTGGTTTTATTCCTGGAGCTGTATGGTTTGCCTTAAAGTTTAGCGCGGTGGTCTTTCTCTTAATTTGGTTCCGCGTTACGTTTCCACGTATCAGGGGCGATCAATTAATGGAGTTTGGCTGGAAGGTATTATTGCCAATCGCACTTGCGAACATTTTCTTAACGGCATTGATTAAGGAGTTGTTCTTCTAATCCATGAGGGGGGTGCCACTAAGATATGAAAGGACTATTTAAAGGATTAAAGTATACGCTTAGCAATTTAAGTAAGAAAAAAGTAACGTACGATTATCCCAATCAACCATTGCCACTACCAGATCGCTTTCGAGGGATTCAAAAATTTTATCCAGAAAAGTGTATTGTTTGTAACCAATGTGCCAACATCTGCCCAACTGACTGTATTCAACTAACAGGGAAGAAGCATCCGGATCCGGCGAAAAAAGGAAAAATCATTGATACGTACGATATTAACTTTGAAATTTGTATTCTGTGCGATTTATGTACAGAGGTTTGTCCAACAGAGGCAATCGTTATGACAAACAATTTTGAGCTAGCGGAGTATACGCGTGATGATTTGTTTAAAAATTTGCAGTGGCTAGATGAAAATGATGAGAACGTCAGAAAGGAGAATAAAGCATGAACGGCGAGTTGATAGCGTTTTTTTTACTATCCTTAACGGCGATTATCGGTGGTATTCTTATGCTGAACTTAACGAAAGTCATGCATATGATGCTCGCCCTTGTGTTTACGTTTCTTAGCATTGCGGGATTGTATTTTCTATTATCGGCAGAGTTTGTTGGAGTAGCGCAAATTTTAATTTATTCCGGGGCGATTACGATTATTATGATTTTCGGCATTATGTTAACGAAACATGACGCTGAAAATGAATCTAGTTTTAGTTTTCGTAAATGGCTCATCTTCTTCGCAGTAGTAGTGTTTGGCGGGGTGATGTATTTCGCTGTTAATAATATAGATTTTACAAATCGAAGTGTACAAGGAAGTGTACCACTTCATGAACAAAACACACTTCAAATTGGCACACTCTTATATTCGAAATATGTCATTCCATTTGAATTAACGTCGGTTATTTTACTTGTTGCACTTGTTGGGGCAATTGTACTTGCGAAGAAGGATGAGAAAGAGGGGGATTCCAATGAGTAGTGTTCCAGCTTCCGCCTACTTAGCTCTTGCCATTATTCTGTTTTGCATCGGTTTATTCGGGGCTTTAACAAAGCGGAATACGGTCATTGTTTTAGTTTGTATTGAACTGATGTTAAATGCGGCGAATTTAAACCTAGTCGCCTTTAGTAAATTAGGTTTTTTTCCGAACTTAACAGGACAAATCTTTTCACTGTTTACGATGTCTGTTGCCGCAGCTGAGGCAGCAGTTGGACTTGCAATATTAATTGCGTTATATCGTAAACATGCAACAGTTAACGTAGATGAAATGGATTCGCTTAAGGGTTAGCATTGTGACCGAAAAGGGGGAAGGAAACAATGATCGATTATGCATGGCTCATACCGCTTTTCCCACTTACCTCGTTTTTTTTGCTCGTTATGTTTGGGGGAAAATTGAGAGAAGGAAGCAGCTTACTTGGTATCTTTCTCACATTTCTTTCCTTTGTGGGTGCGGCGACTGTATTAATAGAACGGTTTTCATCAGAAACAGTAAAGCATCAGTGGTTATGGCTCCGAATTGGTGATGTGGATCTTTCGTTTGGTTTTGAGATTAACGCATTAAATGCTTTGATGCTTTTTATTGTGACACTCGTTAGCTTCCTTGTACATGTGTATTCAAAAGGGTATATGCATGGTGATGAGAGGTTGCCCGTATTTTATGCGTATTTAGGGCTCTTTACATTTGCGATGCTCGGGCTTGTTATCTCGACGAATTTACTACAGCTTTATATATTTTGGGAATTAGTTGGACTTGGCTCGTTTTTACTAATTGGTTTCTATTTCTTTAAAGAGGAAGCGAAGGCTGCTGCGAAAAAAGCATTTATTATGACGCGTATTGGAGATGTAGGCTTATTTATCGGGATGATTTTACTCTTCTGGCAGGCTGGTAGCTTTGAATATGAAGTAATCTTTAAAGCGATGAAAATGGGGGACATATCACCTACTATGATAACGCTCACGGCAATCTTGATCTTTATTGGTGCCATGGGGAAATCAGGTCAGTTTCCGCTTCATACGTGGCTACCAGATGCGATGGAAGGGCCAACGCCTGTATCTGCACTCATTCACGCGGCAACGATGGTTGCAGCAGGTGTGTACTTAGTGGCAACGATGTTTCCGCTATTCTCTGCAAGTCCTGCAGCGATGCAAACAGTCGCGGTCGTTGGCGCCTTTACTGCAATCTTTGCTGCGTCCATTGGCCTCGTACAAACGGATATAAAAAGAGTCCTCGCATATTCAACAGTGAGCCAGCTCGGCTATATGATGCTCGCGCTTGGCTCGGCAGGATACGTTGCTGGAGTCTTTCATTTAACGACACATGCTTTCTTTAAAGCATTGCTTTTCTTAGCGGCAGGAAGCGTCATTCATGCGGTGCATACGCAAAACATTAATGAAATGGGCGGATTGCAGAAGAAAATGAAAGTGACGGGGCTGCTCTTCTTAATCGGCACGCTAGCAATTAGTGGTGTCCCGCTCTTCTCAGGTTTTTTTAGTAAGGATGAAATTTTGGCGGCGACGTGGATGCACGGCAATTATGTTTTGTTTGTCCTTGCGGTTCTCGCAGCATTTTTAACGGCGTTTTACATGTTCCGGTTATACTTTCTCGTTTTTACAGGAGAGGCGAAGAAAGAAGAGGGTGTGCATGAATCTCCGCGCGTCATGACATTTCCGATGATTGTCCTTGGTATTCTTGCAGTTTTGGCAGGGTATATCAATACGCCTTGGTTTGGCACGTTTCTTGGGGACTGGCTTACAAAGAATGTCCCGTTCCAAGTAGAGCAAAGTCATGGTCCGGTGTGGATTATGATTGTTGCGACATTCGTTTCGTTCGCGGGCATTCTCGCGGCATATCTCATCTATGGGAAACGATCCATTTCTAGAGATCGGGATGGCGGAAAAGAGACAGTTCTATATAGCCTCCTTAAGGAAAAATATTATGTAGATGAAATGTATAGTGTGACTGTGCTCCCGCTCGTAAAAGGAATCGCTTATGTGCTTCACTTATGTGAGGTCTATATTGTGGAAGGAATCGCCCAGTTAATCAGAGGTATTGTGAGAGGAGCAAGCATTGTTGGTTCTAAACTTCAAAACGGAAACGTACAAGTATACGGAACCGCAGTGGCTGTTTCCGTGGCGACATTAGTTGTCATTCTGTTATATACGGGGGGGTATTGGCAATGAATGCATTATTATTATCATTCTTCATTTTCTCCCCGCTTCTAGGGATTCTTTTACTTATGTTAACACCGAAAACGGAAGTGCGTGCAGTGCGAGGTCTCGGTTTGTTCGGAACAATTCTTCCGCTTGGCATCGCGATTGTTCTGGCTAGTACATATGCTTCCGGAAAGAGCTTAACGATGTTTGCTGAAAAGGTGAAATGGATTCAATTCGGACATTTCCCGGGCGTAGATGAAAAGTTGTTTTCTATTTACTATGAGCTTGGTATCGATGGCTTTTCGCTTGTGATGATGATACTCACGGCGCTTTTAGCGACACTTGCGGCGATTACTGCCTTTTCCATTCAAAAAAATATAAAAGGTTTTTACATGCTTTTATTAACACTTGAAATTGGAATGCTCGGTGTCTTTGCAGCAGAAAATTTACTTCTATTCTTTGTCTTCTTTGAAATTACATTACCACCGATGTTTTTGCTTATTGGAAAGTGGGGGAAATTGAACAGTGAAAAAGCTGCCTATAGTTATTTGATTTATAACGGAATTGGATCGGCGATTCTACTCATTGTGTTTTCTATCCTCTTTGCAAAAACGGGTACAACAAATATTACAGAGTTAAAAGATATTTTGACTGGGGCGGACACGGCGCTCCTAGGCGATATTTCAAATGCATTGCAGCTCAACTTATTCATTGCTCTTATGATTGCCTTTGCCATTAAGCTGCCGGTATTTCCTTTGCATCGCTGGATGGTGAATGTGCATGTCGAGGCCCATCCTGCTGCGGTGATGCTCCATGCGGGTGTTCTGCTCAAGATTGGAGCATACGGCATCGTTCGCTTTGGGAAGGGGCTATTCCCGGAGCAGTTTCAAGACTTTGCGATGCTACTGGCGATTTTAGGGGTAATCAACTTGCTATACGGTGCTTTTCTAGCGATCATTCAAACAGATTTTCGAAAGGTACTCGCTTATTCCAGTATTTCGCATATGGGAATCGTTTTAATGGGACTTGGGGCACTGAATGCAGCCGGTATGAAGGGAGCACTATTTCAAGTCGTATCTCACGGTTTAATTGCAGCGCTACTATTTTGCTTGCTCGGCATGATTGAGGGGCGTTTTGGCACGTCTGACATTACGAAGCTTGGTGGCCTCGCAAAACAAGTTCCTGTGTTAAGTGGTTTCTTATTAGCAGGAAGCATGGCTTCGCTTGGCCTTCCGGGCATGTCTGGGTTTGTTAGTGAGTTTCTTGCATTCCTCGGGCTATTTCAAGGGAAGCCAATGCTCGCGGCGATCGGTGCGCTTGGCATCATTTTAACAGCGGTATATGTACTAAGGGCTACGCTTCAAGTGACATTTGGAAAGAAGGAATTAGCAGCGAGGCCGGATGTCCGCGGCTGGGAATACGTTCCGATTGTACTCTTGCTCACTTGTATTCTTGCAATTGGTGTTATGCCAGAACTGTTAGGAACGCCGCTGCAATACACAGTGAAAATATTGGGGGTGAGGTAGGATGGATATGAATACATTACTTAGCTTATCTTGGCATTTAATGGTACCGGAGTTCATCATTCTTGGAGCGGCCATCCTTCTCTCGCTTCTTGACTTATTTCTAAAGTTTGATCGTAAGTATTTAGGGCTTGGGGCGATTGGAGCGGCAGTGCTATCGCTAATCGCATTAATTACATTGTATGGTGAACCGGCTGGAGACATTTTAAGTGGTTCGTTTGTACTAGATGGATTTTCAAAAGGGTTTAAAACGTTACTATTAATTGCAGCCATCCTCGTTTTATGTATGGCGATGAGCGATGATAAAAAAGAGCCGATTCAAGATAAAGGGGAATACTATTATTTATTTTTAATGGCAGTTCTCGGGGCGATGTTTATGGCGTCTAGCGTCGACTTTATTACGCTCTTTATTGGCCTAGAATTGTTATCACTGTCTTCGTACATTTTAGTTGGGATTCGAAAGACAAATCGTGCTTCGAATGAAGCGGCGATGAAATATGTTATTAATGGCGGAATTGGGACGGCTATTACGCTCTTTGGAATGAGTTACTTATACGGCATTACGGGGGCTACTAATATTATTGGTATGCAGGAAGTTCTCATGCAAGGTGTGGATGGCAGCATCGGGCTTTTGTTATCGCTTGCTTTCTTGCTTCTGTTTGTTGGGCTGTCCTTTAAAATTGCGACGGTGCCGTTTCATATGTGGGCACCAGACGTATATGAAGGGGCCGTGACACCTGTTACAACTTTCCTCGGGACAATTTCTAAAATCGCCGGCTTTATTATGATGATAAGATTGTTCCTTATGGTATTCGGTGCTATACCTGTTCATGGAAGTGAGCAAACAGTATTTGCTAATATGAGCGTATATATTGCCGTGCTCGCTATTATTACAATGATCATTGGTAACGTCGTGGCACTCAAGCAATACAGCGTAAAGCGTCTATTCGCCTATTCTGGCATAGCGCACGCTGGATATTTACTCGTTCCGCTTGTAGCGTTATCACCATTTACAATGGATAGTATGTGGTTTTATATGTTGGCATACGTGTTAATGAATATAGGAGCTTTTGCAGTCATCCATGGATTAATCTTACAAAGCGGAAAGGGAAATTTAACAATTTTCTCTGGTTTACACAAACGCTCTCCGTTTGCCTCTGCAGCGATGACCATTTTCATTCTGTCTTTGGCAGGAATTCCAGGAACAGCTGGTTTTATCGGAAAGGTTAATATTTTCTTAAGTGCCTTCACTGCTAGTCCAGCCCATTACGTGCTGGCATCAGTCATGATGGGCACAACGGTTATCTCGTTTGTATATTATTTCCGTATTTTGCAGCAAATGTTCTTTCGAAAGAGTGATGAAGAAGAGCCGGTACACTTACCGATCAATTTGAAAGTCGTCATTAGTTTTTGTGCAATTGCAACTGTATTACTCGGGATTCTGCCGGCAATTGGCTACAATTTCTTTTATGAATATTTTCCATTGATGAAAGATTTCTTCTTCACAGGGAACGTGGTACAATAGTGAAAACAAAAAGTGTAGAGTCATCGCTCTACGCTTTTTATTGTGGAGCAATGAGAGGGGTAAAGTGAAACTTTCGTTAGCGTGAGACCTTATCCTTCACGAATGTGATGCTCGAACAAAGTGAACTCTAATAGGTAGTGCCCCTTCTTTCGGAGGGATACTTTATACTGCCTGTTTGGGCGGGAAAAAGTGTGGTTTCCATTTATATGGGATTGTTTTGTATCCTAGGTGATGGTAAGCCAAACAAAAGGAGTCGATTTTTTTGGCGCAACTTTTAGGGCAACAAGCACTGATTGCGATTGTTTCGCATTTATTGTTTATTACCATTACGTGGTGGGCCTTACAAGGTATCCATATCGAACGCCTGATGAAATCTGGAAAGGTATTGCAGACGAGGATTTTACTCATTCTTGTTACGATTGCCATTGGGACATCTGTCAGCAACTTTTTTCTTGATTATTTAGGGTATTCGAAGAGTTTAACGTATTTAGTCAAGTAAGTGTATAGAACCTCATATCTCCGTTAACAATGGGGATAGGAGGGGATGAAACTTGAAAAGCTTAAAAACAATTCTTATTGTTGTCGTAAGTATTGTCGTATTCTTGGTCGGGTATAAAGAGATAAAGCCCGTAAGTGACGAAGAGAAAATGGGGAGTATGATCGCAGCTCTTGAAAAAAATGGAGCAGAAGTAGAGCGGTGGTCATGGTTAGCACGGGAAACCAAAACCATTTCTAATATACATACGTTTCAAAAATTGTTAAATGAAGTGAAAGAAAAAGCGAATATTCAAAAATGGGAATTGGAAACATCTCATGATGGATATAAAGCAACAGCATACAAAAAATTTTCTTCTTATGAAGAACGAATAGTAGTAACTTGGAGTAAGGAAAATACTAAAGAAAACACTTTCATTATCTTTGAAGTAAGCGGGTCAAAATGGGACCCTGGAAACATTCGGGAAATGGATAAAATTTTTAGTACAAAACCTACAATTTACACTTGTGTTCAAGGTGTACTGAATGATAAGATTGAAGGTGTTTTGCAAAATAAAACCAATCAGGTTTTGAAAGATCTTTCAGCAAGAGCGATCGAGAAGATAGAAGAAAGAGCATTTGTGTCAGTCTCCGCATATAATAAAAAGTGGAATGACGCTCTTTCAACAAATAGAGAGAAAATCAATGTGCAAATAGCAATACGTTCTACAGACAACAAAGATACAATTGTGGTTGGCACACCGATCATAACTTCTGAGTATTGAATAGATATTGAAAAAAGGACACGGAGGGGAATAAATTGGAAAAAATCATCGTCCGTGGCGGAAAGCGGTTGAATGGCACAGTGCGTGTTGAGGGCGCAAAAAATGCTGTATTACCTATAATCGCTGCAGCCCTATTAGCAAGTGACGGAAAGAATGTACTATCTGAAGTACCAGTTTTGTCTGATGTATACACAATTAATGAGGTATTACGTCATTTAAATGCTGAAGTTGTATTTGAAAATAACCAAGTAACAATTGATGCTTCAAAGGAGTTAAATATTGAAGCACCATTTGAATATGTACGTAAAATGCGTGCGTCCGTTCAAGTAATGGGGCCACTATTAGCACGTAATGGTCGTGCTCGTATTGCACTTCCTGGTGGATGTGCAATTGGTTCACGTCCAATTGACCAACATTTAAAAGGCTTCGAAGCAATGGGAGCGAAAGTAAAAGTTGGTAATGGCTTTGTTGAAGCTTATGTAGATGGACAATTACAAGGCGCGAAAATTTACTTAGACTTCCCAAGTGTAGGTGCAACAGAAAACATTATGTCTGCTGCTACATTAGCAAAAGGGACAACAGTACTTGAAAACGCAGCAAAAGAACCAGAAATCGTTGACTTAGCTAACTTCTTAAATGCAATGGGAGCAAAAGTACGCGGAGCTGGAACTGGAACGATTCGTATCGAAGGCGTTGATAAATTATATGGTGCACACCATTCTATTATTCCTGACCGTATTGAAGCAGGAACGTTTATGGTTGCAGCAGCAATTACTGGTGGAGACATCTTAATTGAAAATGCTGTACCAGAACATTTACGTTCTATCACAGCGAAAATGGAAGAAATGGGTGTTAAGGTTATTGAGGAAAACGAAGGCGTACGTGTTATCGGCCCAAGTAAATTAAAAGCCGTTGATATTAAAACAATGCCTCATCCAGGTTTCCCAACAGACATGCAATCGCAAATGATGGCATTGTTATTACATGCGGATGGAACAAGCATGATTACAGAAACGGTATTTGAAAACCGCTTCATGCATGTGGAAGAATTCCGTCGTATGAATGCAGACATCAAAATTGAAGGTCGTTCTGTTATTATGAATGGACCTAACAACTTACAAGGTGCAGAAGTAGGAGCAACTGACTTACGTGCTGCAGCGGCATTAATTCTAGCTGGTTTAGTATCAGATGGTTACACACGTGTAACAGAATTAAAACACCTTGATCGTGGATATGTAAACTTCCATGAGAAACTAGCTGCATTAGGTGCAACAATTGAACGTGTAAATGAAAAAGTAGAAGAAGTGACGAAGCAACAAGTTTCTGACCTTCACGCTTAAGTTTGAGTAGTCTCTATGTCTTTTTGACATAGAGGCTATTTTTATTGGGCTATTATTGTTATAGTCAAAAAATTCCTTTTTTATGCCTATCCACCTGAAAAATTTAGAAAATTCTTTCCTTTGAGATTGCATCCTGTCATATCAGTACTTTATATTTTCCCTTTGCAGAAGTTCCTCCCGATATGTTCTAAAAGCTCGCCACGTTCCATAAGAATGAAATGAGTCTAATTTCATAGCGGGGGAAAAAGATGAAAATTTCAAAGCCACTTTTCATTACAATGGCGCTCTTAGTGGCGCTCGTCATTATTGTACCGACCGTACTTGTTATTCCGTTTACGAAAGCGAAAGTAAGTCAGCCGCCCGAACATCCTCCAGCCATGCAAAGTGTGCCAGCTCCTAAAAAGGTAAATACTGCTGTCCAAGTTACTGTGTATCGTAATGCACAAAAGAAGGTAGAAACGATGCCGATGGAAGAGTATGTTACAGGTGTAGTAGCTTCCGAGATGAATGCTAGCTTTGAAATGGAGGCATTAAAAGCACAGGCATTGGCAGCGAGAACATTTATTGTACAGCGTATGCTAGGCGGAAGTAAGAAAAACAATGCGGATGTGACAGATACGGTTAATGATCAAGTGTACAACAGTAAAGAAGAGCTAAAGAAGACATGGGGCAAAGATTATGAGAAAAATTTGAAGAAGATTGAAGAAGCTGTGTCTAAAACAGCCGGACAAGTTTTAACTTATGATGGTAGTCCCATTACGGCCTCCTTCTTCTCAACAAGTAACGGTTATACAGAAAATGCTGCAGACTACTGGGGGAGTGACTTACCATATTTAAAAAGCGTAGACAGTCCATGGGATCAAGCTTCTCCAAAATTTGCGAGTGAGCAAACTTTTACTGTAGATGATTTTCAAAAGCGTCTTGGCGTAAAGGTGCTTGCAAATGGGAAAGTCGGTAATATTAAAGACCGTACAGAAGGAAAACGGGTGAAGGATGTAGAGTTTCAAGGAAAGGTATTAACAGGGAAAGAAGTACGAACAAAACTTGGATTACGCTCCTCTGACTTTACATGGAAACAACAAGGAAAGAGCATTGTCGTCACAACGAAAGGTTTCGGCCATGGCGTGGGCATGAGCCAGTATGGTGCCAATGGAATGGCGAAAGAAGGAAAAGGATATACGGATATCGTTGCTCATTACTATAAAGGTATCGAAATTAAAACGCTAAACGAGTATGAAGGAAAGTTAATGGCGAAGAACTGATGCTTAAGGGTTACTGACAGTTGGGTGCTGCTCGTTTGAAAATATATCGGCGCTTTTTGGAATATATCGACCGTTCGACAAAACTTAGTGATTATTTGACAACAAAGGAGCTCATCCCAATGAGCTCCTTTTGTCATTATTTGTAGAAAACGAAAGAAATGTTAACGGCTTTTGTCTCGTTTTGTTGTGTTATAATACAGTTGTATGTGTATATATAAAATAATAACAGGGGGCATGAAATATGATGATGGATGTACCACTTCTTATTCCAGCAATGATGGAACGGGCGGAGAAATATTTTGCAAAAAAGGAAGTTGTTTCGCGCACTGCATCGCGTATTCAAACATTAACATACGGAGAGATTGCGAAGCGGACAAGACGGCTTGCTAGTGTACTAAATAAAATGGGGATTGATAGAGGAGACAAAGTTGGAACAATCGCTTGGAACCATCACCGCCATTTGGAAGCATATTTTGCAATTCCAGGAATTGGGGCGGTGTTACATACGATTAACTTACGGCTCTCCGCAGAGCATATTTCTTATATCATTAACCACGCCGAAGATAAAATCATTCTCGTTGATGAAGATATGGTTCCTGTATTAGAAAGTATTCAACACGAAATTCCTCATGTGAAAGCATTTATTATTATGACAGATGATCACGAATTACCTCACACAACACTATCACCAGCATATCATTACGAAAAACTACTCGAAGAAGGCGACGAAACATTCCCATTCATAACAGATTTAGATGAAAAAGAACCTGCGGGTATGTGTTACACTTCCGCAACGACAGGAAAACCGAAAGGCGTTGTGTACACGCACCGTAGTATTGCGCTCCACAGTTATACGCTCGGCCTTGTAGACGGCGGGAATCTATCAGAAGTAGACACTTGTATGCCTGTCGTTCCAATGTTCCATGTAAACGCATGGGGGCTTCCTTTTGCCGGTACATGGTTCGGCACAAAGCTCGTCTTACCAGGACCACACTTTACACCGGAAATTTTAGCGCAGCTTATTGAACGCGAGAAGGTGACAATTACTGCTGGTGTACCAACAATTTGGATTGGGTTACTGCAAGAGCTTGAAAAGTATCCGTATGATATTAGTAGTATTCGTACGATATGGTCAGGTGGATCAGCAGCGCCAGGAAGTATGATCCGCACATATGAGGAGAAATATGGAATTGCTTTTAGGCAAATATATGGAATGACAGAAACAAGCCCAGCTGTTGTAATTAACTGTCCAAAGTCATATCAGCGCGATTTACCGAAAGAAGAATATTATGAGTTACGCTCCCGCCAAGGTTACTTATTCCCAGGGCTTGAAATGAAGGTTATTGGTCAAGACGGGGAGATCAAATGGGATGGTGAAGAAATGGGAGAACTTTGCCTGCGCGGACCGTGGATTGCGGGTAGTTATTATAACGATGAACGTACAGCAGATTCCATGAAGGATGGCTGGTTACATACAGGAGATATTGTAACTGTTGATCCGGAAGGGTTTATGAAAATTGCTGACCGTACGAAAGATTTAATTAAAAGCGGCGGTGAATGGATTTCCTCCGTTGATTTAGAGAACGCTTTAATGGCACATGACAAAGTACTAGAGGCATCTGTCGTTGCCGTGCCGCATGAAAAATGGCAAGAACGCCCTGTGGCCTGCGTTGTCTTAAAAGAAGGACAAACAGTAGAACAAGAAGAGCTCTATGCATTACTAGAAGACCAGTTCCCAAAATGGTGGATGCCAGATGACATCTTATTTGTCGAGGAAATCCCAAAAACATCCGTCGGGAAATTTTTGAAAAGGGCGCTTCGTGATCAGCTGAAGAGTTATTTGGTGAAGCAGAAGTAATAGTTGTATGCTGCTCGTTTGAAGATATATCGACCATTCGATAAAATACATGATACAAATTAATCAAAAAGGAGCTGATTTAGCTCCTTTTTATTTTCGGAATAAATATCATAATTTTCCATTAACTGTTTGGTATAATAAGATAAAAAACTTACCTGGAGGAGAAAACATGGCGTTATTGGAGCTAAAACAATTGGGTAAGACGAACCAGTTGCAGGCGATTCAGCTTGAAATTGAAAAAGGGCAATGTGTTGTGCTGCAATGTAACAATCATACGGCGAAGGTTTTGCACCGCATTATAATTGGTGAAGAAGAGGCATCAACAGGAAGCGTTTTATTTGATGGGGAGCCGATTCGAAAGCAATTCTACTCACGCATTGGTTTTTGTTTTTTAAAAGATGAAGCGTATGATCGTTTGAAAGTGAAAGAATATTTCGCTTTTTTATTTGGATTGTATGGCTCGAATATTAGCATAAAGGAAGTTGTTCAGTATGTTGGTTTGCTCGATAAGATGAACGTCAAAATAGAGAAACTATCATTTTCTGAAAAACGTCGTCTTCATATTGGCCGGGTCATGATTCATAATCCGGATTTAATTATTTTCGAAGAGCCAGAACAAAATGTAGATATAGAAAGTACAATTATCATTCGAAAAGCGATTATGAAGATGAAAGAACAAGGGAAGGCCATCTTTATTACATCATCCTTTTTGTCGGATGCACTCTCTTTAACGGAAGATGTGTATATACTTCATCAAGATGGTGTTAAAAAAGTGGAAATTGAACAGGAAGAAGACGAAGAGATAGATTCAGAAAACGTCGTTCAAATGATTCCGCAAATGAAGCTCGAGAGAATTCCTGCAAAAGTAAATGATAAAATCATTTTGCTTGATCCGATGGAGATTCACTTTATTGAAACGCAAAATGGAACGACGCATATTCATGTTCGTGAGGGGGACTTTGTTTGTGCGTTAACATTAAGTGAATTAGAAGAGAGATTAAAAGGTTTCGGGTTCTTTAGGTGTCATCGTTCTTACCTTGTTAACTTGCAGCGTGTACGAGAAGTGATTACTTGGACTCGTAATAGCTTTAGCTTAATTTTAGATGATGAACGAAAAAGCTCCATTCCACTTTCGAAAGGAAGAATGGATGAATTAAAGGGCGTGATTGGACTATAAAAACGCTCCAGTGAGACAAAAATAGGATTCATTCACCGGTAAAAATACTCCTTTTACCGGTATTTTACTGCACGGCCTCTTTGTTTTTCATATGATTGAATCAAGAAAAGCGAATACAACAAGCGGAGGCGACAAACGAGTCGCTAAAGCCAATTTTATCTATAAAAGAAAAACAAAGGGGATGACAAAATGACATTGGCAATTGAAATGAAGGATGTAATGAAAACCTTTAATGAAAAAACAGCACTTCGTAATGTAAGTATTGAAGTAAAGCAAGGAGAAATCTTCGGGTTTCTAGGACCAAGTGGATCAGGGAAAACAACAACAGTGAAAATTTTAACTTCCCAATTGCTTCACAGTGTTGGAAAAGTGAAAGTACTAGGAAAAGATATTACAGGTCCAAACAGCATCGATTACAAACGAATTGGTATTTTAACAGATAACAGCGGTTTATATGAAAGACTTAGCATTTATGATAATTTACTATTATTTTGCGACTTATACGATTGTAAAAAAGAACGAATTGATGAAGTGTTGTCGCAAGTGAATTTATTAGAAGATAAAAAAACACCTGTCAAAAAATTATCAAAAGGGATGAAGCAGCGCGTTACGCTAGCACGAGCAATTCTGCATAAACCGGATATTCTCTTCTTAGATGAACCAACATCAGCACTTGATCCAGTCAACGTCCAAAACATTCATAACATCTTAAAGGACCTAAATAGAGAAGGAACAACAATTTTCTTAACGACGCACAATATGGATGAAGCAGAAACGCTTTGTGACCGCATTGCCTTCTTATGTGGCGGGGAAATTGTAGCGCTTGATACACCAGAGAACTTAAGGCTTAAATATGCGAAAGACAAAATTGAAGTTGTTTTAAAAGATAAGAAAAAAGAAACCGTACAAAAAGATGAATTAGGAGCAAAACGTATTTCAGAATGGATGAAAAAAGGAGAACTTTTATCAATTCATTCTTATGAGCCAACTTTAGGGGATATCTTTATTGAAGTAACTGGGAGGGGATTATAATGACATTTTCAATGAGGCGTGTATCGGCGATTTTACGGAAAGAGATGCAGGATTTGAAGAATAACGCACAAATATTATTAATGGCGATTTTACCACTTGGATTGGCGTTGTTTTATAAGCAAATGGGACAAGGGAAGGAGTTTATGGGGGGCTTTGTAATCGTCATGATATTATGTATGGTTACAACAATTTCACAGGCAACTCTTATTGCGGAAGAGAAGGAGAAACATACGTTACGAGTGCTTATGCTATCTCCTGCCTCTCCATTTGAAATCATTATTGGAAAAGCACTACCAATCATTGTTTTAACGTTTGCGATAAGTTTTCTTAATTTATTTATACTAGATGTTTTACAAGGGAATATGTTGTTCATGTTTCTGTTAATGCTATTAGGAACATTAGTGTTTATCATATTTGGGACAATTATTGCTCTTTTAGCTAAAAATTTAGTGCAAGTTTCTGTTATTGCATCACCGGTTGCAATGGTCTTGCTCATGACTCCAGTTTTAAGTAATGTTATAAAAAATGACATTTTGAAAAACATACTATCGTATTTACCGACTAATCATATTTTTGAAGCGTTCGTAAGTATTGTAGAGGGGAAAGACTTCTCTGCAATTGCCGCAGATCTAATCAATGTCTCTATTTGGTTAGTCATTTCAATTATTGTTTGCCTCTTCGTTTACAAAAAGAAACAACTAGACTAAAAAACTGAGTCAATCCGCTCAGTTTTTTCTTTTTTCTATCATTTCCTCGGAAATTTCGCAATCCCTATACAT
The DNA here is from genome assembly GCF_038006685.1 of Bacillus sp. FSL K6-0042. Taxonomy (NCBI): domain Bacteria; kingdom Bacillati; phylum Bacillota; class Bacilli; order Caryophanales; family Bacillaceae; genus Bacillus; species Bacillus sp. FSL K6-0042. The sequence continues at coordinate 3,412,400 of NZ_JBBOVS010000001.1, forward strand.
ATTCTTACAGATTTTGTCGAAAAGTAATTAGTTATAGGTTGTATAGGATGAATGAATATTGTTCAAAATGATTGCTGAGGTGATGATAGAATGCGAGGAAGGAATAATAAAAAGTCGCAAAAGGTAGTTCATTTATTTCAAAAACGGTGGGTATTTCCGGCAATCTATATTGCATGTGCAGCGGTAATCTTGACGGTTGCTCTATGGTTCCAGGCAGCTAATCCAAAGAAAGCGCCTAATAAAGAGCAAAGTGCGCCGTATGGTCAAACGGAAAATCCAGCAGTACCAGCAACAAAGTCTTCAGAAGTTGTGAAAATGCCAGCTGCAAAGAATGTAGATGTTGTTGTGAAGAAGAAGTTTTATGAAGATGGAGCAGCAGAAGAGGAGCAAGAACAAGCACTTGTCTTTTATAACAACACATATTCTCCTAATAAAGGAATCGATGTTGCTGCGAAAAATGGAAAAGAATTCGATGTTACAGCTGCTTTAAGCGGTACAGTAACAAAAGCTGAAAAAGATTCGCTTCTCGGTTATGTTGTAACAGTGGATAACGGAAATGGTCTTGCAACATCTTATCAAAGCTTAGGCAGTGTAAAAGTAGAAAAAGGTGCAAAAGTTGCACAAGGTGAAGTATTAGGAAAATCCGGTCTAAGTGCAATGAATAAGGAAGCAGGCTCTCATGTACACTTTGAAGTTCGTAAAGATAATGTAGCTGTCAATCCAGAGCGTTACCTTAACAAACTTGCGACAGATGTAAAGGCAGAAGCAGGATCAGCAAAAGAAACAAATGGTTCAGCTGATGAAAAAGGTAAAAAAGAAGAGAAATCAACAAGCGGTTCAGCTGATGAAAAAGGTAAAAAAGAAGAGAAATCAACAAATGGCGCAGCTGACGAAAAAGGTAAAAAAGAAGAGAAATCAACAAATGGCGCAGCTGACGAAAAAGGTAAAAAAGAAGAGAAATCAACAAGCGGTTCAGCTGATGAAAAAGGGCAAAAAGAAGAGAAATCAACAAATGGCGCAGCTGATGAAAAAAGTAAAAAAGAAGAAAAATCAACAAACGGTTCTACGGAATCATCTAACGACTCTTCTTCTACACAAGAATAATAAAACGAAAAAATCAGCTCTCACTAGGGAGTTGATTTTTTTATTTTTATATAAAAATGATCCATTTCGAGAGGGAAATAGCAATAACAAGGAAATTTGACGGAATTCTCGAATATATATTAAGAAAAGGAGGGGATTACTCTGTCATTTGTATTTGTTCTGTCGATTGCCCTTATTTTGTTGTTTATTTTATTTACTTTATATTATTACATTGCCAGTAAGAAAGAAGTTCCCCACCATCAATTATTAGAAGAAGAATGTGATCGGGAAGAATGACGCCTTTGACAAGAGGCGTCATTCTTTGTTTTTGTATGGAAGTTCATCAAGTGAAAATTGTCATTGTTAACGTATTTCTCACACGAAATTGTAATTTTTTTAAACTTAGTCCGCAAAAATACCGAACTTATAGCATATATCAGTAGTGCAGGCAATACAATGATATAAACCAAAGCAAAGAGAGTGTTTGAGGTGAGAAATCGTGAATCATTTCATTATAAATTCCAGAATGTTTAACGCTTACAAACAGCACTCGAATTTACTTCTTAGTCATATGCAGCGAGTCTCATTTCACACTTCTCACATCCAATTTAGGGAGGCGAGTGGTGTGCACGATTACATCAAAGAGAGAACTATCAAGATTGGCAAGTATATCGTGGAGACAAGAAAGACAGTGCGTGTAATCGCAAAAGAGTTTGGGGTATCAAAGAGTACAGTTCATAAAGATTTGACAGAACGTTTACCAGAAATTAATCCAGAGCTCGCAAATGAAGTGAAAGAAATTCTTGATTATCATAAGTCGATTCGTCACCTAAGAGGCGGGGAAGCGACGAAGCAGAAGTACCGAAAAGAAGATACAGAAAAAATCGTGCGGCAATAATTCATTATACGGCAAACATTCCTTGATCATGACGGAACATTTTTCAGAAGAATTATCTTTTCAAATATTACGTTTCCGTTAAATTTATGATAAAATCAGAAATTAGGTGTAAAAGAATTCGGGTACAACCTGATTTTGAATATCAAGGAGGAAAAAACAGGAATGTTTGCGAGAGATATCGGAATTGACCTAGGCACGGCTAACGTATTAATTCATGTAAAGGGTAAAGGGATCGTTTTAAACGAACCGTCTGTTGTAGCAATTGATCGCAATACTGGAAAAGTATTAGCGGTAGGTGAAGAAGCAAGAAGTATGGTAGGACGTACACCTGGTAATATTGTAGCGATTCGTCCACTTAAAGATGGTGTAATTGCAGATTTCGAAATTACAGAAGCGATGTTAAAGCATTTCATCAACAAACTGGACGTGAAGAGCTTCTTTTCAAAACCTCGCATTTTAATTTGTTGTCCAACAAACATCACATCTGTAGAACAAAAAGCAATTCGTGAAGCTGCTGAACGCTCAGGTGGTAAAACAGTATTCTTAGAAGAAGAACCAAAAGTAGCTGCTGTTGGTGCCGGTATGGAAATCTTCCAACCGAGCGGAAATATGGTTGTTGATATCGGTGGAGGTACAACAGATATCGCCGTACTTTCAATGGGTGATATTGTTACCTCCTCCTCTATCAAAATGGCTGGCGACAAGTTCGATATGGAGATCTTAAACTATATTAAACGTAAGTATAAGCTATTAATCGGAGAACGTACATCAGAAGATATTAAAATTAAAGTCGGTACAGTATTCCCAGGTGCACGTAGTGAAGAACTTGAAATTCGCGGACGTGACATGGTAACGGGCTTACCACGTACAATTACAGTATGTTCAGAAGAGATTACAGAAGCATTAAAAGAAAATGCAGCTGTCATTGTACAAGCTGCAAAAGGTGTATTAGAGCGTACACCACCAGAACTATCTGCAGACATCATTGACCGCGGTGTAATCTTAACAGGCGGAGGCGCATTATTACATGGTATCGACATGCTTCTAGCAGAAGAATTAAAAGTACCAGTACTAATCGCTGAAAACCCAATGCACTGCGTTGCAGTTGGTACAGGCATTATGTTAGAGAACATTGATAAATTACCACGTCGTATGTTGAAATAGTCATATAAAGGGTAGTAAAAAGTGCGAAGGAAATAGGTTCCTTCGCGCTTTTTTTTTTTGTAAATAAAAGAAAGTAAGAGGTGGTTTGTAATACCAGACAAGAAAGTGCTTTCTTAGACAAGATATGACAATAGTTGTTAGGTTATTGTCATAGTTTGTAAATAAAAATTATGTTATAATCGTCTTTGTGAATTTCGTGTGAACTTGATGTAAAATCTATGTAAAATCTATGTAAATTTGTTTTATATTTACATAGGGGATTTGAGTTCTTCTTACCATTCATAGGTGTAGGGGAAGCTCTAATTTAAATATATTTCTCGACTAAATAATTATAAAATAAGAGCATTTCGCAGGGGGCGCGATTATGAAAAAGGTTATTACATATGGAACTTTCGATTTATTGCACTGGGGACATATTAACTTATTGAAGAGAGCGAAAGATTTAGGAGATTATTTAATTGTTGCTGTTTCTTCAGATGAATTTAACAAATTAAAAAATAAGAAATCTTATCATAGTTATGAGAATCGTAAAATGATTCTAGAAGCGGTTCGGTATGTGGATGAAGTAATTCCTGAACATAATTGGGAGCAGAAAGTAAAAGACGTACAAAGCCGTGATGTGGATGTTTTCGTAATGGGCGATGACTGGAAAGGTGAGTTTGATTTCTTAGAGGAGCATTGCGAAGTTGTATATTTACCACGTACAGCCGGGATTTCTACAACAAAAATAAAAAAGGAACTAGTACGAGTTGCTAGATAAGTGTACATGATTAGAGAATTGATGGTAGAAATCTACCTAATTTTATTTAGAATTTTACATAATATGATGCAAGTGTTTCCGATTAAAAAGAAAGTAACTTTTATTATGTCTTATGGTGAAAATTTATTTTTTATTTATGAGGAAATACAGCGTCAAGGTATAAATTACGAGGTGGTTTTTTTATACAAACCTACATGTAAATATGAGGTGGATAGCTACTCGAATGTGAAATCTTATAAATTTGAAACAAAGAACATACTTCACACTATTAAATCTATCTATCATTTATCCACTTCTCAATACGTCATTGTTGATAATTATTTTGGGTCATTAGCAAAAGTTAAATTTAAAAAAGGCGTAGAGTGTATTCAAATATGGCATGCAGCAGGTGCTTTTAAAAAATTCGGATTATTAGCTCCTTCTTTTAAAAAAAGAAGTTTACGAGCCCAAAACAGATTTATGAATGTTTATAAAAACTTCCATAAAATTGTTGTAGGATCAGAAGCGCTTTCTGACATTTATAAGAAAGCTTTTGCTCTATCTGATAATAATATATTAAAAACAGGTATTCCAAGAACGGATTTGTTTTTTGATGAACAGAGACAACAGAAAGTTAAAGATAATATTTTTATAGTAAATCCAAATCTAAAAGATAAAAAGGTTATTTTATATGCGCCAACCTTTAGAGATAAAGAGCTAGTAGATTTTGATTTACATCTAGATATCGATGAGATGTATAAGCAATTGAAAGATGAGTATATCCTTATAGTTAAGTTGCACCCAGCGATACGAAATACATGTAATTACGAAGAAAAGTATGAAGGGTTTTTATATGATTATTCCCTTTACCCAAATATAAATGATTTATTTTTAGTGACGGATATATTAGTTACTGATTATTCCTCTATACCATTTGAATTTTGCTTATTAAATAAACCGATAATCTTTTTTGCATATGATTTAAAACAATATATGAAAAAAAGAGGGATTATTGGTGACTATGTATCTGATGTTCCAGGCCCAGTCGTTTATACAACTGAAGAAGTGGTACGGGTGATAACAGATGGTAGGTTCAAAATAGATAGTATAAATAATTTTACTTTGAAATGGAATGAGTATTCGATAGGTGATTCAAGTAGGAACTTTGTAAATATGCTTTTTAAAGAGGAATAGTAAGGTAGTCATGCGTTCCTATAATAATGATGAGTTCGAAAGAAAGGCACAAGGTTTGTTTATAGGAAGTATGCTTTATAAATGAATTAAAGAGAGGTTTTAATATTGCAAATCAAGAAGAAGATCAACAGAATGAAAAATCGTATTAATTTTTTATCAGGTCCACTGAAAAAATATTCGAATGACCAAGGGTTTAAGAGAACTGTTAGGTATACGGATTTTTATGTGAAATTAGACTTGGATGAGAAAGTTATATTATATGAATCTTTCCATGGTAAAGGTATGACAGATAGTCCATACGCAATTTTTAAAAAAATTATCGATAATCCAGAGTATAAGGATTATACACATGTTTGGGCATTGAATGATGGAAATAATTTTTATGCTAAACGTTATGAAAATAAAAAAAATGTTAAGTTTGTTAAAGTTCATAGTGAAGAGTATTTGAAATATTTAACAACGGCGAAATATTTAATTAACAATACGACATTTCCACCTTATTTCCAGAAAAAAGAAGGGCAAATCTATGTGAATACATGGCATGGAACGCCTATTAAAACATTAGGGAAAGATATGAAGGGAGAAATAGGACAACATAAAAATATTCAAAGAAACTTTATGCATTGTGACTATATATTAAATCCTAATAAATTTACTGCAGATACTATTGTAAATTCACATGATTTAGAAGGACTATACAGTGGTTATGTTGTTGATGAAGGTTATCCTAGAATTGACCTTACTCTACAAGTAAGTCCAGAAGAAGTGAAGGGATATTTAAAAGAATTTGTAGAAATTGATGAAACGAAAAAAATAGTTTTATATGCACCGACCTGGAGAGGCGGAGTAAACCAGGTAAATAATATTAAGGATGAAATTAATAATATTGTCAAAAAAATGTATTCCCAAATACCTAGTGATTATCAACTTCTGTTAAAAGTCCATACATTGACATATAAATTTATTAAAGATGACGAAAGTTTACGAGAAATTTGTATACCAGATTGGGTAGATCCTAATGAGTTGATGTCAATAGTAGATGTTTTAGTGACAGATTATTCTAGTATATTCTTTGATTACATGGTAACAGAAAAACCGATCATTTTCTTAGCGTATGATAAGAAAGAGTATGAAGAACAACGAGGTTTATACGTTCAATTAGAAGATATGCCAGGTCCAATATGCCATACGGTAGACGAAGTTATTCATAGTATTGAAAATATTGATAGTGTAAAAAATGATTACAGTGTTAAATATCAAGAAACGTTGAAAAAATATTGCTATCATGACGATGGGAATGCTACAGAAAGAGCAATTGACATTATTTTCAGAGGAAAGCACACAGCTAATGTATATAAAGTTACAAATGAAAATAAGAAAAATATCCTGATGTATTGTGGCGGATTTTTGAATAATGGAATTACTACATCAGTCATAAACCTTTTAAATAATATTGATTACTCAAGATATAATGTGGCAGTTATTGATAAAGGGAAACATGATTCAATTTCAAGGGATAATTTTCTACAAATTAATCCAAATGTGAAAAAGTTTTATCGAGTAGGTAGTTTAAATACGACTTTAAAAGAGTCCTATCAAAATAATTATGTTATGAAAATGGGATTAAAGAATGAAAAAGCTCAGAAGGCGTTACCAAAGCAACTATATAAACGTGAAGTTTCAAGGTTATTTGGAAATGCAGAATTTGATATAGTCATTGATTTTAGTGGATATGTTCCATTTTGGACGCTGTTGTTTGCATTTGGAGATTTTAAAAAGAGAAGTATTTATCAACATAACGATATGTGGGCTGAATACTCTAAAAAAATTAATGGGAAATTTAAACATAAAGCTAATTTAAATATCATTTTTCCTCTCTACAAAGAGTTTGATAAGATAGTAGCTGTTGCAGAGCATACAAGAAACTTGAATAGGAAAAATTTAAAAGATTATATTACGCTAAAACAAGGTGTTTATGTCCATAATGCTATCGATCCTAATAAGGTACTTAAGCAGATTGAAGAAGGTGACATATATAAATTCGAAGGTAAAGAATATTTATTAAAAGAAAATATCCATGAGAACGGTAGACTTGAAATTAAAGGAATTGAAATGCCAAATAAAGAGGATATTAACTTTGTTAATATGGGAAGATTATCTCCTGAAAAGGACCAAAAAAAGCTAATACATGCTTTTTCAAAAGTCGCAGAGCTTTATGACAACGTTAAACTGTATATTATTGGAGATGGAGTTTTAAAAGAAGAGTTAGGGAATTTAGTGAGGGCAAAGAATTTAGAGGGTAAGGTGTTTTTTACTGGCCAAATGAGTAATCCATTCTTACTTATTAACCAATGTGATTGTTTTGTTCTCTCATCTAACCACGAGGGACAACCAATGGTATTGTTAGAGGCTTTAATACTGGGTAAACCAATTGTTGCTACTGATATTGCAGGATCAAGAAGTATTTTAGAAGATGGTTATGGGGAGTTAGTTGAAAATAATATAGCTGGTCTGGTAATTGGATTGCAGAAGTTTATATTAAACCAAACTTCTTTTAAAGAATTTGATTTTCAAAAGTATAATGAGCATGCTTTTGAAATGTTTTACGATGAAGTATGCGCTCTTGAAGAGAAATAGGATGTAATCAAAGTGAAAAATGTAATGGAATAATGAAGTGTGGAAGCTAAGTGATTTACAATATAAATCACTTAGCTTCTTACGTAAATAGTGATGTTTCTAACGTTTTTAAGGTGGTAAGAGGGGGATTGTTTTGAAAAAGATTACAGTCATAGGTGCAGGAAGCTGGGGAACAGCGTTATCTATGGTTCTTGCAGATAACGGGCATGAAGTAAGGATTTGGGGGAATAAGGCGGAACAAATCCATGAAATTAATGAAAAGCATACGAATGAAGCATATTTACCGGGGATTCAGCTTTCTGAAAAAATAAAAGGGTATGAATCCCTAGAGGAAGCAATAGATGGGATAGATACTGTATTATTAGTTGTCCCAACGAAAGCGATTCGTAATGTAATGCAACAATTAAAGAACGTCTTAAAACAACCAATAACCGTTATCCACGCGAGTAAAGGAATTGAACCGGGATCATTTAAACGTATCTCGGAAATGATTGAAGAAGAGATGCCGAAAGAGTTAATAGAAAGTGTTGTTGTTCTTTCAGGGCCAAGCCATGCAGAAGAGGTGAGTCTTCGTCATCCTACTACTGTAACTGCTGCGTCATATCATCTACAGGCTGCTGAAAAAACACAAAAGCTATTTATGAATACAAATTTCCGTGTTTATACAAATCGAGATGTGATTGGTGTTGAATTAGGTGGGGCACTAAAAAACATTATTGCCCTTGGTGCAGGAATTTCAGATGGTCTTGGTTACGGAGATAATGCGAAGGCAGCGTTAATTTCCAGGGGACTAACGGAAATTACACGATTAGGGTGTGAGATGGGAGCAAATCCGCTTACTTTTGCGGGATTAACAGGTGTCGGTGATTTAATTGTGACTTGTACAAGTGTTCATAGTCGCAATTGGCGAGCTGGAAATTTACTTGGTAAGGGTCATAATCTAGAAGAAGTATTAGAGAATATGGGCATGGTGGTAGAAGGTGTTCGTACAGCTGAGGCAGCATATCATTTAGCTGAAAAAATGAGTATTGAAATGCCGATTACGACTGCGATATATAATGTTTTATTTAATGGAAAAAATGCAAAAGAAGAAGTAGACGCATTAATGGGAAGAACGGGAAAAGGTGAGGTTTCGCGTTAATGTATCGTAAGTATGAAGCGACTGAATTAGAAGGTGTGTAAATAACATGGGATTTATAAGAAGAATAAAAAATCACCGTATTGTAAAAAAACTATGTAAGGCAGTATTTCTTTTCTGTAGTTGTTTGCCTCCCAAAAAGAAGTTAATTTTATTTGAGAGTTATTCCGGAAAACAATATAGTTGTAATCCACGAGCTATGTATGAATACATGTTACAAAATGACATGGACTTTCAAATGGTTTGGAGTGTAAATAAAAATTACACAGCGCAGTTTGACAAAGGAAATATCCCATATGTAAAAAAATTTTCAATTCGTTGGTTTATTTTATTGGCACGCGCGCAGTATTGGGTAACGAATAGTAGAATGCCGCTTTGGCTTCCTAAGCCAAGGCATACTATTTATATACAAACTTGGCACGGTACACCTCTTAAGAAATTAGCGGGTGATATGAAAGAAGTTCATATGCCAGGTACAACAACTGAAAAGTATAAGGACAGCTTTCATCGTGAAGCACAAAACTGGGATTATTTACTTTCCCCTAATGTATATTCGACTGAAATATTTAAGAGGGCTTTTCAATTTCAAAAAACTGTTGTTGAAGCAGGATATCCTCGTAACGATTTCTTATATGTAAATAATAATTCTAAGGCAATCGATACATTAAAGAAACAGAATGGATTACCTATAGATAAAAAAATTATTTTATATGCCCCAACGTGGCGAGACGATCAGTTTTATAGTAAAGGTCGATATAAATTAGATTTACAATTAGATTTAAATCTTTTGCAGAAACAATTAGGTTCAGACTATATTATTTTGTTACGTATGCATTACTTAGTTGCAGAACAGTTTGATTTAGAACCGTATAAAGGGTTTGTGTATGATTTCTCTAAGCATGTCGATATAAATGATCTGTATTTACTATCTGACTTGTTAATTACAGATTACTCTTCAGTCTTTTTTGACTATGCGAATTTGAAACGACCAATCATTTTCTACACGTATGATATTGACTCGTATCGTGATAAGTTAAGAGGTTTTTATTTTGACTTAGAGACAGAAGCTCCTGGTCCAGTTGTGATGAATACGGAAGAAGTGCTTGAGGAAATATTAAGATTCGAAACTCTAGGTTTAGGTGAATTTGCAGGGAAATATAATACCTTCTATAATAATTATTGTTATTTAGAAGATGGTTTTGCTTCTAAACGAGTAGTAGAGAAAATATTCTTCGGAGAGGCACAGTAAAGATGAACTCAATGATTATGGTATTAAAAGAACAGATAAATAGTCTGTATTTAATTAAACGTTTATCTATTTATCAAGTAAAAAGTACAAATAATAATAATTATTTAGGACTTGCGTGGGAAGTTTTGAATCCTCTCATACAGATGAGTATTTATTGGTTTGTATTCGGCTTTGGGATTCGGGGTGGTCAAGGAGTAAATGGAGTACCATTTGTTTATTGGTTATCTGCAGGGCTTGTTGTATGGTTTTTTGTACAACCAGCAATGCTACAAGCATCTAAGTCTATTTATACAAGGTTAAATATGATTTCGAAGATGAGTTTTCCAATGAGTGTTATCCCAAGCTTTGTAATTATGTCTAATCTGTATCAGCATTTGATACTTATTGGTATTGTGACAATTTTATTTTTAGTAACGGGTCAAGGTATTTCTATTCATTATATTCAGCTTGTTTATTATATGTTTGCTACCCTTATGTTAATATTTTCACTCTCCTTAATTACGTCAACGTTAGCAACAATTGTGAGAGATGTTCAAATGATTGTTCAATCAATTATGCGAATGTTGCTATACTTAACGCCTATATTATGGACACCTGAGAAATTACCATCGTTTCTTCAAAAAATTATGCAGTTAAATCCATTTTGCTATATTGTAGATGGATATCGGGCTTCCTTACTAGGAACAAGCTGGTTTTATCAAGATCTAAATTATGCATTATATTTTTGGTCGTTTGTCCTTGTTACGTTGTTAATTGGTGCAACGCTACATGTAAAATTTAGAAAGCACTTTGCAGATTATCTATGATGAGGGTTGTAAAAAATGAATGAATCAGTGAGGTTTCATAATGTAACAAAAAAATATAAAATGCATAGCAAAAACTCTGAGAAATTAAAGGATATTCTGTATCCTGGAGGATTTGGTGAAGACTTTTATGCATTAAGAAACTTAACATTTGAGGCTCAAAAAGGCGATGTTATTGGTATTGTTGGGGTAAATGGTTCTGGAAAATCTACAATGTCTAATTTGATTGCTGGAATTACACCGCCTACAATTGGAAGTATCGACATAAAAGGGAAAGTCGCACTTATTGCAATCGCAGCTGGTCTTAATAATCAATTGTCAGGTAGAGAAAACATTGAGCTTAAATGCTTAATGATGGGAATGAGTAAAGCACAAATTGAAAAGTTAACACCTGAAATTATTGATTTTGCTGATATAGGTAAGTTTATTGATATGCCAGTAAAAAAATATTCTAGCGGGATGAAATCGCGTTTAGGATTCGCGATTTCAGTTAGTATTAATCCAGATGTACTCGTAATTGATGAAGCTTTATCAGTAGGTGATCAAACATTTGCCGATAAATGCTTAAACCGTATGAATGAATTTAAAGAACAAGGAAAAACAATATTTTTTGTTAGCCATTCTTTAGGACAAGTGAAAAAATTCTGTACAAAGGCTCTATGGCTTGAATACGGTGAAATTAGAGACTATGGTCCTATTGAGGAAGTAATGCCGAAGTATGAAAGTTTCTTAAAAGAATATAAGGAAATGAGTAAAGAAGAGCAGCAAAACTTCAAAAAAGAAGCAATGGAGAAACAGGCAGGAAAAGGGTTGGCAGAGGTAAATATTGCTTCAAAAGAGGTTCCAAAAGAAGCTTCCAATTATGCACCTAGATTAAGTGGAGCGCATGTTCACAGTAAGAATAATCGAATCAAACGTAAGTATATTGCTGGCTTAATTGGTGTATTACTAATTACAACTATAAGTGGATTGGCTTATTGGCAAAGGGATAATATCCTTTCTCCTTTACACGCTAAAGAACAAAAGAAAGAACAATCTAGACATGCAAAAGTTGTTAAACAAGAGAAGAATCCATTAGCTGATTTAGATGTTCGGTATGTAAGTTCTGCTAAAGCTCGTGTGAGAAGTGTGCCAGCGTTAGAGGGACAAGCAATTGCTACTATGGTATTTGGAACACCTTTTGTGGTAAAGGATCAGAAAAAAGATGAAAAATCTGGGGTCAATTGGTTGAAGACTATTTATGATAATGGGGAAGAAGGATGGGTTAGTGAAGAGATAGTAAGCTCAATTCCATTTACTCAGGCATTATCTTATGAGGATGTTGTAAATAAAATAAAAAAATTAGAAGGTACTTCTCAAAATCTGGAACAAGCTCTTACTTTTCTAGGTAAGCGTAAAGAGGATGTAACTAGTATAATAGGTATTCCTCAAAATGAAGAAAAAATACCAGAAGGAGTACTAACAAAATATAAAGAAATTGATGTTTTATATAATAATCAATTGACTGTTAAACAGGTAAGTCTTAAGAACGTAAATATATTGAAGGCAACGTTGTTAGAACAATTGGGTGAAGCACAATTGAAAAACGAAGATAGTTCTTTATTAATTTATCGATCTGATAAGTTTGATTTTAAGTTTGCTTCTAATGGTTCAACAATTGAGCAAATATCCATCTCCGATCTGTTAAAATGAGGAAAATTATTGTTATAATAAGTGTGTTTGTTAATTGTTCAATCAAGTAAATATAAAAAAATTATATAATACTAGGAGGAATATCATTGAAAAAAGTAAGAAAAGCTATTATTCCAGCAGCTGGATTAGGGACTCGCTTCCTACCAGCAACAAAAGCAATGCCAAAAGAAATGTTACCAATTGTTGATAAACCAACAATTCAATATATCGTGGAAGAGGCAATTGCGTCTGGAATTGAAGATATTATTATCGTAACAGGAAAAGGAAAACGTGCGATTGAAGATCATTTCGATCATTCCTTTGAATTAGAGCAAAACTTATTATCAAAAGGAAAGTATGAAACTCTTGAAAAAGTACAAGAATCTTCAAAGATCAATATTCATTATATTCGCCAAAAAGAGCCTAAAGGTTTAGGACATGCTGTTTGGTGTGCTCGTAAATTTATTGGAAATGAGCCATTTGCGGTACTACTTGGTGATGATATTGTTCAAGCGGATACGCCGTGCTTACGCCAATTAATGAATCAATATGAGAATACACAATCATCGGTAATTGGTGTTCAAACTGTTCCAGAGAATGAAACGCATCGCTATGGTATTATTGATCCGTTAGAGCGAAAGGATCGCAGTTATCAAGTGAGTAAATTTGTTGAAAAACCTGCTAAAGGAACAGCACCATCTAATTTAGCGATTATGGGACGTTACGTGTTAACGCCAGAAATCTTTATGTTCTTAGAAAATCAACAAACAGGGGCAGGCGGAGAAATTCAGTTAACAGATGCGATTCAGCGTTTAAATGAAATTCAACGTGTATTTGCATATGATTTCGAAGGAAAACGCTATGATGTCGGAGAAAAGCTTGGATTCATTCAAACAACTGTTGAAATGGCGCTACAACATGAAGAGTTAAAGAAAGAGCTATTAGATTATATGAAAAAGTTAGTGGAAAGCGAAATGGTTTGTAACTAAGCCTTAACGATACAAAAAAGAACTTAAGTCTATTTCATTAGAAATAAGTTTTTTGTAGATTTCAGCCAATATGTTGGGGAAAAGTTAAGTCTATGTTAGTTTTGGAATGGGACTTTCTAATGTTATTTCTCTTTCATTAATCGTCAAAAGAGGATAATATTGTTTCATTTATTTATAAATGGTTATCGGCTACTTATAGTATGCTACTATTTTGCTTCATTTTTTAATAAGAGGACCTCAACCCTATAATTCAACAATTGTTTTTAAACTCTTTTATAAGCGGTTGTTGGACATATAGATACTGTCACAAGAATTTAATTGGATAATATGCATATGACTATACGATCTTTACTTCCTTGAAATAATTATTTATGAGATTATGTGTGAATTTATATGAAGATAATTGAATGGGATATTCTAGGTAGAGAGTGAATCGGACGTATAAATTTATATTGACGGGGGTATTATCAAGAACTAAAATGAATAATACATGAGTATATTATGATTAATGAAACGAAACGTTTGTTTTGTTAATCAAATCTATACTTGAAAAGTTCAATTTTCTTATCTTGCATTAAATTACATTGAATATATAAATGTTAATTTAAATTTAAATATACGTGTTAACGCTAGGATAAATATGTATAATTTTGATTGATTTCCCCTGACTATGAAAAGTAAATATACATAGGTATATAGTTAAAACCTTACAGAGTAAGGCTTTGTTTAAAAGACTGTGCAATGTTCTATGTGAAGGATACTAACACTAATTCCTTTGTAGTGTTACATGAAATAATGTAACACTATAAAGGAATTTTTGAGGATGTATTCATGCTTTAGGGTCAGTCATTGTAATAAAAACTAGGAGTGATTTTGTACATCTTTGAGCAAGTGGAAATGTGTATATTCGGATGGTGATTTGTAAATATATTCAGATGTGAATTAAATGATGTTGTTCAATATATATTTAACTTCATTTTTAATCAATTAAATAATAGTGGAGGGGAAGTATGGAGAAGGAAATAAATTTAAAAAGCTTGTTTAATGTTATAAAAAGAAGGTTTTGGATTATTGCAGTAATCACAATATTGGCCGGATTAGTTGGTGGGATATACAGTTTTTTTATGAAAACGCCTTTATATTCATCTTCCGCAAGGATCCTTATTCCGGCAAATCCTGAAGCAATGGGTACACTTAAAGTGATGATTAAAGAACCTGTTGTTTTAGAGAAAGTAGCTCAGCAACTAAATTTGAAAAAATCAGCAGGTGCATTAAGCGGACAGATAAGTGTTGGAAAGGTGGAAGAATCACAGATTGTCACTATAACAGCTATAGATACTAATCCAGTGCAGGCTGCCCAAATTGCTAATGTTACAGCAAATGTTTATAAAGAAGAAGCAAAATCTGTTATGAATTTCGGAAGTGTTCGTATCTTAACAGAAGCAAACGCCCAAGGAAACCCTTCGCCAATAAACTTAAATCATGCAGGTACGATAGAGCTGGCCATGGCTGCCGCATTTATATTGAGTATAGGAATCGTTTTCTTATTGGATTCTCTTGATGAAACAATTAAATCGGAACGTGATATTGAAAAGTTACTACCGATCCCTGTTTTAGGAAGTGTTTCCCAAATGAAAAAAAATAATATAGTAGATAAAAACAGTAAGAAAGAAAGTGTAATGGTAGGAGGAAAAACATTTGATTCTTAATAAAAAACAAAGTCGTCCTCTTGATAATAGTAATTTAATTGCGCATACAGCTCCGAATTCGAAGGTTGCTGAGGAATATCGAACAATTCGTACTAATCTTCAGTTTGTATCTGAAGCAGATAAAAAAAGAACTATAATAATTACTTCTCCTGGATATGGGGAAGGGAAAACCATTACTGTGGCAAATTTGGCGGTTTCTATGGCTCAGCAGGATGAAAGGGTCTTAGTCATTGATGCGGATTTAAGAACTTCAGAACTACATAAAATTTTTGGAATAGAAAATAGATCGGGATTAACAAATATCCTAGAGGGAAAAGCAACGCTAGAGAAGGCGGTAATTCAGACGGAAATCAAAAATGTACATGTTTTAACAAGTGGTTCTGAAGTTAACAATCCAGCTGAGCTGCTTAGCTTACCATCCATGCAAGATTTAATTAACAAAGTAATAGAACAATATGACGTCATTTTATTTGACTCTTCACCTCTTCTGGAAGTAACAGACACGAGTATACTAGCTAGTCAGTGTGATGGCGTATTGTTGGTATTAAGTTGCAATCAAACTGCTAGTGAAGCGGTAGTTGAAGCAGAAAAAGTGTTAGGTTTAAGCAACAGTAGGTTTCTAGGAGCTATTTTGAATAAAAAGGTATAAGAGATTTATTCAAATCAGTTATGCGGGCGATGCTCATGCAGTACTTTTTAGCTCATAGGGTAAGGAGGAAGGACATTCTTCGCTAGAGAATGAAAGGTTACCTAAAAAAAAGTATATGGTACGGTGATGTCTCCTTACCGCTATCAATGGAGGCACTCGATTATGCTGTGGGTTAAAACACCTTAGACGTTAGTCGTCAAGAGCGTGATGTGAGGGAGGGTTAAATGCCCGTATTTATTTGAAGTTTCTGTCTAGAAAGTCTTTTTGAAGGATCTTGTAGACAGGAACTTTGTATTAGTTAGTCATTTATTTCCTTCCTTAAATCTTTAGTTAGATATATAGATAAAAATATTAGTTGCAAAAAATTGAGAGAGGGGCCTATTATGACGTATCATCAAAGATTGTTTCTATTAATTTTAGTAGATTCCTTAATTGTATTAACCACGATTTTCTTTAGTCGCTTTTTAGTAAGTGCTGATTTCCACGTTATAACATTGCCTATTGTAGCAAGTGCGATGACCTTGCTTCTTAGCCATCATATTTTTTCTTTTATTTATAAGCTATATAAAAAAGCATGGGAGTATGCAAGTATAGGCGAACTACTCATTATTTTGAAAGCAGTTACGCTTTCTATTATCACAACAGCAGTAGTACAAAAAATATTACTCCATGATATTTATTTCCGTCTACTTGTTGTCACTTGGATGATCCATGTTTTATTGATCGGAGGATCACGTTTTTTATGGCGGATGTTCCGAGATGCTTATATCCAAAAGGGTGACAATAAAAAAAGAACGCTAATTATTGGTGCAGGTTCTGCAGGTACAATGGTTGTACGGCAGTTGTTGAATAATAATGAAACAGAATTACTACCAGTTGCTTTTATTGATGACAATATAAAGAAACACGGACTGGATATACTAGGAATACCAGTGGTCGGAGGAGTGAATCGCATTGAATCTACTGTTCAGAAATTGGGCATCGACAGTATCATAATAGCAATTCCTTCACTTAGTAAGAAAGAATTAAATATGATTTTCCAAGAGTGTTCTAAGACAAAAATGAAAACACAAATTCTTCCGATGTTAGAGGATTTAGTGACTGGAAAGGTTTCAGTAAATGAATTTCGTGATGTTCAGGTAGAAGATTTATTAGGGCGTGAGCCGGTTGAATTAGATATTGAAAGTATTTCCGATTTTATAACTAATAAAGTTATTTTAGTAACTGGTGCAGGTGGCTCAATTGGGTCTGAAATTTGTCGTCAAATCGCACATTTTAACCCAAAACAATTGATTTTATTAGGTCATGGTGAAAATAGTATCTATTCCATTGAAATGGAATTAAAAGAGCTATACGGTGACACCGATATTATCTTTACTACAGAAATTGCTGATGTACAGGATGATATGAAAATGATGTCAGTCATGAGTCAATATCATCCTCAAGTTGTTTATCATGCTGCTGCACATAAGCATGTACCCTTAATGGAACGTAATCCTGAAGAAGCGATAAAAAATAATTTGATCGGGACAACAAACGTAGCAACAGCAGCAAGTTGGCATGGAGTCGAGACGTTTGTAATGATTTCTACAGATAAAGCTGTGAATCCTACGAGTGTAATGGGAGCGACCAAAAGGCTTGCTGAAATGGTAATCCAGAACTTAGACAAAACAAGTAGTACGAAATTTGTGGCTGTACGATTTGGAAATGTATTAGGAAGCCGTGGTAGTGTTATACCACTGTTCAAAAAGCAAATTAAGCAAGGAGGACCAGTGACTGTCACTGATCCAAAAATGATTCGTTACTTTATGACAATTCCAGAAGCATCTAAACTTGTAATACAGGCCGGGGCATTAGCTAAAGGTGGGGAGATATTCATTTTGGATATGGGTGATCCTGTCAAAATAGTGGACCTTGCGAAAAACTTAATCACATTATCAGGCAATTCGTTAGATGAGATACAAATAAAGTTCACCGGAATGAGACCTGGAGAGAAGCTTTTTGAAGAATTGTTGAAAAAAGAAGAAGTGCATGAGCAACAAATCCATCCTAAAATTTACATAGGTAAAACATCAAATCTTTATATAAAAGAAATTGAAGAAATTATTCGAACATACCCTAATCTTGAGAAATTAGAATTGAGAGAACAGGTATTGACATTGGCAAATAACCGTATAGCTTCGCAAAATATAGTGTGAATGTCGATTTGAATACGTGCGTTTAGATACGTATTTTACTATTTAGAAAAATGAAGTATGTACAGGTTACAGACTGGTTAGACAGATTATAACGAGTGTAGGGTGATATATGTGGGAAATAAAGTATTGTTCTGTGCAACAGTAGATATTCATTTTAAAGCATTTCACTTGCCGTATATGAAATGGTTTAAAGAACAGGGATGGGAAGTTCATGTTGCTGCTGCCGGCAACATGGACCTTCCATACGTGGATAAGAAGTATGAACTTTCTATTCAAAGATCACCTTTGCAGCCCAAGAACATTAAGGCTTATAAAGAGTTGAAAGCTATCATTGATAAAAATGGATATAAAATTATTCATTGCCATACACCAATGGGGGGAGCCCTTACACGTTTGGCGGCAAGAAATGCTAGAAAATATGGAACAAAGGTTTTATATACTGCTCACGGATTCCACTTTTGTAAAGGTGCCCCGCTAATAAATTGGTTATTATATTATCCTATTGAAAAAGTAATGGCAAATTACACAGACTGCCTTATCACGATAAATCAAGAGGACTATGACCTGGCTGTTCAGCGGCGTTTCAAAGCAGCTGAAATTGAACAAGTACACGGAGTGGGAGTAGACACAGAATACTTTAAACCAGCTGATGAGATTCAAAAGCTTTGTCTGAGGAGTGAGATGGGATATAAGCCCACTGATTTCTTGATGTTCTATGCGGCTGAGTTTAATAAAAATAAAAATCAACAATTTTTGATTCGATCATTGGCTTTAATAAAGGATAGTGTCCCAAACGCAAGGCTTCTATTGGCCGGAAATGGTCCCTTACTAGAGGATTGTAAAGATTTGGCGAAACAAATTGGCGTATTTGAAATGGTGGACTTTCTTGGTTATCGGAATGATATCTCGAAAATTTTATCCGCCTGCGATATTGCGGTTGCATCGAGTCTCCGCGAAGGTCTGCCGGTTAATATTATGGAGGCCATGGCTTGTGGGTTACCGATAATTGCAAGTGAGAACAGAGGACATTTGGAACTTGTAGAAGATAAAGTAAATGGCTATATCATTTCCAATCAAGATGCTCAAATGTTTGGTTTAAGAGTACTCGAGATGAACAAATCAAAAGACTTACTTGTAAAGATGGGTATTGAAAGCAAACAGAAAATGCATAAATATTCGATTGTTCAAGTTGAATCTGAATTGAGTTCTATTTATGGGAAATACATTCTGGAGGAAACAGATGAAACCGAAAATCAGTATAATAGTTCCTGTCTATAATGTTGAAACTTTATTAGGAAGATGTTTAAACAGCCTAACGTCACAAACACTTGAAGATATCGAAATCATTATGGTAAACGATGGCTCAACAGATAAGAGTGCAGGTATACTTAATGAGTACGCAAAGAAAGATAAAAGAATTATAGTGATTGAAAAAGAAAACGGTGGTGTTTCTTCAGCAAGAAATGCAGGTATTCAAACCGCGAGCGGAGAATATATTGGGTTTGTTGATCCGGATGATTGGATAGACATGGAAATGTATGAAACCTTGTATAAGGAAGCAGTTCAAGGTAAGGCAGACGTTGTTATGTGTACATATACTCGTGAATTTGGAAGTCATTCAAAAGAGAAGAAATTTGATCTTCCTGAAAAAGTTTGTTATGAAGGCGAAGAAATTAAAGTAAACGTAATGAGACGTTTAATCGGTCCTATAGATGAAGAAATAGGAAACCCAGAATTCTTAGATGCTTGGGGAACCGTTTGGTCAAAGCTTTATCGTTCTGAGGTTATTAAAGAAAACGCGATTCAGTTTGTGGATTTAAGTTTTATTGGTACAAATGAGGACTCATTATTTAATATACAGACATTTTATTATGTTGATAAATTTGTTTTTTTAAATAAGCCTTTTTATCATTACTGGAAGACAAATGCAGCTTCGGTCACGTCTAATTACAAACCGGAATTGATGAATCAATGGTTTAACCTTTATGACATAATCGAGCAATTTTTAGAAGATAAGCAGCTATCAGGAAATTTTCGATTAGCTTTAAATAATCGTATTTGTCTTAATACGCTTGGACTTGGCTTAAATACAATGAGTAAAAGTAATCGCATATCTCCATTAACGAAATTTAACAGATTAAGTAAAATACTAAATGATAATCGGATAAGGCGTTCTTTTAAACAATTAGAGATGAATCACTTCCCTATTGTTTGGAAGGCGTTTTACTTTTGCGTAAAATATAGGTTTACCGCAGGGTATTATTTTATGTTAGTGGCAATAGATTCACTCAGAAAGATGATGAGATAGGAGTGGTACTCTTGAAACCTATTCGTATACTTCAAGTAGTTACCGTCATGAATCGCGGCGGGCTTGAAACTATGTTGATGAATTATTATCGAAGAATAGATCGTAGTAAGATTCAATTTGATTTTATGGTACATAGAACAGATAAGGGACATTATGATGATGAAATAATGAAGCTTGGCGGGAAGATTTATCGAATGCCACAGATACGACCTGGAAATTATCGCCGTTATTTTAAATTACTCAAAGAGTTCTTTGCTACTAATCCTGAATATAAAGTAGTACATTCCCATATCAATGAGAACAGTAGTTTTGTATTAAGAGCAGCGAAAAATGCAGGTGTTCCGTGTCGTATTGCGCATAGTCATTTAAGTGATTTAGGTATTGATATAAAACTTCCTTTTCGACTATATGCAAGGTTCACAATGAAAGACAATCCGACTGCATATTTTGCATGTTCGAAAAAAGCAGGAGAATGGTTGTTTGGAAAGAAACAGACAAATTCTAATGAAGTAACAGTTCTAAATAACGCAGTGAATGTTGAAGAATTTAAATATAATGAAAGTAAAAGAAATAAAGTAAGAGAAGAAATTGGGGCAAATGATAATACGTTAGTTATAGGGCATGTAGGAAGATTTAATAAGCAAAAGAATCATGAATTCTTAATAGATATTTTTCATGCTGTACATAAAAAGAACCCAGAATCCATACTGACTCTCATAGGAGAGGGTACCCTACGCCCAAGCATTGAAAAAAAGGTAGCTGACTTAGGTTTGTCTTCTAAGGTCAGATTTCTAGGAACTAGAACCGATATCCCGCAATTGATGCAAGGATTTGATATTTTTCTTTTTCCTTCGCTTTTTGAAGGCTTGCCAGTTGTACTAGTGGAAGCACAGGCTGCTGGTTTAAATTGTGTGGTGTCTGATGCAATTACTAGTGAATCTAACTTGACTGACCGAATGAAATTTATAAGCTTAAAGAGTTCAACGGAATTATGGGCAGATTCTATTCTTTCCTCATCATTAGAGCATGAGGATACAACGAATGTAATGCAAAATATGGGTTATGATACGGCTACTATGGCAAACTGGCTGACAGATTACTATTATGCACATGCCTATAAATAATAAAAAACTTGATGCAGGAGGGTTTGCAATGACACCACTCTTAACCGTTTTTACGCCTACATATAATCGTGCATATACCCTTCATTTATGTTACGAAAGTTTAAAAAGGCAAAAATGTAAAGATTTTATTTGGTTAATCATTGATGATGGATCTACTGATAACACAAAGGAACTTATTGATACGTGGATTGCAGAAGATGTCGTTCCCATTCGTTATCATTACCAAGAAAATCAAGGTATGCACGGAGCACACAATACCGCTTATGAATTAATTGATACAGAGTTAAATGTTTGTATAGACTCGGATGATTATATGGCTGAAGATGCTGTTGAAAAGATTGCTTCATTTTGGAAGACACATGGAAGTAAGAAGTTTGCTGGAATAGTCGGATTGGATGCGAAACAGAATGGAGAGATCATTGGAACTAAAATGCCATCTAATGTTAAATCTTCCACATTATCAGGCTTGTATGGTCTTCATGGGGTTAGAGGCGATAAGAAACTAGTTTATCGTTCGGAATTGACAAGAAATTCTTTGCCATATCCTATATTTTCAGGAGAAAAGTACTGTCCGCTCAGTTATAAGTATATTTTAATTGATCAACAATGTCCTTTACTCATTATGAACGAAGTCTTATGCCATGTGGAATATTTAGATGATGGTTCAAGCATGAACATGATTAAACAATATAAGAAAAATCCGCGTGGTTTTTTATTCTTCAGAAAGGTTGCTATGCAGTATGCTCCTTCTTTTAAGGAGAGATTTCGAGAATCCATACATTATGTATCTAGTAATCTGATGATTAGAAATTATGCTTTTCTTAAAGAATCACCATGTAAGGGTACTACTTTCCTGGCGATACCTTTCGGGATTCTTCTCTATCTTTATATACAGAATACAAGTAATAAAACCGTTTCGAAGCGCCATTAAGAAGCTGAAGATATACCGGTAATTGTTGTGTAAGCTTGTAATAATTGGCTAATGAATCTGTTAATATATTTATGTGTAAATATATCTATTTTCTTCAGTGCTTTTGCATGTCTAAGTTACTTGCTTGTTTGCTGCGTGGAAGGAGTTATGGAATGACTATATTATGGATAAACCTTTTTGTAGTTTACATTTTATCTTTTTTTTCAAGATATTCTGCAAAGAGCATGAGCAATGGGATCGTTCCGGTTCAACCAAATAAAATGCTTAGTTTCTTGGCAATGGCATCTCTTGTTATTGTATCGGGACTTAGAAACAATATTGGTGATACTTATTTTTACATGTATTCCTATGCCCACAATGAATTCAGTTGGAGCAATATTGATTTCTCAGGGGATTTTGGGTTTGATCTTTTACAGATGTTTCTGCAACACTTCTCAAAAGATCCGCAGATAATGGTATTTTTTGTCGCCTTAGTGACAAATGTATTAATTGTAATAACTCTTTATAAATACTCCCGGATGTTTGAATTAGCCTTATTTGTATATATTACAGGTGGAATGTATTTAGTTTCCATGAATGGAATCAGGCAGTTTTTAGCAGCATCTATTGTCTTTCTGGCCACAAAATATATTTTTAATGGAAATTGGAAAAAATATATTTTAATTGTACTTTTAGCAGCTATGATTCATAAGTCAGCGCTTGTTTTAATTCCAATTTACTTTTTGGTTAGGAGAAGGGCTTGGGCATGGGATACGTACGTATTGCTGTTCTTCTCGGTCATTATAGTAATTGGGTTTAACCAATTCTCATCAGCTTTGTTCTCGGCATTAGAATCAACTCAGTATGGACACTACAAGGACTTTGCAGAGGGAGGAGCAAACGTATTACGTGTTGCAGTTAGTGCTGTGCCAATAGTTCTTGCATATCTTGGAAGAGAAAAATTAAGAGAAGTCTTTCCGAAAAGTGATTACATTGTAAACATGTCTTTAATTGGTTTAGTGTTCATGATTATTTCAACGCAAAATTGGATATTTGCAAGATTCACCATTTATTTCAGTTTATATCAATTAATTTTAATTTCATGGATTGTTGTATTATTTTCTAAAAAGGATAGAAATTTCGTATATTACGGACTTTTATTGTGTTATCTCATTTATTATTTTTACGAGAGTGTAATAAGTTTAGGTATCATTTATACAAGTAAATATATATCTTTATAGATTTTTCAGTAACCCCTACTTTTAAGTATAAATTTAAGCATAACGGGGAGCGTGTATCAATTGGAGAACGTGAGGAAAATTCCATCAATCATACATTATTGTTGGTTTGGTGGTGGAGAGAAACCTGAGATCGTACAAAAATGTATAGATAGCTGGAAGAAGAACCTCCCAGAATATGAAATTATTGAGTGGAATGAAAATAATTTTGACATAGAATGTAACTTATATGTCAAAGAAGCTTATGATGCGAAAAAATTTGCATTTGTAAGTGATTATGTAAGAGTATATGTTCTTTATAAGTTTGGAGGTATTTATTTAGATACCGATGTAGAGGTATTCAAACCTTTTGATAATATGCTCCATCATGATTCATTTTGGGGATTTGAACAGGAAAATTACATAGCGACAAGTACTATAGGAGCTATGAAAGGAAATAAGCTGATCAAAATGTTTTTGGATTCATATGAAGGAAAAGGATTCATCAAAGAGGATGGAAAACATGATGATTTAACCAATGTGGCGGTTGTAACTAATATACTAAAAAATGCAGGATTGAAATTAAATGGAGAATATCAAGAAATAAGCGGTATGGGAGCTTTTTATCCACAAACTTATTTTTCTCCATATGATTATATCAATTGCAGAAAATTTATAACTGAAAATACATATGCAATGCATCATTTTTATAAAAGCTGGTTGCCTCCTAAAGTAAGAATCAAGGGTAATATAAAATTGATTTTAGCGAAAATAATAGGTGGAAATAATATTGCTAGGCTAAGAAAATATGTGATAGGAAAAGAAGCTTTTAAGGAGAATACACATGATTAAGATATTCAAGAAAATAGTTCAAACGATAGTTGCAGAAAGCCGTAATAGAGGACTGTACTTTACTATACTAATGAATATTTCACATGTAATTGGTGCATTAAGAGGTGCCTTCTATAAGGCAATATATTTTCGTAATATAAAGTGTTCAATCT
Organism: Bacillus sp. FSL K6-0042; assembly: GCF_038006685.1. NCBI lineage: Bacteria > Bacillati > Bacillota > Bacilli > Caryophanales > Bacillaceae > Bacillus > Bacillus sp. FSL K6-0042. Next base: position 3,437,084 of record NZ_JBBOVS010000001.1, read on the forward strand.
TTTTTCTTCAAGCAAATAGCAAGATTGAGATTTTCAATAAGCGTTCAAAAGTCAATATTGGAAAGTTTGTATTTGTAAGAAAGAATGCCAGCATTAGACTGGATTTTGACGGAGTATTAGATATAGAAGAAAAAGTATTTATTAATGATAACTGTAATATCAACTGTGTAAATAGAATATCGATTGGAAGAAGTACAAAGATAGGGCCAAATGTGTGTATTAATGACCACGACCATAATTATAAAAACCCTGCAGATAGCCATCTGGTAAAAGGTGAGGTAAAGATAGGGAAGAATGTTTGGATTGGTTCTAATGTAGTTATATTGAAGGATACTGTTATAGGCGATAATACCGTAATAGCCGCCGGAAGTGTTGTAAAAGGGCATATTCCTTCTAATACGTTATTTGTGAATAAAAGAGAGAATATGTGTATTGATCGCACTAGTTTAAGCAGCTAATAAAAAGTTTATTCCATATGAATTCATATACTGCGATTGCTTTCATTTACTTACATCAAAACAAAACAAAACATGAACGTGAGGAAGCGTATGAAAAAAAATGTTTTAATCTCTATCTATGATATGGAAATTGGTGGAATAGAAAGAAGCTTAATTAATATGCTGGAAAGCTTCGACTATGATACATACAACATAGATTTATTGATATTTAATCATACCGGAGAGTTCTTAAATTTAGTACCTAATAAAGTTAACTTACTACCACAAATAGGTGGATATACCGTCTTTAGGAAGTCAATTGTGCAATGTATACGTGAAGGATATTTTGGGGCAGGAATCACAAGAATAATAAGTAAGTATATGGCAGGGAGAATATCAAAAAAAAGACAGTTAAAGGAAGGTTCGGGATATATTCAGATGCAGCTTGTGTCAAAGTATGCAGCATATTTTTTGCCTAAACAGAAAAAAAAGTATGACTTTGCGATTAGTTACGCATGGCCACATGATCCTTTAGCTGATACTGTAAGTGCTGATAAGAAGATAGCTTGGATTCACACAGATTATAGCACACTAGAAATTGATAATAAAATTGATTTTGCTATGTGGAATAAGTTTGATTACATAGCATCTATATCAGATGAATGCACAAGAGCATTTTTGACTGTATATCCATCGCTAAAAGATAAAATTTTACAAATAGAAAATATTACTTCACCCAAATTTATTCAGAAGATGGCTGAAGATACTGTAAGTTTTAATAAACAAAGTAACAGTGCTTTTAATATTTTATCGGTTGGAAGGTTGTCATATGCGAAAGGGTTTGATGTTGCTATAAAAGCCCTTAAAGCATTACATAATAAGGGGTTAAACAATATAAAATGGTATGTCATAGGATACGGATCGGATGAATCTAACCTTAAGGAATTGATAAAGGAACAACAGTTAGAAGACAGTTTTATACTATTAGGCAAACAAACCAACCCATATCCGTATATGAAGTTATGTGATTTATACGTTCAGCCGTCCAGATATGAGGGAAAGGCAGTTACGGTTACGGAAGCTAAAATCCTTGAAAAGCCTATATTGATAACTAATTATCCTACTGCAGCCAGCCAATTGGATGATGGAATTGAGGGCATTATATGTGATTCAAGTGTAGAGGGGTTAGTCGAAGGCATCGAAAGTTTCTATAGAGATGATGAACTAAGGAAAACATTAATCAATAATTTGCGATATAGAGATTACAGTAATAACGCTGAGTTGAATAAGCTATATAAAGTTATCCCGCATTAACGGGTAGTAAGACCTCCACCTCAAAGTTCGGCGAAAACAAAGGAGTTAGGTGGGGGATCAACTGCCCGTAAAAGCCCGATTCGTTCAACTAATAATTAGTGGGGGATGAAGAAAACCCCCACTAATTAAAGTTTTACTTTATAGGCGCCTAAACAATCAATACATCAAGTATAGGAGACAACAATAAAGGTGTATTTATGATGATAGCGTAAGAGATTTCTCGTAAAGGTGTGATTTAGGCATGAGCCAAAAAGTAAGTGTAATAATACCAGTTTATAATGCAGGGAAATATATCACTCGGTGCATAGAGTCACTTTTAAATCAGACACTCCAAGAGTGTGAGTTTATATTTATTAATGATGGATCGATAGACGATAGCAGAGAAATCATTGAGGGATATAAACAAGTAGATGACAGAATAATACTTATAAATCAAGTGAATCAAGGTGTAAGTATTGCAAGAAATAAGGGCTTATATTTAGCCGCTGGAGAATATGTGGGATTTGTTGATGCTGATGATTGTATAGAAAAGGATATGTATGAAACACTATATAACTCAGTAAAACAAAGTAATTGTGATGTAGTTATATCAAATTTTAAGGGCGAGGCGGAAGGGCATAAGGTAATTACAACATATCCATTTCCTATAGATATTGTTCTTGAAAAAGATTATATAGAGCAAGAAGTATTACCTTATTTCCTTAAGGCAGATAATTTAAATACTGTTGTAAATAAGATCTATAGAAATAATTTAATTAAAGAAAATAACGTTAAATTCCCAAGCGGAATTGCATTGGGAGAAGATGGAATGTTTAACGTTGAATTCTTTAGTGTTGCAACTCGTATGAAATATGTAGATTATGTAGGTTACCATTACAAGGAGGTAGCTGGTAGTGCTACCAGAAACATATCCGAAAAAGATTATTTTCAGAGGGCTGTAGAAGTATATACTATGGAATTACCCCAAATATATACTGATAAAATTGATAGAGTAAGAATAAGTAAATTAAGGTCAATAAAGTTTATTAATAGTGTAATGTCCTATATACATGTTTATTTTACACCATCTAAAGATGTAAGTTTCAATAAGCGGTATAAATACGTAAAAAGTATGATACGAAATAAACATGTGAGAGAGGCACTACCTATATATTATAGTGAAATTTATAACAAGCTAGGAAGATATGAGCGGTTAATAATAAATTTAATAAAGAGACAATCAACTGTTGGGCTGTATTGCGTTACAGCTTACAGTAGATTCAGAAATAAATAATAGTGAGGGAGTTTAAGTATGAAAATTATGATGTTTGCCCATGGTGGAAGTCTTAATAGGGGATGTGAGGCTATTGTTCGTTCCTCTACTAATATCATAAAAGAAAAGGTAGATGAAACAAAGATATATTTGGTATCAAGTAAGCCTGAAACAGATAAGATTATAACAAAGTTAGATGGAATATATGATGGTTCTACTAAGAATATAGCGAAGTACTCATACGATTGGTGGATGGCTTTACTTAAAGTAAAATTGTTTAATGATGAATCTTATGCAATAGCTAAAATGGAAGATAATATAATTAAACATATAAAGAATATGGATGTATGTTTATCTATAGGTGGAGATAATTATTGTTACGGGGAACAGCCTGCATTGTATGAAATAAATAAAAAAGTAAAAGCAGCAGGAAAGAAGTTAGTGTTATGGGGATGTTCCATAGGTGAAGAGGATATGTCTGAGAGAAAGTTAGGAGACTTAAAACAGTTTGATTTAATATTAGCTCGTGAAACTCTTACCTATAATATGTTGAAAAACAAGGGACTTAATAACGTTAAATTGTGTGCAGATCCTGCATTTACCATGGAGAAAGAAGAGCTGGAATTACCTAAAGGATGGCAAGAGGGCAATACAATAGGTCTTAATTTTAGTCCACTTGTATGGAATAGAAACAAGGATTCACAAGTTGCAGTAAGAGATTTAATTAACCATATACTAGATACTACAGATTCAACAATTGCTCTCACACCGCATGTTATGCAGGATGGGAATAACGATTATGAAGTTCTGTATACATATTATGAGGAATTTAAAAATACAGGTAGGGTAATTATATTACCAAACAATTTAAATGCAATACAATATAAAGGGTATATAGCTAGGATGCGATTCTTTATAGGAGCTAGAACACATGCCACGATAGCGGCTTACTCAAATTGTGTTCCAACTATGGTATTGGGATACAGTATAAAATCGAAGGGAATAGCTAAAGACTTATTTGGGGAAGAGAAATTAGTCTTAAATATAGAAGAAATATCTAATAGTAATAAATTAAAAGCTAAATTCGATGAGATGGTAAGAGAAGAAGATCAATTGAAGAGCAAACTAGAGCAAACTATGCCTAATATTAAAAAAATGTCATATAAAGCGGTAGAATACTTACAAGAATTAGCTAAGTAAATCGAGGTATATTATGAAAAAAAAATTATTATTTGTTATGCCTAGTCTATCTGCTGGTGGTGGAGAAAAGAGTCTAGTAAACTTATTATCTCAAATAGATTATCAGTTATATAATGTAGATTTATTTTTGTTTAACCATGAAGGTATATTTATGGAATTTGTACCAAAAGATGTACAAATTTTACCTATACCAGAAACATATAAGACGTTTACTTTACCTCTGTTTAAATCGGTCAAAACGTTTTTATTAAAAGGAGAAATATCACTAGCCTATAATAGATGTATGTTCACCATAAAGAATAGAGCAGGAAAAAATACATCGATAAAGGAACAATACAGCTGGAAATATATCGCTAAGTCTTTAAATGAAATTGAGAAACAGTATGATGCTACTATAGGGTTTTTAGAAAAAACCGCTACATATTTTTGTGTAGATAAGGTGAAAGCACATAAGAAAATAGGATGGGTACATATTGACTATAATAAATTAGGGATGGATTCGAACTTTGATGCTTTGTACTTCAGAAAGCTAAACAATATAGTTACAGTATCGGAAGAGTGTGCCAATATCCTAAAAAACAGATTTCCTAATCAAAAAGATGAGATAAGCGTTATTTATAATATTGTATCACCGACAATGATACATAAAATGGCTAACCAGGAAAATAAGGATGTTTATACTAAGAAAGATAATGAAATTATTATACTTTCAGTAGGTAGGCTGCACTACCAAAAAGGCTTTGAAATGGCTATAGAATCCTGTAAGAAACTAATAGATAAAGGGTATAAAGTAAAGTGGAATATTATAGGCGAGGGCGAGGAAAGAGAACAACTGACTAATTTGATAAAAGCAAATAAATTAGAAAACAATTTCAAATTGTTAGGATTAAAATCTAATCCTTATCCGTATATAAAACAAGCAGATATTTATGCACAGACATCTAAATTTGAAGGGAAATCTATAGCAATTGATGAGGCGAAAATATTGAATAAGCCTATACTTGTTACTGATTTTAGTACCGCGAAAGATCAAATTGACAATGAAATAAATGGATTAATTGTAGATATGAAGCCGGAGGCTATTGCAAAAGGAATTGAGAGGCTTATAAAAGATACAGAATTAAGAAAAAAATTAGCAAATAACCTTTCGAAAGAGAAATTAGGAACGGAAGAAGAAATATATAAGTTATATGAAATTCTATAATGGGTGAGGTTCATGAAAAAAAACATATTATTTATAATGAATAATTTAAATTGTGGTGGGGCTGAAAAAGCCCTAATTTCTTTATTGGGCGTTATAGATTATTCTAAATACAAAGTGGATTTATTTTTATTTAAGCATGAAGGAATATTTATAAATAAGTTACCAAAAGAAGTCACTCTATTACCTGAACCAATAAAGTATAAATATTTTGATATGCCTATAAAAAAGTCTTTGACAGAATTAATGAAAATAGGAGATTTTAAAACGACATTTTCTAGAGGAGTATTAGGGTATCTGGCTAAGACAGAAACGAATGGAGCTATAATCGAACAAAAAATATGGAAATACATGTCGAAATCAATAGATGAAATTAATAAGGAATATGATGTAGCGATAGGATTTCAAGAAAAAAACCCTATATATTTCTGTGTAGACAAGGTAAACGCGAAAAAAAAGATTGGATGGATACACACGGATTATAATAAATTGGGGATTGATTATAGTAAAGAAAAATTTTATTTTGGTAAACTAGATCATATAGTGACTGTATCAGAAGAGTTAGTTAATATTTTAAGGGATAATTTCCCTGAATATAGAAAGAAAATTGGATGTATACACAATATAGTTTCTTCAAGAATGATAAGGAAAATGTCATTAGAGAAAGTTGATTTTAAAGAAGAGAACGATAGAAGTATATCATTAATTTCGGTAGGAAGATTGGCTAAAGAAAAGGGATTAGATATCTCTTTAGAAGCATTTAATATACTCGTAAAAAAAGGGTACGATCTTAAATGGTATTTGATTGGAGAAGGCAACGTAAGAGAAGAACTTGAAAGACGTATAAGGGAAGAAAAACTAGAAAAAAGAGTAATTTTATTAGGTATAAAAGAAAATCCATATCCATACATAAAGCAAGCAGATATATATATACAGACATCCAGATATGAAGGGAAATCTATTTCTATAGATGAGGCAAAAATACTGGCAAAACCAATATTAATTACTAATTTTGAGACAGCTAATAATCATATAAGAAATAATATCAATGGAGTAATTGCAGAGATGAACCCTATGTCAGTGGCAAATCATCTTGAGTTATTAATAAAAGAAGAAAAATTAAGAAGTAAGTTTATCGATAATCTCAAGAAAGAAGAATTAGGGACAGAGGATGAAGTGAATCATTTGTATAATTTAATAAACAGTTAAGTGTAGCGTTTAAAAATAAGTTAAATAATGAAATACATTCACTGGAGGCAATTATGTTTGATCGGATAAAAAAATCTTTAATGGTAAGATTAGGAATGGTATCTCTTGAGGATTTAACGGTAGAAGCGTGTTTGCAAAGAGGTATGAAGGTAGGAAAAAATTGTAGTGGATTAGCTGGAAGTACAATTGACTATGCTCATTGTTGGCTAATAGAAATAGGTGATAATGTTACATTTGCACCTCAAGTCTATCTCCTTGCACATGACGCCAGTACGAAACGGTATTTAGATTATACAAAAATAGCGAAAGTAAAAATAGAAGACCATGCATTTATAGGGGCAAGGGCTTTAATTATGCCGGGGGTTACAATAGGGAAAAATGCTATTGTGGCCGCGGGAAGTGTAGTAACAAAATCGGTTCCGGAAGGGTGCATAGTTGGAGGAAATCCTGCGAAAATTATTGGGAAAACAAAAGATTATATCAATAAGCACAAATTAAATCTAAAGACAGCAAATCGTTATGATAAAAACTGGACAATAGGTGAGAATATCACACCAGATATGTGTACTAAAATGTCAGAAGAATTAGGTAGTACTGTTGGATATGTTAAATGAGTATTTAAATTATTTTCACGTTGAAAGGGCAATATAAAGATGATATTTCAAATTTTGAGCTATATTGTAATTTTTATTATTTTAATGGTTATTACCATAGACTTAGTACCTGTAATAAAAGATTGGGTACTGAGAATTCATATGGGGAGATATGAAGATAAACCCATATGGAATGAGACTATAACTAAAAAAGGGTCTAAGTGGTTACTAAACACACCAAAAATAAAAGTAACAGACAATACAAGATTAGTTGTAATAGATATGTTGAAAGGGAATTATACGAAAAGCACGATACAACATTGGCAAGAAGCATCATTAGTATTAGGCTTATCTGAGTATTTAAAACATAATGATGATAAGGAAATGAAATCTGAGATTGAAAAATTTTTGAATTCGAAATTTGATAGTAATGGTCAATGGTTAGAAAAACCTAAGCATATAGACGGAGCTATACTTGCTTACGCTATTATGAAGTTGGAATATATTGATATAAACAAATACAAAAAAGCATTAGATTATACATGGGAAATGATTAAGGATCATATAGGTGAGGACGGCACAGTAGAATATAGGAAGTTTATGAAAAGCTACAGATATGTAGATACTATAGGGTTTATATGCCCCTTTTTAGTTTGTTACGGTACTAAATTTAACAAAGATGATTGTATAGATTTAGCAGTGAAACAAATTAAAGAGTATGAGCAATATGGAATGTTAGACAAACATTCACTACCATGTCATGTTTACAAGATTGAGAATAAAGTTCCTCTTGGATTATACGGATGGGGAAGAGGACTTGGTTGGTTTGCTATAGGTCTTATAGATGCATGGAATGAATTGCCACAAGATAGTAAATATAAATTTGCTTTCGAAGAAAGTGTTAAAAGATTCGCGGAAGCTGCAATGAGCTTTCAACAAGATAATGGTAGTTGGAATTGGACTGTAACTAGAAATGAGAGTAGGTCTGACTCTTCCGCTACAGCTACGCTAGGCTGGTTTATGTTAAATGCCTCAAAGATAGATAAGGTATCAAAAGAATGCCTAGATAGCACAGAAAAGGCTATGAGTTATTTAATGAAAGTTACGAGGAAAGATGGGGCAGTTGACTTTTCTCAAGGCGATACAAAAGACATAGGGGTGTATTCCACACTGTTCAATATATTGCCGTTTACTCAAGGGTTCTGCATTAGATTAATCAATTCATATTTAAGTAGGAACTAAACCTTCATCTCCTTTACTCATATTTGTATGAGGCAACTTTATTGATAAAGAAAATAAATGATTTGAAAATTCGAACCGTTTATTTTTGGGGAAATGAGAAAGGTGGGAATCATATGTTAAACTCTTTAACGTCATTTAGGTTTATTGCTGCGCTAATGGTTTTCTTATTTCATATGGGTGTGTTTAGCCAATATCAATTAGGTTCAGCGGGCGTTCAATTCTTTTTTGTTTTATCGGGCTTTATTTTAGCTTATAACTATCATTCTAAATTTACAGAGCTAAATAAACACAGTATCAAAAAATTCTATAAAGCAAGATTTTCTAAAGTATATCCAGTTCATGTATTAACCTTTCTTCTTTCTGCACCATTAGTTATTTTATACTTTCACCCTAATAGTTTATATTTTATAAAACTTGCTTTTATGTCAATCATTAATTTGCTATTGATACAAAGCTTCGTACCTAGTCAGGGTACTTATTTCAATTTTAACGGCGTTTCGTGGACATTATCGGTTGAAGCTTTCTTTTATGTTATGTTTCCTTTTCTGCTATGGGCATTTATGAAACTTAAAGTTAAAAAGAACATCATTACATCCATATTGGTATTCTTGGTAGTATGGATAATTTTATTTCTATTGAATAAAAACTTGGATGAAGATAATCCATTTTTTATTTGGATACTACATATTTTTCCGGTTACTAGATTGTTCGAATTTTCAACGGGTATACTTTTGGGATTGATTTATATTGAAAAATCCGATAAAGCAAACTTTAACAAAAACATATTTACTGTTTTAGAACTACTATGTTTACTTTTATCCATTGCCTTATTATCGTATTCGATAAAATTAGATGTAGGAATTGTTCGTGGTGTTTATTTTGTCCCACTATGGTGCTTGTTAATTTTCACCTTTTCATTTCAATGCGGTATATTTTCAAAATTATTATCACAAAGGCTATTTGTTTACTTAGGTGAAATTAGTTTCTCATTTTATATGATTCACCAAATAGTGATACGATACTTGGACTTCTTGAAGTTAGAAAATACATATAGTTTTGTGGTTTGTTTAATAGTTTCTTTATTGTTAAGTGCAGTAATTTATCAATTTTATGAAGAGCCGTTACGTAAGAAAATTCGTTTTGGTTTTCAAAAAAAACATCAAAAGATACAAGTGCCTTTACCAAAAGAATTCCTTAAATAAGAGATTTTTATAAAAGATTATTGTTAAATGTAGTCCTAGAAAACAAACATTTTCTTCTTCATAGCTCGAAAAAATTAATATCTAAAGATAACAAGTAGAATAAAGTGTAATAGATTTAGTACGTAAACGAGAGGGAGTATAAATGGATTTTCTTTTTGTGATATTAAAAGATATATTTTCATTTGTAGAAGTTAAGCCTTGAAATAGGCAAATAATTAACTGAAATGATTACTGTGAATAGATGGAAAGAAAAAGTTAGGATAAAAATGAGGGGATTAAATGAGAATAACAGTATTCACTCCAACATACAACAGGAGTTATATCATAGAGAAATTATATAGATCGTTACAAGAACAAACATATACGGATTTTGAATGGCTAGTTATTGATGATGGGTCAAATGATAATACAGAGGAATTATTCAAGATGTGGAAACTAGAAAAAAACCCATTTCCCATACGGTATTATAAAGTCAAAAACGGAGGGAAACATAGAGCGATTAACAGGGCTGTCGATTTGGCTGAAGGTGAAATGTTCTTTATAGTGGACTCTGATGACAATCTTACAGAAGATGCTTTAGAAAGTATAGTAAGTTGGGAAAATAGCCTAGAAGATAAAAAGCTATTTTGTGGTGTTTCGGGTAATAAAGGGGGGAGTGTTGAGGACCTCGTAGGGACAACATTTGAAGGTAAATATATTGATGCAACTTCACTTGAACGGAATACATATAATATAACGGGAGATAAGGCTGAGGTTTTTTATACCGATATATTAAGGAAATACAAGTTTCGTGAGTTTGAAGGGGAAAAATTTATGACAGAGGCTACAGTATGGAATAAAATGGCTTATGAAGGTTATAAAATAAGATGGTTTAATAAAACAATATATATATGTAATTATTTAGAGGATGGTTTAACTCAAAATATGAAGGAGATATTCGCCGGAAGTCCTAAAGGTACAGCATATTATATGAAGCAGCAAATTGAATTTTATAAGTGTGGTCCAAAGGGTAGATTATCCTATTATAATTTATATTACGATTTTGTTAAGTCTAATTTAAATGTAAAGAAGGCTGCAGAATACTTAGGTATTCAACCGGTTACTTTAATGGCGGCTATCTTTTTAGCTAAATGTAAAAAAATTATATCAAGAAGGTCTTAAAATGAGGATAAAAAACTCCATAATTAATATATCTGCTGGGATCGGAAACCAAATCATTGTTACATCTTTAAGCTTCATTTCACGAACTGTATTTATCAATAGTTTAGGTATTGAATATCTAGGTATAAATGGATTCCTTACTAATATATTATCCATGCTTTCTTTAGCTGAGGCAGGGATAGGTGCTAGTATAATGTATAGTCTTTATAAGCCGGTTGCAGAGAACGATCAAGAAAAGATTAACGTACTTATGAGATTGTATCGGAAAGCATATATGGTAATCGCCTTAATTGTCTTGTTACTTGGATTGTCCTTGATGCCATTTCTTGGTTATTTCATTAAAGATTCGAATGTCGAAAATATCCATTGGATCTATCTTATTTTTCTATTCAATACAGTGGTACCTTATTTGTACATGCATAAGAATTCATTCTTAAGTGTTTCGCAAAAGGGTTATATTGTAACAGGAATATATTCTATATCTTCAATTGCATCTGCTTGTCTCAAGATTGGAATACTTCATTTTACAAAAAATTATATTCTATACTTAGTTATTGATAGTGTGATAACAGTCGCTACTAGCATTGTTTTGGCAATTATAGTCAACAGGATGTATCCATTTTTAAAAGAGAAAGTTTCGGGTGTATTAGATGCTGAAACTAAAGAGAAAATTGTTAAGAATGTGAAAGCAATTGTACTACAAAACATAGGGAATTATTTAGTATTGGGTACTGATAACATTATTATATCTTCATTTATCAGTGTGGCGGCAGTCGGGTTATATTCTAATTATAATATGTTAATAGATATTTGTAGAAACTTTACTTATCAAATCTTTAATAATACATATCATAGTGTAGGGAATTTAGTAGCGGAGGAAAGCGTAGAGAAAGTTTATAGTGTGTATAAAGTCTATATGCTTTTAAATTTTTGGCTATACTCATTCTTCTCTATACTTTTATGCATTACAATAGAACCTTTTATCACTTTATGGATTGGAACAGAGTATCTTATGAGCAAAAGTGTGTTGCTTGTATTAATAATTATTTTTTATGAAAGGGGCATGAGGAATTCCATAACGACTGTAAAAACTACAGCGGGTGTTTTTCATGAGGATAGATATGCGCCTTTGGTTCAAGCTGCTGTTAATTTAGTAATTTCTATTGTATTAGTTAAGTATATGGGAATAATAGGTGTCTTTATTGGTACACTTGTAAGTGTGCTTGTTGTTCCTTTCTGGATTACTCCTTATTTAGTATACAAAAATGTATTTAATAGGTCTGTAATGGATTATTTCTTGAAATACTCCTACTACGCAGCGATAGGTATAGGAACGTATTTTATTACAAGTTTTTTGAGCAATTTCACGTTATCAGGCAATTTCTTGGAATTATTGTTAAAGGGAATGATTTGTATCATAGTTCCTAATGTGATTTATATATTGATTTTTCATAAAACAACAGAGTTTAAATATTTATTTGGGATTATTAGAGGGATTTCACAAAAGTTATTAAAAAAATTCAATTTAAACAAGAAAATTTCTTATTAATTTTAACTAAGCTATTGTTAAATTCTATTACCATACGTTTTAGAGAAAGCCCTGTGAACTATAGACTATGGAATGAAGCCTTTCTTAGTTCATACTGACTGGTTAGGGAGAAGGTGATGACTACGGCCAAATATGTATTCAATGATGTATCTATTGGCACAAGTACAAATGCTAGATTAATAGATAATACTATCATTAACTGAATGTAGAAATAATAAACCGCTATCTTTGTATAAAAATATAGCGGTTTTATTATGGGCTTAGGCGTCCGATACTTTAGGAAACGAAGGATTGTATCTATAACATGCTGAGTGAAAAAATTTATAGAAGAATATACACTGCAAATGACTTTCATGTTATGTATATGAAACTAAGGGTAGGATTAAATTGGGGAGAATTACTAAAAAACAATTAGAAGATTAGAATCCTGCTCTGTGGGGAACTCTCCAAAAAATTTTCGATTGGAGTATAATTATTTATGAAAAGATTTTTTGATTTATTCGTTTCTTTATCATTATTGGTGTTACTGTTAGTTCCTATTAGTATAGTAGCCGTATTAGTTAGATGTAAGTTAGGTTCCCCCATCATATTTAAGCAGCAACGCCCGGGATTACATGGTGCGTCTTTTTCTCTTTACAAGTTTAGATCTATGACTGATGAGAAAGATAGCAACGGCAATCTGTTGCCTGATGATGTAAGGCTTACTAAGTTTGGGGGATTTCTTAGAAAGTGTAGTTTGGATGAGTTGCCACAGTTATTCAATGTTATAAAAGGAGATTTAAGTTTAGTAGGTCCCAGACCACTATTAATGGAATATTTAGAGTTATATACAGAAGAACAATCTAGGCGGCATATGGTAAGACCAGGAATTACAGGATGGGCTCAAGTGAATGGAAGAAATGCAATTTCATGGGAAGAGAAATTTGATTTTGATGTGTGGTATGTCGATAATAGGACTTTTTGGCTTGATATGAAAATTTTGTTGTTAACGGCAAAGAAAGTATTTAAGTCAGAAGGAATCAATCAGGTTGGGCATGTAACTGTGGAAAAATTTAATGGTACAAAGAATTCTTGAGGAGGTGAGATGGATGCGAATAATTATGATTGGGGCAGGTGGCCATAGTAAAGTAATCCGAGATATTATCCTATCATATGGAAATTATGAAATCATTGCGCAATTAGATGATGTGTATAAAGAGTTAAAAGTTGAGGATGGCATTTATTTTGGACCTATTTCTGCAGCTGTAAAGTTAATGGATGAGCATGTAGATACAAAGTTCGTGATAGCTATAGGGAATAACAGAACAAGAAAGATAATTATGGAGCAGTTAGAGATTCCCAGTCATCGCTATGCAACGCTTATACATAAACAATCTATTGTTAGTTTAAGTGCAAAGATTGGAGCTGGTACGGTTGTGATGCCCGGTGCAATTATTAATGCAGATGTTGAGATTGGGAATCACGTTATTGTCAATACAGGCGCTATTGTTGAACATGACAATAAGGTAAAAGATTTTGCGCATATTTCTCCTAATGCTGTATTGACTGGATCTGTTATTGTAGGGACAGGGGTACATGTAGGAGCAGGAGCTAATGTGATTCAAAATCTCACAATTGGAGATTGGTCTATTATCGGTGCGGGAGCAACAGTCATATGTGATATTGTAGCGAATTGTACAGCAGTGGGTATTCCGGCTAGGGTAATAAAAAAAGAATTATAGGAGAGTGTTTAAAGTGACATATTCGCAGGAAAAAACAAGAATCTATCTCTCCGCTCCACATATGAGCGGTAATGAACAAAAATATATAGGGGAAGCATTTGATATGAATTGGATTGCTCCACTTGGTCCAAATGTAGATGCGTTTGAAAGTGAACTTTCATCCCATGTTGGAGTTCTTGATGCGGCTGCAGTTAGTTCAGGAACCTCTGCTATCCATTTGGCACTTCGCTTATTGGATGTAAGAGATGGAGATACAGTGTTTTGTTCAAGTCTTACCTTTGTAGCGAGCGCAAATCCAATTTTATATTTAGGGGCTACACCAGTATTTATTGATTCAGAGCCTGAAACATGGAATATGTCACCGCAGGCTTTAGAATGTGCATTACGTGATGCAAAAGAGAAAGGGGTACTTCCGAAAGCAGTAATTGTTGTGAATCTATATGGACAAAGCGCTAAAATGGATGAGATTCTTTCGTTATGTAATACATATAATGTTCCAGTAGTGGAGGATGCAGCGGAATCACTTGGTTCTTCCTACAAAGGTAAAGCGAGTGGAACATTCGGAAAATTCGGTGTTTATTCATTCAATGGAAATAAAATCATTACAACCTCGGGCGGAGGTATGCTTGTTTCGAATGATGTCGAAGCATTGAGAAAAGCAAGATTTTTAGCTACTCAAGCAAGAGATCCGGCTCCACACTACCAACATAGTGAGGTTGGATATAATTATCGTATGAGTAATATTTTAGCGGGTGTAGGTAGAGCGCAGCTGCAGGTCTTACAAGAGAGAGTACATGCAAGAAGACGAATATTCGATAGATATTATCAAGAATTATCTCACATCCCAGGTATACAGTTTATGCCTGAGTTAGAGGATACTTATTCAAACCGATGGCTTACAGTTCTTACTGTAGATGAAGAAAAAACAGGAGTATCGATTCAGACATTACTGAAACAACTGGAAAATGAAAACATTGAGGCGCGTCCTGTTTGGAAACCTCTTCATATGCAACCGCTATTTGAGGGAATAACTTATTATTCTCATAGTGAACGTGAAGATATTGCTAGAAAACTATTTGAAACCGGTCTATGTCTTCCATCTGGATCAGGTATGACAGAAAAAGATCAGACAAGAGTTATTACATGTATTAAGAATATATTGACGGTAAGCGCTGGCATGTAAAGATAAAAAATAGAAAGAGCTTTAATTAAGAAAGGCATTAATGAACTAGGAGGATTTAATATCTCATTCAGTGCCGTTTTTGTGAAATTTCATTTTACGGAAAAAAATTTTTTTTGAATGAAAATCACAGCAATCCCTATAAAGAGTGAAATAGTAAGCGTACATAATCTTGTGGTAAATGCGAATTATATTTTTTGCTAGCATTATTAGTGGTAAACGCATATTATATCACCCCCTTTGTAAAAATGGTATACATATAAAAAGGTTATTCTCCTGTTTCGATTAAAGAAGCAGGAGAATAAAGTAATAGAGAACATAACACGTGAAAAATCAACTTTAATTAGTAGGTTAATAATAAATTATATAAAATATCATAGCACAGAAATTTTTAAAATATAAAAAGATGAAAATTCTCCTGTGTATTTGTAAGATATAATGTTTATCCTGCTATTTGTGAACATTAAGAAGATGGATGGAATGCTCGTAAAAGCTCGATTGATGAGATCAATATTCAGTAGGTATGTAGAACCTCCTACTGATTAAAGTTTTACTGTATTATTTGTTCTTACAGTTGCTAAAAAAGATACATAAATATTCATTTTTTTGAGTATATAGATGCTTGACAATACAATAGTGAAATGGTAATCTGATTTTATATTCTTTATAAAGAATATAAACGTTTTATTGGTATATTAAATTCAAGAATTTTTATTCATATAAAATTCAGATGGTAATATTTTGATTCGAATTAAGAAAATCAAACCTTTGTTCTTTTTTTGAGAAAATTAAAATGCAAGGGTTTACAATAGGATAGGTAACCTGGAAGCTTGAACACTTCAACTGAAAATAGATTTAAGGCTATAAAATCGGGCTTTAAAATTTGTTATGCGTAAACGAGGTAGTTTGAGGAAAGGTTTTTCTGGTATATTAATAACATTTTTTTGATATATCTGGTAATTGGCTTATCCATCGGGTTTTCCCTTAATTGTCTCGTAGTGGGAGGAAAAAAATGAGTGCAATAACCGGAATTTATCATTTAAATGGAGAACCGATACCACCTGAACATAGGATTGGAATCATGAAGGATTTATCTCGTTATCCAGGTGACAATACCGATATATGGCACAAGGAAAATATTTTTTTGGGCTCCCATGCAAAATGGATAACATCTGAATCTATTAATGAACAATTACCTTACTATGATTATGAAACACAATTGGTTATAACTGCTGATGCTATTATTGATAATCGCAATGAATTATTCGATAGATTGCAAGTAGAAAAGGTACATAGAAGAGAGATGCCTGATAGTAAGTTGATTTTACTCGCTTATCAAAAGTGGGGAGAGCATGTACCAAAGTATCTAATTGGTGATTTTGCTTTTATGATTTGGGATGAGAGAAAGCAATTACTTTTTGGTGCACGTGATTTTTCAGGAAGTCGGACTTTTTACTTTTACCGCAATCAAAATCAATTTGCTTTTTGTACTAGCATACAACCGCTGTTTTCTTTACCGTACGTCGGGAAGGAATTGAATGAGCAATGGTTAGCTGAATATTTAGCAATACCTAATATGCTTGATACAATAGATGCATTTTCAACAGTGCATAAAAATATAGAGCAAGTCCCCCCTTCTCATACTATCTCCGTAGTTAAGGGAAGAGTTAGTATTGCGAAATACGACACACTATTTGTAGAGGAGCAGTTGCAACTCAAATCAAATGAAGATTATGAAGAGGCGTTCAGGGACGTATTTGAAAGTGCAGTAACATCAAGGTTACGTACTCATCGTAATGTTGGTTCTCATTTAAGTGGGGGATTAGATTCAGGTGCTGTTGCTAGCTTTGCTGCGAGAGCCCTGCAAAAAGAGAACAAAAAATTATATACATTCAGCTCAGTACCTGCAGAAGGGTTTACTGATTGGACTCGTGGTCATACGATTGCTGATGAAAAGCCATTTATTCAAACTACAGTACAACATGTAGGGAATATTGAAGGGAATTATTTGAATTTTCCGGGAGAAAATTCTTTCTCAGAAATTGATGATTGGCTTGAGATTATGGAGATGCCATATAAATTTTTCGAAAATTCCGTCTGGGTGAAAGGAATTTATGAAAAAGCCCAACAACAAGGGATTGGGGTGCTCTTAAATGGAGCGAGAGGAAATTTCACAATCTCTTGGGGGCCAGCTTTAGATTATTATGCGATTTTACTTAAAAACTTCAACTGGTTGCAACTTTATCGTGAAATTGATTTGTATGGTAAGAACGTTGGGGTCAAAAAATCGAGAATACTGAAAGTTGTAGGGAAGAAAGCATTTCCATCGATAAACAACATGTTTTCCTCGGAACAGCAATACGAACTGCCAACGCTAGTTAATTCAGAACTTGCAAAACGTACTGATGTATTTAGAAAGCTTGAAGAACATGGTGTGAAAGTAACAGGGGCTTCTATCCCAAATATATATGAAATAAGGCAGAAACATTTTGAACAGCTAAACTTGTGGAATACAACGGGTACAAGTGGAACAAAGCTCTCCTTGCGCTATGGTTTACAAGGGCATGATCCAACGAATGACTTACGGGTAATTCGATTCTGTTTATCGTTACCACTCGAACAATTTGTTCAAAATGGCCTAAATCGTGCACTTGTCCGGAGGTCCACAAAAGGATTTCTTCCTGACAAAGTAAGATTAAATCAACGTGTGCGGGGAATACAGGCAGCTGATGTGGTTCATCGCATGATTCCTTCATGGAAAATGTTTATCGAGGAACTTCAGCAGCTTAGTAAAGACCCAGTGGCCTCTAACTTTTTTAATATAGAGATTATTAAGAGTGCGATTTTGAAAATTCAAGGAGAACCACAAGTAGAATACGTGTTTGATCCGGATTTTAGAATTTTAATGCGTAGTCTTATTGTCTATCGATTTATCAAAAAATATATTTGAAAGGGGGTGAAATTATGAAACAAGAATGGCAATCACCAGTATTAGAAGTGCTTGATATCAACATGACAATGGCTGGACCTGGAAAGAGACTTGTTGACCAAGTTTTTGAAGATGAGGATGAGCAAGGCGCACTTCACCACAGCTAATGCACTAATATTTAAATGAGATTTATATGCTTTACAGCCCTTATATAGTTTAATTACGGTATAAGGGTTTTTTTTAATCAATTTTTCAACTATTTGGAGTGAGAAAGATGATACATACTGTAAAGAAAGAGATTTACAAAGCCTTCGGATTAGCCCTATTAAGTGAGATTCCCCTGCCGGAATTGCCTCAAGTAAGTAATTACGAAAATGAAGTAGACGTAAAAATAGAAACTGCAGATTTGTCCCAATTATGGGGAGAGTTATCTTCTCCGAAGTCAGTATTTGTAGTTGAAGAAGAATTAATTATGTTTCAAATCCCCGAAACTGCTACGTTTTGTATTCAAAATGGAGAAAAAATTATTGTTTCACCTATGGAAGGGTCCGATCAAGATAAGATTCGGCTTTATATTCTTGGGACTTGTATGGGGGCATTGTTGATGCAGAGAAAAATACTCCCTCTGCATGGAAGTGCAATAGCCATCAATGGAAAGGCGTATGCTTTTGTAGGAAGATCGGGAGCTGGAAAATCAACTCTTGCATCAGCCCTTTTAAGCAAAGGCTATCAGCTTTTAAGCGATGATGTAATTGCTGTGTCTCTTTCTGAGGATAATACTCCTTTTGTTACACCATCTTACCCGCAACAAAAGTTATGGAAAGAGAGTCTTGATCAGTTCGGAATGGAGACAGCGCATTATCAACCATTATTTGAAAGGGAAACTAAATATGCGGTCCCTGTTACAGCTAACTTTTTCGAGGAACCATTACCATTGGCAGGTGTATTCGAATTAGTGAAAGTAGAAAACGGGGATGTTGAACTTCAGCAGATTGAAGGACTAGAGAGACTACGTACATTGCTGCGTCATACATATAGGAATTCATTAATCCCACGATTGGGGATGATGGAATGGCATTTTATGCATTCTACAAGTATCGTAAACAAAATAGATATGTTTCAATTGAGACGTCCTATTTCAAAGTTTACGGCACATGATTTAGTATCCAAAATTCTAGAGTCTTTAAAAGAGGAGGAAAAATAATGAGTAGTAAACAAACAATTTCATTACACAGTTTTGTTGTACAAGGTCAGGAAAATGTAGTGAGCGATATGGATGGGGAGAAAGTGATGATGAGCATCCATAATGGGAAATACTATAACTTAGGAGGTATAGGTGGTGAAATTTGGAGTTTAATTAATGAATTAATATCTGTCAATCAAGTGATTGATATATTATTGTCTCGATATATGATTGAAGAGGCAGAATGTAAGGAACAAGTACTCTCTTTCTTAAATCATTTGTATGCAGAAGGGTTAATCTCGGTTGATGAAAAACTTTGATCTTTAATTGAACGTTCCAGATTTAATAGATTAGGAGTAGGATCGATGAATATCATAAATAAAGCCAAAGCTTTCTTGTCGTTCGATATGGGAACAAAATTATTACTTATAGAAGCTTTCTTTTATTTAGGCTGGGCTCGTATTCTTAAAAGTATACCGTTTTCTAAAGCTGCTCCTATATTAGGAATTCATATGGCAGAAACGTCTTTAAGCCATGATGAATCGGAAAAGATTACGTTAAGGAAAATTTCTCAAGCAGTGCATATGATGAGCCGTTATACATTTTGGGAAAGCCAGTGTCTCGTTAAAGCTATCGCTGCAATGAAAATGTTGGAGAAGCGACAGATTGAAAGCACCCTTTACTTAGGGACCGCGAAAGATGAGACAGGAAATATGATTGCCCATGCGTGGTTACGTAGCGGGCCCTTTTATATTACTGGCGTAGAAGAAATGAAGAGGTTTACTGTTGTTGGTAAATTTGCAAAAAGGATAGGGTAAAAAAATCTTGAAGGAGAATGAGATGTATACCGGTTGTAATCTTGATTTGAGTCATTTACCTAAAGAACTAAAATTGTTACTTGAAATTATAAAGAAAGAAGATAAAGAGATACAAGAAATCCCGGGAGACTGGTTCATAAATATTGATTGGAACAAATTTTTGAAACTGGCGCTGCATCATCGTATGTACGCGTTCATTTATCCAAAAATGAAATCTATTGATAAACAGTTAGTTCCATCAAATGTTATGCAAGTATTAAGTACATATTTTAAAAGGAATACATTCCATATGCTTCATTTAAGTGGGGAAATGGGAAAGGTAAGTAAATTATTTGCTGAAAACCAACTTCGACTTCTATTTTTGAAGGGCCCTATTCTTGGCGCAGACCTATATGGAGATGTTTCCCTTCGAACATCAGGGGATCTGGATGCCCTTGTTCCTATAGATGATCTTGGAAAAGTGAACGAATTACTTGTAAAGAATGGTTATGTCAAAGAGGATGATTTTCCGACGGTTATGAATGAATGGAAGTGGAGACGCCACCATACAACTTACATGCATCCGATAAGTAAGGTGAAATTGGAGATTCATTGGCGACTACACCCAGGACCGGGAAAGGAACCACGCTTCGATGAGTTATGGGGGCGAAAGAGGACGAGTCCTGTTACAAATTATCCTGTCTATTTTTTAGGTAGAGAGGATTTGTTTATGTTTCTTGTGACTCATGGGACTAGGCATGGTTGGTCCAGGCTTCGATGGTTAACAGATATTGACCGTATGGTAAGGCAAGAAATAGATTGGAAAGAACTTACTGTTCTGTTGAAAAGATATGGATGTAAGCAGCTGGTAGGTCAGGCGCTTATTTTATCTTCTGAGCTTTTAGATACTCTTATAATAGAAGAAGAGGCAAAAGTATTAATGTCAGGGAGAAGGGTAACGCAATTAGCACAGCTTGCTATATATTACTTGGAAAATATGATTAACTTGCATACAGATCCCGTTCCAGAAGAAGTTTCAAAATATCATGAGCGATATTTATATTTGTTAAAGACAAGCTCTCAAAAGCTACTGTTTCATCTTAGTTGGTTGTATCCTTATCCTCAGGATGTGGAAACTTTACCACTGCCAAAACAACTGCATGTTTTATATTTCCCTTTGCGGCCGATTTTATGGATTTGGAGGGAAATGAGGTACCGTAAGGAGAAGTGAAAATGAGAAATATTTTATATTTTACAAAGCGGTTATACTCTTTTACTGGAAACATTCTCATTGTTAATCTCATGGGAATGGTATTGGTCAGTCTTGTAGAAGGAATCGGCATTTTATTATTAATTCCTATGATAAGTATTAGCGGTATTGCGAAGATGAATGAACAGGCAAGCCCTCTTTCAGGGGTTCTTGGATTCCTAGGTGAGTTTCCAACTAATTTAGGATTACCACTTGTATTAGGAATATATATTATATTGGTCGTGGGACAAGCGCTTTTGCAAAGGAATATAACAGTTCGTAATGCGAAAATCCAGATACGTTTTATTAATCATTTGAGATTGGAAATTTATCGTGGATTGTTGCAGGCCAACTGGAGTTTTTTTGTGAAAAAGAGAAAATCAGATCTTATCAATTCTTTGACAACGGAATTAGGGCGCGTTAGCGCAGGCACTAATTTATTTTTACAGTTGCTCACTTCTTTAATGTTTACATTTATACAGATTGGTTTTGCTTTTTGGTTAGCGACAGATATAACAATTTTTGTACTATGTTGCGCTGTGGTACTTGCCTTTCTTTCACGAAGATTTATTAAAAAATCAAAAAGATTAGGTGGTCGAACCTCAGAGAATTCAAAAGCGTATCTTGCAGGTATAACTGATCATTTTAATGGAATTAAGGATATTAAGAGTAATACACTAGAACGATCTCGTTATATGTGGTTACGTAATTGGGTGGAAGATGTGGAACGTGAACAGTTTGCATATATTAAGGTGAGAAATAATTCTCAACTCTTTTATAAAATTGCATCAGCTGTTTTCATTGCTAGTCTTATCTTTCTATCTGTTAAGCTGTTTCAGACGAAAACTGAGCAATTATTATTAATTATTCTTATATTTTCTCGTTTGTGGCCACGATTTGCAGGTATACAATCAAACATGGAACAAATTGCAGCGAATCTTCCCGCTTTTAAAGATTTGCTGCAATTACAGGAAGAGTGTAAGAAAAGTATAGAATTGCAAGATATAGAGCAGGATTATAATGGTATAAATCCTATTCAGGTAGAACAATCTATTGAGTGTCAGAATATCTCTTTCCGCTACAATAAAGAAAATGCTGTGTATTCGCTCAAAGATATTAATTTGCGCATCCCTGCAAATTGTATGACAGCTATCTCGGGGCGTTCCGGTGCTGGAAAAAGTACATTAATTGATATCGTAATGGGACTTATGCAGCCGGAGAGCGGTCAATTATTAATAGATAACAAGCCTTTAACAAGTAAGAGCCTATTATCATTGAGGAAATCCATTAGCTATGTTCCTCAAGATCCATTTTTATTTAATGCCAGTATAAGAGACAATTTGAGAATGGTTGAGCCAAATGCAAGTGAGGAACAACTTTGGGAAGCGTTGAAATTTTCTGCTTCCGCTGATTTTGTTAGCAGGCTCTCGCAAGGATTGGATACAATGATTGGCGATAGGGGAGTCAAGCTTTCAGGAGGAGAACGACAACGTCTTGTTCTGGCTAGAGCGATACTTCGAAAGCCTTCTATTTTAGTACTGGATGAGGCAACAAGTGCTCTAGATGCTGAAAATGAAGCGAAAATACAAGAGGCGCTGGAAAGACTAAAAGGAAGTATGACAATTATTGTCATTGCACATAGACTATCTACTATAAGTAAAGCTGATCAGGTTATTGTAATGGATCAAGGACAAATTATTCAACATGGTAGTTTCACACAACTGGCGAAAGATGAAAGTGGTTTGTTTAGTAGCCTACTTGGACAACAGGCCAAAGTAAACATTTAAATATGGCTTGTTATAATTGTTTTTTATAAATTTAAGGAATACATTGCCTTTATTTCTTTCGGCCGGTAACACAATTCGATTATTTATGGTTTGGGGGATAATTGGTATTTGTGTACTGGTCTTTTTATGGAAATATGAGCTTAATTTAATTGTGTGACCAGTAAAAAAATTAGAAATACTTTTTGTGACTTATTAATATACCATCTATATACATATATAAATATCCGTGTTATAATTTAACTTGGAACCTGATTTTATTTATACCATATAACAACAAGCAGCGAGACCCCTCGTCTTTAGGACTAGGGGTCTTTTCTATTTTTGTATATAAAGGTTTATTAGTGTAGTTGTGATAATATTTTATAGGATTTTTATTAAAGGCTAATCCGCAAAGATTTATTTTTTTATAAAGCATAGTGTTCTGGATTGCGAATCTTAATTTCTAGATATACTATTTAAGATAATATAAGAAAAATGAAGAAATTTGTAGAAATTTGTAGAAAATTAAGGCTATGATGGTAAAAAACAGTAAATATTAAATTTTTCTTTCTTATTTTTGTCCTTTATAATGAGCTATGAATACGACACATGAGGCAAATAATGTATATTGCCTTTCCCTAACTTTGATATACACCTTTTTTCCAACCTCCGTGTTAATTGCTATTATTTTGTTATACCGATTAGCGAAGGGAAAAGGGTGTATCTTTTTTGTATGAATAGTCCTAATAGATATTTTGGGTAGAAAGCATTTCTTGTTTTTCGTGACAAAAACAATAGAGAATGGGATAATAAGGACAGTGTGTTGGTGGTATGACCAATTTGGTATATAAGGAGAGAATGATATGCTAGATATTCAACAGATTAAAGAAATTATTCCACATCGTTATCCATTTCTACTAGTCGATCAAATTCTAGAAGTAGAAGAAGGAAAGCGTGCGGTTGGGATTAAAAATGTAACGGCAAATGAGGAATACTTTAATGGACACTTTCCAGATTATCCTGTGATGCCAGGTGTTCTAATTGTAGAAGCATTAGCGCAGGTGGGTGCTGTTGCGGTATTAAAAAAAGAGGAGAATCGTGGACGCCTCGCATTCTTCGCTGGTATTGATAACTGCCGCTTCAAGCGTCAAGTACGTCCGGGTGACCAACTTCGTTTAGAAGTGGAAATGACACGTGTACGTGGACCAATTGGTAAAGGAAAAGCAGTCGCAACTGTAAACGGTGAAATTGCTTGTGAAGCTGAGGTTACATTCGCGCTTGGTGATAAGAAAGAATAAAGATATGATAAGTTGGGAGGTGAATGAAAATAAACTTTTCATTCACCTCCTTTTTAATAAAAGAAAAGTAAGAGAATTTGTTGATAGGTAGGTTCTCTTTATTTAAACAAACGTTTGATTAAAAAACATAAGGGATTTTCGGGAAAACTTTCTCAACTTAGCGTCTAAAAACGCTGTTGAAAAATAGAATAAAAATTTATAATGGAAAGTTTTTTTAACGGGTTATTATAAATATACAGGTGAATTTATAATATATTCACTAATAATACTAACTATATTTACATGTTATCAATATATGGTAAAGGTAAACCCATACCCGACAAAGGATATCTAAATTTGTCAAATTTATCACTATAATATTTGTCAATTTATTAAATGAATTTCTCAACCATTATTGCTATACTAATGTGAGTTATGTAATATATTAAATAGTTGTCTAGGACCAAACATGATTAGGACTAGATACTAGATTCTTATTGTCAGCCGCAAATCTGACATTTTATTTATTTATAAAGGAATTTATGACAAATTATTGAAGGCTGGAGGAAGGCATGGAAGAAACAATAAGTTTGAAAGAACTATTTACTATTTTAAGAAAACGTTTAGTTATGATCATCGCAATTACGACTGGGGCAGCTCTTGCAAGCGCAATCGTAAGTTTCTACTTTATAACGCCGATTTACCAAACTTCAACGCAAATTCTTGTTAACCAAAAGAAACAAGAGGGTGTTTTCCAACCTGGGGAAGTACAAACAAGTCTTCAATTAACAAATACATATAAAGTTATTGTGAAAAGCCCAGTTATTTTAGATCAAGTGAAAGAAAAGTTGAAACTGAATATGTCAACTGGAGCATTAAATAACAAAATTAACGTAGCTAATGAGAAAGATTCGCAAGTTATTGCGGTTACAGTACAAGACAAAGATGCAAAATTAGCTCGTGATATCGCAAATACAACAGCGGAAGTATTCAAAAGTAAAATTGCAAAAATTATGAGTGTAGATAATGTAACAATCCTATCAAAAGCAGAAGTGGCGGAAGGGCAATCTCCAATTAGGCCTAATAAGATGTTAAATGTAGCTATTGCATTTGTCGTTGGCTTAATGGCTTCTGTCGGACTTACATTCTTACTAGAATATTTAGATAACACATTCAAAAAAGAAGAAGATATCGAAAAATTTCTAGGTCTACCAGTTCTTGGAGTGATTTCTCATATAGAAGATAATGTGAAAAGCAGCAGTCGGTCAAGGGCAAAGAGAGTAGGAGGGCATACAATTGGTTCTTAAGAAAAAAGCATCACGCGCACGTCGTCAGCTTATTGCATATGAACAACCGAAATCATCTATTTCGGAACAATATCGAAATGTACGAACAAATATTGAATTTGCATCCGTTGATAAAAAAATTCGTTCTCTTATCGTTACATCCGCTAATTCAAGTGAAGGAAAGACAACCACAGCTGCTAACATTGCAATAGTCTTTGCACAGCAAGGTAAAAAAGTATTACTCATTGATGCGGATTTACGTAAGCCTGCATTACATCAAATGTTACAAGTTGAGAATGTTTTTGGCTTAACAAGTGTATTAACACGTAGTAAAACACTTGAGACATGTGTGGAAAATACAAACATTAGAAATTTAAACTTCCTGCCATGCGGGCCAATCCCACCAAACCCAGCGGAATTGTTGGGGTCGAACTCGATGAAAGATTTACTTTCAGGAGCATATGGCATGTATGATCTCGTTATCTTTGATACATCTCCGATTTTACCAGTTACTGATGCGCAAGTCATGGCAAATCAATGTGATGCTTCTGTACTAGTTGTCCGAAGTGGCGTAACAGAAAAGGATACGGCGATTAAAGCAAAACAAGCACTTGATGGCGCAAAGGGTATATTACTTGGCGTTATTCTAAATGATAAAGAACAAACAGGATCTGAGTATTATTATTACAGTTCTAACTAAATAGATGAGAGGAAAGAGGAGACATCTTCTTTTCCTCTTATATTCACAATGTGAAGAGTAAATGAAGAATAGATAGAGAAGGGGTGTAAGGGAATGATTGATTTACATTGTCACATTTTGCCTAGTATCGATGATGGGGCACAATCAATCGAAGATAGTATCGCGATGGCAAAGGCAGCATGTAAAGAAGGTATTCATACAATCGTTGCCACTCCGCATCATCAAAATGGTGTTTATATTAATCCAGCAGAAGGCATTCTTCATCAGGTAAAGCAGTTAAATGATAGATTGAAAGAAGAAGACATTAATTTAACCATTTTACCTGGTCAAGAAATCAGGTTATATGGAGAATTGTTAGAAGACTACGAATTGGGTAAAATTGTTACATTGAATCGTACGGATAAATACATATTAATTGAATTCCCAGCAAATCATGTCCCGCGCTATGCAGAAAAAATGTTATATGAACTGCGTATAAAAGGAATCACGCCGATCATTGTACATCCAGAGCGAAATACGGAAATCATCGAACGCCCCGGGGTATTGTATAAGTTCGTAAATCAAGGCGCACTCACGCAAATTACTGCGGGGAGTGTAACAGGAAAGTTCGGAAAGAAAATCAAGAAATTTTCGTTACAACTCATTGAACACCATTTAGCACATGTCATATCATCAGATGCCCATAACACAACAACGCGCTCATTTCACTTACAAGCAGCATATGAGGTAATAGAGAAGTCATTTGGGAGCTCTACACTTTATTGTTTCAAAGAAAATACATATTCACTAATAAGTGGGAAGGTAATTTACCCAGAAGAACCAGAACAGGTGCGACGTAAGAAAATACTGGGTCTCTTTTAAGTATAAACATTTGGTGATGCCTCCTAACCAATATCAATGGAGACACTCGGCTATGCTGTGGGTAGAGTAAGCTTTACCTTAGACGCGCTTGTTGTCAAAAGCATGGTGTGAGGTCGGGTTAGATGCCCGTTATTATTATAAAATTGTGAGAAGTTCTAACCATATCTTTTAGGGGTGTAGAAGATATGGTTGGAACTTTTATTATTTCTATATATGAATATATGGAAAAGCAGGGAGCTATACAAGTTGAAACAAGTAAAAAAAGCCATCATTCCAGCGGCTGGGGACAAGATTTTTACCAGCGACAAAAGCAATGCCGAAAGAAATGTTGCCAATCGTTGATAAACCGACGATTCAATACATTGTTGAAGAAGCAATTACATCTGGAATTGAAGACATCATTATCGTAACAGGGAAAGGAAAGCGTGCAATTGAAGATCACTTTGATCACTCCTTTGAACTGGAACAAAACTTATATGAATGAACTTGTACAGAAAGAACTTTTAAACGTATAGATTGTATATAACTGAAAAATAGGCTGTTTTTAAATATAGGGCATGGTTTATAAAATGTTAGGTGTGGGAAGGACTCTTATTTTAAAGTTATATAAAAGAAAGGAAAATGTGTCTTGAGTTATCAAAAGAGGCTCTCATTATTAGTATTATTAGATTCATTCATTGTTTTAACATCGGTATACTTGAGTTATTGGTTTATTCATCCTAATGCATTAGACAATATTCCAACTGCACTTATTATTAGTTCAATTACGTTACTTTGTAGTCATCATGTGTTTGCTGCAATTTACAAGTTGTACAAAAAAGCTTGGGAGTATGCAAGTATAGGAGAGTTAGAAAATATTTTCAAAGCCGTTACATTTTCTATTATCGTGACTGCAATCGTTGAGCAAGTTATTAATCACGATATTTATTTCCGCATCTTAGTAATCGCATGGATGTTCCATATGCTACTTATTGGTGGTTCACGATTTATATGGCGTATTTTCCGTGATACATACATTTCAAAGAAAACAGATAAAGCTCGTACATTAATTGTAGGAGCGGGTTCAGCAGGAGCGATGATTGTACGTCAGCTTCAAAAAAGTCATGAGACACATTTAGAAGCGGTAGCATTTGTTGATGATGATCTAAGGAAACAAAGGTTAGAAATATACAATATCCCTGTTGTAGGAACAAGAGAAGACATTCAACGGGTTGTTGATCGTTATCAAATTGAACATATTATTATTGCTATTCCTTCCCTTAGTCGTAAAGAAGTGAATGGAATTTTTGAAGCCTGTACAAAAACGAAGGCAAAGACACAAATTGTACCAATGCTAGAAGATATTCTGGATGGGAAAGTTTCTGTTAATGAGTTTCGTGATGTACAAGTAGAAGATTTATTAGGACGTGAGCCTGTGAAATTAGATGATGCAGGTATTGGCGAAAAGATTACAGGAAAAACAATCTTAGTAACTGGCGCTGGAGGATCAATTGGTTCCGAGCTGTGTCGCCAAGTCATGAAATTTAAACCAGGTAAAATTGTATTACTTGGTCACGGTGAGAACAGCATTTATACAATTGAAATGGAATTGCGTTCACTATATAAAGATTCCATCGAAATTACAACAGAAATTGCAGATGTGCAAGACCGTAATAAAATGTTTGAAGTGATGAAGAAGCATAACCCATACATTGTGTATCATGCAGCGGCACATAAACATGTTCCACTTATGGAAAGGAACCCAGAGGAAGCTGTAAAAAATAATATTATTGGTACGAAAAATGTTGCGGAAGCATCGGCTACTTTTGGTATAAACACATTTGTTATGGTTTCCACTGATAAAGCTGTTAACCCGACAAGTGTAATGGGCGCAACGAAACGCATTGCTGAAATGATTGTACAGCATATGGATACTGTTAGTAATACTCGTTTTGTAGCTGTTCGTTTTGGTAATGTACTGGGAAGTCGTGGTAGTGTTATTCCTTTATTTAAGAAACAAATTCAAAAGGGTGGACCGGTTACTGTTACACATCCTGATATGATTCGTTATTTTATGACAATTCCAGAGGCTTCACGTTTGGTTATTCAAGCTGGATCTTTAGCTAAAGGTGGGGAGATTTTCGTTCTTGATATGGGAGAACCTGTTAAAATTGTTGATTTAGCTAAAAATCTTATTAAACTATCTGGTTATCAGGTCGAGGATATTGGAATTAAGTTTTCTGGGATACGCCCTGGGGAAAAACTTTTTGAAGAATTATTAAAGGATGATGAAGTGCATAAAGAGCAAATTTATCCCAAGATATACATTGGTAAATCTAATCATGAATTAAGTGCCGAATTACCGTATTTAGTACAATATATTTCTAATTTAGAAGGGAATCATTTAAGAGATTTCTTATTAGATTTAACTAATAATCGTCAAAAAGTAATAGATAAAATGAGTATTTAACAGCACTTGGTGGAAAAAAATATGATATTTATTAAAAAATTATTATCTTTGTGTTTAAGTTAGGTGAGAGGATACCTTGTATGATTACAAATTTAAAGCAAAAAGCATTTAGTGGAGCTAAATGGACTACAACATCAGCACTAATTGTTTCTAGTTTACAAATAATTCAATTGGTTATAATATCTAGAATACTTCCGCCTGAATCATTAGGATTAATGACTACTATTATGGTAGTTGTAGGGTTTGCTCAATTATATTCGGATATGGGAATTACTAACGCTATAATTTATAAAGAGAATTTAACTAAAAAACAATTATCGAGTCTTTATTGGTTTAATATAATGTTAGGGTTATTATTAACTTTAGTTATTATTGGATTTACTCCAGTTATAGCATATTTTTATCATGAACCAAGATTAAGCATTTTATTATGCTTAATAGCAGTAATATTTTTGATTAATCCAATAGGCCAACAATCTATGGTTTTACATCAAAAAGAGCTTAAATTTGATATTCTAGCAAAGATAGAAATAATAGCGGCTATATCAGGTTTTTTATTAACCATAACTCTTGCTTATATAGGCTATGATGTCTACTCATTAGTTATTGGTCAAATATTTATTAACTTTATGAAAATGTGTGGATATGTTTTTATTAGTAAAAATGTATCGAAGCCTATGATGTACTTTAGATTTAGTGAAGTGAAATCTTTCGTAAGTTTTGGCTTATATCAATTAGGTGAAAGAACAATTCATTACATCAATTCTAATCTAGATTATATAATTATTGGAAGTCTACTTGGTTCAAAAGCTCTAGGTTATTATACTATTGCTTTCAATCTTATAATATTACCTATTTCAAAGATTAATCCCATAGTGACAAGAGTGGCATTTCCTATATTTTCTAAGATGCAAAATGATATATCTTTGCTAAAAAAATCATACTTTAAAATCATTCGGATTTTGAGTTGTATAAATTTCCCTTATTTTTTTGGTTTATTTATATCTGCTCCGATTTTAGTTCCTGTTATTTTTGGAGAGAAATGGATGCCTAGTGTATTACTTATTCAAATACTCTCTTTTGTTGGAATAACAAGAGCTATTGTCAATCCAATTGGGGCATTAGTAATGGCCAGGGGAAGAGTAGATTTAGGATTTAAGTGGCACTTTTTTATGCTGTTTTCTCAAGTGCCCTTAATTATCACTGGAGCATATTTTGGTGGAATAACGGGAGTAGCTATAGGATATTGTTGCCATCAAGTGGTATACATAATTACAAATTACACATTTGTGATTCGAACATTAGTGGGTTCTTGTTTGAAAGAGTTTTTAGAAAGTTTTATGAGTTCTATAAAAGCTTCATTAGTTATGATGGGAACTGTATTGGTGATACTGAATTTTATAAAGCAGTTAGATATGACAATTCAGCTAGTTTTAGTGGTTTCGTTGGGAGCCGTGTTTTACATAACGGCTTCTTTGGTATTTCAACGACAACTAATTATAGAATTAAAAGAATTATTTTTAAGGAAAAGGATAAAAAACGTTAGTTAAGAGGTAAATTATACATGCTCACAACATTAGTTTTTTTAGTATTTTTTTATCTTATAGGCACAATCTTAACCTTAAGATTAGGACGTAAAGAGGTTAAGTTATTTCATATTATCTTTATTTTTAATGTCTTAATAAGTATTTTAATGTACTACATATATATAGATAGATATGGAGTACCTTATTATATTGGTGGAAGTGATGATTTAGTTTACGAACAACAAGCAGCATATGCGTATGAAAGTTTAGGTGTTTTTGATTATTCTAGTCTTAAAGAAATTTTTTGGACGTCTAACTCGTTAGGATACACATACTTGGTAAGTATATTCTTTCGAATTGCATCTTTTTTTGATGGATACCATACATTAGTTCCTCGTTTTTTTAATAGTTTATTGCTGGCTTTTATTTCTGTATTTGTATATAAAATAAGTATGAATTATATGGAGTTGAAACAAAGGTTTGCTTTTCTAGCAGCAGTAATAGTAGGATGCTCACCCATAATGAGTTTTAATGCTGCGCATGTTTTTAGAGATATTGTAGTTACTTTCATAATGGTACTTGTAATATACCTTGCATTAGGTTTTTATAAATTTAATTTATGGGAAAAATCTATGGCTATTTGTGGAATGTTTATATTATTTGTAATACTTTATGAAATTCGTTATATGTCGGCTTACTTTTTAGTGATTCAGATAATATTTACAATGTGGGCAGCATACCGTAATTCGAAAAATAAACCATTAAAATTAAAAAATATAATGAGTATTTCTATAATTGTTTTGTTATTTATACTCATTTTTAATACTTCTTTAGTTAATACAATATTTAATTACTATGAAATTTATGCTGATTATAGAACGGAGAGAACTGATGGTTTAGCTCAATACGTTTTTAATGCTCCTTTATATGTGGGTTTTTTTCTAAGAGTTGTATATTTATCTATTACTCCTTTTCCTATTTTTTCATCTGAATTGGAGCGGAATTTTTTAAGTATAGGTACTATTGTGCAATTATTTTTGATGCCTTATGTATTAATTGGAATTAGGAAGTCTTTTTCAAATAGTAATGTAGCAACAATTATGTTTAGCTTTATTGTAGTTTATATTTCTGTAAGCATGTTATCTTTTACAATTAGACATATATGTTTATTCTATCCATTTATGATTTTGTTAGCTTTTTATGGGTATCAGAATGCAAATTTATATTTTAAACATAAGAAAATGCCATTGGCGATAGTTTATTTTATGATTTTAATTGGTATAACAATGTACAGTATTTTGAAATTTTATTGATATTTAAGGGGCTAAAGGGACATGAAGATTTTATTTATAGCAAATCACTTTCCGCCTATAAACAATTCTGCGAGTATTAGAATATTAAATTATGTTAATCATTTGCAGGTGATGGGGAATGAAGTGATGGTACTCACACCAGATTATCCTAAAGATTTTATAAATTATGATGAAGAGCTTTTATATAAAATAAATACAAACATTAAAGTAATTAGAGTAGATATGGGATCAATATATAAAAGAATTTATCCTAAGAAGAGTAGGCAGATTGGTAATGATTCTCCTGTGAAGGCTAGCAAAAAAAATATTTTAAAATCATCTATAAAAAGGAATTTAGCTATTCCAGATTCTTATATTGAATGGAAAAACAATGCCTCCAAGATAGGAGATAAACTAATAAAAAAAAATAAAGTAGATATCATTATTTCAACGCATGAAACCCCTTCTTGTCATTTAGCTGGCTTGAAATTAAAAAAAAATAACCCAGAGGTGAAATGGATAACATATTGGAGTGATCCTTGGACATTTGAATATTATAGATCCAGAGAAAGTTTATTAAAACGTAATGTTGAAAAGTGGTTGGAACGTAATGTTGTTAAAAAGAGTGATAAATTTCTATTTACTACTGAGGAAACAAGGGATTTATATATAAGTAGCTATAGTATACCTAAAAGTAGAACTGCTATTGTTTATAGGGGATTTGAAGAATATTCACGAGAAAACTCAAAGAAATTCATAGGTTTATTAAAAAAGGATAAAATTAATTTAGTGCATACTGGTGAAATATATACTGAGTTGAGAGATACTAGGCCTTTAATTGAAGCATTGAAAGCCTTAGAAGAGGAAGAGAAGGATATTTTTGATCAAATTAATATAGTTTTGGTAGGAGGAGTTGATAATTTAAAGATTAAAAAAGAATTAAAAGATATAAAATGTGTATCTCTTCTATCACGAGTTCCTTATGAAGAAGCGCAAGATTATATGCATAATAGTGATGGATTATTATTGTGGGGCAATAAATATGGTTGTCAGATCCCTGGAAAAGTCTACGAGTATTTCGGAGTTAAATCACCTATTTTAACCATATTGGCTAATAATCAAGATCCAGTTGGTAAATTAATGAAGGACGTCGATAAGGGACCCATTATTTATAATAATGTGCAAGAAATTAAAGAAATGATAAAAGAATTCGTTAAAAATAAAGATAAAAAAGAATATTGGTATGAAATCATTCCTAAGTATAAATGGGAAAATGTAGCTAAAGATTTGTTTTCTAAGATTTCAGATTAAATAATGGAGGAGAATGCATATGAATCAAGCTAAGAAGGTATGTATAGTTTCTCCTATACACGATTATAAGGATATAAGGGTATACCAAAAACAAGCAAAAACTATAGAAAATAGTGGTTATGAGGTTAGTTTGCTTGCTAGAAAAGATTATGATGAGAAAATAGGTAATATACAAATCTTCGCAATTCCAAAATCAAAAAACTTTTTAAGTAGAATTATCTTGCAACCTAAATTACTTTGTAAAATACTTAAGACAAGGTCTAAAATAGTTCATTTGCATAATCCTGACACGATATTATTAGGATTTTTGTTGAAAATGTTTAATAAAAAAGTTATTTATGATACTCACGAAGATTTTTCAAAAAGAATATTAATTCGGGAATGGATTCCCTATTCTTATAGGAAACTTATTGCTAAAGTAGTTACAGGTTTAGAGTTAATGGCATCAAGGTGTTTTGATGGATTTATTGTTACACAAGAAGGTTTACTTGCCAAATATAAAAATGCATTGTTAATTGAGAATGCGCCAATTCATCAGGGTGAACTAATAACGAGAGCTTATGAATTAAGTAAGCTAATCTCAAAGAGTAACTATATAAGGGTGGTTTACGTTGGTGGAATCAGTGAGCAACGGGGTTTGAGACAGATAGTACAAGCTTTAGAAAAAATAAATAAGACTTATAGTTGCAGATTATGGCTAATTGGTCCAGATTCAAAAGAAATAAATGAGCTTCAGAAATTGAATGGTTGGAAATATGTAGACTATTTAGGAAAGCTTCCTCAAGAGAAAGCTTTTTCATATGTAATAAAATCAGATATAGGTTTATGTACAATATTAGATGTTGTTGATCATGCTGAGACAAGCCCCAATAAGATTTTCGAGTATATGACTTTAGGTATCCCATTTATTGCAAGTGACTTCCCGAAATGGGAAAAAAAAATAGGGTGTAGTAATGCGGGATATTTTGTAGATCCACAAAATATAAACAAGATTGCAGATCTGATATTGAAGATTGGTTCGGATGAAAATTTGAAAAGTTATTTATCTAATAATGGAAAGAAATATATTTATGAAAAATTTAATTGGGAAAGAGAATCGGAAAAACTTATAGAGTATTATAAAAAAATAAATTAGTAGGAGCATAAAAATTATGAGGGTTTTATTACTTCATCAGTATTTTTTAGGAAAAGATGACCCAGGTGGTTCTAGATTTAATCAATTTGTTAAGTATTGGGAAGAGCAAGGACATGAGATTACAGTTGTGGCTGGGACTGTACATTACACTACGGGTAAAAAAGAAGAGAAGTATAAAGGAAAATGGATTGTAGCAGAGGAGTATTCCCCGAATGTAAAAGTACTAAGAACATATGTATCTGAAGCTTATAATAAGTCATTTTTTGGAAGGCTATGGGGGTACTTTTCGTTTACAGTTTCTTCATTAACAGCTATTCTTTTCAGGGTGAAAAGTCATGATATTGTAATTGTAACTTCTCCGCCGTTATTTGTTGGGGTTACTGGCATTTTTACAAAATGGTTTAAAAGAATACCGATGATATTTGAAGTTCGAGATTTATGGCCAGAATCGGCTATTGATACTGGGGTTTTAAAGAGTAAGCCATTAATAAAAATGGCTTTTTTTGTTGAAAAAATGTCTTATAAGTTTGCGAATAAAATCAACGTTTTAACTCCTGCGTTTCGTAATGTATTAATTGAGAAGAAACATATTTCTCCAGATAAAATAACTTTTATCCCAAATGGGGCAGATTTAGATATTTTCGAACCAGGTGAAAAAGATAACTGGGTTCGTGAAAAATACAGTTTGCAAAATAAGTTTGTCGTTACTTATATGGGGGCACATGGGCTAGCGAATAATTTAGATAGTCTTTTAAATCTTGCGAAGGCATGCGAAGAATATGAAGATATAGCTTTTCTATTAGTTGGAGATGGGATGGAAAAAGCACGACTGAAAAAAAGAGTTAAGAGTGAAAGGCTACAAAATGTTATATTTATTGACTCACAACCAAAGGCAGTTATTCCTGATTTTTGTAATGCTTCAGATATTTGTACTGCAGTTTTGAAAAAGGTAGATACATTTAAAACAGTATATCCTAATAAAGTGTTTGATTATATGTCATGTGCAAAACCGATTTTACTTGGAATTGATGGAGCTGCTAGAGAATTAGTAGAGGAAAGTGGATGTGGAGTTTATGTTGATCCTGAAGATATTATCCAGTTTAAAGAGAAAATATTAGAATTCTATCATAATAGAGAACGATTAGATGAAATGGGTCTTAAAGGTTATAAATATGTGCAAAGGAAATTTAGTCGAAAAGCTTTAGCACATAAATACATTCAAGAAATTGAAAGTATAATCAAATAGGAGGAAATAGCAATGAGTAAAAATTTATGCGTAGTAGGACTAGGCTATATTGGATTACCCACATCAGCAATGTTTGCAAAAGCTGGTTATACTGTAACAGGTGTAGATGTAAACCCAATTGCGATAGAAATGATTAATCAAGGGGAAATCCACATTGAGGAAGTTGGTTTGGGAGAATTAGTTAAAGAAATGGTTGGGAAGGGAAGATTAAAAGCTAGTCTTCAACCAACTCATGCAGATGCATATATCATTGCGGTACCAACACCGCATAATGCAGATCATACTGCAAACTTAGATTATGTAATTGGGGCTACAAAATCTATTGTACCCTTTGTAAAACCAGGAAATGTAGTTATTGTTGAATCTACAATTCCTCCGAGAACAATTGATGATGTAGTGGCGCCAATTTTCAAAGAACATGGATGGATTGTAGGAGAAGATATTTATCTAGCCCATTGTCCAGAACGAGTGTTACCAGGACGTATATTAATTGAGTTAGTTGAAAATACACGAATTGTTGGGGGAATCAATGATATTTCTACTAGCAAGGCTGCAGAGTTATATCGTAGCTTCGTTACAGGACAGATATTAGAGACTACTGCTGTTACAGCTGAAATGTCTAAGTTAATGGAGAATACGTATCGTGATGTTAATATTGCACTTGCAAATGAATTGGTCAAAATTTCTCAAGAGTTAAATGTTAATGCATTAGATGTAATTCGTTTAGCTAATCATCATCCGCGTGTGAATCTACACCTACCAGGACCAGGTGTTGGAGGCCATTGTTTAGCAGTCGATCCTTATTTCATCATCGAAAAGGCACCAGAACAATCCGTACTAATCTCAAACTCTAGAGAAATAAACAATTCTATGCCGATATTTATTACAGATCAAATAGA
Organism: Bacillus sp. FSL K6-0042; assembly: GCF_038006685.1. Lineage (NCBI taxonomy): Bacteria > Bacillati > Bacillota > Bacilli > Caryophanales > Bacillaceae > Bacillus > Bacillus sp. FSL K6-0042. The sequence continues at coordinate 3,474,251 of NZ_JBBOVS010000001.1, forward strand.
AAAAATGGTTCCAAGTAATGGGAAGGTTGCTGTTCTAGGCATTACTTATAAAGGAAATATTGATGATGTTCGAGAAAGTCCTGCGATGACAATTGTAGATTTATTAACAGCTAAAGGATATGAAGTAGCGGTACATGATCCACATGTCCATCAACAACAAGTAGTATTTAATCTATATGACTTTGAAGAAGCGATTATAGATGCAGATTGTGTACTTGTTTTAACAGATCATAATGAATTTAAGCATCTAAATGAGACCAGTATTTTAGAACATGCAAAAAAAACTGTTATCCTGGATACACGTAATTGTGTGAAATGTAAAAACTCAGAAATAATGTATATTAATTTTAATAATTTATATGAAATTAAAGGTTTAGAAAGTGTCAAGAAGCAATTAGTAAATAATTAAAGGCGTGTGATGGATATTATGAAAAGGGCTTTCGATGCTCTTACAGCAGTTTTAACTCTGATGTTGTTGTCTTTTATAATTTTAATTGTCGCCCTTCTTGTAAGGTTCAAACTAGGTAGTCCTATTATTTTCAAACAACAACGTCCAGGCTTACATGGAAAACCCTTCTATGTATACAAGTTTCGTACAATGACAGATGCAAAAGATGAAGAGGGTAATTTCTTACCAGATAATGTTCGTTTAACATCATTTGGTAAATTACTTAGAAAGTTAAGTCTGGATGAATTACCACAGCTTATTAATGTAATAAAAGGAGATATTAGTTTAGTAGGACCTCGTCCATTATTAATTGATGAAAAGGTAACAGGTGTTACGTATTTAGATGTGATTGAAGCTTTAGCGGCACAAAATATTGAAGCGCGTCCAGTTTGGAAGCCGCTTCATAGATAGCCTGTCTTCGCAGGTTCTAAATAGTATACTCATGGTGATACAGATAGTATTTCTGATAAGCTGTTTAGTCAAGGTTTATGTTTACCTTCTGGTTCAAGTATGACAGTGGAAAATCAAGAAAGAGTTATCGCTACTGTTAAAGAGGTATTAGCAAAGCAAGTTGTAACGAAATAAATTATAAAAAAGTGCATTCATTTTTTATATCTAGTAAAAAGATATACACACAATTAGGTTGGAAACCAATGTATTCAATTGATGGAGCTATTCATTCAGCTTGGAAATGACATAGTAATCATCCGAACGGTTATGGGAATCAACTATTTCTATATCAGAAAATGTTTAGTCTTTAGACCTTGTGTAAGAGGTTCATCTTGAGAAATTGTAATTAGGTTGTCCTACATAGGATTGCTTATGATATATTTAAATTAATAAATTGTTATAAAAAGGAGAAATAGCCATGAATTTCAAAGGCGTCATGAAAAAGGCTCATTAGTCGCTGCACTTGCTCTCGGTTTAACAGCATTCGCTACACCGGCTGCACATGCAGCAAGTGTAATGAGCTTAAAAACTGAGCAAAAAGTAGAAATGCTTCGCTTATTCTTGGATAGTGCGAAACTTGCACATTTACAAGTAGCACTTGTTTATGAAATAACAGATTTCAAAATTACGGGAGCGAATGATGAGACGATTATCGTTCCAACTGATTATGAGACATTAACATTAACGACATGTTATCCGTTTGAGTATATTGGTGATGCTCCGGATCGCTTTATTGTGTATACGAAGCTTGTGTCTAAGCCGGATTTAGAGAAATAGTCATAGTCAAAAGGAAGCCCAATTTCCTTTTATACAATTGGGCTTGTTGATAAGCAAGAAGAAGAGAATATATGGATAAGGTTTTTAGAATTGATTCTGCTGAGAGTTCATAAAACCAGAAAAAATCGGAGGGGGTTTTTCATCATGGCAATACTCGTAACGGGTGGAGCAGGATATATTGGTAGTCATACATGTGTGGAATTATTAAATAGCGGTTATGATATTATAGTAGTTGATAACCTTTCTAATAGTTCAGTAGAATCGTTGAATCGAGTGAAAGAAATAACAGGGAAACAGTTTAAATTTTATGAAGAAAATCTTCTAAATCGTGATGCAATCGATGTGATTTTTAAAGAAAATACAATTGAAGCAGTCATTCATTTTGCTGGCTTAAAAGCAGTTGGAGAATCAGTAGCAATTCCGCTTACTTATTATCATAACAACATTACAAGTACATTAATATTATGCGATGTTATGCAGAAGCATAATGTAAAGAAAATGATTTTTAGTTCATCAGCAACGGTATATGGTCTTCCTGAAACATCACCAATTACAGAAGAATTTCCTTTAAATGCAACAAACCCATACGGTCAAACAAAGTTGATGATTGAACAAATGATGCGTGATGTAGTTGTAGCTGATTCTGAGTGGAGTGTTGTATTACTTCGTTATTTCAATCCATTTGGTGCACATGAAAGTGGGCGTATTGGGGAAGATCCAAATGGAATTCCGAACAACTTAATGCCATATGTAACGCAAGTAGCAGTTGGTAAGTTAAAAGAATTAAGTGTATTTGGAAACGATTATCCGACAAAAGATGGTACAGGTGTCCGTGATTATATTCATGTTGTTGATCTTGCGAATGGACATGTGAAGGCTCTTGAAAAAGTATTACATACAACAGGTGTAGATACATATAACCTTGGTACAGGTACTGGATATAGCGTGCTAGAAATGGTACAAGCATTCGAGAAAGTTTCAGGAAAGTCCGTTCCATATAAAATTACAGAGCGTCGTCCTGGAGATGTTGCTGTATGTTTTGCAGATGCATCTAAAGCAAAACGTGAATTAGGATGGGAAGCAAAGCGCGGGCTTGAAGAAATGTGCGCGGACTCATGGAAATGGCAGTCGAATAATAAGAATGGCTACCAAGAAACAGAATGTATGAAGTGAATATGATCTTGTAAATGCTTTCTTTATGATTTGCTAGACATATCATCAATTTTTTTGAAACAATAATGTAAAAACCTCGTCTTATTCTATACTAGATAAGACGAGGTTTTTTGGTGTATAGGTAAGATATCTAATGAGAAAAGTATATATGTATGAAATTATAGAATAATTTGGATATAGAAACTAATCCCATGTATAATGGGTGTGGTACTTTATTCCTTAAAAACCTATAAAGCTGATTCGAGAAAGAAGGTTACATAATGAAAAAAATTCTATTTTGGATACTGGGTATTATCGGCGTTCTTGTCATTGCAGGAGGCGGTTATGCGTATTATCTGTACTCATCCGTTTCGGGGACAATAGATAAAGTGTATACACCGCTTGAACGAGATCATTCTGAGAAACGTTCTACTGATGTGAAGTTAGGAAGTAAACAACCTGTTTCTATTTTATTATTAGGTGCAGATGAGCGCGGGGCAGATAAAGGGCGTTCGGATTCGATTATGTTATTAACATTAAATCCGAAGCAAAGTTCGATGGAAATTGTAAGTATTCCTCGTGATACATATACGGAGATTGTTGGGAAAGGGAAGAAAGATAAAATCAATCATGCATATGCATTTGGCGGAATTGATATGTCTGTGAAGACAGTTGAAAATTTTTTAGATATTCCAATTGATTATTATATTGAAGTAAATATGGAAGGTTTCCGTGATATTGTTGACGCTGTTGGCGGAATTGATGTGAATAATGACTTAGCCTTTACGCTTGAAGGCATGTCATTTGAGAAAGGAAATATTCATTTAAATGGCGAGCAGGCGCTGAAGTATACGCGTATGCGTAAGGAAGATCCGCGCGGTGATTTCGGTCGTCAAATGCGTCAGCGTCAAGTGCTAGAAGCGGTTATTAGTAAAGGCGCGAACATATCATCTATTACAAAACTTGGCACGATGTTAGGTGCTGTTGAGAAAAATGTAAAAACAAATTTAAGTCAAGATCAAATGTGGGATCTTCAAAGCAATTATAAATCTGCGATGAATAAAAAAGAGGAAATTCAAATTCCTGGTGACGGTCATAAGCAGAATGGTGTTTGGTACTATTTCGTTCCTGATAAAGATCGTCAAGATTTGTCTAATAAATTAAAAGCTCATTTAGAGTTAACAAAATAGTAGTTGAGTATAAGGAATAAGCTTAATGATCCTGTAATGGGACATTAGGCTTTTTTGATGTCTCATATATAAGCTGCTAAGAACAGCAAAAGGTGACCTGCTTACTGGTTTTCTCTCTCTGTTTTTCCTTGGCATGGGGCAGGAAAAGGGTCTGACCGCTTCTATGCATGGCTGGATGCTCTCTCCCACCTGAAAAGAAGGGGTTTATGTCGGTTTTTCAATTTGTATTTATACAGTAAATAATAGGCGCTACGTATCCTTTATGTTAAAGGATACGTAGCGCCTTATTTTTGTCCAAATCTTATACGTGTTGCTTCGTCACTTTTAAATTTTGCATATGAGCTTGTTGTTTACTTTCTTCTGGTATTTGCATGTAGTTTCCATACATTCCTGATAAGTAGCGATCTGCATCATTTGGAACAGGGAACATGTGTCCATCGAAAATTCCTTCTTTTAACGGGAAGATTTCACTAAGCTCGAAGTTATGCCATCTGTAATAGCCTGTCTCCATTCCGTACGTTACAGCGTTTGTTTTTTTAAGGCCTTTTACATATAGTTTAAAGAATTTCGATTTGTTTAGAATTCTTCTTGCTACATCTGCAGGGCCGTTTATTTTCGAAGGATAATTGATTGCGGCAAGTTTTCGTACAATTTTTTCTAACGGCGTTGCCGATTCTGAAACGTAGTCAAATGGGAAAATATCAATGGATATTCCTTTTCGGTGTGTACCATCGCTTTCTTGCCATTCAAAATCATCTAGATAGAGAATTTTCGTCCAGTTATGTTTGCCGTGTGTATTTACTTTTTCTGTTTCTAGTTTATATGGCTTTGGTAAATGGTTTGGAATAATGCGCAAAAATTTCTCGTAATCTTCTCTTAGCATAGCAAGATCTGCATCATCATCCCAAGGGATAAATCCTTTATGTCTAACAGAACCTAATAGGGTTCCATCTGTGATCCAAAATTTAATATCATGTTCTTTACAGATTTTATGAAGCGTTATGAGCATATCCAGCATCACTTTTTGAGCTTGCTCCAAAGGTGTTAGTTGTAGTGCATTCAAAATAAGTTCCTCCAATTGTTCTAATCAATAGAATAAATATTCACGTTTCCTATTGTATTGAAAAATATTACACTCATAAGTTTAAGTATACATCAGTTATAAATTGGCACGCAACTACAGTTTCTTTGTGTGTAACTGTGTTTTAGATTTTGTTTTTTCTTAATATATATTCATATAAGATGCTATTTACAAAGCACACATTAAATTTACAAAATATTTACGTTTATGCCCATAGGTGATATTATAATTACACGTTCAAAAAATGAACGGATGAAATCGGGTGATGGAGGGGAGCTCTATGCAACAAGTATTAAATATATTAGAGGTTATCAATCAAAATCCACAGATGAACCAAAAAAAGATTGCAGAGCAGTGCAATATATCTGTTGGTAAAGTGAATTATATTATGAATGATTTAACTAAGAATCAATACATCTATAGCAAAAAGTCAGGAAAGTACATGAATTATTATTTGTACCAGAAAGGCTTTGAATACATGCGTCAGGAGTTAGCGGCTTACCAAGGGAAGAAGCTTAGAGTTCATCGCAAAGAGGGCAAGAAGGTTACGCAAGCTGTTGTTCTTGCGGCTGGTAAGCGTCAGGAGTTTGGGAAACCATCTGGTTTGTTAACGGTTGGGGAAAAACTTCTGTTAGATCGCAGTTTAGAAATCCTTAAAAATAATGGCATTGAAAAAATTGTGGTGGTTGTTGGCTATAAGAAGGAACAGTTTGAAGGCTGGACAGGTCGTCATAATGTGCACTTTGTGGAAAATCCGAAATATAAGTGGACAGGATCAATGGCGTCGCTAGCAGAGGTTCAGGAGCTGATTACAGATGATTTCTTATTAATTGAAGATGATATTTTAATCGAAGAGAAGGCGCTTGTGCAAGTGTTACATCATCCAGAACCGGACTGTGTACTTATTACAAATGAGAGTGGATCTGGTGATGAAGCGTTTGTTGAGATTCAAGATGGCTATCTGTATAAAATTTCAAAAGACATTCATCAGTTAAATCGCATTGATGGTGAGATGGTTGGGATTTCTAAAATCTCGTATGAAGTGTTCATGAACATGTTAGCAACATTCCGTCATAATCAAAATCCATATGTGAACTATGAATATTTACTTCTTGATGCTGCAAGGTTGTACGATGTCGGCTATGCAAAGTTACCAGATGTTGTATGGGCAGAGATTGATACACCGAAGCAATATGAAGTTGTGAAAAATAAAATCTATCCTCGCTTAGTGAAAAAAGAAGCAGAGTTTAAAGAACGACAAATTAAAAAATATGTTTCTGAAGCACTTTCTATTTCAAAAGATGAAATTACAGATATTCAGCCATTTGGTGGTATGACGAATACGAATTTCAAAGTAAGTGTTGGAAAATCCGAATATGTGCTGCGTATTCCAGGAAGCGGTACACAAGATATGATTAGTCGCCGTGATGAAATGGTAACTTCTAATTTAGCAAGCCAATTAGGAATTGATGCGGAACTTTTATATTTTAATGAAGAAACTGGTGTGAAATTAGCAGAGTTAATTCCAAACGCAGAAACATTAAATCCGAAAACGGCAAAACGCAGTGATAATATGAAGTTAACAGCGAATATATTAAAACAATTACACAGTTCAAATGCCGAAATGAATAATACTTTCAATGTGTTTGAAAAAATAGAGCATTATGAAGGGTTATTAAATAAAGTAAACGGCTCTAACTTTGATGATTATGCAGAAGTGAAGAACAAGGTAATGCGGTTAAAGGATATGTATGAGGCAATGGATGTTACGTTAACAGCTTGTCATAATGATACGGTTCCTGAAAACTTTGTTAAGAGCGGAGAAGACAAAATATACTTAATCGATTGGGAATATGGCGGTATGAACGATCCGATGTGGGATATTGCAGCACATAGTTTAGAGTGCGACTTTTCTTCAGAAGAGGAGGAGTTATTCTTATCCTACTATTTTAATGAGGAAGTAGAAGAGTCTTACCAGAGAAGAATATTGATGAATAAGATTTTCCAAGATTTCTTATGGAGTATTTGGACGAAGATTAAAGAAGCAACAGGCAGTGATTTTGGGACATATGGAATGGATCGCTATAATCGTGCGAAGAAAAACTTACAGCTCTTCTTAGAGTTGTAGTGGGGGATATAACGATGAGAAAAGTGCAAAGTAAAGGCATATTTTATGGGATATTTTCTGGTTTTGCTTGGGCTGTAGATACGGTATTGATTGGAATTATCTTATCTTCACAACTTATGCTAGCAACAGACCAAGTTGTGTTTCTTGCTCCTCTAGTTAGTACGTTTTTACACGACTTTATGTCCACACTATGGATGATGATCTATATGGCGATAAAGGGTCAACTCAAAACGGCCCTTTCTAAGCTGAAAACGAGAAGTGGACGGTTTGTCATGTTAGGAGCACTTATGGGTGGACCGATTGGTATGACGTTTTATGTATTAGCTGTAAAGTATATCGGGGCTTCTTATACAGCAGCAATTTCAGCTGTATATCCAGCGGTAGGTGCATTTTTTGCATTTGTATTTTTGAAAGACCGCCTTCGTTCATGGAATTGGCTTGGACTTATCATTAGTATTGCATTTATTATCGTACTTGGATTTACAGGCGATGGATTTGCAACTGAAAACTATATGTTAGGATTTATTTTTGTCCTTATTTGTATCGTTGGCTGGGGCTTAGAATGTGTTATCTGTGCGTACGGTATGAAAGATGAAGAAGTATCTCCGGAAGAGGCACTTCAAATTCGTCAGCTTGTTTCAGCAGTCACATATGGACTTGTTATTTTACCTTCAGTTGGAGGGCATTTCTTAACAAAAGAAGTTGTGATGAGCAGCGAGATTATTTTAATCATTGTGGTTGCATTAGTTGGAACAGCTTCCTATGTGTTCTACTATAAGGCAATTCATGAAATTGGGCCGACAAAAGCGATGGCGCTTAACATTACGTATTCTGCATGGGCGGTTGTCATTTCTATATTAGCATTAGGATCACCGTTTTCATGGAAGTTAATTATTTGTTGTATTGCGATCCTTGTAGGAGCTATATTAACAGTTGCAGATATATCTGAATTTACAAAAGCGAAAAAATATAGAGGTGAAGTAACATGAGAGCGATTTTATTAGCGGCGGGTATGGGAACTCGTTTACGTCCATTAACGTTAACGACTCCAAAATCATTAGTAGAGGTAAATGGCAAGCCGATGCTAGAGCGTCAAATTGAATATTTACAGGAAATTGGTGTAGAAGAAATTATTGTCGTAACAGGCTATTTAGCAGAGAAATTCGATTATCTTGTTGAGAAGTATAATGTGAAGCTTGTGCACAATGACAAATATAATGTGTACAACAACATTTATACGATGTATTTAGTTCGTGAATATTTACAAGATGCATATGTAATGGATGCGGATGTTTATTTACACCGTAATATTTTTATAGAGAACCCAGAGTCATCCCTATACTTTAGTGCGAAGAAAGAAGATTTCCGTAATGAATGGATCATTAAGCATGACGAACATCGTAAAGTATATGATATTGAAATTGGTGATGGTAACGATGACTACATCTTATGTGGTATTTCATACTGGTCAAAAGAAGATGGCATCCATATTGTGAAGAAACTAGAAGAAGTAGTAAATCAGGAAGATTTCAGTGAACTGTACTGGGATAATATTGTAAAAGATAACATTCAAGAATTAAATGTTCATTTGTACAAAATTGGTAGCAATGATAGTTTTGAAATTGATTCTGCCCTGGACTTGAAGAAAGTAGAAGAAAAACTAGCTGTTTTAGCGAAATAATCATTGTTGATGGTTTTATGAAATAATTGGAATTTAACTTGCCCTATAAAATAAAAGAAGATAAGCTTATTTTATAGGTTAAAAAGTACTATAAAGTGAAACTTCCATCATTTGGGCGCTTTATCCCCCAAATGATGGAAGGCTCTTATCGATCAGACAGTGCTCCTCTACCTATCTTCTTTGATGTAGAGGTTTTTCTGTCCGCGGATAGCAGGATAAAATAATTCATTAAAAGTTGGGTGTGGAAAACATGGGTTCTATTTTAGTGTGCGGCGGAGCTGGTTATATTGGCTCTCATGCTGTAAAAAAATTAGTTAATGAAGGACAATCTGTAATTGTAGTTGATAATTTACAAACAGGTCATGAAGATGCTATTGCAGAAGGCGTGAAATTTTATAAAGGTGATCTTCGCGATAAAAGTTTCTTAAGAGACGTTTTTAAGCAAGAAACAATTGACGCAGTTATGCATTTTGCAGCGGATTCTTTAGTTGGTGTAAGTATGGAAAAACCGCTTCAATACTATAATAACAACGTATACGGTGCGCTATGCTTACTAGAAGTGATGGATGAGTTTAAAATTGATAAATTTATCTTCTCATCAACTGCCGCAACATATGGAGATGTAGATGTTGAGTTGATTTCAGAAGAAACACCAACAAATCCTACGAACACATATGGAGAAACAAAATTAGCGATTGAAAAAATGTTGCATTGGTATAGCCAAGCTTCTCATTTGAAATATAAGATCTTCAGATACTTTAATGTAGCTGGTGCAACGCCAAGCGGTATTATTGGTGAAGATCATCGTCCGGAGACGCATTTAATTCCCCTTGTACTGCAAGTGGCTTTAGGACAACGTGAGAAAATCATGATGTTTGGTGATGATTACAATACACCAGATGGTACATGTATTCGTGACTATATCCATGTTGATGATTTAGTAGCGGCTCATTTCCTTGGACTGAAAGATTTACAAAATGGCGGAGACAGTGACTTTTATAACTTAGGAAACGGTAACGGATTTAGTGTAAAAGAAATTGTTGAAGCGGTTCGCGAAGTAACAAATCATGAAATCCCAGCAGAAGTTGCGCCAAGAAGAGCTGGAGACCCAGCGCGCCTTGTTGCATCGTCTCAAAAAGCAAAAGAAAAATTAGGCTGGAGCCCGCAATATACAGATGTGAAAACAATCATTGAACATGCGTGGAATTGGCATCAAAGCAAGCCACATGGATATACGAAGTAAGAGTGATTTATAAAAGAGGGTGTATTGTCGTTCAACATATGTTCGATAGTGCACTCTTTTTTAGTATAGGATATTTGCTATACTAAAATGTACTGCGAAAGGAGGGGAACCATGAAAATACTTGTAGTCGATGATGAGTCGAGCATTCGGAATTTAATTCGGATGCAGCTAGAGATGGAAGGATATGAAGTGCTTACGGCCGCTGATGGAAAAGAGGCGCTGCAAAGGTGGGATGAAGAGCCGAATGTATTGATTTTAGATGTAATGCTTCCGGATACGGATGGTTATGAGCTGCTTCGGTTGTTCAGGGAGAAGGACCGAGATATTCCAGTACTCATGTTAACAGCGAAGAGTCAGATGAATGATAAGTTGCTTGGTCTTCAGCTTGGGGCTGATGATTATGTGACGAAGCCATTCAATTATGCAGAGTTGATTCTTCGGGTGAAGAATATGGCACGGCGTGTAATGAAGCACGGGGTACCTAAGGATGATAAGGTCATTCGGGCCGGTGAGTTGGTCATTTATCCGAAGGAACGGAAAGTGCATGTGAATGGAGAAGAAATTGATTTAACGTACCGTGAGTTTAATTTATGCCAGTTGTTTGCTTCTAATAAGCAGCGTGTGTTTATGCGCGATGAGCTATTAGAGAAAGTATGGGGCTTTGAGTATAGCGGAAATACGAGAGCAGTTGATATTATGGTGCAGCGCCTTCGGAAGAAGCTTGGAGCAAGCGGAGAACATATTAAGACGATTTATGGCGTTGGTTATAAGTTGGATTGTTAAAAGGTGGTAAGATGTCGTTAAAACGAAATATGGTATTTGGGATTGCCGGATTGTTAATTCCGATTTTGTGTCTACTTTATACAGTGACGTATATTGCACTAGAGAAAAATATGTACCATAGTGCAGCGGACTCTTTGGAGAAGTTAAGTGTAGAGGCGCAAATTTACACGATGAATTACTTAGAGAAGGAAGCGGAAGTAGAGACTCTTGGGCAGAGTTCAATGCTGATTGCTTCTTATTTAGGGAAGAGGATGGATGTCCGGGTACAAATGATCGGGAAGAATGGAGATGTCGTTGCGGATACGCAAAAAGGGGCGTTGCTTCATAAGAATATAGACATAGATCGGTCGTTACAGGGAAAGAAGGCTTACGTTTTTGCAAATGGTGATCCAGCGCCATTGTTATTATTTTCGAGCCCTGTATACCGCGGGAATGAAGTAATCGGAGCAATTCGCTTTATTCATGAGTTGAAAGATGAGAAAGAGGTCTTAATGAATGTGAGCTGGACGTTTCTTGTTACATCCCTTTGTTTAGTGGCTGGTGGTATTTTCTTTGCGATTCGTTTAGCAAAGTCTCTTCACAGGCCGATTGATCAGCTAAGACAAATGGCGAAGCGACTTGCAAATGGAGATTATCAAAGTAAGATTGAGTTAAATGAGTATGTAGAAATTGCACAGCTTTCGGCGTCCTTTAATGCGATGGCCGATGGGATTGAACTGCATATCTCGCAGCTTAAGGAAGAGAAAGAGAAACAGAAGGATTTCTTAGATAGGATTACACATGAGTTAAAAACACCGCTTACCGCGATTATCGGTTATGTAGATTTAATTCCGAAATTGCAATCGAAGCAAGATATACAGGAAAGTCTTCATTATGTTTCTGTGGAAAGTCAGCGGTTATTATCACTTGTTGAGGAGTTACTGCAATCTTCAAAGTACGGGACAAGTACGTTTGAAGTTTCACCAACAATTGTAAATATAAAGGAGCTAGCAGAAGAAGCGATTTCGATTGTGAAACCTCGCTTGCAGCAATTTGAAATTGAAGTTGTAAATGAGTTAACAGAGGCACATGTGGTCGCCGATTTTGATAAGACGAAGCAGATTTTCTTGAATGTGTTCGATAATACGATTAAATATAGCGATGCCTCACAAGTACGTATGAATGTCGTTGTAAATGAGCATGAGGCAAAAGTTTTTATTTATGATGATGGAATTGGTATGGATGAAGGTATATTAGCTGAATGGAATCGTTCTCCAAAAGGGAAGGTACTCTCTTCTAGCTATGGGAATGGGTATGGTTTGTACATTTGCCAAGAGATTATGAATAAGCAGGGCGGAAGCATGCGAATAGAGAGTAGTGAAGAAGTGGGCACGATGGTGACGCTCGCATTTTTGTTACCGAGACGTTTGGAATATATAAAAAATTTGAAAGCGGTTGAATGATACATTTATGAAACAATTATGCGGTATTTTCGAAACAACGTTTTTTTATCTTGGAGGTAGGCAGAAATGAAAAGGCTATCATTTCAAATCCTTTTGTTTGTCTTTTGCACGATTGCTTCTCTTGTGTTGTTTTATTTTCTAGAGAAGCAGTTATATAACCGTGTTACAACATTGGATGACAAACAAGCTGTTTTAGAAAGAGCGAATGAATCCCTTCCTACTGAAGTGCGAGTAAAGCATGAGAAGTGGGGAGAGCTAGTTGTAACGGATGAAGTTCGTCTACATGCGATTGTTTCATTTTTTGACCGGATTCGAATGGAGCAGACAGGGGTGAAGATCCATGAACAAGTATTTACTGGAGAAGTAACGTACTTGAATGGACATAAGCGTACTTTTGCAGTAGGTGACTTGTTCCAGTATGAGGAAAACGTATACGGAAAGAATGGTACGGATCCAATGATTTCCGCATTCCAAACGTATTTGTTAAGCCTGTATTATACACCAGAGTCTATTGGCAACTTCTTTGCATCAGCAAAGGGAGTTATCGTGCGGCAAGGTGATATAGTGCATTCTACTGATCTTACGCGATTACTTGATTCGATTCGGCAAGCAAAGCAAATTACAGACTACGGAGAAATTCAGCAGCTACTGCAATCACAGAAGGATCCAATCGCTTATATGACTGCTTATCAAAACGGGAAGCAGGTAAAGAATGAACGTGAGGATGTTCTGACGATTTCTGTATATCCTTCTTACTTTGTTGTGCAATATCTTGGTGATAATAACGGGAACGTGATGTATATGAAAGGCTCCCTAGCAAATCTATTTGTAAAGGAGAATGTTTCATGAGAAAGATAGCCTTTTTCTTTTTTTTGCTAGTGATAGGAGGAGCGATGTCTAGTTGCTCTCGAGATACACCCTCTATTAAATATAGTAAAAATGGTCTTCCGATTTTGAAGGATCGCCATCTTGTTGCGTATGTAGCGGCTCGTGAAGAAGTTGGTGAAGCGCTGCTTTCATCATTTTGTAAACCGCGCGGATGTACATATGAATTTATTCGTCTTTCTACAGAAGAGCTGCTTAGAAGAGTGGAAGAAGAGGCGGGAAATCCGAAGGCGGATATTATTATTGGTGGTACACTAGATGCACATCAAACGATGAAGCGAAAAGATCTATCTATTCCTGTTACAAGTCAACATACGAATAGTCTTTCGAAAGCCGTTAAAGATAAGGATGGTTTTTGGTATGGCTATGAAGTCGAGCAGCTTGCCATTGCGATTAATAAAGAGCGATGGAATGAGGAAATAGCACCGCTAGGACTTTCATATCCAACGGAGTGGAAAGACTTATTACATCCAGCGTATGCCGGAAAGATTGTCATGCCTGATCCGAATGTTTCAGGAACAGCTTATACGTTGTTCCAATCACTTATTGATACATTTGGCGAAGAAGAGGCGAAGGGGTATGTAAGGAGCCTTGCCAAGCAAGTTGCAGAGGTAACGGTGAATGGTTATATGCCTGCTGAGTATGTGGCAAGCGGTGAATATATGATTGGTATTAACTTCATGGGAGACCAACGGATGCTTCAAAAACAAGGCTTTCCGATTTTGAGTAAAGTGCCTGAGCAAACAGGGTTATCTGTCAATGCGATTTCGAAACTGAAACATGCACCGAGTGGTATTATAGCGGATTTATTTATTGATTATTGTTTATCAGAAGAAGCGGGGCATATTTTAGAAAAAGTTTCGTTTGGCGTACCAACAATGCTTGCGAAGAATCAGAAAGAAATAGAAGGTCAGCCTGTTAGAAGAACGAATAAAAATGTATCAGATAGTGGAGTAATCGAGATATGGAATAGACAACGTCTCTCTCAAAAGTGAGAAAAGGAGAAGAGATGATATGTTTAAATGGCTTAAGCCAGCGCCAATAATAGAGCGCTTACCAGCAGATATGATTGATAAAGTATACAAACTCTTGCGTATTCGCGTGTTACTGGGAATTTCGGTTGGGTATGCAGCGTATTATTTAGTTCGTAGTAACTTTACGTTATCTAGTACGTACTTAATGAAAGAATATGGTTTTAGTGCAACGGAATATGGTTTATTAGGTTCCGTTACGGCGATTGTGTATGGACTAAGTAAGTTCTTTATGGGAAATTTATCAGATAAAGCGTATGCTCAGCGGTTTATTGCGGTTGGTTTATTCTTATCGGCAATTATAAATATTTGTTTTGGTTTTGCAAATTCATTTGGCATGATTTTAACATTATTAGTTTTCAATAATATTTTCCAAGGGATGGGGGCACCGCCTTGTAGTACCGTAATGACAAAGTGGTTCTCGAAGAAAGAGCGCGGTACAAAAACAGGACTTTGGAATATTTCACATAATGTTGGTGCGATGCTTGTAGCACCACTTGTTGGAATTGGTATTGGTATTTTCGGTGAAAGTCATTGGCAAGCTGGCGTGTTTATCTTCCCAGCGATCATTGCAATGGTCATTTCAGTTCTTATGTGGGTGAATGCAAAGGATACACCAGAATCTGTCGGTCTTCCACCAATTGAAGAATATCGTAATGACTATGAAGGTCTTGAGAAGGCAGACAATGCTAACGAAATGTCACCAAAAGAAATTCTGATGAAATATGTAGTGAAAAACAAATTTATTTGGTATTTATGTATTGCGAACGCATTTGTATATTTAATTCGTTTCGGTGTTATTAACTGGGTACCGATTTATTTAACAACGGTTAAAGGATTTACAAAAACAGAAGCGCATGCAGCATATTCAATTTTTGAAGCAATGGCAATTCCAAGTTCATTAATCGTAGGTCTGTTAAGTGATAAGTTATTTAAAGGAAAACGTATGCCACTATGTGTGTTTAGTATGGTTGGTGTTGTTATCGGAACGCTAGTATACTGGCAAGCATCGAATATACTTGTTGTGAGTGCGGCAGTTTCGATTATTGGTTGCTTAATCTACGTACCACAATTTTTAATTGGTTTAAGTGCAATGGAATTAGTACCAAAATTCGCAGTAGGTACAACAGTTGGTATGTGCGGCTTGTTCGGTTATTTAGGAGGAAGCCTTGTTGCAAACGCAGCGATTGGTGTTATCGTTGATCGCTCTGGTTGGGACGGCTGTTTCATTCTATTATTAGCCGGCGGTATTTTATCTACTGTATTCTTATTTATCGTTCAATTTGGTCATGAGAGAAAAGGTCCTGAGAGCAAAATAGCATAATCGTTTATTTAAGGGAGCTGTCCAAAAGTACTACTTTTGGGCAGCTCCTTTTATGTACATCTTATCAGTATAGATTTATATAAAATGAAAGAGATAAGGTGTAGTTTTTGAAACTTAGTAACAGTTTATCAAAAAGGCACTCGTTTTCGGATGCACTTATTACATAATGTTATTTCTAGTACATACAGTATGATGGTTATAAATTAATAGATTATATGCGATATCTATTAAGAATGAGTGAAGGGGTAGAGTGAAAGTACATTATATATAGAAAATTAACATTTATTTTACAATATCTTCAAAAATAAATGTTAAAATTTAGTAGGAGTTAGCAAGACAAATTATATGTATGAAGGAGATGCTGAAAAGTGGGAATCTTTGTATCAGAAGTAGAAACGTTTTTATTCTGTTCCGCAACAGTCACACAGCAAGATTGTACATTTGATTTTGTCGTTCGTAGTACGCCGATAGGGATTGCGATTTGTTTAGTAGAAGATTATGAAGTAGAGTGGCTTCCGATGAGAATTGAAACATATTTGAAAGTAAACGGAAGTATGTTTCCAGATGAAGATGCCAAAGAGGAATTTCGCAAGCAGTTAAATAGTGAAAATGGCTGGATGTTAGACAAGCAAGGTGATAACCCAGAAGGCATTGTTCAAAGGGCAATGCAAGCTGACGAATATGAAGCGTTTCAAACGGTAGAAAAGAATATTCCGCGTGAGATGAGAAAAGATGTGACAACTCTTCCATTTGAGCATGATTTGGATCAAGCGAAATTGAGTACTTGGAGGAAACGTCCAAACCGCCTTATGTAAGGCGTTTTTTTTTAGTCTTTTCATATGGCTTTTAGGTTTCTTAAAAATTGCTTAAAAGATAAAGTGTCATATTTCTAAACATTGGTATTTTTGTTACAATATAAAGGATAGTGTAAAACTTTGTAAAGAAAGCGTAATAATTTAAGAGATGCGAGTATCGTTTTCTGAAAGTCTTACATAATTGAAGAAACACTATATAAAGATATAAAAGGAGCGAGAATATGTTACCAAATACGGTTCGTACTCCAAACAAAAAGAAGAAATGGATTATCATTGGGGTTATTGCATTAATTGTCGTCGTTGCAGCCGTCAATATTTTTATCATGCAAGGAAAGAAAAAAGGCGCGACACAGGGAGACGCTGTTAGCTTTGAGAAAGTAACAGAACGTACATTGAATAATACGAAATTGATTTCCGGACAAGTAAAGCCTGGAAATATTGAGAGCTTCTACGCAGATCCGACAAAAGGAAAAGTGAAGGATATTGCGGTGAAAGAAGGACAGGAAGTAGAAAAGGGCGCGAAATTATTCTCTTATGATAATGAAGAAATCAATTTACAAATGAAACAAGCTGAGCTTGATCAAAAAATGGCAAGTATGCGCTATGATCAAGGGAAAAAGAAAATAGATTCACTAAAGAACCAGATTAAGAAAGCAAAAGATAGCGGTGCTGGGAAAGAGGTAACAGATCCGTTAGAAGAGCAAGTAAGCGAATTAGAAATAGGGCAAAAAACAATTGACCTTGAGAAAGAAAAAGGTCAATTACAATCACAACAATTAAAGAAAAAACAAGATGAACTCACAATTTATAGTAATTTCGCTGGTGTTGTGCAAAAGTTAGATAAAGATGCAGCACAAAGTTCAGCGCAAGCAATGGGTGGACAAGGAAAATCATTTTTACAAATCGCTTCTAAAGATTCATTCCAAATTCAAGGGACATTAACAGAACTTCAAAAATCACAAATTCAAAAAGATCAACCATTTACTGCAACTGCAAAAGCAAATAGTAAGAAGAAATGGACAGGTAAAATTACAGAGGTAAGTGAGTTCCCGACAAGTGCAGAAATGGCGCAAGCAGCTGGCGCGGGTGAGGGAGCACAAAACATGTCTCAGTATACATATAAAGCTAGTTTAGATGGACAAGAAGGTTTATCCCCGGGCTATCATGTATCTCTACAAGTAAACCTAGAAAACAAGAAAATGATTGCTGTTCCTAGTAAGAGCATTGTAGAAAAAGATGGTGAACCATTTGTTTATATGGAAGAAAAAGGGAAACTTCGTAAACAAAATGTGAAAAAAGGTTCTACTGATGGAGACTGGACAGAAGTTCTTGAAGGCGTAACAGTGGGGCAAAAGGTGGTTAAAAATCCTTCCGACAATGTATATGACGGAATGGAAGTGAAAGAAAAATGATTACGTTAAACAATATTCATAAAACATATTATCAAGGGAAACTGGCGGTACCGATTTTACACGGCATTAGTTTAACGATTCAAAGTGGTGAGTTTGTTTCCATTATGGGACCATCTGGATCAGGGAAATCGACGCTCATGAATATTATCGGTTGTTTAGATCGTCCAACAGAAGGCGAATATATGTTGAACGATGTGAATATCTTAACAGCAGACGAGTCAAAGCTTGCTCTCATTCGCAATGAATATATCGGCTTTGTATTCCAGCATTTTAACTTATTGCCACGTCTTTCAGCGGTAGAAAATGTAGAACTTCCGCTTATATATGGCGGCGTGAAGAAAGCGGAGCGCCGTCAGAGAGCTCTTGAAGCACTTGGGAAAGTCGGATTGTCTGACCGCGTGCATCACTTGCCAAGCGAACTTTCAGGTGGGCAAAAGCAGCGTGTTGCTATCGCGCGTTCCATTGCAAATGATCCAACTTTTATTATGGCCGATGAGCCAACTGGTGCTCTTGATACAAAGTCTGGACAGCAGGTTATGGATATTTTTACAAAGTTAAATGAAGAAGGTACAACGATTGTTATGGTTACGCATGAGGAGGAAGTTGCGGCGTATTCTTCGCGCCGAATCGTGCTACGAGATGGAAAAATCACAGAAGATAGAAGGTGTGCGGTATGAGTTTACTAGATAGTATAAAAATTGCCCTATCTTCTATTCTAGCTCATAAACTGCGCTCAGCACTTACAATGCTCGGGATTATTATCGGCGTTGGTTCCATTATTACTGTTGTTGCGATTGGGCAGGGCGGGGAGGCAGCGTTAAAGTCGCAATTCGTTGGATCTGGTAATAACGTAATCCCAATTCACTATAGTGCGGATATAAATGATCAGTTTGGTATGGGAATGATGGAACAACCAAAGTTAACTGAGGAAGATATTTTTGAAATAAAAAAACTTCCAGAGATTGCGCATGTTCTTACAACCAATTCAAGTATGGAGCCACTCGATATTGAAGATAAAAAAGAGATGGTGAGTATTACAGGATTAGATAGTGAGTACTTCTCAGTAAATAAAGTGAAAGTGTTAAAAGGCCGATCCTTACAGGAATCGGATATTGCGCAAGGTAATAACGTCGTGATGATCAGTAAGAGTATGGAAGAAAAGGTCTTCAAAAAGGAAAGTCCAGTCGGAAAAATTATTGAGATGAAAGGACAACCGATGCAAATTATCGGTGTCTATAAATCAGATAATGAGTTTATGGGAATGGGGTCATCGGAAGCTTTAATTCCAATTACATTATGGCCAACATTATATGGAAAAGATGAGATTCAAAGTATTTCTGTTCAAGCGAAAAATGTGGATGATTTAGAAAAAGCGGGTAAAAAAGCTGCCGACGTATTAAATAGTCGTAAGCCAAGTGATGCATCTGGTAAATACGAAGTGATGAATTTAAAAGAAATTCAAGAAGGTATTTCAAAAATGACGGGCATTATGACAATGATTATTGGTGGTATTGCTGGTATTTCATTAGTCGTTGGTGGTATTGGTGTTATGAACATTATGCTCGTATCTGTAACAGAACGTACACGTGAAATTGGAGTACGTAAAGCACTTGGAGCAACGCGCAGTAAAATCTTGCTGCAATTCTTAATTGAAGCTGTTATGTTAACGCTTCTTGGTGGATTGATTGGAATCGGTCTTGGTTATGGTGGTGCATATATTGTTTCTACATTTGCGAAATGGCCACCGCTCGTTTCATGGGAAGTTGTCGTTGGCGGCGTGTTATTCTCGATGACGCTCGGTATTATTTTCGGATTAATTCCAGCGAATAAAGCAGCGAAACTAGATCCAATTGAAGCACTTCGCTATGAATAGATTGGTAGTGTAGTAGAGAGGGTCTCTCTACTACACATATCTATTGTTCTAGTGGGCGGTTCACAGTCTCTGGGGAAGAGGAAGTGAACCGCCCACTAGAACGGGTGAGAAAAATACAAGGAGGTTTTTTAGAATGGAACCGAATGTTAATTCGCAAAAGGTTAGTGGAGAAAAACCATCTTTACTAGGAATGATCACATCTCCTGGCTTACAGTTTGAGAGAATGAAAGCGACTGATAAGGTTTGGGGTATGTTCTTTTTGGTTGCGTTGTTACAAGCACTTGTAAATGGATTATCTACATATGTGGCGCAATCATCGCCTGAGATGATGGAAATTCAGAAGAAATTTGGCACAGGCCAAGAAGACTCTATCGGATATTTAGTTGGTAAGTCAATCGGTTCAGGTTTTATTGGGATAATAATTGGAACTCTTATTGTAGCAGCTGTCTATAAAATCTTTATGATGTTTTTTGGAAATGATACTTCGTACAAAAAATTGTTAGCCATTATTGTATATGCGAATATTGTGCTTGTAATTGGTGGACTTATTAATTCTCTTTTAGATTTAATTCTTGGAAGTGGTGCAACTGGGTATACAAGCTTGGCACCATTATTTGAACAAGGTACTACGGGGTATGCAATCGGTAGTATAGTTGAGGTATTCTATTTATGGAATATCGTTTTAATCTGGATGGGATTACAAATAACAGCTGGGTTAGGAAAAGTAAAAGCTGCGGTTCCAATTATCGTTCTCTTTATTATTAAAGTAGCGTTTGTAAGTGTAATGATTATCGCATTAGCAAAGTTTATGCAAAGTTTCAATGGATAGGGATATGTGTAAAAAACGGCTCATATAGAGCCGTTTTTTTTATTTTTGTATGTATTTGAAATACTAGGCCTCGTATTTCAAATTTCCTCTACAGATATTTGAAATTTCCCTATGCAGAATTTCAAATAACTCACCATGAAATCCTCTTTATCTTCTTATATTGTAAAGGTACCGCGGAATAACAAAGAGGTATACCTTTTAGAAATAGGTATAATATGAAACCGGCTACTTTTACAGAAACAGTTACGTTGTATGAAAAGATGATTAAAAATCAAATGAAAAAGCTTTATCTGTACCGGGATTATGAAGAGTACTATCAATGCGGTTTAATTGGACTTTGGATGGCATATGAAAAGTATGAGGAGGAGAAAGGAACTTTTTCAGCTTATGCACTTGTAACAGTACGTGGATATTTGCTAGAGAAATTAAAGAAAGAAAATCGATTTCAAAAGCGGCATACATTCACCGGACAGGAAATGTTACAAAATGTATGCGGAGCGGAAGTGTCGTCAGAAACTCAGGATTATATGAGTTTGTTAGATGAGAAAGAGAAACATATTATTTACGAACGTTTTTATGCAGGAAAGAAGATACATGAAATTGCGGAAGAGATGGAGATGACATATCATCAAGTGAGATGGGTATATCGGCAGGCGCTGGGGAAGATGCGCAGCAGTATAAGAGAGTGAAAAAAGAAAAATGGAAGGCAGGAATATTCTGTGTCTTCCATTTTTTTTTATAACAAATTTGTACTAGCAAGGAAGTAATGGTTTGTCTAGGAGGCGCATGACTTTATAAATATCTCGAAATTGTTGTGAATCTTGCATGTTCATGCGGCACAAGAGGAATCCAGCTTTCAAAAATTGTTGTTGCATTTGATAAAAACTAGTGGCAACAATTATGGTTGTACCATTATAAAAATGAAGTTTGGATTGCTTGCGATTATTATAAATTTCTATTTTGTTTATATGACTATAGAAAACCCAAATACAGTCTGGAGATGCAGGAGATTTCGTTGGAATGGCGCAAATATAATGACGATGATCAATTGGGATTGGAATATTTTGTTTAAAGTAATAATTTTCTTGAATCGCATCTCGCCTTCCTTTATATGTAGAATGGTTATGTAATAGGCAAGATAGCTGTACCAATTGTAATGATGTTTTAGATGAAAACTTAATATTCCCGTCATTTTCTGTTATTTTAGTACGGTGAAAAGGATGGGCGTAAGGCTCAAGTATCATTGTAGAACTAGAGATAGTATCATGACTAACTAGGTCGTCCAAAGGAAAAGCCTCCTTAAAAGTATTTGTTTACATATTTTAGTATATAGATAGAATATAAAAATAATTTTAAATATTTGTAAATATTTGTAAAGTTTATATATCACTTCTATTTTTTCATAAACAGTAAGTTTTCTAATTTGCATCGCTTGTACATATATATGAAAATAGAAACAGTTAGGCGGTGATAGAATATGAAACGGAAGTATATTATTATGGCACTTGTTGTCCTTCTTTTCGTATATTTAGCAAACAGCAACCCGAGTAAAGAGGAATATACAGAATGGGCAGCAAAGCAATTTATGAATCGCAATGATATTAGTAAAAAATTAACAGAGGTTGAAAAAGAAGATCCAGATGGGCTTGTTGGTGAACTTGCGACAATTGGTAAGAAGTTAGCAAAGAAATATGTAGAGCCACAAGTTGACGTGTTGATTAACCATTATACAAAGCGAAGCGATTATATTTTCTTCTCGACGTATAAGACGGAATTTACAATTGGGAAAGAAAACTATAAATATGTTTCAGTCGGATTCTCTCATATTTTTATTCCGATTGAGATGCCGAAGAAAAAAGACGAAGCTGCAAATTGATGCAGCTTCGTCTTTTGCGTTTAAGGAGCAACTGTTACTTCTGATACTGTCTTTTCAACAAGGCGTGCCCCTTTTTTACGAGTGTTCCCACTAAGTGATAAGAAAATTGCAGAGGAGAGAATTGTGTCCATCACTTGGCTTATGGTTTGTTCATTCACAGGTGTAATCGGATTGTCGATAGAGAAGACGACTGTTTTTCCATCCTCTTTTAAGAAAATCAGTTCGAGTACTGTCATTGTTATTTACCTCCTTGTCACTAAAGTTTTACGGATTTGAGATGTCAGATGTACTTAAAAGCTGAACTGCATGAAGCTTTAATCCTTGTAATGAAGCAAGGGCACGTCCCACTTCATGGACCTGTGCTACATCAGCGTTTGGTTTTACTCGTTTAAACTGTTTGTTTTTCAAAATAGTTTTCCCATTTTTGTCTGTGCCACCGTTTAGGACAAGGCGCAAGCTTAAGTCAGTTACAATCGTTTCAATCGCCATTTTTTCACCCCCTTTTCGTCATATATATAGGAGGCAACGGTCATATTTTGGCGTGAAATTTTTTCTTTTTTTTGGTACGCTTAGAAGAATAAGAGAGGAGTTTCTATAGATGAATCGTAAATGGTTAGTTTGGATTCCCGTTTTACTATGGATGGGGATTATTTTTTATTCTTCAGCACAGCCGTATAAGAAGCAGGATATGCGTTCAGATATTGAGAAGTATGTTCCGTCTCAATTTGTAGAAGAAAAATTCTCCGGTGTATCGATTGACTATGGCGGGGGAACACCGGTTAGCATTGAAAATAAAGGCGTTGGTGGTTTTGTTGAGTTTTTCCTTCGTAAAGGAGCTCATTTCACAGTATTCTTGATTCTTGGTGCGCTTTCGTATTATGCATTGCACCGTTCTGGTTGTTCAAGAATGCGTTCCTTCGTATTCGCACTTCTGATTGTCGCTGGATATGCAACATTCGATGAAATTCATCAATCGTTTACAGGTGACCGTACACCGATGTGGCAAGATTCAGTTTTAGATACGTCGGGCGGACTGACAGGAATTATAATAAGCAATTGGTTTTGGCATAGAAAAAGGAGCTAACCCTTCGGGATAGCTCCTTTTTTGTGAATATATCGACGCCTCGACAATATGCGACACAGTATCTCATTATTAAAATGGATTTTATACACCAAGTAATTCCTTCAACTCGTCTGTGGAGAGTTCTGTCATCCAGCTATCACTTGTGATAATAGCGCTACTCAGTGATTGTTTACGTTCTAGCATTTCATCAATTTTTTCTTCAAGTGTACCTGTTGTAATGAGTTTATGAACGTGTACAAATCGCTTTTGACCGATGCGATATGCTCGGTCTGTCGCTTGATTTTCTACAGCTGGATTCCACCAGCGATCATAGTGAATGACGTGGTTTGCGGCAGTTAAATTTAGACCTGTGCCGCCAGCTTTTAATGAGAGGATGAAGATGTCGTATGTTCCATTTTGGAACTGTTCGATCATCTTATCACGTTCTATTTTCGGTACACTACCGTTTAGGAAGAGAACACGCTGACCGAATTTCTCTTCTAATATTTTCTGTAACATATTTCCCATTCCGATATATTGCGTGAAAATTAAGCAGCTTTCATTTTGATCTTTTATATTTTCAATAAGATCCATTAATGTTTGCGTCTTCATGGAGCGCCGTACAATATCTTTCGGCGCTTCTTCTTTTAAGTAAAGAGCGGGATGATTACAAATTTGCTTTAGCTTACTGAGCATCATTAAAATAAAACCGCGTCTTTCAATGCCTGTTAAGCCTTCAATGTTTTGTAGTGTATCTTGTACGAGTTGTTCATATAGTGATGCTTGCTCACCTGTTAGCGGACAGTACTCTTTTTGTTCTTGTTTGTCCGGTAAGTTTAATGCGACTGTTTGATCTTGTTTTGTCCGGCGCAGTAAGAACGGTGAGATGAATCTTTGTATTTGCTGAATTTTCGCTTCATCACGATCTTTCTCAATGGGTGTTACGAAGCGGCGCTGAAATTGTCCTAGGCTACCAAGATATCCGTGGTTCAAGAAGTCGAAAATAGACCATAGCTCTGCTAACCGGTTTTCCATCGGCGTACCTGTTAAAGCGATTTTGTGATTTGCTTGTAAATTACGAACCGCTTTCGATTGTTTCGTTTGCGAGTTTTTAATATTTTGCGCCTCATCCAGGATGATCGCATCCCAGCACTGCACGTTTAACTCTTCTTCATCAAGTTGTGCTAATGCATAAGAAGTTAATACGACATCTGTACTCTGAAGAAAGTCCTTAAATGAATCGCCTTTCGAACGGTTGCTTCCATAATGTAATTGAACCTGTAAATGCGGCGCGAAGCGTTCAAATTCCTTCTGCCAATTTCCAAGAACAGACGTCGGTGCTATGATTAGTGCCGGACCTGTTTGGAGGCTTTTTTCTTTCACATATAATAAGTAAGTAATGGTTTGGATACTTTTTCCAAGACCCATATCATCCGCTAACAACGCTCCAAATCCGAGCTCTCGTAAATATAAGAGCCACTCTACACCGTGTTCTTGGTATGGGCGAAGTGTGGCTTGCAAGGAAGATGGGATTGGAACTTTTGGAATGTCTCCGATATGCAATAATTTTTGGAAGAGCTCTTCGTAATAGCCATCTAGCTCAATTTCAATGTCTGTAAATGGATTATCTTCTTCTACAATTTCTGCTTCGGCAGAGTTTGATAAGTGTTGCTGCAAAACATCCTTCATTTCAAGGCCATATTTATCTGCACGTTTCATTAGTTTTTTCACTTCTTCAATAAAGGCAGGGTCGAGTCTCATCCATTGTCCATTTAAATTGAAGAGTCGTTTGTTTTGTTCGACAAGATCGAAAAACTCACTCTCTGATAGGTCGATGCCATCTGTGGAAACGCGCCAGTCAAAATCAACGAGAGTGTTCATGCCGAAGAAGGATTGTGTTTGATTCGTACTTTGCTTCAATTGGACGCGTAACTTTGGTTTCGTTGCTTTTAAGTTTTGCCACCAAGAAGGTAGTAAAATATCAACGCCGGCTGCTAATAATTCGTTACTCGCCTCTGTTAAGAAGTTCCATGCTTCTGTTTCATAGAGCTCAGTTCGAAAGTGATCATCTTCCTTAAGCCATGGAACTAGCTTGCCGAACCCTTCCTGCGTTTCTTGAATACGCTCTTCGTAGTTATGCCATCTTTTTGGTAGTGAATCGATGTCATTATAGACGTATATCCGGTGTGCTCCGCGTTTTGTGGTGATAATCGTTTCAAGTTTCCACAGTTCAAAATCATTGTGTGGTTCTTGGAGACGAAGTCCAATTGTGAAGGGAAGATCATCCTCGATGTAGCCGATTTTCCGGAGCCAATCTTCTTCATGCATTGCTGTTACAAGCTGTCTTTTCGTAAAATCATAGTGCTCATATAGTCGCTTCGCATCTTCCCAGCCATCATTAGAGCGAGCATCTTGAAGAATACTCTCATTAACTGCCTGAGAGAAAAGTGATGCTAGCGTATCATCTTGAGCTGAAACATTGCTAACCTTCCATGACGGATAATCGGACCAGCGCTTCATATCAGGTATAAAGCTTCCAGTTACAAAGGCATCCCATAGTTCTTTTGCATTTGGCGTAAGTGCGGTAATAGGATCATTCATTTGCAGCCTGGCAAATGAATTCATTGGTTTCTTGGCGATATATTCAAATGCTTGAACGCTTGTTAGCATAATCCCGCTTCGTCCTTCGTATGTAGCTTCTTTCAAGAAGGTGCCATAGAAGGACGTTGAATGCCATGTGAAGGCATGTTGTTTCCAATCTCTTGCAGGTAAGAGACTGCCGGTTTCATCTTCTCCCCAAAGGAACCAACCTTGACTTACGTGCTGGAGCCGAATTGTTACTTCAGTTTGTATGATCATCGATTAACTTTCCTTTCCGCAGTTCTTCCTGTAGTGCTCTTAGACGTGAATATAAGTTAGCGATTTGGACAATGAAAATGTGCCATTCATCTGTTCGTTTGAGCCGTTTATAGAGCATACGCAATTTCTTTAAGTAACGGACTGCACGGCGGTATGACTTGCGATTCCGTTCTTCAATTGCTTGCATCGTTGCAAGATGATAGAGCGGAAGAGCTGCTTCTGGTGCTTCTTTTTCAATTTCTTTCAGTGGTTCTTTTAGCAATTCAATTGCTTCAAATCCATACAAGAGATGAAGTTCTGTCCATGCATGATATTGTTTTTTTGCTAGTACATATTGCTCGTAGTTTGTGAAGCTGTATGGCAATAGTTCTTGCAAAATCATTTCAAGACCTGCTTGTTCATTTGTGTGTGTTGCATATGTTTCATACATCATGACAAACAAACGAACGATATCTTTTACAAAAAGGGGATCGGCCTGATCATTCATTGTTTTCTTCACTTGTTTATATGTGAAAGACAGCCAATTCTTGGCGCGCTCCCATTGCATTGTACTCAGTAAATCTTCGAGCCAGTCGAAATAAAGACCGACAACTTGAGTTGGTTGTGTTTCGAGTAAGTTCATAGCTAAATGATCCTCTTCTTTTAAAAAGAGGAGGTGAGAAGAGGCGAGTGCTTTCGAAAGTGGATTCATCTTCGCATCAATTCGTTTTTCTTCTTCTTGTATCCAAGATTTTTCTGCTAGCAACTCTCCCCATATATGCCGGTAAATAAAGAACCTCTCCTGTGTATAGGAATCGGTAGAGAAGAAAATATCATGCACTTGGTGAGCTGTTTCTTGCAAAATTGGTTCGCATTCAGCAGGAATCGATTCTGATTTCAAGTCACGTACAAGTGATTCAACTTTATCGACAAATAGCCGGACAACGTTAATAGGTTGGTGATAGGAATACGTTTTGTTTGTCTCAAAGTCAAGGATTTCTTCTAATAGCTTTTGAAAGCAAAAAAGTGCGCCGTGTAATTTGAACAATTCATGTATAGCAACGACACGCGGCGCTTTTCGTTCTAATTTCATGTAAAAGTCTGTAAAGATGCTCATAAGAAAATACATTTGTCTATACGAGAGTCGTGTTTGTTCTTTTTTAAATGCGTCATATTCAGATTCAAAATATGCGTGCCAACTTGTAAAGTCCGTTTCTTCAAATGCAGACGATTGTAATACTTGTCGTGCTGTTCGAATCGGAGGGAGTGATGGTTTCGTTTTATTTTTAAATAATGTTAATACTTCTCCCACTTGTCCGAAGCTAGAAGCAGCAGATAGTAAAACAGCGAGCATGTGCTCGCACTGCGTCGGAGCGAAGCAATCACAATAGCTTTCCGCGATATTACGAATCGGAATATGAACGCTATACACGTTTCCTTCAGCATCTACGGTACCTGATAACGTATAGCCATCAAAATCAACGTTGTAGACAAGACCGCTGCGATATAAATGACGAGCAGTGGCAACATGCTCTTGATCGGCTACTTGCTGCGGATCGAGTCCTTGAACAAATTCATTCGCGATCATCATAATTTCATCTTTCGTAATTGAATGTTGCAGCATAGTTTTCCTCCGTACAAAAGATTTATTTCCTTTACCATTATAAACAAAAAGAGGCGAAAACAGAAAAAATGAATTTGCTCGTACTTAATATAGAAAAATATGGTAATATATATAGTTAAATACGTGACTTTTTTGTTTAGGAGGGAATTTGATTTGTCAGATTTGCAGACGAAATTAGGAAACGGTATGAATAAGCTACAAGAAGGAATTGAACAGGGAAAGATAAAGTTGCAAGTGGCACAAGAGATTGCGCAATTAAAAAAGGAAATACAAGTGCAGCTTCATAAGAAGACAGAAGTTTTATTAGAGCTTGGCCAACAGGTATATGTTCAGATTCGAGATACTGGAGTCAAGGAAGAAGTATTAAAGCAATTAGTTGCTCCGATTCAAGAATTTGACGTTTTAATTTATCAAGCACAAAAACGAATTGTTGAACTGCAAAAACAACAAGGAGAGAAAGTAACGTGTGAGTGTGGAGGCTCTTTATCAATTGGTGATAAGTTTTGTGGGACATGCGGAAAACCAAATCCAATGCTAATTGTAGAGAGCAACGTAGAAAAGGTTACGTGTGTATCATGTAATGAACACATTGCAAAAGGCTCCATTTTTTGTCCAGTTTGTGGAATTAAGCAAGGTGGGGAGTGAACGAAATGTACTGTCGCATGTGTGGGAATCAACATGGAGAAGAAGTGAACTACTGTCCAAATGAAGGAAGTATGGCAATGGTGTCTGGAGACAGTGTCGTTCTTGAGCAAGACAACTCTAAATATTGCCGTGGTTGTGGCAATGAAAATGCAGAGCAGAACCTGTATTGCCAAAAGTGCGGACATTCTTTATTTACAGTGAAGAAAAAAGAACATATCGTAAAGTTACCTAGTATGGAAAAAGGTCATAAAGTTGAATTAGGCTTACATAAAGGTGGTCTGAAGACAGGGATAATTGGTGGAGCAATTGCAAGCGTTCTTATGTTACTTGCGGGATGGCTTGGAAGTTTAGCGGTTTCAGAGATAATGAAAAAGATATTCCATGAATTTGCTAGGGAATTAACAATGTTACCTGATTTTTATGCGAGTACAACCTCTACACTATTAAGCTATCATTTACTTGGTTTTTCAGCAGGAGATGAAGGCAGAATTGTTATGTCGTTATCTTGGCATACTCCATTCTTTTTACTATTAATTATTCCATTTGTTATTTTATGTGGAGTAGGGATTTGGATAGGGAAACAACGTGTTGCAAAGACGATTGGAGAACAAATCGTACTAGCGGCAACAGTCGGTATTATTTATGGATTGTTCTTATTTGTAATCAGTTTTATTGCCTCACAATCAGCTACATTCCCAGAAGTAGGAACGATAACAGTTGGATACTCTTCGTTGAAAAGTTTAGTAAGTGGTTTTATGTACGGAACTTTCTTTAGTTTATTTGGATTGATTGCGTATACAAGCCGAAACAATATAGCAGATGCGTTTCAGGAGCTACTTCCATACGGGGCATCGCTATATCATGGAATGGCAGCGATGGTGAAAGGTCTTTTGCTGACAGCGGCTATTTTTTGTGTGACGACATTCATTGCACTATCTGGTAGTAATGCAAAGCCTTTCGAAGATGTAGCACCGACAATTTCAGCGCGCGCAATGATGGCATTGCAACTCACACCAAATGTATGGAGTATGACTCATTTTGCACCAGTAGAAATAAAGGTTCCAGCGTTACAAAAGGAAATGTCTAAAGTGATGACAACAGGTGACAAAAGTATGATAGAACTTTCATTCATATCAGGTGTATCTGCTGGTGGCGTTAAAATAAAAGATATTTTAATTGCTGAAGGTGCTCCGCCATCAGTAATGGAAAGTTTTGATGAGATAAATGGTAAATTCCACCTTGGTTTGTTGCTCCTTGTGATCCCAGTATTCTTTATGTTTAGAGCGGGACAAAAATTAGCGAGGGTGCCATTCTCTAATATGTATGTAACGTTAGCTGTATGTAGCGGTGCTTATACAATTATGATGATTGTAATGAATCTTCTTTCTAAAATTGAGATTAATATTGCAGGAAAGCTAACAAAGGAATTTGGAGTAGGTGGAACAGTATTTTCTATGCAGAGCGGCTGGATCTATTTAATACTCGGTAGTTTTATTCTGACATATGCAGCTGCCTTCGCTGGAATGAAATTGGCAAGGAAGTAGGGGGGGAAGTATCGTGAAGTTTTGTGGGAAATGTAAAAAACAAGTCGCAGATTACTTGAATTTTTGTTCTGAATGCGGAAGTAAAGTAGAAGTGATTGAAGAAAATGTAGCGGCTTCGAGAGCAGATGTACAGAGGGAAATGCAACCAAAGAAGAGCAAGAAAAATATTGTACTCCTCATTGTATTCGTCGTACTCGCTGCTTTACTATTTGGAGCATATAAATTCGGAGCATATAAATTCTCGAAAGAAAAGCAAATCAATGCATTAATTGATGCTTTCAATAAAAAAGATATAAATACAATTGATTCTCTTATAAAATCGGATGACCCAGGCTTGAAAATTAAAACAGAAGATATTAAATCTTATTTACGTTATTTAAAGGATAATCCTTCGTACAATAAAGAATTGTTATCTTATTTACAAAAGCAAACGGTAGATACAAAGCTCGTTAACAAAGAAAGCTTTGTGGACGGACAAATTGTAGAAGATGGAAAAGAGTGGTTCTTATATCCAAAATATAAGTTCAGCATTAAGTCGTATTTTATGACGGTCAGCACAACTGCAAAAAATGCAGAAGTATATGTAAATGATAAAAAAACGGCGGATATTTCTAGCGGAAAATCTTCTAAAGAAATCGGACCCTATTTCCCTGGGACGTATGTTGTAAAAGCAAAGGCGAAGGCAGAGCTTACTGAACTAGAAACGGAAAAGGAAGTTGAGTTAGCTGGAGAAAAAGAAGGGAAAGTGGATGTGAAATTACCACTTGAAGGAAAATATGTTACAATCTCTTCTGACGAAAATAGCGCTAATGTCTTTGTAAATGGTAAAAAACGTGGGAAACTAGAGTCTGGAAGCTATAAGCTCGGACCAGTACCAACAGATGGGACGGTGGAAGTTCATTTAGAGAAACAAACTGATTTTGGTGTTGTGAAAACCGAAAGCGTAAAAATTGGTGATGAGGAGAGCACGTATTATTTGAGATTCCCAAAACAAACATCTGAAACTGCGGTTGGTGATTTCGTTCGAAATCATATTTATGACAATGTACGGGCTATTTCTTTAAATGACTTTAGCTTAATTGAAAATAATTATGATAAGAGCGGAAAATCATATAAAGAAGACCATGATTATCTGCAATATTTAAAGAAAAAAGGAATTACTGAGGATTTATTAAAATTTGAAGTCCGTAATGTTGAACGTCAAAGTTCTACGAAATATAAAGTAACGACATATGAAGAATACAATATTCGCTATGGTGATGGATCTGTAAAGTTTAAGAGCTTTAGCAATGAACATATCGTTACAGTAAATGCGGATGGGAAACTAATGTATCATTCAATCAGTGCGAATAATACATTGAAAACAGAAGAAGTATCTGGCCCAACGCATTAAAATGTGAAAAGACTATCTCTTTACAAAGAGGTAGTCTTTTTGATATATCGACTTCTCTACAAAATACGACAAGCTTGTACATATGGATCTTGTAGAATTCTTTCTACTAACGGAAGCATTTCTTCTTGAAAGGGTATATCAATTGGAAATGGTTTTTGTGATCCCGGTTTTGTGCCGTATTGCACAAACTTATATTGAACGGATTGATCGTGCTTGAGCACCATCAATTTATAGCGATTGTCATCATGCTCAAGTGAAAAATCAATTGTAGCCCCGTCGTATGTTACATCATCTTTGTAGATGTATGGCTTCGGTGTGCCGATCCAGTCTATTTTTGCATGTGGGTTCATGGTATAGCCTCCTTATCGTCATTATATATATATCCATTTTGGTTTTCCAACATATAAGTCGCTGCTAGGAGACTTGCGCTCGTTTTTACTTTGCATGGGGTTAAAAAAGGATGTTTTTTCATTTGTGTTTATATAAAAAAGTAAAAGCCAGATCTCAATATATGAGAACTGGCTGAATTTTTAGCAGTCATTGGTTATTTTAAAATTTTCACTTTAACGGATTTACGTCCCCATTTGTTAGCAGCTGAATCAGAGCCAACTAGAACGTCGATACGGTTACCTTTAATTGCGCCGCCAGTGTCACCAGCGATTGCTTCTCCGTAACCTTCTACCCATACTTTTGACCCAAGTGGAATCACTTTCGGGTCAACAGCAATCATTTTCATGTTTGGATTCGCTGTTAGGTCATGACCCATTGCAGTTAATACACGACCACCATATGTGCCGCCATTTTCACTCGGATGAGCTGTATATGCTGTAGCTTCAACTGTTAGTTCACGACCACCAGAAGGAGTGTTTGTTTCTGCTGCTTTGACAGCAGGTTTAGCAGCTGGTTTTTCTTGTGCTGCTGGTGCTTTTGCCTCTGCTTTAGCAGGTGCTGCAGCTTGAGCAGGAGCAGGCGTTTCTTGTTTTTCAATAACAGGTGCTGTACCTGTTAAGAAAGGAACATGAACGTAAGCCGTTTTCCCATTATATTCGAATTGTAACCACTCATTTTGTACTTGGTTCGTTGTTTCGATCATATCGTCTTTCTTAAGCGTACCAAGAATTTCTGAGTTTGTGTTTGCTTCAGCACGTACGTTTAATACGTTTGCTGTTACGTAATAGATGCTTTTTATAAATTCTGCGTTTACGAATGCGTCTTTACCATCTAATTTGATTTTTGACCATCCGTTTTCTGTATTTGTAACATCTAATTTATGACCATTTAATACTTTGCCTACAACTTGTGATTCAGTAGTTGGGTTCTCGCGTACATTTAATACGTCTGTTGTTACAACAGTTTCTGCTTTTGCAGAAGTAGTGAAAATCCCAAGACCAAAAACCGCTGCCGTTGCTATACCAATTAATTTTTTCATGATAGCCTCCATTGCGTTTGTTTTCGTGTCCTCATTATAGCAACAGTTTTTTTCGGAATTTGGGAAATCACACAATTACAAACCATTCGTAACAAATCATTAATACTCTGTAATATAGAAAGAAATAATAGAAAGCGGTTTTCATTCCGTGTTTTTAAGAGGTTTGATAGATATCTCTATTACCTATAGCACAGAGGATGTTTTTCAACTGAGCTAATAATGTTACGCAGTTATTACGGTAGGTTTACTAAATGGTTACAATCCTTGAGTAATTCGTCGATTTGTGACTAAAATAGTTATATAAACATAAACAATTTGTTTGTGTATTCACAAAGAAGTGCTATATCCTTACAAAAACAACCGCATAATTGTTACAAAAAGAAAGAGCTGCCATCCGTAAATTTGGCTTTTTTCCAACTGTAACACACCTTTTTTGGGAAACACACTCCCATCCGCATCTATCTCGCACGATTTGGCGGTAACATCTCCATTTTATAATCCGAACGGTTATATGGAGGCTGAACTGTCCATAAGAATTCTAATTGGTGAAGGCTGATTTTAGAGAGCTGGAAGAAAATCACCGCAAGAAATATTTCACTTTATCCGATTTAACATATCGTAATTAGAGTCATTTTACGAAAAAAAGAAACCTACAAAAGGGGGATTTTATGAGGAAACTGACAAAAACATTTATTGTCTCATTAACATTATGTATTGCATTTACAATTTGGGGGATTATTCCCGAATCTATAATCGGAAAAGGTAATTTAGGAAATGTGACTACTGCAATTCAAACTGCATTAGTTAGTAAATTTGGTTGGTTCTATATCATTTCTGTTTCTGTTTTCTTAGGTTTAGCTATCTTTTTAATCTTTTCAAAATATGGTTCGATCCGTTTAGGGAAAGATGATGATAAGCCTGATTATAGTTATATGACCTGGTTCGCTATGCTCTTTAGTGCCGGCATGGGAATCGGTTTGATTTTTTGGGGAGTTGCGGAACCATTAAATCATTTATACGCACCGCCATTTGGGGAGAGTGCAACAGAAGAGAGTGCACGTCTTGCACTTCGTTTTTCATTCTTCCATTGGGGATTACATCCATGGGGTTTGTATGCACTTGTAGCACTTTGTATTGCTTATTTTACGTTCCGAAAAGGGAAACCAAGTACAATTAGTGCAACAGTTGGTTCTTTATTTAAGAGTGGTGAGCACGGACGGATCGCACATACGTTTGACGTATTAGCTGTATTTGCGACAGTATTCGGTGTTGCAACTTCATTAGGACTTGGAGCAAAACAAATTGCAGGTGGCCTTAGTTACTTAACATCTATTCCAAACTCATTAACAACGCAGTTAGTTATTATTGGGGTAGTAACGGTCCTATATATGTTATCTGCACAAACAGGATTAGATAAAGGGATTAAATATTTAAGTAATATAAATATTATTTTAGCCTTTGCACTTATGGCAATCTTATTATTTGCAGGTCCAACGAACTTTATTATGAATTACTTTACTTCTACAATCGGTTCGTACATTCAAGAGTTGCCAAGTATGAGCTTCCGTTTAAGCCCATTAAATGAGGGTGGTAACCAATGGATTCAATCATGGACGATATTTTACTGGGCATGGTGGATTGCATGGTCCCCATTCGTTGGTACATTCATTGCCCGTGTTTCACGTGGACGTACGATTCGTGAGTTTGTTATTGGTGTGTTGCTCGTTCCAACAATTATTGGTGCGCTTTGGTTCTCTGTATTTGGGGGAACAGGTATTCACATGGAGATGTTTGATGGAGCAAATATTTATGGACAAATTAAAGAGATGGGTACAGAAATTGGATTATTCGCTATGTTAGATCATATGGGCAGCATAGGACCAGCTTTATCTGTTCTTGCGATTTTACTGATTTCAACATTCTTTATTACTTCAGCAGACTCTGCGACATTTGTTCTTGGTATGTTAACGACAAATGGTAGTTTAAATCCACCAAATCGTATTAAACTGGTTTGGGGTCTTGTTCAAGCAGCATTGGCAGCGATTTTATTATATGTAGGTGGATTAGAGGCATTGCAAACTGCTTCGATTATCGCAGCATTCCCGTTTGTATTTGTTATCTTCTTTATGGCTGCTTCCCTATTTAAAGAATTACAGAAGGAAGTTCGTCATCACCATAAATAATAGAAGGAAAGAGCTGATTTTGAATCAGCTCTTTTTTGGTAGGTTGTGCGAATTCCTGTTGATTAGCAGTTGTCGCAGGTTGTCGAATGGTCGATAAGTTGTGTCGAACCGCTGATATATTGTCAAAAGTAATCCATATTTTTGTCAAAAATTTGTCGGAAATGTGTTGTCACTTTTGCGTATATGTGCTATATTATTTCCTGTAAGCGATTTCAAATGGTTTTTAAGCGTATTCAAGGGGGACAACTAGAATAATGAAGCGTTACGAAAGAAAGTGGAAGCATATTTGTTTGAAACGTGTGGCACATCGCAGTGTCCAAGAAAACACGGAACCAAAGACTGAAGTGTCTAAAGAACAGCAAGAGAAGCAATTGGTTTTACAAAAATAGCAGTCACTTTTTCGTATATAAATGAAAGTAGATCGTTCGTTGGGGGATGGACGTGAAAATATTACTTTCGACTAAGGGGTATTGTCCGATATATAGATTTAAAGTAAAAATAAGCACAGAGCATACGGCGCTCTGTGCTTATTTTTTTAATCAAACGTTTGTTTAATTTTAAACGAGCCGCTGCCACTTTTACTTTTTAAACCTGACTGTCTTGTCCCATCCGATAATTTGTTTTTTATTTTTAGCGCGTAAGTATAGGAAGAGGCTTCTGATAAATAGGTACGTAAAGAGCTGGGCGTATGTGAAATACATTCATAAAAAAAGCTGACCCGAAAATTCGGATCAGCTCGATTTTTATTATAAGAACATCATACCTGCAACTGCTGCATTTAAGAAGTTCGCTAGTGTACCAGCGATTACTGCTTTAATCCCTAACTGTGCAATTTGTTTACGGCGAGAAGGAGCAAGTGTCCCTGTTACACCTAATTGAATTGCGATAGAAGAGAAGTTTGCAAAGCCACAGATTGCAAATGTTAAGATCATATTTGTTTTATCAGAGAAGTCTGCCATGTGTGGACCTAAGTTTGCATATGCAACGAATTCGTTGATTGCAAGCTTTTGTCCGATAAAGCTTGCTGCTTGTACAGCTTCGTTTGGTGAAACACCGATTAAGATAGCAAATGGAGATAGAATATATCCAAAGATTAAATCAAGGCTAAGTTTAATATGGAACCAAGATCCAACCCATCCTAATAGGCCGTTTAATACAGCGATTAATGCGATGAACGCCATTAACATTGCTGCAACGTTAATAACAAGTTGCATTCCTTCAGAAGCTCCGCGTGCTGCTGCATCGATAACGTTAGCATCTTCACGCTCTGTAGAAAGTTTTACATTGTTATCCGGTTTTTCTGTTTCTGGCATAATTAGTTTTGCAATTAATAGGCTTGATGGTGCTGCCATAATTGCTGCTGCTAATAAGTGCTCTAGCGGAATTCCCATTGCTGCATAACCAACAAGAACTGACCCAGCAACAGCT
Source organism: Bacillus sp. FSL K6-0042 (assembly GCF_038006685.1). NCBI lineage: Bacteria > Bacillati > Bacillota > Bacilli > Caryophanales > Bacillaceae > Bacillus > Bacillus sp. FSL K6-0042. The sequence goes on from NZ_JBBOVS010000001.1 coordinate 3,510,818, forward strand.
GTCATACCGCTTACCATAATCGTGAAGAATTCACTGTTGGTTAGACGTGCTAAGTACGGTTTAATTAAAATTGGTGCTTCTGTTTGTCCTAAGAAAACAGTTGTTACTGCATTTAAACTTTCTGCTTTAGAAGTGCCAAGAAGTTTGCTTAATGCACCACCAACGATACTAACGAACCATTGCATAATACCTAAATAATATAAAATTGCTACTAATGAACTAATAAATACAATTGGAAGTAGTGCTTGAATGACAAAAATGAATCCCCAAGGACCATCTTTATCTAATAAGTTACCAGCGACGAATTTAATTCCCTCATAAGAAAAATTGATTAAGCCTTGAACGCCGTCAGAAGCAACTTTTAAGCCAGCTTTTCCGGCATCCCATCGTAACACGATGAAAGAAAACGTAATTTGTAATGCTAGCGCGATTAAAATTGTGCGCCAATTAATAGCTTTGCGGTTGGAAGATAGTAAAAAAGCAACTGCTAAAATTCCAATCACGCCGCCAATTCCCCATAAAACATTCATGTAGTGTAAATCTCCTCTCTCATAGTAAAAAAGTATATATAACAGATGTCTATACTCTACGAAAATAGCATCTTAAGTAACTTATCACACCGGACATCAGAGGTCAAACGTCTATTGAAAAATTTTAATAGAAAGAAAATTCCTTAAGAAAACACATATCAATCTTATGGAGGTGAAATAGGTTATGCTTTTTAGGGGGATATATTCATTATTATAACGTTATGAGCTGTTTTTATAGAATATAGTGTATGAAATAAGAGGAGAGAAACATATTTGTAGAAATACGAATTAAAAAAATGATAAAGACTTTTCTTTTATAGGTAGGGAGAGAGCGTCCGGCCATGGATAGAAGCGGCCAGGGCCTTTTTTCGCCTCGTGCCGAATTGAAAACAAAAGGAGAAAAAGAGAGCAGGTCACCTTTTGTTCTTCGTAGCAGCGACTTATATGCAAAAAATCAAAAGGATTTATCCCGCATTAACGGGCAGTAATATTCCCACCTCAAAATGCGGTGAAAGCAAAGAGGTTAGGTGGGAGATCAACTGCCCGTAAAACCCCCACTGATTAAAGTTTCACTTTATATAAAAAGAGCCTTCTAGTAATCTAGAAGACTCTGAAACTATGACTTAAGGTGCTTTTGTATATCCTAAGAAGTGGCTGCTCCAGTAAGAGTTATTCATTGAAACAATTTTAACTCCGTTGTCACCAGCTTGAATAAATGATCCGCCACCAAGGTAGATACCCATGTGAGAAGGACCTGGCTTATAAGTGTTTTGGAAATAGATTAAATCGCCTGGTTGTGGATTTGAAGTTTTTGGTAGACTGCTCCAATATCCTGCTACAGTTTGACGGCTAACGTTGTGACCGAATTTGTTAAATACGTGGAAAATGTAACCACTGCAGTCAACGCCATTAGCAGAAGTGCCACCCCATACATATGGTACGCCTTGCATTGATTTTGCATATGCAAGAATAGATGATGTATCACCACTTGTGTTGCCTGCGTTGTTATTATTATTTTGGTTGTTGTTATTGTTACTGTTGTTAGGTTTATTGTCTACAGCGCCACCGACTGGTGTTTTAGATAGGAAACGAGTTCCTACATAGCCAGTGCGACCGTTGTAGTTAATTTTACTCCATCCATAATGTTCAGAAATAACTTGTACTTTTTGACCTTGTGGAAGAGCACCGATTACGCTGTAATTTGTACCTTCGCCGCTACGTACATTTAATGCGGCCGCATTAATGTAGTATTCACCAACAGAGGTTTGTGGTTGCTCAGGCTGGTTTGGTTGTTCCGGTGTCGTTGTGCCACCTTTAACAAATTTCACAAATTCGCTGCTTACATAGCCAGTTTTACCGTGATGATTAATTTTGTACCAACCATTTTCTACACCAATTACGTTTAATGTTTGACCGTTTAATACGCCGCCAAGTACACCGTGGTATGTAGCTGGGCCTGTACGAACACGTAATGATGTTGTATTAACAACATAAGTACCGCCAGTTTGAACAGTTACGTTGTTATTGATTTCTTGTTGTTGATCATTACCTTGGACAACATCGTTACTAGAACCACCTTTTGTTACGTAGTCCTTGCTAAGGTAAGCAGTTTGTCCAGCATAGTTAATTTTGAACCAATCTTGAACTTCGCCAACAACTTGTACAACTTGTCCTTTATGAATAGATCCTAAAACTGTATGAGAAGTGCTAGGGCCTGTACGGACGCGAAGAGAAGATACATTTACTGTATAGTTTCCGCTTGCTGCTTGAACATTGTTGTTATTTGAAGAACCAGCATTTGAAGAAATGCCAGATACGAATTGTCCACTAACATAACCAGTTTTGCCGTTATGGTTAATTTTAACCCATCCGTTTTCTATGCTAATAACTTGCAATGTTTGTCCTTCATATACACGTCCCATAATGGAACTAGAAGCATTTGGGCTTGTGCGAACACGCAATACATCAGCAGTAACTTTGTTTTTGCCACCTGTGCTTACGTTTGGTGTTGCACCATTTTTTGATACGAATTGTCCACTAACGTAACCAGTTTTACCATTATGGTTAATTTTAACCCAACCGTTTTCTTCACCGATTACGTTTAATTTTTGACCCTCATATACGCGAGAGATGATGTCGTGAGAAGTGCTAGCTCCTGAACGAACGTGTAATACGTCAGCAGTAACTGTGTAGTTTGAATTGTTTTGTGGTGCAGCTTGAACAGTTTGTGTAGCAGGCTTTTGTGTATTTTCAGGTGCAGCTTGAACGCTATCTAATGTCGGGGCTGCTCCTCCTGCTACAGACACTGCCGCAAGACCGGCAAGATATTTTTTCATGTTTTGTCGATTCCTTTCTGTCTGTAATATAGTAATGAAATATTTACCAACTGTTAAAAATTCTAAAAGGCATGTCGATTACTGTCAAGGCTTATGCGGTAATCTGAATATGTCAAAAATATTACGAAAAAAAAATCAGGGTGCATGCTCCACCTTGATTTTGAACGAAAATACATACATTATTTTATTGTGAAATTTAAAATGTTCGTGTTTAAGGTAATGAGATATTAGAAGTTGAAAAACTTTGGACAAATGTTTTTTGTAGTAGTTTGGTGATTGGCCCAACTTGCCCATTTTGGATGGCAGTTCCATCAAGATGTGTCATAGGCAGCACTTCTACAGTTGTTCCTGTAAAAAAGCACTCGTCAGCATTATAGACATCACGAATACTGAATAATTCTTCTTGAACAGGAATCTGTAGTTTATGGGCTAAGGAAAGAATATATTGACGAATAATCCCATTTAGGATTAGGTGATTAGCAGGGTGGGTATAAAGGATCCCGTTTTTTACAAGAAAAAAGTTCGAGTGACTACCCTCTGTAACTATTCCGTTACGAACGAGAAGGGCTTCTTTACATCCTTTGCGTTCTGCTTTTGTGGCAGCCAATACATTTGGCAATAGATTTAAGGATTTAATATCACAGCGGAGCCAACGTGTATCAGGTTCTGATATGGCACGTATTCCGTATTCAATCCATAAAGCGGGTCGTTCTTTTTTTGAGATATAAGCATAAATCGTTGGGGTTACATCAAAAGAGAATGTGTGCGCACGATGCTGTACTCCTCGAGAAACTTGCAGGTAGATGGTACCATCTACCTGCAAGTTATTATTTTCGAGTAATTTGTAAAGTAGTGTAATGAGTTCTGCTTTAGAGAAAGCGAGTGTTAGTTCTATTTCATCCATTGAACGGTATAACCGAGTTAAATGTGGATCTAATAAGTGGATGTTTCCTTTATAAATACGAATTACTTCATAGACACCATCTCCAAATTGTAAACCACGTTCTTCTAATTGTATGTACGGTTGTTTGTTATTTGTATCAATAATTGTGTCATTCCATAATACAAATCTTTCGTATGCCATTTTACTTCCCATCCTTTCTTAATTGTTTAAATGATGAGTGGTGAGAGCCCGTATGGAAACGCCAATTTATTGTATTGCGCATATACAAATTCGCAAATGAGAAATGAGAATCCTGCTTTTTAGAAATAAAAAAAGCAACATTCATATAGAACGTTGCTTGCAACAATGTTGCATAAGAGGGTAGCTTGTTTCATAGGGATATTGTCTTGGTATAGCTTAGAAAGGTGACCAGTAAACCAAACGGCTTTACTAAGACAATGGATGTTACTTCCCGGTAACATCAGGGAAATTGTTACACAAATGATACTATTATTCCCCATGAGGAATGAACAGAACACTGTTTACAAATTCTATTATAGAGATGTTTCATGAATTTCATGTAAATATTTGGTGAAGATTGTGTAATTTTATCATACTAATGTAGAGAAAAAGACGCTGAGATTACTCAGCGCCTTTTTTGTCTTCTTTAATAATTGTTTTTACTTCGCCCGTTTTAATTTTGTTGCTTTCAGAGAAGCGAAGTAAGTCTCCCTCAATGAGTTTATCAGACATGTGCAGTTCATTTTGCGCACGATCAATCATCGCTTGAGCTTCTTCTTTCGGTACTTCTACAATTTCGCCTGTTTCGCGGTTATAGAATGTACTGTTTGTATATATATATTGTTCTGTTATAAAACTTCCATCACGAAGAACAACGAATGATTTATAATCTGGTGAGAATACATCATGACCGAAGCTAATGTCATTGCTTGAATCAACACCAAGTAAGTTTAGAATTGTTGGTTTAATATCAATTTCACCTGTTGGTTTTGAAATTGTTTTACCTTCTTTTTGACCTGGAACGTGAATGAACATTGGTGTACGTTGTAAGTTCATATGATCAAATGTTGTAATTTCTTCTTTTCCTAAGAATTGTGCCATCGCACGGTTATGGTTTTCAGAAATACCATAGTGGTCACCGTAGAATACGATAACCGAGTTATCATAAATACCTTCTGCTTTTAGACGTTCAATAAAGTTTTTCAGTGCTTCGTCTAAGTAACGAGCTGTTACCATGTAACGGTCAAATACACCATCACCAGAGTTGTAAGGCTCGATTAATTTTGTACCGTCATCATAAGTAAATGGATAGTGGTTGGTTAAACTAAGGAAGCGAGTATAGAATGGCTTCTTCACTTGTTTTAACATATCCACGGATTGATTAAAGTACTCAATATCTTTTAATCCCCAGTTTAACTTTGTTTCTGGTGTGATTTTGTAGTCAAGTTCGTTATAGTAACGATCGTAACCAAGTGCAGGATACATGATGTTACGGTTCCAGAATGTTGCGTTGTTCGCGTGGAATACAGCTGTGTAATACCCTTGCTGACGCAGGATTTCTGGTGTTGCAGTATATTCGTTATTACCATGTGTAAAGAATACAGCACCTCGGTCTAACGGATATAGTGATGTATCTACTAAGAATTCAGCATCCGATGTTTTTCCTTGTCCAGTTTGGTGGAAGAAGTTATCGAAGTAATAGCTTTCTTTTGCAAATTGGTTTAAGAATGGTGTAACTTCTTGACCATTTACTGTCGCACCAATTAAGAATGTTTGCAAGGATTCAAGAGAAACGACGATTACGTTTTTCCCTTTCGCAACGCCAAACATATTTGGATCTGGTTTCTCTTTGAGTGTCTTCACATAGTTTTCTGTTTCTTGTAATTTGCTACCATCAGCAAATGCTTTTTGTGAACTTGATTTTGCTTGTAAGCCAAGATCATATAATTGGTGAGTATATAAACCTAAGTTTTTTACGAGCATAACACGGTCAAATGAACGCGTTAATAGTTCCGGACGCTCAGTTTCTGCAAGACCTAAGTTTGCGAAGAAAATAGCAACCGTTGATACGAAGTATAAAGAACGCATTGGACGTGACACACGCTCCGTTTTTGCAAAGTCTTTCTTCTTTTTTAATAAAACGAAGAAAAGAATAATATCAGCAAATGCAACAATGATTTTGTAGTTGAGTAGTTCTTTTACACTAGAACCTAGCTGTCCAAAGTTGGACGTTTGCCCAAGTACCGGTAAAGTAACGAAATCATTGTAGAATCCGTAGAACATTACGTTACCAACAAGAACGATTGTTAAAACAAAATCAATTCCAAGTGCTATATAATTACGTTTTTTCCCTTTTGCGAATAATGCAAGACCCACAAGCAGTAATGATGTTGCCAATGGACTAATAAATAAGATAAATTCTTGCATGAAAGATTCAAGTTTCAAATCAAAGCTCGTACGCGTTATGATGTAAGTTTTTAGCCATAAGGCCAAAGCGACGAACAAAGTAAAACGCACACTATGAAATTGCGATTTTAAAGATTCCTTCATCCATTTCCACCCTTTCTCTATCAGGCTTGGTCGATTTTTGAGAGAAAAATGCTAAAATAAAAAATACATAGTTTTCTTGGCCATGAGCAGGGTTTTCTATATCACCCATATACGACTTTAACTATGCATACCCTTTTGGTTTCCTGCCATTTCTTTTGTTGATCCATAAGCATAACGTCATTTCTGTATTATACAACAAAATTCAATTCTTAGAAACACTATAACATTTTACAGTTTTTGTATTTTCGTTGTTACTACCAGAGAAAACTTTAACATTGGTTTATATGCTCGTCAACTAGAAAATATAACAAAGATAAAAGAGAATGTTAAGAGAAATAGAACATTTTATATTGAGAAATATTGATAGAAAATATATAAACCCTTTCTTTTTAGATGGGAGAGAGTGTCCGACTAAGCATAGAAGCTCGCCCCATGATGAGTTTAAAACAAAGGGAGGAGAAGAGAGCAGGTCCATTTTTGTATGCAAAGCAACTTATAAGTGAAAGAACAAAAAGGAGTTGTCTAGCAAAATTTCAATTGGTGATGGGAGTTTTAATATATAACCCCCCCTCTTTTTAGGTGGGAGAGAGCGTCCGCCTGAGTATAGAAGCTCGCCCCATGATGAGTTTAAAACAAAGGGAGGAGAAGAGAGTAGGTCTTCTTTTGTTCCCGAAGTCGTGATTTATATGTGAAAAATCTTAATATAAGTAGAGTAAATAGCGGGAAATGATTACGAACACTTGTTCTTTCTTGTGTTGTCTGTTACAATAAGTTTTTATCGATCGGTTATGTGTATATTTGATGAGCTTTTTATTGACTAATGGGGCTAGTTTTTTCTTTTTGAAGGCACATCTACTTTTTGCGTATAATGAAAAAAACAAAATATGGGGGCTCTTTATATGGAACGAAAATTTTCAGTTGAAGCGTTTTGGAATAAAGTGAAACATGTAGCGAAACAAGCGGGACAATCGGTTATTTATGCAAGTTTATTGCTGTTTTACGTTATGCAAAGACCGGATGTTCCAAAACGAGTAAAGGCAACCATTATCGGAGCGCTTGCTTACTTTATTGCGCCAATTGATGCGATTCCGGATTTTATAGCTGGAATTGGTTATACGGATGATTTAGGGGCATTAACAGCTGCACTTTTGCAAGCATCCATGTATGTAAATGAAGATGTAAAAGAAAAAGCGCAGATGAAATTAGCGGATTGGTTTGGTTCGGATATAGACACATCGTTTATCGATCAAAAATTAGATCAATAGGTGAGAACTGTCATGTGCTGGCAGGGCAAACATAAGCGAGGAAGTGTACTATGCCATCAGGAAAAACACATACGAAAATAAACTTACTTTCTCTTCCGATTGTTTTATTTATGCTTGTTTCGTATGGACTAACAAATTTTGATTTTTTACTTACTTTTGCGATAGGATTTTTAATCGGCACGTTTTTCTTAACACCAGATTTGGATATTCATAGTAACGCCTATAATAAATGGGGATTACTTCGTATTTTTTGGTATCCGTATCAATGTGTGATGCCGCATCGTTCTTTTTTAACGCATACGCTTGTAATCGGTGATCTCATTCGTATATTGTATATGCTTCTTGTCTTTTCTCCATTCCTATACATAGTAAATAAAATGGTACTAGACGGAAGGTTGCTTGAGATTGCAAAGGAACATGATGTTGCTTTAACGACATTTGTAATTGGAGTTATCACTGCGAGTGCACTCCATATTATAGCGGATCGATTGAATACGCGCCGGAAAAAGCTTATGAGAAAAAAGAAGAAAAGAAGAAGAAGGTAGGGCACTTGCGAATTGCGAGTGCTTTTTCTTTTTTAGTTGTGCTGAACGAGGCATAAGGCTTTTAATCAAACGTTTGTTTAAAGTGAAATACGCCAGAGTGATAGTCTTTTCTTTTGTTAATCAAACGTTTGTTTAAAATAATGAGGGAAGAATGAAACTTACTTTTTTCCTATTTATAGAAAGTGCAATTAAACGAAAAAACGGGAAAAATAATCAGAAAAATCTTTTTAAAATAAAAATGATATGGTAAAGTATAAATACAATAATTGAAAACGTTTTCTTAAACGTTTTTTATTTTAGACTTAAAGGTATGATGACCGGATAGTCTATTGATAGGATTATAAGAATTTTAAAACAGGGGATTACAGAAAGGGAGAGGACAATGGGCACATGGACACAAGTTTACGATCCGTTCGGTAACATTTGGATTTCCGCAGCGGTCGCACTTATTCCAATTATCTTTTTTTTCTTGGCTTTAGCAGTGTTTCGTATGAAGGGGTATGTGGCAGGATTTATTACAGTTGTATTAACAGTTTTAGTCGCACTATTTGCGTATAAAATGCCGTTTACAATGGCGATGGCAGCAACCGGATATGGCTTCTTATATGGGTTATGGCCAATTGCATGGATTATTGTAATGTCGGTATTTTTATATAAAATTTCTGTTAAAACAGGGCAATTTGATGTGATACGTGCATCGGTATTATCGATTACGAATGACCATCGATTACTCGTTATTTTAATTGGTTTTTCATTTGGCGCATTTTTGGAAGGAGCAGCTGGATTTGGTGCACCGGTAGCAATTACAGCAGCGCTTCTTGCTGGTCTTGGTTTAAATCCGTTATACGCAGCTGGACTTTGTTTAATTGCAAATACAGCGCCGGTAGCATTCGGAGCAATGGGGATTCCGATTACAGTTGCAGGGCAAGTAACGGGTATTGATGCTCATAAAATCGGACAAATGGCAGGACACCAATTACCGTTCCTATCATTATTTGTTCCATTCTTTATCGTATTTTTAATGGATGGCTTTAAAGGTATAAAACAAACATGGCCTGCACTATTTGTAGCAGGTGGTTCATTTGCAATTACACAGTTTATTACAGCGACGTTTTTAGGACCAGAACTTCCGGATATTACATCAGCGCTTGTCAGCTTAGTATGTTTAGCGTTATTCCTAAAAGTATGGCAGCCGAAAGAAATTTATCAATCTAATCAGGCGAACGCTGAAGTGGCAGCGACAACAACAGCTTCATCCATGCCGAAATTAACAGCTGGAAAAGTTGTGAAGGCTTGGTCACCGTTTATTATTTTGACAGTTATGGTTGTAGTTTGGAGTCAAGGATTCTTCAAAGCTCTATTTGCTCCAGGCGGGGCTTTAGAAAGTCTTGTCTTTAAGTTTGAAATTCCAGGTCTGCACAATTTAGTCATGAAGGCAGAACCAATTGTAAATAAGCCAACACCTTATGAGGCCGTATTGAAGTTTGATATTTTATCAGCAACTGGAACAGCAATTTTAATTGCTTGTATTATTTCTATCATTATTTTAAAAATGAGTGCAAAACAAGCTGTAGAAACATTTGCAGAAACTTTACAAGAATTAAAAATGCCAATTCTATCTATCGGTTTCGTATTAGGATTCGCATTCATCGCAAACTATTCTGGTTTATCGTCAACACTCGCGTTAGCATTAGCAGGAACAGGTGGATTATTCCCGTTCTTCTCACCATTCCTTGGCTGGATCGGCGTATTCTTAACAGGATCAGATACATCGGCAAACGCATTATTCTCCAACTTGCAAGCTATTACAGCACAGCAAGTTGGCGTCTCAGAAGTATTGCTTGTTGCTGCCAATACAACAGGTGGTGTAACGGGTAAAATGATTTCTCCGCAATCGATTGCAATTGCGTGTGCGGCAGTAGGTCTAGCTGGAAAAGAATCTGACTTATTCCGCTTCACATTAAAACATAGTTTATTCTTCGTAACCATTGTTGGGATTATGACATATGTACAAGCTTACTATTTAACGTGGATGATACCTTAAGTTTTTAGATGGGTATAAGCCGTCAACTTAACACAAACAAGCCAGGTGCTGAAAGTACCTGGCTTGTTTGTGCCTAAAATGATACATACCCTTAACCCGATGGTTACCCACGGCATGAAAGACTATTCATCCTCGAATAAATACCCTCCCAAGTTTATTAATCCCTCTATAAATAAGTATGCTGTTTGTGTTTTTTGATTGTTTTTTGCTATAAATTTAATAAAAGACAGCCTCACATTAGCTGCCTTTCGTTCTAAAAATTTATGTAATATAAATAAAGCAATTAAGCATTTATTTTATTTAAAATTGAAACTTTATTAGTAGTAAATAATATATAATTTTGTTTTATAGTTTTAATTAAGATACGATCAGTTGTACCATATGCTGTTCCTATTCGAATTGCATCAGCTTTTTCCACACCAGCATAAGTATCATCTTCAGTAATTTCGATGATTTCATCTAATGGAATACTAATTTTTGCTAATTGCCATTTAATAATTAATTCCTCTGTTGTCTTTATAACATCGATACCTAGCATATTACCAAGATCTCCCTATCCTGTTATCTGGATATAATTATATATCTTAATTGGATATCTATGTTTAAAAATAATAAATTATTTTTATCATTTTTGAAAGTAAACTTCTAAATAAACGTTTACATTGATGAAAATATTATTTTAGCTGAACATGGATAAGTTTTGACACCCACCTCAAAATTCAGTGGAAACAAAGAAGTTAGGTGGGAGATGAACTGTCTGTAAAAGCCCGATTGGTCGGGCTAATAATCAGTGGGGGGATGAAGAAAACCCCACTAATTAAGGTTCACTTTATCAGCGGTTCGATAAGGAGTATCGACTAGCAGATAAAAAACGACATGTAAAAATTGTACTTCATGCCTTTGCATTTTTCTGATTATCGTGTATGATGGGAAAGTATTGAAAATTAAATCAGTGATAAACTAGGGGTGCCCAAGAGAAGCGTGGGCTGAGAGAGAAGTACGAGAACTTCTTAACCCTCTGGACCTGATCTGGCTCGTACCAGCGTAGGGAAGTTAACGGCTTTACATAACTATGTCTTTATGAGCCAGGTCCTTGTTTTACTATGGACCTGGCTCTTTTTATTTTGGCATACGCTGGTCACTAGTTCTTGTCCTTTTCACAAGTAAAGCGAAAGCGGCTCGGTCAGAATGGGAGGGGATGGAGCTTCAGCTGAAGAGGCGAAGCCACCGACCATTCTAGCTGCTGAAGCGGGAATCGAATTGCCCAGAAGGTGGCCCAAGATTCTGAGCAAGTTCGATGTGCCTGAAATGATAAAGGGGAGGAAACACAAATTATGAAGCAATCTGTTTCAGCTGAGCAAATTGAATTGAAGTCGAGTTTACCAGGAAGTCAGAAAGTCTATGTTGATGGCCCGCGTGAAGGTATGAAAGTACCAATGCGTGAGATTGAGCAAAGTGATACAAACGGTGTACCAAATCCGCCGATTCGCGTGTATGATACAAGTGGTCCGTACACAGACCCTGGGTACAAAGTAGAGCTGGAAAAAGGCATTCCAACACCTCGCCGTGCTTGGATTGTTGACCGTGGAGATGTAGAAGAGTATGAAGGACGTGAAATTAAACCGGAAGATGATGGCGTGAAGGCTGCTTCTCAGCATACACCTGTGTTCCCGCAGATGGATCGTAAACCACTTCGTGCAAAAAAGGGCGCAAATGTAACGCAAATGCACTATGCACGTAACGGTATCATTACATCTGAGATGGAATATGTTGCGATTCGTGAAGGTGTAGAGCCTGAGTTTGTTCGTAAAGAAATCGCAGAAGGACGTGCGATTTTACCAGCAAACATTAACCACCCAGAAGCAGAACCGATGATTATCGGACGCAATTTCCACGTGAAAGTAAATGCGAATATCGGTAACTCTGCAGTTTCTTCTTCTATCGCGGAAGAAGTAGAGAAGATGACATGGGCAACGCGCTGGGGTGCAGATACAATTATGGACCTATCAACAGGGAAAAATATTCATACAACTCGTGAATGGATTATTCGTAATGCTCCTGTACCAGTTGGAACAGTGCCGATTTACCAAGCGCTAGAAAAAGTAAATGGTATTGCTGAAGATTTAACTTGGGAAGTATACCGTGACACGTTAATTGAACAAGCGGAGCAAGGTGTGGATTACTTTACAATTCATGCAGGTGTACTACTTCGTTACATTCCAATTACAGCAAAACGTACGACAGGAATTGTTTCGCGCGGTGGTTCTATTATGGCGCAGTGGTGTTTATTCCATCATAAAGAAAACTTCTTATACACTCACTTTGAAGAAATTTGTGAAATTATGAAACAGTATGATGTTTCCTTCTCTCTTGGAGATGGATTACGTCCAGGTTCGATTGCGGATGCGAATGATGAAGCGCAATTCTCTGAGCTTGAAACGCTTGGTGAGTTAACAAAAATTGCTTGGAAGCATGATGTTCAAGTTATGATTGAAGGACCAGGGCATGTACCAATGCATTTAATTAAAGAAAATATGGATAAAGAACTTGATATTTGCCAAGGCGCACCATTTTATACACTTGGACCTTTAACAACGGATATTGCACCAGGTTATGATCATATTACATCGGCGATTGGTGCAGCGATGATTGGCTGGTTTGGTACAGCGATGCTTTGTTATGTCACACCGAAAGAGCATTTAGGCTTACCGAACAAAGATGACGTTCGTGAAGGGGTTATTACGTATAAAATTGCGGCGCATGCGGCTGATCTTGCGAAAGGACACAAAACAGCGCAGCAGCGTGATGATGCTCTTTCAAAAGCGCGTTTTGAATTCCGCTGGCGCGATCAATTTAACTTATCATTAGATCCTGAACGGGCAATGGATTTCCACGATGAAACATTACCAGCAGAAGGAGCAAAAACAGCTCATTTCTGTTCCATGTGTGGTCCGAAGTTCTGTAGTATGAGAATTTCACATGACATTCGTGAATATGCAAAAGAAAATGATTTAGAAACAACAGAAGCAATTGAAAAAGGCATGAAAGAGAAATCAGAAGAATTTAAAGAAGCTGGTAGTCACTTATATCAATAATTGGATTTGAGATGGGGTACGAATGCCCACAAATAGTGGGAGATATGTACGGCTTCCGAACACCTTTTAACTTGATTGATCACGTGTATCTAATTTAAATATAGAAGAAGCCTCCTTTGCTAAGACGGTAGCAAAGGAGGCTATTGTTTTTTAGAGGGAGAAGAAAAGTTGTACCCAGTAGAATAAGAGGAATAATGTTACGATTGTTGAGAGCGGAATGACGATAAGGGATACGCTTAAATAATCTTTCCACTTCACTTTAATTTTATTTTGTTTTAGGATGTACATCCAAATGAGGGAAGCAAGTGTACCGATTGGTAATAATAACGATCCCATGTCACTACCGATAATATTTGCAAGATAAATTGTTTTTAGAGTAACTGGATCGAGTCCCATCTCGGTTAATGTAATGGTACCAATCATTAATGCGGGGTGATTATTAAAGACGTTGGAGAGAAGTGAAACCAATCCACCCATTGTAAAGCTTGCGTATAGTAGATGTTGGTTAACAATCGGTTCGAGCCACGTTACAAGAAACGTTGTTAATCCTGCATTGTGAAGCCCGTAAATAATAACATACATGGAGAATGCGAAGATCAAAATGTGCCACGGTGTCTTTTTTAAGATATCGACAGGGTTTGTACGTAAATAGTACCATCTCCATATAAGGAGAATGAGTGAACCGAGTACAGCTACAATTTCAATTGGTATGGATAGGAAGGAAGCGACGAAGAGAAGACAGCGCATAAGAAATACGAAAAGTAATACCTTTAACATAAATTTTGTCCGTTTTTGTTTTGTATCAACGGAATTTTTTCCTTTTAGAGGATGGAAATTTTTTGTGAAGAAGATTTCTTCAATATCATAAGAGGAAACTGGTAATTTTTTAGGTAGTTTTCTTTTTAAAACAGTGTACATGAGCCATGACATAAATAGTAGTCCTAGTGTTGCAGGTACGAACATCATTGCAGTGTGCATATAAAGTGTCATGTGTACGATATTTAATGCGATTAAGTTTACGATATTACTTACACCAATTGGTGCACTTGAAGCAGTAGCAATTAAAGCACCACTTAGTAAATACGGAATTTGTTGGTGTGGTTTTAATTGAAGGTTTTTGAGAAGTAAAATTAAAATTGGAGTTGTAATTAAGATGCTGCCATCGTTGTTAAATAAAAGAGTCATGAGGAAGCATAGTAATTGAATGTACCAGTATAAACGGTGACCAGAACCTTTTGCTAGATTTGCCAGTTTTGCAGCCGCCCAATGGAAGAAGCCAAAGCTTTCTAATATAACGGCCATAACGATAGTTGCTAAGATAGTTATGGAGGCGCCTCCTATTTTACTAATAATATCCATAACATCCGGTTTTGATACAAGTCCTGTAAGGAGAATGATACCAGCGCCAATTGCAGCGGGCCATGCTTCATTCAATCCCCGTGGTCGCCAAAAGATAACGACCATGGTTAAGAAGAAGACGATGATAGTAATCAATATTTCAGTACTCATTGTTAGCCTACCTTTCTTTTTTACCTGAGCAAATAGATTTGAGCTTGTCTCAAGTGTATACAGCATTATATTCAAAAAAAAATAAGAAGAACTAGGCATGTACCTGAATCTAGTGAATATGTATATTTGATGTTAAAAGGCAAATATAGATATGAGAGAGATAACTAGTGCTTTTTGATAGAGAGAAGAACCTAGATAAATAAAAATTGAAAACATGATATAAAACCTTTTTTGGGGTGGGAGAGAGCGGCCGCCCGAGTGGGAATCTTCTTTTGTTTTCATAGCCGCGACTTAGTATGAAGGAAAAACAAAATGGATATATATGGTATTTTTGTTTGTAAAGATGTAGAAATTATTTAGGGAGTCATTATTATAAAGAGAAGCTACTCTAGACATTTTAGTAAATGTTTGGAGTAGCTTCTCTTTAAATCGTTATTTTTCTTTGAGGAACGTTCGATCCTTTAAGAATAAATTCCAGAAGAAGATAAAGCCTGGAAGCAAGATTGCGATGCCGATTGCATAGAGGATGAGCAGCGCATAGAATGTTTCTTTCGTTGTAAAGCTTGTAAATACAGTAACGTCCGGATAAATGATATACGGTAAATGCGCGACGCCGTAAGCGTAGCTAGCAAAGGCATATTGTGCAACAACTGCTAAAACAGCGATGCGAGGCCAGCCGAGTGAACCGTATTTTTTATTTGTCCACCAAAGGGAAGAATACCCGATTACAAATAAAAGAATGGAGACTGTGAACCATGGAAACTGCTTAATTAATCCTTGCATGAGCCACTGTGTTTCTGGTTCCATAACAACAAGGGCGATAATGGCTGTAACGAGCGTCGCCGGACCAAGTACGATGGCGTTTCGTCTGTAGAGTCGATACGTATCCTCTGAGCGCTGCTCTCTTGCAAAGTCAGCTAGAAAAAGAGAGGATAGGAACAACTCTGAAGTTAACCCAAATAACATATACCAATAGATTACAGGGCTTGATAGAAGTTTCCCGTATAATAGCACTTCTTTTCCACTAGAGGTCGTAATATAAGCACCTTCTGTTACTGGCAAAACTGTAATTAATAAGGCTGGAATTAAGAGCCCTGTAATACCAGAAATAAAGCGCAAGATATGCTCATACTTCGGTACGGAATATGCAAAAACCATGAATGTGCTACGAATGGCAACGAGAACTAAAATTAATGTCACCGGTACAAACATCACTGTTGCGAGTGTAAAAGCTGCTTTCGGAAAGAAGCCAAGAAATGCGACAACGACAAAGACGAGAAATGTATTCGTTACTTCCCATGTGGGCGATAAATAACGATTAGCAAGCTTTCCAGCTAGCGTCGGGTGCTTCGCGTATACCATGCCCCAAAATCCGGCCCCAAAATCAATGGAACCTAAAATGCTGTATACGAAGATAATGGCCCATAAGATGATAATCGCAATACTTGCCTCATGCACGAGGATCTCCTCCTTGCTGCCCTAGATCATTTTTTAATGGATGTCTTCTAAAGAAAGTTCGTAGTACAAAAATCGTTAAAGCGCCAAGACCGATATACAAAATGATGAATAAAATAAATAAAGGCCCGACGAAATCAGCGCGCGTAGCAGCATCCATTGTGCGCTGCATCCCATAAATCGTCCAAGGTTGACGACCGCTACAACTGAAAACCCATCCGAATTCAATGCCGAGCATCATAATCGGTCCGCACGCAGCAGTGGCCCATAGAAGCCATTTTGGTAATTCTGCCCCTTTTTTTCGATAGATAAAGTACCAATATACAAGAGCGATTGCTGCTACAGCAAAAGTGAATGCAGCTGTACCAACCATTAAATTAAAGAACGTATGGGTATAAAATGGCGGCCACGTTTCTTGTGGAAATTCATTTAACCCCTTTACAACGGTATTAGGATTAAATCCAACTAACATGCTTAGCATATTTGGGATTTCGAGGGCGTAGTTCAGTTTAAGAGTTTCAGGATCGACAACTCCGCCAAGGGACAAAGGAGCATGTGATGTCGTTTCAAATAAAGCTTCTGCAGATGCTAATTTTTCCGGAGAATGTTCATGCAAAGCAATTGCTGATTCATGTCCAGAAAGCCACATCGTAGCACCTGTAATAAACGTGACAACGAGGCCTAAAAATAGTCCTTTTTTATGATAAGCAATTTCCCGTGGACTTATATTTCGTTTTAATAATTTAAATCCAGCGATAGAAGCAATGACTGCTGCACCTGTTGCATAAGCCGTAATGACAACGTGAAGGGAGCTTGTGAAAAAGCTTGGATTAAAGAATGCTTTCCACGGGTCAACGTTAAAAACAGAGCCATCAGGATTCATAGAAAAGCCTGCCGGTGTATTCATCCATGTGTTTGCTGAGGTAATTAATACGGCAGATGCAGTGGCACCAAGCATGACAAAAAAGAGTGAGATTAATCTCATAAATGGTGGTAATTTATCTGCTGCATATACATAAATGGACATAAATAAAGCTTCTAAGAAGAAGGCGAAAATCTCAATCTGAAATGGAACAGAAATCACTTGACCGACAATTTTGGCGAATCCGGGCCAAAGAAGTGAAATTTGTACACCGACGATTGTTCCAGTAGGAATTGCGACACCAAGAAGGATGGCGAAAGCCTTTGTCCACCTTTTTGCCATAACAGCGTAATCAGAATCCTTTCTCCAGTGATATAATACTTCGCTTATAAAAATCATTAAAGATAGTCCGATTCCAAGTGTTGCAAAAATAATGTGGAATGCTAGTGATGACCCAAAGAAAGCCCGTGACAATGTAACAGTATCCATAATTCTACTCCTCTTCATTTTTGCCATTATTTTCTGATTGGATTGGAAAATTTATTCAAAAAAATGCCAAAAATATATATGTATTTTAAAAAGTGGATATGATATTATAATTTTGAAATCTTCAGAAAAGAAGGATAATAATATTTTATTTGTGTTTTAGAACAAAATCTTTTATAATGCTTACGCGAACGTTAGTTCTGTCTAAGGGGTTTTATTTGTAGAAGGACAAGCTAGAGTTTAACAGAATGTGGAAGTTCACGTAAAACGGAGGGGATGTTTGTATGTATCCTGAAGTCATTAGAAAAATGGCGTTTTCGAAAGAGCATAAAGATTTGTTATTAAAGTTATATAATAAAGAAATTACACGGCGTGAATATGATCACCTTGTGCAATTATTGTATCGCCCTACAAAAGAGGCTAATTAACGTGTGTAAAGGATAGAAAAGTGAGAGACAATCTAAAGGATTGTCTTTTTAATGTTTTCGTATGCTCTACTAAGATTACGGTTAGTCTTATTATAGAGGTGAGAAAAAGTGCGGAAACGTTTGTATATATGGATTGCGTTAACTTTATTTATGGTTTTAGGTGGAATTGTTTTTTGGACTGCACTACAAGGAAATCGAACAGAATATTTTATTATGAGACATATGATGAACGAGAATGGGACGCTCGCAACATATCGCATAGCTGATTCAAAGGTAGGAACGAACGAGGCTACCGGCCGTGAAGCATTATCAGAATCATCAGGGCTATGGCTACAATATACGCTTGATATGGACGATCAATCATTGTTTGATGAACAAGTAAAGGTGATCCAAAATTATTTTATACATCCAGTCCATATTGTGTTATGGAAGATTTCTGAAACAGGAGAAAGACAGGTTGGTACGAATGCTCTCATT
This sequence comes from Bacillus sp. FSL K6-0042, assembly GCF_038006685.1. Lineage (NCBI taxonomy): Bacteria > Bacillati > Bacillota > Bacilli > Caryophanales > Bacillaceae > Bacillus > Bacillus sp. FSL K6-0042. The sequence goes on from NZ_JBBOVS010000001.1 coordinate 3,529,304, forward strand.
GATGATCTCCGCATCATCGAACAGCTATATCGTGCTTATGACATGTATAAAGAAGAGCGGTATAAGCATCTTGCGGATCAAGTGAGTGATGCTGTACTACGTTATAATAAGAAAAAGAAAATCTATGTTGACTATTATGACGCAGATAAGGGGATGCAAAATAACATATTAACGACATCTTACATAAATCCAAGTGCATTCTCTTATATGAAAAAGTACGGAAAAATTTCAGAAACGCAGTATCAGGAAGCTATTCAATTTTTAGCGGATTATCCAAGACGTGGCTGGGCATTCCCGAAAGAATACAAAGAGGATGGTGCATTTACATATGAAGACCGGGTGAATCTCATTGATCAATCGTATGTTGCCTACCATCGTAGTTTAGGCGGAATTTCCTCCGAAGCATATTTAGAGTTTATTAAAAAGGTATTCCGCAAAGATGGAAAGTTATACGGTCGCTATGATTTAGAAACAGGAAAACCAGTAGTAGATTTTGAATCACCAGCAGCATATGGGCTAACGATTTTATATGTATTACAAGTAGGAGATAAAAAATTTGCCCAAGAATTGTATGAGCGCATGAGTGAATTTCGGAATGACAATGTATTCAGCAGGTTTTATGGTGGATATGTGATTGGGAAAGAGAACAACACGCATATTTTTGATAATGTGTTGCCGCTATTAGCTGAGACGGAATTGAAAATGGATAAGAAGTAAAATGAAACTTTAATCAGTGGAGAGCTTTATTCCCCACTGATTATGACCCTTCACCAATCGGGATATTACTGCCGGTTACTGCGGGATAAAAATGTCACTGAAAAGTGGCATTTTTATTTTGGAGATTTTTTAAGTACGTGGTGATGAAATGCTCGAGAAATAGTGAATAACGAATTGACGGAACTTCTGAGCTGTCGATGATAAGTAACAAATATAGCAGTATTAAGTAAGAGTGGAGAATTCCTTCCAATGTCTCATTCTCTCAGAGGGCTTCAGGATGTTATATCTCTAGGAGATTGGTCGCAATTACAAATGCAAATTTTAATTTTATTATGTTATTTAGTTGATGCTGGTGGAATTGCTTGGATTACAAGTCACATACAGCATAAAGAAACTTCTGCAGAGCAGGTTTCTTCCTAAAAAGAAGCTGTCCAAAAAATCTTTTTGGACAGCTTCTTTTACTTTTTACTTCTTAATAATGGCAGTAAAGGCAGGAGCGTTGGCCATTTTAATACAGGCGTGGGAGAAGGTCCTGTAATCCATGTATGGAATGGAATCGTGCTACATATAACCATTGTGATGATAGAGAATGTTGCTGTTAGAAGAAATAGTAATAGACTATATAGAATTGTATTTGCCTGTATTGTAAATAGAGATAGTAATTTCGTAATTAGCTGTAAAAAGAAAAAGTGTGCTAAATAGGCTCCGTACGTGTAGTTTCCGATAAAGCGTAATGTTTTATATAAAGCACCTCGCCGCTGTACAATCATGATAGATAGTACGTATAGTATTAAAATTTCACATACAATGTACAGAAACATGGATGGCTTTAAATAGGTAGATACAGTAAGGTGAATGGAATCTACACCATAAAAGCTAAATAGTTCATAGTTGATGAATAAGAATAGAATAAAAAATAAGATTGTTATAAGTGGTATGTGTTTCATTACAAATAAGCGCCAAGCTTGAAGTGCTACAGCAGCGATTCCTCCTATGACAAAGTAAAATGAATAGAAGAAGAAGGAACGATCTGTATAATGCAAAACAGTTGATTGAGTTAGCACTTCACCGTTAAAAATATAGTGAGAAGAATAACACATTAAGAGAAAATAAATGCTAGCGAAAGCGGCCATGTATCGGTATATATCTTGCTGATTTTGTGTTCTTTTTTTAAACCAATAAAATAAGGTGCATAATAAGGGAAACAGCAAATGGATTTGGAACATCATAATGACATACCAAAGATGAGGCGCAGCTGTTCCGAGCAATAGGCTCTTTATCCCGCTTTGCACTGTAACGACTTGGTTTGTTGTCAATAAGTAAACGACGGACCAGAAGAAGTAAGGAGCAAGTAAGTGTGCTGTTTTTTCATAGATGTATTCTGTATAGACCATTTGTTTTGTGTATTGCCGAATTAAATGGAACCCGACAATGAAGATGAATGCAGGTGCTGAAAATTTTGCGAGATTAAATAGCATTCCCATAATGAGAGATTGTTCTAGTAGAATATGTCCTTGATTCATTGTATATAGTAAGGAACTTTGCAAAACAACAGCAAGGAACGCAATGCTTTGCAAAACTTTAAACTCTGGGGCGCTGTGTGTCATAGTTTCCATCTCCTTTTCCATACATGATTATAGTACGAAGGAGAGGAAAGGGCTATGGAAACTTTGTGAAAGTTATAACAAATTTGTGGGTGTAGCCTGAGTAAAGTGTAGATATAAAACAAACTGATAAAATAAATAAAGAAGCTAGAGTAAATATCTAGCTATTTTTTATTTTAAAAGAATGATAAGAACTATTGTATTACTTTATTTTTAATCCAGTTCTTTCCTTCAACAAGACGAGCTGTCATTACGGCACAAGCGTTATCGCCTGTTACGTTTAACATCGTTGCTGGTGGGTCAATGATTGTACTAATAGCTGCGATAATTGGTAGAGCTTCTGGTGGAAAACCGTATAGAGAAACGATTAACATTTCACCAATCATACCGCCGCCAGGAATAGCACCCATTACTGTTCCAACTAATAGAGAAACAACAAGAGCGATTGCTAATATTTTCAACCTTATCAGGTCTTGTTAATTCTAGTACAACACCTTGTGCTGGCGGGAATACTTTCACAACAATAATCATAAAAATTGCAGCAATAATACTCGTAAATAAGAAAGTCCCAGCCATGCTAGACATAATTTTTCCGAAACGTTTTAACCCATCCATATTGGCAATAGATGAGGCAATGCTAAAGAACACGAGAGGTACGACAATCGTAAAACATTAAGTTTAAGAAAATGTCACCAAGCGGTTTTAAAGCAACTGCATCGGTACCCATGAAATAACCAATGAAACCACCAATTAGGATGGAAGATAATAAAATAAGTGGAAAGCGATAAGCCTTCATCATATATCTCCTCCTATCTAATGTAAAAAATCATACTGAATTATTATAGTGATTTGTGAGGCAGTTTACTAGGAAAATACAGATAGCTGGAATAGAGTGAAAACGGAGAAATTTTTGTTTTTATGCTCGTCATATGGAAACCAATATAGACATATACATTGGTAACCTAGTAGTGGATATGAAGAGAAATGTGGATAGGATTCCAGCTGATTAAAAGTAAGGAGGGAGTTTAATGAACATTTTACTTTGCTGTGCAGCAGGAATGTCTACTAGTTTGCTTGTAACGAAAATGGAGAAAGCGGCACAGGCAAAAGGGTTAGAAGTGAAAATTTGGGCTGTATCGGGTTCGGAAATACGGAATCATATTGATGAAGCGGATGTGCTCTTGCTTGGACCTCAAGTGCGTTATTTATTACCGAAGATGAAGGAAATGTGTGAAGAAAAAGGGATACCTGTTGATATTATTCACTCTGTACATTATGGGCTTTGTAACGGAGAAGCCGTATTAGAGGCAGCGTTGTCAATGAGAGCATAAGGAGAGTGGAGTAGATGGTCCGGTTTTTAGAGAAATATGTTATGCCAGTAGCAGGGAGAATTGCGCAGCAGCGGCATTTACAAGCAATTCGTGATGGGATTATTTTAACGATGCCTTTCTTAATTATCGGTTCATTTTTTCTTATTATCAGCGCTTTGCCAATACCTGGATATAACGATTTTATGGAAAGTTTATTTGGAGGGAATTGGCAGAAGGCGTTAGGGTATCCAGTTAGCGCAACATTTAATATAATGTCTTTAATGGCTACTTTTGGAATCGCTTACAGACTGGGAGAACAATATAAAGTAGATGCATTAGCAGCAGGAGCATTGTCACTTGTATCCTTTTTACTAGCAACTCCATTTCAAGTGACACATATTATACCTAGTACGAAGGAGAGTGTAGTAGTAGATGGGGCTATACCTGCTGCATTGATGGGGAGTCAAGGGCTATTCGTGGCGATGATTATAGCACTTATATCTACCGAAATTTACAGGTTTATTATCCAGAAGAAGATGATTATTAAAATGCCGGAAACGGTTCCACCAGCTGTAACACGTTCATTTACTGCACTCATTCCAGGTTTTATCGTTGTGACGGTTGTTTGGATTCTGCGCTTAATTTTGGAGCAAACCACTTTTGGTAGTATTCATAATATTGTAGGGCAGCTTCTGCAAGCTCCGCTTAGTGCACTTGGAGCAAGTCTTTTTGGCGCGGTGGCAGCGGTTATTGTTGTTCATGTGCTTTGGGCATGTGGGATTCACGGGGCCGCAATTGTAGGCGGTGTTATGAGCCCGGTTTGGTTATCATTAATGGATCAAAATCGTATTGCTTTTCAGGCAGGGCAAGATGTCCCAAACACGATAACAGCACAATTCTTTGATTTGTGGATCTACACAGGTGGATCTGGTGCAACGCTTGCACTTGTTGTAGCGATGTTATTATTTGCACGGAGTCAGCAATTAAAAAGTTTGGGTCGGCTATCAATCGCACCAGGCATTTTTAATATTAATGAAATGGTCACGTTTGGAATGCCAATTGTACTGAATCCACTTTTGCTCATTCCATTTATACTTGTTCCTGTCGTTATGACATTTGTTTCTTATTTTGCAATGGAATGGGGACTTGTTGCTCGGCCAAGCGGTGCGGCAGTACCATGGACTACACCAATTCTTTTTAGTGGATATTTAGGGTCGGGTGGGGAAATTTCAGGAGTTGTCTTGCAAATTGTTAACTTTATACTTGCATTTTTGATTTATTTACCGTTCTTGAAAATATGGGATAAACAAAAAGTAGCCGAAGAAAAAGGGGGATTAGGCAATTAAGATGGATATATTAGAGACACAAGCCTTTCATCTAATTTTACATGGAGGGAATGCGAGAAGTTGTGCGATGGAAGCCATTGATTATGCAAAGCGCGGAGAATTTCAAGAAGCGGAGGCGAAATTGCAGGAGGCCTTACAAGAACTACAAGAGGCACATCGTTTACAAACGGATTTAATACAGAGGGAAGCTGGGGGGGAAAAGACAGAGATTACACTGCTCATGGTTCATGCGCAAGATCATTTAATGAATGCGATTACGGTGAAGGAATTAGCAAGTGAATTTGTAGAGTTATATAAGAAAATGTTAGCGAAAGAATGAGGCCTTGCGTATGCAAGGTTTTTTTATGTTTGAAAAAGAGTCAGTTATGACGTAAAGAATACCACTTATGTACCAATCTATTTCTTTTTTTGAAATATATGTAACAATAAGGGCGTAAGGGAGGTGGAAGGCAGTGAAAATTCACCTTGAATTAAATCCATCACAAGATGAGATAGAGATTATTGTCAAAGCAAAAGAAGTGACAGATGAAGTTCAGAAACTTTTAAAGAGGATAGAAGGGGGGAATGTGAAGCAAATTGTTGGAGTATTGAAGCAACAATATTATTTGTTAGAGCCAAAAGATATTTATTGGTTTTATACAGAGGATCGAAAGGTAATGGCTCAAACGACGAAAGGAATTCTTGAAGTGAAATCCCGTTTGTATGAATTAGAAACAAAATTACAGGGTGATCGCTTTGTACGATTTTCAAAGTCTACAATCGCTAATTTACAGCATGTAACAAGTTTTGAAATGTCTTTTAGCGGCAGTATGTGTGCACACTTTTCAAATGGAATGAAAGAGTACGTTTCAAGAAAATATGTACCACTTATTAAGGAAGCTCTAAATATGGGAGGAGGCTAGAATAATATGGTTACATTATTTGATAGAATAGGCGCCAAAGTGATTGCAGGAATGGCGATGGCAATGGTATATAGCATGTTGTTTTTAGGAATTGGTTATGCAAATGGAATGGATGTATTAGAGACAAAGACATTGCTTACTCACCTTGTCACAGCAAATATTGTGGGGTTGATTTTCTCATTTGCTTCATTTGTATTTGAGAAAGAAGAATGGGGCATTTTAAAGCAAACAATCATCCACCTTATCATTTTATTAGGCACATTTTTACCGACTGCAATTTGGGTTGGTTGGGTTCCAAATCATCTCGTTCCGCTTCTCATTTGCACAGGTAGCTTCATCGTTATTTACTTCATTATATGGTGTGCGATGACAATGTATTGGAAGAAGAAAATTGAGGGATTGAATAATAGCTTGAAATAAAGGAATCGAAATGAAGTAGGCCATTTAGTGAAAATCATATTGTTTTGGTGGAGCTCAATGATAAATCGAGAGTCGGTTTAATCACATTTAGTCTTGTATGAATCATAACAGTACCATCAGTGAATCCACTGATGGTACTGTTATGACTGAAAGTCCTCGCTTTTCATAGTTGATATATATGAGTTCTTTCCTCTTAATTTATCCTTTTGTATATTGAAAAATATAATTCCCATAAATTTTTTCTTATTACAGAGAAAATGAATGTTTTTTATAAAAATATTTTATTTTATGTTTTAAGCACAACTAGACACTAATCTATTTTCATACAGATATGTGTTGCAAGCGTGTTGTTTTATAACACACTATCAGTATTTTGGGTAACACACTTTTTGAAAGCGGTAACACACAATAAAAACATAGGGAAAAACGTTAATTTTAGGCGGTTTAAAAAGTTGGCACGGAAGTTGCATTAATAAAAGGCGTAAAGAAAAACAAATAAACAAAAATAGTTTACATGCATAGGGGGACTTATTAATGAATATTTTACTTTGTTGTTCAGCAGGAATGTCTACAAGTTTACTAGTTACAAAAATGGAAGCAGCTGCAAAGGCTCGCGGGTTAGAGGGAAAGATTTGGGCTGTATCTGGGGATGCAGTGAAAAATAACATTGATGAAGCAGATGTATTATTACTAGGGCCACAAGTTCGTTATATGCTGTCTTCAATGAAAGCGCTTGCCGATGATAAAAACGTTGGAATCGACGTTATTAATCCAATGCATTACGGCATGATGAATGGAGAGGCGGTTTTAGATCACGCATTAACACTAAAAAAATAATTAGGGGGGAAAGAAAATGCAAAAGTTTATTGCATTTATGGAGAAATATGTTGTTCCAGTCGCTGGTAAAATCGGGTCACAACGTCATTTAGCTGCAATTCGTGATGGATTTATTGCTGTTATGCCACTTATCTTAGTTGGTGCCCTGGCATCACTGATTAATGGTTTTCCATCTGAAGCCTTCCAAAATTTCATGAAAGGTACATTCGGAGAAGTTTGGAAAGACGTTGGCGGAGGAATGTGGACTGGTTCTTTCGCAATTTTAGCATTAATTATAGCGTTTACAACAAGTTATAATTTAGCAAAATCTTACGGTGTTGATGGATTGTCAGCAGGTATTATTTCATTTGGTGCGTTAATTATTCTTACGCCAACAACACCGAAAGAGGGCGGATTGAACTTAGCTTGGACGGGGGCACAAGGCTTATTCGTAGCAATCATCGTGGCACTTCTTGTTACTGAAGCATTCCGTTTCTTTGTACAAAGAGAGATTACTTTCAAAATGCCAGACGGAGTACCACCAGCAGTTTTAAGATCATTTGCAGCATTAGTTCCGGCGTTTGTTATTTTAACAGTAGTTGCAGGTATTCAATTAGCAGTGAAATTAGCAGGCACAAGTGTTCATGAATTTATCTTTAATACAATTCAATTACCATTACAAGGTTTAGCAGGTACATTACCAAGTGCGATTGTCATTGTACTTCTTGTTCACCTTCTTTGGTTCTTTGGTTTACATGGTCCAAACATTGTTGGGGGTATCATCGAGCCATTATACTTACCAGCATTAGAAAAAAATATCAAGTTATTCCAAGATGGCACATCTTCATTTGATGTTCCAAACATTATTACAAAACCGTTCTTTGATACTTTCGTATATCTTGGAGGTTCTGGTGCAACATTAGCATTCTTAGTTGTTGTATTAATTGTAGCGAAAAGCGCGCAAATGCGAGGTGTATCAAGGCTATCAATTGGACCAGGTGCATTCAATATTAACGAACCAGTAATTTTTGGTACACCAATTATTTTAAACCCAATTTTATTCGTTCCGTTTATTGTGACACCAATCGTATTAGTAATTACTTCTTATACAGCTATATCTCTTGGATTGGTGCCAAAAACAGTTGCGATGATTCCATGGGCAACACCACCAATCATTAGTGGTTACCTTGTAACAGGCGGACACATTTCCGGTACAATTCTACAGTTATTCAACTTTGTAATCGCGATGGTGATTTACTATCCATTCGTTGTATTATGTGACCGTTCTATCATTCGCACTGAAAAAACTACAGCACAAGGAAACGATCAATCTGTACCTATGTAATACATGATTGTTCTCACGGGTGAAACGAGCTCGTGAGAACAATAACTTTATATCTTGTTCAGAAAGATGGCACACATCTAGAAGAACACCAAAGCCAATTTAAGAAAATAATATTTTCATAGACACGTTCAAACTGAAGGGGTATTTTAATCGGTTGAACTATATAGAGAGGGCGGTATTTAGGATGACTACAGCAGAACAAATCCCATTCCAATTAATTTTACACAGCGGTAACGCAAGAAGCTATGCGATGGAAGCACTGCAATATGCAAAACAGGGGAAATTAGGGGAAGCAGATGAAGCGATGGTAAAAGCGAAAGAAGCGATTAATGAAGCACATCATTTCCAAACAGAACTCATACAATCAGAAGCAAGAGGAGAAAAAACAGAGATTAGTGTTCTTTTAATTCATGCACAAGATCATTTAATGAATTCAATGACTGTGAAAGAATTAGCAGCGGAATTTATCGACCTTTATAAAAAGCTTGATGCGAAAGGGGAATAAGATATGAGCGGAATTAAAATTGCTACAATCGGTGGTGGCTCTAGTTATACACCGGAGTTAATTGAAGGGTTTATTAAGCGTTATGATGAGCTTCCTGTTCGTGAAATTTGGTTAGTAGATATTGAAGCGGGAAAAGAGAAGTTAGAAATCGTTGGTAACTTAGCAAAACGTATGGTGAAAAAAGCAGGTTTACCAATTGATATTCACTTAACACTTGATCGCCGCGCGGCATTAAAAGATGCTGATTTTGTAACAACGCAGCTTCGCGTTGGTTTATTAGAGGCGCGCGCGAAAGATGAAGCAATTCCATTAAAATATGATGTGATTGGTCAGGAAACGAATGGTCCTGGTGGTTTATTCAAAGCATTGAGAACGATTCCTGTTATTTTGGATATTTGTAAAGACATGGAAGAGCTTTGTCCGAATGCTTGGCTGATTAACTTTGCAAATCCAGCTGGTATGGTAACAGAGGCTGTACTTCGTTATACAAGCATCAAAAAAGTAGTTGGATTATGTAACGTTCCAATTGGTATTTGTATGGGACTTGCAAAGATTCTTGAAGTAGATGCGAGCCGTGTTCATGTTGACTTTGCTGGTTTAAATCACATGGTCTACGGATTAGATGTGTATTTAGATGGAGTAAGTGTGATGGACCGAGTGCTAGAACTTGTAACAGATCCAGAAAAGCAAATTACGATGGAAAACATCGCTGCACTTGATTGGGAGCCAGATTTCATTCGCGGACTTCGTGCAATTCCATGTCCATATCATCGCTACTACTATAAAACACGTGAAATGTTAGAAGAAGAAAAACAAGCTTCTATTGAAAAAGGGACACGTGCAGAAGTGGTGAAACAATTAGAAGATGACTTATTCGAGTTATATAAAGACCCGAATTTAGATATTAAGCCACCGCAATTAGAAAAGCGCGGAGGAGCGTACTACAGTGATGCAGCATGTAGTTTAATTACGTCTATTTATAATAATAAAGGTGATATCCAACCTGTTAATACAAGAAACAATGGTGCAATTGCAAGCTTGCCACATGATTCTGCTGTTGAAGTAAACTGTATCATTACGAAGGATGGTCCAAAGCCGATTGCAGTAGGTGATTTACCGGTTCCTGTTCGCGGTTTAGTTCAGCAAATTAAATCATTTGAGCGCACGTCAATTGAAGCTGCTGTTACAGGGGATTATCATAAAGCGCTGCTTGCTATGACAATTAATCCACTTGTACCATCAGATAAAGTAGCAAAACAAATTTTAGATGAAATGTTGGAAGCACATAAAGAATATCTTCCGCAGTTCTTCAAAAAAGTAGAAAAGTAAAAAGCGGCGCTGACTCAGCCCGCTTTTTTTCATTTTACAGGAGGGAAAAATCTATGATTCGATTAATTGTAAATGCAGATGAACTACAGATTTTAACGGAAAGTGTTTTACCAGAAGGGATAGAGCTTGTGAAATTTTAATATAAAAAACTTTCCTTTTAGGAGGGAGAGGGAATCCGCTCATGGATAGAAGCGGTCAGTGCCTCATGCTAAGTGGAAACCTCTTTTCGTTTTCATAGCCGCGACTTATATGCTTGAAAATCAAAGGGAAGTTATATAGTAAAAAAGACGATTTAGTAAGACCGTCTTTTTGTATGTTTAGATAATAGAAAGAATATAGCCACTAAAAGCACCAAGAACAACAACGATCCATGGTGGTGCTTTCCAAAATGCTAATAGACAAAATAGGAGAGAAGCAATAACAAAATCAGTTTTACTCATGATTGTGCTTGTCCAAATAGGGTCATAAAAAGCAGCTAGTAAAATACCGACGACGGCGGCATTAATGCCAAGGAGCGCCCCTTGTACATAAGACAAGCGTCTCACTTGATCCCAAAATGGCAATACACCAATGACAAGTAAGAATGCCGGGAGAAAGATAGCGATTGTCGCAATAGTAGCTCCTAGTGCCCCGTCTAGTACCGTTCCTATGTAAGATGCAAATGTAAAAAGAGGACCTGGAACCGCTTGGGTTAAGCCGTATCCTGCTAGAAACTGTTCTTTTGTCATCATGCCATTTAATACAAACTCATTTTCAAGAAGGGGAAGAACGACATGTCCTCCGCCAAACACGAGTGAGCCAGAGCGATAGAAACTATCAAACATGGCAATCCAGTGCGAAAATGGTCGTAATAGTGGTAACAAGAATAATAAACTAAAGAATAGTAAGAGACAAAGGGCAGCTGTTATACGTGAAACAGGAATATGTGTTTTGCTAGCAGATGGAATTTCATGCTTACGATATAAGAGCCAACCGAGAAGACCAGCAAGTAGAATAAGCGTAACTTGTGTCCAAGCGCTTGGAAATAATAACGCAATTGCAGCAGTAATAATTGCAATTGTTGCTCGGTTACGGTCCGGTGTTAATTTCTGTGCCATTCCCCATATTGCATGTGCGACAATCGCTACTGCTACAAGTTTTAATCCATGAATCCAGCCAGCTTCCACCACATGAAATTGCTGGATTAGTGAAGCGGAAAAAACAAGAAAGAGAACTGACGGGAGTGTAAAGCCAATCCAAGCGACTACAGCTCCAAGGAGCCCGCCTCGTGATAAACCGGTGCCAATTCCAACTTGGCTGCTTGCAGGACCGGGTAGGAATTGACAGAGTGCCACTAAATCCCCATAGCTCCGCTCATCCATCCATTTTCGTTTTTGTACATATTCATGATGAAAGTACCCAAGATGAGCCACGGGTCCTCCGAAAGAAGTAAGGCCTAACTTGAGTGATACGAGAAATATTTCTATTAATGTTTTCAAAAAGAACCTCCTGAAGAAATTTCAAATTTACGTGCATTATACAGGAAGCAGTGTGGTGTGAGGAATGATTGTTATGTAATTTTTTTGTAAATATTTCTTGAGTAGAATAGCCATTATGAAAAAGCATTTCTGAAAGAGTCATAATTGATCGTGTCCCAGCAATAAATTAGTTAAAGAGATATCAGCATGAGTTTGAAATTTATATAAGGAGAATGTTGCTAGTATGACAAAACATTTTGTTGCTAAGCTGAAAGGTGATAATGAACTACCTCCTGTAAAAACGAAAGCTTATGGGGTCGCGGAGCTTATTTTTAATAGTGATTTTACGAAACTACATTATAGGATCATATTGAAAAATATTGAGAAGGTAACATCTTGTCAAATTCATTTAGGGAAAGGAAATCAGACCGGGCCAGTAGTTGTGTTTTTATATGGACCTGTGAAGCATGGAATTAGCGTAAATGAAGGAACGATAACGGGTGTGGTGTTCACTGAAGATTTAGAAGGACCTTTGCAAGGGAAGACGTTTGAAAATCTTGTGCAGGCAATTGATGAAGCGAATGCATATGTAAATGTTCATACAAAAGCACATGCAAGGGGAGAAATTCGTGGGAAGGTAAAAGAATATAGCAGGTCCATGAGCCGGTAAATAAACATGCCCATGAATTTTGAAATTCACGGGCATGTTTACGTTACTCTTTTTTTTCTGGTTGGTTTCTTATGAAGAAGTCCATTACATAAAACACTTCATCATCTGGAATCTGCACATCAAACGTATTTTCAATTGGTTGCAGGGCTTTTTTTACTTTCATATACATCCAATATTCATCTTGTCTACGCGCTTCTTTGTCAGGATAAGGGAGGAGCTTTTCTCCCTTTTGAAGCCGGTCAATCATACAGCTCATATGCAAAATAACTCCCATTAAACTATCAGAGTTTAACTGTAAGGAGATGAGCTCTTGAATTGTATTGAGCGCGTACCGTATTGTTTTAATCATCAGTGCCCCATCATGGCGCTGCATTTGTTGCCCGAGAATATCAGCCATTTTTGCATATGTTTCTTCATACGTAATTAATTCTTGAATTTGCTGAATGGCTTTATAGTTTACAATGTCTTGGAAATGATAAGTTAAACATGGTACTTGTACATCAAAGTTTGTGACAATACAAATCATATTGCGTTCTTTCTTTATGTTTTCGATCATTTTTGTTAAATCTTTTTCATGAACGATACTAATTGGAATAATTTCTATTAAATCTTTATCGAATCGTAAATAGTTTTCAAGCATTTTTTGAATGGCCAGTGCGCTTCCTTCTCCTGTTAAACAAGCTGTTAAAATGACTGATTTCATGGGAGCAAGTGGCTTTTTCTTTTCTTCTTGTACATTAAGGTAAAACGGTGTTAAGTTTTTCACGGTTTCATATAACGCATCTAATGAGTACCCGAGCTGAGCTTTTCTTGCTGCTTCTAATGCATGCGGCGTACTTGTCATAGAGAGAACGCGTACAGGGATATGAAATTCCGTCTCTAGTATATCCCCGATATAGGCAAGTGAACCCATATCGACGAGTAAAAGCAGTCCGTTTATATGCCCGAGTGTTTTCATGTACACTTTTACTCGTTCTAAGAAATCTTTCGGTGATTCATGAAGCGGCATATCAATTCCTGTTACTTCATCAATACCGAGGAGTTCATTCGCGACATTTGCCATTTCTGTTGCGATACCATTGCCGTGGGCTAAAATTAATACTTTTACTTCTGTTTGGGAAGCAGGAATGGGATCAACAACGAAAAACATCGTTAAGAATCCAGCTTCATCAATTGGCATCGTTACTTGTAATTCTTCTTCTAATAGTTGAATACATTGCATGGCAACTGAGAAAGCTTCTTTATATTTCGTGCGAATTTGATTCAGCTGCGGGTGATGAATTTGTTTCCCGCCCTGCAGTCGTTGTAAAGTTGTCTGTACATGTAAATTTAAAGCAAGAAAGACTTTTTCATCAAATGTCTTAGCTAAATGTTTTTCGGCTAGTTCAGCGATTTTTTCGCATACAGAAACAATATTGCGATCGACAATTTTAAGGACATTTTCATGACTTGTCTTTTGTGACATTTGATTAAAATACTGAACGAAAAAGCTTTGGAGATCGTTGTCTATTAGTAATTCTAATTCTTCTTCTTCAATACCGCGTGCTTGTAATTCTTCATATTTATGATCAATGTAATCATAAATGGAAGAACGTGAATCTTCTGTTTTATGTTTGCTCCATCCTTCGTCACTCGTAAATACAAATGTTTCGTTTGGCACTTGATACAGATGACGGCTTTTTCTTTCAATAAACAAGCCTTCCTTCATGTACCATGGCAAGTCAGCACTTGAAACGCGGACATGCTCTCTTTTCTTTGTTACGAAATCAGAATAGGCTTTCGCACAGGCAATTTGTACATCGGTTTTTAATTGTCCGATATTGTTTGGACATTGATAAAAGACGAAAGCACGCATTGCGTTCGGACTGACATGAATTTTTTTTCGCAGACGAATTGCTTCATTTGTAAAAAAGAGCTGCAAGAGAGCGAAGCGTTCCTGATGCGTTCGCTCACGAAGTGGTGGAAGCGTTACGGTCATCGGAATCCGTCTCGTAAAGGTTTTGAGTAAAAAAGAGTTTGGTTCTTCTGTTGTTGCAGTAATAATTAATACTTGTGCTCGGCGCTCGTTCTCTGTTTCCCCAAGGCGGCGATATACACCGCGGTCAATAAATGTGAATAACATTTCTTGACCTTCTGGCGGGAGGCGGTGCACCTCATCCAGGAAGAGAATTCCTTCGTGGGCTTTTTCGATTAACCCTTTTTGGTCACTTGCACCAGTGTAAGCCCCCTTTTTTATCCCGAAAAGTTGTCCAAGCAGGAGCTGTGGATTATTTGCGTAATCCGCACAGTTAAAAACGATAAACGGTGCATCTTTTGGGAGCTGATTTACTTCAATTGCATACTCGTGCATTAAAGAGGCAAACATAGATTTCCCGACACCCGTTTCTCCAAGTAGTAATGTATGCATACCATTTGGAGGATAGAGTACAGCAGCCTTTGCTTTTTCAATCGCAATTTTGAGGCTTGTGTTTTTTCTTGCAAAGGCATCGAGTGAAGTGTTATTTTGTGAATGCGTTTCCACGTGGGAGTTGTCTCCTAAATAGAAACGGACAGGGCGTGTTCCCGTTTTGGATAAACGACCATCTTTCACAAGTTTATTTAAATCGCTGCTTACATTTGCACGGTCTAGCTGTAGAAGTGTAGCGAGTTCAGATGCTGTTACACCTTCTGAGTAATTCCCTTTTTGTATTGCATTATAAATGAGGTCCATTCGTTTCATTTTTCTTCACCTCGAAACTTTGTCACTATTTAAAATTTTACACAAAAATGGGAAGTGTGGGAAGAGAAAAAGAATAAACAGCTCTAGTCTATACTAAAGCTGTTACAATCTTGCGTCCTTCCAGAAATTCACTTCTGAATGAGAGGAAGGATTATAGGGAAGAAGCGTGTATCCTTTCGCCTTAAGGTAGTCAATTACCTTTGGAAGAATTTTCACTGTAACGCTAGAATCATGCATTAAAATAACTTCAACTTGTTCGTCGCTTTGGTTCATAACACGCTCTAATATAGCAGAAGGATTATGATAACTTTTCCAGTCATATGTATCGATTGTCCAATCCCACATTTTGTACTGAGCGGAAACAAGTGCATCACGATAATTCTTTTTTAAATAAGGCATACTACCATACGGAACGCGAACAAGGTGTGTATCTAAATTTGCTATATGGCGCACAATAGAGCGGGCCTGCTCCATTTCGGTAATTAAAACGGATGGATCACCAGTATATAAACGCTTTACGTCATGAGACATGCTATGAAGACCGATATAATGACCTTCTTGTATGAAACGTTTCATTGTTTGTGGATAATGTGAAGCCTTGCCACCAATTACAAAGAAGGTTGCCTTTCCCTGCTTTTGCTTTAAGATGTTTAAAATTTGTGATGTGTATTTGTTTGGCCCATCATCAAATGTTAAGTATGCAATTTTGGGCGGAAGAGCCGCGTTCTGAATCGTAGATTGATGTGTAAGTGGGGAGTTAGCGGCTGCTTCAGTATAAGATACCGGACATGTAGTAATACTTAAAAATATAATAATACATTGAAGCATTTGCTTCATCAAAATACTCACCCTCAGTCTAACAGTCATGGAGAAGGAGTTAAGATTGTAGTCTCATTATCCTCTTTACATATATATCTTTCTCCAATAGAAGAACTCTCAAACAAACTATATTTTGGAAATAAAAAATAGCACCCTTTCTTTAAGAAGAAAGAGTGCTATTTGAATATTTTACACTAATAAAGGCTATACTACAGTTATTATTCGCGTTTTTTTACTTTTTTATAGAAGGAAATAATTGGTTTGTAACGTTCGTGCACAAGACCAATTACTTCTGCTACGATTTCAGTAAAGAAGATTAAAGCGAACAGAAGGATAATGGATAACCACAATGTTGCGCTAGTGAAAATAATTGCATTTACGCTAAAGAAAATACCAAATGCGTAAATGATAAGTACCGTCGTACGATGAGAAAAGCCCATTGCCAATAGACGATGATGTAAATGCGATTTATCTGGTGCAGAAATTGGTTTTTTATTCACAATTCGTCTGATAATCGCAAATGTTGTATCGAAGATAGGTACACCTAAAATGATAATAGGAACAAGGAAACTGAATAACGTTACACTTTTGTATAATCCCAGTAACGATATAACAGAAATACAATATCCTAAAAATAATGCACCTGTGTCTCCCATGAAAATTTTTGCTGGATGGAAGTTATAGAATAAAAATCCAAGTGTACTTGCAAGTGCAATGAGTGCTAGTGGCAGAATAATAACAGCACCAGTACCCATAGGGCTAGTAAAGGCCATATATGCTAATGTTGCAAGGACGATAGATGAAATCCCAGCGGATAATCCATCTAATCCATCAATTAAGTTAATGGCATTTGTAATACCTACAATCCAAAATACTGTAATTGGATATGCAAGGATACCAAGTTCAGTATCTCCTAAGATTGGAATATATAGCACCTGTACTAATAATCCACTTTTTACAATAAGTACGGCAACTAATAGTTGTCCACCGAATTTTACCTTCGCTGATAATTCGTACATATCATCTAAAATACCGATGATGATAATGATAATAGCACCTATAGTAATCGACATCATTCTTTGTTCATATAATCCACTAACAAAGAACCCAACGGCTACACCAATGAAAATTGCCAGTCCACCTAGACGAGGCATAATTTTTTGGTGTACTTTACGTGCGTTTGGCTTATCAGTTGCTCCGATCTTAAATGCTAATTTGATAACGAAAGGAGTAACAACTAATACGGTAATGAAAGATGCCAAAACAGCATAAATCACTTGTGAGTCCATTAATACCCCACCTTTTATATTTTAACGTAATTTTTGAAAAAGTTATCTGAAAATTATGATGATTGTTTGCAGGCTCATAACATATGGTATCACAAAAAGATTAGAATTCAATCTTTTTTTCTATTCACTGTAATTGGAAATAGATAAAATATATGACAAGTTTATAATAAATACGATGTCGCACAAGAAGGTTATAATATATCTTATCATTAACTTGTATTGCATAGTTTTTAAATTGTGGTACAGATTTATGACATTTACATATAAGTCTGTCCCTAGTAGGGATGGTAGGATGTGACCGATTCTCTTTACTATAAGTGTTGCACGTTAAAATACGTACGTTCCGCGTTAAAATATGGAAACTTCAAATGTGCCGATAATAGAACAGTTTGTAAAGAAATACATCCAAATAAACGATGTTATTTTACAAAATCTTAAAAAAAGAAAGAGCAGGCGTCTCATATAATAGGGAGTGAGGGCTTGCATGCTATCTCATTTTTATATACTTAAAAGCAACAACTTCATGTCTTAGTATGGGAAAAAGGGTGCCTTAAAGACATCGACATATATTCAGTTTTAGTATGAAAGGGGGAAGCCTAGAATATCTAAACTATAATCTTAGGTATTCTGGGCGGAACATCTAATGAAAATTACGGTGATAGGTACTGGATATGTAAGATTAATTACTGGAGTAGGATTAACCACATTAGGTCATTCGGTTACTTGTTTTGATATAAATCAAGGGAAAATAGCGAGAATGAAGCAAGGGGAAATGCTAATTTATGAACCTGGTCTGAGGCAATTAGTAGATGCAGCAGTCCAAGAAAAATGATTAGCATTTACATCAAGTCAAACAGAGGCATTTAAACATTCAGATTTCATATTTGTAGCAGTAGGAACACCATCTTTACCGGATGGAACGGCAGATTTAACATATATTCGTAATAGTTGTTATGAAATTGGTATGTGTGCCAATTCAGATATAATTGTGGTTACAAAAAGTACGGTTCCTGTAGGTACGAACAATCAAATGAAAGAATGGATTCAGGAGAAGCTACAAGGGCGGCATATGTACCATATGATACATATGGTATCAAATCGGGAATTTTTACATGAAGGTTCTGGTATACATGACTTTTTTCATGGTGATCGCATCGTCATAGGAGCGGAGACAGAAGAAATCGCGCAGAAGGTAGAGAGGCTATACAGTAAGCTGTTAATTGAAACGTTTGTTACAGATATCCGCAGTGCGGAGATGATTAAATATGCTTCAAATGCTTTTTTGGCTACGAAAATTAGCTTCATAAATGAAATTTCTAATATATGTGAGAAAGTGGACGTAGCGTTTATTGTAACCGATTGGGAATGCATACGAACGTATCCATTAGAAAGGTATGTGCAACTTATGGGTGAACCTATTTTATTTGATGGGAGAAATTGTTATACTGGGAAAGATGTTGAGAAACATAGAATGGATTACTATTCCGTTGGCAGAAAGAGCATTCGTAATAGGAAAGTTTCTACCGTCTATTAAAAACGCTTTTTTTTGTCCTTTTGTTTTCTCAATATATAATGGTGAGTGTAACAATACTATATAAATCCATGTTGATTAGCTGGCATATAAGTTGCGGTTATGAAAACAAAAGGCGATCTCCACTCGTTTTCTCCGTTTGTTTTCACATGGCATGGGGGCTAAAGGGTCTGACCGCTACTATGCATAGCCGGACGTTCTCTTCTACCTAAAAGAGAAGATTTTATGTTAGTTTTTCAATTTGTATTTATATAAATCTATGTTGATTAGCTGGCATATAAGTTGCGGCTATGAAAACAAAAGGAGATTTTCACTCGTTTTCTCCGTTTGTTTTCATATGGCATGGGGCTAAAAGAGGGTCTGACCGCTACTATGCATAGCCAGACGCTCTTCCCACTCAAAAGGGGAGGTTTTATGTTAGTTTTTCATATATCGTAACTAGTGAAAGAAAAGAGGCATTGAAATGACTGAACGTTTAAAAGTAATGACGATTTTTGGAACACGTCCAGAAGCGATTAAAATGGCACCTCTTGTGTTAGAGTTGCAAAAACATCCTGAGCAAATTGAATCAATTGTAGCAGTGACAGCACAGCATCGCCAAATGTTAGATCAAGTATTGAATATCTTTGGTATTACGCCGGATTTTGATTTGAATATCATGAAAGATCGTCAAACATTAATTGATATTACAACACGTGGTTTAGAGGGCTTAGATAAAGTAATGAAGGAAGCAAAGCCGCATATCGTTCTTGTACATGGTGATACAACAACTACTTTTATTGCGAGCCTTGCTGCTTTCTATAATCAAATTCCGATTGGCCATGTTGAAGCTGGACTTCGTACATGGGATAAATATTCTCCATACCCGGAAGAAATGAACCGTCAATTAACAGGTGTAATGGCAGATCTTCATTTCTCTCCTACTGCAAAATCAGCAACGAATTTGCAACAAGAAAATAAAAATGAAGCACGTATTTTCGTAACAGGAAATACAGCGATTGATGCACTAAAAACAACAGTAAAAGAAGAATATAGTCATCCAGTACTAGAGAAGCTTGGAAATGACCGACTTGTACTTATGACAGCACATCGTCGTGAAAATTTAGGTGAACCAATGCGCAACATGTTCCGTGCAATTAAACGCCTTGTTGAAAAGTACGAAGATGTACAAGTTGTGTATCCAGTTCATATGAATCCTGTTGTTCGTGAAACAGCTAACGATATTTTAGGAGATCATAATCGTATTCACTTAATTGAGCCACTAGATGTAATTGATTTCCATAATGTTGCAGCACGTTCATACTTAATGTTAACAGATTCTGGTGGTGTGCAGGAGGAAGCACCTTCTCTTGGCGTACCGGTTCTTGTTCTACGTGATACGACAGAACGTCCGGAAGGTATTGAAGCAGGTACATTAAAATTAGCAGGTACAGACGAAGAAACAATCTTTACACTTGCAGACGAATTATTATCTAATAAAGAAGCACATGACAAAATGGCACAAGCATCTAATCCTTATGGTGATGGCCTTGCTTCAGAGCGTATTGTAGAAGCAATTTTACAATATTTTAATAAAAAATAAGTAGAAAAAAGAGCCGCTCCTCATATCTGTTGATATAAGAAGCGGCTCTTTTCTTTTAAGTAGTAATCTCTACTGATGATTTCGCATTAACCATTCCGCGTTAGCGTTCGTAGACGGAGGTTCCTGTTCTTTTTTCTTAGTAGATGAATTTGTTGAATTCGTATCAGAATTAGAACTTGTATTGGTTGTAGAATGCGTGTCTGTTTTATCTTGTCCTAAGTTTTTCAAAATTTCATTACGAACATTTTGAACGCTCATTTCATTTGGAATAAAGTAATAGATACCATTTAGTTTTTTATCTTCACCTTCTAATTTAATCGTTTGTATGGTAGAAGGATCGAATCCAGATAACTTATTATATAAGGCAAGTCCATCGGATACAGGTATATCAGTTTTTACGTATTTCCCAACAACCTCTGCTAAGTCTTTAATTTTAAAGACTGTAGAAGCGGAATTTAGTTTATGGACAACCGCGGCAAGTACTTGTCGTTGTCTTGCAGCTCGGCCATAATCTCCATTTGGATCTTGCTTTCGCATACGGACATAAGCGAGTGCTTCTTCGCCATTTAATTCTTGCTGTCCTTGTTTAAATTGAATCAGTTTGTAGTAATCTATATCAGATCGTTCCTCGAAATTAAACGGCACATCGACTGTAATGCCACCAACGGCATCGACAATCCCTTTAAAGCCTTTGAAATCAATTTTAACGTAGTGGTCAACAGGCACCTCTAAAAAATTCTCGACTGTGTCTAATGCCATTTTTTCTCCGCCGTAAGCATGCGCCGCGTTAATTTTATCTTTTTTATTTTTTCCAGCAATCGTAACACGTGAGTCACGCGGGATACTCATGAGTGAAACATTTTTTGTTTTTGGGTTAATTGTTGCGAACATAAGAGAATCTGTTCGTCCATTTTGTCCATCCGTTGCATAATCTTCAATTCCCATAATAAGGACGCTGAAAGGTTCTTTTGTAATTTCTACATCTTTCGCACGTAATTTTGATTTATCACGAGTAAAGCCACTATACATCTCCATGAGTGAAGAGTAAGAGTTAAACATGTAAAGCCCTACACTACCAATTAAGGACATAAAAATGAGGTAGATAAACAATCTACGTCTGCGCTTTTTTTTCACTCTTCTTTTCTGGAGATGATCATAACGCTCTTCCATACATAAACTCCTTTTAATATATATATGTTATTGTTGCACAATGTCTTGTTCTAAATACAGCATGTCATCTTCTTGTATTGTACATTTCCCATTTGTTAGTTCAATCATCCACTCTGTGAAAGTTTGTTTTTGATCTTCTGCCACATAAGTGTCAAATGTCACATTTTCTAGGTAATGAATCTCCTTAATAACATATTTTGAGTGGCGTAATTCATTTTCAATTTTTCCAAGTAGTGTATAGTCAATTTCTGTCTTCATAACTCGCATTAATTTTCGTTCGACAACACCTACATAGTTAATTCCTTCACTTGTACATTTTCCATATGCACGAATTAAACCACCGGCACCAAGTTTAATGCCGCCAAAATATCGTGTGACAACAACAACGGTATCTTTCAATCCGCGTTTTTTTAATACTTCTAGCATAGGTACACCAGCTGTACCGCTTGGTTCACCGTCATCATTTGCCTTTTGAATTTGATCTTGCTCCCCAATTAAATAGGCTGAGCAGTTGTGTGTTGCGTTCCAATGCTGCTTTTTTATCTTTTGAATAAATTCTTGTGCTTCTTCTTCTGTTTTCGCTCGACTTATATAGCAAATAAACCGTGACTTTTGAATGACAATTTCGTGCTCACCGTAGCCTTTGATTGTTAAATATTGTAATAACAATGATATACGCCCCTACCTTTCAAGATTACTAGTACTTTTATTGTAAAAGGGGGAGTTTTCAGATTCAAACATTTTTTGTAGGAAAATAGCAAGTTCTATTATAAATTTAATATTTTTGTTGTAAATTGTCCAAGTGTTTATTATAATCTTATCCCGGCATTTTTCATACATTAATGCACCTTTTCCTATTTTCGTGTAAAATTAGGAAATAAAAACTTTTTTATAAGGCAGGTACGAAAATGAGAACAGCTATTGTTACTGATAGTACAGCATATATACCGAAGCATATTCGTGAAGAACTCAATATATATATGATTCCATTAAATGTGATTTTTGGAACGAATTCTTATCAAGAAGAAGCAGAAATTACAGCGGATGATTTTTATGTAAAAGTACGTGAACATGAAGAACTTCCAAAAACTTCTCAACCAGCAATTGGAAAATTTGTGGAGCTATTTGAAGAACTAGCAAAAGAATACGATGCGGTGATTTGTATCCATCTTTCAAGCGGAATTAGCGGTACATATCAAACAGCAATGACAGCTGGGCAAATGGTCGAAGGGATAAACGTATATACGTATGATTCTGAAATTAGCTGTGAGGTACAAGGGTTTTATGTGCGTGAAGGTGCGAGAATGGTAAGCGAAGGAAAGGTGCCAGAAGAGATTTTAGCTAGGTTTGATGAAATGAAGCAAACGATAGATGCTTATTTTGTTGTTGATGATCTTCATCATTTGCAACGCGGTGGCCGTTTAAATAGCGCGCAAGCATTTATCGGTAGCCTATTGCAAGTAAAGCCAGTTTTATATTTTAGAGATAAAGTTATTATCCCGTTTGAAAAAATTCGCACACGCAAAAAGGCACTAAAGCGTATCGTTGAAATTTTCGATGAACATGCGAGTAAAGGTATGCCGATGGAGGCTGTTATCATTCATGCAAATCGTGAAGAAGAAGCGAAAGAGTGGCAGCAAGAATTAGAGGAAAAGTACCCTCATGTTACAATCCGCATCAGTTATTTTGGCGCTGTAATTGGAACGCACTTAGGAGAGGGATCACTAGGTCTAGGGTGGTATACAAAATAATAAAAATGTAAAAGCTCTCTTTTTGTAGAGAGTTTTTTACGGATATCCGTATGCCTATTTGACAAGTTAATATTTTGAAGTGATAAAATTTAATTTATATAAATACGGATTGAAAGACCGACATAAAGTGAAACTTTAATCAGTGGGGGGCTCCATCCCCCACTGATTATTAGCCCTCGCCAATCGGGCTTTTAGGGACAGTGCCTTTTTTAGCCCTATTCCATGTGAAAAAAGAAGGAGAAAATAAGTGGGAGTCTCCTTGTGTTCTTCATAGTCGCAATTTATATGTTGGAAAATCAAAATGCATTTATAAAAAATAAGGAAAGTTTTATTACTTACTTTTTATAAGAAACTATTTTATAATAAAGGAGAGGTGAAACATATGGAGCATAATTCTTGTTTATGTCCAAAGTTTGAGTCGGCTTTTACACTTCTTAGTAAAAAGTGGACGGGTTTAATTATTAAATCTTTGTTAGAAGAGCCGAAGCGATTTAGAGAAATTGCGGATATTATTCCAAATATGAGTGATCGTATGTTGTCAGAGCGTTTAAAAGAATTAGAGAGCGAAGGTGTAGTCGTTCGTAATGTGTACCCAGAAGTACCTGTTAGAATCGAATACGGATTAACAGACAAAGGAAAAGCATTAGAAAGTGTTATGAATGAAGTCCAAAATTGGGCTGAAAAATGGGTGAAATAATAGATTGTTCGATGAATAGGGAGAAAAAAGCACAAGGAGTGTTCCTTGTGTTTTTTTTATAACGAATGTATGACAATTGTACAAAAAAACAGCGCGATTTTCTTAAGATTCTACAAGAAAATACAGGATTAGAAGAAAAATGTCAGGAAATTACAAGTATAATATTACATTTATTTTACAAAATCGTAACAATGATAAAATATCTCCCGAAATATGGTATAAATTTTAATAGATTATTACATACGGAAAAGAAAAAAAGAAAGCGGTGTAAAAACAAAATGAAAAAGCTAAAAATGGCATCTTGCGCATTGGCTGCAGGATTTATGATGTTTTCAGTAGTAACACCAAATGTATTTGCGGAAAAGATTGAGGACGTAAAAACACAAATTAACACACAAAATGACACTTTACATAAACAACAACAAGAACGTGACGAGCTTCAAAAACAAATGAACGACTTAAATAAAACGGTTCAAGATTTAGATACGTCTGTTCAAGAAAATGCAGCAAAACTTGATGAAACAACGAAAAAAGTTGAAGAAACACAAGCATTAATCGAGAAGAAAAATCAAAACATTGCAGATTTACAAACGAAAATTGCAAAACGTGAAGAGTTATTAAGAAAGCGTTTAGTAGCGCTTCAAGAACAACCAAATACAAACGTTGTAACAGAAGTTGTTGTAAACTCTAAAAACATTGCAGATTTAGTAGATCGTTTAACTTCTGTTTCGAAAATTCTTGAATCTGATGAAGATATCATGACAACACAACAACAAGATCAAGCAACTGTGAAAAAAGATGTTGAAACGGTAAAAGAAAAACAAAAAGAATTAAAAGAAGCGCAAGTGAAAATCGAAACTGCAAAGAAAGAACTTGATGCTGAAAAAGCGAAAAAACAAGAAGCAGTGAACGATTTAAGCGGTAAAATGGATACAGTTGTAAACAGCATGACAAGCACAGAAGGTCAATTAAAAGAGCTTGAAAAACAAGCGTTATACTTACAACAATTAGCAGAAAAAGAAGCACAAGAAAAAGAAGCACAAGAAAAAGCAGCACAAGAAGCCGCTGCGAAGAAACAAGCAGAGCAAGCTCAGCAACCAGCACCGGCACAACAAGCTGCACCACAACAGGAAGCACCAGCTAAACAAGAGCAACCTAAACAAGAGCAACCTAAGCAAGAAAAGAAACAAGAAAATACAGTTCCGGCACCAAAAAATAATGGTGGGGGAAATGTTGGAGTAGTTGAAAAAGCAAAAGACTTAGTTGGCTTGAAATACGTATGGGGTAGTGCGGATATTTCAAGAGGCGGTTTTGACTGCAGTGGATTAGTTTCTTATGTATATGGTTTAGGACAACAAGATACAAGAAGTTTATGGGGATCTGTACAAAAAATTAGCGCATCTGAAGCGCAACCAGGTGACCTTATCTTCTTGCAAGGTACTTACAGAGCAGGCGTATCACACGTTGGTATTTACATTGGTGGAGGCCAAATGATTCACGCTGCTGATGAATCAACTGGTGTTACGTACGGTAGTGTAAATAGCAGTTATAACACAGCTCATTTCTTAGGTTACGGTAGATTATAAGATTTTTAACTAAATAAAACATGTGTATAAAGTCGATAGCTTACTATTTTAAAAGTAGGTTATCGGCTTTTTTGCGTTTTTACGAGATAAAGAGAAGGGATTATAGTAAAGCTGGGGGTGCTTTACTATGCTAGCAGGAAGACAAATGCTGTTAGAAGAGCTTTCGTTATTAAAGGATGAACTGGAGTTTTTAGAAAAGCGAAGAGATATTTCTTTAGCAAAAGGGGTAATCAAAAAATCTTCACGCTATGTATGTCAGCGCTGCGGAAATGCAGAACAACGGTTATTTGCTTCGTTTTTATGTAAAAGGTGTAATCAAATGTGCATGTATTGCCGAAAGTGCATCACGATGGGGCGTGTGGGGGAATGTACAGTGCTCGTTCGAGATATACGAGATGTAGTATGGGAAAGTTTGCCGAATCCTTTACGGTGGGAGGGCCATTTATCACCTGGGCAGGAGAGAGCAGCTAGCGGAGTAACAGAAGCAGTACGCCGAAAAGAATCCTTCTTTATATGGGCAGTATGCGGAGCTGGTAAGACAGAGATGCTTTTTTATGGTATAGACGAAGCTTTACGAAAAGGCGAACGGGTTTGTATTGCAACGCCGCGGACTGATGTGGTGTTAGAGCTCGCACCCCGTTTACAAACTGTTTTTCCAGATGTACCGATTGCTGCGTTATATGGTGGTAGCTTGGACCGTGAAAAGGAAGCGAGGCTCATCGTTTCTACAACGCACCAGTTGCTTCGTTATTATAGGGCATTTGATGTTATGATTGTGGATGAAATTGATGCTTTTCCATATGCGATGGACAAAATGCTTCATCATGCAGTAGAGCAAGCGAGTAAAGAGCGAGCTGCGCAAATTTATTTAACTGCAACCCCAGCAGAAACATGGAAACGTAAGCTATGGAGTGGTGAACAAAAAGGTGTAATCATTCCGGGGCGTTATCATCGTCAGCCTTTGCCAGTCCCAAGGTTCAGGTGGTGCGGTAATTGGAAAAAGGCGCTAAAACGAAAAGAAATCCCGCATGTTGTTTTAAAATGGCTACAGTATCATCTCCTTAAACAATCTCCTATTTTTCTATTTGTTCCTCACGTACGTTATATTGATGAAGTAAGTGTATTATTAAAAAAAATAGATGATCGCATTGAAGGTGTTCATGCGGAGGATCCAAAGCGAAAAGAAAAGGTAGCTTCGTTCCGAAAAGGAAATATCCCATTATTAGTAACGACGACGATTTTGGAACGCGGCGTGACGGTAGAGAATTTGCAAGTAGCTGTGTTAGGGACGGAAGAAGTCATTTTTTCGGAAAGTGCACTTGTACAAATTGCTGGCAGGGCCGGCAGAAGTCATCGCAGGCCAGATGGTGATATTCTTTATTTTCATTATGGAAAAACAGAAGCAATGATACGCGCAAAAAAACATATTCAATTTATGAATAAAAAGGCAAAGCAAGAAGGATTGATACATTAATGCATTGTCTACTTTGTCATGATTTTATTTCAGAAAGCGTTAGCTGGTATTCTTTTTTTATTCAGTCTGACAGGCGGTGTATATGTGAGCGATGTGAACGAAAACTTTCCTATATTATAGGAGAAATTTGTGATGACTGCGGCAGGCCATTTGAGTCTCTGTCAGAGGAGTATAGAGAAGGTAACCTTTGCAAGGATTGCGTAAGATGGCAGGAAGAGAGAAAGTTTCTACCTATAAAAAATCGATCTGTGTACGTCTATAATGATTGGATGAAGGAAATATTAGCTCGGTTTAAATTTCGTGGGGATGCTGAGCTTGTTCGTATTTTTCATGCGCACTTTTTAGCTACATTTCGTAAGTATTTTTCAGATTGTCATGCGATGATTCCGATTCCGCTTAGTAAAGAGCGAGAATACGAGCGTGGTTTTAATCAAGCGGAATTGTTAGCATCTTGTTTACCACTTAGTTTTCTACAAACATCTTTAAGTAGACAAGACACGGAAAAGCAAAGTAAAAAGAAACGTATAGAGAGGCTTTCAGTAGCGAATCCCTTTTATTTTCACAAAGAAGAAATGTTTATTGGACAGCATCTTTTACTCATTGATGATGTGTATACGACAGGAATTACGGTTAGGCAAGTTGCAAAGTGCCTGTATGATGCAGGTGCTCAAAAAATTTCTAGCCTTACTCTTTGCCGCGGATAATATATGTATGTCGAAAGATACAATAAAAAGGCGACAAGACTTCTTTGACTTGATATGTTGTCATTCGTTATAGTCAAATTATGGGGTAAATGCCCTTATTTTTAGAGTGAAGGGAATGGAACGAACATGCAAGGACGAGTAAAATGGTTTAATGCAGAAAAAGGATTTGGGTTTATCGAGCGTGAAGACGGTGATGATGTTTTTGTTCATTTTTCTGCAATTCAACAGGATGGGTATAAGTCGTTAGAAGAGGGACAAAAAGTAGAATTTGACATTGTAGATGGTGCGCGTGGACCACAAGCAGCGAATGTTGTGAAATTATAATTTCGAACGAAGAGTTTTGTGAGAAACATAGAGCTGGGGTTGTGGCAACGGTTTATATATATTCAATTTAATCTTCCAAAATATAAATTGCGGCTATGAAGAACAGAAGGAGACTTTCACCTATTGTCCCCTTCTGTTTTTTTTTGCGTGGCATGGGGGGAAAAGTCCTGTCCGCTCTTATGCAAAGACGGACGCTCGTTCTCACCAAAAAGAAATGGTTGTATATGGTTCTTTCAATTTATAACTTTAATTTGATTTCACGGCACATAAATTACGGTTATGAAAGACAAACAGGGACTTCCGCTCATTGTCTCCTTGTGTTCTTACATGGCATGGGGCTAAAAAAGGCCCTGCCCGCTACTAGCCATGGGCGGATGCTCCCTCCCGCCTAAAAGAGATGGTTGTGTTTTCGGTCGGTCTTTCCATTCAAATGATAAAAATGTTGTCAAAAAGTTGTTTCTTTTCTGTAACGAATTGTCCATACTTATATTCGTTATTTACGATGTTAATAGGGTAAAATGTAAATAGAAACGATGCATCTTTTCTTTTCAACAAAAAACGATAAAAAATTTCAATTTCCCTAACTTTTTCAAAAAAGTTAGCAGGAGTTCTTAAGCCGTTGTCGAAATTGTATACATAGGCTTGAAAGGAGGAATTCATCTATGAAATTCAACATTCGTGGTGAAAATATTGAAGTAACTCCAGCATTAAAGGAATATGTAGAGAAAAAACTTAGCAAATTAGAGCGTTATTTTGATACATTTCCAGAGATTAAAGTTAATTTAAAAGTATACTCTGACAAGCAACGTATCGAGGTAACAATTCCATTTACAGATTTATTACTTCGTGCAGAAGAAACTCATAGCGATATGTACGCTGCAATTGATTTAGTGGTTGATAAAGTTGAGCGACAAATTCGTAAACATAAAACAAAAGTAAATCGTAAATTACGTGAAAAAGGCTCTCCGAAAACTGCATTTATCCTTACAGAGCCAGCGGTAACGTTGGAAGAAGTGAAAGAGGATGAATTAGAGCTTGTACGTACAAAACGATTTGATTTAAAACCAATGGATGTTGAAGAAGCCATCTTACAAATGGCTATGTTAGGTCATAACTTCTTCGTCTTCACAAATGCGGATACAAATGAAACTAATGTTGTCTATGGCCGCAAAGATGGAAAATATGGATTAATTGAAACAAAATAATAAGTAAAGAACGCAGCTGTAAAAGGCTGCGTTTTTTTATTGTGTATAAAATGTTTTACGTGTAGACCGATGAAACATATGAAAGTCTTTGAGTTTTCACTCTATTATTTTTGGGAAGACATACCGCTGTCTCATAATGGAACAGGAAACAAAGAAGTTTAGTAAAGGATGAGATCGCTATAAAACGCCTATTAATCAAAATTTCAGCTAATTTAGGCTATGCGTTTGGCCAGTTGTTGTCATAGCTATAAAACAAGTGTTACAATTATCATTAGGTTTATACTTTTTTTGTTTTTTTAATTAGGAGAGAAAATGCTAGAAAATAAATTTGCGTTTTATAACGACTGATTAGTGAGCAGAAATATAGAGCACGATCGGAAGTTTTATTTTAATAAAAGAGGAGCGTATTTCCTATGATCGGTATTTTAAAAAAGGTGTTTGATGTAAACCAGCGCCAAATTAAACGTATGCAGAAAAATGTGGATCAAATAGAAGGGTTTGAATCATCGATTCAATCGTTAACTGACGAACAATTAAAAGGGAAAACAATTGAATTTAAAGAGCGTCTTACGAAAGGCGAGACAGTAGACGATTTATTACCAGAAGCTTTTGCGGTTGTTCGTGAAGCAGCGACACGCGTTCTTGGTATGCGCCCTTATCCTGTGCAATTAATGGGTGGTATTGCCTTACATGAAGGGAATATCTCTGAGATGAAAACAGGGGAAGGTAAAACATTAACTTCTACTTTACCGGTTTATTTGAATGCTTTAACAGGTAAAGGTGTTCATGTTGTTACAGTCAATGAATATTTAGCGCAACGTGACGCAGGGGAAATGGGACAACTACATGAGTTCCTTGGCTTAACAGTAGGAATTAACTTGAATAGCATGTCACGTGAAGAAAAGCAAGCTGCTTACGCTGCTGATATCACATATAGTACAAACAACGAGCTTGGTTTTGACTATTTGCGTGATAACATGGTGCTATATAAAGAGCAACGTGTTCAGCGTCCGCTTCATTTCGCAATCATTGATGAAGTCGATTCCATTTTAGTTGATGAAGCGCGTACGCCGCTTATCATTTCTGGACAAGCACAAAAATCAACAGAACTATATATCTTTGCAAATGCATTTATTCGTACGTTAGAAAATGAAAAAGATTACTCATTTGACGTGAAAACGAAAAATGTCATGTTAACAGAAGACGGGATTACGAGAGCAGAGAAAGCTTTCCATATTGAAAACTTATTTGATTTAAAACACGTTGCACTTCTTCACCATATTAATCAGGCGCTTCGTGCACACGTTGTAATGCACCGCGATACAGATTATGTTGTACAAGAAGGCGAAATTGTAATTGTAGACCAATTCACTGGTCGTCTTATGAAGGGCCGCCGCTATAGTGAAGGTTTACACCAAGCGATTGAAGCAAAAGAAGGCGTAGAAATTCAAAATGAAAGTATGACATTAGCAACCATTACATTCCAAAACTACTTCCGTATGTACGAAAAGTTATCAGGTATGACTGGTACAGCGAAAACGGAAGAAGAGGAATTCCGTAACATTTATAATATGAATGTTATCGTGATACCAACAAACAGACCAATTGTTCGTGATGACCGTGCGGATTTAATTTTCAAAACGATGGAAGGAAAATTCAATGCGGTTGTTGAGGATATTGTAAAACGCCATAAGCAAGGGCAACCAGTTCTTGTTGGTACAGTTGCAATTGAAACATCTGAACTTATTTCAAACATGTTAACACGTAAAGGTGTACGTCATAACGTCTTGAATGCGAAAAACCATGCACGTGAAGCGGATATTATTACAGAAGCAGGACTTAAAGGCTCTGTAACGATTGCGACAAACATGGCTGGTCGTGGTACGGATATTAAACTAGGCGAAGGTGTAAAAGAAGCTGGTGGCCTAGCGGTTATCGGTACAGAACGTCATGAAAGTCGTCGTATTGATAATCAGTTACGTGGTCGTTCTGGTCGTCAAGGAGACCCTGGTGTGACGCAGTTCTACTTATCAATGGAAGATGAATTAATGCGCCGATTCGGTGCAGATAATATGAAAGCGATGATGGATCGCCTTGGTATGGATGATTCACAGCCAATCGAAAGTAAAATGGTATCTCGTGCTGTAGAATCTGCGCAAAAACGCGTAGAAGGAAACAACTACGATGCACGTAAACAGCTCTTGCAGTATGACGATGTACTTCGCCAACAACGTGAAGTAATTTATAAGCAACGTCAAGAAGTAATGGAATCTGAAAACTTACGAGGCATTATCGAAGGTATGATGAAATCTACTGTAGAACGTGCTGTTGCCCTTCATACGCAAGAGGAAATTGAAGAGGATTGGAACATTAAAGGTCTGATTGACTACTTAAATACAAACCTTCTTGAGGAAGGTGATGTTAAGGAAGAAGAAATACGCCGCCTTGCACCAGAAGAAATGAGCGAGCCAATCATTGCAAAATTAATAGAGCGTTATGATGAAAAAGAAAAACTTCTACCAGAAGAACAAATGCGTGAATTTGAAAAGGTTGTTGTATTCCGCGTTGTAGATACGAAATGGATGGATCATATCGATGCGATGGATCATCTTCGTGAAGGTATTCATTTACGTGCTTACGGTCAAATTGACCCGCTTCGTGAATACCAAATGGAAGGATTCGCAATGTTTGAATCCATGATCGCTTCCATTGAAGAAGAGGTTTCTCGTTACATTATGAAAGCAGAAATTGAACAAAACTTAGAGCGCCAAGAAGTAGCTCAAGGTGAAGCAGTTCATCCGAAAGATGACGGTGAAGAAGTGAAAAAGAAACCAGTCGTAAAAGGTGAACAAGAAGGACGTAACAACCTATGCAAATGTGGCAGTGGTAAGAAATATAAAAACTGCTGTGGTATTGGGAAATAAGGAAAAGTGGCGCCGACTGTTCAGCACCGTTGGCTAAGGTTCTTCCGCACAGAAAGTGATTTGTACTTTCTTGTGCGGAAGCGGCTCGTTCAGAATGTGAGGAGGATGGAGCTCCTAACAGAGAGGCGTAGTTTGCCTCGCAGGAAGGCGCTCAAAATCGACCTTACACGAAATTTTATTTTCAAAATGGAAAAGTTTTAAAAGTATCCATATAATAAAAAGGGACAAACTCTCTCTGTAATAAGCGGAGGGAGTTTCCCTTGTTTTATATAAAAGCGATAGCAATTACATAGAGGTGAAGAGCATGGAACTAGTAGAAATTAGGCAAGAATTAGAGAAAATGGCTAAGAGATTAGCGGCTTTTAGGGGGTCTCTTTGACCTTCCTACAAAGGAAAAACGCATTGCAGAATTAGAAGAAACAATGATGGGTGCAGGCTTTTGGGATGATCAACAAGGCGCACAAACTGTAATTAATGAAGCGAATGCGTTAAAAGAAATGGTTGGGAAATTTCGTCAGTTAGATGAAACATTCGAAAATCTAGAAGTGACACATGAACTTTTAAAAGAAGAATATGATGAAGATTTACATGAGGAATTAGAATCTGAAGTGAAATCTTTAGTTCGAGAAATGAATGAGTACGAGCTTCAGCTATTATTAAGCGATCCTTATGATAAAAATAATGCGATTTTAGAACTACATCCAGGTGCTGGTGGAACAGAATCACAAGACTGGGGTTCTATGCTATTACGTATGTATACACGCTGGGCTGAAAAACGCGGATTTAAAGTAGATACAGTCGATTATTTACCAGGCGATGAAGCAGGAATCAAAAGCGTAACATTGTTAATTAAAGGTCATAACGCTTACGGTTACTTGAAAGCAGAGAAAGGTGTACATCGTCTTGTACGTATTTCACCGTTTGACTCTTCAGGCCGTCGTCATACATCGTTCGTATCTTGTGAAGTTGTACCTGAATTTAATGATGATATCGAGATTGAAGTGCGTACGGAAGATTTAAAAATAGATACGTACCGTGCAAGTGGTGCGGGTGGACAGCACGTTAATACGACGGATTCAGCGGTTCGTATTACACATACGCCAACGAATACGGTTGTAACATGTCAATCCGAGCGTTCGCAAATTAAAAACCGTGAACATGCGATGAAAATGTTAAAGGCGAAATTATATCAAAAGAAATTAGAAGAACAGCAAGCACAGTTAAATGAAATTCGTGGTGAACAAAAAGAAATTGGCTGGGGTAGCCAAATTCGTTCTTACGTATTCCACCCATACTCTCTAGTGAAAGACCACCGTACAAATACGGAAGTTGGTAATGTACAAGCGGTTATGGATGGAGAAATTGATCCGTTTATTGATGCATATTTACGCTCTCGTATTTCTTAAGAAAAAAGCCAACGGACTGTTGGCCTATCGTTGAGGAGATAGCGGGGAATAATGAGGTACATCTTGTCTGTATTGATAAGAGAAGGAGGAAGAGGAGTTGGGTGACAACTTCTCTTTTTGATGAGCTTGGTTTTATGATACAAGGTCGTATATTGTTTTGTAAAAAGTGAAAAATATTAAGAAGCAAGCTATAAATGATAAGGAAGCCGTATAGAATTTTTCCTTTTTTGTTTTGCAAAAACAGTATCTTTATAGTAATTTATATTTGTTCACAGAATTGAAACAATTGGTGAAAGCTTTATATGAGTAGGGTTCTCATCCCTTTTGTAAAAAATATCCTATGAAGGTTGGTTTTTCTATAAGGGGATAATTATTATAATGGCAAGTGAGAGCTATGTGAGAGTATGGCTATATCAATAATAAGAAGGATATCAACAATGGGGGGCGATAAAAGTGAAAAAGAAATTGTTGGCTATTGTATTAGGAACATCATTAGCTTTTACTATAGGAGCATGTGGAAAGAAAGAAGAAAATAAATCTTCTAATCAATCTGCAAGTACAGATAGTGCAGAGCAAATTTTCAAAAAAAGTTGTGCAGGTTGTCATGCTAGCGACTTATCTGGTGCAACTGGACCTGATTTACGAAAAGTAGGCGGTAAATACGACGCGGCGGAGATTGAGAATATTATCCAAAAAGGGCGCGGGGCAATGTCACCAGGAATTATTCAAGGTGAAGATGCAAAAAAAGTATCAGAATGGTTAGCAGAACATAAGTAAGAAAAGCGGAAGTGGCTTGTTTAAAATCGTAGGACGTTGGAACCCCCGACAGAGAGGCATTTTTTGTCTCGTCCGAGGGAGTGAAACGGCCGGAGATTTTAGCCACTGCAGCTAGACAAAAGAAAAGCGGAAGTGGCTTGTTCAGAATAGAAGGAAGAAGCAAAGACACTGAGCATTCTAGCCGCTAAAGCTAGAACGTAAAAAAAGTGGAGCTGACTGTTTAGCAGTGTTGGCTAAGGGGCTTTTTTGTGTGGAAGGTTTTTAGACATGATGGGCTAAACAGTCAGTTTTTTGGGTTGTTTTATAAAAAGCTAGACTTATAAGATGATTCATAAAATGATTCATAAAATGATATAGACTTGTTTATGATATATATGTATCCATTTTGATTTTAAAATATATAAACTGCTACTATGAAGAACAAAAGGTGACCTGTACTCGTTTTCTCTCTTTGTTTTAACTTGGCATGGGGTAGGAAAAGGATCTGACTGCTTCTTTTATGTTTGTTTTTTCAATTTGTACTTATATAGTTAGGAATTAACCTTTTATCGAGGAAAGGGAGCTTTGAATAACTGCTTTTTCTTGTTTCTTTTTGTGCTGTAACATAACTGTAACAAAATTGTATCCGAATTGGAAACCGAATGATGTTACAATGTAGTTTGTAGAATTTTGCTGAAACATGTACATAAGCAACAGTGATAGACTGAAAATGCTGTTACTGTTATTTGAAACAACAGAAATACTTCAATAGGTTTGTAGTACAGCAGAGTGTAAGTAAGAGTGGGAGCTTTTGCTTTCATGTTCAGATAGACAGAAAAAGTATGTCGAAAAAAATCATTAAGTATTGGGTGATAAATAATGATAAAAATGACGAATGTTTATAAGGAGTATCCAAATGGTATGAAAGCCATCGATGGACTCACAGTTAGCATTAAGCAAGGTGAATTTTTATACGTAGTTGGACCGAGTGGAGCCGGAAAATCTACATTTATTAAGATGATGTATCGTGAAGAAAAACCAACAACAGGATCTATCAATGTGAATGGACTTGTAATTGAAACGTTAGCAGAGCGAGATGTACCATATTTTCGCCGTCAGCTAGGCGTAATTTTCCAAGACTTTAAATTGCTACCTAAATTAACGGTATATGAGAATGTAGCGTTTGCTTTAGAAGTAATTGAAGAAGAGCCTGATGCAATTCGTGAGCGTGTTACTGAAGTACTGGGTCTTGTAAGCCTTGAAGATCGTGCGGACGCACTTCCAACTGAACTTTCAGGTGGAGAACAACAGCGTGTGGCGATTGCAAGGGCGATTGTAAATAAGCCCAAAGTTGTGATTGCCGATGAGCCGACAGGAAACTTAGATATTGATACAGCACTTGATATTATGAGTATCTTTAAACGTATTAATGAACGCGGTACAACAATTGTTATGGCAACGCATAATGCAGATATCGTAAATACAATTCGTCATCGCGTAATTGCGATTGAAGGCGGAAAAATTGTTCGAGATGAGATTGAGGGAGGATACGGATATGAAGACTAAAACCCTTAGTCGGCATTTACGAGAAGGTGTAAAAAATCTATCCCGTAACGGATGGATGACGTTTGCTTCTGTCAGTGCAGTAACAGTTACATTATTACTTGTAGGTGTCTTTTTAACAGCGATTATGAATATGAACCACTTTGCAACGAAAGTGGAGCAAGATGTAGAAATTCGTATACACATTGATCCAGCGGCGAAAGAAGCGGATCAAAAGAAATTGGAAAAAGATCTTAGCAAAATTGCAAAAGTAGATTCTGTTAAATATTCTTCTAAAGAAGAAGAGTTAAAACGTTTGATTAAAAGCTTAGGTGACAGCGGAAAAACGTTTGAGTTATTTGAGCAAGATAATCCACTTAAAAACGTATTTATTGTAAAGGCGAAAGAACCAACAGATACAGCTACAATTGCGAAAAAAGTTGAAAAAATGCAGTTTGTAAGTACAGTCCAATATGGTAAAGGCCAAGTTGAAAAATTATTTGATACAGTGAACACAGGCCGTAATATTGGGATTTTGTTAATTGCTGGTCTATTATTCACAGCAATGTTCTTAATCTCTAATACAATCAAAATTACAATTTATGCACGAAGCACGGAGATTGAAATTATGAAACTTGTAGGTGCGACAAACTGGTTTATCCGTTGGCCGTTCTTATTAGAAGGTTTATTCTTAGGTGTACTTGGTTCAATTCTCCCAATTGTTGTAATTTTATCTACTTATAATTCGCTTCAAGGTATGTTTAACCAGAAGCTTGGAGGAACGATTTTTGAACTTCTTCCATATAGTCCGTTTGTATTCCAACTTTCCGGTTTATTAGTGTTAATTGGTGCATTAATCGGTATGTGGGGAAGCGTAATGTCAATTCGTCGCTTCTTAAAAGTATAAAAAGTTGCAAACATAATTCGTACAAGCTTATCATATAGTAGAAATAGGTAAAGGCATCACACAATGTGTGATGCCTTTTGCTACACCACCTGTGTGTTCTGGAAAGGGGAATTCCGCATTGAAACGTAGAGTTGCGATTATTGGAATGATTGTTGCATTTTTAATTGGTGCTGGCGGAATGTTTGCAGGTATGTATATGTTTGGAATCAATCCATCATATATGGCGCAAACAATTACAGGCGATAGTGCCGGCACGAAACAAGGGGATTTAGCTAAAATTAATGAGGCGTATGCACTGATTGATTCGCGTTATGTGGAAGACGTGAAGGATGAAAAGCTTGTTGAGGGTGCGATACAGGGTATGTTGTCGACGCTGAAGGACCCTTATTCCACGTATATGGATAAGGAAACAGCGAAGCAATTTACAGAGTCGCTTGATCCGGAGCTTGAAGGTATTGGTGCTGAGGTGAACAAAACGGATGGAAAACTGATCATTGTCTCTCCGATTAAAGGGTCACCAGCAGAAAAAGCAGGCATTAAGCCAAATGATCAAATTTTATCAGTAAATGGAAACAGTGTAAAAGATTTATCACGTGAAGAAGCGGTCTTAAAGATTCGTGGTAAACAAGGAACGGACGTTACGCTTGAGATAAAACGTTCAGGAGTAGCAGATCCACTAGAATTTAAAATTAAACGTGAAAAAATTCCGATTTTTACTGTGTTTAGTTCTGTAAAGAAAGAGAAGGAGAAAAATATTGGTTATATCCAAATTACATCTTTCTCTGAAAATACAGCGAAAGAATTTAAAGATCAATTAAAAGAACTTGAAAAGAAAGATATAAAAGGCCTTGTCATTGATGTACGTGGTAATCCAGGAGGTTACTTAAATAGCGTACAAGATATTTTAGGATTAATTATGACGGACAAAAAGCCAATGATGCAAGTTGAACAACGAAATGGTGAGAAAAAGAAATTCTCAACTGCATTAAAAGAGAGAAAATCATATCCAATTTCAGTATTAATTGATAAAGGAAGTGCATCGGCTTCAGAAATTTTAGCAGGTGCATTAAAAGAAGGCGAAGGATATGATTTAGTTGGTGAAAAAACATTTGGAAAAGGTACTGTTCAGCAAGCTGTTCCGTTTAAAGATGGCAGCAATATTAAACTGACAATGTTTAAATGGCTTACACCAGATGGCAATTGGGTTCATAAAAAAGGAATTGCCCCAACGGTGGAAGTGAAACAGCCAGATTATTATCATGCAACGCCAATTCAAATTGAGAAAACACTTTCTTATAATTCAAATGATGTACAAGTGAAGCATGCGCAAGAAATGCTGAAAAGTTTAGGATATGTACCTGGACGTGAGGATGGATACTTTAGTAAGGAAACAGAGTCGGCTTTAAAAGCATTCCAAAATGCAAATGAAATGGAAATGACAGGTCAGCTTGATAAAAAGACAGCTGAAGCGATTCAAAATAAAATCATTGAAAAGATTCGCTCTGGTGAAAATGATCTGCAATTGCAGGCAGCATTAAAATTAATGGCGAAATAAGGAAAAATACAGGCATATTATTGAAGGCACTGAAAAAGTGTTTGCTTTGAAAAAATAACACGAATTTTATCAATATGTTGAAAAGAAAAAAGAGTCCATTACCTGTATATAGTAGGTGATGAACTCCTTTTTCTTATGAAGTGGACTTTTTCAGTGGCCTAATATTATTGCCTGTATTTTTTTGTATGTGTTTATCCCGCTACTTATGAACGGTAACACTTCTATCTCAAAATTTAGAAAAAGAAAAGAAGGTAGATGGGGGATGGAGAAAACTCCACTGATTAAAGTTTCACTTTATGATAAGATAAAAAGAAAGAATAAATGGTGGTGAAGCGATTCGTGGAGGCGTGGTCTTTTGAGATAATGCGAGCAGTTGGGCGTTTTTTCTTACACCCTGCTGTCTATGTATTTTTGATAAGTAGCATTTTTGCTGGATACTTACGTATATTACGAGAACGAAAAGATTTTTCTTTTAAAGTATATGATATTTGGTTTGAACTACGAACATCCTTATTTTCAGGAGTTGGATATGGATTCGTTGTATCCATCATAACAGTTGGAGCCGGACTAGTTATGTCGCAAGCAAGTATATGGATGATTTTAATTTGGACACTAGTATTTGGACTAGCTGCTCAATATAGATATTTATCTCCTGCTTACACATTTGGCGTGGCGATTGTAGCAGCTTTATTATCTTCTAAACTTCCAATCTCTTTCTTACAGCTTGGAGAAGGAGAAGAGAGTACCATTGCATCACTTGCCATTTTAATTGGCTTGATGTTAGTAGTAGAAGGATTATTAATTTCGAAAAATGCGGTGCGGCATTCAACGCCTAAGATGCGTAAAGGAAAGCGCGGTTTAAATATTGGACTACATGAATCAAAGCGTTTATGGCTCGTTCCGATTTTTATTCTTGTGCCGGGAGATGCTGTTACACAATTTGTTTCGTGGTGGCCGGTCATTTCTGTTGGTTCACAAACGTATTCCTTATTCCTTGTACCGTTTTTAATTGGCTTTATGCGAACAATTAGAAGTGAGGAACCGACAGAAGCATTATTATTTACAGGAAGACGTATATTTGGTTTAGCGACCCTTGTTCTTGTTTTAGGGGTGGTCAGTTATTGGTGGCCTGTTGTAGCTATTCTTGCGATGGGAGTCGCGATGCTTGGTCGCTTTACTATTGCGATGCGGGAACGTATAGCTGATGAAACGCGCCCAGCATATTTTGCAGCGCGCGATGATGGATTAGTTGTATTAGGTATAATTCCGAATACAGTCGGTGTAGAAATGAATCTGAAGCCCGGAGAGGTTATTACGAAGGTAAACGGTGTAATTCCTAAAAGTGCAGAAGAGTTTTATGATGCGCTTCAGTCCAAGACGACAGGGGCATTTTGTAAGTTAGAAGTACTTGATACAAAAGGCGAGCTCCGCCTTGCTCAAACGGCACTATATGCAGATGGACATCATGAATTGGGAATTGTGTTTGTAGAACAGAATCATAAGTGGGATACGGAAGCAGTGTAATTTAAAAGACCTTGTATATGTAATTTTAACAGAATTAGCGTACCATATAGGTAGGTAAGAAAAAGATACATATATAGGAGGCTGTAAAAAATGATCGTAACAACAACTTCTGTTATTCAAGGGAAAGAAATTATCGAGTACATTGATATCGTAAACGGTGAAGCGATTATGGGTGCAAATATCGTCCGCGACTTATTTGCTTCTGTTCGTGACATTGTCGGTGGCCGTTCTGGTGCATATGAAAGTAAATTAAAAGAAGCACGTGATATTGCGATGGAAGAGATGAAATCTTTTGCGAAGCAAAAAGGTGCAAACGCGATTGTTGGCATTGACGTAGACTATGAGGTAGTTCGTGAAGGGATGTTAATGGTTGCGGTAAGTGGTACAGCTGTCCGTGTGTAACATATAAAGAAAAAAGCCGTGCTCAGTACACGGCTTTTTGTATGCCTGTTATGTTGTATATTGTAGAAGCGACGATATATTTGCAGTCGAATCACTGATATTTCTTGGGAAATTTCAGGATCCTCGTCGAGATATCGGGAAGACATTAGAGTGCGTCCTTATAATTCCTGATTTTCTCCAATAACTGCTCATATTCTTGTTCAAGAATTGTAACATCATCATGTCGATCAGGCATCGAAATCGGGCTGATGATTTCTGTTAATTTTGTTTGCAATCGCAACAGTTCTTGCTCGGTAGTGTTTACAGAAGTTTGTTCTGTTCGATTCATATATTGATCATAGTTTCCATGGAAGAGTCGTGGTTCAGTCTCATCTATGTGTAAGATATAATCTGCAACCGAACGAATAAATGCACGGTCATGGCTAATGAAAAGGACGGTGCCAGGATATTCTTGTAACATGTTTTCTAGTTCTTCCTGAGTTGTTACATCTAAATAATTCGTCGGTTCATCGAGCAGAAGCATGTTATAGTTTCCTAAAAACACTTTCGCTAGTGCTACCTTTGTTCGCTCGCCGCCGCTCAGTGAGTTTGAAACGTTCGCAAT
The DNA here is from genome assembly GCF_038006685.1 of Bacillus sp. FSL K6-0042. NCBI lineage: Bacteria > Bacillati > Bacillota > Bacilli > Caryophanales > Bacillaceae > Bacillus > Bacillus sp. FSL K6-0042. The sequence continues at coordinate 3,570,196 of NZ_JBBOVS010000001.1, forward strand.
GTGCCACTTTCCTTTTGCGAGGGAAGTGGCTGTTTCTAGTGTTTCTTCGCTAAACTGAGGAATGATGGTGATAGAACCGTGATGTGAGACAGTGCCTTCATCTGGCTCTATTTCTTTGCTTAAAATTTGTAATAGTGTAGATTTTCCGGCTCCATTGACTCCGACAATGCCGATGCGGTCATTTCCTTGAATTTCAAGCGATTGTACTGTAAATATAGTGCGGTCACCAAAGATTTTTTCAATATTACGTACGAATAAAATGGTCATAAAAAAACCTCCCTAGTTTCACTAGAGAGGATAGACGTCACCCATAGATGTAAAAAGTGTGTAGAAATAAGCGATGCACATATTTTTACACGATCGCGATAAAAGAAAGTATCGACAAATGGACAGACTCATCTTCTTCTAGTTTTCATCATTTTGTTTCACTATGCGTGATGGATGAATAAATAAGAGAATTAGAACTTCATTGGCCGGGTTACCTTCCTTTCATAATGTTATTTTTATTGTATGCGTATACGTATACAAAGAGATTTGTCAAACTAGTTTCTGGTTATTATTTCCGGAATTGTTCATTGTATAGTTTCGCCTTTACTAATGCTTCTTTATCGTTTGAAATTTCATCCGGTGCATTAGCATCACCGATAATGTAGCCTTCAAAAGAAGAACCGATAAAATCAAAGATGTATTGAAATTGTGCGATAAGTGGTAATGCCTTTAACTTTGGATTATCTCCTCCAACAATGACAACGTACATCTTTTTTTCTTTCATCTTTTCTTTAAAATGAAGGGATCTATCACGTAAACTTTGTGACCAGCGATCAACAAAGTTTTTCATATGTCCGCTCATCCCATACCAATATAGAGGTGTAGCGAAAATAATTGTATCGTGTTCTAGCATTTGCTCAATTAGGTTTTGGTAATCATCATCTACTGGTTGAAATCCTTCTGCTTCATGACGTTGGTCTGTAATAGGATGAACGGTATGATCCCGTAAATAAACTTGTTCTGCATCGATACCATCAATCATCATGTGTGTAAGGGCTTCTGTATTTCCATTTGAACGGGAGCTTCCGTGTATAACGAACATATGCAATCATTCCTTTTCCTTCGTTTTTTTTAGGAGTGAAACATGCTTCTGTAAATTCGCTTGAATATTGGAGAGCAGTGAAATTTGCTTTGTTACCTCAGCCAGCTTTTCTTCGTAAAGTGTAAGAATACTACTGCATGGATTTTCGTATAATTGTGGTTCAATTTCTAAGCAGCGCAGCATTCTTGCAGTTTCTTCTAAATTCAAGCCAAGCTGTAAGTACATCTGAATGAGTTCAACTTTTCTGGTGGCACTTGCCTCAAAATCACGATAGCCATTTGTAAGGCGTTTCGAAGGAAGCAACCCTTTTTCTTCATAATGCCTTAATGAACGTTCACTGACGCCAGTTCGCTTTGATAATTCTCCAATTCGCACTGCACTTCACTCCTTTCGTATATATTGTAAACCTTCACACCAATGTGAAGGTCAACTCTGTTTTTGTGCAAATGAATGAACGTGGTCTAAAAAGACTTGAATGGCTTTGGAAGGAATAAAGTATTTGCCACGAACGATAGAGAAAGGGCGGATGAGTTTTTCGTTTGGAACTTCGACATGGAAAAGTTCTTTTGCTTGTAGCTCTTTCCTTACGGTCCAGTCAGAAAGGATTGCAATGCCGAGCCCAGCAGCAACGGCTTCTTTTACACTTTGAATGCTGCTAAATGTAAAGAAACGCTTCATTTTTAAATGGTGCTGATGGATAAAACGATCGCTATAGGCGCGTGTTCCAGATCCCATCTCCCTGAGAATCCATACTTGATCTTGAAGTGAAGCTTCGTTAATTGCATGTGCACCCAGAAGAGGATGTTTTGGTGGAACGACTAGTTTCATTTCATCTTTCATAAAAGTCTCTACATCTATATCAGTGTATACGACTTGACCTTCTACTAAGCCAATATCGATTTGGTTGGAACGAATGCTTTGGAGAACTTCTTCTGTGTTGGAGATAAACGTGTGTACTTCCACACGCGGATTTTCATTGGCGTAGCGTGCTAATATTTTTGGGAGTAAATATTCACCAATTGTAAAACTTGCCCCGATGCGCAGTGTTCCTGTAACAACGTTATGTAGTTCGTTAATTTCTTGTTTTGCTTCTTCATAAAGAGATAGCATTTGCTTCGCATGTATGTATAAAATATTGCCAGCTTCCGTAACTTGGACATGTTTTGGAGAACGCTGAATGAGCGTAGTGCCAAATTCGTTTTCTAAATTGCGAATATGCATGCTGACGCCAGGCTGAGAGAGATTGAGCAATTCTGCCGCACGAGAGAAATGCTTTTGTTCTACGACGGTCACAAATATTTTTAAAATATCGACGTTCATGATGTTTGCTCCTTTGCTCTTTTGTTATTGATCTAGAGATTAGCTTCGGCTTTTCTATTGTCTAGCTCCGGCGGCTAAAATCTCCGGTCGTTTCGCCCCCTCGGACGAGGCGAAAAGTGCCTCTCTGTCGGGGGCTCCAACGCCCTGCGATTTTGAACAAGCCGCCTTCACTTTTTTAGTTTATCATAAGTTTTTCTGATGATTGAGATTGAATATTGATATTAAACTTATTATTGGAATGCTTTTATAATGGAAGTATAAGAAACATGCATGTTTTAATACGATTATTGGAGTGATCCAAAGTGGAACAAACACTTGTTATACAAAAGAAGAAGCGTCTCGGTTTTTCGCAGGGGATTGGGATTACATTGTTGATTGCGATTAGCGCGAAATATTTAGCAGAGCTTCCATTTTTAAATATTATGGGCCAATTAGTTATCGCTATTCTAATTGGAATGATTTGGAGAGCTACAATTGGTGTTCCAAGCGAAGCGATAGCGGGAACGAATTTTGCGAGTAAGAAGTTACTTCGCTTCGGAATTATTTTGCTAGGTATGCGATTAAATCTTGTTGATATTGCAAAGGCTGGGCCAAAGGTGCTAGTTATTGCAGCGATTGTCATTGCTTTTACACTTGTTGTTGTATACGCATTAACACGCGTTTTTAAAGTAGATAAGACACTTGGGATTTTAACAGCATGCGGGACGGCAATTTGCGGCGCGGCCGCGGTCGTGGCAATTGCGCCGCAAGTGAAGGCGAAGGACGATGAAACAGCGGTCGGTGCAGCAATTATTGCTATTTTAGGTACAATTTTCACGTTAATTTATACTTTATTATACCCAGTTCTTGGATTATCCCCGTATAGTTACGGTGTATTTTCTGGAGCGACGCTGCATGAGATTGCACATGTCATCGCTGCTGCGGCGCCAGGTGGAAGCGCGTCTGTTGATATTGCGGTTATTGTGAAATTAACGCGCGTTGCCATGCTTGTACCGGTAGCGATTTTAATTGGTTTATGGTTTAAGCGTAGTGAGAGAAATGAGCAAAAGGGTTCTTGGCGTGATATTCCGATTCCGTGGTTTATCTTAGGGTTCTTGGCAATGAGTGCATTTCATTCATTAGGTGTTATACCGGAAGTGGTAGCAGGATACATCGTAATCCTTGCTTATATGCTCATTGCGATGGCAATGGCGGGACTTGGTTTAAATGTAGAATTTACGACATTCCGTAAATTAGGAAGTAGAGCATTTGTCGCAGGGTTAGTGGGATCTGTTTGTCTTTCTGTTCTCGGGTATATTCTTGTATATGCGTTAGGTTTTATGTAAGGTAACAAAAGGAGGCATAATCGGTATGCCTCCTTTTCCTATTTCATGAATGCTTCCACATCACGGCGTAAAAGGGTAATCATAAAGGATAATTCCTTTTCCACTTCAGTAAATTGTTCTTCTTTCACAAGCTGGATAATTTTTTGTGTGCGTCTAAAGCGAAATGGGCGTACAACTTGTATGATAAGAGGTAAGGCTTCCTGTTCAAGTGTAGATAATGCTCGTTCTTTCATATAGGCTGATAAAAATTCATAAAAGCAGTCATCTTGTTCATCCCCCATAAGTTCATATGCTAAAAAAATAGCTTCTCCGACGAGATGGTTAATAAAAACTTCATCACCAGTGATATTGAAATCAATAAGGGATTGAAATGTATCGTTATGATCTAGCAAAATATTTCCCTCTATTTTGTAAAGATATCTTTACTTAAAACTGGAAAATATTTATAATAAAAGTAAAGATATCTTTACTTTTAAAGGTGGATCCTATGGGTGTAAAAAACAGAATTAAAGAACTAAGAAAGCAAAATCACATAACGCAAATTGAAATGGCAAAAGCAATGCAAGTGACAAGACAAACGATTGTGGCGATTGAAAATCATCATTACAATCCGAGCTTGGAATTGTCACTGAAGATTGCAAAGTATTTTGGGATGAAGGTGGAGGAAATATTTACGTTGGAGTAAGGGGGAAGAGAGCATGAGAGATGATAAACAATTGTACATAGTCACGATTTTAGGGCTATTTGCAGGAGACATCCTAATACGCATTATGGATTCTTCCATACCGATATTGCCGTTAGTGGTTAGTAATATTTTAGCAATCGTATTTTTGACTTTGTACGTTTATTACAAAAAGTGTAAATACAAAAAAGAAGAGCTTCCAGATGTAGATGAACGAGTGCAGGAGAATATAAAAAGATATTTAAATATCTCGTTTTTATTTTCGTTCATTCTTTTTATTACTTACATTTGTATGAGTAAAGCAATCGGGAGAGCTGTAATACCAATACCAGAAATATTTATTGTGTGTAGCTTCCTATTTACAGGTAGTTTAATCGTGACAACTATATTTGGAAAACGAGCATAAAGAGCGGATAGAGGTGGAATGAGGATGCAAGATGAATACGAAAGACATCAGTCAGATAAAGCCTTTAAATATTTAGGGGTATTTTATGCGCTAAGCTTAGCGGTATGGGGTATGTATAATTTGATTGTTTACGGAAGTGCTGGAACGCCATTTATTCTTTTTGTAATTGGACAGTTTATATACTTTTTTGTGAACTATTGGCCGAAATGGCAGTTTAGAAAGGTAGAAGAGAGTGAGTAGTGAGGTATGTTCTACAAATAGATAAATAAAGGGGAAACGGGATGGGATTACCGATTTAATCCCGTAAAAGCTGTTTACATGAAGCGTGTAAACAGCTTTTTTTGCAGTTTTCCACAAAAACACTTGAAAGTTACGTTACGTCATCTTTTACAATGAAAGAGGAAAGGGTGATGGAAATGATCTCAATTCAAGAACTTACAAAGGAAACAGGAGTTACGGTAAGAACACTTCGTTATTATGATCAAATTGATTTGCTGAAACCAAGCGGGAAAACAGAAGGTGGACACCGTTTATATAGTGAAAGGGACGTCATTCGTTTGCAACAAATTTTATTTTTAAAAGAAATGGGTTTCTCGTTAAAAGAGATTATGAATATACTAATGACAGATGAATTTAGCTTAAGAGAATCATTAGAAAAACAGCATAAGTTTGTACAAGAAGAGCAGAAAAAGTTTAATCGGATGGAACGGATTTTACAAGCTGTTATGTATTCGGCTGAGTTAGAGGGAGAGTTAGATTGGAAAATTATGTTCGAACTTATTCAACTTTCGAGGCAGTCTCCTCGTATACGTGAAGTATTTCAAAAGCGAGTGTTTTCAGAGGATGAGCAAAAACTTCTTCGCAATTTGCCAAATATGAGCGAGGAAGATGAGGATGTTCGAGAATGGGTAGATCTGTTAAAACAGTTACGCAGCTTTATGAAAGAAGGGAAGGATGCATCTCATGATGACGTGCAAGAAGCTATAAAAAAGCTAATGGCTAAGTGTTTGGAGATGGCAAATGGGGATGAAGCATTTCTAGATAAATTATGGGAAGTACGAAAGTCAGAAGAAGACTCGCAGAAGATGAATATGTATCCAATTGAAGAGGAGCTTCTAGTGTATATGGATGAAGCTTTTCGTATATATGATGAGAGGGAGAAGGAGAAATGAGTATACTGGCAGAGTATCGTTGGTATTTCTTAATTGGTGCAGAAATTGTGTTTTGGATATCAGCAATTGGTTTCTTTTTACTTCGTTACGGATTTCGATTACGGAAAGCCAGTTTCATTGCTGGCATTGTGTTACTTCTCAATGAAGTCTTTATTTTAGCTTTAGGTGTCATGGATTATTATGAAACTGGTAAGTTTTCTAACTTTCAAATCATTACGATAGTGATATTATTATATGCATTCTTCTATGGGAAAAAAGATCTAAAAAAATTAGATGTATGGGTACAAAAACTTGTTGCAAAGTGGCGGAATGAGCCGATGCCTATTATAAAAGAGCCAGTAGAAGTTACGGGCTGGGCTTATGCGAAACAGGAAATGGGGCAGTGGGGCTTACATCTCGCTTTGTTTATCGTTGTTCATATTGTCTTTTTCTTTATGTATGGACTCGTGCCGATTGAACAGTGGGGAAATTGGCTTGAAAAAGGAATTGTGTTAAATGAGGCCGCCAGCCGTGTGAGTCAAGTTTGGGGAATTGTATTTTTAGTTGATACGGTAATTACATTCTCATATGTCATTTTCCCAAAAAAAGAAAAGAAGCTGCTGTCCTAATGGGACAACAGCTTTTTCATTATGCAACGTCTTCTTTTTGTTCATTTTGTAGCGTACTATTTTTGTAACCGTAACTGAAGTAGACAACAAGTCCAATTACAAGCCATACTGCAAAGCCAATCCATGTTGTTGCTGGGAGCTGCAATGCGAGGTATCCACAGAATAGAACAGCTAAAGCAGGAATCCATGGTACTAATGGCACTTTAAAAGCACGAGGTAGTTCTGGTTGTTTTTTGCGTAAGATGATTACTCCGATGGATACAACGATGAATGCGAATAGTGTACCGATATTTGTTAATTCTGCTAGTTTGTTTAAAGGAATGAAACCAGCAAAGAAAGCAACCATAGTTGCAGTAATCCAACTATTGATAACAGGTGTTTGTGTTTTCTTGTTCACGCGAGAAAGTGCTTTTGGTAGTAAGCCATCGCGGCTAATTGCGTAAAATAAACGTGTTTGTCCATATAACATAACGAGTAATACAGTTGTAATTCCAGTAATTGCTCCTAAAGAAATGAAACCTGCGATCCAATCTTGTTGGATGTATTGTAGTGCAAATGCAACAGGGTTTTTAACACCTAACTGATCGTAAGGCACAATTCCAGTTAAAATTAATGAAACAACGATATATAAAATTGTACAGATTGTTAAAGAAGCAATAATGCCGATTGGCATGTTACGCTGTGGGTTTTTCACTTCTTCAGCAGCTGTTGATACAGCGTCAAATCCGATGTAAGCAAAGAATACAGTTGCAGCTCCAGTTGTTACGCCAGAGAAGCCGAACGGCATAAATGGTGTCCAGTTTTCAGGTTTGACATAGAAAGCGCCAACACCGATAAATAGTAAGACAACAAAAAGTTTGATAGCTACCATGATCGCATTAAAGCGAGCTGATTTTTTTGCTCCTCTTGTTAATAACAATGTCATTAGAAAGATGATACAGATTGCCGGTAAGTCTACGTATGTTCCAGCTTCAGGATTATACGCGCTTGTTAAAGCTGTAGGTAATGTAATCCCGAATCCACTTAATAGTCCTTGGAAATATCCTGACCAACCAGAGGCAACAGCTGAGGAAGCTAAGCCATATTCTAAAATTAAATCCCATCCTAAAATCCAAGCGATTAACTCTCCAAATGTTGCATAGCTATAAGTGTATGCACTACCAGATACCGGTACAGTTGATGCGAATTCAGAATAACATAGTGCTGCAAATACACAGGCTAAACCGGATAAAATAAACGATAGAATAAGTGCTGGTCCTGCGTGTTCTGCTGCGGCAACACCAGTAAGAACGAAAATGCCTGTTCCAATAATGGCGCCGACCCCGAGCATTGTGAGATCAAATGCACCGAGTTCTTTCTTTAAAGATGCCCCTTTTTGTTCTGCCTGTGCTAATAATGCTGAAATGGATTTTTTCCGAAATAGATTCATATAGATCCCTCACTCCTTAGTTGTTATAATATTCTGAAAAATATTTCCGTTTTGTCGTATCGTGTCGAATCTTTGTAGTTCGTATTCTAAAGTAAAATAATATTTTTGTAAATATTTATTTTTTAGAAAATTCTACCTATTAATATTGTTCTTCTAGTTAATCTCGTGTTGAATGATAGTATAAAGCCAAAACAAGCTGGAGAGGATTTAATATGAGAACAGGAATTGCCTCATTGTGTTTTCTATTTTGTATTGGAAGCTTAGTAGCATGTTCACAATCGGGCGGTAAAATTGATGAGAATAATGATGTGATTGCAAAAGGACATAAAATTTCTAATTTACATAAATTCGAGAAGTTCTTCATGAATGTTGAAAAAGGTAGAGCGGATAAAATATGCATTGTGAATTATACACATGAAGGAGATCCAATCTTTCAAACGTTAGAATATGATGGGAGAGAAATCAGCTATAAGGTAGATAATTCTTATGATAAATTTGCTGGTAAAGATAAAGGGATTTACTCCGATACTTGTAAAAAGATAATGAAAGATACTCGTGAAGATATAGGGTATACGCTACATGATTGTGTGAAAGAAACAGGTCATAATGGATATGACCTGTTTCGTATACCGGCAAAATAAATGGGATTAAAAAAGGAAGGAGCTTATAAAAAAAGAAACCTTCCTTTTGCTATGTTTATCCCGCTATTTGCGGGCAGTAAGACCCCCATCTCAAGATTCAGAGAGAAACGAGGAAGATAGGCGGGGGACAACTGCCCGTAAAAGATAGATTCATTAACCATCAGTAGAGATGAAGAAAACCCCTACTGATGGAAGTTTCACTTTATATTGTCGAAAACTTTACCGAATATCTGTTCGTTTTCTTGGTTTTTTCATGGGCATTCGTGGTAAAATGGGAATACAGATTTTTTACGAGGAGGTCGGTTTTGTTTGGAACATCAATTTGAGATTGTCTCAGAATATTCCCCGCAAGGTGATCAGCCAAGAGCGATAAAGCAGCTGATAGCGGGGATTAATAATGGTAAGAAACATCAAGTGTTGCTTGGAGCGACAGGAACGGGAAAGACATTTACGATTTCGAATGTTATTAAAGAAGTGAAGAAGCCAACACTTGTAATGGCTCATAATAAAACATTAGCAGGACAACTGTATAGTGAACTCAAAGATTTCTTTCCGAACAATGCTGTTGAGTATTTTGTGAGTTATTACGATTATTATCAACCGGAAGCGTATGTACCACAAACCGATACGTTTATTGAAAAAGATGCACAAATCAATGATGAGATTGATAAATTACGTCACTCAGCGACATCAGCTTTATTTGAACGAGATGATGTCATTATTGTAGCAAGTGTTTCTTGTATTTACGGCTTAGGTTCGCCAGAAGAATACCGTGAACTTGTGGTTTCTTTGCGCGTTGGTATGGAAAAGGACCGTAATCAATTGCTTCGTGAACTTGTTGATGTGCAGTACGGTCGTAATGATATTGATTTTAAACGCGGAACATTTCGAGTGCGCGGAGATGTAGTTGAGATTTTCCCAGCATCGCTTGATGAACATTGTATTCGGATTGAGTTTTTTGGCGATGAGATTGATCGTATCCGTGAAGTGAATGCCTTAACAGGTGAAGTATTAGCAGAACGTGAACATGTAGCAATCTTCCCGGCATCTCACTTCGTTACACGTGAAGAAAAAATGAAAGTTGCCATTGAAAATATTGAAAAAGAATTAGAAGAGCGTTTAAAAGAATTAAATGATAACGGTAAATTGTTAGAAGCCCAGCGTATTGAGCAGCGAACTCGTTACGATTTAGAAATGATGCGAGAGATGGGATTTTGTTCGGGGATTGAAAACTACTCCCGTCATTTGACGCTCCGTCCAGCTGGTTCAACACCATATACATTAATAGATTATTTCCCTAAAGATTTCCTAATTGTTATGGATGAGTCGCATGTAACAGTGCCGCAAGTAAGAGCGATGTATAATGGGGACCAAGCGCGTAAACAAGTGCTTGTTGACCATGGATTTCGCTTGCCGTCAGCGATGGATAATAGACCGCTTATGTTTGAAGAGTTTGAAGAGAAAACGAATCAAGTTGTGTATGTATCAGCAACGCCGGGCCCATATGAACTAGAGCTTACACCGGAAGTTGTGGAGCAAATTATCCGTCCAACGGGGCTTTTAGATCCGCAAATTGATGTAAGACCAATTGAAGGGCAAATAGATGATTTATTAGGAGAAATCCATGATCGCATTGCGAAAAATGAGCGTGTATTGATTACGACATTAACAAAGAAAATGTCAGAGGATTTAACAGATTATTTAAAAGATGTTGGTATTAAAGTAAACTACTTACATTCTGAAATTAAAACGCTAGAGCGGATTGAGATTATTCGAGATCTTCGCCTTGGCAAATTTGATGTGCTTATTGGTATTAACTTGTTGCGAGAAGGGCTTGATATTCCAGAAGTATCACTCGTAGCGATTTTAGATGCGGACAAAGAAGGATTCTTACGTTCAGAGCGATCATTGATTCAGACAATTGGTCGTGCCGCGCGTAATGAACACGGTCATGTAATCATGTACGCAGATCGCATAACGAGATCGATGGGAATTGCAATTGAAGAGACGAAACGCCGTCGTCAAAAGCAAGAAGCTTACAACGAGGAACATGGCATTACACCGAAAACAATTCAAAAAGAAGTACGTGACGTGATTCGTGCAACAACAGCCGCAGAAGAAACAGAAGTATATGAAGCTGGGCCGGCTAAGAAAATGACGAAGAAAGAACGAGAAAAAACAATCGCGAAGATGGAAGCAGAAATGAAGGAAGCGGCAAAGGCACTAGACTTCGAGCGTGCAGCTGAGCTGAGAGATTTACTGCTAGAATTAAAAGCGGAAGGGTGAAAATAGTGAGCAAAGATTTTATCGTAGTAAAAGGTGCGAGGGCGCATAACTTGAAAAATATTGATGTAACCATTCCGAGAAATCAGCTCGTTGTTGTGACAGGTCTGTCTGGTTCAGGGAAATCATCATTAGCATTTGATACGATTTATGCAGAAGGGCAGCGCAGATACGTGGAGTCTTTATCCGCGTATGCGCGCCAATTTTTAGGGCAAATGGATAAACCGGATGTGGATACAATTGAAGGGTTATCGCCAGCAATTTCAATTGATCAAAAAACGACGAGTCGTAACCCACGTTCAACAGTCGGAACGGTGACAGAGATTTATGATTATTTACGCCTATTATTTGCGCGTATTGGGACACCGATCTGTCCGAACCACGGGATTGAAATTACATCACAAACGGTAGAACAAATGGTAGACCGTGTTTTAGAATATCCAGAGCGCACGAAATTACAAGTGTTAGCACCGATTGTATCAGGTCGTAAAGGTGCACATGTGAAAGTATTAGAGGATATAAAGAAACAAGGTTATGTTCGCGTTCGTGTTGATGGAGAAATGCTTGATGTGTCTGAAGAAATTACGTTAGATAAAAACAAGAAGCATTCCATTGAAGTCGTAATTGACCGTATCGTTGTGAAAGAAGGGGTTGCAAGCCGCCTTGCAGATTCTCTTGAAAGTGCATTGAAACTAGGTGGAGGTCGTGTATTAATCGATGTGATTGGAGAAGAGGAGCTTTTATTTAGTGAGCATCATGCTTGCCCGCATTGTGGTTTTTCAATCGGTGAATTAGAACCTCGTATGTTCTCTTTCAATAGCCCATTTGGTGCGTGTCCGTCTTGTGATGGGCTTGGCTCAAAATTAGAGGTAGATTTAGAACTTGTAATTCCAAATTGGGACTTATCGTTAAATGGGCATGCGATTGCCCCTTGGGAACCGACTAGTTCGCAATATTATCCGCAATTACTGCAATCTGTGTGTAATCATTACGGCATTGATATGGATATGCCTGTGAAGGATATACCGAAAGAGTTATTTGATAAAGTGTTGTACGGAAGTGGAGAAGAGAAGGTTTATTTCCGTTATGTGAATGACTTTGGACAAGTGAAAGAAAGTGATATTTTATTTGAAGGAGTTATTCCAAATATTGAACGTCGCTACCGTGAAACAAGTTCTGATTACATTCGTGAACAAATGGAGAAGTATATGGCGGAGCAGGCGTGTCCGAAATGTAAGGGCGGCCGCTTGAAGCCAGAAAGCTTAGCTGTTTTTGTTGGCGGAAAAACGATTGCGGATGTAACGAAGTACTCTGTTCAAGAAGTTTATGATTTCTTCGAGGGCATTGAACTGACAGAAAAACAAGAAAAGATTGCTCGTTTAATTTTACGTGAAATTAAAGAGCGCGTAAGTTTCTTAATTAACGTTGGACTTGATTATTTAACATTAAGCCGTGCAGCAGGAACATTATCAGGTGGGGAAGCACAGCGTATTCGTCTTGCAACGCAAATTGGTTCTCGTTTAACTGGTGTATTATATATTCTTGATGAACCTTCTATCGGCTTACATCAGCGTGACAATGATCGCCTGATTCGTACATTACAGGAAATGCGTGATTTAGGAAATACGCTAATCGTTGTTGAACATGATGAAGATACAATGATGGCGGCCGATTATTTACTTGATATTGGCCCTGGCGCAGGAATTCATGGTGGGCAAGTTGTGTCATCTGGCTCGCCAGATGAAGTGATGAATGATGATAATTCATTAACAGGGCAATATTTAAGCGGTAAGAAATTTATTCCGGTCCCACTTGAGAGACGTAAAGGGGATGGGCGTAAGGTCGAGATTATTGGTGCAAAAGAAAATAACTTAAAAAATGCGAAGATGTCATTCCCGCTTGGGACATTTGTAGCAGTAACCGGCGTATCTGGATCAGGAAAAAGTACGATGATCAATGAAGTTCTATATAAATCGTTAGCACAGAAATTATATAAAGCGAAAAGTAAGCCAGGAGCTCATAAGGAAATTAAAGGCCTTGAGCATTTAGATAAAGTTATTGATATTGATCAATCACCAATCGGACGTACACCGCGCTCGAATCCAGCGACATACACAGGCGTTTTCGATGATATCCGTGATGTGTTTGCGCAAACGAATGAAGCAAAAGTACGTGGGTATCAAAAGGGACGTTTTAGTTTTAACGTGAAAGGTGGCCGTTGTGAGGCTTGCCGCGGTGATGGGATTATTAAAATTGAAATGCATTTCTTACCGGATGTATATGTTCCATGTGAAGTATGTCATGGAAAACGTTATAATCGTGAAACGTTAGAAGTGAAATATAAAGATAAGAACATTTCTGAAGTACTAGGAATGACGATTGAAGATGGGGTAGAATTCTTTGCCAACATCCCGAAAATTAAACGGAAGTTGCAGACGCTTGTAGATGTAGGGCTAGGCTATATGAAATTAGGGCAGCCGGCTACTACATTATCGGGTGGTGAAGCGCAGCGTGTGAAACTTGCATCTGAATTACATCGCCGTTCTACAGGTCGTACGTTATATATTTTAGATGAGCCGACAACCGGCTTACATGCACATGATATTGCACGACTTCTAGAAGTATTACAGCGCCTTGTTGAAAGTGGGGAAACTGTGCTTGTTATCGAGCATAACTTAGATGTAATTAAGACAGCAGATTACATTGTTGACCTTGGTCCAGAAGGCGGAGACAAAGGTGGTCAAATCGTTGCATCAGGTACGCCGGAGCAAGTTGTAAAAGAAGAACGTTCGTATACAGGGAAGTATTTAAAAGAGATTTTAGAGCGTGATACGGCTCGTATGAAAGAGAAGATGAATGGGGTTGAAGTAGGGAGCTAAGCCAATTGGCTAGCTCCTTGTTTTAGTTTGGGAGAGGATTTAGCGTGGCAGGTATACAAGTATAAGGGCTGGAATAAGTTGTTATATAAAGTGAAACTTTAATCAGTGGGGGTTTTCTTCATCCCCCACTGATTATGAGTTGAACGAATCGGGCTTTTACGGACAGTTCATCTCCCACCTAACTTCTTTGCTTTCGCTGAATTTTGAGGTGGGAGTGTTACTGTCCGTTAATGCGGGATAAACTCATTTCGGTTTTCAGCATACAAATCATGACTATGAAGCCAAAAGGAGACTTCTACTCATTTCCTCCTGGGATGGGGCGAAAAAAGGATCTGTCCCCCCTATGGATGGGTGGATGCTCTCTTCCCACCAAAAAAGAAAGGTTTTCCCTCGCTTTTTTTATGGTTACTTGGCGTTTGCTATCCATTAGCGTATGATTAAGTATATATATCAAAAGGATGTGTAAGAAAATGAGATGGATTCTATCACTTCTTGTAAATAGCGTCGTATTAATTGTTGTATCAGGTCTTCTAAAGGGAATTGCACCAGACGCATTTTACATAGAAAACATACAAACCGCGATTATCGCGAGCATTATTTTGTCGATTTTAAATGTGTTTGTAAAACCGTTATTAATTTTAATTACGTTACCGATTACTGTTTTAACATTTGGTTTCTTCCTAATTGTAATTAATGCAATTACATTAGAGATGACAGATTCTTTGTTAGGTGATGCTTTTAACATATCAGGATTTGGTGTAGCAATTCTTGCGGCAATTTGTATTTCTATCTTAAATATGCTGATTGATAAAGTAATTGTCGAACCATTATCTGAGAAAAAATAGAAAAATGACAAAAAGAAAAACATTTCATGAACCTCATGAAATGTTTTTTTCTATTTAGTAGAAACCATATTTCTTGTTTTCAGAAAAAAATGGTACAATATCGGTTAGAATGGAATTTTACATCAAATGAGATTGAACCCGCAGCGGAGTGGAGGTTTACATATGCCGAAAGTAAGGACAAAAGATTTAATTGAGCAATTTCAATTGGAATTAGTAAGTGGTGAGGAAGGAATTCATCGTCCAATTGATACAAGTGATTTATCGCGACCTGGAATTGAAATGGCAGGATTCTTTACATATTATCCAGCAGATCGCGTACAGCTTCTTGGAAAAACGGAGCTTACTTTTTTTGATACATTAACAACTGAGCAAAAGCAAGAAAGAATGACAGCTCTTTGTACAGAAGAGACGCCGTGTATTATTGTAACGCGTAGTCAAGATGTACCTGGAGAATTATTGCAAGCATCACGTGAGTTTGGTGTGCCTCTTTTACGCTCTTCCCAAACGACGACAAGACTATCAAGTCGTTTAACAAATTATTTAGAAGGTAAGTTAGCACCAACAACTGCCGTTCACGGTGTATTAGTAGATATTTACGGCGTTGGTGTTTTAATTACAGGTCAAAGCGGCGTCGGGAAAAGTGAAACAGCACTTGAACTTGTTAAACGCGGTCACCGCTTAGTTGCGGATGATAGCGTAGAAATTCGTCAAGAAGATGAAGATACGTTAGTAGGAAGCTCGCCAGATTTAATTGAGCATTTACTAGAAATTCGTGGTCTAGGTATTATTAACGTCATGACGTTATTTGGTGCAGGGGCTGTGCGAAACTACAAGCGTATTACACTTGTGATTAATCTTGAGATTTGGGATCAAAAGAAAAACTATGATCGTCTAGGTCTTGATGAAGAGAAAATGAAAATTATAGATACAGAACTTACGAAGATTACACTTCCAGTTCGTCCTGGCCGAAACTTGGCTGTTATTATTGAAGTAGCAGCAATGAACTTCAGATTAAAACGAATGGGAGTCAATGCAGCACAACAATTTTCTGAGCGCTTAATGAGTGCGATTGAACTAGGAAATCAAGAATAAGTTTGGAGAGAGAGGTCATACATATGCTGTTAGGTTCTGTACCACAGCTAGATCGTGTAGCGATTCAGCTTGGACCATTCCCAGTCTATTGGTATGGGGTTATTATTGGGACAGGTGTTTTGCTTGGACTTTGGTTAGCTACGCGCGAGGGTGAACGATTAGGTATTCCAAAAGATACTTTTGTCGATCTTGTTTTAATTGCGGTACCAATCGCGATTATTTGCGCACGCGCATACTATGTTATTTTTGAGTGGGAATATTATGTGCAAGACCCAAGGCAAATTATTAATATTCGTCAAGGTGGATTGGCGATTCATGGTGGTTTAATCGGAGCGGTGATTACGGGGATTTTCTTTGCGAAAAAACGTGGTATTTCCTTCTGGAAGCTGGCTGATATTGCAGCACCAAGTATTCTTCTTGGACAAGCAATTGGCCGATGGGGAAATTTTATGAACCAAGAGGCTCACGGCGGTGAAGTAACAAGACAGTTTTTAGAAGGCTTACATTTACCAGAGTTTATTGTGAATCAAATGTATATTAATGGTGTATATTATCATCCAACGTTCTTATATGAATCATTATGGAATTTTGCAGGTGTAATTCTATTATTGTTATTACGCAAAGCGAATTTACGCCGTGGTGAATTATTCTTTACGTATTTAATTTGGTATTCAGTTGGACGTTTCTTTGTGGAAGGCCTACGTACGGATAGCTTAATGTTAGGACCGCTTCGCATTGCGCAAGTGATGTCCATCGGGCTTGTTGTTATTTCTATCATTTTCATTATTGTGAGACGTATAATGGGGCAAGCTGATAAAAGATATTCAGAAAACTAGAGAAAAGTAGCATCTTATATGAGATGCTGCTTCTTTCATATTCAGGCAGTGAAAGGACCTTAGCATATGAAAATAAATACAGTGTTATTTGATTTAGATGGAACATTAATAAATACAAATGAACTTATTATTTCTTCTTTTTTACACACGTTAAATAAGTACTATCCAGATCAGTATAAGCGCGAAGATATATTGCCATTTATCGGTCCATCTTTGCATGAGACGTTTCGTTCAATGGATGAGGGCAAGGTAGATGAGATGATTCAGTGCTATCGTCAGTTTAATCATGACCATCATGATGAACTAGTGGAAGAATATGAAACTGTCTATGAAACCGTTCAGGAATTAAAGAAACAAGGTTATAAAATTGGAATTGTGACCACGAAGGCGAGACAAACAGTAGAAATGGGTTTAAAGCTTTCAAAATTAAAGGAGTTCTTTGATGTTGTTGTAACAATTGATGATGTAGAACACGTGAAACCACATCCAGAACCCATTCAAAAAGCATTGAAACTATTGGATGCAAAACCGGAAGAAACATTAATGGTTGGTGATAACCATCATGATATAGTAGGCGGACAAAACGCAGGTACGAAAACAGCAGCAGTGGCATGGACGATTAAAGGTAGAGAGTACTTAGAATCGTATAAGCCGGATTATGTACTAGATAAAATGAGTGATTTATTATCCATTTTGTCTGAATAGTAGATAAGGGGAGAGAGCAAAGTGCGACGGACAACGCGCTACCCTGTTTCAGGAGCAAATTCATTATGGAATGTGTATAAAACAGTATCCTTCTTTAAGGTAATGAAAAATTTTATTGTTATTCAAATTGCACGCTATACGCCATTTTTATCTGTGAAGAACTGGTTGTATCGCACGTTTTTACGGATGAAAGTCGGAGAGCAAACATCATTTGCACTTATGGCTATGCCTGATACTATGTTTCCAGAAAAGATTACAGTTGGAGCAAATTCAATAATTGGCTACAATACAACGATTTTAGCTCACGAATATTTAATTACGGAATATCGTCTTGGAGAAGTAATCATAGGGAATGAAGTGATGATTGGAGCAAATTCAACTGTATTGCCAGGTGTGAAGATTGGGGACGGTGCTATTGTTTCAGCAGGTACGCTTGTTCACCGTGATGTACCAAGCGGTGCTTTTGTAGGTGGAAATCCAATGCGTATCATTTATACGAAGGAAGAGATGGCAGAGAGGAGAAAGTCAATGTTAAAAATGTAACATTTCTCTTCTCTTTTTATGAATAAAAAGGAAATAATTGATTATAATATACTGTTTTGTTTTTTACGGAATCGTTTATACTTATAAATAGAAGAAGGTGTGAACGAAGAAAACAAAAAACTGGAGGATATATGGGGAAAAATCAAAGAATATTTAAGGAGAACGGACAAGTTATCTCTTTTAATCAATTAGCTGATTTCTTTTATAAAAAAGGGATGAAGTCTTATCGCAATCATAAATTACAAGATGCGATTAAATATTTTCGAAGAGCGGCACAAAGTGAGAAAGAGCCGTTTATTTTATGTCAATTAGCTACGGTATTATCGGAAGTCGGTGAGTATCAAGAATCAAATCAAATTTTCTTGAAACTGATTCGTTCGAATTCTAATATTGAACAGTGCTATTATTTTGTAGCAAATAATTACGCATATCTTGGCTTGTTTCAGCAGGCGAAGAAGTATGCGGAGCAATATTTAGAGATAGCTACAGAGAAGGAATTTGTGGAAGAGACGTTAGAATTGCTTGAAATTATGGAAGAAGAATCAATGGATGCGGAAGAGTTTGAAGATGAAGATGAGTTAATTGTCATGCAGGAACAAGCGAACCGTTATATTCGCAACGGACAATTAGAAGAAGCAATTGCTACACTTGAAGTTGTTACGAAAGATTATCCAGAATTTTGGTCGGGTTATAATAATTTAGCAATTGCTCATTTTCAGTTAGGAAATGTAGATAAAGCATTAAAGTTAACAGAGATGATTTTAGAGAAAAATCCTGGTAATATGCATGCGTTATGTAATACGCTTATTTTTCTATATTCAATTGGAGAGCATAAGCAAGTAGAAGCGTTAGCGAAGCAACTAGAATCCGTATATCCGATGTCATTTGAGCATCGATTGAAGCTAGGAACAACATTCGCGACAATTGGTCACTTTGCATCGGCATATAAATGGTTAAGGTTATTAAAGCGTCAAGGTTATGAAGGAGATGTCAGCTTTTACTATTGGTTTGCATACTCTGCTTATATGATAAAAGATCAACAGACAGCGGAAAAGATGTGGCAATCTGTTGTAGAATTACACCCTGATAAAAAAGGGAAAGAGCCGTGGAATGCCCTGCATTTAGCTGATGAAGGACAGAATGTTTTGTTTGAAGAGCTGAGGAAATCTTTCCAGCAAAGTACAACGTTAGAAGAGCAAATGTTAGCACTGTATTTAATGAATGAATTAACAACACCTGAGAAGATTGGCTTTTTCTTTGATGTGACGCAGGCGAAAAATCGTGTGCCAATTGTTTCGCAACTGGCAAAATACTTCTTTTTAATGAGCAGTCATAAGAGTATTCCGAGCGAGTTACAACCGTTTGAACAATGTATTCGGATTGCGGATGCCTTATATAACTATACAAATAAAGAAGATGAATTGATTGAAGAGTGCTTACATTTTTGGTTTTGTACCTTTATACGCCTATATACATCTGGGACGGTATTTACAAACGTGTTTGGTTGGTCTGCGGCAATCGAGTATATTGTGCGCGGAGAACAGAGAAATAAAATGACACAGGCCGAACTTGGAAATATATATAATGTATCTGTGGCAACTGTGAGAAAATATGTGCAAGTAGTAAAGCGTACTCACACGTAGGCAAATCATTGGGAAAAAACAGATGCTAACAGTATAATGAGAGTAAGTTATGGTAGGAATGAATAGGAGTGAATAGTGTGTCAGAAGAAAAAATTTATGATGTCATTATTATTGGTGCTGGGCCAGCTGGGATGACAGCTGCAGTGTATACGTCTCGTGCAAATTTAAGCACGCTTATGCTTGAACGTGGTATTCCAGGCGGACAAATGGCAAACACAGAAGATGTAGAAAACTATCCAGGTTATGAATCTATTTTAGGACCTGATTTATCAAATAAAATGTTCGAGCATGCGAAGAAATTCGGTGCTGAATATGCATATGGTGATGTGAAAGAAGTCATCGATGGCAAAGAATATAAAACAGTTGTAGCTGGTAAAAAAGAATACAAAACACGCGCGATTATTGTTGCAAGTGGTGCAGAGTATAAAAAAATCGGTGTACCAGGTGAAAAAGAACTTGGCGGCCGTGGTGTATCATATTGCGCGGTATGT
The DNA here is from genome assembly GCF_038006685.1 of Bacillus sp. FSL K6-0042. Classification (NCBI taxonomy): domain Bacteria; kingdom Bacillati; phylum Bacillota; class Bacilli; order Caryophanales; family Bacillaceae; genus Bacillus; species Bacillus sp. FSL K6-0042. The sequence continues at coordinate 3,590,186 of NZ_JBBOVS010000001.1, forward strand.
GACGGCGCTTTCTTTAAAGGGAAAGAACTTGTTGTTGTTGGCGGTGGAGATTCTGCTGTTGAGGAAGGTGTGTATTTAACACGTTTCGCATCAAAAGTAACAATCGTTCACCGTCGTGATGCTCTTCGCGCACAGAAAATTCTTCAAGACCGTGCTTTCCAAAATGAGAAAGTGGACTTCATTTGGAATCATACTGTAAAAGAAATTAACGAAGAGAATGGTAAAGTAGGTAGTGTAACACTTGTAGATGTTAACACTGGTGAAGAACAAGAATTTAAAGCAGATGGTGCTTTTATCTATATCGGAATGTTACCACTATCAAAACCATTTACTGAGCTTGGCATTACAAATGAAAATGGTTATATTGAAACAAATGAACGTATGGAAACGAAAGTTCCTGGTATTTTCGCAGCTGGTGATGTTCGCGAAAAAATGCTTCGTCAAATTGTAACAGCAACTGGCGATGGTAGTATCGCAGCACAAAGTGCACAGCATTATGTAGAAGAGTTGTTAGAGGAATTAAAAACTGTAACAGAAAAATAAGGATATGAATCCTTTTAAAGAAGAAAGTTACCTTCATAGATGGTAGCTTTCTTTTTTTATCATTTTAACCGAGAAGACCCCCTCCTCTAAACGAAGTGAAGGTGGGGGTAGTTCAATTTCTGCCTAAAATGTCAAATGTTTGTCAAATTTCTCATGGGACGCACAAATAGTTATTGTTATACTAGAATTTACGAAAAAAATGATTATGGGAAATGAGGAGTTTATTCAGTATGGAATGGCGTAATATATATCGTGGTTTTTGTATGGGAGTTAGTGATTTAATTCCTGGTGTAAGCGGCGGGACAATTGCTGTTGTACTAGGGATTTATGAAAGATTGCTTGCGGCAATTAGCGGATTCTTTAGTCGTGAATGGAAAAAACATTTAGGCTTTTTAATTCCGCTTGCTGCTGGTGTAGCGGTGGCATTTTTAACATTAAGTCATGTGATTAAGTATTTACTGGCAAATCATTATGAGCCAACGCAGTTTTTCTTCCTTGGTTTAATCTTGAGTATTTTACCAATGTTAATGAAGGAAGCAAATGCAAAGGAAACATTTAAAGCAGGACATATTGTTCTACTAATCGTTGCAGCGGCTCTTGTAGCTGTAACAGCATTTTTTAAGCCAGATAAAGCGGCAGATCCGATTACTACGTTAACAATTTTAAATACAATTGGACTATTTTTGGCAGGTTGGATGGCAAGTATGGCTATGCTACTTCCAGGGATTAGCGGATCATTTATTTTATTAATTATTGGTGTATATCCAACAGCGATTAATGCATTAACAACATTAAACCTACCGCTAATTGCAGTCATTGGTGCAGGTGTTATGGTTGGATTTGTGGTGAGTAGTAAAGGGATTAGCTACTTATTAGCACATTTTAAAAGTGCAACATTCGCTGCAATTATTGGGCTTGTCATCGGATCGATTGCAGTAGTGTTTCCTGGGATTCCAGCCGGTGGTATGTCGATTGTAAGTTCTATTATTACGTTTATTTTAGGGTTTGCGATTGTATCGTATTTTAGTAAGAAAAAGTGATTGAGAGATAGCTCTCAATCACTTTTTTTGTTATTTGCATTTATATTTTTTGTATTTTTTACCAAGAATATACGAAAGCGATCCTTTTGGTGAAAAAGTTACTTGAGCTTACTTTTCTGCTTTATCTTGCCTTTCAACATTTGGTAGGAAGGTAAACCTTCTGTAAAAGTACAATTCATGACAGGCTACTTTACTTTATTTGGGGGTGTAAAATATGAAAGTGTCAATATTTATCACTTGTGTTGTAGATGTTTTTTATCCAGAAGTAGGAAAAGATGTTGTGGAAATTCTTGAAGATTTAGGGTGTGAAGTTGATTTCCCTAAAGACCAAACCTGCTGCGGACAGCCTGCTTATAATAGCGGTTATCATAAAGAAACAAGAACAGCTGCAAAACATATGATTAAAGCTTTTGCGAATTCGGAATATGTTGTAGCGCCATCAGGATCTTGCGCTATGATGGTTCACGAGTTTTCTAGTTTATTTTCTGAAAGTGAAGCAGAGTGGAAGAAAAAAGCTACTGAACTTGCAAATAAAACATATGAATTCACACAGTTTCTTGTTGAAGTATTAGGGAAAGAAGACTTAGGTGCGGAGCTTCATAAAAAAGCAACGGTTCATACATCTTGCCATATGAGCCGATTAATGGGGATTAAGGAACCGCCGCAAAAATTATTAAAATGTGTAAAGGGACTGGAAGTTGTTTCGTTATCACATAATTATGATTGCTGTGGATTTGGGGGCACATTCTCAGTGAAAATGCCAGAAATCTCTGAGCAAATGGTCGATGAAAAAGTAAAGCATATTATGGAAACCGGTGCAGAACTGTTAATCGGGATGGATTGTAGCTGCTTAATGAATATAAAAGGACGTTTAACACGCAATGGTTACCCAATTGATGTAAAGCATATTGCTCAAGTATTAAATGAAGATCGAAAATAAGAGGGGGGATATAAAGATGGGAATGAAAATTGGGAACGATCCTTTTCATAAGCGTGCTGAAACAGGTATAGGGGATCAATTCATGAGACAGGCTGTCAGGAAAGCACAAGATGGTCTTAGAGGCAAGAAATTAAAAGCTACTGAGAGTCTTGGGAATTGGGAGGAATGGCGAGCTTTAGGGGAAGAAATTCGAAAGCATACATTAGAAAACCTTGATTATTATTTGTATCAACTGAGTGAAAATATTGAGAAAAACGGTGGTTTTGTTTATTTTGCAAAGACTGCAGAAGACGCAAGGGAATATGTAAAAGGGATTGTAAAAAAGAAAAACGCGAAAAAAATTGTGAAATCAAAATCTATGGTAACGGAAGAGATTAGTTTAAATGAAGCGATTGAAGAGGTTGGAGGAGAAGTGTTAGAAACGGACCTTGCCGAATTTATTCTGCAAGTGAACGACCACGATCCTCCATCACATATTGTTGTTCCGTGTCTTCATAAGGATAAAGAACACATTTGTGAAATATTTAAAACAAAGTTAGATTATACTGGAACATCTGATCCTACGGAAATGGCGAGGTTTGTAAGGAATTATTTGCGTGATGATTTTTTTACAGCGGATGTAGGGGTGACAGGATGTAACTTTGCTGTTGCAGAGTCTGGGTCTATTTCTATCGTGGCAAACGAAGGAAATGCAAGACTTACCACGACGCTTCCGAAAACGTTAATTACAGTTATGGGAATGGAACGTATTGTTCCGACATGGGAAGAGCTTGATGTATTAGTAACACTTCTATGCCGAAGTTCTGTAGGACAAAAGTTAACAAGTTATATTACAGGGTTAACCGAGCCCGGCGGGACAGACGGACCTGAGGAATTTCATTTAGTCATTGTTGATAATGGTCGTTCTAATATTTTAGGAACAGAATTTCAAAGTATCCTTCAGTGCATTCGCTGTGCGGCATGTATTAATGTATGTCCCATATATCGGCATATCGGTGGACATGCGTATGGCTCCATTTATCCAGGACCGATTGGAGCTGTGTTGACACCACTTTTAGGAGGATATGATGAATATAAAGATTTACCTTATGCATCTAGCCTTTGTGGAGCTTGTACAGAAGCGTGTCCAGTGAAAATACCGTTACACGATTTATTAATTAAACATCGCCGCCACATTGTAGAAGAAGCGAAACAATCACCTGTAGCTTGGAACGTGGCTATGAAAGGTTTTGAAAAAGCGGTGAATAGCTCCAGGTTATTTTCCCTTGCTACAAAGACCGCTCCGTATGCATTAAAGCCTCTTACAAAAGGGGACAAGATCGAGCGTGGAATCGGTCCGTTAAAAGCTTGGACGGATGCGAGAGATTTTCCAGTTCCAGAAAAACAACCGTTTAGAGATTGGTTTAAAAAACGTGTAAAGGAGAACGATAATGGCCATCCAAAATCGTGAGGAATTTTTATTCCAATTATCAGAAAAGCTTGGCAGAAAACGTCCGGAAGCAGTAAAAAAACCGAACTGGTCTTTTTCTCCGCAGTGGACTGTTTTTGACGGATTAACACAAGATGAACTTGTACTAAAGTTAATAGAGCAATGTGAGGTAATTCATACACAAGTTAAGCGAACAACAAAGGCCAGGCTTGTTGAAACATTACAATCTTTTCTAACAGAGTGGAATATCCAATCTGTTATGTATTCTAATGATGAACGGTTCAAGGAATATGGTCTCAGTCAATTTTTAAGCAATGAAGGTACAATACATTTTCGTAAGTGGGGCTTAGATCATAAAGAAGAGAACATAGAATTTGCGAAAGCTGCTGACCTTGGCATTACGTTCAGTGATATCGCTCTTGCTGAATCAGGAACCGTTGTTCTATTTAATGATGGATTAAAAGGAAGGCACGTTAGTCTTCTTCCTAAGTCATATATTGCAATTGTTCCTAAAAGTACGATTGTGCCAAGGTTAACCCAGGCTACAAAAGTCATTCACCATCAAAATAAAGCGGGAGACAAATTGCCAGCTTGTGTGAATTTCGTTTCTGGTCCGTCAAATAGTGCAGATATTGAAATGAATCTCGTCGTAGGTGTACATGGGCCAATCAGAACAGCGTATATTATTGTGGATGATCAATAAGGATTTACGTCTCCTTACCAAATAATGAGTTAAAAGATTTGACTTGATCTTTGTATATTGCGTATAAGATATGCCAATTGTGAGGGATTCTATTTTGTAATCCAACAGCGATGGGAATTAATTTCCATCGTTTTTTTGTTTCTTTAGGCCAGGAGCTCCTTCATTGTGACAAAGTGTTTTTGATAGTATAATGAAATGAGTATGTGATGAAGAAATTCATCATAAGTAGCTGAGGTGAAGAAACATGCAAAGAGTAACAAACTGTGTGTTAATCAAAGATAATGAAGTTCTCCTATTACAAAAACCTCGTCGGAACTGGTGGGTTGCACCGGGCGGGAAAATGGAACGCGGTGAAACAGTAAGAGATTCCGTTGTTCGCGAATATCGTGAAGAAACAGGTATTTATTTAAAGAACCCAGCGTTAAAGGGGGTCTTCACTTTTGTCATTCAAGAAGGTGATAAAGTTGTTTCTGAATGGATGATGTTCTCCTTTTTAGCGACAGATTTTGCAGGAGAAAACAAATTGGAAAGCGAAGAAGGCATCATAGGCTGGCATACATTTGATAAAATTGATGAGTTAGCAATGGCACCAGGAGATTATCACATTATTGATTATTTAATTAAAGGAAATGGAATAATCTACGGTACGTTTGTATATACACCAGACTTTGAATTACTTTCATATCGATTGGATCCGAGCTAAACCGTCAAGGAGGGGATACAATGACAGCGAATAATGATATTAAAATGGTAATTATTACAGGAATGTCCGGTGCAGGAAAAACAGTAGCCTTACAAAGTTTTGAAGATTTAGGATATTTTTGTGTAGATAACTTACCACCGATGTTATTGCCGAAGTTTGTTGAACTTATGGCAGACTCGAAAGGAAAAATGAATAAAGTGGCACTTGGTATTGATTTACGTGGCCGCGAATTTTTTGAACATTTATGGGGAGCGCTTGATGATTTATCAGAACGCACTTGGATCATTCCTCATATTTTATTTTTAGATGCTAAAGATAGCACGCTTGTAACGCGTTACAAAGAAACGAGACGTTCGCATCCGCTTGCGCCGACTGGTTTGCCGTTAAAAGGGATTGAGGCAGAGCGTAATTTATTAACAGACATGAAGGCAAGAGCTAATATTGTACTCGATACGTCTGAGTTAAAACCGAAAGAATTGCGCGAGAAAATTGTTCATCTGTTTTCAACAGAAAATGAGCAAGCGTTTCGTGTAAATGTGATGTCATTTGGATTTAAGTACGGTATTCCGATTGATGCTGATTTAGTATTTGATGTTCGTTTTTTACCAAATCCATATTATATTCCACAGATGAAGCCTTTAACAGGACTGGATGAAGAAGTTTCGTCATATGTGCTCAAATTTAATGAAACACATAAATTTTTAGAAAAGCTGACGGATCTCATTACTTTCATGCTTCCTCATTATAAAAGAGAAGGTAAGAGTCAACTTGTAATTGCAATTGGATGTACAGGTGGGCAACATCGTTCTGTTACGCTTGCAGAATACCTTGGAAAACATTTGAAACCAGAATATATCGTTCATGTATCTCATCGTGATGTGGAGAAGAGAAAGGGCCATTAAGGGATGAAAAAAGAGAGAAAACCTAAAATTGTCATCATGGGAGGAGGAACTGGACTATCTGTTTTATTAAGAGGATTGAAGAAATATCCTGTTGATATTACAGCGGTTGTTACAGTAGCTGATGATGGTGGCAGTTCAGGTAGATTGCGTGATGAGTTAGAAATTCCACCACCAGGCGACATTCGTAACGTACTTGTTGCGTTATCAGATGTAGAGCCGCTTGTGGAAGCTTTATTTCAACATCGTTTTACATCCGGAGAAGGTTTAACGGGTCATGCATTAGGTAATTTATTGCTAGCTGGGATGACGTCGATTACAGGAGACTTTTTCCATGCCATTACAGAAACGAGTAAAGTGTTAAATGTAAGAGGGCGTGTTTTACCAGCGGCCAATCAAAGTGTTGTGCTTCATGCAGAACTGGAAGATGGGCAAATTGTAACAGGTGAGTCGAAAATTCCGTATTTTGGGAAAAAGATTAATCGCGTATTTTTAACACCGGGTGATGTAGAACCACTGTATGAGACATTGATGGAGATTCAGCGGGCTGATTTGCTTGTTTTTGGTCCGGGTAGTTTGTATACAAGTATCTTACCGAATTTAATCGTGAAAAAAATCGGGGACGCTGTTCTTGCTGCAAAGGCGAAAAAGGCATATGTATGTAATGTCATGACACAAGCCGGTGAAACAATGGGGTATACAGCATTTGATCATGTGCAAGCTTTGCATGATCATCTTGGAGCACCTTTCATCGATACAGCGATTGTAAATAATCATGATATTCCTGCTGGATTACGTAAACTGTATGCAGAAGAGCTGTCTGAACCTGTTGTGGTTGATGAAGATCGTTTTGCTGAAAGTAAGATTCGTTTAATTCAAGATGAATTAGCAAAGTATGATGATCAAGTTGTAAGACATGATACATTAAAACTAGCTTCTATTTTATATTCGTTGTTATAAGCATGCGTTATCTCTTTATGAGATAACGCTACTCATTCATATAGGACAAAATTGTTGTTCCCAAATATCGTATAAGGAGGTGGGGCTGTGTCATTTGCATCAGAAACAAAGAAAGAGCTGACAAAGCTTGAGATGAAGGAGTGCTGTGAGAAAGCGGAGTTATCAGCATTGCTTCGAATGAACGGATCACTTTCTTTTTCAAACCGTCGTCTTTCGATTGATATTCAAACAGAAAATGCAGCAATTGCCAGAAGAATTTACACATTGCTGAAAAAAGGATATGACGTAACGGTAGAATTACTTGTTCGTAAAAAGATGCGACTTAAGAAAAATAATGTATATATCGTTCGGCTTGTTGAAAAATCACGTGAAATATTAGCAGATTTGCATATTGTAAGAGGAGACTTTTCATTTATTCGCAATATCTCACAGGAATTGATTGAAAAGAAATGCTGTAAACGATCGTATTTAAGAGGTGCATTTTTAGCAGGTGGTTCAGTAAATAACCCAGAAACATCATCTTATCATTTAGAGGTCTTTTCGCTATACAAGGAACATAATGATTCTATATGTGAACTGATGAACGGATTTGATTTAAATAGTAAGACGTTGGAAAGGCGTAAAGGGTATATTACGTATTTAAAAGAAGCGGAGAAAATTACGGAGTTCCTAAACATTATTGGTGCACATAATGCGTTGTTAAGATTTGAAGATATTCGTATTGTTCGCGATATGCGTAATTCAGTCAATCGTTTAGTGAATTGCGAAACAGCCAATTTAAATAAAACAATTGGTGCTGCTTTAAGGCAAATCGAAAATATTCGTTACATTGATGAGACGGTGGGACTGGATGTCTTGCCAGATAAACTGCGCGAGATTGCACAATTACGTATTAATTATCAGGATGTAACATTGAAAGAATTAGGCGAGATGGTATCTGGGGGGAAAATCAGTAAATCAGGTATCAATCATCGTTTGCGTAAAATCGATGAAATCGCAGAGAAATTACGCGCGGGGGAACCGGTAGCAAAAAAATAACGGTAAAGGGGAGAAACGGAGCTATGGTTCAAAAACAGGTTGAGGTTGCATTAAAAAACGGCTTGCAAGCACGTCCGGCTGCGTTGTTTGTACAAGAGGCGAATCGTTTTCATGCTGATATTTTCATTGAGAAAGATGGTAAAACAGTCAACGCGAAGAGTATAATGGGGATTATGAGCTTAGCGATTGGATCTGGCAGCAGTGTAACGATTATAACAGAAGGGTCAGATGCAGAAGCTGCTTTAGAAGCGCTGGCTGCTTATGTGCAAAATAAACAGTAAAACAGCTATCGCCCACGCGATAGCTGTTTTACTGTGAATGGTCGATATGTTGTGTTGAATCGTCAATGAGTTCACTTTATCATTCTCATATAAAGTGAAACTTTAATCAGTGGGAGGGTCTTCATCCCCCACTGATTATTAGCCCTCACCAATCGGGCTTTTACGGGCAGTTGATCCCTCACCTATCCACCTCGGGTTTCTTTGAATCTTGAGGTGGGGGTCTTACTGCCCGTTAATGCGAGATAAATTATGAAAGAATCCGTTTTTCTCCTTGGAGCTCACGAATTGGTTGAATGTTTTGTGTGAATTCGACAGTTCCTATATATTTTCCATCTGCATTGCGCACTGCGAAGTAACGAATATATACATATTTATCTTGAAATTGAATCCAAAAATCTTCGCAATCTTTTTTTCCAGATTTGAAATCTTCTAAGAGCTTTTCAACGACATGAACGCTTTTTGGTGGATGACAGTTTTGCACTGTTCGACCAATGACAGCTTTCGTACGAGCAAAGATTCGTTCTTTTCCATGAGAGAAGTAACGCACAACATCATTTTCATCAATGAATGTAATATCAACAGGTAAGTGATTTAACATTAGTTCTAACTGTTTTAAAGATAATATACCTGTTTCAAAACGAATCAGGCCTCCGGACAGGGCTTCTTCTTTGATCATATTTCTTTCTGGTTTCCATGTACTTGTAGGACTTGTTAAGCAGTAGCCAATTTCATCACTTTCATGAGCGATTTTTAGCCATTCATCTTCTGTAAGAGTTTGAAGGGCCATCGGAAATAAAATATTTTCTTCTTTAAAAATCATTTCAGTTACGTCATGGATGACGAAAGAAACGCTGTCTAAGACTGATTTTTTATCTTGATTATAATTTACTAATTTTTGTTTTGCCTCTTTAATAGCAGCACGAATTCTGTCATCAACGCCCCACATAACTTGAGTTGGTCCATAAATGCCGTATTTCTCTAGATAAGGGAAAAGTAGATTTTCTTTCCGGCTATAATGTTTATCAACATCGATTAATAAATTTAAGTCTTCTATTAGTTTATAAATATTTTCTTCGCTATCTTCTTTTTCAAAACGTTCATAGTGAAGTTGAAGTTTGAAATTCACAAGTAGATCGATTTCTTTGTTTTCCATTTTAAATGTATAAATGGGATGGCCTGGTTGCTCTTCTTGTTTATTAGATTGATGAATTTCTTCAATGGATCCTTTAAAAACAGCTGTATGAACGGAGCATAAGCGTTGTACTTCTTCAACTGGAATTCCTTCTTCCTCCATAAGTGCCTGTTCGAGCTTTGAAATTTCTGCTACGGTAATATTTCCGATCGCTTCTTGAAACTGAGCTGTTACATCTTCAATGTTTTTTCCGTTATGAAGATCTTTAATAATCGTCTTTAAGATTGCTTGACGTTCAGCGTTATTTATATCTTCTTGTTCCCTGTTATTAATGATTTCGCTCATAAGGATTCTCCTCTACTCGTTAATGTGAAATCCACTATTTTGAAAAGCCTCTTTTACTACGTCTAATGAAATACCTTTCAGTAGACATCCTTTCGGAATCGTCATTACTCGTCCAACGGTTTGTAGCATATTAGGTTTTGTTATATTTTCAAATCCAAGATTTTTTAAAATCGGAAGAACTTCAGGACATTGAGTCGTTAAATCATAAACAGTATGATGAAAATTAATTTGCTTTGTCATTATTCTCACCTCGAAATGATTGATATTAATTATCAATTGCACTGTAACATAAAGGCAGGAATAAAATTGTGAGCCAAATCACACATTCGTTTTTTTAACAAGTTTGTCACTTTTACTTTCATCTCGTTATTCGCAGTTGGTGAGATTATGATCTCAAGATTTAGAGAGAAAAAGGGAGGTAGCGCAGAGTAAACAGCCTGTAAAAGGCTGTAATGAAGGTTCGCCATCAGTGGAAGATGAAAGCCTCCGCTGATGGGAGTATCACTAATGAAAGGGGGATGACTTCGAATAGAATATTGATTTAGGACAGTTTGGCATCTGATTATATAATTTCATTTTCCAACTTATTTAGATCGATAAGGAAATAACCATCCTCATCCGTAGCAATTATCTCATTTTTTCTTAAGTAAGTAATAGTTCGGCTCATAGTTTCTCTTGATGTTCCAATCATGTTAGCGAGTTCGCGGTTCGTAAAATGGGTCGTTATTTTATATTTGTCATCTATCTGTACACCATTTGACTTACATAAGCGTAGCAGTAGCATAATAATTCTCGCATATGTGTCATGAAGAATTTGTTCTTCTAATCTATTTTGAAGATCCACGATTTTTTCTCCAAGAACTCTAAATAATTTAATACATAATCCAGGGTGCTTAATTAAAATCATCTCAAAATCAACGATAGGAATGACAATTAATTGGGCATCTTCAAGAATTTCAGCATGAGCAGGAAATGAACCTTTTCGAAAGAAGCCGGAGTGAGGAAACATTTCTTCATCTTGAAGTATAGAAACAATTTGTTCTTTGCCAGATGCATCTGTTTTTTGAATTTTTACTTTGCCGGAGTGAATAAAAAATACTCGGTCAAGAGTATCACCCTGCATAAATACAAATGATCTTGCTTTATACATTCGCATTCGTGAAATTTCTACAATTGGTTGAATTTCTTCTTCTGAAAGTTCTTTAAAGAGGGAAACTCCCTGTAAGTGTTTTTTTATTATCTCTGACATGTATTCATCACTCCTAACATTATCCCAATGATAGTGCTTTTCTTATTAATGTATCCTAAATAGAAAAATGAAGCAGTGATAAAAATCATACTTTTGATTGAAAATGAGACGAATTTCAAAAACAAAATTGGAATTTGTAAGGTTTGTGAAACATAAGGGAGGAGAGAGGGAGGTATACGATTTTCGTGAATGGAGATATCTGTTTGGTAATAGATAAAACGGGATTCATTGAAAAGAGGTCGTTGTTCCTCTTTTCAATTATCCTGTTTTATTCTTATTTAAACTTGTGCAATTGCACGCGGAAATAAAACGTTATTTTCTAAATGTATATGCTCGAATAAATCAGATTCAAGAGCTTCAAGTCGTTGATAGACAAGACGATAAGTGCCACAAGCGCCTACTGGAGGAGTAAAGTCATTTGTAACTTTACGAAGTTCTTTAATAATATCACCAGCGTGGTTGTGTTCATTTTCTAATTCATCTACTACTTTGCGTAATTTCATATAATTTTCATCAGTTGGATTTTGTTCAAATGCTAAAATCAAAGGGAAATCTTCTGTTTCTTCTTTAATTAAATGTTGCTCTAATTCTGTTTTTAATTCATGGAATAGTTTATGAATTTGAGCTAAATGTGGTTGTCCTGCCCCATGAACGCGTAACACTTTTGTTACGTAGGGGCTTAACAACGGTAATTCTTCATTTAAATAGCGATGATGTTTATTCACAATATAATCAATTAATTCGCTATAAGAAGCTGTTTTCCAATCAAATTCAGATTCGTTTAATTGTTTTGTTTCATGATAGAGCGTATTTAACTTTGTTAAAATTTCTTCTGCGGATAAACTTCTTTCATTAATAGCATCGATAATCGGTCTATTACCACCACAACAAAAATCTATTCTATATGATTTGAAAAGGTCACTTGCTTTTGGAAATTGTGTAACAATATCGCCAATAACGGAATTTTCGGTAAAAATACGTTTCATATGAATACCTCCATAAAGTTTAAATGTTTAATCTGGGTTAAGGATATCAACAATTTAGCGTTCATGTGGTGATATAAATCACTTATAATGAGTGAGTTTTATCGTTAGTGATTTTCATATATGTTAGATTCACTGCGCTACAAGGTTGGGATATTAAATGATGAGCTGGATTAAAGGTGTGGAATTCATTATGGATGAGCGCTGCTATTATTAAAGTTTCACTTTATGGTATCTAGGTTTTAGTAATCTATATGAATTTAGGAAACCTATAATAAATGAGCCATTCATATGAATTTAAAATTGCAAAGAAAAAATAATGCAGTGATTTTACTCACAGTATCCTCTTTGAACATAGCTTATCTTTAATGAAAGAGGATATGGGGAATTTATTTTATATAGATATTGACCTCGATCCTTTTGTTTGATTCAGCAGCAAAGCATTATAAAAAACATTTGAAATATTTTTGTATGTAGTACGATATGACATTATTGATCAAAACTTTGGGGGAGAGTGTCGAAAGAATGAAGTTAATTATTCCAAAGCAGCATGGAGCGTGGGGAATGTTGCTTATTCCATTTATTTTAGGTGTATTAATTGGCAAAGGGACGTGGTACCATATTCCACTTTTTTTGGCATGGTTATTCGTATACTTAGCTACGTATCCTTTATTAATGTATGTAAAACACCCCCGAAAGAAGTATTACCTATATTATTTCTTTCTTTATTTTAGTGTGGCTTGTGTGTTCGCGATCGTTGCTCTTATATATGAATGGCGTATTTTGTTGTTCTCCATTGTTATGCTTCCATGCTTTTTCATAAATATTTATTTTTCACGTCAAAAAAACGAACGAGCTTTGTTAAATGATATATTTGCTATTATTTTGTTTTGTATAGGTGGAATAATTAGTTATTATTTCACAATGAAAACAGTTGATGAGAAAGCATGTGTAATTGCAGTGATATCATTTTTATATTTTATGGGAAGTACGTTTTATGTAAAGTCGATGATTCGTGAGAAAAAGAATCCAACGTATCGTTGGGTTTCGTGGGGGTACCATTCTTTACTTGTGATTATTACTTTAATTGTATCACCGTGGTTTAGCATTATCTTTATACCAAGTTTAGTACGATCCATAATATTTTATGGTAGAAATATTTCAATTTTAAAATTGGGTATTTTAGAGATTGTAAATTCGATTTACTTTTTTATTACAGTAATGTTGTTAGCCAAAGCCTTACTGTAATAATTTCTCGTAATTATTACAGTAAATTTGTGATGGTTCAGTAATATTTTGATAAGGAAACTGATTCAAATAGCTTTTTTACATTTCATATATATTATCCTGCTATTTGCGGGTAGTAATTGATTATGATTTGAATGCTAGATACTGAAAGGACTGTATAAATAATGACTTTCTATCAAACGTTAACGCCATATTATGATGAACTTTTTCCTGCAAATGAGAAACAAATAAATTTTATAGTCTCTTATTTACAAAAAGGTAGCTCTATACTGGATGTGGGCGCAGGAACAGGTAATGTAGCCCAAGCGCTAGTTGAAAAGGGTTTTGCTGTTACTGCAATGGAACCAGAGAAGACGCTGGCTGCAAAAATTCGAGAGAAGGCTGCAGTTTACGAAGGGATATTTAGTGTAAATACATTTGGGATGCAACAAATTGAAAATGTGCCTGGAGTATTTGATGGTATTTATTGTATTGGAAATACACTTGTTCATTTAGATAATACGAAAGAAATCTTTAATTTTATCTGTGGATCTTATGAAAAATTAAAAGCAAACGGAAAACTAATGATTCAAATTGTAAATTATGAAAAAGTATTAGATGAAAATAATTTCAAATTTCCGGTACTAGAGAAGAAACATTTCTCCTTTAAGCGTAATTATACGCTAGAAGGAGAAAAAGTATTATTTACTGCAACATTGAATGTGGATGATAAGGAATTGTCAAATAGTATTCCGTTATATCCTATTACGAAAAAACAACTCCTGCCTATGTTAAAAGAATGTGGTTTTCGGGCTGTAGAAACTTTCGGTAATTTTAAAAAAGAGGCGTATTTACCTAATGGGTCTGCATTAGTTCTTGTAGCTACAAAATAAATATGTGAAAAAGTACTTTAGTAAAGAAAAAGATTTTCATTTACTAAAGTACTTTTTTTATTTGTTTTCGCAAAATGTGATTCCAGTCATCTTTTTATCTTAGGGAAATTTTTATAATACATTTGTTGTTAACAGATAACAATCAGGAGGAATGAAAAATATGAATAGAGAAATTAAGCTAACAGAGGATATATATTGGGTTGGAAAAATTGATAATAGAGAAGTTCCGTTTCATCGTTTAATTTTAGCAAAAGGAACAACTTATAATGCGTATCTTTTAAAAACTGAAAAACCAACAGTGATTGATACAGTTGATCTAGAGTTTGGAAGAGAATTTGTAGAATATTTAAGTGAATTAATTGATCCACAAGAAATTCAATATATTGTAGTGAATCATACAGAACCTGATCATTCAGGTGGCTTGGCAGCACTAGCATCAAGGGCTACAAAAGCTACAATTGTATGCACAGAAATTGCAGTACCTGAGTTGCAAGAAATGTATAAATTGCATAACAGGAATTTTTTAGTTGTAAAAGATGGTGACACATTAGATATTGGTGGAAAAACATTGAAATTTAAGGAAACCCCATATCTTCATACAGAAGAAACAATGATCACGTATTGCATAGAGGATAAAATTTTATTCTCATGTGATATTTTTAGTACTCACGTAGCGAATGATGAAATTTTTATCGATGAAGCGAATGTAGATATCACAGAAGATTTTATTGGTTATTATAATGCAATTATTCATCCACATAGAAGATATGTTAGAACGTTAATAGAGGCATTAGAAGGTTTAGATGTACAAATGATCGCTCCATCTCATGGGTACATTTTACGAAAAGATGTCCAAAAATATATCGATTTATATGCAGAAATGAGTAAAGATACAACGCAAGGTAAAAAAGTAACAATTGTATATACAACTATTAAAAACAACACGAAAAAAATTGCGAATATCATTAAAGAAACATTCGAGGCAGATAATATTAAAGTAACAGTATTTAATGCTGATAAATCGGATAAAGCTCAGATTCTAGGAAGTATTCAAGAAGCAGATGCAGTCTTCATCGGATCGTCAACTAAATATGCAGATATGATTGGAAACTTAGAAGAAATTTTAATAGAAGTGAAGGAAATGAACTTAGAAGGGAAAATCGCAGCTGCATTCGGATCATACGGTTGGAGTGGTGAAGCAATCGAGGTAGTACAAGATTACCTAAATGAAACAAACATGAATGTCCAAAGTACATCAAATGTTATTAAATCTACAGGTATGACTCATGTTGAATTCCCTATTCGCATAAGATTCTCTCCAAAGAGTGAAGAAAAAACACAACAAATCAAACATGCAACAACATTTGTTACAGACTTATTATTAAGCTCTATTTAATAGAAAAACGTAGGTGAAGACATGGAAAAGAATTTTGTTATTATCGGAAGCGGAGTAGCTGCTGTAAATGCTGCAAAAATAGTTAGAGACCATGATAAAGATTCAAATATATTCATTTTTGGTGAAGAATCGCCTTTACCCTATAACAGAATTAAACTATCAAAAGAGTTATACACAGATTTGCATAGCGAAAAAGTTTTAATCAAAAAAGAGAAGTGGTACCAAAAAAATAATATATCAGTTTTTACAAATACAAAGGTGGTAAAAATAGATACGAAGCAGCAACATATTGTTACAGCGAATAATGAAAAAATTGCTTATTACAAACTGTTAATCTGTACAGGTGCAAATAATAAGAAGCTACGAATAGATGGAATAAATAAAAAAAATGTCTTTACGATTAGAGACATGCATGACGCGGATGATTTTAAAACATGTTTAGAAGGTAAAAAGAGTGTTGTAAACATTGGGGGAGGCGTACAAGGATTAGAAACAGCTTGGTCTATCGTGAATGCAGGTAAAAAAGTAACAATTGTAGAAGTTGCAGATAAATTAATGGGAGGACAATTAGATGAGAAAACGTCTCTTTTATTAAAACAAAAAATTGAAAGTGCAGGAGTAAAGGTATATTTAAATACAACTATTGATTCTATTCTCGGAGGAGAAGAAGTAACTGGAATTAAAGTAAATGGTGATCAACGAATTGCTTGTGATAGTGTTGTGTATTCAATTGGAGTCACTCCTAACATTTCACTAGTGAATCATACTCCTATCCACGTAAATAGAGGTATTGTTGTCAATGAGATGATGGAAACGAATGTGGAGTCTGTATATGCTGCTGGGGATGTAGCGGAGGTAAATGGTGAAATTGACGGTCTATGGGGACGAGCAATGGATCAAGGAAAAATTGCAGGTAGTAACATGGTTTCTATTTCTGCTACTTACAAGAAAGCAATTCCAGTTACAATCTTTAATGCGTTTGATATATCTTTATTTTCAATTGGATGTATTGATGAAAAACAATGTGATACAACGATTGTTGAAGAGGATGGCAAAGAGAAATATACAAGGTTGTTTATTAAAGATAATAAAATAGTAGGTGTTATCTCATTAGAAGGAGTAGTTGCATCTATCCCTTACAAATCCGCTATTGAAGAACAAGTATCATTGGAAGAGATCAATATAAAAAATACGAATATAAGTGAAATAATGAGCAAGGTAAAAGAGAAACTACAATCTTAATATGGTAATAGAAAGAGGCATTATAATGAAAAAATATATTTGTTTACCATGTGGTTATATTTATGATCCAGAAATTGGAGATCCAGACGAAGATATAGAACCAGGAACAAGTTTTGAAGATTTACCAGAAGATTGGGTGTGTCCAGTATGTGGAGAAGATACTGAACATTTTGCGCCAGTAGAAGAATAGCAAAAAAAGTAACGAGAAGATTATTTAATCTCTCGTTATTTTTTATAAGGAAAGAGTTTTTTATGTGATTGGGGTCACACGTGGGTACTTTAAGAAAAGATATAATAATGTAGATACGATAGAATTCAGCAAAAGTAGAGAGGTTAGGCAAGGGATAAGAAAATTCTTACTGATTAAAGTTTCACTTTATATAATATATTTAAAGTTAGGTGAGGTAATGTGAAAGAAAAATGTTATCGTAAAAATACAGTGAAGCCTTGTCCAAGAAAGGTCCTCATTTTTCAGTCCCTATCTGATGAAGAAATTTTAAAAATAGCTTCAATGACAAAACATAAGCAATTTAAAAAGGGGCAACCATTAATTCATGAAGGAGAGAAGTCAGATACATTATTTATTATTAATCAGGGGCAAGTAAAGTTATCCAAATTAACTCTTCAAGGAAAAGAGCAAATCTTGCATATTTTAACAAGTGGTGAATGTTTTTGTGAATTAAATATATTTAATTGCGATGAGAAGAGTAATTTCAGTGCATATGCTATAGAAGATACAAAAATTTGTATGTTAACAAAAGTTGATATGGATAGTATTATGGAGCGGAATCCAGGTATTGCATTAAAATTGTTAAAAACCGTTACACAACGGTTAGCACACACGGAGAATTTAGCACACAATTTGGCAACAAATAATCCGGAAGTTAGAATCGCCTATATAATTCTAGAATTTTGTGAAACGTATGGTAAAGATACTGATAAAGGAATACTTATAAACTTACCATTGACACGAGAAGAAATGGCAAACTATATAGGAATGACAAGAGAAACAATTAGTCGTAAATTAAGTAAATTTGAAGATTTAGGATTTATGACGTCAATTGGAAATAAGCAGATTATAGTTGAAAATAAGTTAGCTTTTAGAGAATATATCGAGTAACTGGATAGGGTATATTAAACTAGATAAAAATCAATATTAAGGAGACTATGCATAATATTGAATTCCTTTCTACTTTTGGAAACATACTGCTCTTCACTTGTTCTTTCGTAGAATGAGCTCCTATCTCAAGATTCAGAGGGAGAATTAGGTGGGAGAGAAAGTGAAATTTTAACCAGTGGTACTGATTAAAGCTTCTATTAGCGTTTTGTTTCGAAACACTTTCGCTATTCCATAAGAAAAAAGCTATCGCATATGCGATAGCTTTTTTGTGAAGCAACCTTTTTAAACGAGCCGCTTCCGCTTTTAATCTATTAACGATTTGTAAAGATTTTATCGATTAAGCCGTATTCTAGTGCTCTTTCTGCTGTCATGAAGTTGTCGCGGTCTGTGTCGCGTTGTAGAACTTCTAATGGTTGACCTGTACGATCAGCAAGAATTTGGTTTAATTTTTCACGTAAGAATAGGATACGTTTTGCAGCGATTTCGATTTCAGTCGCTTGACCTTGTGCGCCGCCAAGTGGTTGGTGAATCATTACTTCACTGTTTGGAAGTGCATAACGTTTTCCTTTTTCACCTGCTGCAAGTAGGAACGCACCCATAGATGCTGCCATACCGATACAAATTGTTGATACTTGTGGTTTAATAAACTGCATTGTATCGTAAATTGCCATACCTGCTGTGATAGAACCGCCAGGACTGTTGATGTAGATGTGAATATCTTTTTCTGGATCCTGAGATTCCAAGAATAAAAGCTGGGAAACGATTGAGTTTGCTACGTTGTCATCAATTGCGCTACCAAGCATAATGATGCGGTCTTTTAATAGTCGAGAGTAAATATCGTAAGCGCGTTCTCCACGATTTGTTTGTTCAATTACTGTAGGAATTAAATTCATCTGTTATTTCCTCCTTTGAAAGCTTTCTTAGTCTTATAATACAATTATGGTCAATAAAGGTCAAACGAAACCACTTTAAATCAAAAAAATATGTAGTTGTATCATGATTTATTCGCTATGTTTTTGGAATTCCCTGCTTATGTATCTTCAACATCATAACCGAATTATATAAATTTAAACGTAATAGGAGAAGTATGTTATTTATAAAAAAACAAAAGAACGCCTTTTTTGTAGAAGCGTCCTTTTGGTTCCTATTCTTTTAAGAGGTAGGTTACTTTATTTAAAATGTGTTCGATTTGTTGTGCATTTTTACTATACATTTGGCTTGCCGATTTCGATTTTGTTTCTAAAGAAAATAATTCAAGATCAGCATGACATTTTTTTAGAGAAGCTAATAGCAATGGCTTATTTTGAGGCGAAGGCATTTGGATTTTGTCATTATAGATGTCGACAGTAAGTTGTCCGTAAGAGTCGACTTGTCCAAGAAAGACATTTTCTATTACAACTCCAATCTTCTCTAACTCCATGTGAAGCCAAGCGCGATTATGACCGCTAGCTGAAAGTGGTTCATCTAGTACATTTCCATCCATAATCACTGTATGTGTTTCCTTTTCGTTTGGCACTTTTAGTCCGATGTCTTTTGCGGTTAGTGGTTGTCTATCCTTTTTCAATAAGACGTTTAATTCGCCATTTGGCTCTAATACAGCAAATTCAACATCAGCTATGTTGAATACATCTTTTTTACGAAGGAGTTCGAGTAATTCATCGCTTGTATATTTTTCCTTCTTCAAATTATCTTCGAGTACTTTTCCATCTTTTATAAAAACAGTAGATTTTCCCTCAAAGAAGTCTCGTACTGTTTTGTTTTTTAAAGAAGCAAGTCCAGCGAGAAAAGGTACGATCGCAAAAACAAGTATACTGGAAACACCGTGGAAAAAGTTTTGTTCTAGACCAGTCGATACTTCAGCAGCGATATCACCAATTGTCATACCGGCTATGTATTCGAAAAAAGAAAGCTGAGAGATTTGTCTTTTTCCAAGCCATTTTGTGATAGCGAATAAAATAATCAAGATACATAAAGAACGTATAATGACAAGTGGCCATTCTGGTATGTGAATGTGAGGCATATAAATTCCCTCCAGTTTGCCTAAAATCCTTTATATTGTGGTTCTTCCCGTTCTAACATCGAAATTCTGTTCTTTAAATCAGCGATAACACTATCCATTTCTAACATACATTCATGGAAAACGCGTTTTGCTTCTTCGTCAGCCGCGTCTTGTGAAAGGGTACTTAAACTTGCTTGGGCACCTTTTAAACTAGCGAGACATGTTTTTACACTAGCAACAACGGTCATGGGAACACCTCTTATCCTTTTGGTTTAAATAGTAATGCGCCGATAAATCCGAATATAATGGCTGCGGAGATACCAGCACTGGTTACTTTAAACATACCTGTTATAACGCCGACAATCCCGTGCTTTGCCGCTTCTGCCATTGCTCCATGAACAAGGGCGTTTCCGAAACTTGTAATCGGAACGGTTGCCCCAGCTCCGGCAAAATCGATTAGTGGTTCATATAAATTAAATCCATCTAATATAGCACCAGCAACAACGAGTGTTGCCATTGTGTGAGCGGGCGTGAGCTTACCGACATCAAACATAAGCTGTCCGATTACGCAGATGAGTCCACCGATGACAAAAGCCCAGAAAAAAATCATTGCTCTACACCTCCAAATTCAATCGATACGGCATGAGCGATGCACGGAATGGTTTCTTCTTGTTGAAATGTAAGAGGAGACAATAAAGCGCCGGTCGCTACGACAAGCATTCTTTTGAACTCACCCTTCTTCATTCGGTTTAATAAATGTCCGTATACGACTGTTGCTGAACAACCTGCCCCGCTTCCGCCAGCTAAGACGGGTTGGCCTTCCCGATAAATGAGCAATCCACAATCTTGAAATTGCTCGCTCTTTACTTTTGTTCCGTGTTTATGCAGTAAATCATAGGAAATTTCACGTCCGACATGACCTAGGTCGCCCGTTACGATTAAATCATAGTGAGATGCATCAATTTGCATATCGCGTAAATGTGCTTCGATTGTATCGACAGCAGCTGGAGCCATCGCGCCTCCCATGTTAAAGGGGTCAGTTAAGCCCATATCAACAATCCGTCCAATTGTTGCGGATGTCACACGCGGTCCATCTCCTGCACTACTTAAAAGCGCAGCCCCAGCACCAGTTACGGTCCATTGAGCGGTAGGTGGTTTTTGACCGCCGTATTCAGTTGGATAGCGGAATTGTTTTTCCACGGCTGTATTATGACTTGATGAACCTGTTAATAAATATTTTGCACCTTTTGCATTTACAATGCTTGCACCGAGAGCAAGGCCTTCCATAGAAGTAGAGCAAGCACCAAATAATCCAAGATAAGGAGTGCCAAGTGTACGACAAGCAAAGCTTGAAGGTGTAATTTGGTTAATTAAGTCTCCGGCGAGTACAAATTGAATATCTTCTTTACGAAGTCTTGCTTTCTCCGTTGCGCGGCTACAAGCTTCTTCAAATAAAATTTTATGCGCCTTTTCATAAGAATCTTGCCCGAGCCATAAATCTTCATGAAGAGTATCAAAGTCTTCAGGGATTTTTCCTTTTGCTTCAAATGGCCCACCGATTACACCTGTTGAAATGATAACTGGTTTATTTTCAAATACCCATGTTCGGTGTCCTTGTAACATTTACAAGCCTCCCCATTGAATAAGAATGGTTTTAATAAGAGCGATTACGAAAGCAGAAAATACACCAAATAAAATAACGGATCCTGCTAATTTAAACATATTGCCACCTACCCCAAGGACAAAACCTTCCGTGCGGTGTTCGATGCATGCGGCGATAACAGAATTGCCAAAACCAGTAACCGGTACAGCTGTACCAGCGCCAGCAAATTGTCCAAGACGGTCATACACACCGAATCCAGTTAGCAACATAGAGATGAAAATGAGTGTCGCTACTGTTGGGTTTCCAGCAGATCTTTCAGTGAAATCGAAATAGGTGATATAAAAGGTAGAGATGAGTTGGCCAATAAAACAGATAAGACCGCCAACAAAAAAAGCTTTTATACAATTTTTTAAAACAGGCCGTTTCGGTTCGCGCTGTTGTGCGAATTTTTTATATTCCTGTTGTACAGGTGTTAAATTTTTGTCTTTACTGGACATTTGAATCCTTCCTTTTCTTTTAGAAAACGTACAATTACGTATCGGATTTTATTTCTGATTGAATGAGCTTTAATTGTTTTTTAATCTGATCCTTGTTTACTTCTTTTTTCTTAATTTTGTTCTCTAGCGTATCTAACAGCATGAAAATTTTTCGATCTGTACTTACTCGAATATCGAAAGTAGGATACTCAT
Source organism: Bacillus sp. FSL K6-0042 (assembly GCF_038006685.1). NCBI lineage: Bacteria > Bacillati > Bacillota > Bacilli > Caryophanales > Bacillaceae > Bacillus > Bacillus sp. FSL K6-0042. The sequence continues at coordinate 3,612,600 of NZ_JBBOVS010000001.1, forward strand.
CGCTTAATTGTTTTTTGATTTTGGTGCGCAGAGGTTTTAAACCAAATCTTTCGTGATGCTCTGGTTTGACAGCTATGTAAAGATCTAAGTTGGAGTTAACGGCTGTGGCTTTTATTATTTCCTCCATAGCAAGTACTTTCTTCTTTGCCTCTTGAGAGATAGACTGATTAAAGGATTCTGTACTCATCTTCGTTAACTTTGGACCATTCTTTTCCTCTGTTCGTTTCGCTTCTTCTTTTTTTACTTTTTTATCTAATGGACTCCTACCACAGCCGGTAAATGAGCTGAGTAGGAGTACGAATAACGCGGTTATGATTCCAAGTTTTCGCATTACGATCATTCCATTTCTATTGCTTTATGTAATCTGAGTGAAAAAGGATGATATGGAATCATCCTTTTTCTGTTTCTCAAAAAGTGAGTGCCATGAGATGGTATAGTACTTTCACTTATTGTTGTCCGTATTGAGGCTCTTCTTGCTGAACTTCATCAACACGTGGGTTTAAAGAATCAATAATAGATTGTGTTTGTTGTGCAGCTGTTTGGAAAAGTTGTTTTGCTTGTTGGTTGTCCGTATCAAGAGCGAACCCTTCTAAGCTTGCTTGCGCACTTTTTAATCCAGAAACAGTTTGTTTTAATTTTGTAATTACAGTCATTGAATGAAGCCTCCTTAAGAATATGAATTCAATGATTATAATTTGTGAGTAGGACCTAAATTATAATTACCAAATTTAGGATTGATGATTTGTTTTTGAAGAAATAGTGAGGAGAGCTTTTTTATATGATAGTAGTTGCGTACATTGGCATAAGAAGATATAATTACCAATATATCATTTATGCGCCCATAGCTCAGTCGGATAGAGCGGTGGTTTCCGGTACCACGTCTGCCGGGGGTTCGAATCCCTCTGGGCGCGTCAAAAAGTCTTAACTTACATTTGTAGGTTAGGACTTTTTTATTTCCTTCTTGTTATATCTGTTCATAAGATTTACTATTAGTATGTGGTTATAAAAATGATTGTTATATATTCATTTTGATTTTCAAGCGTATCAGTCGCCGTTATGAAGAACAAAAGGTGACCTGCATTTGGTCTCTCTCTTTGTTTTCACTTGGCACGGGGCTAAAAAAGGCACTGACCGCTTCTTTTTTGAGCGGATCCTCTCTTCTACTCAAAAAAGAAAGGTTTTATGTCAGTTCTTCAACTTGTATTTATATATATTTTTTATTGTTTTCTTTCAATATTATCCATTTTTCAGTTGTAAGATGTAAATTTCATTAATACATATAAATTAATAATATTTGGAATGGGTATCTGCGCAGGATTCTCCTTTTAGGGAACTTATTGTACAATAGAAACAAGGGGGAGATTAGTTTGAAGGCAAGTCTTTTACAAGAACAAAGCTTACGTTTGGCCATGACACAAGAGTTAAGACAAGCGATTACAATGCTCCAATATAATGTGCAGGAATTATCGGAGTTTTTGTATGAGCAATCGTTAGAGAATCCCCTTATTGAGTTAGGTGGCTTTGAGAGGGAGAAGAAAAAGAGCTCAAGCAAAAGTAAAAGTACAAGCAAACAAATTGATAATCAAATGGAAATTTACAGTGTGGATTCGACAACGATTCAGCAACACTTATTAGATCAAATACAGTATTATAAAATAGATGAAGAACAGCGAAAAGCAGCTTCTTTCATCATTATGAACATGGATGAGAATGGTTATTTACAAGAAACAAATGAAGAATTAGCAGAACTACTTGCAGCACATATTGATGTAGTGGACTGTTCTATGGAGCTTGTCCAGTCATTAGAGCCAGCGGGGGTGGGAGCACGTAATATTCAGGAGTGTCTATCACTTCAATTGAAGCGCTTACAAAAACGAGATGAGCTGGCAGAAATGATTGTGGATGAACATTTCGCGTATTTTGTTAAGAAAGATTGGCGGAAACTTAGCCATGTTATGAAATGTAATAATGAAGAATTACAATCAGCTGTTGATTGTATTACATCGCTTCAGCCAAAACCAGGGCTTGCGTTTAGCTCTGAAAAACCGCTTTATATTGTTCCTGATATGGCTGTTAAAAAGGACGGCGATCGTCTCGTTTTACAAATGAATGAACGTAACATGCCAAGGATTGAAATTCATTCAGAGTATAGTGCACTTCTTCATAATAGTGAAAGTGAGGTTGCTTCTTATGTATCTGAGAAGTATCAGCATGTGCAGTGGATTATGCGCAGTTTAAAGCAACGGAAACAAACGCTTTTGCAAGTGATGGAAATCATTATGAAGAAACAACATGATTTCTTTTGGCAGGGGCCAGAGTACTTAAAACCACTCTCCTTAAAAGAAGTAGCTGAAGAACTAAGTGTACATGAATCTACAATTAGCCGTGCTACCCGTAATAAATATGTACAAACGCCGCACGGATTGTTTGAAATGAAATCATTTTTTAGCAATGCAGTGGTGACAACAGAAGATGAGGCCGTTTCTACAAAACGTGTAAAGCAATTGATGCAAACGCTTGTAGAAAAAGAAAACAAGAAAAAACCACTTTCCGATCAGAAAATTTCAAAATTGTTAGAAGAAGAGCATGAAATCGTTATTTCTCGTAGAACAGTTGCAAAATATCGAGAACAAATGAACATTCCTGCTTCTTCTCTTCGAAAAACAATTGGATAGGTGAAGAAGATGAAGGTTGTTTTATATACGAAAACAGATTGTGGCCTTTGCGTGAAAGCAAAACAGATTTTGAAAGAGGTACAGCATGTATATTCTTTTGAAATCGAGGAAATAGATATATATGAAGACGATGAGCTTTTAGAAAAGTATCAACTTATGATTCCGGTCGTGGAAATTGACGGAAAACAGGCGGGATGCGGTGTCATTCACAAAGATGTCATAATAAACTATATAAAGAATGCAGTTAAGAGTTGAATAAGTTTCTATCTCCTGTTACAATAATAAACGTAGCAGGGATTATTTTTTTAAACCTAGTGGGACATAAAATGTCACTACGGGACACAAAGTGACCACGAGGGAAAATGAACCGATGCAGTGAGGAGAAAAGATATGCGCTCATGGATTCAAAATACAAAAAAATTATTACCTGATCTGCTACCTGTTATGCAAACGAGAATGCAAATTCTTCAGCACATTCGTCTCATGCAGCCGATTGGCAGAAGAAATTTATCTGCAAGTCTTGGTATGACAGAACGAGTATTGCGAAGTGAAGTACAAGTTTTGAAAGAACAAAACTTAGTTCACGTCGCCTCTTCTGGAATGACTTTAACAGAAGAAGGAACAACTGTGGTTCTTGCTTTGGAAGACTTTATGAAAGAAATTTCCGGGTTAAAGGTTTTAGAAAAACAACTTAAGGAAACATTAGACTTGGATGAAGTTTTCGTTGTTCCTGGTGATAGTGATGAATCACCCTGGGTCAAGCTGGAGATGGGCCGTGCTTGTGTGACTTGTATAAAAGATCATCTGACAGCGAATAATATCGTTGCTGTGGCTGGAGGAACAACGCTAGCTGCTGCTGCGGACATGATGCAACTAGATTGCAAAGATTTACATATGCTATTTGTCCCAGCACGTGGTGGAATTGGAGAAGGCGTCGAATTAGAGGCCAATACCATTTGTGCAAAAATGGCACAGAATACGATGAGTAATTATCGCTTATTGTATGTTCCAGACCATGTTAGTAGCGAAGCATATGCTTCCATTGTAACAGAGCCTTCCGTGAAAGAAGTTCTTGAGTTGATTCGATCTTCCAATATCGTCATTCATGGAATAGGTGATGCGTTAACAATGGCACGTCGCAGAAGTACTTCAGAAGCAGATTGGATGAAAATTAAAACAAGTGAAGCAGTCGGCGAAGCTTTCGGTTATTACTTCAATGAACAAGGTAATGTCGTTCATAAAGTACAAACAGTAGGTATGCAGCTAAAAGATTTACATCATGTATCTCACGTTGTTGCAGTCGCTGGAGGTTCTTCAAAAGCAAAAGCAATACAGGCTGTAATTAAACAAGGGCACACTTCGATTCTAATTACAGACGAAGGTGCAGCAAAACAGTTAACAAAGGGTATTACCCTTTAATATAATCCCCCAAGGAGGAAATTCAAATGACTAAAATTGGTATTAATGGATTTGGACGTATCGGACGTGTGGTATTCCGCGCAGCTCTTAACAACCCTAACGTGGAAGTAGTAGCAATCAACGACTTAACAGACGCTAACACTTTAGCTCACCTTTTAAAATATGACTCTGTTCACGGAACAGTAAACGCAGAAGTATCTGCTAACGGCGACAGCATCGTTGTTAACGGTAAAGAAATCAAAGTTATCGCTGAGCGTGACCCAGCACAATTACCATGGAGTGACTACGGAGTAGAAGTAGTAGTAGAATCTACTGGACGCTTCACTAAAAAAGCAGACGCTGAAAAACACTTAGGTGGATCAGTTAAAAAAGTTATCATCTCTGCACCAGCTTCTGACGAAGATATCACTGTTGTTATGGGTGTTAACCACGAAGAATACGATGCATCTCAACACAATGTAATCTCTAACGCTTCTTGTACTACAAACTGCTTAGCACCATTCGCTAAAGTTCTTAACGAGAAGTTCGGTATCAAACGTGGAATGATGACAACAATTCACTCTTACACTAACGACCAACAAATCTTAGACTTACCACATAAAGACTTACGTCGTGCACGTGCAGCAGCAATGAGCATGATTCCAACTACAACTGGTGCAGCTAAAGCGGTAGCATTAGTATTACCAGAACTTAAAGGTAAATTAAACGGTGGCGCAGTACGTGTTCCAACTGCTAACGTTTCTCTTGTTGACTTAGTTGTTGAACTTGACAAAGAAGTAACAGTTGAAGAAGTAAATGCAGCATTCAAAGCAGCAGCTGAAGGCGAATTAAAAGGTATCCTTGGATACAGCGAAGAGCCATTAGTATCTATCGACTATAACGGATGCACAAATTCTTCTACAATTGATGCATTATCTACAATGACTATGGAAGGCAACATGCTTAAAGTTCTTTCTTGGTACGACAACGAAACTGGTTACTCTAACCGCGTAGTTGACTTAGTAGACTACATCGCTTCTAAAGGTCTTTAATTCTTAAGTTTATAAGTTCTCAATGACAAAACGAGGGAGAGGGTTTGTTCCCTCTCTCTTCTTTCGTTTTAGAAGCAAATGTGATAAGCTTTTGAATGGGTTTTGTCAATCCTAACTAGTCGGAGGGAAATCCAATGAACAAAAAATCAATTCGTGACGTAGATTTAAAGGGTAAACGAGTATTTTGCCGCGTTGACTTCAACGTACCTATGAAAGATGGCAAAGTTACAGACGAGACTCGTATTCGTGCAGCTCTTCCTACAATTCAATATTTAGTAGAGCAAGGAGCGAAAGTTATTTTAGCAAGTCACTTAGGTCGTCCAAAAGGCCAAGTAGTAGAAGAAATGCGTCTTACTCCAGTAGCTGCACGTTTAGGTGAGCTTCTTGGTAAAGACGTGAAAAAAGCAGACGAAGCATTCGGACCAGCTGTACAAGAAATGGTTGCAGCAATGAACGAAGGCGACATATTAGTTCTTGAAAACGTACGTTTCTATGCGGGCGAAGAAAAGAACGATGCAGAATTAGCAAAAGAATTTGCAGCTCTTGCTGATCTTTTCGTTAACGATGCATTCGGTGCAGCTCACCGTGCTCATGCTTCTACTGCAGGTATTGCAGACTACCTACCAGCAGTATCAGGCTTCTTAATGGAAAAAGAGTTAGAAGTATTAGGTAAAGCACTTTCTAACCCAGAGCGCCCATTCACAGCGATCATCGGTGGTGCGAAAGTAAAAGATAAAATCGGTGTAATTCGTCATCTATTAGACAAAGTAGATAACTTAATCATCGGTGGTGGCCTTGCTTATACATTCGTTAAAGCGTTAGGTCATGAAATCGGACAATCTCTATGTGAAAATGACAAAGTTGATTTAGCAAAAGAGTTTATGGAACTTGCGAAAGAAAAAGGCGTAAACTTCTACATGCCAGTTGATTGCGTAATTGCAGATGATTTCTCTGAAACTGCAAACGTACAAATTGTAGATATCGATTCTATTCCTGCTGATTGGGAAGGTGTGGATATCGGGCCGAAAACAAGCGCAATTTACGCAGATGTAATTAAAAACTCTAAGCTTGTTGTATGGAACGGACCAATGGGTGTATTTGAAATGACTCCTTTTGCAGAAGGTACAAAAGCAGTAGGACAAGCATTAGCAGATGCAGAAGGTACATACTCTGTTATCGGCGGTGGTGACTCTGCAGCAGCTGTTGAAAAATTCGGTATGGCTGATAAAATGAGCCACATTTCTACTGGCGGCGGTGCGTCATTAGAATTTATGGAAGGTAAAGAACTTCCAGGTGTAGTTTGTCTTAACGACAAATAAGTAGCAGCCAAAGAAAAAGGACGGTGCAAAGCATGCGTAAACCAATTATCGCAGGTAACTGGAAAATGAATAAAACTCTATCTGAAGCAGTTAGCTTCGTAGAGGAAGTAAAAGGTCAAATCCCAGCAGCTTCAGCTGTTGATGCAGTAGTTTGCTCTCCAGCTCTTTTCTTAGAGCGCTTAGTAGCAGCATCTGAAGGAACTGACTTACAAGTAGGTGCACAAAACATGCACTTCGAAAAAAATGGTGCATTCACTGGCGAAATTAGCCCAGTAGCACTTAGCGACTTAAAAGTAGGCTACGTAGTACTTGGCCACTCTGAGCGTCGTGAAATGTTTGCTGAAACAGATGAAACAGTAAACAAAAAGACTCTTGCAGCATTTGAACATGGTTTAACACCAATCGTTTGCTGTGGTGAAACTTTAGAAGAACGCGAAAGCGGAAAAACATTTGATCTAGTAGCAGGTCAAGTGACAAAAGCACTTGCAGGTTTAACAGAAGAGCAAGTGAAAGCAACTGTTATCGCTTATGAGCCAATCTGGGCTATCGGTACAGGTAAATCTTCTTCTTCTGCAGATGCAAATGAAGTATGTGCGCACATCCGTAAAGTTGTTGCAGAAGCTGTTTCTCCAGAAGCTGCAGAAGCTGTTCGTATTCAATACGGCGGTAGCGTAAAACCAGAAAACATTAAAGAGTACATGGCACAATCTGACATCGACGGCGCTTTAGTTGGCGGTGCTAGCTTAGAGCCAGCTTCCTTCTTAGGCCTTCTGGGGGCGGTAAAATGAGAAAGCCAACAGCTTTAATCATTCTTGACGGTTTCGGACTACGTGAAGAAACTTACGGGAATGCTGTAGCACAAGCTAAGAAACCTAATTTTGATGGTTACTGGAACAAGTTTCCTCACACAACGCTTACAGCATGTGGCGAGGCAGTGGGTCTTCCAGAAGGTCAGATGGGTAACTCTGAGGTTGGTCACTTAAATATCGGTGCTGGCCGCGTAGTATATCAAAGCTTAACACGTGTGAACGTTGCAATTCGTGAAGGTGAGTTCGATAAGAACGAAACATTCCAAAATGCAATTAAAAGCGTAAAAGAAAAAGGTACAGCTCTTCATTTATTCGGTTTACTTTCTGATGGTGGTGTGCACAGTCACATGAACCATATGTTTGCTCTTCTTCGCTTAGCAGCAAAAGAAGGCGTGGAGAAAGTATACATCCATGCATTCTTAGATGGCCGCGATGTTGGACCACAAACAGCAAAAGGTTATATCGATGCAACAAATGAAGTAATTAAAGAAACAGGTGTAGGACAATTCGCGACTATCTCTGGTCGTTATTACTCCATGGACCGTGACAAGCGCTGGGATCGCGTTGAAAAATGTTACCGTGCTATGGTGAATGGCGAAGGACCTACTTATAAATCAGCACATGAATGCGTAGAGGACTCTTATGCAAATGGTATCTATGATGAGTTCGTATTACCATCTGTAATTGTTAATGAAGATGAAACGCCAGTTGCAACAATCAATGATGATGATGCAGTAATCTTCTATAACTTCCGTCCAGACCGCGCAATTCAAATTGCACGTGTATTTACAAACGAAGACTTCCGTGAGTTCGATCGTGGTGAAAAAATACCTCACATTCCAGAATTCGTATGTATGACACACTTTAGTGAAACAGTAGATGGGTACGTGGCATTTAAGCCAATGAACCTTGATAACACATTAGGTGAAGTTGTTGCGCAAGCGGGATTAAAACAACTTCGCATCGCGGAAACTGAAAAGTATCCGCACGTTACATTCTTCTTTAGCGGTGGTCGTGAGGCTGAATTCCCAGGAGAAGAACGTATCTTAATTAACTCACCGAAGGTTGCAACGTATGACTTGAAACCTGAAATGAGCATTTACGAAGTAACCGACGCTTTAGTAAATGAAATCGAAAATGATAAACATGATGTTATCATTCTTAACTTTGCAAACTGTGATATGGTTGGCCATTCTGGGATGATGGAACCAACAATTAAAGCAGTAGAAGCAACTGACGAATGTTTAGGAAAAGTTGTAGAAGCGATTCTTGCAAAAGATGGTGTAGCACTTATTACTGCGGACCATGGTAATGCTGATCAGGAGTTAACTTCTGACGGTGGGCCAATGACAGCTCATACAACAAACCCGGTTCCTTTCATCGTTACAAAAAATGATGTTGAGCTTCGTGAAGGCGGTGTTTTAGGAGATATCGCTCCAACAATGCTTACACTTTTAAATGTGGAACAACCGAAAGAAATGACAGGTAAACCAATTATTAAATAATTAAATTGCATATATAAAAGGAGAGAAAATATTATGTCAACAATTATTGATGTTTATGCTCGCGAAGTCTTAGACTCTCGTGGTAATCCAACTGTAGAAGTAGAAGTTTACACAGAAAGCGGCGCATTCGGACGCGCTATCGTACCAAGTGGTGCATCTACTGGTGAGCACGAAGCAGTAGAATTACGTGACGGTGACAAATCTCGTTACCTTGGTAAAGGTGTTGTTAACGCAGTAAACAACGTTAACGAAACTATCGCTCCAGAAATCGTTGGTTTTGACGTAACTGACCAAGCTGGTATCGACCGTGCTATGATCGAATTAGATGGCACTCCAAATAAAGGTAAATTAGGCGCTAACGCTATCCTTGGTGTATCTATGGCAGTAGCTCACGCAGCAGCTGACTTCGTAGGTCTTCCATTATACCGTTACCTTGGTGGATTCAATGCAAAACAATTACCAACTCCAATGATGAACATCATCAACGGTGGTTCTCACGCTGATAACAACGTTGATTTCCAAGAGTTCATGATCTTACCAGTTGGTGCTCCAACATTCAAAGAATCAATCCGTATGGGTGCTGAAGTATTCCATGCATTAAAAGCTGTATTACATGACAAAGGTCTTAACACTGCGGTAGGTGACGAAGGTGGATTCGCTCCAAACCTTGGTTCTAACCGTGAAGCATTAGAAGTAATCATCGAAGCTATCGAAAAAGCTGGTTACAAAGCTGGCGAGAACGTATTCTTAGGAATGGACGTTGCTTCTTCTGAGTTCTACAACAAAGAAACTGGTAAATACGATCTTACAGGCGAAGGCCGCAGCATGACTTCTGCAGAAATGGTTGATTTCTACGAAGGTCTTTGCAACGACTTCCCAATCATTTCTATCGAAGATGGTTTAGACGAAAACGACTGGGATGGCCACAAATTATTAACTGACCGTCTTGGCAAAAAAGTTCAATTAGTTGGTGACGATTTATTCGTAACGAACACTCAAAAACTTGCTGAAGGTATCGAAAAAGGTATCTCTAACTCAATCTTAATTAAAGTTAACCAAATCGGTACTTTAACTGAGACTTTCGAAGCAATCGAAATGGCTAAACGTGCTGGTTACACAGCAGTTGTATCTCACCGTTCTGGTGAAACTGAAGATGCTACAATCGCTGACATCGCAGTTGCAACGAATGCTGGCCAAATCAAAACTGGTTCTATGAGCCGTACTGACCGTATTGCTAAGTACAACCAATTATTACGCATCGAAGACGAACTAGGCGAAATCGCTGTTTACGATGGTTTAAAATCTTTCTATAACTTAAAAAAATAATTTAAATGTAGTTTTTAATTGTTTAAATTAAGTGATAAAAAACCTCCTATTTATGATAGGAGGTTTTTTATATGTTTGTAATGCATGTGAGTTAACATCAATAAAACAATTTAATATAATGAACCTGTGATATAAATAGAAAATGTTTAATCAAGAGAGGAAATGGGGTAATGGGAATGGTTAAACTGAGTACAGCGATAGATAATGAAGAATCTAATGAAATTACAGAATGGTTAGAAAAATACATTTTTCCAATTGATTTTCTGGAAGACTGCTACTTTGATGTAAACACCATTTTATATTCAGTCAATTTAGCCAAACATCATACAATAGTATGTTCAATTGTTCATAATTCCGAACCCGCCACTTTTTCTCCAGAAGAGCTAAACGCAGCTATATTAGAAGGGTGTAGAAAAACAGGACTAAATGAAGGGTGTTACTATTTTAACGTTAATGTTCATGATAATATTGCAAGGGTAGTAGAGAGTATTGGATCATATAGCTTAAAGAGAGCAGAAAAGAACTATGCGCTATTTCCATTGTATTACCTATTAACAGAAAACAGAGCAGTTGAAGGTGGCACAAGTTATACGGGGCTTATTGGAAGGAATAAAGATTGGATGCTAACAATTGAATTTGCAACGAAGATAAATTTCATAGTACATGGGAGTAAAGAATTTTGTGATGTAGTATATCAGGCATTATATAAAAAGGACACTAGGTAACGTATTAGTGTTCTTTTTATGTTTTTTTAGGACAAATTTTTAGGGATATTGTGAACTTGATTCACATATTTAAAGAAATCTATAAGAGAATATTTCTTTTTTTAAAATAGCAAATCCCAAAAATCAGAAAATATAAACTTTTTATTTTAGGTCAATGTTTTTGACGTAAATTAAGCTCGGAAACCCAGTCATACCAAGGGTGTAAGCGTATAACATATGCTATTTTCTTTGTCAAGTTGATAAATTGCAGCTTTTTACAATTTATACTATGATAAGAATAGAAAACAGAAGATCGTATAAACATGAGGGATGATGAACATGAAGTTTACTAAGATTATTGTCCAAGTTGTAGCTCTTTACGTGTTTTACATGATTGGAACATGGGTGCAAGAAATGTTGAATATTCCAATTCCAGGTAGTTTGATTGGCTTATTTTTGTTGCTTATTTTACTTAGCATGAAGGTTCTTCCTGTGAAATGGTTTGATTTAGGAGCAGAAACACTCGTTGCGATTATGCCGTTTTTATTGATTCCACCAACGATTGGCTTAATGAATTACGGTGCTTTTTTTATGAGTAAAGGAATTTCTCTTTTCATTACAATTGTAGCGAGTACATTTTTAATTATTATTGTCGCAGGACATACAGGACAATATCTTGCGAATAGAAAGGAAAAAGAAACGCGATGAGCCAAATATTAATCGGAATTGGTTGGGTTATTCTTACATTGTTATTATATCAATTATCTAAAAAGATTTATAAAGTATTGCCAACACCATTTACCATTCCAATGCTTGTAGCAACAGCATTAATGATTGTCTTATTACTTGTGCTGGATATACCATACCAAGCATACATGCAAAGTGGTGGCGGCTGGATTTCAAAACTGCTTGGTCCAGGTGTGGTAGCATTTGCTATTCCATTATATAAACAGCGTCATGTGTTGCAAAAATATATTGTACCGATTGCGGGTGGTGTATTAGTCGGAACAACAGTTGCGATTGCAAGTGACTTAGCGATTGCAACGCTTATGGGAACAGATAAAAGTTTAATTTTATCTTCTTTACCCAAATCCGTAACAATGCCAGTTGCAATGAGTGTATCTGAGCAAGTTGGCGGCGTTCCATCATTAACAGCAGCATTCGTTGTTGTAGCTGGGATTACAGGAACAATTACAGGTCCGCTTTTATTGAAATGGAGCCGCGTTACAAACTCTGTTGGTAAAGGGATTGGTTTTGGATGTGCATCACATATTATGGGTGTGATGAGAGCGATGAAAAACAATGAACATGAAGGTGTTATTGGATCGGTAACAATGACATTGACGGCTATTTTAACTTGTCTGCTTGGACCGCTATTTGCAACCATGTTTATGTAATAGATGAAAGCGAGAGCAATAGGAACAGCTCTCGCTTTTCTGTTGGATTTGTGCTACAGTTAAATTAACTGAATCTTTGTAGGAGGTACGCCAGGTGCATACGTTATTATCAGTTTTACTTATTATTGTATCGATTTTTATGATTGTTATGGTACTTATGCAGTCTAGTAATAGTTCAGGCCTTTCAGGTGCTATTTCAGGCGGTGCAGAGCAATTATTTGGTAAGCAAAAAGCACGCGGAATTGAAGCGGTATTAAACCGTATTACAGTTGTTTTAGCTGTACTATTCTTTGCACTAACAATTGGAGTTACGTACTTAAGCATATAAGTAAAGGTCTTGCTTTTTGACAGATATGAAAAAAGAAGAAGCGTTAGCGGATTCGCGCTAATGGTTCTTCTTTTTTTGTCTCATTTGTATTTCATTATTCGCAAAAAGTTTCTAATTAGATTATGGAAATGGAACTATGGTAAACTAAGGGTAGAAACAATACGACTAGATTACAGAAGAGAAAGAGGAGAAGAAGATGATGAAATTAGCATCTCCGAAACCATTTACATTTGAAGGTGGAAACCGTGCTGTTTTATTACTACATGGATTTACGGGGAATTCAGCTGATGTACGTATGCTCGGGCGTTTTTTAGAGAAAAAAGGCTATACTTGCCACGCCCCAATTTATAAAGGTCATGGTGTACCGCCAGAACAACTTGTTCGTACAGGTCCTGAAGACTGGTGGAAAGATGTTATGGCTGCGTATCAACAGTTGAAAGATCAAGGATATGAGAAAATTGCGGCTGTTGGACTATCACTGGGCGGTGTATTCTCGTTAAAACTTGCTTATACAGTACCGATTTTAGGTGTTGTACCAATGTGTGCACCAATGTACATTAAGAGCGAAGAAATTATGTACCAAGGTATATTGGCATATGCACGTGAATATAAAAAACGTGAGCAGAAATCACCAGAGAAAATTGCAGAAGAAATGATGGAATTTAAAAAGACACCAATGAATACATTAAAAGCGTTACAAGATTTAATTCGTGACGTACGCAATAATGTTGATATGATTTATGCTCCAACATTTGTTGTACAAGCACGCCATGATGAAATGATTAATACAGACAGTGCAAACATTATCTATAATGGTGTAGAGTCCACGTTAAAAGAAATTAAGTGGTATGAAGATTCTACGCATGTTATTACGCTTGATAAACAACGTGATGAGCTACACGAGGATGTATATAACTTCTTGGAGCAACTAGATTGGTAAGATCTAGTTGCCTCTTTTTTTCATGAGGTATTAAAACCATTCTTTTTAGGGTGGAAGAGAGGGTCCGTCGATGGATAGAAGTGGTCAGTGCCTTTTTTCGCCCCATGCCGTGTGAGAACAGAAGGAGAGAATGAGTGGAGGTCTTCTTTTATAGACGCAACGTAGGTTCCAATAAATCAAAATGGGTTTATATAGAAATAAACTTTTAAGATGAGGATTACGCAGCAGAATAAATGGTGAAAAACGAGTGTTTATAGAAGTTTCACTTTATATAGAGTCAATGTTTCGGATACACTAAATAATATGAGGATTTAAAGGAGGTATTTGTGCTTGGAAGATATCATTCAAGAACATATTGATAAATTATTGTTATTTATGAAAGAAGAAGCGTATAAGCCGCTAACGATACAAGAATTAGAAGCTGCTTTTGGAATTGAAGATTCCGCTGGCTTTAAAGATTTTGTAAAGGCACTTGTTATGATGGAAGAAAAGGGACTTGTTGTTCGTACACGCAGCAATCGCTATGGTCTTCCAGAAAAGATGAATTTAGTGCGCGGTAAGTTAATTGGACATGCACGTGGTTTTGCATTTGTCGTGCCGGAAGAGAAGAAGACAGGGGACGATGATATTTTTATCCCGCCCACAGAATTAAATGGTGCACTTCATGGCGATACAGTGTTAGCTCGTATTAATTCACAATCTAGCGGATCACGCCAAGAAGGTACGATCATTCGTATTGTAGAACGTGGTACGAAGGAACTAGTTGGTACATATACAGAATCAAAAAATTTTGGATTTGTACTTCCTGATAATAAACGTTGGACAAGTGACATTTTTATTCCGAAAAGTGCATCTATGGGTGCGGTAGAAGGGCATAAAGTTGTTGTGAAAATTACAAGCTATCCGCAAGATCGTTTAAGTGCGGAGGGAGAAGTTATTCAAATTCTAGGTCATAAAAATGACCCAGGGGTAGATATCTTATCTGTTATTCATAAACATCATTTGCCATTAGCCTTCCCGGAAGATGTAATGGAACATGCGAACAGTGTACCAGAAACGATTTCAGAAGAAGATTTAAAAGACCGCCGAGATCTTCGCGATCAAATGATTGTGACAATTGATGGTGCAGATGCAAAAGACTTAGATGATGCGGTAACAGTAACAAGGATTGAGAATGGTAATTATAAACTTGGTGTTCATATTGCGGATGTAAGTCATTATGTCCATGAAGGATCTCCAATTGATGTTGAAGCAGCAGAGAGAGCAACGAGTGTGTATCTTGTTGACCGTGTAATTCCGATGATTCCACATCGTTTATCAAACGGAATCTGTTCCTTGAATCCGAAAGTGGATCGCCTTACACTATCTTGTGAAATGGAAATTAACAATCTTGGTGATGTTGTGAGCCATGAGATTTTCCAAAGTGTCATTAAAACGACAGAGCGTATGACATACGCTGATGTAAGAAGTATTTTAGAAGATGAAGACGAAGAGTTAATTAAACGTTATGAGCCATTAGTACCGATGTTTAAAGAGATGGGTCAGTTAGCGCAAATCTTACGTGAAAAACGTATGAGACGTGGTGCGATTGACTTTGACTTTAAAGAAGCAAAAGTACTAGTAGATGAAGAAGGTAAACCGACAGATGTTGTAATGCGTGATCGTTCGGTATCAGAAAAGCTAATTGAAGAGTTCATGCTTGTTGCCAATGAAACGGTAGCAGAGCATTTCCATTGGATGAACGTACCGTTTATGTACCGTGTCCATGAAGATCCGAAAGAAGATAAATTAGAGCGTTTCTTCGAATTTGTAACAAACTTTGGCTATGCGGTAAAAGGACGTGCGAATGAAATACATCCTCGCGCGCTACAACAAATTCTTGAAATGGTACAAGGGCAGCCTGAGGAAGTCGTGATTTCAACAGTTATGCTTCGTTCGATGAAACAAGCTCGTTACGATGCAGATAGCTTAGGTCACTTCGGTTTATCAACAGAATTCTATACACATTTCACATCACCAATTCGTCGTTATCCAGATACGATTGTTCACCGATTAATTCGTGAATATATTATTAACGGTAAAATTGATAACGAAACACAAGCAAAATGGCGTGAAAAGTTACCAGAGATTGCAGAGCATTCTTCTAATATGGAACGCCGTGCTGTTGAAGCAGAACGTGAAACAGACGAACTGAAAAAAGCAGAGTATATGCTTGATAAGATTGGTGAAGAGTACGATGGTATGATTAGCTCTGTAACAAACTTCGGTTTATTCGTAGAGCTTCCAAATACAATTGAAGGTCTTGTTCACGTTAGCTATTTAACGGATGATTACTATCGTTATGACGAACAGCACTTTGCGATGATCGGTGAACGTACAGGTAACGTCTTCCGCATCGGTGATGAAATTACAATTCGCGTTATTAATGTAAATAAAGATGAACGCGCAATTGATTTTGAGATCGTCGGTATGAAAGGCACTCCGAGACGTAAATTTAAAGATCGTCCAGTTGTGATTGAGCAGCCAAAAGACGGTAGAAAGAGACGCAGTGGTCGCGGCGAACGTAATAATGAGCGTGGTAGCGCACGTGGAAATGAACGTGGAAATGAACGTGGTAGCGGACGCAAACCCGAACGTGGTGGGCAAGGAAAAGCATCCGGTCGTCCAGGACAAAAAGATGGCAATGGTAAAAAGAAAAAACCATTCTTTGAAAATGTTCCAGGATTTAAGAAGAAAAAGAAAAAGCGTAAGTAAGAGAGAGGTGGCTTCGCTTATATACTGAGCGAGCCACTTCCGCTTTTCTTATAGGATCCAGCTTCAGTGGCTAGAATCTCTGGTCGTTTCGCTCCCTTGGACGAAGCAAAAAGCGCTTCTCTGTCGGGAGCTCCAACGCCCCGAGATTTTAAACGAGCCACTTCCGCTTTTTAATAACATTTGTTACAATAGTACAAATAGAGGAGGGACAGATCATGCCAAAAGGTAGTGGTAAGGTTATTGCACAAAATAAAAAAGTATTTCATGATTATTTCATCGACGAAACATACGAAGCAGGGCTTGTCCTTCAAGGAACGGAAATTAAGTCTATTCGCGCCGGACGCGTAAACTTAAAAGATGCTTTCGCACGTATACATAATGGTGAAGTTTGGGTATATAATATGCATATTAGTCCATATGAGCAAGGGAATCGTTTCAATCATGAGCCGCTTCGTACAAGAAAATTACTTCTTCATAAGAAAGAAATCGACAAGCTGATCGGGTATTCAAAAGAGACAGGTTATACACTTGTACCAGTTAAAATCTATTTAAAAAATGGATTTGCGAAAATGGCACTTGGTGTAGCACGAGGGAAGAAACAATATGATAAGCGTCATGATTTAAAAGAGAAGGAAGCGAAACGCGAAATCGCACGTGCATTCCGTGATCGTCAAAAGATGTAATACAGAAATTTACATTTGTAAAATATTGAACGTATGATATAATAATTCATGTAAGGCCAGTGAACATTGAAAAACAGCTCATTAAGTAGCTATCACGAATATACTTCGTATGCTCCATTCTTATATGGGGACGTTACGGATTCGACAGGGGTAGTTTGAGCTTAAGTTGCGAGTCGAGGGGATCGGCCTCGTTAAAACGTCAAAGCCAATAACTGGCAAACAACAAAACAACTTCGCTTTAGCTGCTTAATACAGCTTAGCGGTTCCTCCCTCCATTGTCCATGTGGTAGGGTAAGGGACTCAAACTAAGTGGACTACGCCGGAGTTCGCCGTCTGAGGGCGAAGGAAGAGAACAATCAGACTAGCAACTTGGAAGCCTGTCGATAGGCCGAAGAGTTTGCGAAATGCCAATATATCGACTACACTCGTAGAAGCTTAAGTGTCAATATCTTTGGACGTGGGTTCGACTCCCACCGTCTCCACCAATACATATTTGGTGGTTTTTTTATTTTGTTGTGATATGAACCATAAGTTTGCCGAAACGGCAAGCTTATGGTTCTTTTTGTTTGTGGTAAAGTGATTGTTCTGAAAAATGAAGTGGATAGAGAATACGATTGTTGAGTATGTAATGTTTTTATGTAAAAGAATCAAAAAGTGACAATGGCATAAAAAATAATTCCATTTATAAAAAATAAAGAAGTTGGTATAGTACCAGCTTCTTTGTTTTCTTTCATATCCATACCGCTTTCTCCTTCATATATTTATATATTATTTTAGTATAACGTAAATGTTTAGATTGAAAGTAGAATATTTAAAAGTATCTTGTTTAAATTTATCTCGCATTAACGGACAGTAACACTCCCACCTCACAATCCAGCGAAAGCAAAGAAGTTAGGTGGGAGATGAACTATCCGTAAAAGCCCGATTGGTGAGGGGGAATAATCAGTGGAATAGGAAGAAAACCACTTCCTAAGTATTGGAAGTGGTTCTCGCTTTCTTGTAGAAATAGATTACTAGCAAAATACCTATGACAATACTAATGATAATCGTTAGTGTAATATACATGGGGTCTTTATTTATTTCATTTGGAATAACTCGCTCTAAAAGTGGACCGATACATATCGTGAATGCTGTTAAAATTGTAATCCATGATTTTGTATATAGTGCGAACAAAATAAAAATAAGGATACATACGCCGGCGATGATATAGTTTTGCGTAGTAGTTGCTACAAAGTAATCTGTATCAAGTCGTCCATCTAACCAAAAATAAAAGCCAACCCATCCACCGATCGCAATGAAATGAGCTGCTACTAAAAGAAGAACTGAATTTTTAGTAGATGGGTATACTTTTGGAATTCCTTTAAATAGCGTAAATGCAAATATAACAAGGGCCAAGAATAAAGGTAATGATCCAAATAACAATATGTTTTGTGAAATCTTGAACTGCCCTCTTACTGCTGGAGCAAAGCACATATAAGCAAGAATAACTAAAATCGCTGCAGGAATGATTACGAGCAATCCTTCCTTGTCTACAGGTAGTTCTTTCCCAATATTCTTCATATGCTGTTTACGACTTTTTCCAATAATATGATCTACACTCTGTCCTCTTTTTTCAACTTCCGTTAAATGAACTTCTAGTTCGTCCACTATTGTATTTATATCCTCATCTTTTTTTCCGCGTTGCAGTAAATACATTCTGAGTTCAATTAAAAATTGTTCAGACTTTGTTGATAACATTCTATTCGCCCCCTTTATTAATCACTTTTTCAACAGATAGCTTTAAATCAGTCCAGCGCTCTTTAAAGTTAGCTAATTCTTTCGCCCCTAATTCTGATAGCTGATAGTACTTCCGCTTAGGGCCAGCAGTTGATTCCCTTAATACGCTCGTAACCAATCCTTCTTTTTGCATACGTAATAGTAATGGATAGATCGTGCCCTCACTAAAAGAGTGAAAACCATAGCTATGTAATTTCTCTGTTAATTCGTAACCGTATATTTCACCTTCTTGAATGATGGCTAAAATACAACCATCCAAAATCCCTTTTAGCATTTGCGTTGAGTCAGCCATTTTAGCCCTCCTGTTCGTATATCTTTTTATCCCGCATTAACGGGCAGTAATACTCCCACCTCAAAATGCGGCGGAAGCAAAGAAGTTAGGTGGGAGATAAACTGCCCGTAAAATCCCGATTGGTTCAACTAATAATCAGTGGGGGATGAAGAAAACCCCCACTGATTAAAGTTTCACTTTATATATCTTGTGATACAAGGGATATAATTGTGAGGATACCTTGCAATGCAAGTGTTGTAATAAAGGTAACATAAAATTAACTTGTAATGCAAGGTATGTGAATTAAATTTCAATGGTATTTCTCAATGTGCATATAAGTATGCTTTACAGGATTATGTACTTATTTTAGGAGTGATGATTATCAAATGTTAATTTCTGAATATTAAATAAAATTAATTCGTACGATAAGACTTGCTTATACGAGGAAGAAACTACGATTTAACGCTTCTGCAATTTATATAGCAGGATAATTTTGCTATAATATATGAGCATGACATATACGTAGAGGAGTGCTAGAAAATGCGATCATTTAATATCGATGAATTTATTGCGAGTGTTTTACAATGGATATTAAATACAGCTCTAATCATATTATCCATCGTTCTATCTATCTTTTTAATTAATGAAACGATTACATTTATACAATACATATTTTCCGCAAAAAAATATACGTCCTATAAATTAGTTGAAAGCATTATTGTTTACTTTTTATACTTTGAATTTATCGCATTAATTATTAAGTACTTCAAATCGAATTATCATTTTCCATTACGTTATTTTATTTACATAGGAATTACAGCCCTAATTCGATTAATTATTGTTTCTCATGAAGAGCCATTTGAAACATTATTATATGCAGGATCTATTCTCATTTTAGTGATTGCTTTATATATATCTAATATGAGGGATTTGAAGAAACATTAAATATGATTTTGATGCAAAAGCTATATCGTATATGAAACTACTTTTGCATGAATTACATAAAGCATACTAAAAAGTAGTGTAGACCAAGGTATTGGTTCGCACTACTTTTTTAATTCTAGTGATGAAAAGAGACAAAGCGTATGTTTACTTCCTCCTTGACCTTCAAGTTACTTGAAGGATTAGAATGTGAGTAGAGAGTTGTAAGGGAGCGTTTTGAAATGAAAACTGTTGAGAAATTAAATGAAGAATGGAGATTGAAAAAATGAGTCAAGAACCTAAACTGCGCCCATTAGAACGAGAAGATTTGAAATTTGTTCATGAACTTAACAATAATGCACATATTATGTCTTATTGGTTTGAAGAACCTTATGAAGCTTTTGTGGAGTTGCAGGATCTATATGATAAGCACATTCATGATCAAAGTGAACGTCGATTTATAGTAGAAAAAGATAATAATATGATTGGATTAGTTGAATTAGTGGAGATTGATTACATTCATCGAAGAACAGAATTTCAAATTATCATTGATCCAAAGTATCAAGGATATGGTTATGCAGCGTGCGCAACCCGTTTAGCGATGAATTACGCCTTTTCAGTATTAAATATGCACAAACTTTATTTAGTGGTAGATAAAGAAAATGAAAAAGCTACGCATATTTACAAAAAAGTCGGCTTTACGATTGAAGGCGAGTTACAAGATGAATTTTTTGTTGATGGTAACTACCATAATGCAATCAGAATGTGTATTTTCCAGCATCAATATTTAGAAATGAAATCATAAGTTTTAATGTATGATGAAAAATAAATATTTATTTGATGTACTGTTTTAAATATATAAAAGGAAGCATAACTTAGGGTTATGCTTCTTTTTTGATTGTCCAAGGGTATGCTTCATCGTTAGTAATAAACAAAGAAGGCTCAATCTTTATAAAAAGATGGGCTTTTTTGTCTAATCATATATCCAATTATAAGTTTTTGATAGTAGAAGGCTAATATCAAAAAGAAAGTAATGATAAAGCTTTGAATGGATTAAATTTCCGTACATCAGACATAATAATGCTTAAGAAATTCCAATTAGGGCGAGAAATCGCAGTGTCAACTGCGGATATTGGGTGATTAAAATGTGGAAAACGCTTGTTTCTTATCTTCCAGATTGGAAAGTGTTTGTGCAAACTTTTATAGTATTTGTCGTTCCTTATGTGACCTCAAGAGTTTTTAGTTGGATCCGTACATTAGAGAAAGAGTGATGAGGATGAAAGAGAAGGAATCAAAGATGGGGCAACAAACCGATACATATCAGGATAAGCCTTTTCAAAACGTAACAGATTATTTTACAGGCGATTTTACCTTGGATCTAGAGCTTGTAAAAAAAGAAGTTAGTTATAACTCGGATGCCCACTTTCGAGAGTTTAACATAGGGGGGACAAATATTCGAGCGGCGCTTGTTTTTGTGGAGGGACTGTCGGATAAGGATCTCATTAATATGCATATTTTGAAGTCATTGATGTCTAATTTTTATGAAGAATATAAGAGTGCACCATCTTATGTGGAAGGTACCATTTCAAAAGAGTTTATTAAGAATCGCGTTCTTTCTATTAGTGAGGTAGAAGAAGTCTATTCTATAAAAGAGTTGATGGCAAAAGTGTTGATAGGTTCAACGGCACTTTTAGTTGATGGATTAGCAGGTGTATTAATTCTTGGTACAAAAAAAGGAAAAACACGCAATGTTGAAGAGCCGATATCAGAGGTGTCAGTTAGAGGTCCACGGGTAGGTTTCACAGAAGTTTTGTCTGATAATACTGCTCTTTTACGGCTACATGGCGAAAACGAGGGATTGTCATTAACAAAATTTTATGTAGGAGAGCGGGCAAAAAAAGAGTTGGTTATTGCCTATATGAAAGAGATTGCTAATTCGGAATTGGTAGAAGAGGTTAAGAAAAGAATTCAGAAAATCAATATTGATAATGTGCCAGAATCAGGATATGTGGAGCAGCTTATCGAAGATAATTACCTCAGCCCGTTTCCACAAGCACAGAGTACGGAGCGCCCTGATCGCGTCATCGCAGCGTTGATGGAAGGGCGTGTTGCGATTTTATTAGATGGAACACCTTTTGCCCTGATTGTTCCAGTTACATTTAGCATGCTGATGCAATCGCCCGAAGATTATTATGAACGTTGGATTCCAGGCACGTTTATCCGTTTATTGCGTTTTGGAGCAGCTATTATTTCTCTTTTTGCACCTGCTTTGTACATTTCCTTTATCTCATTTCATCCTGGATTAATTCCGACCAAGTTGGCTATTTCAATTCTTGGGGGACGGGAAGGAGTTCCGTTTCCTGCAATTATAGAAGCATTATTTATGGAAATAGCCATCGAAATTTTGCGGGAAGCAGGGCTACGCCTGCCTAAGCCGATTGGTTCAGCGATGGGAATTGTCGGTGGATTAATCATTGGACAGGCTGCCGTAGAAGCGGGAATTATTAGTCCAATTATGGTAATTGTAGTAGCGGCCACTGCTATTTCTTCCTTTGCGCTCGCTCATTATAGTGCGGCAATTCCACTACGGATCCTTCGCTTTGTAGCCATGTTTTGCGCTGCCATATTTGGACTATACGGAGTCATTCTGTTTTTTCTCGTTCTATGCAGTCATATAGCGAGATTGAAGAGTTTCGGCGTACCCTATGCCAGTCCAGCTGTTGTTTATCATGTAAGTGATTGGAAAGATTTCGTGATCCGCATGCCACTTCAGATGATGAAACGGCGCCCAAAAATGATGAATATGAAAGATTCGATACGAAAAGGAAGTGAAGAGGGATGATTACCAACTCTAAAGATCGAATTCCGACTTCGCAAGCGGCTGTCATTCTTATCAATTATATACTCGCAATAGGAATTCTCACCTTGCCCAGAACAGCTGCTGAGAAAGTAAACACACCAGATGTTTGGATAACCGTTATTTTAGGCGGATTAATTGCGATGGTTGCAGGGATAATCATCGTCAAATTAAGTCAACAATTCCCTGGAAAAACATTTTATCAATATAATCAAGAAATTGTAGGGAAATGGGTAGGAGCGATACTTAGTCTATTTATTATAGGTTACTTTTTTATGCTTTCTTCATTTGAAGTCAAAACGCTGGAAGGAATAACAAGTTTCTTTTTACTGGAAGGAACACCTGGGTGGGCTATTATCATGCCATTTATGTGGGTGAGTCTCTATTTAAACCTAGGCGGAATAAACTCGATAGCACGTTTATTTGAAATTATATTTCCAATTACAGTCTTTATTTTCTTGCTTACTTCCTTTATGAGCATTGGAATATTTGAGATAGACAATCTTCGTCCTGTATTAGGGTTAGGGATTATCCCAGCACTAAAAGGCTTAAAAACAACAACGCTTGCATATTCAGGTGCCGAAATCATGTTGCTCCTTTTGGCATTTATGAAACAACCACGCCAAGCTGTAAAAGTCGTTCTAATCGGAACTGCTATTCCCTTAATTTTTTATGTCATTACAGTTGTGATGGTTATAGGAACGTTTTCTGTCGATGGAGTGTTATTGAGAACATGGCCTACGATCGATCTTATGCGAAGTTTTGAACTCCCCGGTTTGATATTTGAACGGTTTGAGTCTTTGTTACTTGTGGTATGGATTATGCAAATCTTTGCAACTTACACAATCTGCTACTATGCTGCTGCTTTGGGACTGGCACAGCTCTTTAATAAAAATATTCATTCATTTTTGTATGGGTTACTCCCGGTTATTTATATCGTTGCTCAAATTCCGAAAAACATTAATGATCTATTTAAATTTGGGGATGTGATTGGTAATGCGGCGATGATATTATTTGGTATCCTACCACTGCTTCTCCTTGTAATTTCGAGATGGAGGAAGAGAAAGAATGAACCGAAGTGTGAATAATGTACGACTTCTTTTAGCTTTATCATCAGTTCTTTTACTTCTGGCTCTTACAGGGTGTTGGAGCAGTCATGAAATTGAAGAGCAGGGGTTCGCGGTAGGGCTGGCATTTGATAAAGGGAAGGAGACGAAAGTTGAGAAAGAGATAGAAGAACATGGAGGAGGTTATCGAAAAAGGAATCTTATAACATCGACCTATCAGTTTGTTAAACCAGAATTATCAGGTAAAGGAAAGGGCGGAGGGGGACAACAAAAAGCCTACATGAATGTTTCTGAAACAGGAGATTCTCTTCACCAATCGATTCGTGAAGTCGCATTAAGAAGGCAGCGTCCTATAATCTTCCATCACACGAAAGTCATTGTTGTTAGTGAAAGCCTTGCACGAATGTATAGTTTGAAGCAGTTACTGGATATTTATATCCGTGATAATGAGATGAGACCAAGTTGCCTCGTGTTAATTAGTAAGGGACGAGCTAGTGAGACATTGAAATCGAGGGAAGCAGGAGAAATTCCAGCGTTCCTTTTGCTTGGAATTGGGGATAATCAATATAGATCATCACGGATTTTACCTCCCGTGCCGCTTGCTAAATTACCAGGAAAGATACAATCAGGGGCTAGTTTTCTTTTGCCAAATGTGATTTCGGAAAATGGAGAAGTGAAATTTGCGGGAGCTGCCGTAATCAAAGGAAAGACAAAAAAGCTGCGCGGTTTTTTGAATGAAAATGAGTTAGAAGGCTTAACATGGATAACTGGGAAAGGGAAAAGCGGTCTGGTGAAAAGCTTTGATGAAAAGACAGGAAAACCCATCCTGTATGAAGTGAAATCTATGAAAAGTAAAATCCAACCCCACGTTAAAGGAAATAACATCTCTTTTGATGTGAACATCCAATCAGAGGGACGGCTGTCTGAAAACTGGGTCGCTTCAGGGGAACCTTTTGAAAATAAGTTTCTAAAAAGTGTAGAAAAGTCCACGAAACAAGAAGTGAATCGATTGGTGAAGCATACATTAAAAAAGATTCAAAAGGAATATCAGGTCGATGTCGCTGGCTTCGGTAACAGATTAAAAATTGAGTATCCAAAAGTATGGAAAAAGGTCGAAAAAGATTGGGATAAAACATTTAGTAAGGCTCCAATCAAATATAGCGTAAAGTTAACGATCCAGGACTATGGTACGGAAGGATCTTAGAAGTGAGATTTTTTATTGCATGACATAGTATGAGATAAATGAAAAAATGTTGGCGGAATAGTGAGTGACCTTCCGCCAACATTTTTTATGTTTATAATTTCCTAAGGGAGGTCTTTTAGTTTGTTGTAAGGCAAGATGTAGAATTGTATAAGTATATCTTCTCTTTATAAAGCTTTTCTTATTTCGCTACTTATTGTTTTTACACGCTCTTTATAATGTAGTTCTTTCTCAGCTATTTTCAGTCGATCAATGAAAAGATTAGCTAGCATTACCGCTGTATCCAACTGATAAAACGAGCGCACAATAGGGGGAAGAGAGTCGAAAATGACCTTATTTCCATATCCTTCTTTAAATTCTTCCCAATTGATCTCATTCGTTTCTAATATTCTCATTAGGTCTAATAGTGGATGACCAATCAATGCATTATCCCAGTCAACGATTGCTTTTACTTCTCCTTTGTAACCAATGAGGTTCACAGGTCGAATGTCCATATGTAGCAATCTTTTTAAAGAATCTCCTTCTTTTAATATTTGTTCAATTTCTGTTTCCTTGGGTAATTGAATGTTACAATTCGCAATTTGATTGAATGCTTCCATTCTTGTTACAAGGCGTTTGGCGAGTAGCTTACTGCAAGGTTCTTCATTTTCATTTTGATAAGTTAAATCCTCAATCGATATATTGTGAAGCTGGTGAGCGATTTCTCCGATTTTATAGGCGGAAATAGGGACAGAATCAGTCGCCACATAATCTGAAATCAAGAAATCTAGTTCTGTAGAAAGATGTAATTCATGAACTGCTGGTACCGAAAGGCCTTTAGAAAAGAAAAAATTAGAAAGTGCAGCCTCTTTTTGTAAGGAAATTAGGCTACTAAACAACCCGTCATTTAGGTTGTTAACCTCGCGCTCCCAAGGCACATGGAAAGCTAAGGGGCCTTTTTCAGAATCGCCCCGAAAAACAATATTTTGTACACCATTTCCTATGATGTCTAAATGTTTTACTGCTAGGTCTGGATACGTGTCAGTTAATATAATGTGTAACTTCTCTTTTAATTCTTCTGCTTTAGACTGCATATGAATCATTTTATTACCTCCTTATTTGCAAGGGTTTGGTTCTGATTATTCCGTTAATTTTATGTTATCATATATGATCTTTAGAGTAATGAAATATAAGCTCCCACTTATATAAAAAGGAAAAATAAAACCAATTGCTTTTCTCCTCATTATCTGCCAAGCTTAAGAAGATAAAATACTTCAGAGAAAGAAATTATAGGTGACGAATATGATTGAAATCAAGACTTCCGCACTTAGCGATGGAGAATTTAATAGAGGAGTATTCGCAAAGCGTGATATAAAAAAGGGCGAACTTCTACACGAAGCACCCGTTATCTCTTATCCGAATGAACAGCATGAGTTTATAGAGAAAACATTACTTGCTGACTACGCATTTGAGTATGGAGTGAATCATACGGCAATTCTTTTAGGTTACGGTATGTTATTTAATCATTCTTATACGCCGAATGCGACGTATGAGATCGTTTTTGAGAATCACACGTTTAAATTCTTTGCTTACAAGGATATAAAAGCAGGAGAAGAAATTCTGATCAACTATAATGGTGATGTTGATGATGATGAATTATTATGGTTTGATAGGGAAAAAGAAGAAAACGATAAATAATTAAGTGTAAAAAGAGCACATTCGATTGGATGTGCTCTTTTGTATGGAATAAAAATAAATATTTGAAACCAAACTGTACTTTCATCTATCTAATAAAGTGAAAGGAGGGGATACGATGGATGAAATAAAATTAGTCAAAAAGGCAAGAAAAGGTGACGATGCAGCTTTTGAACAGCTTATTAGCCTATACCAAGATCAGTTGTACCGCACTGCTTATCTGTATGTACAAAATAAAGAAGATGCACTGGACATTGTACAGGAAACAGTATATAAAGCGTACTTATCCATAGATCAATTAAAGAAACCAAACTATTTTTTGACATGGTTGACACGTATTCTTATACATAATGCTTATCAGTTACTAGGTGAAAAGAAAAAAGTGACGAAGATAGAGGATGGAAGAGAAGCGGATACATACGGCGGGATGCCAAACAAATTACATCAAATTGAACAAAATATCGATTTGCAGGAAGCAATTCAAAGGTTGGATGAAAATTACCAAACAGTAATCATCTTATATTATTATTATGATCTTCCAATTAATCAAATTGCTTGGCAAATGAATATACCAGAGGGAACAGTAAAGACGTATTTACACCGGGCAAGAAAATCTCTAAAAAAATTATTAGGGGGGAGTGATGAGAATTGGATAAGCAGTGGTTTAATGATGAAATAAATAAAGTCGATGTTCCGAAACAAGAATTGAATCTGACTATACAAAAAGGGATTGCTAGGGCGAAGGCGGAAAAACCAGTTAAAAAGATATATAAGAGGAGAAAAATTGCTTTGTTAACTGCCGCTTCAATCTGTATAGGTGTACTAGGCTCTGGATTTGTGTTTCCACAAATGAGCCGTGTCTTGGCGGAAGTTCCGATTATCGGGAAAATTTATTCGCATTTTCATGATACAATTGGTCAAAATCTGTCGGCAAGTAAGCTTGTAACAGAGTTAAATCAGCAGGCGGTGAGCAATGGGATTAGCGTAACAATGAATAGTGTTTATTATGATGGTGGTAGAATTGGCGTTACGTTTAAAGTAGATAATCCAGATCAAGTAGAGATCAGGCATAATTCTGCTAGAGGCTTTTACTATGATTTTAAACTTGTTGATGGAAGCCAAAAGTGGGGGAGGGCAGCTTCATTTGATGGCAAAATAACAAAAGACGGTTGGTTTGGGAATATTCACATTGATTATCCAGAAAAAGAGCTTCCCCAAAATACAACGTTACCCATTACGATTACATCTATCGGGGACACAAAAGGGTTTTGGAAATTTGATATCCCTGTACAGCAATTAGAAAATAAAATCATTAACCCTCAGCAATCCGTAAGTAGTGAAGATAAAGAACATACATTTAACTTTGAAAAGATTACGCTCGGAAAAGAATCCGTTGCTATCGACTATAAAGCAATATATCCACCTGCTGGAGAAAATGATTTAGCGAGAATTGGAAAAGTAACTGACGATAAAGGAAATGAAATTGATTTTAACACGTCAGGTATTGAATTTGGAAGAGAAAAATTTGGAAATCAGATAGAATCTAATGAACGATCTATTTTCGGGAAAATTCCAGAGGGAGCGGAATTTATTACGCTACATCCGAATGTGAGATTATCTGAAAAGCCGTCTATTCAGGCTTTAAATCAAAAGACGCCATTTGAAATACAAAGTACTCGTAGCGATTTGAAGATTGTCGTGAATAAAATTCAGCATAAAAAACAGCGATTAATTGTGCAATATACACTTCAAAATGCCGATACAAAACATAAGTCTATGGATGAATTGGTCAATTGTGGAGAAGTTATGAATTTAATTGATTCTTCATATGTAGATAAGGAATTTGCACCAATTGGTCATGTTATAAAAGGAAGCGATGTAAAGGTATTGAATAAGGAAAAGCTACAATTCCAAGCGACATTTAAGTTGGATGGGGAATATGGTGTAAAGAATTTTAGTCTAAAAAATTATGTGCTAGAAGTAGCAATGTCACCATATCATCCTGAAAAGCCATTACCACCAGTTCAAATTCAATTAAAGTAATCGAAAAAAGGATGCCCTTAACATATAAGGAGGCATCCTTTTATATTACAAAAGCCTTACAGTTTTGTAATGTCTATTTTTGATGTGACAAAATATAGACATTTTTATCAGTTTGAAAAGTTCCATCTTTAAACATATTTTTTCACATTGACATGCGATATAATAGAGTTTTGTAAAGGAAGAGATTAGATTTTAAATTTTTCTATCTTAAACTTGGTTATATCGGAAAATTTTTGAAGGTAAAGTTTTCTTCTCGATTTTTTGATAAGATAGAGACGGAAGTTATCTTACAAAACTATTTAGGTAATCTATGTGATGGCCGATTATCTACTTATTTTCAGCATGGCATTACATGTAGTGTAGTGAATGAACTTGTAAGCGGAATGGAAGAAAATAAGAGAAATGGTTTTAAAAATGCCGAAACTATATATCCATTTTGATTTTCCACCATATAAATCGCTGCTATGAAGAACAAAAGGTGACCTGTACTCATTTTCTCCTTTTGTTTTAACTTTGCAGGGGGCAGGAAGAGGGGCTGACCGCTTCTATGCATGGCTAGACGCCCTCTCTCACCTAAAAAGAAAGATTTTATGTCGGTTTTTCAATTTGTATTTATATATCGAGAGGATAGGCCATTAATTATTAATAGAAATAGAGGAATCATAGAATGAATATGCAGGAAGTATATAAATATTTACGTACAGTATTACCAGAAGAACATGTAAAACAAGATGAGATGTTAAAGAATCATACGCATATAAAAGTAGGGGGAAAAGCAGATGTGTTTGTACAGCCTACTACCTATACTGAAATTCAACAAGTTGTACAGTATGCAAATAAACACAACATTCCAATTACGTTTTTAGGAAACGGCTCGAATGTCATTATAAAAGACGGTGGTATTCGTGGGATTACATTAAGTTTGACTCATATTACGGATGTTACTGTGAACGAGCAGACAATTGTAGCACAAAGTGGTGCAGCGATTATTGATATATCAAGAATAGCATTAAAGCATTCTTTAACAGGTCTTGAATTTGCTTGTGGTATACCAGGGTCTGTTGGAGGGGCTTTATATATGAATGCAGGTGCATACGGTGGTGAGGTAGCATATGTATTAACAAAAGCGGTTGTCATGACAAAAGAGGGAGAGCTAATTACTCTTTCAAAAGACGACTTTGATTTTGGATATCGTAAAAGTACATTTGCCAATAATCATTACATCATACTTGAAGCTACATTTGAACTTGAGAATGGTGTATATGAAGAGATTAAAGAAAAAATGGATGATTTAACGTATAAAAGAGAATCGAAACAGCCATTAGAATATCCTTCATGCGGTAGTGTTTTCAAGCGTCCGCCTAATAACTTTGCTGGTAAGCTTATTCAAGACTCTGAGCTACAAGGAACGCGAATTGGCGGTGTGGAAGTTTCAACAAAACATGCTGGATTCATGGTAAACGTTGATAATGGAACGGCGCAAGATTATATCGATTTAATTCATTTCGTTCAAAAGACAGTTAAAGAGAAATGTGGTGTTACGTTAGAAAGAGAAGTAAGGATTATTGGAGAAGATTTAAATTAAATAATTTCTAAAAAAGTTTTTGGGTATAATTGACAATATGCTTTTCATTCACTATAATGGCTATAATTTAACATATTCAATACGTTGAAAGAGCCTAGTAGCAGTTTGTCACTGTTGTCGAGAAAGCTAGGGGTTGATGGAACCTAGCACAAACAAACTTGTGAATTACACTCTGGAGTATCTTAGGTAATGCTAAGCGGAGTAGCAATCGATATTATTGCTAAGAGTGGCATGAATAGTAGTATGATACTATTTGTGCAATCTGGGTGGTAACACGGTTCATAATCGTCCCTATGTCTAATGTAGACATAGGGGCTTTTTGTTTTTTAATTGGAATTTTAAATAGTAAAGGGGATGGGAAGACATGAACATTATTGATGAATTAGAATGGCGCGATGCCGTTAATCAACAAACTGATGCAGACGGATTACGTGAATTAATAGAAGAGAAAAGGATTTCCTTGTACTGTGGTGTAGATCCAACTGGTGACAGTATGCATATTGGACATTTAATTCCGTTTATGATGATGAAACGATTTCAATTAGCTGGACATCATCCGGTTATTTTAATTGGAGGAGCAACAGGAACAATTGGCGATCCAAGTGGACGACAAACAGAGCGTCAGTTACAAACATTAGCACAAGTGCAACATAATGTGGATGCTTTAACAGCACAAATGAAAAAGCTATTTGACTTTGGCGGTAATAGTGAAGTGAAAATGGTAAATAACTATGACTGGACGCATCAAATCAATATTATCGAGTTTTTACGAGACTACGGTAAAAACTTTAGTATAAATAGTATGTTAGCGAAAGATATTGTAGCAAGCCGTCTAGATACGGGGATTTCATTTACAGAATTCACATATCAAATATTACAAGCGATGGATTTCCATCACTTATACAAAGAAGAAGGTGTCCAATTACAGATCGGTGGTAGCGACCAGTGGGGAAATATTACGAGTGGTTTAGATTTAATTCGTAAATTAGAAGGGCATGAAGCAAAAGTATTTGGGTTAACAATTCCATTGTTATTAAAGTCAGACGGTACGAAATTCGGTAAGTCAGCAGGCGGAGCAGTTTGGTTAGATCCTGAAAAAACAACGCCATTTGAATTCTACCAGTTCTGGGTGAATACAGATGACCGTGATGTGGTTAAATACTTGAAATACTTTACGTTCTTAACGAAAGAGAGAATTGATGAATTAGTAGTTAAAGTGCAAACAGAGCCACATAAGCGTGAAGCGCAAAAAGTGCTAGCAGAAGAAATGACGAAATTTGTTCATGGTGAGCATGCACTGTCCCAAGCACTAAAAATTACAGCAGCATTATTTAGTGGGGATATTCAATCATTAACTGCGGATGAAATTGAACAAGGATTTAAAGATATGCCGACTTTCCATGCTTCAAAAGAAACAAAAAATATCGTTGAGTGGTTAGTTGATTTAAGAATTGAACCTTCTAGACGTCAAGCCAGAGAAGATATTAATAATGGAGCTATTTCTATGAACGGTGAAAAAGTGACGGATGTGAATACAAATGTTACAGCAGAAAATTCATTCGATGGAAGATTTGTTATTATCCGTAAAGGTAAAAAGAATTACAGCTTGGTGAAATTAGGAGAAGAAAGTTTGTTATAGAGTAGAAGTGAGGAGATATCTTCATTTCTACTTTTTTACTATACACAATTTCGCCACAAAAAAATCAGTATATTAAGACTATTATAGAGGTTTGTCGAGCCTTTTTGTCGAATAAAAATAATATATAAATCGCTGCCACAAAGAACAAAAGGAGCCTTGCACTCATCATCTCTCTTTGTTTTAAAATTGGCATGGGGCAGAAAAAGGCCCTGACCGCTCCTATGCATGGCTGGATGCTCTCTCCCATCTAAAAAGAAAGCTTTTAAAAATAAAAAAGCCCGAATCATGATTCGGGCTAGTAAACGGATTAGTAAGCTAAGCTGAATAATCCTTTAATGTGTGATAAGTAACGAACGTTACTTGCTTCTTTCATTAATGATGCTGGTAAGCCTTTAAGTGGAGTTGAGCTTGCTCCGATTGTAGCAACAGCATCTTTACGACCTAGACTTGCAAGTGTTCCAGAGTTTACTGGTGCAAACTCTTCGAATGCTTTGCCTTCTAGTGCTGCGTATAAGTTGTATCCAATTAACTCACCCATTTGCCAAGCGATTTGTGCAGTTGGTGGGTATGGGCGACCTTCTGGACCGAAGACAACAGCGCTGTCTCCAGCAACGAATACGTCTTTGTGAGAAGTAGATTGTAGGTATGCATCAACAGTTGCACGGCCACGGTTTACTTCAAGACCTGATTCACCGATTAATGGGTTACCTTGTACGCCACCTGTCCAAACGAATGTGTTTGCAACGATTTTTTGACCGTCTTT
Source organism: Bacillus sp. FSL K6-0042 (assembly GCF_038006685.1). Lineage (NCBI taxonomy): Bacteria > Bacillati > Bacillota > Bacilli > Caryophanales > Bacillaceae > Bacillus > Bacillus sp. FSL K6-0042. Next base: position 3,645,287 of record NZ_JBBOVS010000001.1, read on the forward strand.
TAAGTCGATTTCATTGCCAGCAACGTTTGTTACAGGAAGACCTGTTAAGAATGTAACACCGCGTGCTTCTAAGCTAGTAGTTGCACGTTCAATTAAATGGTCAGGTAATACTGGAAGGATTTTTGGACCTGCTTCAACAAGAAGTAATTTTACTTCTTTAGGGTTTACGCCGTGGCTTTTTGCAAGTTTAGGCATAATGTCAGCAAGCTCACCAACTAGCTCAACGCCAGTTAATCCGCCACCACCGATTAAGATTGTAGCATCAGCTTCGTTTTTCGTTTTAGCGTATTCGCGAATACGGTCTTCAACGTGTTTGTAGATTTTGTTTGCATCAGCAGCAGATTTTAATACCATGCTGTTTTCTTCTAGTCCTGGAATGCCGAAGTAAGCAGTTTTACTTCCTAAAGCAACTACAAGTGCATCGTAAGATAAAGTAGTGCCACCAGCTAGTTTAATTTCTTTGCTATCAACTGAGAATGACTCAACTGTTGCAATTTTAAGATCGATGTCTTTGCCTTTGAAAAGTTTTTCAAGTGGCATTGCAACTGCTTGTTCAGAAACGTTACCTGCTGCTAGGCGGTGTAATTCTGTAATGATTTGGTGTGTTGGGTATTGGTTGATTACTGTAACTTGTGCTTCTGATTTGCTGTAATATTTACGTACATTTAAAGCAGCAAGAAGTCCGCCATAACCAGCGCCTAAGATGACAATTTGTTTTGACATAGTATGATATCTCCCGTCTTTACTAATTGTTGTTATAAGATAAATTATTTATTATTGCGTTCTGCACTAATTTGAAGATAAGCATTGATAAAACGGAACATTTTTTGTGCTTGTGGATCTTTTAGTAATTTTAACAGACCGAAAAGACCGATAACTTCAGAGCTTTCTTCAGCACGATCTTTTGCTTCGATAGCAGTTGCTGCCATGCTTTTCACTGTATCTTTTACAGGTTCTACAATCTCTTGGATTGCGCCAACAGTGTCGCTTTTTAATACTTCGTCAGTAGCAACAGTTTGAGCGAAGTCATAAGACTTAGTTAAAATGTTAACAAGCTCAGTTAATTTTGGAAGCTGTTCTACTAGTGTAGTTAATGACTCTTGTACCTCAGGTTTTAACAACTGATCAAGTACATCAAGTTGTCCTTGGCTAGCAGAAATTTGTAAAGATTCTTGTTCAGGCTTTGTTTGAGTGATAGTTTCTGGCATCTCCAATTCTCCTTTACGATAGCAATACTCTTATTTTTTTAGAAATAAAACATTCCTATTACAGGTAAGCGCTAGCAAAAATTTGCGAAACTTTATGCAAAGCTTCACAAAACGCAATAAAATGCCTTTAAATTTATGATTACAAGTAGAAGGCAATCATAAATCTAAAACCATAATTTCTTACCTATTATTTATGAACTTGTCCGATACATGGCTTGTCCCTATAATGGAAAGTTCCTTTATCGGAAAGTGTATATAATATATATCCTTTATTATATACTATATACACCCAGGTTAACATAAAAATGATCCCTAATTATTTGACTTTGAGTCCATAACTTAGTATTAGCAAGGGAAAAAAGCATATATTTTATTTTACTGTTACCTAAAATGTACTGAATTATAGAGAGGAAAAGGAAAAAATGAGCAAATGAATGTTCATTTTTTCCTTTTTTTCTGATTAAGATTGATTTGTTTGCGGGATAAGCATGGACGAATCCCCATTCTTTTCTAGGTGACATTCACCCCAAGTGCAAAGAGAATCAAGAATTGCTTCTAAAGACCAACCATAGTCAGTAAGAGAGTACTCAACTTTTGGTGGGACTTGATTATAAACCTTCCTTTGAATAACTCCATCTTCTTCTAATTCACGTAATTGTTGTGTGAGCATCTTTTGCGTAATGCCAGGCATTAAACGCTTTAATTCACTTGTTCGTTTTGTTCCTTTTGTTAAGTGACAAAGAATAACGACCTTCCATTTTCCGCCGATTACTTCTAAGGTTGCTTCTACAGGAATATTATATTTCTTCATAATTACAACCTCCGTTAAAAAATTTTTATACTCACATATGGAAATTTTTCCTTATGTTACTTTTTAGTGCCTATAGTACTTTAAAGTGCGTTCTTTCGAAAAAGAATGAAACCATTCATAATAGCAGTTGTGAGCAGTAAAACTGTGTTTATTAGCAGATAAAAGGGCCTTTTTATCATACTATTATGATTGGATTTCTCATATTAAGGAGGAATTCGATTGAGTTCATATACAGTACCGTCTTCAGATGTTCAAACAAATAGAAGAAGTGTGTTTGCTTTATTAGCATTAGCGATTAGTGCGTTTGGCATTGGTACAACTGAATTTATTAGCGTCGGTTTATTGCCATCTATTTCGAACGATTTACATGTTTCAGTTACAACAGCAGGTTTAACCGTGTCTTTATATGCGCTAGGAGTAGCATTTGGCGCTCCTGTATTAACGTCGTTGACAGCTAGTATGTCACGGAAAACATTATTAATGTGGATTATGATTGTTTTCATTATTGGTAATGGTATTGCAGGAGTGGCAACAGGCTTTGGTGTACTGCTTGTTGCGAGAGTTGTATCTGCATTTGCGCATGGAGTATTTATGTCGATAGGTTCAACAATCGCTGCAGCTCTTGTACCAGAAGATAAACGTGCTAGTGCAATTGCTTTTATGTTCACAGGCTTAACAGTCGCAACTATCACAGGTGTACCAATTGGAACATTTATAGGTCAACAATTTGGCTGGAGAGCTTCGTTTATGGTTATCGTAGCAATTGGAATCGTTGCCCTTATCGCAAACAGTTTGTTAATTCCATCTAGTTTAAAAAAAGGTACGTCTGTATCATTTCGCGATCAATTTAAATTAATAACAAACGGAAGACTATTACTTGTTTTCGTAATTACCGCATTAGGGTACGGCGGAACATTTGTAACATTTACGTACTTGTCTTCATTATTACAAGAGGTGACAGGGTTTAAAGCAAGTACAGTTACAATCATTTTGTTAGTATATGGGATTGCAATTGCGATTGGGAATATGATTGGTGGAAAACTATCGAACCATAATCCAATTCGTGCATTATTCTATATGTTTTTCATTCAAGCGATTGTGCTATTCGTACTCACATTTACGGCGCCGTTTAAAGTGGCGGGGCTTATTACGATTATTTTAATGGGATTATTCGCGTTTATGAATGTTCCAGGATTACAAGTGTATGTTGTGATATTAGCTGAACGCTTTGTTCCGAGCGCTGTAGATGTTGCTTCTGCAATTAACATTGCCTCCTTTAATGCAGGGATTGCTCTTGGGGCTTACCTTGGTGGCATTGTAACGAATTCATTAGGGTTAATTCATACAGCGTGGGTCGGCGCAATTATGGTAGTTGGTGCAGTCATATTAACGGCATGGGGTATGGGATTAGAAAAACGAGATCAGGCAAAAAGTTAGTATTCATAAGTGAACCATATTATACAAATAAAAAGATGAAGGAGAGAAAAAGAATATGATTAAGAATTTACAAGATCGTGTAGCGTTGCATAACGGCGTGGAAATGCCTGGGTTTGGTTTAGGTGTATTTAAAGTAGAAGAAGGACCTGAACTTGTTAATGCAGTGAAAACAGCGATTAAACAAGGATATCGTAGCATTGATACAGCGTCGATTTATGCAAATGAAAAAGCGGTAGGAGAAGGAATCCGTGAAGGGATAAAAGAGGCAGGCGTCTCAAGAGAAGACTTATTTATTACTTCAAAAGTATGGAATAGAGATCAAGGATATGAAGAAACGTTAGCTGCATATGAAGAAAGTCTAAAAAAACTAGAGCTTGATTATTTAGATTTATACCTTGTTCATTGGCCTGTAGAAGGAAAATATAAAGATACGTGGAGAGCATTAGAAAAGTTATATAAAGAAGGACGCGTACGTGCAATTGGCGTGAGTAACTTCCAAATCCATCATTTGAAAGATGTAATGGAAGGGGCAGAAGTGAAACCGATGATTAACCAAGTAGAATATCATCCGCGTTTAACGCAAAAAGAATTGCGGGACTTCTGTCGTGAACAAGGTATTCAAATGGAGGCTTGGTCACCTCTTATGCAAGGGCAGTTACTAGATAATCCTGCGTTACAAGAGATTGCAGATAAATATGGAAAAACAACTGCGCAAATTATCTTGCGCTGGGATTTACAAAATGAAGTTGTAACGATTCCAAAATCAACAAAAGAGCACCGTATTATTCAAAATGCGGACATATTTAATTTTGAATTAACAAAAGAAGATATGGAACAAATTGATGCGTTAAATCAGAATCATCGCGTTGGTCCAGATCCGGATAACTTTGATTTCTAAAATGAACAGAGGAGAAGGGCACAAAAAATTTGTGCTCTTCTTTTTAATTGCAGAAAACTAAAAATTCAAACAAAACATTTACTCTGTATATGAAATAGGATATCTTAAATTTATAATATGAAATTTTCCTAGGGAGGCACATATGAACAATCATCGTACAAATCATTTCCGCATGTTAATTGTTACTGCACTATTTGCTGCTATTATTGGTATTTTGGCCCAAGTTACAATTCCTCTGCCGCTCGTTCCGATAACAGGACAAACATTAGCGATTGGTCTTACTGCTACAATTTTAGGTTCACGCTATGGCACTTTATCTGTACTGTTATATGTTTTAATTGGTGCAACTGGAATTCCTGTTTATGCTGGGTTTAGTGGCGGTTTATCCGTTTTATTTGGTCCTACAGGCGGCTTCCTATTAGCCTTCATTCCAACTGCTTTTTTAATTGGTTTGTTAACTGAGAAGACAAAGCTTACATTTTGGAATTCGTTAATGGCAAATGTTTTAGGAATGTTTGTGACATTAACGATTGGGACTGTATTCTTAAAGTATGTGGCATCGCTAGGATGGCAAGCTGCTTTCATGGGTGGTTTTGTGCCCTTCCTTATTGTAGGTGTAATAAAAGCTGCATTAGCTGCATGGGTTGGGATTCAGGTAAGAGGAGCGTTAGTGCGTTCGAAATTATTATTGCAAGAAAACTAAATGATGATAGAAACACGCGTAGAATGATCTCTGCGCGTGTTTTTTTATAGCGTCTTAAGAAGGGAAAAGTAATGTATAAAAAGACTTTTTAACTAGATACTATACAGTAGTAAATTTGTTATTTTATAAGGGGTTGTGAACATGAATATTAAACAATCGTATAAGTTATTGGTTGCTTTTTTGAGTGTTTTATTTGTATTTGCGAATTTATTATTCCCACTCCAAAAAGCATTCGCGGAAGTAATGGATCACACAAAGTACGAAATGGATTGGAGTTATAGTAAGTCAAAAAAGAAACCAATCCGAACAGAACTTATCAAAACAGCAGATGGAAAAATCGCCTTTTGCTTGAATGTAGATTTGAAATCACCAAGCGGTCAAGATTTACCCGAAATGGGGAAAGTGGATATTGGTGTATATCGCGTGTTATTAAATGGATATCCGCAAAAGAGTCCACAGGAATTAGGTGTCTCCGATTGGAGAGAGGCGCATTATGCGACACAGCTCGCTGTATGGAATGCGCTGGGACAAGTGGATATTAATGATTTAGATTTTCGTAATAAAAATGTAGAAAAAGTAATGAAAGATATTGTTGCGAAAGCAAAGAGCAGTGAAGAAGTACAAGAAATTACGATGAGTGTTACGCCGTCAGAAAAGCAAGAAGCGGTATTAAAAGATGAGTTCTTCGAAACAGATTTATATACGGTGCAAACAAATGCGAAAAGTGGAACGTACCAAGTGCAAGCAACTGGTGCGCCTGCAGGAGTTAAATTTGTGAATGAAAAGGGCGAAACAAAAACACAGTTTAATGTGGGGGAAAAGTTCCGTATTTTAATTCCGAAAGAGACAGCATCTGGTGAATTTAGCTTTAAAGTATCGGGAACTTTAACAAGATTACAAGGTATCGCGCATAAGGGAACACCGAAAATTCAAGATGCGGTAGTTTTATTAGAGCGCAGTGAAGAGAAAATAAGCCCGGATTTAGCGGTAAGCTGGAAAAAGGCTGAAGTTCCGCAGAAACCGAATAAACCTTATAAACGATAAAAAAGCGCTGGCGTTTGCCAGCGCTTTTTTCTATTATTATTCAGCTTCTGATACAACTGTGAAGCGTTCGTTCGCGTGTTTTGGATTTTCGATTTCATCAAGTGCAGCTACAGCGAAGTCTTCGTAACTTACATAGCTGTCGCCTTTTTCGTTAACAAGAAGGTGATCTTTACCTGCTTTGTAAGAGTCAGTACGTTTTCCTAATGCAAATAGAGCAGAAGGGCTAATGAATGTCCAAGTGATATCGTTTGTTTGTTGTAAGATCTCTAGGTTTTTCCCTTGGTTTTGAGCAGTTGCAAGGTATTCATTTGGGAAACCTGGTGTATCAAATACACGTGTTGTTTTTGCATCATCTACAAATAAACTTCCAGCGCCTCCGACAACAAGTAACTTCGTATTAGGTGCACCTTTCATTGCCTCAATTAATACGTTCCCTGCATCTACGTGAAGATGTTCACTTCCAGCAGGAGCGCCAAACGCATTCACGATTATGTCAAATGCTTGTATGTCATTAGCAGTAAGATCGAAAACATCTTTTTCTAAAACTTTTACATTATTCTCTGTGATTTTTGCAGCGTTTCTTACGATTGCAGTAACTTCATGACCGCGATCAAGTGCTTCTTTCATAATACGACTTCCAGCTTTTCCGTTTGCTCCGATAATTCCGATTTTCATAATATATACCTCCAAATGTTTAATAGAATAAATGCCTAAAATGTATGTGCAAAAATGAATCGAAGTAGTTAAGCAAGTTTGATACCACTAGTTGTAACTAGTATAGTTACAGAGTTAGTTTTTGTCAATCGCTTTGTTTATGAGAAATATTTCTTCAAGTAGTATGTGCGTTTCTAAAAATAAGAAGTCATATTTCTTAACAAGTAACACGATTGTGTTATAAAACCTAACATTTGGAAGTGATAATCTGTCGAAAAATGTTGATTTTTGAATATTTTTTAAATATAATTCAATTTATGAGAAGAAAAGGGAGGGACTAATCGTATGAATATTTTAGAACAGTTCGTTTCATCAACGAATACGATTCTTTGGTCATATATTCTTATCGCAATGTTAATAGGCTTAGGGCTTTATTTTTCTATTAAATTGAAATTCGTACAAATTACCCATCTAGGCGAAATGGTACGATTAATGAGTGATGGATTAACTGGAAAGACACGTAAAAAGGGCAGCGTATCTTCTTTCCAAGCTTTCTGTATGAGTTCAGCAGCCCGCATTGGGATCGGGAACTTGGCTGGTGTGGCACTAGCTATTTCTATGGGAGGACCCGGCGCAGTCTTTTGGATGTGGGTAATTGCAATTATCGGGGCATCCTCAAGCTTTGTAGAAAGTACACTTGCACAGATTTATAAAGTAAAAGATGGCAGCGGCTTCCGTGGTGGTCCTGCTTATTATATGGAAAAAGGTTTAAATAAACGTTGGATGGGAATTTGGTTTTCTATTCTGATTACAATTAGTTACGGTTTAATTTTCAACTCAGTACAGGCAAATACAGTTACGCTAGCATTTAAAAATGCATTCGGTTTAGAGCGTTATGTTGTAGGAATCGCATTAGCTGTATTAGTCGCGGTTATTATTTTTGGCGGTGTTAAAAGTATTGCACGTATGTCAGAGATGATCGTTCCACCAATGGCAATTCTTTATATAGCAGTAGCTGTTTTCGTTGTTATTAAAAACTTCTATTTACTACCAGATGTCTTTACGGAAATCTTTAAAGGTGCATTCGGTTTAGATTCAGCTGTAGGTGGCGGTATTGGAGCAGCGATGAAGTATGGTATTCAGCGCGGATTATTTGCGAATGAAGCAGGTATGGGTAGTGCGCCGAATGCGGCTGCGACAGCAGATGTAACACACCCAGCTAAACAAGGATTTATTCAAACAATTGGAGTTTTAGTAGACACATTTTTAGTATGTACATCAACAGCATTTATCGTACTATGCTCTGAAGCATATAAGGCAACGAATTTAGAAGGAATTGAATTAACACAAAAGGCGCTAAGCTCACAAATTGGTCCATGGGCAAGTAGCTTCTTAGCGATTATTATTTTCCTATTTGCGTTTAGCTCACTTCTAGGAAACTATTATTATGGTGAAACAAATATCGAATTCATTAAGAAAAGTAAAACATGGTTAATGATTTACCGTGCTGCAGTAGTTGGAATGATTCTATTCGGTTCTGTTGCAACGCTTCAAATTGTTTGGAGTATGGCAGACTTATTTATGGGGTTAATGGTAATCACAAACTTAATTGCGATTACACTTCTTGGCCGATTTGCATATGCTGCGTTGGCAGACTATGTAAAGCAAAAGAAACAAGGAAAAGATCCGGTCTTCAACGCGGATTCTATTCCAGGTTTAACAAATACAGAGTGCTGGGACAAGCCAGTGGTAGAAAAAGAAAAAGCTGTATAATGAAATGGGAAACGAGCATCAAGTCGAACTTGATGCTCGTTTTTTGATGGGGATAAATTAGGTGGATGAGGTAAAAGACGAACGTTAACTTGAGTTTTATAAGAAAATGTATTTTTTTTAGAAATATGAAGATGTGAGTTGGAATTTGTGTTAGAATGGATAATGGCTTCGGAGATAAGAGGTTAGCCGGATTGTATTTGTTATTTTTATATTTTGAGTGATGAATGGAAAGTTCGGATTATTTCTTATTTTATGAGGTCAGACGTTCAACGTTAAAAAACTTTAGGGAACGTTGAAGAAGGTTTAAATGGAGGATTTTATATATGAAGTTTGTTATGTTTCTTGTAGGATTACTCGTTGTATTTATACTCGGGTTTCTTATAAGTGCGGATCGAAAGAAGATTAAGTATAAACCAATTGTGGTTATGCTTGTTATTCAGTTAGCATTATCGTACTTCCTATTAAATACACAGATTGGTTATATTTTAGTAAAAGGAATTTCTGATGGATTTGGAGCATTACTTACATATGCGGAATCTGGAATCGTTTTCGTATTTGGTGGTCTTGTTAATAAAGGGGAAATTTCCTTCTTCTTAACAGCATTATTACCAATCGTGTTCTTTGCCGTATTAATTGGGATCCTGCAACACTTTAAAATTTTACCGATATTTATTCGTTCAATTGGTACCCTGTTAAGTAAAGTAAATGGTTTAGGAAAGTTAGAATCATATAATGCAGTAGCGGCAGCAATCGTCGGGCAGGCTGAAGTATTTATTACGGTAAAAGATCAATTAAGCAAAATACCGAAGCATCGTTTATATACACTTTGTGCTTCTTCTATGTCGACAGTATCTATGTCGATTGTTGGATCATATATGAAAATGATTGATCCAAAATATGTAGTAACAGCACTTGTATTAAATTTATTTAGTGGTTTTATCATTATTCATATTATTAATCCATATGACGTTACTGAAGAAGAAGATACACTTAAGTTAGAAAATAAACAAAAGCAATCGTTCTTCGAAATGCTGGGCGAATATATTATGCTTGGTTTTACAATTGCAGTAACAGTAGCAGCGATGTTACTTGGTTTCGTAGCGTTAATTACAGCAATTAACAGCTTATTTGATTCTGTATTCGGTATTACCTTCCAGGCTATCTTAGGATACATTTTCTCACCACTAGCATTTGTAATGGGTATCCCGCAAGCAGAGATGGTAACGGCGGGACAAATTATGGCGACGAAATTAGTATCAAACGAATTTGTTGCGATGCTTGATCTTGGAAAAGTAGGAGGAGAATTATCAGCTCGTACAGTTGGTATTCTATCTGTATTCCTTGTATCATTTGCGAACTTCTCATCTATTGGAATTATCGCAGGTGCAACGAAAGGGATTGATGAAAATCAATCGAACGTTGTTTCCTCATTCGGATTAAGACTTGTATATGGTGCAACGTTAGTAAGTATTTTATCAGCAATTATTGTTGGGGTTATGTTATAAAAATCAAAAGCAGTGAGCGAGGGCTCACTGCTTTTTTATTTCGTAGATATAAATTCTAGTGAGATTTGTAAGGGGAAAATTAACATATCATTTATTGAAAAAATTATGTTGCATTTTATCTAGATAACGCTTACAATTTGTTTGTGGGTGGTATCAGTTTCATACTTTAAATCAAGTAGGGAAGAAGAGCCCACTAATTGTAAATTATAATTTATGTAAACGCTTACCGGTTTTAGGATACATTGTAAAGTAAATAGTATTTAGGGGTTCTATTTTTTAAAAAATCAATGGTCAGACGTCATTCGTTGGACGACCAATAACTCATGGAAAGTGGAGGATTCACATATGAAACTAGTTATGTTTCTAGTCGGTTTACTTGCTGTATTTGTACTAGGTTTCCTTGTAAGTTCAGATCGGAAGAAAATTAAATATAAACCAATTGCAATCATGCTTGTTCTTCAATTAGCATTGGCATACTTCTTATTAAATACAAAGATTGGGTATGTGTTAGTAAAAGGGATTTCAGATGGTTTTGGTGCTATTCTAAAATACGCAGAAGTAGGGGTTAACTTCGTATTTGGTGGACTAGCGAATGATGGACAAGCACCTTTCTTCTTAACAGTATTATTACCAATTATTTTCTTAGCAGTATTAATTGGGATTTTGCAACACATTAAAATTTTACCAATTATTATTAAAGCAGTCGGTTTCGTATTAAGTAAAATAAATGGTCTAGGAAAACTTGAATCATATAATGCAGTGGCAGCGGCAATCGTTGGTCAAGGTGAAGTATTTATCACAGTAAAAGATCAATTAAGTAAATTACCAAAAAATCGTTTATATACACTTTGTGCATCTTCAATGTCAACGGTATCGATGTCAATTGTCGGTTCTTATATGAAAATGATCGATCCAAAATATGTAGTAACAGCACTTGTATTAAACTTATTCAGTGGATTCATTATCGTTCATATTATTAATCCTTATGATATTAGTGAAGAAGAAGATATCTTAGAATTAGAAGAAGATAAGAAGCAAACGTTCTTCGAAATGTTAGGCGAATACATTATGCTTGGATTCTCTATTGCAGTTACAGTAGCAGCAATGTTAATCGGATTCATTGCATTGATGGCAGCAATTAACGGTTTGTTCGATTCTATTTTTGGTATTACGTTCCAAGGTATTTTAGGTTATATCTTCTCGCCATTAGCATTTATTATGGGTATTCCAACATCAGAGATGCTACAAGCAGGACAAATTATGGCAACAAAGTTAGTAACAAACGAATTTGTTGCGATGCTTGATTTAGGAAAAGTAGCTGGTGACTTATCAGCTCGTACAGTAGGTATTTTATCAATCTTCCTTGTATCATTTGCAAACTTCTCATCTATCGGGATTATCGCAGGTGCAACGAAGAGTATCGATGGAAAACAAGCAAACGTTGTATCCTCTTTCGGATTAAAGCTTGTGTATGGTGCAACGTTAGTAAGTATATTATCAGCGGTTATCGTTGGGGTTATGCTATAAAAATAAGGAAAGCAATGGGCGCGTGAGCTCATTGCTTTTTTTATTTAACTTACTTTGTTTAACTTACGTTTAAAAGCAGGCCTTTTTAAATATGTGCCAAGACGCCATACGTATTCAACTGGCCCTATGCGATACCTTTTTAACCAACAGGTGCTAGCATATAATTGGATGACGTAAATTACAATTGTTAAGACAATGCCAAAGAAGTAGCCGATTTTCCCATATAAACCAAGTCCATACGCATAAAAAATGGTGGTAGCAATGATGGATTGCGCTAAATAGTTACTAACTGACATTTTTCCTATGTTAGCCATATATTCTAATAAGCGTGATGCTTTTTTGTAATGAAATAATAAAATGATAGAGCTTCCGTAAAAAAGGGCCATACTTATCGGTGTAACACTGTCTTTTAACATAATGAGAAGAGGTTGTTTTGTTAATAACTCTAAGATTTTTACAGCGAAAGAGAAAATACCACTCATGAGCCATAGCTTTTTGAGAGGGGAGACATGTTTATCAATTTCGAAAAGCCACCCTTTTTTACCGACATACATCCCTAATAAGAACAGTGGAGTCATGAAAATCAGTGCAAAAAGCGATATGAAAAATGTTCCGAAAAAACCAGTAATCCCAATATATTTAAAAGGATCTTCATTAAGGCGGAAGCTTACATGTTCTATATAACTACCAGTTTCATGAACCTGTTGTTCTTTTGCGATATAAGGCGCAAAGTCATCGGACATATTGGTGCTTGGTTCAAAGGGATAAGACATCAGCATAGTTAGTACTAGTATGATGGATGCCCAAATGATCAATGTTTTGGGCTTTCGATTGATAAACATCATTAATAAGATTCCTATAATTCCATAACCGAATAAAATATCTCCGTCCCAAATAAAAGCTCCATGAATATATCCAATAATTAACAAAATGATGATACGTCTTATATAAGTGGGAAAGAAACGCTTTTCTTTTGCTATAATGCTCTTTTGTAGCAAAATAATACTAATCCCAAATAGAAAAGAAAATAGGGAAATGAAATTGTGGGTGCCAAAAAACTGAATAAGCCAATTTGCCCCCGCATCAATGTTTTCGAATACATAAGTAGGCTGTTCACCGCTAAACATTCCAAATTGAATTAATGTCATGTTAACAAGTAAAATACCGAATAAAGCAAAACCGCGAACGGCATCGATTGCTTCTACACGTTGTTTCATAGAGATGTTCTCCTTCCCGTTTGTACTCTATATTGAAAATAATACCATTTATAATAGTAGTCCTATATAGAATGAGCGAAGATTTAAGCTGATTTTAATCCGATGTTAAGGTGAAAAGTGATTTAAAGGAGAAAAAAATCACCTTAACGAATTCATTAAGGTGATAAGGATATTACTCAGCAGGAGGAGTAAACGTACGTTTTTCCAATTCCGCATCTAACATAAATAGAGCGTTAGAGTCGCTTGTAATACGTTTTAGTTTTTGGATGATGCTGTCGAAAGAAGCTTCTTCTTCAACCTGTTCGTCAACGAACCATTTTAAGAATGTAATTGTCGCGTGCTCACGCTCATCCCAAGCGATATCGGATAAGTTGTAAATACGCTTTGTTACTTCACGCTCATGCTCAAGTGCGATCTCAAATGCGCTTAAAACAGATTCATATTCATTGTTAGGGTTTTCGAATCCAGTAATAATGGCGCGCTCTCCGCGGTCATTAATGTAATTGTAAAGTTTCATTGCGTGGAAACGCTCTTCTTCTGCTTGTACAAGGAAAAAGTTTGCAAATCCATCATAGCTTTCTGCTGTGCAGTAAGCAGCCATTGCCATGTAAACATGGGCAGAGTAAAATTCAAAATTCATTTGGTCGTTAAGCGCATCGTGTAATTTAGTAGATAACATAAATTCTCTCCTTTGTATGTTGTCGGAACCATTATATCATAATTGATAAATATTCTCATTTATTTTCGAAACGATTAGAAAGCTTCTCGACATGTGCCTCCATAATATCTTGTAAGTCTAAATCATATTTTTGAGAAAGGATAATGAGGTTTGCAAGTACATCTCCAAGTTCTTCTTTTAATTCAATTTTCAATTCTTCCACTTGTTTTACTTGTTCATCTGAGCGATCGCGTCCAATTTCAATGGCGCGTACAACTCGTGAAACTTCTCCTACTTCTTCTGTTAAGAAATTCAAGCGAATAAAAGAGTTATATTGTGACCAGCTTCGTTTTTCGTAAAATTCCTCAACCCATCTCTGAAATTCGGCAATATTCAATTCTTTCTCATCCCTTCAATATGTTGTACAATATTCATTGTATCATAACAATATATAGTTTCGGGGTGTAGGTATGAGAAAGATTTGTGTGTTTGCAGGTTCTAATTTAGGAGAAAGACCTGAATTTAAAGAGCAAGCAATTAAGCTTGGAGAAGTGCTTGTCCAAAATAATTGTGAACTAGTATACGGCGGTTCATGTGTTGGTTTAATGGGGGAAGTAGCCAATGAAGTGTTGCGCTTAGGCGGACGTGTCACTGGTGTTATGCCTCGCGGTTTATTTCGCGGAGAGATTGTTCATAAAGGATTAACAGAACTAATTGAAGTAGAAACAATGCATGAGCGCAAAGCAAAAATGGGAGAGCTTGCGGATGCATTTATTGCGTTACCAGGTGGCTACGGAACATTTGAAGAGTTATTTGAGGTTGTATGTTGGTCACAAATTGGGATTCATGACAAGCCAGTTGGATTATTAAATAGTAAAGATTTTTATAGTCCAATTTTGCAAATGATCGATCGCGCAGCAGAAGAAGGGTTTATGAATCCATCGAATAAAGAGTTAATTGTTTCGGCGGATAATGCAGAAGAATTATTGCTCCACATGAAAAACTATAAGAGACCTGTTATGGGGAATAAGTGGAAGCAGTTATCATAATAAGATGAATAAAAAGAGGCATTCCGTTCATTTCGGAATGCCTCTAGATTTGTTTTTCAAAGCTTTTTTATATAAATACCAGCCGCTCCAACCACCAACGATTGCAATGCAGATGAAGAAAGGATAGCTTCTGGTGTCCACGGTCAGATTGAAAATATTTGCTATACCTAAAGCAATTCCAGCAGTTAATAAGGCGGAAAATGCTCGAATCAAATAGTCTTTCAACTGAACCACTCCCGTCATTTGATGGTAATACTAGAATGTTCTATATACCATGAATAAAAGAGTTACTTAAATAAAAATATCAGACTTTTCTATATTTTAACATAAAACTACTTAAAATATATAGATATAATAATAAACCCCCCTCAAGTTAAATTGAGAGGGTTTTATTGAGTGTCTAGCTCCAGCCGCTTCCGCTTTTAATATTATTATTGATTCAAGAACGCACGTAGCATCCAAGCGTGTTTTTCTAGTTCTGTGTAGATGCCAAGTAGTAAGTCAGATGTCGTTTCGTCGTCAGCATCCTGCGCGATTTCCATACCTTTTTTCAGTTCGCCTAGCATCATTTGGTAGTCTTTCATAATTGCTTCGACCATCCCTTCTGCAGTCTCTCCGTAAGCTGCTTCTTGAATAGAAGATCGTTCTAAGTATTCTTTCATTGTTGCTACTGGTTTGCCACCAATTGCTAAAATGCGTTCTGCAATTTCATCGATGTGTCCAGCTGCTTCTGTGTAAAATTGTTCGAATTTCTCATGTAGTGTAAAGAAATGAGGTCCTTTTACATACCAATGGAAGTTGTGTAGTTTTGTAAATAATACGTTCCAGTCTGCTACCTGTTTGTTTAATACTTCGATTACTTGTGTGTTCATATGATCAATCTCCTTTTGAGTTATTATATTATATCTGTTACTAATTTATAATTATTATAATCTAGTAATTGGTATAAATCAAGCTTTTCACAAACATTAATTTTGAACATTTTTTGAACTAGATGTAATGTTGTATTGCAATATGTGTTTATTTTTCCTATATGGTGGCATACATATAGAAAAAGGGAATATAGAAAGGAGAACGGAGGGCAATGGAACTCCAGTTTCAAAACGTATATCAGCAAGCTGGGAATTGGTACGTGCTGGATTCAGAATTTCCTTGGGATATTCAGCAAGTGAAAGACGATGTATTTTCACTTATTGAGAAACGCGAAATTCCAGTTATTTTTTGCGATACGTGTGATACAAATAATGTGCTTGTAAACTTAGGAGAAGAGGAAGAAGAGTTTTTATTTCCTTTAAGCGGTTTTTATCATAAAGAAAGACAATTGATTTTTGTTTGCATGTGGGGACAGTATGAACAAGTGCTCAAAACTTTACTACATGAATTCAGGCATTCAATGCAACATGAGAAAAATGTATTATACATTGGAAAAGAAGCGTATGAAGCACGTTGGATTGAAAAGGATGCCCGAGCATTTGCAGAACGTAAAATGAATGAATATATAAGAAGAAACTTAAACTAAGGCATAGTGAGAGAAAATTACTATGCTTTTATTCATTACTTACTATAATAAAGTAATTGACATTTTTAAAGTTTAGTTCTAAACTAAAGACATCAAGTAAGCGAGGTGATGGAATGAAAACAGAAGAAAGATTAGGATTATTGTTATGGTTTCGTTTATCACGCTTTTATAACAGAAGCATTCGTGAGACAAATCAACATTTGAAAGAATGGAGTTTATCTGCTGCCCAGTTTGATGTTCTAGCCCAAATTGGTGGGCACGATCGATTAACACAGCAAGAACTCGGGCGAAAGCTATTTGTTACAAAAGGGAACATCACGCAGCTTTTAAATAAAATGGAGCAGCTTGATTGGATTAAGCGAGAACAGGAAGGTACTACGAAATACCTTTCGCTAACTGAAAAGGGCAGAGTTTTGTATGAAGAGGTTGTTCCACCGCAAGAGACGTTTCAAGCAGAACAATTTGATAAGTTAAATCGTAATGAACAAAAACAACTACTAGAATTACTTCGAAAGTTACAATAAAAAATTTTAAATAAATATCTCGAATTCGAGATAATATGAGGTGAAGGATATGTTTAAAAAAGTTGATCATAAAAATATGGGAAGAGCAAATCACGGTTGGTTAAATACACATTTTCATTTTTCATTCGCAGATTATTATAATCCAGATAATATGAGATTTGGGGCGCTTCGCGTTATTAATGATGATTTAGTAGCAGCGCAAACAGGATTTGATATGCATCCGCACCGCGATATGGAGATTATTTCTTACGTTGTAGATGGTGCATTAACACACCAAGATAGCATGGGGAACCGCGGTACAATTGAGCGTGGA
The DNA here is from genome assembly GCF_038006685.1 of Bacillus sp. FSL K6-0042. Classification (NCBI taxonomy): domain Bacteria; kingdom Bacillati; phylum Bacillota; class Bacilli; order Caryophanales; family Bacillaceae; genus Bacillus; species Bacillus sp. FSL K6-0042. The sequence goes on from NZ_JBBOVS010000001.1 coordinate 3,662,127, forward strand.
CATGTACAATATATGAGCGCTGGTACAGGTGTTTTTCATAGTGAACATAATTTAGGGAATGAGACATTACGCCTATTACAAATTTGGATTTTACCAGACCGCGCAGGGCACACACCAAACTACGGTGAGTTCAAGTTTGATTGGAATAAACGTGAAAACAATTGGTTCCATATGGTATCTCCAATTGATGGTGGTGCACCAATTGAAATTCATCAAGACGCAAATTTATATTCACTATCTTTAGAAGCAGGAAAAGAAATCACTTTCCCTGTTAGCGAAGATCGTCAAGTTTATCTTGTGCAAATTGAAGGAAGCGGTGTTGTAAATGGTGAGACACTTGTAATGCGCGATGCAGCAGAAGTAGTTGAAGAAGATATTCGTATTCAAGCAAAAGAGCACTCACATTATTTAGCGATTGAGATGAAAAAGCAATAAGGAATGAAGGAAAAGGGAGTGTCTAACAAGGCGCTCCCTTTTTGGATGAAATTGTAAGAGAAAAGTTTCTCAATATTTTTTGGTAGGAGATATTTTCCTTTTCTCGAAATGTATAAGAGTGTCAAAAATTTTTGGGGAATGGGGAGTGTTAGATTGAAAAAGCAAGTTGTTTCATCAGCATTAGCTTTATCCGTTATCGTTGGGGGTTTTGGGGCATTCGGAGCAACAAAAACACAAGCGGCAGAGCAACAAATTCAGTATCACCAAGAATTTAAAACACCGGCTTACATAGGTGAGGAATGGAAAGCACCGCAAGGATTAGATAAAAAAGAAACAGTATTTCAGTATTTAGAGAGTAAGAAGGATATGTTTAAATTAGCAGGAAATATTGACAAACATTTTAATATTGTAGGGGAAGAAAAGGACGCTGAATCGGGTACAACACATGTGAAGTTAGTTGAGAAACATAATAATGTTCCTGTATATGGATCAGATCAAACAGTTACGATTGATAAAGACAATAACGTAAAGGCGTTCTTCGGGCAAGTTATCCCGAATTTAGAAGATAAAAATATTCCAGCTGCAGCTAGCATTACTGATGAGAAGGCGGTAGAAGTTGCAAAGGCTGATATTGAGAAAGAAATTGGCAAAGTAGATAAATATGATGGTGTGAAAAAAGATTTATATGTGTATGAAAAAGATGGACAATACTATCTTGCATACCTTGTTAAAGCGTCTATTTCAAAACCAGCACCAGGATACTGGCATTACTTTGTTGATGCAACAAATGGAAATATCATTGAGAAATATAATGCAATCGATCATATTACTGGTTTTGGCTATGGCGTTCTAGGAAACAAGCAATCATTTGAAATTGCTCAAGATGAAAAAACAGGAGCATTTAACTTGTTTGATGGAAAACGTGGAAATGGTGTTCACACGTTTGATGCACAAAATATGGATGAGAACTGGTTTAATCTCTTCTCACAATGGCTTGGATATACAGGTGAAGAGGTAGAAAGTAAGTCGAAATTCTTCGAGGACAAAGCTGCTGTCGATGCACACGTAAATGCAGGAAAAGTATATGATTATTATAAAAAGACATTTAACCGTAATTCTTTCGATAATAAAGGTGCGAGGCTGATTTCTACTGTTCACGTAGGTGAAGGTTGGAATAACGCAGCTTGGAACGGTGTACAAATGATGTATGGAGATGGGGATGGAACAACATTCATTCCATTATCTGCAGGTCTAGATGTTATTGGACATGAATTAACGCATGCTGTAACAGAGCATACAGCAAATCTTGTATATAAAGATGAGTCTGGTGCATTGAACGAATCGCTATCGGATATTTTCGGTGCGATGGTAGACCGTGATGATTGGGAGCTTGGGGAAGATATTTATACACCGGGTAAACCAGGAGATGCGCTACGCTCCTTAAGTAACCCTGCTTCTATTAAAAACCCATTAAAACCAACTGAAGGTTATCCAGATCATTACGACAAACGTTATAAAGGAACAGCTGATAATGGCGGTGTTCATATTAACAGTAGCATCAATAATAAAGCAGCATATTTAGTGTCTGAAGGTGGCACGCATTATGGTGTGAAAGTAACTGGCGTAGGCCGTGAAGCAACAGAAAAAATTTACTACCGTGCGCTTTCAAAATATTTAACTGCAAACTCTAACTTTAAAATGATGCGCCAAGCGGCACTTCAAGCTGCGACAGACTTATATGGTCAAAACTCTAAAGAAGTACAAGCTGTAACGAAAGCTTATGACGCAGTTGGTGTGAAATAAGATGAAAAAAGACCTGACTTGGTTGTCAGGTCTTTCTTTGTCAGTTAATCACGAATGCCTAGCGCGATTTTTGCCATACGTGACATACGCTCTTTGGACCAAGGTGGATTCCAAACGACATTGACCTCGATTTCATTTACTTCAGGTACATTTGTTGATAATACTTTTTTGACATCGGATACGATCTGTCCAGCCATTGGACAACCGATAGAAGTCATTGTCATTGTAATAACAGCATTATTATTTTCATCTGCTGTTACGTCATATACTAATCCAAGATTGATAATATCAACGCCTAATTCAGGATCGATAACAGCCTCTAAATTGGCATATAATTTCTCTTCGAATTCTTGCGACATGCACAACACCCCTAATATTAATGATATCCATTCTCATTATAAAGGAAATAAGATAAAGATGCAGTGAAATAGCTCACAGTGTTTTTTTTGAATCTTCCCTATACTGATTATAAGTATGTAGGGAGGAGCGAGATTGAAAATGAATTATGATGAAAATCCTTTTATTGTGATATGGGAAGTTACACGAGCTTGTGAATTAAAATGTTTGCATTGCCGAGCTGAAGCGCAGTATAGGAGAGACCCAAGAGAATTGACTTTTCTTGAAGGGAAGAGATTAATTGATGAAATATATGAAATGGATAAGCCAATGCTAGTTTTTTCTGGTGGGGATCCGCTTATGAGAGCGGATATTTATGAGCTAGCAGATTATGCAGTGCGAAAAGGATTACGAGTTTCGATGACGCCTAGTGCGACTCCAAATGTGACCAAAGAGGCGATTCAAAAAGCAAAAGAGGTTGGACTTGCACGCTGGGCTTTTAGTGTGGATGGTGCTACAGCTGAGACACATGATCGTTTTCGCGGCGTGGCGGGGTCTTTTCAGCTTACGATGGATGCGATTCAATACTTAAATGAGTTACAGATTCCTGTTCAAATTAATACAACCATTTCTAAGTATAATATTCATGAAGTAGAGGAGATGGCAGCGCTTGTTGAACAATTGGGTGGTGTGCTATGGAGCGTATTTTTTCTTGTTCCAACTGGAAGAGGAAATATAGATGATATGATTTCGCCAGTGGAACATGAACTTGTATTTCGAAAGTTATATGAAATAGGTAAAACCGCATCGTTTGATGTAAAAACAACAGCGGCTCAGCATTACCGAAGAGTTGTTATGCAGCAAAAAAATAAGGGAGGAACAAGTAAGCAAAGAATGTGTTATGAAGATGCACTCCAAAATGTTTTAACCGGAAAAATTGATGGTTTAGGACGAGCACCGAAGGGAGTCAATGACGGTAACGGTTTTGTTTTCATTTCGCATATTGGTGATGTATATCCAAGTGGATTATTACCTATTGGAGCTGGGAATGTGAGAGAAACACGTTTACGAGACATTTACCGTCACTCACCAATTTTTCAAGCGTTACGTAATCCAGATGGCTATAAAGGAAAATGCGGGAAGTGTGAATACCGCTATATATGTGGTGGTTCTCGTTCTAGGGCATATGCGATAACCGGTGATTATTTAGAGAGCGAACCATATTGTGTATATGTACCGAAAGTTTTAAGAAGCTAGCTAATAAAAAATGTGAGATTCCTATTGTCTTTTTAGGATACATCATGTATACTTCTAATTAGTTGATAACGATTATCAATATCAACTAAAACATTGCTCTTCGTTATGTTGGTCATACCCCTTTTGACTGCGTAAGTCAGAGACAAAATGTTGAAATACCTTGTGTCCTATTCTACAGAATTATGGTAATCTCCAACCTCAACTTATATGCGTTAAGCATGCAAAAGGATCCTATCCGTGAAGGGATCCTTTTTTGCATGCTGTTGTCGCAATTAACGTGTAAAGTCCTGGGATACGCTCTTCAATTTCTTTTGGAGCAGAAGAAGGAAAGACCCAGCGTTGGTGTGGGCCATGTTCTTCAATCAGCTTTTCAATGTGTAAGTTTGCCCCCGCAATTTCTGTAATAATTTCTCCTAACGTCCAGCGACGAATCATCGTTTTTTGTAGTAGGTCTTGCTGCGTTTTATCCAGTAGAATGCCATAAGCAACGTTATCTTCAATTACTTCTTCAGAGAAATAATCCCCGTTTGCCTTGAATTTTTGATCATCTGTCGCTAATAACTTTGTATAAAGGGGATGATAGTCACGAAGTATAAAAGTACCACCGTCTTTTAGAAGCTCTGAGATTAATTTAAAAAGCGGTTTGAGATCTAAAAAGTAATGAAGTACACCGAGTTCTAACAAAACAACATCAAATGATTGAGAAGGTGTTATTTCTAGTACATCTGAAACGATGTATTCAATAGACACCTCTGCAGCATTCGCTAGCTCATTTGCATATTTGGCATTGCTTTCAGAAATATCTACAACTGTTACGTCAGCACCTAATAATGCGAATGCCACAGCTTTATTTCCTTTCGAACCAAGTAAATTTATGATGCGTTTTTCCTGTATATTCTCTATGTAAGGTAAGTAATAGGATACTTCATGGGCTGGATCTTGTAATAATTTCTTTGCATATTCCTTGGGGGTACCATGCCGATTGGTCCACGCCTCATAGGCAGCAGCGTTCCAACTTTGCTTATTAATTGTGCTTAATTGTTTTTGATTCAATGAGATCGCTCCTTTCTTTAAACATGTATATATTCGGAAGGAATTATTTATTTCCTGTTTTCTTTTATAAAAAGTTTGATTTTTCTGTATTTTAGTCGTAAAATACGTGTTATATATGAAAAGCATTGAAAAGGAAAAGTAGAATGAAACCATTCTTTCCAGAGAGCTTCGGGAGCTGAGAAGAAGCAAGAATGTTCATTTGAACAATGGCCTTTGAGCTGCGTCCTGAACTTATCAGATGATAATAGTAGGCGGCGACGAGAGTTGGTTCTCGTTATCAAAATCACAGTATAAGAGCGTAATATTGCTCCGTACTTGACGAGGTCAGTTGTGTGAATAGCTGACGAAATAAGGTGGTACCGCGACTGTTTATACAGCCCCGCCCTTATCTTTTTAGAAGATAGGGGTGGGGCTTTTTATATTTAAAAGGAGGAATAGATGATGAGTACTTTTATTGGTGGAGCTTGGCCGTATGCGAATGGCTCTTTACATCTTGGGCATGTTGCGGGTTTATTACCTGGGGATATTTTAGCTCGCTATTATAGAACGAAAGGTGAAAATGTTCTTTACGTATCAGGAAGCGATTGTAATGGAACTCCGATTGCTATTCGGGCCAAACAAGAAGGGGTTACTGCAAAAGAAATTGCAGACTATTATCATGAGGAATTTGAGCGATGTTTTAAGGAGCTTGGTTTTACGTATGATTGTTATACACGTACAGATGCACAGCATCATCATGAAACGGTACAGAAGATTTTCTTACGTTTGTTAGAAGAAGGATTTATTTATAAAAAGACAGTTGAGCAAGCATATTGCGAAACGTGTACACAATTTTTACCGGATCGCTATGTGGAGGGTGTCTGTCCACATTGCCATGAACCAGCACGCGGTGATCAATGTGATGCATGCTCAGCTATTTTAGATCCAATCGATTTATTAGAAAAGAAATGTAAGCTGTGTGGAAATACGCCAGCAGTTAAGGAAACAGAGCATTTCTATTTTGCATTGCATAAATTTCAGCAGCAGATTAATGATGCGATAGCGGTTGCAAAACGAGAAGGAGCATGGCGTGATAATGCAATCCAATTAACAGAGCGTTACTTAGAAGAAGGATTACAGGACCGGGCTGTATCACGTGATTTACCAATTGGAGTGCCAATTCCAGTTAAGGGATATGAGGATAAGAAAATTTACGTGTGGATTGAAGCTGTTGCTGGTTATTATTCAGCGAGTAAACGATGGGCTGAAGAAATGGGCGAAGATGATGGGGAGTTCTGGAGTAGCAGCGCGAAGACATACTATGTTCATGGGAAGGATAATATCCCGTTCCATTCTATTATTTGGCCAGCTGTATTACTTGGGATAGGAGAAAAGGCAATTCCGCGGCATATCGTTTCCAATGAATATTTAACTGTTGAGAAACGAAAGTTATCGACAAGCAAAAACTGGGCAGTATGGGTACCAGATATATTAGAGCGGTATGATCCAGATTCGATTCGTTATTTCTTAACGATTAATGCACCAGAAAATCGCGATACCGATTTTTCTTGGCGCGAATTTATCTATAGCCATAACAGTGAGTTGCTAGGCGCATATGGGAATTTTGTAAATCGTACATTAAAGTTTATTGAGAAATATTATGACGGTGCGGTACCAAAGGGGCATATAAATCCAGAGCTAAAAGAAAGAATAGAGGAATTATATCGCAGTGTAGGAAATGCGATTGAGCAGGCTCATTTTAAAGTAGCGTTGGAAATGATTTTTGAAACGGTACGATTTACGAACAAATATTTTGATGAGCAGGCGCCCTGGAAGCAAAGGGAGGAAGAGCCTGTTGCTTGCGAAGAGACGATTTACACCTGTGTATATTTTATTGTGAATTTTGCGCAGTTACTGGAGCCGTTTTTACCGTTTTCAAGTGAAAGGGTGCGGAATATGCTAGCGATTACGAATACGGGCTGGAAATGTGAAAATATATTGCCAGAGCGGATAAGTCATGTACAGCCTTTATTTGAAAGAATTGATATAAAACAAATTGAAAAAGAGGTAGAAAGGTTATATGGAGCATGAAAGTAAAAAGAGCACATGATGTGCTCTTTTTTTAGGCGCTATGTTCTATGCTCTTTTTCTTCTCTTTCCGTGCAGTCAAAATTTGTGGTGTGAAAATACCAAGCAATATGCAAACAATGCCGAGCCATTGCATCGGTGATACGACTTCATGAACAAGAGTGATAGAAGCAATGATTGCTGTTGGTAGTTCTGCAGCACCTAAAATGGTTCCCAATCCTATGCCGACTTTTGGTACACCGATGGAGAAGCAAATTACCGGTATAACAACACCGAAGAATCCAAGGAAGAAAGCGTACTTCCATAATCCAGCTTGCAAGGCACCATCCATTAAAAAGGTTGGTGGAAAGAATAAACACACAATAAGTGTAGCACTTGTTGTCATAAGGAAGCTTTTTGTATAGGGTGATACATTTGTAGCAACGCGGCCACTTGCAAAGACATAAAAGGAAAAAGAGATAGCGGCTAACAGTCCAAAGATAATACCCTTTGTGGAGAAGTTTTGACCAAGCCCTTCAAACACACCGCCTGCAAATAATGTTCCGGCAAATAAAATAATAATAGATATTACTTTTTCGCGGCTTGGTAATGTCTTGTTAGCGACTGCGTCAATGACTACTCCAATCCAGGTAAATTGAAAGAGTAGAACAACAGCGATGGAAGCAGGTAATTCTTCTACAGAAATCGCGTAGAAAATCCCGGTCATGCTCATTGTTGTTCCGACAGCTAATAAGGTCAATGCTTGTTTTTTCGAGACTTTATGACGCGAGAAGAAAAGAACGAGCAATAAAAGTCCCACCCAACCAAATACATATTGTCCACCTAGTAACTCATGTGCAGAAAACCCGTTCATAAAGCCAAGTTTGAAAATTGTAGAAAGTACGCCGTAGCTGCAGGCGCCAAATAAAACTAATAATGAAAACTTAAATTTCTCCATAAAAAATCCTCCTTCGACAAATAAAAAACGCCCGCTGTCCAATTAAGGACAGCGGGCGAACGAAACAGAGTGAAAACTCTACAAAATTCCGCCACTCACAATCGTGTGTGAGTTTGGGTATAAAACATTTGATAATGACTATGACTCTAGTTTATAGCAATCTCTTTTACATTTTCAATATAAAGTAGATGTAATTCTTCTCGCAAGTTTTTGTGTGTTTTTTTAGAAATCACATGTGAGAAGAGTTGCGCGTATCTTCTAAAATAAGGATAAGTGAATTTCTAAAAGTTAACTATGCGAAAATGAGAGAAAAGTGCAATTTTTTTGTATATAATAAAGGAGAAATGAAAAAATTTGAAAATATATAATAGATATTAGGAGAATTTGCATGAATATGGGGTATTTTAGTATTTCCCTTACAAAAATGTAATCTAAATGTAAGCTATTGTGATAGTTATTTCGACAATTTTTTTATACAATAATAGTAACAGTTTGAACGTGATGGATGCTGTAGATAAGAGAGAAAAGGAGAGATCGACATGGAATGGATTCATGAATTATTTCAGCAATACGGTTACTATGTAGTACTTGTAGGATTGCTGTTAGAGTATATTGCGCTTCCGTTTCCGGGAGAGCCAACACTAGCATACGCGGGTTTTTTGGCGCATCAAGGGGATTTACAATTACCCCTTTTAATTATCTTATCATGTATTGGAACGAGTGTTGGGATGACAATTCAGTACTTTTTAGGTAATAAACTTGGTATGCCGTTTGTACAGAAGTATGGGAAGTATGTGTTTTTAACGCAAAGAAAAATTGATTTAACGAGAATGTGGTTTGATAAATATGGATACTTCCTTATTTTTATCGGATTCTTTATTCCAGGTGTACGCCATTTTACTGGATACTTTGCGGGAATCATTAATTTACCATTCCGTCGCTTTGCTATAACGATTTACTCTGGTGCTCTATTCTGGGTATCTTTCTTCTTAATCGGTGGCTATTGGTTAGGTGGAAACTTACATGATATATTTGGAGTACTTGGACAACACACTGGGAAAATTATCTTTGGAGTGATTGTTATTGTAGTAATTACGTTAGGAGTTCGTTTCCGCAAACAATTAAAACGCGTATTTGTACAAAGTGCAAATTAATATGGAATCCATTCTATGTCGGAATTTGGAAAGAGCAGTGCTAATAGGCACTGCTCTTTTTTATTGAAATCCATCCCCCTCACATTCTGAGCGAGCCGCTTACGCTTTTTAGTGTATTTTCCATTTTGCTTTTATTTTACCTGTAAGGTTGTCACCAGTAACTACAATATAATATGTTCCTGTTTTAGTTGCTGAAAGTTTGATGAGAAGATAAGGAAAAATCGATTTTTCCTCCATATTTCACCTCGTATATTATGTATTTTAAATATATTATATAGTACTTCTTAATATGAATACATCATTACTAGGGAAAGAGGAAGCTGCAAAAAAAATGCAGCTTCCTCTTATTTGTTTATAAATTGTTTATTTTTACCTCCTATTCTAGAAGCAAGGAGGCGATTAAGATGAAAAAAGCGGTGCTAGAAGTAAAAAATGTAACGAAACGGGTGAAAGGGAGAAGTTTATTAAATCATCTATCTTTTTCTGTTTATAAAAATGAGATTTGTGGCTTTGTTGGCCCAAATGGTTCAGGGAAAACGACATTGATTCGGACAATTATGGGTTTGATTAAACCAAATGAAGGAGAGGTCCTAATTAACGGTGTTAGTGTACAAAAAAATCGTGAAGAAGCACTTCAGTATGTTGGCGCGATTGTAGAATCTCCAATTTTCTTTCCTTATATGTCTGGGCGGAAAAATTTACGAAACTTGGGTAGAATCACAATGAACTCTGGGGGAGAAAACTTAGAGCGAAAAGTTGAACAAGTGTTAAAAATTGTTGGGTTAGAAAATCGTGCCGATGATAAGGTAGGCACTTATTCATTAGGAATGAAACAACGATTAGGAATTGCACAGGCACTTCTTGGGGATCCAGATTTTATTATTTTGGATGAACCTTCCAACGGATTAGATCCAGTTGGGATTAAACAACTTCGAAAGATTGTGCTCGATTTACAGCGTGATAAAGGAATTACCTTTTTTATTTCAAGCCATCTCATTCGTGAACTTGAGCTTATGTGCGATTCATGGGTGATGATTCGAGAAGGAGCGCTCATTTGGCGGGGGACGACGGAAGAACTAAAAGGGAATAGTAAGGATCTAGAAGATATCTTTGTGGAGATGATGAGCTCATGATGAGGCTAGTGCGCTCTGAATGGGAGCGACTTTGGGCGAAGAAGGTGACGTGGCTTTGTTTTGCGGGAATACCGGTGATGTTATTTGCTTCAGCAAAGTATTATATCGGACATAATCAAGCTATTGCAAAAACAGCTGTAGATTATACGTATTCCAATACATTTCCCGTTATGGGTTTAGCAGAAATGCTAATTAGTGCATTTAATCTTATTTTGCTTGTTACAATGGCTCTTATGATTTCTCATGAATATCATAGCGGGCAAATGAGAATGGTATTGCAGCGTGCCTATACGTATCGGCAAATTTTACTTGGGAAAATGATTACTATGTTTCTTATGATGGCTTTGTTTTTTCTTGTGTATTTCACTTGTAGCTATGTAATTGGTTATTTATGTTTTAATTTTAATCCAAACATTTTTCTTTTTTATTATGAACAGCCAACTAGTAGCGGGATGGAAGTTTTTCTTTATACACTGAAATATTACGGTGTGGCCTATGTAATGATGGTTTGTGTAATTAGTATCTTTATGATGCTTACAGTACTTAGTAAATCTACAACGAGTGCAATTGCATTTGGTATCGGTTTTATTATTCTTTCTTTAGGGGTTCCAGAAATTATGCAGCATTTTGTGCCGACTAGGCAGGTAGTATTTGTACGTTATTCATCAATTGTAAATTTACAGTATGAGGGAATTGCATTATCGCTTATAGGAAAAGGAAATTTTATTTATCTTTGTTTAGGAGTATTAAGCGTTTATATCGCTATTTCTAATTTTATTACGTTTTACGTCGTAGGGAAGAAAGATCATTTTGTGTGAGGTGATTGGAATGAAGCAGTTAATGATAAGTGAATTTGAAAGGTTTTTTTCTCGGAAAAAGACAGTGGTAATATGTGGTGTTTTTTTTGTTTTGTTACTTATAGATTGTCTCTCTATACAACATTGGGGAGTCGCAATTTACAATCCAGATGGTGCCTCGGCACCAATAAGTCAATTGAATTTTCAAGTTGCTTTAGGGAAAGAACTATATATCATTTTATCATTATTAATCTTTCCCATTTTATTTATTGATAGTTTTAATGGAGAGCGGTCATCTGGTTCCTATCGTCTCGTTTGTATAAGACCCATTAAGAGAGGGAAATTGTTAGTGGCTAAATGGCTTACTCAAATTGTTGTTGTATTTTTACTTTTATTTCTTATGTTTGTCGTAAGTTATATATACGGTAAATTATTTGTTTCGTCAGCCGAGTATACAACATTTTTACATCAAGATATCAAATATAATGCAGCAGAAGCTCTTTTATATACATTAAAATTCTACGGGATTTTAGTATTCATTACCGCTACGAGTTTAATGCTAGCGAGTTTCGTAAGTTTATGGATGCCAAATGTAGTACTTTCTTTCTTTATGACAATTGGAATCATGTTTGGGACGCTCTATATTCATGACAGTTTTTCTTATTTTATAGCGGCGGGTCAAGAAGTAATTCGTATTTTAAGTGATAGAGATTCCATATTCTACCTTGTGAATGGTACAATTTTAGTAGTTTGTATGCTTTTAAGTTTTATAACGTGGCGGACAAAAGATTTGTATGAGTAAAGGGGAGAATGACCATGGCAGGTACAATTTTAGTTGTTGATGATGAAGAAGATATTTTAACGTTTATTGCAGATAGTCTTGCTATGGAAGGGTATCACGTGCGAACAGCTTTAGAGGGGAAGGAAGCATTAAGCCAACTAGATGATGAGGTAAGTTTAGTTTTGCTCGATGTCATGCTCCCTGATATGAATGGATTTGAAGTGTGCATGAAGATTCGAGAGCAGCAAACTTGCCCGATTCTATTTGTAAGTGCTGATAGCAGAGAGCAATCCCGTATTGAGGGATTGATGATTGGTGGGGATGATTATATTAGTAAGCCATTTAGTTTAAAGGAACTAAAAGCGCGAATCATTGCTAATTTACGCCGTGCTACAGATTTACAAGAGCCGTCTGAGAAACATGCTCTTCGTTATGGAAACATCTTAATTGATTTGCAGAGTTATGAAGTCTCAGTAGAAAATCAAACGATTCATTTTACAAAGAAGGAATTCGAGGTCGTAAAGATGCTGGCACTTCATTCTGGACAAGTGTTAACGAAGGAGCAGCTCTTTGAGAAAATTTGGGGTTACGATAATGAAAGTGATGTGTCTACTGTTGTTGAGCATATGAAGAAGATACGGACGAAACTTAGTATGTATGACCGGGAGCGTACGTATATTCAGACGGTGTGGGGAATTGGGTATAAGTGGAGTGTAAAGTTATGCTAGAAAAGCTCTCAATAAAAAAACAGTTAATTGTTGGATTCATTACTATAATAGCGGGTAGCATCCTTTTATCCATCGCAACGCTTGGGGCATTTGTATATTGGTGGCAGAAGAGTGGAGAGCAATTGATGCACCCGGCTAATTACTACGAAAAAAAGATCCCAATGATTCAAGAGTATGCAGGCAAAAAAGGAGAGCGTTTATTAGATAAAGAAGAGCAACAAGAATTGGAGAAGTTAATTCCAAGAGAAGGGATTACATATCAAGTAATTGACGTAAAAGGAAATAAGCAGTATGGAACATATACAAGACGGGTAATAAGTCAAAATAATCCACTAGCTAATAATCTAAATATAAGTTTACATGTAGAAGGCATAGATAAAAATACGACTTATTATACGCCACTTCTGAATGCTGATGGAGAGTTGAAAGGTGCATTAGGGCTTAACTATACGTTAGATGTTTCTTATGCGAATGGTTGGATTGCCTTATTTGTTATATTTGTACTTGGGTCTCCTTTTGTATATGTTAGTTTGTTATCTTATATTGTTTCTCATCGAATTGGAAAAAGATTATCCAGACCAATGAAAGAGCTAGTAGACGCTTCAAAAAGAATTGAAGCGCGTGATCTAGATTTCCGCTTGGAATATAGAGCGAAAAACGAGATAGGTGAGTTAGTTATGTCGTTTGAAAATATGCGTGCAGCATTAGCCGATAGCCTATCTCGCCAATGGGAACTAGAAGAAGAACGGAGAGAATATGTAAGAGCAATTTCTCATGATTTGAAAACACCATTAACAATTGTACAAGGGCACACAGAAGGACTGCAGAGTGGCCTATGGAAAAATGAAGAATTACTGGAGCGCTATTTACATACGATTGAGTGGAATACAAATCGGATGGCGAAGCTTCTTGGGGAGTTCAATACAGTAAATCAGCTAGAGAGTTTTTCATTTCAATTGTTATTAAATGAAGTAAACTTACAGAGTTTTTTCAGCAAGAAGATTGAAGAATATGAGTATATTGCTAAGAAGAAAGAAATAGAATGGGACGTTATGTTTGAGAATGATGATGCTATATATTCACTTGTGTTTGATCAAGAGAGAATCAGTCAAGTGATGGATAATATCGTGATGAATGGTGTGCGTTTTACGCCAGAGGAAGGCAAGATACTAGTAAAAGTAAGTGTGCAGCATGACGGATTCCAGTTTCATGTGTACGATTCAGGAACTGGTTTTCAACCTGGAGACGTACAAAAAGTATTCCGGCGCTTTTATCAGGAGGACAAATCACGATCAAGTAGTAAAGAACATTCTGGGCTGGGATTATATATTGCGAAGTCGATTGTAGAGAAGCATGGCGGAAATATATTTGCGGAAAATAGTTCAGTATGTGGGGGAGCACATGTATGGTTTCGGATTCCGAGTGCTTGAGATATTTCGAAGCGCCGATATATTGAAAAAAGAGGATAGAAGATTAATCTTCTATCCTCTTTTCTATTAAGAGTTGCTCTCGACTCCGCGTCCAGTCTCTTCTTCTGGATCTTGTAATAGGTTAAATACATCTGCTAAGCAAAATGCGATAAACCAAGTCCAAAGACCGTGGAAGAAAGCTGAGCTTAATTGTAATGGTAATGTGTAATTCGTCATTGAGAAGGAAATACATCCTCCAACGATTCCGATCATTGTTAATAACATTGTTTTTTGAGCATTTTCTTCTGGATTAAAGAGGAAGAAAATGTATCCGCCTAATATTGAAGCGCTTACAAGTGATTTGATTCCATTAAAAATGATATGTTCTCCAAGCTGAATGTTTGTCCAGAAGCAAATCATGCCACCGATAAGAGCAAACAGGACAGCTACCATGTACCGTATACGTTGATTCATATGTTCATCTCCTTATGTAATAAGAGGATTTGGAAGTCAAAAAGGTAGGTATAGTAATAGAAGTGAATTTTAGTTGTACGCATCTTTTTTAGAGTAATGAAGAATGACTAAGATAATCGGCCTTTTTCAACCGTTTCTTGTGTGATGTGAAAATGATTCGTTATTACGTAAACTTGCCTGAGATATACCCGACTTCTCGTTTCTTTTTGCTTATAAAGTAAGAGAAACTCCCAAGGCTATACATTCTTTTTTGTGAGTCTTATTGTATTATAACATATTTAGCTTAATAATAATAGAATTATCTGATTTTGTAATAAGTGTAAAATAATTTTAAAAAATATATTACATGGATTAATATTCCATTTTATTGTACAATTAATTTAATTGAATTTTTAGTTAATTTAAAAGGAGGACATTAGATGGGGTCACAAAAGCAGCATATCATAGTTACACCTACGAAAAGTATAGGGGTTTCTTTAGTATTAACGTTTTTGTTCGGTTCTTTTGGAATGTTGTATTCAACAATTATTGGTGCAATTATTATGATTATTATTGAGTTAATTGTTGGTATTGTAACATTTGGTATAGGGCTTTTTGTTACCCATTTTATTTGTATGGTTTGGGGAGCAATTGCTGCTCATAATTACAATCAAAGACTATTGAATGGAACGAATACTTATACATCGTAATTTAGCTGGCATAAGTAATTTATCCCGCATTAACGGACAGTAACACTCCCACCTCAGAATTCAGCGAAAGCAAAGAAGTTAGGTGGGAGTGTTACTGTCCGTAAAAGCCCGATTGGTGAGGGCTAATAATCAGTGGGGGATGAAGAAAACCCCCACTGATTAAAGTTTCACTTTATATGAACTAACATTCCTGTCATTGGTAATTAGATAAATAAAGACGCAAGGAATTGTAATTCCTTGCGTCTTCTTATATTCGTTTGAAACGTCCAACGATTTCAACGGTTTCTGTAATATTCATAAACGCATGATTGTCTACATGACGAATGATACGCTTGATTTCTCCTAATTCGTAACGAGTTACGACAGTGTAAATCATTTTTTTCTTATGGTTGGTATAGCCGCCGACAGCGTCTATCATCGTTACACCACGTATGCCGTGATGCAGTAGTGCGCTTTTCATTTCCTCGCCTTTTTCTGTAATTGTCATTATCGTTAATTTAATGTGTTTTGTATGCACAGCATCGATTACCTTACTAACAACAAAACGGCTAATTAACGTGTACAGTGTAATATCCCATCCGAAAATAAAGCCAGCGACAACAAGTAAGAG
Source organism: Bacillus sp. FSL K6-0042 (assembly GCF_038006685.1). NCBI lineage: Bacteria > Bacillati > Bacillota > Bacilli > Caryophanales > Bacillaceae > Bacillus > Bacillus sp. FSL K6-0042. Next base: position 3,677,790 of record NZ_JBBOVS010000001.1, read on the forward strand.
TAAGTTGAAGCCAAAAATAATAGCACCAATCGAAATGTCTTTATATTTCGCTACAATCAATCCAACAACATCAAAACCACCTGTTGAAGAAGCAAATCGGAATATAATCCCTGAGGCTGCACCACAGATGACTCCACCAAATACAGAAGAAAGTAAAATGTCCTCTGAAACTTGATGTACGGGAATAATGTTCATGGCTACAGATGATACTGCCACGAAGTAAGCTGTTAAGAAAGTAGTTTTCTTTCCTAAGTAAAAATGACTTAGAACAAGTAGTGGGATGTTTAATAAAAAGATAAGTGCACCGATATTATAGTGCATTAAATAACCGATAATCATCCCTACACCAGCGAAACCACCGCTAATCATATTATGCGGGATAAAAAACATATTCATTGAAATAGCATACAAAGTGGAAGCTATAAAAATAACAATCAACTGTATCATAAATTCCAAATGAAATGTTCTAGCTGCTGGGAAGGATAAAAAGGCGGTGTCGGGAACGTAATCGGCGTCTCCTAATTGACCCATAGTATGTTTCATCTCCATATTCATTTTTGATTACAAGAAGAGAATAATGCTTTTTTCAAAAACTGGCAACCGTTTTATTATAATACAAAAATTTTATAAATTTCTAAAAAATTAAACCTATTCAGTTATATGTGTGAATATACTAAAGAAAGCGAATACAATGGTTTTCTGTATCATTTTTGTGAGAAAATATGCAAAACATTTATTTGAAAATAAAAGGAAATAGAGAACGTTTGGAGAATGTGCTAAAATGAGCTTATTAAGGATGTGAAGCGATGGAATTTTTATTGCAAGATGCAATTCTATATATAACTTTTGTAACGACAGCATTCTGTTTATTAGAAGTCTATTTTCTCGCTAATGTTTCTCGCTTTGTACGCCAACAAGCATCAAGCGGTAGACAAAAAGCTTTCGCAATAGTTGATACATGTGAAGCGCGTATAGGGAATATCCTGCTTTTCTCTATCTTCTATAAATATGGAATGGTTCGTTCGGTTCGCAGACAAGAATCGAGTGGAGAGAGTGACGAGGTCGGTCCGTATACACCAATGTTTCGCTAACTAATTACGAAACATTGGAGGAATAAGCATGTTAAAATCATACCGAGCTGTGCTCGTTAGTTTATCATTATTATTTGTTTTTGTTTTATCTGGTTGTAGCAGTACGGCACCAATTGATGCACATAGTACGGGGGTTTGGGATCACTATTTTGTTTATCCAATCTCGCTTATGCTTCAATTTGTTGCTCATCATGTACCTGGCGGAAGCTTCGGTATTGCAATTATTATCATTACGCTTGTGATTCGCTCAGCGATGATTCCATTAGCTGTTGCGCAATATCGTAGTCAAATGAAAATGAAAAAAATGCAGCCACAGATACAGAAGTTGAAAGAAAAGCATGGTAATGTAAGCAAAGATATTGAAAAGCAAAAACAATATCAAAAAGAAATGTCAGAACTAATGAAAACAGGCGGTTGGAATCCACTTGCTGGGTGCTGGCCAATCTTTATACAAATGCCGATTTTCTCAGCATTGTATTATGCGATTAGTCGTACTGAAGAGATTCGTACATCTTCATTTTTATGGGTAAACTTAGGACATGCAGATCCGTATCATATTTTACCGATTATTGCAGCGCTAACCACGTTTATTCAAATGAAAATTATGCAGTCGAATGCACAGGCTGGGGAGCAGGTTCCAATGCTCAAAATGCAGCAATTTATGATGCCGGCGATGATTTTATTTATGGGATTTGCCGCACCATCAGGACTTGTCGTGTATTGGATTACAGGTAACATATTTACAATGCTACAAATGATTGTGCTTAGAAAAGTGATGGAACGCGAAGAAGGACAATTACAAAATGCATAGAAGAAAGCCGCTCAATTGAGCGGCTTTTATTGATTTGTTGAAGTTTGTCCCGCATTAACGGGCAGTAAGATCCCCACCTCAAGATTCAGAGAGAAACGAGGAAGATAGGTGAGGGATCAACTGTCCGTAAAAGCCCGATTGGTGAGGGCTGATAATCAGTGGGGATGAAGAAAACCCCCACTGATTAAAGTTTCACTTTATCTAATGGTTAAGGAAAAATTAAGAAAACCAATTTACTATGTGAATTGTATACGAAGGTGTACAAGTTTTAGAACGTTATTTGATATGAAATGAAGGAGGAATTTTCATATGAAGAAGAAAACAATTGGGTATGTAGTAGCTGCAGGAGCTTTATCACTAGGAATTATGGGAGGGGCAGGTATCCCTGCTTTTGCTGCAACTAGCACAGACAATTCTACACAAGCCACAGAACAAACTAAGAAAGGGACTTCGTATCAAAACTTGGATGAAGCAACGAAACAAAAAGTGCAAACGATCATGCAGGAATCGAAAAAGCAATTAGCAGAACTAGGTGTGAAACTTCCTGAAAAAGGGAAACGAGGAGAAATGTTTGCTAACCTGGATGATCAGGCAAAAGAAAAGGTAAAAGCAATCATGGAGCAGAAAAAGTCTGGTACATTAACACATGAACAAGTAAAAGAGAAATTGGCTGAGCTAGGTGTGAAGCTTCCTAAAAAAGGGAAACGAGAAGAGATGTTTGCTAACTTGGATGATCAGGCGAAAGAAAAAGCGAAAGCGATTATGGAGAAAGAAAAAGCAGGAACATTAACTCATGAACAAGCAAAAGAGCAATTAGCAGAATTAGGTGTAAATCTTCCTGAAAAGGGTAAGCGAGGAGAAATGTTTGCTAACCTTGATCAGGCGACGAAAGAAAAAGCGAAAGCGATTATGAAGCAGAAAAAAGCAGGAACATTAACTCATGAACAAGCAAAAGAGAAATTGGCAGAACTAGGTGTGAAGCTTCCTGAAAAAGGGAAACGAGAAGAAATGTTTGCAAACCTTGATGGTGCGACAAAGGAAAAAGCGAAAGCTATTATGAAAAAGGCAAAAGAGCAATTAGCAGAGCTTAACGTTAAATTTCCAATCAAGGATTAATGGGAGCAAGCGAATAATTGATTAAAATACAGAAGATACGAAGACTTTTAATAGAACGGTCTTTCGGATGGTGAAATGAAAGAGACTGTGTATAGGATTTATTTGAGGCCAAACTTCTCCCACTGGAGAAGTTTGGCCTTTTTCATTATGTAAATGATTTCTATACCAGAAAGAATTTATTCCGCATTGGGCAGTAGGGCACCATACGAGGAATATAGATGGGGATTATTATATTAGGATTAAAAAAGTTTTAAAATAATTATGGGATGAGCGTTTATGAAGCTTGTAGAAAATTTTAAGAAGAAAAATTGTTCATATGATAAAAAACATTCTTGATTTTTTTGAAAAATTCAATATAATGAACATTAACTACAAAATTCGACATCAAGAAGTGATGATGAGGACACGATCGATTTTTTACGATTCTCAGAGAGGGAAGTCTTTGGCTGTGAGCTTCCTAATACGGAAAAATAGATTACCACCTCTGAACTGCAGCAGTGAACGAACAATTAGTAATTGCTTGCCGGCAAACACCGTTATCTAGACTTGAGAAATTGGTGAAGTATGTTATTTTACTGATGAAACAAGGGTGGAACCACGAATACAACACTCGTCCCTTTTTTAGGGAGGAGTGTTTTTTTATTTTATTTTTGCATCACACTAGAATTGGAAGGAGGATACGCAGCATGCATCATGATGAGAAAAACAAAATTGGTTTAACTGTAGCACTATCTATCGTTGTAGGGACTATTATTGGGTCTGGTGTATTTATGAAGCCAGGAAGCGTATTAGATTACTCAGGGAGTTCGAATATGGCAATTCTCGCTTGGGTAGTAGGTGGCTTGTTAACGTTAGCTAGTGGTTTAACTGTAGCTGAAATTGGAGCGCAAATTCCGAAAAATGGTGGATTGTACACGTATTTAGAGGAGATTTATGGGAGCTTTTGGGGGTATTTATCCGGCTGGATGCAAACAATTGTATACGGCCCAGCTATTATTGGAACATTAGGTTTGTATTTTAGCTCTTTAATGATTAACTTTTTCTATTTAGATAAATTATGGAATTTACCAATTGCAATTGGAACAGTTGTGTTCCTTGGTGTTGTTAATAGTATGGGAACGAAGTATGGGGGGATTGTCCAAACAATTACGACATTCGGAAAGATGATTCCAATTATATTAATTGTTGTGTTAGGTTTTTGGAAAGGGAATAGCGATATCTTTAATGTAGTTGTACCATTATCAGAAAACCAAAGTATTGGAATGGCAATTTTAGCAACGTTATTTGCTTACGATGGCTGGATTTTACTTGCTTCTATCGGCGGTGAAATGAAGAATCCAACAAAGTTGTTACCAAAGGCGATGACAGTGGGGATTTTAATTGTAACAGCTGCTTACGTATTAATTAACTTAGCTCTACTGAAAGTATTACCAGCGGCGAAAATCGTAGATCTTGGTGAAAACGCGACAGCGACAGCAGCAAGTATGTTGCTTGGAGAATATGGTGGGAAAATCATTAGTATCGGTATTATCATTTCTATTTTTGGATGCTTAAACGGAAAGATTTTAACATTCCCGCGTATTCCAATGTCGATGGCAGAACGTGGGCAACTTCCATTTTCTAAGTTTATTGCCAAGGCGCATGAGAAATTTAAAACGCCAGCAAATGCAATCACATTTGAAATTATATTAGGGATTATTTTAATGATTATTAGCGATCCAAATAAGCTATCTGAGATTTCCGTATTTATTATTTACATTTTCTATGTGATGACATTTATTGGTGTCTTCATTTTACGGAAACGTAATAGCGGGAAAGAGCGTGCATACAGTGTACCACTGTTTCCAATCGTACCAATCATTGCAATTTTAGGATCACTATTTGTAATTGGAAGTGCGATTATTAATGATTGGAAAAGCTGTTTCTTATCAATCGGAATGGTATTTACAGGACTACCAGTGTACTGGTATTTAAATAAGAAAAAAGAAACACAGTCTTAAAGAATAGGGATAGTGAAAAGAGTGGGCATATGATATGTCTGCTTTTTTTGCTTGTGGAAAATTTCCAGGTGTATGCGGGAGAATTTATACTTGATTGCAAGTGTTATTTTGGTTACTATAGTTGTAGTAACCAAAAGCGGACGAGGGAAAGTGTGGGGAAAACTTGAATTTTCGTGTATATATTTTAGCGATTGCGGCATTCGTAGTCGGGACGGTTGAACTAATTATCGGAGGAACGCTCGATTTAGTGGCCAATGATTTAGGTGTATCTATCAGTGCAGCGGGTCAACTTATTACAATATTCTCAGTTGTATTTGCTCTTTCAGGGCCAATTTTATTAGCGGTAACAGGAAAAGTTGAGCGTAAAACATTATATATTGAGGCATTATCTATTTTCTTAATTGGTAATATCATTTCAGCATTTAGTTTGAATTACGGGATGCTCATGTTCTCAAGGGTCATTTGTGCAGCAAGTGGCTCGCTTATTATTGCATTGTCGGTAACGTTAGCTTCTAGTGTGGTAGAGCCGCATTTTCGTGCGCGTGCAATCGGAATTATTTTTATGGGGATTAGTGGCTCGCTTGTACTAGGTGTACCACTTGGGCTTGTGCTTGGGAATGCATACGGATGGCGTGCACCGTTTGTTTTAATTTCGGTATTAACAGTTATAGCAATTGCTAGTATTTCTTTATTTTTAACAAAAGTTCCACCAGTAGCTGTATTGTCTGTCAGAGAACAAATTGCTACTTTGAAAAATAAAAAGATTGTGAGTGCGCAGTTAACATCATTCTTATTTTTAACAGGACATTTAACACTATACGCATATTTAACACCGTTTTTAAAAGATGTGATGCATGTTGAAGCAAACTGGATTAGCGTATTTTACTTTATTTTCGGAATCGCAGCAGTAATCGGCGGCGGATTTGGTGGTTGGCTTGCAGATAAGTGGGGATCGAAGAAAAGTATTATCTCCATTATTATCGTCTTTGCATGTGCCATCTTTATCTTACCGATGATGACATTCTCATTCCCGTTATTTATTATCATGATGGGACTTTGGAGTATGTTAAGCTGGGCAATTTCACCAGCGCAGCAAAATTATTTAATTGAAATTGCACCGGAATCAGCTGGTATTCAGCAAAGCTTAAATAATTCAGCACTTCATTTAGGTATTGCACTTGGTTCAACGGTAGGCGGAGTTGTTATTGAACAATCGTCGGTTATATATAATGCATGGATAGGCGGGGGCTTTGTGATTTTAGCACTGCTTTGTGCGACTTTCTCGATTACGAGAGGACAATCTACTCATGTGGCAAAGAAGGAATCTATCGTTTGATAGATTCTTTTTTGTTTGAAGTGAATTGAAGGATTTACCATTTTGATATAGAAGGGTACAGGGAGAGGAGTGATGGTATATGGATTTCGAATCGGCGATTGGCTTTTTTGCGATGGTGTTACCAGTTTTTCTGATTGCTTTTGTACTACGATGGATTCGCTTCCTCTACCATAATTCTGAGAAACAGGTTCAGCAAAATGAGAAGATTATTGAGTTATTAACTGAAATAAAAAAGCAAAATTAAAAATAGCAAAGAGAGCGCCTTTGCTATTTTTAATATCGTAACTTCATTAAAATGCTGCGTATTTCCTCATCATTCATAAAGAGATCGTGATGTTTCTGTGTAATTTTAGCAAGTGCAACATCATGATAGAAGAACTCCGTAAAGAATTTTACGAATGGCGGAGACATTGTTTTCATCGCTTGCCACGATTCTTGCTCTACCCCAGCAAATAAAATTTCACGATCATCAATAATAAGAAGTAAGTAACGTTCTAATGCGTTAGGTTCTTCAGTTGGAATGAGAAAATGAACATTTGACAGTTCTGTTTTCACATCTCCAACTACAAGTGCTTCAATATCAATGCCTTGTTTTGCTTTTTTCTCAAGTAAGGGAAGATATTCTAAAAAGGTATCATTCCAAGCGGAAATACGGATAGATTGTTTCGCTTCTTCTACTAACTGCTTACTTTGTACTTGAATAGAAGACTGTATTTTTAAGCTCCAAACACGGTCATCTGTAAAGGATCGTTTTGAAATATTTGTTTGAAGTTCTTTAATATTCGATTGAAATTCTGTCGTTAATTTTTGAATGGCAAGATCCAGTGGCAGGGCGGTATATAGCTTTTTCTTTTCTGAGACGGAATCCATAACCATTCCTTTATCGATGAGGCGTGCTAATACTTCATATATTTTTGCTTTTGGAACACCCGAATGTTTTACAATCGTTGTTGCATCTAGTGGTTCATCGCTTGAGACTACGACTTCATATGCCTGGCTTTCGTATTGTGAGAAACCGAATTTTTGTAACATAGTACCTCCCGGACAAGTTAGATTCTATACTAAGAATAAAGAAGTATGTACATTTATACAAGTGCCTCATGTTTAAAGAGGTAAATAGAAAGAATAGAGCCAGCATCGACCCTATTCTTTTTTGTATGTTTAATTATGAACCGCCTTGAACATAAGTGCGCCATTGTTTTCAGTAACAGTTAATGTACCATTAATTGCTCGAGTTGAGAATTGCTTTGTTTGAAAATAATCTTTCGAACCGAGTTGTTCTAGAATAGTGTTCATGTCTTGCTCACTTAGAACTGAGTCAATAGAACGAATGACAGTCTTTATTGTGGAATAAAAGGCGTCAATTTGTTCTTTAGATGTACCGGATCCAGCGATAGCAACAGCAGCGATACCGCCAGTTGCTTTATAAATGGAAACGCCTAATCCAAATTTAGTATTAAAGATTCCGTTATATGTTGCGATTTGTGCTGTTTCAGTAAAGAGTTTAATGCTGCTTACGTTAATGCCATTTGAGTTTCCAACTGAGTTAATTGAATTTACCAGTTTTTGCATGACTTGAGCCGTATCTACTGAAGCTGGTGGAGGAGTTGGATTAGGTGTTGGAGGCGGAGTTGGATTAGGTGTTGGAGGCGGAGTTGGAGTTGGAGTCGGAGTCGGTGCTGGATCGGGTTTCGGCTTTGGATCAGGCTTTTCTACTGGTTTTGGATCCTTCTGCCATAAGTCACAAGCTGTTGTTCCAAATAAGAGGGGAATGGCTAATAAAGTGAGAAGTAACTTTTTCAATTGTCCACTTCCTTTCAAAAGGATAACACCAATATATGCACAACCAGTAGAAAAGGATTACAGAGGATAAGTATATTATGAAAAATAAATTAAAAGTATAGTTATGGTTAGTAAAGTAGGGGAGAGTTTTGTACAATAGAAATGAAACAAACATAGGAGGGAACTACCATGGCAATTGTTGATGTATCGATTATTCCAGTTGGAACAGGTAATCCAAGCGTAAGTGAATATGTAGCAGAAGTACAAAAAGTGTTAGAGAAAAACGCGGATCGCGTGAAGTACCAATTAACACCGATGAATACAGTAATTGAAGGAGATCTCCCTGTATTACTTGAAGTAATTCAACAAATGCATGAAGTGCCATATACAAAAGGTGCAAAGCGTGTAGCGACAACAATTCGTATTGATGATCGCCGAGATAAAGAAAGCACAATGGAGAAAAAATTAAATTCTGTTCGTTCGAAATTATAGGAGAAAGCAGCGATTTTCGCTGCTTTTTTGTATGGGTAAATTAGGTAAGATAAGTGTATCCATGGTACACTTTTTTATTATTGTGGTACCTAGGGAAGGAGGAAAGGGAAATGAGTGACAAATTTAATGAGCAGTTTGATGGCTTACTTGAAAAGTATACAGAATTGTTACTAGGGGAAGGCAGTGAAGAGAGAAAAGAACAAGTGCAAAAGTGGGCACTGTACTCTTACATTGCTAAAACAATGCCAGCTTTAGTCAAGCATTGGAATGAGACATATCCAGAGGCAAAAGAAGAGATGGTAAAGTTAATCTCTGATATTAAAAGGTTAAATGAGGAACATCGTAATCAGAAATAAGAATGAGAAACCATTTTGTGATTTTTTACAAAAAAAGCTTGGGGATCAATAGACCTCAAGCTTTTAATTCATATAGAGGAATTGTTTGATGGTTTCGTAGTTATCTCTAAACACCAATTATTGCATCGCATGACACTCCCTGGCGGATATTCGAAGTCACACTCACTAATAAATAAGAAGTCGAGCTTTTGGCAAATAGCGTTTGAAGCAGGATTATTGATGGCGGGAAAAGCATGAATGAATCTGTACTTTTGTTCCATTTTAGCATGAGCGATAGCTTTTTCGACGGCTTTTGTTGCTATTCCTCTCCCTTGAAATGGTGGTAGGACGCTCCAGCCAATTTCGTATACGTTCTCTTCTTTCCAGTAGCTGTCCCAATATCCTACACTACCAATAATTTCGAGTTGCGGAAGAAGGACGATGCTAAACATATGTCCAGTTCCCAGCTCACTAATCTTAAGGTACCGCTCGTGACGAGCAAGGAGTTGTTCTTCAGTCTCAGGCCCTCCTAAGTATTCTAGCATCTCAGGTACATTCATAAGACGAAGTAAAGTAAGATTAGCATTGTTCCAAGGCTCAATTCGAATTTGTTGTACATTCATTCTTTCTGGCATTTTTCACACTCCAATACGTGTTTTCCATCCGGGTGAAATTTTATATACTATGCAGGGATAGTACCTTTCAATGAAACCGGGATTCTATGTTTTTACACTTTCTATACTTATTTCAACAGAAATCTCCCCTACCTTTTGCACTTGATTTTCTATGGGAGAGAACTAAGTACCTCAGGATTTTATATTTGTATTCATTTTTAGTCGTATTAATATCTTTGTATAACTTATAAAAAGAAGTAAGAGGTATGACGAGTATTGTCGAATTTTTATTTTAGGCTAGTTGTTCACCTGTTTTTCTAGTTTTATTTTAAATGTCGAAAAATTTTTATGGATATTTAAAAGCGAGAATATGGGCTTTTGAATATTTTTATAGTATTTTATAAATTATCTAAATAATTATTTGTATCAAATAATTTTAAAGAATGATATAATTTTGAAGAGGGGAAAAAAACAGACAAAGTACAGTCATAGGGGTGAATTACATGGAACAATTAATGCGAAATTCGTTTCTTTTCTTGTCAAAAAATAAAGCGCTAACAAAACTGGCTAAGAAGTACGGTTTACGCTTTGGTGCAGGGCGCTTTGTCGCAGGGGAGACAATTGATTTAGCTGCTGCAGCTATTAAACAATTAAATCAACAAGGACTTTGTGTGACAATCGATTATTTAGGTGAGTTCGTTGATAATGAAGCAGAAGCAAATGAAATGGCAAGCCAATCGATTGAAGCAATCCGTGCAATTGGACGCGAAAAACTTGATTCACAGCTTTCTTTAAAAATGACTTCTATGGGGTTAGACATCTCAGATGAAATCGTAATGAATAATATGCGCCGCATTTTAGAGGCTGCAAAAGAAAACGGTGTGTTTGTTACGATTGATATGGAAGACTATACACGCTGTGGAAAAACAATTGAGATCTTTAAGCAATTAAAATCTGAATACGATAATATCGGTACTGTTATTCAAGCTTACCTATATCGTACAGAAAAAGACATCGAAGATTTAAATGCATATAGTCCTAATTTACGTCTTGTAAAAGGGGCTTATAAAGAACCAGAAGAAGTGGCGTTCCCGGACAAAAAAGATGTAGATGAAAATTATAAAAAAATTATTAAAATGCACTTATTAAATGGAAATTATACTGCTATTGCTTCACACGATGAGGCAATTATTGAATATACGAAGAAACTTGCCGAAGAATATAATATTTCACGTGATCAATTTGAATTCCAAATGTTATATGGTATTCGTACGGAACGTCAACTTGAACTTGTTAAAGAAGGCTACAAAATGCGTGTTTATGTACCATATGGAAATGACTGGTATGGTTATTTCATGCGCCGCTTAGCTGAACGTCCAGCAAACGTTGCGTTCGTTTTAAAAGGAATGGTAAAAAAATAACCAAGGAGAAAAATACTCCTTGGTTATTTTAATTGCTGAAACGCGTAATTTGCCATCTTTTTCGCATCAGGATATAGCTGAGTACGACTAGAAGAAAACACAACGTTAATAACGCGTTTACCATCCTTTTCATCAACAGTTACAACTGTGTATTGTCCTAAAGCAGATAAACCGCTTTTGCTTCCAATTGCATAGGGATCAGCGTAAAGTTCTTCGCGGCCATAGTTTGCGATTTTTGGAGCGCGCTGCGAAGTATGTAGTGTTGTACGTATTGTGTTCATATATTCTAGTACAATCGGATATTTTAATGCTTCTTTTGTAATGATTGCGATGTCATAAGGGGAAACCCTATTGCCGAGTGCGTCAGCCCCGCTCGCATTTTTGAAAGTTGCATGTTTTGTTCCGAGTTCTTTCGCTCTTGCATTCATCATTTTTACAAACTTCTCTTTTGATCCTGCAATATGTTCTGCGATAGACTCAGCAATTGGATCGGCACTGATGATAAGCATCAGTTTTAATGCCTCGTCTCTTTTTAATTTTTCACCAGCACGAAGCTTAATTTTCGCACTCTGACTTTCCGTTTTTATCGCATTTTCTGTGATAGTAATTTCCTCATCTTCTTTTACATTCTCTAGTAACAGAATGGTTGTCATCATTTTGGCTACACTTGCTGGATAAGAACGTTCTTCTTCCCGTTTTCCGTACAAAACTTCCCCCGTATTTGCATCGATTGTAACACCATATTTTCCTGTGATATCAGGCTGATTACTTCTTACGTCTTTTTGCCTTTTTGTGTAAGAAAAGAAAATCATACTTGTAAATAGTGTAGCAATCATCACAATCATGATTATTGTTCGTTTCATTATGCAGTCCCTCTTTTGTCTTTCCTTATGTACAAATAAATTGGGCAGAAAAGCAGCCCAATCCTCATTATGCCACGTTTTCTGCCCAAAAATATAGAGGAAGTTCAAAAAGTCCAGTAAAGATAGCTGTCGCATTTCTTCGTTACGTCGCCAGTCCGATACTCATGTAGTTCCACCTACACTCCGTATCCTCCCGGCTTCCGCGCCTCGAACTGCTCGGCTCTCTTTATCCTCCTTTTTGAACAAGCACATATAGTGTTATTTTTCACCCATGTTGTGCTTTTTGTATTGTTGGTTATTACCTTGGCGTCCTTTTTCAATCCCGCGATCTATTGGACCTGCATTTCCTGTTACACTTGCTGCACTTACGCCTGCTTTTGAAGGGTCTTTCTTAAGTCTAGCCATATATATTCCTCCATTTTTGTCAAATTCTAAAAAGGGAAAAGCGTATTTTATCAAGAAAATACACAATTATAGAGTACCCAAATAAAAGAAAAGTATTTATTTCAGAAAATTTTATCAATAAATATATTGCGAAAATTTAAACAGTATCATATATTTATTAGTAGAGGCTCACTCATTGATTGCGACGTATGTCGAAAAATTGAATGAGCATTCATTCAAGAATAGGGGGAGAAATGAATGTTCCAAATTAAAAAGGCTGCTGTTCTCGGTTCTGGCGTAATGGGCTCAGGGATTGCTGCACATTTAGCCAATATCGGTATACCAACATTATTGCTTGATATTGTACCACAGGCGCTTACGAAAGAAGAGGAAGCGAAGGGGCTTACATTAGAACATAAAAGTGTGAGAAATCGTTTTAGTAACGGGGCACTGCAAAAATTAGTAAAGCAAAAGCCAGCTCCTCTTACGGTGAAAGGTAATCTGGCATTGATTGAGGCAGGCAACTTAGAGGATGACATTGAGCGCCTTGCTGATGTAGATTGGATTATCGAAGTTGTTGTTGAAAACTTAGATGTTAAAAAGAAACTATTTGAAAAAGTAGATGCTGTTCGTAAAGTTGGCTCTATTGTGAGCTCAAATACATCAGGTATTTCCGTTGAGAAAATGGCAGAAGGGCGTTCAGATGACTTTCAAAAACATTTCCTAGGAACACATTTCTTTAACCCACCACGATATTTAAAACTTCTAGAGATTATACCGACAAAAGAAACAGATCCACAAGTGTTAAACTTCATGAAATTATTTGGCGAAGACGTTCTTGGAAAAGGCGTTGTTATTGCGAAAGATACACCAAACTTTATCGGGAACCGCATCGGTACGTACGGTTTACTTGTAACGCTGCAAGAAATGATCAAGCGCGGCTATAGCGTTGGGGAAGTTGATTCTGTAACAGGCCCATTAATCGGTCGTCCAAAGAGTGCAACGTTCCGTACGTTAGATGTTGTTGGGTTAGATACATTTGTTCATGTTGCGAACAATGTATATGAAAATGTACAAGAAGAAGAACGCGATGTATTTAAAGTACCAGCTTTTATGCATGACATGCTAGATAAAAAATGGCTTGGAAGTAAAACAGGTCAAGGTTTCTTCTTAAAACAAGGAAAAGAAATTTTAGAGTTAAATCCTGAAACGATGGAATATGAAGCGCGTAAGAAATTAAAAGCTGCATCCGTAGAGTTAAGTAAACAAGAAAAAGGATTAGCGAACAAATTGAAAGCGCTTGTATATGCGAAGGATCGTGCAGGAGAGCTATTATGGAATATTATCACGCCAACTCTTTTATATTCTGCGAAGCTTCATAAAGAAATCGCAGATGATATTGTCGCAATTGACCAAGCGATGAAATGGGGATTTGGCTGGGAGCAAGGACCATTTGAGATTTGGGATGCAATTGGCGTAGAAAAATCCGTTCAGAAAATGGAAGAGAACGGCCAAGTAGTTCCAGCATGGGTGAAAGACATGTTAGGGAAAGGATTTAGCTCTTTCTATAAACATGATAATGGTGAAAGCTATTACTACGATAACGGTGAATACAAGCTTATCGAACGCAATAAAAAAGCAATTTCTCTTAAACAATTAAAAGAGAAAAATGGCGTGTTAAAGAAAAATAGCGGAGCGAGCTTAATCGATTTAGGTGATGGCATCCTTTGTTTAGAATTCCATTCGAAGAGCAATGCAATCGGTATGGATATTACGCAAATGATTAATTACGCTGTTGATGAAGTTGAGAAGAGCTATAAAGGTCTTGTTATTGGGAATCAATCGAAGAACTTCTGCGTTGGGGCGAACTTAGCAATGATCTTAATGGAAGCACAAGATGACAACTACTTTGAAATTGAGTGGGTTGTGAAGAGCTTCCAAGATGCAATGATGAAAATTAAGTATTGTTCGAAACCAGTCGTTGCAGCGCCATATGGCATGACGCTTGGCGGCGGTACAGAAGTTTGTTTACCAGCAGCTAGCATTCAAGCTTCTAGCGAAACGTACATGGGATTAGTAGAAGTCGGCGTGGGTTTAATCCCTGGCGGTGGCGGTAACAAAGAACTATATATTAAACATTTAAACAAAATGGCAAACGGTGTAGAGTTTGACCTGCAAAAGGTTGCGAATAAAGTGTTCGAATCAGTTGCGATGGCAAAAGTATCTACATCAGCGCAAGAGGCTGTTTCTCGTAACTTCTTAGGCGATAAAGATGGTATTAGTGTGAATGGTGATCACTTACTATATGATGCAAAGCAAAAGGCACTGGCTTTATATGAAGCGGGTTACAAAGCACCGATTCGTAAAAAGATACCGGTTGTTGGTGAGACAGGATATGCAACGCTTTTACTTGGAGCTGAAGCAATGCACTTATCTGGTTATATTTCCGAGTATGATTTACACATTGCGAAAAAGCTCGCATATGTCATTGCCGGCGGGAAAGTACCATACGGAACAGAAGTTGATGAGCAGTATTTATTAGATGTGGAACGTGAAGCATTTATCAGTTTAGTAAGTGAGATGAAATCACAAGCAAGAATGCAGCACATGCTTGTAAAAGGAAAGCCATTACGTAACTAATAACGAGGGGAGATATCGTTCATGAGAGAAGCTGTCATTGTTGCGGGAGCAAGAACACCAATTGGTAAGGCAAAGAGAGGTTCATTAAAAACAGTTCGACCTGATGATTTAGGGGCATTAGTAGTAAAAGAAACGTTAAAACGTGCGAATAATTATGAAGGGCCAATTGATGATTTAATTTTCGGTTGTGCGATGCCAGAAGCAGAGCAAGGCTTAAATATGGCTCGTAATATCGGCGGATTAGCAGGGCTTTCTTATGATGTTCCAGCTATTACAATTAACCGTTACTGTTCTTCAGGATTACAAAGTATCGCTTACGGTGCAGAGCGTATTATGCTTGGTCACTCTGAAGCAGTATTATCTGGCGGAGCAGAGTCTATGAGTTTAGTTCCAATGATGGGGCACGTCGTTCGTCCGAATAGCCGCCTTGTAGAAGCGGCTCCAGAATATTATATGGGCATGGGACACACAGCGGAGCAAGTTGCTGTGAAATATGGAATTTCCCGCGAAGAGCAAGATGCATTTGCGGTAAGAAGCCATCAGCGTGCAGCAAAAGCATTAGCTGATGGGAACTTTGCTGATGAAACAGTAGCTGTAGATGTAATGCTACGTACTGTTGGAGCGAATAACAAAATTCAAGAAGAAAAAATTATCTTCTCACAAGATGAAGGAGTAAGAGCAGAAACAACATTAGATATCCTTGGGAAATTACGTCCAGCATTTAATGTTCGCGGTTCTGTAACGGCTGGTAATTCTTCACAAATGAGTGATGGAGCGGCATCAGTCCTTCTGATGGATCGTGAAAAAGCAGTGAGCGATGGTATGAAGCCGCTTGCGAAATTCCGTTCCTTTGCAGTAGCTGGTGTACCACCAGAAGTAATGGGAATTGGACCAATTGCAGCGATTCCGAAAGCGTTAAAATTAGCAGGATTAGAACTATCTGATATCGGCTTATTTGAACTAAATGAAGCATTTGCTTCTCAATCAATTCAAGTTATTCGTGAGCTTGGTTTAGACGAAGAAAAAGTCAATGTAAACGGCGGTGCAATTGCACTTGGTCATCCACTTGGCTGTACAGGAGCAAAATTAACATTATCTCTTATTCATGAAATGAAACGCCGCAACGAGCAATTCGGTATTGTAACAATGTGTATCGGCGGCGGTATGGGAGCTGCTGGGGTGTTTGAATTACTATAAAAAAAGTGCAGGCGGCTCGCTCAGAACAAGAGGACGTTGGAGGCCCTGACGAAGAGGCGTTTTTTGCCTCACAGGAAGGGGCGAAATGGCCGATTGTTCTAGCCGCTGGAACTGGATTATATAACGAAAAGTGGAAGCAACAAAGGAATATAAAAAAATAAAGGAAGAGCCAGCTTCTCTCAAAATGAGAGAAGCGGCTTATGAAAATATGAAGGAGGAAATTTTCATGGAAAAAACAGTAGGAAGCGCAGTAAAAGGTGGTAGCTTTTTAGTTGATGATATTACAATTGATCAAGTATTTACACCGGAAGATTATAGCGATGAGCATAAAATGATAGCGAAAACGACAGAGGACTTTATCGTAAATGAAGTTCTACCAGAGCTTGAATATTTAGAGCAACATGAGTTTGATCGCTCTGTTCGTTTATTAAAAGAAGCTGGCGAGCTTGGATTATTAGGTGCTGATGTGCCAGAAGAGTACGGCGGTATTGGCCTTGATAAAGTTAGCTCTGCATTAATCGCAGAGAAATTTTCTCGCGCTGGTGGCTTTGCAATTACACACGGTGCTCACGTTGGTATCGGATCATTACCGATCGTTTTATTCGGTAATGAAGAGCAAAAGAAACAATATTTACCGCTACTTGCAACAGGTGAAAAATTAGCTGCATACGCATTAACTGAGCCAGGATCTGGATCTGATGCGTTAGGTGCGAAAACAACAGCACGCTTAAATGCAGAAGGAACGCATTACGTGTTAAATGGTGAAAAACAATGGATTACAAACTCTGCTTTCGCTGATGTATTCGTTGTATACGCAAAAGTTGATGGTGAGCACTTCACAGCGTTTATCGTAGAGAAAGAATATCCAGGCGTATCTACAAGCCCTGAAGAAAAGAAAATGGGTATCAAATGTTCTTCTACTCGTACATTAATTTTAGAAGATGCATTGGTACCAAAAGAAAATGTACTTGGTGAAATTGGTAAAGGTCATATTATCGCTTTCAACATTTTAAATATTGGCCGCTATAAATTAGGTGTTGGTACAGTTGGTTCTTCAAAACGTGCGTTAGAAATTTCAGCACAATATGCAAATCAGCGTCAACAGTTCAAACAACCAATCGCTCGCTTCCCATTAATTCAAGAAAAACTTGCAAATATGGCAGCGAAAATTTATGCAGCAGAAAGCTCTGTATATCGTACAGTTGGTTTATTCGAAAGCCATATGAGCACATTAACAGAAGAGCAAGTAAAAGACGGTAAAGCTGTAGCAGCTTCTATTGCTGAATATGCAATTGAGTGCTCTTTAAATAAAGTATTCGGTTCTGAAGTACTAGATTACGTAGTAGATGAAGGTGTTCAAATCCACGGTGGTTACGGATTTATGGCAGAGTACGAGATTGAAAGAATGTACCGTGATTCTCGTATTAACCGTATTTTCGAAGGAACGAACGAAATTAACCGTTTAATCGTACCAGGTACGTTCTTACGTAAAGCAATGAAAGGCGAATTACCACTTCTTCAAAAAGCACAAAAATTACAAGAAGAGTTAATGATGATGATGCCAGAAGAAGTAGGCGATGAGCCATTAGCACTTCAAAAATATTTAGTAGGTAACGCGAAGAAAATCGGCTTAATGGTAGCTGGATTAGCTGCTCAAAAATACGGTAAAGCATTAGATAAAGAACAAGAAGTTCTTGTGAACATTGCGGATATCGTAAATAACTTATACGCAATGGAATCAGCTCTTCTTCGTACAGAAAAAGCAATTAAAGCAACTGGTCTTGAAAAGAATAAACAAAAAGTGTTATACACTGAAGTATTCTGCCAAGAAGCGTTCAATCAAATTGAAGCAGATGCGAAAGAAACACTTATCGCAGTTGAAAATGGCGACATGCTGCGCATGATGTTATCATCACTTCGCAAACTAACTCGCCACACACCGCTTAACGTAATTCCGAAGAAACGTGAAATTGCTGCGAAAATTTTAGAAGATGAGCGTTATACAGTTTAATGAGTAAGGAAAAACAGTAGTCACATTTGTGGCTACTGTTTTTCTTAGTTTTGTTAAACTAATCTCCATTAATTACTCCGTATCGCATTTTATCCCCCATCCACGAGCTAACATCTCTCCACTTTACACTTTTCGCAGCAATCCAACTTACTTCATATGGTGTAACCTCGTTAGGCTTCCAGCCAATATCATCTGCCCAATAAAATAAATTGTTTTGTAATAGAAGAGATGCACCGAAAAATGTAAAAAATGGAGGTGGCTATGAATCAAAGAGGAAGTTTAGTAAATAATCTGATTGTACTTCGAGCGGAGAAACGTTGGTCACAAACGGAATTAGCAAATCGAGTGGGCGTTAGTAGACAAACAATAGCTTCTATTGAAGCAAATCGATACAATCCATCTCTTATTTTAGCTTTTGAAATTGCTCATGTTCTTGGTAAGGAGTTTCATGAAGTCTTTCAATATACGATAGAGGGGGAAGTGGAATGATAGTTGTAATTGGCATGATCATATCAATTGCAGGGTTAATCGGGGTGTTTTATTCTACACGTTTTGAAAGAAAAGAAGGAGAAGATGAGAGAGGGGAGCAAATTACGGGGAATGCCGCAAAAGTTTCATTGTTTGTATTTTTATTTTTGTATTTAGTCATTTTTCTAATCGGGAACCTATATTCATTGACGAGTGAACAGTATAAATTAGCAAATGCATGTTTATTGGCAGGAGTATTATGCTCCTATTCACTATCTATTTTAGTTTTGAGAAAAAGATATTAGATGAGAAAGAGCTGTTTTACATATTAATTTGTAAACAGCTCTTTTTGTTATGTTTGATTAGAAAGGGTGAATGAGATGCGAATGGTACATAAAAGTACAATTTATCAATTAACATTTTTTCCAAATCTATTTCCAATCAATTGCTATTTTGTTGAAGAAGAGGAAGGGTTAACTTTAATTGATGCCGCTTTGCCCTTTAGTGCAAAGAAGATTTTAGAATCAGCTCGAACAATCGGAAAACCAATTACGAACATTGTTATAACACATGCACATGATGATCATGTAGGTGCAATTGATGCGTTGAAGCAGGTACTTCCTAATATTCCTGTTTATATTTCGAAAAGAGATGCCCGCTTGCTTGAAGGAGACATGTCATTGCAGCAAGGGGAAGCGAACGTGCCAATAAAAGTTGGAGTATCTAAAAAAATACAGACGATCCCAGATGTGCTTCTGCAGGAAGGAGATCAAGTTGGATCTCTTTTCGCAATTGCAGCTCCAGGTCATACACCAGGTTCGATGGCGTTTTTAGATACGAGAAATGATGCACTCATTGTTGGAGACGCATTTCAAACAAGAGGAGGGATTGCAGTTGCAGGGCAGATTAAGTGGCTCTTTCCGTTTCCTGTGTTTGGAACTTGGGATGCAGAAACAGCATTAAAGAGTGCTCAGAAACTGTTACGATATAAATCGTCTGTATTGGCGACAGGGCATGGAAAGATGATTGAAGAGCCGATGTTATGCATGCAACGAACGATTGAAGAAGCGGAGCGAAATTTAGCGAGAAAGGTGTAAAGAAATGGGAAGATGAAGTGATGTGGGGGGGAGTTTTAATTGAAAAGGTCCCTCAATAATGTAGAGGATTCTTTGCTAAGAATGGACCTTTTATTTTTTAGTGAATCATCATCTTATACTCTCACTTTACATGTATACAATCCAAAAACAAATAAATACTAAATGATGAATGAACAAAGAAAGGAAGGTCTTTATTATGCCAAATTTAACAGAGCTTGAGCTTGAAAATTTACGTCATATTATCGGAGGACATGCGACAGTTGCGAATAAATTAGATCAGTATGCGCAGCAGTGTACAGATCCTCAATTGAAACAAATGTTACAGCAAGATGCACAAGCAGCAAGAAATACAAGACAACAACTAATGTCCTTTTTAGGTTAGGAGTGTATAGGTTATGAATGAAAAAGATATGGTTAACGATTATTTAGCGGAATTAAATGCTAGTTTGACTGGTTATGCGAATTACATAGCGCAATCGGATAACGCACAGTTACATCAAACGTTGATTCAAATTCGAAATCAAGATGAATTAAGGCAACGTAAGGTATATGAATATGCGAAGCAAAAAAATTATTATCAACCAGCTGCTCCTGCAAATCCGATGGTTGTTCAGCAAATGAAAAGTCAGTTAAGCGCACAGTAATGCATAAAAAAGCGAGTGAATCTTGGATGATGATTCACTCGCTTTTTTTATGCATTTATATATGTCAATAAACACGTATGAAATATTTTTCCAGTTGTAACAAATATGACGAAAAGTTTGCAGGGGATGTCACAAAAAGTACAAAATGTTTGTTCAATGTTTCACAAAGTATCTATAGTTTCTACAGTGAGAATCTCTATAATAAAAAGTGTAAAGAACAAATAAAACATTACATAATTACTTAGGAGAGGTTCTTATGAATAGAAACACAAGAAAAATCGCAATTATTGGGACTGGATTAGTTGGATCAAGCTGTGCATATTCAATTGTGAATCAAGGCATCTGTGAAGAATTAGTATTAATTGATATAAATCATGAACGTGCAGTTGGCGAAGCGATGGATTTATCACACTGCGTTAACTTTACAAATACAAGAACAAAAGTATATGCAGGTACTTATGAAGACTGCAAAGATATGGACATTGTGATTATTACAGCAGGTCCAGCTCCAAAACCAGGACAAAGTCGTTTGGATACTTTAGGAGAAAGCGCGAAGATTATGGAAAGTGTTGTAGCAGGTGTAATGGAAAGTGGATTTGACGGTATCTTCTTAATTGCATCGAATCCAGTTGATATTATTACTTATCAAGTTTGGAAATTATCTGGTTTACCAAGAAATCGTGTGCTTGGTACAGGTACATCATTAGACTCTTCACGCTTAAGAACAATTTTATCTGAAATGCTTGAAGTAGACCCTCGTAGCATTCATGGTTACTCATTAGGTGAGCATGGTGATTCACAAATGGTTGCTTGGTCTCACGTAACAGTTGGCGGAAAACCAATCTTGCAAATTTTAGAAGAGCAAAAAGAACGTTTCGGTGAAATCGATTTAGATGAAATTGTGGAGAAAACTGCTAAAGCTGGTTGGGAAATTTATAAACGTAAGGGTACTACTTATTATGGAATTGGTAACTCACTCGCTTATATTGCAAGTTCTATCTTTAATGATGACCACCGCGTGATTGCTGTTTCAGCAATTTTAGATGGTGAATATGGCGAATATAATATTTGCACAGGTGTACCAGCAATTATTACAAGAGATGGTGTAAAAGAAGTTGTAGAACTAAACTTAACAGAAGCTGAAGAAGGCCGACTTGCACAATCAAATGATGTTTTACGTGACTATATGAAAACAATCGGTTACTAAACTAGGAGAAGGTGAAACAGATGAAGGAATATATAATGTCTCGTGTATTTAAAGGTTCCGCCGGAATTGCACAAGGTATTTTCGTATCCCTTGGAATTGGTTTACTTATCGAAAATATAGGGAGAATTGTTGATATTCCGATGTTAATTACAATTGGGGTTGTTGCGAAATCACTGATGGCACCAGCAATTGGAGCAGGGATTGCTTTCATGCTTGGGGCAAACGGACTTGTCATTTTCTCAGCGATGGTTGCCGGAGCGATTGGAGCAGGGTCGATTTCGATGACTGAAGCCGGCTTAATTATTAAAACTGGGGAACCAATTGGTGCGTTATTAACAGCAACTCTAGCGGTTTATATCGGTAAAAGATTAAGCGGAAAAACTGCTTTAGATATGATGCTCGTTCCATTTGCAGCAATATTAGGGTCTGGTATAGTTGGTATTTGGTTATCTCAAAATATTAGTCCTGTATTAAATACAGTTGGCGCATTTATTAAAGACAGCTCAGCTGGTAGCCCATTTATTGCTTCAATCGTGCTTGCGGTTGTTTGGGGGCTACTACTTATCTCTCCAGCTTCATCAGCAGCTCTAGCAATTGCACTTAGCCTAGACGGTGTTGCAGGCGGCGCAGCACTTGCAGGATGTGTCGCTCAATTTATCGGATTCTCTGTTATCTCTGCAAAAGAAAACAACTTAGGCGGTATTTTAGCACAAGCACTTTGTACTCCGAAAGTACAGTTGCCGAACATTACTAAAAATCCAATGATTCTCGTCCCAACTGTCGTTGCCAGCGCCATTGTGGGCCCTGTATCTGCACTGATTTTTCACTTGGAAGCAGGTAAAGAAATTGCAGGTCTTGGATTAAGTTCTCTTATTGCACCAATTAATTTAATTTCTAGCCAAGGATTTGGTGTTGTACCAGCAATGGTCATCACTTATATCATAATCCCAGTAGCTGTTTCTTATATACTTTACATCGCGTTACGAAAAGCAGGTCGCATTCATTCTGGCGACATGACTGTGCCACAATCTTAAGTTACAATTGAAAATCTTCTTTATATAGTAAAAGCAGACTGAAGAAGCCACAGTCTGCTTTTTTGTTTACATTTTAGAGGTTTGTCTCGCAGGAATTGTAATCGTGTCTTTTCGGTTTACTAGTAAAAGCTGCACACCGAAGTATAGCGTACTTGCAACTGCCATACCGGAAACGGCATCTAAGAAGGCATGTTGCTTTGTAAATAACGTCGATAAAATAATAAGTGAGCCAAAGAAAGTAAGAATGTAATATTCCCATCTGTGCTGTTCTCTTCGCTTATAAGCCGCTAACATAATCACAAATGTTGTGAGAACGTGGATGCTAGGAAAACAGTTTACAGGTTGATCAATACTATAAATATAGCGAACTAAGTCAGAAAATATATCTGTCCCTACTACTGTTGGACGTGGTACGGTTGTTTGCCAAAAGTAGTAAATCGAAAAGCACGTAAGCTTTCCTAGGATAACGCTGCTTAATGTTACATAATATTGTTTTCGATCTTTAAAGCAATAATAAATGAGTGCGCCGTATAAGTATGGGAACCAAATTAAATACGGAATAATAAATGCCTTCACAAATGGAATCCAATCATCAACTACTGTTGTAACATCAACAGCATGAACGCCAGATTTATTCAGTACATCGTAAAGGGGACTTACGAGTACGAGTAGAAGTATATAACTTAATGGAAGAAAAGATGAAAGTTTATATTTTTTCATGACTATCTCCTAGTGTTTAGTAATGTAAGTAAATCCAGTTGATTATAATATAGAAAATCAAAATGGGCTATCAATTTTACTTACATTTTTTTGCATTAACCTTACATTTTTGTCACTTGACTTTTAATGGGAGGATGAGATATGAAACGTTTGCTTATTTTGTTGGTTCTTATATTGTTATGTCTCGTGGGAGCTGGATGTGCAAAGAATAAGGATGTGCCATCTGCTTTAGAGTATAGCGGAAGAGCGCTTGTAATTGGAGTTATCGGTGAGGCGCCAAAGGATACGTTTAGAAACATAAAGTTTGTGAAGGTGAATTTAGATCAGATAAAAGAGAAATCAGAGAAAGTCGACGGATTTCTCGTTATGAAAGAATATTTTCAAGAAGCATCAGAAGAAAAATATACAGAGCTATTTTTAGGGTTAAAAAAGCCAGTGTTTTTTATCGGTTTAAAGGATAAGCCATATTTGATTTTTATAGAAAAAGATTTGGATTATAACAATGCACCAACAGATAAAGCGATGATGTATACACAAGGATTTGTAAATCTAGGAAGTGGTGAAGGGCAGTATTGGGGCACTGGTTTATACAATGAGACGATTTCGGAGCAAAGTATTCATAATATGTATATATACGTATTTCAAACGATTGCAGATTATTTGAGCAGGCATTGAGAAGCTCCGGACTAGGGGCTTTTTATTTTTTAGTTATTTAAATAAACGTTTGTTTAAGATGTATGTTCGGTCTAAATGATACATAATGAATGAAGAGGGGGAAATTTTTATATTTATTTTTTTATATATTATTTTTCTTTAAATGGCGGAAAATAGGGAAAATTTGCAGGATAAAAGAAAATTGTCGCGAAATAAGTTAAAGTTTGGAGAAGAATCGTTTGAAATAATAAAACGTTTTCTATATGATAAAGGTAAAGGTTAGTAAAAAGTAGGTGAATTTATGGCAGTAACATTTTATTCATATCCAAAGTGTGGCACATGTCAAAAAGCAAAAAAATGGTTTGAGGCAAACGATGTAGCATATGAAATGATTCATATTGTTGAAAATCCACCGTCAAAAGAAGATTTGCGTAATTTACATGCGAAAAGTGAATTGCCATTAAAAAAATTCTTTAATACAAGTGGAATGCGTTACCGTGAACTTGGCTTAAAAGATAAGTTAAAAGATGCAAGTGAGGACGAAATGTTTGAGCTATTAGCATCTGATGGCATGTTGATTAAACGTCCAATCGTAACAGATGGCACGAATGTAACACTTGGTTTTAACGAAGAGCAGTTTGAAAGTGTGTGGAAAAAGTACCAATAAGGTATTTTTACATAATTAATACATTCACTGGAGGTACAGTCATGAGCATTCCAAATCATTTACGTTACTCTGAAGAACACGAATGGGTAAAAACTGAAGGCAACGAAGTTGTTATCGGTATTACTCATTTTGCACAAAGTGAGTTAGGCGATATCGTATTCGTTGAACTTCCTGAAGTAGGTGCAACAATTGAAGCTGACGAGCCATTCGGAAGCGTAGAATCTGTTAAAACAGTTTCTGAATTATACGCACCTGTAAGTGGTAAAGTTGTGGCAGTAAACGAAGAATTAAGCGACCAACCAGAACTTGTTAACGAATCTCCGTACGAAGGTGCATGGATGGTTAAGATTGAACTTTCTGATGCAAGTGAAGTAGAGAAGTTATTATCTGCAGAACAATACGCAGAAATGACAAACCAAGACTAATTTTAGTCGAGATAAAAAGGACAGCCTATGTGCTGTCCTTTTTATTTTGCATTGTGTGAACGAGCCGCCTGCGCTTTTCTTTGTCTAGCTCCAGCGGCTAGAACAGTCGGTCGTTTCACTCCTTCCTGCGAGGCAAAAAAGCGCCTTTACGTCAGGAATTCCAACGTCCTTCTGTTCTGAGTGAGCCGCTTCCACTTTTCTTTGTCCAGCTCCGCCTCCTAGCCCTTCATGTCTAAGAACCTTCCGCACAAGAAGACAAAAAGCGTCTTCTGTGCGAAAGAACCTTAGCCAACGGGGCTAAACAGTCGACTCCGCTTTTCTTTGCAAAAATAAACAGGAAACAACATGAAAAGAACGAATATACTATATACTAAAGTAAGGTTGTTTTATAGTATATGGTGATCGGGTGATGACATATGGTCTATGTAGAGAAAGTCATTATTGTCGAAGGAAAATCAGATAGAAGAAAGATTGAATCTATTATTCGCGAACCAGTGGAAATTGTTTGTACAAATGGTACAATTGGTTTGTCGAAAATGGATGAACTCATTGATCAGTTTTTTGATAAAGAAGTATATGTGCTAGTGGATGCTGATGCGGCGGGTGAAAAGCTCAGAAAACAATTTCGTAAAGAATTCCCGCAAGCTGAGCATATTTACATTGATCGTTCGTATCGTGAAGTGGCAACTGCTCCTTCTAATCATTTAGCGAACGTATTATGGGGAGCTGACATTGACGTTTATACAGAATATTTACGGTAAGGAATGATAGAAGTGATTGACTGGACAGGTGCTGAAGCTACAGCTTTAATAGCAGACCAAGAAAAAACAGTGTTATATGTATATACACCGATGTGTGGAACATGCCAATTAGCAAAGAAGATGTTAACAGTTGTAGAAGCTACTATATCTGATTTGGAAATAGGAATGCTAGATTTAAATTACGCTCCGCATTTAGCGCGAGAATATGAGGTGGAAAGTGTACCTTGTTTACTCGTATTTGAGCGGGGAACACTTATGAAGA
Organism: Bacillus sp. FSL K6-0042; assembly: GCF_038006685.1. NCBI lineage: Bacteria > Bacillati > Bacillota > Bacilli > Caryophanales > Bacillaceae > Bacillus > Bacillus sp. FSL K6-0042. The sequence goes on from NZ_JBBOVS010000001.1 coordinate 3,703,822, forward strand.
AAATATATGCATTTCATTCAGTTGAATATTTATATACAGAATTACAGTAGGCGGCAATCTTTTTGCCGCCTCGACATATTTCTTGGGAAATGTGCCTGAAAGATAGAAGTGATACGTTATTTGTCGAGAGAAAGTAACAGGATTGCTCTTTAAGAAGATGGAATGGTATTTAGTAGAAAGTGATATGAAGGATGTGATTAGAGTGGGATTATATTCGTTGCTTCAATCATTTGTAACGTATGCCAATAGCCAATATCATTTAGAGCCACTTCTACGGCAAGGAGAAAAAATAATTAATATCCGTTTGGGAGCTGAGTGTTATTCACTTCAAATCTCAAGAGAGTATATACAAATTTTGAAAGGAACCAAGGGAACAGAACAAATTGTTTGTTTTTGGGAGGAAGACCTACAGCGATTAGTTACTGGGAATATTCGGTTACAAACCTTAATTAATAATGGGCGTGTACACTATTCTGGAACGTATCGCACGATGCTATTATTTGAATCAGTGTTTCATATATGTAAACCAATGCCAGTAGGTGCTTAATATTCTGAAGTTTCGTTTTTTGTGAAAATTTCTGTTGACATAGTGGGTGTATATTGATAAAATTCAATTCATAAAATATAGACAATTTCATAAATTTCAAATCAGACGAAAATTGAATCTGATTTCTCTTATCAAGAGAGGTGGAGGGACTGAGCCCTATGAAACCCGGCAACCGTCAACTTTTATGTTGAAATGGTGCCAATTCCTGCAAAGCAAATGCTTTGAGAGATGAGAGGAAGGGATAATGTTGATATACGCATATAAACCTTTCTGCTCATTCTAGAGGCAGAAAGGTTTTTTTGTTGTTTGAATGAGGAGGACGTTCGAATAACAAAATTTTAAGTGAGCAAGCCGCTTACGTTTTTTAAGAAATCCAGCTCCAGCGGCTAGAACAGTCGGTCGTTTCACCCCTTCCTGCGAGGCAAAAATCGCCTCTGCGTCAGGGGTTCCAACGCCCTCTTGTTCTGAGCAAGCCGCTTGCGCTTTTTAAATCAAAAAGGGGTGATACACCATGATTCTATTAGAGAATGTAAAGAAGATATATAAGTCAAAAAGCGGTGATGTCACTGCTGTGGATAACGCCAATTTAAAAATAGAGAAAGGTGAGATATTTGGTGTTATCGGATATAGTGGTGCTGGAAAAAGTTCTTTAATTCGATTGTTTAATCAATTAGAGAAACCAACTTCCGGACAGATTACGATAGCTAATCGTGTTATTTCAGCAATTACTGGAAATGAACTGCGCAAGGCAAGACAAGAAATTGGGATGATTTTTCAGCATTTTAACTTACTTTGGTCACGAACTGTACGTGAAAATATCGCTTTTCCACTTGAGATTGCAGGGGTGGATAAAGTGCAGCGAAGAAAGCGCGTGGATGAGTTAATTCGCCTTGTTGGATTAGAAGGAAGGGGCGATGCATATCCATCTCAATTAAGCGGAGGACAAAAGCAGCGCGTTGGGATTGCAAGAGCATTAGCGAATAATCCGAAAGTACTCTTGTGTGACGAAGCAACATCGGCACTTGATCCGGAAACGACAGATCAAATTTTAGATTTACTATTAGATATTAATAAGCGCCTTGGCTTAACAATTGTATTGATTACACATGAAATGCATGTGATTCGTAAAATTTGTAATCGCGTTGCGGTAATGGAAAAAGGAAAAATTGTAGAAAGTGGTCCTGTACTAGATGTATTCCGTAATCCACAGCAAGAGATTACAAAGCGATTTGTACAACAGATAACAGATTCTGAAGATACAAATGAAACAATTGAGAGCTTATTAGAAAAATATCCAGATGGAAAAGTGATTCGTTTGCAGTTTATTGGTGATTCCGTAGAGCGTCCAGTACTCCAGAGATTAATGAGGCGGGATGATATAGAAGTAAGTGTACTGCAAGGGAATATTGCTCAAACAAACAATGGATCGTATGGAAGCTTAGTGGTTCACTTAAATGGTGAGGAAGTAGCAATCCAGCAAGCGATAGAAGGAATCAATCAAGAGCAAGTAGAGCTGGAGGTGATTGCACATGGATAAGTTACTCGCAAACGTCGATTGGAATCAAATGCTAGAAGCAACAGGTGAAACATTATATATGACGGCAATCGCAGCACTTGCGACATTTGCTCTAGGTCTCATTTTAGGATTATTACTTTTCATGACGGCAAAGGATAATTTGTGGGAAAACAAAGCGATCCACACAGTGATTGGAGCATTTGTAAATATCTTTCGTTCCATTCCATTTATCATTTTAATTATTTTATTAATTCCATTTACGAAGATTCTTCTTGGAACAATTCTTGGGGCAAGCGCAGCACTACCAGCTTTAATTATTGGAGCAGCACCATTTTATGCAAGGATGGTTGAAATTGCACTTCGTGAGATTGATAAAGGAGTAATTGAAGCTTCAAAAGCAATGGGGGCAAAAACGAGCACGATTATTTGGAAGGTATTAATACCAGAATCACTGCCAGCACTTGTTTCTGGCATTACAGTAACAACAATTGCGCTTGTTGGTTACACAGCAATGGCTGGTATTGTCGGAGCTGGTGGTCTTGGTACCCTTGCTTATTTAGAAGGATTTCAGCGCGGAAATAACGATGTGACGATCGTTGCAACAATTTGTGTACTATTAGTTGTTTTCTTACTTCAATGGATTGGTGATTTTGTTACAACTCGAATTGATAAACGATAGATATAAAAAGGAAGGGTGTTTACAGCATGAAAAAATTATTACTTTCAGCACTTATTACAACTTCAATTTTTGGGTTAGCTGCTTGTGGCGGGAAAAGTGAAGATAAGCTTGTTGTTGGTGCTTCTAACGTACCGCACGCTGAAATTTTAGAGAAGGCAAAACCGTTACTTGAGAAAAAAGGTATAAAATTAGAAATTAAACCATTCCAAGATTACGTACTGCCAAATAAATCATTAGCGGATAAAGAGTTAGATGCAAACTACTTCCAACATATTCCGTACTTAGAAAAAGAGATTAAAGACAAAGGATATAAATTTGAAATAGCAGGAAAAATACATCTAGAACCAATCGGTGTGTATTCTCAAAAGTATAAAAATTTAAAAGACCTTCCAGATGGAGCAACAATTATTATGAGTAACTCTATTACTGACCATGGACGTGGTTTGGCAATTTTACAAAAAGAAGGTATTTTGAAAATTAAAGATGGTATAGAACCTGTAAAAGCAACTGTAAAAGATATTGTGGAAAATCCGAAAAACTTGAAGTTCAAAACAGATATTGAGCCTGGTTTATTACCACAAGTGTATAACAATAAAGAAGGCGATGCAGTTTTAATCAATTCAAACTATGCAATTGATGCAAAATTAAATCCGGAAAAAGATGCGATTGCGATTGAAGGCAATGATTCTCCATATGCAAACGTAGTTGTTGTTCGTAAAGGTGATAAAGATAAAAAAGAAATTACAGCACTTGTAGAAGTGTTACATTCGAAAGAAATTGAAGACTTTATTAATAAGGAATATAAAGGTGCGGTTATTCCTATTAAAGAATAATTTGAAAAAAATAAGAGCTGACGTTTGCCAGCTCTTATTTTTTACTGGGGTAAGAATAACTATGAATGAAGAATCTGTATGCAAAAAGTTCTAGAAATTACAAAAAAGGCGTCATCATATGAAGAAAATCACACTATCAATTTTTATAGAAGTCTTTGTATTTGCATTAGCTGGTTGCGGCGGAAAAGATAAAAATACGCTTGTTGTTGGTGCTCGAATGTGCCGCATTATTCATTAACTCAAACTATGCAATTGATGCAAAATTAAACCCAACAAAAGATGCAATTGCAATTGAAGGATCAGATTCTCCGTACACAAATATTATTGCGATTCGCAAAGGTGACGAAAATAGAAAAGAAATTAAAGAGCTTGTAGAAGTATTACATTCAAAAGAAATTCAAGATTTTATTAAGAAAGAATATAAGGGCGCTGTACTTCCAGTAAGTGAATAGGCGTAGGAAAGGGCTAGGGAATTTCTAGCCCTTTTTTCTTTATATATATAAGAAGAAAAGTGTATCATAATAGGATGTGAGGGAAGTACTTATATACATTTGTGAAAAAATTGTTACATTTTCTCAGTGTTTGCGATAACATTTTATTTGATATAAAATGAGAATGAGAATAAAATGAGAATGTGAATGTTTTAGGAATTTTTAAAATGTATATAGAGGATTAATGGAGGTATTGAGATGGCTGGTTCTACATTAACGGTTAAAGACTTACATGTATCAATCGATGGTAAAGAAATCTTAAAAGGTGTAAACCTTGAAGTAAAAGGTGGAGAAATCCACGCAATTATGGGACCTAACGGAACAGGTAAATCAACTTTATCTTCTGCAATTATGGGTCACCCAAAATATGAAGTAACAGAAGGTAGCATCATCATCGACGGTGAAGATGTATTAGAAATGGAAGTAGATGAGCGCGCACAAGCAGGTCTATTCCTAGCAATGCAATATCCAAGTGAAATTAGCGGAGTAACAAACGCTGACTTCTTACGTTCTGCAATTAATGCACGTCGTGAGGAAGGCGAAGAAATTTCTCTTATGAAATTTATCCGTACATTAGATAAAAACATGGAATTCCTAGAAATGGATCCAGAAATGGCACAACGTTACTTAAACGAAGGTTTCTCTGGCGGTGAGAAAAAACGTAACGAAATTCTTCAATTAATGATGATTGAGCCAAAAATTGCAATCTTAGATGAAATCGACTCTGGTCTTGATATCGATGCATTAAAAGTTGTATCTAAAGGTATTAACCAAATGCGTGGCGAAGAGTTCGGTTGCCTAATGATTACGCATTACCAACGTTTATTAAACTACATTACTCCAGACTTCGTTCACGTTATGATGAACGGTCGCATCGTTAAATCTGGTGGCCCTGAGCTTGCACAACGTCTAGAAGCTGAAGGTTACGACTGGATCAAAAAAGAATTAGGTATTGAAGACGAAACAGCAGAGCAAGAAGCGTAAGAGAGGAGCATAAATATGACAATCGGTACATTACCTTTCGATCAAGAAACAATCCGTCAGCGCGCAAGCGAAGTAAACGAAGCTGCTTGGTTGACTGAGTTCCGCTTACAAGCTCTTGCACAAGCAACTGAACTTTCAATGCCAACGCCTGATAAAACAAAAATCGATAAATGGGACTTTATCGGAAAAGGCCACACTGCTAAGCAAGAGCCTGTAAGTTCTTTAGAGGAACTTCCAGAAGCAGTGCAAAAGTTAATTGATACAAATAATAGCGTACTTGTAGGACGAAGTGGTACAACAGCATTCGTTTCTTTAGCAGACGAAGCAAAAGAGAAAGGCGTTATTTTCACAGATATCGTTACAGCTGCAACTGAGCATGCTGAACTCTTACAAAAGTATTTAATGAAAGATGGCGTGAAAGTAGATGAGCATCGCTTAACAGCACTTCATGCTGCATTAATCAACGGCGGTGCATTTGTATATGTTCCGAAAAACGTTGTTCTTGAAACACCACTTCAAGCTGTATTCTTGGTAGACGGCGAAGAAGCAAACGTATATAACCACGTATTATTCGTAGCTGATGCCAACAGTTCTGCAACATACGTAGAAAATTACGTAGCAAACGAAACTGTTACAGGTATTGCAAACATCGTGGCAGAAGTAATCGTAGAACAAGGTGCACAAGTGAAATTTGGTGCGGTTGATCTATTAGCAAAAGATGTAACATCTTACGTGAACCGCCGCGGCGTTGTAGGACGGGATGGACGTCTTGAGTGGGCATTAGGCCTTATGAATGACGGAAATACAATTTCAGAGAACGTAACGAACTTAATGGGAGACGGATCATTTGCTGATACAAAAACAGTAACAATTGGCCGTGGTAACCAAACACAAAACTTTACAACAAAAGTTGTTCACTTCGGTAAACACTCTGAAGGATTCATTTTAAAACACGGTGTACAAAAAGATAGCGCAACATCTATCTTTAACGGAATTGGTAAGATTGAACACGGTGCATCTAAATCAAATGCACAACAATCTTCTCGCGTTCTTATGTTAAATGAAAAAGCACGCGGTGATGCAAACCCAATTCTTTTAATTGACGAAGACGATGTAATGGCAGGGCACGCAGCTTCTGTAGGCCGCGTAGATCCACTGCAACTATACTACTTAATGAGCCGTGGTATTCCGAAGCAAGAAGCAGAACGTTTAGTCATCCATGGATTCTTAGCACCTGTAGTAAATGAGCTTCCAATTGAAGGAGTAAAAGCGCAGCTTGTTGAGGTAATTGAAAGGAAAGTTCGCTAATGAATATTCATGAAATACGCAAACAGTTTCCAATTCTTGATCAAAAGGTGAACGGCAAACAACTTGTATATTTCGATAGTGCAGCAACTTCTCAAAAACCAATTCAAGTCATTGAAACGTTAGAACGTTACTATAAAGAATACAATTCTAACGTGCATCGCGGTGTTCATACGCTCGGTACGAAAGCTACCGATGCGTATGAAGGTGCACGTGAGAAGGTTCGCAAGTTTATTAACGCGAAATCAATGGAAGAAATTATTTTCACGCGCGGAACAACAACTGCATTAAATACAGTAGCTGCAAGCTATGGCCTGGAAAATGTAAAAGAAGGCGATGAAATCGTCATCTCATACATGGAGCATCATAGTAATATTATTCCGTGGCAACAAGTTGCGAAGAAAACGGGCGCAACTTTAAAATACCTTCCGCTTCAGCAAGACGGAACAATCTCATTAGAGGATGCTCGTCAAACAATTACACCGAATACAAAAATCGTTTCTATTATGTATGTGTCTAACGTACTTGGAACGATTAATCCTGTAAAAGAGATTGCAGAAATCGCTCATCAAAATGGTGCAATCATGGTCGTTGACGGTGCACAAAGTACACCTCATATGAAAGTGGATGTACAAAATTTAAACTGTGATTTCTACGCATTATCCGCTCATAAAATGTGCGGGCCTACAGGTGTCGGCGTATTATATGGTAAGAAAGAATTGCTAGACAATATGGAGCCAATTGAATTTGGCGGCGAAATGATTGATTTCGTAGACTTACAAGATTCTACGTGGAAAGAGCTTCCGTGGAAGTTTGAAGCAGGTACACCGATTATCGGTAATGCGATTGGACTTGGAGCGGCAATTGATTTCCTAGAAGAAATCGGTCTTGATAATATTGAAAAGCATGAACATGAATTAGCGCAGTACGCTTTAGAAAGACTATCAGAAGTAGATGGCGTTACAATTTATGGACCAAAGCATCGTGCTGGTCTTGTTACATTTAATATTGATGAAGTACATCCGCATGATGTGGCAACAGTATTAGATGTAGAAGGCATTGCGGTTCGCGCAGGACACCACTGTGCACAGCCGCTTATGAAGTGGTTAAAAGCTTCTTCTACAGCACGTGCAAGCTTCTATTTATATAATACAAAAGAAGAAATTGATACATTTGTTGAAGCGCTAACGAAAACAAAGGAGTATTTCACAAATGTCTTTTAATAATTTAGATACGTTATATCGTCAAGTTATTATGGATCATTATAAGAATCCTCGTAACCATGGCGTGTTAGAAGATAGTGTTACAGTTAACTTAAACAATCCAACTTGCGGCGATCGTATTCAACTTACGATGAAAGTAGAAGAGGGAATTGTGAAAGAGGCGAAGTTTGAAGGAGAAGGTTGTTCCATCTCCATGTCTTCAGCTTCGATGATGACGCAAGCAGTAAAAGGAAAGAAAATTGAAGAGGCAATTAAGCTTTCTAAAATTTTCTCTGACATGATGCTAGGAAAAGAGTATGATGACAGCGTAGATTTAGGAGATATTGAAGCATTACAAGGCGTATGCAAGTTTCCAGCACGTATTAAATGTGCAACATTAGCTTGGAAAGCGTTAGAAAAAGGCTTAAACGAAGATAAGTAATGTTACAGGTTCCTAAACACGAGGTTATCTAAGGAGGGACATACCAACATGGCGAAGAAACTGCCAGATATCGGCGATTATAAATATGGTTTCAAGGATAAAGATGTTTCGATTTTCCGTGCTGGACGCGGTTTAACAAAAGAAATCGTTGAAGAGATTTCACGTATGAAAGAAGAACCACAGTGGATGTTAGACTTCCGTTTAAAATCACTGGATAAGTTCTATGAAATGCCAATGCCACAATGGGGCGGCGATTTAAATGACCTAGATTTCGATGAAATTACGTACTACGTAAAACCATCTGAGAAATCTGAGAAGTCTTGGGATGAAGTACCTGACGAAATTAAAGCGACATTTGATAAATTAGGTATTCCAGAAGCTGAGCAAAAATATTTAGCTGGTGTATCTGCACAGTACGAATCTGAAGTTGTATACCACAACATGAAAGAGGACCTAGAAGATCTAGGAATCGTCTTCAAAGATACAGATAGCGCATTAAAAGAGAACGAAGATATTTTCCGTGAGCATTTCGGAAAAGTAATCCCACCAACTGACAACAAATTCGCAGCATTAAACTCTGCAGTTTGGTCTGGTGGATCATTCATCTACGTTCCAAAAGGTATCAAAGTTGATACACCACTTCAAGCGTATTTCCGTATTAACTCTGAGAATATGGGACAATTCGAGCGTACGCTTATTATTGTAGACGAAGGCGCACACGTACACTACGTAGAAGGTTGTACAGCTCCTGTTTACACAACAAACTCACTGCATAGTGCAGTAGTAGAAATCATCATTAAGAAAGATGCATATTGCCGTTATACAACAATCCAAAACTGGGCGAACAACGTATACAACCTAGTTACAAAACGTGCTGTTTGTGAAGCGAACGCAACGATGGAATGGATTGACGGTAACATCGGATCTAAATTAACGATGAAATACCCAGCAGTTATCTTAAAAGGCGAAGGCGCTCGTGGTTTAACATTATCTATCGCGATTGCTGGTAAAGGCCAACACCAAGATGCTGGTGCGAAAATGATTCACTTAGCACCAAACACATCTTCAACAATCGTTTCTAAATCGATTGCGAAACATGGTGGTAAAGTAACGTACCGTGGTATCGTACAATTCGGACCAAAAGCGACAAACTCTCGCTCTAACATCGAATGTGATACGTTAATCATGGATAACCAATCTACATCTGATACAATTCCTTACAACGAGATCAAAAACGATCACGTTTCACTTGAGCACGAAGCGAAAGTATCAAAAGTATCAGAAGAACAATTATTCTACCTAATGAGCCGCGGTATCTCTGAGCAAGAAGCTACAGAAATGATCGTAATGGGCTTCATTGAGCCATTCACTCGCGAACTTCCAATGGAATACGCAGTTGAAATGAACCGTCTAATCAAGTTTGAGATGGAAGGTAGTATCGGTTAATTTAAAAGTAGAAGCGCCCTGTTTACAGGGCGCTTTTTTAATTGGATGCAAATATATCAATCGTTGCTCCCGATATATCGGTGTTATTTTTGAAATACCGGTGCTTCGACACGATATAAAGACCTTGCGACGATGTTGGACATGTGAAAAGCCGCTGAAAAACTATCTAGTTTGAGTAAGGGGAAAAATTTTATCAATATACAAAAATTGAGATTACATGATATAATTTTTAAAAAAAGGAGGTGAGTATTTTAAAAGTTCTAAACCATGTTGAAGGAATAAAATTACTAGTATGTTTATTAGTTGGTTTATGTACTATTAATTATTCGTTTATTTCCTTCGCTGAAACATAAACAAGTAATTTAGCTGATGCAACAAAATTATTCTAAAAAAGGAGTTGAGTTTTTTGAAAATTACAAAAAATATTAAAGGAATAAAATTACTAGCATGTTTATCAATTGGCTTATGCACTTTTAATTATTCTTCTATTTCTTTCGCTGAAACACCTAAAAGTAATTCAGCTGATGCAACAAAAAAAGCTATTAACATTGATACTGGTATAGCAAATCTTAAGTATAATAATCAAGAGGTTTTAGCAGTAAATGGTGATAAAGTAGAGAGTTTTGTTCCGAAAGAAAGTACAAATTCAAATGGTAAATTTGTAGTAGTTGAACGTGAGAAAAAATCACTTACAACTTCACCAGTGGATATTTCGATTATTGATTCTGTGGCTAATCGTACTTATCCAGGAGCAGTACAACTTGCAAATAAATCTTTTGCGGATAATCAACCTAGTTTATTAGTGGCTAAGAGAAAACCTTTGAATATTAGTATAGACTTACCTGGCATGAGAAAAGACAATACAATTACTGTCCAAAATCCTACATATGGTAATGTGTCTGGAGCAGTAGATGAATTAGTATCTACTTGGAATGAAAAGTATTCAAAAACACATACGTTACCTGCAAGAATGCAGTATACAGAATCTATGGTGTATAGTAAATCTCAAATAGCAAGTGCTCTTAATGTTAACGCTAAATACCTTGACAATTCACTGAATATTGACTTTAATGCTGTTGCAAATGGAGAGAAAAAAGTAATGGTTGCGGCATATAAGCAAATCTTTTATACCGTAAGTGCAGAACTACCTAACAATCCATCAGATCTTTTTGATAATAGTGTTACTTTTGATGAGTTAACTCGTAAAGGGGTAAGTAATGCGGCTCCGCCTGTTATGGTGTCAAATGTAGCTTATGGTAGAACAGTTTATGTGAAATTAGAAACATCATCTAAGAGCAAAGATGTACAAACTGCTTTTAAAGCCTTAATTAAGGGTCAAGGCGTTGAAGCGAGTGGACAGTACAAAGATATTTTTGAAGACAGTACCTTTACCGCTGTAGTATTAGGCGGAGATGCAAAAGAGCATAACAAGGTTGTTACAAAAGATTTTAATGAAATCCGAAATATCATTAAAGATAATGCAGAATTAAGTTCTAAAAATCCAGCATACCCAATTTCATATACAAGCACTTTCTTAAAAGATAACGCAACTGCTGCTGTTCATAACAATACAGATTATATTGAGACTACAACTACAGAATATTCTAGTGCTAAAATGACGCTTGATCATACTGGTGGATATGTTGCTCAATTTGATGTATCTTGGGATGAATTCTCTTATGATCAAAATGGAAAAGAAGTACTAACCCATAAAACTTGGGAAGGAAACGGCAGAGACAGAACTGCTCATTTCAATACAGTCATACCACTTCCACCGAATTCAAAAAATGTAAAAGTCGTAGCAAGAGAATGTACAGGTCTTGCATGGGAATGGTGGAGAACAATTATTAATGAACAAAATGTTCCATTAACAAATGAAATGAAAGTTTCAATTGGAGGAACGACATTATATCCAAGTGCCAATATTAGTCATTAGGTAAAAGTGAAGCGCCCTGTTTGCAGGGCGCTTTTTTACTTGGTCGCAAATATATCGGTGCTTTTACGGTTCTCTAAATCCAAATGCTCCAATAAGAACAGGGATGAGTAATATGAAAATAACAGCTAGAAGTGGAACAAAAATACCGACAAACTTCCATTTGCTTGGTTCGTTCTTGTTTATAGCTATCATGCTGAATATGAGACCGAGGATGATGCAAGCGGTGCTAATAAAAAAGAAAATGATTGGTAAAAAACTTAAATTTGCTGCAAGGGCATAACTGAGTGAAAATGAAACAACTCCAGCTAATGTAACCCACAGAGAGAGAAAGCTATATTTGTTAAACAAAGGAATCACCCCCATACATCCATTTTAGTGTGAAAATTTTCTAATTAAAAGGTATCTTTTTGCTTTTTCCTCCAATGAGAGTACAATGTAAAATAGCAAGAAAAGGCGAAAAGTATTTACAGGATTATTGCAAGTAGATAGCGTAAAAGGCAGTAAGGAATTGAGAGGAGGTTTTTTCTCTGGATATAAATAAAGAAACAATCATTCACCTTTATCATACAAACGATATACATAGTCATTTTGAAAACTGGCCGCAAATTTCTCGGTTTGTACAAGAAGAGAAAAAGCGCAGACAGAAAGCAGGAGAATCTGTTTTCACATTAGATATTGGCGATCATGTGGATCGTTTTCATCGTATAACGGAAGCAACGAATGGCAAGGGCAATACGAAATTATTAAACGAAGCGCTATATGATTATGTAACGATTGGAAATAACGAAGGAATTACATTAGCGAAGGAGCATCTTGAACATTTATACGATGAAGCGAATTTTGAGGTGCTTGTAGCTAATTTATTTGAAAGAGATGGAACGCGTCCTAATTGGGCAAAACCGTACAAGCTGCATACAACTGCAGATGGAGTTACGATCGCTTTTATAGGCTTAACGGTAGCTTATCCAGAGTTCTATGAAATGCTGGATTGGCATATTGAAGATCCAATTGCACATTTGGAAGTAATTTTAGAAGAAGTGAAAGAAAAAGCTGATGTTACTGTCGTTCTTTCTCATCTTGGAAAGAATGCAGATGAGTATATGGCAGAGCATTATGATATTGATGTTATTTTAGGGGCACATACGCATCATTTGTTTGAGCGTGGTGTTCTTGTGAAGGGGACCTTGCTTTGCTGCGGAGAAAAGTGGGGGCATTATGTCGGACATGTTCAGCTAACGGTGGATCTAGAGACAAAAAGAGTGACAGAAAAGGATGGGAGAGCGATTCGTACAAATCGTCTGTCAGCTTACGGAGAGTCATTGCCGACGATTGAAGCGTTAGAGAAAGAAAGCGAACTTATTATGGCAGATCCGATTGTTGAGTTAAAAGAACCATTGCCGATTGATTGGTTCCAGGAGACACAAATTTCCCGTATGTTAGCAGGTGCATTAAAAAAATGGTGTAATGCGGGAATTGGGATGGTCAATGCGGGTGTGTTATTAGAAGGATTAGAAGAAGGAATTGTAACGCGCGGAGATATCCACCGCATTTGTCCACATCCTATTAATCCATGTGCACTAAAAGTAAAAGGAAAAACATTACGAGATGTTATTTTAAAAGCACGTCGTCCAAATATGGAACAACTTGAGGTAAAAGGCCTTGGTTTTCGCGGGAAAGTTATGGGGAAAATGATTTATGATGGTCTGGAAGTTACATTAGATACGATTCCTGGAAATAAAATTTTACTCGAAGATGTATTGATTAATGGAGAATCATTAGAGTTAGAACGTATATACACTGTCGGAACGATTGATATGTTTACATTCGGGTACTTATACCCAGAACTATCCACACTTTCTGAAAAACAATATTATATGCCAGAGTTATTGCGAGATGTGTTAACAGAGATGTTGATAACTTATACATCTTCCATCAAACTATAGGCTAGTTAACCTGTAACACTCATTTTTCTCTTTTCATAAAGATAAGAAAGAGAGGAGTGTATGAACTATGGTTAATGTGGAACCAATTATCATTGATAACTATACGTTTATAGCGGTTAGCGTAAAGCTTCCGAAAACAAATTTGTTGGCTGTTATGAGCGATAAGGGATATATTATGTGTGGAGCTTTAGATGTCGGCCTATTAAACGAGAAGTTAGGGGACCGAGGTATTATTGCTGGCCGCGCAGTTGGTGTGAGAACGATTGAGCAGCTTCTTGAAGCGCCGCTTGAATCGGTAACGACTGAAGCCGAGGCTCTAGGCATTCCAGCAGGAACAATTGGAAAAGATGCTTTATTAAAAATGATATAAGTATATATCGTCCCTCTTTCTTGCATAGAAATGATATAAGAAGGAGGGTTTTTTTATGCGTACATTTCGTCCAAAAGCTTCGCGTTTCCGAAAAGGACCGCTCCCCTTTCGGCATGTACTACTCATTTCGTTTATCATTTTTTTATTGTTAACTTTACAAGGATTCTGGATTGTGAATAAAAGTATTCAACCTACATTAATAAAATATGGAGAAACGCAGACACATAAAATGGCAACGGTTGTGATGACGAAAGCGGTAAAGGATCGAATTAAGGAAGGATTTGATGTGGATTCATTAATGAAAGTACAAAACGATAAGAATGGAAGAGTATCCACAATCGATTTAAATACAAAGCAAGTAAATGAGATTTTGACATCGACTACTGCATACATAGAGAAATATTTGCATCAAGTGGAGAAGGGGAATATGAAGGCACTCGGTCTTCCAGAAGAGAGCGGAGTGTCAATGTCTGTTCCTCTTGGACGCATAACGGATAATGCACTCCTTGGTAATTTAGGGCCGGATATTCCGATTGATTTTACAACAATTGGTCATGTGAATACGGATATTAAGCAAAATGTAAAACCGCATGGAATTAACAATACAGCGATTGAAGTTGTTATGGAAGTGCAGGTTACGCTACAGGTAATTATTCCATTTCGTACAAAAGAAATTACAGTAAAACAAAATATCCCAATTGCAACACGAATTGTACAAGGAGAGGTACCATCTTATTATGGAAGCGGCGGAGTTGTTATGCCAGATAGTAAGGGGAAGAAAGCGGATGATTAGTCATTCGCTTTTTTGTGTTTTATTGGTTTTTTAAGTTAATACTAAAAACATGGAAATTTTTATCAAATGAAGCAAGGAATTAACAAAATATGTATTATAACGGATGAGTAAGTTTGAAAAGACATTATAGTACTTAAAAGGAAACAACCGTAGCAATTAGCTACGGTTGTTTTTTAAATTCGCACGTTCTTTCCGCTCCCACAAACTTAAATGCATATACGGATCAAAGGCCCATTCTGTATACCCGTTGTCTTTATATAATCCAAAGTGCAAGTGTGGTGGAAACTTTCCAGCTGTACCAGGAGGTCCATAACCTGTGTTACCAACGAAGCCAAGAACGGTTCCTGGTTCTACAATTTGTCCTAGCTGTATTTCTTTAGAAAAGCCACCTAAATGTGCGTAATAATGATAATTGTTATATAAATCGCGAATGCCGATGCGCCAACCACCAAGGCGATTCCAACCCTTTGTTTCAATAACGCCGTAGCAGGTAGATCTTACTGGTACACCGTGCCTTGCGAAAATATCGGTGCCTTCATGAATACGTCTTCCTCCAAAACTCCGCCCAGCGCCAAATGTACTACGGTAGCTATTGTCGCTATGGACAGGAAGAGGGAAGGCATTCCCTTCTAAGTTAATACGACCATAGTGCTTATAGATTCGAGCATATTCGGTAATTAATTCAACTGTTTTTGCACGTCTATAATATTCCCAGAGCATAATTTTAATACGGTCTTCTGAAGTCCCTTGCTTTTTTATAATAGTTGCCATTGTATGCAAAAGATCTCGGTCGTTATTTGCATTTGCAATTCCGTCTTTATCGCCATCTAAACCAATCCCTCCAAACAGAGAAATCGTATGGGGAAGAGTATCGTTAGTAGAACCATTGGCAGGTCCAGCCCACATTTCTGGTTTAAAGTAAATTGATATGATAGCATCGGGCTTTTTCGGAATATCTTTTCTTACGCTCCGTATATTGCGTTCATATTGATCAATTGCGGCTAAATAATACCATGGAATATTAGCATCTTTTTCAGTTTCTTTATATAGTGTCATGCGCTTTTCGTATATTTGATTTTGATTCACTTCACCATAGGCAATGCCTTGCCCAAGAAGAAAACAAATAGAAAGCAATAAGGCAATCTTTCGAAGCATAAAAATAAACTCCTTTCACAACATCACTCTTTTTAGTGTGGGATATACGAGATATTTCATTATAGTAAATCATTGGTAAAAATTCTTGGAATCTTCATTTGAGCAAATCGCTTTCATACGTTAGAATAGATATGTTACATTGAAAGAAGCGAACACGGTAAACTATTTCATATTGTGCGGAGTTGATAACATGACAAAACAAACAGAATATAAGCGCAAGCCCGAATGGTTGAAAATTAAGTTAAATACAAATGAAAACTATACAGGCTTAAAGAAAATGATGCGTTCTAAGCAGTTACATACCGTTTGTGAAGAGGCGAAATGTCCGAACATTCACGAATGCTGGGCTGTAAGAAAAACAGCAACGTTTATGATTTTAGGTGCGGTTTGTACACGTGCTTGTCGTTTTTGTGCGGTTAAAACAGGCTTACCAACGGAGCTTGATTTACAAGAGCCAGAACGCGTAGCAGATTCTGTAGTACACATGGGCTTAAAACACGTTGTTATAACAGCGGTTGCACGTGATGATTTGAAAGATGGCGGAGCTGCTGTTTTTGCTGAAACAGTGCGCGCTGTTCGTCGCAAAAATCCATTCACGTCTATTGAAGTACTGCCATCTGATATGGGCGGGGTAGAAGAAAATTTAAAAATGTTAATGGATGCAAAACCGGATATTTTAAACCATAACATTGAAACAGTACGTCGATTATCTGACCGAGTTCGCGCTAGAGCAAAATATGATCGTTCATTAGAGTTTTTACGTCGTGCAAAAGAAATGCAACCTGATATTCCAACTAAATCTAGCATTATGGTGGGACTGGGTGAAACAAGAGAAGATTTAATTGAAGCAATGGACGACTTACGTGCGAACAATGTGGATATTTTAACACTTGGACAATACCTACAACCATCTAAAAAGCATTTACCAGTTATTAAATACTACACACCAGCTGAATTTGCAGAGTTAAAAGAAATTGCTCTTAGCAAAGGATTTAGCCACTGTGAAGCTGGCCCGCTTGTTCGTTCTTCTTACCATGCAGATGAGCAAGTACGTTCTGCAAAAGAAAATACAGCACAAGCAAAATAATAGTAAAAAATCCTTCTTAGCGTGAAAACTAAGAAGGATTTTTTACTTCAAACACAACTAAATAGGAAAGAATAAAGTAAACAATGAAGGAAGTTTTACCGCGGTTTTTCAATTTGTTTTTCTATATTCTAAAACGGTATTTTGACATATGGATAAAATCTTTTTCAATTCTTCTGTGGATAATTCAATTGTAAATTCCGGAACACCCGGTGTAATTAAAATTTTGTCATAGGCATAGACGGAACTATCCACAATAATTGTTACATTCTGTGAATAACCAAAAGGAGCGACGCATCCCGGAATACATCCTGTTTGTTCTCTTAGTTCATCAGGTGAACAAATTGATAAGCGCTGCCCCGTGATTTCCTTCATTTCGTTTTTCTCGAGACGAGTTCCTTCCAATGTGAAGAAAACGTAATAGGATCCAGATTTTGATTTTAAAAATAAGCTTTTACTTGGAGCACCCTGCAAGCCAAGGCGTTCACGAACAACACGATCTGTTTCATAATCGAGAACTGGTTCGTGTTCAAATTTTTCATAAGAAACATTTGTCTTATGTAATAAAGAGATTACTTCTTCGTACATATTTTTGTAATGCCCCTTTCTATATTTGTTGCATGTTCAACATGACTTTTTCAAATTTTTTTGCACTTAAAATTTCATGTGTTAAAAATTCTCCGTTATAAAAAGCTCCGTATGTCGTGAAGGCACAAGGAGCATGTTGCGCATCTTCTCGCGATGTCAACTGAATGCATTCGAAAGGGATATGATATTGCTGAGTGATATTGGCTAATTCTTGATGAATGTAATAATCAGTATAAGGACACTGATTTGTATAATAGACAACCAAGCCGTTTTGATTCGGAGTCTTCATGTCTTTGGCGCTTGCTGTGAAATGTGGTGAAGGAGCATTTGGATCAAGTTTGTATACAAGTAATTCAAAATAAGGCGGTGCTGTATCACATACTTGAAACCCTTTTTTCTTTAAGTAGCTGCCATCTGATAAATAGGGGCGTTTTTTCTTGCTTGAAATAACAACGATTCCATGCTTTCCTTTCGCTTTAGAATCTTGCATACATTCTTCTAAGAGCTGTGCACCATAGCCTTTCCCTTTAAAACGCCCCGATACCCAAAAGCAATTGATGAATGTGTATCCTGGTGCAGAGATAGGCACCCATGCATACTCAGCTGGAATGTGTTCAATGAACACCTTTCCTTTTACATCTAGCTTTTTAAACATAAGTCCTTCTTCAAATCGATCTTTTAGCCACTCTTTTTTTAGCTCGACACCACGTTTCACTTTTTTGTCTGACATTGCACAGCAGATATGTTCTTGTTCAATATTATCTCGTGTAACAATTTTCAACGGTCTTCCCCCACAATCTGTGGATTGTCGTTTGTTCATCAAGTGTAATTTCGTAAATATCAGGATTGCTTAAGTTTTTCCATTCTAGAAAACCAATCCGATTATCAAAGTACTTTAAAATGAGCGTTAATAAATTTCCATGTGTAACAAGTAATGTTACTTGGTGTTCTTGTTGTAAAATGTCTTGAATAAGCGATGCGACGCGGTCCATCGCTTGTTTTGTTGACTCTCCGCCTAAAAAGGCAATATCTATATTTGTAAAAGTATATTCTAGTTTTTGTAGCCAATCTTCCATTGGATTATTGCTTAATATGCGTTCCTCTAGGCGCTCATCTTCGCCTACGGGTAGATTGGTTCGTAATGCAAATGGTGCAATGGATTGAATGGCTCGAGTAAAAGGGCTTGAAATAATGGACTCTATTTGCAGGTTATTCTGTATGAGAAAATTAGCAAGAAAGTGTGCTTGTTTTTCCCCTGCAATTGTTAGTGCTGCATCTCGTTCTTGTCCAGTTGCTGAACAGTGACGTACTACGATAAGTTTTTTCAAAATCCATCCCTCATTTTTCAAGTTGACCATACATACTTCGACAAATAGGAAAAAAATCCTCTATAGAAAAAAGCTAAGCTCACGTGGGCTTAGCTTTTTTCTGATTCAATTGTTAATTTGTCTTTCATTTTACGAATAAGAATGAAAGCGCAAATTGTAAAAATAAGCGTGATTCCTTCTGCAACAAATATGTTGATAACTTGCTTTTGATAAAGAGCTGCAAAGAAGTCTATAAATGCATGGAACAAGCCGGCATATATAACAAAAATATATTTCTTATGTTTTACGCCGTATAATACAAGCATTGAGAAGGCGATTTGTAAGACCAAAGCTAAGATTCTTTCTAAGCTACCAAGTAGGTAGAGATAGGAAGGAGTGCTAAGTAATAAATCTTGCACTTGACTGAGCTGAGGGGCTTTTTCAATAAGTTTTGAAAAACTTCCATTATTGATTGAAATAGCAAAGTATAGAGTTTGAAGACTAGCTAGAGCCCCAATTGAAATAGATTCAATCCCTCCGTGTCCAATTCCATATGCTAAACCATCTTTATATTCTTGATATTTCTTAAGTAAATAGAAGAAGGCTATGAATCGACCTGCTTCTTCAAAGATAGCGGCAGTAAGTCCACCATAGATGGCATAAAGAAATGGGTTTTTCAATATTTCCGATGTTGTTGGATTGCCCAGCATAAATACGTGAAAAGGTGTTTCGAGAATTTGTGAAAATCCAATAAAGATAAGAACCCCAACACCAACAACTTTCCAGTTTATATGATATTTTTTTCGAAAATAAACAAGTACAATAATTGGAACTAGAACCGAAATCGCTAGTTGCACAATCATACTGGTAATTACAGCATTTGAAACCATATTTTTCACCGCTTTCTAATATATGTACATATATATTATGCCTGAATTTTAAGGGAATGTGGAGTGGAGGAGCTTTTAGTCATAAAAAACACATAATTTAATAATCATTTTTTATTGACTCTCACGTTACGTAATATTTTATTGTATGTATTAAGGGAGGCGAAACAATGACAATGAGGGTAAAAGAAGTAGCTGATTTAGTTGGTATTAGTGTGCGCACACTGCATCATTATGATGAAATTGGGTTGTTAACCCCAGATGAGACGACAGAGTCAGGGTATCGTCTGTATTCCAATGAAAATTTAGAGACATTGCAGCAAATTTTATTTTTTAAAGAGCTTGGCTTCCCTTTAAAGAAGATTAAGGAAATTATCATGAGTCCTTCATTTGACCGGGAAGAAGCGCTTCAATTGCATAAGAAAATGCTGCTCGAGAAGCGAGCTAGACTGGATAAGGTGATTGCGACAATTGATAAGACAATTAAGCATACAAAAGGAGAGATTCAAATGACGAATAAAGAAAAATTTGAAGGATTTGATTTCAGTCAAAACCCATATGAGCAAGAAGCACGTGAGAGATGGGGAGACGAAGCTGTGGATAAAGCGAATAAGACAGCAGCTGGCATGCCTAAAGAAAAGCAAGAAGAGTTTAATGGTATTTATAGAAAGCTGGCTACACTTCGAAATGGCGCGCCTGATTCTAAAGAAGCACAAGAAGCAATTCAAGAATGGTACGATTACTTGCAAAACTTCGGTCAATATTCATTAGAGGCATTCAAAGGATTAGGTCAAATGTATGTAGATGATGAACGTTTTACAAAAAATATTGACCAATTTGGAGAAGGTTTAGCACAGTTTATGTGCGATGCAATGGCGGTATACGCAGATAACCGTAAAAAATAAAAAGATGGGGCTGTCTCAAGTGGGCAGCCGCCATCTTTTTTATTTTTTAAGCATGTCATTTAATGTTTGATTCTGCGTATTATTCAAATGCGGATTTTTCCCCATTTCACGTTTTAGCATATCAAGGCTTTGTTCATATTCTTTATTGTTTAATGTACCAGATTGCAGGCCTTGAATTTGCGTGATCAATTTTTGGTCTGTTGATACATATGCTTTATAATAACGGGGAACGATGGATAAAGCCGTTTTATATACTTGATCTGTTACAAGAGCAGGATCGTTTGTTTTTGCTTTGTATACAACAAATACTTCGTCATCGGTCACAAGTGTAGCAGCATTTGTGACATCCGGAAGATTTACTGTCATACTTGTAATCATTTCAGCTACCTTCTCGCGGTTAATGGCACCCACTTGTTTGTTAGATACTTCATGTTTTTGTTTAGAGGAGTATCCGACTCTTGTAAGCTTTGTATTTGTATTTTCTGTATGATACATGTCGTTTTTATTGGAGACAAGAACGCGGCTGCCTTTTTCATGTTCCATTTCCGCTTTATTTGTCGAGTAGCAACCTACAAATAAAGAGAGCGTGAGAAGAGAGAGTATCATTTGTTTTTTCAAGATGTATCACCTCCTTCTCCATAGCATTTACTACTTTTCAATTTTTTGTATTTGAAATTGTTGGTTGTTAGGCTTTGTGATACGATAAAAAGAAGAATGCTTAGAAAGGAAGTTAATGATGGAGCAAAAGCAGGAGATTCATGCTACAATGAGCATTAATAATGTTCAATACGAAGTAATTAAAGACTATCGTAACGGTTTTCGTGAAGAAGCATTTAAAGAACGCTATGCAGAAATTTTAAATAAATATGATTATATCGTTGGTGACTGGGGGTACGATCAACTCAGATTGCGCGGCTTCTTTGATGATAGTAACCAACGTGCGACATATGATACGAAAATTAGTACACTATCGGAGTACTTATACGAGTACTGTAATTTTGGTTGTGCACACTTTGTATTACGAAAAGTGAAGAAGTAAAAAGAATTCCTCTTACGATAGGCGTAAGAGGAATTTTTTTTACTCAAGTATAGGGCTTTGGTTTACTTGAAAAATAAAACAGCGCCGCGGCAAATATAATCATTTATCCCCTTTACAAGCAAATTGAAATAAGATCACCTTCTGAAAGGGTTGTATTTGGTTTCATCTGTTGTCCGTTCAACTGAATGTGTCCGTTTTTCATTCTGTCTACAATCGTGGTGCGGCTCCAATCTGAAATATACGCAGCGAGTGCTTTATCCATGCGATGAGAGCCCAAAACTGTTTCTAATACAATGGTTAATTCTGTAGTGCCAGCTTCTTTATATTGCATAATCGAGATAGTAGTGATCATCTCACCTTGTTCTTTTTGAAACACATCGATCGTTTCAACATGATCAGAAAAAGACTTATAAATGTGAAGTTTCTTGTTCCACGTATGTCCTTTTGAGCATTTATAAATGGCAAAGCGGTAAATGTTCTTTCCATTTGCGTTATGCCTACGAACGTTTATGTCAGTAAAAAGGGTGGTATGCCCGCAATTTTTACAATGTTTTTCGACTGTCGTTTCAAATTCATTTTCATATAAATTCCAAGAAAGTTGTACTTTCTGCATTTTCCTTCACCTCGTATATATTGGGTAAAGGAACGTAATACAGCTATTTGGATGTCTTGCAGTATGAATAGGGAAGAAATAGACAAAAATAAAAGGAGGGTCCCTTAAGAGGAACCTCCGTAAACATCATACTACAGATGCGTTACGTTCCTTTGTAATGGGAAATGAACAGACTACTCCCTTGATAAAGCACACAGCTTTTTTGAGAGTAATGCTATTCAATTGCTGATCCATTACAAAGTAAATGTTGGCATACGTAGTAGACGTCCTTTCTTCCAAATAGATTTGCTCATAAGTATAACATAAAAGATTGAAAATTCGAAAATTTGTTATGTATAAAAAACACCAGCTATCGAGGTAGCTGGTGCCATAATATTATATAAGTTCAAATAAGAATGAGCGAAGTTCTTCTGCAATCTCTTCAGAGACAGAAAAAGCGTGCTCTAAGTAGCCGGGTTCGTTTAAATCGTCAGTGCCGATGATTGCAAATTTATTACGCTGCATATCAAGGACAATTGTTTTACCGTAATGGCGATCGGAATATAAAAGCGCTAAATCGTGGCGCTCATTTTCTCCCATAAAGCTAACGAAACGCGTTTTTGTATCGACTGTATCGTCGTAAAGAAAGAAACGTTCTTCCATACTACACAGGCTCCTTTTTTAAATATCTAAGTTTAAGTGAGGCTTATGATCTAAATGGTGATGCGTTTTAATAAAGCGTACCGTTCTTGTTTTGTAGCGCATAACGATAGAATATGTTTCTGCTAAGTCTCCGCCAAGGAATTTCACACCATCTAATAACTCGCCAGCAGATACGCCTGTTGCTGAGAAGATTGCGTCGTCACCAGATACTAAGTCATCTAACATAAGAAGTTGACGAGGATCTTCTAATCCCATTTTACGGCAACGTGCTTCTTCTTCTTCGTTCATTGGAACTAAGCGTGCTTGCATTTCGCCTTCAAGACATTTTAGTGCTGCTGCAGAGATAACGCCTTCTGGAGCGCCGCCAATACCAACGAATAAGTCAATACCTGTTCCTGGAAGAGCTGTTGCGATTGACGCACCAACATCTCCATCACCGAATAGTTTTACACGTGCACCTTTTGCGCGAACACGGTTAATAATATCTTGATGACGTTCACGTTCTTGGACGATAACCGTTAAGTCACGAATTTTCTTATTGTTTGCTTCTGCTACAATATCAATTGTTTTTTCAATTGGATCATCTAAGCTAATTTTACCAGCTGCTTTTGGACCAACCGCGATTTTTTCCATGTACATATCCGGAGCATGAAGAAGGTTTCCTTTATCTGCGACTGCAATAACTGCCATTGCATTTGCAAGACCTTTTGCAACGATGTTTGTCCCTTCTAATGGATCAACGGCGATATCTACTTCTGGACCGTTACCTGTTCCTAGTTCCTCACCAATATATAACATTGGTGCTTCATCAAGTTCTCCTTCACCAATTACAACAGTACCTGCCATGTTTACTGAATCAAACATATCACGCATAGCGGTAGTTGCTGCATCATCTGCTTCGTTTTTCTTTCCGCGGCCCATCCATTGTGCGGATGCTAAGGCTGCTGCTTCTGTTACACGGACAATTTCTAATGCGAGTTCACGTTCCAAGGTAACATTCCTCCAATTTCAAAAATCATACAGTTATAACTATAACAAATAACGCGTGAAAGGTGAATTCGAAAAATTGTCGATTTTTTCAGAAGAAACGGTTACAATTAAAATGTAAATGCTTTAATTTCCAGGTAGGTGACATTCATGTACTTTGTAGACAGAAAAAAAATAGAGCAAATGTTAGCATGTTTAGAACAAGTAGTAGATACATTTCAAGAGAAGCAAGAATATGAAACGGATTTTGAATATTACGCATTAGAGCGTATGTCGCATCTCATCATTGATTGCATACTAGATGTTGGAAATGCAATGATTGATGGATTTATTATGCGTGATCCAGGGAGTTATGAAGATATTATTGATATTTTAATGGACGAAAAAGTCATAAGTGAGGAAGAAGGAAAAGGGATAAAAGAAGTGATTGTTCTTCGGAAAATGCTTATGCAAGATTATATTCAAATGAACCATGAAGAATTATATACAACGATTCAAAAACAAATTGCCGTGGTACAAAAATACCCTGCGAATATTCGCCGTTACTTAGAAAAGGAATTAGGGCCTGTATCTGCATTTGTAGCAGAATAAGCGCATGGATAAGATCCCCATTAACCTTTTTGGGGGTCTTTTTTGTCTATGGGAACGGCTCAAAAGAGAGAAGGATGAGAAATGGGGGAAGCACGTACAACGAAGGAAGAAATTGTACAGCTTTTAAAAATAAATGGTGAACAAACAGTTGCATCGTTAGCTGAATCTTTAGAGATTACGGAGATGGCAGTACGTCGTCATTTAAGTAAGCTTGAGAAAGAAGAAATCATTCAGTCGAAAATGGTGCGTCAACATGTGGGAAGGCCAACATATTTATACGGCCTAAGTCAAAAAGGAGAAGATTCGTTTCCGAAAGATTATAAGCAATTTGCTTTAGAAGTGTTAGAGGATTTAGAGTCAATCGGTGATGAAACACTTGTTAATGCTATTTTAAAGGCGAGAACGAATCGGATGGAGGAGCAATTACAAAAGCGAATGAGCAGCCAAGATAATGTATTACAAAAGCGAATGAGCAGCCAAGATAATGTATTACAAAAGCTCCGGGAAGTTGCCGCTATTCAAGAGAAAAACGGATATATGGTACAGGTGAAGCAAGAGGGAGAAAACTCATACATATTACAAAAACAAAATTGTCCATTAAAGGCTGTTGCTGAAAAATATCCACAGCTTTGTTTGGAGGAAGAAAACATGTATAAGCGGTTGTTTTCTGATAAAAATGTGAAAGTGTTATCAAATATGTGCAATGGTGACTGTCACTGTTCGTATCACATACAAGAGAAAAAATGAACGTTATGGGACGCTTTTAGACGAAGCGTTTTTTTCTTTGGAAAAAGCGGTTAATATAAGAAGGGTATGAACGCTAGACAAAAAGGAGAGACAGATGGATGTATAAAGGCTATTTAATCGACTTAGATGGTACAATGTATCGCGGTGAAGAACAAATTGAAGAAGCAAGCGACTTTGTAAAAGCACTACAGGAGCGCGGCATTCCCTATTTGTTTGTAACGAATAACTCAACGCGTAAGCCAGAGCAAGTGGCAGAAAAGCTTGTTCGTTTCGATATTCCAGCTAAACCAGAGCAAGTATTTACAACAAGCATGGCAACAGCAAACTTTATTTATGAGCGTAAACAAGATGCGTCTGTGTATATGATTGGTGAAGAAGGATTGCATGACGCACTTGTAGAAAAAGGATTCAAGCTTGTGGATGAAAATCCTGACTTTGTCGTTGTTGGATTAGATCGCGAAATTACATATGAAAAGCTAGCGAAAGCATGTCTTGCAGTACGTAATGGTGCGACATTTATTTCAACAAATGGAGATATTGCCATTCCAACTGAGCGTGGTTTATTACCTGGAAACGGTTCCTTAACATCTGTTGTTACAGTATCAACAGGTGTAGAGCCAATCTTTATCGGAAAACCAGAATCCATTATTATGGAACAAGCACTAAAAGTACTTGGCATGGCGAAAGAAGAAGCGCTAATGGTTGGGGATAACTATGATACTGACATTTTAGCGGGGATAAATGCTGGTATGCATACACTTCTTGTCCACACTGGAGTCACAACTGTGGAGAAGTTAACAGAGTATGACGTGCAGCCAACACAAGTTGTGCATAACTTGACAGAGTGGATTGAGAAGATGTAATAGTGGACAGGCAATCTTTTAGATTGCCTGTTTTTTGCTGAATGAAGGCTGTAATTCGATTTAAGTAGGGATGGGCGTAAGTGTATATTAAAATTACATTCATTGTTTAAATTATAGAAAAAGACCTGCTCACTCATCGTTAATCAACATACAGTAATGTAAATCCGTCAAAATATCCACAGCTTACTGTTTTGAGCACTTACTAAAGTAGGGATTATACAGCTGTTGGGAAGGTGGATTTAGCTGCTAAAAAACACTCACTTGAGTGTCTTTTTACTTTAATAATATTTTTTATAAATGGATTTGCGAGAAGGGGAAGGGATATGGATCATACGATTACATTCAATTTTGGAATATCCATAGTAATTATTCTATTCGTTTTGTTTGTACTAGCTATATGCGGATGTTAAAAAGACACCCTTTCGAGTGTCTTTTTTTGACTTGAAAACCACATATGTATTAGGACTCTCATCCTATTTACTATTTTACCATGTTCGGTCATATCCGTTATTGAGAAAATTAAATCAGCATGTCACTCTGCGTTAACCTCACTGATGGAAGTTTTCATTTTACCCTAATAAACGATTCACTACTTCTTTTACTTCTTCAAGTTCACTTTTTACCGTTTCTAAAATCGCATGATTGAAGCTTTGTGGATTTGGGTGTGCATAAACGATTAGATGCTTCATCATTGTTCCTCCTATTTGTGGATATGTTGATAGCTTTTTCTTAAAAAGAAAACATTATTGTAACTATTATGGTTACGAATTGAGGGGGAGTCAAGAAATTCAAATTCTTATTAGAAAATGTAAGATGTGCTATTTTGCGAAGTGTGTTTCAAAATATATTTATATTACAATAAAAGTACAGTGTGATAGGAAGCTTGGTCTCGCAGCAGAATATATATTTAATATAAAGATAATTAAATAAAAAAAAGGGGTATAAAAAATGAATATCATTGAAATTGAAGGGGTAGAAAAGTCATTTGATATTGGTGATAGTAAGGTAAAGATATTAAAGGGGATTAATCTTCAAATCCAAAAAGGTGATTTCGTTTGTATTATGGGAGCGAGTGGGTCGGGGAAAACCACTCTTTTACAGTTGCTTGGAGGATTAGATATTCCGACGACGGGAAGCATTCGAGTAGGCTGTACTGAAATTTCATCATTAAAAGAAAAAGAACTCGCGTTGTTTCGGAGGCATAAAATAGGTTTTATTTTTCAGCAGTTTAATTTAATACCAGTATTTAATGCGGAAGAAAATGTGGGATTACCGTTACTGTTAGATAATGTCCCGCAGAAGAAGGCGACAACAGCAGCAAAGCGTTTATTAGAGCTTGTTGGTTTAAAAGGGAAAGAACAGCACTTACCATCGCAATTATCAGGTGGCCAGCAGCAAAGGGTTGCCATTGCGAGAGCATTTGCCAATGAACCAGCTATTATATTAGCAGATGAACCGACAGGAGCGTTGGATTCTGAAAATAGCAAAAATATCATTGCGGCTCTTCGTAATGCTTGTGATGAATTAGGGCAAACGGCAGTTGTTGTAACGCATGACCCGTTTGTAGCCGCTCATGCAGATAAAGTTGTTTTCTTACTAGATGGTGAAGTAATTCATGAACATGCCGAAAGTAAAGGATGGAAATTCCGGCATATTCCGCAGCAAGTTACGCACATTCAAGAGGTTATGAATCGGCACTTTAAGGTAGGTGATAAGAACGATGTCTTGGATAATTAAATATGCGGCCAAGTCTATTAGACAGAATTGGCTAAGGAACATGTTAATCGCTCTTGGGGCTGCTTTAGGTGTCATGTTAGCAACAATGTTACTACTAGGAAATCAGTCTGTAGAACAACGTGTTAAAGAGCAGGTTGTGAGTCGTTATGGTGATTATGATTTGCAATTTGGTTATATTAAAAATGATGTGTATTTAAAAGATGAAAAATTAAAAGAACTGAACGGTCTTGAAAGTGCGGAAAAAATATCAAAAGTACTTATTCCTTATCCGTTACCAAATTATAAAGAGCTTTCTGGCAAACCATCGTATTGGGGCGTGGAACAAGATTCTCCCGATATGCGTTCTTATAAAATTACAGAAGGGCGATATCCGAAAGAAGGGGCGGAAGTAGCACTTACGAAAGGGTATACAGATCGAGAAAATATAAAAGTAGGAGATATGATTCGTCTGCCTTTTCCACCGCACGGTGAAAAAAATTTGAGAGTTGTAGGGATTTTGAATCCACCATTGATGGCAGCAATGGGACATAGCGCATATTTTCCAATTACTTGGATGCAACAGGAATTAAACTTACAAGGTCAATTTAACCTTGTTCAAGTGAAAACATCTGATGTCAATGTGAAGAGAATGATTGCTATTGATGCGAATAAAAAATTTGAAAATATTAAAATAGATCAGCGTACATATGTAGATAAAGCATTAGAAAGATTAAATGTGATGAAGCCATTAGTCTTTAGTTTAGGCGGAATTGCTTTATTTGTTGTAGCGCTTTTAATTATGGGAAGCTTCTTCTTATCTGTAAGAAGTCGCTTTAAACAATGGGCTTTATTACGTGCGATTGGTAGTAATCCAAATCAAGTAATTTTCGTTGTTTTATTAGAAGCATTATGTATTGGAACGATTGGTTCGTTAGTAGGAGTTGTACTTGGTGCTAGCACACATCAGCTCGCAGCTTCTTTTATTAACAAGTGGGTGAATGTAGAAAGTACAGGGCAAGAATCATTTTCTATTTCAGTTGAGATTTTATTCATTACATTTTTACTAGGGATTATCATGTCAGTAATAGGCGCGATTATACCAGCATTTATGGTAAGAAAAATTCCTCCTGTTGAAGCATTAAGACCAGGAGTTCTAAGCAATCAAAAGAAAGAACGGAAATGGAGCATTTTCAGTCTCGTTATTTTAATAGTGGGTGCTGTAATTGGTTTAAGTGGTGTGTTTGCTGAGAGGTATATTGGTTTTAATCCAAGTGCGATAGGAGCACTGTTATTTGCAGTAGGTTTGTTGTTTGCAATTCCGTTATGTATTCGTGTTATTACCCCAGTTATTGTAAAACCATTTCAAATGATATTTCGCATTGAGACAACAATTAGTAGCCGAAATGTCATTCGTTATCGTAAAAAGGCAGCTGTTTCAGTCGCAATTCTAGCATTTGGATTTATGTTATCGCTAGTTGGAACGATGTATGTGAATGCGATGTATGAAGGAATGAAGCAAGGATTACAAAAGAATTTACCAGCAGATTTAGTCATTCGTGTTTCAATGGAGTCACAAGGAATTGAAAATATCCCATTTAATTGGCTAGGAAAGATACAAGACGTTGAAGGGATAAAAGAAATTGTCGGAGCAGCCTCTGATTCCACATCTAAACTCGTAAATTATGACTTTAAAGAAGCAAATCAAGAATGGTACGAATTTATGAAGAAAAATAAATATAATTATGATGCGATGGAAGTTGTGGGTACTGATATTACAGCGTTTCAAAAGGTGACCAAGATGAAAGTTATTTCTGGTCAAAACTTGAGTACTCCATTAAAAGATGGAGAAGGAGTAATTACAAAAGAAACAGCAAAAAATTTAGGGATTAAGCTACATGATACGATTGAAGTGCAAGGGAAAGGGAAGCAAAAACAGTCTATTAAAGTCGTTTCTATTATCGAGAAAAACTTGAGAATGCAAAGTACTTACGTCTTCGTAAATGAACAATGGGCGCGAAATATGTTTCATGTACAAGGATATGAATCGATTCAAATTATGACGGACTCTAAGGTACCTTTTGAAACAATTAAGAAGAAAGTAACAAAGATAACAAATGGTAAAAATAATATAGAGGTTATAAATAGTACCGATTTGTTAAAAGAGCAAGAGCAGCTATTATCTCAAATGGTTATGTTAATTCGTTTATTGGTAGTCATTATTTTTGTTATTTCAGGTATTGGCTTAATGAACGCGATTGTTGCAAGCTTACATGAAAGACGTGCTGAGATTAGTATGATTCGTGCCATAGGAGCTATCCCTAAGCAAATGCGAAGAATTGTGTGGTTAGAAGGTACATTACTTGGTGCGATAGCTGGAATCATAGGTATTGGAGGCGGAGTGATTTTCAGTTATATTGTCTTATCAAGTTTAGAATTAACGCTTATTACAATTCCGTATAATCAAGTGCTATTACTAGCTGCAGCGAGTGTTATACTCGGAACAAGTGCAGCAATGATCGCTTCATTCCAGTTAAGGGATTTTAAATTAAGTGATACGCTTAAAGAGTTGTCAGCGTAAGGAAGGCCGTTTTTATAACGGTCTTTTTCTTTTGAATATGGTTAACTTTTTTTAGTAAATGATAAAAAATCCTCTCTGTTTTTTCGTTATTGTTAACTACTATAAATTAACTAACCTCGCGTTATAAAGTAATAGTAAGGACTTGAAAGTGGAGGTGATCCATTCATGATTCATAACGAATTATTCATTAGAAACGAACAGACGGTTAGATTGTATCAGCGTATTATTTCAGACAAACTTTTTTCATTGCATGATAAAGGTGATGGAAAGGTATTGAATGTCCATATTAATATTTTGGCTCAGTTGTTGTATGAAGCATTTAAAGAAATCGATTTAACCAATTCTCCTGTTGTTCCCGTTCTTATTATTTCTAACCCTGTAGCAGTTCAAAGTATTTATGTTCCAGGGATATATACAATGAATTTTGTTTGTGATGAGTTCATGTATATTTGTGATGTTGATCGTCTTCAAAATGAGGTTGCAACATTAGCAATCGGCTATACAATCCAGCATAGTAGACTTGAGCGATTATTAGATGAAGAGGTAGAAAAAGTGCTTATGTATATGGTTAAGAGAATAAATAAATTTTTGGATATTCACGGTGAGTTAACATGTTCTTTTGAAATTGCTGTTAAGGAAGATGTTTTATTATATGAGAACAATCTATCTCCCGTTTTTTTATGTCAATGGATTGTAAATCGAGAGGAATAGAGGAAGGAGAATGAAAAAATGAGTGTCAGATTAAGTGCAAAAGAAAAAGAAGTAGCCATTCTTGTATCAAAAGGAATGAAAGATAAAGAAATTGCTCAAACGCTGTATATTAGTCGGCGCAGGGTAGGAGAGCTAGTTGCTTCAATTAAGGAAAAGTGGAACATTCATCATCGTGTAGAAATTGGAATCCGGGCCTATTATTATGGGTTAATTACGGTAGAAATAGCTCCTAGGGAAGAGAATTGTTTGCAGAGGGTGAAACAGAAGAGTGTTGTTTTTTAATTATAATTTTCGCCCTCTTTGATTGTATGCAAAGAGGGGAATTGTCATTTTAGAAGTTGTTTTGAAAATCTTCTATATCAAGGTCGCATTGTAAGGCGATTTTAAAATATTTTGCTCCTAATTTATAAGCACGCAATCCATAAAAATGATCCCCTAATTCAGTAGCTAGTTTTTTTACCTGTATATATTGTCTATTATCCATTCCAAAATCAATAATTCTTTGCATTTCTTTCTCGTAGCTATAAGAGTCACCTTGAATTTTATAGAGATGCGCTTTATATACATGAATTTCGATGTACACAGAAGGCATATCGTAAGCTTCTAAGATTTTGATGGCTTCCGGCATGACTTTATTGATTTGCTCCCATTCTTTTAAGTGTAAGTAAATTTCAATGAGACTTCGCAATGCGTAAATATTTGACTCTTGCTGATTGATTGCTACATTTATTTTCAAGGAACGGTTGAGGTGTTGAATTGCTGTATCGAATTTTTCTAATCCTTGATACACTCTTCCGTAATTGTAATAAATCATTGCAAAATACATAGCAGGATTGTGAAGTTCTTTTACATATCCTTCAGCTTCTTTTAAGTATTGTAAGGATTCTTCGTATCTTTCATCGAGATGGTATTGTACAGCAATTGTAATAAGCGTACTTGATATGAAAACTTTGTTATTTAACTTGCTATATATTTCATATGCTTTTTTTGAATACTTCCGGCTCACACTCTGGTTTTTAATGAGACGTTGTTTAACTAGGCTCATATTATAGTATAAATTAGCCCTTTGTAAGTTCTCTTCCATAGTTAATAATTGATTTGCCTGCTCGTAGTATTCATTTGTTTTAATAAAATCTTGTTTCATATAAAAATAATTACCACATGCTATATAATAATAGGAAAAATCTTCAGCAAATAATTGATTTGGCCGATTAGGTATTAAATTTATTGCTTGTTGATAAATGGAATCACCTTTTTTTGGTGAGCTAGTACGAGCGTAATAATGGAGTAGTACACCGAAAATCTGTAAAAGAATTGGGAGTGGATGCATTTCCCGAGTATGTAACTCTAAAAAAGAGATTTCACTTTCAGTTAATACATTCGCTTTTTTATATTTGGTAGTAATTGTTGTTATATCTTTCTCAAAATTAGTGCTATTTTGCTCCATGAGATAATCAAGGCTCATATTAAGTTTGGCTGAAACCTTCTCTAAAAAAGAATGAGAAGGTTTTGCCGTTCCATTTTCAACTCGACTTAAATATGGAATAGAACAAATTCCATTTACTAATTCCCCTTGTGTCATTTCGCGATGTATCCGGATTTGACGTATCTTTTCTCCTATTTTCAAAGTATCACCTTTTTCTCCTTCGCTTCTTTTATCCACATCGGAAGTTCATTCAACAAATTGTTATACAACGTTTCATCTGTTGTTTTTTCGATATCGCGAATGTAGAAGAAGTTTGCATTATCAATGAAACGCCCTTCCATTTCGTCTAGCTTTCTAAGAACGTCGAATTTGCCGTTTCCAATTCCAACAAACTGCCAAAAAATCGGTTGGTTAGAAGAGAATACAACCGGTTTTTGGATTCCTTTTTTACAGCCTCCATCGTTAATAAAAATAATAAAGGCAGGCTCTGCGCTTTTTTCTTCAACCGTATATTTTTTTATGATATCTTCCATTACTTGTGGCTCATCATTTCGGCCAAATTTATGAATGGAAGTGTTATTTAAAATATGTTTTTCAACATAACCAGCAAAATCTTTTTCGGTAACGGCTGGTAATCTTGAAAACTCATTATCGTACACCCAAATATCTAATGAATCATCATCATCGAATTGGCTTGCTACAGCAAGAACACGTTCAACAACTTCTTGGACAGTACCGTTTTTATAAAGTGTTCGCATAGACCCAGAAATGTCTAATACGAGCGCAACTTTTGCGACAACGCCTGTTAATTTCTTTTTCTCTAATACAACGCGTACTGCTTCTTTTCTTAAAGTAATTGTACTCAAGTATAATCGCTCCTTTTTTTATCATGTAACAAAGATGCCGGTTCTTGAAGTATGTATAGATTACGCAGTAGGAAGAGAACTATGGACCATTTGAAGTGCTTTACTGACAATTTCCTCCGCTGCATATATACCAATTTCATTTGTTCTTACAATATGGGGTAATAAACTCCCTTGTTTTGTTTCAAGTTCACCATGAAGAGGTGCGATTGCATGATTTGCTCCTTCAAGCATGCATAAATCAAGCAAGGAGTCTCCTGCTGTAATGATGGTTGTTGCCTGGACTTTTTCTTGTACATACTGAACAGCATCCCATTTGTTCACAGGCTTTGGCACAAAATATAATTTTCTGCCTTGCAATGAATGAGTCCATCCTTGTTTATCGAGCCAAGTGGTGAATGAGTGTAATTCGTCGTATGGAATATTGTCACGCTTAATGATGCAGTAGTGAAATAAATCATCAGCTGTTTTTTGTGAAATGACCCATTCTTCATGAGAAATATTTTGAAATTCTGTTAGAACATCTTCTTTTTCCATGCATGCTACTAAGCGCTTTGTTTGTATGTTTTTCCAAGTGCTATCTTGTTTGCCATTGTGAAGAATATTGCCGCCGTTGCTCGTAATCGCATATTCCGGAATGACTTCTGTTTGAAATAACGTAATACGCTGAAACTGCTCAATGGTTCGTGTTGTAACTGGGACGAATTTTGCTTGTAATTGTAGTTCTTTTAATAAAGAGATGGTTTTGTGTGTAATAAAAGAGATCTCTTTCCCATCTAACGTCTCGATAAGCTGAATGTGTTCATCGTCTATAGAAGCGCGAAATGATTTCCGAGAATAAATGAGCGTTTGATCAAGATCACTTGCAAAAATCATGAAGTTTTCCTCCCGAGGGGTTTGATGAGTCCGCAGCACGAATACGTCATATCTTTATAGATTTCTACTGGAACATTTTTTTCTTTTGCTAAAAGTAAAATGTGCTTTAAATCTGGATTGTTTTCACCCTGGATTAAAATTTTCCATGGTACTCGTCTTAGTAAAACACGCGTTGTTTCTCCAACTCCTGGTTTAATTAAGTTTATATTTTCTATTCCAAAATGCTTTTGAATAGAGGCGATGTCTTGCATACCTTGCCAAGATGGTTCTGTATAGGTAGCAATAATGTGTTCTAGTTGCGTTGTTACGTCAGCGCTAATGGAAGGGAATAACGCTGTGATTTTTTCAATAAAGAAGTTAGATAAATCTTCTGTTTCTAGTTCTCGATAATATTTGGCGCCGTGGAAATCATTTGGACCAATATAAGTTTCATTTAAAACAGTGCGGCTGATTAACCCTGATACGGTCGCGTTTAAACAAGCGCTTGGAATGAGAAAATCTTCTCGTGTTCCATATATAGAAGTACAATGGCCCGGATCAGCAAGAACTGCCATGCAGTCTGAAATATATTCATGATTCTTTTCATTAAATGTATGCACAGATTGGCGTAGTTCTTTTTTTATCGCACCTTTTCCAGTCCAGCCATCAATGAACTGAATCGTTTGATTTGGATGGTGCTTCAAAATATAATGAAGGGCATTTTCATCAATGCCGCGCCCCCGAATAATAGAAACGCAATAATGCGGCAAGTCAAGATTATATTGATAACGAATATATCGTTTTATTAAAACACCTATTGGTGTACCGGCCCTCGCTAGTGAAACAAGAACAAGATTCTTTCCTTTCGTTTTTATAATTTGCTCGGCTACTACACCGGCCGCAATGGCTAGCTTACGTTTGTATTGCTCGAGTGAAGCGAAAAATAAATCCATATAAGGTTTAGATGGTTTATATTCAATTGGAAGCATTTCAGAGTAATGTGTGCCCGATTGAATTGCTCGTTCTCTTTCTTCTGTTACGCTTTCTTCTATGACATCACTAATATCTTTTAATAGAAAAATAGCATCCTCTTTCGCATAACTACCGATAAGCTGTAATATTTTGGGCTCGGTCATATTTCTTCACCCTCACTTTCTACTAAACCTTTAAATGAAACGATATGAATGAGCGGAATAACTGTTTGTAATTGTGTAAGAAGGGGATGGAAAGCATCTTCCTGTAAATCACGCTCTATAAAAAGAAAGACTTCATCGTAGTCCCCAGGCTGGATATTATAAAAATAACTTGTAACTGCTTTATCTTCAGGGCTTTCATAGGGAAAATGACTGTGAATAGCGTATTGTACATCACCCGCGTAAGGATGAATAGGACTTCGTGTTGTTGATTGATAGGAAATGTTTTCTCCCATTTCAGCTGCGATTCGCATTGGAAGATACATAAACTCGCCAGTTCCTAAGCAGAGTGTCTGTTGACCTTTTCGATTTTTCTTTAAATCATGACCAATCTTTTTAGCAAAAGAGTGGATACACTTTTGATCATCGGATGAAATGCCAAAACGTCCTGTGTAGTTTATGTAACTGACATCATGGTTTATAGATGTATAAGGTAAAATAGGACATGAAATCATATGTTTTTCTATCTTAGACTCTATTGATTTATAGGATGTTTCATCATGTGAAGAAGAAGTAGTAACAGGACTACCAATTACGTCGATTGAACCGCTTAATAGAGAAATCACATGAATCGTAATATCAAGTTCTTGCTCGAGTTCTGTAAATTGTTTTCGATGCGCATCTGAGCGCCAATCTAATAAAGAAGCAATAATATATTCTTTTCTTGGAAACTTTTCTTGAATAGATCGAATGATATTAAGTGCGGTTTTTCCTGTTGTCATTTCATCATCCACAAGGACGATGGGCTGTTCATTTTGAAAATAGCTTTTGTCCACATAGCAACGATGTGATGTTGCGTGAGAATGTTCCTCTTCGAATGTAATGATAGGATCGATTTGTGAGATCATCTCCCTTGTTGTATGAACATATTTTGCATTTTGAAAACATTGAAACATCGAGTGGCCTAATGCGGTAGCTGTTTCTGCAAATCCGATAAATAATACTTCTTTTTCTAGAGGGAATTGATACTGGAGAATTGCCTCTAGCTCATTATTGGTACTGTCTTTAGAAGAAATCAGGTTAAGAATTTCTTTTTGATATGGATGATTTGTACGATGTAGCACTTCCATATATCTTGCGGCAAGAGCACAGCCTCCAGCTAAAGAGATTGCAGGTAGAACAGGAAGATGTTTTCCTAAAATGGTACTCACAAATAAAAAGCCGCGGTTCCTATTCATTCTTGCGGCCATTTGAAACAGTTGATCTGGCGATAATAAATATGGATTATGTAGCACATCTATATAAACTGTTATTTTATTTAAAATGTGGTACGTGTACGTTTTGTTTTGACTTTTCGGTAAGGAGATCGAAGAAAGTTTGTTGTTCATGTAGCACCCCATAAATATTAGATTTCAGAAGTGTTTTACGCGCCCAATTATAATGTGGCTTCACTTCATTCATTTTGTTAGAAAAGCTGCTTTTCATAACGCCGTTATACGTCTGAGCACCTTCGAAAATAGCTTTTGCATCTAAATAATCTTCTAGTGTTACAACGTGCAAGGCTTGTACGAGTTTAATGTGAGAAGGATGAATCACCGTTTTTCCAATTAATCCATTTGCTTGATCGAGCAATACTTCATGAATGAGCCCGTCCTCATAACGATGAAGCATTTCCTCACGCATTGTTACTCCAGCGCTTCCGAATGATTTACGGAACGGTGTTTGCCGAAGCTGTGGTTTTAGTACGCGCTGCTTGTTTCCGAAGTACTCCCACACAGGACCAGATATAACGTATTCATCTGCCTTTCTAGAAAAAATATTGATAATATCAGAAATACAATCACGAATAACAGCAATATCATAGATTGTCGTATCTTTATTTCGGCGAATGCCAAATATGCCAGAAAAGTCGGTGGCACCAATTCGTACGTTCAAAATGAAAGTGCGATAAGAATCTAGGATTGCTTTAATTGCTAGTAACGTATCAATACGAGTTTCTTTATAAATAATTTCAGGAGACTCTAAAATAGGCATCCCGTAAAGTGAAAGTGAATATGTTTCGTTTATATCCTGTAGTTCATGAATGTAAGACATTCCGTTCGCAGGTGTGAATTTAGGAAAGACAAAACCGCTCATACAATGAACGGCGCTACCTAGTTCATGAATGAGTGAACGCATCTGTTTCGGTTCACGAATCCGGATAAAGAGAAGTGGCACGTCTGATGGAAGAAGCCTGTTTGCATCAATCATATGAGCCAGTAGTTGCATTTGTATGACGACATTTTGCTCGGCAAGTTTCACATCTCCATCACTAATGGAATCTTCTAAACAAAGTACGATTGATGTAGCACCTTCGTGCTTTTTCGCGGCAATATCCACTGCAATTGTATTCTTTGTACCAGGTGTGTATAGAGTAGCACCTAATGCGTAAGCCAATTGTTCTTTTGTGATATCTTTGGAAAAGCTTATTGGCTCTTGATAGAAAAGTTTTTTCTTTTCTTCAGAAGACAGATAGGAAAAATGCTTCAAGTTGTCACCACCTTATTTTGAACCTGCGACCCAGTTCATGTTCCATTTGTAATGCCGATCCATTTCTAGGTGCCCTCTAAAATATTTCACAAGCTTTTGTACTTTGAATGTCTCATCATTTACATTTTCGAGCATTGCAATTGCACATGTGTTGAAACCGTTACGGTGCTCATCCATTTTTACAATAATATCTGGGCCGTTTTCCTGTTTTAATGTGACAATACCATCAACCTGTGACCAGTTAGCTACACCTTCATAAATATAAGAGAAAATTAATATTCTTTTTATTTCATGAATCATGTCTCCGTTAATACGTAAATTTTCTCCTTTATTTGAAGCACCAGTGCGATCGTCTTGATCTAAGTGAATGTAAGGCTCGTTATAAAATGAACCAAATATATTTCCAAGTGGTTGTACAACGCCTTTCCAACCGTCTTTAAATTCAAACAAACAGCCTAAATCTAAATCTATTTGAGGGGAGCTATTTGCAGTTAAGGATGAAAAAAATCCTTTTTGTTTTGGTGTACTTTGTTTACCCCAGTTTAAGTTCACTGCAATTTCGCCAAGAGGCTTGTCCGTTTTTTGTAAGTTGATCGTATCTCCAGACTTCTTTAATTCAATTTTAGAAAGGTTAATACTTTTTGAAATAGGAGAAGGTGCAGCGGTTGCCTTTGCAAAAAAATCAGGTGGTGTATGGGATAAACCAAATTGTTTAGAAAGTTCGATAAGCCCGCCTTGCACACCGCGACCGATGGCATCAAATTTCCATTCTCCTTTGTAACGATAGACTTCACAGGCGATTAGTGCAGTTTCGGATGAGAATTGTTCTTCCAGATTATAGCGGAACATTTCGTCATTGTTTGCGGAGTTTAGAATGCGGACGTAAGAGTGAGCTATTTGTCCAAATGTTTGCAGACGAGTTTGTGCTTCGTGAATCGTAATAGTGAAAATAATACGTTCAATATGAGATGGAAGTTTGGAAAGGGAGATGGAAATTTCCTCGTCATCGCCAGATCCAGCTCCTGTACGATTGTCTGATGAAAGTGTAATCGCATCTTGTAAAGCAGATTGCTGTTTATAAAATATAATATGGTCTGTTGTTGTTAAGCGTCCATTTGCATCTAATAAAAAAGCAGCCGCATCTAAATCGAATGCATGTGAATTTGAATTTGTAGGAAGATTCCAGCCGAGACCTATTTTTATATGAGTTAATGTAGGATTTGTTTTTGTTAAATCTACCTTTTGTCCTTTACATAACTGTAGGGGCATTTTGATTTCACCTCATTTAGAATAGTTAATCCAATCGTAACATGCTAAGAAAAGTTTTCCAATTTAGTATTTTAAAAAATTACAAACTTTTCAAAAACAAAGTGAGATAATAAGATAAATGTAGAAATTTGTTAGGAAATTGTTTTTTTGAAAGGAAGAAGAAAAATGAATATACACAAACTAACAGAGGCAGAAGCAAAAGAAATCAATACATGGCAGTATGAGGAACTATATTCGTTATACAGCTTTTCAGGCAGTGAAGAGACAATAGAAGAACTATTAGATGGTACATATTATGGCTGTTGTAATGAACATGGAGAATTAATAGGTTATTTTTGTTTTGGTGAAAACGCACAAGTGCCAGGGGGAAGAGATGCGGAGTTATACGTGGGAGAAGATACTGTAGATATTGGGCTTGGAATGAAGCCAGAGCTAACGGGGCGGGGGCTGGGGAAAGCCTTTTTGCAAGCTGGAATAAATTTGGCGGAAGAGCAAATCCAACCGGATAGACTTCGTTTAAGTGTTGCAGGTTTTAATAAACGTGCAATAAGGTTATATCAACAGGTAGGTTTTGTAGCAGAAAAAACTTTTGATGATAGAGGAAGAGAGTTTATTTTGATGACATATTCCTGTAGGAAGAAGAGAAACTGAAGAATTGATACAATAGGAAAAAGACTGATTGTTATCAGTCTTTTCATATATCATTTAACAATTGGTATTTATGAATCTAATAAAAGAATGCAGTTGAGTGGGGATGTTCTTTCATAATTTTTGTATGGATGGTTTGAATGATAAGCTATTATTTTTTCTACGATCTAATTTTTCTAGGGCCGACAATTAATTTGATTGCTGTACTTTTCTCGTTATTGATGGTGATATCTGTAAATGCTGGAATGAGAACAAGGTCAATGCCGCTAGGAGCTACGAATCCTCTTGCAATAGCAACGGCTTTAACCGCCTGATTTAAAGCACCAGCTCCAACTACTTGAATTTCTGTACTACCTTTTTCTCTTAATACACCGGCAATGGCACCTGCAACCGAATTGGGATTGGATTTTGATGATACTTTTAAAATATTATCCATATAAGTTGCTCCTCCTGTTATTGAATCATTTTTTTTATTACTGAAAGGAATGTAATTCGCATATCTTTAACTAATATTCAGATCCCAATCAAACAGAACCATTAAGTTTATTCATTCGCTACTTTTTAGACTATTCCTGTTTATTCGTGTAAATAAAAAAATAATAGGTGTATGAAAAAATCTTGAAAAGAAAGAAAAACATAACGGACCATGATTTTTTCACATGGTCCGTTATGCTTTCTATAACATTTTCAGCTGAAAGTATTACGTAAAATTATGCTGACTATTGTTTTACTTTATTCCCCATGCTCCGCACGATGTGCCAAACGACTAGAAGCGGCAGCGGCAATACCGCCAACAATGTCATCAAGGAATGTATGGATTTTCCCAGTTGATTTATCATTTAAGTATTCTAAAATACCTGGTTTTAATTTATCGATATATCCAAAGTTTGTGAAGCCGATAGAGCCATACACGTTTACGATAGAAAGTGCGATGACTTCATCAATTCCGTACAATCCTTCATCCCGTTTTACGATATCTTGTAATGGTTCACTTAACATTCCTTTTTCGGCAAGGACATCTAATTCAATTCCTGTAATGAGTGCATTTTGTACTTCGCGTTTGGATAATACACGTTCTACGTTGTAACGACATTCTGACATCTCTAAATTTGGATGGTATTTCTTTTGAAGAAAATGAACAAGCTCCGCAATATCATCGATTGTTACACCACGTTCTTGTAGAAGTTGTAATGCTCTTTCTTGTAGTTGATTTGATTCTTTCATGTTATCACCTTTTTTTCTTTTTATTATTTGTATACGTTTTACTGCTTTATCATGTGCATAGGAATGAAAGGCGAGCACAAGCTCATATATATAAAGAAAAACCATAGGTGGCGACTATGATGATTCAGCATATTTATGAGCATTATCAAATGCATGTCAAAGAATTAATCCCCCTTGGCCCCTATAAAAGCTTTTGGATTCGCAATAAAATTTATGTACTTCTTCCGATTGGAAATATGGAGGAAGATGTACTTGTTGAAATGAAAAAATTAAGCGATTATATGAACCAGCAAGGGGATATTACTGTTGCGACTTTCGTCCCGACGGTGCACGGTTACTATGTAAGTGAGATAGAAGAAAAAAATTACTGTTTATTAAAAGGTATGCGTTTGCTTGAACGACATGCTACTTCGTTAGGTAGTGAGCTTTCCTTATTCCATAAACGAGGCGCTTTTTTTCCAGAAGAAATAGAACAATTAAGTCGCATTGGTGAATGGAAGTCGTTGTGGGAAAAAAGGCTCGATCAATTAGAGCGATTTTGGCAATCACAACTTATGAATCAGCCATCAGATGTATTTGATCAACTATTTATTGAGTCTTTCCCATACTATTTAGGCATTGCTGAAAATGCCATTCAA
Source organism: Bacillus sp. FSL K6-0042 (assembly GCF_038006685.1). NCBI lineage: Bacteria > Bacillati > Bacillota > Bacilli > Caryophanales > Bacillaceae > Bacillus > Bacillus sp. FSL K6-0042. Next base: position 3,745,307 of record NZ_JBBOVS010000001.1, read on the forward strand.
TATGTTGTTGATACAGAAATAGATGATACACCTCAGCTTGCCGATGCAGCAACAATCTGTCAAGAACGCTGTACCCCTTTATTATGGCAGCAAACTAATAAATTAAAAATCCCCATCGATTGGGTATATGATCATCCAAGTAGAGATTTGGCGGAATGGATTCGATATGTATCGATGGAAAAGAAGAAAGATTGGGAACAAACAATTTTTCAGTTTGTAACGGATTATGAGAAAAATTATGCACTTTCTTCTTTTGGCTGGCGTCTATTATTTGCGCGTCTTCTCTTTCCACTTCGCTACTTTGAAACGGTAGAACAGTACTATCTGACGGGAAATGAAGAACAAAAAAGTATGTATCGAGATCGCTTAGAAGACATTTTACACGATGTGAACCGTTCAGAGCAATTTATGAAGCATTTTTATGAATTTCTTCGCTTGCCTGTTGATAAGCTCGGAATTCGAAAGTTGGATTGGTTATCTTAATACGAATTTACAAAAAAGAGACCATAGTGGTCTCTTTTTTTGTAAATTATCCAGTGGAAGCAATTCTAAGCGAGCCGCTACCGCTTTAAATTTAAAATACTTGTTCTACTTCGATAACGCCTGGTACTTCTTCAAGTAGTGCGCGTTCGATACCAGCTTTTAATGTGATTGTAGAACTTGGGCAGCTACCGCATGCACCCATAAGGCGTAGTTTTACAATACCTTCTTCAATATCTACTAATTCAACGTCACCGCCATCACGAAGTAAGAACGGACGTAATTTATCTAATACTTCTAGTACTTGTTCTTGCATATTTGGGTTTTCCATTTTTATCGACTCCTTTCATCCATTTTATTATAATCAAGATACAGGGGAAAATCTATTTTTTCTGTTTTTGTTTTATTGTCGAAATATTGTATCATGTTTACAATGTGTTTTTTCAGTATAGAGGACAAGAATTAAGCTTGTAAAGAGATGTGCTTATGAGGAAAGTCACCGAATCGTACTGTTAGAACAGAGAAGTGGGGGAGAAATAATGGTAAATGTTCAAGTATATGGGGCAAAAGTAATTTGTGCGAGCTGCGTTGGAATGCCGTCTTCGACTGAAACATTTGAATGGCTACAAGCGGCAATTGGTCGTAAATATGAAGGTCAAGATGATAAATTTAAGTTTGAATACGTTGATATTCAAGAAGAGCAAGAAGATGCAGAAAAGCAAGCTTTCGTAGAGCGTGTAATTGAAGAGGATTTATTTTATCCAGTTGTTCTTGTAAACGGTGAAATCGTTGGAGAAGGGAATCCTCGTTTGAAGGACGTATATGAAGAAATCGAGAAATATTTATAATACAAAAAAGTCTTTGCGGTAGCAAAGGCTTCTCTTATATGTTTATGTGGAAAAAATAACCTTTATAGGTAATCTTATCAAGGGGGTATGCGTGTGAAAGGGGTAGTGAAACATAGACTTCCAGAAGAAGTAAAGGTCTTAATGGAGCGATATGTGATTGGATTACAAGATATTTTTTTAAACGAACAATTAATTGGAGTATATGTATATGGTTCAATTGCATTAGGAGCATTTCATTTAGAAACGAGTGACGTTGATTTTGTTACAGTAACGAGAGAGTCGGTCAGTGAAACCCAGAACATACAAATAATTGAGTTACACAAAAAATTGAGTAAAAGCATGTTAGGAAGACGAATGGACGGTATGTATATTCCACTTGCTGATTTAGGGAAATACAATGAGGAAATGCTGCAGTATGTCTATTGTGCAGATGGAAAAGCTCACACAGGACATTGGGATGTGAATGCTGTAACGTGGTGGACGTTAAAAAATCAAGGGATTACTGTAATTGGGGAGGAAGCAAGTAAGCTTCCGTTTCAGACGCCATGGAGTGATGTGGTAGAAACGATGAAATATAATGTAGAACAGTACTGGAGTAAAAAAGCATCACGGCCATATTTATTTTTAATTGAAGAATGGGTAGAATCAGCTGTTGTAACGATGGGACGCATTTTGTATACATTAGAGCATAAAATAATTGTTTCAAAAGATGAGGGATTACAATATATGATGAGGGCGTCTAGTGAAAAATGGATGCCTTTGTTACAAGAGGTAGAGCGGATGCGTCATAATAAGAGAGCAAAACGAATGATTTCCATTTGGAAGCGGGCAGATATGACGAAGAAGTATTTGCTTAGTGGGATAGAGGAGTGCCGGAGGAAATGGGAAGGATAAAAAAGCAGTCATACTACAAATAGTATGGCTGCTCAGTTTGTAGATAAAGGGATTTGTTAGTGCTTAACGTACACACTACTTAGCTACTCATTATTATGCTGTGGAAGTATTCTCGTCTTTACGTACTTCGAAAAACTCATTTTTGCACAGGTATTTAAAAATTCTTTGTGTAACTTGTTCTTCTTGATCTAGCAAGAAGCGATGATCAAAAGCATAGAAGGATTGTCCCTGAATTAGTTTAACATAATACATAACCGATACCTCCATTATAGAACGATACAAATCTAAAGATTTATTACTATAATATCCTTAAATTGGATTAATATACCAGGTGTGTTAATCAGGGATTCTATATAAACCCATCTTGATTTTCCAACATATAAAACGCGGCTATGGAAACAAAAGCGGATCTCCACTCGTTTACTCCCTTTGTTTTAACATGGCATGGGGCAGGGAAAGGCCCTAACCGCTTCTATGCATGGCTAGATGCTCTCTCCCATCTAAAGATTAGGTTTTATTCCGGTTTTTCAATTTGTACTTACATATTCATATCGTATCAAAAAAGGAGAAAAATAGAAAAAAACAAGAGCGATAAGCTCTTGTTTTTTAACCATTATGATATTTATACATCCAAAGGATACCCGACTTGAGAAGTCTAGGAACTCGTCCCATTAATGGTTGATTTGCTAATAATCCGAATCCGTGTTTCTTACCGAGAGAACCGAGAACACCTTTTAATTTAATAACAGGTAGTTCATCAGGAAGGGGCTCATTGTTCCAACGTTTTAATAATATTTGGACAATTTGTTCACCTTGGCCCTCAGCAAGCTGTGCAGATGGGGCATGTGGAAGAGAAGCGCAATCTCCTACAACATAAACATGCTCATCATTTGGAATATTATGATATTTTGTTAATACAATCCGACCACTACTATCTTGTTCAACTGGAAGGTTTCGAACAACTTCGTTTGCTTGAATACCAGCTGTCCATACGATTGCATCACATTGAAGCGGTTCGTCATGGTTGTACACAACGTTTGGTTCTACTTTCGTAATGTTAGAGTTTCGTATAATTGTAACATTATGCTTTACGAACCACTCTTCTACGTATCTACTTAATTTTTCTGGGAACGGGAATAAAATGCGATCTTTTCGATCAAATAAGTAGATCTTTAAATCAGAACGGCTTTCACGAAGTTCACTTGCAACTTCAACACCGCTTAAACCAGCACCGACAACAGCGACCGTTGCGTTTGGTTCTAAACTATTTAATTGTTCATACGTTTTACGAGTTTGTTCAATTGATTGAAGGCTATGTGTATATTCCTTCGCCCCCGGAACATTATGATACTTGTCTTCGCAGCCAAGACCGATAATTAAGTCATCATATTCGACAACTTCACCGCCATCGAGATGAACGGCTTTGTTTTCAATGTCAACATTCGTTACAGTGCCATATTGAATGTTGAGACGCGGGTGTTCTGGAAACGGAATGCGAATATGTGTTTCTGAAATTGTACCCGCTACTAATGCGTAATATTCTGTTTTAAAACAGTGGTATGGTACTTTGTCGATTAATGTCACTTGGACATCATCTGGGAGTTGATTGTTTGGAAGAAGCCGTTGTAGAATTCTCATTCCACCGTAGCCGCCACCCAGTAATACGAGGTGTTTCATGATGGATTACCCCTTTTCTGTTGAAATATCCCCTAATCATACAATTATATATTGAAAAAATATTTTGACTTTACTCACTCAAATTATATCGAATTTGTGAACAAATAACAATGCATGAATGTGTACTCTGTTGTACAATAAGAAGAAAAGTGGACAAACTGTTTTAATTTGTATGCTGGAAAATCAATATGTAGATAAAAAAACGATAGAAACCCTTTCTTTTAGGTTGGAGAGAGCGTCCGCCGATGGATAGAAGCGGTCAGTGCCTTTGTTGGCCCCATGCGGTGTGAAACCAGAAGGAGGAAATGAGTGGAGATCTTTTTTTGTTTTCATAGCAGTGAACTGTATGTTGGGAAATCAACATGGATTTATATAGAGAAGATCTTTTGATTCGAAATGAAACAGTAAAGTAGCTAAATATTTTATTAGGTGTAATTAAAACAACAAGAAACAGCTTAGTTTTCATATTATAGATTTATTTTTTGGAGATACAGGGGGGATTGTTTTGATTAAGCCATTAATCGAATTTTGTGTAGGTAATCTTGCGAGTGGCTCACAAGCAGCGCTAGAAAAATTTGAAAAAGATCCAAATTTAGATGTTATGGAGTACGGTTGTCTGGGATATTGTGGCATTTGTTTTGAAGGGCCTTTTGCACTTGTAAACGGGGAAGTCGTACAAGGTGCAACGGTAGAAGAGCTTGTGAAAAATGTATACGATTATTTAGATGAAAACCCAATGTTTTAAGGCGTTGCATATAAGCAACGTCTTTTTTATCATTTTAACCGAGAAGACTCCCTCCTCTAAACGAAGTGAAGGTGGGGGAGTTCAATTGTTTCACCAGAGTAAAAATTCTTTTAGAGGAAATGCTAACAAAGAATTTGAACTTTAGAGGTGACAGAATGAATATTATTTGGGGATTCGGTGGAATAATCGTTATTCTTTTAATTGGTTATTTACTTTCAAATAATAAAAGAGCAATCTCGCCGCGTACTGTATTTGGTGGACTCGCAATTCAGTTATTATTTGGCTTTATCGTATTAGAGTGGGATGTAGGGCGAATGGTTTTAGAGAAGGTAACGCAGTTTGTGCAAAAGATTATGGATTTTGCGAATGCTGGTATTTTATTTTTATTCGGTAGTTTAGGGGACCCAACGAAAACAACTGGATTCGTATTTGCGTTTCGGGTACTGCCAATTTTAATTTTCTTATCATCGGTTATTGCTGTTTTATATTATTTAGGAATTATGCAATGGATTGTTCGAATTGTCGGTGGTGCACTAGCAAAGCTACTAGGGACTAGTCAATCCGAATCGTTATCTGCAACAGCGAATATCTTTTTAGGACAGACAGAAGCTCCGCTTGTGATTCGACCATACATGCCACGCCTGACAAAGTCAGAGCTGTTTGCGGTGATGGTGGGAGGATTAGCATCTGTATCAGGCTCAACGCTTTTTGGATATGCTGCGCTTGGCGTGCCGCTTAAGTTTTTATTAGCGGCAAGCGTTATGGCGGCACCTGCTGGACTTGTTATGGCAAAATTATTGTTTCCAGAAACAGATAAGCCAGAAGTACATAATAAGCATGAAGACGATGATAAAGATGGTGACAAAAAACCAGCAAACGTCATCGATGCCGCAGCGCGCGGAGCAGCTGATGGATTATCACTTGCTTTAAATGTTGGGGCAATGTTAATTGCTTTTATTGCCATCATCGCTCTTTTGAATGGAATTGTTGGTGGGATTGGTGGTCTTTTCGGTTATCCAGATCTATCACTACAACTTATATTAGGATATATTTTTTCACCGCTTGCGTTTGTCATTGGTGTACCGTGGGCAGAAGCCATTACAGCTGGAAGTTTTATTGGAGAAAAGTTAATTTTAAATGAGTTTGTAGCGTTTACTGATTTTGCTCCTTATATGGGGAAACTTTCAGAGAAAACAATGGCAATGATTACCTTTGCACTTTGCGGATTTGCGAATCTATCTTCTGTTGCCATTTTACTTGGGGGACTTGGGGGAATGGCGCCAACCCGTCGTAGTGATATTGCGAAATTTGGAATAAAGTCAATTGTAGCTGGAACACTTGCTAACTTATTGAGCGCTGCAATTGCAGGAATGTTTGTGTGAAATAAAAAAAGGCCCTTTCCGAGAAGGGCTTTTTTCTTACACAATTTGTGTAAGAACGGCTCTTATATAAAAGCCATCAAAACGTTGTCAAATATGAGAAACGGGGGACGTTCTTATTGTGTTCCAAAAGCATGCATTTTATACTTAAAACAACAAATTTTTTTTGGAGTGAATGAGGATGAACAAATTTTCTTTTACAAAAATGCATGGTCTTGGGAATAGCTATATATATGTAAATATGTTTGAAGAGCAAATTCCAGAAGAGGAACTATCTCTTGTAGCGGAAAAAGTGTCGAATATCAACACTGGAATTGGCGCAGATGGAATGATTTTAATTTGTCCGTCTGAAGTAGCACCAGTAAAAATGCGCATGTTTAATAATGATGGGTCAGAAGGAAAAAGCTGTGGGAATGGACTGCGTTGCGTAGCGAAATATGCGTATGAGCATAAACTAGTAGAAGAGACCGTTTTTACAATAGAAACAATGGCTGGAATTGTAACGGCTGAAGTGACAGTAGAAGACGGTATCGTTACATTAGCTAAAATTGATATGGGAGCACCTCGTGTAACTCGTGCAGAGTTACCGATGCTTGGCGAGGGAGAAACACCGTTTATTCGTGAAGACTTCCTATACAATAATCATCGCTATGCGTTTACTGCTGTTTCAATGGGAAATCCGCATGCGGTCATTTTTGTTGATGATGTGGAAGAAGCTCCGCTTACAACATTAGGACCGGTACTTGAGACACATGAAATGTTCCCGGAACGCGTAAATGTTGAATTTATTGAAATTGTGAATGACAATGAAATGAACTTCCGCGTTTGGGAACGCGGATCAGGTGTAACGCAGGCGTGTGGAACAGGAGCATGCGCAGCAGTTGTGGCAGCAGTGTTAAATGAAAAAATGAAGCGTGGTGAAGAAATTACGGTTCATTTAGCAGGTGGCGATTTAATGATTGCTTGGACAGAAGAAGGAAACGTTTTGATGAAAGGTCCAGCAGAAGTAATTTGCCGCGGAGTGTATGAGTACAAGATAGAAGCGTAAAGATGTATAATAGAAAGATAGAAGAAAGGAAGGTGGATTTCATGATTGATGTAACAAAACAAGCAGCATTTCAAATTAAAGATATGTTAAAAGATGCTGAAGATGGGGAGAAATACGTTCGCCTTGCTGTGCATGGCGGTGGATGTAGCGGTCTTTCTTACGGTCTAGGATTTGAAAGAGAACCAAATGAAGACGACACAGTTCTTGAGTTTTTCGGTGTTGAATTTGTTATTGATAAAGAAAGTGCTCCGATTGTAAAAGGAGTAAAAATTGATTACAAGCAATCTATGCTTGGCGGCGGGTTCACAATCGATAACCCGAATGCAATCGCATCATGCGGATGTGGATCATCTTTCCGTACGGCGTCGAATGCTGGTAAGCCGGAAGAGTGCTAATGTAATGCTTTTCGTATCGAGATATGATTGAGTTTTGCAGACTTAATCAAACGCTTATTTAATTCGCTATAAAGGAAAAGAGTGTCCGAAGACGGACGCTCTTTTTTTATTAAATTCACAAAATGTTCAAACAAATAGGTCTAAAAACTCGGAAGTTATAGTATTCTTGAATTAAGAATAATTTTTCGACAAATAAAGACAAAAAATTTATGGTGATTGGAAAATTTTATTTTATATCTGTGATTGCACAGACAATAAGGAGAAATGATTATGGCGAACAAACATTGTAAATTACTTCATAAATCGTTTAAAGAATTGGTACAAGAAAATAAACAAAAGATATTGAATGATAAACAAGAGATGGAAAAAATTGAACAACGTATTGAACAACGTTATACAATTAATAAATCGGCTTCCTAATTAGGATACGAAAACTTTGTTGATATACAAAAAAGAAGATAATCGACTAGTTGCAGTAGTTGATTATCTTTTTTGTTTTTTCAGTGCTTAATCTTACAAAAGTGTAATATTCATGTCATGTTTTTGAATTTCTCCTCAAGCAAAAAGAGATTATGATAACAACATAATAAAAAACACATGAGGTGAATGACGTGAAAAGATATATTGCACTTTTTAGTATTTTAGTTGTATTTGCTAGCCTTCTAGTTGGTTGCGATTTGAACCGTATGGGAAAAGATGAGTACTACGTTCAAATTACAGTTGATGGAACGGAAAAGACAGGTAAAGCTGATGATGGTCGCACATACAAATCATTTGAGTATAAATTACCTGCATTCGATAAAGAAGGTAAAGAAAAAGAAATGGAATTTACAGCTAATAAGAACCTTCGTAAAGAAGCATTTTTACGCGTATATTATTCTGATAAAAAAGGTGTAACAGCTTGGGAAGAAGTAAAGAAAGACGAGCTTCCTGCAAAAGTGAAAGGAAAATTAGGCGTGAAATAATGAAGAAGGATTTGACCTCTAGGTCAAATCCTTTATTTGTTTTCAAAATCTTCTTCTGAAATTACTGTAAAGCCATGTCGTCTAAACAATGCTGTTGTCACACCGTACCCCTCTTGTTTATTTCCGTTAAATTCTCCTGTATAAATAGTAGAACTACCACAAGACGGACTTCGCTCTTTTAAAATGATATATTCGGGATTTAAATCTTTTATTTTTTCCAAAGCTTGATAAGCTCCTTGAACAAAAAATTTTGTTACATCGTTCCCGTCTTTATCCATCACCTTTGCTTTACCATCTAGTACATCGTCCCCATTGCCGCCGATGATTTCTGCTGATGGACGGGGGGTAGGTAAACCTCCCAATACTTCTGGGCAAACAAGGACGGTTTCCTCTTTCTGTAATAGCTCTTCTATTGCTGAGATTAGGTTGTCATTTCCGTCATAACGACAAGCAATGCCAGCTAAGCATGCACTAATTATAATCATGTTTTTCACCTCAGATCATTAGGGGATCTCTTATATATAATTTAACGGAAACATATGGTGAATTTCAAAGTAAAGAAAGATGTAATATATATTTCGTAATAATCTTACAATTCAATCATATATATGGACCTTTAAAAAACATTTAATTTAATAGATTTACTTGGCAAAATGGTACAGAATATATTTTTTTTGGAAAAAAATGAAAAAGATGATTATTACATCTTTACTTTCTACTGCGCTATTCATTCTAGTTATTGCTCATGCAGAAGAAAACAAGGCGATTCAACATGCTACTGCTTCTAAAATTACGGATGTAAGTAATGCCAGCCAAGCTAAAGGCTGGGTACAACAAAATGGAAGCTGGTATCACCTCGACTTTTATGGGAAAATGGTAACAGGTGAAAAATTTATTGATAACAACTGGTACTATTTTAATGATAACGGTGTTTGGATTTGTTAATTATAAGTAATAGTCTTTATCGATAAGTAAAGCAGGCCGCGGGATTAAATACGACCTGCTTTGTTTTTTATGCTTTCAAAGCATCAAAAATGAGAGATTTCTATCATTTCATGAAAACATATAGCGCATTTTAGAACGCTATCAAACTTGTATAATTTTAAAAAATTATCTAGTAATTTGTTTATAACAATCTATAGCTCATAACCATCTGTTGATTTATTTGTATATATATTACAAAAAAACATTTAATTTGTTAGATAAAATTGGTAAAATAATATAAACTATCTATTTTGAAAAGGGGAAAGAGAATGAAAAAGGGAAATAAAATGAAAAAGATGATTGCTACTTCTGTACTTTCTACTGCACTATTAATTCCAGCTATTGCTCATGCAGAAGAAAACAAGACGATTCAAAATTCTACTGCTACTCCTAAAGTTGCAAGTGTAAGTAAGGCTACTCAAGCTCAAGGGTGGGTAAAACAACAGGGTAAATGGTACTACTATAAAAATGGGAAAAAGGTAACAGGTTGGTCATCTATTGGTGGTAAATGGTACTACTTTAGCTCTTATGGAACTATGCAAACAGGCTGGGTTTCCATTCAAGATAAAAAAACAGGGAAATATACATATTACTATCTAAATGAAAGCACGGGAGCAATGCACACAGGTTGGACGAAAGTTAATGGCTCTTGGTATTTCTTAAATAATAATGGAGTAAAACAAACAGGCTGGCTATCTACTGGCGGAAAATGGTATTACCTTGGCAGTTACGGAATTATGGAGACAGGCTGGATTTCATTCAAAGATAACAAAACAGGAAAATATACGTATTACTATCTTGATACAAACACTGGTGCTATGAAAACAGGTTGGGCGCAAATTAATGGCTCTTGGTATTTCTTAAATAATAATGGGGTAAAACAAACAGGCTGGCTATCTACTGGCGGAAAATGGTATTACCTTGACTCATACGGCGGAGAAATGAAAACTGGAAGAGTTTCTATAAACAAGGTATATTACCACTTCGATAACACTGGTGCTATGCAAACCGGTTGGCAAAAATCGGGCAATTACTGGTACTACTTTAACCAAAATGGATCAGAACACAGAGGTTGGTTAAAACTTGGTGGAAGCTGGTACTACCTCGATGCTTCTTTTGGTGATATGAGAACAGGCCCGGTATTTATTGATAACAAATGGCACAAGTTCAATAGTAACGGTGTTTGGGTTGGTTATTGGTAAGAAATAGTCCTTATTGATAAACAAGACAGGTCGCATAATTGAATGCGGCCTGTTTTTTTGTTTTACGTCTCCAGTTCATCAAGAATTTTAAAAATAAATCGCCCATTCTGCTTTATCGCACCTATTTATATATGGGGTGATAAAAATGGGAACTTTCTATCATTTAATGAAAACATATAGCGAATTTCAAAGTAAAGAAGAGTTTAATACATACCAGCAGCAAATTTTAATCTGTTATCAAGCAAACATAAATAAAACGGACTTTTTAGTGATTCGTTTTTTAGGGAGATATGCGATTAATGAAAAGCAAAAAACAGTTGGAGTTGCTTGTCCGTTAATGGCAACAATTGCGACCAAAATAGGAAAAAGTATTCGTACGGTGCGTCGCTCTGTTGCCAAACTGGAGGAACTCGGGATTATTGAGCGGATTCCTACGAAAGAAAGATATAAGCGCGGGGGATATAGTGCGAACTTATATGTATTTCGTAAAGCAGCTGTTGACCGTATGGATGACCGTATGGATGACCGTATGAAAATGACCGCATGTGAAAAGAGCGTACATGTAGAGGGGCGTAAGAAGGAAGAGGTGTCAGAAAAGGAGGAAACTATTCTTTTTAAAAACTTTTCTCAAGTACAAAAGAAAAGAGAAACGTATGAACTTGATGAAACATATTGTCGTCATGATATTCCAATTGCATTTGTAGATGCAATTGTTCCGATGTCGAGAAATCCACAAACGATTAATTTGCTTTGGAGTAAGGTGGAACTTGCTTATAAAAAGAGTGGTTTATTAGAACAAGGGGTATTTTTTGAGCAATTGATTACGGATGAGGAGACTTGTACGCAACTTATCTGTCGTACGAAAAGTGTGGTAAGAGCGTATAAATGTGGAGAGATTCGTAAAGATGTTAGAGCACTCTTGTATAGTACGATGCGAGCTCTATTTTTAGATGTTGGGTTAGAATGGGGGGCGGCTATAAGAAGGAGCAGGAAGGTGACCTTATTTGATCCATTCAAAAAAGAGTCATGCATATGACACATGACTCCCCTTGATTAATCGAATTTTCGTACAACAGGAACGCGAATCGCAATAAATAATACAAAGACAATCACTGCGATTGCGCCGCTTTTCATAATCGTCACAATCGGAATACCAGCTGCAAGTGCGAGTGATGTGAATGCATAGGAAAGCGGGATGAAGCCCATAGATGATAGCATCAGCAAGCTCATGACGCGCCCCATCATTTCTTCTTTGACAGTAGATTGAATCATCGCCATTAACGGAACGATAGCCATGGCAATTGTAATGCCGTAAAATACGCCTGCTAATAATGCTTGCCAAAGTGCTGTGCTGAAGTTAATGGATAAGAAGAAAACGCCAGATAACAGCATCATAATGATGCAAAACAAGCCGCGTCTACGATTAATGTTTTTAAGGCCAACAATGACAGCACCAATTGCCATTCCGCCTCCAACAGCTGCTTCTAAATAACTAAATTGAAGCGAGTCACCATGCAGTACATTTTTGATAAATAACGGGAAGCCAACTTGCATTGGGCCGATTAAAAATAGATTTAAAAAGGCGCTACAGGTAAGAAATGTTGAAAGAAAAGGCGATTCCTTTACGTACAAAATGCCTTCTTTAATGGAGGTAAACATTCCTTTGTCTATATCCGTTTTTTCTTGCAATGTAAATTGGATTTTTTGGACGAGTATAGCAGCAATAATGAGAAGCAGAATAGTAATAGTAAAAATGGTCTCATAGTTACTAAACTTGATGAGAATGCCACCGAGTACAGGTCCTAAAATTACGGATGCTTGGTTCGTCATTTGGGTAAGTGAATTCGCCTGTGTTAAACGATGTTTTTCTACAAGTTCAGGGAGAATGGAACCGTCTGCTGACCAAAAGAAGGCGTCCGCTAATCCGAAAAACAAAGCAAACAAAGCAAACGTATATAACGTTACATGACCAACGATAAACCAGATTAGAATTGTTGCGACAAGAAGTGCACGAATGATATTTGAGTAAAACATAATATTTTTTTTCGGAAATTTATCTGCGACAGCTCCGCCGACAATCATAAAGATAAGTCTTGGGACGCTAAGTGCAACAAAGACAACACCTAGTGAAGCTTCGAGATTTAATGTTTTCGCTATGTACCATGTTTGGGAAAAGGTAAAAAAAGCTAAAGCAAAGCTTGAAAATAGAGTAGCTGCCCAGAGAAATAGGAAGTTTGTATTTTGTAGTAAAGGTGTTCCGCCTTCTGTTGGAGCAGATTTGTTTTTTTGTAGTTCCTCCATATTGCTTCCTTTCTATGTAACAATTTTGAGTGGATATAAAATCCTGTTAACACTCGTTTTATACAGTTTCTAATATTTCTATACTGCACTTTTTCATTGTAGACAATAATAGCACATTTGCCCAGTGGATTTTTTAAGGCAAAAAAATAAGAAGATGCGAAAGCACCTTCTTATTATATGGTTTAGGCTAATGCAATATAGATATCAACTTGCGCATCATTTGGATCCATCGCTCGTTCATCATACAATTCAAAGTCTGTTGTGAAAGCACGTTTGTTTTCTTTCGACCACTTCCAAATGTCTTGCCATGTTTCTACGGTGACTTCTGATACTGGGCCTTTGCGAGTCGTAAATACCGCATATGTCTGAGCAGGTATTGTGAGAGATGTCATATTTTCAGGGATGGTGTCTAATGAAGAGACTGGCATACCGATTGTATATGTATAGGCTCCAGTTTCATCGGACTCATAGTTTGAATACAATGCAAGTGTTTCGCTTTGCTTACTTTTGTTAGGAATTTGATCTGTTATTTGACCTTGGCAGTAGTCGGTCCATAGCTTGGGGATCTTTCCTTCAGTGGACATTTCAATTTCATTTTTTGTTGTAGCGGAGATGCCAATCGCTTGGAAAGCTTCTTTTTTAATAAACTTTGGTTGACTCATGTTTTATACTCCTCCTTTTTCAGTGAGAACAAACGTTCTTTTGATTGTACCATAATTATACAGATAAGGGGAGGATTAAGAGGTGCCCTTTAGACGTTTTTTTGCTCTGCACTGGTCAAAGTGGTTACCCAGACTTTATAAATGAATGAATCTTTTATTACACATGTTTCTGTGTGAACGATGAAGTTAGGAACTGAAGCTAAGAAAAATGAAAGGGCATAAGCTACTTTATAGTCAGGGGTTATATACCCATCAATCGTTCTTCCATATATTTCGTTTGCTATCGAGTCCGCCCATACTTCAGATTCTCTTAGTGTGTCAAAAATAATCTCTTCACTTTTCCATCTAATGTCCATGTCAAAAACCGCCTTTCTAAAAAGATGACTTTCCTATAATGATTTGAACTTTATCGCTGGCTTATGAAACAGTAAAAGGATTTATCGTTTTAACCGAGTAGTCCCCCCTCCCCTAAACGAAATGAAGGTGGGGGCAGTTTAATAGAAAAGACCCCATTCATACGAAAGGAGTCCGTTTCATTTATCAATTAAAACATACTAGAACTATGCATTGGTTGCAGTTTTGCATTTGGATCAAAGTAAGCTTTTGCATTGTTTACTGCTGTTGGTGCTTCACCGAAGCCACATGCAATCAGCTTTACTTTTCCTTCATATGTACAAATGTCACCAGCTGCGTAAATACCAGGGATGTTCGTTTCCATTTTAGAGTTTACAACGATGCTGTTCTTTTGAATGTCTAAGCCCCAGTTCTTAATTGGACCAAGAGAAGAGACGAAGCCGTAGTTTACGATGACATCATCAACGTCAATAACAACTTTTTCTTCTGTTTTCACATGTTGCAGAACAACTTGTTCAATCTTGTCTTCACCAATTAATTCAACTGGAACGTAAGGTGTTTTTACGTCTGCACGAGAGTTCATTAAGTTTTCTACGCTGTGCTCATGAGCACGGAATTTATCACGGCGATGAACGATTGTTACTTGTTTAGCGATTGGTTCTAACATCATTGTCCAGTCCACTGCAGAGTCGCCGCCGCCAAATACAACGACGCGTTTTCCAGCGAATTTATTCATATCATCAACGAAGTAGTGTAAGTTTTTCTTTTCAAGCTTCTCTATACTATCTAGTTCTAATCGGCGTGGTTGGAAGGCACCATTACCAGCTGTAATAATGACAGATTTAGAATAGTGTGTTTCTTTATTTGTTACAAGCTTAAATACGCCATCAGCTTGCTTTTCAAGTGTATCAACTGCTTCTTCTAAGCAAACAGTCGGTTCAAACTTTTTCATTTGTTCTTTTAAATTATCGACAAGTTCTTGCGCGCGTACTTTCGGGAATCCCGCTACGTCATAAATATATTTTTCAGGGTATAGTGCGGATAATTGTCCTCCAAGCTGCGGTAAGCTTTCAATAATTTTTACACTTGCCTGTCTCATTCCGCCATAAAACGCTGTGAATAATCCTGTTGGACCTCCACCGATAATCGTTATGTCGTAAACTTTTTGAATTTCTGTCACTATTTATTCCCCCTATAGATGGAATTTCGATATTGATTCCATATATTGTTCATATGTATACGGAAATCCTGCAAATAAGATTGCACTTTACAATAAAAATGATACCATATTTCAGTTTAGAATACTGCAAGAAATGACTGAATTATATGTAAGCTTGTGCATAGATAGGATGAAAATGTATAAAGTATACCAAGTAGGAAAATACATGAAAAAAAGGCTGAAAAACCCTTGAAAACGCTATGTTATTTTAAAATATTGATAATTCTCTAGGTGCTTGAATTCTGAAATAAAACCGACTAATATAGGAAAGTATTATGTTAATTTTTTATGACAAATTTCGTAAGATTTTTTGAATACGTTTTGTTATGGTTAAGAATGTGAGGAATTCTACATTCTTGACAAAATAAGTGTTTAATACTTTGGTCTTATGCTTATTTACTATTATATAAAGAAAAGGGTTGTGATTTAGTGAAAACTCCAAAAATCGTAGTTTTGGGTGCAGGTTATGGTGGGATGATTACGACTGTTCGTCTACAAAAAACATTATCTGTAAGTGAAGCTGAAATTACGTTAGTAAACAACAACAGCTATCACTACCAAGCAACTTGGTTACATGAAAGTGCAGCTGGCACATTACATCATGATAAAATCCGTCTCGACATTCAAGACGTTATTGATACAAATAAAGTAAACTTTGTACAAGATACAGTTGTAGAAATTAAAGCAGCTGAAAAACGCGTTATCTTAAAAAACGCTGAGTTAGAGTATGATTACTTAGTAATCGGTCTTGGTTTCGAATCTGAAACATTTGGCATTAAAGGATTGAAAGAGCATGCATTCTCTATTACTAATATTAATGCAACTCGTCAAATTCGTGATCATATGGAATACAAGTTCTCTCAATATGCGACTGAAAAGCGCGATGAGTTAGTGACAATCGTTGTTGGTGGTGCAGGATTTACAGGTATCGAGTATGTAGGGGAACTTGCAAACCGTATTCCTGAACTTTGCAAAGAGTATGATGTTCCACGTGAAAAAGCACGTATTATTTGTGTGGAAGCTGCTCCGTCGGCACTTCCTGGTTTCGATCCAGAATTAGTTGAGTACGCTGTAAAACAGTTAGAGAAAAAAGGTGTAGAATTCCGCATCGGTACGGCAATTAAAGAAGCAACTGAAGAAGGTATTCTAGTTGCGAACGGTGACGATGTAGAATTACTTAAATCTGAAACGGTTGTTTGGGCTGCGGGTGTTCGTGGTAACGGTATTGTGGAAGAGTCTGGCTTTGAAGCAATGCGCGGACGTATTAAAGTTGATGAGTATATGCACGCTCCGGGTCATGAAGATGTATTCATGGTTGGTGACGCAGCGTTAATCATTAATGAAGAAATTAATCGTCCATATCCACCAACAGCACAAATTGCAATTCAACAAGGTTACAACATTGCGCATAACTTATCTGTGTTAATTCGCGGTAAAGGCGAAATGAAGAAATTCGTATTTGATAACAAAGGATCTGTGTGTTCATTAGGACATGACGATGCAATGGGCGTTGTTATGGGTAAAAAGTTAACGGGATGGAAAGCTTCCTTCATGAAGAAAGTAATCGACAACCGTTACTTATTCTTACTTGGTGGACCTTTATTAGTTCTTAAAAAAGGTAAATTAAAGTTCTTTTAATATATAGTAGAAAAAAGCAGAAACGGCTATGAGTCGTTTCTGCTTTTTTCATGTAATACAAATTTTTCTTAAAGTTCTGTTTCAACGAACATTCAGTGTATAAGTAGACATTTTGTTTGACCGAAAAGCAACAAAAAACCAAATTATATTTGTGAGTGATACCGTCGCGCAAAAATGATGACTCCTAAGACGGAAGAAAGGCTATAGTCATTTACGCGCATTATAATAAATACGGATGCAAGTATCACAAGATTTATGCATAGTCCCATACCGCAAAGAACTGCCATGATGAATCTCATTGCCTTTATTCCTGCTATATAAAGAAGTAGAGGTACGATATAAAATAGTAAAATCGTGCTGATTGATTTCTCATTTTTCTTTTTACTCCTTTCGCAATGAATAGGTGTGATGTAATATTCAAGGAAGAATTTTGAAGTAATTCGAGACCTTTCTATAGGGAAATAATACCTGACATTCACATTACATCAAAAATATGGGAAATTTAGAGAGGTAGAAAAAAGCGTAGTAACTGAGGAATAGGGAAGATTATATTATTCTTACTGAAAAATATAGTATAATACATAGAAAAGAATGAATATTCTGTTCGTTTAATCGGAAGGGGTTTTACATCATGGGGAAGCGTGGGAATGTTTGGCTAGCTGTAAGTGGGCTTGTAGCTACAAAAGATGGTCGTTGGCTCTTCGTTAAGAAAAAATACGGAGGCTTAAAGGGGAAATGGTCATTGCCCGCTGGTTTCGTAAATGAGGGCGAAACGATTGACCAAGCTGTTAAGCGTGAAATTTTAGAAGAGACAGGCATTGTTACACATGTAAAAGGAGTGATTGGCATTCGTTCTGGTGTCATTCGTGATGAGATTAGCGATAATATGATTATTTTTTTACTGGAACCAGAAGGAGAAGAGGTTACCGTTCAAGAAGAGGAATTGTCGGAAGTAGCATTTTTAGATCCGAAAGATATTGCAGATGATCAAGATACTTCTATATTAGTTCGATATTTATTAGAAGGGAATGCAGGACCAATTCTTGAGATGGATACGACACTAAATCCAGGAGAGCAATTTGGATATACAGCGTATCATGTGTTTACGGCGGGAGAGAAGGAGATGGGGAACAAGTGAGTATACCGGTACTACTTATTTCAATGATGTTGTTTTTTATTTTGTTTTTTGGAATTGGATTTTTGCTCAATATGATTTTACGTGCTACGTGGGTGATGGTTATTGTCTATCCAATTGTTTGCATACTAATCATTAATAAAGCGAGTGTTTGGGACTATTTTTCAAAACCAAAAGAAACATTTTCTTCATTTGGGACAAGTGTATCGCATCTTGGACAAGCCGATCTTTTTATTTTATCAACTGGATTAATCGGGGCAATTTTGTCTGGTATTGTAATAAAAAAATTGCGCCAAAGCGGATATCAAATGTTTTAATCCCCAGTTTTCTGGGGATTATTTTTTTGCATATTTCTACATCGTATGGGGAATGACTAACGATGAAGGAGTGTGGAATATTAAAATGTTAAAACGATATGGTATTCGCATTATGATGACTTGTTTACTTGTAGCAGCATTATGCGTGACATGGCAAGCGTTCACAGGAGTCTCTCTACTAGAGATTGTAAAAACATATCAAGAAGGCAATGTAAAAGAAGTACATGCAGCAGAAAGAGGGCAACAAGTTGTTCCGAGTAAAGAAGTGATAAATGCTTTAGAGCAGGGAAAAGACTGGTCTAAATATCGTGTAATGGAAATGACAGCAACCGGTTATACGTCAGGGATAGAATCAACCGGTAAAAGACCTGGACACCCAGAGTATGGCATTACATATTCTGGCGTGAAGGCAAAAAGGGATATATATTCTACAATCGCAGCTGACTTACGTGTGTTTCCGGTTGGAACCATTCTTTTTGTACCAGGCTATGGCTATGGTGTGGTAGCAGATAAAGGCGGGGCCATAAAAGGAAATAGACTCGATTTATATTATGAAACCGTTCAAGATGTATATAGTGAGTGGGGCAAGAAAAAAGTAAATGTATATGTAGTGAAAATGGGGAACGGTAAGTTAACAGAAGATGAGTTAACGATGCTCAATCAAGATGAAACGCTGCAAGTATTCCGCGGTCAATATTTGAAACAGAAATAGTCTAGTGAGATTGACACTAGACTTTTTTATTTGTCTTCATTCACAATATAAGAAAAACGAGGTGCGGAAGTGGAAGACTATCCTTTGGCATATTATGAGTTTTTCGTGAAATATAATGAAGGAGATTATTATACGTGCCACGATTTGCTCGAGGAAATGTGGCTGGAAGAGCGAAGTAATTTATTTTTGAAAGGTTTATTACAAATGGTAGTTGCTCAGTATCATTACAGCTATGGAAATATAAAAGGAGCGCGGCTTATGATGGAAGTGGCGGAGCAATATTTGACACCGTACTGTCCTTTGTATTGGAATTTAGATGTGAACGAAGTCGTGGCATTTATTCAAAGTTTCCGGAAAATCATACCTGAAAAGGTAGAGAAAGTCCCATATGAACAAGTACATGATTTGCCGTCATTACCGGAGCTCATTATATATATGAAGTGAAAGAGAAGTTAGAATTATCGCATTTTAGGGAAAATGCAGTTATAATGAAAATAGAGAAATCTAGGGGGTCTGAACATGTTTCAAGTACAAAAAGAATTAGTAAGTCATGAAGCAGTCATCGTTGCTTTATTTGAGGAAGAAAATACGAGTAATTTTGTACAGGAATTAGACAAAGCATTTGAGGGACAATTAAAAGTTTTACTAGAAGAAAAAGAGCTTTCTGCAAAGAAAAAAGCTATTTCAAAAGTACATAGCCTAGGAAAAACAACTGTAAAACGTTATTATTTTGTCGGTCTGGGCAAAAAAGAATCATACTCAACAGAAACGTTACGTGCTTCGCTCAGTAAAGCATTTAAAGCATTAAAAACTGCGAAGGTAAAAGATGCAGCAATTTTACTTGATTCTTTTGTAACAGATAAGTTAGACGCAATTGATGTTGCACATATTGCCAATGAAGTATATTGCCTTGGTACATATGATTTACAAACATATAAAACGGACAAAAAAGAAAGTGTAGAGTTGGAAAACTTTACGGTTATTACAGCAGAAGATGCAAAAGAAATCGAGGCTGCATTAACAGTAGGGTATATGCATGGACGTGCGACAAATTCAGCTCGTACACTTGTAAATATGCCGCCAAACGTATTAACAGCAACAAAACTTGCAGAGTATGCAGTTGAATTAGCTGAGAAATATGATATGGATTATAAAGTACTTGAGAAAGAAGAGATGGAAGATCTTGGTATGGGTGCATTACTTGCAGTAAACCAAGGTTCTACAGAGCCACCAAAAATGATCGCTCTTATTTATAAAGGAAAAGAAGAGTGGACGGATGTTATCGGATTTGTAGGAAAAGGGATCACATATGATACAGGGGGCTACTCTTTAAAACCACGTGAAGGCATGGTTGGCATGAAAGGTGATATGGGCGGCGCTGCAGCTGTTCTTGGGGCAATGGAAATTATCGGAGAACTTCGCCCAGAACAAAACGTAGTTGCTGTTATCCCATCGACTGATAACGTTGTGAGTGGTACAGCATTTAAACCAGATGATGTGATTACATCTATGAGCGGAAAAACAATTGAAGTATTAAATACAGATGCAGAAGGACGTTTAGCATTAGCTGATGGTATTACGTATGCGAAGAAACTTGGTGCAAACTATCTTGTTGATGTTGCAACGTTAACAGGCGGTGTCATTGTTGCGCTTGGAAACCATACAACGGGTGCAATGACAAACAATGAAGCATTGTTTGAACAAGTGTTAGAAGCATCGATGGAAACAGATGAGCCGATTTGGCAATTACCGATTTTCGAGCGCGATAAAGAGCGTGTTCGTAACAGTAAATTCGCAGATTTAAATAACTCACCAGGCCGTGAAGGTCATGCAGTAATGGCGGGAACATTCCTCGGTGAGTTTGCAGAAGAAACGCCATGGGTACATTTAGATATCGCTGGAACTTCTGATACAACGAGTGCACATGATTTGGGACCAGCAGGAGCAACAGGTGCAATGGTTCGTACACTTGCGACACTGGTTGACCGTTTTGGAGAAGAATAAGAAGTTTTAGAAAAGGCAGCGGATTACGCTGCCTTTTCTTATAAAGAAATGGTATATAACGTTCCGTTTAACGCAAAAGATGTGCGACCTGTTTCTTCAGAGACAACTAATATGAGTGCATCGCTTTTTTCGGATAAACCTATTGCAGCTCGGTGGCGTGTTCCAAGTTTTGAGTCAATCTCTGTATTTTTTGTTAGAGGGAGAATGTTCGCTGCTGAAACAATATGGTTACTTCTAATGAGAATAGCTCCGTCATGAAGAGGATTTCCTGGATAAAAGATAGATTCCAGTAGTGGAACGGTTAAATATGCTTCAAGTCTTGTTCCAGTTTGAATAAGGGAATCAAGTGAATCATTTCTTTCTACAACAATTAATGCACCATGTTTCCTATCACCTAAATGCTGAATTGCTGTTGTAAGGGGAGCATAACCTGATGTAAATGGTGATAAATATGCCTTTAAATAATAAGAAGCTGCTAGGGTTTGAACATTGCTTAGTAGATGGTGAATTTCTTCCATTTTACATAAAATGCACTCACCGTCTTGTTCAACCGTTTGTTTCATGCTCTGTAATTCCGCTTCTACAACCTCAATCATTTGTTTCGTTTTTATTTTTAACTCGTCTGATAATCCCCATTCTTCCATTTTTCTCACCTTTTTGTTTGAATTATATAGCATTAGTGTGTGCAAATCACAATAGTAAAATCCTGCTATACTTTAAAATATATTGAGATACTTGTCGTTTTTTTCATATAATGTAGTTATGACATGCGAGAGGAGATAAGATAATGGATTGGAAACAAGAATATAGTCGCTGGCTTTCCTATGTAAACTTAGATGCAGAACTAAAAGAACAGCTAGAAAATATGAAGCAGGATGAAAAGAAAATAGAAGATAGCTTCTATAAAAACTTAGAATTCGGTACAGGTGGTATGCGCGGAGAACTTGGTGCTGGTACGAACCGTTTGAACGTATATACAGTTCGAAAAGCAACAAAAGGATTGGCGCACTTTATTGAAAAATTAGGTGAAGAAGCGAAGAAACGTGGCGTTGTTGTTGCGTATGATTCTCGTCATAAATCACCTGAATTTGCAATGGAAGTAGCAGCTACCCTTGGTGCTCATGGCATTACAACATATGTATTTGAAAGTTTACGCCCAACGCCAGTACTTTCTTTTGCAGTGCGTTATTTACATACAGTAAGTGGAATTGTTCTTACGGCAAGTCATAATCCACCTGAATATAACGGTTATAAAGTATATGGAGAAGATGGTGGACAATTGCCTCCGAAAGAAGCAGACGAGTTAATTAGCTACGTAAATGAAGTAGAAGATGAATTAACAGTAGAAGTTGCTGATGTGGAGCAATTGAAAGCGGATGGCTTATTACATATCATTGGACAAGAAGTAGATGATGCATATTTAGAACAGTTAAAAACAGTCATCATCAATAAAGAAATGGTACAAGAAGTTGGAAAAGATTTAAAAATCGTCTTTACACCACTACATGGAACATCCAATATTCCAGCGCGTCGTGGTTTAGAAGCAGTTGGATTTACAGACGTAACAGTTGTAAAAGAACAGGAGTTACCAGATTCAAACTTCTCAACAGTAAAATCCCCAAACCCAGAAGAGCACGCAGCGTTTGAACTTGCGATTCGTGACGGAGAGAAAGTGGGAGCGGATGTGCTAATCGCAACAGATCCAGATGCAGATCGTCTTGGCGTAGCTGCTCGTAATCACGCTGGTGAGTACCAAGTGTTAACAGGAAACCAAACGGGTGCGTTAATGCTTGATTACTTATTATCACAAAAGAAACAAAACGATACACTTCCAGAAAACGGTGTTGTGTTAAAAACAATCGTAACTTCTGAAATTGGTCGTACAATTGCGAAAGCGTATGGTTTAGATACAGTAGATACATTAACTGGATTTAAATTTATCGGTGAGAAGATTAAGCAGTATGAAGAAAGTGGACAATATGAATTTCAATTTGGCTATGAAGAAAGTTATGGTTATTTAATTCGTCCATTCTGCCGTGATAAAGATGCAGTACAATCTGTTTTATTTGCATGTGAAGTTGCAGCATATTATAAATCACAAGGCAAAACGTTATACAATGGTTTATTAGAAGTGTTTGCGAAATACGGTTTCTTCCGTGAAGACCTTGTATCGTTAACGCTAAAAGGAAAAGATGGTGCAGAGAAAATTCAAGAGATGATGGCATCATTCCGTGAAAATCCACCAAAAGAAGTGGCTGGCTTAACAGTGAATTCTGTAGAAGATTATAAAGCAAGCATCATTACATCTCTAGAAGATGGAAGTAAGGAAGAGATTCACTTACCGAAATCAAATGTGTTAAAATATCAATTAGCGGATGGTTCTTGGTTCTGCCTACGTCCATCTGGAACAGAGCCAAAAATCAAGTTTTATTTTGGTGTGAAAGATGATTCCTTACAAAATAGTGAACAAAAGTTACTTGCTATTAAAGAAGATATCATGAATCGTTTATAATGAGATAGAGTGTTACTTCCATTAATGGAGGAAGAAAGAGGAGAACGTAGAACGGCCTCCTCTTTTCTTGCATGTGGAAAAAATTCGCTTGCTGAAGGTGGATGAAAGGTTCACTGTATAGAAAATAGAGAATCACACGATACAATAAGAAAAGGTATTTGACGATTAGAACAGAAAAGAGGGTATTTGTTATGAAAAAAGTAAGAAAAGCGATTATTCCCGCTGCGGGATTAGGAACGCGTTTTTTACCGGCAACAAAAGCGATGCCGAAAGAAATGCTTCCAATTGTAGATAAGCCAACGATTCAATACATTGTAGAAGAAGCTGTGGCATCTGGAATTGAAGATATTATTATCGTTACTGGTAAAGGAAAACGCTCTATTGAAGATCATTTCGATAATGCGTTCGAATTAGAACAAAACTTATTAGAGAAGAAAAAATATGAGTTACTTGAAAAAGTACAAGCTTCTTCTAAAATGGTTGATATTCATTATATCCGTCAAAAAGAGCCAAAAGGATTAGGGCATGCGGTTTGGTGTGCACGTAAGTTTATTGGTGATGAACCATTTGCTGTTCTATTAGGTGATGATATTGTTCAAGCTGAAAAACCATGTTTACGTCAATTAATTGACGAATATGATAAAACACTTTCTTCTGTTATTGGTGTGCAAACAGTTTCAGAAGCAGAAACACATCGTTATGGAATTATTGATCCACTAGAACAAGAAGGTCGTCGTTATCAAGTTCGAAAGTTTGTTGAGAAGCCAGCGCAAGGTACAGCACCTTCAAACTTAGCGATTATGGGACGCTACATCTTAACACCTGAAATCTTTATGTTCTTAGAAAACCAGAATGTTGGTGCAGGTGGTGAAATTCAATTAACAGATGCAATCCAAAGTTTAAATGAAATTCAACGTGTATTTGCTTATGACTTTGAAGGAAAGCGTTACGATGTTGGAGAAAAATTAGGCTTTGTTCAAACGACAATTGAAATGGCACTTCAGCATGAAGAATTAAGAGATGACATGCTTGTTATGATGAAGAAAATTTTAGAAGAACAAATGAAGCAAGAATCATAATATAAAAAAAGAGTTACTCCATACGTTGGAGTAACTCTTTTTCATTGTCATAGTGTTGAATGAGAATGCTGATAAGCAGAACGACGAACTGCATAGTATATTCGAGGTGCAATCATAGCACCGATAATTGTAAAGATCATATCCTTAACCGCGAACCACATCATAATTGTCCAGGCCGCTTTGTAACTCATATTTCCGCCCATCCAGAAGTTTACAGCCGCATACATATAAGTAGTACCAATGATATAGGTTAAAATAATTCCTGTAAAAGACGCGATTGCAAAGGTACTGAATTGTGGTTTTTCTCTTGGTTCTACTAGTTTTCCTGATACGTAAGCAACGATAATGAATGCGATAATAAAACCACCAGTAGGATCTAAAAGTGCGCCAAATCCAGCTTTGAACTGCGCGAAAATTGGTGCTCCTGCAACACCAACAAGCATATAAACAGTCATAGATAAGGCCCCAAGTCTGCTTCCAAGAAGAAGACCTGCTAAAATTGCGAAAAATGGTTGCATGGAAAGTGGAATACCAGCCACTTGTAAAAACGGTGCCCAGGATACGATATTCGCACCGATTGCCATGAGCGCAACAAACATAGCAGCTAGTGCTAAATCTAAAGCACGTAATCGTCTCATATTGTTAACCTCCAGTTGTTGTTTGGTTAACAATATAGTAGCGAATCCATTTATCCGTTGTCAATTAAAATGTTTTGATAGTTAGGCTTTAGTGCTTTTCTAAGTAAAGTGTATGGAATGCGAAATTGTGGAATACCGCTTGAGTAAGGAGCTATTTCATATAATGAGAAATAGATGACAAGATGATCGGGTTCTAAATAATAGTTAAATTTCTTTGTACTCATGACTTTTTCAGTTGCATCTGGAAAATAGATGCTTTCATTTTGCTTAATTTGTCTAACGATTTCTGTGCGGATGATATCTTGATACGTACTGTCTTTTTGAAATAAGTCGTCCAAATTAAGTAATCTTTTTTCATTTAAATCAAATGTATTCGCCTTCCATGTATATAGTCCGTGTGCTCCACCTGTATACTGATAATAATTTACATAGAGACTGAGTAAGGGAGATTTTTGCAATGTTACTTTATAGTCAACATTTGCAACATATGGATGAAAAGGAGCATTTGATTCCTGAGCCTCTGTATAATATTTTTTTGCTTCTTTCGCTAATGTTGTTTTAAAACGATCAGTAGTTGTTTTATAGTATGTATTCAACTTTTTTTGAAATTTTGTATCGTAAAAATTACTAAAATAAGGTCTGCTAATTTGATATTCAAGATAAGGTTTCTTACCTTTTTGTGTGACAGGCTTAATATCGATTGTCAGGTTAGAAGGGTGGGCTGCATTCGTATAATTTGGTACAATAATGAGCAAGGAGACTAAGAGTAATAGAATATAGAATTTGTTTTTCATGTAGATAGAACCTCCTTATATAAGTGCTATAGGTAGTTTGAAAATAAATAGGGAAAATTATACATTTTTAAACAAGAAAAAGGAGGAAGTAGTATGCCGAAAACATTAATGGATGCACTTGGGATTGAGCTGTTAGAAATGACGGAAGAAAAAGTAGTAGCAACTATGCCAGTAGATGGACGCACACATCAACCTTTTGGTTTTTTACACGGTGGCGCATCAGTTGCATTAGCAGAAACTGTAGCGAGCGTAGGCTCCTATAATTTAATTGATCAAGAAAAGTGTATTTGTTTTGGTCTTGAAATAAATGCGAATCATATTCGCTCGAAACGCGATGGAATCGTAACAGCAATCGGTACGCCAATCCATAAAGGACAAACAACAATGGTTTGGGATGTGCGAATCATTGATGAAAATGATGATTTACTTTGCATTTCAAGATGTACAGTTGCAATTAAAGAGAAGCGTGAGCAATAAAAAAGGCTGCCCAGAGGCAGCCTTTCTATCATTAGAACTGGATTTTCTTCTCTAAGAAGCCTTTTAGTTCGCTAATTGGCATACGAACTTGCTCCATTGTGTCACGGTCACGTACTGTAACAGCTTTGTCTTCAACTGAGTCGAAGTCATAAGTGATACAGAATGGTGTACCGATTTCGTCTTGACGACGGTAACGTTTACCGATAGAACCAGTTTCGTCAAAGTCTACCACGAAGTCTTTTGCTAGTTCTGCGAACACTTCCCCAGCGCCTTCAGATAACTTTTTAGATAGTGGTAAGATTGCTGCTTTGTATGGTGCTAAAGCAGGGTGGAAACGAAGAACTGTACGAGAGTCGTTTTCTAATTGTTCTTCTTCGTATGCATCACATAAGAATGCTAATGTTACGCGGTCTGCGCCAAGAGATGGCTCGATGCAGTATGGTACGTAACGTTCGTTCGTTTGTGGATCGATATAGTTAAAGTCTTCGTTAGAGTGTTCCATGTGACGTTTTAAGTCGAAGTCTGTACGAGATGCAACGCCCCAAAGTTCGCCCCAGCCGAATGGGAATTTAAATTCGATATCTGTTGTTGCGTTACTGTAGTGAGATAACTCTTCCTCACCGTGGTCACGAAGACGCATGCTCTCTTCGTGCATACCAAGTGATAGTAACCAGTTTTTACAAGTGTTACGCCAGAATGTGAACCACTCTAAATCTTCACCAGGTTTACAGAAGAATTCAAGCTCCATTTGTTCGAATTCACGTGTACGGAATGTGAAGTTACCAGGTGTAATTTCGTTACGGAAACTTTTACCGATTTGGCCAATACCAAATGGAAGTTTTTTACGCATAGAGCGTTGTACGTTTTTGAAGTTTACGAAAATACCTTGTGCTGTTTCAGGGCGAAGGAAGATTTCGTTTGTGCTAGATTCAGTAACACCTTGGAATGTTTTAAACATTAAGTTGAACTGACGGATTTCAGTGAAGTCTTCGCTACCGCAATCTGGGCATTTTACTTCATGTTCTTTCATTAATCCAGCCATTTGATCGAAAGTAAGACCATCAACGACCATTTCGATGCCTTTTGCATCTAAAGCATCTTCAATTAATTTATCAGCACGGTGACGCGCTTTACATTTTTTACAGTCAATCATTGGATCGTTAAAGTTACCAACATGACCAGAAGCTACCCAAGTTTTTGGGTTCATTAAAATTGCTGCGTCTAAACCAACATTGTATGGAGATTCTTGAATGAATTTTTTCCACCAAGCTTTTTTAACGTTATTTTTTAATTCGATACCAAGTGGACCGTAATCCCAGGTGTTTGCAAGACCACCATAAATTTCAGAACCAGGGAAAACAAAACCGCGATGCTTCGCTAAGTTTACAACTTGTTCCATTGAATACATAATAAAATCCTCCTTTTAAAAGTTAACGTATTAGGGCGATGACTGGATGTACTTGTTGAATGGCAATTTCTCGAGCAAGCCGCTTGCGCTTTTCGGTGAGATCTAGCTCCAGCGGCTAGAATGTTCGGTGGCTTCGCTGCTTCCGCTTTTAAATAAAAAAAGCTCGTCTCTAGGCATTTTTGCCTAGGGACGAGCTTGTATACCCGCGGTTCCACCCTAGTTGATGTGTGTGTAAACACACAACCACTTTATCACGTATTGCTCGAGACTGCCGTTTCCTCGCTTTTTCAGGCTTTCACTATCCCTGAATCGCTTTTTGTGCAAGTACTTATAAGTCTGTCATCGCTACTATATTTTATAATAATGACCATATTCTATCATGTTCCTTTTTAAATCACAATAGAGGAACGATTGTATCTATATAAATACAAATTGAAAAAAGGATAGAACACCTTTCTTTTTTAGATGGGAGAGAGCGTCCGCCGATGGTTAGAAGCGGACAGTGCCATTTTTAGCCCCATGCCAAGTGAAAACAGAAGGAGAAAACGAGTGGATATCTTCTTTTGTTTTCATAGCTGTGATTTGTATGATGGAAAGCATTTGTGTATAAATACAAATTGAAAAAAGGATAGAAAACCTTTCTTTTTTAGATGGGAGAGAGCGTCCGCCGATGGCTAGAAGTGGACAGTGCCATTTTTAGCCCCGTGCCAAGTGAAAACAAAAGGAAAAAATGAGACCATCGCTTCTTTTGTTTTCATGGCAGGGACTGATATGTTGGAAAATCAAGATGGATATATATGATAGAGTTTCGCCTATTTTACTATTCTTTATCATTTTAATCGAGAAGACCCCCCTCCTCTAAATGAAGTGAAGGGGGAGAGTTCAATCTGAAGAGGTGCTCATAGTAGAGCGAATATGTTTAATTGCTTCACGTTTGCTTAGAGGAGCAAGTTCATGATTTTGAACATATTCCCATACAGCATCTGGGCTTGTTTTTGCGTATTCACGAAGTACCCAGCCGATTGCTTTTTGGATGAAAAATTCTTTTGAAGATTTGAGTTGTCCAATGATTGAGAAGAGAAGTTTTTCATCCATTTGTTCTTTATATTTTAGTTGAAATAAGATTGCGGAGCGCTGTAACCATATATTTTCTGAAGCAATCCATTTCGGGATGTATGTTTGAATGGCTTCTGGATGTTTCAAAAAAATGCTTCCTAGGGAGGTAGGAACAATGCCATCAACGGAATCCCACCATGATTTCGTTATAATGAGTTCTTCTAAGAACGGGATGTGAGTTTTATCAAGATGCTTTTTATATTTCTGTAATAGATCGAGAGCGGCGGCTTGGAATTCGCGTTCTGGTAAATCCCAAAGTTCACGGATGACGGTTTGAAAGTCCTCTTTGTCTGGAAGTTTATGTACTTGTATGACTTCACGTAATAGCTTTCTTCTTTCCGGTGTTTGAATACCGAGAAATGGGAAATGATTTTTCATATAACGAGCCATTGGTTCTGCTTTTTCAGGATTTTGATGTGCGATAAACTGTTGCTGTAAGGCTTTTACAAATGGGTGCATAAAATTGTTCTCCTTTCATGGTCTTTGTTCATATTATATAAAGAAGTGATATGAAATGGATATAAGAAATCCGATGAGAGTAGAAAGGAGAGGGAGCGATGGAAGATCAAAGTATATTAGCAGGTTTTTTTGCTCTTAGTTTTGTTGCTATTGTTATTATTTTAATATGGGCATTTATTGCGTATTTGTTAACTGCATTTGCACTCTATACAATGGCAAAAAATGATGGTGCTGAAGATGGCATTCTTGCTTTTATTCCATTTTTAAATAGTAAAGTATGGGGGGATTTGGCAAGGGAGAAGTTACCTGATTTTTTGAAAGAAGGAGCTGGATGGAAAGTATTCGGTATATACGTTGCTTGTTTTATTTTGAACTTCATTCCAATCATAAGCCTTTTAGCAAGTGTTGTAGTACTCGTTCTGTCGATTTACTTAGTATACGCCATTTTGGAGCGTTATGGTACGAACGCAATATTATTTACAGTCATCCATGTGATAACATGTTCTATTTTTCTTCCGATTCACCTGTTTTTGATTCGAAATGAACCAACGAAATATTAGAATTTATTATGAATAATCATGTTGCATATTGTCGAACGGTCGATATGTTGTTCCGAACCGCCGATATATGATGGGAAATAGAAAGGGAAAAGGCTATCGCATCTAGCGATAGCCTTTTTTGGATAGTGATTCTAAGCGAGCCACTTCCGCTTTTTATGGAATCCAGCTTCAGTGGCTAGAATCTCCGGTCGTTTCGCCCCCTCGGACGAAGCAAAAAGCGCTTCTTTGTCGGATGCTCCAACGCCCTGCGATTCCAAACGAGCAACTTCCGCTTTTTATACTACATTAAGTAACGCAGATAAATATAAATGTGAGAAACAATTAATGAAACAATCATAATTGGGAAACCGACTTTTAAGAAGTCCACGTAGCTAAATCGGTGTCCTTCACGGCTTGCGATTCCAGCAACGATTACGTTAGCGGAAGCACCGATTAATGTTCCGTTTCCACCTAGACAGGCTCCTAATGCTAATGACCACCATAATACATCGATTTGTGCATCAGAAGGTGATAGACCAAGACCGACTGCCATATCGTTAATAAGTGGAATCATTGTTGCAACGAACGGAATGTTATCGATTGTTGCTGAAGCAATGCCGGATACCCATAAAATAAGGATGGATGCGTAAGAAATATCTCCGCCTGTTAAACCGATTACTTTTTGGGCTAACATTTTGATAAGTCCGATATCAATAAGTCCACCAACGAGTACGAATAGACCAGCAAAGAAGAAAATTGTAATCCACTCTACGTGAGCGAATACTTCTTCAATTTCATGCTCTTTTACACCGATTAGCATAAGTACAGTAGCACCTGTTAATGCGATTACTGCGGCGTCAATGTGGAAAATAGAATGAGTCATAAAACCGAGGATTGTAAGTCCAAGTACAGTTAAAGATTTTTTCATTAGTACAGCATCTTTAATGTATTGTTTTTCGTCTAAGCTCATTAGTTTTTTAATTTGTACAGGGTCAGCAATTAACTGCTTGCGGTACATAAAGTAAATCATTATCGCGGTAACAGCGATAATAATTAGTACGATTGGGGCTAAGTTGAATAAGAAAGCATTAAAATCTAAATGCTTGTTTGCAGAACCAATCATAATGTTTGGTGGGTCACCAATTAATGTTGCAGTTCCCCCAATATTTGAAAAAATAATTTCGGAAAGTAAATATGGAACAGGATTTACTTGTAAAATGCGCGTAATAGATAAAGTAACGGGAACAACAAGAAGTACAGTTGTTACGTTATCTAGAAATGCGGAACCGAGCGCGGTAAGCAAAGAAAGAGAAATTAAGATTTTAATTGGATTTCCTTGTGCTTGTTTAGCGGCTTTAATTGCAACATATTGGAATACGCCTGATTTACTTGTGATGTTTACTAATATCATCATGCCGATCAGTAGCGTGATGGTTCCCCATTCAATATGTTTTGTAAAAGCGTTGTGCAAGTCGACGACACCAAAGATGACCATAAGTGCCGCACCGAGAAGCGCGATAACAGCACGGTTAATTTTTTCTGAAATGATAATGGCATATGTAATTAGAAAGACTGCGATTGCAAAGTAATATTGCCAGTTAGCGATTTCTTGCGTTGTTTCGTGCAAAAATTCCATCTCCTTTCGGGTACTTTTCTTAGTGTGTCATAAATTTCTGGAAGAAACACACTTAAAGCCATTATAAAGTAGAAAAATGTCGGATGTAAATGAAAGGGTTTGTTTTGTCATATTTTCTGTACAAATGAATTTTTCTTCTTTTTAAAAATATTTGTGGTTATTTGACATATACATAAGATACATCCAATCTGAATGTATCTTATGTAATAGCATTCGAGCCTGTTCGTGTAGGAGTACAAAGTAGACAGAATGATAAGGAAGGGATCGTATGGATGGACAACAATTTTTATTTTTGGATTTTGAGTTCACGATGCCTCAAAATAGGAAGAAACCAAAGGGTTTTTTTCCAGAAATTATTGAGGTAGGACTCGTATCAGTTGTTGATTGTGTAGTGGAAGATACGTATTCATCGTATGTACGACCGGAAACTTTTTCATGCTTAACAGAGCGGTGTAAAAAATTTTTAGGAATTAATCAGGAAGCGGTAGACGGAGGGATTTCTTTTTTGGAACTTGTCGAGAAACTTGTACAATATGAAAAACGTCGTCAAACAACAATTGTAACGTGGGGTAATATGGATATGAAAGTATTGAAGCATAATTGTGAGGCCATAGGTGCCGAGTTTCCTTTTTCGGGGCAATGCCGAGATTTATCACTCGAGTATAAACGTTTCTTTGGCGAACGGAATCAAACTGGATTATGGAAAGCGATTGAAGCGTACGGGAAAGTAGGAACAGGAAAGCATCATTGCGCGCTTGATGATGCGATAACGACCTATAATATTTTTAAACTAGTTGAAAAGGATAAAGAATATTTAGTAAAGCCATCTCCCCCGACTTTAGGTGAGCTCATCGATTTTTCAAAGGTGTTAAAGAAAGTGAGTACACAATAGCGACCAAATTACAAACTGTGTAATTTGGTCGTTTTGTTTTTTTTACAGCTTGTAATCTTGTTTTAACTGCTGGAGTACCTGCAAACTACGCCTCGCAAACGGACCGTCATTTTCTGAGAATTCATTCATTTGTGCTTCTAATGCGGATTGTAAGGATTCTTTATAATCCGGAATATCGCCCTCGTATTTTTTCACCATTTGCTGCGGGATATTTGTTTGCTCCCTGAATGCTAAAGCGCGTCTTTCATGGAAAAATGGAACATCCGCTTGTTTTACATTATGTAAATCACCTTGCGTCGGATGTTTTAAAATAGCTAACACTTTCACAACGTAACTTCCAGGACGGCTGTTTGTAATTTCACCGATATACTTTCCTGTTTTATAGATACCAGTAACGATATCACCAATTTGGAATGTTTCGTTCATATTTTTCACCTCAACTTTATAGTAAGGAAAGTGAGGAATAGAGTCAAAGAAATCATTTGCGGGAGAATGATTTTGAGAAGTTAGGTGTGCTTGTGATCAGAGAAATGTTATAATTCGAAATAATATAACAGAAAATTCTGAGGGATCGAAAGGATGAAGGTATGCATCGTTTGCTTCGATGAATTCACAGATATAGATGTATTTTTGCCGTGGGATTTACTGAATAGAGTAAACTTGATTGGAAGAATAAAAAATTGGGACGTTAAACTTGTAGGGAGGAGTGATCTTCATGATGCCTTTATATTTTCCGGAAGATAAAACAGAATATATTATTCCAGGGATTGTTTGTGTTTTATTTATAATCGGTGCGATTGCAACATGGCGCATGTTTATTCGCGTATCAAAGAGAGAGGCGGAACGTTTGGAGAAAGTGGAGCGCAAGCTGTTAGCGGAAAAGAAACACTAATTCGGTTTTGTATGTTTCCCTCTATGCTCGGACAATCTAAGGGCAGAATGTATTCTGGAGGGAATTGTGATGAAAAAGCAGCTTTTATTCGGGTGTTGTTTGCTGTTTCTTATGGCAGGTTGTGATAAAGGAAATCCGAAAGAAATCGATGTGAAATTATATAATGCTTCTGGTGATAAAGTTGGAACAGCAAAAGTGAAGCAGCAAACAAGTGGTGTGAAAATATCCATTAAGGCAGAAGGATTTTCGCCAGGTGCACATGGATTACATATTCATGAAATTGGAGAGTGTAAAGCACCACGTTTTATATCAGCTGGTAATCATTTTAATTTAGAGAAGAAAAAGAAACATGGACTTATGAATCCAAAAGGTGCAGAGAATGGTGATTTGCCGAATGTTATTGCGGATGATACAGGAAAGATTAAGGCGGAGATTGAAGCGCCTAATGTATCACTTCAAGAAGGGAAAACAACGCTGCATCGAAAAGATGGTGCGTCTATCATTATTACGGAAAAGCCTGATGATGGTATGACGCAGCCTGCTGGAAATTCAGGGAATCGAATTGCTTGTGGCGTCATTGTAGAAAAGGCAGCCGCTAAGAAAAAGTAGAAGCTACCTT
Organism: Bacillus sp. FSL K6-0042; assembly: GCF_038006685.1. Lineage (NCBI taxonomy): Bacteria > Bacillati > Bacillota > Bacilli > Caryophanales > Bacillaceae > Bacillus > Bacillus sp. FSL K6-0042. Next base: position 3,779,327 of record NZ_JBBOVS010000001.1, read on the forward strand.
TGAAAGGGTAGCTTTTTTTAGTTAATTATGAAAATACACACTTAAGTCTATGTAGTATTTCTTCAAGTTGTCTTCTTGAACAGCCGATGTTAATCCGAATATGCTGTTCTCCACCTGCTCCGTATTTTTCACCTGGTTCAACGATAATTTTCCCGTTTTCTTCAAGCTGTTTTGTTCGTTCTTTTTGAGATAGGTCAAGGCGAGAACAGTCGACCCATAGTAAAAAAGTACCTTCTGATTGAATAACGGAAAGGGTAGGGATATGCTGCTTGATAAATTCACAAGCAAATCGGGCATTTTCTTCTATATATAAACGCATTTCTACTAGCCAATCGTTACACTCTGTATAGGCGCTTTGCATTGCTACATAAGCAAATGTATTTAACCCATGAAAGCCTTGACGGTGTTGCACAGATGTAAAGGCATGTCGAAGTTTTTTGTCAGGAATAATAATAATAGATGCCTGTAAGCCTGCGATATTAAATGTTTTACTTGGCGCCATGCAAGTGATTGTACGCGCTGCTAATTGTTTTGACAATGAAGCAAGTGGCGTGTGTGTATGACCTGAGAAAATAATGTCTGCATGAATTTCATCTGAGATAACGGTTACATTATATTGTTCACATAGCATGCCGAGTTTTGTAAGCTCATCCTTTGTCCAAACGCGACCAACCGGGTTGTGTGGACTACAAAGAAACATAAGTTTTACACCTTGCTGAAACTGTGTTTCCAAATGTTCAAAATCCATTGTGTATGTGCCACCCTGTAAAAGTAATGGACTTTCCCATACATGACGGTTATTTTTTGTGATCATGTCAAAGAATGGGGGATAAATAGGTGGTTGTACAAGTACGGCATCATTTTCAGTTGTGAAAGCCTGTACACTAGTGCTAAGAGCAGGAACGATACCTGAACTAAATACAATCCATTCTTCTTTTATATCCCAATTGTATGCACTTTTTGTCCAACGACAAATAATATCTGTTATTTCTTCAGGTGGCATTGTATATCCGAAAATAGGATGCCCAAGGCGTTTCTGCAGTGCAGATTGAATTGGCTCTGGAATAGGAAAATCCATATCTGCAATCCATGCGTGTAACAATTCTTCATTCTTATATGTATCCCACTTTACACTATGTGTTCCCCGGCGGTTTACAGTTTTATGAAATTGCTGCATCTTTTTTGCTCCCTTCTACTTGAATCTATGATTTTGTAAAAGTTCCTCCCTTCTTCTAGAATAGCTGATATGATACGATAAAGAAAAGAGTGAAAAATAGGAAAAGGCGGGAAGTAGATGGGCGCATATGAAAAGATGGTGGAAATGGTGAAGAATTGGGATCCTTTTCAAATGGGATCGGAATTTTATGAAACAGAAGCAAGCGATGTTGTGTACGTGGTAAGTGCGTTTGACGATCCGAAATATATTGCAAAAAAAATACAGCATATTTATTTTATGTCGTTTGAAGAAATACCAGCTATTGAAAAATGCGAGAAATTAGCACAGGAATTACTCGTACTAAAAGAAGGCGGAAGTTGTTCATTGTAGGCTGTCGGAAGTTCCGACAGCTTTTTTTAGTAGGAAGTTTATCCCGCATTAACTGGCAGTAGCACTCCCACCTCAAGATTCAGCGAAAGCAAAGAAATTAGATCGGGGATGAAGACCTCCTACTGAATAAAGTTTCACTTTATATCGTACCTTGTAGAATGGTTGATATGTTGTGTCGAAGTGCCGATATATATATGAATACTATTGTGCTGAAAATGCTATGATTTCTTCATATACATGCTCTGGCTTTTCCTCTGGTAGCAAGTGTCCTGTATTGTCGTATGAAATAAATGTAGAGTTTGGCAAGTCTTTGTGTAGCCGGTGCCCGACATGAACGGGAACAACGCGGTCTTTTTCACCCCAAATGAGTAAGGTTGGGGTCTCGATTTTTCGTAATTCAGCTGATGATAAATCTCCTTCTCGGTCCCTGATCATTCGCGTTAAGGCAGGGAAAATGCGGTTATCATAAAAGGGAGCAGCGTACCCTTCCATCATTTCATCATCAATTAAAGAGTGGTCATGAACGACATTCATTAAATTATGAACGATGCCTCTTCTTATAATCCAATTTTTTACGTATAAATGAAAGAACGGTAAATAGGAAGAGTAGATGAGCGGGAACTTTGCTCGTGTTAAGTAGCTTGAGCTACATAGTAAGATTGTTTTTGTAATTAAATCAGGACGTATGCGATTGACATAGAGTGAGATTTGTCCGCCCATTGAATGACCGACTAGCACAATGTTTTGAAGTGCTAAGTGTTCCATTAAATCGATAATTATAGTTGCTAAATTATGATAGGAATATATAAATTGGTTGGACTTATCACTTTTTCCGAACGGTGGTAAATCAAGTGCGACAACTGTTCCTTCTTTTGCAAGCAGTGGGATAAGTCGTCGATAACTAAATGAGGATGAGAGAAAACCGTGAACGAGTACAAAAGTTGGTTTTTCCTCATTACTCTGGTGTTCATACAACTCGTAATGAACAGTAGTGCCGCGAGTGGAAAAAGTGAAGTAGGGATGCTCTAGCTCATGTTTCATTTTCTTTCACTCCATTGATTTTTTTCATATCATCTCCTAGTAGAAAAAGATTTATGTTAACAAAAAAAGGCAAGATGGGGGTCCATCCTACCTTTTTCAGTGCTAAGTGTTATCCTCGTATAATATTAGGCGGTGTTTTTCCTTGTAACCCTGCAACTAAATTCTCTGCAGCGGTCATTGCCATTTGGTGTCTTGTCTTTAATGTCGCAGATCCGATGTGCGGCAGCGTAACAACGTTTGTTAAAGATAATAACGGATTATCTTTTTCGACCGGTTCCTGTGTAAATGTATCGATACCTGCTGCAAAGATTTTCTTTTGTTTCAGTGCGTCGATTAATGCAGGTTCATCAACTGTTTTCCCGCGGGAAGCATTAATGAAAATAGCTGTTTCTTTCATTAATGAAAATTCTTTTTCTCCAATGAGCTGATATGTTTCTTCTGTTAATGGCGTTAAAAGAACAATGAAATCAGATTGCTTTAGTAGTGTGTGTAAATCACAATACGCGGCATCAAATTTTTGTTCGGCCTCTTCCTTACGACGCCGATTATAATAAAGGACATTCATATCAAATCCAAATTTTGCGCGCTTGGCAACAGCTTCTCCAATTCGCCCCATTCCAATAATCCCAATTGTACTATGATGTACATCCAGTCCGAAGTGTTTTTTTGTAATTTCGGCATTCCAATTACCGTCTTTTACATAAGAATCAAGCTCACATACGCGTCGTCCAGCTGATAGCATAAGAGCGAAAACAAGATCGGCCACTGTATCATCTAATACATATGGAGTATTCGTTCCAATCACGTTTCTGCCCTGCATCGCTTCTAAATCAAAGTTATCATAGCCAACAGAAATGTTGCTCACAACTTTTAAGTGAGGAGCTGCTCGCAATAACTCTTCGTCGATTTTTGTCCCAAAGTTAAGCAAGCCATGTTTATCTTTTATTTTTTCTAATAGAACTTCACGAGGAATCTTTTCATTACTATCCCATTTTTCATATTCACAATGCTCGGAGAGATATGTTTCTACAAATTTTGGAACGCGTTCAGCGATATATACTTTTGGTTTCACGGTTTCCGCCCCTTTCTTTTTCATTTTTACATAATTCTCTAAAAAAATCTTCTTTTCAAACATAAAAAGGTGTCTGTATAATTTAAAAACAAACAAAAGGAAGGATGAAGAATATGGTGACTGAAAAAGAATTAGAATTATTAGCTTGTCTTGAAAAAAGTAGTCGTTTATCCGTAGAAACTTTAGCAAAAATGTTAAATATAAAAGTAGAAGCAGTAAAAGAAATGGTTGAGAAATTAGAAAGAGAAAAAATCATTGTTGATTATGTTACACATATAGATTGGACAAAAGTAAAAGAACATAGTGGTTTAACAGCTATGATTGATGTGAAAGTTACACCGAAGCACGGTGTTGGCTTTGATTCTGTTGCAGAACAAATTTATCGTTATTCAGAAGTGAAATCGGTTTATTTAATGTCAGGGACATACGATCTTTCTATTACGTTGGAAGGAAAAAGTATGAGTGAAGTGGCAAGTTTTGTTTCTGAAAAGTTAGCAACAATTGAATCAGTTGTGTCAACAACAACACATTTTATTTTGAAAAAATATAAACATGAGGGACTTATTTATGACAAAACTGATGATGATAAACGGATTGTGGTGGCACCATGAAGCAGTTTGAACTATCAAGAGCAGCAGAATCTTTACAACCATCCGGTATCCGTAAGTTTTTTGACTTAGCGGCAGGTATGAAAGGTGTTATTTCACTAGGAGTGGGAGAGCCGGATTTTGTTACACCATGGCATGTGAGACAGGCATGTATTCGTTCGTTAGAAGAAGGATACACAGCATATACTGCGAATGCAGGATTATTGGAGTTACGTCAAGAAATAGCAAAGTATCTTCAAAAGCAATTTCATGTTTCCTATAATGCAGATGAAGAAATTATTGTTACAGTTGGAGCGAGCCAAGCGTTAGATGTTGCGATGCGCGCTATTGTAAATCCTGGCGACGAAGTGATCATCATTGAACCGAGCTTTGTATCATATGGCCCACTTGTTACATTAGCTGGAGGAGTGCCAGTTCCGGTAGCAACTTCATTAGAGAATGCATTTAAAGTACAGTCGGAGCAAATTGAAGCAGCGATTACAACAAAAACAAAAGCAATTTTACTTTGTTCTCCAAATAATCCAACAGGAGCACTTCTAAACAAGTCTGAATTAGAAAAGTTAGCAGTAATCGTTGAAAAATATAATCTCATTGTATTATCTGATGAAATTTATGCGGAGCTTGTATATGACGAGGCTTATACGAGTTTTGCGAGCATAAAAAATATGCGTGATCATACGATTTTAATTTCAGGATTTTCAAAAGGATTTGCGATGACTGGATGGCGCCTTGGAATGATTGCGGCCCCTGTCCACTTTTCAGAGTTGATGCTGAAAATTCATCAATATTCAATGATGTGCGCACCAACGATGTCACAATTTGCAGCATTAGAAGCGCTTCGTTTTGGAAATGATGAAGTCATTCGAATGAGAGAAAGTTATAAAAAGCGCCGTAATTTTATGACGACATCGTTTAATGAAATGGGTTTAACGTGTCATGTGCCAGGCGGAGCATTCTATGTGTTTCCTTCGATTTCTTCAACAGGATTATCCTCAGCAGAATTTGCGGAACAATTATTGCTAGAAGAAAAAGTTGCAGTTGTACCTGGAAGTGTGTTTGGTGAGAGCGGTGAAGGGTTTATTCGATGTTCATATGCAACTTCGCTTGAACAATTAATGGAAGCTATGAAGCGAATGAAACGATTTGTAGAAAATAAAAAAAGGACAAAACAGAATACGTTTTGTCCATAAAAGGGGGGGAATACTAGAAAGCCATGTGTTAGTATTCTATCCCAATATTTGAAAATTATACTTACTAAAGGAAACTTTTTCATGAATTTTGAATGAAATGGGAGCTGGTGGTATAATTTACTAATATAGAGTGAAGTTTTTCTCAAGTGGGATATTTCTTTCCGCTTGAGAATGAGTCTTCACCAATTGGATATTTATGAGCAGTTACTCACTTTGCGTATACATGCGTTTAAATGTTGAGGTGGGTACTTTTACTGCAACCTGCAAATAGCAGGGAAACTGGTAAACGTATGGGAGTGTTTCATATGTCAGAACAATACACAACAGGAGTGGTTGTAAAAGGGAAAGTAACTGGAATTCAAGATTACGGTGCATTTGTAGCATTGGATCAAGAAACACAAGGACTTGTGCATATATCTGAAATTACAAATGGGTATGTAAAAGATATTCATGATTTTTTAAAGGTTGGAGATATAGTAGAAGTAAAGGTACTTTCAATTGATGAAGAACACAGAAAAATGAGTTTATCGTTAAAAGCAGCAAAGCGTAAGCAAGGAAGAATTATCGTACCAAATCCATCTGATAAAGGATTCAATACGCTTCGTGAGAAGTTAACAGAGTGGATTGAAGAATCACAGTTAATAAAATAAAAGAGAATCGCTAATTTAGCGATTCTCTTTTATTTTATTATGATATATATTAGCAAATATGATTGCATGCAATCATATTCGTATGTCGGATGGGAAGTACGAAGTCCGTGCCTTATTATCGAACTTCGCGTGTTTCTGGGTGTGTTCCGAGATTTTCGGATGGTTTAAATAATAAGCCAAGGTTAATCAGCCCAGAAATACCAACGATACCGTAAATGATTCGTGCAAGTGCTGAACTTTGCCCACTGAAGATAGCTGCTACTAAATCAAATTGAAAGAATCCAATTAGTCCCCAGTTGACGGCACCAATTACAGTGAATACTAAAGCAATACGTTGTAAAGTACTCATCTTGAGTAATCCTCCTTAAATTTGAAGCATAAGCAAGCCTTTAGTTTTCGTGAGTAGTAAGAATCCACCTATATGAGGTTGGTGGGTATAAAGCGAAATCCGAAAATGGAAGTGCACCTTATACAACTTAACTCTGTTATAGAATGACTCTCCTTTGTTGTTTTTATACACAAAAAAATATTCATCATATGATGTATATACATCTATACTTTAAAATGCGGATTTTTATGCAAAAAATGAACTTTTTCTAAAAAATACATATTGGTTACGTTTACAATTCTCCAATTGCTTGATTTACAATCCCAGTTTCGCTAAAGTGAATACAGAAATACATATACATAATTGGAGGGAAAAAGATGAGCACACATGTGACGTTCGATTATTCTAAAGCGTTATCGTTCATCAGTGAACAAGAACTAACTTATTTACGTGATGCAGTAAAAGTATCACACCATGCAATCCATGAAAAAACTGGAGCTGGGAACGATTTCCTTGGGTGGGTAGAGCTTCCGCTTCAATATGACAAAGAAGAATTTGCTCGCATTCAAAAGAGTGCAGAGAAAATTAAAAATGACTCTGACATTTTACTTGTTATAGGTATTGGTGGTTCTTACTTAGGAGCACGTGCAGCAATTGAAATGTTAAACCATTCTTTCTACAACACGCTTTCTAAAGAACAACGCAAAACTCCACAAGTGCTATTTGTTGGACAAAACATTAGCTCCACTTATATGAAAGATTTAATGGATGTATTAGAAGGTAAAGATTTCTCCATTAACGTTATTTCCAAATCAGGTACAACAACAGAACCTGCAATTGCATTCCGTGTTTTCCGTAAATTATTAGAAGAGAAATATGGAAAAGAAGAAGCGCGTAGACGTATTTATGCAACAACTGATAAAGCGCGTGGTGCTTTAAAAACATTAGCTGACGAAGAAGGATACGAAACATTCGTAATTCCAGATGATGTTGGCGGTCGTTTCTCTGTATTAACACCAGTTGGTTTATTACCAATTGCAGTGAGTGGTTTAAATATTGAAGAGATGATGCAAGGTGCAGCTGCCGGACATAATGACTTTGCGAAATCTGAGCTGGAAGAAAACCCTGCTTACCAATATGCAGTTGTACGTAATGCTCTATATAATAAAGGAAAAACGATTGAAATGCTTGTTAACTATGAGCCAGCACTTCAATATTTTGCTGAGTGGTGGAAACAACTATTTGGCGAAAGTGAAGGGAAAGATCAAAAAGGAATTTTCCCATCTTCAGCAAACTTCTCTACTGATTTACATTCATTAGGTCAATACATTCAAGAAGGACGTCGTGACTTATTTGAAACAGTTCTTAAAGTAGGAAAATCTACACATGAACTAAAAATTGAATTAGATGAGAGCGATTTAGATGGTCTGAACTACCTTGCTGGTGAAACAGTAGACTTCGTAAACACAAAAGCATACGAAGGTACATTACTAGCTCATAGTGATGGCGGGGTACCAAACTTAATCGTAAACATTCCAGAATTAAATGAATACACATTCGGTTACCTTGTATACTTCTTCGAAAAGGCATGTGCGATGAGCGGTTACCTATTAGGCGTAAATCCATTTGACCAACCAGGTGTAGAAGCATACAAGAAAAACATGTTTGCTCTTCTTGGAAAACCAGGATTCGAAGAATTAAAAGCAGAATTAGAAGAACGTTTGAAGTAAGAAAAGCGGAAGCGGCTTGCTCAGAACCGCAGGGCATTGGAGTTCTCGACGAAGAAGTGTTTTTTACTTCGACCGAGAGAGTGAAATGACCGGAGGTTCTAGCCGCTGTATGTAGCTGAACAAAGAAAAGCGGAAAAAGCTATCGGGATAGTCCCGATAGCTTTTTTTATTGGAAAGATTGGGATGAGACTTGTCGAATGTTGCTGAATAGACGATAAGTTGTGTCGAATCGCCGATATATCGATATTAGAACAAATATGAATCGGGCATGCTAAGGAAAAAGTCTAGGAAGGATGAATAGCTTGATTCCAATTCAATCAAATTTAGAAGGCCATACATATGCCCTTTTTAAATTAGAAGAAGTATTAAAACCGCTTGGTTATAGTATCGGCGGCAATTGGGATTACGAGAAAGGATGCTTCGATTATAAAATAGATGAGGAAGATGGGTATCAATTTTTAAGAGTACCATTTACAGCAGTTGAAGGAGAGCTGGATGTACCGGGAGTAGTTGTTCGCCTTGATACACCGTATCTTCTTTCACATGTATACCAAGACGAACTGGATGATCAGGTAAATACATTAGCAGCTGGAGCAAGTGGGTTAGATCAATTTGCAGAGCCACAAGATGCAGATGGGAATATAAAAAGAAAATATATTGATATTGGAAAGGCATTAGTAAAAGAGTTGGAAAAGCATCTCATTAATGTTTAATTACGATAAATACGTCGCTTTCAATAGTAACGAAGGAATGAATGGGATTGATGTGATATTGTTCATTCCGCTGCACACCTAGCAGTAGGATGCCTTGTTTTAAAAGGAGGCTACTGCAAGCCTCGAAAGTTTTTCCGCTATAAGATGTAGGAACAGTCATCAGCTGCAATTTACTTTCCGAGATTTCATTATAAAGTGTAAATAATACACCTGAAATAGAAGGGAATAAAAGAGATGCAGTAAAGACGTAGCTTGTTAATTTATTTCCTTCTATAATTTCTGTCGCTCCCGCTCTAGTTGCATTTTGAACTTGTTCAGAAGTGAGTAGTTCAGCGATACAGTGAATATTTGGATTCAGTCCTTTAGCAGTTAAAATGTTTAAAATTGATTGTGTGTCAGCTAAGCTTTCATTTTTTTCTTTATCTGCCGTTATTAAAATCGTATGGGCTGTTTTAATATTTGCTTTTAATAAAGTTTGATCATGGTGTGGACATCCTTTAATAAACTCTAAGTGATGGAAAGGTTTTGGAAGCAACGGAAGGGTTTCGTCGATGAGTACGATATCAAGGTCTGGTTGTAACACATGCATTTGGCTCACGACTTGTTTTGCGCGCTCATTCCAGCCGACAATAATCATATGACCGTGACAAGAAGCAGCTTCTTCGCCTTTAATTTTCATATATTGCTTACTAATCATTTCGGTAGCGAATAATACCATATAATAGGAGCAGAAACCTGTGCCTAATAAAATGAGAATCATGCCTGTAAGTTTTCCTACAGGTGTATGCGGAACGTAATCACCGTAACCGACAGTAAAGGTTGTAACAAGTGCCCACCAGATTCCATCAAACCATGTAGAAAAGTAAGTGGGTTCTAATTTATATATTAGAAAACCAAAAACAGTAATAAGTACAACAATGAAGCTAATTAAGCGGAAAATAATGGAGTCGCGAAATACATCTACTAGGTTAGCTCGTGATTTCAAACTTATATTCCTCCTCATTTTGTATAGCTACATTGTTACCATTATGAAAAAAAGAAAAACTCTCTGTTTTGTAAGAGAGTCTTTTCAGTAGTTCATAAGGAATACTACATACTTTCAACTTCCGTTTGCTGTACACTTTCTAAATGTTGCAGCGCATAATAGACGTCAGCTGTATGTCTTTTTTGATCGACAGACAATTTTAGTTGTAAAAAGTGTGAACCATTTTCTAATGTTTTGAGTTTCATGTTTTTTACTTTTATGTCCATTGCTTTTATTTCTTCAATAACAATAGGGATATTGTTCATATTGCTTACAACAAGTTTGACAGCGATATCTCGTTGCCGGAGTGACCTAGGACCTAAAACTTTCATTGTTAATGGAATGAGTTCGACGCTAATCATAAGAAAACACATGCCGAAAATTGCTTCAAGATAAAAACCAGCCCCCACAGCGATTCCAATACCGGAAGCTCCCCAAATCATAGCGGCGGTAGTTAAGCCTGCAATACTGTCATTTCCTCTTCTTAAAATAACACCGGCACCTAAAAAACCAATTCCAGATACAATTTGAGCTGCAAGGCGAAGGGGGTCCATGTTGATATGATCTGTATGAGGTAAGTTATAAGCTGATTTAATAGAAACAATCGTGAGGAGACAGCTAATAATTGAAATGACTAAGCACGTTTTTAAGCCAAGTGGTTTTCTTTTTAATTCACGTTCTAAACCGATAGCAAATCCTAAAATAGCAGAGAGACCTAACTTGATTAGTAAATCGGTATAGTCCATATGTATATTCCTCCTTGTGAGTTTGTTCGATGTAGTGGTGATGACAATCTATCAATAGAAAGTTCATCTTATAAAGTTGTGAATTGTATCTTTGTAAAGAATATGGATAAGAAGTTATAAACGCGTTGAGACGAACTGAAATGTAGAGAAAAACGGTGTTGATGGAAGATAAGCTGTATGTAAAGAAGAATATTCTATATAAAGTGAAACTTTAATCAGTGGGGGGGGTCTTCATCCCCCACTGATTATTAGTTGAACCAATCGGGCTTTTACGGACAGTTGATCCCCCACCTATCTTCCTCATTTCTCTCTGAACCTTGAGGTGGGGGTGTTACTGCCCGTTAATGCGGGATAAATACAAATTGAAAAACCGACACAAACCTTTTTTAGGTGGGAGAGAGAATCCGTCCATGCATAGAAGCGCCAACCCCATGCCAGGTGAAAGCAAGGAGAGGAACCGAATGCAGGTCACTTCTTGTTCTGTAATAGCAATGATTTATATGTTGGAAAATCAAAATGGATATATATATTATTAATTATATGACGTAAATAGAGAAACTTGGCTATTTTTTATAAAAAAGTTTTAAAAGGGTGTTGCATTTCATTTTTCCACATGATATATTAATAACCGTCGCTGATGCGAAACAGCAGAAAGCGAAAAAAGAAATTAAAAAACTTAGTTGACATCGAAAAATGAAGATGTTAACATAAGGAAGTCGCAAATGAGCGGCAAACAAGTTCTTTGAAAACTGAACGAAACAAACAACGTGAAACGTCAATTTTTATTTTAGATGCTAGACAAACTAACTTTATTGGAGAGTTTGATCCTGGCTCAGGATGAACGCTGGCGGCGTGCCTAATACATGCAAGTCGAGCGAATGGATTAAGAGCTTGCTCTTATGAAGTTAGCGGCGGACGGGTGAGTAACACGTGGGTAACCTGCCCATAAGACTGGGATAACTCCGGGAAACCGGGGCTAATACCGGATAACATTTTGCACCGCATGGTGCGAAATTCAAAGGCGGCTTCGGCTGTCACTTATGGATGGACCCGCGTCGCATTAGCTAGTTGGTGAGGTAACGGCTCACCAAGGCAACGATGCGTAGCCGACCTGAGAGGGTGATCGGCCACACTGGGACTGAGACACGGCCCAGACTCCTACGGGAGGCAGCAGTAGGGAATCTTCCGCAATGGACGAAAGTCTGACGGAGCAACGCCGCGTGAGTGATGAAGGCTTTCGGGTCGTAAAACTCTGTTGTTAGGGAAGAACAAGTGCTAGTTGAATAAGCTGGCACCTTGACGGTACCTAACCAGAAAGCCACGGCTAACTACGTGCCAGCAGCCGCGGTAATACGTAGGTGGCAAGCGTTATCCGGAATTATTGGGCGTAAAGCGCGCGCAGGTGGTTTCTTAAGTCTGATGTGAAAGCCCACGGCTCAACCGTGGAGGGTCATTGGAAACTGGGAGACTTGAGTGCAGAAGAGGAAAGTGGAATTCCATGTGTAGCGGTGAAATGCGTAGAGATATGGAGGAACACCAGTGGCGAAGGCGACTTTCTGGTCTGTAACTGACACTGAGGCGCGAAAGCGTGGGGAGCAAACAGGATTAGATACCCTGGTAGTCCACGCCGTAAACGATGAGTGCTAAGTGTTAGAGGGTTTCCGCCCTTTAGTGCTGAAGTTAACGCATTAAGCACTCCGCCTGGGGAGTACGGCCGCAAGGCTGAAACTCAAAGGAATTGACGGGGGCCCGCACAAGCGGTGGAGCATGTGGTTTAATTCGAAGCAACGCGAAGAACCTTACCAGGTCTTGACATCCTCTGACAACCCTAGAGATAGGGCTTCCCCTTCGGGGGCAGAGTGACAGGTGGTGCATGGTTGTCGTCAGCTCGTGTCGTGAGATGTTGGGTTAAGTCCCGCAACGAGCGCAACCCTTGATCTTAGTTGCCATCATTAAGTTGGGCACTCTAAGGTGACTGCCGGTGACAAACCGGAGGAAGGTGGGGATGACGTCAAATCATCATGCCCCTTATGACCTGGGCTACACACGTGCTACAATGGACGGTACAAAGAGCTGCAAGACCGCGAGGTGGAGCTAATCTCATAAAACCGTTCTCAGTTCGGATTGTAGGCTGCAACTCGCCTACATGAAGCTGGAATCGCTAGTAATCGCGGATCAGCATGCCGCGGTGAATACGTTCCCGGGCCTTGTACACACCGCCCGTCACACCACGAGAGTTTGTAACACCCGAAGTCGGTGGGGTAACCTTTTTGGAGCCAGCCGCCTAAGGTGGGACAGATGATTGGGGTGAAGTCGTAACAAGGTAGCCGTATCGGAAGGTGCGGCTGGATCACCTCCTTTCTATGGAGAATTGATGAACGCTGTTCATCAATATAAGTTTCCGTGTTTCGTTTTGTTCAGTTTTGAGAGAACTATCTCTCAGAAATAAATGTATGTTCTTTGAAAACTAGATAACAGTGTAGCTCATATTTTTTAATTTTAGTTTGGTTAAGTTAGAAAGGGCGCACGGTGGATGCCTTGACACTAGGAGTCGATGAAGGACGGGACTAACGCCGATATGCTTCGGGGAGCTGTAAGTAAGCTTTGATCCGAAGATTTCCGAATGGGGAAACCCACCATACGTAATGGTATGGTATCCTTACCTGAATACATAGGGTATGGAAGACAGACCCAGGGAACTGAAACATCTAAGTACCTGGAGGAAGAGAAAGCAAATGCGATTTCCTGAGTAGCGGCGAGCGAAACGGAATCTAGCCCAAACCAAGAGGCTTGCCTCTTGGGGTTGTAGGACATTCTATACGGAGTTACAAAGGAACGAGGTAGACGAAGCAGCCTGGAAAGGCTCGTCACAGAGGGTAACAACCCCGTAGTCGAAACTTCGTTCTCTCTTGAATGTATCCTGAGTACGGCGGAACACGTGAAATTCCGTCGGAATCTGGGAGGACCATCTCCCAAGGCTAAATACTACCTAGTGATCGATAGTGAACCAGTACCGTGAGGGAAAGGTGAAAAGCACCCCGGAAGGGGAGTGAAAGAGATCCTGAAACCGTGTGCCTACAAATAGTCAGAGCCCGTTAATGGGTGATGGCGTGCCTTTTGTAGAATGAACCGGCGAGTTACGATCCCGTGCGAGGTTAAGCTGAAGAGGCGGAGCCGTAGCGAAAGCGAGTCTGAATAGGGCGTTTAGTACGTGGTCGTAGACCCGAAACCAGGTGATCTACCCATGTCCAGGGTGAAGTTCAGGTAACACTGAATGGAGGCCCGAACCCACGCACGTTGAAAAGTGCGGGGATGAGGTGTGGGTAGCGGAGAAATTCCAATCGAACCTGGAGATAGCTGGTTCTCCCCGAAATAGCTTTAGGGCTAGCCTTAAGTGTAAGAGTCTTGGAGGTAGAGCACTGATTGAACTAGGGGTCCTCATCGGATTACCGAATTCAGTCAAACTCCGAATGCCAATGACTTATCCTTAGGAGTCAGACTGCGAGTGATAAGATCCGTAGTCAAGAGGGAAACAGCCCAGATCGCCAGCTAAGGTCCCAAAGTGTGTATTAAGTGGAAAAGGATGTGGAGTTGCTTAGACAACTAGGATGTTGGCTTAGAAGCAGCCACCATTTAAAGAGTGCGTAATAGCTCACTAGTCGAGTGACTCTGCGCCGAAAATGTACCGGGGCTAAATACACCACCGAAGCTGCGAATTGATACCTATGGTATCAGTGGTAGGGGAGCGTTCTAAGGGCAGTGAAGTCAGACCGTAAGGACTGGTGGAGCGCTTAGAAGTGAGAATGCCGGTATGAGTAGCGAAAGACGGGTGAGAATCCCGTCCACCGAATGCCTAAGGTTTCCTGAGGAAGGCTCGTCCGCTCAGGGTTAGTCAGGACCTAAGCCGAGGCCGACAGGCGTAGGCGATGGACAACAGGTTGATATTCCTGTACCACCTCTTTATCGTTTGAGCAATGGAGGGACGCAGAAGGATAGAAGAAGCGTGCGATTGGTTGTGCACGTCCAAGCAGTTAGGCTGATAAGTAGGCAAATCCGCTTATCGTGAAGGCTGAGCTGTGATGGGGAAGCTCCTTATGGAGCGAAGTCTTTGATTCCCCGCTGCCAAGAAAAGCTTCTAGCGAGATAAAAGGTGCCTGTACCGCAAACCGACACAGGTAGGCGAGGAGAGAATCCTAAGGTGTGCGAGAGAACTCTGGTTAAGGAACTCGGCAAAATGACCCCGTAACTTCGGGAGAAGGGGTGCTTTCTTAACGGAAAGCCGCAGTGAATAGGCCCAAGCGACTGTTTAGCAAAAACACAGGTCTCTGCGAAGCCGTAAGGCGAAGTATAGGGGCTGACACCTGCCCGGTGCTGGAAGGTTAAGGAGAGGGGTTAGCGTAAGCGAAGCTCTGAACTGAAGCCCCAGTAAACGGCGGCCGTAACTATAACGGTCCTAAGGTAGCGAAATTCCTTGTCGGGTAAGTTCCGACCCGCACGAAAGGTGTAACGATTTGGGCACTGTCTCAACCAGAGACTCGGTGAAATTATAGTACCTGTGAAGATGCAGGTTACCCGCGACAGGACGGAAAGACCCCGTGGAGCTTTACTGTAGCCTGATATTGAATTTTGGTACAGTTTGTACAGGATAGGCGGGAGCCTTTGAAGCCGGAGCGCTAGCTTCGGTGGAGGCGCTGGTGGGATACCGCCCTGACTGTATTGAAATTCTAACCTACGGGTCTTATCGACCCGGGAGACAGTGTCAGGTGGGCAGTTTGACTGGGGCGGTCGCCTCCTAAAGTGTAACGGAGGCGCCCAAAGGTTCCCTCAGAATGGTTGGAAATCATTCGTAGAGTGCAAAGGCATAAGGGAGCTTGACTGCGAGACCTACAAGTCGAGCAGGGACGAAAGTCGGGCTTAGTGATCCGGTGGTTCCGCATGGAAGGGCCATCGCTCAACGGATAAAAGCTACCCCGGGGATAACAGGCTTATCTCCCCCAAGAGTCCACATCGACGGGGAGGTTTGGCACCTCGATGTCGGCTCATCGCATCCTGGGGCTGTAGTCGGTCCCAAGGGTTGGGCTGTTCGCCCATTAAAGCGGTACGCGAGCTGGGTTCAGAACGTCGTGAGACAGTTCGGTCCCTATCCGTCGTGGGCGTAGGAAATTTGAGAGGAGCTGTCCTTAGTACGAGAGGACCGGGATGGACGCACCGCTGGTGTACCAGTTGTTCTGCCAAGGGCATAGCTGGGTAGCTATGTGCGGAAGGGATAAGTGCTGAAAGCATCTAAGCATGAAGCCCCCCTCAAGATGAGATTTCCCATAGCGTAAGCTAGTAAGATCCCTGAAAGATGATCAGGTTGATAGGTTCGAGGTGGAAGCATGGTGACATGTGGAGCTGACGAATACTAATAGATCGAGGACTTAACCATATAATATGAAGCAAATGTTATCTAGTTTTGAGAGAACATAAAAAAACGTGTTGACTTTTTTAATCAATAAAGTATAATAGTGTTTGTCTCAAATGAATATAGTCTGGTAATGATGGCAGAGAGGTCACACCCGTTCCCATACCGAACACGGAAGTTAAGCTCTCTAGCGCCGATGGTAGTTGGGGCCTTGCCCCTGTGAGAGTAGGACGTTGCCAGGCAAATGGAGGATTAGCTCAGCTGGGAGAGCACCTGCCTTACAAGCAGGGGGTCGGCGGTTCGATCCCGTCATCCTCCACCATATATTGCCGGCTTAGCTCAATTGGTAGAGCAACTGACTTGTAATCAGTAGGTTGGGGGTTCAAGTCCTCTAGCCGGCACCAGCAACTATGGCGGTTGTGGCGAAGTGGTTAACGCACCGGATTGTGGCTCCGGCATTCGTGGGTTCGATTCCCATCAGTCGCCCCATTTTTTCTTAAAAAATTATATTATGCGGGTGTGGCGGAATTGGCAGACGCACCAGACTTAGGATCTGGCGCCTTTGGCGTGGGGGTTCGACTCCCTTCACCCGCACTTTTAATAAAATATCTCATACATGTCTTGCGGAAGTAGTTCAGTGGTAGAATACAACCTTGCCAAGGTTGGGGTCGCGGGTTCGAATCCCGTCTTCCGCTCCAATTTTCAATATGACATGCCGGGGTGGCGGAACAGGCAGACGCACAGGACTTAAAATCCTGCGGTGGGTGACCACCGTGCGGGTTCGACCCCCGCCCTCGGCACCATATGCGCCCGTAGCTCAATTGGATAGAGCGTTTGACTACGGATCAAAAGGTTAGGGGTTCGAGTCCTCTCGGGCGCGCTTTTATTAACGGGAAGTGGCTCAGCTTGGTAGAGCACCTGGTTTGGGACCAGGGGGTCGCAGGTTCAAATCCTGTCTTCCCGATATTTTTAAAACATGGGGCCTTAGCTCAGCTGGGAGAGCGCCTGCCTTGCACGCAGGAGGTCAGCGGTTCGATCCCGCTAGGCTCCACTTATAACTTTATTATGGCGGTGTAGCTCAGCTGGCTAGAGCGTACGGTTCATACCCGTGAGGTCGGGGGTTCGATCCCCTCCGCCGCTACCATAAAGGACCTTTAGCTCAGCTGGTTAGAGCAGACGGCTCATAACCGTCCGGTCGTAGGTTCGAGTCCTACAAGGTCCACCATTTAAAGTAAATTCCCTGGAGGTATACCCAAGTCTGGCTGAAGGGATCGGTCTTGAAAACCGACAGGCGGCGAGAGTCGCGCGGGGGTTCGAATCCCTCTACCTCCTCCATTTTTTAAAAAAGAATATTGTATCGTCGCGGGGTGGAGCAGTCTGGTAGCTCGTCGGGCTCATAACCCGAAGGTCGCAGGTTCAAATCCTGTCCCCGCAACCAATGGTCCCGTGGTGTAGTGGTTAACATGCCTGCCTGTCACGCAGGAGATCGCCGGTTCGACCCCGGTCGGGACCGCCATTTTACATAAAGGCTCGGTAGCTCAGTCGGTAGAGCAGAGGACTGAAAATCCTCGTGTCGGCGGTTCGATTCCGTCCCGAGCCACCATTTTGAAATAGCAAGCCGGCTTAGCTCAATTGGTAGAGCAACTGACTTGTAATCAGTAGGTTGGGGGTTCAAGTCCTCTAGCCGGCACCACTTTCAAAATGAGCCATTAGCTCAGTTGGTAGAGCATCTGACTTTTAATCAGAGGGTCGAAGGTTCGAGTCCTTCATGGCTCACCATTTTAGTTTCATGCGGGTGTAGTTTAGTGGTAAAACAAGAGCCTTCCAAGCTCTGGTCGAGAGTTCGATTCTCTTCACCCGCTTTTTCCATTGGGGCCTATAGCTCAGCTGGTTAGAGCGCACGCCTGATAAGCGTGAGGTCGATGGTTCGAGTCCATTTAGGCCCACCATTATTCCGCAGTAGCTCAGTGGTAGAGCTATCGGCTGTTAACCGATCGGTCGTAGGTTCGAGTCCTACCTGCGGAGCCATATTATATAGAGAAGTACCCAAGTGGCTCAAGGGGCTCCCCTGCTAAGGGAGTAGATCGCTAACGCGGTGCGAGGGTTCGAATCCCTTCTTCTCTGCCAGAAATTGGCCCGTTGGTCAAGCGGTTAAGACACCGCCCTTTCACGGCGGTAACACGGGTTCGAATCCCGTACGGGTCATACTAAAAGAGATAGCATAATCTGCTATCTCTTTTTTTATTTGTTATAAGGATTTTTTAAAACTAAAGTAGACTTTGATAGGTAAGAAAAATAATTTAAAGGGGAATAGGGTATGTAAAAGGTGGGTACAAAAGTTCACCTTTTTATTGTGTAGTGTGCCCAGTATACATATATTTTTTGTTTCATATTCCTATTTTGATGAAGTTATCTGTTGTACAATTTTTATGTAAGAATTTACACAAGTTGTAATCATTGCTTCCTATGGATAAAAACTATCAAATAGTATTATGTCAGTGATATTTAAGAGCTTGCATAAGATTAAGAATCGTTCCTTTCGTAACAGAAAGATAATCTTTTAATTATAACAAATCATATATTTTTATCCCGCTATTCGTGCGCAGTAAGACCCCCACTGATTAAAGTTTCACTTTATATTGAAACACGCTATAGAATGGAGTGATAATATGGATTTTGAAACTTTGTATCGAACGTATCAACCTTTAGTTTACTCGGTTGCATACCGTCTGCTGGGCTCTGTTAGTGATGCGGAGGATGTTACTCAGGATATATTTATCAAAGGTCAACATACGGACCAAGAATCCATTAGAAATATGAAAGCGTATTTAATAAAAATGACGACAAATCATTGTTTGAATATACTACAATCGGCTCGAAAAAAGAGAGAAGTGTATACAGGAGAATGGCTTCCCGAGCCGGAAATAGATACGGCGAAACTAAATCCTGTGGAAACTATCATTCAAAACGAAAGAGTATCCTATGCATTTCTTGTACTGTTAGAGAATTTAACACCTGTTGAAAGAGCCGTATTTGTCTTAAGGGAAGCGCTTAGTTACGATTATCGTGAAATAGCGGAGATTTTAAACAAATCAGAGGCAAATTGCCGAAAGATTTACAGTCGTTGTAAAGAGAAGATACAGCACGAAGTACCCGTAAATCCACAACAATCAGATCATACAGAAAAAATGATACATACCTTTATTCATGGTTCAAAAACAGGGGATTTTGAGGAATTTATTAATTTGCTGACAGTAGATGCAACACTTGTCACCGATGGAGGCGGTAAAGTACGTGCAGCTATATTTCCGATTCTGGGCAAACAGCGTATCCAGATATTTCTGGAGGCTATTGTTTCACGAGGATTCTTTCAATTGGAGCTTCTCCCAACTATCATAAATGGTCAATTTGGTATTTTAGCAAGAAATAAAGGCCGTGCAGAGAAAGCCATATGTTTTGAATGGAATGAAAGTGGAGAATCCATTAGAAGAATCTACATTATAGTTAATCCTGATAAATTAAAGCATATTCCAGTTCTATAGCATGTAATTGAAAAAGAGATCTTTATTTTTTAAGATCTCTTTTTTATTTTGTCACAAATTGAAAAGCTTATTTGTCTTATAGGTGACAGGATATAAAAGGGATGCTATGTATGTTTTTTATTAGGGATTCTGTCATGAATTAAAATATTTTACGGCAGATAGTGATTTTAAATAATTCATGAAAGACCTTGTTAAATATCCTGGTGTCAAAGTACAAACTAATTTTATTTTATGGAGGGAATATACAATGGAAACAAGATTTTTAATGGGAAAGGTAAATCCGGAAGGTTATAAAGCAATGGTAGGTTTAGAAAAATACTTGATGACTACAAGTATTGATGAAGTATTGAAAGAGCTAATTAAAATCCGGGCTTCTCAAATCAATGGATGTGCGTATTGCATTGATCTTCATACGAAAGATGCACGAAAACTAGGGGAAACAGAACAACGTATTTACGCTCTTAATGCTTGGCGTGAAACACCATTCTTTACGCAGGAAGAACGTGCTGTGCTTGCTTTGACAGAGGCAATTACACTAGTAGCGGAAACGCACGTTCCTAATGAGGTATATGAAGAAGTAAGGAAATTCTTTGAAGAAGAGCAAATTGCTGAAATCATTATGCAGATTGTTACTATTAATGCATGGAATCGAATTGGAGTATCTACTCGTTTAATGCCGGAAAAAAGATAAGATGGAGATGTTACTAATATTTTGTAGAGGCACCCTCATACCGTCAACTAGCTAAGAAAAAGGAGGTTCCAAAAACGAAAAAATAAGTTATTCTTTCTGGAAATACTGCTGAAAGGATAGCTTTTTCGTTTTTGAGTATAAAGAAATTGTAATTGGAAGGATATATAGCTATTGCAAATTATGTAGGATCTAATCTTTAATAGGCGAACGATAAAATATAATGAAATAAGCTTTTCACAATCTAAAGAAAAGGCTTCCATTGAAATTGATTCCACACCTAATATCATAACTTTCCACTGTCTGTGAAAAAGTTCACAAATAGGTCATAATTTGTGAATGTATTCACAATAAATCGTGCTACAATATGAGTGTAAAGAAGTTAAACAACATTAAATTAGTATTTTAATTAATTACTTAAACAATAATAAAAAAAATAAATGTGAACAATAGAGAGGGGAAATTACCATGAAAAAAGGTATCAATCGTGTAGTATTAGTAGGAACAGGAGCTGTAGGTTGTAGTTATGCTTACTCAATGATTAACCAAGGTGTAGCTGAAGAATTTGTACTTGTGGATGTAAATGAGGCTAAAGCAGAAGGGGAAGCAATGGACTTAAGCCATGCAGTACCATTCTCTCCATCACCAACAAAAGTTTGGAGCGGTAGTTATGCAGATTGCAAAGATGCAGATTTAGTTGTTATCACTGCTGGATTACCACAAAAGCCAGGTGAAACTCGTTTAGATTTAGTTGAGAAAAATACAAAAATCTTTAAGCAAATCGTTCGCGGCATTATGGATAACGGATTTGATGGTATTTTCCTAATCGCAACTAACCCGGTTGATATTTTAACTTATGTAACTTGGAAAGAATCTGGATTACCAAAGGAACGCGTAATCGGTTCTGGTACAACTTTAGACTCTGCTCGTTTCCGCTACATGTTAGGTGACTATTTAGATGTAGATCCACGTAACGTTCATGCATATATCATTGGTGAGCACGGTGACACTGAACTTCCAGTATGGAGCCACGCTACTATAGGTGTACAAAAACTAGAAACAATCTTAGCGAACAACGAACAGTATAACCAAGAAGATTTAGATAAAATCTTTGAAAATGTACGCGATGCTGCTTACCATATTATCGAGCGTAAAGGTGCAACTTACTACGGAATTGGTATGTCACTACTTCGTGTAACTAAAGCGATCTTAAACAACGAGAACAGTGTACTAACTGTATCTGCATACCTTGAAGGTCAATACGGCGAGAAAGATGCTTATGTAGGTGTTCCAGCTGTCATTAACCGCGAAGGTGTACGTGAAATCGTGGAGCTTGAGTTAAATGAAGAAGAAAAAGCGAAATTTACTCACTCTGTAAAAGTATTAAAAGAAACAATGGCACCAGTACTATAAGGATAATTGATAAATAATTCAGAAGCGGGAAATTGCTTCCGGCTTCTGAATTTTTATATAACTTTATATAAATTCCTTTTCCAGTTTCCCTGTATATCCCCAAAATATACACCCCCTTTTGCTGGAAAAGGGTCGTTTATAGGAAAAGCACCCTATTTTGTATAGAGTGCTTTTTTTTTTTTTGTATGGAAATTAAATCCATAAAATGGAGAGTTTATAGCGAGCTTAAAGAATTATTTCATGAGAGCGTAATAAAAATGAGGGGGATAAAGTTATGATAGAAAGAGCTAATGCTGAAGAAACAACATACATACTATCTAATACAGTATTATCTGCTAATGAAGGTATTCAAAATCATGGAACAATTTCCGGTGGAAAAGCGATACAGATGATGACAGGTCTTATTGAAAAAGGGGCGTATTATCTTGTATACAAAGAGAATGATTCAATTGCTGGATGGATATTAGTAGGGACAAATACGGATTATTTTACAGAAAAGGAAATTGGTTTTATTTACGATGTATACGTCTTATCTGAATTTCGAGGTAAAGGGATTTCCAAAAAGCTAATTCAGGCTGGAATTGAAGAGTTGAAAAGAAATGGATATGAGGAAGTACGTCTTAATGTATTTTCCACAAACTTTGCTCAAGAGATTTATGAAAAGATAGGTTTTACTCCGTTACAAACAGTTATGGTTTACAAGTAAATAAGAAATGAAAAAACAAGAAAAGTACCGAGAATCGGTACTTTTCTTTGTTTTCAGTTTTGAAGTTCTTCTTGAACGAATTACCTGGCTTTAAATCTTTCATATTGACGGTAACAGTAGGATTAGATAAATATATTATACCAGCTTGTAATGCGTTATTTTGATGTTTCAGGGTTGTTAAAATAGGAGAAGCGCTATGCTATAATAAGCCCCCATGTTTAGAGTGAAATATATATCGCCTTACTAACAATTAGATAAAATATAGTATTTAAGTGAGGGGATAGTTAGAAAGCATGATTTCCAGTAAATGTTTTACCCCGTTATTCGTGGGCAGTAATACTCTCACCTCAAAATTCAATGGAAACAAAGAAGTTAGGTGAGAGATAAACTGCCCGTAAAAACCCAATTGGTGAGAGCTGATTAAAGTTTCACTTTATGAGAAAACATTTGTTTCAAAATAATAAAGAAGGAAAGAAACTAGAAAAATAGAGAACTTCTTACCATTGTATATTTTTGTAAAAAATAAAAAAGAACGAACAAAAAATAAAACGCTTTCAATGAATATTCGTCAAAATTCGATAAATTTGACGAAAAATTAAAGTGTTACCTTTAATTTCCGCGAAAAAACGTATATATATTTAAAAATGCACAAGGATATTTCAGTTTCCTATCGAATGTTTAAAAAGTAATGAAAATTCCGCCATCTTAGTGAGGTGAACATATTGAGTGTAACAGATTGTATAGAAGAGAGTGTGTATGAATTTCATACAAAGCAGTGTTATGAGAGCTATAACATATTTGGCGCGCATCTTGTAACGGAAGATGAAATACAAGGCGTACGATTTACAGTATGGGCTCCTCATGCGAAAGCTCTGAGTGTAGTTGGCGATTTTAATGATTGGGATATTGAAGGGCATAAGATGCGAAAAATGGCAGAAGAGGGTATTTGGTCATTGTTTATACCGCATTTGGGGGAAAATGAAATATATAAGTATGCGATTGAAACCAAAGGTGGCGAAACAATTTTAAAAGCAGATCCCTATGCAACATATGCAGAAGTAAGACCAAATACGGCATCTGTTATTTTTGATATAAAGGGATATAAATGGAATGATAAAAATTGGTTTCGAAAGAAGAAACGAAAATTAATGTATAAGGAAGCAATGGCAATTTATGAGTTGCATTTTGGTTCATGGAAAAAGAAAGAAGATGGCTCTCTGTACTCGTATCGAGAGATGGCAGAGGAGCTCATTCCTTATGTGGCGGAACATCAATTTACCCACATTGAAATTATGCCGCTTGTGGAACATCCATATGACCGTTCCTGGGGATATCAGGGAACCGGATATTATGCGGTGACAAGCCGGTTTGGTACACCGCATGACTTCATGTATTTTGTCGATGAATGTCATAAATATGGAATCGGTGTCATTTTAGATTGGGTCCCGGGTCATTTTTGTAAAGATGCTCATGGGTTGTATTTATTTGATGGAGCGCCGACCTATGAATATAAAGATTTGGATGTACAGGAAAATCACGTTTGGGGCACAGTAAATTTTGATTTAGGAAAACAGGAAGTGCGTAATTTTTTAATTTCAAATGCACTGTTTTGGATGAAGTATTACCATATTGACGGCTTTCGTGTCGATGCGGTTGCGAATATGTTGTACTGGGAAAAAGAAGGGAAGCAGCAAAGTAATGAATACGCCGTTTCCTTCTTGCGTGAGTTAAATGAGGCAGTATTTGCAGAGGACGAAGAATTTTTGATGACCGCAGAAGATTCGACAGCTTGGCCACTTGTGACTACGCCAGTGTATGAAGGCGGACTAGGGTTTAATTATAAGTGGAATATGGGCTGGATGAATGATGTTCTAAAATACATGGAGTGTGCACCGGAATACCGGAAATATATTCATGAGAAAATGACATTTTCTTTGCTATATGCTTACTCCGAAAACTTTATATTACCGCTCTCTCACGATGAAGTCGTTCACGGAAAAAAATCATTGTTAAATAAAATGCCAGGAGACTACTGGGAAAAGTTTGCACAACTGCGTTTATTATACGGGTATTTCTTTACGCATCCTGGAAAGAAATTACTCTTTATGGGTGGGGAATTTGGTCAGTTTGACGAATGGAAAGATCTCGAGGATCTAGATTGGAATTTGCATGATTTTGAAATGCATCGTTATATGCATGATTACTTTAAAGAGCTCATAGCATTGTATAAGCGCTCTAAACCACTTTGGCAGTTGGATCATTCGCAGGAAGGATTTCAGTGGATTGATGCCGATAACAAAGAACAAAGTATTTTCTCGTTTATTCGTAAAGGGGATAAGGAAGACGATATCTTTGTTGTGGTATGTAATTTTACTAATATTGTGTATGAAAATTATAAAGTAGGTGTACCAGAGTTCAAGTATTATAACGAGATTTTAAATAGTGACGCAGCAATATATGGAGGCTCAGGGCAGGTAAATAAAAAGCGCCTAAAGACAATTCTAGAGCCGTATCATAATCAGTCTGCTCATGTAGAAATAACAATTCCACCATTTGGCGTATCCATTTTAAGACCAGTGAAAGCGAGAAAGGGGAGCAAAAAACAAGATGGTTCAAAAGCAGACGTGCGTAGCAATGTTACTAGCAGGAGGAAAGGGTAGTCGTTTAAGTGCTTTAACAAAAAATTTAGCAAAGCCAGCTGTTCCGTTTGGCGGTAAGTACCGAATTATTGATTTCACATTAAGTAATTGTGCAAACTCTGGTATTGAAACAGTTGGAATTTTAACGCAGTATCAGCCGCTTGAGCTTCATAGTTATACTGGAATCGGTAATGCTTGGGATTTAGATCGTGTGAATGGCGGCGTGACCGTATTGCCTCCGTACTCGGAATCTTCAGGAGTGAAATGGTATACAGGAACAGCGAGTGCTATTTATCAAAACTTAAACTATTTGCATCAGTACGATCCGGAATATGTTCTGATTTTGTCAGGAGATCATATTTATAAAATGGATTACAGTAAAATGTTAGATTACCATATTGAAAAAGAAGCAGATGTTTCGATTTCAGTTATTGAAGTACCTTGGGATGAGGCAAGTCGATTCGGCATTATGAATACGAATGAGGATATGGAAATTGTTGAATTTGAGGAAAAACCACAATTTCCAAAAAGCAATCTTGCTTCGATGGGAATTTATATCTTTAATTGGGCTATTTTAAAAGAATATTTAGAGATGGATGCAAGAAATCCAGAATCTAGTAATGATTTTGGAAAAGATGTCATCCCGCTTTTATTAGACGAAGAGAAAAAGCTCATTGCTTACCCATTTGAAGGGTATTGGAAAGATGTTGGAACTGTAAAAAGTTTATGGGAAGCAAATATGGACTTGCTTCGAGAAGAATCGTCCTTACAGTTAAACGATCATAGCTGGCGCATTTATTCGGTGAATCCAAATGAGCCGCCGCAGTATATTGCTGAAGGGGCAAAGGTAGAAGAATCATTAATTAATGAAGGGTGCGTTGTTGAAGGGGATGTAAAACACTCTGTTTTATTCCAAGGAGTAACGGTTGGAGAAGGGAGTATGGTAATCGATTCGGTAATTATGCCAGATGCATGCATCGGTAAAAATGTTGTCATCGAAAGAGCGATTGTCGGATCGGGTATGGTCATTGAAGATGGGACAATTATTCGTCCAGAAAAAAATATCGATGATGTTGTACTAATAGCTGAGGGGAAATAGAGAAGGAGGATAAGATGAATGGGAGAATCAATGTTAGGAATTATTAATGCAACAGGGAGTTTTCCGTCCTTAAAGAAAGTAACAGGGCACCGTTCGCTGGCAGCACTACCATTTGGAGGACGTTATCGTCTCATTGATTTTATGCTTTCGAATATGGTTAATTCCCATATTCATAGTGTAGCGATTTTTACGAGTCATAAAAATCGTTCCTTGATGGATCATCTCGGATCAGGAAAACAATGGGATTTAGATAGAAAACGCGACGGCTTATTTTTATTTCCTCCGAATTGCCAATGTGATCAAGATGAGTTTGGTTCCTTCGCTCATTTTAGAAGACATATGGACTATTTTCTGCGCAGCAGACAAGAGTATGTTGTTATTACAAATAGTCATCTTGTTACAGCATTAAATTTCCAAAAGGTATTAGAAAGACATATACATACGGGCGCAGATGTTACAGAAGTATGCCATGAAGGCGTATCGCTACAAACTTATGTGCTTAAGAAACAGTTATTATTAGATTTATTTGAAATATATAAAGACATGGAACACTATAGTTTGTTTGATGTAGTCAAAGAGAAACGAGGAGAGTCGCTGTACATTACTACATATGAGCATACAGGGTATGTAGCAGTAATCGATTCGATTGAAAATTATTATAAACATAGTTTAGAAATTTTGCAGCCTTCTATTTGGAAGCAGTTGTTTACGAAAGAGGCTCCGATTTTTACAAAAGTAAAGGATGAACCACCAACACGTTATATAAAAGGAGCGCAGGTGCAAAACACAATGATTGCAAACGGCAGTGTTATTGCAGGAAAAGTTGAGAATAGTGTTGTATTTCGTTCTGTTAAGGTTGGGAAAGGTTCGGTTATTCGAAATAGCATTATTATGCAAAAGAGCCAAATTGGAGATAACTGTATATTAGACGGCGTTATTATTGATAAGGATGTTAAAATTGAGGATGGTGTGGTTTTAACAGGAACGCCTGATAATCCATACGTTCTGGAAAAGAGCAGTGTTCAAAGTCAAAATATTACTAGTTATTCTTAAAAGCTCTATGTAAGTTAAGTACAAATTGGAAAACTGATAAAAACATTCTTTTTAAGGTGGAAGAGAGCATCCGCCCATGCATAGAGGCGGTCAGATCCTTTTCCTGCCCTAGGCCAAGTGAAAACAAAGAGAGAAAACAAGTAGCAATCATCTTTTGTTCTTCGTAGCAGCGACTTATATGTCGAAAAATCAAAATGGATATATATAGCCAGTGAAATTCTATCCAATAGGGATTCACTGGCTCATCATGATATGAATTTAAAATCCGAAGGGAGGAAGCTGTAAGAAGGGCGGATCATGGTGTACACGCTTTTCAGACAGTGGAACAACACGTGAATATTTTATTTGCAGTATCAGAATGCGTACCGTTTATTAAATCAGGTGGCTTAGCAGATGTGGCGGGTGCACTTCCAAAAGAATTGAAAAAATTAGGAGTAAACGTCCGTATTATCCTACCAAACTACAGCCTTATTCCCAAGCACTTGCGAGAAGCATGTACGCTTCATAAGGTAATCAATGTGCAGCTCGGCTGGCGAAATCAATATTGCGGGATTTTAAAAGGGGAGCAAGGCGGGATTACGTATTATTTAATCGACAATGAATATTATTTTAAAAGGGATTCTCTTTATGGACATTATGATGATGGAGAACGTTTTTCTTTCTTTTCTAAGGCGGTGTTAGAGTGTATGCCGCACCTAGATTTTGAAGTGGACATCCTTCACAGTCACGATTGGCATACAGCGATGGCGAATTTTTTACTGCGTGAAAAGTATGGGGATCATCCATTGTATGAGCATATTAAAACTGTTTATACGATTCATAATTTGCAGTTCCAGGGTGTGTTTCCTCGTGAAGTTATGCATGATTTACTGGAACTTGGTGATGAATATTTTGATAGTGAACAGCTTGAATTTTATGGGAACGTTAACTTTATGAAAGGCGGCATCATCGCTTCAGATCGCATTACAGCGGTTAGCCCGACGTATAAAGAAGAGATCCAATATGAATTTTTTGGTGAAAAATTAGATGGTTTGTTACGGAAATATAATGATAAGTTGAGCGGGATTATAAATGGTATTGATACGAGCGTATATAATCCGAAAACGGACTCATTTATTACCACGCAGTATGATGCAGAATCATTGTATGAAAAACAAGAAAACAAACGTGCATTACAGCGCTATTTTGGTTTGTCGGAAAAAGAAGATACGCCAATTATTTCGATGGTAACGCGATTAACAAAGCAAAAAGGCCTTGATTTAGTACGTACTGTCTTTCATGAAATGATGGAAGACGATGTACAATGTATCATTTTAGGATCAGGGGATTCTGAATATGAGCAGTTTTTCGAATGGATGGCATATGAGTATCCAGAAAAAGTGAAAGTGTATATCGGGTTTAATGAAGAGCTAGCGCATCAAGTATATGCAGGGAGCGATTTATTTTTAATGCCATCATTATTTGAACCATGCGGACTCGGACAGCTCATTGCACTGGCATATGGTGTGATCCCAATTGTAAGAGAGACGGGAGGATTGAACGATACAGTTCAGTCTTATAATGAGAAAACAGAGAATGGAAATGGCTTCAGCTTTAGAAATTTTAACGCTCATGACATGTTACATACGGTTCGTCGTGCACTGAAGTATTATCATAATCAACCAGTATGGAATCAGCTTGTAAAACAAGCGATGACAGAGGATTATAGCTGGAAAAAGTCAGCTCTTGAATATAAGGAACTATATAAAAGTTTGCTGAAACACTCTTAGGTGGTGAAAAAATGTTTACTCATGTTGAAAGCTTTAAAGTAGCCTTTTTAGAAAAACTAGAAACGATGTGTGGAAAAAGTTTCAAAGATTCTACCAGTCGTGACCAGTATAATACACTTGGTCGTATGGTACGTGAGTATATGAATCAGCATTGGATTGCAACAAATGAAAGGTACCGGACAGGGAATCAAAAGCAAATGTATTACTTGTCTATTGAGTTTTTACTTGGTCGTTTGCTCGGTAGTAACTTACTAAATCTAGGTATCCGTGATGTATGTGAACAAGGCCTTTCAGAGCTTGGAATTTCATTAAAGGAATTGGAAGAAGGTGAAGCGGATGCAGGGCTTGGCAATGGAGGACTTGGCCGCCTTGCAGCCTGTTTTCTCGATTCACTTGCATCTTTAAATCTTCCAGGGCACGGATGTGGTATTCGTTATAAGCATGGCTTGTTTGATCAAAAAATTGTGGATGGATATCAAGTAGAATTACCAGAACAGTGGCTCCTTCATGAAAATGTTTGGGAAGTAAGACGACACGATCAAGCGGTAGAAGTGAGCTACTTTGGAAATGTAGAACCGATAGAAATGAATGGTCGCCTCGAATTTCGTCATACGAATGCAGAAGTGATTATGGCAGTTCCATATGACGTTCCGGTTGTTGGATATGAAACGGATACTGTGAATACACTTCGCCTTTGGAATGCAGAGCCGGTTCCTTTTCCACAAAATTGTAAAGATATTTTGAAATATAAACGTGAAACAGAAGTGGTATCAGAATTTTTATACCCGGATGATACGCATGATGAAGGGAAAATACTACGTTTAAAGCAGCAGTATTTCCTTGTATCAGCAAGCTTACAAAACATTGTTCGCATGCATAGAGAGCGAAATGGAACGCTTCGTAATTTACATGAGAAAATCGCGATTCACATTAACGATACGCATCCCGTTTTAGCAATTCCAGAACTCATGCGTATTTTACTAGATGAAGAAAAGCTTGCTTGGGAAGAAGCGTGGGATATTACGACTCAGACAATTTCTTATACGAATCATACGACATTATCAGAAGCACTTGAGAAGTGGCCAATCCATATTTTTAAACCGTTATTACCACGGATTTATATGATTATTGAAGAAATCAATGAACGCTTTTGTCATGAACTGTGGGAGCGATATCCGTATGAGTGGAAGCGGATTGAAGATATGGCAATTATCGCGCATGATCTTGTCAAAATGGCACATTTAGCAATTGTCGGAAGCCATAGTGTAAATGGCGTGGCAAAAATTCATACGGAAATTTTAAAGCAACGTGAAATGCGATTGTTTTATGATTTTTATCCGGAGAAATTTAACAATAAGACAAATGGAATCGCGCATCGGCGCTGGCTTATGAAGGCGAACCCGCAGCTTGCAAATCTCATTTCAGAAGCAATTGGAACGGAATGGAAGAAGCAACCGATTCAGTTGCAATTAATGCAAAGCTTTCAACATGACACTGCTTTTCAAGACAAGTTGCATGATGTAAAGCAAGAGCGTAAATATATTTTAGCAGAGCAAATTCAAAACAAGATGGGGATTATCGTTGACCCGAGTTCCATTTTTGATGTACAAGTAAAACGATTGCACGCTTATAAAAGGCAACTATTAAATGTGTTACATATTTTGTATTTGTACAATCGTTTAAAAGAAGATTCAAGCTTTTCGTTTTATCCGCGTACATTTATTTTTGGAGCGAAAGCATCGCCAGGCTATTATTATGCGAAAAAAATTATTAAATTAATAAATGAACTTGCTAGAAAGGTAAATCAAGATCCATATGTGAGTCAATATATGAAAGTTATCTTTCTAGAAAACTATCGGGTTTCTTTAGCTGAAGATATTTTCCCAGCAGCAGATGTAAGTGAGCAAATCTCTACAGCAAGTAAAGAGGCATCAGGAACAGGGAATATGAAGTTTATGATGAATGGTGCAATTACGCTCGGAACGCTGGATGGGGCCAATATTGAAATAAGAGAAAAAGTAGGAGATGAAGCCTGTTTTATCTTTGGTCTAACAGCGGAAGAGGTGCTTCATTATTATCAAAATGGTGGATATCGTGCAAATGATTACTATCACCATAATATGCACATAAAAAAAGTAGTCGATCAGTTAATAAATGGCTTTTTCACAAATGTTGCAGCCGAATTTGAAGCAATTTATGATTCTCTTGTTATTCAAAATGACGAGTACTTTGTCCTTCGTGATTTTAGTCCATATGCAGAGCGTCAAGAAGATGTAGGAAGAGCATATGAAAACCGAAGAAAGTGGCTAGAAATGTCTATCATTAATATTGCACAATCAGGATACTTTGCTAGTGATCGAACGATTCTGCAGTATAGTAATGAGATTTGGGGTATTGGTGATAGGGTTAAGCTTTTGTGAGTTGAAGATATAAATTAAAAATCTTTCTTTTTAGGTGGGGGAGAGGATCTGGTCGCTTTATATGTTGGAAAATCAAAATGGATATATAGGAATAAGACAGAGTCCCTTGTGAAGATTTTGAGGGGCTTTTATTTATTTGAATGGAATTCGTAAAGTAAAAATAGCTTGGGAATTTTCCAAGCTATTTTTACTTAGTTTGCTACTGAGATATAAGGATTTACTGAATACAAAACACCAGTCCCACCGTATTCCTCTGTAGCAAAGTATGAGAATGTACAGAAACCTGTGACCGTAAAAATTATAACGAGAAAAATTGCAAAGAAATATTTTAGCATGTAAGGTCCTCTCATCCAAAAGTAATTACATAGATTATTATAATATAATAGTATATTTTTTCCAAATGTTTCTGTATCAAAAATGAGAAGTCAGACATGTTTTGTATGTTGACATGGCGTGGTTGTTGGTGATGGATTTTGTATTTTTCGTAAATGTCAAGTTGTGATGAACATGTGTATACTCCCAGTCTTGGTCATGAAAATGCACTTTGCGCGGTGGAAGAAGCGGGACCACATCGAATAAATTAACGAAGCGAAAGCTGCTTGCTACTTGCATTTTGTAGTAGTTTCGAAAGGTGATATCTCCAACCTTTGGAGAGGCGAAGTTATAGAGACCGTATTGTGCAAACGCAGTATTAACGCGTGCATCTAATATGTGTAGTGTGGCAAGTGCTCCGCCTAGGCTATGCCCTGTGGCGAGTAGTTTTTTATCTGATGGTAAAGATACGAGCATATCCATAATCGTATCACGGCATGATTCATAAACAGAGAGAAAGCCGTTATGGACGTTTCCGCTATTTAAGGCGTATGGATAAAGTTTTTGGTTCACAAGTGAATCAATGACCCACTCTGGATCGGATTGGGTCCCTCGAAACGCTACGATGACTGTATCTTCAGATTCTAATATGAATCCAAACCACTCTGTTGTTTGCATAACCTTAGCCTGAAAACCTTGTACATATTGAAATCCTTCAGGTATTTGAAAAATCCCATTTTGTTTATATTGATCATATGTTAACTCGCAACAAGAAGCTAGCAATATGGCAGTATCTTTATCAAAGGATAAAGGAGCACGCATCAGAGAAGCCCTCCTAAAGAAGAAGTAATAGTTCAATATATGAGTGGGAATGGGGAATCATTCTTTGAGTGGCTTGAAAACAAAGTGCAATGAAAAATGAATGTTTTTTACAAATTAATACTTGAACCTCCAGTTACGTGAGGTAGTATGATTTGAGTAACCACATCGGTAAAAAGAATGTAGGGGGGATTTAAGATGAGTAAAAGTGAAAACTATTTAATTGGAGAGTTTTCGAAAAGAACAGGCATATCAATACGGACGCTACATTATTACGATGAAATTGGATTACTTAAACCCGAAAAACATCCTAGTTCCGGACGTCGAATATATAAAAAGCAAGACATCTTAACGTTGCAAAAAATAGTAAGTCTAAAATTTTTAGGATATAGTCTAGACGAAATATCTGCAATGATAAATATGTCTAGCCTTAATGTAAGTTTAAAAGAAACATTACAAAGTCAGAAACAAGCTTTTGAAGAGAAAAAGGAGCATATCGAAATTTCTTTGAAAGCAATTAATCGAACAATTACTTTATTAGAAGATGAAGGGCAAGTAGATAGTGACATTTTAATGAGTTTAATTTGTAATATACAAAAAGAAAGTGAACAACGCCTATGGCTTGAGGAATATATGGATAAGGAAGTCGTTGATCGATTATACGATAAATCTGAAGAAGAGATGGTGGCATTGGATAAAGAATTTATTCAGTTGTCGAAGGAGGTAAAGAGATTATTTGGAAAACCAGTCCATGATCCAGAAGTACAAAAGCTTGTCGATCAACATATGAAGGCAACTCTTACATATGTTGGAGAAGAAGCGGTAAATTCTTTAAGTGGATTAGAAAATATGGAAGATCAGTATGGGAATATGATTCCATCACCATATACAAAGGAAGAAGAGGAGTGGTTAAATGGGGCGATGGAGTATTATATGATTCAAAATGGTATGTACAGTCCTACAGGAGAAAAGGATAAGTGAAAAAATCGCTACGTCTTATGACGTAGCGATTTAGATTTTACTCTTTTCCATCAAGGAGGCGACCAAGTCCACCTAAAACGCTACCTTCCCCGCTGCTTTGAGCTGCAGGACTTGTAAGACGCGCTGCTAAACGGCTTAATGTTAAGGATTGAAGCCAAACTGTTCCTGGTCCTTCTAATGTAGCGAAGAATAAACCTTCTCCGCCAAATAACGCAGTTTTTACGTTGCCTACGAATTGAATGTCGTAGTCAACATCTCTTGTCATTGCAACAAGACACCCTGTATCAATGCGGAGTCTTTCACCGGGCTTAAGCTCACGTTTGTATACTGTGCCACCTGCGTGCATGAAAGCAAGGCCATCACCTTCAAGCTTCTGCATAATGAAGCCTTCACCGCCGAAGAAGCCGCTACCAATTTTTTTCGTGAATTCAATTCCGATAGAAACACCTTTTGCGGCGCAAAGGAATGCATCTTTTTGACAAACTACTTTGCCTTGATATTCTGTTAAATCAACTGGAACGATTTTTCCAGGGTAAGGTGCAGCAAATGATACGTGACGTTTGCCATGACCTGTATTTGTAAATACGGTCATAAACATACTCTCACCTGTAACGAGTCGTTTTCCGGCACCCATTAATTTACCAAATAGGCCGCTAGACTTTCCGGCACCGTCACCGAAGATTGTTTCCATTTCAATATGGTCTTCCATCATCATCATTGCTCCAGCTTCTGCAATTACGCTTTCTTCTGGATCTAATTCAATTTCAACAAACTGCATATCATCGCCATATAATTTATACTCAATTTCATGTGCCTTCATTATTTTCACCTCATATGTAGTGGATACTAATATTGTACAGAAATTAATGAGATTAGAAAACTATCGTTTTGTTAATTTTTAAAGAAAAATCTGTTTTGATTGTTCAACATATAAGTCACTGCTACGAAAAACAACAGGTGACCTGCTCGCGCTTGCCCCTCTAAAAAGAAAGGTTTTATATCAGTTTTTTAATTTATCCCGCATTAACGGACAGTAACACTCCCACCTCAAAATTCAGCGAAAGCAAAGAAGTTAGGCGGGAGATGAACTGTCCGTAAAAGCCCGATTCGTTCAACTCATAATCAGTGGGGGATGAAGAAAACCCCCACTGATTAAAGTTTCACTTTATATATAGTTTACATATTTTGTGAACCTTTTAAAAAAATATGAGAAAAATGCTGAAATGAAAGTGTTCTCATTTGACCTTTTTGATAGAGCGTGATATAGTGAAATCACTATTGAGCTACATAATGTGGTACGGAAATAAAGCGTGTTTAATTCAAGGCATCAGGTCTGAGATACATTCATGTCCTTTATATCCACCTTTTCATGTGGATTCATAGTTTCATTTTTATTTAGGAGGTACATGACATGCAAACAGGTAAAGTTAAATGGTTTAACGGCGAAAAAGGTTTTGGTTTCATCGAAGTTGAAGGTGGAGACGATGTATTCGTACATTTCTCAGCTATCCAAGGCGACGGCTTCAAAACTTTAGAAGAAGGTCAAGAAGTTTCTTTCGAAATCGTTGAAGGTAACCGTGGACCACAAGCTGCTAACGTTACAAAAAACTAATTAGCTAGCGAGAAAAAAGCATTCCGAATTTCGGAATGCTTTTTTATTCTTTTGAACTAGACTCATTCGGAGATAACTCACCTTTATAAGTTTTTTCTTCAAAATCATCCAGCATCTGTTCATATTCTTCATGCTCTTCTGTTGCATACACCTGTGGGTTCTTTCCATACATATCTGTTCCGATGAAGTTTTCAAAGTCTTCTACGTAACCGCGTGGTTCTTCAGCATCTACATACATCTCATCAAAGTTTTTCGAGTCGCGGCGTTCTAAATCAGATGGTGTTTCTGATGTTCCGTATAAAGCAACATCTTGCCAAGCATCCTCTGCATCGTATCCTACGGCACTGTCCATATCGTATTTGCCAAACGGTGGCTCTACTAATTCTTCTTCAACGGGACGTGCGCTTAAGTTTAATTTATTCGTTGTATGTTCTATACAGGTCGTAGCAGTTGGCATCGCTTCTAATCTTTCTAGTGGAATTTCTTCACCAGAAACTTCGCAAACCCCATATGTGCCAGCTTCGATTTTTTGCAAGGCATGCTTCGTATCTTGCAGTTGCTTATGCCAAAATTCAATAAGCCCGAAGTCTTTCTCGCGTTCATATAATTCGGTAGCCATATCGCCGGGATGATTGTCATAAGCGGATAATTCTCCAACAGATTCCCGTTCAGAGGCGCGGTCTTCGCCTTCATGACTTTGCAGCGTTTGTTCAATTTCGTGCAGTTGCTTTTCTAAAATGGATTTAAAATGATTGATTTGTTGTGGAGTTAACATAGTATCCACCTTCCTACAATTCGGTTTCTTTATGTAGTATGAGCTTGATTGCGGGAAATATCCCGGTATTTGAGTGAGTCGATCGTGCTGTAAAATGTCGAGCGATCGATATGTTGTGTCGAAGTGCCGATATATGAGGAGAAACGGTCGATATATTTAAAAAATCGCCGATATATTTTGAAAATGGAAAAAGGAGCTGCTCTAGCAGCTCCTCTTTTATAGGAAATAACCAAGTAATAGTCCGATTCCCATTAAGAAACCAAAGATTGTATTTGTTTTTGCCGTCGCGATCATCGCAGGTGCCATTTCCATTGGAATCCTTTTGCCGATAAATCCTTTTGTCGCTTTAAATGCTTTCGGGGCACTTAGGAAAACAATCAGCATCCATGGGGACACGATTCCGACAATGATCAGGGAAATTGTCCAAATGTAGGAAACAATAAACATGGAAGCAAGGACACCAATTGCGTTCTCACGTCCAACAATAATCGCTAATGTATTACGGCCATTTTCTTTATCTCCATCTAAATCACGAATGTTGTTGGAAAGTAAAATCGCTCCAATTAAAATCGCATTTGGAATAGATACTAAAATAATTTCTGATGTTACAGTTCCTGTCTGAATGAAAAATGAAATACCAATAATAATAACACCCATAAATAATCCTGCTGTTAATTCTCCAAAAGGCGTATAGGCAATCGGAAGTGGGCCGCCTGTATAAAGGTAAGCAACAGCCATACAAACAAGACCGATTGCAGCAAGCCACCAGCTAGAGTTCATACAAATATAAACGCCTAATAGCATTGCGATACCGAAAAATCCAAATGCTAAATTAAGGACTGTTTTTGGTTGAATACCGTCGCGGACAATGGCACCACCGATACCAACTGAACCTTCGTGATCTAATCCTCTTTTATAATCAAAGTATTCATTAAACATGTTTGTTGCTGCTTGAATGAGAAGACAAGCAAGAAGCATGATAAAGAAAAGAGGGAGATGTATTTGATTGATACCCCCTACTTGCATTGCATAAGCTGTTCCAATAAAAACAGGAACAAAAGCGGCTGTTAATGTATGAGGACGTAATAAACTCCACCAAATGCGCCAGCCTGTTTGTTTACTTGGCTTTGGCGACATAGGAGAGGAATTCGTTTCGACTTTCATTTCCATGTTGAATCCTCCTTGTCACATAATATACACAATTAAGTGTAGGAAAAGCAGCATTTAGTGTCAACGTTTATTTTCTAGGAAGAGAAGGGGAATTTCTCAGAAATGCTAAACGTTGACAGGGCTTTCGTTTGAGGTGTATCTTAAAATCAAGCGTATTTATGACTATTTTTCGCCCATAGGGGGGAGACTTTGTGATTCAGACGAAACAAAAAGATTTACAAGAAGTGATTTTGGCAGCTATTAAACATGCGACGAATGAAAAAACATTGGTCAGTTTTGTAAAACAAATAGATTGGATGGATCCGCTTCTTTTTTATGCAGCAGGAAAAAGGATTGCATACGAAAATAGATGTTATTTTGCAGACCCATCTCAGCATGTCATATTTGCTGGAATTGGCTCTGTTTTCACTATAGCAAATTCTTCTGACAAACGCTTTCAAAATGCCCGCGAAAAGTGGAGTGAAGTGCAAGAGAAAGCAATTGTTCACAGAGAAGAGTATGAATTTGGAACGGGTCCACTTTTATTTGGTAGCTTTTCATTTGATCCAGAAAAAGAACAAACGGATCTTTGGGAAGAATTTAAAGATACAACATTATCGTTACCGGCTTTTCTTTTAACGGTAAAAAATGAAAAAGCATGGTTAACAATGAATACATTTATTTCAGCTGAAGACTCTGCACAGGAAGTGTGTGAAGAAATTGTTTCTTTGGAAAAAAGAATTTTAGAAGAATGCAAATGCCCGCTTACAGAAGCGAAATTAACAGTAACTTCTAAAGTAGAAGTTGATCCGAAGAGCTGGATGGATGCAATTGTAAAAGTGCAGGATGAAATGAAAAAAGGAATTGTACAAAAGGTTGTATTGGCAAGAGAATTAAAACTAACGATGGATCAGAATATTGATTCTGCTCGTGTTTTAGAAGCGCTCCGTATTGGGCAACCGGATTGTTACGTGTTTTCCTTCGATTATAAAGGAGCATGCTTTTTAGGAGCAACGCCTGAGAGATTAATTCGAAAAGAAGGCGGGAAATTTACATCGATGTGCCTTGCTGGTTCGATTGGTCATGGTAATTCTATAGAAGAAAGTAAGCAAAATGGTAATGCACTTCTTCATGATGAAAAGAATTTAGCAGAGCATGGTTATGTAGTAAATATGATTCGTGGCGTATTAACAGAGCATTGTGAATCCGTTACTATTCCGCAGCGTCCAGGTTTATTAACAACAAAAAATTTACTACATTTATATACACCGGTTGAAGCGAAAGGTGAAGCATCACTTCTTTCAATGGTGGAAGAACTGCATCCAACGCCAGCACTTGGTGGTACGCCACGCCACGCGGCGATGAAGCTCATCCGTGATGTAGAGTTATTAGACCGTGGATTGTACGGAGCACCAATCGGCTGGATAGATGACAAAGGGAACGGCGAATTTGCGGTAGCCCTGCGCTGCGGGCTATTAAATGGTGACAAGGCATCCTTATTTGCCGGCTGCGGTATTGTGATTGATTCAGTACCACAGCTTGAATATGAAGAAACAAGTTTGAAGTTTAGACCGATGCTTGGTGCTTTGGAGGAATTAATGAAATGAATAATCATATAGAAGCATTATCATATTATTTAGGCGCGTTTGTGGACGAACTGGCGCGTCTAAATGTATATGATGTTGTCATTAGTCCAGGTTCGCGGTCAACGCCGCTAGCCTTGCTAATGGAGCAACATGAACAGATAAAAACATATTTGCATGTAGATGAACGATCAGCTGCTTTTTTCGCGCTCGGTATTGCGAAGGCGAAGAAGCGTCCTGTAGCGATTTTATGTACATCAGGAACAGCGGCAGCGAACTATTATCCAGCAATTTGTGAAGCCTTTCATTCGCGTGTGCCATTGCTTGTCTTAACAGCAGATAGACCACATGAACTAAGAGATGTTGGTGCCCCGCAGGCAATGAATCAGCTGAACCTATATGGCTCCTTTGTGAAACAGTTTATGGAGATGGCACTGCCAGAAGCTAGAGAGCCGATGTATCATTATGCTCGTATGACAGCCGGACGTGCTGTTGCAATTGCATCTCTTGCACCAAGGGGACCTGTCCATATTAATTTTCCACTTCGGGAGCCGTTGATCCCTGACTTTTCTTTAGAGGAATTATGGGAAAAAGGACGAGGTGAATATACAGGGGCAGTTCATCAAGGGAATATGGCGATGACGAGTGAATATGTAAGTTCTCTTACAGAGCGCCTTTCGAGTATGGAAAAGGGGCTTATTATTTGTGGAGACGATAGTCATCCAGAGATTGCTGAAGTTATCACGCAGTTTGCTGAGAAAACTGGATATCCAATTTTGGCAGATCCGCTTTCAGGTCTTCGGAGCGGTAATCATGATAAATCATTGGTAATCGATTGCTATGATACATTTTTACGAAATGAATGGTTGAAGGATACATGGAAGCCAGATGTCATTATTCGTTTCGGTGGTATGCCAGTATCTAAGGCATTAACGCAATATATAAAGAAACAAACGGCTGCTGTCCATATTGTTGTAGATGAATCAGGAAAATGGAGAGATCCAGCTCTTGTAGCAACGGAAGTGGTATGTGCAAGCGACGTCTCGTTTTGTAAAGCAATGATAGATAATATGCAAAAGCGAGAACAGAATGATTGGTGCGAGATGTGGAAACATATAAACGATGCGACGAAGAAAAAGCTTCGTGAAATCGAAACATATGAAACAGCGTTTG
This sequence comes from Bacillus sp. FSL K6-0042, assembly GCF_038006685.1. Taxonomy (NCBI): domain Bacteria; kingdom Bacillati; phylum Bacillota; class Bacilli; order Caryophanales; family Bacillaceae; genus Bacillus; species Bacillus sp. FSL K6-0042. The sequence goes on from NZ_JBBOVS010000001.1 coordinate 3,819,112, forward strand.
AAGGAAAAGTGATTACAGACATTGTGCATGTGTTACAAGAGGAAGCGACGTTATTTGTCAGCAATAGCATGCCAATTCGTGACACAGATACATTTTTCTTTAACATAGATAAAAAAATTCATGTCATGGCAAACCGTGGTGTGAATGGGATTGATGGGATTATTTCAACATCCTTAGGAGCGAGCACTGTTTGTGAACCGCTCGTATTAGTCATTGGTGATTTATCATTTTATCATGACCTAAATGGACTCTTAGCAGCAAAATTACATGATTTAAACGTAACAATTGTCGTTGTTAATAATGATGGTGGTGGCATCTTCTCATTCCTACCACAATACAAGTCAAAAGAACATTTTGAATCATTATTCGGAACGCCGCTTGGGCTTGATTATGAACATGTTGTTAAAATGTACGGTGGTTCATTCTCGCGTGTAAATGACTGGGATGCATTTCGTCATGAAGTAAAAAAAGGGACAATGGAAAAAGAGTTACACGTTGTGGAAATTTGTACAAACCGAGAAGAGAATTTACAATTGCACCGTGATTTATGGGCAAGTACATCGAAGATTGCTACGGAAATTTTGCAAGGTGAATCGGAATGAAAGTAGTGCTGCAAGGTATAACGTATGAATATGAAGTGGTCGGTAGTGGAGAGCCACTTCTACTTCTTCATGGTTTTACGGGGAGCATGGAAACGTGGCATTCGTTTATTCCTGCATGGAGTAAACAGTTCCAAGTCATCACAGTTGATCTTGTGGGACATGGAAAAACGGAAAGTCCTGAGGAACTTACGCATTATGATATTCAAAATGTAGCACTTCAAATGACGACACTACTCGATCATTTGAATATTGAAAAAGCACATATACTCGGCTATTCAATGGGCGGAAGACTGGCGATTACGATGGCATGCTTATATCCAAACCGCGTGAAATCTCTTTTATTAGAGAACTGCACAGCTGGACTTGAGATGGAATCGGACCGGAAAGAGCGCCGAGCGCGCGATGAACAGCTTGCAGATCGAATTGAATTAGAGAGAATAGAAGCTTTCGTAAATAGATGGGAAAATATCCCGCTGTTTGCAACGCAAAAAAAGTTATCACAAGGTGTGCAAGAACAAGTAAGGAAAGAGCGACTTGCTAATAACCCGAAAGGACTCGCAAATAGCCTTCGGGGCATGGGAACAGGAGCTCAGCCTTCTTGGTGGAGTCAGCTTGAAGAGCTCAAAATGCCTGTCTTGTTAATGAATGGAGAGAGCGATCAGAAGTTCTTTCACATCTTACAAAATATACAAAAACGCATCCCTCACGCGAAATTTGTCAAAATTGATGGGGCTGGTCATGCAATTCATGTGGAACAACCGCAAAAGTTTGGTACAATAGTAGAGGGATTTCTCAAAACCATACAGTGACACTTTTTTCTTTTGAGGAAAGTAGAACTTATAGAGGCTAGTGGACAACCATTAGCACAATAAAAGGAGGTAAGAATAATGGCTATTGAATGGGTAAAAGAAGGCAATTATGAAGATATTATTTATTCCACATACAATGGTATCGCAAAGATTTCGATTAACCGTCCTGAAGTACATAATGCATTCCGTCCTAAAACGGTAATGGAGTTAATCGATGCATTTGCACAAGCACGTGATGATGCAAATGTTGGCGTTATCATTTTAACAGGTGAAGGTGGACGTGCATTCTGTTCTGGCGGCGACCAAAAAGTTCGCGGTCATGGTGGATATGTAGGTGAAGACCAAATCCCACGCTTAAACGTATTAGACTTACAACGTTTAATTCGCGCAATCCCTAAACCAGTTATCGCAATGGTAGCAGGTTATGCAATTGGCGGTGGACACGTACTTCATATCGTATGTGATTTAACAATCGCAGCAGACAACGCTGTATTCGGACAAACTGGTCCTAAAGTAGGTAGCTTTGATGGCGGATATGGAGCTGGTTATTTAGCTCGTATGGTAGGTCATAAGAAAGCTCGTGAAATTTGGTACCTATGCCGTCAATACAGTGCACAAGAAGCACTTGATATGGGCTTAGTAAACACAGTTGTACCATTAGAAGAGCTAGAAGCAGAAACAGTCCAATGGGCAGAAGAAATCTTAGCAAACAGCCCAATGGCACTTCGTTTCTTAAAAGCTGCATTCAATGCAGATACAGACGGTTTAGCTGGTATCCAGCAACTAGCGGGAGACGCAACGTTATTGTACTACACAACTGACGAAGCAAAAGAAGGCCGCGACGCGTTCAAAGAAAAACGTCGTCCAGACTTCGGACAATTCCCTCGTTTTCCGTGATTAAAAGCGGAAGCGGCTCGTTCAGAATGTGAGAGGGATGGAGCTTCTGACGAAGAGGCGTAGTTTGCCTTGCAGGAAGAAGAGAAGCCACCGAACATTCTAGCTGCTGTAGCTGGATAAAATTAAAAGCGGAAGCAGCTCGTTCAGAATAGGAGAGGGATGGAGCTTCTGACGAAGAGGCGTAGTTTGCCTCGCAGGAAGCAGCGAAGCCATCGACTATTCTAGCTGCTGTAGCTGGATAAGATTAAAAGCGGGAACAAAAACAAGAGACTTGATTGTACATCAAGTCTCTTTCTTTAATGGAAGGAGAATGTGTAATGGAGACAATGCCCAATTGGTTAATGCAACGTGCTTTTTTAACACCAGAGCGCACTGCGATTGAGACAAAAGAGGAGAAGATTACATTTTTAGAACTGCATGAAAAAGTAGGATCTGTTTGTGAACACCTTTCATACTTACAGATAGCAAAAGGTCAAAAAGTGGCTGTTCTGATGAAAAATGGTACCCAGATGATTACAGTAATTCACGCCTTATCTTATATTGGGGCAGTAGCTGTACTTCTAAATACACGTCTTTCAAGAGAAGAGCTACTTTGGCAAATGGATGATGCTGAAGTTGTTTGCTTAGTAACGGACCAAGAATTTGAAACAGAACAGGTACTAGTATATGCATTTGAAGAGGTAGTGAACGGACCGAAGAAAACTGCAGTCGTTCAAGAGGAGTTTTCTTTAGAAGAATCGATGACAATTATTTATACGTCAGGAACAACAGGAAAGCCGAAAGGGGTTATCTTAACATACGGTAATCACTGGGCGAGTGCCGTTGGATCATCACTTAACTTAGGGCTTCGCGATGATGATTGTTGGTTAGCGTGCATGCCAATGTTTCATGTAGGCGGATTATCTCTGTTAATGAAAAATATTATGTACGGTATGCGGATTTTACTCGTTCCGAAATATGATCCTGATTTCATTCATGAGGCAATAAAAACGCGGGGGATAACAATCATATCTGTCGTTTCTAAGATGTTAATGGATTTATTAGAAAGACTTGGAGAGGAAACATATCCGAGCTCTTTACGTTGCATGTTATTAGGCGGAGGACCAGCACCAAAGCCACTTTTAGAAACATGTGTAACAAAAGGAATCCCTGTGTACCAAACATATGGTATGACAGAAACATCCTCGCAAATTTGCACACTTTCAGCTGATTACATGCTAACGAAAGTTGGTTCAGCAGGAAAACCGCTTTTCTCATGCCAGCTTCGAATTGAGAAGGATGGAGAAGTAGTGCCACCGAATGTTGAAGGAGAGATTGCTGTAAAAGGACCGAATGTGACACATGGCTATTTTAAACGTGAAGACGCAACGCGTGAAACAATAATAGACGGTTGGCTTCATACTGGAGACCTTGGGTATTTAGATGAAGAAGGATTTTTATATGTATTAGATCGTCGTAGTGATCTCATTGTTTCAGGCGGAGAAAATATTTATCCAGCGCAAATTGAAGAAGTACTGCTTGCAAATCCTAAAGTGGCGGAAGCAGGAGTTGTTGGGAAAGCAGACGAACAGTGGGGACAAGTGCCTGTTGCGTTTATTGTTAAGGCTGACGATATAACAGAAGAAGAACTGATTAAATTTTGTGAAGAAAAATTAGCGCGATATAAAGTACCGAGAGAAGTGCATTTCTTACTTGAATTACCACGTAATGCTTCGAAAAAATTGTTAAGACGGGAACTAAGGCACCTGCTGGAGGAGATGTAAATGAGAATTAAAAAGGCGACGCTTTATGTAACAGAAATGCCTCTTGTGATTCCTTTTGCAGCAAGCTACGGAACGTATGAAACGCGGGAAAGTATTGTCATTGAACTTGAGGATGCGGACGGATATATCGGGTTTGGGGAAGTTGTTGCGTTCTCAGAGCCATGGTATACAGAAGAAACTGTAACAACGGCACTTCATATGCTTCAAAATTTTTTAATACCAGATGTATTGAAAGCTGAAATTACACATCCAAATGAAATTCCGAGTCTCTTTCAGCATATAAAGCGTAACCGTATGGCGAAAGCGGGAATAGAAGGCGCTGTATGGGATTTGTATGCGAAACGCGAAAACAGGTCATTAGCGACTTTACTTGGAGGAACACAGCCAGAAATTGAAGTCGGTGTTGTGATTGGGTTAGATACGATTTCTAATATGTTAAAACGAATTGAAATGTATGCAGAAGAAGGATATCAACGTTTTAAGGTGAAAATCAAACCGGAATTTGATTATGAGCTAATAAAGGAAATACGAAGAGTCTTTCCAAAGATTCCATTAATGGTCGATGCAAATTCAGCGTATACGTTAGGGGATATTGAGCGATTAAAACGATTGGATGAATTTCAGTTAATGATGATTGAACAGCCTTTAGCGGATAACGATTTTCTCGATCACGCTAAGCTCCAAAAACAAATAGAGACACCTATTTGTTTGGACGAGAGTATTCATAGCTTAGAAGATGCAAGAGTAGCGATTACACTTGGAAGCTGCCGCATTATAAATATTAAACCGGGACGAGTTGGTGGTTTAACAGAATCGATCCAAATTCATGATTATTGCAAGGAACATGGTATTCCTGTTTGGTGCGGCGGTATGGTTGAAATGGGGATTTCACGTGCGCAAAATATTGCGTTAGCATCACTCCCGAACTTTACGATTCCGGGTGATATTTCAGCTTCAAGTAGACACTGGGAGCGAGATATTATTTCACCAGAAGTAACATTGCAAGGCGGGAAAGTAATTGTTCCAAAAGAGCCTGGGTTTGGATATGGCGTAAACCGGGAAAGATTAGAAGAGATTACGAGAAAACGGATTATATGTGAGAGGTGAATGTATGAGGCAGCGGGAAGATATATTGCGGGTTATACAGGCATATTTGTTAAAGGTGTCATTTGTAAAAGTTGCATATATTTTTGGGCCTCAAGTAAGGAAAGAAGTAACAGATCAATGTAGTCATCACATTGCGATTGAAACGAAGAATGCTTCGCACAAACAATTTCAGTGGTTATGTTTTGAGTTGATAGAAGAGCTGGAGGGAAGAGTGAAATTTGATGTGGTACATTTAAATTCGCTCTCTAATCTACAATTAAAAAAGTGTATATTGCAAGAAGGAAAGCTGTTTGTACAGCGTATATAAAGTGAAACTTTAATCAGCCCTCACCAATCGGGCTTTTACGGGCAGTTCATCTCCTGCTTAACTTCTTTGCTCTCACTGAATGAGGTGGGAGTGTTACTGCCCACAAATAGCGGGATAAAGAGCCTACGATGATTTGAAGTGAACCCCGAAAACGGGACACATATCAAAACACCTAAACCATCTGTTCCCTATATTCTTTAGGGGATAGGTGGTTTAATTTTTCTTGAATTCGCACACAATTGTAGTAATGAATGTATTCTAGCACAATCTTTCGCACAGTTGTGTTGGATACTTTTGTTATCTTTTGTGAGTAGAAAGCTTCGCTTTTTAAATGACCAAAGAAGCTTTCCATGACGGCATTATCATGGCAATTTCCTCTCCGGGACATGCTGGTGATAATGCCTTTTTCTTTGGCATATGCTTGAAATTCCTTCGCAGTATAAATACTTCCTTGATCCGAGTGAAGGATGACATCTTTTACTTTTCGCCCTCTCATTGCTTGTTTTAATGTCTTCATCGCTAATGTTAAAGTTTGTGATTCACTGATGACATAACTAATAATTTCACGATTAAAGGCATCCATAATCGTTGATAAATACAATGTACGCTCTCCAAATAATAGGTAAGTCATAGGTAAGTCACATCCGTAAACCACTTTTCATTTGGGGCTGATGATTCGAATTGACGTTCCAATCGATGAGGAGCTACGACTGGTTCAGCACCATTGATATATTTCTTTTTCTTACGACGAACTTTTGAGAGTATATGATATTGTTTCATGATCCGTAATACTTTTTTATGATTGACACACAGCCCCGTTTTTCGAAGAGTGGCGGTCACTCTTCGATATCCATACCGTAATTTATGCCTAAGGCAGACCTTCTTTACTTTCTCTTCTATCTCGTCTTTAGGGCGTTCGGTTATCTGTAACCAACGATAAAATGTGGAACGTGGTAATTCTAATACTTTACACAGTTCTTGTACGGTTAATTTTGTTTTTAATTCATTCCATAGGGTAATAACGGTATGTGGTTTCAGCTCCTTTCGATTTCCAGATACTTTCCCCATACAAGTAATTTTGTTTTTAAATGTTTATTTTCTAATCGTAGCTGTTCCAATTCACTTAGCTCTTTTGGTCCTTTTCCATAAGAATATTGTTTTCCTACAGGTTGTTGAAAACGATACGTTTGATCTGTACGATACCATTTCATCCATGTCTTAATTTGGGAAACATTTTTAATTCCGAGTGTCTCCATAATGGTACGATTTGAATAACCATCCTTTTTCATCTCAATCACTTTCCACTTTATTTCTTCTGGGTAATGTACTCTTTCTTTCAAATGAAAAACACCTCCGTTGAATTTGCATACTTAGTATGCGAATTCAGGAGATGTTTTTTTCATGTACCACTATTCGGGTTCACTTCAATTCCATTATCGTAGGTTTTTTTGTGATTTGTGGGCATTAAGCCTTTCATTGATGATTTAATTGTATCCTTTCACAAGACAAGCCCGTTTTTGGGGAAACAAGCTCCCGATTCTACATGTAAACATAATATAAATTGAATCCGCTCATTTAGAACATGATAGGATCCCCTTGTTGTTACGAATGATATTAAAGGAGGAATAGAGTAATGAGTGATAAATGCGATGACAGATGCGATGACAGATGCGATGACAGACATGAACATCACCATAGACACATAAGACACGGCTTCGGTGGCGGTTTTGCGCTTCTAATTGTGTTGTTTATTTTATTGATTATCATCGGTGCTAGCTGCTTCGGTGGCGGTTGCGGCTATGGCGGTGGCTTTGGCGGCGGCTATGGTGGCTTTGGTGGTTACGGATACTGCTAAACAAAAACTATTGGAAATAGCCTTGTGCACGCGCACAAGGCTATTTTATTCACAATTTAAGGCGTTGTGATAATTTATTCATGTAAAGGGAGCGGATTAAAAAGAAGAAAATGATCTCAATAATCCCAAATAAAGTGAGTACAAATAATAGTTCTTTGAGTAAAGAAAGGGCAAGTAATGCTTGTAAAAATTGAATTGCAAATATTGTATGGACAGTAGCAACCACATAAGGTACGAAAAATAAAATAGCCAGTTGAATTGTTGCAGAACGGAACATTTCAGATTCTGTTAATCCAATTTTTGTAATGGTAATATACTTTTGTTCTTCCCTTGTTAAATCGTTATACATACGGAAATATAAGACACTTGCGGCTCCAATAAAGAAGATAATGCCGAGAAACGTTCCAATAAAGAAACTAGAAACATTACTTTTTTTGCTGTATGCTAGTTCGTCACTAGATGTAAAAAGGCTGAATGGGACAACAGTATGTTGTTCTTCTTGCTCTTTGTTCTTCAATAAATCATTTCGATCTTTATCTAGACTATTTATTATATTTTTGGTAGGGATAAGAGTGTCTTCCCAATTTTCAACAAGATAGTTATAAATGGTAATCGTTTCAATATGCGGAAGCATGTTGTCAATTACGTAATCTTGCATCACAATTGTATGCGGAAGAGCGTATTGCGGCTCTACTCCTGGATTTAAAAATCCTTTAATGTGAAATTCTTTTTTATTAGATTCTAAAGTAATGGTTTGTTGCTTCGCGAACGGATTGGTTATTAAATTTAATAGTGTTGGTGAATATCTAGAAATTACATATGCATCGGCTGGATCTAACTGAACTTCTGGTTGCTTCAACAGTTTAGCTAGTGTATTATAATCACTCATTTTCATAATAACAATGTCTTGTTCTAGAGCTTTATCTTTTAAAACTCTAAATTTATATTTTTGATATTGAAATTGATGATTTGTAAGTTCTTGTTCTATTGTAGCAATATGTTTTTGTTCGAATGAATTCCCCTCATTAGATGTATAGGTGAATGGGACAGGGTATTGTTCCAGAATAGAGGCCCTTGTGTAATTATTCATAGCAAAGAGCGGTGTAATAATTGTGAAAGCAAGCGCAGATAACATAGTAACAATAAAGAGCATATTAATATTACCACGCGTACGTGCAACTAAATCTGAAATCCATAACATATTCATTTGTTTCATGTAAAATCTTCTTCTCTTTTTTAAAATAGATATAAAGAGAAGAAACGTTTGAGAAAAGAATAAATACGTTCCAATTATTACAAGTGGCAATATGGATAAAATAATGAAGACTACAGAGCCATCCTGTACGTTTTTTTCGGTGAAATATCCTTTCGGGTATCCAGCGATATAATAGCATAGTCCTAAACAAGCTAAAGCAAATAAAGAAGTGAGAATAGAAGGCCGTTTTTCTTTTCCTAACTTTTGCTCGTTTTTAATGAGACGAATCGTTTTACGTGTACGAACGAACATAGGTGTAAACGTAGAAACGATAAAAAACAGAATGATGAAAGTTACAGTTGTGACGATAATTGCTTTCGTTGGCCAATATAAGTAGAGCCCTGTTGCACCTGTTAATTTGGACGTAACCAATAGAAAAAGGTTAGAAAAAACAAGACCACCTTGAATACCAGCAAAAATGGCTAATAGTCCGATTATCATATTTTCCGTAAACACAAGTCGCTTTAATTGTTTATTGGAAATACCGAGAACGGTTAAAATACCAAATTGTTTTTTACGTACATTTAAAAATGTTCCAATCGAATACAGCAAGAAAAAGAACGAGAACATGACGATAACAAATTGCGCCATTCCAATTAGATTCATCAAAGGTCCTTGTTCATGTAAGTTCTGTAAACGCGGATGGTACGAGTATACAGTAAGTGAGAAGAAAACCATTATCGAAAAAGCACTGCTTACAAAATAAGCAAAATATGCTTTAGAATTACGCATGACATTTTTAAATGCAAATTGCCAAAACGTCATCCACGTCTTCCTCCTAATAAAGCCAACACATCTAATATTTCTTGATAGAACTTTTCTCGATATAATCCGCGGTGTAATTCATTATAAAGCTCGCCATCTTTAATAAAAATAACGCGGTTGCAATAGCTAGCTGCAAATGGATCATGAGTTACCATTAAAATGGTCGCTTTTTCTTCTTTATTTAACTTTGTAAATAACTCCATTACATCAATGGCAGCTTTTGAGTCTAAGTTTCCAGTAGGTTCATCAGCAAGCAAGAGCGATGGATGATGAATAACAGCGCGAGCTACAGCTGTACGCTGCGCTTGTCCGCCAGAAACTTCAAAAATCCGCTTATTTAAAATATGATCAATTCCAAGTTTATTTGAAATATTATCCAGTTTTTTATCCATTTCTTTAAGAGGAACATTATCTAACGTTAATGGTAATACAATATTCTCACCGATTGTTAACGTATCTAATAAGTTAAAGTTTTGAAAAACAAACCCTAGTTCTTGGCGGCGGAAAACAGCTAGCTTTTCACGGCGGAATGTATGAGGTTGTTTTCCGTTAATAAACACTTCACCAGCAGTAGGAGAATCAATTGTTGAAATGACATTTAAGAAAGTAGATTTACCGCTCCCTGAAGGACCCATAATTGCGACAAATTCACCTTTATCTACATGTAAATTTATATTTTTTAAAGCAGTATGAGGGACTTTGCCCTCATACACTTTGGAGACATTTTTAATGTGTAATACTTCTTCCATAAAAAATCACCTTTCTATTTCTTAAAACTTAATATGCTGAGATAATTTTTGCATATATAGGGAACGAATTAATAAGAAAAAGAGAATTTCAATCGTTCCAAAAATCGTAAGGACAACCGTAACTTCAGCAAATAATGATAGGTTTATGATCTCTTGTAACATCTTTGTAGCAAACATCGTATGGATGGAGGCCATAATATAGGGAACAAAGAATAAGATCGCAAGCTGAATGGTAGCTGAGCGTTTCATTTCAGATTCCGTTAAACCGATTTTTGTAACGGTAATATATTTTTCTTGTTCATTTGTTAAATCCGTATACATTCGGAAGTAAAGTACACTTCCAGCTCCGATGAAGAAAATGACACCAAGGAACGTACCGATAAAGAAGAAAGAAGCGGCGCCTAATTTGATTTCGTATAGCGAATTACTCGCTTCCTCCATGATATATAAAGGCTCTTTAGATGCGATACTCTCTCGGTCTTTCTGCAATTTTGTTATAAATTCCGCTGCGATTACATGTGTTTTTTCCCAATTTTGTACTTGAACGCTATACAGTTCCATATGTTTGATGCTACTCGATAAGGAGCGTACTGTATCATCAGATAAAATTAACAATTGTGATGCCAGTCCAGTTGGGATTACACTAAAAGTTTCAAATCCCTTTACATGTAAGGTAAAGGAATTTTGAGAAAGTGTAACGTTTTTTTGTTCGACCTGTCCCTCCAGAGGGCCTAGCAAGTTTTGATATCCATGTCCAGGAAGGATGTATGTTTCATTCCCCTTTACAGAAAGGCGTTTGAGATTTAAAGCAGTAGCAAGCTGGTTATAGTCACTTTGCTTTAATACATACACTTCTCTTTCATAGGGAGTCGTTTTATCTTCTTTCAATGACACTGCATATAAATCGGTTTTAAACGTTTTATATGTAAACTCTTCTTTGCTCAGTCGCTTTTCTAACCAGTCTATATGTTGAGAGGCCATGGGATTAGCATCATATGAAAGGTAGGTAAATGGGAATGGACTATTTTTGGCTACCTCCAATTTTATAAATTTCCCAAACCCATATATGAATGTAATCATTGTAAATGCGAGAGTAGATAACATAGCTACAATAAAAAGCATATTAATATTTGTTCGAATACGGCTTGCCAAGTCTGAAATCCACAGCATATTAATTCGCTTCATGTAAAATTTTCGTCTTGTTTTCAAAATGCGAATGAGCAGGAAGCAAATTTGTGAAAAGAAAAGGTATGTTCCAATTGCCACAAGTGACGGAATGACGAAAATACTAGAGAACATGTAAATCGATCCTATGTCTATACCGAGCGATAAAAAGAACTGTGGATTTCCGGCTAGTACATATCCCGATAGCAAACATAGAGCACCAAATAAAGAAATAAGTATAGATGGTTTTCGCTCTTTTTGCTTTACTTTTCCTTCTTTTAAAAGGCGTACTGCTTTTCGTGTGCGAATGAGCATAGGAGTAAAAGCAGAAACAATGATAAAGAGTCCAAGAAAGGTTGTTGTTGTTAAAATGATGGCTCCTGTAGGCCAATATAAATACAATCCTGGAACGTGTGTAATTTTTGCTGTTACTAATAAGAAAAATTGTGAGAATACGAGTCCGAGTTGAATGCCAACAAAGATGGACAATATCCCAATTAACATATTTTCCATAAAAACAAGACGTTTTAATTGCTTTCTCGATATTCCTAAAACGGTTAAAACTCCAAATTGTTTTTTACGAACTTTTAAGAAAGTGCCGATGGAATAAAGCAGAAAGAAAAAGGAAAAGCACACAATGACCACTTCTGAAAATACCATTAACCCTGTAATTCCATCAACTGTACTTAAATTTTGTAACCGAGGATGAAATAAATATACTGCAAACGAAAAGAAAATGGCAATGGAAAACGCACTGCTTAAAAAGTAGGCAAAATAAGCACGGGAATTTCGCGTTACGTTTTTAAATGCAAACTGCCAAAAAGTCATGCTGTATACCTCCAACTAGAAGAAAAAGATGTAGTCATGTTGCAAAAAATGTATGAGAGTGAGTTCTCATACATTTTGTTGAAATTGTGTATGTTCATTCTTCAATCACCTTCCCCGAGCCGTCTGCTTGATGATTTAAAGCGTTATGGAAGATGATTTTAATGCTAGTTCCTTTGCCTACTTCAGAGTCTAACTTCACGGAATGACCTAAATAAGAGCAAATTTTACTGACAATATAAAGCCCCATACCAGTTGATTCTCCGAAAGTACGTCCATTTTTCCCTGTGTAAAATGGTTCAAATACTCTTCGAACATCTTCCTGAGGGATACCAACACCTTCATCACGAACTTCTAAAATAATATCTTTTCCATTTCGATAAGCAGACAAGAAGACTTTCTTTCCGCGTTCACCAGAATAACGAACAGCATTTGTCATTAATTGGTAAATGATAAACTTTAACCATTTTGCGTCCGAAGCAACTTTAAGATCGGAATGAACTTCTAAAACAGGGAAGACTCCGTTGCGAATAAAGAGTTCCTTTAAGCCATTGATATTTTTCGTTACAGCATCTTTTAAGGAGAGTGTTTCTACATGGAAATCCTCGTGGAAGTTATTCAGCCTCGCCATATATAACGCCATATCAAGTCCTTGATTTAATCTTTCTAGTTCTTTCTTAAACTTCGGAATGAGATGTTCATCTTCCATTTCTAGTACCATCAGCTGCATAATAGAAACTGGCGTTTTCATTTGATGTACCCAGTGATTAATAAACAATTGGTGTTCTTGTTGTTTGACTTCATATGATTGCAGTTCTTTTTGGAATAGACGATACTGAGTCCGAACAAGCTCATTTACGCCGTGTGGCATTGGGGCAGTTGCTCTTTCAATAAACGCATCTTCCATTTTTTCTGGTGGCTCACTTAATCTGTGGTACATTCTGCGGTTGCGAACATAGCGATAAGCGAGAAAGCAAATAAATAAATATAAGCTTAATACAATAAAGTAGAATTTGTTGTTTTGGAATCCATCTACAGCATCATAGAGAATAAAAATGATACCGAAGTTTAGTGCATATAATAGAAAAAACGCAAAATGATCACGCAAAAATAACTTCATTCTTATTCACTCCAAGTTGCGTTAAAACGATACCCTAATCCGCGTACTGTTTCAATTGCATTTTCAATACCAAGCTCATTAAATTTCTTACGAAGACGTGTAATGTTTACATTCAATGTGTTTTCTTCAACGAAGCTTTCATCGTCCCAAAGTGCAGCTAATAGATCTTCGCGGTTTGCTGTACGAGGGTGTTTCGATAATAACATTTCCGCCAAGATAGCTTCTTTCTTTGTAAGAAGAACTTGCCCCGTTCCAAAATGGATTTCTGGTCGTTCAGGAAATAATTTCAAACCTTCTACTTCAACAATACGCTCAGAAATATTTGGAGCATAATCACCATAAATACGGCGTAATTGACCTTTAATTTTCGCCATTACAACATCGTAGTGGAATGGTTTTGTAATATAATCATCCGCACCGCTTTCAATCGCCATAATTTGTTCCATCTCACCAGCACGAGCAGAAATGAAAATAATCGGGCAAGTAGATTCATGACGAATTTGACGGCACCAGTAGAAGCCATCGAACTTCGGTAAGTTGACATCTAGAAGTACTAGGTGTGGTTTCACTCTATTAAAAGAATCCATAATATCATCAAAGTTATCAGCGACAACAGCCTCATAACCATATTTTTGAATGTGAGACTGAAGTAAAGATGAGATATTTGGATCGTCTTCAACAATTAAAATTTTATACATATGTATATTCCTCCTAAAAAACAATTGTAGCTATAGTGTACCATGTGTTTCTTGTCTTTTCATTACCTTGAAACGAGTGCTAGTAAACAGTATAGGATAAAAGTGGAAAAAGCAAAAAGGGTTATGGATTTAATTGACAATAAACGTTTTTTATTTTAACATTTAGATAAATATCTAAATGTCTAATTAGTGAAAGGAAGAAAGACATTGAACCAAGCATTTAAAGCATTAGCAGATCCAACAAGGCGAAAAATATTAGATTTATTAAAAGAAGGCGATTTAACGGCTGGAGAAATCGCCGAACACTTCAATATGACAAAGCCAAGTATTTCACATCATTTAAGTGCACTTAAAAACGCGGAACTTATACAAGATGAAAAAAGAGGACAATTTGTTGTGTATTCCTTAAATACTACTGTTTTTCAAGATTTATTAACTTGGGTGTTTACGTTTACGAATAAAGGGGGAGAGGGGAAATGAAAAAGCATCTTTTGGCAATCATACTAATTCTTATAACATGTGTAGCATGGGCAATTTCTTGGCCATACTTGCCAGATACAATCGCAACCCATTGGAGCGGCGGGACCGCTGATGGATTTTCTTCGAAATTAACTGGAATGATGTCTATGGTTGGTATCATGATTGGTTGTTATGTATTTCTAAATGTTTTACAAAAGATTGATCCAAAGAAAGAAAACTATGAAAAATTTTCTAAAGCTTTAATGATGATAAATAATAGCCTGCTAGTTGTCTTATTTATCGGAAACATAGATATCATTACAAATGGCTTAGGGTATAAATTATTTATTAATCGGATCCCCGAATTACTTGTTGGAATTTTATTTTTAATTATTGGTAATTATTTACCGCAGTGTAAACCGAATTTCTTTGTGGGTATGCGTAACCCATGGACATTGAGTAATGAAGAAGTATGGCGCAAAACACACCGTTTTAGTGGGAAGGTATTTGTAATTTTAGGACTTATGATGATCGTAAGTATTGTTGTGCCAGCTAGTTGGAGGTCTTATATGATGCTTACAATGATACTAGTAGCTGTGGTGTTGACGAATGGATATTCTTATATTTTATATAAAAAGGAACAACTATAAATAGTAGATACGATTCTGTAAGGACGTTTGCAAGTAATGATATGTGGTGAGGATGAAGTCTTATTGCGTATCATTTTAATTATATAGGTCTGAATATTCAGTTTTGTTATATGTGAGTCTAAATCGTTTGGGGGAGAGAGTATGTTAGAAATCATAAATTTTAGCAAAACCTACAAAGGTGGCAAAAAAGCAGTAGATGATTTGAGTTTAACTGTTCAAGCGGGAGATATTTTTGGGTTTATTGGACATAATGGCGCTGGGAAAAGTACGACGATTAAGTCGCTAGTAGGTGTTATAGACTTTGAGGAGGGCGAAATTTTTGTTGATGGGCATTCAGTAAAAAAGGACCCGATTACGTGTAAGAAGGTCATGGCATACATTCCTGATAATCCAGATTTATATGAACAACTAACAGGGATTCAATATTTGAACTTTGTGGCGGATGTTTTTGGGGTGTCTGTAAAGGACAGAGAAGAACGGATACAAACATATGGAGATGCTTTTGAGATTACACCATATTTGGGGGATTTAATATCCTCCTACTCACACGGTATGAAACAAAAAGTAGCGATTATATCAGCAGTTGTGCATCATCCAAAATTATTAGTTTTAGATGAGCCTTTTGTTGGTCTCGATCCAAAGGCGGCTCTTGTACTTAAGGGGATGATGAAGGAACTTTGTGAATCAGGCAGTGCGATTTTCTTTTCTACTCATGTATTAGATGTAGCAGAGAAGTTATGCAATAAGATAGCGATGATTCACAAAGGGAAACTAGCAATCTCGGGGGAAGTAAAGTCTTTAATCAAGGGAAATTCATTAGAAGAGCTCTTTATGAAGGTGCTTGCCGATGAGAAGTAATATGCTGGCCCTTTTAAAAATTCGTTTCATCACGCAGCTCGGCCTCAATACGTTTAAATATGAAAAAGATAAGAAAAAGAAGCAGAATAAAATTTTAATTTCAGCAACCATTGCATTGGTTTTTGTCATGTTGATGCTATATTGTGGAAGCGGGGCATATGGATTAATCAAACTTGGGATAGGAGAAGTCATTCCGGTCTATGCATTTGTTATTAGCAGTATATTAGTTTTGTTTTTCACTATGTTTAAGGCGAATGGTGAAATTTTTGCCTTTAAGGATTATGATTTTGTTATGTCTTTACCGATTCGTGTAGATACGATTATTGCTAGTAGATTTTTGTATTTGTACGTATTAAATACTGTCTTTTCAATGGTCATCATGCTACCGATGGGGATTATTTATTGTATATATGAGAATCCGTCAATATCTTTCTATGTAATGTGGATCATAACTCTGTTTACAGTATCTTTAATTCCAACAACAATTGCGGCTGTTTTTGGTGCATGCATTACGGCGATAGCATCTAAGTTTAGACATGCGAATCGAGTCACTACCGTTTTAAGTTTTATGGCAATTATTATATTTGGCTACTTTATGTTCAAGCAGGGAAATACGAAATATAGCCTGACTGATTTGGAAGGGATTGGAGCAGTCCTTTCGGAACAATTGACTAAAGTGTATCCGCTAGCTAACATTTTTCAAAAAGCAATTGTCGATGCGAATATAGGAGCTTTTATTCTTTTTGTCAGCATATCAGTTATTTGGTATTATCTTTTTGTAAAAATACTCTCGCTTAAATATAAGCAAATCAATACAGGAGTTTCTACGTACCATACGCGTTCCGATTACAAGATTGATCATATGAAGAAAGAAAAAGTGTTGATTGCATTATATAAAAAAGAACGGAAGCGTTTCTTTTCTTCTACAGTATATGTGATTAATATCGGTATGGGAGTTGTCATGGCAGTCATATTCTCACTTGCAGTCATTATAGTAGGGCCAAGTCAATTCATTGGATATCCTGGAATCGAAACGCTTTTACAAAAGGTTGCTCCATTTGTTATTTCAGCAATGATTGCAATGACGTGTACAACGTGTGTGTCATTGTCGCTCGAGGGGAAAAACGTATGGATTATCAAGTCATTGCCTCTTACACCGAAAATGATTTATGACAGTAAGATTCTCATGAATCTTTCACTCAGCATACCTACATCAATTATTAGCGCTATCCTTATGATTATAGGTTTAAATCCAGGTATTTGGACTTCAATTTTAATCGTAATAACTCCAATCATATATTCATTTTTTTCAGCAGTATGGGGGATTTTTATTAATAACCGATTTGCTTATTATGATTGGGTGTCAGAAACGCAAGTAGTGAAACAGAGTATGGGAGCTTTTCTTGGTATGTTTGGCGGCATGATTCTGGCAGTCATTCCTGCCTTTCTTATAGGTACTGCTGTGATATCGAGCTATAGGATATTTACTTTTGTAGTTATTGCAATACTTTCTAGTATTACCGTGCTACTGTATAACAATGAATCTAGAGGAAGTATAAAATGAGTGGTTTTGGTTAAGGGATTTATAAGAGGTGCTACCCCATACCCATCAAGCTAATATTTTGAAGTTTTGTTTTTTGCGAAAATTCCTATTGATATAACGAGTGTATATTGATAGAATTCAATTCATAAAATATAGACAATTTCATAAATTTCAAATCGGATGAAAATTAAATCTGATTTCTCTTATCAAGAGAGGTGGAGGGACTGTGCCCTGTGAAACCCAGCAACCATCAACTTTTACGTTGAAATGGTGCTAATTCCTGCAAAGCAAATGCTTTGAGAGATGAGAGGAAGGGATAATGTTGATATATGCATATAAACCTTTCTGCTCATTCTAAAAGCAGAAGGGTTTTTTGTTGTTCGAATGAGAGTGAAGGATATTCTGTGAGAAAACAGAGCGATTTATACAGTCGATGGTAATATTTATCCTATAATACATTCGATATTTTGAATGTTTAGTTATTTTATCGATTCCGTTTACGAAGATTCTCCGTGGGGTAAGTGCAGAACTGCCAGCTTTAATTATTGGAGCTTTAAAAGCAATAGGAGCAAAACGAGCACGATTATTGGGAAGGTATTAATTCTAGAATCCTTACTAGCACCAGTAGTTGGTATTACCATAACGACTATACAGCAATGGCTGGTGTTATCAGTGCTGGTAGAAAAGGGAAACTTGATTATTTAGAAGGATTTCAGTGCAGGAATAACGATGTGACAATCATTGCAACAATTTGTGTAGTACTCGTTGTTTTCCTAATTCAATGGATTAGTGATTTTGTTACAACGTGAATTGATAAAAAATAAATACATAAAAAAGAAGAAGGGTGTTTACAACATGAAAAAACTATTACTATCAGCACTTATTACAACGGCAATTTTTGGTTTAGCTGCTTGTGGAGGAAAAAGTGAAAATAAGCTTGTTGTTGGTGCTTCTAATGTACCGCATGCAGTTATTTTAGAAAAAGCAAAACCGTTACTTGAGAAAAAAGGTGTAAAACTAGAAATTGAAAAATTCCAAGACTACGTATTACCAAATAAATCATTAGCGAATAAAGAAATAGATGCGAACTATTTCCAAGGCCTTCCATACTTAGAGAAAGAAATGAAAGATAAAAAATATGATTTTGAAGTAGCTGGGAAAATACACATAGAACCAATCGGTATATATTCTCAAAAATATAAAAACCTAAAAGAGCTTCCAGATGGAGCAACAATTATTATGAGTAATGCAATTACTGATCATGGACGTGGTTTAGCGATTTTACAAAAAGAAGGTATTTTGAAAATTAAAGATGGTATAGAACCTGTAAAAGCAACCGTAAAAGATATTGCAGAAAACCCGAAAAATTTGAAATTCAAAACAGACATTGAGCCTGGTTTATTAGCACAAATGTATAACAATAAAGAAGGCGATGCTATTTTAATTAACGCTAACTATGCAATTGATGCAAAATTAAATCCAAGGAAAGATGCAATCGCGATTGAAGGTAATGATTCTCCATATGTAAACGTAGTCGCCGTTCGCAAAGGCGATAAAGATAAAAAAGAAATTAAAGCACTTGTAGAAGTATTGCATTCGAAAGAAATTGAAGACTTTATTAATAAGGAATATAAAGGTGCAGTTATTCCTGTAAAAGAATAACTTTGGAAAGAATGGAGAATTTCGAGAGCGAGCTCTTCAAGATCAAGCACAGGAGTTAGTTGCTTTATGTGTATAGCTTAAGTACATCACTCATATTACTCTTTCATAAGGAATCCGGTGCTGAATCATCAGTACCGGATTTTTTAACCTTACAGAAATGTAATGTTCGTGTAAGGAGAATGAATAGATGGTATGTTAGCCGGGTGCTATAGTAACAAAGTAGTTATTTCATAAAGTTAAATGTGTGTTTTTCTACTAGTATATATATTCATTTTGATTTACCAACATATAAAACGCGGTTATGCATACACAAGCGAATCCCCACTCACTTTCTACCTTCGTTTTCACGTGGCATGGGGCTGAAAAAGGCACTAATCGCTTCTACGCATGGCCGAATGCTCTTTCCCACTTAAAGATTAGGTGTTATGTGGTTTTTCAATCTGTAGTTATATAAGCGCCCTTACATAACTGTCATGTTTGTGTAAGAAACATCGATAGTGGCAAGAGTAGGAGTTAGATATAGTGAAAATAGAGAATAGAAGAAGTGAGGGATATAGAGATGAAAACAGTGTTAGAAGCGAAAAATATTAAAAAAGTATATGATACAGGTGGAAATAAATTTGAAGCGTTAAAAGGTATTAACTTACAAGTGCAAGAAGGTGAATTCGTTGGAATTATGGGACCTTCTGGATCTGGTAAAACGACTCTTTTAAATGTTCTTTCTACAATTGATAATGCAACGAGCGGTGAGATTTTAATTGATGGGAAAGACATTGTGAAAATGAATGATGATAAATTAGCATTGTTCCGCCGTGATCATTTAGGATTCATTTTCCAAGATTATAACTTATTAGATACGCTAACGGTGAAAGAGAACATTGCATTACCACTTGCGTTATCAAAAGTGAAAGCAAATGAAATTGATCGCCGCGTTCTTGAAATTGCGAAGAAGTTTGGTATTGACCATATTTTAAGTCAATTCCCATACCAAGTATCGGGTGGACAGAAGCAGCGCTGCGCAGCATCACGTGCAATCGTTACAAATCCAAGTATGATTTTTGGGGACGAGCCAACAGGAGCTCTTGATTCAAAATCAGCAACAGACTTATTAGAAAGTATGAAGTCATTAAATGAATATGATAATTCAACAATTTTAATGGTAACGCATGATGCGTTTGCGGCAAGTTATTGTAAACGAGTTATCTTCATTAAGGATGGAGAGTTATATAAAGAATTGCACCGCGGGGAATTAACTCGTAAACAATTCTTCCAACAAGTAGTAGACGTAATGTCCGCAATTTCCGGAGGTGCAATGGATGACGTTATCTAGCATTGCCCTCCGCAATATACAGCGGAACTTTAAAGATTACTTTTTATATTTTGCATCGATGATCTTTAGCATCGTCATTTATTTTACATTTAAGGCACTTCAGTATAATTCACAAATGGAAAAGGCAGCGGAAGGTTCTAAGAAAATTAGTGGAGCATTCCAAGTTTCCAGTGTGATGCTAATTATTTTCGTAGCGGTATTTATTATATACTCTAACGGATTCTTTACACGGAAACGTAAAAAAGAAGTTGGACTCTATTCACTACTAGGAATTCGAAAAAGACAAATTGGTAAAATGTTATTTTATGAAAATATGCTGATGGGTTTGATGTCATTAGTAATCGGGATTGCAATTGGTAGTGTACTTTCGAAGTTATTCCTTGAGTTATTAGTAAGTATGATGGGACTAAACTTAAATGTTCACTTTGAAGTACCAATGGGAGCAATTATTGATACAGCAATTATCTTTTTTGTGATTATCCTTTATACATCACTGCAAGGATATCGTTTAATCTATCGCTTTAAATTAATTGAGCTTTTCCGTGCGGAGCGTGAAGGGGAAGCGATGCCAAAAGGATCAATGATTATGGCATTGATTTCAGTTTGTTTAATTGGTTCAGGTTATTTCTTATCACTGATGTATATTAAAGCTATTAAATATGCAGACTTTATGACAGTTGCGCTTTACATTCTACTTGCAACAGTACTTGGTACGTACTTACTATTTATGTTCTTTACAGTGTTTGTATTAAAACGAGCAAGACATAAGAAATCATCTTTCTATAACGGTATGAACATGGTAACGACGTCACAGTTACTGTACCGCATTAAAGGAAATGCAAAATCTCTAGCAACTATTGCAATATTAAGTGCGGTAACATTAACTGCAGTTGGTACGTCTGTTACGATGTATTACAACACGTTTAAACAAACGAAAGGTTATGCGCCGCACAGTTATTCTTACGAGAAAAAGGATGCGGCACTTGACAATAAAGTAAATGCGATTTTGGGTGAAGAGAAACAGAAGCATCCTGTAACGAACCAATTCGAAATAGAAATGGTTCCTGTTAAAGGGAAGTTTAAAGGCGAAAAAGCAGATATGGGTATGAATACAAATTATTTAGTTACCGAGAAATATCAGCTTGTATCGCAATCAGCATTTAATAACATAGCAAAGAATATGGATGTAGAGGCTGTAAGTTTGGCGGCTAACGAGGCATTCGTATTTGATGGTATGTATATTGAAGGGCAGGAGTTCAGCACTGTATATAAAGGGAATAAAGCGGTATTCCCGATTGGTAATGAAGCGAAAACATTAACGATTAAAGGTGCTGAAGGACGTAATATAACGAACTTAGGAGAACTATTCGTTGTTGTACCAGATGAAGTATATAAGAGTGCGAAGGCAGTAGCTGACACACGTATCGTTAAAAATATCGATGTAAAAGATGAGAAGAATAGTAAAGTGCTAACAGAGAAATTAAAGAAAGTGATGCCAGCTGGAGAATCAGAAGTTGCGCGACCTTTCAATGATTTCTACACTGGTTTCCATGGTATGCTGGAAGCAACAGGATTAATGATGTTTATCGGTCTATTCTTAGGACTTGTCTTCTTACTAGCAACAGGCTCTATCATTTACTTCAAACAGCTAACAGAAGCAAGTGCAGACCGCGATCGTTACGTTGTACTACGTAAAGTCGGGGTTACAAAACAAGAAATGAAAAAAGCAATTGCAAAACAAGTAAGCTTTATCTTTACAATTCCATTAGTAGTAGGGATTTGCCACAGTTTATTTGCATTAAAAGGCTTATCAAACTTGCTACCATTTGAAATATTAATCCCACTACTAATTAGTATCGGAGTATATAGTGTAATTTACATTGGATATTACTTCTTAACAGTTCGTTCTTACTATAAAATTGTGAGCGCGAAGTAATGAAGGAAGCAGCTATCGCTATAGGCGGTAGCTGTTTTTTATTTCTTCATAAAATCTTAAGAAATTTCCATGTTATTTTTTAAAAAATGATAGTTATACTTGGAGCTATATTAGACGATATTGAATGAACGGGAGAGGTTAGAGATGCAACTTATTACATTCTTAACCGAATTTGTGAAACATCCAAAGAATACTGGAGCAATTGCACCTAGTTCTAACATATTAGCCAAAAAGATGGTAGGCGCGATTAATTTCGAAGAAGCAAAGTATATTCTAGAATTGGGACCTGGAACAGGATCATTCACGAGAGAGATTATAAAGAGAAAAAAAGAACATACAATATTTATCTTGATTGAAATTAATGAAGTTTTTTTCAAAAAGTTACAGAAGCAGTTTAAGGACGATCCAAACGTTTTGGTTATACATGGATCAGCGGAGAACATAAAGAAATATATAAAGGAGTTACAAATAGAGAAGGTTGATTATGTATTATCAGGGTTACCTTTTACATCCTTACCAACGGAAGTATCATCTCGTATTTTATCCAGTGTAATGGAGTCATTAAGTGAGGACGGCGAGTTTATTACGTTTCAATATTCGCTTGCAAGGAAAGCATTTATCCAAACCTTTTTTCAGGAAATTTCACTAAAAAAGGTTTGGTTGAATCTTCCTCCAGCACATGTTCTTAGTTGTAGAAAAAGGCTAGGAGGTCATACGCCTAATGGAATTACATGAATTGTTATCCTATATTGAGCAGTATGGCTATGCGGCTTTATTCTTTTGTTTATGGTTTGGGATTGTAGGTATGCCAATTCCAGATGAAATGATTGTGATGAGTGGTGGGTTTGTATCGTCAGTAGGCATACTAAGTGTAATTCCAGCATTTTTATTAACCTATTTAGGTGTCGTATCCGGCCTCTCTTTAGGATATATACTTGGAAAGGTTTTTGGTGATAAAGTACTTGATAAATTGATGAAAAAGAAAAAGGCGAAGTATCTTTTACAATCACAAGAAATGATTGGTAAATATGGACATTATGCATTAGTAACAAGTTATTTTATACCTGTCGTTAGACATATTGTTCCTTATTTGGTTGGTATGAGTCGTATGTCATTTAAAATATATGCTTTGTATTCATACACGACGGGATTTATGTGGACGTTGCTTTATTTTATGCTTGGTTCTATGTTTGGTAAACACATCGAGGCGATTGTAGAACTTGCGACGAAGTATGGCCTCTATTTTGGTGGCACAATTGTCGTCATAGCAAGTGTTTTATATTTATATATACAAAAGAAAAATCAGGTAATAGGATAGATTACTTGTCTAAATATTCGTAGACAGTAAGGAAAAAAGCAGCTATTTTAAGTAATAGCTGCTTTTTTCAATCATTTATTTCAAATTCATAATTAGGAAGTAAACTTGCACTGTAGATAAGGAGAAAGAGGATCTTCTCTTTATTGGATTTCATAATTGAGGAATGTAGGGGAGATGGAACCTAATCTTTACAATTTTTGTAGTAGTCGTGTCCCGCTATTCATATCACCTTTACATAAAGGACATTTTGGTTCTTCTTCTAAAGAAAAGTTTTTACGCATCCATCCTAAACAATCTTCTGTTTGGCATTCCCATACAGCGATTTCTTCTGGATCTTCTACAGGCTTATTATTTCTTTTCCAATACATACAATCACTCCTCTAAAGTGAAAAATTTTTCTAAAAAAATAAAAAGGTTGTTAACGTTTTTTGTTAACAACCTTTTATATTTTTAATTATAATGTTTATTTTATAAAAATGCGAACTTTATAAATTACCAAAGTATAACAAGGACTCTATTATACTAATTCTGGGTTATAAATCATCGTAAAATGTCCTGGCAATAATTCAATTTGGCACGGTGTATGAAGAGAGAGCTCTCCTACCTAAAAAGAAAGGCTTTATGTTGGTTTTTCAATTTGTATTTATATAGTAGTGGATGATATGAATAAACTTCCATCAAAAATTGATGGAAGTTGTATGTGGTTTTATTTTTCTGTTACTACTGAAGCGATAAATGGTAAGTTACGATATTTTTCTGCACAGTCAATGCCATAGCCGACGATAAATTCATCTGGAATTTGGAAACCTACATACTCGGCTGTCAAATCAACTTTACGACGCTCTGGTTTATCAAGTAATGTACAGAACTTTAATGCTTTTGGTTTATGCATAAAGAAGTGGTCTTTTAAGAAGTGAAGTGTTAAGCCAGAATCGATAATGTCTTCTACAACAATTACATTTTTGCCTGTAATGTTGACATCGATATCTTTTAACAATTTAACTTTTCCTGTTGTTTCCGTTTGGTTGCCGTAACTAGATGCAGAGATAAAGTCGATTGTTACTTCATTTTTAATGTGACGAATTAAATCAGCAGCAAAGACGAAAGAACCTTTTAGTACTGCGATCACAACGATTTCTTCTCCTTCAAAATCGCGTTCAATTTGCAGTGCTAGTTCTTTTACCTTTGTTTGTAATGCTTCTTCAGAGATTAAAGTATCTTTTATTTCAATTTTCATTAGAATCCTCCTGCGTTGTAAAACTTGTGAACATTTTGACTGTAAAGGATTGAAGGGGAAAAGTCAAAAAAGAGAAATACATATTGGCTAAAGGTTTATATTAGGAAGGCCAGAATAAAATAAAATGAAAGTTCGATTTGAGGTTTTTATGATCCGTTCATGCTAGAGCCAAGAATTATTATAATCCCAGTTATGTTTTATATGATTCTTTTATATTGTATGACGAAAGTAGTGAACGGATATAAACATAATAGAATAGAGTAAGCAGAAGATTTATATAGAGTATTATTTTTCGTCCAACGTGGTTAGAGAGTAGAGGTGAGGAAATAAAAAAGAATTTGATTTATCTTAGAGGAATTCCTTTATTTTTATAATAGCATTCTTTTTACAAAAATCCCCACAAAATAGTCTGATGATATGATATACTGATCACATTAAGAAAACGCTTCCATTAAGGGGATAATCATGAAAAAGAAACAGTACACAAGTGTTACATTTATAAAAGCATTACTTTTAACAATCGTTCTTGGTATGTTGGCTTACTTAATTGATGTTCCTGCTATTCGCATTTCACTCATTGGGATGACTTTAGTTCTTGGAGCAATTTCTCATGGAATGATGTTGCAACTGTATGAAGCTGGATTAGATGATATGAAAAAATATATAGATGAAAAATGATTAAAAACCCTCCATTCGTTTAGATGAAGGGTTTTTTTCATTTCTTACAAAAATGTAAGGTGATTTGTAAGAAAAATCGATAGTTGAGTAGTCGTCTTTTGGATAAACTTATAGATGTAAGGTAAAAGGCAAGCACATTTTAGGTAAAATAAGCTTTAGGCACTATATGTGAAAAGGAGTAGGAGGGAATGGAGAAACGTTGGACGACCCTTGCTTTGTTATCAACTAGTAATACGATGGTACTAGATGAAGAGATGGGCCTTTTGCACTTGTTTGATCGAGAAAACGATCATTCTTCTTCACAGTTTACAATGAAATGGTGTAAATGGAGCGAGAGTTGTAATCTTAAAGAAGAGACCCCTAATGAAGAGCAAAGGATCATTCTCACAAACCCTATAGGGGCATGGGCCTTCCAACGTCGTAAGTGTAACGTCAAAAATCACTTAAAGAAAACTGAGCCGAGACAATTAGTTATCACTCCAGCCCCTTTTACTCTAAATTCACGCGAAAGTAACAATTAGACACTGAGACACAGAAAAAGCATTGTAGAGGGAATCTACAATGCTTTTTATCCCGCATGAATTTCCATTCATGCGGGATAAAAAGGAATTTAGTGAAAGCGAAACATCTATACTAATTGTAAGGATGTAACGGTAAAATGTTACTATTAAAATATAAAAGTAACAAAAATGATAAAAATATTACATTTATATTACAAAAGTGTTGTTTACACCTATAATTCGTAATATAATTTACTTGTAGGGTATAGAAACTAAAAAATAATTTATTATTTGGGAGACTGGGAAAAATGAAAAAAATTATTTTGCTAGTTTTAATGTCTGTAATGTTTTTAGTACCTGCCGTTTCTCATGCAGAAACAAGTGGAAATGTGAATCAGGCTGTCCCGAAAGAAGAACAAGCTATACAAAAAATGGAATGGGTAAAAGCTGGAGATTCATGGTATTACTTTGATAAAGATGGAAAAGCTCATGAAGGATGGTTAAGTTATAACGGAAATTGGTATTACTTTATAGATGGAATCATGGTGCAAAAAGATTATGTTAGGGAAAATGGAAGAGATTATTATTTAGGTAATGATGGTGTTATGCAGACTGGTTGGATACATGATGGTGAAGATCGTTGGGTATATGCAAATCCAGATGGATCACTGAAAACAGGTTGGGTAAAAGAAGGGAATAAGTGGTATTATATTCATCGTGGATTAATGGAAACTGGATGGGTAAGAACTAATGCAGGTTGGTATTATATGAATCCGAATGGTACGATGAAAACAGGTTGGTTGCAAGAATCTGGGAACTGGTATTATTTAAAATCTGACGGTGCAATGGCAATAGGCAAACACTTAATTAATGGTACTTGGTATTCATTTAAAGATAACGGTGTTATGCTCTAGATATTTAAAAAAAGAGGCTGCCGAAAGTAGTTGAATTAGCTACTTTCGGCAGCCTCTTTTTATTCCGTAAATAGAGAGGTGTGCAGAGGGAATTTTGATTTCTTGAAGGTAATTGAATCTTTAAGAAAAATCCATTTCATCTGCATCTCATATTTACATACCAGATATATTCTATGAATACATCCGATGCGATGTGAAAAAAGTATACTAAGGAGAGATATAAATGAAAAAGAAACTTGTACCAATCTGTGCGATGGCACTTTTATCAGTAGGATATTCTTCGGTAGCAAGTGCGTCTACTGGGACAATGACAAAGGAAGAAGTGGCACAAGTACAGCAAGATACAACGAAAAAAGAAGCAGCAATGCAGGAACAACAAAAACAAGATAAGATGAAAAAAGAAGCGGCAGTACAAGAGCAACAAAAACAAGATAAGATGAAAAAAGAAGGAATTCAAGAACAACAAAAACAAGATCAAATGAAAAAAGAAGCGGCAGTGCAAGCTACAAAAGGTGAGAAACTACCAAATACAGCATCAAATAGCATAATAATGATGACGTTAAGCGCGTGCCTTGTAGCATTAGGATCATTGTTTGGATTTACGCGCCGTAAAATTAAAGCGTAAAACAAAATATAAATTAGTCTATAAAGAATGGGATAATTTCATATATTAAAAATGGTAGGATATCCCTACCATTTTTTGCATGGAGGGATTAAAGTGAGACTTATAAATCGTATTGGACTTGCTTTCATGATAGTCGGTATTCTTATGGGGACGTATTATTTTTTTGAATGGTACAAAGGAAAAAGTTCCGCACAAGATTTAACGACAGAAGAGATAAAGAATTTTGAAAAAATAGAATTAAAAGGGCATTCCACTGAAACACCTGTGAATTCTCAAGTACCTTCTTCTCAAATGCCATATAAAGAAGGAGAGAAAGTCGCGATGTTAAATATCCCCAAAATAAAGAAGAAGTTCTCTATATATTGGGGAGCAAATGATAGCACATTGAAAAAAGGAGTTGGTATGTTTGTTAGTGATATGACAACAGCTCCATCTGAAGGAGGACACACTGTACTGAGTGGACATCGCGATACTGTATTTACAGAACTAGGAGAGCTTAAAGAAAAAGATAACCTCATTATGGAATACGATAATAAGATTTATAGTTATGAGATTCAAAAAATGTGGATTACACATGCGGATGATCGCACAGTCATAGTAAAGAAAGAAGAATCAACATTAACGCTGACGACGTGCTATCCATTTGATTATATAGGTGATGCACCAGATCGATATATTATTGAAGCGAAATTGATTGCTACTGATTCAAAATGAGAGTATAGTACTCTGTCTTTAGCTATTTAGAATGAGAGAAGGGGGAAGGGAATATGACAAAAACAATTTTAATTGTTGAGGATGAAGATATTTTACGCGAAATATTGAAAGATTATTTTCTAAATGAGCAATATAAAGTACTTGAGGCAAGAGATGGGAAAGAAGCTTTATCCTTGTTTGAAGAAGAAGAGGTTCATTTAGTTATTCTTGATATCATGTTACCGGAATTGGATGGTTGGTCTGTTTGCCGAAGAATCCGTAAAACGTCTCAAGTGCCGATTATTATGCTCACGGCACGTGTGGATGAAGATGATACGTTACTTGGATTTGAGTTAGGAGCGGATGATTATGTAACGAAGCCATATAGTCCGCCTATTTTACTAGCGAGGGCAAAGCGATTACTTGAAAGTCGAATACTTACAAGTAAATCTCCAAGTAATGAAAATGATACGCTATCTATTCATGGAATTTGTGTTCATTTCCCATCACGTATCGTTACGATAGAGGGAGTGGACATTAATTTAACACATACAGAGTTTGAGATATTGACCTATTTTATGCGGAATCAAGGAATTGTTTTGACAAGAGAGCAATTGATTTCAAGAATTTGGGGATATGAATTTGCTGGTGATGACCGGACAGTGAATAGTCATATCCGTAATTTACGAAATAAATTAGGAGATAAAGCAAAGTACATTACGACTGTTGTTCGGATGGGGTATAAATTTGAGGGGAATGTATGAGCAAAGGGATTGTACTCAAATTATTTATTCTTACAACAGCACTATGCATGTTGATTTTAGCGACGATTTTTATTGGACAAACGATATTTTTTAAACAATATTATGCCAACAGAAAAGTTAGTGATATTCAAACAAATATAAGCTCTTTTGAGAGAGAGTATTTGAATAGTGATGGTAACACAGAAGCAATTCAGAAACTGGAACAAGATTTTTATAGAGAAAATAATACATGGATTACAGCATTAGATAGTGATGGGAATTTAAAACATGCGACTGATTTTTATTTCGAAGTAAAGCTGGATCGGCTATCGCAGAAGGAACTTGGAAAAACAAACCTTACAATCCCTCTCTATTATCTTATGGGGATAGAAGAGGTTGAAAATGAAAAAATGCCGCATTTTTCAGGGTTGCAAATTTCAGTTTATGGAATGGTTAGAGATTCTACATTTGTTCCTGCTGTATTAAATTTAAGTAAGGGTATAAATTGGTCCAACAAGCCATTAGATAAGAAAATAAATGAAATAGCTCCTAAGGTGAAAGAGGAAAAGAAAAGTGCTGCTCAAGTTCCTAGTACTGGTTTTGGGGGAACTATTACAAAAGTGCAACTACCTGATAGTAAAGGGATAGTGAATCCACTTTATAAAAACACTTTGTTCTTGGAGAGTATAAAAGAATTTCAAGCGGACTTACTGTTAAATGAAAATAAAGATAACAATGATGCCTTAAGAATAAATGACTATGAAAAAAATGATATAAAATATAAATTATTAATTAAACCGATAAAGGAAAAGGATGGCTCTTTAACATATATATTCGCGATGGCGTCCTTGCAGCCCGTAGATGAAGCAGTACAAATGGTAAAGGATTATTATGTATATATTATTGCATTTGTGCTAGTACTTACCTTGTTGGCATCTTTTTATTACTCAAAACAAATTGCAAAACCGCTATTACGAATTAATGATACAACGAAAAAAATTGCACATTTAGATTTTTCGGAAAGAATCCCAATTACTTCAAAAGATGAGATTGGCGATTTATCTAACAACATTAATATATTATCAAATACATTGCACACACATATTGAACAATTAGAACAAGATATTGAAAAAGAAAGAAAGCTAGAAAATACGAGAAAAGAATTTATTTCAGGTGTCTCACATGAATTGAAAACACCGCTAAGTATTATGAAAAGCTGTATTTCGATTCTAAAAGATGGGGTAGCCGAACATAAGAAAGAATATTATTTTCAGGCAATGGAAAAAGAAGTGGATAAGATGGATATGTTAATTTTGGACATGCTGGAGTTAGCTAAATTTGAATCTGGCACGTATAAAATGCAGATGGATACTTTTCATATTGATGAGGTCATTGAGCATATATGTGGACAACTATCATTAGAAATAGAGAAGAAACAACTTCATATTCACAAACACATATCTCCAGCTCAAGTTGTTGCAAATCAACATCGCATTGAGCAAGTAATTGTCAATTTCATTACGAATGCAATCCGTTATACACCTGAAAAAGAGGATATTATTATTTCTACAATAGATGAGCTAAATCAAATAAAGATTTGTATAGAAAATAAAGGCACTCATATTGAAGAAGAACAATTAGATAAAATATGGGACCGTTTTTACCGTATAGATACAGCTCGTCAACGTTCAAACGGTGGAACGGGACTCGGACTTGCTATTTCCAAAAATATTTTGGAACTTCATGGCGTAGAGTATGGTGTAAATAATACAGCAGATGGTGTGTTGTTTTACTTCTATTTAAATAAAAAAGTGTAGTAGGGTTTGTCTAAATACACAGAATGAAAAAGGTCTTTCTCAGTAGAGAAAGGCCTTTTGGTTTTTATTAATAGTACATCTAATGGTCTCAAATCTCTATTTATCCCGTATTAACGGGCAGGAAGACCCCCATCCGGGGTCTTCTCGGTTAAAATAATAAAAAATAAGACTGCCATTTAGGCACTCTTATTTTTTAAATTCATATTATGTGCACCGATACTTTTAAATAAGCGTGGTGAAGTTGAAAACAGGAGTAGTAGTAATACTGTGCATAATGCAAATGAACCAAGCATTGTACTACCATTCACGATCAATGAATAAAGAACAGCTGACTGTCCTGGTGGTGCGTACTTCCCAAAGAAGATAACACCAGCAATAAAGTGACAGAAATAACGGGCAAAGCTACCAACAAATGTAGCAAGGATAATATAAAAAAGCGCCTTTTTCCCTTGACCGCTTTTTGATGAAGGTTTATCTTTGCGGCTACCAATGTCGGATTGTACGTTAGATGTATGTTGGTTGTTCGCAAGTGCCTTTTGAATTGGACGATAGAATAAACCAGCAAAACCGATAAAAGCAAATGCAACGAAGTACTCAATAAACGCTTGAACTGGCGTTAAAATGTAAGCATCGCCAACTACGATTTGTAGTAGACCCCAAATGAGTCCTCCTAAGAAAGCAGTTTTAAAGCCCCAGCGGTAAGCGATAATAAAAATAGGAATCATTGCAAATGAAACAGAACCGCCTGTTGGAAGTTTAATTGATAGTGGTAAAATGTCGATGATCAAGGCGAAGGCTGCAAGGATTGCAGATTCAATCATCGCTTGTAAATTGGTGTTACGCATGTTGTTAATCCCCCTAAATCCAAGTTGCACAAAAAAGAATACTTATCATAGGGAGATATGAAATACGTAAGTGGAAAAAGAATGAGGTATTTCAAGTTCAACGTTTGCACAATTCCTACGTTAGCATTAACTAACAGGTTCTAAGGGTCGGAACGAAGTGTTCCCTCTCAGCAGCAAAGCTCCCCCTGTGATAACGAGATTCTTTATTTGTTAGGTTTATTGTAATTGAAATGGATGAGAATGGCAAATGAATCTATTAGGAACAATCATTTAAATATGTAAATACAAATTGAAATAAAACCTTCCCTTTTAGATGGGAGAGAGGATCCGGCCATGGATAGAAGCGGTCAGACCCTCTTCCTGCCCCGTGCCAAGTGAAAATAAAGGGAGAAAACGAGTGCAGCTCACCTTTTGTTATCCATAGCAGTAACTTATATGTTGAAAAATTTAAATATATTTAAATAAAACCTTTCTTTTTAGGTGGGAGAGAGGATCCGGCCATGGATAGAAGCGGTCAGACCCTCTTCCTGCCCCGTGCCAAGTGAAAACAAAAGGAGAAAACGAGTGGAGATCTCCTTTTGTTTTTATAGCAGCGACTTATATGCCAGCAAATCAACATGGATATATATAATTCTCCCGAAATGTTAATAAATAGGAAGAAAAAATATATAGTACTTGATTCATAGAATGTGATATAATTTTCTTGAAAATAATTATCATTCTCTTTTGAGGGGGAAGATTATGAGCTTAGTTGACATTAAAATAGGTGAAAAAGTATTAGTTAAAAATTTACAAACGTTAGATAAATTATTAAAGCGGAGATTAGCTGCTTTTGGTCTTTCAGAAGGAAGTGAACTTCGTATGAAACAAAGAGCGATGTTTAAAGGGCCGTGTACATTAGAGTGCCGTGGACAATTAATTAGTATTCGTCATTGTGACGCGAAAATGATAAAGGTGGAATTAGCGTGAATAAGGTTGCGTTACTAGGGAACCCGAATACAGGGAAAACATCATTATTTAATGCGCTGACTGGTTCTTATGAATATGTAGGAAACTGGAGCGGAGTAACAGTAGAAAAGAAGGTTGGTAAGTTAAAGGGGAAGCAAGGGACATTAATTGATTTACCAGGTATATATGATTTAAATCCTGTTTCTCGTGATGAAGGTGTTGTTACAAAGTTTCTACTAACAGAAGAATTTCATCATATGCTAAATATTGTTGACTCTTCTCAATTTGAACGCAATATGCATTTAACATTGCAACTACTAGAGTTTGGTAAACCAGTTTCTATCGGTTTAAATATGATTGATGTTGCGAAGCAACGCGGAATTGTTATTAATGCGAACAGATTGTCAGAAATATTAGGAGTAACGGTCGTTCCTGTTGTTGCGAGAAGTGGTAAAGGTTGTGAAGAATTACTGGCTACTCTTCATGAGAACGAGAAGAAAGAGAAAAAGCCTTTCACTCTTTCTTATGGTAAAGAAGTAGATGCAGGTATTGAAGAAATCATGGATCTTTTAACTCAAGCAAATTATGAGCATCCTAGATGGCTTACACTTCAATTTTTAAGTAATAACGAAGTAGTAGAACAAGAAGTTAAAAGATTGCCTGTTTATGAAAAGCTTGTAGCAATTCGTTCTAAATTAGAAGCGAAACTTGATAGTACGCTAGAACAGCATATTTACCGGACACGTGCAGCGTATATTGAAAAGTTAAAAACAAATGTCATTCAGCATGAAAAGGAAGGAAAGATTCCCTTTTCAGAAAAAATTGATAAGTTAATTACACATAAAATTTTAGGACTTCCAATCTTTTTAGCAGTTATGTTTTTTATTTTTCAGGTTACGTTTACGTGGATTGGTACGCCTTTATCAGATATGCTTGATGAATTTCTTGGTGGGCAGTTTACGGATTGGGTAACGGCAGGTTTAACAAACATTGGTGCCTCTGAGTTTATTCAAGCGCTCGTTACAGAGGGAATTATTGCCGGCGTTGGTGCGGTATTAGTATTCGTTCCACAAATTTTTGCATTGTTCTTCTTTATTTCGTTATTAGAAGACTCAGGGTATATGGCCCGCATTGCAGTTGTAATGGACCGTATTATGGAATTCTTTGGTTTAAACGGAAAAGCATTTATTCCTATGATTATCGGTTTTGGTTGTAACGTTCCCGGGATTATGGCAGCGAGAACGATTGAGCAGGAAAAAGAAAGATTACTTACCGTTTTAGTAACACCATTTATGTCTTGTTCAGCGCGTTTACCTGTATATGCATTATTTGCGGGAGTCTTTTTCCCGAATAGTCAAGCGACTGTTGTGTTCTCTTTATACATTGCAGGTATTGTACTTGCTTTACTCGTTACAAAAGTAATGTCTCTTACTGTTTTAAAAGAAGAAAAATCTATTTTCGTTATTGAGCTTCCGCCTTATCGTGTACCACAAGCAAAAACATTGTGGCTTAGTACGTGGGAAAAAGGAAAAGGTTTCGTACGTAAAGCTGGTACATTTATCTTTGGTGGATCTGTTGTTATCTGGTTACTCAACTATGCTGGTCCATCTGGATTTGGCGTCGATATGGGAGAAAGTTACTTAGCGATTATTGGTGGCTTTATTGCACCAATCTTAGCACCGCTCGGTTTTGGAACATGGCAAGCAGCGGCATCATTATTAACAGGATTTTTAGCAAAAGAAGTTGTTGTTTCAACAATGGCCATTATTTATGCGGTGAAAGAGGATGTATTAGGAAATGTAATGGGAGCGCACTATACTGCATTATCAGCATATGCGTTTATGTTCTTCATTTTGTTATATGTTCCATGTTTGGCGACAGTAGCTGTTATTCGTCGTGAAACAGGATCTGTCAAGTGGACAATTTTCTCTGTTGTTTATCCACTTATAGTTGCTTATGTTTTAACGCTCGTTATATACCAAGTCGGATCCTTACTCGGATTCTAGAAGGAGATGTATCATAATGATGGTCAATATTGTAATTGGAGCTATCATTTTTGGTTATGCAGGATATACATTATTCAATTTTGTGAAGAGAAGTAAAAAAGGGAAATGCGCAGCATGTTCCTTAAATAAATCATGTCAGTCAAATAGTTGTAGTCCTGATATGGAGCGAGTCGTTAATAAGTAGAAAAAAGCTTTGCGGATTTCGCAAAGCTTTTTTTATGACTTGCTATTTTTATAGTGGTTTGAATGATTGATTTTGAGGATATCAAAGGATTTGATATGAGGTCAATGTTGAGAAGGGAATGTCATATTATAGTTTACATATTCAAGAAATAACATGTAAGGACATCTTAGTTTTGATATAATGTACACATAGGCTTTAAAAATGAATATTCTTACTGTAGAGGAAGAATTTTTAGTTTTCCAGGTATTGAATTTGAAATATGAAGCAGTTTATAGGAGGAGTTTAAATGTCTGTTTTTAAACGATTAAGAGATTTAACAATGTCAAATGTGTATGCATTAATTGAAAAGGCAGAAGATCCAGTTAAGATGACGGATCAATATTTACGCGATATGCAAGAGGATGTACAAGAAGCTGAGAAGAGTGTAGCAGCTCAAATTGCGCTTGAGAAAAAGTTTAAATTATTGTTTGAAGAACAAGAAGCACTTGTAAAGAAACGTGAAGAACAAGCACATATGGCTGTTCAAGCAAATAATATTGATCTTGCACGACGTGCTTTAGAAGAAAAACAAAATGTAGAGCAAAAGATGAATGAATATAAAGCGAGTTATGAGCAAAATAAAGCAGCTGCTGATAATCTTCGTGCGAAATTGGAAGAAATGCGTAAACAATTAACTGAACTGAGAAATAAACGTGAAACACTTGTGGCGCGTGTGAACGCAGCGAAAGCACAAAAGAATATTAATCAAGCAATGTCTGGATTTGATGCAAATACAGCAAAAGCTGGTTTAAGCCGTATGGAAGAAAAAGCTCTTCAATTAGAGGCTGAAGCAGAAGCAAGCGGTGAAATTTATAAAAAAGAAAAGTCGTTAGATGATGAATTTGCGGCTTTAAATAAAAACTCAGCTGTGGATGATGAACTAGCACGTATTATGAAGCAGTATGAGAAATAATATATAAATGAAAAGCTAAAACCCTTTCTTTTTAGGTTGGAGAGAGCGTCCGCCCATGTATAGGAGCGGTCAGTACCTTTTTTGGTCGCATTCCGCGTGAAAACAAAAGGAGGAAATGAGTGGAGGCCTGTTTTTGTTTTCATGACCGCAGTTTATATGTTGAAAAATCAAAGGGGATCTATAAAACGAAGAAACGATAAACCCCTTTCTTTTTAGGTTGGAGAGAGCATCCGATCATGCATAGGAGCGGTCAGAGCCTTTTTTTGCCCCATGCCGCGTGAAAACAAAAAGAGGAGACCTGTTTTTGTTTTCATAGCCGCGGTTTATGTGTTGGAAAATCAAAATGGATATATAGAAGATAAAGGAACCGACATGTCATGAAAATCAATCATGTCGGTTTTCTATTATTCTCTAGAGGAGGTTTCACCATGACATGGATGAATGTGTTAGCCATGCTTGTATGGACAGGAGCAAGCGCTGTTCTTTTATTTGTACTTATGTGGGTTGATTCTATCTTTACAAAATATAACGATTTGGTAGAAATTAAAAAAGGGAATATTGCTGTGACAACGCGCTTTATTATGAAGTTATTTGCGCAAGGATATATTTTGTCACAGTCGATTACGAAAGCAAATGATTTATGGCAAGCGCTGCTTGCATCGGCAGTTTCATTCGTTATTTTGTTAGTTGTAGAAATGTTTATCGAACTCATTTTGAAAAAAGTGGCTGGTTTAGATTTAGAAGGGGGAACGAAACAAGGGAATGTTGCACACGCTTTATTGGCTGGTTCGTTACATGTTGTCGGGGCCCTCATTTTAGCAGCTTGTCTATAACGAGAAAAGGAGGGGATAGATTATGAGTTTATTCAAACGAATTAAAAATATAATGAAAAGTCCAGAACCCGCTAAGCCAGAAAAAAGCCTATTAACGTTAACGCCTGGTGATATGATCGAAGTTTCATTAGTGATGTACGAAATGATTGGAAAAACAAGTATGCATTCTCGGAATGAAATTATTTTAACATTGCAGGACGGAAAGACCATTCGCTATTTAAAAATTGAAAATCGTGAAAGCACCTATTATAAACTATATACACCAATTGATGGTCGTTTAGATTCTATAAATGAGATTCCAACGACGATCGAAATGGATGATATCGAGTATCATATGGAAGAGCAATATAACGGACGTGCTGTTGTGATGGGGAAAACGCCATTTGCAATATCTGATGAACAACACGTATGGGAGTTCCAATCTGACAACCGGAAGCTACTTCGCATTGAGTGGCAAGATGGCCGTACAATGATGTATGAGGGAGAATCGATTCTTTCTGCTGATGTACAAATTATAAGGGCAACGTAAGGGGGCGGTAATCATGTCAAACCGATTGTTTACCATGATTAAATCATTCATAATCCCTATCTTTGCCATTGTTACGTTACTTGTAATTGCTGGTTTTGCTTTATCGGGGTGTCAAAATGAAAAATCGATTCAAGATCGTTACCCATTAGAATCAGTTGCAAAAGACGGCAAGCAAGAATCATATGTGTATAGGGCCGCCAATCAATCAGTTCCAGAGGTGGCAAAGGAGCTGATTGATGAAAGGGAACCAAAACAAGCGTCTAAAGAAGATGAAAATCAGATGTTCCTTGTGTATTCTGATAAAATATACAACATTCAGAAAGACAAAGAGAAACCATCGGATACATTAGTTGAGATAAGTAACAAAGAGTTTGTCCGTCAAAATTATCAGCCATCTTTCTTACAAGGTTATATTTTAGCAAGTATATTAGACGATATATTTGATTCGCGTAAATCGTATCATGGCGATTACCGTGGATATACAGATCGGAAAAATCATAAACCGGTTATTCCAGAAAGACCGCCTACAAAAGAAGAGAAGAAGACACCACCGCCTATTACAAAGCAAGGTAAGGGTTCTATTATTAAGAGAAGTGATAAAGTAGATCCAAAGACATCCGTAGGCGATAAAGGAAGCATTACAGAAAAAGAGACGAAAACTGTACCACCGTCTACTGAGAATAAAGGAAAGATTATTAAATCACCGGGCGGTTCTAGTGGTTCAGATGTGAAGCCGAAATCTTCGATTAAAAGCCCGCCGAAGAATACGTCTCCCCCTAAAACACGGGTTGGTGGATCTGGGAAGGTTACGAAGAGAAGATAAACATAAAAAAGCTCAAGAAGTGAAGGGAATGCTTCTTGGGCTTTTTTTACTACCACTTGCTTTCTTATCGTTTCCATGTTTTTAGGTGATGCAAAAGGCTTTGCCTCGAAAAGTTGTTTTATTACTTTTGCTTTGAGGATAGGTGTGAACCGATTAATAATAGATATAAGCACTGTAGGAATGACAATGGTCGAAACGGGTATAATCCATCGTTTTTTCTTATAAAAATTTTTTTGGCTCACTTTAACCAGCCTTTCTTAAGATTTATCGTAGTTCTGTATTTTATCATTCCTTGATGTTTCATTGTTATTATGTACCCTGCTATTTATGATTCCTACTCCTACTTTAACAATTCAGCGAAAGTAAAGAAATTAGTTGGGGAATCAAGGCCCCCACAATGATTAAAGTTTTACTTTATACCATTATCCCCTTATATCTTGTATATTCCTTTTCAATTTCAAGATCGAGTATCCATGTTTCATGAGTATGTGGAATGGATAAAGCATGGTGGAAAGTGGGGAAGACCATAAAAGGTTATGTTAGTAATAAGCCACTATCTTAAATGAAGAAGATAGTGGCTTATTGTTTTGAATCATAATTTAGTGAGATTTCCGTACTTTTACAATTTTTTTACCGATAAAAAGAATTTGTCCTCCTATAGCAAAAAGTAATATACCGGCTATTATATAAGGTAAAGTAACAGGTGCTATTCCTTTTTCTAAAAGTATTCCGTTTGTCATTGTCCCAATGGAACCAGAAAAATAATTAATAGAGCTAAGTAAAGCAATTGAAATGGTAGCATGATCTGGACTAATTTCTAAGAGTGTTTTTTGTTGGGTGACTAGTGCCGCCCACCCTGTACTTCCCCAAAGAATTAAACAGATGGCTAACAATAACGCAGTTTCATGGAAAACTCCCATGCATATAAATGAGAAAAACATGATTCCCATTAAGTACAGTAATATGATCTTTGGCTTTTTATAAAAATCCATTATAAACCCGATTATAAAACTTCCGGCAATTCCGCCGATTCCCCACATCCAAATAAATAGGATAGATTTTTGGAATCCATATGCAGTAATGATGGAATCTAAGTATGTGTACAAGCCCAAACTACAAAAGCTTAATATCATTGTAATAAGCATGACAAGAGAGATTTTTTTGTTTTTGAACATACTTAGCCGTGCTTTTAATGTTGGCAAAGGACTAGATTCTATCATAGGGAATTTAGCGAAGAGAGCAAATATCCCGATTGCCCCAATTGTGACGATAAACCACATCGCCATGCGCCATTCATAAATGGAAGCGATATATATACCAAATGGAACGCCAATTACGGTTCCAGCACTCATTCCGAGTAAAACAGTGCTTAAAGCTCTCCCCCTTCTTTTTTCAGAAACTAATGTAACAGCAGCAGATGATGCCAATGGTGAGTATAGACCAGCACCTATGCCAGCCAAGCCTCTAGAAATTAATAGAATAATAAAATGATGAGTCACAGCAGTCAGGAAGTTAGAGACTGTGAAAAGGAATAATGCTGCTAATAATGTATGTTTTGGATTCGTCTTTCTCATGCATGTAGCAAACAAAGGAGCTGCAATCGCATAGCAGATTGTGAAGATACTTACGGTTTGCCCAGCAGTCCCAATCGAAACATGAAAATCATCAGCGATTTGAGGTAATATTCCTGCCATTATATAAGCATCTACTCCTAATGCGAACATCCCGAGTGTTAATAAAAATATTTTATTCAATGTGAATCCTCCCTTGGATGAATTGTTCTATTTTTATCGTAACGGGTATAATGAAATTAATGAAATTCATATTTTAAATGAGAGGTATGAGTAAAATTCATGACGATAGCTAGATATGAAATTTTTCAAAAGGTAGTAGAGTTAGGTAATTTTACTAGAGCGGCAGAACAATTGAACATGACACAATCAGCCGTGAGTCATGCGATTGCTAGTTTAGAAAAAGAATTTGGTCATTCTTTGTTACATAGAAATAAGCAAGCTGAAATTAGAAGAACCGAGTTTGCAAATCGTATTTTTCCACATATTCAAAATGTGTTAAAGAGTGAAGCAGCGATTAAACAAGAAGTATCTATGCAAAATAAGAGATTGGAAGGTACGCTCAAAATCGGGGCATTTACGAGTGCAGCGGCACAAATACTACCGTCTATGTTGTTGCAGCTTAAAAAGAGTTACTCAGGTGTTAAAGTTTTATTATTTGAAGGTACATATGGAGAAGTAATGGAATGGATTGATAATGGTACAGTGGATATAGGGTTTGTATTGGAATCAAATGTAAATAAACAAATGAAATCAATACTCGTTAGTAAAGATGAGATTGTATTAGGACTACCAAAAAATCATCTGTTAGTGAATCAAAAAATAATTGATATTCAACAAATTGATGGGATGGACTTTATTATGCCGAAGGGACCGTATCAGCCATTAGTGATAAAAAATTTATCCGATTACCAAGTATGCCCAAATATCATATTAGAAGTGTTGAATTGTGAAACGATTGTTAATATGGTTTCACAAAATATTGGGATTACGATGGGGCCAGAGTTATTTTTTAAATCACATAAGAATATTGAAATGAAAAAATTAAAGCAGAAACAATATCGGCACATTCATTTAGCATGTAAAGAAAAGTCACCTATAATAGATGCTTTTTTTACATGTAATCAACTGTCGATTCATTCCTAGGATTGTATAAGAAGATAAAAAATGCGCAGAAGAAGAATATATGGAAAAAAACAGTAATAAAGAAATGCATCAGCAAAAATTTACATGTAATCATTTATAACAAGAATTACCAATGTGCCATGGAAGTGGTGCACCTTTTTACTATTATTCTATTCCTGAAAGAGAAAGGCAAAAATGTTTTGAATTAAATGCTGATCTTTGCATTATGGACGGGGAGCATTACTTTATTTGATGCTGTATTGAAATATCAGTGTTAAATAGTAATGAAACATTCATGTGGGATGTTTGGGTGTCTTTAAGTAAAGCAAATTTTGATAGAACAATGGAACTATGGGAAACTGAAGGGAGAGAGGGAGAAGAGCCTTATTTCGGTTGGCTTTCTACGTCGATTCCTGGTTATCCAGAAACATTAAATTTGAGGACCAATGTTCATACAAGAGCTATAGGTGTAAGACCTCTTATCGAATTAGAACCGACGAATCATCCTTTGGCATTTGAACAGAGGGAAGGAATTACAGTAGAACGAGTTAAGGAAATTAAAGAGATGATGATTCAGCATGACTAGAAGATAAGTGCAAATCAAAAAAGCCATCCACCTAGGCCACTGAAAAAGTCCACTTCATAAGAAAAAGGAGTTCATCACCTACTATATACAGGTAATGGACTCTTTTTTCTTTTCAACATATTGATAAAATTCGTGTTATTTTTTCAAAGCAAACACTTTTTCAGTGCCTTCTTTCGTAAGGATGGCTTTTCTTTGTAAATTAATTAATTAAAAAGCTTAGGGCAGATAATAAGACAGCGAACCCTAAAATAACACCTACAACCTTAATATGACGCTTACGCCCCATAACAACAATCGCAATATATTCTCGAATCATCGCATTTGGCCAATAGTAGAAAGCAGTTTTTGAACCAATTCCTTGGCTATTGAGTCCTGCTTGTCTTGCATATAAGCCAGCACGGAATAGGTGGAAGTTGTTCGTTGTAAAGATGCTTTTATGTTTATCTGGCTTTAATGAATCCATAATTTGTTTTGAAAAGAGCATGTTTTGATACGTATTTACGGAATGATTTTCTTGTATTGTATGCTCGATAGGAATACCTTTTTGAACAGCGTACTTTTGCATTGCTTCTGCTTCAGGAAGATTTTCATCGGGTCCTTGTCCACCTGAAAAAATAATTGTGGGCGGAGAAGCGACAGCTGCTTGTTTCCAGTAAAAATCAATTGCCTTATTAATTCTGCTTGCTAAAAGCGGTGGTACTTTATCATTAATTAATCCGCTACCAAGAACGATAATGAAATCTTGATTACGTCTTGGTCTGTTGAATTGATAAAGGAAATAGGCGGTTAAGAAATTTGATAAGTGTATAAAGAAATAGAAAATAATAAGAGAGATTGCACCGAAAATAGGATGGAAATGCGGAGAGAAAAAGCTAGCCGGATTAATGATAGGTATTATTAAAAATAGTAAAATAAATATACCTAAAATTAAAGTTAAGCAATTAGAAAAGCGTCGTCCTTCTTTTCTCATTAGTGTTTTTGCATTGAGAAACAGCCCGACAATTAAGGCGATTATACCAAAGGGAAGCATAAAGAGAAGTACTAATAATGGTATCGCAACAAATGGTTGGATATTCGGGTTATTTGCTTTGACAAGTAAATAAAGGCAAAAAACTAGAAGTGAGCAGAAAAACATATTAAATAAAAATCCGTTTATTATTCTTCTAGGATCTTTTATATAAAAGAATAGAAAAATAATGAGTAGAGTAAGCGTAATAAATCCAAAAAACATGACTTTTGTATACACCTCAGTTTTTATATGATTGTTATAAAGTTCCACTTATATATTACATTATCTAAAAGAATATAGTTAGAAAAATAAATGTTTAGAAATTTCTCAATAAACAATATAGATAAATATGATAAAATATATTCAAAGCGATATATTAAGTAAAGTGGTTTAAATTAGGGAAGGGCACTCTTTGGAGTGTCTTTTTTCTTTTTATCCTGCTATTCGCGGGCAGTAAGACCCCCACCCAAAAGTTCAGCGAAAGTAAAGGAGTTAGGTAGGGGATAAACTGTACGTACAAGTCTGATGGTAAGGGCAAATAATCAGTGAGGGATGAAGAAAACATCCACTGATGGAAGTTTCACTTTATGCTGTAGATCATATGTAATTATGCATATTGGTTTTATTTCAGGTGAAAAAAGGAAAGGAATCAATTACACTGTGATTTGTGGGTACATTCTATAAAGCAGAATTTTTCATATAATGGTTCATCTCGATTCTTTTGCATCTAACAATCTTGTAACAATCATGGATTCTGTTTTATAGGGTATGTTTACGTATGATGGGAATAGGGTTTCAACATATAAAGGCAATATAAACAAGTAGGAGCGCCTCTTTGGGAGGCGTTTTTTTTTTTTGTGGAAAGGTACTTTTTTACTATCATTATAGGGAAAAATATCTATACTAAACATTAGCAATCTTTCGTATAAATATTATCAATTTACGACACACTCGATTCATGTAAAATGAATTGTGAAAGGGTTTTCTTTTTCAAAACATTACCCCTAATAAATGTTTGAAGAAGTTAAATATCTCTTCATACTAGTCATTCATGCTTACAAAAAAACACTCATTACGGGTGTTTTTTTGTTTTGAATTGAAGGAGAGCTTTTTCTTTTTTTTTTAAACATGCTATTTTTTTAGGCTCTTTTCATAAACTGAAAATAACACAATGAAGGTGAGTGATACGATGCCTGCTGTTATTGATGGTGTAGTTATTGAAAACTGTAATGGTTCAATTAATTTGGGGGATAAATATAATGTACATCCAATCGAACAAACGAAAGCATATAACGGTTCTGGATCGTCTAATGTAGGATTTAGTGTGAGAGCTTTTAATGGAATTAGTGCTACAGATGTGTATGATAAAGATGTGAATGATCAAGGGATACAATTTACGCTATAAGCTTTAAATGAAAAAAGACGCTCCTAAGAGAGCGCCTTTTTTCATTCTAGTGA
This sequence comes from Bacillus sp. FSL K6-0042, assembly GCF_038006685.1. NCBI lineage: Bacteria > Bacillati > Bacillota > Bacilli > Caryophanales > Bacillaceae > Bacillus > Bacillus sp. FSL K6-0042. The sequence continues at coordinate 3,862,860 of NZ_JBBOVS010000001.1, forward strand.
TATCCTTTTGCAGAGTCTTTATGAATTTTTTCTTTGAAAATCGTGTAGCTCCATAATTGATATCCGATAACGATTGGTACCATTACCATTGCGACGAAGAACATGATTTTTAAGTTTAGTTCACTGCCTGCTGCTTGGTATAACGTTGTACTATATGCATCGTTAATACGTGATGGCAACATTCTTGGGAACATACCTGCAAAGCCAGTTGTCATAAACATAGCAATTGTTAAGCATACAAATGTGAATGCAAAACCAATTTTATGTTTATAAACCATAATGATCGCTAAGACACTCATTAACATTGCTAGTAGCGGAAGAATGAACAGTACAGGATATTCCGTAAAGTTTTGGAATAAGTTTGTACGGTTTGCAGTTGCTACATAGAAGATGGCTAAAATGATCGCAGCTGCCATTGAAAATGGTTTTGCAATTTTATAAGCGCGATCTGATACTTCACCAGATGTTTTAATCATGACCCAAAGTGCACCGGATACAACAAAGATTGCAGTGAAGAAGAGACCGCCTAAAATACCGTAATGGTTTAATAAGCTGAATAATGTTCCTTCATAGCCGTCTTTTCCAATTTGCAGACCGTAATAAAGGTTTGCAAATGTAACACCGAATAAGAAGGCAATCAGGAAACTACCAATTGCAAACGCCCACTTACAAGTACTTTGCCAAATTGGTGAATCATCCTTATGCATAAATTCAAGCCCAGCTGCACGAGCGAAAAGAGCAAGTAATACTAAAAATAAAGGTGTATATAAGTAGCTAAACATATTTGCATATGTGATTGGGAAGGCAGCGAATGTTGCACCGCCTGCTGTAATTAACCATACTTCGTTACCGCCCCAGAACGGTCCAATTGCTTCTTGCATTTGATTTCGTTCTTGCCGGTCTTTGGTAACGAACGGGAAAATCATTCCGTTACCAAGTGCATAACCGTCGAGAATAAAGTAAACCGTCCAAATCACGCCCCATAAACCAAACCAAATGACTGCAAGCATATCATGAGACATGAGCTGCACCTCCTTTAGTAGGTTCTTCTAATGCTGCTGGTCCTTTCTTAGCAAATTTCAGCATGAGATATACATCGGCAATTAAAAGTAATGTATAGAACAATACTAAACTAAGTAATGAGAACCAAATTTGCGGTACAGAAATTGGTGAAACTGATTCTGCTGTTCGCATCAGTTTGTATACTGTCCATGGCTGACGTCCCGCTTCTGCAACAATCCAACCCGCATTAATTGCTACATATGGAAGTAATACAGACCACATTGTAATTTTTAAGAAACGTTTTGAGTTTTCTAGTTTTCCTTTGCGGCTTAAATAGAAACCAAACCATGTAAGTGCCATAAAGAATGTGCCAAGTGCAACCATTAAACGGAAGCTGTAGTAAACTAGATTTACGTTTGGGCGTTCGTCCTTTGGAATATCTTTTAAACCGACGATTTTTCCATCAAATGAATTTGTATAGAAGAAGCTGCCGAGTTTTGGAATTGTTAATGCTTCGAAGTTCTTCTCATTTTTCACATCGGGAATTTGGATGATTGAGAAGCCTTGACCTTTACCAGTTTCCCAAACTGCTTCCATTGCAGCCCCTTTTGCAGGTTGCATTTTCGCTGCGAAAGCACCGGATTCGTGACCGATGAAAGGTGTTGCAGTTGCGGCGAATATTCCTAATACTAACCCAAACTTAAATGATTTCTTAAAGAACTCCACGTCGTTTTTACGTAATAAATGATACGCACTAATTGCCATAACGAAGAAAGAACCCACGATATAACAACCAACAACTGTGTGGAAGAACATATGCCATGCATATGGGTTTGTAACAAGTGCCCAGAAGTTATCTAATTCAGCACGGCCATTACGCACCACGTAGCCAACAGGGTTTTGCATAAAGCCGTTCGCTGTAATAATCCAAAGTGCGGAAATATTTGTTCCAAGCGCAACCATCCACATACAAAAAGCACGGAACTTTGGTGAGATTTTATCTTTACCGAATAACCAAATTCCCATGAAGGTAGATTCTAAGAAGAAAGCAACAAGTGCTTCGATTGCAAGTGGTGATCCGAAGATGTCCCCCATATATTTCGAGTACTCAGACCAGTTTGTTCCGAATTGGAACTCCATCGTAATACCGGTTATGATTCCCATTACGAAGTTGATCGTAAATAGCTTACCCCAGAAATTCGCCATTTTTCGATACGTTGGATTTAATGTACGTGCATATTGTGTTTCCATACACGCTACTAAAATAACAAGTCCGATTGTGAGTGGTACAAACAAAAAGTGATAAAAAATAGTAATTGCAAATTGAAAACGACTCAGTAACAGAACGTCGGACATAATAAAGTTTCACTCCTTTTTAACATTATCTACATTTAGTTTATAGTGGAAACGTGAGTAAAGTATGGGAGAGTTGTTACAGAGCTGTGTGTATATTATGAAAGAATTATGTCGGTTGTCTGAAAAATTATATATTTGCAATAAAGTAATATCCTTTTGGGATTTTTTAGATTTTGGTACACTTAATAAATAGTTTATATAAAGGAAAAGGGGGTCTTTTTACTATGAAGTCATTAGAAGAGATTTTGCAGTATAATGAAAAATTCGTTGAAGAGAAAAAATATAAAGAGTATGAGGCAGGAAAATTCCCGAATAAAAAAATGGTAATCATTTCTTGTATGGATACACGTCTTGTTGAATTATTGCCAAAAGCAATGAATATGCGTAATGGTGATGTGAAAATTATTAAAGTAGCGGGCGCTGTTATTTCCCATCCATTTGGAAGTATTGTGCGTAGTGTATTAGTTGCTGTGTATGAACTTGGGGCAGATGAAGTATGCGTTGTTGGTCATCATGACTGCGGTATGGCAAAAATTCAGGCGAGCAGTACAATTGAAAAAATGAGAGAGCGTGGGGTAACGGAAGAAAAATTAGATACACTTCGCTATTCTGGAATTGATTTACAAAGATTTTTACAGGGGTTCTCTAGCGCCAAAGAAAGTGTAGAGCACAGCGTTTCAGTACTTCGTAACCATCCGTTACTTCCAGCAGAAGTACCTGTTCATGGTCTTGTGATTCATCCTGACACAGGAAAATTAGATTTAGTTGTAAATGGCTACGAAGTTTAAGAATTTACTTTGTCATCCTTTTTATCTGGGACAGGATCAAATCCTCCTGGATGAAAAGGATGACATTTTAATAGGCGCTTTAGTGTGAGCCAAAAGCCTTTGAAAGCACCATGTTTTTGAAATGCCTCTAATCCATAATGAGAACATGTTGGATAAAAGCGACATGTAGGTGGTGTCATCGGGGAAATAAACTTTTGATAAAAGCGTATGATGCCAATAAAAATCTGTTTCATAACGGTCTCCTTTTCAGCATATTCTTTTAGTATTATAGCACGGCTATACATAATACTTTACTAATCTAGATATCCGTTATATCATATTGGATATAACGGAATTAAAATTAAAGTGGGAGAGATGTTTTATGCCATCAGTAGAGAGCTTTGAATTAGATCATACGATTGTAAAGGCACCTTATGTAAGACATTGTGGTGTTCATAAAGTAGGTAGTGACGGTATTGTTAATAAATTCGATATTCGTTTTTGCCAACCAAATAAACAAGCGATGAAACCAGATGTCATTCATACGTTAGAACATTTATTAGCATTTAATTTACGTAAATATATTGATCGTTATCCGCATTTTGATATTATCGATATTTCACCAATGGGTTGTCAAACAGGATATTATCTTGTAGTAAGTGGTACACCAACAGTGCGTGAAGTAATTGACTTATTAGAACTCACATTAAAAGATGCGGTTCAAATTACAGAAATTCCAGCTGCAAACGAAACGCAGTGCGGTCAAGCGAAACTTCATGATTTAGAAGGAGCAAAACGCTTAATGAATTTCTGGTTAAGCCAAGATAAAGATGAGCTTGAGAAAGTATTTGGTTAATAGATGAAAAAGCTGCCTGTGAAAAGGCAGCTTTTTTAGTTTTTGTATATGGCATATGTTGTCGAAGCGCCGATATATGAGAAGGAAAAAGTTATTTTTTAAAGAACATCGGAGGCGAGCTCACAAATAAAAACTTAGCAGGTTTCTCCGTATGATTAAACCAATTATGAGAGCTTGAATCATCATATTTAACTTTTACTGTCAAATCAAATTAAGAAAATATACTTTGTTTTCACTTTAATCGAATAAAAATAAGCCTCTTTATTCACTCCAGCATCATTAATAAAATTAGCTAATGGATTAGCAGTTAAATGATCGTTTTTCTGAAAAACAGAGGGCATGGTTTTTAGTTAGATTTTCTTTCTTGGTCTCCTATGTATATTTTTCAGTCTAGTTTAAAATATAAAGTAAAAAGGTGTAGTGTTTTTTACTAAAATATATAATGGTATGATACTATTTTTTACTAAAAATATTTTGACTTTTTAGAATTTTTTTAGTAAAAAGATAATAGGTCTTTGTTTTTTAGTAGAATGAATTCGGAGTTAGGATGGAAAACCTTTTTAGTTCGTATTACATGAGGGGGCTTTTAGATGATATATAACCAGTTAATGGAGAGTTTTAAGAAAATATTTCATCAAGAGGAGTATCGTACTTTCTTTGCGCCTGGTCGGATTAATTTGATTGGAGAACATACTGATTATAACGGAGGAAATGTGTTTCCATGTGCCATTACTTTCGGTACTTATGCGTTAGCAAGTAAACGAGATGATGCGTTAATATGTGCCTATTCATTGAATTTCGCCGAAAAGGGTGTTATTTCATTTTCTTTACATGATTTAGATTATAAGCAAGAACATGATTGGGCGAATTATCCAAAAGGTATGATTCGTTATCTCATAGAAGCTGGATATAGCATTGATTCAGGAATTAACATTATGTTTTATGGAAATATTCCCAATGGTGCGGGATTGTCATCATCTGCCTCTATTGAGCTTGTAACAGGGGTAACGATGGAAGGATTATTTCAATTCGAATTAAATCGTATAGAACTAGTTAAAATTGGTAAAAAGGTGGAGAATTATTTTATCGGTGTAAATAGTGGCATTATGGATCAATTTGCTATTGGGATGGGAAAAGCAAGATATGGGATGTTATTGAATTGTCAAACACTGAATTTCACGTATGCGCCACTGCAGTTGGATAACTACAAGATCATTATTATGAATACGAACAAGCGTCGAGAACTTACGGCTTCTAAATATAATGAGAGAAGAAAGGAATGTGAGCAGGCACTTGCAAATTTGCAAGTGATAATTGATATAAATTCCTTAGGAGAAATAACTGAAAAAATGTTTGAACAATATAAGCATGTAATTAAAGAAGATAGCTTAAGAAGAAGGGCTAAACATGTTGTGTATGAAAACTGCCGAACATTGCAATCTGTAAAAGAATTAAAAGAAAATAATATAAAAGAATTTGGAAGACTGATGAATGAATCTCACTGTTCTTTACGTGATGATTATGAAGTGACAGGACGAGAACTAGATGCATTGGTTGAATCAGCTTGGGAACAAGAAGGGGTTATAGGAGCACGTATGACAGGTGCAGGGTTTGGTGGTTGTGCGATTGCAATCGTTGGGGAAAAATATACCGATCAATTTATTTGCAACGTTGGACAAAAGTATAAAGAAATTATCGGTTACGAAGCGACATTTTATGTTGCTGATATTGGAGATGGGGCACGAGAGTTGCAGAGAGAAGAAATGCAATGAATGGCAGGTTTCGTGCTTGTATAGCAACTCGTAGAGCAAAGTTCAATGTAGTAGTTACAGCTAATGTGTAACTATTTTATTTTTTTTATAGTTTAGGATGGGTATGAAAATAATCCAAATGGATATAACGATTCAGCGGAGGGAAAGTATCATGAATGTTTATCAAGTCATTGAGCAACTTATAAAACGGGCATGTTCACTTCGGTTTATCGAAAGAGAAGATGGAATTTATATAAGAAATCAAATTCTTCACCTTCTTCATTTAGAGCGTTTTGAAAAGCAAGAAAGTAAAGCGGAAGAAAAAGAAATAACAGATTTACTAGAAGATTTAGTTCAATATGCGAGTGAACAAGGAATTATCGATGATTATTCTTATAATAGAAACATATTAGCGAGTCAAATTATGAACTGCTTCATGTCAAAACCATCGACTATTAATCAATGTTTCTATCAATATTATGAGTGCCATCCAGAACATGCGACAGATTATTTTTATGAATTAAGTCGAATAAGCAACTATATTCAAACGAAGCATGTTCAGAAAAATATTAGTTATAAAGCCAATACAGAGTATGGAGAATTGGACGTTACGATTAATGTATCTAAGCCAGAAAAAGATCCAAAAGAAATTGTAAAAGAAAATGTAATACAGAATACGGATTATCCGAAATGCTTGCTTTGCATTGAAAATGAAGGATATGTGGGTAGAATTGATCATCCGGCACGTTCTAACCATAGGATGATTCGAATGGAATTATTAGGAGAGAGATGGTACTTACAATATTCCCCTTATGTATACTATAACGAACATTGTATTGTGTTAGCAGAAACACATCGGAATATGGAAATAAATCGTCAAGCTTTTGAAAGATTACTTTCTTTTGTGAAACAGTTCCCTCATTATTTTATTGGCTCTAATGCGGATTTACCTATTGTAGGTGGATCCATTTTATCACATGATCATTATCAAGGTGGGAAATACGAATTTGCAATGGCAAAAGCAGAAGATGATTATGTATTTCAATTAGATAGATTTTCGGGGGTTCAATGTTCAGTAGTGAAATGGCCTATGTCTGTTATTCGCTTAAAAGGTAAGGATTCTAATTTATTAGTAAATGTGGCAGAGTCCATTTTGGACAAATGGAAGCAATATAGCGATTCATCTGTTCATATTTACGCAAGTACAGACGGGGTGCCACATAATACGATTACACCTATTGCTCGCAAGCGAAATAAACAGTATGAGTTAGATCTTGTACTACGCAATAATCGCACAAGTGAGAAGTATCCTTTTGGTATTTTTCATCCGCATCAAGATGTACAACACATTAAGAAGGAAAACGTCGGTTTAATTGAAGTGATGGGATTAGCTGTACTTCCAGCAAGGTTGAAATTAGAGTTACAAGAGGTAGAACGATATGTATTGTATCAAGACAATAGTGTAGCGGAATATCACAAACGATGGGCAGAACAACTGAGAGAGCGGTATAAAAAGGAAGCGAATGAAGGGGATATTCACGATATTGTTCAAAAAGAGTTAGCCGCTAAATTTTTAAGGGCATTAGAAGATGCTGGGGTTTTCAAACGAAACGATGAAGGAATAGCTGCATTTAAACGTTTTATACAAAGTTTAGAGGAGCCGAAGATAGGGATATGAAAGTCTTTCAAAATGTATTTGGTAAAGTAAATGGAGAAGATGTGTACGCTTATACATTAAAAAATGACAAGGGTATAGAAGTTACGTGTTTAAATTACGGTTGTGTAATTACGAAAATCATTACTCCTGATAGGAAAGGAAATTATGAAAATATCGTTTTAGGTTTTGAAGAATTGGAAAACTACGAGAGATATTCCACGTACTTTGGAGCGGTTGTAGGAAGAGTGGCTGGCAGAATCAAAGGTGCTCAATTTGAGTTGGATGGTAACACATATACGCTAGTGAAAAACGAGCAAGAAAATCATCTTCATGGTGGTTTTAAAGGATTTAGTTATATTGTTTGGAATGCTAAAATAATAAAAAATGAGAAGGAAACCGGGATTGAATTTACTTATACTAGCCTTGACGGAGAAGAAGGATATCCAGGAACTGTACATGTAAAAGTGATCTATACGTTAAATAACGCGAATGAATTTTTGATTCGTTATGAAGCGCAGTCAGATAAAACGACCATATTAAACGTAACGAATCATACGTATTTTAACTTAAGTGGCAATTTAAAACGGGATGTCTTACAGCATACTTTAAAAATGAATAGTGATCAGTTTCTAGAATTAAACGAGCAATTATTACCAACGGGTGAAATATTGGATGTAATAGGTACGCCCTTCGATCTCCGAGCAGGAAGACAAATAAAAGAGGGAGTATATTCTCGCTATTATCAAAATGAATTAGTAGGAAAAGGATATGATCATCCTTTTCTTTTGAATAGCAACTACGACCAGGAAATCATATTATGGGATGAAGAAAGTGGTCGTAAATTAGTTGTGGAAACAGATGAGGTTGGGGTAGTTTTGTATACAGGAAACCAATTACCAAGTGATTTTGAAATATGTGGGGTACAATCCAAAAAGTATTTAGGGCTTTGTTTAGAAACGCAAGGATTGCCTGATGCCATTCATCATCCGAATTTCCCTTCTTACATTTTAAATAAAAATCAATTATTCTCCTCCTCAACGAAATATACGTTTAGGATTGAATAATTGAGAAGAGTAGGTGAATCAGGTATGGCAACGATTAAAGATATAGCAGAGAAGGCAGGCGTATCCATTGCTACTGTTTCTCGGGTGTTAAATAATGATCCATTACTTTCTGTCAGTGATGAAACGAAGAAGAGGATATTTGAGGCAGCAGAGGAGCTTTCTTATAAGAAGCGTACAAATCGTAAAAAAGAATTACCGAAAATTGCTTTGGTTCATTGGTATACAGAAGAAGAAGAGCTTAACGATTTATATTATATGTCCATTCGTTTAGGAATAGAAAAAAGATGTGAACAGCAAGGTTTGAAAATTGTAAAACTTTTTCATAGCCAAATGGAAGAGTTGATGAAGGAAAACATTCAAGGCATGGTTGCAATAGGGAAGTTTAGTGACCGAGAAATAGGTTTATTTGAAACGATAACAAAAAACATTGTATTTGTAGATTATTCTTCAAATGAAGATATTTTTGATGCCGTTGTGGTAGATTTTGAAAAGGTAACAATGAAGGTGATCGATCATTTAATAGAAAAGGAACATCAAAAGATTGGATACATAGGAGGACGGGAAACATTTAAAGATCAGACTTCCGAAATTGAAGATCCAAGGGAACGTGCCTTTATAAAATATATGAAGGAAAAAGAATTATTTTATGAGAATTATATATACACGGGTCAGTTTTCAGTAAACGATGGTTATTTATTAATGAAGCAGGCGATAGAAGAGCAGCAGGATCAGTTACCGACGGCTTTTTTTGTTGGAAATGATGCGATGGCAATCGGATGTTTGCGGGCATTACATGAATGTGAGATTCCTGTTCCAGAAAGAGTAAATATAATTGGTGTAAATGATATCAGTATTTCTCAGTATCTTTCTCCAGCGCTCAGTACAGTGAAAGTATATACGGGGCTTATGGGAGAAACGGCAGTGGATTTATTAATGGAAAGATTTTCAGGACGGAATGTAGCTAAAAAGGTAATCTTGTCAACGAAATTAAACATTAGGAAAAGTAGTTTTTAGTAAATGAATAAATGAAAAAAGAAATTCCTGCTTATTGAAACAGGAGTTTCTTTTTATAGGGAGAATAGTATTGACTTCACCGAACCGAAAAGTGCTTTTCGTATATTTTGCATTGTTGGGATTATGGGGACGATTGCGGGGCTTAAGCTGGTGAGTTGAACGAATCGTGCTTTTACTGTCCTAAAATAGCGGGATAAGTCTTTTTTTGGGGGATATTAATTGGTTATTGTGTGGTGTAATATGGTTTTAAAAGGATTATATTCAATATTATAGGGGATGATTGAGTGGACGATGCAAAAATTCAAATCAAAAAGACAAAGAGGAAAGTAGCATTGGTATTATTTGCTGCGCTAGTAATAATCATTGGCTTCGGATATTGGAAATTTTTTAGTTTGCAAGGCGTTCCGAAAGGAGAAGTGATTCGAACTGTGAAATCCCCAGATGGAAAACATGTTATAAAAACTTATTTTCATAATGGCGGGTCATTAAGTGCAGATGCTGTTAGAGGAGAGCTGGTTAATCTTAGTTCCGCTTCCACCAAGAATATATATTGGAACTATCCAGATACAGATCCATACATTGAATGGATAGATAAAGATAGAGTTAGAATCGGAGATCAAACGTTAGATATTTCAAAGAAAGAAACCTATGATTGGCGTGACGATGATAAGCATATAAAAGAATATCCAAAACAGTTTGTTCAATAAATGGGATAGAACGATTTTGATCAAATAAAGGACAAGAGTAATGAAAAGAGCTATCTTTTCTACATTAAGTGGGAAGGTGGCTTTTATCTTTTTAGTGTAAAAGTATTGAGATTACAATAAAGAAGATAAAACCAGAAACCAAAAAAGAAGCAACCCCTAATGTTTTTCTACTCGCTTTCATTTCAGAAATGCCCATGATAATGAACATACATGCGAGTGAGAGTTGCATGTAAGGAAGTACATCAGTTTTTGTAAAATAGTAATACCCTAAAAGAACGAGTGTCAGTAGTCCGAAAAAAACACGTAATTCAGTTAGCATTGTGTCCCTCCTTCAAAAGCTAATATTAGCGGAGAAATTCTGATATAGCGATGAATAAAACGGCAGCTCCAACTAGAAAACAGATCGTTCCACTTACTTTCTTTTGTTCACGTAATTCCTCAATACTCATAATGAAAGACATTAAGCCTAAAGCAATGAACATATAAAGCATAATGCCTCTGTTATCTGTGATAAAACTATAGATAGACAAAGCTAATGCAATGAGTGCAAATGTAATTCGAGCGATTTTTAGCATATTAATCCCTCCGTAAGAAAATAGTCGTTACATAATATACTTTACTGCGAGAACAGCCCACACGAAAATTCCTGCCACCATACAGGTCAAACTTGTGCTTGGGTCTTTCTTTTGTATTTGTTCAATCGCGATTATAAATATTAAGGCTCCTAAGAAAAATTGTGAAAGAGTAAGAAATGAATCATTATGTGTAAATAGACTGTACAAGGATACGATAATGACAATGAAAGCAGTTAAGAGGCGGAGTATACGAAGCATATTATTGATCCTCCTTTTTATTTGCCAGATAAGGATTGTCCTCTGGTTTATCAACCGAATGTTTATATGAATAGCCCTTATTAATCGTTAATACAGAGAGTACCAATACGAGAATGACAATAATGACGCCGATGATTAATATTTTTAACATCCAGTTCCTCTCCTTTTCTTAATTTTACCATTAAACGAAACTTTACTTTACATAATTTTGTAATTGTTGAAAATAATAGAAAGAAAAAGGGTGAAAGAAGGGCGTTATATGGATAATAAGAAAACTTACTATATATCAGTAGGAAATGGTCAGATCTCGCAGGTGAAAACGGCAGATACATATAGCTTTGAAATCCAGGCAAATGATGAGGAAATTACCCAGCTTCGGGAATACTTCGATCAAGCGTATCATGAAGATCTTGGCTCTTTTGTACGTTCGCACGTTCCGTATGTTGAGTATCATCATGATTCGAATAATGACCGGTATGATGAACAACTGCAGAAAGCCTATAAGATGATTTATGATTTAGGGAATCATGAAACGAAAGAATTAGTCGCGCAAATGGGAATAATCAATGGATTGTAGTTGGATAACATTATGCATATGAATGAGAATTGTGCTACAATTTGTGGTAGGAAAAACTTGTAACCATCTATAGGGGAGTAATGGCATGTACAAATTTAAAGATTATTACCACAACACTGTACAATTATCGTTTGAACGTTATCCATTTTCTCCTGAGCCAAAGCATGTTTGGGTTGTATGCCGGTACGGGGATCAATGGTTATTAACGCATCATTTGCGCCGCGGTCTTGAATTTCCAGGTGGCAAGGTAGAGCTGGGGGAAACACCGGAAGAAGCAGCAGTTCGAGAGGTTCATGAAGAAACCGGTGGTATTGTTTCTGATTTAACTTACTTAGGACAATACAAAGTATCTGGAAAAGACAAAATAATCATTAAAAACATTTATTTCGCAACAATTAGTGCAGTAGAAGAACATACGCACTACGAAGAGACAAAAGGGTCTGTTCTATTAAAAGAAATCCCGGATAACATTAAAACTGATAGGAAATTTAGCTTTATTATGCGTGATGATGTATTAGCGCGTACGATGAAACATATAGAAGAACTCGGCTGTTTTACGAAGTAAAGGGGCCGGGTTCTTTTTGTTATTAAAATTATATTTGTTCCTTCGGTATATATTCCGGCGGAGTATGTGTAATGTAGTGCTACCAATATATATTCATGGAAAAACTTATATGGAGTGTTAAAAAAGATAGAAACAAATTCACGATATGTATCATAGAGTGACTTTATATAAAATGAAGACAAAATAGTTATTTAATAAAAGTAAATTAATTTTTTTCCTGACCCCCTTAAAATGGTGTACTCATTCGAATTCTATAATAGAAAAATGATTTAAGGGACCTTAACATAAAAAGAAGGTTTGTGCGTATAAGTATATGCCTTACATATATGCATTAAAAATACAAAGAGTTATAACTAATACTATTACATGCAATCAAAAACTCACTGGATTAACCGAATAATATATTGTCTTAATATTATTCAGTTAACAAAAAACTTAAAAAGGAAAAATTATCTTTTTAATTGCATTTAGAATGTTGGTATTATAACATTAGAATTAAATTGAATTATGAAAATTAGTGTATGGTAACACCTAATCCTAGTGGATTTTGAGAACTTGACTTATGGCAATCTCCAAACTAAAAGGCCCTATGTAGTCATATCGCGCTACATAGGGCCTTTTAGTTTTGGGGCTGCTTTTTTTGATTTCATATGTTTATAGAAATCAAATGTTGAGTTTTTAATTATCTTGCTAGAATTAGATCTTTATATTTTTAAATCAAGTGGATAAGGAAAGGTGAACTACACATGTTGAAGAAAACTGTAGTAGCTGTTTTAACATTAGGCTATGTGCTTAGCCCAATGCAAGCTTTGGCTGAAACAGAGAATGAACAGCTACCTTTGGAACAAAAAATTAGTACTGAGAAACAAGAACAATCTAAACAGGGCAATCAATTACTACCCGAGCAAAAGAAGCAAGAACAAGAAATTAGTACTGAGAAACAAGAACAATCTAAACAGGGCAATCAATTACTACCTGAGCAAAAGAAGCAAGAACAAGAAATTAGTACTGAGAAACAAGAACAATCTAAACAGCAAGATCAGCTATTACCTGAGCAAAAACAGCAAGAACAAAAGACAATACAGCAAGATATAACCAAGCAGCCTGGGACAGCAGGGGTAAAAAGTGAGCAACCACTAGGTACTAGTGAAATAGAAACGAATCAAACTACTGTTAAAACAGTACAGGCAGCACCTAAAACACAAGGAGGTTGGGTGAATAGAGATAATAAGTGGTATTATATTCAGCCAGATGGAAAACAGAAAACGGGTTGGCTGCAAGAAGGGACTACTTGGTACTATTTGCAACAAGATGGAGCAATGAAAACGGGCTGGTTACAGGAAGGGACAACCTGGTATTACTTGCAAAGCAATGGAGCAATGAAAACGGGCTGGTTGCAGGAAGGGACAACCTGGTATTACCTGCAAAGTAGTGGAGCAATGAAAACGGGCTGGTTACAGGAAGGAACAACCTGGTATTACCTGCAAAGTAGTGGAGCAATGAAAACGGGCTGGTTACAGGAAGGAACAGCCTGGTATTACCTGCAAAGTAGCGGAGCAATGAAAACGGGTTGGTTACAGGAAGGAACAACTTGGTACTATTTAGAAAGCAATGGAGCAATGAAAATAGGCTGGTTGCAGCTTGAAGATAAAAAATATTACTTCGAAAGTAATGGAGTAATGAAGACAGGCTGGCTACAGCTTGGGGATAAAAAATATTATTTAGAAAGCAGCGGAGCAGCGAAAACAGGTTGGCTGCAGCTTGGGGATAAAAAATATTACTTCGAAAGCAATGGAGCAATGAAAACAGGTTGGCTGCAGCTTGGGGATAAAAAATATTACTTCGAAAGTAATGGAGTAATGAAGACAGGCTGGCTACAGCTTGGGGATAAAAAATATTATTTAGAAAGCGATGGAGCAGCGAAAACGGGCTGGCTACAAGAAGGAACAACTTGGTACTACTTCCAAAATACTGGTGAGATGAAAACGGGCTGGTTGCAGGAAGGAACAACTTGGTACTATCTGCAAAGCAACGGAGCGATGCAAACAGGTTGGCTACAGGAAGGAACAACTTGGTACTACCTGCAAGGCAACGGAGCGATGCAAACAGGTTGGCTACAGGAAGGAACAACTTGGTATTACCTGCAAGGCAATGGGGCAATGCAAACAGGTTGGCTACAGGAAGGAACAACTTGGTACTACCTGCAAGGCAATGGGGCAATGAAAATCGGATGGTTAGAAGAGAATGGTAAAGTATACTATTTTGATACAAATGGTGTTTGGATTGAAAATCCAATCATATTCGGTAAAACAATTATAGTTGATCCAGGACATGGTGGATATGATTCAGGGACATTATATGAAAATATATACGAAAAAACGATTGCCCTGCAAGTAGGTTTGAAGTTAAAGAGTTTATTAGCTCAGAGTGGTTCAAATGTTGTGATGACACGAGCAACAGATATCTTTATTCCATTAGGAGATCGTGTTCATATTTCAAATGAAAACAAAGCAGATATTTTTGTTAGTGTGCATGTAAATTCAGCCGATGCGACTGCAGCAGAAGGAATTGAAACGTTATATAATTCTGAACACCCAAAAAGTAAAGAAGCACTTACTTTAGCAAATGCTGTACAGAATGCTTTAATTAAAAATACAGGTGCTAAAAATAGATTTGTAAAAGATCGACCAGAACTTCGTGTGTTAAAGGCGGATAATAGTGCACCACCTATATTGGTAGAAACAGGGTTTTTATCAAATCCTAATGAAAGAGTAAAATTGACTTCTGACAAATATCAAAAGGTGCTGGCACAATCTGTGTTTGAAGGAGTTCTAAAATATTTTTCTAATTAGAGGTAGCGTAACATCGCTAGTAAGCTAGGAAAAAGAAATACACTCTTAAAATGAAAAAACGCCATTCTTTCTCTAGAATTATAGGAAAGGATGGCGTTTTTGTCTCTGATGAATTACAACCTTAGCTTGATAGCGATGGGGCAGCACCCCACATCCATCAACTTAAGCATTTAGGCTATTCTTAAAGTTAAAAGCACGTTACTATTATCTGTGTTCTTCTTCATATATTTGCACCAGAACCCTTTGTCTTTTGTCTTATTATTATTCAAGTAAGATTTTAGACTATTTCTTGTATGCAAAAAAACGTTTAGGTATATTATATAGCTTTTTCATAATTGTATGTATTGAAAGCGTTTTCATTTATGGGAATTATTATAATCTACATTTTTCACAAAACATTTCTTAGCATATTTAACTTTAAGCATTGGTAACAAACCCCTTATTGTTTATAGTTTTTAACTATGATTTTTTCTTATTTTTAATATATAGATTCCTAAAATAACAAATCCTAGTCCTACAAACGGGTCAGTTGGAAACTTCGTTCCTGTTGATGGCAGGTGATGCTTTTCCTTACTTGCAGGATCATTTTCTATTGTGTGCTCTTTACTTTGTATATCATAAGATTGTTTAGCACTTCCATATGTAGCATGCACTTTTTTAATTTCCAGGCCACTTGTTATTTTTTGATTCTTTATTTCTATTTCTGCTATCTCGCCAGTTTTTACTTCCATTTTTTTTATTGTAGGATCAAGTACATAACCCTCTGGAGCCTGAATTTCTTTTACAACATACGTACCAATAGGAAGTTTATTTAATGTAGCAATCCCATTCTCAGTTGTAGTGATTTCTTGTCTAAAATCGCCATTTTCACTTACAACCTCAAACACTGCCCCTTTTAAAGCTTCTCTATTTTCTCCTACCTTCATAATTTTTAACGACCCTAAAAATTCCCATCTTACTACTATATCTGTACTGCTTTTTTCACTCATTCTTGGTAATAGAGCAGTTGTATTTTGAATTCTTTGTTGGCCATCAAAGGTAACTGCTTGTAAGCTCTGCAATTTTGCATTTACTCTTATCTTGAAATTTCCACTTGTTGCGTTTTTGGGAATCATAACTTTAAATTTTTCCTCTATAGAGAATTCATTCTTTTTTTCACCTTGTTCATTTATAATTTTAACTCCTTCTGGTGCGCCCTCCATTTGAACTGAGTATACTCCAGATACTGCATTTGATTGAACTCTATATAAATTTGTTTCAAAAAATTCCCCATTTTGCTCTACAGTTTGTTTTCCAGTAGGTATTACGTTCAAATATGTTTCCTGAACTTCAGTACCTTTAGAAGCTTCTTCTAACAAATGTTTTACAAGGTTATATACCTGTTGGTTTTCTGGCTTTGAATCGGCAATTTCAATTTTTTCAGATGCAATCCAGATAGCTAGTTGAGTTGCATAGTAGGCTTCCTCTTTTGTAGAAACTCCTAATTCAGCCGGCGTTTTTTGAGGGTATCCATAAAGTAAGACACGATATACAAAATCATTCTCTTTTCCAATTTCAGAAAGATCATCTCCATTAGGTGAATTCAGATCAGGTGATAAACAATATGCAACATCTTTTGATGACGTTCTTAGTAAGTCTGCCTTTATCTTTACTTTAGTATCTTTGAATTTAATATAATTCCAGTTCATTTGAAACTTTTCTTGATGTATTATCTCGGCTGCTGCTTGTGGAATAGAAACCCCTAGCAACATAATGATTAAACTTATAATTCCAAACCATTTTGTTAACATCCTGCGTTTCATTTCATTCCCACCATTCATCAAATTTTCAGGAAAAACCTTACATGCTAATTGTATTTGCTGTAAAAGAATATTGGTTTGATTATTCAGAAAATTATAGGTATAAATAATGATTGTGTTATAATTTCATATTTTCTTATAATCCTTATCGCTTAATCTGATTTGCAATATTTGTTAAAGGTACTACTTACTTAACTAAATGTACGGGAGTAAATATTATTCTATACTATTAAAAACTAATTCAAAAAATCAATTTTTAGAATTTAAATCTATGTATTTAAAAATAAATACACTTAACAATCCACCTATTAAATAAATGTTTTTTCTATTCAATTTACCTTCACAAAACTCCTGTCTGTATTTTCGGAAAATTTAGCTATATTTTACATTTATTATATTAAGAGAATACATGGCTTGCAATTCTTTTTTTTATGCAATATTGCATAAAAATTATTGTTGTTTTATGTTATAATATTTCATTTATATATATTTGTGAGAGAATATACTTCTCAAAAGTAAAATAATTTTAATCCTTTATCACTCTTTTAGCTGTTTATATACATTAATAAAAAAGCTATAATTTCTTAAAAATAATGGTATAAAAAAGAAAGAACTGACCCAAGTATTTTGTTTGGAGTCAGCTTCTTTTTTTCTTACCTATTAATAGTTTCTCGAATCCTTCAACAAACACATACATAAGAGTAGCAAGTGCACATGTCAGTAATACACTCAGCAGTACAAGCGTAAAGTTAAATACTTGGAATCCGTAGCTAATTAAATAACCGAGTCCTTGTTTGGAAACAAGAAGTTCACCGAAAATAACACCAACCCATGATAATCCAACGTTTACTTTTAAAGTTGAAATGATAGCTGGAAAGGAAGACGGTAAAATAACTTGTTTATAGCATTGCCATTTATTTGCGCCGAATGTATCCATTACTTTTATATAATTAGAATCAACTTCTTGAAATGCACTGTAAATAACAAGAATGGTGATAATGATGGAAATGATAACTCCCATTGCGACCGAAGAGGAGATGTTTGGGCCGAAAATAACGATAATAATCGGGCCAAGTGCTACTTTTGGCATTGCATTTAACACAACAAGGTATGGGTCTAATACGCGAGCTATAAGCGGTATCCACCAAAGAACGGTTGCGATAATTGTTCCGAGAACTGTACCGAGAATAAAACCAATACCTGTCTCAAGCAGTGTCGTCCACATGTGAATCCAAAGTGATCCGTCTCCCCATTTACTTACAAATAACTCCCAAATACTTGAAGGTGAGCTAAAGAGTAAAGGATCGATCCACTCCTGTTTACTGGAGATTTCCCATAATGTAAAGAAGAGAATGAGAAGTAAAAATTGTAAAGAGGCAGCTGTCCAAGTACGCTGACGCTCTTTTTTTCGAAACTGTTTGTGTAATTGTTTTATATTATCCAAGGCGCTCCAGCTCCTTCCATATGTCTTGAAAGAGGGCTGGAAAATCAGGGTGGTACCTTGCTTGTAACGGTGGTAGGGAGCGAATGCTTTTTGGCACTGAAAATATTTTTGCGATTTTCCCAGGGTTTGCTTGAAGCAAGTAAATACGATCACTCATTGCGATTGCTTCTTCAATGTCATGTGTGACGAGAAGAGATGTTTTCTTATACTTGTGTAATAAAGAAAATACGAGCTCCTCTAATTTTAATTTCGTTTGATAATCAAGAGCTGAAAATGGTTCATCAAGCAACAGGATTTTTGGATTTGTTGCAAGTGTACGAACGAGTGCTGCCCGTTGGCGCATACCACCGGATAGTTCCCGAGGGGATTGCTTTTCTACGCCTTGCAAGCCGACTTGCTTTAAAAGTTGTAAGGTATGTTCTTTCGTTTCCTCTCCATATGTTTTTGTAATGTGCAGCCCAAGCATTATATTTTCTTCAATTGTTTTCCAGGGAAACAAGTAATCTTGTTGGAGCATATATCCCATTGAAGAAGTTGATTTTGTCACTGGCTCATCTTCTACAAAGACAATACCTTCAATTGGTTTTAATAGTCCTGCAATAATAGAAAGAAGCGTTGTTTTTCCACAGCCGCTTGGGCCAAGAAAGGAAATAAATTCCCCTTCTTCTACGTGTAAGTTAATATCTTCGAGGACGAGCCGGGCATTTTCTTTTGCAAAAAAGCAGTGGGAAACATTAGATATTTGTAAGAAACTCATCGTATTCGCCTCTATTTCTTAATAATGCTTTCGGCAATTTTTGTATCGACGAGCGCCTCATGCGGAACTTCTTTTTGTAATTCTCCAGCTTCTTTCATAATTTTTTGTAGTTGTTTCCATTCTTCCGCGTCTAATAATGGATTCGTCGCATACGAATGTTGCTTTTTGTAGCGCTCGATTACTTTTACTGTAATATCTTTTGAAGTATCTTTAAAAAGTGGTGTAACAGCCTCGGCAATTTCTTCTGGACTATGCGTATCAACCCATTGTTGTGCTTTATATAATGCACGTGTGAATTTCTCCGCTGCTGCTTTGTCTTTCTTTAAAAAGCTTTCTTTTGCCATAAATGTTGTGTATGGAACAGTTCCAGATTCAGTACCAAAAGAAGCAACGATATAGCCCTTTCCTTCTTTTTCAAAAATACTCGCTGTTGGTTCAAATAACTGGACAAATTCGCTTGTACCAGACGCGAAGGCATTAGCGATATTAGCAAACTCAACATTTTGAATTAAATTTGTATCTTTGTGTGGATCAATGCCATTTTTCTTCAAAACGTATTCCCCAACCATTTGCGGCATACCACCTTTACGTTGACCAAGGAAAGTAACGCCCTTCACATCGTTCCAATTAAAAGAGTCTAATTTTTTGCGAGAAACTAAAAATGTACCATCAGTTTGCGTGAGCTGAGCAAAGTTAATGACCGGGTCTTTTGCTCCTTGCTGGTGAACATAAATGGATGTTTCAGAGCCGACAAGTGCAATGTCAATTCCACCAGATAACAGCGCAGTCATGGTTTTATCGCCACCAGCTGTCGTTTGTAGGTCGATATCTAATCCTTCGTCTTTAAAGAATCCTTTTTCAATCCCAACATATAACGGTGCGTAGAAGAGGGAATGTGTAACTTCACCAATGCGAATTTTTTGCACTTGTTGCTTCGCATCGTCTTTTTTACTACAAGCCACAAACGTAAAAACAGTAAGTACAAGTATACAAAAAACAGCTATAAATTTTTTCAAAATGTGACACCTCCTAGAAATGAATCTACTGCCATAGTATGTAGGTAAGTGCCTAGATGTGAGTGGATATAGAAGGAATTTTTTGGATGATAAAGAAGTACAAATATAAGGGGTGATAAAATGAAATATGAATATGATGATAGCATGCATTTACATCTTGATTATTTTGGAGATGAATTTGATGTGGAATCGATTGCTTATAAAAGAAAACATGAAGATGTGTGGGATGTATTTTTTAACTTTGCTTTTTATGGGATTCCGCTAGTACAGGTACAGGAAGATGAATTTATGGATGACTATTCCGGGTATCGCGTTTTTTCTGTACATGCCAATGACTTAAGCTGGGAATTTGGAAGTGCTAAGTTTGAAGAATGGCTTTTGGAACATCGTATATTAGAGAAATCAGTGCAGAAATAGAGTGATTGACCTTCTCGTTTTGTTACTGATAGTTGTAGCAGGATTTATGATATTACAGCTTCCGTTCATAGGTTCTATGATTACTACTTCACTAGCAAATAAATATGTAGAAGGGCTTTATTCATTGGAAGGAAAGAGTAAGCCATTACAGTTGTATGTGAATCGTGGTATTGGTACTACTAGAATGCCGGTACGGTTTTTAAGTAAGCCGGAACTTTCTGTTTTTTCATTAAAGAGAACAAGCACAGTCGGTACAAACAAGTGGAGACAAACCAACAAGATCACAAATCTCAGTTGGTTCTCATGTAGAGATTGTATTGGATAGTGATCGTAGTAAACGTGTTAGCGGTGTTGTAAAAGATATTTTAACAAACACGGAGACGCATACATACGGTATTAAAGTACGATTACAAGATGGGAAAATTGGTAGAGTTCAGAGTGTCGGTTAATAAGAAAGGAGGTTATCCTAGAAAGAGAATTTTTAGGATAACCTCCTTTTTTACATGAAAGTTCATAAATGAGACTATTTCATGTTAATACATAACATGGTAAAATTTTAGTTACTGTGCATGCAATCATAAAAATCGAGTGTGTTTGTTAATAGGTTTTGTAATATTTTGATTCGGTTCATATTTTTTAGAGATAATACATATTGATAGAGTTTTATATTGTAAATATTCACGTAATTTTAGAGAAATACGGGGGTGACTGGCGGATGCCCGAACCATTAAAGAAAAGTAGTCGCTATATGGTTGGATTGGACAGTCTAAGGGGTCTAGCTATACTAGGCGTCATTTTATATCATATTAATTTTAATTGGATGCCTGGAGGATTCCTAGGTGTTACTGTATTTTTTGTACTTTCGGGTTATTTAATTACAGATATTCTAGCTATAGAATGGAAAAGAAATAAGAGGATTGACTTGAAGAAATTCTGGCTCAGTAGGGCAAGGAGATTACTTCCTGGAATGCTTGTCATGCTTGTAATTGTTTTAGCATGGATTACAATTTTTCATAGTTCTTTGCTAGGAAAAATGCGTGGGGATTCGCTAGCAGCTTTATTATATTTCAGTAACTGGTGGTATATTTATCATAAATTATCGTACTTTGATAGTTTTAGCCAACTTTCTCCACTGAATCATTTTTGGTCGTTAGCTGTTGAAGAACAGTTCTATGTAATTTGGCCATTTATTATTAGCTTGGCGTTTCGTTACATAAAAAAGAAATCACATATCATTTTATTCATTGTTTTAGGGGCAGCTGCTTCTGCACTAGCAATGGCAATTCTGTATGAACCAGGAATTGACCCAAGCAGAATTTATTACGGCACTGATACGAGAGCTTTTTCCTTATTGATTGGAGCGGCACTTGCCTTAATTTGGCCGAGCAGTAGGCTTGCAAATAAAATTATTCCACAAGCACGTCTTATTCTTGACGTAGTTGGAGGAATTGCTCTTATTATTATCCTCGTTATGTTTTGGAAGACGAATCAATATGATCCGTTTCTATATCGCGGAGGAATGGTCATTTTATCAATTGCTACTGCCTTATTAGTGGCGAACCTTGCTCACCCAGCTAGCCGAATTGCTCAATTTTTAAGGTTTAGACCACTGCGTTGGATGGGAGTACGATCGTATGGGATATATCTTTGGCATTATCCGATTATCACGTTAACGACTCCGAAGGTAAATGCTGGAGAGTTTTCGCTTACAAGAGCAATTCTTCAATTTTTACTTATTATAGTAGCTGCACAAATTTCATGGAAGTTTATTGAAAATCCAATCCGACAAGGGGCATTGAAGAATATTCGCTCTAGGAATTGGGGAATAAAAAACTTAGCATTAAGTGGTAAGCTAGCCTTAGTATGCGCACTATTCGTTTCTACGACCGCTGTTTTTGGATTATCAACAGCTAGTAAAGCGAAGGATAATCCTCAAAAAGATAAGGTGGAAGCAGTACAAACGGAACAAAAAGAAAAACCGAAACATCCAGTGGCAGTTAGGGAAAAACCAGCTGATGAGCCACCTCAAAAAAAAGAACAACAAGAAGCTGCTGCGAAGCCTAAAGATCCTCAAACCGTTACAGCTGTAGGTGATTCCATTATGATTGACGTCGCCCCGTATTTGAAAAATTCATTTCCTAATATTAGGATTGATGCAAAAATTGGTCGACAACTATCTAAAGCAATTCCTGCGGTGGAACAGCTAAAGAATGAGGGGAATTTAGGGAATCATGTCATTATTGGATTAGGTACAAATGGTGCCTTTACAAAGGATCAACTCGTATCATTAATAAAAGTGATTGGGAATGAACGTAAAATTATATTAATCAATACGAGGGTACCACGTCCGTGGGAATCATTAGTGAATGAGAAGTTAAAAGAAGTAGCATCGGCTTACAAAAATATAACACTAGTCGATTGGTATTCAGCAAGTGCTGATAATAAGGCATACTTTGAGCCAGATGGTGTGCATTTAACGAAAACAGGTGCAGAAGCATATGCTGCGCTTGTAGCAAAAGCGGTGAATCAATAATTTGATTTGCATCACACTTTGACATAACTTCAAAGTGTGATGCAATAGATTGATTGAAATCAAAAAAGAACTTGTAGATACGCTACAAGTTCTTTTTGACTTATATTTAATAACGGGGTAGCCAGACAAAATAGTTCAAACACAAAGAACGGGGAGTTCTCTTTACAGTTAACCTGACAAGTTCAGTATATAACACATAATATCGTTTTTTAGTACATATTATTGAAAATTATGTGACTTATCAAATTGATAAGTCGGGGTAAACTTTTTCTACATTATTTGATATTATTTTGGTCAAACACTATTGTCGTTTATTATAATAATGTGTGTTAGTAATCATATAGAGAAAGTATATAGCTTTTGAGGAAGTGTGAAAGTGAAAAGAAACTTTATCTCATTTCAAGAAGAAAAGAAAAATGCCCGCCTCTTTTTATGGGTATTGAATATTGTATGGGTTATATATGAAATAGTTTATTCTATTATGCTAGGAGATTCTGTATCACTTATAAGATTAGATGTTCAAGTTCCAAAGTTTTTGTATGGAGCTTGCTTAATCGCAGGCAGTATGTATCTGATAAAAAGAGAACAGGCATATCGTGTTAAGTACATATGTTTAATAGCTTATATGTTTTCGGAAGGCTTTAATTTGTATTGGTATGCAATTCACAATAAGGTAGCATTTGATGATAGGAATATACTTGAATTTGTGTTTATTTTATTTGTGCCTATTTTTATGAGTAAAAGGTATTTACTGTGGCTATTTTTGATTGTTATGGGAAAGTATAGTGCATTTTTGGCCCTGGGGGAAAAAGAGGCATTTATGCGGTTAGTTATGTATAGTCTTTTATTATTTGTAACGTATCTCCTATTGAATCGATTTCTACAGTATCTTTCTACTGTAAATAATGTGATGATAGAAAAAAGAGAGTCTGAAAAGCTTGTAGTTATTGGAAAAATGGCAGCATCTGTTGGACATGAAATTAAAAATCCACTTTCATCATTAAGGGGATTTACACAATTGCAGAAAGAGAAATATGTAGATGATAAAGTGTATGAACATATGATTGATGAAATTGAGCATATAAACAATATGATAAGTGAGCTTATGGTAATGGCAACTTATAAACCCTCTACCTACAGTAGTTATTTAATAGAAGAAATTGTATCAAATGCGTTGAAAGAAATGAGTGCAGAAATCAATAGGAAACAGCTGTATCTCATTTATGATGTTGCACCTGATCAAATAAAAATAGATTGTGATCATCGTAAATTAAAAGGAGTATTTCTATACATAATAAAGAACGCAATTGAAGCGATGGAACATGGCGGAACACTTCAAATACATATAAACAAAAGAAATGAAGATGGTGCAATAGTAAGTATTGTAGATAATGGGTGCGGTGTGCAGGAAGAGAATTTGCAGCGTATAACAGAAGCTTTTTATACGACAAAGAAAAATGGCATCGGTTTAGGGCTTACTGTTGCTTGCAAGATTATTGAAGAACATGATGGGAAAATACACATTACGAGTAAAAGAAACGTAGGAACGAAAGTAGACATTATTTTACCTATATAAGAAAATTGAAAAACCGACATAAAACCTTTCTTTTTAGGTGGGAGAGAGCATCCGGCCATGGATAGAAGCGGTCAGATCCTTTTCCAGCCCCGTGCCAAGTGAAAACAAAGAGAGAAAACGAATGCAGGTCACCTTTTGTTTTTCATAGCAGCTTATATGTGAAAAATCAAAAAGGAGTTATCCCGCAAAAGCTCGACGGGTGATGGAAGTTTCACTTTATATAAATACAAATTGAAAAATCGACAGAAAACATAATTTATGTTAAAAAATCAAAATGGATTTATATAGAAGGCAAGATTCGTGAAGTATGTGTATTGTGAATAGAGGAGTTACTACATGGACAGTGTTTATAAATTAACAAGGGAAGAGATTCGAACGTTAAAGCTGTTTTTAAGTTTGTTCTTTACAACTTTTTTTATTTATGATGTTGCATATTATTATATTATGCCTAAGCTAGAAGGGGGAGGAGATGGGGGGCAAATTCTAGAAAGGGGTTTAGGGATATGGTTGTATATTCTCATGGTTATATTGGTGTTTGTGGGAATATATGTGGCGAAGCGACAGAACCCATATGCTGTGAAATATATTATTTTCATAGGATATAATATATTAGATTTCATTCATAATTTTATCATTTACTATGGAACAGATTTAGAGTTTGATGCAGGGAATATAGTGGAAGGGTTTTTCTTTCTTTTCGCACCATTATTTGTAAATAAACGCTATTTTTGGTTAGTAACGGGAGGGACAATAGTAAAGTATGTTTTAATGGGATTCATTGTGAATTCTTTTATTGTTCTCATTCCTATTGTTCTTTGTAGCTTGTTTTCCATTATAGGATGGATTATTTTATTGAGATTCCAATCTTATATACACACAATTGAAATGACACATAAGGAATTGCAACAATCGGAGAAGATGGCTGTAATTGGAAGGGTGGCAACAGTTATCGGTTTTAAAATGCGTAATCCATTGATGCTGTTGAACGGTTTTGTTAGAGGACAAAAAGAAAAGTATCCTGAGGATAAAGCCTATTGTGATATTATGGAGCAAGAAATCGAAAGAATCGATACAATTGCCACCGAACTGGTGGAGCTTGGAAATTCTAAGCCAATGGAATGCGGGAATCATAATATAAAAGACATTCTTTCATACGTGGTAAGAATTATGGGACAGTCTGCTTCGGAACGAGGAATTAAAATACATACCATTTATAAAGGTGAGTTACCAAGTATAACATGTAATGAAAAACGTTTAAAACAAGTGTTTTTAAATTTAATAAAAAATGCGATTGAATCTATGCAAGATGGTGGAATAATTATCATTGAAGTTACATTAAAAGATGCAATGATAATTCGAATCAAGGATGAGGGATGTGGCATACCGAAAGACAAAATGCCTAAACTAAGCGAAGCTTTTTATACAACGAAAGATGATGGAACTGGTTTAGGATTAATGGTTACCTATAAGATAATTGAAGAACATCAAGGAAAGATACAATTTGAGAGTGAAGTTGGAGTAGGGACTACAGTTGAGATTGTGTTACCAATTCACTGATGAATGAGAAAGAGAGGGAAGTAAATCCTCTCTTTTTATTTAAAATGATCGTTACATATACCTTATTAGATTAATTATCTATTCCTGATAATTAAAGGATCCGCAGTATTAGCCAATCTTTTTTAATCTCGTAGACCAAATCCAATTACTTTCTTTGTTTTCATATCAACAAATGCATCTACATTTCCAAGTTTGTAAGAACGATCAGATGGGAACGAAATACGAAAAACCTCTTTTCCTATATAAGAGGAATCTTTGACCGAAGATATTCCGGCTTGCAATGTTTCAGTTGTAATTGTAGCATGCTTCCAGCCATCACTTAGTTCTTCTTTCGTATGTTCAGATAATTGATCCCACACTGTTTTTCTTAATTCGTCTTCAGGGTTATTTTTACATGCACCTAATAAAAAACAGGTAAGAATGAGAAATATGAAAAAAATTTTTCGAATGCGCATTTAATACCACCATTTCTTTTGCGGAAGTAAAACAACATCCACATCAAAGTTTTCTATAAACCAATTACGCATCAATGTTTCCTTCACTAAGTATTCAGAAGCAGAATGTGACACACCGATAAGCGACATATTCGTTTCTTTCACATAGTCCATAATTAGTGAATACTTATGTTTGCCGTATTCGTTATCAATATGGCAATGAATTTCACCTGTAATATACGCCTCAGCGCCCTTTTCTTCTGCTTCTTTAAGAAGATCTATTTTATCACCGCATCCAGCGATAATTGCAATTTTTGTGATAAATTCATGTCGTTTGCCTTCAAAGTCTATATACGGAATGTGAAAGAGTTCTTTTAGTTGTTTTTCGAGTTTTCTTGTTGTTGTTTCAGGAATTTTGCAAATGAGTCCACATGGTATATCTTTACCATCATAAGCAAAACCATCTACTATATCGGCCTCTAGAGCTTTTGCAATCGCAATGCTTGTTCCATATGTTTGATGATGATCCATTGGAACATGGCATGTATAAATAGAAAGGTCTTTATCTTTGATTTCTTGTAAAGCTGGCATAATTCATCCTCCTTTATCACATACATTTTATATTAGTCTTAATTTTCTGTATACAATAAATGGATAGAATTTATAAAAAGAATGGTACAATATAAGAATTATGTACTGAGGTAGGAGGGACAATATATGTACGTTACTGTAACGGATGCAGCATATAAAAAGATTATGGATACGATTCCAAGTGAAGCGAAGTTTATAAAATTATTTTATGATAATGAAGGATGCGGCTGTGTGATGAGTGGAATTATTGATTTGGTGGCTGTATCAGAGAAAGATGAACGTGATGTAGATATTGATTCAAATAAACTACAGTTTATTGCGGATCGCACAAAGCTTGTTTTTATGGATGATAAATTGACTGTTGATTTACATGAATCAGGTGGACATTTTCAATTGAAGAGTCCGAATCAGTTTTATAATCCGAATATGAAACTTCATATTCGAGTATAACTTATGAAAAAAGGAGCAAACTGTACGCTCCTTTTTCTTATGAAATTCTTCAGTTTATAAAATGTACATTTAATTAAATTTTCTGTATAATCATCTGTGCGGAGGGGATTACGCATGAGAAGATGGGGGATTGAATTATTACTTTTAAATGTTGTTATCATTTGGGGGATAAATTATACGATCGGGAAATACGGACTTGAGGAGTTTTCAGCAGTTGAGTTTACTGCGCTCCGTATGATTGCAGCAGCACCGTTATTATTACTACTTACATTTTATATTGAAAAGTCATTGTATATGGAGAGAAGGGACATACTAAGGCTCATTGTTGTGAGTATTGTCGGTATCGTATTGTATCAAACGTTATTTATGGAAACTATTAAATATACATCCGCTACGAACGCTTCTTTACTCATTTCTATTTCACCTATTTTTACAACGATGTTTGCCATTTTGCTTAAGCAAGAGAAATTTTCTTCGCGAAAATTAGTTGGTTCTACCATAGCCTGTGGGGGAGCCGCTCTCGTTTTATTAGCTGGACATTCGCTTGTTGGGTCTTTTTACGGAAATGGAATTGGACTGATTACATCAATGTGCTGGGGGCTATATCCAGTGTTAGCAGGACCACTTATTAAAAAATATTCAGCGCTTCGTGTGACTGCATGGTCAGCAGTTGTTGGAGCGATTCCTCTTGTTATACTAAGCGGATGGCATATTTTTTCGATGCCGTTTCAAATTGAACAAGGAATGACATGGTTTGCACTATTATATTCTATTTTCTTTGTAACGGTATTCGGTTTAGTTATGTGGTATATTGGTGTTCAAAAAATTGGAGCTTCTCATACGATGGTATATATGTATATTACACCGCTTGTTGCGGTTGTATTTGCAGCGGTATGGGCGAAAGAACAGATTTCATTACAACAAATAATTGGTGGGTGTGTTATTTTTTTCGGTTTATGGTTTGTGAAATCCGAAAAACTTAGGACGCAGCCTGTCGTGTCAGAACATATATCAAAATAGGAAAACAGATCAGTCATGATCTGCTTTCCTATTTTTTTATTTTGGGTAGAAATATGAGGAACAAAATGGCAGTAATAAGTGGGATTAAGTTAAGAAAAGGTGTGCGGAACAGTGCAATGAGAATAATTCCGGAGAGAAGAACACCGAGGACAGCATAGAAGATACTATGTTTTTTTGTGTACCAATATAATGAGAGTCCTATAAGTGCAGGGATAATGAGGTGAATGAGAGCCATTAAAAAATAAATCATTATACGCCCCCTTTTTTGTGTACTTACTACATGCATGTAAATTGAAAAACTGACGTAAAACCTTTCTTTTTAGGTGGGAGAGAGGACCCGGCTATGCGTAGCAGCGGTCAGAGTCCTTTCCTACCCCATGTCAAGTTAGAACAGAGAGAGGAAAAGAGTGCAGGTGAATTTTGGTGCTTCGTGGCAGCGATTTTATATGTTGGAAAATTAAAGCGGATATATATACATCATATCCATAATCTTATAGATTGATATCACTTTTTTATAAATCTATGAAAAAATGTTTGCAAAAACGTCACAAAATGATCCTGCTTTCAAACTAGAAATCTTGTATAATGTTATTTCCGAAAAATATTTTAACAACATAAGCGTAGTGATTATGTTGTTTTTCTTTGAATGTAACAGATGAAGTCTGATGATATGTAAATAAGATGATAATGATAAAGGAGAATTGCATGATTAGTATGTCACTAAGGTCATTTAAAATCCAAATGTATTATTTGCTAGGCGCGATGCTATTAGGCTGGGCGATGACACCTTTTTCTGCTCACTTTTTAGGTGTGGGGATTGGTTTACTCGTTAGTATGTATTGTGTTTGGATTTTAGGAAGACGTATTGAAAAGCTTGGAGATAGTATTGTAAAAAAGAGTAAGGCACCAACACTTGGTATGATTAATCGCTTTGCAGCAGCGATACTCGGTGCGATTATTATGTATGAGATTGAACATCATATGGTCATGTGGGCATTTGCTGTTGGGATTATGGGTGGTTATTTTTTAATCGTTATTAATTTAGGATACTATAGCATGAAAGATGCGAGGAAATAGATAAATACAAATTGAAAAAACGGTATAAAACCTTTTCTTTTGGGGTGGAAGAGAGCGTCCGTCCATGGATAGAAGCGGTCAGTGCCTTTTTTTGCCCCATGCCGTGTGAAAACAAAAAGAGCAAGTGAGAGGGGAATCCACTTTTATTTCCGAAGCCGCGATTTATACGTTGGAAAATCAAAATATATATAGAAAGAAGCTTACGTTTTTATCGTAAGCTTCTTTTTTATTGTAAGTATGTGTAACCTATTAAGCCGCATGGGTTTTGTCGGTGAGTACGCGCACTTTTTAGGCTACAACATACTTATTCATATGAGTAAAGGGGTATTCAAACAGTAAAGGTTAAATTAAGCGATTGGACCGCCTAATTTGATCATGTTTTCAGAAACGTTCTCGAACTTCTTGAAGTTTTCTGTGAATTCACCTGCAAGTTCGATTGCTTTTGCTTTGTAAGCAGATTTATCAGCCCATGTTTGTTCAGGCATTAATACTTCATCAGGTACACCTGGTACATGAAGTGGTACTTCAAGACCGAAGATGTCATGTTTCACTGTTTCAGCGTTATCAAGCTCGCCGTTTAATGCGGCTTGCACCATTGCGCGAGTGTAACCTAAGTTCATACGTTTTCCAACGCCGTATTCGCCACCAGTCCAGCCAGTGTTTACTAGGAATACTTTTGCATCATGTTTCTCGATCTTCTCACCAAGCATTTCAGCATAGCGAGATGCATCAAGTGGTAAGAATGGAGAACCGAAGCAAGTTGAGAATGTCGCTTGTGGAGATGTTACGCCGCGCTCTGTTCCAGCTAGTTTGCTAGTGTAACCGCTTAAGAAATGGTACATAGCTTGCTCTTTATTTAATTTACTGATTGGAGGTAATACCCCAGATGCATCAGCAGTTAAGAAAATAATTGTATTTGGATGTCCAGCAACACTTGGTACGACGATATTATCAATCGCATCAATTGGGTATGCAGCACGTGTATTTTCTGTTAATGTAGTATCATTGTAATCTGCAACGCGTGTTTGATCATCAATTACAACGTTCTCAAGTACAGATCCGAATGTAATGGCATCAAAAATTTGCGGCTCTTTTTCATGAGAAAGGTTAATACATTTTGCGTAGCAACCGCCTTCAATATTGAATACACCGTTATCAGACCAACCGTGCTCATCATCACCAATTAATTTACGGTGTGGGTCAGCAGATAATGTTGTTTTACCTGTTCCAGATAAACCGAAGAATAAAGCGACATCGCCTTCTTCACCTACGTTTGCAGAGCAGTGCATAGATAAAATATCTTGTTCTGGAAGTAAGAAGTTCATAATAGAGAAGATTGATTTTTTCATTTCTCCAGCGTATTCCGTACCACCGATTAATACGATGCGTTTTTCAAATGAAACCATGATGAATGCTTCAGAGTTTGTACCGTCGATCTCTGGATCTGCTTTAAAGCTTGGTGCAGAAACAATTGTGAACTCAGCTTCATGATTTGTTAATTCTTCTTCAGTTGGACGAATAAATAATTGATGTACAAATAAATTGTGCCATGCATATTCGTTAACAACTTGTAATGGAAGACGATAGTTACGATCAGCACCAGCGAATCCTTTAAATACGAATAATTCTTCTTTTTCCTTTAAGTATTCTAATACTTTTGTATATAATTTATTAAAATGTTCTTCAGAAATCGGTTGATTTACAGATCCCCAAGCAATCTTATCGGCAACCGACGCTTCTTTCACAATGAATTTATCTTTAGGAGAACGTCCTGTATATTTTCCTGTAGAAGCAGAGACGGCACCAGTAGAAGTTAATTTTCCTTCATTTCTCATTAGTACTTTTTCCACTAATTGTGGAACGCTTAATTGAACCTGTGCATTGCTTCCGTTCAGTAATTCGTGTAATCCAATTTGGACATTCACAGTACTCATATTTATATACCATCCTTTTCATTTTAATGAAATATTTCTCGTAATCCCCATCAAGAGTATAACACAATCATATAAATAATGTATACTATTTATTTATTTTTGTTTGTGCGAATGTATTATTTTCCTATTTATATTTTGTCCGACAAATAATGCGAAAAACTTGTAGGAATATGTGAATATTAATTGACAAATGAATATCATTTCTTTAGTATAGGTTGGGACGGATACTCTCTTATCCCGAGCTGGCGGAGGGACAGGCCCGATGAAGCCCAGCAACCTCACTTGTAACGGTAATAAACAAGTGAATAGGTGCTAAAACCTGTGCGAGGCGAACGGTCTCGAACGATAAGAGCGAAGGGCAAAAAGCAGTATGCAAGTAGCAAATCAAACCTTTCCTCTATATAGGAAAGGTTTTTCTTTATACTTGTGTGGGAGAATAAATGAATGTCGCAGTTTGTGGCAAATTAAGGATGAGTTCCGTACAATATATACGATTACTGTAGGGAGGTTTACCACATGACAAAACAACGTCATCTGTTCACATCTGAGTCTGTAACTGAAGGACATCCAGATAAAATTTGTGACCAAATTTCTGATTCAATTTTAGACGCGATCTTAGCAAAAGACGCAAATGCACGTGTAGCTTGTGAAACAACAGTAACAACTGGTTTAGTATTGGTAGCGGGGGAAATTACGACTTCTACTTATGTAGATATTCCAAAAATCGTTCGTGAAACAATTCAAGGTATCGGTTACACTCGTGCAAAATATGGATTCGATGCAGAAACTTGTGCAGTTTTAACATCTATCGATGAGCAATCTGCTGACATCGCTATGGGTGTTGACCAAGCATTAGAAGCACGTGAAGGTCAAATGACTGACGCTGAGATTGAGGCAATTGGTGCAGGGGACCAAGGTTTAATGTTTGGTTTCGCATGTAATGAAACAAAAGAATTAATGCCACTTCCAATCTCACTTGCTCACAAATTAGCTCGCCGTTTAACGGAAGTTCGTAAAGATGAAACATTAGAATATTTACGTCCAGACGGTAAAACGCAAGTTACAGTTGAGTATGATGAAAATGGTAAACCAGTACGCATCGATACAATTGTAATTTCTACACAGCATCATCCAGAAGCTACATGGGAACAAATCGATCGCGACTTAAAAGAGCACGTAATCAAAGCTGTAGTACCAGCAGAATTAATGGATGAGGAAACGAAATTCTTCATTAACCCAACAGGCCGCTTCGTAATCGGTGGACCACAAGGGGATGCTGGTTTAACAGGACGTAAAATTATCGTTGATACTTACGGCGGATACGCTCGTCACGGCGGCGGTGCATTCTCTGGTAAAGATGCAACAAAAGTTGACCGTTCTGCAGCATACGCAGCTCGTTATGTTGCGAAAAACATCGTAGCAGCTGGTCTTGCTGAAAAAACAGAAGTACAACTTGCATACGCAATCGGCGTGGCACAACCAGTATCAATTTCAGTTGATACATTCGGCACTGGTAAAGTATCTGAAGAAGTACTAGTAGAACTAGTTCGTAACAACTTCGATCTTCGCCCAGCTGGTATCATCAAAATGTTAGACTTACGTCGCCCGATTTACAAACAAACAGCAGCTTACGGCCACTTCGGACGTACTGATGTAGACCTTTCATGGGAACGTACAGACAAAGCAGCAACTTTAAAAGAGCAAGCTGGTCTATAATATAAGAAGAAAAAAGCTTTGCGCGAAGGCGCAAAGCTTTTTTTTAGGCATGTTAACACATATTTGGGTAAAGTTAATCTTGAACTTTATTCAAATATATATTGGCTAATTTGATTGCACATAATTATGAAATCAAATTTAGGAAGCTAACTACTGTGAATAATTAGATGGGTGTTAATGGTTTAAAATATCCCCAAAAATATTCATCACGTGTTACATGGATAAAATAATATGAGATTATTGGAGATAATATATTGCCTATTATAAGAGTGGTTGTAGTATTCAAGCATTTACAACAAAAAGCAAGTAGTGAAGTTACAAGCAACATAATTTAATAACACTGTTAAGGCTTCTTTCCCGTATCCTTGTCCCCAGCAATTCTTTTTACCGATATCAATAATACATTCCGCATTTCGATTGTGTGGATCGATGTTAATTAAAGAAGTGAGGCCAATGGGAAGATGACTATCTTTTTGTTCAATGATATAACTTTTAGAAGTGGGAGAGTGGATGATTTGTTTGCAAAACGCTTCTGTTTCTTGAACGGAATGGACATCAAGACTAAGGATAGTGGTATTCATAACTTCTATATCGTTTCGCCAAAGGTGATAGATGGGAATATCGTCTTTTGAAAACTTTCGTAAGCGAATTCGATTTGATTCGAACAATTCGGTATATCTCCTATTTCACCTCATTATTTTGTTTCGTGAATACTCCAACACACGAACCACAATATACTTCTCCATCAAGCTCAATATATTTTTTCATATTTGTCATCCCGCTTGGAGGGAACGGCATATGAACCCATGCTTTTTCATATGTTTGAATCTCTTTTCCGCATGATCTGCAAATTGTAGGTTTTTTGCGAAATAATGGTCATCAGCCTTTCTTTTGACGCGCTTTTCCAGCACAAAATGCACTGCATAGTAAAAAGAGTGTCGCAAATCCCCAGCCGCCAATTGCTGAATATGGAACAGCATCCTTTAATGCCATCCCAGCACTGATGGAAGCGACAAATAGAAGGATAAATACCGTTGTGAGTTTTCGATAAAGTTCCATGAATGAACCTCCTAAGTATGAAAATTTATTTAGTATGTATCTGGTTATTTCGTGCGATTCCTAATCCATTGAAATAAAATAAAGCAAGAGGAACCACGGTTCTCGATAATAGCCAATAGAGTCGTCTAGCATGAATAGGTATCATTTTAGAAAATTGATATCTAATCTATAGGTAATGAATTGGAAGGGAATTAGGATTATAAGAAAAGGAATTCATGGGACAGGTTGTTTAGGATTATAAAATAGAGGTATAGATAAACTCCCTTTTTATGGTTATATATACTTATATTGTATCATGATGTTTCGGTCATGTAATAGATAATTGTGGATATGTGATGTATTTCATATGTAATAAAATTTCTATACGATATGATAAAATTATGAGTAGTTCATAAGAAGGGGCGAATAAAAATGAGCGTAATAGAACATAAAAAACAAGCACCCACAGAGGTTCGTTGTAAAATTATTACGATCTCTGATACACGTACAGAAGAGACGGATAAGAGTGGTAAATTGTTAAAAGAATTATTATTAGAAGCGGGCCATATAGTAACCGCTTATGAAATTGTAAAAGATAATAAAGAAAGTATTAGGCAAGCTGTATTAAGTGGATATCATCAAGAAGATGTTGATGTTGTCTTAACAAATGGAGGGACTGGTATTACAAAGCGTGATGTTACGATTGAGGCAGTTTCGGCATTATTAGATAAAGAAATTGTTGGATTTGGTGAATTGTTTCGGATGATTAGTTATTTAGAAGATATCGGCAGCGCTGCAATGCTAAGTAGAGCAATTGGCGGAACAATTGGAAGGAAAGTTGTCTTTTCGATGCCAGGTTCTAGCGGGGCAGTTCGCCTTGCGATGAATAAATTAATTTTACCAGAGTTAGGACACATTACATTTGAGCTGCATCGTCAATGAAAAAGCTCGCTGGGATTGTATTAGCTGGTGGTATGTCGAGACGATTTGGTGAGCCGAAAGCATTGGCAAGCTGGCAAGGACATACTTTTATCGAACAGATTGTTCAAATGATGCGGGATACTATACAAGATGTAGTTGTGATTAGTCATCCTGATATAAAAGAAAGAATTGTTACCTTAGTAGACGTTCCTGTTATAGAAGATATTTCTCTCTATAAAGGAGATGGACCGCTTGCTGGAATTGTATCGGGGATGGAGCATATAGAGACGGAGTGGTATATCGTTTCGCCTTGTGATGCACCGAACCTTTCAAATGAGTGGATTACAGCATTAGTAGGACAAATAAGTGGTGAATATGAGGCAATTGTTCCGGTTATTGATGGAAGAAAGCAGCCGTTATTAGCAGCGTATCATTATCGTGTAAAAGAAAAAATATACGCATTACTAAATGAAGAAAAACGAAGTATGGAACAACTTTTATCACAGTGCAACGTAAAATATGTGATGGAAGAGGAATGGAATGTAGCGAGAGAATTATTTGTGAATGTAAATACAAAAGAGGAATATACGCGGTTACTGAATGAGAAAAAGAGCAAAAAGGTATGACGTTATAGAGTCATACCTTTTTGCTCTTTATGAATACGATGGATGAGTTCATTGCTATATGTTTTGAGGTCAATTTTTTTATTACGCAAGTAGTTCGGTATTGTTTTGGTGAAGCACCTCTTCATATTGCATGTATAAACCATGAAAAATTTCATCCCAGCTTTGTGTAGTGGCGTAGAATCTAGCGGCTATGCCCATTTGTTTACGCATTTCTTCGTTATTTAACAACTGATAAATAGATGATAAAAATGAGTTCGAGTTTTTGGGTTCGCAAAGAAAACCTGTTTTTCCATCTGTAATAATATTTTTTACTCCGCCAGAATTCGCACTAACGACTGGTGTACCACATGCGAGCGATTCAAGAACGACATTGCCAAACGTTTCTGTGGCCGATGGAAATACCATGAGATCGGAGCATGCATAAGCTTCTGCTAAATTTTCTTCTTGTAAATATCCTGTAAACGTAACGTTTGCTGGTAAAGTTTTACGTAATTCTTCAGCAAGGGGACCATCTCCTGCAATGAGCCAATGAATATTATCTTTTCGTTCTTTTATTGGTGTGTGAATCAGTGTACGCAATGTTTCGATATCTTTTTCAGGGGCAATGCGTCCGACATAGGAAAGAATGTATGGAGCAGTAATATTATATTTTTTTCGGAATAGGTCTTTATTGTAAGCCTGATGGAAGAGTGAACAATCTACGCCGCGCCATTTACTTGCGGTGTAAATGTATCAGTAAATATGGCGACTCTCATCCAATCTCTCCTTTACATGAAAAATGGAATGAATTGATAAAAAGAGATGATGCCAGAACATGTGCCAAGGCACATACCTACAAATACATCTGATGGATAATGAAGCCCGAGATAGATGCGGGAAATTCCTACAATAATTGCTAATAGAAGTAAAACGACTAATAAGTTTGGATCATAACAAATAAATGGAACAACTACCGAAAAAATAGCTGTTGTATGACCTGACGGAAAAGAATGATCTTTTAATGGATGCGATGGATATTTTGCATCTTGAATTGTTAAATAAGGCCGTTTGCGTGGATACCACCTTTTTAATATTTGCACAGGAATATGACTAATTGTTAATGAAAGAGCTGCTGCAATTGCTGCATCGTGTAGAGGACCCTGTGAAAATATAAGAAAGCATAACGTAAGCGAGATGGAAAAGAGTGCACCACCGATATGTGTAATGGTACGGAAAAAGATATTTAATGTTTTTTGATCAAAGTAACGGTTAATTCCTTTAAAAATGTAACATTCTATTTTATATAAGGAGCTGACGGATTTAGCTTTCATGAAATCTCTCCCCCGCATTTACATATATATTGAGATTATATCTTCTATTTTAATAAGGTTTTATTGAGGGAATAATAAGATTTTGTAAAGAAAACGTTAGAGTTTTAACGAAAAAAGCTGCCATCATGGTGGCAGCAAGTAGAGACTATTTTTGCAGTGACTTATAGTACTGTCCTTTTTCAACATATTGTTTGCGAATGCGTTCCATATCTTTGCGATCTTCATCTGTTAATTCGCGAATGACTTTTGCCGGACGACCGAAGGCCAGTGTATTAGGTGGAATTTTCTTTCCTTGTGAAACTAAACTACCAGCACCGATGAATGCACCTTCACCAATTTCAGCACCGTCTAAAATAATAGATCCCATCCCGATTAAAGAGTCTTTTTTTAAGGTACAGCTATGTAAAATAACTTGATGTCCAACTGTTACATCATCTTCTAAAAGAAGAGGGTACTGTGGACTTTGATGAAGTGTACATTGATCTTGTACATTTACGCGGTCTCCAATTATTACTTTAGACACATCACCACGAATGACTGTATTAAACCAAATGCTTGATTCTTCACCAATTGTGACGTCGCCTGTAATCGTAACATAGTCAGCGATAAAAGCACTACTCGCAATTTTCGGATTTTTATCTTTATAAGGATATATCATGTAAAGCCTTCCTTTCCTAGAAACTAGTTTTAGTGTATCAAATTAAGGGAAAGAGTGAAATGGAGGAGTTTCGTATGTGGAATTATGAAGCGGAAGCAGCCAAAGCGGTAATCGTGATTGTGCACGGTGCGATGGAATATCACGGACGTTATGAGGCGCTAGCAGAAATGTGGAATCATTTCGGGTATCATGTTGTCATGGGAGACCTTCCAGCTCATGGAACAACTTCAAGAAATAGAGGACATATTGACTCATTTGATGAATACATAGAAGAAATAAAATTATGGGTGAAAGAAGCAAGAAAGTATCGGCTACCTATTTTTTTATTTGGACATAGTATGGGCGGTCTTATTGTCATTCGAATGATGGAAGAAACGAAGAGAGACGATATAGATGGAATTATATTAAGCTCGCCATGCTTAGGTGTATTAGCTGTACCTGCTGCTCCGCTTCGAGCTGTCTCAAAGGTGTTAAATATTATCACGCCAAAACTTCAATTTCCCACCAAACTTACAGTAAACATGTCAACGAGAAATAAAGAAGTTCGCGATGCGATGGAAAATGATTCATTGTTCTTGCGCAAGGTATCGGTTCGTTGGTATAGTGAATTGATAAAATCTATTGAGATTGCTCATGACAAAATAGATGAGTTTCCAGACGTTCCGCTCTTGCTAATGCAGGCATGTGAGGATAAACTTGTAGATAAAACACGTGTCCGTAAATGGTTTGATAACTTAAAGATTAGTGATAAGGCATATAAAGAATGGCCAAATTGTTACCATGAGCTATTAAATGAGTATGAGCGAGATGAGATTTTGAACTATATCAAGTCATTTACTGAAATACATGTAAATAACATAATAGAAACAAATAAATAATTATTTGTACATTTAATAGAGGAGATGAAGGAAGAAGTGAACGTACCGAGTAATCCCATAACGCTCATGGCGAAAGTATACCGTGATGTGTTTCCGGTTGTACACCATGAGCTAGCGATGTGGAAAGAGCGTGCCTACCATATTCCAAATGACGAACTTCATAGTCAAGCGATTGCAAGTATTGAGCATAAAACATTTCATTGTGAAGGCGGTGGTATTTTAGCGCTGCTCGCAAATGAACAACGCGAGGAATGTATTCGTTTTATTGTGGCGTATCAGACGATTAGTGATTACTTAGATAATTTATGTGATCGTAGTACATCGCTTGATCCGAATGATTTTGCTGCACTGCATGAATCAATGCTGACTGCATTAACACCAGAGAGTGAAGGAAGCAATTACTATCGTTATCGAGATGATCAAGATGATGGTGGTTATTTAGATGAGCTTGTTGCAACATGCCAAGATGTTTTAAAGAAAACGAAGCACTATGATAAAATCGCTCCGATTCTTCACGAACTTGCTTGTTATTATTGTGATTTACAAATTCATAAGCATGTGAAACTAGAAGAAAGAGAACCGCGCTTACAAACATGGTTTGAGGCTCATAAGGAAAATGTACCCCCAATGAGCTGGTTTGAATTTTCGGCATGTGCAGGATCAACACTTGGAATCTTTTGTCTCGTGGCGTATGCGTTTCATGATGAATTACTTGATGAAGATATTGCAAAGATTAAGCAAGGTTATTTCCCGTACGTACAAGGGCTTCATATTTTGCTTGATTACTTTATTGATCAAGAAGAAGACCGACTTGGCGGGGACTTAAATTTCTGTAGTTATTATGAAAATGAACAAGTCGTATTAGAGCGAATGAAGCATTTTGTGGAAGAAGCAGAAAGAAATATTGGTGACTTACCACATGCGAAGTTTCATCGCCTTATTAGCCGCGGTCTCCTTGGGATTTATTTATCTGATCAAAAGGTATCAGAGCAAAAAAATATGCAGCAAATGGCACGGCGCATCGTGAAATATGGTGGATTCACTTCACGATTCTTCTATTGGAACGGGAAGATGTACCGAAAGAAAAGGGCGCAGTGATAGAAATAGAAAAAGATGTGCATTTGGTGCATGTCTTTTTCTATGTTGATTTTTGGCGAACGGTCGATATTCTATGTCGAATCGTCGATATGTTATTGTAGCTATTTTTTTTTGACTTTATATTTTAATCTTCGGATAATTAAAGTATAACAGTTTAAAAAGGCGGGGATTAAAGTGGAGAATATATTAAATCAAGCCAAAGAGATGCTACATGATGATGAAAACATTGTATTGTATATTCAATGTTCTTTGGAAATTTTTATATATCGGAGCGTTCCACGACCAGGCATACTCGTTTTGACTAATAAAAGACTCTTTTTCTGTGGACCCGATATTGCTGGAAATACATTATTTGAAGAATTTTTATTTGACAAAATATCCGCTATAAAGGTGAAAAAAGGTTTGTTTGGAATTAAAATTTCAATTCAACATGGTACGGAATGGATAAAAGTAAAATATATTCAAAATGCAGACCCTGGTGTATTTGTTCGAAAGTTAGAAGAGATAATGGTGGTTTGAAGGGGGAATCACAATGAAACAGTTCTTAAAAAAACTATATGAACATATAGAAATTATCTTGTTAGTATGTCTTTCGGTTTCATTCTTGCTTGGAGTGTATACGATGATAAACAGAACTGGTGATCCAACTACGATGGATTATGTAGCGCAGGCTATTATAGGGACTATTATTATTGGTGATGTTCTTTTTTTAATTCGTGAGAGAAAGAAAAAAATTGAGTCAGAAATAAAAAGCATTTGTACAAGATGAATTGTACAAATGCTTTTTTCTATACTTTTTTTACCCATATTTTAGAGAATAGATATAGTAAAAACTCAATTACAAAAATGATAAGAACAGATAAACCGAATAAAGGCATGACAATTCCTAATAAAATCATAATAAGTATAAAGGCAAATATGCTTTTTTTATCTTTTTGTTTTGATGGTGCTCCTACCTTACCTTGTGGCTTTCTTGCTAGCCACATTTTAACACCGAAATAAATGAGGAATAGTAAGGACAAGGTTGTAAGTAAGCATAGTATTTTGTTTGGCCATCCAAATAAATGTCCTTCATGAAGGGGGATACCATAAGAAAACCACTGTGCAAATAAGCCA
The DNA here is from genome assembly GCF_038006685.1 of Bacillus sp. FSL K6-0042. Taxonomy (NCBI): domain Bacteria; kingdom Bacillati; phylum Bacillota; class Bacilli; order Caryophanales; family Bacillaceae; genus Bacillus; species Bacillus sp. FSL K6-0042. Next base: position 3,903,827 of record NZ_JBBOVS010000001.1, read on the forward strand.
TAATCACGATAGTCAATTTTTGAAATGAGAGTGCCGCTATATTGATCAAAATAAGCAGTAATTTCTTCATTTGGTGATACGTGCATTCCTGTAATACCAGAACCGCTAGATTTTGAAATAGTGAATACTCCTTTTGGCTCATTTGGTAATGAAATGACATATGGTTTTTCAATTTGAATCGATTTCTCTAACTCATCAATTGAAAGAGCTGTCTGTTCGTTTGAATCTGATTGTGGCGGTGTTTCTTGTCTAGTCGCCCACGGTAACTCTTTAAACTTAGACTCTGGAGGAGCCATATATAATTTCGGATATCCTAGTGATTCATTGGAAGTTGCTATGTTATAAATTTGTTTTCCCATAAAAGCAGACCAAGGTAATCCTGTTAATACTAGGAGAATGAGTGGAATTGTGAATACAATACCAATTATGCTATGAAGTCGTTTGGACCTCTCTCTAGCGTTTGATACCAGGGGTTTCTTGAAGCGTTTTATACTCATATATAAACCAGTAACAATTAAAAAAATCGTCCAGCAAGCGGCTAGTTCGACTAAGTAGTTTACAACGGTACCGCCTACTAGAAGAGAGCTATGTAGTTCTCGCATAATATTTGCAAACGTTGCATCAGCATTTTGATCCCCAATAATTTGGTTATGTTTATCTAAGTAAACATACTTCTGATCACCCGTATATTCATTTGCCATTGTGAGTCTTGTATTATGATCATCTTTGAAATAGCTAATTTTCGTCACGTTATAGTGAGGATATTTCTTTTCTGTTGTTGAAATGGATTCAGACATAGAAAGAGATTCTGTTTGCCTACTATTTCCAAAATATAAATCTTTATAGATGAAATTCTCAACTTCCTCTCGAAACAAATAACCAATGCCACTGAGTGATAAAGTAATGAGTAGCGGTGCTATGAAGAGACCGGCGTAAAAATGCCATCTCCAGAAAATATAATGAAGCGATCGATTTTTTTTCATATTTTAAATCCCCCGTCCAACCTTTTATAAAATGAATGCTCATTTAATATATCGGGATAAAGTGTGATTATTTTGAAAGAATTGTGAAAAATGTTAAAAGTTTTAGGGGGCATATAAAAAAGACGTGCAGCATGCGCACGTCTTTTTAGCGATTTCTGTCGAGGGGTTGATATATTTATAGGTACGAAGAACAATGTTGGATACATAGTTTTGTCGAGCGAATCAGTTCTTCATTTCCTTTTTCTAATCGAATTTGCAGTGCTTTTTGAAAGTAAGAGAAAGCTGCTTTTAGATCCCCTTCATCTAATTTGCTTTTTCCGTAATGTTGATAGAGAAAATCCTCGTAATGCGCTAAATCATTTTGCTGTAACATGTGAAAGAGTTCAGTGAAAATCTCATTTGCTTTTTCAAAATCTTTTTCCCAGTGATATACATGTGCAAGGCGGAGTTTGTTAATAAAAATTCCTTGTATATGTTGTAAGGTTTCATATTGCTCTATAGCTTGTTGTAAGTAGTATTTACTTTCGGCAAGGTCTCCTACTATTCGTTCGTAAACGCCGATTAAACCGCATTGCTTTGCATATGATAAATCTGAATCAGGCAAGTTTATTTTTAAAAATGTGATTCCTTGCTTCATTTGCGTAAGGGATACTGGTTTTTCACGAAGGTTTTCATCGAATGTATAGTCCATTTCGAAAGGGCTGTTTTCTATTTTCATGGAATCCTCCTAACTTTTTTGAGAGGATAAATATTTATTTACAACAGCTTGCGCAAGACAAGTAGATGAATCAACCAAGTAAAAGTTATATGGCACTGTTTTCGATACGACATTTAAATCTGTGCACGCCACGATAACAGCATCTACTGCTTCAGATAATTCTATACAAAGTGTATACCATAATTCGTTTGCTTTATTTAGGTTCCCTGTTTTTATGTTAGAGATAATTTGAGTGATAGCGGTTTGCCAGCTATTTTTATGTATATAGTCCATACCACGTTTTGCAATCCCATCTTGATATATACCGGATTGAACAGTCGCATCGGTTGCTAAGAGAGCTACTTTCCTTACGTGATCGGGTATTTCTTTTATCGTCTCATCCACCATATTTAAAATGGGAACTGAAATTGAATTTTGTAGTTCATAAAAATATAAGTGCGCTGTATTACAAGGCATGGCAATAAAATCGACACCTGTGTTTTCAAGTTTTTGTGCGCCATTTATAATAGCATTTTCCATAGCTTTATGATCAATAGGTTTATCCATATAAAAAGGTGTTGGACAGGAATAAATCATCATATGTGGAAAGTCCATATCATGTTTCGCACCGTATATTTTTTGGCATTGCTCGACTACTGTATCAACGAATGGGCCTGTTGACTTTGGTCCCATTCCTGCTAATATTCCGATCATTGTTAGTTCTCCTTATGTTGGTAAATTTTAATATATGAATTTAAAACTTCTCGATTTTCATCGTATATTCCTTCTTTAAAATCGTTTTTTTTGAACGAGAAAAAGGAATAGAGTAATTAATAAGAGCGAGTATATAAGTGCCCATGCAGTAAGCCAAAGCACGTGAACAAGCAAATGATGTTCATATTGTCCAAGCATCAGAAAACTATTGATAGGCGGAAAAACCCATAATAGTTCCGGCATTTCTTTTTTGAGACGAATGGAAGCAATTGTGATAAGTAGTACAAAAGAAAGACTAAGCCAAGCTGTACTTGCTTTTTTAATGATATTTCGTGTAAATAATGTTGCGATTGAAATAACGAGTATGGATAAAGAAAAATGTGCAAGGAGACCAGTGATAAATGAATGTCTTTTAGTATCAGTTGTTTGCCATAGGCCTTTTGTATTTCCTTTAGTTCTAATAACAAAATGATTGCCTCCTTCTTTATAGATTTCGCACATCCATTATATGGCATATTTTATTCTCGGAACAATAAAAAACGTGCAGCACATGCACGTTTTTTATAACGATTCTTGTTGAATCGCCGATATATTTAGCGTTTCTCAATCGCCACAATAAATGGCGGGTTATTTTGTTGGTTGATGAAGCCGTAACGAAGTACGTGAGCTTGTTTTTGATCCAGCTCTTCGGCGAATTGCAGGACAGCATCGCGCTCTACTTGTCCTTCTGGATGTCCATGATAAATGACAAGAACGATAATTCCTTCTGGTGCCATGACTTCTAATAATTGTTCGATGGCAGCTATCGTTGAGTTTGGTTTGGTAACGATATGCTTGTCACCGCCAGGAAGGTAACCTAAGTTGAAAATGGCTCCGGTTACTTTGCCTTTTGCTTCTTCTGGTAATACAGATAACAAAGTATCGTGGCTATCATGAACGAGAACAGTTCGTTCTTCAAGTCCTCTTTCTTTTAGGTGAGTAGCCGAACTTTCAATTGCTTCACGCTGAATATCAAATCCAAATACTTTCCCGTGTTCTCCAACAATCTCCGCTAAAAAACAAGTATCGTGACCGTTGCCAAGTGTTGCGTCTACGGCATAATCACCTTCTTTGACAGCTGTTTGCAAAAGCGTGCGTGCAAACGGTAATACACGTTCTAATTTCATACGGGTTTCACCTCGTTTGCATATTTTCCTTGCCAACTTCCGCGGCGTACAAATTCCGCATCGATGGAATTTAATACTTCCCATTTATTCAAGCTCCACATTGGACCAATCATTAAGTCAGGCGGACCGTCACCTGTGATGCGGTGCACAATGACATCTGCTGGAATGATTTCAAGTTGGTCGACAACGAGACTTACGTAATCCTCAAGAGAAAGGAATTCAAGTTGTCCTTTTTCATACTGCTTCACCATTGGCGTTCCTTTTAATAAATGAAGCAAATGAATTTTAATCCCTTGCACATCAAGTGTTGCGACTTCACGAGCCGTTTCCATCATCATGTCATAATCTTCAAGAGGAAGACCGTTAATAATATGTGAACATACTTTAATACCGTGCTTACGAAGCTTGTTTACACCTTCGACATATGATGGATAGTCATGGGCACGGTTGATGAGGTTCGCTGTACGTTCATGGACAGTTTGTAACCCAAGTTCTACCCAAAGATATGTCCGTTTATTTAAATCAGCTAAATATTCAACAACATCGTCAGGTAAGCAGTCAGGACGAGTTGCGATGGAAAGACCAACAACGTCTTTTTCAGCTAAAAGTGGTTCGAATTTTTCTTTTAATACTTCAACAGGAGCGTGGGTATTCGTGTACGCTTGGAAATAAGCAATACACTTTCCATCTTTCCATTTCGAGTGCATTTTTTCTTTCATTTCATGATATTGCGTTATAACATCATCGCGGCGGTCACCAGCAAAGTCACCAGAACCAGCAGCGCTACAAAATGTACATCCGCCGTATGCGACTGTGCCATCGCGGTTGGGGCAATCAAATCCAGCATCTAATGAAACTTTAAAGATTTTTTCGCCGAACTCTTTTCGTAAGTGATAATTCCACGTATGGTAACGTTTATTGTCATTTGTATATGGAAAAGGGTTTTGAACCTTCATTACATATCCCTCCTAAAGCCTAAAATGAAACAAAATCCATTATAACATACTCATAAGGTCGATATGGAAGGGACACACTAAAGGAGAACTAAAGGCAAGGAGGCTACATCATGGCAGAGCGTCAATCACTTGAAGAATACATTACGCAAGCAGAGCAAGCAATAGAGTATGCAAAAGAGCAATTAGATATCGGAAGTAGACAAGAGCATTACAATACAATGGAGTATTCTGATGCGCAATTACAATTAGAGCAAGCCTATAATGATTTACAAATCATGCAGCAACATGCGAATGATGAACAGCGTGAGCAGCTAAACCGTGCTCGTATGGCAGTTCGTCAATTGCAGCATCAAATGATTATTACACCGCACTAATAAGGAGTGATAGGCATGGCAAAGCGTTCAGATCAAAACAACCCAGAGCAAAAAACACAAAATGGGCATAACGCAGAGTTTTCAAATGAACTCGATCCAGTGGTACAAGCAAAACAACGTAATCGTAAAAAAGGACAACCACAAAAATCGAAGCAATCAGAGTAAACCAGGTCGCAGTATGACCTGGTTTTATTTTGTCATCTTACAAAAATGTAAGGTAAATGTAATGTAAAACAATGGCAGATAACCCTGGAAAGGCGCAAAATGGGAAAAGAGAAAACAAACGTAGGAGGATATGTATGAACAGACCAGTTGTAGACGTCCAAAACGTCCAAAAAGTATACGGTAAAAAAGGTGAGAGCCAATCACACGCCTTAAAAGGTGTATCATTCTCTATTCAAGAGGGTGAATTTGTTGGAATCATGGGACCATCTGGTTCAGGGAAAACAACGTTATTAAATGTAATTTCAACACTGGATAAAGCAACGGGCGGCGTTGTTGAAATTGCAGGTACGGATATTACAAAAATGAAGCAAGGAGAACTATCTGATTTCCGCTCACAAAAGTTAGGATTCATCTTCCAAGACTTTAACTTATTAGAAAACTTATCAATCTATGAAAATATTGCTCTGCCACTTTCTCTACAAGGTGTTCCATCACGTAAAATCGGAACAAAAGTAGAAAAGGTAGCTAAAATGTTAGGGATTTCAGAAATTCTTCAAAAGTACCCATCTGAAGTATCTGGTGGACAAAAACAGCGTTCAGCAGCAGCGCGCGCACTTGTACATGAACCAGCGATCATTTTAGGAGATGAACCAACAGGAGCGCTTGATTCTAAAAATGCAGCGAGTCTTTTAGATGCGATGACAAACTTAAATGAAGAACAAGGTGTTTCTATTATGATGGTTACACATGATCCATATAGCGCAAGTTACTGTCAGCGTATTTTATTCATTCAAGACGGCGAGTTATATAAAGAGATTCACCGCGGTGGTACGCGTGAAGCGTTCTATAAAGAAATTTTAGATGTGCTTGCAGACTTAGGCACACAAAAAGCATAAGAAAGGAGGTTCAGACATGTTATTTAAGCTTTCTATGTCAGGACTGAAAAGTAAGCTGAAAGATTACATTGTCTTACTTGTTGGTCTTGTAATGTCAATTTCGATCTTTTACATGTTCCAAACGTTAGCATTGAATAAAGCATTTATTGAAGCGAATTCTGTAATCAGTAGTATTCAATTCGTCTTCCATGCTGGTGCGGTACTATTAGCCATCATTACATTCTTCTATATTTTATATGCTAATTCTTTCTTGCTATCACTTCGTCAAAAAGAATTTGGTATGTATATGATGTTAGGAGCCAAAAAGCATAAGGTGACACTGCTTATGTTTATTGAAACAATTGTATTAGGAGCAGCATCTCTTGTAGTTGGTATTGCAGTCGGTGTAGGGCTCGCGCAAGGAATTGGTAAACTACTTATGCAGCAGCTTGAATTTACTGCAGGTGGCTATCATGCATTTTATGTTCCATCTATGCTTGTTACATGTATTTTCTTCTTAATACTATTTGTTTTATCGGCAATTATGAATAGTATCAAATTATCACGTATTACGGTTCTACAACTGGTTCATGCAGATTCTAAAACGGATCGTGTTTCTAAAGCAGGAGTAAAGACTGTTATAGCTGCATTCGTTGGAATTATTCTATTAGCAATCGGCTATGCTTCTATGGTTTACATGGGTAAGTTGGCGCAAATGGGGATTATTATTGCATTAATCACTGTAACGTCCGGAACTTACATGTTATTTGGAACATTCCTTCCGCTTATTATTAAAAAGCTAAAGAGTAATAAAAAGCGTACTGAAAAAGGACTTAATGCTTTTACATTTGCCCAGTTAAATTTCCGCATCAATAGCTTAACAAAAGTACTAGCTACAGTAGCGATGTTAGTGGCGCTTGGAGCAGGTGCGATTTCAGGCGGTATGGCGTTCAAAAATAACGTTATGCTTACTGTCGATGGTTTGGCAATTTATGATGTTACGATTCATAATCCAACAGCCGAAGAGAAGAAAATTTTAGATGGTATTACATTTAAAGAGAAAAGTGAGTATCGTTACAAAACAGACGATAAATATGTCTATTATTTAAAAGAAGATTTAGAGAAAAATCGTCCTTTAGTACAAGATTTAAAAGATTTTAAAGGAATGAAAGATATTGGTAAAGTGAAACGAGCTTCTGAAGAATTGCCAGTAGGTGCGATTTTGAGTTCCGGTCAAGAAAAATCTGATAATGTGATTCCAAAAGAGTGGGATCAGGCATTAAGCACGATTCATCCAATTTATGTATCCCCTAATCAAACAATTAAAATTGTAGACCAAAAAATGTATGATGGTTTGCAAGGTAAAGAGGGCGTTGCATTACTTGGAAAAGTAGATGATTTCTTAACATATAAAAAAGAGTGGAAAAAAATTGACGAGTTGCAGCTAGTTAAATATAAAAATGTAAAAGAAAATTCCTTGCAAAGTAAGAACCAATTTTATACTGGATTTTACGGCATCGCTAGTGGAACAGTATTTATGGGGTTCTTCCTAGGAATTGCTTTCTTAGCAATGATGGCAAGTTGTTTAATGTTTAAAATTCTATCGGGTGCATCAAGCGATATTACGCGTTATCAAATGCTTCGTAAAATCGGTGTTCGCCGTGAATTATTAACGAAGTCTATCTATAAAGAATTATTCTTAGTATTCTTATTCCCAGCGATTGTGGGTATCGCTCACGTATTAGTTGGTATGAATATTTTCGGATTTATCTTAATTGACCCGTACTTCCGTATTTGGCTTCCAATTGTTATTTTCATAGTCATTTACGCGATTTATTACTTCATTACAGTTCAATTGTATAAAGGAATTGTTCTTCCGAAAGAAGACTAAGATAGGAAAATACCGAGCAGAGGGTGCTCGGTATTTTTTTGATTAAAACGTTTCATAAATCTCATAACCTATCAAAGTAAATATGTAAAGTTACCTTATAAAAAAGTCGCCTTGAACGTTTCGGGCGATTTTTTTTATAAGTATACGGACCTAATTTCAAAAAATCTATTAATAAGAAAAAACATAAAGGTGAAGAAAGGAGAGATGAACAAGTATTGTTTAGTAAAACATAAATAAGGGATAAGAATTATGAAACAACGTATTACGAAACCTATTTTTAGAAGATAGGAGGAAACAATTTTGAATACACAAAATGAATCGTTATTTCGTCTAGTTGGTACCATGCTGAAATCAAAAGATGTTATAGTGTTTTCATTCTTATCTCTTGTGATTTTTGTTATTTCAACCAATTTTTATAATGTTAAATTCCCCAATCATAAATACCCTGAGTTTTTACGGATATTAAAATCTATTGCCCCAGTTGTGTAGTGCATAAATAACTTTAGTGAAAATAGGCAACATACACGATTCGTGTTGCGGAAGCGATTGGAGCTCTTCTTTTAGGATTAGTTTTTTCTGAAACAGAACATAGTGATCGAATTGAACATCTTGTTGTTCCTTTCCGGGATTTCTTTGGAGCCATCTTCTTTTTCAGTTTCGGTTTAAGTATTGACCCTTTTTCACTTGGTGGGGCTGTATGGTTAACACTAGGAGCGGTTCTATTAACAATCTGCGGAAACTTTGTAGCTGGAATGATTGCTGGACGTAAAGCAGGGTTATCCCATAAGGCTTCTGTGAATATTGGATTAACAATTGTATCAAGAGGAGAATTTTCTATCATTTTAGCAAACATTGGGATGGCAGGTGGCTTAATGGCTACAATTAAACCATTTTCAGCTTTATATGTTTTGATATTAGCATCTGTAGGACCTTTACTAGCGAAGGAATCCAATAGGATATATGCTGTATTAGATAAGATATTTAAATGGAGTTCTAAAAAACGGCCAAAATCAAAAATAGGATGAATCTCTTATGAAAAATTTTAATATAAAGATTATTCACAAAATAACTCTATTGATGTAATTACAAAATAGAATGCAAGTTATAACAGGAAATCATGTGGGACAGGATTTGTTTTTTTAGAGATCGATTCCAATATAGAAAGGAGCTGCCCCCAAAAGACCGCTAAAAGCGGTCTTTTGAGTGTTAGCCCCTTTTTTTATTAACGAGTGATATACATAATTGCAACAAAAAAATTAGTATAGCAACAAATCCGAGATTATCACCGATATCAAAGCTTTTCTTTTTCTTCTTTTAAACTACGGACCTCATCTTTTAATTCATTGATAGATTCTTTCAATTCGTTAATTTCTTGCGCAGAGCTAATACATTGGGATAAGTCGGAATTAAACCATGTAGTCGATCTCTTGCTTTTCCTAAATCATTGTTTGTAATGTCGTTTTTTTCGATTTATATATATCCATTTTAATTTTTTAACATATAAGTCGTTGCTATGCAGAATACAACATGACTTGCACTTGCTGCCTCCTTTTGCTTTAAACCTTGTATGTGGTGGGAAAAGGCCCTGGCCGTTTCTATGCGCGGCCAGATGCTCTCGTCTCCCTAAAAAGAAAGGAGGTTTTTATGTTGGTTTTTTAACTTATATATAGATTTATACTTCTTAACAAAATCTCTTAGAGAACAAGGAATTAAAATTGGTTTCAATACACGGTTATAATAAGGATGAACCATTACAAGAAAATATTTTTTATTTTTTTGTCACAAATAGCAAGTTTGTGGTTTCTTTATAGTGAGAGTGGCTAATAAGGAGGAAGAAATTAGTGGAGGTGAAAGCTTCATTGTTAAATATATATGAACAAGATTCAGTTTCTAATATACAGTTTCAAGATGTATTTAAACAATATTATGCTCACGTTGTGAGACAAATTATGCGAATTGTGCGAGATCAAGCAATTGCTGAAGATTTAGCGCAGGAAGTATTTTTGCAATTATATCATACAGAATGGAAACAGATTGAAAGTGTATCGGCATGGCTAGCAAAAGCATCCATTTATGCAGCATATAACTATTTGCGATCTGAAAAAAGGCATCAAGCAAGAATTGAAAAAGAAGCAAATTATAAACAATCAATTAGCAGTCCGTCATCGGAAGAAAAATGTATTCAAAAAGAAGAAATTACTCGTGTACAAAGTACATTAAAAGAAATGGATGAGCGTGAACGTACCCTCTTATTAATGAAGTTTTCGGGATTTCAATATAAAGAAATCGCGGAGGCTACTCATATGGAAGTTTCCTCGGTTGGAACATTGCTAGCACGAGCGAAAGCGAAATTTCGGAAGATGTATAGAGGGATGAAGGAGGAGTGACAAATGAAATGCCAAGATATTGGATTTATACAGGCGTATTTAGATGGAGAATTAAACCGCGATGAAAGAAAGCAATATATTCAACATCTTGACCAATGTAAAGCATGTCAAAAGGCGTTAGAAGAAGTAAGTAAGCTTAATCAATGGGTAGAAGTTGTAGTGGATGATGAATTCACAAACGTTAGTGAAGAGATTGATATCGATGTTGACCAAGCTTGGAAAACCTTTGAACAAAATATACAAAATCATAAAACGGAAGAAACAAACAGTGAAGAAAGTAAAAAGAAGGGAAGATGGCATAATATGAAGAAATCATCTAAACGTTGGATTACTGCAGCAGCAGCAGCGGCAGTTGTGTGTGTGTCTTTAACAGTTCCAGAAGTACGGGCAGGAGCAAGTAACTTGTTATCGATTTTTCGAGTAAAGGATGTGCAGTTAGTTCAACTTACAGATTCTGATTTACGTGAAATTGAAGGATGGATCTCTAACATGGAAGAAGGAGAAAAGTCCATTAAAGGAATTGGGAAAATAGGAATCAAAGATAATGGAAGCAAAAAAGATGCTCATTTTCAGTCGGAACAGCAAGCAAGAGAAGCTGGATATGCTGTTCCAAAAGTGCCAGATGGATATCGTGTAACGAATGTGGATGTGAATCCGTCATTTATTATGCAATTTGAGCTCGATACAGAAAAAGCTAATAAATTATTGAAACAACTACAAAGCAATACGCAGTTTGAAAGTGCTTTGAATGGTAAGCAGTTTTCGATCACAGTTCCGGAATCAGTACGTACTCAAATAGAAGTTGAGGGCAATCGAACATCAAGCGCTTTTTCCTATAATGTAATTGATGCACCAAAAATTTCTGTTCCAGAGGGTGTAAATGTTACGAAATTACAAAAAACAGTTTTAGAGCTTCCGATTATTCCTGCGAATGTGAAAACACAACTTGCAGGTATTCAAGATTGGACACATACATTGCCGATTCCTTATGTAGCAAAAGGTGCAAAAGTATCGGAGACAAAGGTTCAAGGAGTAAGGACCGTTTTATATAGTACTGAATATGAAAACGTGCTTATTTGGGAGAAAGATGGAAAAATGCACATGATCGAGCAACATAAAGAGCAAGAGAAAGATTTGAATGCAAACGATCTTATTAAACTTGCAAATGAATTAAAATAATGATTGAACAAGAGCGGCTCCGCGAAATGGGGCGGCTCTGTTCCTGTATAGAGCGGGGGTAAAACATGAAACAAGACTGGATTATTCAAACGAAGAACTTAACAAAACAATATAACGGAAAAGGCGGTATCCGCAACATTTCATTAGATGTGCCGCGCGGTACTGTATTCGGATTTATAGGTCCTAACGGTGCAGGGAAAAGTACGTTTGTGCGAACGATGCTTGGTTTAATTCATCCGGATTCTGGAATGGCGCAAATGTTAGGACAGCCGATTGGGACAATAGAATCAAAACGGTGTATTGGCTATTTACCTGAGCTGTTTCGCTATCCTGATTGGCTGACCGGATGGCAGTTACTTGAAACGCATGCAAAACTATGCGATCTTCCTTCTCGTGAGCGGAAAGCAAAAATGAGTGAGGTTATTGAAAAAGTTGGCTTAAAGGGTAGGGAAAAAGAAAAAATTCGCGGTTATTCAAAAGGAATGCAGCAGCGTATCGGACTTGCTTGTGCTCTGCTTTCTGATCCGGAATTGATTTTTTTAGATGAGCCAACATCTGCGCTTGATCCAATCGGGCGGAAAGAAGTGCGTCATTTAATGGAAGAGCTTCGGGACCAAGGGAAGACAGTATTTTTAAACAGCCATCTATTAAATGAAATTGAACATGTATGTGATCACGTGGCGATTATTAATAAGGGAGAGTTAATCGTACAAGGAGATTGGCGCTCATTGATGATGATTCAAACGGAAGTTGAAGTAATACTTGGTGAAAAGAGCGAATTATTCTTTAAACAATTGCCTTCGTTTATTAAAAATGTACGGAAGATAGAAGAACAGCAAAATCGTAAGCGTTGGATTATCACGCTACAACAAGAAGATGACATTCCTAGATTGTTAGAAGCATTTGTAGCACTACATATTCCTGTGTATCAGTTAAATCCGGTTCACCCGCATTTGGAAGATGTGTTTATGTACTGGGTAAATAAGAAAGAGGGGACGCAGCATGTGGACAATCGCCAAATTATCATTTAAAGAAATTTTGTTAAAGCGTATTTTCACCATTACGTTATGTATGACTTTTGCCTTTTTAATATTTTATGGAGTGGCCATTCATTACGCCGTCAGTGAAATCCTTCCAGGAGAATCTAGCGGTCTTTCGGCAGCTCAAGATTTTATGAACAAAAGTTTTATTTCTACACAGCTTCTTGGAGTGGGGTTGTACTTTTCTTCGTTTATTACTGCGTTGCTAGCTATTTTAAGTAGTGTTGGCAGTATTGCAAATGAAATTGAAAGTCATCAAATTGATACATGGCTAACGAGACCGATTTCACGCTTTTCCTTTTTAATGGGAAAGTGGATCGGCTTATGTTGCTTACTGATTGCGTACGCAGCCTTCCTGTTTATAAGTATCGTACTCATCCATCAAACAATGGGAGGGAGCACGTTTCATTTAGATTTCACGGCGACGCAGATTATAAAAGCATTGGCTCTCTTCTTGATCCAGCCTGTTATTTTAATTAGCATCGCGATATTACTAAGCACGCGTATGGCAACATTAAATGCTGGCATTGTGTTAATTATTTTGTACGGAACTGGGTTTATTGGCGGATTTGTTGAACAAATCGGTACATTGGCACAAAAAACAGCACTTGTAAACATGGGCATAATTGCAAGCCTTTTATTCCCAATTGATACAATGTATCGTAAAATGACAATCTATTTATTTGATTCAGGAGACAATCCTTTATCAATAGCTTCACAAGGAGTGTTCGGGAGTGTTTCGACACCGAGTAATATGATGATTGTTTATGCTGTTTTATATGTGTTAGCAGCTATTTTTATAGCGATTCGTACATTTAAATCACGTGATTTATAAGGGGATGAAATTTCAGTGTATTCTCCCAATGCTGTAAAGCGTGAACTAAAACCCACCTCTTTATGTAGATGTGGGTTTTATATATATCCATTTTAATTTTTCGACATATAAGTCACTGCCGTGCAGAATACACCATGATCGCTACTTGCATTCTCCTTTTGTTTTAAACCTTGCATGTGGCAGGAAAGACCCTGACCGTTTCTATGCGTGACCAGATGCTCTCGCCTGCCTAAAAAAGAGGGTTTTTATATCGATTTTTTAATTTGTGTTTATATAGTCAATATCTCATTATCTGAATTTCACCAACTATTAATCAGTTGCCTTCCTATTTAAAAACGACTACAATTTTACTGTTATGTATAGAACGAAAAAAACAGAATAGGAGGGGAAACTATGCCAAGGAAAGTATGGCTATTAGTAGCTGGGATGATTATTAATGTCACGGGTGCTTCTTTTTTATGGCCATTTAATACAATTTATTTACATGATCATTTAGGGAAATCGTTATCTGTGGCCGGAATGGTATTAATGATTAACTCGTTAACAGGAGTAATTGGTAACTTACTCGGCGGTGTTTTATTTGATAAATGGGGCGGATACAAGTCGATTTTAGTAGGAATTGTGATTACACTATTAGCGATTTTAGGTCTTGTATTCTTCCATGGTTGGCCATTATATGTTGTGTGGCTTGCGTTAATTGGATTCGGTTCTGGTATGGTCTTTCCATCGATGTATGCGATGGTTGGTACGGTTTGGCCAGAAGGCGGACGGAGAGCATTTAATGCGATGTATGTTGGACAAAACGTTGGAATCGCTGTTGGTACAGCGTGCGGTGGTTTAGTTGCTTCTTATCGTTTTGATTATATTTTCTTAGCGAACTTTATTTTATACTTTATTTTCTTCTTAATTGCTTTTATCGGATTCCGTGGTATGGAGGACAAAAATGAACAAAGTATACAAACAGCGGTCAAAGCGGAAAAAGGTTGGTCTCTTACACCAGGATTCAAGGCACTTCTTATCGTATGTGTAGCATATGCTTTATGCTGGGTTACATATGTACAATGGCAAGGTGCGATTGCGACACATATGCAGGAATTAAATATTAGCCTTCGTCATTACAGCCTGTTATGGACGATAAACGGGGCGATGATTGTTTGTGCGCAGCCATTAGTAAGTATGATTATTCGTGCGATGAAGCGTTCTTTGAAACAACAAATTATGATCGGAATCGGCATTTTTGCAGTGTCATTTATTGTACTTAGTCAAGCGCAGCAATTTACCATGTTCCTTGTCGCGATGGTGACATTAACAATTGGTGAATTATTTGTTTGGCCAGCTGTTCCAACGATTGCGAATATCCTTGCACCAAATGATAAGATCGGTTTTTATCAAGGTGTTGTAAATAGCGCAGCGACTGTTGGGAAAATGTTTGGACCAGTTGTTGGCGGAGCAATTGTTGACTTATACAATATGGAAGTATTGTTTATAGTAATCATGGTAATGCTTGTAGTAGCGCTTATCGCAACGAGTGTTTATGATAAACGAGTGAAAGTGGAAGAAACAGTAGAAGAAAAAATTGCAGTTTAGTTTGACGGAACATGTAACATGTTTTAGAATATATTTAAATTAACTCATACTTGTAATAACAGTGAGAAGGAGTAGTAGTAATAGAAGCTGGTTTAGAGAGTTGACGGTTGGTGCAAGTCAATCCACGTTTCGTTATGAACTCGCCTTTGAGTTGCAGTTGTGAACCAAAGTAGCAATTGCCGTCTATCCACGTTACGGATCTAAGCGAATGTATATATTAGTGCTTGTTCAAAAGGAAGATAAAGAAATGCGACAGCTATCTTTACCGGACGTTTTGAACATCCTTTATTACATTAATTTAGGGTGGTACCGCGGGAATCTATAACCTCTCGTCCCTTTCTAGGGATGAGAGTTTTTTTGTATTTTAGGCGGTGAAAATAAATACAATTTGAATGGAGGATATCTCATGAGTTTTAATCATCAAGAAATTGAGAAGAAGTGGCAAGCGTATTGGGAAGAGAATAAAACATTCCGCACGCCAGATGAGACAGAAAAACCAAAATTTTATGCACTAGATATGTTCCCATATCCATCAGGAGCTGGGCTACACGTAGGACATCCAGAAGGATATACAGCAACGGATATTTTATCTCGTATGAAACGTATGCAAGGATATAACGTTCTTCATCCAATGGGATGGGATGCATTTGGTCTTCCAGCAGAGCAATATGCACTTGATACTGGAAATAGCCCAGCAGAATTTACAGAGAAAAACATTAACACGTTCCGTAACCAAATTAAAGCACTTGGCTTCTCTTATGATTGGGACCGTGAAGTAAATACAACAGATCCAAACTACTACAAATGGACACAATGGATCTTCTTACAGCTATTTGAAAAAGGATTAGCTTACGTAGATGAAATACCTGTAAACTGGTGCCCAGCACTTGGTACAGTACTTGCGAACGAAGAAGTTATCGACGGTAAGAGTGAGCGCGGTGGACATCCTGTTGAGCGTCGTCCGATGAAACAATGGATGTTAAAAATCACTGCATATGCAGATCGTCTACTTGAAGATTTAGATGATCTTGATTGGCCGGAAAGCTTAAAAGATATGCAACGTAACTGGATCGGTCGTTCTGAAGGTGCAGAAGTACACTTTAACATCGATGGTACAGATGAGAAGTTTACAGTCTTCACAACGCGTCCTGATACACTATTTGGTGCAACTTACTGTGTACTTGCTCCAGAGCATGCGCTTGTTACAGAAATTACAACTGCGGATCAAAAAGAAGCAGTAGAAGCGTACATTGATTCTGTAAAAGCGAAAAGTGATTTAGAGCGTACAGAACTTGCGAAAGAAAAAACAGGCGTATTCACTGGTGCTTATGCAATTAACCCAGTAAACGGTGAGAAATTACCAATCTGGATTGCTGACTATGTACTTGCAACTTACGGAACAGGTGCTGTAATGGCAGTTCCAGCTCACGATGAGCGTGATTATGAGTTTGCACAAGTATTTAGCCTTCCAATGAAAGAAGTTGTAAAAGGCGGAGATATCACGAAAGAAGTATATACAGGTGATGGTCCACACGTAAACTCAGCATTTCTTGATGGTCTAAATAAAGAAGAAGCAATTGCTAAAATGATTGAATGGCTTGAAGTAACAAGTGCAGGAAATCAAAAAGTAACATATCGTCTTCGTGATTGGTTATTCAGTCGTCAACGTTACTGGGGTGAGCCGATTCCAGTTATCCATTGGGAAGATGGCACAATGACAGCTGTGAAAGAAGAAGAATTACCATTAGTTCTTCCAAAAACAGAAAACATTCGTCCATCTGGTACAGGTGAATCACCACTTGCAAACATCGAAGAGTGGGTAAATGTTGTCGATCCTGAGACTGGTAAAAAAGGTCGTCGTGAAACAAATACAATGCCGCAATGGGCTGGTAGCTGCTGGTACTACCTACGTTACATCGATCCAAACAACAGCGAAGCACCTGTAGATCCTGAAAAAGTAAAACAATGGCTTCCAGTTGATATTTATATCGGCGGTGCAGAGCACGCTGTACTTCACTTACTATATGCTCGTTTCTGGCATAAAGTATTATATGATATCGGTGTGGTTCCAACGAAAGAGCCATTCCAACAATTATTTAACCAAGGTATGATTCTAGGTGAAAATAACGAGAAAATGAGTAAATCAAAAGGGAATGTTGTAAACCCTGATGATATCGTAGCAAGCCATGGTGCAGATACACTTCGTCTTTACGAAATGTTCATGGGACCATTAGATGCTTCAATTGCTTGGTCTGAAAATGGTCTTGACGGAGCTCGTCGTTTCTTAGATCGTGTATGGCGTCTATTTGTTCAAGATAATGGTGAACTAAGTGAGAAAATCACAGATGCCTCTAATCAAGAACTTGAGAAAGCATACCATCAAACAGTGAAGAAAGTTACAGAAGACTATGCAGAGCTTCGCTTTAACACTGCAATTTCTCAAATGATGATGTTCATTAACGATGCATATAAAACAGAAGTACTTCCGAAAGAATATGTAGAAGGTTTCGTGAAAATGATTGCACCAGTTGCACCGCACGTTGCGGAAGAACTTTGGAGCAAGCTTGGACACAGTGAAACAATCACATATGCAAGCTGGCCAACATTTGATGAGTCTAAACTTGTAGAAGATGAAGTTGAAATCGTTGTTCAAGTTATGGGTAAAGTTCGTGCGAAACTGAAAACGAAAAAAGACGCATCAAAAGAAGAAATGGAACAACTTGCTATCGAAGTAGTGAAAGAACAAATTGAAGGGAAAACAGTTCGTAAAGTAATTGTTGTTCCTGGAAAACTTGTTAATATCGTTGCAAATTAATAGGAAAGAGCAGTCCTTATGAGAGGGCTGCTCTTTTTTTGAGACAACTGAAAAATGAGTGGAATTCCCTTATAGACAAACACCTATTCTTGTATGCGAAATATGATAACAAAGGCAGGTTAAATTGAGAGAAAGAGGTGAAAGAAATGAAAGGGATGGATAATAACGCATCGCACGGCTTTATGATAGGTGAGGATGGCTATGCACAAATGCTAATGGGAGGAGCCGGACAACAAGGATATGGCGGGAACCCAACATGGATGGGCGGATCATCAGAAGGAGTTCCTACATCTGTAGCTGGAGCGCAAACAGGAATGCCAACATTCGTGGGAGGAGCGCAAGGAGGAGTTCCTATAGGAGCGCCAACTACATTTCCGGCATTTGTAGGAGGAGGAGTTCCTGTAGGGGCATCAACTACATTTCCAACATTTGTAGGCGGGGCACAATCTGGCTTCCCTGCACCAGTTGGTCCGCAACCAGGATTTGGTGGTGTTGCTCCTATTCTAGTAGGAGGAGTAGGTCCACAAATGATTCATGGTCATCACGTCCATCACGGTCATCACCAACATCACGGTCATTACCAACATCACGGTCATTACCAACATCACGGTCACCACCAACATCACGGTCACCACCAACATCATGGTCATCATCAGCAACAAGTACATCATCATGGTCACCATCAAATTCATCCACAGGCTGTTTTATATCAAACACAACACCATGGCCAGCATCAACACCATGGTCACCACCAACATCACGGTCACCACCAGCAACACGGTCATCATCAGCAACAAGTACATCATCATGGTCACCATCAAATTCATCCACAGGCTGTTTTATATCAAACACAACACCATGGCCAGCATCAACACCATGGTCAGCATCAACACCATGGTCAACAACATCAACACCATGGCCAGCATCAACACCATGGCCAGCATCAACACCATGGTCAACAACATCAACAACAGCAAATATGGTATGGCGGAGCGGGAAGTGCAGGAAGTACTGCAGGAACAGCGGGCGCGGCAGGGCATGCTGGACACGGACACTAATAGAGTAAATAAAAAACATAAAAAAATTCTCTTGTGCGCAAGGGGATTTTTTATTTTGGGAATAGTAAGGAGGAGAGGAGGTGCATTACATATGGGAAAAGGTAGAAGTAATAATGCTGGTAAAAAGCAACCGAATTTCGATGATTCATCTAATTTCGCTAAACAAAGTCAACCGACAGAAAAGAAGAAAAAATAAAGTGAAACTTTAATCAGTGGGGGTTCTCTTCATCCCCCACTGATTAAAAGCCCTCACCAATCGGGCTTTTACGGGCAGTTTATCTCTCACCTAACTTATTTGCTTTCACCGAATTTTGAGGTGGGGGTATTACTGCCCGTTAATGCGGGATAAACAAAAAGGAGCTCTCTTCATAAAGAGAGCTCCTTTTTCAGATATATCGGCGTTTCGACACGACATATCATTCGCTCGAAAAAATAAGACATAAGTGCGGGGCTTAACTTCCCGCGAATGGTAGCCTATTCAATCTTATTTCCCTGCTTTTGCTAATGCTTCTTGGCGTTGACGCTCAATTTCAGCACGTAACTGTGGTTCTGGTGCTTGCCAGCCTTCTGGTTTTAAAATTTTGCCATCGCCTTCGCGGAAACGTGGTTTTCCGTCAGGGAATAGTTTTGCCATATTTGCATTGTTTACAATTTCAAAGCCTTTATCGGGACGAACTCCCATTTCTGCAAATGTTCCAAATGCGAAATAGATAAGGTCAATTAACGCATCATATTGATCTTCTACAGTATTAGCTTCTAAAAATTCCTCTAACTCTTCTTGCATAAAGCTTGCGCGAATTTTTGCGCGTTCTTCTGTTAATTTTGTTGGTACATCTGTAACAGGGTGTCCAAATACCTCGTGCATTTTTGCAACAAGTTCATATCCTTTATCTAAACCTTTTTCGTTAGCCATGTTGTTTCATCCTTTCACGTTTTGTGCCGAACTTTATTGTAACATAAGGAGATTGTTTAATAAAAAAAACACCTTATAAAATAAGATGTTCTTTCCCTACTCTTCTTTCTTTATTAAAAATGATAAAGCGAGATCAATCCCGAACATCCCAACAAGTAGTGTCGGTACGACAACAAGTAAATAACGTGTAAATGAAACATTTTTTAAGTATGTATGAGCAAATAAAAAGACGCCGAGAAACAGAATACCATTTAAAATAGGTTTTACTAACTTTTTAGACATAAGCTCCCCCGTAAATATCTTTTTTCTTTATGTAAGTATTATCAAAAAACTCCTCTCTCCGTTGTATCATGCCCGGAAGAGGAGTTCAATCATTATCTGACATTTTGAGGAAACTATATTTCATATTATTCGATTACACCGGAGTTTGTAATATCAACTTCATATTTTACTGTGATAGGAACGTCTTTGTACATTTTTTTCCATTCTGCTAATTTAAATGGTCGATAGTGTTGTCTAAATTTAGCTCCTAGCCCAAGAGGATCAACATTTAAAGATTTAAATTTTTTGATGAGTTTTGTGGCTTTAGTATTTAAGCTTTTTTCAACTTCTTGTGATATTTTTTTTGTGTTCTGTTTATTTTCTAGGTTTACTTGTTTCGAAAGTTCTAAGATGCGTGCATCTATTTTTACTTTAATTAAAAAGGAAGGCTTTCCAGCTTTTATATTTACAGTATACGTTGGCTTGGAGCGTATATTATTGATCATTACATATCCATTATTACTTTTAAATTCGTGTGAATCTAACCGATGTTTTTCCAATAACCCCTTAAATACGAACATATCTTGTCGATCAATTTTTCCGACATACTTATCCTTTTTTAAAAGTCCAATGCCAGTGATTTTGATTTTGTCTTTACTCTTTTTTAGGATAGGCATATAAGAGTCTTGGCCTTCACGATAATAACGAAATGCACCTAAATGTAAATTATCAGTTGGTACGGGGCCAGTTTGCATGTTATGCTCTAGCATTTTTTTTATATAGATAGCCACATTAGAAGAAGTTGTATATTTTCCTTTTAACAGCTCAGGTCCATTTCCTTCTAATAATCCAACATACACTGAGTTTCCGATGCTGACATCACGAACCAATGTGTCAAAGGAGGTCGACAATCCTTTTTTTGCAATTCTTGTAGTAAACAAAGCAATGCGCATTTGTCCGCTTGCAAATGGTTGAGAAGATTCCAAAGAAGTATCAGCTTTTACTTGTTTAACGGCATTTCCTACTCCTTCGTAGACCTGTACTTTATTTCCTTTTCGCTGCACCGGACAAACCGATGTCACCTGTACTTTATTGTTTTTTGCTGTATCAAAAACAACCCCTTGAATTAACTGAACATCATCAACAATATTTTTTTGCAAACAGCCTGTTATGGTGAATAAACAAATACATGAAAGAAGAATTAGTTTTTTCTTGATTTTTTCCATTTTCTTTTCACCCACACGATAAGAAATAAGATTGGGATGTAAACATATATAAGCCAAAGACTAACTTTGGAAGTATAACTAATAAAATCGTTGATATCATGCCTGTTTGTTAAAAGTTGTGACACAATAATTGTAATGAACATGAAAGAAAGTAAAATGTATTTTTGCTTTACATGAAAGATTTCATGTGTTCCTCTTGTAGCAGCCCATAATGGAAGAATAAAACTTGTAAGAATTACAAGTGCATAGCCGGAGATGGCAATGTACTCTAGTCGTTCGATAAAGGGTAATTGAATAACTTGTGTCATTGAAAGCTGAGACCAAATTGTTTTTGATAACTGTTTTTCGCTAAAAAAAGCGAATGCCAAAATCGTGCTAAATAAATATAAAATGTTAGAGAATAATACACCATATTGTGCAAATTTATGAGATTTCTCGGGATTCTTCACAAATGGGTATACCATAAGAAAAATTTCAAAGCCTGTCATAGTATAAATTGACAATTGAGATGCTTTTAAAATACGTCCCAAAGAATGCGTAAAAACAGGAAGTAAATTTTCCCAATGTGCGTACTTGAACATAAACAGGCTAAGAAAAATATAACCTAGTATCCCACTAATTGAAACGACACAGATGCCAGTGATGATGCGGAATCCTGATGAGATGACGTAGTAACTTAATAAACATAAAAAGGCGGTGAACATCCAAGTGGACCCGGTAGGAAACATCCATACTTGAACAATCTCGACATACGTTCGAACAACGGATATACTCGCAACCAAAAAATACAGCATGAATACAATATTAACGCCATTACCGAGCCACTTTCCAAAGGTTTGTTGATGAAGATCTATTAGGTTGCCTTCTGTATTTTTTAATAAGTAATACATCATCCAAACGAGAATGTGAATGATGATTCCAGTTATAACAACTCCTATCCAGGCATCATATCCAGCCGCTTTTGCGATAATGCGTGCAAATCCGAGAACTCCAGCGCCGAACTGTGCACTATGAATCAAGAAGAAAACAAAGATAGGAGATATTTGATATTTTGTTTTGACTTTACTCATAAATGCACCTCATTTCTTATTCGTCAAAGTCAGATGTATGTTTTGTTGAAATCCCCTTTGCTGATTTTTTTACGTGTTGCGGCCTTGCTTGAATATCTCTTGTATCAATCATAGATAATGGAAACCGAATCCAAGAGTCTTTTAGTGATTGTCGCCTTGCTGGATAAAAGAGCGCGAATGGTTTCTGTAAAGAAGAAAGCCTGAATAGATGAGTAAATAAAAAGATAAAACCTAGTGAAATTCCGAATAGTCCACCTAATTCTGCAAATAAAAGGAATGGGAATCGTAGTAAGCGAACTGCGTTCCCCATCTTATAAATCGGTGTGATAAAGGAAGCTAACGCGGATAAGGCGACAATGATTAACAAAATATTACTTGTTAGTCCTGCTTGTACAGATGCTTGTCCGATTACGATACCGCCTACAATACCAAGTGTTTGGCCTACTTTCATTGGTAGTCTAGCCCCAGCCTCTCTAAGTAAATCAATAACCAGTTCTAGAAAGAGTGCTTCTATTAAAGGTGGGAAAGGAACTTGTGCTCTTGATAAAATTAATGTTTCGAGTAAATCGCTTGGAATTAATTCGTAATGATAACTTAAAATGGCAACATATAATGGTGCTGCGCAGATGGAAAACAGAACAGCAATGAGTCTTAAAAATCTTGAAAACGTAGCGTAAAGCCAAGATACGTTGTAATCCTCTGGCGAAACAAAAAAATCAAAGTATGAAACAGGAGTGAGTAAGACGCTCGGTGAACCATCTACAAAAATAGCGATTTTTCCATCAATTAATGCGGTCGTTACTCGGTCTGTACGTTCTGTATTAATAAATAGTGGGAAGATTGATTTTTCTCCCATCAATTCTTGAATATAGGAACTGTCGTTGATTTGATCGTATTCAATTGTACGAAGTGACTCTTCTAAATAATCAACACTGTCTTTTTCAGCAAGGTTCTCTAAATACATCATGACAACTTTTGTTTTAGAGAATGTCCCAATGATAACCTCTTTTGTTTGTAGTGCTAACACTGGAAGGCGTTTACGTACTAAGTTAAGATTCGTATCAATATCCTCTACAAATCCCTCTTGTGGACCAATAACTGTAGATTCATTTAATGGAATAGATGGCGCCCGATAATTATCAATTGTGATATTTGCTAAGATACATTTTTGATCTTGTTCATGTAACTGTACGATAGCGTGACCTTTTAAAACCATATCTTCAATTTTTTGAAGATCATTTGTAATTGTAATCCCGCTCATTGGAATATGTTCTTTTAATTCTTCTAATGTAGAACATCTATGCTCTAATAAAGCTGGCATTAAATACTTTTGTAATTTTTCACCATCAAGCGATGGCCGGTAATAAGAAATCCAATACGGCATTGTTTCATCATCTGATGTGTGATAACTTACAAAATCACTAGATGTTTTTAGGTTTTCTAATAAATCTTGAAGAGAGTGAACCTTTTCTTTCTCGGGTTTACTGAAATCATAAATGCTATTGCTACTATTATTTTGCTGCTTGCCTTGTATTTGCTGGTCTTGTTTAGTAGCTTGAGCAGATTGATGTTGTTTGTTTTGTGTTTGCTGGTCTTGTTTAGTAGCTTGTGCAAATTGATGTTGTTTGTTTTGTGTTTGCTGGTCTTGTTTAGTAGCTTGTGCAAATTGATGTTGTTTGTTTTGTGTTTGCTGGTCTTGTTTAGTAGCTTGGGCAGATTGATGTTGTTTGTTTTGTGTTTGCGCGTCTTGTTTAGTAACTTGAACAGATTGATGTTGTTTGTTTTGTGTTTGCGCGTCTTGTTTAGTACCTTGAGCAGATTGATGTTGTTTGTTTTGTGTCTGCGCGTCTTGTTTAGTACCTTGAGCAGATTGATGTTGTTTGTTTTGTGTTTGTTCCTCTTGTTTAGTAGTTTGATTTTGCTCTTTTGAATCTGTTTTACTTGATTTTTTTTTCTTTCGAAACCATTTCCATATCATACGTATTCCCTCTTTAACTCATGTAAGATAATGTTAGTTTATGGCGTATTTTGTATATTATGCACATGTTTATGGGGAATCAAAAATCCTTTTTGTTAAAAGAAGGGTTTCTTTTGGAAACGTAAAAGTGTTTTGGTAAACGGGATAGATTTGTTATGGAGGATTGATATATAATGACGTATTTACAATGGAGTAGAAATTTATGATGTATGTAAAAAAAGAAAGCTTTCATTTAAAAGAGTTTACATTTGAAAATGGCATAAAGATCCCTGTTCAGATTGGATATGAGACGTACGGTAAATTAAACTGGGAAAAATCAAATGCGATTTTAGTCTGTCATTATTTTAGTGCAACAAGCCATGCGGCAGGAAAATATACGGAGCAAGATCTCATTCCTGGTTGGTGGGACGGACTGATTGGACCGGGTAAAGCAATTGATACCGATCGCTATTTTGTGATATGTACCGATAATCTTTGTAATGTACAAGTGAAAAATCCTTACGTGATTACAACGGGACCAAAGTCAGTTAATCCAATAACGGGATCTGAATATGGGATGGGGTTTCCGGTATTTACATTTTTAGATGTAGCACGTGTGCAATATGAATTAGTGAATGCAATGGGAATTACAAGGTTACATGCGGTAATCGGACCATCAGCTGGTGGAATGATTGCGCAGCAATGGGCTGTTCGTTATCCCCATATGGTAGAGCGAATGATTGGTGTAATTACGAATCCGCAAAATCCGGTTGTGACATCGGTTAATGTTCTGCAAAATGCAATTGAAGCTATTCAGTTAGATCCAAAATGGAATGATGGAAATTATGGGGATGAACAGCCGACGAAAGGGCTGCATTTAGCAGGGAAAATGATGTTTATAAATGGGTTTGATGCTCACTATTATGAAACGACATTTCCGCGTAATAGTACGGAAACGCTAGCTTATGAGAATTTCTCAGCACGGACTTCATTTGAACAAAATATAAATGCATTGACACTTCAAAATATTACTTTTGTGGATGCGAATTCATGGATGTATACAGCGAAAGCAACGTTATTACATGATCTTGCACACGGTTTTTCCTCTTTAGAAGAGGCACTTTCTCAAATAGAGGCAGATGTGCTTATGATTCCGTGTAAACAAGATTTACTGCAACCTTCTCGTTATAATTATAAAATGGTAGAGCTGCTCCAGAAACAAGGGAAATACGCAGAAGTTTATGAGATTGAAAGTATGAATGGCCATATGGCTGGTGTATTTGATGTTCATTTATTTGAAAAGAAAGTGGATGAGTTTTTAAAGAGAGCATCTGGCCATGCATAGAAGCGATCAGCCCCTTTTCCTGCTCTGTGCCAAGTGAAAACAAAGAGAGAAAACAAGTAGCGGTCACTTTTGGTTCTTCGGAGCCGCGACTTATACGCTTGAAAAATTGAAATGGATATATAGCAATGTGTGAAAAAAGGTGCGAGCCGTTAAGCGAGCACCTTCTTTTTAGATGATTTTTAAACGGAAGACGTATGTAGCAATGCACAATCCAAGGCAAGCGATACTAAGTAATAAATAAAAGAATGCTCGTTCTTGAGAGGATCGTGTGGTTCTTCTTTTGTTAAATATACCGAGTGAAATGATAGCGAGAATTAAAAAAATGAGACCTATAATGAAAAGAAAAAGTGTCATGTCGATCGACTCCTTTCGTAAAACAAGTATATTGAGGATACAATGTGAGAGGTAGATTTGTAAATGTAATAAATTTACAATTAAGTTGAGGAATAATGCAAATGAGGGAAGTTTCACTTCTTTGCGTTCGTAATTTTCCATGCTAAAATTGGTGATGAATAGATGAGTAGAGAAAAAATTTACTACGTCAACTACCCCTCACTTAAATACGAACGCGTTTTGAAGTGGGGACTTCTTTCGGAAATACGTTAAAGTTTTAATTATATTAAGGAGGAACGACATATGACAGAAGTAAAAACAATTACAACAGAAGAAGTGCAAGAGCGCTTAGAAAACGGGGAAACGTTATTTTTAGTAGATGTACGTGAAGATGAGGAAGTAGCACAAGGGAAAATTCCAGAAGCTGTACATATTAAAATGGGTGATATTCCAAATAAAGTGGAATTCTTTGATAAAGAAAATGAGTATATTTTTATTTGTCGATCAGGAATGCGCAGTGAAAATGTATGTCATTATTTAAATGAACAAGGGTTTAAAACAGTGAATATGGTCGGCGGTATGCTGCAATATGAAGGTGAAATTCAATAATTCATTTTTAAAACTTGAAACGCGTCTGTTTCAAGTTTTTTTCTTTTGCATACAGTGTATACAAGAATTGTTTTTCGCATATGAGTGAGCAACAATTCCTGCGATTATAATCGATTTATATAGAAAGGAGGGAGGATGGTGAGTGCGCGAATTCGTAAAATAAAGATTGTTAATAACACAGGAGCTGTTAATGTAGGTGATTGTTATACTATTGAACCATTTGCTGCTTTGAAAATATATGCTGGTTCTGGTGGATCGAGCATCGCTACTTTTTTGAATGGAAAACGGATGCCGTCAGTTACTCCTAGGACGCCAGAATTCCTTCCACCACTAGAAACAAGTGAATTAACATTAGGTTCATAACAGAAAGGTTGACTGGTCATGCCGGCAAATATTAAAGAGTTTGTGATTGTAAATAACTATGGGAATTTATTTACGGGGGATAACTTGCGGGATACTTCATTTGTTGCATCAAAGACATATAGTGGAGCAACAGGGCCAACTTGTATTGATGTTGTGACTGTAATAGGAACGGCAACAAATCTTTGCTTGAACCCAGGGGATGTAGTGACAACGACGTATACGAAAGGTTCAGCGATTGGAACAAGTATGAGCACGAATACCTCTCCAAGTGCCAACACGTCAGGTACTATGCAAGCTGTTCCGAATGCGGATAGCTTGGATTCTGTACCAGGTTTATAGAAAGAGTCCTCTACTAAAAGTAGGGGATTTTCTTATTTTTTCATTGTTTACGTCTTTTTCGTACATATGGTTGTCAAGGAGAACAAGGAGAGGGAAAAGGTGGGGGCTTGCTGCCTGCAGATAGCGGGATAAATTGGATGTTCAATACCTTTGTTGTAATAGAAACAAGAGGTTCACCTAGTAATAATATAAAATCACTATTTATTTGGGTTAGTGCCAGATACTGCCGTAGTAAAACGATTTATAAAAGGAAACGTATTATTTTAGTAGATAGAGAATATTAGAAGTCTGGGAATTTATATTTTTATAATATGTAAAAAACACAATTCTTTATTAATATCATTCGGTTATCATATAATAATGCTTGATAGATAAATAGATAAAGAGAAGGGGAAAGTGAATCTATGAAAAAGAATATGAAAGTTTTAGCGATGGCAGTTGGTCTAACAATTATGGGATCAACGACAGCTGCTTATGCAAGCCCTGGTGGATTGGACAAAAATGGTGGACATACTTGCCGAACAAACTGTGGGAAATATGGGCTTGAAACAGGAGAATACCATTATCATAACAATTGGAAACAAGATAATGGAAAGTGGTATTTCTATGATCAAAATGGAACGAAAGCGAAAGGTTGGCAACAAGTAGGTACGATATGGTATTACTTTAACGGAAATGGAGCAATGCAAACAGGCTGGCAACAAGTAGGTACGACATGGTATTACTTCAACGGAAGCGGAGCAATGCAAACAGGCTGGCAGTCAATTAACGGTGCTTGGTACTACTTCAACGGAAGCGGAGCAATGCAAACAGGCTGGCAAGCAATTAGCGGCACATGGTACTACTTCAACGGAAGCGGAGCAATGCAAACAGGTTGGCAAGCAATTGATGGAAAATGGTACTACTTCAACGGAAGTGGGGCAATGCAAACAGGTTGGCAACTCATTAAAGGAGTAAAGTACTATTTCGAAAGTAATGGTGCTTGGAATCCGAATAAATAGTAAATTGAATATGGAAGATTAACGGAAAAATAAAATAGCACCTATCTTATTTTTATAAGATAGGTGCTATTTTTTATTGGATTTTTGCTTTTTCAGATTCAATAGGTTGTCTTTTTCGATAAATAACATAGCTACGGCGTAAATATTTCACTGGAACGCTAAAGACATGTACAAGTCTTGTAAATGGCCATGTTGCAAAGAGCCCCATCGCTGCAATGATATGGATTTTAAACCAAATAGGTACTTCTGCCATATATTCTGCTTTCGGCTGGAAAACAAAGAGGCTGCGGAACCATGGGCCAATTGTTGTTCGATAATCAAATCCTTTTGCATCAATATTGAAAAATGTAGAGGATAGACCTGCTAACATTACAATGAACAAGAGGACGAGGGCGACATAATCTCCTTTTGTACTTGTTGCGATAATGCGTTTTACTGTAAAGCGACGATACATTAAAATCACTAAACCAACAATTGAAGCAATTCCTGCAGGAAGACCGAAGCCGATAGCGACCATATGATACATATGCTCAGAAATACCGAAAGAGGTATATACAGATTCTGGTATTAATATTCCCATGATGTGTCCACCGATTACGAACATAATGCCAAAGTGAAAGAGTAAACTTCCGATTCGGAGCATTTTTTTCTCTAATAGTTCGCTAGATTTTGATGTCCAGCCAAATTGATCATAGTTGTATCTGAAAATGTGTCCACCGATAAAGATTGCGAAAATGATATAGGGGAACAGCACCCATAAAAATTGATCCATCATTTTGACGACACTCCTTTCTAATTCGCTTGTACTCCCCAGGCATCGATGGCGAGGAGAATGGTAGCAAGAATTGGTTGGTACATACAATTTGCTTCTTTTAACTGTCCGTGCAATGCTTGTATATCTTTCGTGTATCTACTCATAATTGGTTCGCTATCTTCTTCATTTGCGTTTGCGAGAAACTCAAGTAGAAGCGGTAGATAATCAGGTAGTTCTTTATCGGTTACCGCAAAGCCAGCTTTTTGATAGTGTTGTTTTAGCTCTAATAATTCAATTCCACGCTCTCTTTGTTCACCTGTGTTCATGTAAGTGAGATACATATTTGTTTTCTTTCCAAAGTCGAATGTATATACGTAAGAATCAATGAGTTGATCGTTTGTTTTTTCTTGAGCTTGTTTGATGAAAGCTGTAAGCAACGTGTGAATTTCTTCATGCGTAATCGTATCAATTGTTTCTTGTAGTTCTGGTAAAGCTTCTCTCCATCCTGTTTCAGGATAGGAGAGAAGGAAGGAAGCACAAGAAAAAGCAGTTTGTAAACCTTGTTTCATAGCTATTACCTCCTTAGTTTAAGAGAGTGTCATACAAGAACCTGGGCCGCCTGCGAAGGAAAGGCCGCAGCTTCCTTGTTCACTATATAAATCTGCAACTTGTTCACGGTGAGATGTAGGGATAACGAAACGGTCTTTATATTTTGCAATCGCAAGAAGGCGATACATATCTTCTACATCTTCTTTCGTTAAACCGAGTTCGTTTAATACAGCTTCATCTGGTTCTTTATTAATTTGCAGTGCTCTCATATGAGTTCGCATAACAGCCATTTTTTTCAATGTAAGACGAATATGTGATTCATCTCCTGCAGTAAGTAAGTTAGCTAAATATTGAATTGGAATACGCATATTATCAATAGCAGGGAAAATTTCTTCTGCTTGCCAGTTGCTTCCTTTCCCTTCCACCATATTCATAATCGGGCTAAGCGGTGGAATATACCAAACCATCGGCATTGTCCGGTACTCTGGGTGAAGAGGAAGGGCGATTTTCCAATCAATAATCATTTTATAAATTGGTGATTCTTGAGCCGCTTTAATCCATTCTTCAGGAATACCTTGTTTTTTTGCTTCCGCAGCTACTTCTGGATCATTTGGATCTAAGAAGACAGTAAGCTGAGATTCATATAAATCTTTTTCGTTTGGTGCAGAAGCGGCTTCCTTTACTTTGTCAGCGTCATATAACATTACCCCAATATAACGAATACGTCCTACGCATGTTTCAGAGCAAATCGTTGGCATACCAGCTTCGATACGCGGGAAGCACATTGTACATTTTTCTGCTTTATTTGTTTGCCAGTTAAAATATACTTTTTTATATGGACAAGAAGAAACGCAGAATCGCCAAGCGCGGCATGCATTTTGATCAACAAGGACAATCCCGTCTTCTTCACGTTTATACATCGCTCCAGATGGGCAAGAAGAAACGCAAGATGGATTCATACAATGTTCGCAAATGCGAGGCAGATACATCATAAAGACATTCTCGAAATCTGTTTTAATATCTTCTTCCATTTTCTTGACGTTCGGATCTTGCAAGCCTGTTATATGTCCGCCTGCTAAATCGTCTTCCCAGTTTGGGCCCCATTCAATTTTGTCGATAAACTCTCCAGTAATTGCTGATTTTGGGCGAGCTACCGGTTGATGTTTTCGCTGCGGACTATTTGTTAATGTTTCATAATCATAGTTCCAAGGTTCAAAGTAATCATCGATTGTAGGTTGATCTGGGTTATGAAAAATGTTCATGAGACGTTTCATTTTCGAACCGGATTTTAGCTGGATTTCACCGTTTTTTAATTCCCAGCCGCCTTTATATTTTTCTTGATCTTCCCACTGTTTTGGATAACCAATCCCAGGTTTTGTTTCCACGTTGTTGAAATACATATATTCAGCACCTGGACGATTCGTCCAGGTGTTTTTGCACGTTACGCTACAAGTATGGCAGCCGATGCATTTATCTAGGTTCATTACCATTCCGACTTGCGCTTTAATCTTCAAGCCAATCTACCTCCTTCAGTTTGCGGATCACGACGTTTAAGTCACGCTGGTTACCAGTTGGACCGTAGTAGTTAAATCCATAGCTTAATTGACCGTATCCACCAATCATATGTGTTGGTTTTACATGAATGCGGGTTGGGCTATTATGCGTTCCTCCGCGGTTGCTCGTTAATTTTGTACCAGGCACGTTAATATGACGGTCTTGTGCGTGGTGCATAAAGGCCATTCCTCTTGGTATGCGGTGCGTTACAACGGCACGTGCTACGACAACGCCGTTACGGTTAAAGCATTCGATCCAGTCATTATCACTAACACCAGCTTCGGCGGCGTCATCTTTGTTCATCCAAACAGTTGGACCACCACGGAACAGCGTTAACATCGGTAAGGAATCGAAGTACATACTATGAATCGACCACTTATTATGCGGTGTTAAATAGTTTAGTGTAATTTCTTTTCCTTCTACCTCAGGGCGTGATTTACGGAACGGTTTATGTTGCAAGATTGGCTTGAATGTTGCCATTGTTTCACCGAATTCCTTCATCATATCGTGATCTAAGTAGAACGATTGTCGTCCAGTTATCGTTCTCCAAGGGATAAGGCGCTCAACATTTGTTGTAAATGGTGAGTAACGGCGTCCCCCTTTTTCAGAACCAGTAAAGGCAGGGGAAGTAATCACCGTTTTTGGCTGCGCAGTAATTTGTTCGAATGTAAAGCATTCTTCTTCGCGTTCTTCTGCTAAATCGCGCAGATGTAAATCTGTTTGTTTTTCAAGAGCTTCCCATGCTTTTACAGCCATATGACCGTTCGTTGTAGAAGAAAGGGTTAACACCGCTTCAGCAGCATTGATTGCTTCTGTTATATCAGGGCATCCTTTGGCGATAGAGTCAGTGCGAATAACGCCTAATCGACTCTTTAATTGTTCATATTCTTTTTCTGCAGACCAAGAAATCCCTTTCGTACCAATTGGCTGCTTCCCAGTGTTTGGTCCAAGCGCTGTCATCTTGTCATAAATTGTTTTATAATCTCGTTCTACAACATGAATTTGCGGCATTGTCTTTCCTGGTATTGGTTCACACTCACCTTTGCTCCAATCTTTAATCTTGCCAAGCGGCTGTGCCAATTCTTGCGGTGTATCATGAAGAAGTGGTGTTGCCACAACTTCTTTCATCGGATCAAGATGAAGTTCTGTTGCTAAATCAGAGACTGCTTTAGAAAGGGAACAGAAAATATCCCAGTCAGAGCGTGCTTCCCACGGTGAACCGATTGCCGGATTAAATGGATGTACGAACGGATGCATATCTGTACTACTTAAATCGTGTTTTTCATACCAAGTTGAGGCAGGAAGGACGATATCAGAATAAAGTGCTGTTCCAGCCATACGGAAATCTAAGTTGATCAGTAGATCAAGCTTTCCTTCAGGTGCTTCTTCATGCCACTTTATTTCTTCTGGTCGTAATGAATCGCTATCGTCATTCATTAATCCGTTTGTTGTACCTAATAAATGTTTTAAGAAATACTCGTGCCCTTTACCAGAACTTGAGATTAAGTTTGCGCGCCATACGAATAAATTG
Source organism: Bacillus sp. FSL K6-0042 (assembly GCF_038006685.1). Taxonomy (NCBI): domain Bacteria; kingdom Bacillati; phylum Bacillota; class Bacilli; order Caryophanales; family Bacillaceae; genus Bacillus; species Bacillus sp. FSL K6-0042. Next base: position 3,936,354 of record NZ_JBBOVS010000001.1, read on the forward strand.
CGCGGGAAGTTATTTTTGTTATCTGGGTCTTCAATTGCAAATTTAAGTTCTTTTTCTTTTAGCTTTTGCGCAACATATTTTCCGATTTCTTCTCCCGTTGTTGCGCCACTAGCGACAGCTTCTTTATATAGTTCAATTCCATTCTTCTCGAATGTTGGATAAGAAGGTAACCAACCAAGACGAGCAGCTAACACATTGTAATCACCGTGATGTTGATAGCGTGAGTTGCCGACAACTGGCGATGCTAAATGGCCAACTGGTGTATCTTCATAGCGCCACTGATCTGTTACAAAATAGAAGAAGGATGTACCGTTTTGTAATTTCGGCGGACCTTGCCAGTCTTTTGCCATTGCAATTGTTTGCCAGCCTTCTGCCGGACGTAATTTTTCTTGCCCAACATAATGCGCCCAACCGCCACCGTTTACACCTTGTGCACCAACGAGAAGAACAAGATTTAGAACCGCGCGATAAATCGTATCAGAGTTAAACCAATGGTTAATACCAGCGCCGACAATAATCATCGAGCGTCCATTTGTATCAACAGCATTTTGAGCAAACTCACGAGCGATTTGAATAATCAGTTCTCGTTTTACTCCGGTCACTTTTTCTTGCCATGCTGGTGTAAATGGAACATCAGCATTGAAGTCTTTCGGTTCTTGCCCGCCAAGTCCGCGGTTGACACCGTAGTTTGCTAACGTTAAGTCGTACACAGTTGTAACGAAAATGTCGCCTTTTTTTGTTGCAATTTTTTTCACTGGAATTGTTCGTTCTAATATTTTGTTTCCGTCATCGGAGAAGTATGGAATTTGTACAGTTTCAACTGCATCTTCCATGCCAAGTAAAGAAAGGCGTGGATCAATTTTTTCGCCTGTTTGCTCGTCTTCTAAACGTAAGTTCCATTTCTTTTCGTTATCCCAGCGTGACCCCATTGTGCCATGAGGCGTTGCAAAATTATTGGTGTTTTCGTTCCAAAGAACAGGTTTCCATTCGCCAAGCTTTGTTTCACGACCAATATCATTCGCGTTTAAGAAACGATCTGCAACAAATTGGTCTCCTTGTTGTTTTAATGTGACAAAGAACGGAAAATCAGTATATTGTTTTGCATAATTTGTGAAGTATTCCACTTGGTTGTCTACGTAAAACTCTTGTAAGATGACGTGTCCCATTGCCATCGCAAGCGCACCGTCTGTACCTTGTTTTACGCTAATCCAATCATCAGCAAATTTTGTGGATTCAGCAAAGTCAGGACTTACGGAAACGACTTTCGTTCCTTTATAACGTACCTCCGCTAAGAAATGGGCATCTGGTGTTCTTGTCATTGGTACGTTTGAACCCCATGTCATAATGTAACCAGAGTTGTACCAATCACTACTTTCAGGTACATCTGTTTGATCACCCCAAATTTGCGGAGAAGCTGGTGGTAAGTCAGCGTACCAATCGTAGAAGCTGAGCATAGGTCCACCCATGAGCTGCATAAAGCGGCTACCAGCAGCGTGACTTAACATCGACATAGCTGGAATTGGTGAGAAACCAACATTTCGGTCTGGACCATATTTGATCACTGTGTATAGTAAGGAAGCAGCGACTAGTTGTAATACTTCATCCCAACTAGCACGAATGAATCCGCCTTTACCACGCGCCTCTTTATAAGTACGTGCTTTTTCAGGGTTTTCCACAATGCTTTTCCAAGCGTCTAGCGGTGATTTGTGATTTTGAAGTTCCTCTTGCCACATATTCCAAAGGACACCACGTACATATGGATATTTCACGCGAAGTGGACTATAAATGTACCAAGAAAAACTTGCTCCACGCGGACATCCACGCGGTTCAAAATCTGGCATATCAGGGCCGGTAGAAGGATAGTTCAGTTCTTGACCTTCCCAAGTTACAATTCCATCTTTCACATAAATATTCCAGCTGCAAGAACCAGTGCAGTTAACGCCGTGTGTAGAGCGGATTACTTTATCGTGTTGCCATCGTTTTCTATACACGTTTTCCCATTCACGGTCTTCATATGTTTCTTGTGTATGATTGTCGTTATAGCGATCTATCGGAGAAAAATATTTTAAACGTTTCATTAATGCTGAAGGTTTCTTTTTCATACTGTTCACTCCTTTATTGCGTCTCTCTTGCTTATTTTCACTATAAGAGAGCATGCAAAATAGAGATGTGATATCTATCACAGTTCAACAGATTGTCAAAAATCAGATTGATATTAAAAAAAATTCCGAAAAGTTGTGACATTTTGCACAGTACAGAGAGAGTTTTTTATGTAGAGTAAAGGAGAAAGAAAAAAGAGTAGCATCTCAAATAGAGAGGCTACTCAATGCTACAAATAGAGGTAGGGCAATCTTCACAAGCAATTTCACATTTTAAAAATTGTAAATTATGAATGGTAATCTTTCCTTTATGGATAGAAATAATTCCTTGTTTTTTTAAATCGTTTAACATACGGTTTACACTTTCACGTGAGGTTGCACAGAAATTCGCAAGCTCTTGATTTGTTAAAGGTAGATCGATAAGAATACCATTCTCTTTTAATATGCCATAACTGTTTGTCATGCGAATGAGCGTGGAATAAAGAGCTCCTTTTTTTCCATGTAACACTAAATCACGGAATTTTGTTTGCATTCTTCGTAAATGTTCACTAATCCATTTCATAAATTCAAATGCAAGAGCAGGTTTTTCAAGCAATGCCTTTTCTAAAGCATCTCGTTTAATGACTCCAACTTCAACATCTTCCAGGCATTTCGAATTTAATAAATATTTTGCATTGTCCGTAAATAATGTCAACTCCCCGATAATATCGTGTTTTGAACAAATGCGAAGTGTTAACTCTTGTCCGTCAGCACTAATTTTACTAATCTGTACTTTTCCAGAGCGGACGATATAGAGTTCTTTTGCCTCCACACCTTCTTGGAAAATATAACTTCCTTTATTAATCTGCATTTTATATTCAACAGATGCAAGTAATTCCTTTAAGTCTTCCGATAATGCCGTACGGTTTGTCACAGCAATCACCTTTCTTTTTAAAGCAGTCTATTTCTTATTTTGGATGTAAATATGGTGAAAATGCAAGAAATATCTTTTTATTATAAGTAATAAGTTTATTTTTAGCAGTGAACAAGCGCACTTTTCACAATGAAAAAAAGAGTGTCCTTTGTAGACACTCTTTTCTTTTACATTACTTAATCCATTCAACAACCATATCCATTGTTTGACGAGTTTTATCACGTTTTGGTTCTTCCGCTCGATAACCAAAAGCAACTAAAACAGACACACCAAATGTATCACCTGAAACAATTCCCTCTTCTTTTAAAATCGCTTCTACTTTTTCTTGATGGAACCCTTCAATTGGGCAAGAATCAATGCCGATTTGGGCAGCTGCAGTCATCATATTACCAAGAGCGATGTATGTTTGTTTAGAAGCCCAATCAAACATGGCACGGTCGCTTTCTAATAATTGAAAATCAGTTTCTTGAAACGCCTTATAAAAACCAAGCTTCATCGTTACGACTTCCTCGGGAAGCTGCTGAATATTTTTCATGAAGTTAGAAATATAGGAAGAGTCATAAATCATATCTTCTTTTTTACGAGCTAATATAACGACAAAATGGCTCGCTGTTGGTAATTGTTTTTGAGCTCCCCAAGCCACAGGGAGAAGTTTGTTGCGAATATCTTGATTTTGAATCACAACAAATTTCCAAGGTTCAAAACCAAATGAACTTGGAGAAAGTCGACCAGTTTCTAAAATAAAATGAAAATCTTCATCAGAGACTTTTTTATTTACATCAAATTCTTTACATGCATGTCTAAATTGATAAACTTTTAAAATTTCTTCTTTTGTATGTTCCATTTAAATAACCACCTTTTAATTATTTACTTTTTTATAGTAAGTTGATTACAAAATCGATTCTACAATAGTACAATGAATGATATAAGTACGCACATTTTTAGCATATAGTATCAATTTGTATACTAATGGAGAGTGATAAAATGGAACAGAAAGATATAAATCGTTGTTCAGTGGAAGTAACGTTAGATGTAATCGGTGGAAAATGGAAAGGAGTTATCTTATTTCATTTAATGAATACCAAAGAGATTCGCTTTAATCAATTTTTGCGATTGATGCCTGGCATTACGCAGCGTATGTTAACAAGGCAGTTAAGAGAACTTGAGGCCGCTGGAGTAATCCACCGGGAAGTATATAAAGAAGTTCCGCCAAAAGTGGAGTATTCTTTAACGAAATTCGGAAAATCTCTTACACCAATTATTACACTTATGCGTGAGTGGGGAGAGGAATATCGGACACAAATAAAGTAATTTTAACTGAAATGTGAACAAAATTCGAACGGATTTGTGAAGAATTTTTGAATGGCAGGTACGATGTGAGAAATATCACAACGTATATCCTGCTTCTTTTTTATGATGGAGGCAAATAAAAAACATGGAAAATCAATAAAGAGCTCGAGCAAAAACATCGCAGTTTAAAAATATATTATAATAGAATGAAGACAGATAGAATTTAGCAGAAAAGGAGGGGTGACGATGCGCGAGAAGATTAGAGATTCTTTAGGGCGTCCGCTTCAAGATTTACGCATCTCTGTCATTGATCGTTGTAACTTTCGGTGCACATATTGTATGCCGGCAGAAGTATTCGGGCCTGATTATGCATTTTTACAAGAAGAATTTTTGCTTACATTTGATGAAATTGAAAGATTAGCAAAATTGTTTGTAGGTATGGGTGTAAAAAAAATTAGGCTTACAGGCGGTGAACCATTACTACGTAAAGAGTTGCCAAAGCTTATTAAACGGCTCGCGAAGCTGGATGGCTTAACAGATATTGGACTAACGACAAATGGCATTCACTTAACAAAGCAAGCAAAGGCGTTAAAAGAAGCAGGGTTACACCGAGTGAATGTTAGTTTAGATGCGATAGAGGACGAGGTATTTCGCAAAATTAACGGCCGGAATATTAGTACAAAACCTGTGCTGAAAGGGATTGCCGCAGCAAAAGCAGCTGGACTCGATGTGAAAGTAAATATGGTCGTGAAAAAGGGAATGAACGATAGTCAAATTCTTCCGATGGCCGCTTATTTCAAAGAACAGGGAATCTCGCTCCGCTATATTGAGTTTATGGACGTTGGCAGTACGAATGGATGGAATTTTGAGCAGGTCATTACGAAACAAGAATTGATTGAGAAAATCAGTCTGGTATATCCAATTGAGCCTGTAGATCCTCATTATTTTGGAGAAGTTGCGAAGCGTTATCGTTACGTGGGCAGTGATACGGAAGTTGGATTTATCACTTCAGTTTCTGAATCTTTCTGTTCTTCTTGTACAAGAGCACGGATTTCGGCAGATGGTAAATTTTATACGTGTTTGTTTGCGACGAAAGGAACGGATTTACGGAAGCTCCTTCGAGAAGGTATTTCTGATCCCGATTTATTAAAGGTAGTGCAAGATGTATGGGAATATCGAGAAGACCGGTATTCTGATGAGCGGACTGAAGAAAGCGCAAATAACCGTCCGAAAATTGAAATGTCTTATATCGGAGGGTAAGAAAGGGGGATGCCGCGTGCAAGAGCGTTATTCAAGACAAATGTTATTTTCCGGGGTTAGCGAAGCAGGCCAAAGGAAAATAAGAGAAAAGCATGTACTCATTATAGGTGCCGGTGCACTAGGAGCAGCAAGTGCAGAGGCGATTGTCAGAGCGGGAATTGGAAAACTGACGATTGCTGACCGTGATTATGTCGAGTGGAGTAACTTACAGCGGCAGCAGTTATATACAGAAGAAGATGCAAAGCAGTATAAGCCGAAAGCAGTCGCAGCATTTGAGCGTTTAAGGCAGATTAATTCTGAAGTAGAAATTGTACCAGTTGTAACAGATGTAGCGGTGCAAGAAATGGAAGAGTTAATTAAGAATGTGGATTTAATATTAGATGCGACTGACAATTTTGAAGCGCGTCTTCTTATTAATGACATTTCGCAAAAATACAATATTCCTTGGATATATGGAGGATGCGTTGGAAGCTATGGCGTCACATATACAATTCTTCCGGGAAAAACACCATGTTTTCGCTGTTTGATGGAGCATCCATCTAGTGGTGCAACGTGTGATACGGCAGGAATTATACAGCCAGCTGTACAATTGGTCGTTGCGCATCAAGTGACAGAAGCACTTAAAATATTGGTAGAAGATTTTGGAGCGCTTCGTGAAACGATGCTGTCATTTGATCTTTGGAACAATCAGCACATGGCGTTTAAAGTGAATAGACAGAAAAAAGACAAATGTCCATCTTGCGGAAAACTGCGCACGTACCCAAGTTTAACGTTTGAATCACAGATGAAAACAGAGGTTCTATGTGGGCGAAATACAGTTCAAATCCGTCCAGGGGCGCCGCAACTTCTTAATTTAGAAGAAATTAAAAAGCGCTTACAAAAAAGTGTGGATGTGCAAACAACACCATATTTACTATCGTTTCGTGTTGATGAATATCGCTTCGTGTTATTTACAGATGGCAGGGCATTTATTCATGGGACAAATGATATGAAAGTGGCGAAGCGATTATATGCAAGATATATAGGCTGAACCTAAAGGTTGTCCTTTAGGTTCAGGGGACTAAATTAGGATTGTGAATTTCTAATATAATCTCCACTTTTTCCGCCTGTTTTTTCAAGTAAATATGTTTCGCCGATAATCATACCTTTGTCAACAGCTTTACACATATCATACACGGTAAGAGCGGTCGCAGAAGCTGCTGTTAAGGCTTCCATTTCAACGCCAGTGCTACCTTCTGTTTTTACTTTTACTTCAATTCGTAAACGGTATTTCCCTTTCGCCGTTTCCCAATCGAATGAAACATCTACTCCTTTTAGAAGTAAAGGGTGGCACATCGGAATAATATCAGAAGTGCGTTTGGCAGCCATAATACCGGCGATTTGTGCGACGGCTAATACATCGCCTTTCCCAATTTCATTATGAGAGATTTTATCATAAATTTCTTTCGTAACAAGGATGCTAGAGCAAGCAATTGCTGTTCGCACTGTCACTTTTTTATCGCTAATGTCGACCATTTTGGCACGGCCTTGGTCGTTAAAGTGAGTGAATGAAGACATGGAATTCCTCCTTGAAGTAATTGCTATTATAATTAGCATTGTACAATATAAAGTGTAATCAAGATGTGATATTTTGCAAATATGGGGTGAAAACAATGTTAGAAAAACGAGTACCAATTCCAGTTGCTGAAGCAGTAGCGCGAGTTATGACATATGCACACCAAGGTGAAATAGAAAAAGTTTCTATTACCGAAAGCTACGGAAGAATTCTTGGAGAAGATGTTGCGGCAGATCACGATGTTCCGCATTTTGACCGCTCTCCATATGACGGATTTGCGATTCGGGCAGAAGATACGAAAGAGGCGGGGAACGAGCATCCAATTGAGTTTGAAGTGATAGGAGAAATAGGAGCTGGTTCTGTTTTTACAGACGATGTAAAGGCCTTCGAAGCGGTTCGAATTATGACAGGAGCAGCGATTCCAAAAGATTGTGATGCGGTAGTTATGTTAGAGCTTACGGAGGGATTTGAAAGAAACGGAAGAACGTATATGAAGCTAAAGCGTTCTTTTCAAGTAGGTGATAATGTTTCATTCAAAGGTGAAGATGTAAAACAAAATCAAATACTTGTGAAAAAAGGTACGAAGATTAATCCAGGTGTAGCAGCACTTTTGGCGACATTTGGCTACAGTTCAGTAAACGTTATGAAACAGCCTGTTGTCGGGATTGTAACGACGGGAAGTGAGTTGTTAGAAGTACATGAACCACTTGAACCAGGAAAAATTAGAAATAGTAATTCCTATATGATCGCAGCTCAAATTGTTAAAGCTGGCGGGAAAGTACGATATTATGGACAACTTGCTGACGATTTAGAAGCTTGCTATGAGGCAGTGAAAGCCGCGGTGGATGAAGTAGACATTTTAATCACAACTGGTGGTGTTTCGGTAGGTGATTACGATTATTTGCCTGCTATTTATAAAAAATTAAATGCCAATGTTCTTTTTAATAAAATAGCGATGCGACCAGGTAGTGTCACAACTGTAGCTGAAGTAAACGGGAAGCTGTTGTTTGGGTTATCTGGTAACCCGTCTGCTTGTTATGTCGGATTTGAATTACTCGTTTATCCAGTTATTCAAGCATTCCTTCATACGAAAGAACCACATGCATATCGTACAGATGCTATATTGCAGAAAGATTTTCCAAAGGCAAACCCATTTACACGATTTGTAAGGGGGAAAGCAACGTTTATCAATGGTCAGCTGCAAGTTATACCAGTAGGGCTCGATAAATCAAGTGCGATTTCTTCTCTTGCAGATAGCAATGCTTTGATTGTATTGCCAGGAGGAACAAGAGGATTTGAAGCAGGAATGAAAGTTTCGGTGTTATTACTAGAATCAAGCCAAGGAAGTGAGTGGCCGTGGGCAGAACCGCTCCAATCTTACAAATAGTTGGCTATCAAAATAGCGGAAAAACGACGCTCACGGAGAAAATGATTCAAGCTTTTTCGGATGAAGGTATGAAAGTTGCCACAATTAAGCATCACGGACATGGTGGCTACCCGGAAGTACCTCAAAAGGATAGTGAACGTCATAGGCGAGCAGGCGCTGCCGTAAGTGCTGTAGAAGGAGCAGGATTATTATCACTTTCTTCTCTTCGGGATGAATGGTCTTTACAGGAAATTATTCGACTATATGAATTTTTTGAAGTAGATCTCATTTTGATTGAAGGATATAAAAAAGAAAACTATCCAAAAGTGGTTTTGCTTCGGAGGAATGAAGATATTGCTTTACTAGATAAAATGGAGAATGTAATAGCGGTCATTATATGGAAAGAGGTTACACACAGTTTACCAAAAGCGTATAAAACATTTCATATAACAGAGGAAGACGCATACATGGATTGGTTTACACAAACGATGAGAGGTGCACGATGACAATTTCACATTATGAAGTAGTAGATACACCAATTTCGATTGAAGAGGTTACAAATAAAGTGATTCGCCGTGAATGTGGTGCTGTGACAACTTTCACTGGTACTGTAAGAGAATTTACGAAAGGGCGTCGCACGTTATATTTAGAGTACGCAGCCTATAAGACAATGGCTGGAAAAATGCTTGCGAAAATTGGAGATGAAGTGAAAGAGAAGTGGCCTGGGACACACGTTGCGATTACACATCGCATCGGTACACTTCAAATTTCTGATATTGCCGTTGTTGTTGCTGTATCAACACCACACCGAAAAGCGGCATATGAAGCAAATGAATATATTATGGAGCGCATCAAACAAATTGTTCCGATTTGGAAAAAAGAGTTTTGGGAAGATGGTGACTCATGGATTGGTGATCAATTAGAAAAAATACCGTATCCAGACGGGGAGCCTGGAAAGGAGATGAAAAAATGATTCGGGTGTTATTATTTGCACATTTACAAGAAGATGCGGGGACAAACGAGTTAGAAGTAGATTGTGAAAATATTACTGTTGCAGAATTAAAAAATATTATTACGAAAGAACATCATATCGCAGTTTCAGAGCAGATTATGGTCGCTATCAATGAAGAATATGCGAATGAAGATGACAAAATAAAATCTGGTGATATTGTTGCATTGATTCCCCCAGTGAGCGGTGGTTGATTTTTTCCAGTCTAATCACGGAAGTACGTGATTAGACTGGAGGGAATTAATATACATTGTGAAAAAATGAGCAAAATAGGAGGCGAAAAGGATGAAAAGTCCGAATTTTCAGTTAGGTTTACAAACTTCTAATCTTATTATTGGTTTTATGGTGTGGGTGATTTTATCTTCATTAATGCCATTTATTAAAGTAGACATTGCGTTAACAGCAGGACAAATTTCCCTTGTCACAGCAGTACCTGTTATTTTAGGGTCGGTGCTTCGAATACCAATTGGTTATTGGACCAATCGTTACGGAGCGAGAAAATTATTCTTTATAAGCTTTATTATGCTATTATTCCCTGTCTTTTATATTAGTATTGCGAATTCGATGATGGATTTAATTATCGGCGGTTTATTTGCAGGGATTGGCGGAGCTGTATTCTCTGTAGGTGTAACGTCTCTGCCGAAATATTATCCGAAAGAGCGTCACGGTTTTGTAAATGGTATTTACGGTGTAGGTAATGCAGGAACAGCAGTTACATCTTTCTTAGCACCTGTCATTGCGACTTCATTTGGATGGAGAGCAACTGTGCAATCCTTTTTAATCTTACTTGCTATTTTTGCACTTCTGAACTTTTTATTAGGTGATCGGAGTGAGCGAAAAGTAAATACACCATTAATGGAACAGTTAAAAGGTGTATACAAAAATGAAAAACTTTGGTTCTTATGTATTTTCTATTTCTTAACTTTTGGGTCATTTGTTGCATTTACAGTATACTTACCAAACTTCTTAGTATCTCACTTTGGATTAGAGAAAGTAGATGCAGGTATGCGGACAGCTGGATTCATCGTATTGGCAACAGCCATGCGCCCAATTGGTGGTTGGCTCGGTGATAAGTTTAACCCATTTAAAATTTTAATCTTTGTATTCATCGGTTTAACACTATCTGGTATTATTTTATCGTTTATGCCAAGTATGAACGTATATACATTTGGTTGCTTGCTCGTCGCATTTTGCGCAGGAATTGGAAATGGAACAATTTTCAAACTTGTACCAATGTACTTTTCTGCGCAAGCAGGGGTTGTAAACGGACTTGTTGCAGCTTTAGGCGGCTTAGGGGGCTTTTTCCCACCGTTAATTTTAACGTTACTATTCCAACTAACTGGTCATTATGCAATTGGATTTATGGCACTTTCAGAAGTAGCGCTTGCTTGTTTAATTATTACAGTGTGGATGTATAGTCAAGAAAAGTTGTTAGTGATGTTAAATAACAAATAGAGGGAACAATTACACTGTTTCTTAAAAAAATCGAAAAATAAAGCAGCATGATTCTAGTTCTTGTACTGGAGTCATGCTGCTATTTGTATTGGTTTGAAGGGAAGAGTACAAGGTGACCGTTACTTGTTTTCTCCTTTTGTTTTTATTTGGCATGGGGCAGGAAGAGGGTCTGACCGCTTCTATGCATGGCCCCGGATGCTTTCTCTCACCAAAAAAGAAAGGTTGTATATCAGTTTTTCAATTTGAATATATATTTTTAGATTAATGACTGATGGTATCTTGTAGGATATAAGTTGCTTGATTTTCTGAAACATTTTGCACAAGTGCAACTTCACTAATTAAAATTCTGCGCGCGTTGTCTAGCATCTGTTTTTCACTCGCATTTAATGCTCTTTCTTTATTGCGGCGAATTAAATCGCGAACAACTTCAGCACCGTCTAGAAGCTTCCCGTTTTTCATTTTCTCCATGTTCATGGTATATCTTTGTTTCCATGAGAGTGAGTGGTCAGCTTCACCATTATGAATGTCAACTAATACATCGTTTAATGTATTTTTGTCAACAACATAACGTATGCCTGAATTTTCTACTTTATCCATAGGAATCATCACTTGCATATCGCTAATAACCATGTGTATTACACAATACTGACGTATTTTTCCTAACACTTCTTTATCCTCAATCGCTTCGATTATTCCTGCTCCGTGCATAGGGTAAACAATTTTATCACCAATTTGAAACAAATCATCCACCTCCATATGTGGTAACTATATGTAATGATAACACATATGGATAAAAATATCAAATTTATTATATTACCATATGTTATCTATCCGTGTCAATGGTTTTAGTTCGTTTTTTAAATCTTGTTTTTAGATAAAAAATCACAACATTTTTTTTGAAAGAACTGCAAGTGAAAAGGAATGATATTCTGAGGAACTCTCACAGAAAAATACAAGGCATATCCACTCTTTTTTAATCATAAAATACAAAATCGTTAATACAATATACCTAAATCCGTTCTTTTTAAAGGAGGGAGAGATGGTGGGGCGCACAATTAAAATTGATATTACGAATAAGGTAGTAGCAAGATTTAAATCAAATTATTTAGAATTATATACAAATAAATTTATGATAGGTAAGTTTTATGTCTATACTGAAGATAAGCAATATGTGTTAGAAGACGGATATGTATATGAAGATGGTAAGTTTTATCGCATCATAGATACGCACCGTGGCAATAATCGAGCGGCGGAGAGCTGTGATCTAGGATGGTGTTAACATGATTCGCGTTAAGGTGTTTGATGAAAGTCATGAAAAGGACTTGGAAGACTCCGTAAATGTGTTTCTAAAGAAGCTGAATGACGAACAGCTTGTAGATATTAAATATCAAGTTGGTGTATCCATTAATGACGATGAAAATCAAATTTATTGTTTTTCGGCAATGGTTATCTATAAAACATAAAAAAGAGCTGGGGAACCAGCTCTTTTTTATGTTTTTAAGTAGAAATTATATGGGTTGGTAAAGCATTCATAATGGATTGTGGTGCCAGGTTTTCTTTTGTAGATAGAACTTTTTCACCAATGGTAGCATCTTTACACATACCGAGATGGTAGCGTTCACCTAGGAATGGATCAATATAAAAACCATTTTTGAAGACTCGATCAGTCAAACCTCTTTCATGATGAATTTCAGAGCAATGAATGCAGTAATACATATCTTTCATCTCCTTTTATTGTTAAAAATTTTTAAAGAAAAAGAGTGAGTAGGTAGTCAGTTTATTGTTTTTGAAAATCGCCACCTGCTCAAATTACATTGCGTATACATATCTCGTTTATATCAATGTGTTTTCTAAATAAATCCCAAGGGAAGGAGGGAGGCTAAGGATTGAGATGTGTTTGCTTTTGTGAGTATATTATGACGAAATGTTGCACTGGTGTTTGTCCTGTTGAAAAAATGTTGATAATTTCTCAACAGGCAAATGGAGGTTTCTTGACGTGAAACCAAAAGGTGTTATATTATCAAGAGGTAAAACCAAAAGGTGTTATATTTTGATGCCTCGTAAAGGAGATATAATATGGAAGAGCAAAATACATTACAAGATATTAAACAAACAGTTATTTTTGAAGCGCCTATTCAAAAAGTATGGAATACAGTATCGACTTCAGAAGGGATTGCATCTTGGTTTATGCCAAATGACTTTGAACCTAAGGTAGGGCATGAGTTTCATGTGCAATCACCTTTTGGACCATCTCCGTGTAAAGTGTTAGAAATTGATGAGCCTCATCGTTTATCTTTTTCATGGGATACAGATGGTTGGGTCGTTTCATTTGTTTTGAAAGATTTAGGAGATAAAACGGAGTTTACTCTTATTCATGGTGGATGGAAGCAGGCTGATACAATTCTTCCGAAAGCAAACGAGAAAAGTTCTGTTATTCGCGATAGAATGGCAGGTGGCTGGGTAACAATTGTAAATGAAAAACTGAAAAAGGTTGTTGAAGGATAAGTGTCCTCATCAGCAGCGAAATACGATGTCTTTCAAGCAATTGCTGATCCAACACGCCGCGAAGTACTCCGGTTATTAACTGAAAAAGAATTGCCGATTTCTAAAATAACAGATCATTTTCCAATGAGTCGTACAGCTGTAGCGAAACATCTTCACATTCTTTCAGAAGCGAAATTAGTAAGTAGAAGAAAAGTTGGGAGAGAAAAGATATATCGGTTGCAGCCTGAGCCGTTGGCCGAATTACAGCAGTGGCTTTCCTATTATGAACAGTTTTGGAATAATAAATTGTCTATGCTCAAATATGTGGTGGAACATGAAGAGTAAGTGTTGTCACGTATTGTCGAATGGTCGATATTCTGTGTCGAATCGCCGATATATCGTGAGAAACGGTGGATATATTTAAAAAATCGCCGATATATAGAAAGAGGATGATCGCTATGAACGATCATCCTCTTTTTTACTGTTCAGTTGTTTGCGTAGCTGGCTTTAATAGAAGCCACCCGATAAATAGTGTAAGTAGTGCAAGTGCAAATGTACTCATATAAATGATGTGTACGCTCGAAGCTAATACTTCTTGTGATTTTGTTACTACATTTGTTGTACCGCCATGTCCACCTGAGACAAGATCAACATTTTGCATGCCTTGTGCATGAATCATCGTATTAAAGATTGTTCCGAAGATAGCGGCACCTAATGTTTGGCTAAATGTATTAACAAATGTGTTTAAACCAATTGCTGTTCCGCGTGTATGTGCAGGGACAGCTGCTTGAATGGTTACCATATAAATTGGTGTAATAAGTCCCATTCCTAAGCCGAATAGTCCGACCGCAACATAAATTAGAAATGCTGGTGAATGAGTTGATAATATGAATAATAAGAAGGTAGCGACTGATAAAATGCTAGCTCCAAGTAAAATAATTTGTTTTGTTTGCAACTTACCAACTAAATTCCCGGAAAGAATCGCACCAAATGTCCACATAACGGGAACTGGCATGAGAATAATTCCAGCTTCGGTAGCATTTTTTCCTAATACACCTTGACTCCAAATTGGAAGGTACATTGTAATACTAATGATCATTACGCCAGCAATAAGCGTTAGTACATTTATTGTTGATAATGTACGGTTTGAGAAAAGTGCTAACGGGATTAATGGTTCCGGAGATTTTTTCTCAACGAATAAGAAAATAATGAATGAAACAGCTGCAAAGATTAGGAGGCCGATAATTGTAATGTCGCCCCAGTTTTGCTTACTGCTTCCTGTTAAGAGTGCGTAAAGTAAAGCGATTGTACTTAGTGAGAAGATAATCGCACCAGGATAATCGATATGATGTTTCGCTGGTTTGATCGACTCTTTATAAGAAGTGGCAATCATCACACAAGCAAGGATTCCAAATGGAACGTTTAAGAAGAAGATGTAGCGCCAAGAAAGAGAGTCAACTAAAAATCCGCCTACTAACGGTCCTACAACACCTGAAACGCCCCAAACAGCACTCATCCAGCCTTGTGCTTTTGCACGGTCTTTTGCTTCGCTATATAAGTCTCCGATAATCGTCATTGTAATTGGCATAACAGCGCCGGCACCTATACCTTGAAGAGCGCGAAAGACGATTAATTGTTCCATCGATGTCACGACTCCGCATAATGCAGAACCGATTAAAAAGATGGCTGCACCGATGAGCAGTACTTTTTTACGTCCGAATAAATCTGCTAGTTTTCCGTAGATTGGAGTCGAGACAGCAGTTGCGAGCATATAAATTGCATACACCCAACTAACAAGTTCAACGCCAGATAAATCACTCGTTATACGAGGGATTGCCGTACTAACAATCGTTCCTTCCACAGCGGAAAGAAACGTCATTAACATTAAAGATATCATGACTTTTTTTCTCATATGTTTTCCCCTTTATAATATTCAACAATATAAAATATAAAGCTACTAAGCTATATAAGGCAACAAAAAAGAAACAGGAGGGGGAAGAATCCACCCGTGTTTCTTTTTTAGTACCGCACTTTTGCGTTTTGTCCTGCAGTTGTTCCGGCGATTCGCCCTGTGACAAGAGCGGAAGTGATATTGTAGCCGCCTGTATAGCCATGAATATCAAGAACTTCTCCGCAGAAGTATAGACCATTCATTAATTTAGAAGCCATTTCTTTCGGATGAATTTCTTTAACAGAAACGCCGCCGCCTGTAACGAATGCTTTTTCAAGTGGCTGTGTGCCGTTTACTGTTACTTTAAACTCTTTGAAGTCTTTCACAAGTGCACGGATTTTTTCATGTGAAACTTGCCCAGCTTGTTCGCTACCGTCAATTCCGTTTCTTTCTAATAAGAATAGGAAATAACGTTCAGGAACATATCCTTTTAACACATTTTTGATTCCTTTTTTGGGTTCTTCTTTCATTTGTTTCATCATGCGTTGGAAGAGCTGTTCGCTATTTTCTTCTGGCAGTGCATCGATGCTCATTTCTACTGCGCGCATTTTAAATTTTTTCATCGTTTTTACAACGAATTGGCTACAGCGAAGAGCGGCTGGGCCAGAAATACCAAAGTGGGTAAAGAGCATGTCCATTTTATGAGAAATGACAGCTTTTCCTTTTGGATTTAATACGCTTAAGTTTACATCGCGTAAAGCAAGACCTTGCAATGTACGGTCACGAATAAATGGTTCGTTTGAAGTAATTGGGACTTCCGTTGGGAAAAGTTCTGTAATTGTATGTCCCGCTTTTTCAGCCCAAGCGTAGCCATCCCCAGTTGAACCAGTGTGAGGGACAGATTTTCCGCCAACAGCAATTACAACATGATTTGTTTCAAGAACCTCGCCTGTCTGGAGAACAACGGCTTTTGTTTGACCGTTTTCATATTCGATCGTTTCAACAGGTGTGTTCGTACGCATTTTAACGCCTAGTTCTTCTAGTCTTGTTAATAAAGCGTCGACAACTGATTGCGCTTTATTTGAGACAGGGAACATGCGCCCATGATCCTCTTCTTTTAGCTTTACACCAAGCTTTTCGAAGAACGTAATAATATCTTCATTATTAAAGATAGAAAAGGCACTGTATAAAAAGCGACCGTTTCCTGGTATATGTTTCACAATTTCATCAAGCGGTAAGCGGTTTGTTACGTTGCAGCGTCCACCGCCAGAAATCGCAAGCTTACGTCCTAGTTTATTTCCTTTATCAAGAAGCAAGACGCGTGCGCCTTCTTCAGCAGCACCGATTGCGGCCATTAATCCTGAAGGGCCTCCTCCGATGACAATCACATCATAATGCATAGTATATCGACCTCATTTTCTACATTTCCTGCCTAAAAGAATAGCATGTTTTCGTAGAAAAGAAAAATTCAGTGATATACTGTTTCGCTGAAGAATTGTGGTACAATACAAAGGTTAGAGTTCAGCGTTATATATGTAGGAGGATCATCTATGTCCGATTCAAAATTTCTGCGCGGAACGCTTATTGTGACGTTAGGAACTTTTTTAGTTAAGTTTCTAGGCATGATTTATGTCTTTCCATTTCATGCCTTAGTTGGCACAGAAGGCGGAACGCTCTATACGTATGGATATATTCCATATACGATCTTTTTAAGTATTGCAACGGCGGGAGTGCCGCTTGCTGTTTCAAAGTTTGTTTCTAAATATAATGCGCTTGGAGATTATAAGACGAGCCGGAGAATGTTCCGCTCGGGAATGGTTATGATGATTGCAACAGGAATCCTTTCCTTCTTAGTTCTTTACATGTCTGCGCCATTATTTGCTGAGGCAATGCTTGGTAAACAACGTGTACACAATAGTATAGAAGATGTTACGATGATTATTCGCCTCGTAAGTTTTGCGCTTATTGTTGTACCAGCAGCAAGTTTAATTCGTGGTTATTTCCAAGGTCATCAATCGATGGGACCGACTACGGTATCGCAAATTATTGAACAAATTATTCGCATTATCTTTTTATTAGCGGGTAGTTTTATTGTCATTAAAGTAATAGGTGGATCAGTAGCGGCAGCAGTTGGAGTGGCAACTTTCGCAGCGTTTGTTTCAGCTGTGGGAGCGCTTGGTGTATTAATATGGTACTGGTTAAAACGCAAAAAGCATCTCGATCAATATTTAATTGAACAAACTGTACCAGAATCAACAGTAAGTACAATTCAATTATTTAAAGAATTATTTGCATATGCAATTCCTTATGTTGTTATTGGATTAACAATTCCTTTATATCAACAAATTGATACATTAACATTCAACTCTATTATGCAAGCGATTGGACAAGGTGATATTGCAGAGCGAGCACTTGGTATTTTTACGATGTGGACGCATAAATTAATTATGATTCCTGTGTCACTTGCAACGGCGTTTAGTTTAACTCTTGTTCCAGCAATTACAAAATCATTTACAGAAAAACAATTTCGCTATTTAAAACTACAAATTACACAAACATTCCAGGCAAATATGTTCTTGACATTACCAGCGGTAGTTGGTATTTCGACGCTTGCGTATCCGATTTATACAGCGTTTTATGAAAAGGATCCATTAGGTGGACAAGTATTGATGTGGTATGCGCCAGTTGCGTTATTATTCGCGTTATTTACAGTGACTGCAGCGATATTGCAAGGGATTAATCAGCAGAAGCATGCGGTTATTGCGCTTGGCATGGGCGTTATTTTGAAGTTTTTATGTAATGTGATTTTAATTCGTTACTTCGGTACAGTTGGAGCTGTTTTAGCAACAGGTATTGGATTCCTAGCTTCCATTTGGTATACGAATAAACAAATTCGAAAACATGCACACTATTCATTCGGTGTTGTATATAAACGAACATTCCAAATTGCAATATTAACAATTGTGATGGTCATTGTCGTAAAACTATCACAAGGAATTTTATCCTTTGTGATTTCGCCTGAGGGCCGATTTGGTGCACTGATTACAGTTGCGGTTTGTGCAGGTATTGGTGGCCTTACTTACGGATTGTTAGCGATTCGCACAGGTGTACTTGAAAGAGTATTTAGCGGAGAAGCTTTAGAGAAGATTCAGCGTAAGCTTGGCGGTAAGCTGAAAATAAAGATGAAATCAAAAGGGGCGTAATACACGTCCCCTTTTCTATGATAAATACAAGAAGGTGAAAAAATGAGATTAGATAAATTATTAGCAAATATGGGATACGGAAGTAGAAAAGAAGTAAAGAAGTTATTAAAGGATGGCGTTGTAAAAATTGATGGAATTTCAGTAAAAGATGCGAAGTTTCATGTGAATGTAGAAGAACAAGAGGTTACGATTCACGGTGAGATTGTTGAATATAAGGAATTTGTATATTTAATGATGCATAAACCACAAGGGGTCATTTCGGCAACAGAAGATGATAATCATGAAACAGTTGTTGATTTATTGGAATTAGAAGATGCAATCTTTGATCCGTTTCCAGTTGGAAGACTTGATATTGATACAGAAGGCTTCCTATTATTAACAAATGATGGGAAGCTTACGCATCAGTTATTATCTCCGAAAAAGCACGTTCCGAAAAAGTACTATGCACACGTAGCTGGAGTTGTAACAGAAAAAGATGTAGAAGAATTTGCAAAAGGTGTTATTTTAGATGATGGCTATGAAACGAAGCCAGGTGAACTTACAATTTTGAAAAGCGATGATGTGTCTGAAATCGAGCTTGTCATTACAGAAGGAAAATTCCATCAAGTAAAGCGCATGTTTGAAGCGGTAGGGAAAAAGGTTGTCTACTTAAAGAGAACGGAGATGGGACCTTTAGTGTTAGATGGAGAATTAGAACTTGGTCAATACCGTGAATTAACAGATGAAGAAGTGGAAATGTTAAAAACGTATCAAGTTCAAACAGAGAGTCAAGATTGAGACCGATTCTAAAAAATAGAAAGAACCCCTTTCTGATTTTACAGAAAGGGGTATGTATTATATTTTAGATACAATTGTTTTCGTTATGAGGTCATTCTCACTTTCTTTCCTGTTGTTGTCCACTTACCGCGGCAAGGGCTATACACGAGTTCATTAAATTGCAACACATTCAGATCACGTTGTATTGTTCGCGGTGTGATCCCGAACTCATCTACAAGGTCTTTCGTCGTTACCGTACCATTCTCATTGATGTACATATAAATTGATTTAATGCGTGTTAGCATACGAGTAGTCGTAGGTTTCAAGAGAAAACCACTCCTCTACTAGTTTTTTTGACCCCATTCAGGAAAGAAGGTCCTTACTTCCATTGTACTCCACTTGACAAATTTCATGCTTTAACCTAGTTAAATTTTACAAAAGTTTAACAAATAATAAAATATAAAAATATTGGTAGTTGACATTCTATGTCTCTTCTATCAACTACCACATAAATTTCTACGTAAAACGCCAAATTCCTGCAAATTTTTTTAGAAAAATAAAAGAAAAACTAATATGAAGTGTCTGAAAAATTAAAATTGTTCATTATTGGATGTTCTCCTGTTGTCATATCGGATTTTCGTTTGCTATGATGAAAGAGAGAATATAGAAGAGGTGAATGAGTTATGTCAGCAATTAATTGGACAGAAGAAGTTGAGAAAAGAAAAGATGAATTAATTCATGACGCGCAGCAATTCCTGCAAATTAAAAGTGTATGGGAAGAAGAAACGGAAAAAGAAGGTGCACCGTTTGGAGAAGGTGTAGCAAAGGCATTATCCTTCATGTTACATAAAGGGGAAGTAGAAGGATTTACTTCTAAAAATTTAGAAGGGTATGCAGGGCATCTTGAAATGGGACAAGGAGAAGAGTTAGTTGGCATTCTTTGTCACGTTGATGTTGTACCAGAAGGAGATGGTTGGACAACTCCTGCATACAGCGCTGATATTCGTGACGGAAAGATTTTTGCACGCGGTGCAATTGATGATAAAGGGCCAACAATGGCTGCTTACTATGCAATGAAAATTGTAAAAGAATTAGGATTGCCGCTTTCAAAACGCGTACGCATGATTTTAGGAACGGATGAAGAAAGCAACTGGAAATGTGTCGATCATTATTTCAAAAATGAAGAAATGCCAACAATGGGGTTCGCGCCAGATGCAGATTTTCCTATTATTAATGCGGAAAAAGGGATTTCTGATATACAAGTTGTGCAAAAGAATAGCGAAACAGAAGGCGGGGAATATGAGCTTGTTTCATTTGCTTCAGGTCGCCGTTTAAATATGGTTCCTGATTTTGCGGAAGCAGTGATTACGACTGAAAAAGCAGAGGAACTCAGCAATGCTTATGAACAATACTTACAAACTGTGAAGAAGACAGGTAAAGCAAATGTAGCAGGAAATACCGTGACACTACAATTAGAAGGAGTTTCAGCTCACGGTTCTACTCCTGAAAAAGGTGAAAATGCAGGACTCTTATTAGCGAACTTTTTAACAACGATTGCTCTTGACGGTAAAGGCGCTTCATTTGCGGCGTTTGTTACAGAAACATTTACGAATGATACGCTTGGAGAAAAAGCAGGAATCGCTTATAAAGATGAAATTAGCGGACCGTTAACAGTCAATGTAGGTCGCCTTTCTTATATGAAAGAAGAAGGCGGAAACTTAGGTTTAAATGTGCGCTATCCAGTAACAACGAATTTTGAAGAGACGGTGCAGAAATTAAAAGACTATGTCGGCAACAAAGGCTTCCAAGTAGCTGATTATTCTAACTCACGTCCGCATCACGTTGATAAAGATCATGTTTTAATTCGTACATTACAACGTGTGTATGAAGAACAAACAGGAGAGAAAGCGGAGCTATTAGCAATTGGTGGCGGTACATATGCTCGTTCATTAAAAGCTGGTGTAGCATTCGGTCCGCTTTTCCCTGGAAAAGAAGAACTTGCTCATCAAAAAGATGAGTATATTGAAATAGAAGATTTACTAAAAGCAACAGTAATTTATGCACAGGCAATTTATGAATTAGCGAAATAGGTTGATTTTCCTGTGATATATGACCGCTCCCTATTTTAGGGAGCGGATTCTTTTTATCCAATTGAATGAGATACAAAAGAAAAGCAACAATAACAAGAAAGGAGAAGATACAAATGGTACCACATTATTTTTTAGCAGTTACCCTGCCGGATCATATAAAAGAAATACTTGGAAATTACAAAGAAGAAATGAAGGATAAGTTGCCATTTCGCTCATGGGTATATAAGGAAGACTATCATATTACACTTGCTTTTTTAGGGAGTGCGGCGCAGGAACAATTGAAAGGAATAGAGAAAGGATTACAACTCCTTACAAATAAAACGGAATTAGATCTCACGCTGCAAAATTTTTCTACATTTGGCCTAGTAGAGAGCCCACGTATATTTTGGGCTGGATTAAAAGAAAATCAAGCGTTATTTGATATGCAAAAACAGGTGCATGCTATTTGTGAAAGAAACGGTTTTTCGCTTGAAACACGTCCCTATCATCCGCATATTACTGTTGCTCGTAAGTGGATGGGAGAAGAAACATTTAATCTTAAAGATCTGAAGCAATTAGATGCGATATTGTTTCAGGCTGATACGATTACATTGTATGAGTCTCACATCCATCAAACTCCAAAGTATGAGTCAATTTATGAAATAAAGTTACAGAATCTTAAAGTGTGAAAACGTTTCTTATGAATGTGAATATACTATAGAAAATAGTAAGTTTGTGTAACGTCCCATTTATCCTGTTATTTTCGGGCAGTAAGACCCCCCACCTCAATATTCAGAGAGAAACAAGGGAGATGGGTGGAAGATGAAGAAAACCCCCACTGATGGAAGTTTCACTTTATCTTTAGGGGATACCTATTTCTTACAGATATATAAATCTATTTTGATTTTTCAACATAAAATCCCCTGTTATGTAAAGCAAAAAGTGATCGCTACTTGTTTTCTCTCTTTGTTTTAGCGTTGCACGGGGCAGGAAGAGGTTCTGACCGCTTCTATGAATGGCCAGTTGCTCTCTCCCACCTAAAGATTGGGTTTTATGTCGGTTTTTCAAATTGTATTCATATAGTTTCATTTTAATTTCGAGAATGATGGTGATTTTTTATGCTGAAAGTAAAGCGTCCATTTGAAGCTTATTTAGATGAAATGAATAAAATTACAATTTTGCTCCCGCATACGTATGGAACAAGCCGGACATTTTTTATGCAGGAAGGAAATCATGTATGGGAGCTTAAGGTTGCTCAAATTATTTCCCTTGCAGATGTAACAAAGTATGAATGTTATATAGAATATCCACTTGATGTGGGGAAGTATTATACAGTGCGGGATGAGCGGAATGAAGAAACAGATTTACAAATTGGAGCGGTTATTCGAACGGCTGTATTTGATGAAAAATATTATTATGATGGTAGCGATTTAGGAGCTTGTTATAGAAAGGAAAAAACAACTTTTAAAATGTGGGCACCAACTGCAAGACTTGCGAAAGTAAGAATTTATAAAAATGATAAAGAGTATACGGATTATGAGATGCAAAGAGAAGAGAATGGTGTTTGGTCTCGTATTTTACAAGGAGACTTTGAATTAGCAAGGTATACATTTCTTGTTTGTATTAATTTAATATGGAATGAAGTTGTAGATCCATATGCAAAATCGGTATCGGTGAATGGTAAGTATGGAATTGTAATTGATCTTGCGAAGACATATGTAAAAGAACAAAATTCATTACCTAAACTTGAATCTTTTACGGATGCAATCCTTTATGAATTGCATATTCGTGATGCCACTATGCATCCAAATAGTGGTGTGGAAAAAAAGGGGACATATACTGGATTAACAGAAGAGAATACGAAGGGGAGACTTGGGACAGAGACGGCCTTTTCTTATATAAAAGGATTAGGAGTTACACATGTTGAGCTTTTACCTCTTCATCATTTTGCTGGAGTAGATGAAACGACCCCTTTTGTAACGTATAACTGGGGCTATAATCCATTATATTACAACGTTCCAACGGGAGTGTATGCAAGTGATCCTACCGACCCTTATAACCGAATCAAGGAATGTAAACAACTTATTGAAAAGTTTCATGAGCATGGACTCCGCGTTATTTTGGATGTTGTATACAACCATGTATATGAAAGAGAAACATCATCTTTTGAAAAGCTTGTACCAGGATACTATTTCAGACATGATGAAAATGGTATGCCATCAAATGGAACTGGAGTTGGGAATGATCTAGCATCAGAGCGAAAAATGATGCGGAAATTTATTATTAATTCTGTTTTATATTGGCTTACTGAATATAACGTGGATGGTTTTCGATTTGATTTAATGGGAATTTTAGATGTAGAAACGATGAATGAATTAGAAAAGGAAATAAGGAAAAGAAAAAAGGATGCACTGTTATTAGGGGAAGGCTGGGATTTACAAACACCGCTTCCGGCAGAAGAGAAGGCAACGCTTAACAATGCAAACAAAATGCCACAAATCGCGCAGTTCAACGATCAATTTCGTGATGGAATAAAAGGTAGCACGTTTGATGTAAGTAAACGTGGTTTTGCATTTGGAGGAAGTGTAGACCCCGCGCATTTGCAATATGTGTTAACAGGAAGTCTTGTAAATGAAAAAGGAGACGGGTTATTTTTAGAACCCATTCAAAGTATTAACTATGTGGAATGTCATGACAATATGACGATGTGGGATAAACTCGTGCGTAGCAATCAGGAAACGGAAGAAGTGCAAAAAAGGCGTCATCGTTTAGCGACAGCGATGACATTACTCTCACAAGGAATTCCATTTTTACATGCAGGACAAGAGTTTTATCGTTCTAAGAAAGGAAATGAAAATAGTTATAATGCGCTTGACGAAATTAATCAACTCGATTGGGATCAAAAAGAGAAAGAAATAGAAACAATTGCTTATATACAAGGCTTGATTGCGATTCGTAAGGCACATAGAGCGTTTCGCTTACAGTCAGCGAATCTTATAAAGAAGCATATGACATTTTTACAAACATCTCCTACTGTTGTTGCTTATCATTTACAAAATATAGGAAAGTTCGGTCCTTGGAAGGAAATTGTGGTGTTGTTTCATAATGGTGTGCAATTAGAAACGATTTCACTGCCGAAACACGAAATGTGGTACGTATTAGCAGACAGTACAAAAGCGAAAGTACATCCGATTTCTTCATTTCAAGGAAGTGAACTTCAAATGGTTCCGATTAGCTCGTATATATTGGCGATAATGTGACAAATCGCTACTTGACGATGAGAATATAATAAATGTAGAATTGACAAAGGTGACGATTTCGATAAGTTGTCATTGTATTATTGGTTTTGTAAAATATAAAAGAATAGACGGTTAGTTTGTTTTGATTTCTTGGCCCATGCCAAGTTTTCTTTTATCAAAAAAAGTAAGAAAACTCCACTTTCAAGGAATATGCTTAGTATAGTCTTTGAGGATGAAGATGAATTGCTAGTAACTGTCTTTATACAATATATTAAAAAATTAGTTCCAGGGGCGTTTGCCAATGGAATAGAGGGGTTGTGCATCAGGCAGCTGTGTCAACTCTACTCGTGTTAATCATCTGTTAGAGATGATTAACACGAGAAACCCCTACTTTAAGAGCCAAAGGAGCTAAGTGGCGGGAGTTTTCATATGAATCCACAACATCTTCAAAAGGTGTTGCGGTTTTTCTTTTCATAACTATAAAAGATAAGGATTTGTTAACGGGTAATGAATATGGAATGGTTGGAACAATTATTAGGAGAAGAGTGGAGTCTTATACCAGCTGGTGGGGCAACAGGCGATGCATATATTGCGCAAAATGGACAACAAAAGCTATTTTTAAAGCGGAATACATCGCCTTTTTTAGCGGTATTGTCAGCAGAAGGAATTGTTCCAAAATTACTTTGGACAAGAAGAGTGACGAACGGTGATGTGATTTCAGCTCAAAAGTGGCTTCCAGGGCAAAAGCTAGAGCCAGAGGATATGAAACTTGAGCGTGTTGCAAAGCTTTTAAAAAAAATACATTCATCTAAAGCGCTTGTGCAGATGATACAAAGGCTTGGAAAACAGCCGCTCTATGCGCAGGAGTTATTGCAACAATTGTATTTTGTTTTAAGAGGAGATTTAAGAACGGATGAAACGATTCAGACAGGGCTACGATATTTAAAAACCACACTGAAAGATGTTGAACATGATGAGTTTGTCGTGTGCCACTGTGACGTCAATCATAACAATTGGTTATTATCGAACGAAGATGAATTATTTTTAATTGATTGGGATGGAGCGCTTATTGCGGATCCTGCTCTTGATCTTGGTATGTTATTATATTGGTATGTTCCGCGTCACGAATGGGACGAATGGTTAGCGTATTATGGAATTGAAATGAATGAATCATTGGTTCATCGTATGAAGTGGTATGTAGTGGCACAAACTATTTTATCTGTTCAATGGCATACAACAAAAAAACAGCAAGCAGAAGCTGAATATTGGCATCAATATTTACAGCAACTACTTGCTTCAGAGTAATAAATAATTTAAGAGAAATTGTCCATTCCAGAAATCCATTGCGTGAGTTGCTCTTGATTATTGGAAATATGATTGTCTAAATCAGGAGAATATTTACCCGATTGACTATAGTAATATACATCGTTTAGCATTGCTTTTACATCGCTGTTCACACTATCGTTTGCAAGCAATGATTGAATGAGCCGTTCTAATTGTTCGCACTCAGAAACCGTTCCACAGCAATCGCTTTGGTGATTGACTAGAATATCTTTTAAAATTTCTAATTGATGTTGTTGATTAATCGGCATGATTGGATCATCCTTTCGATTGTTGTTCAATTTGAACAAGTAAGAGAAATTTTCTATTTCGTCATGGAGTAGCTAATCATTGGCTAACGAAACGTTTCTACAGGAGAGTTTCGTTCTATGCTCTTTGTAGTTTGTATCAAAATGGAACACCTTATACTTGAAAGAAACGGACCGAGTGCTCGTACGTACTTGGTTTTTTGTTTGATAGATTGATTAAAAAAGAAAGAAGGAATAAACCTTCTAAAAATAGTCTGGTAAAGAGAGGAAGACATCTATGCGTTTAAGACATAAACCATATGCAATGGATCGAATTAATGAGTATTCACAGTTTGTAATTGGAAACCCAGAGGAGCGTTGTGGCAATTGGAAAGAAGTGTTTGGAAATGACCATCCGATCCATATTGAAGTAGGAACAGGTCGTGGTCGTTTCGTTTATGAGATGGCAAAAGCGAATCCGCATATTAACTATATCGGAATTGAAAAATTCACAAGTGTTATCGTAGATGCGCTTGATAGGTTAATTGAAGAAGAAGTACCAAACTTAAAATTAATTAATAAAGATGCTGAAGATTTAACAGTTTTCTTTGCGGAAGGCGAAATTGACCGTGTGTATTTAAACTTCTCAGATCCATGGCCAAAAAATCGTCACGAGAAGCGTCGTTTAACGTATAAAACATTTTTACGCAATTATGAAGAAGTGTTAGTAACAGGCGGAGAGATTCATTTTAAAACGGATAACCAAAGTTTATTTGAATACTCTCTTATGAGTATGGCTGAATATGGCATGCTACTCACATTCCTTAGCTTAGATCTTCATAACAGTGATTTCGAAGGTAACATTATGACGGAATACGAAGAGAAGTTTTCTAGTAAAGGACATCGTATTTATCGTGTTGAAGCGAAATATAGAACAGAACCTGCGCAGTAATGCGCAGGTTTTTTTGTTGTAAAAAAACATTCTGAATTTTGTGTTAGAATAAAGAGGAACTTTAATCAGCCCGCACCAATCGGGCTTTTACGGGCAGTTGATTCCCCGACTAACTTCTTTGCATTTGCTGCATTTTGAGGTGGGAGTCTTACTGCACACGAATAGCGGGGTAAAATGGAAAAGGGGGAATGTGGAATGGAATCTTTAAAAATCGGAGAAATAAAAGTGACATGGCTCCGCGGAGGGAACACTCATTTAGATGGGGGAGCGATGTTTGGTGTCGTACCAAAAATCTTATGGTCACGCAAATATAAACATAATGATACAAATCATATTTATTTAAGAACAGATCCGTTGCTTGTACAAACGAAAGAAGGAAATATGCTCATTGATTCAGGAATTGGAAATAATAAAATGAATGAAAAAATGAAGCGGAATCAAGGGGTAACAGAAGAATCGTCAGTTGAACATTCTCTAGTGGAGCGCGGTCTAACAGCTGAAGATATTCATTATGTATTAATGACACACCTTCATTTTGATCATGCATCAGGATTAACAAAATCGGAAGATGGTGAGCTTGTTCCGACGTTTCCAAATGCAAAAGTGTATGTATCAGAAATAGAATGGAATGAAATGAAAAACCCTAATATCCGCTCTCGTAATACATATTGGAAAGAAAATTGGGAGCCAATTGTAGAGCAAATTGTCACTTTCAAAGACGAAATACAAATTTCAGATGAAATCAGAATGGTACATACAGGAGGGCATAGTGATGGTCATGCTGTAATTGTTCTTGAAAGTAAAGGAGAAACGATGCTTCATTTAGCGGATCTCTTGCCAACGCATGCTCATCAAAACGTATTATGGGTGATGGCATATGATGATTATCCAATGACTTCAATTGAACATAAGCAAAAATGGATGAAGTATGGCACAGAAAAGAAAGCATGGTTCACTTTTTATCATGATGCCTATTATCGCGCTGTGAAGTGGGATGAGGAAGGGAATATGGTTGAGAAGGTAGAACGAAAAGAGGAAAATGTATTAAGTGAAGTGTAAGAAAGATAGAAGTATGGAGTGGAGGGTCACCCCCTCCACTAAAAAGTAAATTTTTTATGTTCTTGTTCACCTACAAACACATGGCAAGGATTTGTCGAAAGAAATACTGTTAAAATATTCTGAAAATTGTTATAATATCTCTGAGTTACTGCATTGTGACATGCTCTATATGAGAAACTTTTTATTCGAAAGGGGGAAACGTATTGTATATAACGATTGGAAATTTGCTTGAACTGACTACTGGAAATTATCCAAATAAAGAAGCGATTGTTGAACCGAAAAAAAATATTCGCTGGACGTATACAGAATGGAATGAACAGGTGAATAAGCTAGCTTATGCGCTCCAAAAAAGTGGTATACAAAAAGGTGACCGTGTCTCGACATTTCTCTTTAATAGTAGTGAACTAGCAACTACATGTTTCGCTTGTGCAAAAATTGGCGCCATATTTAACCCAATCAATTTCAGATTAAAACCACAAGAACTCATTTATATATTAGAAGATGCCTCTCCAAAAATCGTACTTTTTGAACAGCAATTATCCTCTCAAGTACAAAGCATTTATAAACAGTTTCCTCATATTCAGTTCTGGTACATTGACCAAAATCATCCATCGTTTTCTATTTCATATGAAGAAAAATTATCCAATGCATTACCGGATTTTGAAACAGTAGAAGTAAAAGAAGATGATATTTGTTCCATTATGTATACAAGTGGAACAACCGGTTATCCGAAGGGAGTACTTCACCGTCACCAAGAAATTATCGATCAAAGCTTGATAGGAATCGCATATTTACATTATACCGAGAATAGTCGCGGTCTTGTAACAGCACCGATGTTTCATTGTGCTGAGCTGCATTGTTGCTTCGTTCCAAGGGTACATAGCGGCGGGGCGAATATTATTCTACACCATTTCGATGCAAAGAATGTGCTCGAAACGATTGAAAAAGAGAAGGTTACTGTTATGTTTGCGGCACCTACAATGTGGAATATGATGTTGCAGGAAGATTTAATGCAGTATGATTTATCTTCTCTTAGGTACGGTTTATATGGAGCAGCTTCAATGGCACCGGCACTTGTAAAAGCTTGTGATGAAAAATTGAATGTTTCATTAGTACAAGCTTATGGTATGACGGAAATGGGACCGGCAGTTACTTTTTTACGAGAGAATGAGCAACTTACTAAAGTAGGTTCTGCAGGAAAAGCTGCTTATAATCATGAAATTCGTGTTGTCCGTCCAAATGAAGAAGGACCATCTGAGCCGAATGATATATTACGACCGTATGAAATTGGAGAAATTATTGTGCGAGGTTCCTGTTTGATGAAAGGGTATTACAACAATGAAGAGGCAACAGCAAAAGCATTATATAAAGGATGGTACCATTCAGGAGATTTGGGGTATGTAGATACAGATGGTTATTTATACGTTGCGGATCGCGTTGACGATATGGTTGTTAGTGGTGGAGAAAACATTTACCCACGTGAGGTCGAGGATTTTTTGTATACACATGAAAGTGTTTTAGATGTTGCGGTGCTTGGAGAGAAAGATGAGCTTTGGGGAGAAAGTGTTCTAGCATACATCGTTTCAAAAGATCAGTCTCTTACCGAAGAGATATTAGATGAGTATTGCAAAGCAAGTGATAAGCTTGCTGATTATAAACGTCCACGTCGCTATGTGTTTGTTGAACAACTGCCAAGAAATGCAAGCGGTAAAATTCAAAAGTTTATTTTGCGTAATGCAGAAACGGAAGCTAAGGGGAGGATATGATGAGGCATAAATATTTACAGGAGGAGCATCACATTTTTCGTGATGCTTTTCATAAATTTTTAGAAAAGGAAGCATATCCATACTATAACGAATGGGAAAAAGAAGGAATAATTCCTCGTGCTTTTTGGACAAGAATGGGGAGTAAAGGTTTTCTTTGTCCAATGGTAGATGAGCGGTATGGTGGAGCAGGTGCTGATTTTGGATATTCGGTTGTCATTAACGAGGAACTTGAAAAGGTTGGATCAAGTTTAATCGGAATCGGTTTGCACAATGACATTGTCGTTCCATACTTCATGCAGTATGGAACAGAAGAACAAAAGAAACGTTGGTTACCAAAATGTGTAAGCGGTGAATGTATAACTGCAATTGCGATGACGGAGCCAGGAGCAGGTTCGGACTTAGCGAGTATTCGAACAACTGCAAGAAAAGAAGGTGATTATTATGTCGTGAATGGAGAAAAAACATTTATTACAAATGGTATTCATGCAGATTTAGTTATCGTTGTTTGTAAGACAGATACAAATATTAAACCGGCTCATAAAGGCATGAGTCTACTTGTTTTAGAAAGAGGAATGGAGGGATTTAAAAGAGGAAAAAAACTAAAAAAAATCGGCTTACATAGTCAAGATACAGCAGAACTTATTTTTGAAGATGTAAAAGTGCCTGCTTCGAATTTGTTAGGGGAAGAAGGAAAAGGTTTTTATTATCTCATGGAAAAGTTGCAGCAAGAACGTCTCATTGTTGCAATTGCAGCTAAAACAGCCGCGGAAGTGATGCTACATATAACGAAAAACTATGTCCAAGAGCGAAAAGCATTTGGGAAAAGTATAAGCGATTTTCAAACAGTACAGTTTCGATTAGCAGAGATGTATACGGAAATTGAAATTGGCAGAACATTTGTCGATGACTGTATTGCCAATCACATGAATGGTGAGAACATCGTAACGAAAGTATCGATGGCGAAGTGGTGGCTGACAGATCTTGCAAAAAAAGTGTCAGCAGAGTGCATACAATTGCACGGTGGATATGGATATATGGAAGAATACGAGATTGCGCGGCGTTATCGTGATATTCCAGTAAGCGCGATTTATGCTGGTACGAATGAGATTATGAAAAACATAATTGCGAAGGGTATGGGCTTATGATGTTGAAAGGAATAACAGTTGTTGATTTTTCTCACTACTTACCAGGTCCGTATGCAGCACTTCGCCTTGCTGATTTAGGTGCAGAAGTGATAAAGGTAGAACCGCTTTATGGTGATTTAGCAAGAGGGTTGGAATCTGGTAATCAGGCGTTTTTTTATGCGAATAATCGTAACAAGAAAAGTATTGCAATAAACGTAAAGCATCCAGAAGGAGTAGCGGTAGTGAAAAAACTTCTTCAAAAATCTGATGTTTTAATAGAAAGCTTTCGGCCTAACGTAATGAACCGTCTTGGTCTTGGATATGAAGAAGTTAAACGGATAAATAAAAGTATCATTTATACTTCATTAACTGGATATGGACAAAATAAAGAACATTCGAATCTTGCAAGCCACGACATAAATTTTATGGCAGTAAGCGGCGTATTAGCACAGTTGAAAGATCAAGAAGGAATTCCGGTTCATCCCAAAATTACCCTTGGGAATGAGATAGGCGGAATGATGGCTTCAGAAAAAATTATGGCAGCATTGTTTCAAAGAGAGCGAACTGGGGAAGGGAGTTATCACGATATTTCCCTCACAGATAGCTTAATGATGTTAATGAACAATCATATCATGCTTGAAAAAATGTATAACAAACGTCATGGGCTAGATTTGCTTAGCGGTAAGATTGTATGTTATTCCCTCTACGAAACGAGCGATGAAAGGTTTGTTGCGCTCGGAGCAGTTGAACAGAAATTTTGGCATTCCTTTTGTGAAGCGGTAGGAAGAGTAGAATGGGGGGATAAGCAATATGAACTAACTCAAGATGGTCAAATCATTTATGAGCAAATGAAAGCACTCTTTGCTAGTAAGCCATTGGCGTACTGGACGAAATTTGCGATGGAAGTGGATTGTTGTTTAGCGCCCGTTTTGGAGACAAATGAATTATCGTCGTCACCATTTACAAGGCATCTAGTAAATGAGAAAGGATATGTATTTACACATACGAGTCATGCATTTGCGAATCCACCGAAGCTTGGTGAGCATACCGAAGAAGTGTTGCAAAAGCTTGGATTATCGAAGTTAGAGATTGAGAGATTGGAACAATTAGATGTAATTGAGCGAGTTCGTGTATGAATAATTAGAGAGAAGATAGAGAATCAAGGGGACATTTATTTCTCGTGAATATGCAAGACTATTTCGAAAAGTATTGATTCGTTGTTGAAATGTATGTTGTGGAAATGAAAAGAAAATAATTAAAGGAGGAAAATAATGATTCAAAATATCGCAGTAATTGGTGCAGGAATTATGGGAAGTGGAATTGTCCAAGCGTTAGCGATGGGCGATAAACATGTGAAAATGTATGATATATCAGAAGAAAGTTTACAAAAAGCTTATGGAACTATCACCAAAAGCTTGAGTCGTTTCGTGAACGCAGGACGTATGACAGAGGAAGAAAAAAATGGCATTCTAGCTCATATTACTTCTACAGTTATATTGGAAGAAGCTTGCCAAAATGTAGAGCTTGTTATTGAAGCAGTACCAGAAATATTACAGTTAAAGAAGGAGATTTTTCAAAAGCTAGATTTGTATACATCGCAATCTACTATTCTAGCAACGAATACGTCTGAATTAAGTGTAACTG
The DNA here is from genome assembly GCF_038006685.1 of Bacillus sp. FSL K6-0042. NCBI lineage: Bacteria > Bacillati > Bacillota > Bacilli > Caryophanales > Bacillaceae > Bacillus > Bacillus sp. FSL K6-0042. The sequence goes on from NZ_JBBOVS010000001.1 coordinate 3,969,056, forward strand.
CAATTGCAAGTGTAACAAGTCGTCCAGAAAAAGTAGTGGGGATGCATTGGTTTAATCCCGCTCCTGTTATGAAGCTCGTTGAAATTGTACGAGGAGTGGTTACAGCAGAAAGTACGATACAAGCAGTAAGAACAGTCTCAGAAGGAATTGGGAAAGAAACGGTTGTTGTGAAAGATATGCAAGGATTTGTGACGTCGCGGGCAATTGCTATTCATATGTTAGAGTGCATGCGTATGTATGAAGAAGGAATTACAAGTAAAGAGGACATTGATAAGGCAATTAAGCTTGGTTTGAACTATCCAATGGGACCATTTGAATTAGCGGATTATGTAGGGCTAGATACGATGCTATTTGCGAGTACAGGACTAATGGAAGCATTTGGCGATAGGTTTAGAGCGCCGCAAACACTTGTGAAACTTGTAGAGGCAGGACATCTTGGAAGAAAGACTGGGAAAGGTTTTTATGATTATTCAAAAGGGAAAGTAGGCGAGAAAATATGAAGCGGGACGTTGTTATTGTTGAAGCTGTACGTACGCCAGTTGGTAAAAGAAATGGGGCATTTCGTTTACTTCACCCCATACAACTTGCGGCAGTTGCACTGAGTGAAGTAACAAAACGGGGGAATATAGAAAAAGGACTTATAGAAGATATAGTTATGGGGTGTGTAACGCCAATTAACGAACAAGGTTTTAATATTGGAAGACTTTCGGCACTTGAAGCAGATTTTCCTATAACGGTTCCAGCAGTAACGATTAATAGGCTCTGTGGTTCAGGGCAACAGGCTATTCACTTTGCTGCGCAAGAAATTAAATCAGGGGATATGGACATTACGATTGCAGCTGGTGTTGAGCATATGACAAAAGTTCCTATTTTAAGTGATGGAAATGAGCAGACGATCCCGAGTAGTCTTCGCGAAAAGTATCAAATTGTGCATCAAGGTGTATCTGCTGAGATGATTGCAGAAAAATATGGTATTACACGTGAACAGTTAGATGCTTACGCGCTAGAAAGTCATAGACGCGCACTTCAAGCTATTGAATCTGGACACTTTCAGCGAGAGATTGTACCACTGCGTGGTGTAGATAAAGAAGGCAATGAAATATTAGTTGAAAATGATGAAGGTCCGAGAAGGGATACTTCTTATGAAGCGTTATCAAATTTAAAAACAGTGTTTAAAGAAAATGGAGTGATTACAGCAGGGAATGCAAGTCAAATTAGTGATGGTGCTGCAGCAATCTTGCTGATGGATAGTGAAAAGGCTAAAGAGCTAGGTTGTAAAGCACGTGCTCGTATTGTTAATCAAGTGGTTGTTGGTTCTGACCCGACAACAATGCTTGATGGCGTTATCCCTGCAACAAAAAAAGTGCTACAAAAATCAAATTTAACAATTCGTGATATGGATGTTGTAGAAATCAATGAAGCATTTGCATCGGTTGTTTTAGCATGGCAAAAGGAAATGGAAGCGGATTTACAAAAGGTGAATGTTAATGGTGGTGCGATTGCGCTAGGTCATCCACTTGGGGCAACTGGTGCGAAATTAATGACTTCTCTTCTTCATGAATTGGAGCGGAGGCAGGGAAGGTACGGCCTACTGACAATTTGCATCGGACATGGGATGTCGACAGCGATGATAATTGAAAGAATGTGAAAAAGTGTGCAGAAATTCATCTGCACACTTTAATCTCACTACTCATGAGTGGTAGCCCTCACCTCAAAGTTATGCAAGCGGAGTATTATTGTCCGTAACAATCTAATTGGCCGGGAGTGAATAATCAATGTGGGAATGAGGCCCTCCACTGATCAAAATTTCACTTTATGCTTTTTGATTTTCTAAGTTATTTTAAGCAGCCGTTACTTCTAAAACGGTACCTGTTTTTGCATCTACTAAAAATTCAAATCGTTCTTGTATATCATTTAAAATTGTTGTAAGACCGCCGCGGTATACTTCGTACGCGACATCATATTTTTCAAACGTCTCTGGAACCATATGTACCCAAGAGCCAGTAATTTCGCCTTTATGACTTAATGCTTGTTTCACCATTTTTAATGCTTTCTCTGAAGAAATATGGGATTGTTCTTGAACTTTGTTTGCAACAAGATAACCAGCTGCAAAACCAACACCAACACCAGCTAGTAAACCTTTCCAGCTCATATATTCACCTCAATTCTATAAAGTAGTGTATTGATGATAATTATAATGCAATTTTAACGAAAAAAGAAGAAACTAGAAACATTTCGAAAATTTCGTTACAATAAAAGAGGTATTCTACTAAGGTTTGAAAGAAGGGAACTTCGTGAATAAAGAGACATTAGAATTATTTCGTACGTTAACAGAATTACAAGGTACATCAGGATTTGAACATGATGTGCGCCGTTTTATGAAAGAGGAGTTAAGTAAATATGCAGATGAAATCGTCCAAGACGGTTTAGGTAGCGTGTTCGGTCTGAAAAAAGGGGATGAAAATGGCCCACGTGTACTTGTAGCTGGTCATATGGATGAAGTTGGTTTTATGGTTACGCAAATTACGAAAAACGGGATGATTCGTTTTCAAACGCTAGGTGGCTGGTGGAGTCAAGTATTGCTGGCGCAGCGTGTACAAATTATGACGAAAAACGGCCCGGTTGTTGGGGTTGTTGGTTCGATTCCACCTCATTTATTAAGTGATGCACAACGTGCGAAACCAATGGATATAAAAAATATGTTAATTGATATAGGTGCAGATAGTTATGAACAAGCGCTTGAGATTGGTGTGAAACCAGGCCAACAAATTGTTCCAATTTGTCCGTTTACACCAATGGCAAACGAAAAGAAAATTATGGCGAAAGCTTGGGATAATCGCTACGGCTGTGGTCTTGCGATTGAATTGTTAAAAGAATTAAAAGATGAAACATTACCAAACACGTTATACTCTGGTGCGACTGTACAAGAAGAAGTTGGTCTTCGCGGCGCACAAACAGCAGCTAATATGATTCAGCCAGATATTTTCTATGCGCTTGATGCGAGTCCAGCAAATGATGCATCTGGGGATAAAACGCAGTTCGGTCAATTAGGAAAAGGAGCACTTCTTCGCATTTATGACCGTACAATGGTAACACATAGAGGAATGCGTGAATTTATTTTAGATACAGCAGAAACACATAACATTCCGTATCAGTACTTTATTTCACAAGGTGGTACAGATGCAGGTCGTGTACATACGAGTAACTCAGGTATTCCGTCAGCAGTAATTGGTGTTTGCGCTCGTTACATTCATACACATGCTTCTATTTTACATGTTGATGATTATGCAGCAGCGAAAGAATTGATTACAAAACTTGTGAAAGCAACAGATAAAACAACATTAGAAACAATTAAGAACAATGCTTAAAAGAAAGGGCCGAATTCGGCCTTTTCTTTTCGTATATGAAAAGAAATAAAAACACTCTTTTTAGATGGGAGAGAGCGTCCGCTCATGCATAGAAGCGGTCAGTGCTCTTTTTAGCCCCATACCATGTGAAACCAAAAAGAGACAATGAGTGGAGGTCTTTTTTGGGTCTCATAGCCGTAATGTATATGTTGGGAAATGGAAGAGGACATATGATGAAGAACTGAACAAAACACTCTTTTTTAGATAGGAGAGAGCGTCCGCTCATGTATAGCAAAGTTCAGACTTTTTCCTATCCCATATAGAGTTAAAAACAAAGAAAGAACAAGAGTGTCAATTACCTTTTGTTCTTTGTAGCAATGACTTATATAGAGGTGAACAATATGAAAGTAGCAGTCGGCTCAAAAAATCAAACAAAAGTAGGAGCCGTACAAGAAGTATGGAAAGAGGTAAGTATTACTTCAGTTTCTGTTCCTTCAGGAGTTGCAGCACAGCCATTTTCTGATGAGGAAACGATGCAAGGCGCAATCAATAGAGCGAAGCGAGCACTAGAAGAAAAACAAGCTGACATCGGTATCGGACTAGAAGGCGGCGTAATGAAAACAGAGCACGGTTTGTTTATGTGCAATTGGGGTGCTTTGGCGACAAGCGCGGGGAAAGTATTTGTCGCAGGCGGGGCACGGATTATGCTTCCTGATGATTTTCTTTCTCCTCTTGAAGATGGAAAAGAGTTAAGTGAAGTAATGGAGGCATTTGTAAAACGAAAAGACATTCGTAGCCATGAAGGTGCAATCGGAATCTTTACAGATCATTATGTGGATCGTACACAATTATTTGTACATGTTGTAAAGCTGTTAATTGGGCAATATAAGTATGACGAAAAACAAGCATAAACCTTGCACCATACGTGATGTATGGTAGTATAAAAGAAGATTAGAGATGAAAAGATACACTTCGTTAGAGGAGGAAATATAGATGAAATCATTAGAAAGCATGGAACAATTTCAAGAATTAAAAAATGAAGAGAACGTCATTTTTATGTTCTCAGCAGAATGGTGCCCAGACTGCCGTTTTATTGATCCATTTATGCCAGAAGTAGAAGAGAAATATAGCGATTTCTCATTTTACTATGTAGATCGTGACGAATTTATTGACCTTTGCGTGAAATTAGACGTATTTGGCATTCCGAGCTTTGTAGCGTACAATAAAGGTGAAGAAACTGGACGCTATGTAAACAAAGATCGTAAAACACAAGAACAAATCGAAGCGTTTATTGAAGGGTTAAAATAAGGCGATCTCGCCAATTAAATTGTAAAAACAACCTCTACCTTCGCGGGGGAGGTTATTTTTTTGGAAGGGAGGCAAACGAAATGAAAATGACAAGCAAAAAGATGAAAGACGAGTTAATGACTAGATTAGCTCGTCCAGAGTGGGAATTTCATTATGATAGCGAGAAGGATACGCTCCGTATTGAACAAAAAGATACGAAAAAGGGAATTAATGTTTCGCTTCCAGGAGTTGTGGCGAAATGGGAAGTGAAGAAGGAAGCAGCGATTGAAGATGTTGTGTATTACGTACAAGAGGCGCTACTTGCGATGCATAAAGAAGAAAGCGGCGCGGCAAAAATTTTACCGGTTATTCGATCCACTTCTTTTCCAAAGCAAGCTGAAGAAGGAAACCCTTTCGTAATGACAGATCATACAGCAGAAACGCGCATTTATTATGCATTAGATTCCAATAAAACATATCGATTAATTGATAAACGTTTGTTACAAAAACTAGGACTTACAGAGCAGCAAGTACGTGAAATGGCATTGTTTAATGTACGTTCCTTAAGTCATTCATTTAAACAAGATGAAGTGGCGGGGAATACATTTTATTTCTTAAACACAAATGATGGCTATGATGCGAGTCGTATTTTGAATGAATCATTATTACAATCGATGCGTGAAAAGATTTCAGGTGACATGGTTGTAGCTGTTCCACACCAAGATGTATTAATTATTGCTGATATCGTGAACGAAATCGGTTATGATATTATTGCACAAATGACAATGAAGTTTTTTGCCGAAGGTCATGTTCCGATTACATCACTTTCATTCGTATATGAAGATGGGGACTTTGAGCCAATCTTTATTTTAGCGAAGAATCGGAAGAAGACAAATGGAAAAGAGAAAGGATGAACAAAGTGAACGTTTTTTACAACCTTGAAGGAATTGGCGACACATTAATCGTTGCCTTACAAGATATCACATTAGAAAACCGTACATTTGACCGCAAAGGAGATGTTGCACGCGTTTATGATCGTGAAAGCAACGTAACAGGAGGATTCAACATCTTTAATGCGTCTTCTTATGTAGAAGTAAAGGAAACAGGAAACATTACTTTAACAAAAGAGCTTGTTGAAAAAATCAATGACATTTTAGCAAAGAATGGCTTTGAAGAAAAAGTAGAAGCAGACCTCACGCCGAAATTTGTCGTTGGCTACGTAGCTGAAAAAGAAAAGCATCCAAATGCAGATAAACTAAACATTTGTAAAGTAGAAATCGGTACAGATACACTACAAATCGTATGTGGTGCACCAAACATTGATGCAGGACAAAAAGTTGTTGTCGCAAAAATCGGTGCTGTAATGCCAAGTGGTATGTTAATTAAACCAGCTGAGCTTCGCGGCGTTCCATCTTCTGGAATGATTTGTTCTGCACGTGAATTAGAGCTTCCGGATGCTCCTCAGGAAAAAGGTATTCTTGTATTAGAAGACAGCTATGAGGTTGGACAAGAGTTCAAATTTTAATTGATATATAATTACAAATTGAAAACCCGACATAAAACCCAATCTTTAGGTGAGAGAGAGCATCCGGCCATACATAGAAGTGGTCAGATCCTTTTCCTGCCCCATGCCAAGTGAAAACAAAGGGAAAAAACAAGTAGCGATCATCTTTTGTTCTTCGTAGCAGCGAACGATATGCCGGAAAATTAAAATAGAATTATATAGAAAAAATAGTCTCATGATAAAATGAGGCTATTTTTTTATTTACATGTCCTTATATTGTAACGCTTTTCTCAAAATCTATATTGTATTTCAAAAACAAATTAGTTAAAATTTAGAAAAATATATAAATGCAAATTGAAAACCCGACATAAAACCCAATCTTTAGGTGGGAGAGAACATCTGGCCATGCATAGAAGCGGTCAGCCCCTTTTCCTGCCCCATGTCAAGTGAAAACAAAAAGAGAGAACGAGTGCAGGTCACCTTTTGTTTTTCATAGCAGCGACTTATATGTTGAAAAATCAAAATGGAGTTATATAGAAGGAGATAGGAACATATGAGACAATTTCCAAAAGTGAAAGAGCTTCTGGGGCTTATCGAAACTTCGAAGAAACATGATATTGAATTACAATCATTTGAAATATATTTATTGCATGAAAATGAATTGGAAAAGGGACAAATTGGATATCGATATGATAAAAACAAAAATTCACTCATGAGTGGGAAAAAGGGAGATTGGCAAGAGAGTTGGATTGTTATTGGATATGATACAGATATGGGTGATCCTATCTTTGTTGATATAGATAATCCACTCCATCCGATCTACACAGCTGAACAAGGATCGGAAATATGGGAACCAGTTTGTATAGCACGTAGTATAGATGAGATTATGAAACAGTTAAAAGAAATTTAGGGTGTTTTTATATAAATGCAAATTGAAAACCCGACATAAAACCCAATCTTTAGGTGGGAGAGAACATCTGGCCATGCATAGAAGCGATCAGTCCCTCTTTCAGTCCCATGCCAAGTGAAAACAAAAAGAGAGAACGAGTACAGGTCACCTTTTGTTTTTCATAGCAGCGACTTATACACTTGGAAACCAAAATGGATATATAAATAGAGTATGCGCAAAGTAGATGGGAGGAGGAAGCTATGAAATATATAAAAATGATGTGTGTAGTTGTATTACTTGGAATATATATGGGAGCGTGCTCGAAGGAACAAGAGAAGAAAATACCATCTACTGTGCAAGAAGAGAATAAAAAGGTTGTAGAACAAACGAAAGAAACGCCACCAGAGAAGCAAGCGGAAAAAGAGAAGAAAATAGAAGCTGAATTACCAGTGGAACAAAATGGAGAACAAGAGAAAAATGTTGAACAAGAACCATCCGTGGAGCAAGATGAAAAACAAGAGCTAAAGGTAGAGCAAGTACCACAGGCTGAGGAATCGGCCAAAACCCTTGAGGTAAAAGGAAATGCTGAGCAAAAACAAGCAAAATTTCTTGTTGTAATTGACCCAGGGCATCAAGAGAAAGCAAATTTAAATTTAGAACCAATTGGCCCGGGGGCAACTGAGCAAAAGTATAAAGTGACTGATGGAACGACAGGTGTTGTGACGAAAAAAAGAGAATCTGTTCTTGTATTAGAAGCTGCTGTCATATTGAAAGAGAAGCTCGAAGCAAAAGGTATGCAAGTACTTATGACAAGAACAACACATGATGTTGATATAAGTAATAAGGAGCGAGCGACATTTGCGAATGAGCATCAAGCAGATTTATTTTTACGCCTTCATGCGGATGGTTCAGAAAATCGAGCACAAAAAGGGTTTGCTGTGTTGACGCCAGCGGAAGGAAATACATATACAAAAGGAATCTATGCAGAAAGTTTACAAGTTTCTCAAATAATCGTAAAGAAAATGAAAGAAAACAGCCAGGTAAAAGTAAATGGAATCAAGTTTCGAGATGATCTTTCTGGATTTAATTGGTCAAAAGTTCCAGGCGTTTTACTTGAGCTTGGATTTATGTCGAATCCTGAAGAAGATCAGAAACTATCAGACACACAATATTTAGACTCTTTACTGCAAAGTGTAACCGATAGTGTAGAAGAATATCGGAAGAGTAAAGCTTAAACGGCAGTCTTATATATGAGGCTGTTTTTTTATGTATAAATACAAGTGAAAACCTTTCTTTTTGGGTGTGAGAGAGGGGACCGGCTATGTATAGAAGCGGTCAGGTCCTTTTTGAGCCCCGTGCCGGGTTTAAAACAAAGGGAGAAGGAGAGAGTAGGCCCTCTTTTGTGTTCATAGCCGCGACTTGTATGTTGAGAATCTATTGTACTTACTGAAAATTTGAATATGGTAGACAAAATACAAGAGCGTAATTTTACCTGCACTTTTTGCCGAATGCTGATACAATAAAGGATGTTACTATTTAGTAGAAAGAGTGGTAAACATGTTAGATTGGATGAAAAAGCTGTTTAACAAAGAGGAACATCAGGAAGAAAAAGCAGCGATAAATAAAGCAGTACCGAAGAACACTGAAAGTAAGCCGAAAATTCCTCGTGTAAACCACTACACTGAAGCAAGAGAAGCACAAATGGCTAGTCGGAATTTAGGTGTGAAATGCCGATTTCCGTTAATACCTGATGATGGATTTGATGAGGAGAATGTGGAAGAATCAACACATTTTGAGCAGCAACCTCTGCCAAGAGTAACGAACATGGAGAGACGCAGGCCAAGATATGTAGAAGAAGAACCAGAACCAGTTCATACATTTGCCCCGCCAAAAATTGAACGAGAAATTGAGCCAGAGCCTATCGTGCCAAAAAAATCTGTGCCAGTACAAGAAAGCCGTCGAAGACCATTTCGCCCGACAGAAATGATTTCGCCTATCTTTGGATATAAACGTCCTTCGAGAGAGAAACAAGAAGTTAAGACGGAAGAAAAAGGGCAGGAAGATCTTGAAATATCCGTTGAAGGAAAATCTGTCGTCGATGCTTGGTTGGAGAAAAAAGGATACTCTATTTCGAATTTCTCAGACGAATCCTTTATTCCTTCTAAGAAGCAGGAGAAAAACCTGGAGCATACTGGGCAACAAGAAAGCCCAGAAGAGGAAAAGTCAGTTGTTGATCAGTGGCTAGAGAAAAACGGTTACGATTCTGAGCGTTCATTCACTTCGTTAGAGGGGCAAGAAAAGGTAGATGTCATTTCAGACTCTCTTCCATTTGAAACTGATAACTTGTTACATAAATCAGTTGGACAGGATAATAAGAAAGAAGAGCATACTGTTGAAATCGTACAGGTATTTGAGCAAGAACCAGATGTAGTGGCGTTATCACAATATGATAACGAAGCGAAGGAAGAAATCTTGCAAGATGAGTTGCTAGATTCTACGGTAGAGAATATGGATACAGCGTCAACGGAAGAAAATGAATATAAGAAAGAAATAGAAGAAGAACAGCTAGTGGAGAAAACTACTTTAGAAGAAAATGTTGTTGAAGTAGTGGAAGAAGCTGAAGAACCAACGCCGGAAGTTGGAGAAGTGGAAGAAGCTGAAGAACCAACGCCGGAAGTTGGAGAAGTGGAAGAAGCTGAAGAACCAACGCCGGAAGTTGGAGAAGTGGAAGAAGCTGAAGAACCAACGCCGGAAGTTGAAGAAGTGGAAGAAGCTGAAGAACCAACGCCGGAAGTTGAAGAAGTGGAAGAAGCTGAAGAACCAACGCCGGAAGTTGGAGAAGTGGAAGAAGCTGAAGAACCAACGCTGGAAGTTGGGGCAGTGGAAGAGGCTGAAGAACCAACGCCGGAAGTCGGAGCGGTGGAAGAAGCTGAAGAACCAACGCTGGAAGTTGGGGCAGTGGAAGAGGTTGAAGAACCAACGCCGGAAGTCGGAGCGGTGGAAGAAGCTGAAGAACCAACGCTGGAAGTTGAAGCAGTGGAAGAAGCTGAAGAACCAACGCCGGAAGTTGGAGAAGTGGAAGAAGCTGAAGAACCAACGCTGGAAGTTGAAGCAGTGGAAGAAGCTGAAGAACCAACGCTGGAAGTTGGAGAAGTGGAAGAAGCTGAAGAACCAACGCCGGAAGTTGAAGCAGTGGAGGAACCAGAAGAAACGCTGGTAGCAGAAACATTTGAAGAAGCAAAAATTGCCGAAACAGCGAAAGAGTCTTCAGAAGAAACGGCTCAAGTAGTAGTTGAAAAAACGACAGAACAAGAGAATTTGGTTTCTAAAGCGGAAAACAATGTTTCAGAAACATCTTCAGCAGCAGACGAGCACACGAAGGAAGCAGTTCAAAACTTTGCAAATGTATTAATCGAAGAGGCAGAAGAAAAGCAAGAAGTTGCTGTGGAACAGCCTGTTAAGCAAAAAGAAGAACCGAAACGTGAGAAAAAGCGCCATGTGCCGTTTAATGTTGTGATGTTAAAACAAGATAGAAGAAAGTTAATAGAGAGACATGTGGCAGGAATGAAAACGCCGCAGACTCCTATAAAACAAGCTGAAGAACCAGTAAAGGTGCACGAGCAGTCTGTACAACAAGTGGAAGAAGCACCACAAGGAAAAGCGCAAACTGCACAGCAAGTTATAGTGGAAACTCAAGTGGAAGAGAAACCAGTAGAACAGGTTATAGTGGAAACTCAAGTGGAAGAGAAACCAGTAGAACAAGTTATAGTGGAAACTCAAGTGGAAGAGAAACCAGTAGAACAAGTTATAGTGGAAACTCAAGTGGAAGAGAAACCAGTAGAACGAGTTATAGTGGAAACTCAAGTGGAAGAGAAACCAGTAGAACGAGTTGCAGTGGAAGATCAAGTAACAGAGGAGCCAGTTCAACAAACGGAAATGAAGGCACCTGTTGCAAGTGCAGGAGTACAAGAGAAAGCATACGTTATAGCGCGAAGAGAGAATGATATGCGTAATGTACTGCAAACACCGCCTGAATATGCTATGCCACCATTAACACTATTGACGATTCCAAGTCAGTCGACATTAGATAATACGGAATGGTTAGAAGAACAGAAAGAATTATTAGATACGACGTTTAATAATTTCCATGTTGGGGCTCATGTTATCAATGTTTCACAAGGACCAGCTGTAACGCGCTTCGAAGTACAACCTGATCCGGGTGTGAAAGTAAATAAAATCACAAATTTAAGTGATGATATTAAGCTGAGTTTAGCTGCAAAGGATGTTCGAATTGAAGCACCAATTCCAGGGAAAAGTGCCATCGGAATTGAGGTTCCGAATAAAGAAAGTAAGCCGGTATTTCTTCGGGAAATCTTAAGAAGTCCTGTGTTTACGAAGAGTGAATCACCGCTTACAGTTGCGCTTGGACTTGATATTTCTGGAGCGCCAATTGTAACCGATATTCGAAAGATGCCGCATGGACTCATTGCTGGTGCGACTGGTTCAGGGAAAAGTGTGTGCATTAACGCGATTTTAACGAGTATTTTATATAAAGCGAAACCACATGAAGTGAAGCTGATGTTGATTGACCCGAAAATGGTTGAGCTCGCACCATATAATTCTATTCCCCATCTTGTAGCACCTGTTATTACAGATGTGAAAGCTGCTACAGCAGCGTTAAAATGGGCTGTAGAAGAAATGGAACACCGTTATGAATTGTTTGCGCATGCTGGTGCACGTGATTTAGCTCGTTATAATACCATCGTAAGTAGCCGAGAAATTCCAGGGGAAACATTGCCGTACATTGTTATTGTAATTGATGAGTTAGCCGATTTAATGATGGTTGCTCCTGGTGATGTAGAGGAAGCAATTTGCCGCATTGCACAAAAAGCACGTGCTTGTGGTATTCACTTATTAGTTGCAACGCAGCGTCCGTCTGTGGATGTTATTACAGGATTGATTAAATCAAACATTCCAACGCGTATTGCGTTTACAGTATCATCTCAAGTAGATTCACGTACAATCATTGATATTGGAGGAGCGGAAAAATTACTTGGTCGCGGTGATATGCTATTTTTAGGAAACGGTACGTCAAAACCCGTTCGTGTACAAGGGGTATACGTATCGGATGATGAAATTGAAAAAACAGTTGAACATGTGAAAAAGCAAATGAAGCCGAACTATTTATTTAAGCAAGAGGATTTATTGGCGAAAACAGAACAACATGAAGCCGAAGATGAACTGTTTTTTGATGCATGTCAATTTGTTGTAGAACAAGGGGGAGCGTCCACATCTTCTGTACAGAGAAAATTCCGCATCGGTTATAATCGTGCGGCACGTCTTATTGAAGAGATGGAAGCACAAGGTATTATTTCCGAAGCAAGGGGAACAAAACCGAGGGATGTTCTTATTTCAGAGGATGAGTTTGCTGCGATGCAGGAAACGAATGTATAGGAAGCGGTTTTGCTGTATACTAAGAGAAAATGTTGGATAGTAAAGTAGGGAGTAAACGACATGAAAGAAATTGAATTAAAATTAAAAGGTGAAATCAATCGACTAACAAATAAAACATTTAAATTTGATGAACGAGTTGGGGAAGGTTGGTTCTCTGCCGTTTACTTTTTAAAAACTCGTGACATTATTCAAGAATTTCGCCCGAAAAGTGTTGTGACAATGCAATTTTTCCAAAAGGAACATGCGGTACTTTGCGGAACAGATGAAGTATTAGCATTGTTACAAACATTTGCTGAACATCCGGAAGAGCTTGAAATCCATTCTTTAAAAGATGGGGACAATATTAATCCATTTGAAACAGTTTTAACAATCTCTGGACCTTATGAATATTTCGGGTTTTTAGAAGGTGTAATCGATGGGATCTTAGCTCGTCGTACATCTGTTGCAACAAATGTATATAATGTTGTACAAGCTGCTCGCAGTGGTGAAAAAGAAAAACCTGTTATTTTCATGGGAGACCGTGATGATCATTATACACAGCAAGCTGGTGATGGGTATGCTGCGTATATTGGTGGTATGAGTGCACAAGCAACGCATGCAATGAATGAATGGTGGGGCAAGAGTGGAATGGGGACAATGCCTCACGCATTGATTCAAATGTTTAATGGAGATGTTGTAGAAGCTGCAAAAGCGTACTATAAAAAGTTTCCAGAGGATGATTTAGTTGTACTAATTGACTACAATAATGATGTGATTACAGATGGTCTTCGTGTTGCACGTGAATTCGGCTCAGAATTAAAAGGTGTACGCATTGATACATCACGTACAATGATTGATCAGTATTTCATTCGTCATCCAGAAGTACTTGGCACATTTGACCCGCGTGGTGTAAATCCATCCCTTGTTTTCGCGCTTCGTAAAGCGCTTGATGAAGAAGGGTTCCAGCATGTAAATATTGTTGTAACTGGTGGATTTGATGAAAAACGTATTCATGAATTTGAAGCGCAAAATGTTCCTGTAGATCTATACGGAGTGGGCAGCAGTTTATTAAAAATGAACATTGGTTTTACAGGTGATAATGTAGAATTAAATGGAAAACCAGAAGCGAAAGCTGGACGTAAATATCGTCCAAACCCACGTTTAGAGCGTGTTCAACTAGAAAAAAGAGAAGATATGTAAGAAGAGGAAAAACTGATAGGGAATTGACCCTATCAGTTTTTCTGTTATCATAGTATAACGGATTGTTTTTTGCTATAATAAGTTTGTTATGGACATATAAGAAGTACGTACGTGTTTATCCCGATTGGTGAGAGCTAATGAAAGTTCCGCTGTATCGAGAATGTATGATGATTACCAAAATAAGAAAAGATTCATATACTGTCTTATAGATAGGCCGTTGTATTAGTTCGAAATGTTGGAGGTTCTTTAAGATGACAGTTTACCATTTTGTAGGAATTAAAGGAACAGGAATGAGTTCATTAGCACAAATTCTTCATGACATGAAGCATACTGTTCAAGGTTCTGATTTTGAAAAACGTTTCTTTACACAAGTAGCTTTGGAAAAGCGTGGTATCTCCATCCTTCCTTTTGATAAAAGTAATGTAAAAGAAGGACAAGTGATTATCGCAGGAAATGCGTTCCCTGATACGCATGAAGAGATTGTAGCAGCGAAAGAGTTAAATATCCCAGTACACCGTTACCATCATTTTTTAGGGAATCTTATGAGTAAGTATACAAGTGTTGCTGTAACAGGTGCACATGGAAAAACATCAACAACCGGCTTGTTAGCCCATGTAATGCAAGGTGCACACCCAACGTCTTACCTTATTGGAGATGGAACAGGGCATGGGGTAGAAAATAGTAAGTATTTTGTGTTTGAGGCATGTGAGTACCGTCGTCATTTCTTGTCTTACTATCCAGACTATGCAATTATGACAAATATTGATTTTGACCATCCAGATTACTTTACAGACATTAATGATGTATTTAGTGCATTCCAAGAGATGGCACTTCAAGTGAAAAAAGGAATTATTGCATGTGGTGATGATGAAGAACTGCAAAAAATTCAAGCGAAAGTACCTGTTATTTTCTATGGACTTGGTGAAGATAATGATTTCCAAGCACGTAACATCCAAAAGAGAACAGATGGTACTGTATTTGATGTGTTCGTTCGTAATACGTATTATGAAACATTCAAAATTACAGGTTACGGCAATCACAGCATATTAAATGCATTAGCAGTTATCGCGCTTTGTCACTATGAAAATGTTGATGTAGAAGCAGTAAAACATCAATTAACAACGTTTGGAGGCGTAAAACGTCGCTTTAATGAAAAACCGATGGGAGAACAGGTCATCATCGATGATTATGCACACCATCCGACAGAAATTAACGCAACGATTGAAGCTGCTCGTCAAAAGCATCCAGAGCGTGAAATTGTCGCTGTCTTCCAGCCGCACACATTCTCACGTACAGAAAAATTCTTAGATGAGTTTGCGGAAAGCCTAAGCAAAGCTGACCAAGTATACCTATGTGATATTTTCGGATCAGCACGTGAAAACAAAGGTGACTTAACAATTCAAGATCTGCAAAAGCGTATTGATGGTGCAGAATTGATTACCGATACAACAACGAATGTATTAAAGAAACATAAAAACGGCGTTCTTATTTTCATGGGCGCAGGCGATATTCAAAAATTCGAAGCGGCTTACGTGAAAGAAGTGCAAGTTGCGGAGAAGTAATAAAGCGAAGACGTGCAGCGGTGGCTGCACGTCTTTTTCATGTCGATTGTTGTAGAATGGTCACTATATTTTAATAAGATCTGATATATTGATGATGTATGTTCGTATAAGTCAGATTTAATTTCTAACACGTGCTGTTCTCTTATTTCTACAGGTAAATTCATTAAAGGTTGATTAAAATCATGTAAGAAATAAGTAACATATTGAGCTGCAAAAAGCACATCTTTGTTCATTTCTTATCATCCCCTTTTGCTAGTAACATGAGAGCGTGGTAAACTGCATCATAATCTTCTAAACGATTATGTAAAACTTCTCTCCCTTCATCTGTAATCCGATAATATTTTCTTTTCGGTCCATCACCTGATTCTTCCCAATAGGAAAGAGCCCAATCGTTTTTTGTAATTCGATTTAATATAGGATAAATCGAACCATTTGGGATATGAAATACAGGGATTTCTTGTAAAGCACTTGTAATCTCATATCCATACATAGGTTTCTTACTTATTAAAGACAAAATTGCGATTTCAAAAACACCTTTACGTAACTGAACAACCCAATTATCATTTTTTTCCATACTTTAACTATATATGATTCCAATCTATATATTAATCATATATAGTTGTTTTATTTTTACGTGTTGACCTAGAGTTAACTCTAGGTTGTAAAATAAGAATGTGAAAAACAAGGGGGAGATAACATGTATAAGATTGGTGAAGTAGCAGAGTTAACGGGGATGAGTATTCATACGCTTCGCTATTATGAAAAATTAGGGTTATTACCACCGCCAACACGAAATAGTGGTATTCGCCAATATACAGAAGTTGATGTACACTTGTTAAAATTTTTATATTCGTTAAAACAAACAGGTATGTCACTAGAGGAGATGGCGGAGTTTGCAAGTGATGGCTGCATTATAGAAGAGATTAGACAAAGAAAAGAGGAAGTTCCTGCGAAGGTGAAAAAGCGCATTGCGATTTTAACAACGCATTTAGATCGCTTAAAGGAGCAACAAGAGCAATTAAAGCGTGTAGTAGAACTAACAGAGGAGAAATTAGAAATTTATTACGGTTTTTTAGATGGCAAAGATGTGGAGGGTGACAATGAAAAATAAAGTATATGTACAGTTGTTAGGATTTGCGATATTTACAGGCGGAACGTTCAATGCTTCCAAATACGCAGTACAATATTTTTCAGCGGTTCACATCGCAGCTTGGCGTTTTGGAATTGCTGCTTTTATGATGCTGAGTATCTTAATGATAAGAAAAAACCTTGAGAGGGAAGTGTGGAAACAAAATATTGGTTATTATATTTTGCTTGGTATAGTGGGTGTATTTGGATTTAACTTCTTTTTCTTTTTAGGAATGAAACATACAGAAGCGATAAATGGTTCGCTTATTATGGCAACGAATCCGCTTGTTACGACGATATTAGCAAGGTTAATTTTGCGAGAAAAAATTGTGAGACAGCAAGTAATTGGAATGGGTTTCGCATTACTTGGAGTTGCTTTTGTTATTACACAAGGATCATTTTTGGTGATACAAAATTTAGCATTTTCAAAAGGGGATTTCTATATTTTATTAGGGAATATTTGCTGGGCATTGTATGGTGTGTTAGGTAGGAAGTTTATTAAGAACGGAAGTCCAATACAAACAACGACATATACAATGACTGTTGGAGCGCTTGCTTTCCTTATTGTATCTCTCACGCAAAAGAGTGTAGTGCCTATTTCAGAAATTCCTCTATTAGCATGGCTTTCTATCTTATTTATGGCGATTGGAATGAGTGTGCTCGGCTATCTTTGGTGGAATAAAGGAATCGTACAAATTGGAGCAGCAAAAACATCTTTATTTTTTAATTTAGTTCCCGTTGTTACAATGCTTGTTTCTTTTGTAGAAGGAGTGATTATCACAATCTCGCAATGTTTAGGGATGATTTTAGTCATTACAGGTGTTCTATATTCTTCCGGTTTTCTTGCTATAAAATCCAAAAAAGAAAGTGTGAATATATAACCCTTAACATTTTATAATTAGAAATGTTAGAATAATAAGAAAAGTGTTAGAGGGGGATAGAGCAATGTTTACACTTCGAGTCGATGATGAAATCAAACTTCAATTGTTAGAAAAACATCATAAAGAAGAATTGTATCAATTAGTGGATCGAAGCAGGGAGCATTTAAGAAAATGGCTTCCATGGGTAGAGGGGACAAAATCTGCTGATGCATATGACGAAATTCTTCCGATGTGGCTAAAGAAATATGCGGATGGAAACGGTTTTGAAACAGGTATACGTTATAAAGGAAAGCTCGTTGGAATGGTCGGTATTCACGAGGTGAACTGGGCTAAGAAAGCAACAAGTCTTGGATACTACCTTGCAGAAGAAGCAGGTGGAAAAGGAATTATGACAAGGAGTGTAAAAGCGGTACTTCGATATGCGTTTGAAGAACTAAAATTGAATAAGATAGAAATCCGTTGTGGGGTAGAGAATCAGAAAAGCCGTGCGATTCCGGAGCGACTTGGCTTTAAGTTAGATGGAGTTATGCGTGATGAAGAGTGGCTTTATGACCATTTTCATGATCTTGCTGTGTATAGTTTACTAGCTTCAGAATGGAAGGAGATTCGATGAGCGATACGATTTGCATTCAGTCATATGAAAGTAAGTACCAATCTGAAGTAGTCGATTTAATTATTCACATTCAGCAAAAAGAATATAACGTACCAATTACAAAGGAAGAGCAGTCAGATTTACAGGAAATTGAGCAGTTTTATCAAAGGGACAACGGAAGTTTCTGGGTAGCAACACATGATGGGAAAGTAGTTGGAACTGTAGCCTTATTGGATATTGGAAATAAGCAAGTAGCCTTGAGGAAAATGTTTGTGAAAAAAGAATTCCGGGGGAAGGTGTGGAATACCGCGAGCAAGTTGCTACAAACGGCTATCTCTTGGGCAAAAGAAAGAGAATTAGAAGGAATTTATCTTGGAACAACAGTACAATTTTTGGCGGCACATCGCTTCTATGAGAAAAATGGATTTCAGAGTATGAAAGTGGAAGAGTTACCAGGGAGTTTTCCGGTGCTGCAGGTAGATAAGAAATTTTATAGGTATGGTTTGTGAAGAATAGAGATCATTCAAATCGAGAATGATCTTTATTTTTTTGTTAAGGAAAATGGAAATGATGGTATAATTTAGGTGAGAGGTGATGGTATGAAATTTCCTATCCAAAGAAGCACACCAATTATGATTTTTGTAAGTGCAATGTTAATTCTTATGATTGTTTTACCAATCGGGATGTTGATTATGAATAAAGGAAACTGGGGATCGGCACTTATAGGAGGCGCAATTTGCCTCATTGTAAATGTACCGCTTGTTTGGGACGTATTTATTAAGAAATATACAGTCGAAAATGGTGTATTGAAATATGGCATATTGAACGAAGACGTTACACTATCTGATATAAGAGTGGTGCGTCAAGTTGGAAAATCACTCGAAATTACAACGAACCGATACAAAGTCCATATGATTGCTATGCCAACAGATAAAGAAAAGTTGTTGTCACTCATTCAAGAAGCGAATCCACATGTGAAAATAGATTTAAAAGCATAATGGAGGACGAGGAATGAAACATTTTCGGCTGTTATTTTGTTTTGAATTATTGATGGTACTGGTCGTTTGTGTTAGAGGGTATGTTCGTTGGGAGTGGCCGTTGTATTTGTCGATAGGTGTAGGCATTTTAGCAGTTGTACTTTTGTTTTATTACCATTCTCGTCAAATCAGAAGCAAAGGACAGGAAGTGGAGAAATAATATCGACCGTCCGATAAAACGCGACATACCAAAAGAGCTCTCCCACCAAAAGGAGAGCTCTTTCACATTTTATTTTAAGTTCTCAGGATTTAAAGTTTCTAATTCAGGTACAACGAAGCGACCGTCTTTACGGATTAATACGTCGTCGAAGTAAATTTCACCGCCGCCGTATTCAGGGCGTTGGATGCATACTAAATCCCAGTGGATGTTAGAGTTGTTGCCATTCCATGCATCGTCATAAGCTTGTCCAGGTGTAAAGTGGAAGCTACCGTCGATTTTTTCATCAAATAGGATATCACCCATTGGATGTAAGATGTATGGATTTACGCCGATTGCGAATTCGCCAACGTAGCGCGCGCCTTCATCTGTATCAAAGATTTTATTGATGCGTTCTGTATCGTTTGCAGTTGCTTCAATAATTTTTCCATCTTTGAATTTCAACTGTACATTTTCGAATGTATAGCCATTGTATGGTGATGGCGTGTTATAAGAAACTGTACCGTTAACAGAATCGCGAACTGGTGCAGAGTATACTTCACCATCAGGAATGTTTAAATGACCAGAGCATTTAATAGCTGGAATGTCTTTAATAGAGAATGTTAAGTCAGTTCCAGGTCCAACAAGACGAACTTTATCTGTTTTGTTCATAAGTTCAACAAGGTTATCCATTGCTTTATCCATTTTGCCATAATCTAAGTTACATACTTCGAAGTAGAAGTCTTCGAATGCTTCTGTGCTCATTTTTGCAAGTTGTGCCATAGATGCATTTGGGTAGCGAAGAACAACCCAGCGTGTTTTTGGAACACGAATGTCTCTATGAACTTTTTTACCAACTGTTTGACCGTGGATCTTCATGCGCTCACTTGGAACGTCGGCTTGTTCGTTAATGTTATCGCCAGAGCGAAGACCGATGTAAGCGTCCATATCTTTCATTACGCTTGCTTCATATGCAGCGATTTGCTCGAAGTGTTCTTCAGTAGCGCCCATCAATAATGAGCGATCGACCCCGTGATCTTTCAATGAAACAAATGGGAAACCACCAGCTGCATAGGCTTCTTTTACAAGTGCAGTTACAAGTTCTTTTTGCAAGCCAAAGTTTTCAATCAATACTTTTTCGCCTTTTTGTAAGCGGATTGAGTAGTTAATTAAATTATATGCTAAAGTTTCAATACGTGCATCTTTCATATGTAAAGCCCCCCTACTAATTATGTATCCTTCCTTATTGTACCCTACTTGCTGGAATTTGTTTAATGATTTATGGTACATTTGACGAACAAGTGTGAAAATTCTAGTGGAATTGCAAGGATTAGAACGAAACGGAAAATGATTGTATAATAGGAGAAAGTATGAAAAAGATAAAGGAAGTGATGAAATGCAAGTTCTTTTATACGTAAGTGCAGCCATAATTGCAATTGCTTTTGCCATATTGGTGGTGTACACATGTAGAACGTTACTATCCGTTCAGAAGACGCTTGAAAATGTTGCAAGCACGCTAGAAGGTTTAGAAAAGCAAATGCAGGGGATAAGCGTAGAGACAGAGCAATTATTACATAAGACGAATGCATTAGCTGATGATATTCAGCAGAAATCTCAGTCATTAAATAAGGTAGTAGAAGGCGTAGATGGAATTGGAACAACAATTCATTCTTTAAATACGAAACTTCGCAATGTATCAGATTCTGTAACAAATGAAATTGAAAATAATGCAGACAAAGTTGCACAAGTTGTACAATGGAGTAGTGCAGCGATTGAAGTGTATAATCATTTTCGTGCTACTAGACAAGAGAAGAAATTAGAAAAAGCTGAGAAGAAGTTAGAGAAGGAAGAGAAAAAAGAGAAGCGTTCTAGACTTCCAATTCGTATGAGAGGTGAATAACATGAGCATGACAAAAATCGAAACAATGGAAGAGTTTGAAGCATTATTAGAAACAGCGGAACCATATATTCTTTTTAAACATAGTACAACATGTCCAATTAGCCAAGGAGCCTACGCAGAATTTGAGGCATATTGTCAAGATGCAAAAGAAACACCTGCTTATTATTTATACGTACAAGATGCAAGAGATGTTTCGAATCGTATTGCAGAGCACTTTGGTATTAAACATGAGTCGCCGCAAGTACTATACATAAAAGATGGAGTAGCGGTATGGCATACATCACATTGGAATATTAAGAAGCAAACTTTAGAAGAGAATGTGAAGTAGGGAGAAGTAAGCGGAGACGCTTGCTTCTTTTTTTAGGATTCATGAACTATATAAATACAGATTGAAAAACTGATCGAAAACCGTTCTTTTTAGGTGGAAGAGAGGATCTACTCATGCATAGAAGTGGTCAGAGCCTCTTCTGCTCCCATGCCAAGTGAAGACAAAGAGAGAAAACGAGTGAAGGTTGAGTATGCTTTATGTAAGTGAAAGGAAACAATATATATTTCAAATAAGAGAACGATTCCATTTACAGTGTATATCATGTGACAACCTGATATCTATCGGATATAATAAATTATCTTAACCATGATAATAAGGTAATCTGTATATATAACTTGAAAGAGGTGGCTTTCTTATGGCATCACAAGAATTAGATCATTTACGCTCTCAAATTGATCAAATGAACCTACAAATTTTAGAATTATTAAATGAAAGAGGTCGTCTTGTTCAAGAGGTTGGTAAGTTGAAAGAAGTACAAGGTGTGAAACGATTTGATCCTGTACGTGAGCGTAATATGCTTGATTTAATTGCTGAGAAGAATGATGGACCGTTTGAAACATCAACTCTTCAACATATTTTTAAACAAATTTTTCAAACAAGCCTAGAATTACAAGAAGATGATCACCGTAAAGCACTTCTTGTTTCACGTAAGAAAAAGCCAGAGGATACGATTGTTGATATAAAAGGTGAAAAAATTGGTGATGGCAATCCTCACTTTATTATGGGACCATGTGCGGTTGAAAGTTATGAGCAAGTGCGCCAAGTTGCGGAAGCAATGAAGGAACAAGGGTTAAAGCTAATGCGCGGCGGTGCATTCAAGCCTCGTACATCGCCGTATGATTTCCAAGGGCTTGGCTTAGAAGGCTTGAAGATTTTACGACAAGTGGGGGATGAATATGATTTAGCGGTCATTAGTGAAATTTTAAATCCGAATGATATTGAAATGGCATTAGATTATGTTGATGTGATTCAAATTGGTGCTCGTAATATGCAAAACTTTGAGCTGCTGAAAGCTGCTGGATCGGTGAAAAAGCCAGTATTGTTAAAACGTGGTTTATCAGCAACGATTGAAGAATTTATGTATGCGGCAGAATATATTATTGCACAAGGTAACGGAGATATTATTTTATGTGAGCGCGGCATCAGGACGTATGAAAAGGCAACGCGTAATACGTTAGATATTTCTGCTGTGCCAATTTTGAAGAAAGAAACACATTTACCGG
The DNA here is from genome assembly GCF_038006685.1 of Bacillus sp. FSL K6-0042. Lineage (NCBI taxonomy): Bacteria > Bacillati > Bacillota > Bacilli > Caryophanales > Bacillaceae > Bacillus > Bacillus sp. FSL K6-0042. Next base: position 3,991,503 of record NZ_JBBOVS010000001.1, read on the forward strand.
TCGTAGTGGATGTAACGCACTCTACAGGACGACGTGATCTCTTATTACCAGCTGCAAAAGCAGCGATGGCAATCGGTGCTGATGCGGTTATGGCTGAAGTACATCCAGACCCGGCTGTTGCGTTATCCGATTCAGCACAACAAATGGATATTCCAGAATTCAATGAGTTTATGAAAGAATTAAAGGCATTTCGCGGTAGATAGTCAGAATGGCTTGTGGGGTCTATGCGATACTTGTTGTATAGGCTTTTTTGCAGAAAATGTTCTTTTTCACATAAAAAATACGAAAATAGGAGAAAAGAAGCGAATTTTTTCGAAACTTTTGCGGGAAAATATTGTATGAGCCTGCATTTTTATCGTATCATTAGTAAAAGGACTCGGGAGTGACATCTTCAAGTAGAGTTGATGTCTTTTTTTCATTTTAGTGAACCGATACATAAAGATAAATAACATAATATAGAAGGAGTGTGCGAAGAGATGAACGTAACAATCTATGATGTAGCGCGCGAAGCGAACGTTTCGATGGCAACCGTATCACGTGTTGTAAACGGTAATCCAAATGTAAAGCCTACAACAAGAAAGAAAGTATTAGAAGCAATTGATCGTTTAGGATATCGCCCAAATGCGGTAGCACGTGGACTAGCAAGTAAGAAAACAACAACAGTAGGTGTTATTATTCCAGATATCTCTAATACATTTTATGCAGAACTTGCACGTGGAATCGAAGATATCGCAACAATGTACAAATATAACATCATTTTGAGTAACTCTGACCAAAATAAAGAAAAAGAGTTCCATTTATTAAATACAATGCTTGGTAAACAAGTGGACGGTATTGTATTCATGGGTGAAGATATTACAGATACTCATGTAGAAGAGTTTAAAAAGTCTCCAGTACCAATCGTTTTAGCAGCATCATTTGATGAGAACAATGAAACATCATCAGTAAATATAGATTATATACAAGCAGCTTATGATGCAATGAAGCATTTCTTAGAACAGGGTCATAAACGTATTGGTTTTGTATCAGGCCCTTACATTGATAAAGCGGGAAGCGCAAAGAAATTACAAGGTTATAAAAAAGCTTTAGAAGAAGCTGGTATCGCTTATGATGAAAATCTTGTAATCGACGGAGATTACACATACGACTCAGGTCTAGAAGCATTTGAAAAGCTTTGGGAACTTGATCAAAAACCAACAGCAATCTTTGTATCTTCAGATGAAATGGCACTAGGTGTAATTCATGCAGCACAAGATGCAGGATTAAATGTACCAGAAAACGTAGAAGTACTTGGTTTTGACAACACACGCCTTGCATTAATGGTACGCCCGCAGCTTTCAACAGTTGTACAACCAATGTATGACATCGGTGCAGTAGCAATGCGTCTACTTACAAAATACATGAACAAAGAAAACGTAGAAGATCATACAGTTATCTTACCTCACCGTATTCAATTTAGAAATTCAACGAAGTAAGAATAGGAAAACTCACAGGGAACCCTGTGAGTTTTTATTTTGTTCTAATGATATAAGATGTAATTTCTTTCATTTACCGTCTTTAAATTTGTTGAAACGGAAAATATGACAGATCAGGTTGAGAAATATTCATTTTTTTCTGTTTTTCTTTTAAGGTAATTATTGGCTCGGAGTCACAAATAAAAAGTATGCGGGTACAATCATTAGTAAAATTGATCTCATATTGAAACGCTCCTCTCAAAAAAACAATGTATTAATAAATAAAATTTTAAAAACTATAATAGCTTTTTTTGTAAGGTTTTCATTAGAATATTTTCGTTTACACATGTTTTGTCAAGATTTGTTTTGTTGAGAAAAGTTATAATTTCCGTTTTTGGAAAATAATCACAAATTTAAAAATTGTGTTATATTGAGTTCGGGGAAAAAGGACAATAAATATAGGGGTGGATACTATGAAAAAAATGAATCGAGTTATCATTGCATTCTTAACAATTATTACGTTTGCAATCCCGGTAGGAATTGTTTCGGCAGCATCAGTAGCAAATGGGGAATTGATTTATAAAGGCGGACAAACGGATTCAAAAGTATACTCTGATATTAGAGATGCGAAGCCTACTAATAATAAAAAATATATGGTATGGGCAGCTGTAAAGGTTTGTGGCAACACATATTCATCTGGATGGAAAGCAGATCAAGCTTATAAAGATGCGGACAGAAAATGGTATTGTGATGAAACTTCGCATTACGACTACTACCAAAGATAATATCTAAAAAATTTTTGTCCTTTTCCCCCTTCCTAAATGTATTTTTAGGTTGAATATGATGTGCAGGAGGATAGTATGAAAAAATTATTATTTATCTTTCTAATTGGGCAGCTATTTCTGCTATCTTATATATTTAATAAATCCGTTTATGATATATATGAGTTGAATAATTTAGGAGATACCACTCTTGATGGTTATATTGTAGAAGATGTTTCCGGGAATAAGTTGAACGAATTGTATGAGGAAATGAATTCGGCATGCTTATCAAATAAAACGTGCCAATTACAACTTATCAAAACACCTGTATCTAAGTATAATCAGTTTATTTATGACATATATCATAGTCAGGAAAAGGATATAAATAAACCGAAATCAATTTCATCTGATACAGTTTTAAATTATCATCCATTAACAAAAGAAGATTTTGTTGATAGCAATGGCGTATTTTATACGAACTTATCATTGGATAGATTAAATGATTTATCGAAGAAAATAGGAATTACCATTAATCCGTATCATAACGATATTGCTTATAGTCAAATTGTTACATACAATATTTTAAACTTTGTTATTCTCTTCATACTGACACAATTAGTTTTATTGATTTATACATTTACAAGAATAAAAGTAAATGCGATTAAAAAGATGCTTGGTTATTCGAAATTTAAAATGGTACAAGCGTCATTAAAAGACTTTATATTCATGGAAAGCATCATACTTATTATTACACTAGGCATTCATTTTCTATATTATGTATTCCTCGATAACGTTGTACCTCGTTATTTCTATTTATTGGTAGCGTTTTTAGTACTAGTGATTGCGATAAATGTTGTCATGCTATTGTTTACTCAAATTAGCTTAAGATTTATCGATATAAATTTGATGATAAAAAATAAAGTATATTCGAACAGGTTAAATTATATTTTATATGCAATTAAGATCCTCTTAATATTATCTATCACAGTTTCAATTTCTTCTTTTATCACGAATTACAGAGAGTATAAAGCTAAATCAAGAGATTTAGAGCGATATACGAAACTAGAGGGTTACTTTACATCGAATGGCTTTAACTCTAATGAGGATGAAAAAGTGCGAAATAATCCTAAATTAATAGCTGAATACGGTGAGGCTGTTAAGAAAATGTATCATCATTTTGATGAAAAAGAAAAGTTATATGTGAGTGATGCTTACATTCTTGAATTATTAAAACCGACATATTTAGAAATGAATGGTTTAAACAAAGAAGATTTATACACTTCTATAAAAGATAATTACATAGTAGTTAATGAAAGATATATACATGATTTTATGAAAATTAAGAATGAAGCAGGAATAAAAATAACAAATTTTCATGTAACAAAGCCTACAATCTTGGTGCCAGCTAAATATAAATCCCAAGAATCAAAAATTAAAAAGATTTATATTGAACAATATAATCAGTTACTGAATTATAATGAAAATTTTGGACTTCCTAAATCCGAATCAAAGAACATTGATAATGTAGAAGTTATCTATATTGCTAATAATCAGGAATATGAATTGTTAGGTAAAAATATGTCTGAAGATGATTCCGATATGAAACTGAAAGACACAATTATCATGATTGATCAAGGGAATTTTGGCAGCTTGTATTATTATGATCAGTTAAGTTCAGGTAACGTTTATTTTCATTTAAACCAAAGGGATGAATTTAGCCAAATACTTGCGAAGCATCATTTAAATAAACTTGTGAACGTTGGTACACTGTTAACACCTTATATGGATAAAGTGCATTTTGTAGAATTTATTATGTACAATTCTTTCGTCTTCACACTACTATTCTTATTTACATTAATTTTTGTAATTTGTATTTCAAATTATGTAGATATTGTCTCGAATAGTAAAAGGTACGCAATCCAATATATTTATGGATACAGTGTAATGAAAACATTTAAATTACATTTGATTGTATATGTGATGTTGTTAGGGATGACTCTTATGAATGTATTTATAGAGTTTAACATTCCGTTCTATCTTGTGATACTTGTAGTTGATTTTATTATTTTATTGTATTTTTATAAGAAGATTATTAAAAACGATACGCACAAAATCGTTAAAGGTGGATAAAGATGGAGATTATAAAACTCGTGAACGTTACGAAAACATATGAAAAGGAAGAAGTACTTTCAAATATTCATTTAACTGTAGAACAAGGTGAAATGATCGCAATTACTGGTAAAAGTGGAAAAGGAAAAACGACTCTCTTAAATATTATTGGCTTAATTACGAAAAAAGATAAAGGAGATTTATTGTTATTTGATACAAAAAATCCGTCGATTCATTCGAAAGAAGCGATGATGTTCAGAAGGGAAAAGATAGGTTATTTATTTCAAAATTATGGGCTAGTTGATGATGAAACGGTAAAATGGAACTTAAATTTGGCCCTAGAATATAAGAAGTTAAGTAAAAAAGAGAAACTCGAAAAAATTGATACCCTTCTTAATGAGTTTGGACTATCTCACTTGAAAGAAAAAATGGTCTATCAATTAAGTGGTGGGGAGCAGCAACGAATTGCAATCATAAGACTAATTCTACAAGAAAGTGATTTAATACTAGCAGATGAACCTACCGCTAGCTTAGATGCTGAAAATGAAAAAGTAATACTAGAGTATTTGAAACAATTGAATGAAAAAGGAAAAACAATAGTAGTTGTTACACATAATCAAGATATATTGCCTTATTTTTCGCGTGTCATTCGTTTACATGAATTGTCTTAAAGATAGAGGAGAGTGCAGAGTTATGAGAAGGAATTTTCATAACTCTGCACTTTTCTATTACTCAAAGCAACTGATTCTTCTTAGCTGTACGAATAAAAAAGAATAACATGGATTATGATCTTAATTATTTTCAATAAACGTCCATAGTTCATCTGTATTACGTAAATTATTATCTATACACATTTGTGCAGTTATTTTGAATCCTGTTAACAAATCATCAATTTGTAAAGTATGATAATTCTCTATATCTCCTTCCCTCTAGCATACTCTTTTTAACAGTACTCCAACATTCATCCCCTTCCTCAAGCACGTGCAGGACATAGGGGGTCATTCACCAGTAAAATTTCCTACAATTACGAAATGTCATGTATAATAGAAAGAAAAGGTTTGTGAGGGGGGAAGAAAAGATGATCGTTCTTTGGATGATTACGCTTTGTATGACTACTGTTTTTGCATATATGACGTTAAAACAAAATGGTCTAAAGCGCTTTGTTCCAGGAAGTATTCTTGCAGGAATTGCCCTTATCACGTATGTAACTTCTATTTTTATTGAAAGTATTTCAGTGAATTTGAGCACAAGCTTCGTATTTGTTGCAATTACATTATTTGCAGGTTCTATTATGATATTAGTGGTTGCCGGTATTATTTTGTTCATTCATATGAATTCGGAAACGCTATAAGATATAAAAAAGCATGTCCTATGTAATCTGTACCCTTTGTAAAGGACATTTTTAAAAAAAGTTATGCAACATCAAGAAGATGATTTCTGTATTCAACAGGAGTCATCTTTTTTAAATTCCATTGATATCTATAATGATTGTAATACGTCATGTAGTTCTTAATTTCATTTTTTAATTGTGCAAAAGACTCACAAGGTTTTATATATGCTTCATCTTTAAAATGACCAAAAAATGATTCTTGTGGGGCGTTATCCCAACAGTTTCCTCTTCTTGACATGGATTGTCCTAATCCATATTTCTTGACCAACTTTTGATAAATAGGACTTGTATAGTGAGAGCCTTGATCAGAATGAATAAATGCTCCTTCGGCTAACTTTACCTTTCTATTCTTCTTTAGCTTTACAAGTGTATCTATGGCTAAATCTAACGTAATTCGACTAGAAACGTGGTAAGCCAAAATTTCATTGGTTGATCCATCCTTAATAGTCGATAAATACGCTTTCTTTCCTTTTCCGTAAAATAAATAAGTGATATCGGTAAGTAATACTTTTCCCGGGATGTTTTGTTTGAATTCTCGCTTTAATAAGTTTGGGACCACTCTATGTTCTTGCGTCGCTTTCATCATTTTTTTATAAGGATTCGCTTTCCGAATCTGGCAAACAATCTTGTATTTTTTCATAATTCTTCGTATACGCTTCAAATTGTAAACAATATGAAATTGCCCCTCCAATGTCATTTTTATTTGACGGGCTCCTTTTTGACGTCCTTTAAAATGAAAAGCTTTTAATATGATTCTCTTCACTTTCTCGTCTTTTTTATCCATTTGTTTTCGTTGTTCTCTAGCTTTCAAAGAGAAATAGTTATAATATCCAGAACGTGAAACGCCAGCTATCTTACATAAGTGACTCACCATATTTCTTAGGTTATATTTTACGATAACAGAACGAATCAAGATATATTTTTTACTAGGTAGTAACGTTATTTCCTTTTCATCCTCCCTTCCATAAGTTTGATCTTTTTTAACAGCTCATTTTCAGCTTTTAGTAAGTTCCGTTCAGCTTCTAAACGCGCATACTTTTCCTCTAAAGTAAGTTCTCTCTCTAAAGATCTCCCTAGGTTTTCTTTACGTGTATCACGTAATCCTAATACACCATTTTTTCTATAAGCGGCACACCATCTATCTCTTGCCGACGTAACACGCTTCATTCCGATCATATCTATATCAAAACCATATTTTTCAAAAATGTCTCGTGGTAACTTTCCTTTTCTATTTTCTTCAATAAATATGCGCTTAAAGTCGTCTGTATAAGTAATTCCTTTCTCACTCATAGATTTTACGTATGGATTCTTTGATAGCGTTTGAACCTCTTTTTCTGTAAATAGCTTTTTCGTCATTGTGAAATTTCTCCGATTCTAATTTTTCTCCTATTATACAAGAAATACCCTATAGAATAGACTTTTTTTTAAGTGTCTATTCTATAGGGTACATTTTAATGTGGGCATGCTTTTTATCCGTTCAATTATGCGTTGTCTTTTGAAGCGTTTTGTTGTTTCAATAAGTCGCGAATTTCGCCAAGAAGTACTTCTTCTTTTGTTGGTTCTGGAATTTCTTCTTTCTTTTCTTCTTCTTTTTTGAATGTTAGCTTGTTGAAAACTTTAATAAATGCAAAGATAGCAGCTGCGATGATTAGGAAGTCAAAGATAGTTTGGATGAAGTTACCATACATAATAGCTGTTTTACCAAATGTAATTTTTAAACCTGTAAAGTCGATACCACCCATTAACATACCGATTAATGGTATGATAATGTCTTTTACTAAAGAACTTACGATTTTCCCGAAAGCAGCTCCGATTACAACCCCGACAGCTAAATCCATAACATTCCCTTTTAAAGCGAACTTTTTAAACTCGTTCCACATTTATAATTTCCATCCTTTCCACGATTCAGTATGAAACTTATAATTCCTATCAACATATTCTATAGAAGTTTTTGATAGAAATAAAGGGGAAATGGGAATGAAAGTAAATTCTGAAAAATGTATCCGTTTCCTTCTATAAAATCCAAATTATGTGATTTTCATTTCGGTAGATTGTAGTAATGAATCTAGCATTTGTTGGGATTTTAATCCTTCTACTCCATCAACTAGTGGCTTTGTATCCCCTTGTACACAATTGATGAAATGCTGCACAGCATCTTCAAAACCACGCTGCTTTAATGTCGTTCCCCATGAAGGTGAACCGCTTTGTGTAATGCGATTATCTTGTTCAACCTCTAGCGCATTCATGTTTTTTACACGAATGATTTTCCCTGTTGTGACAAGTTCGATTTGTTCTAGATTTGTACCAGCATGGCGATGCATAGCGGTAGAGAGTAATGTACCAGCTGAACTTGTATACGTATGATGGCCATAAAGGAGTTCATTTTTTTCGTTTGTTTGCAGCATATTATGAACAACGCGAAGATTACCATTTGCTAACCAGCGTGCTGTATCGACGATGTGTAAATAATCATCAAGCATTGTAAAGTCATATGTATATGGACCAACTTTGTTTGTGCGATGTTTTTCAATACGAATCCATGAAATATCATTTGCTTGTTCTTTTGCTGTAACATACATAGGGACAAATCGACGGTTAAAACCAACCATTAGTTTACGATTATGTTTTTCACTCAGTTCCACTAATCTTTCTGCTTGCTCGACCGTAGCAGCTAATGGTTTGTCAACGTAAACATCGATTCCTTTTTGAAGAAGTTCGGAAACGATTTCATAATGTGTTGCAGTGGAACTATGGACAAACATTGCATCGCATTCTGAAGCGAGAGTTTGTAAGCTAGTGAAGTCTTGAATACGATATTGCTTACAGATTTGTTTGCGTTTTTCAGCATTTGGTGTAAACGCTCCTGTAAATATCCAATCTGTTTCTTTTGTAAGAGTTGGAAGATAAGCTTTTTGTGCGATGCTACCTAGCCCTATCATACCAATTCGAGGTTTATTCATATAGTTTCCCACCCTGCTATGGATTTTTATAAGTTGTATAGTTGTATAGCAACTATACTGTAGCATACGTATTAGAAGGAAACAAAGATTAAAGTTTTGATATACCCGAAGTACTCTTTTACTGCAAGCACTTCGGATGATTATATTAAAAAGCCGTTCAGTTCAAGTGAATTAGTTGCAAGAGTAAAAGCACATATCGCTCGTTATGAACGATTATCTGGAAATATGATCAAGCAGCAAGTGATTTAGTACTTGCTGCTTTCATGCTGTAATGGTTTATAGAAAGTTTTAATAATAGACGAAAAATAATCGCTTTCTTCTAAAAAAGGATAATGGTTGCTATGCTCAAACGGAATAAAGATAGAACCAGGTATACCTTTGTGCATCTCGATAGAATATTGCACTGGACATTGAACGTCATGATTTCCACAAATGATTAATGTTTTTGCTGTAATAGATGAAAGCTGATCTCTTAAGTCGAATTGTGGGTATTCGTTAGCGAAAGCGTTCATCCGACTTACAGCCATTGTTTTATAAATCGGTTTCGAGAAGTATGTTTTATAGCGTTCTGGCTCATATAAAGATAATTTTGTTCGTTCAGCTGATAATACACTTCGCTCTTTTGGAGTAAGATTAGGGAGTTTCAATTCTTCCATAATGTCTTGCATGTATTGAAATTGTGGATGATTCGGATGGTAAATGCAATCGGATGTTTCTGTATAGTTACTAGCAGCAGCACCTACAACGATTAAGGATTGTAAAGAATTTGGATAAGTCACGGCATATAGGAGTCCAAGCATACCGCCTGTAGAATGACCAGCGAAATGCCATGATGAAAATTGCAATGCGTCTTTTAGTGCTTCTAAATCTTCAATTGCTTCGCTCAAGCTCAATTCAGTTTCCTGTGTAGCTTTTACAGAATGACCAGCATCTTTTAAATTAATAAGAAATACACGGTGAGTACGAGTAAAGCTCTCTGCAAAATAATCACCAGTTTCATTAAACTGTGAATAATGATGTGTAACACAAAGTGGTTCACCATCGCCTTTTATAAATACTTCAAAAGTACCACGCTTTGTATGTAAGCGTTTTTGTTCCCACATAAATATCACCTTTCATAAAAAAGAATAGGAGAAAGTCCCCTATTCTTATCATTTAATATAAAGCCTTTTTCGTATTATTCCGAATAATTTCAAGGGATTTTGCCACTGTTAATGCATTTTTTTCTTCAATTTCTGGCTTTCGAGGGATAGGGCTATACATGTTGTTAGGGTCTTCCCATGTGAGGGGAAGTTCAATAGGTGCTTGTCCTTTCCAAGCTTCAATCCATTCTGGGGGAAGATAACCTGAGATGTTTTGGATATTGTTCATTTCGAGCCAAATGAGTGCCCATGCTCTTGGAACGACGCGCCATATATCATAGCCGCCACCACCAACGGCGATCCAGCGTCCGTCGCAGTATTCATTAGCGATTTCATGAGCAAGCTTTGGAATTTCACGATAAATTTGCATCGTTGCACAAAGGTGAGTAAGAGGATCGTAATAATGTGCATCGGCTCCGTTTTGCGTTAAAATGATATCCGGTTTAAAGTAAGCTGCGACTTCTTTTACCACGGTACGATAAGATTGTAAAAAAGATTCGTCTTCTGTAAAGGCATCGAGTGGAACGTTAAAAGAATAACTATAGCCAACACCTTGACCGCGCTCGTTTACAGCGCCGGTTCCAGGAAATAAATAGCGCCCAGTTTCATGTAGTGAGATGGTGCAGACGTTAGGGTCATCATAAAAGGACCATTGTACACCATCACCATGATGGGCATCTGTGTCAATGTATAAAACACGCAATCCATATTTTTTTTGCATATATTTTATAGCAATCGAGCTATCGTTATAAATGCAAAAACCAGATGCTTTACCGCGAAATCCGTGGTGCAGGCCACCACCTAAATTTAATGCGTGCTTTACTTGACCTGAAAGAACGGCATCTACAGCCGTTAATGTACCGCCAACAAGTAATGCGCTCGCTTCATGCATATTTGGAAACATCGGTGTATCTTCTGTTCCAAGACCATATGACATGGCGATTGATCTTTCTAATTTTCCTTCTCCAGCACGTTTTACCGCATTTATGTATTCCTCTGTATGAATGAAAGCAATCTCCTCATCTGTTGCCATTCGCGGTGGAATAACTTGAGAAGGGTGAATCAGCCCACTCTTTTCTAGTAAATCGTAGGTGAGTGTAACACGAAGCTGATTAAAGGGATGTTCAGGGCTAAAGGAATAGCCCCGAAAATCATCTGAATAAATGAAGGCACTCTTCATGCCTGCATCCCCATTATGTTTGGCCATAAGACATGATAACCTTTTTGCTCTAATGTTTCGATCACTCTTAGAGGATTCATCGTTTGAATGCGGAAAACGAGTACTTTATCATTCTCATCTCTTGCTGGATAGACGAGAACGCTCACAATATTAATATGTAAATCACTAAAAATAGCAACTACCTTTCCGAGAATACCAGGTTCATTTTTCACTTGAATTTCAATTTGTGAACTTGGCTGATGGGCACCTGTTAGTTTCACGAGTGTATGTAATACTGTGGATTCTGATATGATTCCAACAAGCTTTCCGCCCTTTGTAACAGGAAGACAGCCAATTTTATTTTCAAAAAATAGTGTTGCAATTTCCTCTACAAAGTCAAGAGGATGGCATGTCATTACCGGTTGTTTCATAATTAGCTTAATCGGTTGCTTAAGTGTATCCATTGAAACTTGTTCATCAAGAATCGACGGACTCGCATCGCGTACGTCGCGATCAGAAATAATACCGACTACATTGTTCTCATGATTAACAATGGGAATGTGCCGAATGCTTTTCGCATTTAATGTGCGCAGTGCTGTTTCTATCGTATCATCTGGGTGCAGTGCGATTACATCATGATTCATAATTTCTTCTACAATCATTCCATATGCCCCTTTCTTAATACATAAAACGATTTTTAAAGCGTAAACGGTCAAAATCTTGGATGGAATTTGTATCGACGCGGTTGCCGATACGAACCATTAAACAGTTAGCTGGGTGGGAACAAATTTCTGGATCATCTGTTGCCATCCACTCTAGTCCGCCGGCATTCATCATCTTTTCCATTACTTTACGGTATTCCCAAACATTTAAACCAGTTTGTTTTAAATCCCAGTGCCAATAATATTCAGTCGTTAATATAATATAATCTTCCATATGATCATCCATCATCGAAACCTCTAATAGATTTTTTCCAACCGAGCATCCGCGGAATGCGGGAATGACTTCAATTGCTCCGAGTTCAATTAAGTTTTCCATGTTTCCTTCTGACCATCGTTCTAGCGGATCAGGATATAAATATGTAACATATCCGACAATTGTTTGGTCATGTCTTGCGATAATGAGACGAGCTTCTGGTAATTTAGAAATTTCGACAATCGCTTTATATTGTTGATCAGCGGGACGAAAGGCAACTAAGTCTGGATGAAATTCACACATTTCAAGATTATGGGTAGATACAGGACCTTCAATGATTAAGGTTCCTTGCGTTGTTTTTAAGTTTCTTGCATTATATATTTTTTTATGAATCAATGTTTTGCTCACCACCTTGAGGGTTTGTGAATCTACTATATATTATCGTACTTTATAATATATGCGATGTGAATCGAATTTTGTCAGTAAAAATTTGTCTAAAAATCAACAAATATACTGAAAATTTTAAATAATATCATTATAATAGATAATAGAATACATAGGAGGGGGATGTAAAGTATGAAAGTAGAAACGCTTCCAGTTATTAAAGGAGAAAATAATTTGCCCGATTATGAAGAAACATATGCAGGTTTCAACTGGGAGGAGGTTAATAAAAACTTTTCTTGGTATGAAACAGGCCGAGTAAATATGGCATATGAGACAATTGATAAACATGCGAAATCTGATCGAAAAAATAAAGTGGCACTTTATTATCAAGATGGAGTGCGCAAAGAGAAATATACATTTAAAGAAATGAAGGAGTTTTCCAACAAAGCGGGAAATGTCCTGAAAAACTATGGTGATGTAGAAAAAGGAGATCGCGTTTTTATTTTCATGCCGCGTTCACCAGAATTATATTTCGCACTTCTTGGTGCAGTGAAATTAGGAGCAATTGTTGGTCCGTTATTTGAAGCATTTATGGAAGGAGCGGTGCGCGATCGTTTAGAAGATAGCGAAGCGAAAGTGTTAATTACAACGCCTGAATTGTTAGAGCGTGTTCCGCTTAATGATTTACCAGCGTTAAAAACAGTCTTTCTTGTTGGAGAGAATGTAGAAGAAGGCGGAAAACTTGTTGCGTTTAATCCATTATTTGAACAAGCTTCTAACAAACTACAAATCGAATGGTTAGACCGTGAAGATGGATTAATTCTTCATTATACGTCCGGTTCTACAGGGAAGCCAAAAGGTGTTCTTCATGCGCAAAATGCAATGGTGCAGCATTATCAAACTGCAAAATGGGTGCTCGATTTAAAAGAGGACGATGTATATTGGTGCACAGCTGATCCAGGTTGGGTAACAGGAACTGCTTACGGGATTTTTGCACCGTGGTTAGTAGGTGGATCAAATGTCGTTTTAGGAGGGCGTTTTAGTCCAGAGGCATGGTACGAAGCACTGCAAGATTACGGTGTAACAGTTTGGTATAGTGCGCCAACAGCATTCCGCATGTTAATGGGAGCTGGCGAAGAAGCGATTAAGAAATACGATTTATCAGCACTCCGTCACGTACTAAGTGTTGGTGAGCCGTTAAATCCAGAAGTAATTCGCTGGGGAATGAACGCATTTGGCCTTCGTATTCACGATACATGGTGGATGACAGAAACAGGGGCACAAGTTATTTGTAACTATCCTTGTATGGAAATTCGCCCCGGATCAATGGGGAAACCAATTCCAGGTGTGAAAGCAGCGATTGTTGATAACGAAGGAAATGAAGTACCGCCATATACAATGGGGAACTTAGCGATTGCTAAGGGCTGGCCATCGATGATGCGCGCAGTTTGGAACAATCCGCAAAAATATGAATCTTACTTCATGCCAGGAGATTGGTATGTATCAGGTGACTCTGCTTATATGGATGAAGATGGATATTTCTGGTTCCAAGGGCGTATTGATGATGTCATTATGACTTCTGGTGAGCGCGTTGGTCCATTTGAAGTAGAAAGTAAATTAATTGAACACGCTGCGGTAGCAGAAGCTGGTGTAATCGGTATTCCAGACCCAGTGCGCGGTGAGATTATTAAAGCGTTTATCGCACTGCGCGCAGGTTATGAAGCATCTGATGAATTAAAAGAAGAGATTCGTCAATTTGTGAAAAAAGGCTTAGCAGCTCATGCAGCGCCAAGACAAATTGAATTCCGAGATAAACTACCGAAAACGAGAAGTGGTAAAATTATGCGACGCGTGTTAAAAGCATGGGAGTTAAACTTGCCAACAGGCGATTTATCAACAATGGAAGATTAACAGAGAAAGGTCTGAACGTATTATTTCGTTCAGACCTTTCTTTTTTGTGTTATCATAAGAAAAATAACTTATATATACGTGTTAAAGGGGATGCTATTATGAAAACAGAAAAAGAAAAAATGATACAAGGTGAAATGTACGTACCGGCTGATCCAGTATTAGTACAAGACAGGGAGCTGGCTCGTATATTAACAAGAAAATTAAATGAAACACCGGAAACAAAATCTGAAGAACGTAGTTTGCTAGTAAAAGAATTGTTTGGATCCATAGGAGACAACATTCATATTGAATCTTCTTTCAAATGTGATTACGGCTATAACATTCATGTTGGAGAAAACTTTTATGCTAATTTTGATTGCGTCATTTTAGATGTCTGTCCAGTCACAGTCGGTGAGAACTGTATGTTAGCTCCAGGAGTTCACATTTACACCGCAACACACCCACTTGATCCCATTGAACGTATCAGTGGCAAGGAATTTGGGAAACCAGTAACAATTGGGAATAACGTTTGGATTGGTGGAAGAGCTATTATTAACCCAGGGGTTACGATTGGAGATAATGCGGTGATTGCTTCTGGTGCAGTTGTAACGAAGGAAGTTCCTGATAACGTTGTAGTTGGTGGGAATCCTGCGAGAATAATTAAAAAAATAAAATAAATTCTTTTGAACCATTTGCCTCTGTCGGTTGTATAAGTTTATGACATGATAGATTAGGAGGCGACCTACATGCTAATTGGATTTATTGTTTCAGGTGCTGTAGTAGTTATTATGATGATTGTTATTCTTGGAATTGTGATACCTTTTGATAGGAAATATATCGTTCGAACAAACGGATATAAAATTGATTTTACAAAAACAAAAATATATTTTCGCTGGAATGTATTTGATACAATTTCTGTCTGTCTTGCGGTGTATGCGTGCATATGCGTACAAGTATTAAATATTTTAGTCTCGAGCGGATTTACGGTTCAAAATCCATACGTCCAGTTTTTTACGAATCAATCACAAGTGTGGACACTTGTAGCAAGTGGGTACTTAATTAGCCGAATTTCTTTAACCTTAAAAGGAATAAAGGAGATTAAAAAACATGGCGCAGATTGGGAGTGAGGAAGAGCTCATGCTTGCGTATCAAAATGGGGATAAGCAAGCTGGAGAAAAACTATATGTTTTAATGAAACCAGCGCTATATACATTTTTGTATCGATTTAACCGTGATGAGCAATTGAGTATAGATCTCGTTCAAGATACATTTTTATCGTTAGAACGTAAGAAGCATATGTATGAGATTGAAAAGGGGAAAATTAAAACGTATTTGTTTCAAATCGGTTATCGCCTTATGATTAATAAATTGAATCGAAGAAAAAAGTGGCGCTCTCTTTTACCGTTTTTAGTACCAATACAGGAGAAGGAATTTTCAGAAGAAGACCGGCTCACCGTAAGAGAGGCGATTTTGAAAGTTCCTGAAGAGCAAAGGGCGGTCCTTATTCTTTCTTATTATCATGATATGCCGCAAAAGGAAATTGCAGAGGTTTTAGGTATTTCTGTAGGAACAGTGAAATCGAGACTTCATAATGGTATAAAGAAATTGAAACAATTGCTGGAGGTGGATGAAATTGAGTGAAAATCCCTTAAAAAAAGAGTATAAATTAAAGCAGCATTTAGATAGCGACCATGTAGAAATACTGGATTTTCCAAAAACGGTAAGTCGCTTCGATCGATTACTTGGATTCCTTGCCTCCCCAGCAAAAGATCCTGTGGAAGCGACTATTGGAAATGATTTATCGATTGTGTTTCATGTTTCACTATTAGTTGGTGTTCCAATCCTCTCCCTTATTACAATATTCATTGCGACTTTGTAAAGGAATGGAAGACTAAGAAACTCACGCCTCTATTTGACATGCCTATATAAATGATGGTATAAAGAAAAGTATATAAATAACTGAGCGTGGAAAGGGAGAAGTAGTGATCATTTCCCTGTTTTAGAGAGCTGATGGTCGGTGGAAATCAGCACATAGATGATCGCGAATTACGCCCCTAGAGCATCTTTTTTCGATTGAATCGTATTCAAAAGGGAAAAGACGGTGCTGAGCCGTTATGTGAATGAGGTGGCAGGTTTTTGCCTGCAACTAGGGTGGTAACGCGATGATCAAAATCGTCCCTTATTTGAGGGGCGATTTTTTTATGTTTTCACATTTCACGCTCTATTTAATTTAAAGGAGAGTATGTAGAATATGGGTATTTTACAAGATCTTGAGTTTCGCGGGCTAATTAATCAGCAAACAGATGCTGAAGGTTTACAACAATTATTAGAAAAAGAAAGCGTTAAATTATACTGTGGTTTTGATCCGACAGCAGATAGCTTACACATTGGTCATATGTTACCGGTATTAATGCTACGTCGTTTCCAATTAGCTGGTCATCAACCAATCGCACTTGTAGGTGGCGGTACTGGTATGATCGGTGACCCAAGTGGTAAAAAAGCAGAGCGTACATTAAATACGAAAGATACAGTTGCTTACTACACGGAAAGTATTAAAAATCAGCTTTCAAACTTCTTAGAGTTTGAAAATGTAGAAAACCCAGCAACGATGGCTAATAACTATGATTGGCTTGGTAACTTAGATGTAATTACATTCTTACGCGACATCGGTAAAAACTTCGGTTTAAACTATATGTTAGCAAAAGATACAGTAGCATCTCGTTTAGAGACTGGTATTTCATTTACGGAATTTAGTTACATGATTTTACAATCATACGACTTCTTAAACTTATATCAACAACACGATTGCCGTCTGCAAATCGGTGGTAGTGACCAATGGGGTAACATTACAGCTGGTCTTGAATTAATTCGTAAATCAGAAGAAGATGCGAAAGCATTCGGTTTAACAATTCCGCTTGTTACGAAATCTGATGGTACGAAGTTTGGTAAAACAGAAGGCGGCGCAATTTGGTTAGATCCAGAGAAAACAACTCCTTACGAGTTCTACCAATTCTGGATCAACACAGACGACCGCGATGTTGTAAAATACTTGAAATACTTCACGTTCTTATCTCATGAAGAAATTCTTGAGCTAGAAAAACAAGTATCTGAAGCACCAGAAAAACGTGCAGCACAAAAAGCATTAGCTTCTGAAATGACAAAACTTGTTCATGGCGCTGAAGCATTAGAGCAAGCAATTAAAATTTCTGCAGCATTATTTAGCGGTTCTGTAGCTGAACTAACTGCAAACGAAATTGAGCAAGGTTTCAAAGATGTACCATCTGTAGAACGCAGTGCAGAAGATACAGTATTAATCGACTTGCTTGTTGAAAGCAAAATTTCACCATCAAAACGCCAAGCGCGTGAAGATGTAACAAATGGTGCAATTTACGTAAACGGTGAGCGTACACAAGCATTAGATTATGTTATAACAGAAAAAGACCGTATTGAAGGTAAATTTACAATTATCCGCCGCGGTAAAAAGAAATATTTCTTAATTCGTTACTAATCAATACAGGTTTATAAAAAAAGGCTTTGGGGAGACATACTCCTCAAAGCCTTTTTGTTTTAATCTTCTTTCTATGTTCATACGGAAATCACAAGTGAGGAGTATGATATATGTATAAGATAAAAGAAAGGAATGGTAAAAGAAAATGTCACTAGAAGCGCTCATCATCTTTTCTTTGCTAAATGCTAGTCAGCTTGCGGAGAATACACAAAGTGATGTACATAAAAATCCTAAAGATGCTTATGTGTATGTGGAGAAACAAGAAGATAAATAAACTTTATTTTATATATAAGAGTAAGTTAAAAAAAGGATGATAAAGATAGCGTTCGCTTTCGTTATCATCCTTTTTTAATAAGTGCTATAAGAACGAAAAAAGCCGATCCAAAGGATCGGCTTTACGTCATTAACGAGAGTAGAACTCTACGATTAACGCTTCGTTGATTTCAGCTGGTAACTCAGCGCGCTCAGCGTGACGAGTGTAAGTAGCTTCTAATTTGTCAGCATCGAAAGTTAAGTATTCTGGTACGAAGTTGTTAACTTCGATCGCTTCTTTAACAACAACAAGGTTGTTAGATTTTTCGCGAACGCTGATAGTTTGACTAGGTTTTACACGGTAAGATGGGATGTCTACGCGAGCACCATCAACCATGATGTGACCGTGGTTTACTAATTGGCGAGCTGCACGACGAGTGCGAGCTAAGCCCATGCGGTAAACTAGGTTGTCAAGACGAGCTTCAAGAAGGATCATGAAGTTTTCGCCGTGTTTACCTGGCATTTTACCTGCTTGGTCAAATGTGCGACGGAATTGACGCTCAGTCATGCCGTACATGTGACGAAGTTTTTGTTTCTCTTGTAATTGTAAACCGTATTCTGAAAGTTTCTTACGTTGGTTAGGACCGTGAGGACCTGGTGCGTAAGGGCGTTTTTCTAATTCTTTACCTGTGCCGCTTAGAGAGATTCCAAGACGACGAGACAGTTTCCAAGCTGGACCTGTATAACGAGCCATAGTTGACTCCTCCTTTAAGTGTTTTTATTTTCGTAAAATAAAAACAGACGTAATCGACATTTATGCGCATTTTGTTTTCATGTACCTTCGCTCCAGCAGCAGGGAGTTACGAGATACACCTCACACAAGAGGAACAAAATACAAACAATAAACTCACATTACAAGGCTGCCTTTTTATTTTACACAAACGCTATTATATCTTTTGAATGGGATTTCGTCAAGCGAGTTTCCATTTTGTTTTATACATGTAAAGTTTGGAAATTACAAGAAGGAATTTAAAACAACATGAAAGAAAGGATAGCAACAGATAGAAAACGCTTACATAAAATAGAAATATAAGGGGGATGTTTGTATGAAAAAGAAACATATAGAAACAGCGCTTATTCATCACGGGTATGAGTCTAAGATGCATAAAGGAAGTTTAACGCCGCCGCTATTTCAAACTTCAACTTATACATTTGAAACAGCGCAGCAAGGAGAAGCGAGTTTTGCTGGGCAGGATCCATCTTATATTTATTCGAGACTTGGAAATCCGACTGTGGAATTGTTCGAAGAGCGTATGGCTGTTTTAGAAGGGGGTGAATCGGCACTAGCATTTGGTTCTGGGATGGCAGCAATCTCGGCGACGCTCCTTGCATTTTTACGTGCTGGAGATCATATCATTTGTTCGAATGGATTATATGGGTGTACGTATGGTTTTTTAGAAGTACTAGAAGAGAAATTTATGATTACTCATTCATTATGTGATATGGAAACAGAAGAAGAGATTGAAGAGACAATTCGTTCGAATACAAAATTGATATTTGTTGAAACACCAATTAATCCAACAATGAGGCTTATCAATTTAGAGAAGGTTATCAAAGTTGCAAAACAAAATGAACTGCTTGTCATTGTCGATAATACATTTTGCTCGCCATATTTACAAACGCCTCTTACACTAGGCTGTGATGTTGTTCTTCATAGTGCTACAAAATATATTGGCGGTCACGGCGATGTTGTTGCTGGTGTGACGGTTTGTAAAACGAAGGAGCTAACTGAACAAATTCGGCCGATTCGAAAAGATATCGGGGGAATTATGGCACCTTTTGATGCATGGCTCTTGCTGCGTGGTTTAAAGACGTTAGCTGTACGAATGGACCGGCACTGTGATAATGCGGAAAAAGTCGTGGCCTTTTTGAAAAATCACGAAAGTGTTGAGGCAGTTTGGTATCCAGAAGGAGAAATAGCATCGTCTCAAATGAAGCGCGGAGGCGGTGTGATTTCATTTACGATTAAAGGTGGAAAAGAAGAAGCACAGGCATTCATGAATGAATTGCAATTTATTACAATTGCGGTGAGTCTTGGTGACACAGAGACGTTAGTGCAACATCCAGCAACGATGACGCACGCTGTCATTCCAGCGGCAGTACGCCATGAAATGGGCATTTCTGATAATTTAATACGCTTATCTGTTGGATTAGAATCATGGGAGGATATTGTCTCGGATTTAGCGTACGCGTTCCTGAAGCAATCGAATGCATTTTCTCATGTGAATGGGGAATGAAAAAATGAGCCATCGATTTACGAAATCGATGGCTCGCATCTTTTACATATGTTTTAGGAGCGTTTCCACAAATTTCTCTAAGTAGTGCTGATCCACTTCGTCGAAACGATTTTTTTCGGGACTATCAATATCGAGTACACCAATGACGTTGTCTTCTTTTATAATCGGTACAACAATTTCAGAATTAGAAGCGCTGTCACAAGCGATGTGCCCAGGGAACTGATGAACATCTGCAACAAGCTGCGTTGTTTTTGTTTCAGCTGCTACGCCGCAAACACCGCGTCCAAAAGGAATACGAACGCACGCTGGCATTCCTTGAAATGGTCCAAGTACAAGTTGAGTTCCTTCTGTTACATAAAAGCCAACCCAATTAACACGCTCTAAAAATTGGTTTAGAAGAGCCGAAGCGTTGGAGAAATTAGCGACTACATTTGGTTCACCAGTTAATAATGCATCAAGTTGTTTAATTACTGTTTCATATTGCTGCTCACGTGATCCTGCATAACTTTTTTTTGTAAACATGGAAACATCACCCTTTCTATCGAGAAATGTAAAATCATAGCAAAACACGCTGTATTTCATATGACTTTGTCGATAGAAAATTAAAGGAATTTGTCTTAAAAGTCAAGAAATTTACATTATAGCTGTTCAGGGTGAGAGGAAGTGAGCGCATGAAGCAGACGAAACAAAAGGTAATTGATGCGGCAATTTCATTGTTTTATACGAAAGGGTACGATGGAACATCGGTGCGAGATATTGCAAAGCGGGCGGATGTGAATGTGGCTAATATTTCATATTATTTTGCTGGAAAGCAAGGTTTATTAGAGCAGCTTATAACTGATTTTTTAGAAGGCTATATCGAGGTAATTGAAAGGTCATTTGAACAAAGAGAGTATTTGCCAGCTAAAGAAGTGATGAATCAAATTGTACGAGGGATTTTACGCTATCAGTTTGAGCATAGGGAACTTACTCGATTTTTTTACCGAGAGCTTTCAATTGATACAACGTTAATCCGGGAAGTGATGACTGTTTATTTTTCTAAAGAAAGATATTATATAGAGCAAATCATTAAGCAGGGACAAATGCAGCAAGAGTTTCAAAAGGTGTCTTTTACAATGTTTATGACGCAATTAAAGGGCATGATAAACATGCCGTATTTATATCCACAATATATATCGGAGGTACTGCATTCGTTTCCATCAGAAACATTCTTTTTGGAAATGTATACGAAAGAAGTAGAGCAATGGATGGAACAAATATTATGTTTAACGCATATGTATTATCCGTTACCGAGAGCAGTCCATATGTAAAGTACCCCCGCCATATTTTAGGTGGGGATATTTTTTGACGTGTTTTTCAAGAAGTGATTTCTTCTTGAATACGCTCTTGCTTTCGTTGCCATAAGTTGTTGCATAGTAAAGCGATAATGGTAATCATCGCTCCAATTACTTCAACTTTATAGCCTCGAAAAATCGATCCGATAAGTGCCAGTACAGGAACTAAATTCATAAATAAAATACCGTTAATGGATGAAATATATCGATTGCCCGTATTCCAACAAAAGACGGCGATAACTCCTGCGATAATCGACATATAAAATAGCTCAAAGCGAACTGTGACGATTGTATGGAGAGGTGGTACAGAAATCAAGTTTGTATACGTTAGCAAAGCTTGTAAAAGAGGTAAGAAGAGAAAATATTGTTTGTGTTGTTTCGAATGAACATGCCTATAAAGATGAACATACGATTCAAATAAAAGATTTGCAGCATGAAAAGCTCATTATTTATCCGGAAATTTGTGACATTAGAAAAATGATTATGACAATGTTCAAAGGAATGGGCGTTACGCCTACTATCGCCATCCTACGCTGAGCCGATGCTTGCGATGGTTCGGGCTGGCCTGGGTATTACGTTGTTGCCAGAAATTGCAGTGGAGCAGGCAGTGCGAGATGGGATTCGTATTATACATGTGGAGCCAACGTTAACGAGAGTGGTTTATTTTATATCCCATAGAGAAGATGCATCTTTATTACAGTCTTTACAGTAAATGTCTATAAATGCAGCGGAGTATGGAAAAAGAAAATCGAGAAATTTTTAGAAGGAATATTACAAACGCAACAAAAGAAACAAGAAATTTTAAAAAAAATTAGGCCAAAAACACGTCATTACATGGTATGATTAGTACATTGTTAGTTGTTAAATATAGGGGATTTCCCTTTTTATACATAATGCCTTCCATTTCATAAACGGAACGGACAAAAAAAGAGATATAAGTAGGAGGCTATTTTGCATGGATTCTATTCTGACGATCGTTATCATCGTAGTAAGCTCTATTCTAGTGCTGCTCATGATAGAGCTCGTGATAAGAAATCGTTTATATAAAGATATTGAAGCACTTGAGCAGTGGAAACAAGAAGTCAAAGATAAACCTGTTGCAGATGAATTGAAACGGGTTAAGGATTTAAATATGACTGGACAAACAGAGGAACTGTTTGGAAAGTGGCGTGAAGAATGGGATGAAATTGTTGCAAACCTTCTGCCAAAAGCTGATAAAACATTAGAAAATGCCCAAAAGTCAGCCTCACAATTTTCCTTCCGAAAAGCAAAGCGTTTGATGAGTGAATCCATTCGTGATTTAGATGAAGCGGATAACCGCATTACGGAGATTTTAAATGAGCTGCAGCAATTATTAGAGAGCTATGAGAAAAATAGTTCGGAAATTGAAGGTTTACGTGATACATATCGTAGTATGAAAAAGAGTGTACTGGCTCATCGTCATATGTTTGGACAATCCGAACAGAAAATTGAAGAGTTACTTGATATAGAATCAGCGAAGTTTCAAGAGTTTGACGAGACAACGGCAAACGGTGATTATTTAAAGGCACGTGATATTGTAAAAAGTTTGGAAGATGGATTGGCGAACTTAGAAATTATCGTTCATGAAATTCCTGATTTATTAGTGGAGTGTCAAGCAACATTACTGGTACAATTGGATGATTTATTACAAGGTCACGATGATATGAAAAAACAAGGGTATGTATTAAATCATTTAGAAATCCCTAAAGAAGTACGGGATATGAACAAACAACTACAAACATGTCTGATTGATTTAGAAGAGCTTCATATAACAGAAGTAAACGAGAAAATAGAAGGCTTAAAAAAGCGTTTGGATATGTTGTATGATCAATTAGAACAAGAAGTACATGCGAAGCATTATGTAGAGAAAACGTCAGTTAGTATTTACGAAGATTTAGAGGAAATTCATGAAAAAGCAATTGAGACAAAATCCGAAACGCAATTTGTGAAACAAAGCTATCAGCTGCAAGACAAAGACATTGAATCACAAAAGTTGATTGAAAAACAAATGCATATTTTAATGAAACGCTTTGAAGTATTGCAATTACGTGTTGCAGAGCAAGATATTGCATTCTCTGTTATTCGTGAAGAACTGGAAGAGATTTATGAGCAATGTGAAACATTGAAGGTACTTCATGTAGAGTATAAAGATATGTTGCAAATGATGCGTAAAGAAGAATTTGAAGCGCGTGAGAAATTAAATGAAATGCGCAATATGATCATAGAAGCGAAACGTTTTATGCAAAAGTCTAACTTACCAGGTCTTCCAGAAAGCATTATGGAAGATTTACAAAGAGGACAAGAGGCAATACAAGGTGTATATGAACAGTTAGAATTAAAACCACTAAATATGAATGTTGTAAATAGTATGTTAGAAGAAGCATATACAATGGTAAACGGTGTATATGAAAAGACGCAGGAGTTAATTGGACAAGCGTACTTAGTAGAAAAGCTAATCCAATATGGTAATCGCTACCGTAGTCATGATGTGGATTTGGCGCAAAGCTTAGAGAATGCAGAGAGATTGTTCCGCGAATATGAATATGATGCAGCTTTAGAACAAGCAGCTTCTGTTTTGGAACAACTTGAACCTGGTGTTGTACAAAAAATTGCTGAATTTGTTGATAATGAACAAACCCCTTGATGAAAAAGGGGTTTGTTTTTTTTGCACTGGATCTGTGTAAATTCTAGAGCGATATTGCTATAATGAATAGCGGAATACAGCAGTGTTTTTCGTTTCAAAATATAGAAGTATACTTCTGTATTGAAAAATGGAACCTTTGAGTATGTTTAGCGTAATTGCACGTATTTGTGATATGATTATACGATGTGACAGCGCTGAAAGGGGAAGAACGATGATCTATTTTGATAATAGTGCGACGACGAAACCATATCCAGAAGTCCTTCAATCTTACGTAACGGTTGCAGGGAAATATTTTGGGAATCCTTCTTCTATTCATTCGCTCGGGGGAGAAGCGGAGCGTTTATTAACACAATCGAGAACGATTGCAGCGCAGCTTCTTCATGTTAAGCCTGCCGAGATTATTTTCACATCGGGTGGAACGGAAGGGAATAACCTTGCGATTAAAGGAATAGCGATGAAGAATCGCTCTCGTGGTAAGCATATTATTACAACAAATATTGAACACGCGTCTGTGTTTGAAGCATATAAACAATTAGAAGGGCTCGGCTTTGATGTTACCTATTTACCTGTAAACGAACATGGTATTGTATCAGTAGAAAATGTAAAACGAGCGCTTCGTGAGGATACAATCCTTGTTTCCATGATCCATGTGAATAATGAAACAGGGGCGATTCAACCTGTTTCTGAAGTTGGTGAATTGCTAGCGAACTATCCAAAAATAAGATTCCATGTGGATCATGTACAAGGAATTGGAAAAGTACCACTTGATTTATATGCTTCTCATATTGATCTCTGTTCGATATCTGGACATAAATTTCATAGCGTAAAGGGAACAGGGCTTTTATATGTACGCGATGGTGTAAGATTAGATCCAATTTTATCAGGTGGTCAGCAGGAGCTGCGTTATCGCTCGGGTACAGAGAACCTACCTGGTATTGTCGCGATGGTAAAGGCACTACGTATGACAATGGAACATATGAGAGAAAAGAGTGACCACTTACAGAAATTGCAAGCAGAACTCGTACGTTTCTTAGAGGGAATGGAAGATGTAACAATTAATACATCGCTTGCGTATGCGGCGCCGCATATTTTAAATGTATCGTTCGTTGGGTTGAAACCAGAAGTAGTGGTTCATGCTCTAGAAGAACGTGACGTATATGTATCAACCAAATCAGCTTGTTCCTCAAAAGCAAATGAAGTGAGTCGTGTGTTAGTATCAATGGGAATACCACATGCTGCAGCAGCGAGTGCGATTCGCATTAGTTTAGCACCTGAAAATACGATGGAAGAAGTAACACAATTTGAAGAAATTATAAAAGAAACATTGCCAAAATTATATGAAGTGATGAGGTAAAGAAATATGATGACATATGAATATATTTTAGTTCGTTATGGAGAAATGACGACAAAAGGAAAAAACCGTTCTAAGTTTGTAAACACGTTAAAAGATAACGTTAAATTTAAATTAAAGAAATTCCCAAATATCAAAATCGATGCAACACACGATCGCATGTACATTCAGTTAAATGGTGAAGATCATGAGGCGATTGCAGAGAAGTTGAAAGATGTATTTGGTATTCATAAGTTTAACTTAGCAATGAAAGTACCGTCAGAATTAGAAGACATTAAAAAAGGAGCGCTTGCTGCTTTCTTACAAGTAAAAGGCGATGTTAAAACATTTAAAATTACAGTACACCGTTCTTATAAACACTTCCCGATGCAGACGATGGAGTTGCTTCCGGAGATTGGCGGCTATATTTTAGATAATACAGAAGACATTACAGTAGATGTTCATAATCCAGATGTAAATGTTCGTGTAGAAATTCGCAGCGGTTATAGCTATATTATGTGTGGTGAGCGCATGGGAGCTGGCGGATTACCAGTTGGCGTTGGCGGAAAAGTAATGGTACTTCTTTCTGGTGGAATCGATAGCCCAGTAGCTGCTTTCTTAACAATGAAGCGCGGTGTATCAGTGGAGGCCGTTCACTTCCATAGTCCGCCATTTACAAGTGAGCGTGCAAAACAAAAAGTAATCGATTTAGCACAAGAGTTAACGAAGTATTGTAAACGTGTAACGCTTCACCTTGTTCCGTTTACTGAAGTGCAAAAAACAATTAATAAGGAAATTCCATCTAGTTATTCTATGACAGTTATGCGCCGTATGATGATGCGTATTACAGAACGTATTGCAGAGGAGCGTAATGCACTTGCGATAACAACGGGTGAAAGTCTTGGACAAGTAGCGAGCCAAACGTTAGATAGTATGCATACGATTAATGAGGTTACAAACTATCCAGTAATTCGCCCGCTTATTACGATGGATAAACTAGAAATTATTAAAATTGCAAATGAAATTGGAACATATGATATTTCGATTCGTCCGTATGAAGACTGCTGTACAGTATTCACACCAGCAAGTCCATCGACAAAACCGAAGCGTGAAAAAGCAAATCGCTTTGAATCAAAATATGACTTTACACCACTTATTGAATCCGCTGTTGCGAATACAGAAAATATGGTATTACAAACAGTAGAAGTGGCTGAAGAAGAACAATTTGAAGATCTTTTCTAAAACCATAAATTACCATCATTAGATATGTATGAAGTCCTATGGTTTATCACACTCTATACTCACAAGGAGGTGATACCATATGGCAAGCACAAACAAATTAGCAGTGTCTGGTGCTCAAGCAGCATTAGATCAAATGAAATACGAAATCGCTCAAGAGTTTGGTGTTCAACTTGGAGCTGATTCAACATCTCGCGCTAACGGATCTGTTGGTGGCGAAATTACAAAACGTCTAGTTTCACTAGCTGAACAACAATTAGGCGGTTTCCATAAATAATCCCATATACGATGGCTTAGAAGGAGCGGGTTTTCCCGCTCCTTCTTTTTGTCGAAAAGTTATTAAAAAATTTGTCAAAAGAAGAGGGTTCAAAATTTACTGAAAATTCTTTATTATATAAGGGAGGCATAGATAAAGGAGGATGAAATTATGAATAGAGAAGAATTGTTAGCACCAACGTCTTATAACTTAGTTGCGGAGATAGAAAAATATACAAATGAAAAAGAGAAGCTGGCTTTAATTTGGCAAGATGACGAAGGGAATAGACGAGAGGTTACATACCTTGAATTAATACAAGGTGCGAATAAAATTGGAAACGCTTTTATAAAGAGTGGTTTGCAAAAAGGGGATAAGCTTCTCATTATGATGCCACGCTTAATTGAGGCGTATATGACGTACATTGCGGCAATTAAAGCAGGGTTTGTGGTTATTCCAAGTTCAGAAATGCTTCGGAAAAAAGATATTGAATATCGTTTACGGCATGGAGAAGTAAAGGCAATTGTCAGTTATGAACCGTATATCGAACAATTTGAAGATGTAGAGATGATGGAGTCCCTTCGAAAATTTGTACTGAGCGAGCAGTCAGTAGATGGTTGGATTAATTTAAAAGATGCGTTAGAAACAGAAAGTGATGAATTAGAAATCGCAAAGACAGACCGAGAAGATATGGTCTTTTTATCCTATACATCAGGAACGACAGGGAATCCAAAGGGCGTTGTACATACACACGCTTGGGCATATGCACATTTGCGTACAAGCGCTCCGAATTGGCTTGGAATAGAGGAGAATGATGTTGTATGGGCAACGGCAAGTCCAGGATGGCAAAAGTGGATTTGGAGCCCGTTTTTAGCAACACTCGGTTCAGGCGCAACAGGATTTGTATATCACGGTAAATTCGAACCGAAAACATATTTGCAATTATTAGATGATAATAAAGTGAATGTGCTTTGCTGTACGCCGACAGAATATCGTTTAATGGCAAAAGTAGAGAACTTACAGCAATATAATTTAACAGCTTTACATAGTGCTGTATCTGCAGGAGAGCCACTGAACCGAGAGGTAATAGAAACATTTCAAAATCATTTTAACGTTACAGTCAGGGATGGGTATGGACAAACAGAAAATACGTTGCTCGTTGGCGTTATGAAAGGAATGGAAATTAAGCCAGGATCAATGGGAAAACCGACGCCAGGTAATCATGTAGATATTGTAAATGAAGAAGGACAACCTGTATCTGTAGGAGAAGTCGGTGATATTGCTGTTCATATTGAAACGCCAGCACTTTTTAAACAATATTATAAAGATGATGAGCGGACAGCTATGCAATTTCGCGGTGATTATTATATTACAGGTGATAAAGCGAAAAAAGACGAAGAAGGCTATTTTTGGTTCGAGGGGCGCGGGGATGATATTATCATTAGCTCTGGCTATACAATTGGACCATTTGAAGTTGAAGATGCACTTGTGAAACATCCGTATGTAAGAGAGTGTGCTGTTGTGGCAAGTCCAGATGAAATCCGCGGAAGTGTCGTAAAGGCATTTATCGTTTTAAGAGAAAATGTACAAGAAAAAGAAGACACACTGATTCCTTTACTTCAAGAACATGTTAAAGAATTAACAGCACCATATAAATACCCTCGCAAAATTGAATTTGTAGACGAACTACCAAAAACAATTTCTGGAAAAATTAGACGCGTCGAACTTAGAAAACAAGAAATGGGATTAGGGCTAAAGTAAGAAAAAATGGAATTAGATTGTTGCAAGTACATGTAAGATTATGATATTATTTATAGGAACGTACGTTCTGTTTGTAGTGTGAAATGACTACTAAAAAATTGGAAAAAGAGGTGCCTTTTATGATTTTAGGTATTAATCCGTATTTAGTTTTGGATGGTAATGGACAAGAAGCAGTGAAGTTTTATGAACATGCATTGGATGCAAAAGTTGAAGTCATTCAGACTTTTGGAGAAATGCCTGAAAATCCAGAATTCGCTGTTCCAGATGAAGTGAAAGACCGCGTTTTACATGCACATTTAAAAATCGGTAATACGGACCTTATGATTTCTGATACATTCCCAGGACAACCGTACCAAATTGGATCACAAGTAACTGTAGCTATTAGAATAAGTGATGCAGAAAAAGCAAAAGAAGTATTTGAAAAATTGCAAGATGGCGGTCAAGTAATCATGCCAATTCAAGAAACTTTCTGGAGCCCGGCGTATGGGCAAGTAAAAGATAAATTTAATGTAGAATGGCAAGTATCAACAGTTCCAGCTGATCATAATTAATTTTTGGAAAAGCACCATGTTTGTTGAAGTGAACCCCGAAAACGGGACGCATATCAAAACACCTAAACCATCTGTTCCCTATATTCTTTAGGGGATAGGTGGTTTAATTTTTCTTGAATTCGCACACAATTGTAGTAATGAATGTATTCTAGCACAATCTTTCGCACAGTTGTGTTGGATACTTTTGTTATCTTTTGTGAGTAGAAAGCTTCGCTTTTTAAATGACCAAAGAAGCTTTCCATGACGGCATTATCATGGCAATTTCCTCTCCGGGACATGCTGGTGATAATGCCTTTTTCTTTGGCATATGCTTGAAATTCCTTCGCAGTATAAATACTTCCTTGATCCGAGTGAAGGATGACATCTTTTACTTTTCGCCCTCTCATTGCTTGTTTTAATGTCTTCATCGCTAATGTTAAAGTTTGTGATTCACTGATGACATAACTAATAATTTCACGATTAAAGGCATCCATAATCGTTGATAAATACAATGTACGCTCTCCAAATAATAGGTAAGTCATAGGTAAGTCACATCCGTAAACCACTTTTCATTTGGGGCTGATGATTCGAATTGACGTTCCAATCGATGAGGAGCTACGACTGGTTCAGCACCATTGATATATTTCTTTTTCTTACGACGAACTTTTGAGAGTATATGATATTGTTTCATGATCCGTAATACTTTTTTATGATTGACACACAGCCCCGTTTTTCGAAGAGTGGCGGTCACTCTTCGATATCCATACCGTAATTTATGCCTAAGGCAGACCTTCTTTACTTTCTCTTCTATCTCGTCTTTAGGGCGTTCGGTTATCTGTAACCAACGATAAAATGTGGAACGTGGTAATTCTAATACTTTACACAGTTCTTGTACGGTTAATTTTGTTTTTAATTCATTCCATAGGGTAATAACGGTATGTGGTTTCAGCTCCTTTCGATTTCCAGATACTTTCCCCATACAAGTAATTTTGTTTTTAAATGTTTATTTTCTAATCGTAGCTGTTCCAATTCACTTAGCTCTTTTGGTCCTTTTCCATAAGAATATTGTTTTCCTACAGGTTGTTGAAAACGATACGTTTGATCTGTACGATACCATTTCATCCATGTCTTAATTTGGGAAACATTTTTAATTCCGAGTGTCTCCATAATGGTACGATTTGAATAACCATCCTTTTTCATCTCAATCACTTTCCACTTTATTTCTTCTGGGTAATGTACTCTTTCTTTCAAATGAAAAACACCTCCGTTGAATTTGCATACTTAGTATGCGAATTCAGGAGGTGTTTTTTTCATGTACCACTATTCGGGTTCACTTCACTTCATGTACAGTGGTGCTTTTTTTCTACACTTAAATTTCGTAGACTAAAAGAAAAGGGGTGAGAAGATGGGGGAGATTTGGTTCGGCGGACATATTTATACAATGAATGAAGAGAACGAAATGGTTGAAGCTGTTTATGTAGAAGATGGGGTGATTATAGATACGGGTAATAAAAAGGACTTAGAGAGTCGTTATGAGTCTGAGAAGGTGCGGAATCTAGAGGGGAGAACGATGATTCCAGGCCTTGTGGATAGTCATATGCATCTTATTGGGCATGGAGAACGACTGCTCCGTTTAGACTTATCCGCTTGTACGTCTTATAAGGAAATGATTGAGCTTGTAGCTGAACGAGTGAAAGAAACAAGATTAGGTACATGGATTATTGGCGAAGGCTGGAATGAAAATAATTTCACAGATACCAAAAGCGTCCACGTTCGTGATTTAGATGCCCTTTCTAAGGAGCATCCCATTTTATTAAAGCGTGTTTGTCGTCATGTGACATGGGTGAATTCTTACATACTCGAAAAAGCAAATATAACAGCAGAAACGTCAGACCCAAAAGGTGGAAAGATTGGGCGTGGAGTATCCGGAGAACTAACAGGCCTGTTGTATGAACAAGCGCAAGAATTAATTAAGCATGTCCAGCCGGAAATTGATGAAGCTTATTTGCAAAGAGCGCTACAAACAGCCATTCAAGATTGCTGGAAATATGGATTAGTAGGTGGGCATACAGAAGACTTAAATTATTACGGTGGTTTTCAAAAAACGTATAATGCATTTTTACACGTAATAAAGGAAATGCCATTTAAAGCTCATTTGCTTGTACACCATGAAGTCGCACATGAACGCAAATATTATGGGACCGAGCACTATATTGAATTTGGCGCAATGAAAATTTTTTCAGACGGTTCCTTTGGCGGACGAACAGCACTATTAAGCGAGCCATATGAAGATGCGAAGGAAACAAATGGAGTAGCTATTTTTTCTCGTGAAGAGCTCGCGGAATTAGTGAAGAAAGCACGTAATTTACGGATGCCAGTTGCGATTCATACAATCGGTGATTTATCCCTTGAATATGTAATTGATGCACTGGAGTTATATCCTCCGGCAGAGGGGCTGCGTGATCGTATTATTCATTGTCAGCTTGCTCGTGAAGAGTTAATACAGCGGATGAAGCATTTGCAAGCTATTATTGATATTCAGCCTGTATTTGTCTCATCTGATTTTCCATCTGTTATTGAAAAATTAGGAGAGCATCGTCTTCGTTATGCGTATGCTTGGAAAACGTTACTCGGCGTGGGATTACATTGTTGCGGTGGATCAGACGCGCCAATTGAACAAGTAAATCCGTTTTTAGGAATCTATAGTGCAGTCACGCGGCGAAGTTTTATTGATGGAACATGTTACATACCTGAAGAGAGATTAACGGTATATGAAGCAGTTTCCTTATTTACGGCTGGAAGTGCTTATGCGATTGGTAAGGAAAATAAGCGTGGTAAAATTGTTAAAGGATATGAAGCTGATTTTACTATCATGGACCGTGACATATTTGAAGTTGAAGCAGAGGAAATAAAGGATATTCAAGTTACTATAACTATAATAGATGGTCGAATTGTATATCAGAAATAATATTGGTGTTTCGACACAAGATATGAATGTTTCTGCAAAAAAACGACATGTGAATCATGAAAAAAGAGTGCTGGGGAACCCCTCAGCACTCTTTTTTCTATAAAAACGTTCTCTGTACTTTTTCCCAGAACGAATTATTTTTTAGTTTTACTGTTTTAATTTGTTTATCACTTAAACGAACGACCGCTTTTTCCACTTGTTTAATGCTAAGCGCTTCGTTATCCATGCCGATAACAGGGTAATCATTACCGCCCGGAGTAAGCTTTAATGTTAATGTACGTTCATGGTTTAAGATAAACGGTGATCCAAGTGTACGGTATGTGTTGTTATTTAAAGAAGCAAGTTCGCTTATTTGGAAGCATGGAATTAATGGGTCAACAACCGCACCATGCAATGACTTATTATATGCTGTACTTCCTGTCGGTGTAGAAATAACTAGACCGTCTCCTCTAAATGTCTCGAAATATAAATCATCAACATGCACATCCACTACAAATGTTTTAATGATACTAGAGCGTAAAGAAAACTCATTTAAACAATGGAAAGATGTCTCCTGATCAACATCTATTTGGATTGTTGGATATTTTCGCACTTCAATTTCATTTTGTGTAATTTCTTGAAGGGCTGTATCGACATGGTCAATATGGAAATCACAGTAGAAAGAAATTTCATCTTTCGTAGAAACTCCTGCATATAAGCAATCTTCCCTGAACCCTGTTTTACGAACGGCTTGTAAGAAGGTGCCGTCATCTCCAACACTGACGATAGCGTTTGCATTTTTTGGATGATCTAATATGGTAAATCCATTTTCCTCTAAAATACGATATATTGGCTTCATTTTTTCGACAAGCGTAGCTTTGTCATCACCATAAAAGAAAAATAAATTGCGACGATCTGCCATTGTGTATCCCTCCATTGCAGTCAAATTTAGCGTTGTGCTCCATTAGAAAAAATTCTGATGGTATGCTCAAATAATATATTTCGATATAAAATGTCAAAATCCCTCTTTGTTTTTAGAAAAATTCCTATATTCAATTTTATTGCGAATTGTTTAATCTTGTTTGAACCTGTCGATAATGGATATGGAGTGAAAGGATGGTACGTATGAAATGGCTTGTAATTGGAATTGGCATTTTTCTCTTGCTCATTTTATTTATACTATTGTCGAAACTATCGCTTAAAGTGACGTTTTTATATTCAGAAATGGAGAAACAATGTCTATTTCAAGTGAAAATATGGATGATTCGATATACATTTGATGTGCTGGAAAGAATTGAAAAACAGCAAAAAAAGACTGGACAAAAAATTGAAAAGGCAGAGAAAGATGGCGGTATGGAAAATAAAATCATGGCGCAGCTTGATAGTATCGGGGAACTGATAAAAAGGCTTCAAGAGATCCATACTATCATTAAAGGTTTTCTTAAAAAAGTGAAAATCAATAGCTGGAAATGGCATTCACAAATTGGAACGGGTGATGCAGCTAGCACCGGAATTGTCACTGGATACGCATGGGGAATAAAAGGAATGACAGCCGGGGTCTTGGGACAATATACGCATGTTATTGATATACCGGAGTTTGAGATTACACCTGTGTTTCAAGGGAAGGGATTTGCATCGAAAGGTGAATTAACAGCTTCCTTTCGTATATATCGTGCCGTAACAACAGGAGTGAAATTACTCTTGTTTATGAGAAAACAAAGATCTGGTATAACAGAAAAATCCGTACAAGCATAGGGGGATAAAATGGACCATCCAATTCAAGGTTTAATGACAACTGCAATGCAGCATTTAAAACAAATGACTGATGTAAATACAATTATTGGCGACCCAATTAAAGCAGCTGACGGAAGCGTCATTTTAACAGTTTCTAAAGTAAGTTTTGGGTTTGCTGCTGGTGGGAGTGAATTTGGAAAAGTAGAGAGCTCTGGTCGTCATCCATTTGGAGGCGGGAGTGGTGGCGGTGTTTCAATTAACCCTGTCGCTTTTCTCGTTATAAATGGACAAGGCGTAAAAGTGTTACATTTAGATAAACAGACACATGTGATTGATAAAATCATTGAGTTAGCACCACAAGCTGTTGATAAAGTGAAGGAAATGATGGAGAAGCGAAAAGGCGATGAACCAGAATTTGAAATCTAACAGCGAAAAGAAGCTAATCGGTTGATTAGCTTCTTTATTTTTTTGTAAATAAAGCGATTTTGTTTGCATTCTGTATAGGGACAAACTATCATTTACAGTGTACATATTTTGTTTAAATAAGGGAGGATCTTCAAGTGGCAAACGTAACTTTTAAAGGTAACCCAATCACTTTAGTTGGAACAGAAGTTAAAGTTGGCGATCAAGCGCCAAACTTTCAAGTATTAGCAAATGACTTATCTCCAGTAAGTTTAGAAACATACAAAGGTGAAGTGAAATTAATTAGTGTTGTACCATCTATCGATACAGGTGTATGCGATGCACAAACTCGTCGTTTTAACCAAGATGCAGCTGGTATTGAGAACGCAAAAGTACTAACAATTAGTGTGGATTTACCATTCGCTCAAAAACGCTGGTGTGCGGCAAACGGCTTAGAAAACGTAGCAACACTTTCTGATCACCGTGACCTTTCATTCGGTGAAGCTTACGGCGTAGTAATGAAAGAGCTTCGTTTACTTGCTCGTGCAGTATTCGTAGTAGACAGCAACGACAAAGTAGTTTACGTAGAATACGTAAGCGAAGGTACGAGCCATCCAAATTATGAAGCAGCATTAGAAGCAGCAAAAGCTGCGAAGTAATGAAGACGACCTCTTATAGAGGTCGTTTTTTCTTGTCAGGCGTGTTTGTATATTGTCGAACCGCCGATATATTTGAAAAAGCGTTGATATAATTTAGCGGTCTCATGACATAGAGGCTGCTTTTTCTTTTGGGGGAAAATTAGATTACCCCGCATTAACGGGCAGTAAATCTCCTACCTTAAGGTGCAGTAATACAAAGAAGCTAGTTGGAGATAAACTGCCCGTAAATGCCCGATTGGTGAGGGCTAATAATCAGTGGGGATGAAGAAACCTCCTCACTGATTAAAGTTTCACTTTATGGTATGATATAAGTTATGTGTAATTGACAGAAGGAGGAATGTATGTGAGTCAGACAGTAGAAACATTATTTTCTATTTTTGATTCTTCTACCGTAATTTTACGTAAAGAATTGGATGTAACATATTTAGAAGCGCTTGTGGAAACGGGGGATAACCTGTTTGAAGGGACGATTCTGCAAGAAGAATTATCTGAATCAACAATTGAACGATTAAATCGTGAATATAGCAAGTTTAATGAAGAAACATATAAAAGCGAGGAAATTCGTAAAGCATTTCAGCTTGCCATTTTAAAAGGAATGAAAGATGGCATACAAGCCAATCATGAAATGACGCCTGATGCAGTTGGGATGTTTATGAGTTATCTATTCCATAAATTTATGAAAGATCAAAAAGAAATCGTTGTTTTAGATCCTGCTATTGGAACAGGGAACTTAATGACGACAATTTTTAATGTTGCTCAAGAAGGTACAACGATAAGCGGATTTGGTGTAGATGTGGATGATTTACTTGTTAGACTTGCTTTAGTGAATGCGAATTTACAAAAGCAAGCAATTGAGTTGTTCAATCAAGATGGACTAGCGCCGCTTTATATTGATCCGGTTGATGCTGTTGTTTGCGATTTACCGATCGGTTATTATCCAAACGAAATCGGTGCAAGTGAATATACTTTAAAAGCAGATGAAGGAATGTCTTATGCACACCATCTTTTTATTGAACAAAGTGTAAAACATACAAAAGAAGGTGGTTATTTATTCTTCTTAGTACCAAACTTCATTTTTGAAAGTGATCAAGCACCAAAACTTCATGCTTTTATTAAAGAAACAAGCTTTATTCAAGGGCTATTACAGCTTCCTGTTTCCATGTTTAAAAACGAGAAAAATGCAAAAAGTATACTTGTTCTCCAAAAGAAGGGGCCGGATGTAACGATGCCAAAACAGGCGTTATTAGTGGAATTACCTAAGTTTTCCAATATGAAGGCGATGGAGAATATAATGACTCAATTAAATAGCTGGTTTGCAACACATAAGTCATAACATATGTAACAGAGGTATTGATTAATGTAATACAGTTTTGTGTTATGTGCAGGAACTTTTAATGTATACAAGATAAAACTGAATTTTTTTGAAATCTGTAATATATATTTTTTCTTGGTGTTACAATTTTTTCACTTGAAATATATGTCGGACGATGTTTAAATTAAACTCGTGAGTATAAAATTTACTGAGAATGAAACGTTTTCATATTTGGTAAATTTAATCAGATAAAATCGAGCGGTTTGTGGTCTCATCCACACAACTACCAAGAGAAAAAGGGGCGAAAGACTAGATGTCAAAAATCATCGCGATTAATGCAGGAAGCTCTTCATTAAAATTCCAATTGTTTGAAATGCCAAGTGAGAAAGTATTAACAAAAGGTTTAGTAGAACGTATCGGTTTAGAAGATAGTATCTTCACAATTACTGTGAACGGTGAAAAACAAACAGAAGTTACAAATATTCCAGATCATGGAGTAGCAGTTAATATGCTTCTTAACAAATTAACTGAAAATGGAATTTTGAAATCTCTTGATGAAATTAGTGGTATTGGTCACCGTGTTGTACACGGCGGTGAAAAATTTGATGATTCTGCTGTAATTACTGAGCAAGTATTAGCAGAAATTGAAAATTTAAGCGAATTAGCACCACTTCATAATCCAGCACACGTTGTTGGTATTAAAGCGTTCCAAGCAGTACTTCCGAACGTACCAGCAGTTGCAGTATTTGATACAGCATTCCATCAAACAATGCCGGAAGAATCTTTCTTATACAGCTTACCATATGAATACTATGAGAAATACGGCGTTCGTAAATACGGTTTCCACGGAACTTCTCATAAATATGTAACACAGCGCGCAGCTGAATTATTAGGTCGTCCACTTGAAAGCTTACGTTTACTTTCTTGCCACTTAGGTAACGGTGCAAGTATCGCTGCTGTAGAAGGCGGAAAATCTATCGATACTTCTATGGGCTTCACTCCACTTGCTGGTGTAACAATGGGTACACGTTCTGGTAACATTGACCCTGCGTTAATTCCATACATCATGGAAAAAACAGGACAATCTGTAGAAGAAGTTCTGAATGTATTAAACAAGAAAAGTGGTATGCTAGGTCTTTCTGGATTCTCTAGTGACTTACGTGACATCGAACAAGCGGAAAAAGAAGGAAACCACCGTGCAGAAGTAGCGTTAGATGTATTCGTAGGACGTATTCATAAATATATCGGTTCTTATGCAGCTCGTATGAAAGGTGTAGACGCAATCATCTTTACAGCTGGTATTGGAGAAAACAGTGCTCTAATTCGTGAACGTGTATTAGAAGGCCTTGAGTTTATGGGAGTATACTTCGATCCAAAACGTAACAACATTCATGGCGAAGAAGCATTCATCAACTTCCCTCACTCTCCAGTAAAAATTATTGTAATTCCAACTGACGAAGAAGTTATGATTGCTCGTGACGTATTACGTCTTGGAAACATTGGTTAATATATGTAAAAAAGACGGGATCCTATAGGATTCCGTCTTTTCTTTTTGTGGCAACAAATTTCGTTAGTCCATTTGGATACAATACTTTTTCTTGGTTCAGAAATGCTGTAATCGGAATCCACGTCGCATATGTATTGGGTTCTCCGTCTATAATAGGAATTGTTTTGATCTCATAAAGCGATGTATCTACAAAATGAAGAGAATACAATTGAATGATCTCATGGCCGATTTCTTCGTTTGCGTAAAAGATATTTTCAAGACATCCTAAGTAAGTTGTAATTTCTACTTGTGCATTAAGTTCTTCCTTAAATTCACGAATCACTGTTTCATCTGATTTCTCTCCAAATTCAATAGAACCGCCGAGTGGTCTGTAATACGTTTCGCTTTCCGTAAGATACTCTTGAACGAGAATTCGTTCGTTGTGAAGTACAATTCCAAATGCCTTTGCGCGTGGGTACATATAATCCCCCCCATGTACTGGATAAATATATGTTTAGTCTATCAGATTTACAAAGAGAAACCGGAAATATGTTACAATAGAAAAAAATTGAGCGAGGTGGTTGTTACGATGCGATCAAAGCGAGAACAAGCCATTTTACAAGAGGTTAAAAATTGGGAAACGCAATTGTTAGAACAGGAGTCTACCGATTTTCAAAAGATGTTTGATAAGTGGTTGCATGCTTCAGTTGCGAAAATTCCAGAGAAAAAGCGAAAAGAGTTTTTTGCAAAAGCGGACGGAGGGTTATTCCATCTCCATGCATTGATTCAAAGCTCACAATCACAACTTGATGCACGGAATCGTATTTTAGGAACGGCACGATTGTTTGATGAATCGATTGAACAGTTGGAAGAATTGAAAGAGTTATCCATAGATCAATTAACATATATAGCCGAGCAGCAGACGGCGCGTCATCGTTTATATTCTTTCGTGCAGGGAGGAGCAACCGGAGTAGGTGGTTTGTTATTATTGACAGCTGATTTCCCTGTCATGATTGCGTTAAATGTAAAGGCGGTTCAGCTTATTGCAACGTCGTTTGGTCATGATGTGAACAAGCCTTATGAAATGATGCTCGCTTTAAAAGTATTCCATGCTGCGTTGTTGCCAACAAGGCTTCAGCAATATGCTTGGTATAACTTGCTTCAGGAGTTAGAACAAGAAGATTTGTTCTTTTATGAAGGGGAAGAAAAAGTGTTAAAACCAGCTTCTACAGAAGTGGTGTTAAAACAAATTTTGAAGACTTTTTCTATTTATGTGCTTCGTCGTAAACTCTTTCAAGGTATTCCTGTGTTAGGAATAGCGATTGGCTCTACGGTGAATTATCGTCTAACGCGGAATGTAACAGAGTTTGCAAATAGATTCTACCAAGTTCGTTACATATTAGAGAAAGAAAAAAGAGCATGAAAAAAGCGAGAGGCAGAGGCCTTTCGCTTTTTAGTTTGTTGCATGTTGTTTTGACATTGGAATAGATACTGTTTTCTTTTCTGTTTTTGGATAATAAATTAAATCCAATGTTTTTGCCTGCACGGCAATTGAAAGAATAGTAAAAGCAATTTCTGTCCAATTTAAATAATATAATGAAAGTGCAAGTACGATCGCATCAAAGACGAAGAAAATCTGCCCAATTGTAAAGCGAGTTCTTTTACTTAGTACAATTGTTAAAATATCGTCTCCGCCGGTTGCACCACCAAATCGTAATATAAAACCGAGTCCAATCCCAGCTAGCGCGCCGCCAAGTACTGCGGCTATCCATAAATGATTTGACAAATCTACTGTAAATGGAGAGAAATTTTCCATTAAAGAATAGAACACTCCGAATGAAATCGAACCCATAAATGAATAACCAACCATCTTCTTACCTAAAAATGTAGCACATAATAAAATGACCGGGATATCCATCAATACAGTTGAAATTGACGGTGAAATATCAAAAAAGTTTTGGATAAATAGCGCAATTCCTACAAAGCCACCTTCAGTTAAGTGGTTTTGGAAATGAATGTGATATAGTGCTGCTGATAAAATAAATGAACCGATTAAAACCATAAAAATTTCTTTAATAATTTGTCGACTTTGGATGTTCCTCATCGTTATTCCTTCTTTCCGTAGTTAGTAGTTCTTTTCATCTTGTAAACTAACTACGAGCCCATGTAGCCTTTAGTTAGTTTACATCAAACTAACTATGCTATATGTCACTGAAGAAATAACGAATAATCCTCTCGTCCATCAATTCTCCCTACTTTCGTTTTAGTTTAAGTCTAAAAACGACTAAACAAAACTTGGAGTAGGATTTGTTATTTAGCAATCCTGCTCTCTTCTTTGTTTTGTTTAGCAATTATCAATGGGACTTAAACAAAACGCTATGTGTAAGAAGAGTCTTTTCGTTGCCAAATTATCCTTCGGGCAATCATAATTTCCCCACTCTCGTATTTTTTTCGCTAGACTAAAGGATCTGAGCTGAAAAAATACGCTACGTGTAAGATTCGTCAATTCGATGCCACATGCTCCTTCGAGCGATCATGATATCTAAATCCTTTCTGTAAAAGATTTTATATTATTATATCATACTTTCAAAAAATGTATGCGGATGGAAACCGACAATAAACGAAGAAAAACCTACATAATTTGCGGTTTTATAGCGATTGAATTTTCATTCTTATATATTTTTGTAGAATAGTCTTGTTTGTTCAGGATTCATAAGTAATAAGTAGGTAGTAATCGTGAGAGTGACGACAAGTTATGAATAAGGAATAGGGGGTGAACATAAGGTGGAATTTTGAATCATGGCGAGACAAAATTATTCTTTTTGCTGATTTGTATTGCTTTTATCTGTTTTGTCTTTAAAAAAAGCCTCCCAACTAATTACACTAAGAAAAGTGAGAATAATAATGACAAAAGCATTCATGAATTTGATGCTCCTTTCAAAATCTATTTTATTCATTATATGGTATAAATGAGTAAATTTACAAAATAAAAGAGATAAAATGAATTTCATTTTATCTCTTTTTGTTTGTATTCACTACATACTTAATGCTTTTTTACCCATATAATTGTAGCTGCTGATAAATTTACTTTTTAGAATTTTAGCCCCTTTGCCACGTCTAAGAGGATCATTAATATATACATAATCATTATCATACCCAGTGACTAATACTACGTGCATATCAAAGTCAGCTTGTATAACTTTCCCTGATAAGGTTTTCCAACTCTGAGGGGATACCGGATGTGAAAAAGATGCTGTAATCCAAGTTACAACCGGTTTTCCTTGTGCTAATAAACGCTCAATTTTAGAAAAATCAGAGCCTGATAAATCGATACCGCTGTTTGTATAACGATCTAATAATCTTTTTAATGGTGCGGGGTCAATAGAATAACCAGGAGATGCGCCTGTTACATCTCCAACAAATCCAACTGAAGGATCTCCCCACGTTAAAATAGATCCAGCACTTTTTATCATGGGTGTAGAATCAACAGGTAATTGTTTAGCTAGTGTTAGCTTGTCTACATTATGTCCGTGATATTTTAGCATCATTGTCATTGAAACAACTTCGCATCCATTATGTAGCTCAGGTAGTTGGAAAATCATCGGAGCATCTAAATACACAGATTCTTTTTTCATTACTCCATCTTCATATAAGTAATACCATTTTCCGCTATCTTGGATCCATCCAGTAGCCATATTTCCGGCATTATGAAGATAATACCAGTCAACTCCATCAAAATACCATCCAGTAGTCATTACACCATTAGATTGAAGAAGGTACCAAGAGCCGTTAATCTTCGTCCATCCAGTAGCCATATTCCCGGCATTATGAAGATAGAACCAGTTAACGCCATCGAAATACCACCCAGTAGTCATTACACCATTAGGCTGAAGAAGGTACCAAGAGCCATTAATTTTTGTCCATCCAGTAGTCATATTCCCGGCATTATGAAGATAGAACCAGTTAACGCCATCGAAATACCACCCAGTAGTCATTACACCATTAGGCTGAAGAAGGTACCAAGAGCCATTAATTTTTGTCCATCCAGTAGCCATATTCCCGGCATTATGAAGATAGAACCAGTTAACGCCATCGAAATACCACCCAGTAGTCATTACACCATTAGGCTGAAGAAGGTACCAAGAGCCATTAATTTTTGTCCATCCAGTAGCCATATTCCCGGCATTATGAAGATAGAACCAGTTAACGCCATCGAAATACCACCCAGTGGTCATTACACCATTAGGTTGAAGGAGATACCAAGAGCCGTTAATTTTTGTCCATCCAGTAGCCATAGCACCATTGCCATGTAGGTAATACCAGCTACCTTGGTCATATTTCCATCCTGTTACTTTCTCATTATTTGAGTAATAGTACCAAGCATTTCCTTCTTTAATCCATCCTTCTTTTTTGTTTTTCTCTTCCTTGTTTGTATTTAATTCAGTTTTACTTTCTTGAGTTTGTTCTTTTGTAGCGGGAGCTAGACTGTTTTCTTGAGCTTGCTCTTTTTTATCGGTAGTTACATTATTTTCTTGAGCTTGCTCTTTTTTATCGGTAGTTACATTATTTTCTTGAGCTTGCTCTTTTTTATCGGTAGTTACATTATTTTCTTGAGTTTGTTCCTTTTTATCGGTAGTTACATTATTTTCTTGAGTTTGCTCCTTTTTATCGGTAGTTACATTATTTTTTTGAGTTTGTTCCTTTTTATCGGTAGTTACATTATTTTCTTGAGTTTGCTCTTTTTTGTCAGTTGAGACATCGTTTTTTTTTGAAATATCGTCTATGAATTCATCTGTTTTTAATGTTTTTGTTTGTTCGGTTGCTTTGGAATGGTCTTCTGTATGAAGGGGAGTTTTACTTATTTCTGTGTTTGCATAACTATGTATGGGAGATAACAATAAAGCACTAGATAAAATGATAATTGGAAGCTTTTTTTTCATATTTACAATCCTTTCTGTATTTACCTGATAAATAGATAGCTAGTTTTATTAAATTACTAGTTTTTAATATACATCTAATTTGGAACGTTTTTCCTATTCCTGTACATGTGCATCATGATACAATAAAAAACTTTTGAATGCGAGAAATTTTTTATGAAAGAAAAGAAGAGATTTATCGGTTAATCGTTTGAATCAACCGAATTTATTAGACTCATATGAAAAAGGATGGAATTACAAATAAAAAAGCATCTATTTGTAGATGCTTTTTTATTTGGCTTATTATTGATGCGCTTTCCCCTCAGATACATTTTGAGTAAGGCGATACCAAAGCCATAAATCGTTAATGATGGAGGCAAGATCAGCGATTTCAGAATTGAGGCTACAGGAAATTTCAAAGTTTTCTTCGTTATTTAAACGATGTTGTTTTTGATTAATATGATATTCAAGTTCTTTTATACGATCAGGTATTTTCCCGCGAATTTGTTCCCACTTTAATAAAATAGCATGCTGCATTTTTTCAGGGATATCTTCCCATTCTACTTGTAAGTCAGGTACTTCTATTCCTAGGTGTTCATCGTATATAAAATATTGTTCCATATAGACACCCCCATTTTCTGTTTCCATTGTATCGAAAAAAAGAAAGAAGTTCGATGGAATTGTTAGAATTTTTTTTGCTAATATCCCTTGATTCATTTTGTGAAAGGTGTTAAAGTGTGAATTAATATTAATGATAATGAATATTTATTCTTTAGGGGGATATGAAAATGGAGAAGAAAAAAGTTGTGTTAGCATATTCCGGAGGTCTTGATACTTCCGTTGCAATTAAATGGTTACAAGAGAAAAATTATGATATCATTGCACTTTGTTTAGATTTAGGGGAAGGTAAAGATTTAGAGTTTGTAAAAGAAAAAGCCATTTCAGTAGGTGCTACTAAATCTTACATGATTGATGTTCAAGAAGAATTCGCGAATGAATATGCATTGACGGCATTGCAAGGTCATACATTATACGAAGGAAAATATCCACTTGTTTCAGCGTTATCACGTCCGTTAATTGCGAAAAAACTAGTAGAAATCGCGGAGCAGGAAGGGGCAAGTGCTGTTGCACATGGATGTACAGGAAAAGGGAACGACCAAGTTCGCTTTGAAGTTTCTATCCAAGCATTAAATCCGTATTTAGAAGTGATTGCGCCAGTACGTGAATGGAAATGGTCACGTGAAGAAGAGATTGCGTATGCAAAAGAAAATGATGTACCGATTCCAATCAATTTAGATAGTCCGTTTTCCATTGACCAAAACTTATGGGGACGTAGCAATGAATGTGGAATTTTAGAAGATCCATGGGCAGCACCTCCAGAAGATGCATATGAAATGACATTAGCATTAGAAGATACACCGAATAAACCAGAGTTTGTAGAAATTGGATTTGAATCAGGGGTACCAACAACATTAAACGGCACTTCTTATTCACTTTCAGAACTTATCAAAACGTTAAATTCGCTTGCTGGAAAACACGGTGTTGGACGTATTGATCATGTAGAAAACCGTCTTGTTGGGATTAAATCACGTGAAGTGTATGAATGTCCAGCGGCAATGACGTTACTTACAGCGCATAAAGAATTAGAAGATTTAACACTTGTAAAAGAAGTCGCTCATTTTAAACCGATGATTGAACAAAAATTAACAGAATTAATTTATAACGGTTTATGGTTCTCACCTTTAAAACAAGCACTTGCTGCTTTCTTACAAGAAACACAAAAATCCGTAACAGGC
This sequence comes from Bacillus sp. FSL K6-0042, assembly GCF_038006685.1. Classification (NCBI taxonomy): domain Bacteria; kingdom Bacillati; phylum Bacillota; class Bacilli; order Caryophanales; family Bacillaceae; genus Bacillus; species Bacillus sp. FSL K6-0042. The sequence goes on from NZ_JBBOVS010000001.1 coordinate 4,036,088, forward strand.
ACAGTACGTGTGAAATTGTTTAAAGGTCATGCAATTGTAGAAGGACGTAAATCAGAATACTCTCTATATGATGAAAAATTAGCGACATATACAGTGGATGATGAATTTAACCATGATGCAGCAGTTGGCTTTATTTCTTTATTTGGTCTTCCAACAAAAGTATACAGCCAAGTGAATCAAAAGAAGGTGGAAGCGTGAGCAAACTTTGGGGAGGTCGCTTTACAGCAGAAGCAGAAGCGTGGGTCGAGGAGTTTGGAGCTTCCATCTCCTTTGACCAGCAATTAGCGAATCAAGATATTGAAGGTAGTATTGCGCATGTTACGATGCTGGCGAAACAGGGAATTGTAACAAAAGAAGAAGCAGAGAAAATAAAAAAAGGTTTACAACATTTACTAGATGAAGCAAAAGAAAATAAGCTTGCGTTTTCTGCCCAAGCTGAGGATATTCATTTAAATATTGAAAAGATGTTAATTGAAAAAATTGGTGAAGTAGGAGGCAAGCTTCATACAGGCCGAAGTCGTAACGATCAAGTTGCTACAGATATGCACTTATATTTAAAGGAAAAAGTGCAGGACATCATAAAGGCTGCGAAGAAATTGCAGAAGGTTCTTGTTCATCAAGCAGAAGAGAATATTGAAACGATTATGCCGGGATATACACATTTACAACGTGCACAGCCAATTTCGTTCGCTCATCATGTGCTTGCATACTTTTGGATGCTAGAGCGCGATGTAAATCGTTATGAAGATTCACTGGGACGCATTAATATTTCTCCGCTTGGCGCAGGTGCGCTTGCAGGGACGACATTTCCGATTGACCGTGCGTATAGCGCAGAGATTCTCGGTTTTGAAGGAATCTATGAAAATAGCTTAGATGCGGTAAGTGACCGTGATTTCATATTAGAGTTTCTTAGCAATTCATCCATATTAATGATGCATTTATCACGTTTTTGTGAAGAGCTCATTTTATGGAGTAGTCAGGAGTTTCAATTTATTGAGATGAGTGACCAGTACGCAACAGGAAGCAGCATTATGCCGCAAAAGAAAAATCCTGATATGGCCGAGCTCATCCGTGGTAAAACAGGAAGAGTATACGGCAACCTATTTAGTTTATTAACGGTAATGAAAGGTTTACCGCTTGCTTATAACAAAGATTTACAAGAAGACAAAGAAGGTATGTTTGATACAGTTAAAACAGTAGAAGGCTGCCTGCACATTATGGCTGGTATGCTAGAAACAATGACTGTAAACAAAGAAAAAATGGGGCAAGCCGTAAAACAAGACTTCTCTAATGCAACAGAAATTGCTGATTACTTAGCAAGCAAAGGACTTCCATTCCGTCAGGCACATGAAATTGTCGGAAAGCTTGTTCTTCATTGCACGCAAAAAGGAATTTATTTATTAGATGTACCGCTAGAAACATATCAAGAGATGAGTCCGTCATTTGAAGAGGATTTATATGAAGTTCTTTCTCCTTATGCAGCGGTGAAACGTCGTAATAGTGCAGGTGGGACAGGGTTCGAACAAATTCAAAAAGCGCTGGAAAAAGCGAAGGTGCTAGTGGGAGAAACCGTAAATTTATAAGGATGAGAGGATACTAAGTTCCATAAAGGAGCAGAGTATCCTCTTTTTTTATTACTAGAAAAAATAATAAGTGTGTTAAAGGGGAAAGGAGAGCGCATGATACGATGTACTCTCCTTTTATTTTTTAGAAAACATGTTCATGTAAAGCTGGCTTGTCAATCTGGAAATACTATGGCAGTATATAAGGAACATCCCTGTTTTTTGTGAATTTCAAGTTCGCAATTGTTATGTTTACGAGGATATAAGAAAGGGAATTGAAAGTGATTTTTATAATGGAGGAAATAAAAAAATATGCAAAACTTACCAAACTGCCCGAAATGCAATTCAGAATATACTTATGAAGATGGAAGTCTTTTTGTTTGTCCAGAGTGTGCTCATGAGTGGGCTTTAGAATCAGAAACTGAAAACAGTGAAGGTAAAAAGGTTGTTAAAGATGCAAATGGAAATATCTTAAACGATGGTGATGCTGTAACAGTAATCAAAGACCTGAAAGTAAAAGGAACTTCATCAGTTATAAAAATAGGTACAAAAGTGAAGAGTATCCGTTTGGTTGATGGAGATCATGATATTGATTGCAAAATTGACGGTTTTGGAGCTATGAAATTAAAATCTGAATTTGTTAAAAAGGCATAAAGATAATCATATAAAAGTGATTGAAAAGACGTTCAGTAAGGTGATTTTGTCACGTAATGAATGTCTTTTTATTATGAAAAAAAGGATATACGTTCTTATTGTTGGCTTGAAATAAAGTTTAATCAAAAACACTCTACAAACCCATATTATATGGTAAATAAGAATAATCCATTTTGAAAAAAGATTAATCAAAATGGATTATTCTCTAGCAGTTTTAAGTTATGGTTTTATAAAAAAGTTTAATCATTTTCTACCTTCGATCTTCCAAAATCGCGCCCGGTGGTTGAACAAATATATATATTTTCTCAAAGAGATCAGTTATATAGAAAAATTCTAGGTCACGGTTAAGTTTTTTAAGTCACATTTAAGTTGTTTACTTCACAATCAGTGAGCTAGACTAAACAACATAAATCTTAAAATACAAATTTGTTACATCCCTTTAGATAGCTATATTCAAAAGGGGCAAAGCATCATAACTTTTTTGCAAACATCGCGACTATCTTCAAAACATCGCATCTTTTTTAGAAACATCGTGACTTTATTTTAAATCCACACTTAACAAAGTCAAGTGCAAAACCTATATTGTCTGGCAATCTAAGTTCTGAAAATAAATTCAGGGCGTAACTTAACCTCTTACATTTATTTGAAAGGCTTAAAAAAGTTCTGTTCCTTTTATCACACAAAAATAAGCTTCTATTTAAAGAAGCTTTTCCTTCTTCATATTCATCTTCATCTTTTCATAATTCTACCTGTTCAAAAAGGTCCACTGCATAGGAGTTTTCTTTAACTAGCGGTCTGTTTACACATCGGTTCAAATTCACTTTATATTGCAATTCTCTGAAAAATGCTACTAACTTTAAGAAACTATATTTCTAATGAATGTTGAAAATAAAAGAAGAAGATACATATTCGAGCCTTAAAAATCATATTTAGTAACGATTGATGAAAATTAAATTTTGGAGGCTATAATAATGAATGAAAAGCATCATAAACAGAGGCAAACCTTATTAGAGGAAAGCCATTATGAGAATCGATACCTCTCCAATGAGCCAGCTAAACTTCATTCCCAGACGATCGGATCTGGGGGACCTGTACTGGAACAAGATGGTGTACTACACGAAACCTTACAAGAATTTATTCATGAAAAGATTTTAGAAAGACCTGTTCATGTAAAAGGATTTGGTGCATTTGGTTATTTTCAAACGATATATTCGATGTCCGAACATACAAAACTGAGTTTTTTACAAAATTTTAATCAGAAAGTTCCTGTTATGGTTCGCTTTTCGTTAGCTGTCAGTACGAAAGGAACACCTGATACATCTAGAAATGTAAGTGGTTTTGCTACAAAATTTTATACAGAAGAAGGTGTTTTTGACCTTTTATGTAATCACATTCCTGTCTTTTCTGTTCGTGATGCGATACGATTTCCGGAATTTATTAAAGCATTCTTACCTTCACCAAAAAATAATTTAATTGACCCTGATAGGTTTTGGAGCTTTGTAGCAAGAGCGCCTGAATCAATTCATTTTGTTGTACGTTTATACTCTGATGCTGGTACGGTAAAAAGTCTTCGCCACATTCCAGGACATAGTGTAAATACATATGTTTGGAGAAATGCTCAAGGTATTAGAAAGTACGTTAAATACCATTGGTACCCATTTGAAGGTGTACAATACATTGGTCGCGAAGAAGCAAGTAGACTAGCCGCTGAAAATCCTGATTACGCTGGTAAAAATTTATACGATGCGATTGCGGGTGGTAAACTGGTGGAATATGGATTATATGTCCAGCTCATGGACCCAAAGGATGAAGCAAATCTTTCTTATGATCCTTTAGACGATACAAAAGTATGGGATGAAAAAGAGTATCCCCTAATACCAGTAGGCAAAATGGTATTAAATAAAAATCCTGATAATTATATGGAGCAAGTAGAAAAAGTCGCCTTCTCCCCTTCTAATTTACTAGACGGCGCAGAATTATCTGATGATAAAATACTGCAGGGCCGTGCCAATATTTATAGTGATTCTCAAAGAAGAAGAATTGGAGCTGAATTTCGTAAATTACCGGTTAACCAACAGCAAAATTGGACATCAACTAATCAAATTACAAGTGGTGATGGAAGATATGTTGAAGGCAAACTAGAAAGAACTTCTATAACAAAGCAAGACGATTTTGGGCAGGCTGGTGAATTCTATACGAGGTTAACTCAAATAGAAAAAGAACATCTTGTCGAAAATTTAACTAGTGATTTGAAAGTTATATCTGATGATATTAGAAAGAAAATTATGGAGTATTTCAATAAAGTATCATCTGACTTAGCAAAGAGAATTGAGATTGAAATGAAAAAGTGATAAGAAGATTAAAAAACAACAAAATTAAAAGATGGAACAAAAGTGATTATTGATAAGGATAGTAAAAATACGAAAATTATTCGTTGGAAAAAAGATGGACTTTATCGTGGGATTTCTTTAATTAAATCACCAGATGTTACAAAAGATTACACTATTAAAGACCTTGTAAAAACAGCAGATTCGATTAGCGAGTAATTATTGAACTAACGCATGCGTTAGTTGAACAACATACTAAAAATGTTGTTGTGTAAATGAGGTCATTTGTAGTACAAAAAAGGATAGAAATAGCAGTTTTTATTTCTGCTTTCCTATCCTTTTTGTTTCGGCCTAAAAATGTGTGACATTATATAAAATCATTTAAATATAAATATATTCATTCAATTGCTTGACTTTCAATAAAAAAAGAATAATCAAAATGGCTTCTTTTCTTCTTGAATGAACATTTCGTTTTATAAAAAAGTTTGATTAACACTCACTTAGAATTCTTTAATCGAAAAGGAATAAAACGATGCAACTTTTTTGTAAACGGTATAACTTTCTTTAAAACGGTACATCTTTTTTATAAACAGTACGACTTTATTTCAAAGCTACACTTATATGGAACGTATATCCTCTAATAAGTGTAATGTTAAAGGAGCTTTTTATTCATATTTATGTCTGTTTTCTGTAATACGAATATACTCAATATCCATCAAATCACGGAGGAGTGCACCATGGCTCAGCTCAACGCCATGTTTTTCTTTAAAATGCGAACAGATCGTATCGAGCATTTCAAGCTCCTCATCATTTACATCTAAAATAATTCGTTCGTGATCTCCCATGTAGTATCCCCCTTTTCATCTTTTTCTTAGCGTAACCGAACGGATATATTCTATCCTTTGATTTCTAAATTATGTAGATTAGTGTGGTGATAAGTAAAAGAAAGGGATGGATTATGAGGCGTATTTGGTAGTGGCTACACTAATGAGGGGATTATGGTCGTAAAAGTTTCTTCCACTGTTTTTATTTGCGAGTGTTATGGTAATCTTAGCTTGTCTTCATAGGAAAATACATAAAATAAAAAACACCAAATCTGCATAAGACTTGGTGTTTTCGTTATTTATTAAATGTCACCTTGCTCTTCTTCACCACGAACAACAAGGACATCGCATTTTGCATAGCGAATAATATGTTCAGAGACGCTACCGATTAAGAATCGTTCTACAGCGTTTAAACCAGTTGCACCACACATAATTAAATCTACTTTTTGTTTTGGAGCAATTTCTTTTGAGATTTTAGATTTTGGATTACCGAATTCTAATACAGTTTCTACTTTTTCAAGGCCAGCTTCAGTTGCAGTCTTTTTGTAGTCTTCTAATAAATCTTCTGCAAAGAGATTTGCACGCTCAGCGATTGCGCGGCTATATGCCTCTACAGCAGAGTATGCTTTTACATCAACGATATGAGCGATTGTTAATGTTGCGTTGTTGCGCTTTGCGACTTGAATTGCTTTTTTAAAGGCTTTTTCTGCTTCTTTGGAACCGTCCACTGCAATTAAAATATTTGTATATGTATTATTCATAGTAGATTCCTCCCAATTCGTTTTTATAAGATTTTACAACTTAATTATAAAACAAAATATGGTAACGTGCTTGCCAGAAACGTTACAGAATTTTGAAAACTCTGTTCCAATTCTTTTTAGTTGTAATTGTAGGGAGAACTTGTTACATATGAAGTATAGCAATTTAAAAGGAGGCATGTTTGTGAGACACGCGCTCATTACGGCCGGTACGAAAGGTTTAGGAAAGCAAGTAACAGAGAATTTATTAGCTAAAGGATATTCAGTAACTGTAACATATCATAGCGATATGAGTGCTGTAGAAACAATGAAAGAAAAGTATAAACATATAGAAGAACGTCTGCAGTTCGTACAAGCAGATGTCACGAAAAAAGAAGATTTACATAAAATAGTAGAAGAAGCAATTAGCCGTTTTGGCAAAATTGATTTTTTGATTAATAATGCGGGCCCTTACGTATTTGAACGTAAAAAGTTAATTGATTATGAAGAAGATGAGTGGAATGAGATGATACAAGGGAATCTAACATCAGTGTTCCGTTTATTAAAACTTGTCGTTCCCATTATGAGGAAGCAGCATTTTGGTCGCATTATCAATTACGGATTTCAAGGGGCAGATAGTGCACCTGGCTGGATGTACCGTTCTGCATTTGCGGCTGCAAAGGTAGGACTTGTTTCGTTAACGAAAACAGTTGCCTATGAAGAAGCGGAATATGGCATTACAGCGAATATGGTTTGTCCAGGAGATATTATTGGTGAAATGAAAGAGGCGACAATTAAGCAGGCGCGTACGATGAAAGACATTAGAACACCAATTGGTAGATCTGGAACAGGTGAAGATATTGCTCGAACAATTTCGTTTCTATGCGAAGAAGATTCCGATATGATTACAGGCACAATTATAGAAGTAACAGGGGCAGTTGATGTTATTCACCGATATCGACAAAGATAGATAAAGTGAAACTTCCATCATTGGGGAGTTTTATCCCTCAATGATGGTTAGCCCTCACCAATCAGGCATTTATGGATAGTGTATCCCCCACCTAATTTTGGGGCTTTTTCATCTTGAGAGGGGGATATTACTGTCCGTTAATGCGGGGCAAAATCTATCGGAAAACTCGCATTATTTTTTGTCAAATATTGAGATATTATGTTAGAATATAAGAGCGTAGAAAGCGCTTTAAAAAATGATTCAGGGGTCATTTCATAACTCAAGGGGGAATTAATAATGCGTATCGGTATTCCAACAGAAATTAAAAACAACGAAAACCGCGTGGCAATGACGCCAGCTGGTGCTGTACATTTAATACACAATGGTCATGAAGTTTTTGTTCAAAAGGGTGCAGGTTTAGGATCTGGCTTTACAGATGAAGAGTACGTACAAGCTGGAGCGAAACTTGTTGAAACTGCTGAGGAAGCATGGAATCAAGAGATGGTTATGAAGGTAAAAGAGCCAGTAGAAAGCGAATATGGTTATTTCCGCGAAGGTTTAATTTTATTCACATACTTACACTTAGCTCCAGAACCAGAATTAACAAAAGCATTAATTGACAACAAAGTAGTATCAATCGCTTATGAAACAGTACAATTAGACAATCGTTCTTTACCACTACTTGCACCGATGAGTGAAGTAGCTGGTCGTATGTCTGCACAAATCGGTGCGCAATTCCTTGAAAAAAATAAAGGCGGCAAAGGTATCTTACTTGCAGGCGTTCCAGGGGTAAAACGCGGTAAAGTAACAATTATCGGCGGTGGCCAAGCTGGTACAAACGCAGCGAAAATCGCGGTGGGCTTAGGTGCTGACGTAACAATTATCGACTTAAGTGCAGAACGTCTTCGCCAATTAGATGATATTTTTGGCAATCAAGTCAAAACATTAATGTCTAATCCATATAACATTGCAGAAGCTGTAAAAGAATCTGATCTTGTTATCGGTGCGGTATTAATTCCAGGTGCAAAAGCTCCAAAACTTGTAACAGAAGAAATGATTAAATCAATGGAACCAGGTTCTGTTGTAGTAGATATCGCAATCGACCAAGGTGGTATTTTCGAAACAACTGACCGCATTACAACTCATGACAACCCAACTTATGAAAAATACGGTGTTGTTCATTATGCAGTTGCAAACATGCCAGGTGCGGTTCCACGTACATCAACTCTTGCATTAACAAACGTAACAGTACCATATGCAGTACAAATTGCTAACAAAGGCTACAAACAAGCTTGCCTAGGAAATACTGCATTACTAAAAGGTATTAACACATTAGACGGCTATGTAACATTCGAAGCAGTTGCAGAAGCTCACGGCTTACAATACGCTGATGCGAAAGAGCTTCTTGAAAAAGCCCCTGCTTTATCATAATAGAAATGATTGTGAGGCCTTCCTTGTATAAGGAGGGTCTTTTTGTATTTGGCTGTGGAACATACATATAATATGTTCTATCAGTCCGGGATTGTCTTTGCTGAAAAAGAAAAATACAAGAGATTGTTGTTAATATTTTTTTAATTGCTTCCTTTTTTATCACTTATTGGTCTAGTTTCTTTACAATTTTCAAGCCGAACATCATTGTGAAGAAAAGAACTCCTATCACGTAATATAGAACATATTCTACTCGTATCATCGTATTCTTATTGGTTATATATAAAACAAATAGTATCACTGCAACAATCAAGTGAGACAGTCCAAAAATTTGAGCATAAAGTTTCAAACTCAACTTTTCAATTCGTTCGTCCATCTCTGGTAATGGATACTCTCCTGCTCCTGTATTCTTCTTAAAGAATAATTTCCTTAAGAGTCCAAACACCGATGAGAAGATGATAAACCCTACAGCATACATAAGGCTCACTTCAAGGCCTGCATCAAAATAAAAGAATACAGTTCCTAATAAAAGAATGGTAATATACGATGCTGTTTGTTGAATAGAATTATTTTTCATTATTATTCCTCCCCAGTTTTATCTAATTGAAATAAATCCTCCACTTTACGATCAAAAAACTCACATCGTTTTAAGGCTAATTCTAAGCTGGGGTTATATTTGTTCTTCTCGATGGCGATGAGGGATTGCCTGGTGATGTTAACAGCAGAAGCAAGTTGCTCTTGGGTGATGTCTCTAACAACGCGGAATTGTTTTACTTTATTTGTGACCAAATCCACAATTTCTCCTTTGTGTAAATTTATTACATTGATTTTAACCATTTTTCAGGTAATTTGTAAATGTAACTTTACAAAAAGTAAAGGGAACATTACTGTTACATAGCTAGATTTAGAGAGTATTTTTATTTTGAAAACCTTTTAATTGGTATATTTTTCTTGTTTGCAGAGCTCTCCATATGGTAGTTTGTAATTGTATGCGGAAAATAAAAGAGGTGATGTCATGGGGAGAAAGAGTAGGAAGAAAAAACAGATAAAACAGCAGAAATATATAAAGAAAAAGCAGGAACAGAATATATCGTTTGAAAAGAAATTGGCTCTTAGGATAGAGAAAATAGCAAGATATATTAGCATGATCATTTATGTAATTGTATGCATGTTTCTGTTAGGGGGATTTTACCAATTAGAAATAACACCTGAATTTTTGGAAGAAACCTTAGGGGTCATTGCTTTAATGGTAGCAGTGGGTATGTTTTTTGTGCTGTTTGATACAATATGGCCAAGCCGTGAAAGTGAAAAAGATAAGAAAAGAAAGCAGAAAAGGAAACGCTCTTCTTATTCCTCCAATTCATCAAGTGGATTTGTAAACTATAGCGATAACGATTGTAGTAGTTCAGGTGATAGTGGAGGAGGAGATTGTGGAGGCGGTGGAGATTAAAACTGAAATTAATTTGCTATGAAATGTTTTACTATTCAGAATGATGAAGAATGACGTTAATAAAATGAAGCTTCAATCAGTGGGGACTTCATCCACCACTGATGGTTACTCCTCACCAATCGGGCTTTTTACGTGCAGTCATCCCCCTAACTTTTGAGGGACTTGCTTCCAGTTAATGCGGGATAAAAATAGATTAAAAAATGAGAGCGCTAGAATGGAATAGAACGTTGCGGAAAGGGTGCATAGCAATGAACTTAGCAAAAGAGTCAGAAGAAAAAGTACAAGAGAAAAGTGAACTGAATGAAATGAAAGAAGCAATTGTTAAATTAGAACAAAGTGTACAAGAGTTAAAAGAAGAAGTAAAAAAGGTAAGGAAGAAAAAACAGGAAAAAGATATTGATTTTGGAACAATCGGCTTTTGGATTTGTATGATGATTATTGCACTTGGATGGTTTTGGGGGAAATAGTAAATGGATTAGGGGATGGGAATAACGATGGAGAAGGTAAACCTATTAGAACTTACAAAAGATATTACAGAAGGGCACAAAAATTTTGTTGTATCAAATGTGAATAATCATTGTTTACGGATTGCGGTATTTACAGGGGAATATGATTGGCACTTTCACTCCAATTCGGATGAGCTATTTATGGTACTCGAGGGAGAATTGCTTATCGATTTTCAAGATAAGGATACAGCTGTATTAAAACCAAATGATTCGATTTTAATTCCAGCAGGTACCATTCACCGAACGAGGGCACTACAGCGAACTGTTAATCTTTGTTTTGAAAACTTAGATGCGGATACGGTTATTGTGGAGAACGTATGAGAAAGTTAGCGTTAGCAGAATATCATACGGTTCTTCCGGTTTTAGAAAAGAACAAACAGACATCTACTTTTGCCTATGCAGTATGCAATCGAATAATAGATGGTGAGATTTTTGTAAATGAGAGATTAACAGTGGGAATGATTGTGATTGTTAATGGCATTTACTACCTGTTTGGAGATACACATGATCAGGAATTTCAACATACTTTGTTTTCTTATATTGAAAATGATGTTTTAACAACGGAGAAGCGATTCACATTATTTGTTTCTAGCATAGAGTGGGAAAGCATTATTGAAAATTATTTCAATGATTCTTTTAGAAAGATCCCTCGAAAAAAATTTCTATTTCAGAGAGATATCTTTGAAGGTAGGAAAAGAGAATTAGATGATTCTACATACAAGGTTATGCGGATTGATAGAAACATAATCGGAAAAAGTACTGAATTTACGGAACAGTATTATACAGAATATTGGGGTTCAAAAGAAGCGTTCTTGAAGGCTGGTTTTGGATTTTGTATTCTGCAAGATGAAAAAGTAGTAGCTGAATGCGTCTCGATTTTTAGGAGTAATCGTTTTGCTGAAATTGACATCGCAACACATCCAAACTATCAAGGAAAAGGGTTTGCTCAATTAGTCGCCACTTATTTTATAGAACATTGCATACAAAATAGTATTACGCCGTGCTGGGATTGTAATGTGGATAATATACCCTCACAAAGACTTGCTAGTAAACTAGGTTTTGATCATCCAGTGGAATATGTTTTATATGTACGTAAGAAAGTAGAGGGATAAAACATGAATGTCGAATTAACAAGATTCAAAGTGAAGTCAGGGAAAAGTCACCGTGTTGATGAATGGATGAAGATGTTAAATGAACATATGAAAGAAGTGTTATTGACATTAAACGACGAGAAAATGTATGTAGAGACAATTTTCCGGGAAATAAGAGATGGAGAAGAATATTTGTATTGGTATTCTGTACAAGAGGAAGGCGGGATAGATGTCGAAGCTTCTCGGCACGAAGTTGATAAAAAGCATTTGGAATTTTGGTATGAATGTATTGATGAGGAAGCGCCTGCTGCTAATATGGAAACAGAGGTTGTGATGATTCAAGATGTTGTCAAAGAAGCGATGAAGTAATCGAATGATATTCTTTGTATGGAACGAAAAGAGCGCATCAAAATAGATGGGCTTTTTTGTTTGCAAAAATTTTTTTTTGGAAAGTTGTATACATTTTAAGCTCTCAAACGTTGAGTATGTAGAAGGGAGAGCAGAATGAGTTATGATACGTTTGAATCATTATTGATAGAAAAGTCAACAGCTGTTTATGGATACTTAATTAAGATCGGCGCAGAAAGAAAGGAAGCAGAAGATATCGTACAAGATACGTTGTATAAAGCTCTTCTGCTTATGGAGGAAATACCGTTAGAACGATTAACACCATGGTTATTCCGCGTTGCGATTAATCAGCATCGTGATTTATACCGGAAAGAAAAACGATTAAATCCAGTTGCGATTGAATCAGTTGTTCTTATTAGTCAAAAATCATTAGACGAAGTTCTTTTGACAAGTGAGCTTCAAGGAGAAGTACAAGAAATACTAGAGACGATGACAGAAGATTATCGGCATATGTTATTGCTGAAATATGAGTATGAACTCTCTTATAAAGAAATTGCCGTTTTATTAAGTATGAAAGAAGAAACAGTGAAAACAAGTTTGTACCGTGCGCGGAATCAATTTAAGAAATTGTATAGGAGGAAGAATGATGAGTCGGAAGGACTTTGAGCTGGATATGGATGAGAAGCAGATGAAGGTTTTGATGAAGAGAGCGAAGCGGAAACAGCTTTTGCGAAACTGGATTATTTCTATTTGTGCGTCTGTTGTAGTTATCGTAGGACTGTTTTTAGGAACAGCATATTTTTCACAACAAACTTTTGAAAGGATGGAAAGACAAGTGGCTGCGTTACATACTGTCCAAGGACCGAATATACGCTTTAGTGGCAGTGTTAATTTAAGTAATAGTATGATAGGTCGAACCATCATATATAACTCTTATAAAAATATAGCGGGACAACCAGTGAAATGGGCAAATGAGATGTATGAATCAGGTGTATGGAATTATAGGATGATGCACTATAATGGTGAACTTGTTAGGTTAGATGAGGAAGAGGTAAATAAAGAGGGAGAGACTATTAAGTTACCAGATTATAATGTTCAAACAATGCAAAGGGAAATGAGGTTTTACTTGCCTTTCGTTACGTATGAAAATTATGTGAATGATTTAAAGGACATTGGAGAGCTGCAAAATAAAGTTGCGGAAATAGCGTTATCTTTTGATAAAGCATATACGGCTGAACAAATTGTGGAGATGTTACCAAAAGGTATACAACCTGTTTGGTTTTGGGCTGATACATATAATGAAAAAAAGGCCGATACGTATGTAGGATTAAAGGATCCTCAGAGTGGTGCGGTATTAAATGCTGAAATGGCTATAAAAGTGTTTGGCTTTGAAGGGAGTTATGCAAAAGCGCGAGAAAATATTAAAAATGATTTAACAAGAAATTCAAAAGAATTTCTGGATCAAATGAAGTATTTAGCAGAGAATAGTGAGGGTATACCAAACGATTATTTTAATCAATATTATAAAGAAATTAAAAATACACCACCAAAGGACCTACCAATCTACGGCGTAGTCGTAACAGGAAAGACAGAGGATTTAAAAAATTTACAAAGTTCACCGTATATAAAAGCAGCTGTAAGAGGTGTAACAGTTGAGAAATATTGATTACAAAACATTAATTAGAATAATCTGAAAATTTATGGTATAATATGGAGAAAAGGGGGCCTATATGAAGCAAATACATGGAGCAATCTACATCTACATAACAATGTTTTTCATAGGAGCATCTTATTATTTAGGACATTCATACTCGCACCCAATTGTAACTTTTTTAAGTGGGACATGTATGGCTATCGCGATTTTTGTACATCTTTTCTCAGTTTGGATTGTAAAGTTTCAACTAAATATTAGTGAAATGGAAGAAGGCACTTTTTGAGTGGCCTTCTTTTTTAGTAGTATTGGCGTAATTCCTTTAATAAATTTTCAACCTCGTTTTCGGTTTCTTTGCATATAGAAAGTGTTCGTAATCTAAAAAACAAGCTACGCAAGAACGATTTTATATTTCCATATAACGCTTCATAAGGTTCGATAGGTAATTCAGGTTTTTGAACTTGTAATTGATTTACTAAAGAATGAAGAGCTGAGATGAGTTCTTTTTCAACTAAACCATTTTTCAGCATGGCAATGATAGGAGTGATAATTCGCTCATCTTCTTCATACTTGTAATACATTGTATGTACATTTATTTTTTCTAACAAGACTTGTAGTATTTCTGGATAGTAAGAGGTATCAAGTTTTGGATTTTGAACGAGTTCATCGAATGTATCGGAAACATGAGCGATGCTGTGAGCCCAACCTCGGTCGTTAACATATCCGCGAAAATCATGTTCTTGGTTCATATATAACATTAATTTGTCTTTCACATCTAATATGTCAGACTGTGATAAAAAGTTATGTTTTGTATCGGCGTTTATGATTAAAGCAATTAATAGTGTTGTAAATGATCGAGTAAATACAGCGTCTGTATCGTCAGTGTTAATTTTGTAAAATAAATATTGCTCGCTTATACTTTGGGACAATAATTTCTGTAAATGCCTGTGTGTAATATGATCGTTTGTGATGAGATGATAAAAGGTCGTATAGATTAATTTATCTCGTAAATAGCCATCTGGTACACCGATATATTGAAGCATTTTTGAACTTAAATCATGAATATCTACAGTGGAATCTATAGCGTAATGATTAGCTTTTATTTCTTCTAATTGTTTTTGAAGTTGTTGCATGTAATCTCTCCTTTTTATTTAGAAAATTCTGTATTTTAATATTATGATAGAAACGGAGAATATACAAGAAATAAATACCTTTCTTCAACAAATCAATCATTTATTGAGGATTTCAAAAAAACGATTAGAGACGAACAAAAAATGTTAGAAATAGGATTGATTAATGAAGTTTCTATAATGGAGGCATGAAATGAAGAGAAACACATGGATGTTGTGTGTGTATGTTTTATTTACTGTTTCTTTCGTAATATTAATAGCATGTACACGTAATGAGCAAACTGAGAATGAGCCGGCGAGTGTGCAACAACAAACAGAACAAGGTGCTATGGAAGGATACGTTATAGTGAAAAATACGACTGTATATTTCGCTAGCAATAAAAAATTCGACACGAAAAAAGAGTTGCAGAGGTATGTGGATCAACAAAAACACATGAACATCCCAGCGGATACGATTCTACGTTTGGGTGATAAAAATGCATATAAACAGTTGAAATCAGGATATAAAATAAGAGTATGGTCTTCTCAGATACTTGAAAGTTATCCAGGGAAAATGACTGTTAATAAGTTTGAGATAGTAGAGAAAAATGATATTTAAAAAAGGTAGCGCAGTCGCTACCTTTTTCTTATTTCACAAACTGTAATTCTTTCGGGAATTTTGTTAAAATTTCTGATCCGTCTTTTGTGATATAAATATCATCTTCAATACGAACGCCACCTACGTTTGGTACGTAAATACCTGGTTCAATTGTGAAGACCATACCTTCTTTTAATGAAGATTCGTTGCCTTCTTTTACATCTGGATATTCGTGTACGCTAATTCCAAGTCCATGACCAAGGCGGTGCGGGAAGAATTCTCCGTAACCTGCATCTGCGATAACAGAGCGAGCAGCATTGTCAATTTCGCCAAGTGTAACACCTGGTTTACAAGCTTCAACCGCTTGTAATTGGCCAGCTAGTACAGTGTTGTAAATGCGTGTTTGTTCTTCTAAAATATCGCCAAATGCGACTGTACGTGTAATGTCAGAGCAGTAACCATCAATGATTACACCTAAGTCAAACAGTACGAAGTCACCGCGCTTCATTTTGTTTCCGCCTGGAATACCGTGTGGCAGTGCAGAGTTTGCGCCTGCTAATACCATTGTGTCAAAGGACATTTTATGTATGCCTTTTTTCTTCATTTCATGTTCGATGATTGCTAACACTTCTAATTCGCTACGATTTTCTTCAATTGCATTTACACCGATTTCAACAGCGTAGTCTGCCATGTGAGCTGCTTGGCGTAAAATAGAAAGTTCTTTTTCGTCTTTAATTAAACGAAGTTCGCGTACTTTTTCTTCAGCGGATTTGAAAGATGCTTTCGGGAATAATTTTGTTAATTCTTCATAGCGCTCTACATTTAAATGTTCTTTTTCAATTGCCACTGCATTTACATCAATGCCGCGATCTGCGATTGCTTTTGCAATCATATCCCATGGTTTGTCTGTATCAGTAAATCCGATAATTTCATGTGCCCAGCCAGCGTTTCTAGCTTGACCTTCTTCCATTTTAGGACAGATTAAAATCGGTTCTTTTTCTTGGAATACAAATAGACCGAGTAGTCTTTCGTGTGGTTCACAATGGAAGTTTGTCATATAGAAGACGTTTGGTGTAGAAGTTAAAAATGCAGCTTCCACGTTTTGTTCTTGTAGCCATTGCATTAAGTTTTCTAATCTAGTATTCATAGATTTGCACCTCCGAGATTTGAGTTACATATATAACTTTACATCGGATGAAAGCGTTATGACAAGTAAATCGTTGTTTGAAAAGACAGGGAATTATGAAATCATGTAGAATAAAAGGTGTGAATGTGAATAAGGGAGGAATGTAATAATGAAAGTATCTTATCACGGGCATTCAGTTGTAAAGATTGAAACGAATGGAAAGGTTATTTTAATTGATCCGTTTTTAACAGGTAATCCGAAAACAGATTTAAAGGCTGAAGATGTCAAGGTAGATGCGATTATTTTATCGCACGGTCATGGTGATCATGTCGGCGATACAGTAGCGCTTGCGAAGAGAAATAATGCGGTTGTTGTGGCACCGTTTGAACTCGCAACATTTTTAGGATGGCAAGGTGTAAATACACATCCGATGCATATCGGTGGTTCACATGTGTTTGATTTTGGAAAAGTGAAATTTACACAAGCATTCCATGGGTCAAGTTATATTGATGAAGAAAATCAGACGATTACATATACAGGAATGCCAGCTGGAATTTTATTTACTGCAGAAGAAAAAACAGTGTATCATGCGGGAGATACTGCTTTATTTTCCGATATGAAGTTAATCGGTTCTCTTAATAATATCGATGTAGCATTTTTACCAATTGGTGATAATTTTACAATGGGGCCAGAGGATGCAGTGTTAGCTGCGGAATGGATTGGAGCAAAAACGGTTGTGCCAATGCACTATAATACATTCCCAGTCATCCAGCAAAATCCGCACCTTTTTGTCCAAAAACTAACAAGTAGTACAGGTAAGGTATTAGAAGCTGGAGAAAGCATTACACTATAAAAAAAACCCTTCATTTGAAAAGACAAGTGAAGGGTTTTTTATGTGTGTAAAAGAGGTTTGAAGGTCTGTGCTTGTTTTGGTTTTTCTTTTACTTTTTCTGGTAATGCTTGTTCTGGTGCTTCATTTAATTCCACTGCAACCTTTTTTCCATCAACGAAAGCTAAAAATACAGCACCTACAACTTCTAAAAAATTTTTCATTTTCATTCGCTCCTTTGTTTGATTTCTTGTCTTTATTGTACATTTGAAAGGATGGACAAACTATCGAATGAGATGACAATAGCATTACACTGTTGTAAGAATGTGACCGATGGAATGTAAGAGTCATTTTGTTATAAAAAAAATAGTACAGATACATAAAAGTACAGTGTAACAGTTTCGGAAATATAGTATACTAAAAATACAACACATGAAGAATTTAGGGAAAAGAAAGTATGGTGAAACCATTTGGCTACCAAACATAATCAAATTTTAGAACATATTAATAGCCTGCCGGTAGGGCATAAAATTTCTGTGCGCCAAATTGCAAAAGATTTGAGTGTAAGTGAAGGAACGGCCTATCGTGCGATTAAAGATGCAGAGAATAAAGGGTATGTTAGTACAATTGAACGTGTCGGAACAATCCGAATTGAACAAAAGAAAAAGGAAAATATTGAAAAACTAACATATGCCGAAGTGGTCAATATCGTCGATGGCCAAGTGCTTGGCGGAAGAGAAGGATTACATAAAACATTAAATAAATTCGTGATTGGGGCCATGAAATTAGAAGCGATGATGCGCTATACAGAAGCAGGAAACTTGCTAATTATCGGTAACCGTACGAATGCACATCAACTAGCATTAGAAGCAGGAGCTGCAGTATTAATTACAGGTGGATTTGATACAGAAGATCATGTGAAAAAGTTAGCAGATGAATTAAAGTTGCCGATTATTTCAAGTAGCTATGATACATTTACTGTGGCAACGCTTATTAACCGTGCCATTTATGATCAGCTTATCAAAAAGGAAATCGTACTCGTTGAAGATATTTTAACGCCAATTGAAGAAACGTTATATTTAAAACCTAGTGATAAAGTAGCGCAATGGCATGCGTATAATAAAGAAACAATGCATGGGCGTTATCCAATTGTAGATGAAAATAAAAAGGTATTAGGGATTGTTACTTCAAAAGATATGATTGGTATCGCAAAAGAAACGCCAATTGAAAAAGTGATGACAAAGCAACCGATTACAGTGAATGGGAAAATGTCTGTTGCAGCGGCAGCGCGCATGATGGTATGGGAGGGGATTGAACTTCTTCCTGTTGTCGATGAAGGCAACCGATTGCAAGGGATTATTAGCCGTCAAGATGTACTCCAAGCATTGCAAATGATTCAACGTCAACCGCAAGTTGGAGAAACGATTGAGGATATCGTCACAAATCAATTTGTGACTCCGAAAGAAGCAAAGAACGAACACAGTTATCAATTTTCTGTGACACCACAAATGACGAGTTCATTTGGAACATTATCATATGGTGTATTTACAACCGTTGTCACAGAAGCAACAAATCGCGCCATCCGTGCGCAGAAAAAAAGTGATTCGATTGTCGAGAATTTAACAATTTATTTTGTAAAGCCGGTTCAAATTGACAATGTTGTTTCTGTACATCCAAAGGTGTTAGAAATCGGTCGTAAATTTGGAAAGGTAGATGTGGAAGTGCGTCACGGAGGAGAGGTTGTTGGGAAAGCACTGTTAATGGTACAGCTGATTGATCGATAAGTATGGAAAAGAGCTGAATGAAGAATCCTTTTTTATAGGGAGGTTCATTCAGCTTTTTTTATGTATAAATACAAATTGAAAAACCGAAAGAAAGCCTATCTTTTTAGGTGGGAGAGAGGATCTGGCCATGCGTAGAAGCGGTCAGATCCTGTTTCAGCCCCATGCCAAGTGAAACCAAAAGGAGAAAATGACCTTTTGTTCTTCATAGCAGCGACTTATATGTTGGGATATTAAAAATGGATATATATATAAATTCCCTTCATTTGGTAATTGAAATGTAGTATAATCTAATTGTCAGATAATTTGTATATAAAAGAAAAAAGGATGGTGTTCACTATGTCATCAGAGTTGCTCTTTTTTGGTGGTGTTGCATTGTTTTATTTTCTTGCCATGATACCTATTCAGTATCTTTACATTGAAGGGCTAAACGAGCAAAAACAACGAACAAAGCTTTCACAACAAGAGTTGTATAAAAATATGTCTTTTGAAGAAGAACAATTACATTTTCACGTGCAAGGAAGTCCTTTTAATATTCCACCTGCATTTGTTGCATATATGATTTTAAAAATAAAACAATGTAAAAAGCATCAGCATAAATGCTGATGCTTTTTACATTGTTTTATACGCTTCTGCTTCTTCGACTGCAAGAGGTGAGAAATGTTTATACTGACGGAATCCATTAAAAATACTTGCACCACCAAATAAGATAAATAACACGCCAACGATAATACGTGCGGTAGAGAGTTCTAAGAAAAATTGGTTTGCACCAAATAGCGCAACGAATACACCGAGCGCCATTGCGGATTTTCCAGCAAGCCATCCTTTTTCCATCGGACGATTTGTACGAAAATATTTTGTTTTATAGAAGAGATACAACATAAATGAGATGATAATACAAAAGACTAATACTGGCATGATATGATCCTCCGTTATTTTGTATTTAGGTAAATTTAAAAATAAAACCTCATCTTTTTAGGTGGGAGAGAGTGTCCGCCCAAGCATAGAAGCGGTCAGTGCCTGTTTTAGCCCCATGCCAAGTGAAAACAAAGGGAGGGAACGAGTGGAGAATCCCTTTTGTTTTCATAGCCGAGACTGATATGGCGGGAAAATAAACTGAATAAAACTGAACTGAAACCCCATCTTTTTAGGTGGGAGAGAGTGTCCGCCCGAGCATAGAAGCGGTCAGATTCTGTTTCAGCCCCATGATAAGTGAAAATAAAAAACATTATCGAAACTTTCTAACTATTATTATAAAGCAATTGTCCACATGGATAAATTATTTTCAGTTATAATGAAGGATAAAGTGAGAAAATTGATTACAGAGGTAGAAATCAATAAAAAGGAGACTATACATATGCACGAACAAATTTTAACAGCGATTAAAGAGTTTGATACGATTATTATTCACCGTCATGTGCGCCCAGATCCAGATGCATTAGGTTCACAATGTGGGTTAGGAACCATTCTTCAAGAATCGTTCCCAGAGAAAAAGATTTATATGGTTGGATACAATGAACCTTCTTTATCGTATTTACGAGTAATGGATGAAATTGATGATGAGACTTATGAAAATGCGCTTGTTATCGTTTGTGATACAGCGAACCAAGAGCGTGTTTGTGATCAGCGTTATATGAAAGGAAAGAAGCTTATTAAAATTGATCATCACCCAAATGAAGATCCATACGGAGACGTTACGTGGGTTGATACGACATCAAGTTCTACAAGTGAGCTTATTTATGAGTTTTACTCTTACGGAAAAGATAAAGGTTTAACAATCTCAAAAGAAGCGGCTCGTCTTATTTTAGCTGGGATTGTTGGAGATACAGGTCGCTTCTTATTCCCAAATACATCAGCAAGAACACTTCGCTATGCAGGCGAACTTGTAGAAATGGGAGTGGAATTTCCAGAGTTATATAATGAAATGTATAAAACGAAAGAGAAAATCGCTCGTTTAAATGGATTCATTTTACAAAACTTTACGATGACAGAGGAAGGTGCAGCTTATATTAAGCTGACAAAAGAAGTACTAGAAGAATTTGATGTACTTCCTTCAGAGGCATCTGGTGTTGTTGGAGCGCTTGGCAATATTGATGGATTAAAAGCTTGGGTTCTATTTCTAGAGGAGGAAGATGTGATTCGCGTTCGTCTTCGTTCAAAGGGACCGGTAATTAATAAATTAGCGATGCAGTATAACGGCGGAGGTCATCCGATGGCTTCTGGTGCGAAAGCATCTTCTTGGGAAGAAGCAGATCGTCTTTTCACGGACTTGTGTGAGATCTGTAAATAAAACAAGTACTTCATGTGTTAAAAACAAGAAAGGCAGGGCTCAGAAGCTCTACTTTTCTTGTTTTATGTTGATGCTAATTTCGAGCACAGTATCAAAGGAAATTGTTTCGATTTTAAAGCGGTAGCGTCGGTCATAATGTTTGTATACTTTATTTTCAATTGCTTTTATTAACAATTCTTTGTTTTTTGCTACGCTTTGAACGTTTTTTGTTACGAGGTGCTGGAGGTCTTCTTGAAGAGAAGTAATCATATTTTCAAGAGTAACACGGTCTAAATCGTATTTATCATGATTCGGAATCTCAATTTTAATTTCTTGGATCGTTAAAAGGCTTTTATTTTCCTCATTTAATTTAGTACGATCTTCCGTAAGAACATGAAGATTCTTTTTTAGCCTTGTAATTTCCGTTTCTTGAAACACAATTTTTTTTGCATAATCTTCTTGAAAAACGCCGTATATGTACAAAAAAATAAACCAACTCAAAATTCCTCCAACGGCAGCGCCACCTAAAAATAAATACCACTTTTTTGCTATTGTAGCGCTTGGAACCCTCATACATGATCCTGCGTAATCCATTTAATAATAATCAGGCCCGTTTGCATGCCGCCTGTTGCGAAAAAAATAAGTAAAATTTGTTTCACAATATCTTTTGTGGCACCTTCGAAAAAGGTTCGTTCAAAGCTATAAAATGTATCAAAAGTTCCGCCAATTGCTGCAACGAGTGCCCAAATACGTAAATTTTCTGCGAATTGATTTATGGCAGTAAGAGCTGGTTTTCCAACAAGAAATGCTCCAATTCCTCCGATTAAAGAACCACCAAGCATTACTCCAAAGGCAATAAAGTAAGTTGTAATGAGAAGAGAGAAAAAAGTTTGTCTTACATCCATCGTCATTCCCCTTTCTCCTCCATATATATGGACAAAGTATAAGAAGTATGTTTTGATTTCCGCTTTCTTCATCACCTATAATGAAAGTAGTCAAATAGATAAAGAGAGGGTACAACAGTGAAGTTTGTGCATTTACAATGTCAAACCGTTTATAGTTTGTTAAAAAGTGCTTGTAAAATTGATGAACTTGTAAGCCGTGCGAAAGAGCTTGGATTTTCATCGCTTGCAATTACAGATGAAAATGTGATGTACGGAGTGATTCCATTTTATAAAGCATGTAAGAAGAATGGCATACGGCCAATTATCGGATTAACAGCCTCTGTTTTTAGTGAGGAAGAAGAGCGATCCTATCCGCTTGTACTGTTAGCAGAAAATGAGATGGGATACCAAAACTTATTGAAAATTTCTAGCACCATCATGACTAAGTCTAAAGACGGGATTCCGAAAAAGTGGCTTTCTCATTATGCAAAAGGGTTGATTGCGATTTCTCCAGGAAAAGATGGGGAAATTGAACAGTTATTGCTACAAGGAAGAGACGAGATTGCTGAAGAAGTAGCTCGTGCGTATCAAAATATGTTTGGAAGTTTTTATATGAGTTTGCAGCATCACGCAATTCAGGATGAACTATTCTTGCAAGAAAAATTACCACAATTTGCAAACGAAATAAACATTCCAGTCGTTGCGACAAATGATGTTCGTTATGTGAACCAAAGCGATGCGCTTGTGCAGGAATGCTTGCTATCTGTTCAGAGCGGAACAAAGATGACTGATCCAGACAGACCAAGGCTCAAAACAGACCAGTATTATTTAAAATCATCGGCTGAAATGGAAGCTTTATTTTCTCATGCAGAAGAAGCTCTTCAAAATACAGTTCGTATAGCTGAACGTTGCCACGTAGAAATTCCTTTCCACGTCAATCAATTGCCAAAGTTTCCTGTTCCATCTAACGAAACATCAGATGCTTATTTGCGCCGCATTTGTGAAGAGGGGCTAAATAAGCGATATGGGGTGGTTCAAGATGTACATAGGAAACGTTTGAATCATGAACTTGAAGTTATCTCTCGCATGGGATTTAGTGATTATTTTCTCATTGTTTGGGACTTTATGAAATACGGACATGAACATGGTATTTTAACAGGACCGGGCCGTGGCTCAGCAGCAGGTTCTCTTGTTTCTTATGTGTTAGAAATTACAGCTATCGATCCAATTGAGTACAACTTGCTGTTTGAACGATTTCTAAATCCTGAACGTGTTACGCTTCCAGATATTGATATTGATTTTCCGGACATTAGACGTGATGAGATGATTCGTTATGTAAAAGATAAATATGGTCAACTTCGCGTTGCCCAAATTGTTACGTTCGGAACGCTTGCTGCAAAAGCAGCGATTCGGGATATCGCCCGCGTAATGGGGCTTCCGCCGAGAGATATTGACATATTTTCGAAACTGATTCCATCAAGGATTGGGATTACATTAAAAGAAGCACATGAAGAATCCGGGTCCCTTCGTGAATTTGTACAAGGAAATCTCTTGCATGAGCGTGTTTTTGAAATTGCGAAGCGTGTAGAAGGTTTACCACGTCATACGTCTATTCATGCAGCAGGAGTCATTATGAGTCAGGAGCCATTAACGGGAAGTGTTGCGATTCAAGAAGGACATAACGATGTATATGTAACGCAATATCCAGCAGAAGTGTTAGAAGAACTTGGTCTGTTAAAAATGGACTTCTTAGGCTTACGTAATTTAACGTTACTTGAAAATATTCTTACATTTATTGTGAACAAAACGGGTAAACAAATTGATATACGGAATTTACCTCTTCAAGATGAAAAGACATTCCAATTACTAGGAAGAGGAGATACAACAGGTGTATTCCAGCTCGAATCTGGGGGAATGCGGAATGTACTCCGCGGTTTAAAACCAAATGAGTTTGAAGATATTGTTGCCGTCAACGCTTTATATCGTCCAGGGCCAATGGAACAAATCCCAACCTTTATTGAGTCAAAGCACGGGAAGCGTCAAATTCAGTATTTACATTCAGATTTAAAGCCAATTTTAAAAAGCACATATGGCGTTATTGTATACCAAGAACAGATTATGCAAATTGCTTCGCAGTTAGCGGGATTTTCACTCGGAGAAGCCGATTTGCTCCGCCGTGCAGTGAGTAAGAAAAACCGTGAGATTTTAGATCAAGAACGAAAGCATTTTGTACAAGGGTGTTTACGAAATGGATACGATGAAACATCTGCAGAACAAATTTATGATTTAATTGTTAGATTTGCAAATTACGGTTTTAACCGAAGCCATGCTGTAGCGTACAGTATGATTGGATATCAGCTCGCTTATTTAAAAGCGAATTATCCTTTAGAGTTTATGACGGCACTCTTATCCAGTGCGATAGGTAACGAAGATAAGATTGTGCAATATATACGTGAAACGAAGCGCAAAGGTTTTTATGTTTTACCGCCGTCTCTTCATAGAAGTAGTTATAATTTCCAAATAGAAGGGAATGCAATTCGCTATAGTTTGCTTTCGATTCGAAATATCGGGATGGCTACAGTGAATGCGGTGATCGAGGAAAGAGAAAGAAATCCATTTCAAGATTTATTTGAGTTTTGTCTTCGTATGCCAGCAAAGTTTGTTACGGAGCGTAATTTAGAGGCATTTGTTTGGGCCGGCTGTTTCGATGATTTTCAAGTTTCGAGAACAACTTTGTTTAACAGTATTAAGGGTGCTTTAGAGTATGCAAGCCTTGCGCGTGAATTGGGGGAAGAAAGTGTCCCAAAATCAGTATACGTACAAGGAGAAGAGCTATCTTTTATTGAACAATTAAATAATGAGAAAGAAGCGCTTGGCTTTTATTTATCCAGTTATCCAACGGCGCAGTATGCAAAGCTTGTAAAAGAACTAGAAATTCCGTCTCTTGCGCAAGCGATGAGGCAAAAGCGAAACGTACAGCGTGCGATTGTTTATGTAACAGGTGTAAAAGTCATTCGGACGAAAAAATTGCAAAAAATGGCGTTCGTCACTTTTTGTGATCAAAATGATGAAATGGAAGCGGTTGTCTTTCCGGAGACGTATATTCATTTTTCGGAGAGGTTAAAAGAAGGTGAAATTGTTTTAGTGGAAGGGACGATTGAACAACGAAATCATAAATTGCAATGGATTGTAAACGGTCTTTATCCATTAGAACAAATGGATGTTTACAATGAAATGAGAGAAGCATCGATTTATGTAAAACTACCATCGCAGTATGAAAAGAAGTTGTTAAATCAAGTTACAAAAGTATTGTTTCACTATTCAGGTTTTGCGAAAGTACTAATTTATTATGAAAAGGAACATAAAATGGTACAATTATCTCGTAGTTTGTCAATTCATCCAAGTGAAGAATGTTTAGGAGCACTTCGCGAAATAGTCGGTGAGGAAAATGTCGTAGTGAAAATATAATGGACAATTTCCCTATAGTTCGATTATTATAGTAATAGCATTCGTGGTCAGACCACTTGGAGAGAATGATATCAGCAAGAATAATTTGAGGAGAGTGGATAGTTTGTCAACACTTCGTGAAGAAGCACTTCACATGCATAAAGTGCATCAAGGAAAATTAGAAACTGTATCAAAAGTAAAAGTAGAAAATGCTAAAGACTTAAGTCTTGCGTATTCTCCAGGGGTTGCAGAACCTTGTAAAGAAATTTATGACGATAAAAGTAAGGTATATGAATATACAATGAAGGGAAACATGGTAGCAGTTGTGACGGACGGAACAGCTGTACTTGGTCTTGGTAATATCGGACCAGAAGCATCTCTTCCAGTAATGGAAGGTAAAGCTGTATTATTCAAAAGCTTTGCTGGCGTAGATGCATTCCCTATTGCTTTAAATACAAACGATGTAGATAAAATTGTTGAAACTGTAAAATTAATGGAGCCGACATTTGGCGGTGTAAACTTAGAGGATATTGCAGCACCCAACTGCTTTATCAT
Organism: Bacillus sp. FSL K6-0042; assembly: GCF_038006685.1. Classification (NCBI taxonomy): domain Bacteria; kingdom Bacillati; phylum Bacillota; class Bacilli; order Caryophanales; family Bacillaceae; genus Bacillus; species Bacillus sp. FSL K6-0042. The sequence goes on from NZ_JBBOVS010000001.1 coordinate 4,062,213, forward strand.
TGAAGAACGTTTGAAAAAAGAAACAAATATTCCTGTATTCCATGATGATCAACACGGAACAGCTATTGTAACAGTAGCAGGTCTTGTAAACGCACTTAAGTTAGTTGGAAAGAAAATGTCTGACATTAAAGTTGTAGCAAATGGTGCAGGTGCAGCAGGTATTGCAATCATTAAACTTTTATATCGCTATGGTGTACGCGACATTATTATGTGTGACCGAAAAGGTGCGATTTATGAAGGTCGCCCTGTTGGTATGAACCCGGTGAAAGATGAAGTTGCAAAATATACGAATAAAAATCGTGTAGAAGGTTCATTAGCGGATGTTCTGCAAGGCGCGGATGTATTTATCGGTGTATCTGTAGCGGGTGCATTGACTGAGGAAATGGTTCGTACAATGAATGACGATGCAATTATTTTTGCAATGGCAAACCCAGTTCCAGAAATTATGCCGGAACTGGCAAAAGCAGCAGGAGCAGCTGTTGTTGGAACGGGTCGTTCTGACTTCCCGAACCAAGTAAATAATGTACTAGCGTTCCCTGGTATTTTCCGTGGTGCACTGGATGTACATGCTACGCAAATCAATGAAGAAATGAAGATGGCAGCTGTACAAGCCATTGCAGAGCTTGTAGCGGCAGATGAGCTGAATGTAGACTATATCATTCCAGCTCCGTTTGACGCGCGTGTAGCACCTCAGGTGGCGGCTTATGTTGCAAAAGCTGCGATGGAGACAGGAGTAGCTCGCCGTCAAGTAGATCCAAATGAAGTCGCTGAGAAAACAAAAAATTTAGCGTTGATTGGTAAAGAGTAAGCGAGGAATTTCTATTGACATCATCAAATACAAAAGTATATCTCGAAATTGTAAAGAAAATCCGTTCCATTATGGAAGAGGATGGTTTAGTCGCAGGTGATCGTTTACCATCTGAGCGCGAGTTAAGTGCGCGTTTAAACGTTGGGCGTTCATCTGTACGGGAAGCATTGCGAGCTTTAGAACTCGTAGGATTAATTGAAACAAGACGCGGTGAAGGAACGTTTATTCGAAACTTCTATGACAATGGTCTTGTTCAATTAATCGCACCATTTTTATTACAAGATCAGAAAACAATTCGTGATTTGTTACAGACGAAACAATTGCTTGAAAAAGATGTTATTCGAATCGTATGTGATTTACCGAAAGAAACGTTTTCTAGTGTATTAGGTATGTTGAAACAAGTTCTTAAAAAGGACGGAAGTTCAATTCAGGAGTTTCATCAAATGTTTTTCAAAACACTTATTGAACAAGTGGACAATTATTTACTATATCGAATTTGGAGAATTGTAAATGATTACGTTGCGACTCTTTCTTATGAAATTTCACTAGAATCTATAGAAATCTATAGAAAGCTTTACGAAGTGTTATACGTGAAAAAAGAAGAAGAGGCACTAAAAATTTATGATGAATTAATGGAAAACATACAGTTTCACTCGTAATGTATAAAATTTGTCGAAATAACCATGACACGTTATGACAAACAATCTATCGCATAGCGGTTAAAGTTAAACGTAAAGAGAGAGGTTATGAGTGCGTGTTCAAAAAAAGAGGATAAAGAGAACTGAGTAGCTATCTTGACCGGACTGTTTGAACATCCTCTATTAGACAGATTGAGAAGACAAGGCTAACATCGATTTTTGGTGTTAGCCACATTTTCTTCCTAACCTTAGCTCTCAACAAAGGGGGTCAAATTGTGCTAAGAGATTTATTCGTAAAAAAGAAAAAGTACGCTGCAATTCCTTCAGAACAAGTACGAAGAGATGTACCGGACGGTGTTATGACAAAATGTCCGAAATGTAAGAAAATCATGTATACAAAAGAGCTTCTTAAAAATTTAAAAGTATGTGTAAACTGTGGCTATCATCATCCTATGAATGCATGGGAACGCCTTGATAGTGTATTGGACGAAGGTTCATTTCGTGAGTATGACAAAGAGATGGTTTCGTTAAATCCACTTGGGTTCCCAAATTATGAAGAAAAATTAGAGAGTGATCGCAAGAAAACAGAATTAAATGAAGCAGTTGTGACAGGTGAAGGAACAATTGATGAAATGCTTGTTGTGATTGCAGTAATGGATTCTCGCTTTCGAATGGGCAGCATGGGCTCTGTTGTAGGAGAAAAAATTGCACGTGCAGTTGAAAAAGCATACGAATTACAAGTTCCATTTATTATCTTTACTGCATCGGGCGGTGCGCGTATGCAAGAAGGTATTTTAAGCTTAATGCAAATGGCAAAAACGAGCGTAGCTTTGAAAAAGCATAGCAATGCTGGAGGATTATTTATTTCTGTTATGACTCATCCGACGACAGGCGGTGTTTCAGCGAGTTTCGCTTCACTTGGTGACTATAATCTTGCAGAGCCAGGTGCACTTATCGGCTTTGCTGGTAGACGTGTAATTGAACAAACAGTGCGTGAGAAGCTGCCAGAAGACTTTCAAACGGCAGAGTTTTTACTAGAGCACGGTCAATTGGATGCGGTTGTGCATCGCGATGATATGAGAGAGTCGCTCCGTAAGATTTTAGAAGTTCATCAAGGAGGGGAAACGGCTATATGGCAGAGCTAGAATTTGAAAAACCAGTTGTTGAGCTAAGAAATAAGATTCGTGAACTGAAAGACTATACGAAAAACACCCAGATGGACTTCAGCGAGGAGATTCGTATTTTGGAAGACAAGCTAGAAAATTTAGAGGAAGAAATATACGGCAATATGAAAGTATGGGACCGCGTTCAAATTGCTCGTCATGCAGAACGACCGACAACGCTCGATTATATTGAGCGCTTATTTACTGATTTTTTTGAATGTCATGGAGATCGTCTATATGGCGATGATGCAGCGATTGTCGGCGGCATAGCGAAATATGATGGCATGTCTGTAACAGTAATTGGGCACCAGCGCGGGAAAGATACGAAAGAAAATATTCGTCGTAATTTTGGAATGCCTCATCCAGAAGGATATCGAAAGGCACTACGTTTAATGAAGCAAGCGGAGAAATTTAATCGTCCAATCATCTGCTTCATTGATACGAAAGGTGCTTATCCTGGTAAGGCTGCTGAAGAACGTGGGCAAAGTGAAGCGATTGCACGTAATTTATTCGAAATGGCAGGGCTTACTGTACCTGTGATTTGCATTGTTATCGGTGAAGGTGGCAGTGGTGGTGCGTTAGGTCTTGGAGTAGGAGATTACATTCATATGCTAGAAAATTCCACTTATTCTGTTATTACACCAGAGGGAGCGGCAGCGATTCTTTGGAAAGATGCAGGAAAAGCGAAAGAAGCTGCAGAAGCGATGAAAATCACGGCGGCGGATTTGAAAGAATTAGGTGTAATTGACGAAATTATTCCAGAAGCACGCGGCGGTGCGCATCGTAATATTCTAAAGCAATCAGAAAATATTGACTTAATGTTGAAAAAAACATTCGGGCAATTAAACGGTATTTCGAAAGATGAATTAATCGAAAAACGTTATGAAAAATATATGAAAATTGGGCAAGTTTCGTTTTCAAACGCTTCCATTTGGATAAAATAAGAAAAGCGTGCGTTCCATTTCGCGAATGCACGTTTTTATTGTGAAAAGACACATCTTCTCCATTGTATTTTTATATTTCTTCATGTTATTTTATTATAAGGTAAATAATCTTTATGAGGTGAGTACAAATGAAACGTATTGGTGTATTAACAAGTGGTGGAGATTCACCTGGTATGAATGCTGCCATTCGTGCAGTTGTTCGTAAAGCGATTTTCCATGATGTAGAAGTATATGGTATCTACCATGGATACGCTGGATTAATTTCTGGTCACATTGAAAAATTAGAACTTGGTTCTGTTGGCGATATTATCCACCGCGGTGGTACAAAATTATATACAGCAAGATGTCCTGAGTTTAAAGACCCAGAAGTACGACTAAAAGGTATCGAGCAATTAAAGAAATTTGGCATTGAAGGAATTGTTGTTATTGGTGGAGACGGTTCTTACCAAGGTGCTAAAAAATTAACAGAGCAAGGATTCCCGTGTGTCGGTGTACCAGGTACAATTGATAATGATATTCCTGGGACAGACTTCACAATTGGTTTCGATACAGCATTAAACACTGTTATTGATGCAATTGATAAAATTCGTGATACAGCTACATCTCATGAACGTACATATGTTATTGAAGTAATGGGGCGTCACGCTGGTGATATCGCATTATGGGCTGGTTTAGCAGATGGCGCAGAAACAATCTTGATTCCAGAAGAAGAGTATGACATGGAAGATGTTATTGCTCGTTTAAAACGTGGTAGTGAGCGTGGAAAGAAACATAGTATTATCGTTGTAGCAGAAGGTGTTGGAAGCGCGATTGAGATTGGTAAACACATTGAAGAAGCAACAAACTTTGATACTCGTGTAACTGTATTAGGTCACGTACAACGTGGTGGATCACCAAGTGCACAAGATCGTGTATTAGCAAGCCGTCTTGGCGCAAGAGCAGTTGAACTGTTGATTGAGGGTAGAGGTGGACGCTGCGTTGGTATCCAAAATAACAAACTTGTTGATCATGACATTATCGAAGCGTTAGCTCAAAAGCATACGATTGATAAAGATATGTATCAATTATCTAAAGAATTATCCATCTAATTGGCGTAATATCGAATATTTGGGAACGGTTTCATAATTTTCGGAGGTGCAATATGCGTAAAACTAAAATTGTATGTACTATAGGTCCTGCTAGTGAAAGTATTGAGAAATTAGAGCAATTAATCGAAGCGGGTATGAACGTTGCTCGTTTAAACTTCTCTCATGGTAGCCATGAAGAGCACGGAGCACGTATCAAAAACATTCGTGAAGCTTCAAAGAAAACTGGTAAAACAGTTGCGATCTTACTTGATACAAAAGGTCCAGAAATCCGTACACATGACTTCGTAGACGGACAAGCTGAGCTTGTAACAGGTGCAGAAGTAGTTATCTCTACTGAGCAAGTATTAGGAACTGCAGAGAAGTTCTCTGTATCTTATGCTGGTCTTTATGAGGATGTAGACTCAGGTTCTCGTATTCTAATCGATGACGGCCTTATCGAACTAGAAGTAATCGAGAAAGCTGACGGAAACATCCGTACAAAAGTATTGAACAGCGGAACTGTGAAAAATAAAAAAGGTGTTAACGTACCAAACGTAAGCATTAAGCTTCCTGGTATCACTGAAAAAGACGTACAAGATATCGTCTTTGGTATCGAGCAAAAAGTTGATTTCATCGCGGCATCTTTCGTTCGTAAAGCAGCTGACGTGTTAGAAATCCGTGAATTGTTAGAAGCGCATAATGCACAATTCATTCAAATCGTACCAAAAATTGAAAACCAAGAAGGTATCGATAACATCGATTCTATCTTAGAAGTTTCTGACGGTTTAATGGTAGCTCGTGGTGACATGGGTGTAGAAATTCCACCAGAAGAAGTGCCGCTAGTACAAAAACGTCTAATCAAAAAATGTAACGTATTAGGTAAACCGGTTATTACTGCAACACAAATGTTAGATTCTATGCAACGTAACCCACGTCCAACTCGTGCGGAAGCAAGTGACGTAGCGAACGCAATCTTTGATGGTACAGATGCAATCATGCTTTCTGGTGAAACTGCAGCGGGACAATACCCAGTAGAAGCAGTAACAATGATGGCGAACATCGCAGTACGTGTTGAAAAATCATTGCAATACGAAGATATGTTCAAAAAGCGTATTAAAGAGTTCACTCCAACAATTACAGATGCAATTAGTCAATCTGTTGCACACACAGCGCTTGCTCTTGATGTAGCTGCAATCGTAGCTCCAACAGAAAGTGGATATACTGCAAAAATGATCTCTAAATATCGTCCAAAATCTCCAATCGTAGCTGTAACATCTGACGAGCAAGTGGGCCGTCGTCTTGCGCTTGTTTGGGGTGTAGAAGCGTTTATGGCTGGAAAACGTGCAGCATCTACTGATGAAATGTTAGATACTGCAATTCAAACAGTTATGGATGCAGGTCTAATCGGACTTGGAGATACAGTTGTAATTACTGCTGGTGTACCAGTTGCTGAAACTGGTACAACAAACTTAATGAAAATCCATGTTGTTGGTGAAGAAATCGCTAAAGGACAAGGGATTGGTCGCAAAGCTGCAAAAGGTAAAGTAGTTGTAGCGAAAACAGCTGCAGAAGCTGTAGCGAACGTAACGAAAGGTGACATCCTTGTTACAACAAGCACTGATAAAGATATGATTCCTGCAATTGAAAAAGCTGCAGCTCTAGTTGTAGAAGAAGGTGGCTTAACAAGCCATGCGGCTGTTGTAGGTGTATCAATCGGTATCCCGGTTATCGTTGGGGTAAACGGTGTGACAACGACTTTAAAAAATGGCCAAGAAGTAACAGTTGATGCGGCGCGCGGAATTGTTTATAATGGACATGCGGAAGTGCTATAAGAAGTAATATGGAGAGAAGGATCGGAGTCCTTCTCTTTTTTTAATTTAAATACAAAAACCATTCTGAAAAAAGAAATCTTCGGTAGTGGGAAAGGGATTTCATTTTTTGTTTGATGTTTTGTGGGTTGTTTTGAGGGCATGAGGAGATCGAGAGAGTCTAATTAGGCTGTTGTTAGGGTAGCGTGAGTATCTTGCTTCCTGTAAATAGTGTGATGAAGGAGGATGAGGGAATGAAGTGGCTTCTTTTTCTTTTAATTTTAATTCCTGCTGTTGAAATAACAGTATTAATTGGATCTAGTCATTTAATTGGTATGTGGTCGACGTTTGCTATGATCGTGTTTACAGGTGTACTTGGCGCTTATTTAGCAAAACGACAAGGGCTTATAGTATTAAAGGAGATTCAATTTCGGTTAAATAGAGGTGAAATGCCAGGAGATGCTGTATTAGATGGTATTTTTGTTTTTATAGGTGGACTTCTTCTTTTGACACCAGGGTATGTGACGGATGTAATCGGGTTTATTTTTATATTTTCGGTAACACGACAGCCGTTTAAGTTCATGATGATTAAATGGTTAGAGCGGAAAATAAGAAGAAACACGACAATTATTGTACAAAAATAACACTTGAAACAGAAATGTTGTAAGTGTTATTTTTTTGTCGAAATATAAAATGTATATTTATTCATTTGTAGAAAAAGGAAGAAAAGGGATTGATATTTATGTTTAAAATAGAATAAAAATACAAATACAAATACAAATGTATTATCGGTCGTATTATTTTATGCAAAAAACAAGGGAATCCCCCATTTATTATAGGAAATTCCCTTGTTTATTTTATTGCGAACAACGACTATTGTGGAAAATTTATTTTAATGGTGTGCCTTTAATAAACTTCCATAAATCATGAAATACATGAGCTTTGTGCAATGTGTTTAATAATACTAATGTGACTGGGCCAATGATTAATCCTAAGAAACCGTATAGCTTAAACCCAACGAATAACGCAATAAGTGTTGGTAATGGATCGAGTCCGATGTTGGATGATAACACTTTCGGTTCCATGATTTGTCTTTGAACAATGACAACAATATATAAAATAAGTAGACCAATTGCGAAAGCTGTGTCCCCTGTGAAAAATACATATATAACCCAAGGAACAAAGACTGCTCCCGTTCCTAAATAAGGAAGTAAGTCTACAATTCCTGTAATGATTGCGATTGTGATGGCGTATGGTACGCGCAAAATTAATAGTCCAATTAGTACGATGACGGTAGTCATAGATACAAGTGTGAGTTGTGCTTTTATAAATCCAAATAATGCTTTTCGTAAATCAACAAAAATAGTCTTTCCGTATCCGTGTATGCGATTTGGAAGTAATCGCTTTACTTTGTGAGCGAGTGTATGCCAATCAAAACTAATAAAGAAAGTCGCTAATAAGACGAAGACGAGGACTGTTAAAGTTGTTGGGAGTGCACTGATGAAATTTGTTAATCCACTTATAATGGCGGTTAACAGCTCTTTCATTTGTTTTGTTGCTTCCGTTCCTAGATTTTGAATGTTTTGTGTAATTGTATATTGTTGTGATTCACCAAGGTGATTAAATTTAGAAATTAAATCATCATATAAAGGCATAATATTATTGAGTGCAAATTGCTGTGCATACTGTACAATTGCTGGAAACTTCTCTGTGACGATTTGTAGTAAGTAAGTTGTGGCGGAAATCGCTTCTGTCACAAGATATGTAACAAGTCCGACGATGGCACCGAACACGAGAATTAAGCTGACGAGTACCGCTAAGGCACGAGGGAACTGTAGTTTTTGATTGAGAAAATTTACGACTGGATTAATCAAATAAGCAAAAGCTAATGCGATGATAAAAGGGTATATAAGACCTGAAACATACAAAATCGCATAAAACCCAATTGTTATTGCTAAAATGACAAATATAAGTCGCAATACGATATACAGTGAGTTTCGATTCAAAGGTGCTTACCTCCCATTCCAAATTGTATTTATGTTATAGTGGAATGATGGATTTATCCTGCTATTCGCGGGCAGTATGAATTACTTCAAGGTGTGAAGTGATCGGCGCGTAAAAGCTTGACGGTGAAGGCTAATCAATAGTAAATGTTTTCTCTGTACTGATTGACGAGAGCCTCACTTTACCTACTTTTTATTTTACTGGTTTCTTATAAGAAAAGAAAGAAGTGTGCTTTTCTTTCTCGGTAAATATAAAAACAACTTATTTTGGTCTTGTTTAGAGCGTTTAAGGTCTGCTGTATCATCTATATTGATTGATGAATACTCTTGCCTATATCGTGTATAACGATATGTTTAACAGCGATTTACTTTGTAAACAGGTTCATTATTTTCAGAAAGGAAGTGTAATCATGATTAGTCAATCAACGTTATTTTTATTCATACTACTTATTATTGGACTTATTGCTAAAAATCAATCGCTCACTGTAGCAGTTGGCGTTTTATTTTTATTAAAGTGGACGTTTCTAGGAGAAAAAATCCTTCCATATTTACAAACAAAAGGAATTAATCTTGGTGTAACGGTTATTACAATTGCGGTTCTTGTTCCGATCGCTACGGGTGAAATTGGATTTAAGCAGCTTGGTGAAGCAGCTAAATCATATTATGCATGGATTGCGCTCGCTTCAGGGATAGCGGTTGCTTTGTTAGCAAAGGGTGGTGTGCAGTTATTAACGAACGATCCTCATATTACAACTGCGCTTGTATTTGGAACAATTATTGCAGTTGCATTATTTAATGGAGTTGCTGTAGGACCATTAATTGGAGCTGGAATTGCCTATGCTGTGATGAACATTATACAGATGTTTAAGTGAAGAATTTTATAGTAATATAAAATTTTTGAATTCTTTCCATTCACAAAAGTCAGATAATTGTTTATAATAGAATTAGAAAACATGTAAAGGCTACATAGCAACGAAGACTTACACCAGATAAAATAAAAACAACATAAAATAATTTTCTGCTGACATTGTTTTATGTTGTTTTTATCATAAACTCTTCGAAACTAGTTTTCCTCACCATCTATTGTTCTAAGCGTGAGGATTCGGAGAGAAACTCACGCTCATGCTTTGATAAAGCAATGGAACAACGAGATGGGAACATCACAACAAATTTGCATGATCGTGCATTTTGCTTGCCTAAAGAGTGAACGGGCGTTCATAATTTAGAAGGGAAGCAAACAGATATAAGGGAGCAAGGTTGGGAGAATTTTCAGGAAAAGGAGAGAATGTCATGACTGTTATTCGAGGATTAGAAGGGGTAGTAGCAACAACATCATCCGTAAGTTCTATTATTGATGATACATTAACGTATGTTGGGTATAATATTGATGATTTAGCGGAAAATGCTACGTTTGAAGAAGTGGTATATTTATTATGGCACCGTAAACTTCCTAATGAAGAGGAATTAAATGAGTTAAAAGAAACTCTATCTGAATATTCTAAAGTTCCAAGTGAGATTTTATCATATTTAAAACAAGTAGATTTAAAGATTGCACATCCGATGTCTGTTTTACGAACTGCGATTTCCATGTTATCATTATACGATGAGAGCGCTGAATTAATGGATGAGAAGTCCAATTATTTGAAAGCGGTTAAATTACAGGCTCAAGTAGGGACTCTTGTTGCAGCGTATGCAAGAATTCGTAAAGGTTTAGAAGTGGTTGAGCCACGAAAAGATTTATCATTAGCTGCAAACTTTATTTATATGTTAAATAACCGCGAACCAAATGAAGTGGAAATTGAAGCTTTTGATAAAGCTCTTGTACTTCATGCGGATCATGAATTAAATGCTTCTACATTTACAGCTCGCGTTTGCGTTGCTACACTTTCAGACGTATATTCTGGTATTACAGCAGCGATTGGTGCTTTAAAAGGACCTCTTCACGGCGGAGCGAATGAAAATGTAATGAAGATGTTAAAAGAAATTGGCGAAGAAGAAAATGTAGAATCCTATATTCATAACGCACTTCAAAATAAGGTGAAAATTATGGGATTTGGCCATCGCGTATATGAGCACGGTGATCCTCGCGCGAAACATTTACGTGAAATGTCTAAGAAATTATGCGTGCTTTTAGGGGAAGAAAAATGGTATAATATGTCTATCAAAATCGAAGACATTGTTACAAAAGAAAAAGGTCTTCCACCAAATGTCGATTTCTATTCTGCTTCTGTTTACCATTGTTTAGGAATTGATCATGATTTATTTACACCAATCTTTGCGATCAGTCGTATGTCAGGTTGGTTAGCTCATATTCTAGAACAATATGAAAATAACCGCTTAATTCGTCCGCGTGCTGATTATAATGGACCAACGCATCAACGCTATGTTCCATTAGCACAACGATAAGTTAAAAACACTATTTAGATAGTGAAAATACGCTTTCAAAAATCTGATTTTTTTGCAAAGATGTAATGATTGGAATATTTTAATTTGACTAACGGTTTGAACTGAGGGGTTTATTCCCTCAGTTTCACACATATGAAATTTCAAACATGGGGGTTATCACAGTGACGACAGGAGAAAAAATTACTGTAACGAATGGTGTTATGAATGTACCAAACAATCCAATTATTCCTTTTATTGAAGGTGATGGAATTGGACCAGATATTTGGGCGGCAGCATCTCGTGTATTAGAAGCAGCTGTTGAAAAAGCTTATGATGGTGAGAAGAAAATCGTTTGGAAAGAAGTGCTTGCAGGGGAAAAAGCATTCAACCAAACAGGCGAATGGTTACCAGAAGAGACGTTAAATGAAATTCGCGAATATTTAATCGCGATTAAAGGCCCACTTACAACGCCTGTTGGTGGCGGCATTCGTTCTCTAAACGTAGCGCTTCGTCAAGAGTTAGACTTATATGTATGTTTACGTCCAGTTCGTTATTTTGAAGGTGTTCCTTCACCTGTAAAACGTCCGGAAGATACTGATATGGTGATTTTCCGTGAAAATACAGAAGACATTTATGCTGGTATTGAATATGCACAAGGATCTCCAGAAGCACAAAAAGTGCTTGAGTTCTTAAAAGAAACAATGGGTGTAAACAAAATTCGCTTCCCAGAAACATCAGGAATTGGTATTAAACCAATTTCAGAAGAAGGAACAAAGCGTCTTGTTCGTGCTGCAATTCAATATGCAATTAACGAAAAACGCTCTTCTGTTACATTAGTTCATAAAGGAAACATTATGAAATTTACAGAAGGTGCTTTCAAAAACTGGGGTTATGAAGTTGCGGAACAAGAATTCGGCGATAAAGTATTCACTTGGGCTGAATATGACCGTATTGTTGAAAAAGATGGTAAAGATGCAGCGAATAAAGCGATGACAGAGGCTGAAGCAGCTGGTAAAATCATTGTTAAAGATTCTATTGCGGATATCTTCTTACAACAAATTTTAACACGTCCGCGTGAGTTTGATGTTGTTGCAACAATGAACTTAAATGGCGATTATATTTCTGATGCACTTGCAGCACAAGTAGGTGGCATTGGTATTGCACCTGGTGCAAACATTAACTATGTTACTGGACATGCTATTTTTGAAGCGACACATGGTACAGCTCCAAAATATGCAGGTTTAGATAAAGTGAATCCATCTTCTGTTCTTCTTTCAGGAGTATTATTATTAGAGCATTTAGGATGGAATGAAGCTGCGAAATTAGTAACTGCTTCAGTAGAAAAAACAATTGCTTCAAAAGTGGTAACATATGACTTCGCACGTCTTATGGATGGCGCAACTGAAGTGAAATGTTCCGAATTTGCTGATGCCCTTATTAACAATATGGACTTAGCAGTAATCAAAAACGCATAATTCAGAGTGGGGGAGAAAGTATGACAATCAAACGCAAAAAAGTATCAGTCATCGGTGCAGGATTTACCGGAGCAACAACAGCGTTTTTATTAGCTCAAAAAGAGCTTGCAGATGTTGTATTAGTGGACATTCCACAACTGGAGAATCCAACAAAAGGGAAAGCGTTAGATATGTTAGAAGCAAGCCCTGTACAAGGTTTTGATGCTAACATTATCGGCACATCTGATTACGTAGATACTGCTGATTCTGACGTTGTTGTTATTACAGCAGGAATTGCACGTAAACCAGGTATGAGCCGTGATGATTTAGTAGCAACAAACTCTAAAATTATGAAAAGTATTACGAAAGATATCGCAAAACATTCACCAAACGCAATTATTGTTGTGTTAACAAATCCAGTTGATGCAATGACATATTCTGTATTTAAAGAAGCTGGATTCCCGAAAGAGCGTGTTATCGGTCAATCTGGTGTATTAGATACAGCTCGTTTCCGTACATTCATCGCACAAGAATTAAATCTTTCTGTTAAAGACATTACAGGATTCGTTCTTGGTGGCCACGGTGATGACATGGTGCCTCTTGTACGTTATTCTTACGCAGGCGGTATTCCATTAGAAACATTAATTCCTGCAGAACGCTTAGAAGCAATCATAGAACGTACGCGTAAAGGCGGCGGCGAAATTGTAAGTTTACTAGGAAACGGTAGTGCATACTACGCGCCAGCTGCTTCTTTAGTTGAAATGACTGAAGCGATTTTAAAAGATCAACGCCGTGTATTACCAGCTATCGCATACCTTGAAGGTGAATATGGCTATAGCGACCTTTACCTAGGTGTACCAGTAATTCTAGGTGGTAACGGAATTGAAAAAATTATTGAATTAGAACTTCGTGAAGAAGAAAAAGAAGCGTTAGATCGTTCAGTAGAATCTGTACGTAACGTTATGAAAGTTCTTGTTTAATACAAAATATATGTTAGAAAAAGATTCGGGGCCCCGAATCTTTTTCTACTATTTAGAGGATTATTTTTTTAAAATAATATGAAAACGCTATCATTAATTGTGTCCTACAATGGGAACATAGACTTATAATATACATTGCCCTCATTATAGTAGCGCTTCGGATAATATATTGCTTTTGGTAGGATAATAAAATAAAAATTGGAGGGGGATTGTAACATGTTAAAGAAAAAAATTCAAATTGGTCGTCGAATGGATGAGATTACAGTAGGAGAAAAGTTATCTATCACTGAAAAAATTGAGGATAAAGATCTGTTATTGTATTTAGGATTAACAAATGATTCAAATCCATTATATATTCAGCATGATTACGCATCCCAAACTCCGTATGAAAAACCAATTGTACCAAGCATTATGTTAACGGGTATGATTACAACGGCAGTTACGAAATATTTACCAGGTCCAGGCAGTCATGTTGTTAGGAAGGACCTGACTTTTGTGAAGCCTGTACATCATTATGAAACTTTGCAAATTCATTTTGAAGTTGTAGCAGTTGCGGGGGAAGAGCATACGATTGATATGCGTGTATTCGCTTATGATGAAAAAGAAGAAGTGGTTGTGAAAGGTGTACTAACAGTAGCGCCGCCTTACAAATCAGCTTCTATTTTAGAAAAAGCGTTGGATAATTTTTAATAATGAGTTAGTAAGAGTGTAATGAAAAATAGTGCTAACCTATTATATGCTAGGTTAGCACTATTTTTTTATCCCGCATTAACGGACAGTAACACTCCCACCTCAAAATTCAGCGAAAGCAAAGAAGTTAGGTGGGAGATGAACTGTCCGTAAAAGCCCGATTCGTTCAACTAATAATCAGTGGGGGATGAAAAAAAACCCCACTGATTAAAGTTTCACTTTATAGGATCGAATGTAAGTATAACTTAACTGAAAAAACCTTCTGCAAACCCTTCTGAGAAATCAGAGATGTCAGTTTGTAATGTTTCCCAGTTTGAAAAGCCGGCAGTAAAACCAACTATAAATAATAAAGCGAAGCCAGATAATACCCAATTTTTACGATTCATTTTGAATCCGCTCCTTAACAGTTTAATCTTTATATTAAAATTTAATTATATTGATTATTACATTTTAAGGAGATATAAGTTAAATGGGTACCTGTTTTTAGCCACGTGGCCAAAGAATAATAAACACACCGACAAGGCAAACAGCTGCACCAGCCCAATCGAACAAATCAGGTGTTTTCTTATCAACCATCCATCCCCATAATAAACTCATGAGAATAAATACACCGCCATAAGCTGCGTATACACGTCCGAAGCTAGAAAATACTTGGAATGTGGCAATTACACCATATAAACATAAAATGATTCCTCCCATTAGACCGAACCAGATGGAACCACCTTCCCGTATCCATTTCCAGATGAGATATCCACCACCAATTTCAGCTAGTCCGGCAAGAATGAAAATAACAGCTGCTTTAAACATGAATATGTACCATCGCTTTCTATTAGATATATTTTCCTATATAACTATAGCACAATCAAACTTAGTGAATGGACAATTCTATTGAGAGGAGAATTGTTTTCTAGTATGATGGGAATAGTGGGGAAATACTAGGATGAAGAAGGTTTCAAGTCTATAACTTGGAGGAAGAGAATGAGCAATCGAATTTTAGTTGTTGATGATGAGGAGTTTATTTTAACTTTAATTGAATTCAATTTGCAGCAAGCAGGATTTGAAGTGATAACAGCGATGGATGGTGAAGTTGCGCTTCATAAAGCAACAACGGAACGTCCAGATCTGATTATATTAGATTTAATGCTTCCAAAAATGGATGGTATGGAAGTGTGTAAAGAATTGCGTTTGCAGCGTATTATGACACCTATTTTAATGCTAACAGCGAAAGATGATGAGTTTGATAAAGTGTTAGGTCTTGAGCTTGGGGCAGATGATTATATGACAAAGCCATTTAGCCCAAGGGAAGTTGTTGCACGTGTGAAGGCGATTTTACGTCGTACGAAATTGCAAGATGAACCAGTTTCAGAAGTACAGGATGAAAATAGTATCAATATCTTTGATTTAAGAATTTTACCTGAATTTTATGAGGCGTATTTCCAAGGAGAAAAGCTAGAACTAACGCCAAAAGAATTTGAGTTACTTGTATATTTAGCAAGGAATAAGGGTCGTGTATTAACACGTGATCAGTTACTAAGTGCTGTATGGAATTATGATTTTGCCGGCGATACAAGAATCGTCGATGTTCATATTAGTCATTTGCGGGATAAAATTGAAAAGAATACGAAAAAACCAGCGTACATTAAAACAATTCGTGGATTAGGTTATAAATTAGAGGAGCCAAAGGGGGATGAATAAATTTCGCTCGAGGCTTCTCTTTACATTTGTTTCTCTTATTATTCTTATTTTAGTTGGACTAGGAGTACTTTTGGAAACGGTGTTTGAGAATTACTACATCGATCATGCGAAAGACAGAACGGTAAAAGAGGCAAGATATGTTGCTTCATTAGTAGAGGCAGAAGGTATTGATCATGTTCTAAAAGCGCCAAACGTATTTGAAAAATTAGAAGAACAAGTGCCGGTTTCGGTTATATTTACTGATGAAGAGAAGAAAGTCAAATATAGTAAAGGTAAGCAACCTATATTCGACCAAGCGACAATTGAGGAACTTTCCTCTGAAACAGCAAAACAAAAAAATAGAGTGATTACGAAGGAAACAGATGATAAAAATGTATTCCATCATGCGGTGTTTGTTCAAGATGCAGAGGGGAAGCAAGGGTACATCATTATAAAAAGTACAATTGCTCCTTTGAAAGATGTTCATCAAAAAACGTGGGGATTACTCATTGTAGGGTTTGTGATTGCTTGTCTTGTTGTTGTTTTTCTTGGTGTGAAAATTACAGGTCAATATATTCGTCCAATAGAGTCTGTTACGAAAGTAGCGATTGAATTAGCGAAGGGGAATTATAAGGCACGTGCTTATGAAAGTCATTCAGATGAAACGGGGATGTTAAGTAAGGCGATCAATATTTTAGCGCGTAATTTACAAGAAATGACGCTAGAGCAAGAAATGCAACAAGATCGTTTACATACACTGATTGAAAATATGGGAAGCGGTATGATCTTAATTGATAGCCGCGGTTATATAAGTCTTGTAAACCGTTCGTATAAAGAAATATTTCATGTAACGGATGAAGAGTATTTAGATCGTTTGTATTATGAAGCGTTTTTTCATGCAGAAATCATTGAACTTGTGGAAGAAATTTTTATGACAGAAGTGAAAGTGCGAAAGCAAATGTTGCTGCCACTTGGTATTGAAAGAAAGCACTTTGAAGTATATGGCGCACCAATTATTGGGACAAATCATGAATGGAAAGGGATTGTTCTCGTATTCCACGATATAACAGAGCTAAAGAAACTAGAGCAAATGCGAAAAGACTTTTTAGCGAACGTTTCACATGAACTAAAGACGCCAATTACTTCTATTAAAGGGTTTTCTGAAACGTTGCTTGATGGTGCGATGGAAAATCAGCAGTTTTGCGAGCATTTCCTGAACATTATTTTAAAGGAAAGCGAGCGTATGCAAGGCTTAATCGAAGACTTATTGGATCTATCAAAGATTGAACAACAAGGATTTAAGTTAAATATGGGTACTGTTGAGATGAAGGAATTGCTTGAAGAAATCAAAATGGTGCTAGAGAATAAATCACAAGATAAAGAAATTTCCTTACAAGTTGATGTATTGAGACGTGCTTCAGTGATAGGGGATCCAAGTCGATTAAAACAAATCTTTATCAATTTAGTTAATAATGCAATTGTATACACACCAGCTGGCGGTACAGTTTCTGTAAAGTTGTTAGAAGATGAACATAACGCCTATATAAAAGTATCTGATACAGGGATCGGAATTAGTAAAGAAGAAATCCCACGTATTTTTGAACGTTTTTATCGCGTAGATAAAGCGAGAAGTCGAAATACAGGCGGTACAGGCCTTGGGTTATCGATTGTAAAACATTTAGTAGAAGCGCATCATGGGACAGTTACTGTAGAGAGTGAAGTAGGAGAAGGAACAACATTTACAGTTGCTTTACCGAAATCGGATTTGGAGAAGTAATGGTAATGTGAAACCTTTATCCCACTATTCGCGGGCAGTAAGACCCCCACCTGAAAATTCAGCAAAGGAAAAGAAGTTAGGTGGGGGTCGGGCTGTCCGTAAAAGTCCGATTGGTGAGGGCTAATAATCAGTGGGTATGGAAAAAACCACTGATTAAAGTTTCACTTTATTGGATGAGAGCTATATAAATCCATTTTGATTTTTCGATATATAAGTCGTTGATATGAAAAAGGTGACCTACACTCGTTTTTTCTCTCTGCTTTAACTTGGCATGGAGCAGGAAGAGGGTCTGACCGTTTCTATGCATGGCCGGATGCTCTCTCTCGCCTAAAAAGAAAGGGTTTATGTCGGTTTCTTAATTTGGATTTATATAGTAAACGTTTGAACGGGATATATTTACATTATATTAACAATAGCTTCATTAAATATTAATAAAGTCCTGTTAATATAATACATGAAAACCCCTTCATCCAAGGAGTAATTTTGGACGAGAATAGGTGCTCTATTCTCGTCACTTCCCTTTTTGTGAAACTATAATATCTTTGTTTTTGAAATATCTCTATGTAACTTATATCAAAGTGTTATATCAATACGATAAGGTTATTTTAATTCATGAGATATTGTGACAGCATCTCCATTTTACATTAAATATATGTAGTAGGAAAAACCGTTATTTTTCTTCTCTCTCTTAGTCGTGTTAATATAGAGAGAAGGAAAAGACGGTTTTTTCTTTCTATATAAATCCATTTTGATTTTTCAATATATAAGTCACTGCTATGAAGAACAAAAGGTGACCTGCGCTCGTTTTCTCTTTTTGTTTTAACTTGGCATGGGGTGACCGCTTCTATGCATGGCTGGGTGTTCTCCACCTCCTAAAAAGAAAGGGTTTATGTCGGTTTTTCAATTTGGATTTATATATAAATCGTTTTAAATTTGTATGGGGAGGTTTCTAATTTGGAAAAAAAGGTCGTATTAGTCGATGGAAATAATATCGCGTATCGTGCTTTCTTTGCACTGCCGCTTTTAAATAACGACAAAGGTATACATACGAACGCAATTTATGGTTTTACGATGATGTTAATGAGAATATTAGAAGAAGAAAAACCAACGCATATGCTGGTTGCGTTTGATGCGGGTAAAACAACATTTCGTCACAAAACATTTAGCGAATATAAAGGAGGTCGTCAAAAAACGCCACCTGAGCTATCAGAGCAATTCCCATTTATTCGTGAACTGTTAGATGCGTTTCACGTACCACGCTATGAGTTAGAGAACTATGAAGCAGATGACATTATGGGCACACTAGCGAAAGAAGCGAACGAACAAGGTGCTCACGTAAAAGTTATTTCTGGAGATAAAGATTTACTGCAGCTTGTTTCTGATACCACGCTTGTATGTATTCCGCGTAAAGGGATTACAGAAGTAGATGAATATACGAAAGAAGCGTTATTCGAAAAATATAATTTATCACCAAAGCAAATTATTGATATGAAAGGTTTAATGGGAGATCAATCTGATAACATCCCAGGTGTACCGGGAGTTGGTGAGAAGACAGCAATCAAATTGTTAACGCAATTTGAAACAGTAGAAGCAGTATATGAGAACTTAGACAAGGTGAGCGGAAAAAAATTAAAAGAAAAGCTAGAGATGAATAAAGAGCAAGCGTTTATGAGTAAAGAGCTTGCCACAATTATTACCGATGCACCAATTACAGTGCATGTAGATGATATCGAATATAAAGGATATGAAGCAAGTGACGTCATTCCAATGTTCGAGAATTTAGGATTTACTTCGCTATTAAATAAGCTCGGTGCGACTCCTGAAGAAACAGCTCCAGCTGAATTAGATGATATTTCATTTGATATTGTAGAAGAAGTGACAGAGGAAATGCTGCAGCAAGATAGTGCAATTATTGTGGAAGTACAAGAAGACAATTATCATAAAGCTGACATTCAAGGGTTCGGTATTCAAAATGAAAATGGCTGTTATTTCATTCCGAGCGATGTTGCGCTAAAATCTGAAGCTTTTAAGAAGTGGCTTGCAGATGATGAAATGAGAAAGTATACGTTTGATGCGAAACGTGCCATTGTTGCACTTAAGTGGAAAGGTATAGAGATTCAAGGGATTGACTTTGATTTACTAATTGCCGCTTATTTACTTGATCCAGCAGATACAGACAAAGATTTCCGTGCTGTAGCGAAAATGAAAGAAACGCATGCTGTTAAATCTGATGAAGAAGTGTATGGAAAAGGTGCAAAACGTGCGGTTCCTGCGCAAGATATAGTTGCGGAGCACGTAGCTCGAAAAGTACATGTATTATACGATGTGCAAAAAACATTTGTAGAAGAACTACAAAAAAATGAACAATATGAACTATTTACTGAGCTTGAAATGCCGCTTGCTCGTGTGTTAGCTGAAATGGAAGTGAAAGGTGTTACGGTTGATACAGAGCGCTTACGTAGTATGGGAGATGAGCTTGCTGGAAGGCTTAAGGAAATGGAACAAGAAATTTATGAGCTTGCAGGAACGGAATTTAATATTAATTCTCCAAAGCAGCTCGGCGTGGTTCTATTTGAGAATTTAAATCTACCGGTTATTAAAAAGACGAAAACAGGATATTCTACGTCAGCTGATGTGCTGGACAAGTTAATGGAGCATCATGAAATTATTCCTAAAATTTTACACTATCGTCAATTAGGAAAATTAAATTCGACATATATTGAAGGATTATTAAAAGTTGTTCATGAAGATTCATCTAAAATTCATACTCGTTTTAATCAAGTGTTAACGCAAACGGGCCGATTAAGTTCTACAGAACCAAACTTGCAAAATATCCCGATCCGTTTAGAAGAAGGAAGAAAGATTCGTCAGGCGTTCATTCCTTCAAAAGAAGGTTGGATTATGTATGCAGCCGATTATTCACAAATTGAACTGCGTGTCTTGGCGCATATTGCAAAAGACAAAGGGTTAGTAGAAGCGTTCCAGCATGATATGGATATTCATACGAAAACTGCAATGGACGTGTTTGGGGTTGGAAAAGATGAAGTAACATCGAATATGAGACGTCAAGCAAAAGCGGTTAACTTCGGAATTGTTTATGGTATTAGTGACTATGGGCTTTCACAAAACTTAGGAATCACACGAAAAGCAGCAGGGGAATTTATTGAAAAGTATTTCGCGAGCTTCCCTGGTGTAAAAGAATATATGGATGAGATTGTACAAGAAGCGAAGCAAAAAGGATACGTTTCTACATTATTAAATCGTCGCCGTTATATTCCGGAAATTACGAGTCGTAATTTTAATTTGCGCAGCTTTGCGGAGCGTACTGCGATGAATACACCAATTCAAGGTAGTGCGGCAGATATTATTAAAAAAGCGATGATTATTATGGCGGATCGCTTAGAAGAAGAAGGCTTACAAGCGCGTCTTCTTCTGCAAGTGCACGATGAATTGATCTTTGAAGTGCCAAAAGAAGAAGTAGAAAAATTAGAAAAGCTTGTACCTGAAGTGATGGAGCATGCGATTGAACTTGCTGTTCCTCTAAAAGTTGATTATTCTTCTGGTCCAACTTGGTATGACGCAAAATAAGGAAGTGATTGAATGCCTGAACTACCAGAGGTTGAAAATGTTAGAAGGACACTTGAAAACCTTGTAACGGGAAAAACAATTCAAGATGTGATCGTAACATATCCAAAATTAGTAAAGCGACCAGATGACGCAGAGCTCTTTAAAGAAATGTTACGAGGTGAAAAGATTGAACGGATTGAGCGAAGAGGTAAGTTTCTACTTCTATATGTAACAAAGTATGTTATTGTTTCACATTTGCGTATGGAAGGGAAATATTTGCTTCATAAAGATGATGAGCCGGTAGATAAACATACGCATGTGCGTTTCCAGTTTACAGATGGTACAGAGTTACACTATAAAGATGTAAGAAAGTTCGGCACGATGCATCTCTTTAAAAAAGGTGAAGAATTTGACCAAATGCCACTTGCTGATTTAGGGCCGGAGCCATTTGACGCTGAACTGACAGTAGGGTATTTGCAAGAAAGATTGCAAAAGACAAACCGTAAAATAAAAGTTGTATTGCTCGATCAACGTCTTTTAGTCGGGCTTGGTAATATATATGTAGATGAAGTTTTATTCCGTTCCGGGATTCACCCGGAACGAGAAGCTTCATCTTTAACGAAAGCTGAAATAGAAAAGATTCATGCGGCGACCGTTGCAACATTAGCGGAGGCTGTTGAGCGCGGTGGAAGTACAATCAGAACGTATATCAATTCGCAAGGACAAATTGGCTCGTTCCAAGAGCTTCTAAATGTGTATGGAAGAAAAGGTGAACCATGCGTAACTTGTGGAAATGTGATTGAAAAGACAGTTGTTGGTGGACGAGGAACGCATTATTGTCCTATGTGCCAGCCAAAAAGCTAAGAAAGATATTGTTTTCTAATAACATCGGATAGGCATTTGTCATATACATACAGCAAAGCTATGTATAGGGAAGGAGCTTACCGATGTATCATTATTTCTCTCTTATTTTATTAGCTTTTACATTAAGTTTGGATAGCTGTAGTGTAGGGCTTACTTATGGTTTGCGGAGCGTACGGATTCCGTTAAAATCGATACTCATCATTGGAATGTGTTCAGCGGCTGTTATGCTTGTGTCGATGGGAATTGGACATATGATTGCTAAGGTGTTTTCTCCAGTGATTGCAACGCGCATTGGCGGAATCGTTTTAGTGGCTATTGGAGCGTGGGTGTTGTATCAGTTTTTTCGGAGTGATAAAAAAGACGAACCGCAGCAAGAAGAGAAAGTTTGGAAGTTAGAAATTGCTTCGCTTGGGTTAGTCATTCAAATTTTACGGAAACCGACTGTTGCCGATTTTGATAAATCAGGCACGATTTCTGGTGGAGAAGCCTTGCTTTTAGGTATCGCTCTTTCAGTAGACTCGTTTGGAGCAGGGATTGGTGCATCCTTACTAGGATATACACCCGCCATGATGGCAGTGTTAGTTGCCGTTATGAGTTCTCTGTTTTTATTTATCGGAATGAGGATAGGAACGGTTTTATCGAATATGCGATGGTTACAAAAATTTACGTTCCTACCTGGGATTTTACTTATTATTATTGGAATTTGGAAAATGTAAGTGGGAGCGTGAAACATAAGTTTCACGCTTCTATTTGTGAGGAGGAAATAGAATGACAATTGTTATAGGTTTAACAGGAGGTATTGCAAGCGGAAAAAGTACTGTTTCACAAATGTTTTGTGAGCTGCACATACCTGTAATTGACGCGGATATTATTGCAAGAGAAGTTGTAGAACAAGGTAAAGAAGCATATAAAGAAATTGTAGACGTATTCGGTGAAGAAATATTACAAGCAGATGGCGAACTTGATCGTCCGAAGCTTGGGAGTATTGTATTTCATAATGAAGAAAAACGATTGCGCTTAAATAAAATTGTTCATCCAGCTGTCCGCAAAGAAATGAATGTGCAGAAGGACATGTACATAAAGGAAGGCATGCAAGCGGTTGTACTAGATATTCCGCTTTTATTTGAAAGTAAGCTAACTTCACTTGTTGATCAAATTTTAGTTGTAGCTGTAGCACCTAGTACGCAGTTAGAACGTTTAATGAAGCGGAATGGCTTTATAGAAGAGGAAGCAAAAGCGCGTATTGATTCCCAAATGTCTTTAGCGGAGAAAATAACATTAGCTGATAAAGTTATTTATAATGATGGCACAATTGCTGAGACAAAAGCCCAATTACATCGCATTTTAAAAGAGTGGAACATCATTAACTAAAAAATTGTGAAATTAGTGAAAATGTTTAGTGACATATCCTCTTTTTGTGTTATACTATTATTGGGATTAGAGATAAATAGTATAACGCATTCAAGGGGGATAACATATTATGATTCGTGTGGCAATTAATGGATTTGGACGTATTGGGAGAATGGTATTTCGTCAAGCAATAAAAGAAAGCGCATTCGAAATTGTAGCAATCAACGCAAGCTATCCATCAGAAACATTAGCACATTTAATCAAGTATGATACAGTTCATGGCAAGTTTGACGGAACAGTGGAAGCATTTGAAGATCATTTATTAGTGGATGGGAAAATGATTCGCCTTCTAAACAACCGCGATCCAAAAGAGTTGCCTTGGAAAGAATTAGGTGTTGAAGTTGTAATCGAAGCAACTGGTAAATTTAATGAAAAAGAAAAAGCGATACTTCACGTAGAAGCTGGAGCGAAAAAAGTTATTTTAACAGCACCTGGTAAAAATGAAGATGTAACAGTTGTAGTTGGTGTGAACGAAGAACAATTAGACATTACAAAACATACTGTTATTTCAAATGCATCTTGTACAACAAACTGTTTAGCGCCTGTTGTTAAGGTGTTAGATGAGCAGTTCGGAATTGAAAACGGTTTAATGACAACTGTTCATGCTTATACAAATGACCAAAAAAATATTGATAACCCACATAAAGATTTACGAAGAGCACGTGCTTGTGGACAGTCTATTATTCCTACAACAACAGGGGCTGCGAAAGCATTAGCGAAAGTTCTTCCACATTTAAATGGAAAACTTCACGGAATGGCACTTCGCGTTCCAACACCAAACGTGTCTCTTGTTGACTTAGTAGTAGATGTAAAACGTGATGTAACAGTTGAAGACATTAATGAAGCGTTTAAAACAGTTGCAAACGGTGCAATGAAAGGGATTATTGAGTTCAGTGAAGAACCTTTAGTTTCTATCGACTTTAATACAAATACACATTCTGCTATCATTGATGGCTTATCTACAATGGTAATGGGTGAACGTAAAGTGAAAGTACTTGCTTGGTATGATAACGAGTGGGGTTACTCTCGTCGCGTTGTAGATCTTGTGAAGTTAGTTGTTAACGAATTAGCAAAACAAGAAAGTGTACAACACATTTAATGATAAAAAATGATAAAAAAGGAGGCAAGCGATTGCGTGTCTTCTTTTTTATGTTTTTTCTGAAAAGGAAAAAATTATATGAGTATATTTTTATAAATGGTACATATAAAAAACCATTGTGATTACTGCATTTGTGAATCAATTATTTTTTTGGGGAAAAGTAAAGAAGAGAATATGACAAAAAATCGAAAAAACTGTTGTTGCAAAATGAAAATAAACAAAGTATACTAACACTCGTAAACTTAAGAGCTGAGGTACGTAGTCACTACTTAAAGGGTTAGGACCTCTCTGGACTAACTTTCCCCCGTGGTAGTGGAGCAAGCCAAATTGCAAATTAGTTTTCAATTCGAACAGTTAGATTAAATTTACAAGGGGGAACTGTAGAATGGATACTATGGACACGATGGGTCGTCACGTAATCGCTGAACTTTGGGATTGCGATTTCGACAAACTGAATGATATGCCGTTTATTGAACAATTATTTGTGGATGCAGCACTAAGAGCAGGTGCTGAAGTACGTGAGGTTGCTTTCCATAAGTTTGCGCCGCAGGGTGTAAGTGGAGTTGTAATCATTTCGGAATCACATTTAACAATTCATAGCTTTCCAGAGCACGGTTATGCAAGTATTGATGTTTATACTTGTGGGGATCGTATTGATCCAAATGTTGCTGCAGAGTATATTGCAGAAGGTTTAAATGCGAAAACGCGAGAGAGCATCGAGCTTCCTCGAGGCACAGGTAGCTTCGAAATTAAGCATAGAGAAACAAAAGCTCTTTAAAAAAGAACATAATTGATTTAAAATGTAAAGAGGTGTATAATGCACCTCTTTTTAGTTTATATAAATTTGAAATTGTAAAATGGTAGACTGTTTTTGACGAATGCTTGCTATAAAGTAAATTTTTTAAAAGTAACGTATTATTGAACGTGAAATAGTAGGATAAGGTAGTGAGCAAATACAAATAGGTTATATAATATTGTATATATATTTTCACATGTAGATGAAGTAAAAAAGACTGAAGATTAAATTGCAAGGGAGTGAATGAGTTGCGTTGTCCAGCCTGTTTTCATAATGGTACAAGAGTATTGGATTCACGTCCGGTAGATGAGGGACGCTCTATTCGAAGAAGAAGAGAGTGTGAAAGTTGTTTAAATCGATTTACGACATTTGAACGAGTAGAAGAACCACCTCTTATTGTTGTAAAAAAAGAGGGAACACGAGAAGAGTTTAATAAAGAAAAGATTTTACGTGGATTAATTAAAGCGTGTGAAAAAAGACCTGTATCGTTAAAACAATTAGAAGAAGTAACACAAAATGTGGAGCGTGAACTTCGTAATTTAGGAATATCAGAAGTGAAAAGTGATATGATCGGTGAAATCGTAATGGAAGCACTTCGAGATATTGATGATGTTGCTTATGTACGATTTGCCTCCGTATATCGTCAATTTAAAGATTTAAATGTATTTATTGAAGAATTAAAAGATATACTGCAAAAAGAACGAGAATAAAGTGAAACTTTGAGCCCGCAAATAGTGGTGAAAAAGAGCTAGAAGCGAAAGCTATTAGCTCTTTTTCACTAAGGAATTATATACGTAGAATGGAAGAAAGAAAGGAATTGCAAGGATGGAAAAACAGTCATGGATGGAGCTATTGCCAATTGATCGTTATAAAGTAAGTGCAAAAGGGTTGCTGCATAGTTACGATCGGAAGGTATTAACGATGTTATATCAACCATTAGTGGGTAGCAAGGCTTTTAGCTTATACATGACGCTGTGGGGAGAGCTAGAGCAGGATCGTGTATTTGGAAAAGAGAATACACACCACTCTCTTATGGTGACAATGCAAATGCAGCTTCCTGAAGTATATGAAGAACGGATGAAATTAGAAGCAATTGGGCTTTTAAACGTATATATTAAAAAAGAAAAAGATATTCGAATGTTTATATACGAATTGCAGCCGCCGTTATCACCAAAACAATTTTTTGATGATATTGTCCTGAGCATCTTTTTGTATAATCGATTAAGCCGTGCAAAATATAATCAAGTTAAACAATATTTTTTAGAAGAAGAGTTTGACTTTGCTTCTTATGAAAATGTTACACATTCCTTTAATGATGTATTTGGGTCTTTTAATCCAGGTCAATTTGAGCATGCGCAAGAGGAACTTCGAATTCCAAGTAGCGCAGTTATGCCGGGCAATGAAAAAGGAACTGCCCCACAACTTTGGAACGATTTCTTTGATTTTTCTTTATTTGTAGAAGGGTTATCGACTCTTGTGCCGCGAAAAGCGATTACGGACCAAGTGCGTGAATGTGTTGTTACACTCTCTTACGTGTATGGTGTGGATGTGCTGTCGATGCAAAGTATTGTGCTTGGTGCAATGACAGAATTGCAAACGATTGATATGGAAAGGCTTCGGAAAGGAGCGCGTGATTGGTATCAATTTGAAAATGGTCAAGCGCTCCCAGTGTTAAGTGAACGAGTACAGCCTCATGCTGCACGTACGATGAAAGAGAAAGAGCCGTCTACGCAAGAAGAGATGCTTATTAAACAGCTAGAAGAAATTTCTCCAAAACAATTGTTAAAAGAAATTTCAGGCGGGGCAGAAGCAACGAAAGCAGATTTGCAAATTGTAGAAGAAGTAATGATGAACCAAAAACTAACGCCAGGTGTGGTCAATGTACTTATTTATTATGTAATGCTGCGTTCGGATATGAAGCTTGCCAAAACATATGTTGAGAAAATTGCGGGGCACTGGGCACGAAAAAAAGTAGGTACGGTATCAGAAGCGATGGCATTGGCGAAAGAAGAGAATCGCCAATATCAAGAATGGGCTGAAACGAAGAAAAAGGGTCATACTTCGAAGAAAACAGTGCGGAAAGAAATGGTGCCCGATTGGTTGAAAGAACAATCCAAGGAACAACCAAAAGAACAGCCTAAGGAACTTACGAATGTGGCGGGAAAATCGAGCAAGTTAGAAGAAGAACGAAAGAAATTGGAAGCAGAGTTAAAAAAATATAAGCGTGATTGATAGAGGAGAATGAACGCTCTTTGAGGTGAAAGAATGGAGCATATTCAAAATTCATTTGCAAAGTTAATGCAAAATGAGAATTTTAAAAATAGATATGAAGTGTTAAAAGCGGAAGTTATGGCTCATCCGCGTGTGAAAGAGTTTGTAGAAGAACATAAAGGTGAAGTGACGACTTCCATGATAGAGCGAAGTCTTGTGAAACTGTATGAATACATTGGACAAAGTGTTGGATGTGCAGATTGTCCAAACTTAGAATCATGTGAAAATATGATTCAAGGGTATGAGCCGAAACTGATTATTCAAGGTAAGATGATTGATATTCAATATGATCGCTGCGTAAGAAAAGTGGCTTATGATGAGCGGAAGAAATATGAAAAGTTAGTTCAAAGTGTCTATATGCCAAGTGATATTTTACAGGCTTCTATGGAAAATTTAGATCCATCAGATTTAGAACCGCGAATTGAGGCGATTCGTGCAGCGAATGAATTTTTAAGTGCATACGAACCTGGAAAAAAAGTACAAGCGTTATATTTCTACGGTAAATTTGGTGTAGGGAAAACGTATCTCTTAGGAGCGATTGCGAATGAATTAGCCTTAAAAAAAATAAGTTCAATGATCGTATACTTACCAGAATTTTTACGAGAAATTAAAAGCTCACTGCAAAATAATACGATAGGTGAAAAGATTGATGCGGTGAAGCGTGTACAAGTATTAATGTTAGATGATATTGGGGCGGAAGCAATGTCAAGCTTTGTGCGTGATGATGTGCTTGGTGCTATACTGCAGTTCCGTATGCTTGAAAACTTACCGACGTTCTTTACGTCTAATTTTGACTTTAAACAGCTAGAACATCATTTAACCTACACACAGCGTGGAGAAGCAGAAGAAATGAAAGCGGCGCGTATTATGGAGCGTATTAAGTATTTGGCAAAGCCAGTTCCAATTGGTGGGAAAAATCGTCGTCATACGTAAAGAGTGAGCATACTGCTTGCTCTTTTTTTGTTTCTTCAGTATATGTTTGAAATTTCATACGAGCTTGTATCATTTTTTTTCTAGTCCCTTAATATATATAAAATTAGCAAGGATTGTAGAGTGAAGCGGGAGAAGGTATTGCTACTTAGCGCCTAGCTTTCGTGAACTGGACTCTTATGGGGGCTTGAGAGAAAGTAACTCCGTAGAGCGGGATAAAAGGGGGGACAAGAGTGATTGAAATCTGCTTCGAAGAAAAAAATGATGCTGCGCACGTATATCAACAACTGATAAAGAGAACGGAAAAGCTATATAAAGAAACAAGTGTTTATTTATATGAACAAAAGGTAACGATTCATATACCAATATGCGAATCGAATTATATTGAGAAAGTTTTAACACCAGTACTTCTTTATTTTATTGTTAATATAAAACAAAACGAATGGCTTCGTACTATTTTAAAAGAGAAATTTTTTTATGAAGAACAAGAAGAGTGCCATCAAATTTTACATATGGCACATGCTATCTTAAATGGAAAACGAAAAGGAATTGCCCGTGATCTAACACGTAATAAAATTGAAGTCCGTATTATGTCTTCTTTAAAAGGATGGCTCTGTGACCCGCTTTCTTTTTCTTTTTCATCTTATATTCGTTTTCGCCTCCGCGCATATAGGGAGATGGTACACCGACTTGCGGAAGTGGCGATCGATGAATATAAAATGGAGCAAGAATATCAAATGTTTGTAGAAATGCTAAGGCAACAAGTGAGCAGCCGAAAATCACGTTTACCGTGTCTACATCTTGTATTTGATGAAAGTTTTATTTTTTATGATGAAAAGGGAATACGTTTAAAACAAGAAAAATTGGTTCAATATATAGAAGAGGATTTACTAAATAAGCAGGGCGTATATATTGACACGAAGGTAATTGCACCGCTTCTTTCTATTGCGCCGAGAATGATTTATTTGTACACGAAAGAGCAAGATCACAATATGATTGTTACCCTTCAAAATGTATTTCAAGAACGAGTTCAGTTATGTGCACTGCATGAATTTGAACACAACGTGAAAAATTTAAAAAATAAAGGGAACGCCCTTGATTTTCTAAGTTTTTGAGCATATAATTACCTACATAAATGAAATATATTGAAATGTTACGATGAGGACATGAGTGATTTACTACGATTTTCAGAGAGGGAAGCCTTAGGGTGCGAGCTTCCTAGTACGGGTTTATTACTTACCACCTCTAAACTTTAGCAGTGAACATTTTTTCTAGTAATTGCTAACGGCCAACACCGTTATGTTGAACTTGAGCAATTGACAGTTTAGTTAATTGGAACAAGGGTGGAACCACGAATTCAACACTCGTCCCTTTTTACGGGATGAGTGTTTTTTATTTTGAGAAAAAAAGGAGTGACCAGTGATGGCAGATGTAGTTAAAATTACTTTCCCTGATGGAGCTGTGAAGGAGTTTCCAAAAGGAACAACAACTGAAGAAATCGCAGCTTCTATTAGCCCAGGCTTAAAGAAAAAAGCTGTGGCTGGAAAATTAAATGATGAGATGATCGATCTTCGTACACCAATTGAAGAAGATGGTGCAGTTTCAATCATTACATTAGATTCTGAAGATGGCTTATACATTTTACGCCACTCAACAGCCCATCTTTTAGCACAAGCGTTAAAACGCTTATATAAAGATGTAAAACTTGGTATTGGTCCAGTAATCGAAAATGGTTTCTACTACGATATCGATATGGAAGAAGCAATTACAGTTGAGGACTTCCCAAAAATCGAAAAAGAGATGCAAAAGATTGTGAACGAGAATTTAGAAATCGTTCGTCATGAAGTGCCACGTGCGGAAGCACTTCGCCGTTATGAAGAAATTGGCGATGAACTAAAATTAGAATTGATTAACGATCTTCCAGAAGATGCGGTTATTTCAATTTATGAACAAGGCGAATTCTACGACCTTTGCCGTGGGGTTCACCTTCCATCTACAGGGAAAATTAAAGTGTTTAAATTGTTAAGTGTTGCAGGTGCTTACTGGCGTGGCGATAGCAATAATAAAATGCTACAGCGTATTTATGGTACTGCATTCGTGAAGAAAGCAGAATTAGATGAGCATTTACGTATGCTTGAAGAAGCGAAAGAGCGTGACCACCGTAAATTAGGTAAAGAGTTAAAATTATTTACAAATAGCCAAAAAGTAGGACAAGGTTTACCGCTTTGGTTACCAAAAGGTGCAACAATCCGTCGTATTATTGAGCGTTACATTGTTGATAAAGAAGCGAGCTTAGGATATGACCACGTATATACTCCAGTATTAGGAAGCAGAGAGCTTTATGAAACTTCTGGTCACTGGAATCACTACCGAGATGGCATGTTCCCATCAATGGAAATGGATAATGAGGAATTAGTACTTCGTCCAATGAACTGCCCTCACCATATGATGGTGTATAAAAACGATATCCACAGCTATCGTGAATTACCAATTCGTATTGCAGAGCTTGGAACAATGCACCGCTATGAAATGTCGGGTGCACTATCTGGATTACAACGTGTACGTGGAATGACTTTAAATGATGCGCACATTTTCGTTCGTCCAGATCAAATTAAAGAAGAATTAAAACGCGTTGTAAACTTAACTTTAGAAGTATATAAAGACTTCGGTTTAGAAAATTATTCATTCCGCTTATCTTATCGTGATCCAGAAGATACTAAAAAGTATTATGCTGACGATGAAATGTGGGAAAAAGCACAATCTATGTTAAAAGAAGCTATGGATGAAATGGGTCTTGAGTACTATGAAGCTGAAGGTGAAGCTGCATTCTACGGTCCAAAACTTGACGTTCAAGTTCGTACTGCACTTGGAAAAGACGAAACACTTTCAACTGTACAATTAGACTTCTTACTTCCGGAGCGCTTTGAATTAACTTACGTTGGGGAAGATGGTAAACCTCATCGTCCAGTTGTTATTCACCGCGGTGTTGTATCAACTATGGAACGTTTCGTTGCTTTCTTAATCGAAGAGTACAAAGGTGCATTCCCAACATGGTTAGCGCCAGTTCAAGTACAAGTAATCCCAGTTTCTCCGCAAGTACATTTAGACTACGCGAAGAAAGTACAGGAAGACTTGCAACGTGCTGGTATCCGTGTGGAAGTGGATACTCGTGAAGAGAAAATCGGTTATAAAATCCGTGAAGCACAAATGCAAAAAATTCCGTATATGCTTGTAGTAGGTGACAATGAAGTTGCTGAAAACGGCGTAAACGTACGTAAATACGGTGAACAAAAATCAGAAACAATCGCATTAGATGCGTTTGTTGATATGATTAAAGTTGAAGGAAAACGCTAAGGAAAAGGCGCGGCATGCCGCGCCTTTGTTTTATGGATAAGGGGAACAAAAATTAGAAATAATAACCAAACAAGACTTATCATAAAAAAGTATTGCATGTATTCGTGTTGTTTGTTACAATATTTCTTGTTGTTAGTAAAATGCGTCTTCTTGACAGACGTTATATCCTATGGTAAACTCATCAAGGATAATAGAATATTGTTTTGTAGAACAAGTAGAAGCACCCGCTTCTCACCTGATTGACGCATACGCAGTTAGCAGGTAAATGTCTTTCTTACTTAAGATTGTACAAGTGTGGGTGTCCGTATGCCCACACTTTTTTGTTTGGGTTCTATGACTACAAACGTATTCTAAGAAAACCTTGGAGGTGGCTTACTATTAGCAAGGATATGATGATTAACGAGCAAATTCGTGCACGTGAAGTACGTTTAGTTGGTGCGAACGGTGATCAACTTGGCATCAAGTCTCGTAATGACGCTTTAGACTTAGCTGCAAATCTTAATCTTGATTTAGTATTGGTTGCTCCAAATGCGAAACCGCCAGTATGCCGCATTATGGACTACGGTAAATTCCGCTTTGAGCAACAAAAGAAAGAAAAAGAACAGCGCAAAAATCAAAAAGTAATTAGCATGAAAGAAGTTCGTTTAAGTCCAACAATTGATGAACACGACTTTAACACAAAACTTCGTAATGCTATCAAGTTTTTAGAGAAAGGCGACAAGGTTAAAGCGTCAATTCGCTTTAAAGGACGTGCCATTACTCATAAAGAAATCGGTCAACGTGTTTTAGATCGCTTCTCAGAAGCTTGTGCTGAAGTTAGTACAATCGAATCTAAGCCTAAAATGGAAGGACGTAGTATGTTCTTAGTTTTAGCACCGAAAAACGATAAGTAATAGATAGAGGAGGAAATACCTATGCCTAAACAAAAAACTCATCGCGGCGCTGCAAAGCGTTTCAAAAAGACTGGATCTGGTAAACTTAAGCGTTCACACGCTTACACAAGCCATTTATTCGCTAACAAATCTACGAAAGCTAAACGTAAACTACGTAAAGCTGGTGTAGTAAGCGCTGGTGACTTCAAACGCATTCGTCAAATGCTTGACAACTTAAAATAAGTTCGGCTGATATATAGAACAAATAGGAGGTAATATTATGCCAAGAGTAAAAGGTGGTACAGTTACTCGTCAACGTCGTAAAAAAGTTATAAAATTAGCAAAAGGTTACTACGGTTCTAAAAATACATTATTTAAGGTTGCTAACCAACAGGTTATGAAATCTTTACTATATGCATTCCGTGACCGTCGTCAAAAGAAACGTGACTTCCGTAAATTATGGATCACTCGTATCAACGCAGCTGCTCGTATTAACGGTCTTTCTTACAGCCGTTTAATGCACGGTTTAAAAGTTGCTGGTATCGAAGTTAACCGCAAGATGCTTGCTGACTTAGCTGTTCATGACGAAAAAGCTTTCGCTGAATTAGCAACAGTTGCAAAAAACAACTTAAACTAATTGTTCAAAAACCTTAGAAGAATTTTCTTCTGAGGTTTTTTTATTGTTTGGAGCTGCTTTTATAATTAATATAATCGTTCAATAATTTGTGATATATTTCGCAAATTATTGTCATAATTCAACTGCCTCTCGTTTCTTCTATTATATTAAGATGAACTTGTAAGAACTTTTTGTATCTATAACTAGGAGGCGTTTACATGAAAGCAGCAGTTGTAAATGAGTTCAAAGAGAAGTTAGAAGTGAAAGAAGTTCCAAAACCAAAAGCTGGACTTGGTGAAGTTCTTGTACATATTGAAGCATGCGGCGTTTGCCATACAGATTTACATGCGGCGCACGGTGATTGGCCGGTAAAACCGAAACTCCCACTAATTCCAGGACATGAAGGTGTTGGAGTTATTGAAGAAGTAGGGGAAGGTGTTACTCACGTAAAAGTTGGTGACCGGGTTGGAGTACCATGGCTATATTCAGCGTGTGGTCATTGTGAATATTGTTTATCTGGCCGTGAAACGCTTTGCTTAGATCAACATAATGCAGGTTACTCAGTTGATGGTGGTTATGCAGAGTATTGCGTTGCAGCAGCTGATTATGTTGTGAAAGTACCGGATAACTTAGAATTCGTTGATGCAGCACCGCTATTTTGTGCCGGTGTTACAACATATAAAGCATTAAAAGTATCAGAAGCAAAACCTGGCGATTGGGTTGCGATTTTTGGTATCGGTGGCCTTGGGCATTTAGCTGTTCAATATGCAAAAGCAATGGGATTACATGTTGTTGCTGTTGATACTGTAGATGATAAATTAGAGCTCGCCAAAGAACTTGGTGCAGATTTAGCCGTGAATCCACTTAAAGAAGATGCGGTAGCGTGGATATTCGAGAAAGTAAAAGGTGTGCATGCATCTATTTGCACAGCTGTATCAAAACCGGCATTTGATCAAGCGTACCGTTCTATTAGACGAGGTGGCGCGTGTGTAGCAGTAGGGTTACCACCAGAAATGATGGAAGTACCAATCTTCGATACCGTCTTAAATGGCGTGAAAATTATTGGCTCTATCGTAGGGACAAGAAAAGACTTACAAGAAACATTGCAATTTGCCGCAGAAGGAAAAGTAAAAGCAATTATAGAAACACGTCATCTTGATGAAATTAATGAGATTTTTAGTGAAATGGAAGAAGGAAAGATTAATGGACGTGTTGTACTTGATATGACAAAATAAGTATAAAAGCTATAACAATATAGAAGAATATACAGTAAAAAAGTCGGAGGATTTCCTCTGGCTTTTTTACTGTCGTTTAAAGGCATCTTTCCTAGTAGAAACGACACTGCTATAATGGAAAGATGATATGGAAGTTTCATCATATGTAGATGATGTCTGAAACGTATTGATGATTTAGGGACAAGCTATTTTATAAGGGGCTAGGAAGCTAATTAGATAATAAAGGGTAGGATTTTTAAAGCTTACAATAAATATGAGATGAAACAACATTGTTTTTATGCGATGTTGGAGGAGGAATAGAATGGATTTACTACAGCTATTTAAATTACAAAAAGAGTTAGATGATCGTATTGTGAAAGAACATGATTTACAACCGAAGAAATTATTAAAAGAAAAAATGCTAGCACTCCTTGTTGAAATTGGGGAACTTGCAAATGAAACACGTTGTTTTAAATATTGGAGCAAAAAACCAGCAGCTGAACGTGAAGTTATACTTGAAGAATATGTAGATGGTCTGCACTTTATTTTATCGATTGGAATTGACCTAGGAATTGATAAAAACTTCCTATTTTATAAATGTGCTCAAACGAACAAAACACAAGTTGAAATTTTCTTAGACACGTATGCGAAAGTAATTCGTTTTACGGACCAACCGTCTATTACAAATTATATTGAACTATTTACAAGCTACCTTCGTTTAGGACAAGCTCTTGAGTTTGGTCAAGAAGAAATTGAAAAAGCATATTTAGATAAAAACGAAGTCAATCATCAGCGTCAAACACAAGGGTATTGATTTGTTTTTTTGAATATTTCAATTTAATTTTGTATAATGAAGTGAATGAAGAAAAAGGAGGGTGTTGGCAATGACAAAATTAGATTCGACATTGACAATGCTAAAAGAATTAACAGATGCACGCGGGATTGCAGGTAATGAGCGCGAACCACGTGAAGTTATGAAAAAATATATTGAACCGTTTGCAGATGAACTTTCTACAGATAATTTAGGAAGTTTAGTTGCGAAAAAAGTTGGGGAAGAAAACGGTCCGAAAATTATGGTAGCTGGCCACTTAGATGAAGTTGGCTTTATGATTACGCAAATTGATGACAAAGGTTTCCTTCGCTTTCAAACAGTTGGTGGCTGGTGGTCACAAGTTATGCTTGCGCAGCGCGTAACAATTGTAACACGTAAAGGTGATGTAACAGGTGTAATTGGTTCAAAACCACCACACATTTTACCAGCAGAAGCTCGTAAAAAACCGGTTGAAATTAAGGACATGTTCATTGATATCGGTGCTTCTAGCAAAGAAGAAGCAATGGAATGGGGCGTACGACCAGGGGATCAGGTTGTACCATACTTTGAATTCCAAGTGATGAAAAATGAAAAGATGCTACTTGCAAAAGCATGGGATAATCGCATTGGCTGTGCTATTGCAATTGACGTGTTAAAACAATTAAAAGATGAAAAGCATCCAAACGTTGTATACGGCGTTGGAACTGTTCAAGAAGAAGTAGGTCTTCGCGGTGCGAAAACATCTGCACATTATATTAAACCAGATATCGCGTTTGCTGTAGATGTTGGTATTGCCGGCGACACACCAGGAGTAACAGAAAAAGAAGCGCAAAGTAAAATGGGCGATGGGCCACAAATCATTTTATATGATGCATCAGTCATTGGACATACTGGGCTTCGCAATTTCGTAGTTGATGTGGCGGATGAATTAGATATCCCTTATCAATATGATTCTGTAGCTGGTGGCGGGACTGACGCAGGGGCAATTCATATTTCTGTCAATGGTATTCCATCTATGGCGATTACGATTGCAACTCGTTATATTCACTCTCATGCAGCAATGTTACATCGTGATGATTATGAGAATGCAGTGAAGTTAATTGTAGAAGTTATCAAACGTCTTGATAAAGAGGCTGTACATAATATCACATTTAATTAATAAGAAAAAGCGAAGGGGGTTCCCTTCGCTTTTTTATGTTTTACCATGCAGTTATTCTTGTTCTTGTGTCATTTTCATCAGTAATAAATTGTATATTTTTAAATCCGAAGCTGTCTGCATTTTTGTAAAGCAATTCGAGTTTTTCTTTATCTTTGCAGTAAATAACGGTATAACAGCTGTCCACTACGAAAAGAACGAGTTCACACTCACTTTCAACGAATTCTTCATAAGTTTCAATTTCTGAAACTTTGTCTTTCGGATATACTTGTAAATCAGCGAAAATAATACAATACACATTATTTACCAATAGATTTTCAAGGTCAGTACCTTCCATTATTTTATTATCTGTTTCAAAAAGGTCTCTCTAATCCAGCCGCAGTATGAGCCCCTAAAATAATTAAACGTGTAAGCTGCATCGCCATAAAGTGCGGCGTATAAATCATCCCTCTTTTTAACCACGACATAATCATCCCGATATGCGCACCTGTTACATAGCTAATGAGAATATCACGAGGAACCATAAGTTCGTCATCGTCTGGCTGTGAAATAGACAGACTTAACGTTAAATGTGTCTGAATCGTCTTCATCATTTTATAAGAATAGTTTCCGGCTGCTTTGTCTCCGAGCATTACGTTATAAAAGGTTGCATTCTCAGCGATGTGTTCAAATAAGGCTAGAAAAATTGGATTAGGTGAATCAAATGTAAGCTGAAAATCTTCTTTTGTTTGCTTTTTTGGCTTAATCACTTCTGATAAAGATGCTAACATCTCCTCTATACTCTTATCCAATAAATCGTACTTATCATGATAATGGCTATAAAAGGTAGCGCGATTGACAGGAGCACGCTCAGCGATATGCTGCACTGTGACATTTTCAAACCCTTTTTCGCCTACTAAAGCGACAAAAGCATCCTGTATCAATTGTCTCGTTCGTTTTACACGCGGATCGTTTGTATTTTTAATAGACATTTTATTTCTCCTTGCTGAATTTTATTTACTTAATCAACACAAATGTAGTTAATTGTTGGATAAACAACATACATACTTAAATTGTTGGTTGTAGATTCAAAATAATTATTTATAATTATAAAGGATATTCCTTTAGAAAACTGCACCGCTCGCATGCAAACAAGAATCTGTTTTGTTATGCAAAAGGTGTGCTTTTTTTTGGTTAATGGTTAACATAATTAACAATTAAAGAGTATAAACAAAAGGAATATAAATAGTTTAGTAAAAAAATTATATGCGATATAAGGAGAGGAAAGCAATGAATCAATTTCGAAGAATGGTGATTATTAATATTATCACATTAATTGTATTAGTTGGCGGCGGTATCGGCGGTTATTACTACTACAACCAATCTGAAAATTACTTGAAAACAGATAATGCAAAAATTGATGGAAAAGTGATTCCAATTGCATCACCAGTAGCAGGGAAATTAGCAGAATGGAAAGCCGAAGTAGGTAAGAGCTACAATGAAAACGATAAATTAGGTGCTGTTACTGTATCAGGACAAAATGGTGAGCAAACAATCGACGTAACAATTCCTCAAAATGCAACAGTTGTTCAATCCAACGCAACAACAAATGCGTTTGTCGGAGCAGGTAGTCCAATTGCATATGCATACGATATGAACGATTTATGGGTAACAGCAAATATTGAAGAAACAGACATTGATAGTGTACAAAAAGGTCAAGAAGTAGACGTATATGTAGATGCATATCCTGATACAACATTAACAGGAAAAGTAGAACGAGTTGGATTAACAACAGCAAATACGTTCTCTATGTTACCATCAAGCAATGCAACAGCAAATTATACGAAAGTAACACAAGTTGTACCAGTTAAAGTTTCTTTAGATCATAGCAAATCAGTAAATATTGTTCCTGGAATGAATGTGACAGTTCGCATTCATAAGTAAGGGGGGGGAAGATAAAATGTCCTCAGGTTTAATTGTAGGATATGCATTATTTTGTATCATCGTCTTCTTCCTTGTAAATCGTCTTTTAAGAAAGAAAAAAACGAACGCGGGAGAAGAACAAGTCCCAGCCGTAAGTAAGATAGAAACAACGCAATCAGAGCAAGAACCTTCAAATGTAGTCGAATTAGAAACAACAAAGCAAGAAACATCAAAACTTGAAAAAGAAGCACCGAAAAAGCAATTGCCGGTAGAGAATGTCAATGTAAAAGCAGTTGTAGCAGTATTAATTCTCGGTATGTTCGTTTCGATTTTAAATCAAACAATCATTAATGTTGCTTTGCCGCCATTAATGAATGAATTCAACGTATCAACTTCAACAGCGCAATGGTTAATTACAGGATTTATGCTTGTGAACGGGATTTTAGTGCCAATTAGCGCCTTCTTAGTTTCTCGGTTTACGTATCGAAAATTGTTTGTAGCAGCTATGCTATTCTTTACAGTCGG
Organism: Bacillus sp. FSL K6-0042; assembly: GCF_038006685.1. Taxonomy (NCBI): domain Bacteria; kingdom Bacillati; phylum Bacillota; class Bacilli; order Caryophanales; family Bacillaceae; genus Bacillus; species Bacillus sp. FSL K6-0042. The sequence continues at coordinate 4,100,991 of NZ_JBBOVS010000001.1, forward strand.
CTCTATTATTTGTGCGTTATCTGGAACCTTCACAATGATGATGATAGGGCGTGTAATTCAAGCGGTAGGCGCTGGTATCTTAATGCCAGTTGGTATGAATATTTTCATGACTTTGTTCCCGCCGCATAAGCGCGGAGCTGCAATGGGATTACTTGGAGTGGCAATGATTTTAGCGCCAGCTATCGGACCAACTGTAACAGGTTGGGTTATTGAAAATTATAGCTGGAACTTAATGTTCTACGGGATGTTCACTATCGGTTTAATCATCATAGTACTATCTTTAAAATTCTTTACACTAGCTCAGCCAGTTTATAAAATAAAGTTAGATATGTTTGGCGTTATTAGTTCAAGTATTGGACTTGGTAGCTTACTGTATGGATTTAGTGAAGCTGGAAATAACAGCTGGAGCAGTGCCGAAGTTGTGATTTCACTTATCATTGGTGTAATTGGTATAGCATTATTCATTTGGAGAGAGATGACGACGGATAACAAAATGCTGGATTTACAAGTGTTTAAATATCCAACGTTTACTTTTACATTATTAATTAACGCCATTGTAACAATGGCATTATTCGGAGGTATGTTACTACTTCCTGTATACCTTCAAAATATTCGTGGCTTTACGCCAATTGAATCAGGTCTCCTACTTCTTCCAGGATCATTAATTATGGGGATTATGGGACCAATCGCAGGTAAGTTATTTGATAAGTATGGTATTCGCCCGCTAGCAATAGTTGGATTAGCGATTACGACATATGCAACGTATGAATTTACGCAGCTAACGATGGATACACCATATAGCGTCATTATGACGGATTATATTATACGTTCATTTGGTATGTCATTCATTATGATGCCAATTATGACAGCAGGTATGAACGCACTGCCGATGAAATTAATTTCTCACGGTACAGCAACACAAAATACATCTAGACAAGTAGCAGGTTCAATTGGTACAGCAATCTTAATTACAATTATGACGCAGCAAACAACCAATCACGTAGCGGATTATGGGAATATGATAACAAAAACAAATCCAATTTTAGTTGATAAAGTGCACGGAATGGGACAAAGCTTGGCATCCGTAGCTGGATCAGCACAAGCTGGAGATGCGATGAGCTCACAACTATTATTCGGGCAAATTTCGAAGCTGTCTGCGATTAATGGTATTAATGATGCTTTCTTAATTGCAACAATATTAGCGGGTATTGCCTGGGTATTATCATTATTCTTGCCATCAGGCAATAAGCCGAACCGAAAAGCAGGGAATTAATTTTCTCTGCTTTTTCTGTGTTCTTATATTCTAAAAAACTACATCGGCAGAGACATCAATTGATAGAAAATAGCTCCCAGTACTCCTGCCGAACAAATGATAATCCCCATATTGCGAATGCTCTTAATTTGATTACGTATCCCGCTTATACCTGCCAATAAGCCAGCTAAAGCGAAAAGAATCCAGTACAGGACAGTTGGAATTGGTAAGATCTTATTGCCATCAATCCCCATTCCCCAGAAAATAAAAGGCATAGCGACGAATGAGAAACAAATAATCCCCATTGTAATAACAAGTAGCTTTCGATACCTGACTCCTGCTATAACTAAATAAATTCCACCAACTATTCCACATGATACAAGTACGGGCATAAAGAAAACCCACAGAAAGCTTAATATTTGCATATTATAAATTCCTCCTAATTTGTAAGTTGTATTTTACAATAAAAGGTTTATTTAATAAAAGAAAGAAGAAGTATTGATAATGATATGAAGTAGCATAGCTGGAATGATAGATTTTGTTTGTTTATATAACAATGCGGCAAATAGTCCAGTAATAAATGCACTCACCATCACACCAACTGAATATGTATGAGCGATGCCAAATAATAGACTGGATAAAAGCGCAGCTGGCCAAAATGTAAACTTCTCTTCAAAGAAACGTAAAAGCAATCCCCTGCATACAAGTTCCTCATAAATAGGTGCAATGATTCCGACTGCGAGAACTAATAGAAATTTATAGTGCTCTAAAGTAGCGAAATCTAGCACATCTAGCTGTTCTTGTAAGGATTCAGGGAATAGTTTATCTAATATAAAGAAGTCGATAAAAGCACCAATCACATAATAAATTAGTACATAGATGTACATGCGAAAAGTTTTTAAACATTGAAAATCAACAGCTGGTAAAACAAGTTGTCTAAGTGGCTTATACTTCATCGTGTATAGTACCAAAAAGAGTAGAGCTACGAATTCATAGCTAATATTTTTTAACGATTCAAGTAAAGGTGCATTTGTATTTTGGTTAGCTTGCTCATACAACCAAATTGGAAGTATGGTAAAAGCAGAATTTATGAGTGGAAAACAGAAAAAGAGAACTAACAAAATCCCAAGAAATTGAAGCCATGATGTTTTGGTCCAATGATCTAACTGTGTACGTATTTGCAAAGCTATACTCCTTTTTCATTTAATAGATTAAAGTTTCAATTTATCACGTTATTTGTGGGCAGTAAGACTCCACGCCTCAAGATTCAGAGAGAAACAAGGGAGATAGGTGGGGGATGAAGAAAACCCCCACTGATTAAAGTTTCGCTTTACAAAAACGCTAGCGTATTATTCATAATATGAAATAGCATGGCTGGAAGGATGGAGTTTGTTCGTTTACATAAAATAGCCATCAATAGCCCCATAAGGAAAGTTACAACCATAACGCCGAGTGAGTATGTATGAGCAATACCAAAGATTAAGCTCGTCCCAATTGCAGCAATCCAAAATGGAAAACGTTCTGAGAAGAAACGAAGGATGATACCCCGGAAAATAATTTCTTCAAAAATAGGAATGAAAATTGCAGATCCAATAATTAATAAAATTCGATATTGCTTTAGAACATCCAAGTTTAAAGCTGATGCTTGTTGCGTTGTCGCATCAGGAAATAGATGTGTTAAGATTAATGAATTCAAGACGATATTTAAGATGAAGAAAAGAACTAAGTATACGTAAGTACTCACTTTTTTTAGTGCCTTGAAATTGAAGGCGGATGATAATAACTTTTTTGCTGGTTCATACTTATAGATGAATAACAATAAAACGAGCAGTTGTAATAAAGTGCTCGCAGTATTTCCAAGTGATTCATATAGAGCAATTGTCTTTTTATTTGTAATGCCTTCACTATAAATCGTAAGCGGGAGTAATATAAATAAGCCGCTTAGTAGTCCTGTTCCAAAAAAGGCAAATAAAGAAGAACCCAAAAATTGTAACCAGGACATAGAGTGTTTTGGACCGTATGTAAGTTGCGTAGTCGCTTGCATATATCGAATCTCCTCTTTATATTTATATATAAAAATTATACACATTTAGTTTCGGTATGTCATTGTCTAATATTACATAATAATCAGACATTTAAAGTTAGAAATGAATGATTAAGAAACAAAATGGAAAAGTACTACATTTCGTTATTGATTGATAGGATGGACTCATCAAAGGTATTTATTCAAAAGTATTTAATTTCTTTAGACGACGCACATGAAGAATGTATGGATGATATACAGTTAGTTATTCGGGGGAACATTGAAAAATAGAATATAGTCTGATATAAATTATTTTTACACCCACAGTCACATCAGGTGAAGAGGGAGAGAAGAAAACAGATTACCGAAAAGTGTTAAATGAGGAAGTGTTTGAAGTTGTTGTAAAATCATAAAAGAGGTATCGCTATGTAGCGGTGCCTCTTTTTATAATTCAATTTATGATTATCCTAATTCCATTCACTTATATGTGTGATGGGTGTTGTATGGATTGCCAATCCGGTATATTAAAAATATATTACTGGTTAACAAATTCGCTCTGTTCTTTTTTTTTATTTACAGAAATATGGGCATAGGACGTGGCTTGTGTTTGTAATTCGCGAGCTACCATTTTGTCTAATTGCTGAATTGCTTTGAGAGCTTTTTCATAAGAAATTGTCCGGTAGTGATGCACTCCGCCTGGCTCTTCATCTGCTTCGTCCGCCCACTTAATAATATTTTGTAGAGGTGTTCTTTCAATTGTTTGTTCTACTAGAAAAGAATCGGTATGCAGGAGAATAGCAACAGAAATTTCCTTTGCTTGCTTCGGGTGTTCTCCTAATCGGATTAATAATTTATGAGCTCTTTCCGCTCCTTTAATCGCATGTATATCATTCTTTTTATACAATTCATAGTCCCATTCTCCACCTGTGTACCATGTATGATGTCCTATGTCATGAAGAAAACCAGCCTTTGTTGCCGCATCGACTGAGGCGTGATGCTTTTTGGCTAAGTGAAACGCATGGTAAGCGACTGCAATCGCATGGACCATTCCAGAACGGTTGACATATTTTTGTGTGATATGATGTTGAAAAATTTGTTCAAGCGTAATACGGTGCATAAAACATTCACTCCTTTTATCTATTGATGTATATAAAGAAAATCGATAGGTTTAAATGTATTTTGAACATTGTACTCCATCACGTTATGTTAGTAAAGTAGAAATGTTTAGGAGGAGAGAATTTTTTATGCATATAAAAATCACCTTCGCTCATGCCAAGGTGATTTCCTATTCTTTATTTTTTTAGCCCTTGCTCAAGTGTTTCTAACATCTCATGTTTTCCATTTTCGTTGGCATTTTGCCAAATGACTTCAAATAAAACACCAAGCCCTGGAAGCATTTTTTCTTCACCACTTTGAATTGCTTCTACAATTGTCTCTTGTAACTCGCCCTGCGTATTTCCTGCAATGTTTGCTAATACAGCACCGCGTAGATTAAAGTTCATTCTTTTCACCTCTTCTTCTGAATTGAAACTGACGTTAGTTTTTGTTCTTTTTTATGTAAATATGTATGAAAAATAGGCTATAATGAGAAGACAAGAAGAGAGGGAATACATAGAATGAAAAACATTGATTCAGTACAAAATCCGCGTGTAAAGCAGTGGAAAAAGCTACAGACGAAAAAAGAGCGCGATAAAAAAGGTTTATTCTTTGTAGAAGGATTTCATTTAGTAGAGGAAGCTTTAAAAGCAGGAGTTATAACAGAACTTATCGTCTCAGATCAGACAGATCTTCCGAAAGATTGGACGGTTACTGATGTTGAAATGTATATTGTGCCGGAAGCAATTGTAAAGGTACTTCGTGAAACAGAAACGACGCAAGGTGTATTTGCTGTTTGTGAGAAGCGTGAGAAAGAAATCGCTCTTACAGATGGGAAATTTCTATTATTAGATGGTCTACAAGACCCAGGTAATTTAGGAACAATTATTCGTACAGCAGATGCAGCTGGTATCCAGGCCGTTGTGCTTGGAGAAGGATGCGTGGATGCTTATAATAGTAAAGTGCTCCGCTCTACACAAGGTTCGATCTTCCATTTACCGATTGTAAAAGGAAGCTTAGAAGAATGGGTAGATAAGTTAAAAGAAAAGAACGTTCCTGTATACGGAACAGCGCTTGAAAACGGAGTTCCATATGGTGAAGTAACGCCGACAGGAAGTTTTGCATTAATTGTAGGAAACGAAGGAAATGGTGTACGCCAAGAAATTCTTACAAAATGTAATCAAAACTTGTATATTCCGATTTATGGCGGGGCAGAATCATTAAATGTTGCGGTTGCTGCTGGAATTTTAACGTATTATTTACAAAGCCCAGTTGCGAACAGGTAAAAAACTTCTTATAATAAATTGAAGTACATGTTCATGATGAACATATAATAAAAGTGAAATAATGAAAAGACGTTGATAGAGAAGAGTAGCTTGCAAAATCGCCATATAGGGAGAGAGTGCCGTAGACTGAAAGCATTCTTATGGTAGACGGAAGTGAATTCACCTCTGGAGTTGACGCCAGGACCATTGATATGTAAAGGCGTTCCGGCCAAAGTTGGCCGTTATAACAATTAAGTGGGCAGACTTGTTCTGTCAATTTAGGGTGGTACCGCGAATTTACCTCGTCCCTTTTTAGGGAGCGAGGTTTTTTTATTTTTAAAATTAGGAGGGTTCCAAATGGAAGCACGTTTAAAAGAGCTAAAGCAAAAAGCGTTAGAGCTGATTGAAGAAGCGAAAGAGCTAAAAGGCTTAAACGATGTACGCGTTGCGTATTTAGGAAAAAAAGGTCCAATTACAGAAGTGTTACGCGGCATGGGGAAATTATCAGCAGAAGAGCGTCCACGTATGGGAGCATTAGTAAATGAAGTACGTGAAGCAATTCAAACACGTTTAGAAGACAAAATTAACCACTTAGAAAAAGCAGTAATCGAAGAAAAATTAGCATCTGAAACAATTGATGTTACATTACCAGGTCGTCCTGTAGAAACAGGCTGCCACCATCCATTAACAGCGGTTGTTGAACAAATTGAAGATGTATTTATCGGTATGGGATATGAAGTGGCTGAAGGAACAGAAGTAGAGAAAGATTACTACAACTTCGAAGCGTTAAACTTACCGAAAGATCACCCAGCGCGTGATATGCAAGATACATTCTACATTACAGAAGAAACGTTACTACGTACACATACATCTTCTGTGCAAGCAAGAACAATGGAAAAGAATGCAGAAAAAGGCCCAATTAAAATTATTTGTCCTGGTAAAGTGTATCGCCGCGATGATGACGATGCGACGCATTCACATCAGTTCATGCAAATTGAAGGTCTTGTAATTGACAAGAATATTCGCATGAGTGATTTAAAAGGTACATTACAAGTATTCGTGAAAAAGATGTTCGGTGAAGATCGTGAAATTCGTCTTCGTCCAAGTTTCTTCCCATTCACTGAACCATCTGTTGAGATGGATATTTCTTGTATGATGTGTCACGGGAAAGGTTGCGGCACTTGTAAAGGAACAGGCTGGATTGAAATTTTAGGTGCAGGTATGGTTCATCCGAACGTACTTGAAATGGCTGGTTATGATTCAAAAGAATATCAAGGTTTCGCATTCGGTATGGGTGCAGAGCGTATCGCAATGTTAAAATACGGCGTTGATGACATTCGTCATTTCTATACAAATGATGTACGTTTCTTACAACAATTCAAACGAGCGTAAGGGAAGGAGAGGATAAATATGTTCGTATCATATCGTTGGTTACAAGAGTATGTAGATATTAAAGATGTAACGGCACAAGAACTAGCAGATAAAATCACGAAAAGTGGTATTGAAGTAGAAGGTATTGAAGTATTAAATAAAGGTGTAAAAGGTGTTGTCGTTGGTCACGTATTAGAATGTGAAAAACACCCAGAAGCTGATAAATTAAGTAAATGTCTTATCGACATCGGTGAAGAAGAGCCGGTACAAATCATTTGCGGTGCTCCTAACATTGCAAAAGGTTTAAAAGTACCAGTTGCGAAAGTTGGCGCTGTTCTTCCTGGTAACTTCAAAATTAAAAAGGCAAAACTACGCGGTGAAGCTTCTCATGGTATGGTTTGTGCATTGCAAGAGCTTGGCATTGACGGAAAACTAGTTGCGAAAGAATATGCAGACGGTATCTTCATTTTCCCAAGCGATGCAGAAGTTGGTGCAGATGCACTTGAAATCTTAAACTTACACGATGAAGTGCTTGAGCTTGGCTTAACACCAAACCGTGCAGATTGCTTAAACATGTTAGGTGTTGCATATGAAGTAGCTGCTATTTATGGCCGTGAAGTGAAGCTTCCAGCTAGTGACTTACAAGAAATAGCAGAAAAAACTTCTGACTATATTTCTGTAAGTGTAGAAGCAACAGAGCAAAACCCATTATATATCGCAAAAATGGTGAAAAACGTAAAAGTTGGTCCATCACCAATGTGGATGCAAACTCGCCTTATGGCAGCGGGCATTCGTCCAATTAGCAACGTAGTTGATATTACAAACTACATTTTAATTGAATACGGCCAACCATTACATGCATTTGACTATGATAAATTAGGTTCAAAAGAAATCATTGTTCGTCTTGCAAAAGAAGGCGAAGCAATTCAAACATTAGATGATCAAGAGCGTAAATTACATGATCATCACCTTGTTATTACAAACGGCACAAAAGCGTTAGCGGTTGCTGGTGTAATGGGCGGAGCAGAATCTGAAGTTGACAACGATACAGTAAACGTTCTGATCGAGTCTGCATACTTTGCAGGGCAAACAGTGCGCCGCACATCAAAAGACTTAGGTCTTCGCAGTGAATCAAGTGCACGTTTTGAAAAAGGAATCGACCCAACACGTACATTTGAAGCAATTCAACATGCAGCTGCTTTAATGGCAAAATACGCTGGCGGAGAAGCGCTTGAAGGTGTAGCAGAAGTTGATAACTTACAAGTGCAAGAGCGCACAGTGTCTGTGACAGCTGAAAAAGTAAACCGTGTATTAGGTACAGAAATCTCTGCAAGTGAGATGGGTACAATCTTCACAAACTTCAAGTTCCCATTCACAGAAGTAGAAGGAACATTCCATGTGAACGTACCAGCACGTCGTCCTGATATTACAATCTCAGAAGACTTAGTAGAAGAAGTAGGTCGTCTGTATGGTTACGATCATATTCCAGTTACATTACCAACTGGTACAATGACACGTGGTAAATTAACAGCTGCACAAACAAAACGCCGTAAAGTACGTCGTTACTTAGAAGGCGCTGGCTTATATGAAGCAATTACGTATTCATTAACAAGCGCTGACAAAGCGAAACAATTTATGGTTGAGCCGAACGAAAAAGCACCTGTTAACCTTGCACTTCCAATGAGTGAAGAGCGCAGTCAACTTCGTTTAAGCTTAGTACCACAATTGCTAGAAGCAGTTTCATATAACAACGCTCGTAAAAATGACAGTGTTGCATTATATGAAGTAGGTTCTATCTTCTTACCAACAGAAGCAGGTGAACTTCCGAAAGAAGAACAGCATCTTGCTGGTGTTATGACAGGTCTTGCTCTTCATCATGCATGGCAAGGTGAGAAGAAAGTCGTTGACTTCTTCGTTGCAAAAGGTGTGTTAGAAGGATTATTCGACGGACTTGGCGTTGCAAGCAATATCACATATGCTCCTGCAAAACGTGAAGGTATGCACCCAGGACGTACAGCCGATATCTTACTAGACGAAGAAGTAATTGGTTTCATCGGTCAGTTGCACCCAGAAACGCAAAAACAATTAGATGTGAAAGATACATTCGTATTCGAACTATCTCTTGTAAAAGTATTCGGTGCAGACGTAGAAGAAACTTACTATACAGCAATCCCGCGTTTCCCATCTATGACACGTGATATGGCTGTTGTCGTAACGACAGATGTAAAAGCAGGCGAAATGAAGCAAGTTATTAGCGAAGCGGGCGGAGAACTTCTAAAAGAAGTAACACTATTTGACTTATACGAAGGTGAGAAAATGGAAGAAGGCAAGAAGTCACTTGCATTCTCTATGAACTACTTCGATCCAGAACGTACATTAACAGACGAAGAAGTAACAGAAGCACATAGCCGTGTATTAACGGTAGTAGAAGAGAAGTTTGGTGCGGAGTTACGTAAATAATTTTTACATGTGAAAGAGAGGATCATCACTCATGATAAGAGTGATGATCCTCTTTTTTTATGAAAAGAAAAAATCAATGCAACCAAATACTAGTTTTTTGTATCTAATAGGGTGTAAAGAACATGAAAACAATCGTATATTGAAATTAATTAGCAAGGGGGTTCTTGAATGGGAAAGTTAGAAGCCTTGGTGAAAAAGGCGAAAAAGGGAGATGGGGAAGCTTTTGTTTCTCTTGTGCAACGCTATGAAGATGGTAGACGAAACAGGAAAAGAATATAAATCAAAAGGGTATAGTCAGGATGTTGAGAATGGTAAAACGATTGTCTATGTTAATTTCTCGATTACTTCTTATGACAAAGCGAATACATTGAAGCTCCAAATGAAGAAGTTTGGAGAAATAGAATTAGTTAGGAAATAAAGTGAAAGATATAAGACAACTTGCATCTTTCCTACGAATGTAGTACATTAATTTTAGTTTAACAAAATGAAAGACGATGATAAGGAAAAGTAGTATATACTATAATCCATAGCGAGTCAGGGGCGGTGAGAGCCTGATGAGGCGGTATATGTGAAGAACACCTTGGAGTTGCTAACCGAAATTGAAGCTTGTATTCAAGAGTAGACTTAGACGGGAATCCGGCCTGTTACAAACCGGGAAGTATGTACATACATACGAGTTAAAGTTGGTCTTTATGACAAATTGGGTGGTACCGCGAAGTTTAACCTTTCGTCCCTTTATGGATGAAAGGTTTTTTTGTATTCAAATATATCAGCAAAGGAGAATTTCACTATGGAAAACACATTAGTAAAAAGTCTGTATAGAGATACAGATAAATACGTAGATCAAAAAGTACAAGTATCAGGTTGGATTCGTAACTTACGTGATTCAAAAGCATTTGGTTTCATCGAATTAAACGACGGTAGCTTCTTCAAAAGCGTTCAAATCGTTTTCGATACAGAATTAGATAACTTCAAAGAAATTGCGAAACTTCCACTTAGCTCTTCAGTTAAAGTAGAAGGTAAAGTAATTGCAACACCTGGAGCAAAGCAACCATTTGAAATTAAAGCAGAAAAAATTGATATCGAGGGCTTATCAGATTCTGATTACCCACTTCAAAAGAAACGTCATACGTTTGAATACTTACGTACAATTGCTCATTTACGTCCAAGAACAAATGCATTCTCTGCAACATTTAGAGTGCGTTCTATCGCGGCATTTGCGATTCACCAGTTCTTCCAAGAGCGCGGTTTTGTACATGTTCATACACCAATTATTACTGGTAGTGATACAGAAGGTGCAGGCGAAATGTTCCGCGTAACAACACAAGACATGAATAACGTGCCAAAAGGTGAAGATGGAAAAGTTGATGAATCAAAAGACTTCTTCGGCAAAGAAACAAACTTAACAGTAAGTGGACAACTTAATGCTGAAGCTTATGCATTAGCGTTCCGTGATGTATACACATTCGGACCTACATTCCGCGCAGAAAACTCAAACACAACTCGCCACGCAGCTGAGTTCTGGATGGTTGAGCCTGAGATTGCATTCGCTGAACTTGAAGATGTAATGGATCTGACAGAAGATATGCTGAAATATGCAATGAAATATGTACTAGAGCATGCACCAGAAGAAATGGAATTCTTCAACAGCTTTGTTGATAAAACAGTTCTAGAGCGCATGAACAACGTAATTAACTCTGACTTCGGCCGTATCACATATACAGAAGCAATTAAAGTGCTTCAAGAGTCAGGTGCAGACTTCAAATATCCAGTAGAATGGGGTATTGACTTACAAACAGAGCACGAAAGATACTTATCAGAAGAAATCTTCAAACGCCCTGTATTCGTAACTGACTATCCGAAAGACATTAAAGCATTCTACATGCGTATGAATGATGACGGTAAAACAGTAGCTGCTACTGACCTTCTCGTTCCTGGCATTGGTGAATTAATCGGCGGAAGTCAACGTGAAGAAAGAATGGATGTTTTAGTAGACAGAATTAAAGAATTAGGTATGAATGAAGAAGACTACTGGTGGTACTTAGAACTTAGAAAATACGGCGGCACAAAACACGCTGGATTTGGCCTAGGTTTCGAACGTTTCCTAATGTACATCACTGGTATGGCTAACATTCGTGACGTAATTCCATTCCCAAGAACTCCAGGTTCTTCGGAGTTTTAAGATGGTAAAAAAGCGAGAGCAATTGCTCTCGCTTTTTTTATATTGAAGCCTTTCTCTCGCACAGCTGAGGTTGCATTGGATATGGATGCCGCAAAGCGTCTATGGGATATTAGTGAAGAGCAGACTCATCTCTCAGGAAAATAGAACTAGCGTTAATAGAAATGAAAGTGTAAGAGTGACTTTATACTGATTGGATCGGCAGTATATATTTTGATTATTATGCTGTATAGTTTCTCGCCTCTAAGTAAAAAGTAACGCGAAGGGGTGAATAAAATGGGCAAAAAGATTAAAAAAGATCCTTCTAGAGCAAGTCTTGGTTCCTCGCAAGTCGAAGGGCAAGGAACTACAACAAACGAAACGGGTTCTTTTAAAGTATCTTCATCAAATAAGAGACAAAAACGAAGCTAAACATATAAATAAGAGTAGTCATGTCGACTACTCTTATTTATATGTTTTTATTTTGTTTAGTTCATTTATATATTGTCGATACTGAAAAATAGTTATTTTTTCAGTAAACGAAATGCTTTTTCTGTATTTGCAAAGTGAAGTTTCACAAACTCAGGAAGTCGTTCTTTTCCAAGTTTTTGAATCAATTTAGCCGCGGCAATATCAACTTGCTTGCCTGCCCCCTTCGAAAGTGGCATACCCGCTTTTTTGCTTAGTTCATCAAACTGTTTTACGAATGAGTAGCGAGCTAAAATGGAGGCTGCTGCAACTGCTAAATGGACACTCTCGCCTTTTGTTGCAAAATACACGTTTTCACGCTGGACTTCTTTTTGTTTTGTTAAGTATTTATAATATGTATCAGGTTGTGTAAATTGGTCAATTAGGATGCCTTCTGGCTTTGTCGGCGCGATCTTTTTTAGTAAATTTGTAAGAGCTTTATTGTGTAAGAGCGCTTTTAGTTTACCTTGATTGTTCCCTTTTTCGAACAGTTCGTTATATTTTTCATTATGCAAAACGAGAGAGCTGTAAGGAACAACGCTAAGTAGTTGCTTTGCAATTTCAGCAATTTGCGCATCGTTTAAATTTTTAGAGTCTTTTACACCAAGTTCTTTTAACAATGGAATTTGCTTTGCATCTACATATACAGCAACAACTGTCATCGGTCCGAAGTAATCTCCAGTACCTACTTCATCGGATCCTGCTATAGACATTGTTCCAATGGAAGAAGGCGGGGCATAGCAGTGTGAATTTGCCGTTTTTTTAACAGAAGATTTAGGTGCTTGAGAAACATTTTGCCAACGTGCTGCTTCTTCTAGAGCACGAGTACCTTGAAACATTACTTTGCCTGATTTATAGGCTGTAATTGTACAAGATGGGACTTTTGCCATAAAGACACCGCCTTGCGGAACTTTCGGTGCAATTGCTTGTTTATATTGCTGTTTCATATCTTCAATTGTTCTAGAACTTGTTTGGATTACGATAGAATTTGACAAAGTAGTCGCTCCTTTTTTATATTGTTATTTTTATCATATCGGATTGTTCTTTCTGTTTCCATATTATGATGGTTCATGGTATGATAAACTTTAGGATTCTGTACGTGATTGGAGGCCGGTGAGTTGTCACAACAAAAGGGAAATAAAAGTCGAATTAATGTAGAAATCTATGGTCAACAATATTCAGTTGTTGGCGATGAAAGTACAAGTCATATCCGCATGGTAGCAGCGATTGTGGATGATAAAATGCGCGAACTCAATGCCAAGAATCCTTCGCTTGATACGAGTAGACTAGCGGTATTGACGGCGGTAAACGTCATACACGATTACATAAAATTAAAAGATGAACATGAGAAATTGAAAGAAAGTATGACAAAAAAAGGAATGGAATAACATGATTGATATTATTATCATTTTACTGCTTGTTATGGGATTTTTCCTCGGTTTAAAAAGAGGATTTGTCCTGCAACTTGTAAAGTTAACAAGCTTTATTATCGCATACCTTGTTGCGTACTGGTACTGCAAAGATTTAGCACCAACATTTGAGAAATTTATTCCATATCCATTTGATAAGAACGTATCTGTTCCAGAATGGATTGATGCGAATAATATCGAAGCAGTATTCTATCAAGCAATTGCGTTCATTGTATTATTTATTATTACAAAAATCGCACTTTCATTGCTTGGGAATTTGCTGAATATGTTTACAGAAATCCCAGTTATAAAACAGGTGAATGCGTTTGCTGGGGCACTTCTTGGCTTTTTAGAAGTGTACATTATTTTGTTTGTCTTAATTATTATTGGAACAATTCTTCCGATTGAACAAGTACAAACGCCACTGCAAAAATCATCAATCAGCAAAATAATTGTAGACGATACACCGATTCTTTCTGAAAAAGTGAAGGAACTATGGCAGACAGGTAGCAAAGTATAACTTCTCTTTTCTCGGAAAGAGAAGTTTTTTTCTATGAAAGAAAGGTGGGGCAAGAATGAAAGTGAATAAAAAACAAGTGATTAAATTACTAGAGACAATCGGCCTTTTTATGGAGCTTAAGGGCGCAAATCCATTTAAAATATCCGCATTTCGTAAAGCGGCAGCAGCATTAGAAAGCGATGATCGTAGTCTTTCTGAAATTGAAGATTTCACAAAGATTCCGGGCATTGGAAAAGGAACAGCGACAGTTATTCAAGAATATATTGAAGCTGGAACTTCAGAAGTATTGCAGGAACTTGAAAAAGAAGTGCCGAGTAGCCTATTACCATTATTAAAATTACCGGGGCTTGGTGGCAAGAAAGTAGCAAAGTTGTACAAAGAGCTTGGCATTATTGATATGGAAACATTGCAAAGGGCTTGTGAAGAAAATAAAGTACAGGCATTAGCAGGGTTCGGTAAGAAAACGGAAGAGAAAATATTAGAAGCGATTGCTCAAGTTGGATCTCGTCCAGAGCGTTTACCGATTGCAATGGTCCTACCTATTGCCGGGGAAATAGAAGAGAAATTGTCGAATATCCAGGAAATTGTTCGATTCTCTCGCGCTGGTAGTTTACGACGCGTTCGCGAAACAGTGAAAGATTTAGATTTCATCATCGCAACGGCAGAGCCAGCAGCGGTACGTGAACATTTATTACAGTTTGATAATATGATTGAAGTCATTGCAAGCGGTGATACAAAAGTATCCGTTCGTCTTCAATATGAATATGATATTTCGATTGATTTCCGTCTTGTAAAACCTGAAGAATTTATTACAACTCTTCATCATTTCACAGGTTCAAAAGATCATAACGTAAGAATGCGCCAAATTGCGAAAGATAAAGGTGAAAAGATTAGTGAGTACGGTGTGGAAAACTTAGAAACGGGAGAAGTGAAGACGTTTGAAACAGAAGAAGCATTCTTTGCTCATTTTGGATTGCCGTTCATTCCACCAGAAGTACGTGAAGATGGAAAAGAGGTCGAATTAATTAAAGAATATCCGAATTTAATTCAGTTCTCTGACATACAAGGTGATTTACATATGCATACAACATGGAGCGACGGTGCTTTTTCCATTGAAGAAATGGTACAAGCGTGCCGCGGACGTGGGTATAAATTTATGGCAATTACTGATCACTCGCAATATTTGAAAGTAGCAAATGGTTTAACGAAAGAGCGTCTTCGTGAACAAGGAAGAGAGATTGAGCGCATTAACGAAAAATACCCGGATATCACAATTTTACGCGGAATCGAAATGGACATTTTACCAGATGCAACGCTAGATTTTGATGATGAAGTATTAGCAGAACTTGATTATGTAATTGGTGCAATCCACTCTAGTTTCTCACAAGACCGTGAAACGATTATGAAACGTTTGCGCACAGCAATTGAAAATAAGCATGTTACAATGATTGCCCACCCAACAGGTCGTCTCCTTGGACGACGCGAAGGGTATGATGTAGATACAGATTTACTCATTGAACTTGCGAAAGAAACAGATACAGTTTTAGAGTTAAATGCGAATCCGAACCGATTAGATTTAAGCGCAAAATTACTAAAGCAAGCGCAAGATGCTGGTGTGAAAGTAGCAATTAATACGGATGCTCATACACTTGAAATGTTAGAAGATATGGAAACAGGTGTAGCGGCAGCACGTAAAGGCTGGATTCAAAAAGATACCGTGATTAACACATGGGATATGAACCGTTTATTAGATTTTATTAAACGGAATAAGTAACACAAGGGGGACAGGCAACTTATGTTAGAACGAACGTTGCGTGTATTAGAATATAACAAAGTAAAAGAACAATTACTTGAGCATGTTGCTTCTTCACTTGGTCGTGATAAAGTGAAGAGCCTTGTGCCAAGTACAGATTTTGAAGAAATTGTAGAAATGCAAGAGACAACGGATGAAGCAGCAAAAGTCATTCGCTTAAAAGGACATGTGCCGCTCGGTGGGATTTTTGATATTCGTCCAAATGTAAAACGTGCGAAAATTGGAAGTATGTTAAGCCCACATGAACTTCTTGATATTGCAAGTACGATGTATGGTAGCCGCCAAATGAAGCGATTTATTGAAGATATGGTCGATAATGGCGTAGAGCTTTCAATCTTAGAAACTTATGTGGCGCAAATTGTGTCTTTATATGATTTAGAAAAGAAAATTACAAGCTGCATTGGTGATGGTGGCGAAGTAGTTGATAGTGCCAGTGATAAACTGCGCGGCATTCGTAACCAAATCCGTACTGCGGAAAGCCGCATTCGTGAGAAACTTGAAAATATGACGCGATCTTCTAATGCACAGAAGATGCTATCAGATGCAATCGTAACAATCCGTAATGATCGCTATGTAATTCCTGTAAAACAGGAATACCGCGGTGTATATGGTGGTATTGTTCATGACCAATCGGCGTCTGGACAAACGTTATTTATTGAGCCACAAGTCATTGTAGAACTAAATAACGCATTGCAAGAAGCACGCGTGAAAGAAAAACAAGAAGTAGAGCGTATCTTAATGATGTTAACAGAAGAAGTAGCATTAGAAGCAGATACTGTATTAGCAAACGTAGAGGTTATTGCGAATCTTGATTTCATTTTTGCGAAAGCATTTTATGCAAAGCGAATAAAAGCTACAAAACCAATTGTAAATAATGAACGCTATATGGATTTAAGAAAAGCGCGTCATCCGCTTATCAACCCGGAAATTATTGTGCCAAACGATATTATGCTTGGTAAAGACTTCACAACAATCGTTATTACAGGTCCGAATACAGGTGGTAAGACAGTTACATTAAAAACAGTTGGTATCTGTGTATTAATGGCGCAATCTGGCCTTCATATTCCAGTGTTAGACGAATCAGAGATTTGTGTGTTTAAAAACATTTTTGCTGATATCGGTGATGAACAATCGATTGAACAAAGCTTAAGTACGTTCTCCTCACATATGGTGAACATTGTAGATATTTTAGAAAAAGCTGATTTTGAAAGCTTAGTATTATTCGATGAATTAGGTGCCGGAACAGACCCGCAAGAAGGGGCTGCGCTTGCCATTTCAATCTTAGATGAAGTATATAACCGCGGAGCGCGCGTTGTCGCAACAACGCATTATCCAGAGCTAAAAGCATATGGTTACAATCGTGAACAAGTTATTAACGCAAGTGTTGAGTTTGATGTAAATACATTAAGCCCAACGTATAAATTATTAATCGGTGTACCAGGACGCAGTAACGCTTTTGAAATTTCCAAACGCCTTGGATTATCTGATCGCGTGATTGACCGTGCTCGTAATCATATTAGTACAGACACGAATAAAATCGAAAATATGATTGCGAAGCTAGAAGAAAGTCAAAAAAATGCAGAGCGCGAATGGAACGAAGCAGAAGAGCATCGTAAACAATCTGAAAAACTTCATCGTGAATTACAGCGTCAAATCATTGAATTTAACGATGAGCGTGATGAGAGATTATTAAAAGCACAAAAAGAGGGCGAAGAAAAAGTAGAAGCTGCGAAAAAAGAAGCAGAAGGCATCATTCATGAACTGCGTCAATTGCGTAAAGCGCAGCTTGCAAACGTGAAAGATCATGAGCTCATTGAAGCGAAAAGTCGTCTAGAAGGGGCAGCGCCAGAGCTTGTGAAAAAACAAAAAGTAAAAGTGAAAAACACAGCGCCAAAACAACAATTGCGAGCAGGCGATGAAGTGAAAGTATTAACGTTCGGTCAAAAAGGACAGCTGCTGAAAAAAGTAAGCGATAATGAGTGGAACGTTCAAATTGGTATTCTGAAGATGAAAGTGAAAGAATCCGATATGGAGTACATTAATACGCCACAACCGGTTGAGAAGAAAGCAGTCGCGACTGTTAAGGGAAGAGACTATCACGTTTCCTTAGAGCTTGACCTTCGTGGCGAGCGTTTTGAAAATGCGATGATGCGCGTTGAAAAATATTTAGATGATGCACAGCTTGCGAACTATCCTCGCGTATCAATCATTCACGGTAAAGGAACAGGAGCACTTCGCCAAGGTGTACAAGATTACTTGAAGAAGCATCGCGGCGTGAAAAACTACCGTTACGGTGACATGGGCGAGGGAGGCCTAGGCGTAACAGTTGTCGAATTAAAATAGCACAAAACCAAGCAAAAGGGGAAACCATTATATGTTTATGGACAAACTTGCAAAAGTATTGTTAGCTTGTTGCGGAATATTTTTGGTGATTGGGGTTATTTATTTAGTGGTTTTTGCGAAGTAAAGGAGCGTCAATCTCGGCATCAGTATACCGCCTGAGATTGACGCTTTTTCTTTTCGGATAATCTATAAGAAAAAAGGAATATGACATGAAAATTAACCAATTTATAAGCGAAGCATTATCCTGCTCAAGGCGAGAAACAGACCGCCTTATTAAAGCGGACCGCGTGGAAATTAACGGTGAAGTGTGTACGCACGGTGCGATTGTTACGGAGAATGATATTGTAACGATTGATGGCAAAACGATTGAAAAAGAGGACAAAGAAAAAATCTACATTGCCTTCCATAAACCAGTTGGCATTACTTGTACAGCTGCGGATCATATTGAAGGGAATATCATCGAGTATATCAATCATCCCGAAAGAATCTTTCCAGTTGGCCGCTTAGATAAAGCGTCGGAAGGATTGATTTTGTTAATGAATGATGGAAGGATTGCCAATCAAATTTTACACGGAGATCATGAGCATGAAAAAGAATATATTGTAACGGTCGATAAGCCATTTACAGATTGGTTTATTGACGGAATGTCCCGTGGCGTGAAGATTAAAGATGGAATAACGAAGCAGTGTAAAGTGACACGAGTAAATAGTTCTACATTTCGAATTATTTTAACGCAAGGAATGAACAGACAAATTCGTCGAATGAGCCGTGCTTTTGGATATACAGTAACAAAACTGAAGCGTGTACGAATTATGAATATTAAGCTTGATGGATTAGAGGCTGGAGAGTGGCGGAATGTCACAGAGCAAGAGTTACAGGAATTATTGAAGCAGTTATAGTTGTTTTTCTGTGTTTATTTTAAAAAAAATAAAACTATTGATTTTTTTTAAAATAGCCCATATAATAAAAAACAACAATATTCGACAATATATTTTATAAAAGTAATGATGAGGACACGAGTTATTTTTTACGATTCTCAGAGAGGGAAGCCTTAGGCTGTGAGCTTCCTAATACGAAAAGATATACTTACCACCTCTAAACTTCAAGAGTGAACGGCGTGATGCATTGTAATTCTTGACGGATAAAACCGTTATCAATTTACACGAGCTATAAAATGAGTTTATTTCGTTATACATTCATTTTATTAGAATAAGGGTGGAACCACGATTTCAACACTCGTCCCTTTGTTAGGGACGGGTGTTTTTTGCGTTCTTTTATAGGGGAAGTAGGATTGAAAGAGGAAATGTAACGAGTTTTTATTTCTGAATATTTTGTCTATTTATTAATTTTTAGGAGGTAAATCAAAGTGAAATTATCTTTAAAGTTATCTGAGATGTTTGCAATAAGTTTAATGTTATTTGCGCTATTCTTCGGCGCAGGTAATATGATTTTCCCACCAGCGTTAGGACAAGGTGCTGGAACAGATGTATGGATTGCGTTGCTTGGTTTTATCATTACAGGGGTAGGACTTCCTTTACTAGGGGTTATTGTCATTGCTTTAAAAGGAGATATCAATGAATTAGCAGGTCGCGTACATCCGTTATTTGCACTTGTTTTTACAGTTGTGATTTATTTATGTTTAGGTGTATTCGTCAGCGTTCCGCGTACAGGAACGGTTGCTTATGAAATGGGAGTCGCTCCATTTTTATCAAGTTCAGTAGCGGGCCAAGCATATCCACTTGTTATCTTTACATTCATTTTCTTTGCAGTTACTTTCTATTTAGCATTAAACCCTTCAAAATTAGTAGGGCGCATCGGAAAAGTATTAACACCAATTTTATTAGCTGTCATTGCAATTATTGTTATTAAAGCACTTATTACACCAATTGGAGAGTTCGGTGCACCGACAGAAACATACAAAGATCCACTGTTTAAAGGATTTATTGATGGATATTTAACATTAGACGGATTAGCAGCACTTGTTTTCGGAAATGTGGTTATCAATGCTTTAAAAGGAAAAGGGATTACAAATAAGAAAAGTATTGCGAAAGTAACAATCTTTGCAGGGATTATTGCAGCACTTGGCTTACTTATCGTTTACTTAGCGCTCGCTTACCTTGGGGCTTCTAGTGTATCGCTTGGAGTGGGAGAAAACGGCGGTGTTATTTTAACAAACGTTGTTCATCATTTATTTGGAAATTACGGCATACTACTACTTGGGGTAGCAATTGCGGCTGCATGTTTAACAACTTCTGTTGGGATTGTCGCAGCTTGTGGAGATTTTTTCTCAGCACTACTACCAAAGCTGTCTTATCAAAAGGTTGTTTTTATCTTCTGCGTGTTAGCATTTATGGTAGCAAACCTAGGTTTAACACAATTAAATGCATTAGCATTACCAATCTTAATAGCAATCTATCCAATTGGAATCGTATTAATCATATTATCGCTAATTGAAAATTACCTTCGTATCCCGTTGGCAATGTATGTGGGTGGTATTATAGGAGCATTTGTTATTAGCTTTTTCGATGGATTAAATAATGCACACATTCAAATTGCAGCATTAGCGCCGATTTTAGAAAAAGTTCCGTTTTATAGTGTAGGGATTGGATGGTTAATTCCAGGAATGATCGGTATGTTTGTTGGGTATGTCGTTTCTGCTTTTCAAAAGGGAGAGGTTGTCGTCGAAAAATGAGGAAAAGAGACTTTCATGTAAAGGAAGTCTCTTTTTGATAGAAAAGCCTACACACACATTTATAGGGGGATTTATCCTGTATTACTGCCTGTAAAAGCCCGATTGGTGGGGGATGAAGAAAACCCTCACTGATGAAAGTTTCACGTTATCTAAATCTATTATTCATTGATGAAGGAGTTTTTGAACTAAAAAAGACTGTCATTTTATTAATCCTTGTTTGTAACACCTATTCGGTTATAATATCGTCGTTCAATAAAGTTTGAGGAGGATTGTACATTATGAATAAAATGCCAATTGTTCTCCATGATGATCCTTTTGTAGCCCAGTACATGAAGGGGAAAAATGGATTGCTACATTATGGTTTCGTGAAAAACCACAATATTTAAAATTAATTATTTGATTTTTGAGAGGAATGAAAATCCTTATTTATGTACAGGTTTTTTCCATTGGACAGTGCTCTAAGACTGATCTCTAGATAAGAGTCTCATCTTCTACATTGTATAAATATATAACGGTCGTGCTAGATGAAGAGCTAGTTGTACCCGCAAAGCAATAATATGGTATAGTGAAACGAGGCTGTTTTTTGAGCCTCGTTTTTTAAATGCTTCCTACTAAATAGAAAGCATTCAAATGGAAAGGAAGACATTACATGCGATCAGAAGTAACTGTAAAGATAAAACCGAAATTTATAAAAGAAATTAAAAGTGGCTATCCACTTATTTTAAAAGATGCAATTCAAAACTTAAATGATATACGTGAAGAGGGGCAAATCATCAAAATTGTTGATGAGAAGAACCAATTTCTTGGTAAAGGCTACTACGGAAAGCAAAATAAAGGATATGGCTGGGTTTTAACAAGAAAAGAGCAAGAGCATATTGATCAAGCTTTCTTTGAAAGAAAAATCAAATCGGCGCTACATAAACGAAAAGGTTTTTACAAAGCGAATGATACAACTGCATTTCGTGTTGTAAATGGTGAAGGTGATGGACTTGGCGGTTTAATCATTGATTATTATGACGGTTTTTATGTAATAAGCTGGTATAGCGAAGGGATTTATTCATTCAAAAATGAAATCATTGAGGCTCTTCAGAAAGTAGCAAACTTCAAAGGAATCTATCAGAAGAAGCGTTTTGATACAAAAGGAAAGTATATTGAAGACGATGATTTTGTTGCTGGAGAGCGCGGCGAGTTCCCAATCATCGTGAAAGAGAACGGTGTAAACTTTGCCGTGTATTTAAATGATGGTGCGATGGTTGGCGTATTCTTAGATCAGCGTAACGTTCGAAAACAAATTCGTGACACATACGCGAAAAGTAAAACAGTGTTAAATATGTTCTCTTATACAGGTGCTTTCTCTGTATTCGCAGCGCTTGGCGGAGCGACAAAAACAACAAGTGTTGATCTTGCGAATCGTAGTTTAAGTAAAACAATTGAACAATTTAGCGTGAACGGCATTGACTATGAAGCACAAGATATTATTGTAGAAGACGTTTTCCATTACTTTAAATACGCAGCGAAGAAACAGATGAAGTTTGGCATGGTTGTATTAGATCCACCAAGCTTTGCACGGTCTAAAAAATATACATTTAGTGCAGCAAAAGACTATAAAAACCTATTAAAAGAAACAATCGCCATTACAGAAAACAACGGTATTATCGTTGCTTCTACAAACTGCAGTACATTTGATATGAAAAAATTTAAAGGTTTTATTGATACAGCGTTCAAAGAAATGAATGGCAAATATAAAATATTAGAAGAACATTCTTTGCCAGAAGATTTCCGTACGATTGACCAATTTAAAGAAGGCGACTATTTAAAGGTTGTTTTTATTGAAAAAATTAAAGGATAATTAAAACATATCAGCATTTTGACAAAGGATATCGACTTACAGATAAAAAACGATATAAGAAAAGGAGCTCAATTTCAAAATGAGCTCCTTTTCCTATTGAACAATATGCTGCACTCTGCCAACTTGTCCGTCTTGTAAGCGCACTTTAATGCCGTGTGGATGAGACGATGAATTTGTCAAAATATCTTTTACAATCCCTCGAGTGAGTGTGCCAGTACGTTGATCTTTCTTTAAGACAATGTCAACTTCAAGACCTGGTGAAATGTTAGCTCGTTTTTGCCCGTTCATTTACACACCTGTACGTCTACGTTGGTTGTTTGTTTTCTTTGTTTGTTGATTTTGTAATTTTTTCGTTGCTTGACTTTGATTTGCAGTATTTGATCCGTTTCCATTTCCTTGCTTTTTCTTTGCAAGTTGTTCGCGCATTAAATCAGCTAAGCTTACTTTTTTATTTTCTGACATGGTAAAACTCCTTTATATTAGGTTAATTGTAAACAATAGTTGTGAGTTCCATCATAACATTGTTATGAAAAGAAATGAAGTCGGATTGAATTTTCATATAATTCTTTTCACCTTTATCGACTTCAGTTACAATTAAATTGTTAATGTTTGTAAAAAAAGGGGATAGAAGCATGTCACATCATATTTTACTCGTGGAAGATGATAGCGCGATTCAAGAAATGGTCGAGAAATATTTAATCAAAGAGGGCTTTCAAATAACAATTGCATCCGATGGAGAAGAAGGAGTTCTCACATTTCTAAAAGGCTCATTTGATTTAATCATTCTCGATATCATGATGCCAAAGCTAGACGGATTAGAAGTTGTGAGAATCATTCGCGAAAAAAGTGCTGTGCCGATTTTAATGATGTCCGCAAAAGATACGGATGTGGATAAGGCGGTCGGTTTAGGACTTGGAGCAGATGACTACATCTGTAAACCATTTTCTATGATTGAACTGGCAGCTCGGGTAAAGGCAAGCATTCGAAGATCTACAAAGTATTCAGCCACGGAGCAGAAAGAAGAAACGATTGAGATTGGTGATTTAAAAATTGATCTGATCAATTTCACTGTGCAAAAAAAAGAAAAACAGCTAAAACTGACTTTGAAAGAATTTGAGATTTTAAAACTATTTGTGAAGAATCAAAATCGTGTATTTACAAAAGCACAAATCTATAACCTGATTTGGAATGAAGAATATTATGGTGATGATAACGTGATTAATGTTCACATGAGACGGTTGCGTGAGAAGATTGAAGATGATCCTTCTAATCCAGAATATATTAAAACATTATGGGGCATTGGCTATAAGTTGGAAGTGATGTAGTATGATCTCTCTTTTAACGATCGTTATCTTCATATTATTAGGTGTTATTTATTTTCAATATAGAATACAGAAAAGTAAAAGTGCAAATGTACGCTATACATATGAAAAGTTACAGGATATTGTAAAGCAGCAAACAGGTGAGAAATTATTAGTTGTGACGGATGATAAAGAACTGCAAAAATTATTAGTAGCAATTAATCATTTATTAGATGCGAAACAAAAAACGAATGCTGATCATGCGAAGGTTGAAATTTCGATGAGAAAGATGCTTTCTAACATTTCACATGACTTAAAAACACCGCTCACTGTTATTCTTGGATATACAGAAATGTTAAATACAGATAAAACGATGAATAAAGAGGAACAACAAGCATTGCTAGAAAAGGTACATTTGAAAACACTCGAAGTCATGGAACTCATTCATAAATTCTTTGATTTGGCAAAGTTAGAGTCTGGAGATAAAGCAATCGAAATGACAAAGGTAAACATGAATGAAGTGTGCCGAGAAAAGATTTTATCCTTTTATGATTTATTGACGACGAAAGGGTTTGAGGTGCATATTGATATACCTGAGAAGAATGTGTATGCACTTGGAAATGCAGAAGTACTAGGTAGGGTGTTAAATAATTTAATATCCAATGCGATTGCGTATGGATATGGCGGAAAAACACTCGGTATTACATTAAGAGAAGATGATAGGTGCGTGTATGTTGAGGTATGGGACCGCGGGAAAGGAATTGATGAATCTCATATTGATAAAGTATTTGAACGCATGTATACGCTAGAGGATTCAAGGAACCGATTGTATCAAGGAAGCGGCCTTGGGCTTACGATTACAAAACGATTGGTAGAAGCTTTAGGCGGAGAAATTCATCTTTCCAGTACGCCGTATGAGAAAACAATATTTACAATTATGCTGAAAAAAATAGAGTTTTAGCTTGTAGAAAAGAGTATTCTACAAGCTTTTTTTGAACGTAAGGAATTTGTAAGGAATGGGTAAGAAAAAAGAGACTTTCATTGTCTATGATATAAAGTGAAACTTCCATCAGTGGGGAGGCTTTATCCCCCACTGATGGTTAGTTGAACCAATCGGGCATTTACGGGCAGTTTTATCTTCCTTCGAGTTAGGGAAATCTTACTGCCCGTTAATGCGGGGGAAGTATGAAGTGAAAGCGAAAGGGGAAAATGATATGTCCTATGTATTAAAAACAAATCAGTTAACAAAAGTATTTGAGGGGAAAGAAGTGATTTCTGGGGTTAATATGCATGTGAAAAAAGGAGAAATCTATGGCTTTTTAGGACCGAATGGTGCTGGTAAAACAACGATTATGAAGATGATTACCAATTTAATAAAACCAACGAGTGGGGATATTGAAATTTTCGGTGAGAAATTAACCGATACATCTTATGACGTGTTAAAACGAATGGGAACAATTATTGAATATCCAATCTTTTATGACAAATTAACAGCTAAAGAAAATTTATATTTACATTGTGAATATATGGGTTATTACGACAAGAAGGAGATTGAGCATGCATTAGATCTTGTCAATTTACACAACGTGGAGAATAAAAAAGTAAAAGATTTTTCACTGGGGATGAAGCAAAGGTTAGGAATTGCCAGAGCAATTTTGACAAAACCGGAGCTATTAATTTTAGACGAACCAATCAACGGTTTAGATCCAATCGGTATTAGAGAACTGCGCGACTTATTTAAAATGCTTTGCAAAGAATATGGAATTACTCTATTAGTTTCTAGTCATATTTTAGGTGAAATGGAGCAGATGGCAGATACAATTGGGGTCATTCAAAATGGAAAATTAATAAAAGAAGTTTCTATGAAAAGTATTAATGGTAAGCAAACAGAGTATATTGAAATTCAAGTTCAAGATGTGAAACGAGCAGCTTATGTTTTAGAAAATAAACTACGTATAACAAACTACAAAATTATGAGTGAGAGTATGATTCGCGTGTATGAAGTGACAGCGACGCAGCAAGCGATTTCTAAAGCGCTCATCATGAATGACGTAGAAATTGAAAGTATAAACAAAAAGCATAGTTCATTAGAAGAATATTTCTTGAATCTCGTGAATGGAGAGGGGATCCATGCTTAATTTAATGAGACTTGAGCTTATGAAATTTAAGTTGTGGCCGGTTATTAGAGGGGCATTCCTTGCAACTTTTATTATTTCTATACTTATTTCATTAATTATGTTTGATGGAGAAGTGAATAGTTATGATAGTGCATTTCAATTGATTGATCGTTTTCCACGAGCGGCATTTATGATTTTTGGAGCAAGTTTAATTGCCAAATTTATTATTCAAGAGTTTCAAAATAAGACGATGACGGTTATGTTCATGTACCCGATTAATCGTAAAAAAATGATGGCAGCAAAAATGCTTATCGTTATTTTGTTTACTTTATGCGCAATTATCATTTCAGAAATTATCATATTTAGTTTCGTTTATGTTGTGAATATATATTATCCAGTTATTACTGAACCATTAATGATATCTATTTTAGCCGAGAACGCGGTCAAATTATTTGTAAATGCATTAGCGACAACAGGAATTAGTTTAATCCCACTTTACTTCGGAATGAAAAAGTATTCAGTTCGGACAACATTCGTATCCGCAATTATTATCGTATGTTTAGTTACTGCTAGTTTGAATGGGGAAATTTCGGTTTTTGATTTTATCGTAATTCCCATTACATTAGCTTGTGTTGGTCTGTTGATTGCTTATATGGCAATAAGAAAAATCGAACAGGTAGATTTGTTTCAATAAGGTGAATCTAGAAAAATACGTCTTAAATCATATTAATGGAGGCAGTTAACATGTTTAAACTAATGAAGCTAGAATGGAGAAAACATCACTTATCTGGTTACTTTAGAGGAGTCGCAATTTGTATTGTAGCAATCTTTGCCGCAGTTGGTCTTATGGCATGGGGTTCTAAAGTTGATAGTGATTTAATGTTTACGGATTATGCGGGATTTATGTCTTTAGCGAATATTTTTATTAGAGTAACATTTATCATTTTTTCAGCTGTCATTTTATCACGTTTAGTCATTGATGAATACAGGAGTAAAACAATGCAATTATTATTTACCTATCCATTACAACGAAAAAAAATCATGCAAGCAAAGTTAGCAATTGTTTTTGGATTTTGTTTTTGCAGCATAATTGTTACTACTTTTATGATCAATGTGTTAACTTTCTTCTTAAATCCAATGATAGGATTCTTTGAAACACCTGTTACTATGGATCAAATCATTGCTACCATTCCAGCTACTTTTCTTAGCGCATTTATGATGGCTGGAATCAGCTTAGTTCCCTTATATTTTGGTATGAGAAAAAAGTCAACTCCTACAACGATTACGTCATCTATATTAATTGGACTATTGATTAATTCAACTGTTTCTAATGGGGAATTACAGATTAGTTTGTTTGACTTCATTGTAGTACCAATTGCATTTTGTCTATTAGGTCTTACAATTGGCTATCTTTCGTATCATAAAGTTGACAAAATGGATGTGGCTTAAATAAAGATAAGATCATGAATAATGCGTAGATTTAAAATGAACTGGGGAATAAAGAGTGAAGAAAATTATATTAGCTTCTATTTTAATGATTGTAATTGTTGGAGTAGCTTTTAGTCTCAAAGAAGTAGGGACAAAGAGTTTTGAAAAAGAAATCTCCTTTGCAGTAGATAGTGTGGAAGAAATAGAAATAAATAACGAAGATTGGGATGTTGAATTCAAAAATACGGAATCAAAAAAAATAACAATCACAGTTGAAGGAAAACAAAAAGATAAGAAAAATGATCCTGTAACAATTAAAAATGATGGGGAGAAAATTGTAGTTAGTCAGAAAGAGAAAAAGGAAGGTTTTTGGGGAGGATTCAGTTTTGGAAAGAACGGTACTATTTATATTTCCATCCCCAAAAATGGAGTAGGTACGATTAAATTGAATAATAGCTCTGGTGATATAAAAATGAATGATATAACGACTAAAAATATTGTATTTTCAAACGTCTCTGGTTCTGAAAAGATCGTAGGACTATCAGCAGAAAAAGGTATGTTTACATCAAAAACTGGGGAACTAAGTTTAAAAGATAGTTCATTAAAAGAACTATTCGTATCTTCTACTACTGGTGATAGCTATATGACAAATGT
Organism: Bacillus sp. FSL K6-0042; assembly: GCF_038006685.1. Classification (NCBI taxonomy): domain Bacteria; kingdom Bacillati; phylum Bacillota; class Bacilli; order Caryophanales; family Bacillaceae; genus Bacillus; species Bacillus sp. FSL K6-0042. Next base: position 4,129,209 of record NZ_JBBOVS010000001.1, read on the forward strand.
GAACGGCAATAATATGAAAATCACTTCAACAGATGGTGAAGTATCAATTAAAGATATAAAAGAAGGAAAAACATTACTTGTAGAAACAAAGTCAGGAGATATTGAGGTGTCTTATAAAGAAATTCCTACTTCATTAAAGCTTACTGCTAACAGTAATTCATCTGATATAGCAGTGAATTTAAATGGATTTAACAAAAAAACGAATACGGAAAAATCAAAAGAAGGCACGATTGGTGATGCATTAAATACACTAGAGCTCTTAAGCAAAAAAGGAACTATAAATATAAATTCATAACTTTGATTTTCTTGGATTTACTCATGAATCAATACGTATGAGAATGCCAGTGATTTACTCTATACTAAGTGCTGTTTTGATAGGAATAGCAACAGTGTTCAGAATAATAAATGCAATTAGGGAGGAATGGTTATGGATTTACTGGTACTTAATATAGTCGGTGGGTTTATAGCACTTTTAATAGGAGGAATCTTATATTACAGAAATCCAAAGCAGAAGGTTTTTTTGCTTTTAATGGCAATAGGGATAGTAAGCGTCATTATAACTGGAATTAGAATGTTTTTAAAATACATGATTAATTGCTAAGTTTTATCGTTATTCCAATTATATTAGTTTGTATTGACCTACTTGTTGCTTATATGCCAGTAAGAAAGATCGAATCGATTTGTTAAATAAACATAGATGAACTAGGGAGGGAATGAAATGCTGCAACTCATGAAGCTAGAAATGAAGAAATTTAAGCTTGGGTGGTATGTGAAGGGTACGATTATCGCAAATATATTGATGGTTGCGCTTTTGTTTTTTGTAGGCTATGTGTCACAAATTGAAGGAGGTTTAGAACTAAGAAATTCTCAAATGATGCTTTTAATGGCTAGTACAATGGTGAGAGGAACATTTATTGTCTTTGCAGGAGTATTAATTGCAAAATTAGTAATTGAAGAATATAAAAACAGAACAATATTGCTCATGTTTTCGTATCCGATTAATCGAAAAAAAATCATCGCTAGTAAGTTATTAATTACAGCAATGCTAACCTTTATAACAGTTGTATTATCTAACATTTTTGTAGTAAGTGTTTTCTTTATGTTAAATAGCTATATGTTAGTTATTCCGAATACAATAACGATAGATGCGTTGATTCAAGAAAGTATAAAAGTGGTTCCTTTTGCCATTGCAGCTGCAGGAACAAGTTTAATTCCGTTATACTTTGGTATGCGTAAATATTCTGTACCAACAACAATTCTCTCTTCCTTAGTTGTTGTGGCGATTGCATGTCAAAATCAACCAGAGTTTTCACCAGCGACCTTTCTCCCGCTTCAATTCGCGCTTGCAGCTATTGGGATTATAATTGCTTATTATGGGATTAAAAATATTGAGAACGAAGATATAGCAGCGTGACCAAAAGAAGTAAAAAAGAGTTAGCATGACGCTAGCTCTTTTTTACTTCTATGTTTTAGCCGTATTACTTTGTAATTTTAGAATGTTGACTTAAATACTCCTGAACTTCTGGAGAAATGTCAAAGCGGTTCGGTCCTTTATACTCGATAATAAAGTAATCGTTGTATAGAAAATAGTTTCACATGAAACAAGTTACAGAAAAAGACAAGGTATTTAGTCTCCTTGTCTTATTTAGCATTATAACATACTGCTACATTTTCGGAGCTTCCATACCAGTAGCATCCCATTCTTCTTTTGTAGGTCCATAAATACCCGGAACTTTCAAGCCAGCTTGGCGCATTAAAACAGTCATTTGACCGCGGTGATGGTTTTGATGGTTAATGAGAGTCATTAAAAATATAGAATTCGGCATGGGACGTCCAAAGAAATCGTTAATTGTTGTTAAATCTTGATCGGTCCACTGCGTTTGAATTGCTTCAACAAAAGCTGTGTTTACTTTACGGTAATTTTCTGCAATCGTCTTTGCGGAAGTTGGTACAGGAGAATCTTTTGTTTCCTCCTCAAACTGTAAACCTGTCCCTGACAGCATTACTGGAATCGCGGTGACGATATGCCAAGCAACTCTACCTAAAGTCCAATGACCAGGTGCAATCTCTTGAGTCAGCGATTCATCCGTTAATGCATCCAATACCTTTTGCGTAGAATCAGCCTCGTATTTCCACGTTTTTAAAAAGCCTTCAATTGTTTGATACATTTTATCCCCCCTATGGTTACATTCATAGGGTAAATTCGTGAAAGGAGGAGGTTTTTCCTTTGATAATATCCAACAGTTTAAAGTACTACTAAAAGATGTGGATGGTAAAGAGGTAGTAATTGATTTGGTGCGAGAAGAGAAAAATAAAAAATAGTGCATAAAAGGGGGAAGGCTTCTAAATGATGAGGAAGCCTTCCTTTTTCATACATTAGATAGATCAACTGAATTTAGATTATACAATCAAGACAAAAAATATAAGCCGAAAGAGAAAAAAGCTGTATGTAATAAATATTAGAATGTACATCTTGGCTCCCCTATACAATTAGAATAGATGCAAAAGATCTTGTAGGAGGGCTAGTACATATAGGGTGAGATTATAAATGAATAGTTGTGTAAGAGTCAGAATATTATGATTGTAACACTGTTATGACTATAATATAATGAAAATAATCATCATGAATGGACATTCATTTTATTTGTGTAAGAACAGGAAGGAGGAATGGGAATGGAGAAACCTTGGTTACAAAATTATCCAAAGGAAATTCCACATACAATTTCTAATGATATGCGGCCGCTCCATGTATATTTACAGCAGATGTCTTCTCGGTACCCAGAAAAGAAAGCGCTTCATTTTTTAGGGAAAGATATTACATTTGCAGTGTTAGATCGTAAGGTGATACAATTTGCAAATTACCTTAAAAGGCTTGGTGTGAAAAAAGGTGACCGAGTTGCGATTATGTTACCAAATTGTCCGCAAGCTGTGATTGGATATTATGGTACGTTACTTGTAGGTGGTATAGTGGTACAAACAAATCCCCTTTATACAGAGAGGGAGTTAGAATATCAGCTCCATGATTCCGGGGCGAAAGTTATTCTTTGTGTTGACCTAGTTTTTCCGAAAGTCACCAATGTTCAATCTGCTACAAAGGTGGAGCACGTTATTGTAACCCGCATTGCTGACTTTTTGCCATTTCCAAAAAATTTACTCTATCCAGTTGTACAAAAGAAGCAAAGCAACCTGGTTGTAACAGTAACGGAAAGTGATACGATTCATGTTTGGAAATCGGTAGAAAAAGAAAGTGATGAAATGGTAGAAGTGCCGTGTGACCCTGAAAATGATTTAGCACTCTTACAATATACTGGAGGTACGACAGGTTTTCCGAAAGGAGTTATGTTAACACACAAAAACCTTGTATCGAATACACTGATGGGTGTGCATTGGCTATATAACTGTACAGAGGGAGAGGAAGTCATTCTCGGTGTTCTTCCATTTTTTCATGTGTATGGAATGACTGCTGTAATGAATTTGGCTATTATGCAAGGGTATAAAATGGTACTGGTTCCGAAGTTTGATATGAAAATGGTGTTTGAAGCGATTAAAAAACATAAAGTTACACTATTTCCGGGAGCTCCAACAATTTATATTGCCCTTTTAAATAGTCCTCTACTTCGGGAATATGATATTTCTTCGATTCGGGCTTGTATTAGTGGCTCTGCCCCACTTCCAGTAGAGGTACAAGAGAAATTTGAAAAGATTACAGGCGGTAAGCTGGTAGAAGGATATGGACTCACAGAATCATCTCCAGTTACACACGGCAATTTCTTATGGAAAAAACGTGTGCCGGGAAGTATTGGTGTTCCGTGGCCAGATACAGATGCACGCATTATGTCACTTGAAACAGGAGAATATTTGCCACCCGGTGAGATTGGTGAAATTGTAGTGAAGGGCCCGCAAGTGATGAAAGGATACTGGAATAAGCCTGAGGAAACAGCAGCGGTATTACAGGACGGGTGGTTACACACAGGTGATATTGGGTATATGGATGAAGAGGGTTTTTTCTATGTGAAAGATCGCAAGAAAGACATGATTGTTGCCAGCGGATTCAATGTTTATCCGCGCGAAGTGGAAGAAGTATTATATGAGCATGAAAAAGTGCAGGAAGTGGTTACGATTGGTGTTCCAGATCCGTATCGCGGTGAGACTGTGAAAGCTTTTGTTGTGCTAAAAGAAGGAGAAGTTTGTTCTGAAGAAGAGTTAGATCAATTTGCTCGTAAATATTTGGCTGCTTATAAAGTCCCAAAAGTATATGAGTTTCGGAGCGAGTTACCAAAAACAACAGTAGGGAAGATTTTACGCCGTGTCCTTATAGATGAAGAACAGAAGAAGAAAGAGGATGAGAAGACGGGCTAAAGGCCCTTTCTTTTTGAAAATATAGGATATAGGATTGACATTTTTTTAAATAGTCAGTATTATATGAAATATGAATGACCACTCATTCAGTCATCTTCTTGAAGGGGACAGTAAAGTGAAAAAAAATCGACCAAAATATAACCAAATTATTGATGCTGCGGTTATTGTGATTGCAGAAAATGGATACCATCAAGCGCAAGTTTCTAAAATTGCAAAGCAAGCTGGTGTTGCTGATGGAACTATTTATTTATATTTTAAAAATAAAGAAGATATATTAATATCCTTATTCCAAGAGAAGATGGGAGAATTTATAGAAAAAATTCGCCAAAAAACAGCAGGAATTGAAAGCGCTGTAGCGAAGTTATTTATGTTGGTAGAAACGCACTTCTTGCTGTTGTCACAAAATGATCCTCTTGCTATTGTCACGCAACTAGAGCTTCGTCAATCCAACCAAGAGTTACGCCTCAAAATAAATGAAGTATTAAAAGGATACTTACAAGTCATCGATGAGATTTTGGAAACAGGTATAAGACAAGGAGAATTCCAAGCGGATTTAAATGTTCGCGTAGCAAGACAAATGATCTTCGGAACAGTAGATGAAGTTGTGACCAATTGGGTAATGAGCGATCATAAATATGATTTGGTCGCACTTTCAAAAACGGTACATGGGCTGCTTATTTCAGCTTGTGGTTATCGTCAATAATGGGAGGGATCATGTTGAAATTCCTATCTGTAACAGTAGAAGACCATATTGCGGTGGCAACGTTAAATCATCCACCAGCTAATGCGATGTCTTCACAAGTTATGCATGACGTTACTGAGCTAATTGATCAAGTCGAAAAGGATGAAAATATCCGCGTTGTTGTTCTTCATGGTGAAGGCCGCTTCTTTTCAGCAGGAGCAGATATTAAAGAGTTTACTTCTGTTGAGGAAGCGAAACAAGCAACAGAGTTAGCACAGCTTGGACAAGTTACGTTTGAGCGTGTTGAAAAGTGCTCAAAACCAATCATTGCGGCAATTCATGGAGCGGCACTTGGCGGTGGCCTTGAATTCGCTATGTCTTGCCACATGCGCTTTGCAACTGAAAGTGCAAAGCTTGGTTTACCAGAGCTAACGCTTGGACTTATTCCTGGCTTTGCAGGTACACAGCGTTTGCCACGCTATGTTGGTAAAGCGAAGGCTTGTGAAATGATGCTAACAAGTACACCAATTACAGGTGCACAGGCATTAGAATGGGGACTTGTTAACGGCGTGTTCTCAGAAGAAATACTTTTAGAAGAGACTCTCAAAATCGCAAAACAAATTGCTGGCAAAAGCCCAGCGACAACTCGTGCTGTGTTAGAGCTATTACAAACAACAAAATCATCTCATTATTATGAAGGTGTACAGCGTGAGGCACAAATATTTGGTGAAGTGTTTACGAGTGAAGATGGAAGAGAAGGTGTAGCGGCATTCTTAGAAAAACGCAAACCTTCATTTAGTGGCAGGTAGTTCAAATTATTTTTTTAATATAAATTAACGGAATATTAAAATTGATAGAATCTTTCTGAAAAACAAGGGGGTAAATGGAATGAACATCTACGTACTCATGAAACGAACATTTGATACAGAAGAGAAAATCGTAATTAAAAACGGTGCAATTTATGATGGCGAAGCGGAATTCATCATCAACCCTTACGATGAATATGCGATTGAAGAAGCAATTCAAGTAAGAGACGCACAAGGCGGTGAAATTACGGTTGTAACAGTTGGCGGAGAAGATAGTGAAAAAGAACTTCGCACTGCGCTAGCGATGGGCTGTGATAAAGCGGTATTAATCAATATTGAAGATGATGTTGAGAATGGTGACCAATTTACAACAGCGAAAGTGCTTGCTGAATATTTAAAAGATAAAGAAGTAGATTTAATTTTAGGTGGAAACGTAGCGATTGATGGTGCGTCTGGACAAGTTGGACCACGCGTAGCGGAAGCGCTAAATATTCCATATGTAACAACAATTACGAAGCTTGAAATTAATGGCACAAGCGTGAAAATTGAGCGCGATGTCGAAGGTGATACTGAAGTGATTGAAGCATCACTACCACTTTTAGTAACAGCGCAACAAGGTTTAAATGAACCGCGTTATCCATCGCTTCCAGGTATTATGAAAGCGAAGAAAAAACCGCTTGAAGAACTAGAATTAGATGATTTAGATTTAGAGGAAGATGATGTGGAAGCAAAAACAAAAACAATCGAAATCTATTTACCTCCTAAGAAAGATGCAGGAAAAGTGTTACAAGGCGAGCTGCAAGATCAAGTAAAAGAACTTGTATCGTTGCTCCATACAGAAGCGAAAGTAATCTAATAAAATACGAAATTATATATGCAGGAGGGAAAATCTATGGCTCGTAAAGTATTAGTAATGGGTGAAGTTCGTGACGGATCACTACGTAACGTTTCTTTTGAAGCAGTAGCAGCAGCGAAAACAATCGCAGAAGGCGGTGAAGTGGTTGGCCTTCTAGTTGGAGAGAGCGTTGCATCTTTTGCAAATGAATTGATTCATTACGGTGCAGATCGCGTTGTGACAGTTGAAAATGATAAATTAAAATCATATACATCCGATGGTTATGCACAAGCATTTTTAGCTGTGTATGGTGAAGAGAAGCCAAAAGGTATTGTCTTTGGACATACAGCACTCGGTAAAGATTTATCACCAAAGTTAGCTGCTAAGCTTGAAGCTGGCCTTGTTTCTGATGTAACTGCATTAGAAGTTGCAGGTGGAAATGTTGTCTTCACACGCCCAATTTATTCTGGTAAAGCGTTTGAGAAGAAGGTTGTAACAGATGGCATTCTATTTGCGACAGTTCGTCCAAATAACATTACGCCACTTGAAAAAGATGAAGCGCGTACAGGTGATGTATCTTCTATTACAGTTGATGTAAAAGATTTACGTACAATCATTCAAGATGTTGTGCGTAAAACAGCAGAAGGTGTAGACCTTTCAGAAGCGAAAGTTATTATTGCTGGTGGACGCGGAGTGAAAAGTGAAGACGGTTTTAAACCGTTAAAAGAATTAGCAGATGTATTAGGTGGTGCTGTTGGTGCATCACGTGGTGCTTGTGACGCAGAGTATTGCGATTACTCATTACAAATTGGACAAACAGGTAAAGTTGTTACGCCAGACTTATATATTGCATGCGGTATTTCTGGCGCAATTCAGCATTTAGCTGGTATGTCTAACTCAAAAGTAATCGTTGCAATTAATAAAGATCCAGAAGCAAGTATCTTCAAAGTAGCTGACTATGGTATTGTTGGCGATTTATTCGAAGTGGTTCCTTTATTAACAGAAGAGTTTAAAAAGTTAAAAGTACATTCTTAATTTGAGTAACCCTTGAGTTTCAAGTGAAATACCCCTATATATAGAAAAACGAGAGGTCCCCTGCCTCTCGTTTTTTAGCATAGACTTTATATTTTTGTATAGTATAAAGGAACATTTTTTTGTTACAATACATAACGATACATAATATTCGCCACGTATATAACTTAATGATATACTTTTGGTAGAATATACTTGAAGGAGGAAATAAAATGGCAATTGTAAACGCAACTGACCAAAACTTCGCAGCTGAAACAAGCGAAGGGATTGTATTATTAGATTTCTGGGCACCATGGTGTGGTCCTTGTAAAATGATCGCTCCTGTATTAGAGGAGATCGATGCAGAATTAAGCGATAAAGTAAAAGTAGTAAAAGTAGACGTTGATGAAAACCAAGAAACAGCTCGCAGTTTTGAAGTAATGAGCATTCCATCTCTTTTCGTATTAAAAGATGGTAAAGTGGTTGACCAAGCGTTAGGATACAAACCAAAAGAAGCGTTAGTAGAATTAGTTTCTAAACACTTCTAAAACAAAAAAGCTGCCATGAGGTAGCTTTTTTGTTTTAAGTCTCTGTTAGACGATAATAATACAATTAGTAAGGGATGAAGAACCCCGCCGATTAAAGTTTCACTTTACCCCTTATTAATGGGTATTAAGACTTCACTTCAAAATTCAGTGAAAGAAAAGAAGTTAGGTGGGGATCAGCTGCCCGTAAAAGTCTGATTGGTGAGAGCTGATAATCAGTGAGGGAAAAAGTCCACCACTGATTAAAATTTCACGTTATGGTTTGTGTAATGAGGAGAATAAATTTAATTATTCAAAGCATCTTTGGCGCATTTCTTTTAAAAAGGTTTCAATGATTTTAAATCCAGAACCCTCTTCTATAATAAAGTCAATACCACAATAGGGGCAAACTGCTGTATCATCATCCCACCATTCATTAATTTTACTTGGGATGAAAATTTCTAAACAATAAAAACAACCACACATAGTGTCTTTTTTTAGTAAATTCTATTCTGAGAACAGAAACGGTGTGCTTCTTCAAAATATTTCTCCATTGTATCCTCCTTTTTACGCTTTTCTTTGATGTTTTATTTGAAAGCTTCTTTTGGATATTTCATGCACGAATTGTTTATATAATACATCATGATCAAAGGTTAAAAAACAAAATCAAAAATTCTATTTTGTTAGTTTAACATGAAAATTAATAGTACAATTCTATGTGAAAAGAAGAAAATATGTATAATGTTTTCATTTTTTTGTTCTTTCCGTTACAATAAAAGAACGTATGTTGGGTGTTTTGGAATAATAATGATAAATATGTAGAAACGGGGGTTTGCGAGTGCACGAGCATTTAAAAGAAAAATTATCAATTTTACCAGATCAACCAGGCTGTTACTTAATGAAAGATAAGCAAGGAACGGTTATATATGTCGGGAAGGCAAAGGTGTTAAAAAATCGTGTGCGCTCGTATTTTACTGGTTCACATGATGGGAAGACACTCCGTCTTGTCGGAGAAATTGTTGATTTTGAATATATTGTTACCTCCTCGAATCTGGAGGCACTTATTTTAGAATTAAATTTAATCAAAAAATATGATCCAAAATATAATATCCAATTAAAAGATGATAAAACATATCCATTTATTAAAATTACAGCTGAAAAACAGCCACGTTTGCTCATTACGAGAAATGTAAAAAAGGATAAAGGAAAGTATTTTGGTCCGTATCCAAATGCGCAATCAGCTCATGAAACAAAAAAACTGTTAGATCGCATGTATCCGCTTCGGAAATGTACAAATATACCAGATAAAGTTTGTTTATATTATCATATGGGACAATGCTTAGCACCTTGTGTACAAGAGGTAACGGATGAACAGAATCAAGAAATTGTAGATGGAATTGTTAAGTTTTTGAATGGTGGACATAAAGAAGTTCGTTCAGAATTAGAAGCGAAAATGTATGAAGCATCGGAAAAATTAGAGTTTGAACGTGCAAAAGAATTACGGGATCAAATTTCTCATATAGATGCGATTATGGAAAAGCAGAAGATGATTATGAGCGACTTAGTTGACCGCGATGTGTTTGGTTATGCGGTGGATAAAGGCTGGATGTGCGTGCAAGTTTTCTTTGTCCGAAAAGGTAAGTTAATCGAGCGCGATGTCTCTATGTTCCCAATTTATGATGAGCCTGAAGAAGGGTTTTTAACATTTATCGGTCAATTTTATGAACAAAACAATCATTTTAAACCAAAGGAAATTGTAGTGCCAGGCAGTATTGATCCTGAATTAGTAGAGCGTTTTTTAGAAGTGGATGTAACGCAGCCAAAACGAGGAAAGAAAAAAGACCTCGTTGAATTAGCAAACAAGAATGCGAAGATCGCTTTAGGGGAGAAGTTTTATTTAATTGAACGTGATGAAGAGCGGACAATTAAGGCTGTTGAAAATTTAGGTAAGCAGCTTGGCATTGAAACACCATATCGTATTGAAGCATTTGATAACTCAAATATTCAAGGGACGAATCCAGTTTCAGCAATGATTGTCTTTATTGATGGAAAACCAGCGAAAAAAGAGTATCGAAAATATAAGATAAAGACAGTTCGAGGGCCAGATGATTATGAATCGATGCGAGAGGTTGTGCGCCGGCGGTATACGCGTGCTTTAAAAGAGAATTTGCCACTACCTGATTTAATTGTGATTGATGGCGGGAAAGGACATCTTGCAGCTGCTAGTGATGTGCTTGAAAATGAACTTGGCTTATATATTCCGATGGCTGGACTTGTTAAGGATGATAAGCACCGTACATCGCATTTAATGATTGGTGATCCTCCCGAGCCTGTTATGCTTGAAAGAAATAGCCAAGAATTTTATTTATTGCAGCGTATTCAAGACGAGGTACACCGATTTGCAATTACATTTCACCGTCAGCTTCACGGGAAATCAGTGATTCAATCTGCTTTAGATGGGATTCCTGGAGTTGGTGAAAAGCGAAAAAAAGTATTGTTAAAACATTTTGGCTCCCTAAAAAAGATGAAAGAAGCTTCTGTGATGGAATTTGTCGAAGCGGGAATGCCGCAAAATGTTGCAGAAACTATTTATTCCTATTTAACAGATAAGAAGACGTTGTAGTTTACAATGTCTTTTATTTTTTGGTATAATTTCAGAAGATTAAAAATCATTGAAAACGAATGAATATGCAAAAATATATAAATCCATTTTGATTTTTCGACATATAAGCTGTGGCTATGAAAACAAAAACAGTTCTCCACTCATTTCCTCCTTTTGTTTTCACACGGCATGGGGGGAAAAAGGCACTGACCGCTTCTATACATGGCCGGATGCTCTCTCCCACCTAAAAGAAATGGTGTATGTCGTTTTTTTAATTTGGATTTATATAGAAAAGTCAACTAAACCTATATGTCTAGTTGACTGTTAGTGTAGATTCTACACTTCGATAGGATCTTTTACGTCCCATTTTACAAGAAATGTGATAGATTCCGAACGTTTTTTTTGCTCTTCATATGACTCTGCAACAACATTTCGTTGTTTTTGAATTTGCTCTGCAACAAATCCAGTTTCTAATTGGTAAGAAGAATGTCTATTTTGCTTTTGACGCTCTGTAATGAGCGGACTTGTTAGCTGAAAATGCATTTCACGGCGTTTATGCTCGATGATGTTCAAGCGGCCCCAGCTAGCTTTTTCAAAAAAATGAATGACTTCTTCAATCGTCTCTAGCGGATATTTTCGTGCTAGGTTTCTGCCGGCCCAGTATAAGATGTCATCTAATTCTTTACCAATTAGGTCAGGTAGTACTTCTTCACGCAGCAGCTCATAAGCGAAAGCGTTCAATGAAACATCTTCTAAAGATGCTATATCAAGTGTATTTTTGCTCACAATATTCCCCTCTTTCTATAGGGATTATTATATAACATTTCCCATTTATAAAAACAGTACTTTCTTTAGGAAAATCTAAATATATAGGAAGAAAAACGGAAGTGGCAAATTATATGCAAATTATGTACAAATTATGTATACGTTTTCTTGACGCTTCGACAAAAATAGGAGTAAAATGAATTTGGTATCAAATTATGCTGAAATATTTCGAATAATTTTTTCAGTTTTTCTTATAGCAATAGTGAAAAAACATTATTGTTATAAACTAATACTGAAAGCAGCAGTCAAACACTCAAGGGGGGTAATGGGGACATGAAAGGCCGCGAGTATACGTTTCGCAAGTGGCACTCATTAATGGGGGTCATTCCGGTTGGTGTCTTTTTGACGCAACATTTAGTAGTAAACAATTTTGCAACAAGAGGGGCAGAGGCTTTTAACAAAGCTGCTCATTTTATGGAGCTCCTTCCATTCCGGTATGCGCTAGAAATTTTCGTCATCTTTTTACCGATACTGTACCATGCTATATATGGATTATATATTGCATTTACAGCTAAGAACAATGCGACATCTTATAGTTACTTCCGTAACTGGATGTTCGTCTTCCAACGAATCTCAGGTATCGTTACGCTGATTTTCATATCTTGGCACGTTTGGGAAACTCGTATTCAAGCATTGTTAGGTAAACAGGTAAATTATGATATGATGGCAGATATTTTAAGCAATCCAGCTATGTTTGGCTTCTATTTAGTTGGGGTTGTATCAACAATTTTCCACTTTGCGAATGGACTATGGACATTCTGCATTAGCTGGGGAATTACAGTATCGCCACGTTCACAACGTATCTCTACTTATGTAACATTAGCTATTTTCTTAGGTTTATCTTATGTAGGTGTGAGTGCATTATTAGCGTTCATCGATCCACAGCTAGCAAATCAGTAAGGAGTGGGAGAGCATGAAAGGGAAACTTATAGTAGTCGGTGGTGGCTTAGCCGGCTTAATGGCAACGATTAAGGCAGCAGAAGCAGGAGTAAACGTGGAACTGTTCTCTTTAGTACCAGTAAAACGTTCGCATTCTGTATGTGCACAGGGTGGCATGAACGGTGCTGTAAATACGAAAGGTGAAGGGGATTCTCCATGGATCCACTTTGACGATACAATTTATGGTGGTGACTTCTTAGCGAACCAGCCACCAGTTAAAGCGATGTGTGAAGCAGCGCCTGGTATCATTCATTTAATGGATCGTATGGGTGTTATGTTTAACCGTACAGAAGAAGGACTTCTTGATTTTCGTCGCTTCGGGGGAACACAACATCACCGTACAGCATTCGCTGGTGCAACAACTGGCCAACAATTATTGTACGCATTAGATGAGCAAGTACGCCGTCATGAAGTAGCAGGACTTGTAACGAAATATGAAGGTTGGGATTTCTTACGTGCTGTTGTGGATGACGAAGGCGTATGTCGCGGAATCGTTGCACAAGACTTACAATCTATGGAGATTAAGAGTTTCCAAGCTGATGCTGTAATTATGGCAACAGGGGGCCCTGGTATCATCTTCGGAAAATCAACAAACTCTATTATTAATACAGGTACAGCAGCATCTGCTGTATATCAACAAGGTGCATATTATGCGAATGGTGAGTTCATTCAAATTCACCCAACAGCAATTCCTGGGGACGATAAGTTACGTCTAATGAGTGAATCTGCACGTGGTGAAGGTGGACGCGTTTGGACGTATAAAGACGGTAAGCCATGGTACTTCTTAGAAGAGAAATATCCTGCATACGGAAACCTTGTGCCTCGTGATATCGCAACGCGTGAAATTTTTGACGTGTGTGTCGAGCAAAAACTAGGTATTAATGGTGAAAACATGGTATATCTAGATCTTTCTCATAAAGATCCGAAAGAACTAGATATTAAACTTGGTGGAATCATTGAAATCTATGAAAAGTTCACAGGTGATGATCCTCGTAAACTACCGATGAAAATCTTCCCTGCTGTTCATTATTCAATGGGCGGACTATGGGTTGATTATAAGCAAATGACAAGTATTCCAGGGTTATTTGCAGCAGGTGAGTGTGATTACTCTATGCACGGTGGTAACAGACTAGGTGCTAACTCGTTACTTTCAGCGATTTATGGCGGTATGGTAGCGGGACCAAATGCGATTGAATATATGAAAGGTCTTTCAAAATCATCTGATGCTGTTTCATCTACTTTATACGAGCAAAATGAATTAATCGAAACAGAGAAATTTAACAATATTTTAACGTTAGATGGTAATGAAAATGCATATGTTCTTCATAAAGAGCTTGGAGAATGGATGACGGATAACGTTACAGTAGTTCGTGAAAATAAAAAGTTATTAGAAACAGATGCGAAAATCGAAGAGTTAATGGAACGTTATAAACGCATTAACATTAACGATACAGCAAAATGGAGTAACCAAGGTGCTTCGTTTACACGCCAACTGGCAAATATGTTTGAATTAGCTCGTGTTATTACAATTGGTGCGTATAACCGTAATGAAAGCCGCGGTGCGCATTATAAACCAGAATTCCCAAATCGTGATGATGCGAACTTCTTAAAAACTACAATGGCGAAGTTTGAAGGAGAAGGAAATGCACCGGCATTCCATTACGAGGACGTTGATGTTTCATTAATCAAACCACGTAAGCGTGACTATTCTTCAAAACATGATGTAGCTGCTAAGGGTGAAGAGAAGGGGGATAAACAACATGTCTGAGAAAACAATCCGCCTCATCATTACGAGACAAGATGGACCAGATGCACAATCGTTTGATCAGGAATTTGAAATTCCATATCGCCCAAATATGAATATTATTTCGGCTCTTATGGAAATTCGTCGTAATCCTGTTGATGCAAAAGGAAACCATACAACTCCTGTTGCATGGGATATGAACTGTTTAGAAGAAGTATGTGGTGCTTGTTCTATGGTGATTAACGGTAAACCACGTCAATCATGTACAGCGCTTATCGATAAATTAGAACAACCAGTTCGTATAAAACCGATGAAGACATTCCCGGTAGTACGTGATTTACAAGTTGATCGTAGTCGTATGTTTGATGCTTTGAAACGTGTTAAGGCTTGGGTTCCAATCGATGGTACGTATGATTTAGGACCAGGACCAAGAATGCCAGAGAAAAAGCGTCAATGGGCATATGAACTTTCAAAATGTATGACATGTGGTGTTTGCTTAGAATCATGTCCGAACGTAAACAGTAAATCTGACTTTATCGGACCAGCGCCGCTTTCACAAGCACGTTTATTTAACTCACATCCAACTGGTGAAATGCATAAAGCAGAGCGCTTACGTGCAATTATGGGTGATGGTGGCCTTGCGAACTGTGGTAACTCGCAAAACTGCGTACAATCATGCCCAAAAGGTATCCCGTTAACAACTTCAATTGCAGCATTAAACCGCGATACAACAATTCAGTCGTTTAAAGATTTCTTTGGTAGCGACAATAACTATTAATTTATATTGCCTCTTCGAATCGAAGAGGCAATATTTATATAAATACAAATGGAAAAACCGACATGAAATTCTTCTTTTTGGGTGGGAGAGAGGATCCGACCATGCATAGAAACGGTAGCCCTATTCCGAGTGAAAACAAAGGGAGAAAATGAGTGTAGGTCACCTGTTGTTTTCCATAGCCGCGACTGATATGTTGGAAAATCAGAATGGATATATGGCTTTTTATCGTTTTAATTTTTTGTTTATTCCGAAAGTTATTATGTGACTTATGAGAATGAGAGAAAAAGGAGAGAAAAACATGAAGAAGATTTCCTATATTGAAAACTTTGCTAGCTGGGAAAAAGATTTTTCATTTTACATTCCTGTGAAAGTTCGTTTTTGTGAAACAGATATGTTTGGACACATGAATAATGGTGTTGCTTTTACATACTTTGAAGAAGCACGTATTGAATTTTTTAAAGAGCTTGGTTTTATGCAAGAATGGACACATGAAGCATCAGAAACAATGATTGTTGTTGCTGATTTACAATGTAATTTTTTTAAACAAATTTTCTTCGATGAACATTTAAAGGTATATGTAAAAGCTGAAACAATTGGGAATTCTTCTTTGGATTTACACTATATGGTGAAAAATGAAGCGGGAGAAGTTTGCTTAGTAGGGCGCGGGGCAATGGTGCAAGCCTCAAAGAAAACGGGAAAAGGGGCACCTTGGCTTGAAGAATGGAAGCAAAAGCTACTGCAATAATGAATGCAAAAAAAATAAGAGAGCGCTATGCTCTCTTATTTTTTTGCATCCATTGCTTCTTCTAATGTTAAGTGATGTTTATGTAAGTATGTAGCATATGGATTACCAACATAGCGAATATGCCATGGTTCGTATGCGTATTCCGTCGTATCTGTTTTATCCTCTAAATAACGAATAATGAATCCAAATTCATGGGCATGTGCTGCTACCCATTTACCTTCCTCTGTTTCACCGAAAATAGGCTCTAATTGATAATTTGCTGATTTAGAACTAATATCCATTGTAAGGCCTGTTTGATGTTCACTTGTTCCAGGGATTGCGCTTACCGAATCTGCTTCAGCTTGTCCTTGTCGTTTTATATACATATTATGTAATGATTGTTGTCGTTTATAAGAACGGTATCCTGATACAGCAGTAAGCTCTAGTCCTTGTTCTTTTGCTGCATGGAACATTTTTTCGAGAGCTGCACCAGCATCTTTACGAAGTAATGTTTTCTCTTTATCTTTTGGATATGCAAATGGAACGTCTGGTCTTATAAGATCATCTGGTGTATAGCCATCTGGTAATTTACGATGCTTATTTACTAATACAAGAGGTGAATCCGGATTTGTAACAAGGGAGAAGTTCTCATCTATTTTTTTTGCTGTATGATTTGCTTTTGGAAATGCAGGAATCTCTTCTTTTGGATGTTCAATATGTTTCTTTGTTTCTACAGCTTTCGCTTCATTTTGTAGTGGAGACTTCGAGCCGAAGTAAGCGAAGGATGTGATACCGATTACAATCGTGGTGGCAGAAATAATAATTACCTTTTTCATAACGCTGTGTAATCTCAGTCCTTTCTTATAATTTTTCTAGTATGTTAATTATAAGTCTAGTTTCTATAAAAAGAAATATTAGAGTCGTAACGTAATAGAATTGCAAAGAAAATGTCAAAAAATGTGTAATTTTGTCGGTTTATATACATGCAAATGGAAAAAACAATACAAAACCTCTCTTTTGGGTGGGAGAGAGCGTTCGGCCATGCATAGAAGCGGTCCGGGCTTTTTTTAGCCCCATGCCGAGTGAAAACAAAGGGAGAAAACGAGTGGAGATTCTTTTTTATTTTCACAGCCGCGACTTATATGTTGAAAAATCAAAATGGATATGTATATTGTTCGGATATACACATGAATGGATTGGAATAAACTGTGAGTTAAGAAAGAAGGAATAAGATAAAAGGATGGCTTAAGCCATCCTTTTATCCCGTTATTCGCGGACAGTAAGACCCCCACCTCAAGACTCAGCGAAAGTAAAGAAGATAGGTGAAGGATAAAGAAAACCCCAACTGATGGAAGTTTCACGTTATTTGTTTACTTCAAATGATTTTAAGTTATCACGACGAATTTTATCTTTTTCTGCATCAGATTTTTTGAAATTGTAATCATATAGAGCGCCTTCCCAATCACCATACATTGGGTTAGGGAAAATGATGAATTTCTCGCCAAATTGTGCTTTTGTTTCTTCAACTGTTTGATTGCGATCTTTTACAGATTTTCCATCAAATCCAGTGAAGTCAGATAAGTTATCACCGAAGAATAGGACGATATCGTGCGATTGTGAAACAAGTTCACGACGTTTTTCTTTCCCTTTTTCTTTCGGGTCTTGTAGTAAAATATGTTCTTTTGTTGCTTGTGGAGCGCCAACGCGTTCAAGGTTTTTAATCGTTGCATCTAATTGATTTGTTTTACGGTTTGAAATGTAGTAGATATCGACACCTTTAGATTCAGTATATTTTAAGAAGTCAATTGCACCAGGAAGAGCTGCCGCTTCTGCTTTATTAATCCACTCATCCCATTTATAAGGATAGCCCTTTCCTTCTTTCACAGTCATCGCTTGGTGGGGGCTGTTATCTAAAACGGTTTCATCTAAATCTAGTACAATTGCTGGTTTTTTACTTGTCCCTTTTGCAAGAGCTGCATCGAGTTTTAATTGCCCGATGTTATAACCTTGATAATACAAAGCTTTTGTTTCACCGGCTGTTTGATACCATAGATCAGCCATTAGCTGTTGATCTGTTAATTTTACTTTTTCTTCTTTTGCTACAGTTTTTTCAGCTGTTCCTGAACATGCTACAAGTGATGTAGAAAGAACTGCTACAGATAATAATGTGGTAATGCCTCTTTTCATCTTCATATGTATCCTCCTTGATGTAACTAAATCCTTTAATATTATATATTAAAATATAATATTTTTTATACCTTTTTTATGAACTTTTACATACTATTATTTGTATATACAGTAGTATGTCCTACTTCAGTATAATAAGTAAGGGGATATATGATGAGTAATGACAATTATAATTGATAAAAGTCAGTTTTTTATTTACAATTTTAACTAAATAAAACAAATGGTGGATAGGAAAGGTGCGGGATATATAACGTTAATTTTAGAATTTTATTATAGAAATTGATGGATTTATATATGTTACAATATTTTTCCTATATGCAACATACCATTTAGAAGATTGTAAGAATAGTGAAAAAGGGGAGGGTTTATACTTTGAGTTTACAAATTCAAAACTTAACGAAAATATTCGGAGAATCAAAAGCGGTCGATCAATTAGAAATTTCATTACCAAAAGGTGAAGTATTAGGACTACTTGGCCGGAATGGCGCAGGGAAAACGACAACAATTAAAATGCTCCTTGGTTTATTAACCCCAAATGAAGGTTCTATTACATGGAATGAGAAAGCGATTTCTCAAAGTGATGTAACGATTGGTTATCTTCCGGAAGAAAGAGGATTATATACAAAAAGTAGAGTAATAGATCAACTTCGCTATTTCGGTAGATTAGAAGGAATGACGAAAAAAGAAGTAGACCGTGCGATTGATCGTTGGTTAGAAAAACTAGCAATCCCGGAATATAAATATAAAACGGCTGGAGAACTTTCAAAAGGAAATCAGCAAAAAATCCAATTAATTGCTGCACTTATTCACGATCCAGAGCTTCTTATTTTAGATGAGCCGTTTAGTGGACTTGACCCAGTTAATGCTGGAATGCTGGCAAATATTATTGAAGAAGAAGTACAAAAAGGAAAAACAATTATTTTATCAAGCCACCGCATGGAACAAGTGGAGGCGTTTTGTCAGCACGTTTGTATTTTAAAGAAAGGTGAAGCGGTTGTAGAAGGACAGCTAAGTGATATTAAGAAAGAATACGGTTTTCGTAATTTAACAATTGAAGATGCGGTGGAAAATGAACAGGCATTGCAAGCCTTACATATTTCGTATGAAAAACAACAAGGACTGCTTTATATGAAAGTTCATGATGATGCAGAGGCCTTAACTATTTTAAAAAATTTACAAGAGCAAGGTGTAAGCTTAAGGCAATTTAAAATGCTAGAGCCGACGCTAAACGAAATATTTGTAGAAAGGGCGAAATAACAATGCGTAAATTTTCTCATGTATTTTCATTTTATTTCAGGGAAGCATTTTTTTCTAAAAAATCATTGATTACGAGTGCGATTTTATTTTTAGTTGTGTTTGGAATCTTTGCATTTAACCATTTCACTTCTGATGGAGATAAAAGTAAGGAGAAAGATAAGATTGCAGTTGTAACGGAAAGTTCCACATATAAAGTGCAAAAAGAGGAATTAAACAAGTTACTACCATCAGCGAAAATAACTGTTGGTTCAAAAGAGGATTTTGATAAACTGCATAAACAAGTAGAAGAAGGGGATTTAGACGGTTTATTCCATGTAACAGAAAAGAATGGAGTACCTGAAGTTACGTATATGTATAACGGATTCCCAAGTCAAGCAACTTCTGCAATTATGGCAAGTTATTTAAAACAACAATATACAGCGGTAACAATTGCTAAAAATAATGTTTCACCAGAAGTAGCCAAACAATTACAAACAGAAATTCCTGTGAAACAAGAAGCGATAAAAGATCGTACGTCTTCTTTCGGTATTGCATATTTCTTTACGTTTGCATTGTATATGTTTATTATCGCTTTTGGTAATACAATTGCGATGAATATTGCTTCTGAAAAAGCATCTCGTGTTATGGAAGTGATGCTTCCGAAAGTAAAGCCTCTTACGATGATGTATGCAAAAATTTTGGCAGTTGTTTCAACGGCTTTATTACAACTTATCATATTAGCATGTGGTTATCTCATTCCATACGTATTAGGATGGGTAAATTTAGAAAGTGCGTCATTATTTGGGGTTCCAATTGATTTTACAAAATTAGATGCAAAAGTTGTAAGTATGTTTCTTATCTACTTTGTTACAGGGTATTTACTATATGCGATGATGTATGCAGCTGCTGGGGCGGTTGTATCCAAGACGGAGGATTTACAGGCAGTCTCTCTTCCTATAATGATTTTAATAATGGCCGCATTCTTTATTAGTATTAAATCATTAAGTGATCCAAATAGTACAATCGTTGTCTTGAGTTCCTACGTTCCATTCTTTACACCAATGGTTACATTCTCAAGAGTTGTAGCTGGAGAAGCAGGTACATTAGAAATTACTATAACACTAGCTATTTTAATTGTGACAATTGGTATATTGAATGCTGTTACAAGCCGCATTTACGTCAACGGTGTTATGAATTACTCTGATAAGGTGAAATTCAAAGATTTAACTAAATTTATTAAGCGTCAATAATCATAAAAGCATGATTTTCTAAGAGAATCATGCTTTTTCTTTATGCACAAATAAAAAATAGTATATAATAGTATGTATCGTCTTTTGACAGAATGAACGTAAAGGAGGGTGTGCAGATGGGAATTAGTAGCCGTTTTACAGTAGGTGTTCATATGTTAACGTTACTTGCGATAGATCGAAACTCTCGCTGTACCTCTGAATGGATTGCTGGCAGTGTGAATACAAACCCAGTTGTGATTCGCCGCATTACAGGAATGTTAAAAAGAGCAGGTCTAGTGGATGTACAAGCAGGGAAAGGTGGTACATCACTTGCTCGTGATTTAGATGAGATTACATTACTTGATGTATATAAAGCAGTGGAAGTAGTAGAAGAAGGACATCTATTTTCTTTCCATGAGAATCCAAATATTGAATGTCCAGTAGGTGCGAATATTCAATCGGTATTAGAAATTATATTAATGCAAGCGCAAGAAGCGATGGAAAGCGTACTTGCGAATGTAACAGTTCAGCAACTTGTTACAAATTTACAATCAAAAATTAAAAAGTAAAAAAAGCGAGCCTCCGTATAAGTGGGCTCGCTTCTTTTACTTTCAGAAAGATCGAAGATTCTATTTTTCAGTATTTAATACAATTTTAATCAAATAAAAAACATGATTCTCAAAGAATAATCATGTTTTTTATTTATGCAGTGTTTTCATTTGTTATGCTGTTTTCTTTCGTTTAGCAACTGGAACAGAACGATTTAAAATGCTATTTGCTACCATTCCAGCCATAATGATAATCATCCCAATAAGTGAGAGTCCGATAGGGAATGAACCATTTAAGAAAATCATTTCACCAAGAACAGTAAATACCATCGTTCCGGCTTGCGTTGCTTCTACAGCACCTAATAAGGAAAGGTTATCTTTCGCTAAATCTGTTGCAAAGAAAAATGTCATTGTGGCGATAACACCAGAACATAATGCTAATAAAAATCCTTGAAGCATTTGACCGGATGTTGGAATGCCTGTTGCCCTAAAACCATATATTGCAAGAATAATTGCTATAGGCAGACTGCCGATTGCCATTCCTAATACACGCTGGAAAGTATCAAGGCGTCCTCCTACAACTTCCATCATTTTTCGATTGCCGAATGGATATAAGAAAGCTGCAAGAACAATAGGAAGAAAACCAGATATAAATTGAGTGGCTGTAATATGCCCAGCTTCTGTTGCTTGCATACAAATGACACCAATTATAATGAAAAGTGATACGTATAAACTGCGAAGTGGGATTTTTCCGCGTACGCGTTTTGTACCTGTTTTTGTTTCAATCGTAATAAAAAATAATGGCGATAGTAGCAAGCCAGCGAGTATTGTAACTTGCCAAGTTCCTGCAACAAGCCAAGCTGGAGAAAAGACAGCAGCAAAGCTTAATAAAGAATAAAAGCCGATCCCTGCTAAAGATCCCCATCCTAGCCATGCAAAGGGATGTTTTCGCATTTCTGACCATAAGGGCCGAAGGTTTTTGCGGAATAAAACGATAAGGAATAAAATAGGGAGAGCAAATAAAAAGCGGAAAGAAGCAGTCCAAGCCCAGCTTGTTCCAGATACATTCATTGCTCTGTTAATAATGAATGTTGCAGAGAAAAAGGCGGATGATAAAATACCTAATAATATTGCGCGCATGATGCGTAAGCACTCCTTTCGAGATTTGAAACATTTATGTATATTATAATATACATAAAGTTAATTAAAGTAAATTATTTTATACTTAGAGGTGATTTTGTTACTATGAAAGAAAAAGAGGATATACAAACAAAAGAAGTCATTCAGCAAGTTGGTCAGTTATTAAGACAAATTCGTAATGAACAAAAACTGAGTTTAGAAGAATTGGCGCAAAAAACAGGGGTTAGTAAATTAACATTAGGAAAAATCGAAAGAGGTGAAACGAATCCAACATTAGCCGTCATTTGGAAAATTACGAAGGGGCTGTCAATTCCATTGTCGAGGTTAATGGTAGTTGGAGAACCAGTAGCGGTTGCGCGCTGTGGGGAAGGATTTGCGGTAGACGTAGGACAGGCATGGCGGTTAGAGACAATGTTCCGGTATACGAAAGAAACGGGCATGGAGATGCATCGTGCTTGTTTAAGACCGCAAAGTATTTATGAGCCAGAGTCTCACCATGAAGGAGCAATTGAATTCGTTACTGTTATGAAAGGGCAAGTTGCTATTCAAGTTGAAAATGATGTGTATGAATTAAATGAATTTGATTCGATTCAGTTTGAAGCGAATAAGAAGCATAGTTATAAAAATGCCGGAGATGAAATAGCTGTTTTGCATTTAACGATGAAGTATTCTTCTTAGCTATAAAAAGGAGCGCTTGCAATAAAGCGCTCTTTTTTTATAGATTTTAACTATATTTTTGATAAAATACAATTAAGTTGGAATATTCTGAAAAACAAAATAAATTAAGTAGGATAAGGGATGAGGCGAATGACGAAATTTAGATTATGGAGATTGGTGCAACAAATTCGAACAAGCCTTCGTTTAAAGTTATTAACATGTTTTTTAGTTGTCGCACTTATTCCGCTCATGTTGTTTAGCTGGATGTCATATGAAAAGTCATCCAATCTTGTAAATGAACAGTTTGGGGATTATGGAAAGTTTGCTATATCGCAGCTTCAAACTCAAATTGAATTAACATTAAGCCATATGCATTTAATTGCTAGTGATATTCAAGAATATTTATCAGACCCGACGTTAATTGTTTTAAAAAAAGAAGCACCGAAATCGTATTCGGAATTTATTATTGAGAAAAATTTTGAAAGGTTTTTAGAAGCGCATAAAACAGCACAAACGAAGGGAATCTTTTTAATTACACCTAGCGGTTATTATTATGGAGATCGGTATTTAGATGTGCAGAAACTAAAAAAAGAAAAATTTTGGGAAGAACAAGGGAATTTATCACAAGGGTATTGGAATGGAATTTATGTTCCGAACCATTACTCTGTAGCTGATAAAAGCAAAGTAATTGGATTACTTGTTCCAGTCAAAACATCATTCGGTAGCTTGAAAGATAGCCGGATATTAGTGGAAACAGATGCGACGGATTTATTTAAGTTTATTGATTCATTAGAAACAGATTTGCATGCACTGATTACCATTCGTGATGAAAAAAAACAGGTGATTTATACGACAGATGAAAATTATAAAAAAAACAAGGGTGATATCATTTGGGAAAAGCCAATTCCATCAAATAAATGGAGTCTAGAAATTATTATTCCAGAAAAAGAATTTTATCAATCTTCTACAATTATTTTGTTTGTTACATTAATTGGAATTGTTGTATCGCTATGCCTAGCTTTTATGTTGGCATTTTTAATCTCGGCTAAGCTAACGGAAAATGTCACGAATTTGGATCATGCAATATCTCAAGTAAGTAAAGGAGATTTTTATACAAATATACCAGTAAATTCACAAGATGAAGTAGGGAATTTAACTGTGAATTTTAATAAAATGGTTGTCAAAATTAAATCATTAGTAGAAGAAATATATGAGAAAGAAAAGTTGAAAAAAGACGCTGAGCTTAAGGCAATTCATTATCAAATTAATCCGCACTTGCTATTTAATACGTTAAATTCGATTCAATGGAAAGCAAAGCTTCAGGGGGCAAATGATGTAAGTGAAATGATTTATCATCTTGTTGCTGTGTTAGAAGGGAATTTAAATTTTGCGAATGATCTTGTCACACTCCAAAGTGAACTAACTATTATTGAGCATTATTTAAAGGTGCAGGAGATTCGATTTGGAAATTATTTTTCTTATACGCAAAACGTCCCATCTTCTATGAAAGAGGAGCAGATTCCAAGAATGTCGCTTCAGCCTATATTTGAAAACATATTTTTTCATGCTTTCGATGATGGAGAAGGAGCTATTACATTATCAGCATTTGAAAAGGATAATGGAGATTTATGTATACATATTACCGATGATGGCCGTGGTATTTCTGATAGGCGAAAACGAGATTTATTACAAGAGCCATCTGCAGAACAAAAGGGGGGGCTTGGATTATATAATATTGATCAAAAATTTAAATTGCATTTTGGGCTAGAGTACGGATTAACGATTCAATCAGAAGAAAAGAAAGGAACTATAATTCAGATTCTTTGGCCAAAGGGAGGGATACAGAAATGAAACGCATTAAAGTGCTCATTGCGGATGACGAGACGATTGTTCGAAGGGGCTTGAAGATGGCGGTAGATTGGTCGGCGTATAATATGGAAGTAGTAGCGGATGTACCCAATGGTGAGAGGGGATGGGAGGAGTTTGTACAGCATGAACCAGAGGTGGTTATTACAGATATTGTTATGCCTGTTGTAAATGGAATTGAATTTGTGAAAAAGATTAAACAACATGCGCCGAAAACAAAGGTATTATTATTAAGTTGTCATCGTGCTTTCGAATATGCACAAGAAGGAATTAAACTGGGAGTTTCAGGTTATTTATTGAAAACATCGTTTCATGATGAGGAGTTGGATCAATATTTACGAGCATTTCAAACAGAGTTAACCATTCATAAAGAAACGGAAGCGATTGAACAGCAAAAATCTCTCTTTTACGAAGATTTTTTTCAATGGTTATGTGGTTTTCAAAATCAGTTCCAAGAGATACTTGTGGATTTATTTCGTAATGAATGGAAATGGATGAACGATGGGTATTATGCCTGTTTTATAAGGTCAGAATCGAGATTGCATCTCATATTACAAGAGATGGATCAAAAGGTATCAAATCCGCATGTGAAGATATTATGTGGAAAGGATCAATGTTTCTTATTTCTTAATGAAAAATATAAGGAAATGATGGAACAAATGTTTATGGATGTAAAGAGTAAATACGAAGAGCTATATTGGATTACGTCAGGGGAGCTGTTCAGTATAGAGCAATGGATGAATTCAGTTAAATCGATGAAGCAATTTGCAGAACTTGAGATTAAGTATAAAGTAACGATTAACAATTGGCCAAAAACAATTAAAGAGGCTATTTTGTATACAATGAATCATTTATCAGAGCCAATTGTTGTTTCAGAAGTGGCGGAGATGGTAGGGCTAAGCAGAAGTCATTTTAGTATGCTTTTTAAAAAGATAATAGGTGAAAGTTTTCATTCTTTTACAGAACGAAGAAAACTTGAACTTGCCATGCAAATGCTTCAAACAACCTCACTTACGATTCAAGAGGTAGCGGAACATATTGGTATTTCAAATAGTAAATATTTTAGTAAATGGTTTAAAAAGTGTACAGGAACAACGCCATCAGAATATCGAGAAAAACAATGTGGAACTTTATATAAAACAAATTGACACCTGATTTCGTCGAACGAACAATTTGATAACAAAAATCGAACAAATCGATGTTTTTAACCGCTTTCATAAAAGGTAAAATGAAAGCGGTTAAATCATTTATTCTGAAAAAACAGAAATAAAAAAGCTTTTTGGAGAAGGGAAGTGTGTGCAGTGAGAAAAATGGTACATGTATGTCTTAGTTTTATGCTCGTACTTATTGTTTTTTTAGCTGGTTGTAGCTCAAATGAGACTACAAGTAAAAAATCATCAAAGGATGATGAAAAGAAACAAACATCAAATGATGGAACAGTATTGCGATTTGCAACTTGGGATGCTGGAAAGAATTTGAAGATTCAGCAGCAAATTGCAAAGAAATTTGAAGAAAAGAATCCGGGAGTAAAAGTACAGGTGGAGGCTTATGGTGATGGTTTTGATCAAAAGCTCGCAGCATCTTTCGGGGCGAAAAACCCACCGGATGTTATGTATATGTGGAATTTCCCATCTTACTATAAATCTCTTGAGCCTTTAGATGAACTGGCAAAGAAAGATCCAGATATGAAATTAGATGACTTTTATCAAGGGCTATTTAACTACTCTAGTATTGACGGGAAATTATATGGTATGCCAGCAGGTTTTACAACGCGGGTTATATATTACAATAAAAAGTTATTTGATAAAGCGAATATTCCATACCCGAAAGATGGATGGACTTGGGATGAGTTTGTAGACACTGCGAAAAAGTTAACAGATGCAAGCAATAAACAATATGGCTTTGCTTTACGACCTGAGCCAGATACGTATGATTTACAAGGGTTTATTTGGAGTAACGGTAGTAGTTTTGTAAGTGAAGATGGAAAACAAATAAAAGGACATATGAACAGTCCAGAAACAATTGAAGTTATGAAATCTTTCCAAAGTATGCTAAAGGATAAAACGGCTGTATTAGTAGGTGGAAAAAATCAACAGAGCGGTGATGATATTTTTAAAGCTGGGAAGTTAGCGATGTGGGAGAGTGGAATTTGGCCATTAGAAGGATTTAAAGATGCAAAAATTGATTTTGGTACAGTAGAACCTCCCGCATTTAAAGGGAAACCAGTGAAGGGACTTGTTGGTACATCAGCTGTTTCAATTGCAAAAGATGCAAAGCATAAAGAGTTAGCTTGGGAGTTTGTTAAGTTTTATTCTTCACCAGAAGCAATTAAAATGCGAACTTCTGATTTGCCAGTTCGAATTAGTGTTGTAAAAGAATTGAAGAAAGAGGAAGATGCGAATATTAAACCGTTCTACACAATGCTAGAACGTTCAACAAATACACCAGCATTTTTACTTAACCCAAAATGGGATGAAGTAAACCGGAATTTATCAGCGGCAATAAATGCAATTATGCTTGGGCAAGACCCAGAGCAATTATTAAATAAAGCTGTTCAAGATTCAGAGAAATATATGGATAAATAATTGTAAAAGCAAAGAGGTGTGGATGTTGAAATATGGAGTATCTATAGAGAGTGAAACGAATATAGCCATTAGGAAAAAGAAAATGAAAAGGGAGAAACTCGTTCCTTATGCATTTATATTTCCATGGGTATTTGGCTTTGTAGCCTTTACCCTTGGTCCTCTTTTATTTTCATTATTTATTAGTTTTTTTGACTGGCCGCTTATTGGAGAAGTTCAATTTGTTGGACTAAAAAACTATCAAGATATGTTTCTAAATGACCCGATGTTTTGGGGCTCGTTATGGGTTACGGTGAAATTTGCAGCATTATTTGTTCCATTTAATTTAATTATTGCCCTATTTTTAGCGATTTTGCTAAATCAAAAGGTAAAAGGATATGCGTTTTTTCGAACATTTTTCTATTTGCCAAGCGTTATTTCTGGTGTGGCTTTAGCGATGATTTGGGCATGGGTGTATAACGGGGAGTATGGTATTTTGAATTATTTTCTATCGCTTGTTGGTATAAAAGGACCAAATTGGTTAAGTGATCCGAACTGGTCGCTAATTGCGATGGTAATTGCTAGTTTATGGGGACAAGGTACGCTTATGCTCATTTTTTTAGCAGGATTAAAAAATATCCCGCAAAACTTGTATGAGGCTGCTTCCATTGATGGAGCTGGAAAAGTGCAACAATTTTTCAAAATTACATTGCCGATGTTAACGCCGACGATTTTATTTAATTTAATTACAACAATTATCGGTGCGTTTCAACAATTAACATTAGCGCTTGTATTAACCGGCGGAGGTCCATTAAAGTCCACCTATTTTTACGCGATGTATGTATATGAAAATGCATTTAAGTATTTTAAAATGGGCTATTCATCAGCGAATGCTTGGTTTATGTTTTTAATCATTTTAGGGTTAACACTACTTGTTTTTAAATCATCAGCAGCGTGGGTTTATTATGAAAATGAGATGAAGTCAAAGTAAAAGATGAATAAGGAGGATGCAGTGTGAGAACGAAGAAGCGCATACATCGAATTGTAGTATACGCACTATTAATAGGTTTTTCCATTTTATTTTTATTGCCCTTCTTTTGGATGATTACAACATCTGTGAAATCACCAGAAGAATTATATTTATATCCGCCAAAGTGGATTCCATCTGAGTTTAAATTCAGTAATTTTGCAAAGGCGTGGACGAGTCAACCATTTAATACCTTTTTATGGAATTCAATTGTGGTAACAGTATTTTCAACAATCGGACAGTTAATATCATCTTCTTTAGTAGCATACGGTTTTGCACGTTTTAAATTTAAAGGACGGGATATTTTGTTCATGATTGTGCTAGCGACGATGATGATTCCGTGGGAAGTAACGATGATTCCGCTTTATATGGAATTTAATGCTCTCGGCTGGATTAATACGTTAAAATCTTTAATTATTCCATCTTGGTTTGGCGGTGCGTTTTTTATCTTTTTAATGAGACAATTTATTATGTCTGTTCCAAAGGAGCTAGATGAGGCTGCAAGGATGGATGGTGCGAACGCTTTTCAAGTTTACTACCGTATTTATTTACCGATTATGAAACCGATTTTAATTCTTGTTGCTGTTTTTAATATTTTAGGATGTTGGAACGATTATCTAGGACCGCTTATTTTCTTAAATGACCAAAGCAAATATACATTAACGCTAGGCTTAGCACAGTTTAAAGGTATGTTTGGCGTTGATATGGAAGGGATTATGGCGGTGACATTGTTAATTAGTACTGTACCTCTTGCACTCTTCTTTTTCGCACAACGCTATATTGTGGAAGAATCGGGACATACGGGCCTTAAATAATAGAGCGTAGAAATGATGTGACAAAGTGAATGCAAAAAGGAGGATCGATATGGGACATAACATGTTAGAGGACTTAGAAAATGTTCAAGTAACAGGGCGGAATCGCATGGAGGGAAGAGCACATTTTATTCCCTTTCAAACTG
This sequence comes from Bacillus sp. FSL K6-0042, assembly GCF_038006685.1. Lineage (NCBI taxonomy): Bacteria > Bacillati > Bacillota > Bacilli > Caryophanales > Bacillaceae > Bacillus > Bacillus sp. FSL K6-0042. The sequence goes on from NZ_JBBOVS010000001.1 coordinate 4,158,447, forward strand.
AACAAGCGGCTCTATCTTTTACGCGTGAAAGCTCTTCTTATTACAAATTGCTGAATGGAATGTGGAAGTTTTTGTACTTAGAATCCCCAAAGCAACTTCCAGAGAATTTTTTCATAAGTGAATTTGATTGTAGTGAATGGGATACGATTCATGTACCTGGGCATTGGCAATTGCAAGGATACGGAAAGCCGCATTATACCGATTTATATTATCCGTTTCCGGTTCAGCCACCCCATGTTCCATTTGAAAATCAAGTGGGTTGTTATAAAAATGAATTTTATATACCAGAAAGTTGGAACGGAGGATGTATTCGTATTCGATTTGAAGGTGTGGATAGTGCCTTTCATTTATGGATAAATGGAGAAGAAGTGGGATATAGCCAGGGAAGTCGTTTGACGGCAGAGTTTGATATTACATCGTTTGTTCATGCCGGAAAGAATACGATGACAGTATGTGTGTATAGATGGTGTGATGGATCTTATATAGAAGATCAAGATATGTGGTGGTTAAGTGGTATTTTTCGTGATGTATACATTGTGCATGAACCTGCTGTACATATTTATGATATGACGTTATGTACAACGCTTGATGAAAATTATGAAAATGGTGTATTACAACTAAGTACAAAGATTTGCAACGAACAATTACTGAATAAAAATTATGTACTAGAGTATAAGTTTTGTAATAAGAATGGGGAAGTATTAGATCAACATACATCGTATTTGGACTTACAGGGGAAAAGGGTTATAGATGATACACATTCGTTTTTTGTCAAAAATCCGCAGAAATGGTCCGCAGAAGACCCGTATTTGTATATTGTATTGTTCACGATTCGAAACGAAAATGGTGAAGTTGTAGAAGTGATTTCACAGAAGATCGGTTTCCGTATGATTGAGATGAAGGATAGAAATCTTCTTGTCAATGGTATTCCCATTATATTTAAAGGGGTGAATCGTCACGATCACCACCCGGATACAGGGAGATATGTCACATATGGAACAATGAAACAAGATGTAATGCTTATGAAACAGCATAATATTAATGCGGTGCGAACAGCACATTATCCGAATGATCCACGTTTTTATGATCTATGCGATGAGTATGGTTTATATGTAATTGATGAGGCTGATTTGGAATGCCATGGATTTGAGTTAATTGGTAATGCAAACGTATTAAGTGATGATCCTGAATGGGAAAATGCTTATGTAGATCGTGTGGAACGTATGGTACGTCGAGATCGTAATCATTCTTCAATTATTATGTGGTCACTCGGAAATGAATCTGGGTTCGGTTGTAATTTTATTGCAATGGCGAATAAGTGTAGGGAATTGGACCAATCAAGAATCATTCATTACGAAGGGGATCGAGAAACGAAAGTCGCTGATATTTTTAGTACAATGTATTCTTCAGTCGAAAAGATTATTGGTTATGCAGAAGAAGAAAAGTGGGAAAAACCTCATATTTTATGTGAGTATGCTCATGCGATGGGAAATGGACCAGGCGGATTAAAAGAATATTGGGAAGCGATTTATAGTCATAAAAGATTACAAGGTGGCTTTGTTTGGGAATGGATCGATCATGGATTACGTCAAGTGAATGAAAATGGAGAAGAGTACTTTGCATATGGAGGTAACTTTGGAGATACTCCGCATAATAGTAATTTCTGCATTGATGGACTACTCTTGCCAGATCGAACGCCATCGCCAGCTTTGTTGCAATATAAGAAAATAATTGAACCTATTAAAGTAGGAGAGATAGACATACGAAGTGGTAGGATTTCGATACAAAATATATATGATTTTCGCTCATTGAAAGGCTATCGTGTGCAGTGGACTGTCAAAAAAGAAGGAAAAGTAATTGCGAGTGATTCTATAGATGCCCCGCCTTTGTTACCGAAAGAGAGTTGTGAGATTCAGTTGCTTTTTAAAGATGAAATAGCCCTTCATACAGAGAAGGATTGCTATGTAACAGTATCGATTGTATTAGGAGCAGATACAAATTGGGGAGTAGCAGGACATGAAATAGCTTGGGAACAATTTTGTATTCCAGCTCTAAAAAAGATAAGAAGAAAAAGAGATTCGAAGTTATATGAGCCAGTAACTTTACATGAAACAAAGGAGGAAATTCGTGTTGCTGGTGAAAGTTTTGCTATTTCTTTTCACCCTGTAACAGGGCGTATAAAAGACTGGACCTTTAAAGGACAATCACTTATGGAAGAAGGGCCTGAATTAAATATTTGGCGGGCAACAATTGATAATGATATGTATGTAGTTGAAAAATGGAAAGAACAATATGTACACCTTGTGAAACATGACGTAGCGAGTATAGAAGCTGTACAACTTGAAAATGGAAATGTTGAAGTTGTTGTGAAAGGATTTATTTCCCCGCTTGTTGTGAACTGGAAAATTACTTTTACTTATACGTATGAAATTGAAAGAAGCGGAGCTATGAAAATAGAGACAAAGTTGAATCCAAGCGGTACTTTACCAGAGATGTTTCCGCGAATTGGGCTCGAAATGCGTCTGCCAAAACAATATCAAAATGTAAGTTGGTTTGGACGTGGACCAGGAGAATCATATGTGGATAGTAAAGAAGCGAACAAAATAGATTTGTATGAAATGACTGTAAAAGATTTATTTTTCCCGTATGTTTTTCCGCAAGAGACGGGAAATCGAACAGATGTAAAGTGGGTTTCGTTATATGATCAATATCATGTTGGATTTGTTGCGCATAGTACGCAAGATTTTAATTTTAGCGCCTTGCCTTACACGACAGAAGATTTAGAGAAAGCAGAGCGTTTATATGAACTACAAGAAAGGGAGTTTGTTACATTCCATCTAGATTATAAGCAAAATGGTTTAGGAAGCGCGAGTTGTGGGCCGGCTCAGCTTCCGGAGTATCAGTTGAAGCCGGAGCCGTGCCAGTTTGAAGTGTACATTGTTCCTTTTAATTGGGATCATAAACGAGCTTTTGAGATCGTAAAAGAATCTTAAATTACAAGAGAGCCCTTCTATTGCTAGGGCTCTTTCCTAGGGGGATATAAATGTTTGATTTACAACAAGTTCCATTTAGTCGGTACGGTTCTTTTTTAGTTATTTCTTTAAACTATGATAACGGATTACTGATTCGAAACATTCGCGGTGGTGACGACGATTTTGGTGAAGTGTTTAAAATAGAGGTATTAAATCGGAAAGGAGAGGTTTTACCATGTGAAACAAAGATGTCGCCATCTTTACTAACGCTCCAAACTGTAGAAGGTGATGTGAAGATTTGTTTCTCTCATTCTGATACAATTCGTTTTTATTCGGATCGATTGCAGCTACGTTTTATTGGGATTACAAGTTCGTATGATTACTGTATTCCAAGTGCACAAGGTGGGTGGGAAATTAATAGCTTTTCAAAAGAAATGAGATTTCATTTATCTGCTATAGAAGGGGTTATGCATATGGATGCCCCGTTTGAAGAACTTCGTTGTAAACATATTATTGTTGATATTTATGCGCAAGATGAAGAATCAGGGATTGATGTGGAACTAACGGAATACAAAACAGTATTGCAGAAGCCGAAGGAGACAAAGACATTCGCGGAGACGGTGGATGCTGCTGAAGCGGATTTTGTAAATTGGTTACGTCATACATTGGCTGTCCCGAAAGACTTATTGAAAGGAAGAGAGTTAGCGGCTTATATTACATGGTCTTGTATGGTAGAAGCGGAAGGGTATTTACCGAGAAAAGCGATGTATATGTCAAAAAACTGGATGACAAATATATGGAGTTGGGATCATTGTTTTAATGCGATGGCATTAGCGATGCATCAGCCGACAGTAGCGTGGGATCAATTTATGATTTTCTTTGATAAGCAAGATGAGTGCGGTGTATTACCGGATTATATTAACGATAACAGTGGGCTATGGAATTGCTGTAAACCACCTATTCATGGGTGGACGCTGAAATGGATGATGGAACATACAGATTTTATAACAGAAGAGCATTTACAAGAAGTGTATGAACCGTTATGCAAATGGACGGATTGGTGGTTTACATATCGAGATGATGATGGGGATGGGGTTCCTCAATATAATCATGGGAATGATAGCGGTTGGGATAATAGTACGATTTTTCACCGTGGTGCCCCTATTGAGAGTCCGGACTTAAGCTCATTTCTTATTTTACAAATGGAGGTATTAGCGGAGGTCGCAGAGAAGCTTGGATTTGAAGAAGAAGCAAAGCGATGGGAAGCGCGAGCAAATACAACGCTCAATCGTATGATTCAACATTGTTGGAGAGAAAAGCGTTTTATTGCCCCGCAATCTGGGAATCATTCATATGAAGTATCAGATAGTCTTGTGTTATATATTCCTCTCATTTTAGGAAAAAGGTTACCTGAAGAAATCATTGAAAGTTTACTTGCAGAATTGAAAAAAGAAAATCACTTTTTGACAAAGTATGGTTTTGCAACAGAGAGTATAAGGAGTCCATATTATCGTGATGATGGATATTGGCGCGGACCAATTTGGGCACCGACAACATTTATTATGACTGAGGCTTTACAAGCAGTTGGCAAAAATGAATTTGCAAAGGATATTGCTGTTCGTTTTTGTAGGATGGCAAATAAAAGTGGGATGGCTGAAAATTTTCATGCACAAACCGGGCAAGGATTGCGTGATTTAGCGTTTACATGGACTTCTAGTGTGTTTCTTATTTTAGCAAATAAGTATTTGTTAACACAAAAAGAAAGTATGCTCTATCAAAAAGTGACAAGATGAAAGAAAGGCACCGATTGGGCACCGGTGCCTTTTTAGTAAGAACGTGGCATAAGCAACAAACAAACAAGGTAGGCTAAAAAGCCTGTTCCGAAGCATAGAATCGCAATAACCCAAAGTATGCGAATCATACTAACGCTTATATCAAAATATTCTCCTAAACCACCGCATACACCAAATAAAACTTTATCAGTTTCAGATCTACGTAACTTTTTTTCCATTATAAACCCCTCTCCTTTTTAATCACCATTTTGTTTCTTTTATGTATTGGTGATTCTTTATACTTTTATCTTACATGGAAAAGAATATGTAAACTATCGAATTATATTACATTTTTCTGAAAGAAGATTACAGTTTTGTAAGGCAGTTGTACACATAAAAGAAAGGAGAGAATAGCCTCCTTTCTTTTACGTATATATTGCTTTTATTTTCGGAAACGATAAGGAACTGTTGTGACTATAACATTTTTCTTATATAGAAGATAGACACGTAGTAATACACTCGATTGGTTGTGTAAAAAGTTATGCCAGTTCTTTTTTGTAATAAATTGCGGAATTAAAACGGTAACGAAACGATTTTTTTCTTGCGCCTTATGCTGAATAATTGTAATTAATTTTGCGATAGGACGCATTAAGCTTCGGTAAGATGAGATAAAGGTAACGAGACGAATATTCGGTTGCCATTCTTTCCATTTTTCCTGCATACGTAGTTCACTTTCTTTATCAAAAGCTACATACACAGCGATAACTTGATCGCTAATTGTTTCTGCGTAATTGATGGATTGTTCGACTACTTTTGTAATGCCAGCGATGGGAACGATTACGATGTTACCAGTTACTTTTTCAGGAATTTCATTAAAATTGATGCGCAACTGTTCTCCTACTGCAACATAGTGATTGTGGATGCGATGAAAGATGAAAACAATGATAGGTAGAAAGATGAGAATGGACCATACTTGTGCAAATTTTGTAATAAAGAAAATGAGAAGCACAGTTAATGAAATAAGAGCGCCTAATAAGTTCGTTAGTAACTTTGGCAGCCATCCTTGTGGTTTTTCTCGTAACCATTTTATAATCATCCCTGTTTGTGACAATGTAAAAGGAATGAATACCCCGACAGCATATAACGGGATTAATTGCTCGGTTTTACCTTGGAATGCAATGATTAAAAGGATAGAACCAATACCTAACGTAATGATCCCATTTGAATACCCTAAGCGATCTCCACGCATTAAATACATACGCGGCATATATTTATCTGATGCTAAATTAAATGCTAAAAGTGGAAATGCTGAAAAACCTGTGTTTGCAGCTAGTACTAAAATAAGAGCAGTTGTTCCTTGAATAAAGTAGTATACAAAATTCCTTCCAAATATATTTGAAGCGATTTGAGACACAACAGTGTCATTATGTTTTGGTGCGATTCCATACCAATAGGCTAAAAATGTAATACCCGTAAATAAAATAGCAAGAATCGTCCCCATGATAACTAATGTTTTTGCAGCATTTTTCGCAGCGGGTTCTTTAAAATTTGGAATTGCATTGGAAATTGCTTCTACCCCTGTTAAAGCGGAACAACCGGATGAAAATGCCTTCAACAAGAAGAAGAGTGTAATGCCAGGCACGACAGTTCCAATTGGTGTATGTAAATTTGCTGGAGCTTGTCCGAAAATGATTTTAAAAACACCAGCGATAATTAAAACGACAAGCGCAAAAGCGAAGAGATAGACAGGATAAGCTAAAATTGATGCTGACTCCGTTACGCCTCGTAGGTTCAAAATTGTAATAAATAAAACAAGTATGATCGCGATGGGAACGGTGTATGTGTGCAGAGTTGGAAAAGCCGATGTAATAGCATCGGTTCCAGCTGAAACACTTACAGCTACAGTAAGGATATAATCAACAAGTAGCGATCCTCCTGCAATAAGTCCAGCATTTGTACCTAAATTTTTTTTAGAAACAACATAAGCACCTCCGCCGTGCGGATAAGAAAAAATGATTTGCCGGTATGATAAAATGAGCGCTGTTAATAAGATTAAAACGCCAATTGCAATCGGGATGGAATACCAAAAAGCAATCGCTCCAAATGCAGCAAGAACAATTAAAATTTGTTCTGTTCCGTAAGCGACAGAAGAAAGTGCGTCAGAAGAAAGGATTGCGAGTGCCTTTAGTTTATTTAATTTTTGTTCTCCTAGTGCTGTTGATTTAAGTGGTCTACCGATTAACAATCGCTTGAAGGTCGAAAACATAATGACACCACCAATACTTAAAATTTTGTGTTCAAAACGGATTGCTATGAATCCATACATTCCTATTTGGTAGTATTCGCGGCTTTTCGGTGAATCTTTCTGAAAAGAAAGAGGTAATAAATGGAGTAAGATAATTTAGGGAGAGAACGGGAACTATATTTCAATCCGTTGTACTTCAATCTCTTTCTTTTGTTGTTCAATATGTTTGTGGGAACAATTCTTAGTATACGCGGCTGTGCCGCTTACTACTTATATATGTAAAATTTGGGGCAAGTGCATTGGATGGGTTTCTCTATATTATTTGTCTTTACCGTTACAAATTGTAATCCCTATTTTGTTGTTAGTTAATATATGGATTAAGAAAAAATAAACACAATGTAGTATTTTTTACATTGTGTTTATTTTCGTTTTGTTTGAAGTGATTTTGAAATGAAGAGGGGCAAAAAGAAGATGAGGAATCATATATAATCTTCCGTCACCATTTTATATTTTAATTTAGTAAATGAACTTAATGTATGGAAAATACTTAAACCTTGTAATATGTCCATTGAAATGACGATGCCCATTGTAAATAATAGCAGGACAATAGAGATAAATATAAGTTTCATTTAATCACCATGTTTTTCAGTTGTTTGTGTATCGACTGTAAATAACGTATGTAATTTCGCCTATTTTCATTCACCACCTGCACATTTCGTTCATACAATATCTTGACTAAATAAACACCCAACTTACACATGTACAGCTCTGGCTTAAGCAAGGAGGGTTATACCAGTTGAAGGAAAAAGCATATCAATCTAAACCGTTACTCACAAAGAGAGAGAGAGAAGTATTTGAATTACTGGTTCAAGATAAAACGACGAAAGAAATTGCAAGTGAACTTTTTATTAGTGAAAAGACCGTGCGCAACCATATATCAAATGCAATGCAAAAGCTAGGGGTTAAAGGGCGTTCGCAAGCGGTTGTTGAGCTTCTTCGTATGGGGGAACTCGAATTATAATGGGTGAGCCGACTTTTTTATAGAAGGTCGGCTGTTTTTCTGTCTTGCAAATTACGAAGAAAAGGAGCAAAATAAAAAAGTCCTGGTCTATACAGGTACATATTTGGAAATCTATTAACAGGTATATTTTGGATCTATAAAGATCTAAAGTATGTAAGATATAATGATATGCAAAAAAATAAGATGATGAATGAGAAAACGGGTGATTATGTTGAATAGAGCAATTGGTGTCATTGATTCGGGAGTAGGGGGATTAACGGTAGCGAAAGAGTTAATTCGTCAGCTGCCAAAAGAGCGTATTATATATTTAGGAGATACAGCACGTTGTCCTTATGGCCCGCGTTCTCGCGAGGAAGTGCGTCAATTCACATGGGAAATGACAGAGTATTTATTAGCACTTGATATTAAAATGCTAGTTATTGCTTGTAATACTGCAACTGCGGTTGTACTTGAAGAGATGCAAAAACAATTAAAAATTCCAGTAGTGGGTGTGATTCATCCTGGTTCGCGTACAGCTTTAAAAGTAACGAATATGTACCATGTTGGTATTATTGGAACAATTGGAACGGTGAAAAGTGGTGCGTATGAAGATGCGTTAAAGTCCATTAATAACCGCGTTATGGTAGAAAGCTTAGCGTGTCCGCCATTTGTTGAACTTGTTGAAAGTGGAAACTTTGAGAGTGAGATGGCGTATGAGGTTGTTAGAGAAACGTTGCAACCACTGAAAAATACTGAAATCGATACGCTGATTTTAGGATGTACACATTATCCGATTCTAGGCCCGGTTATTAAGCGGGTAATGGGAGATAAGGTGCAGTTAATTAGTTCTGGAGATGAAACAGCTCGTGAAGTAAGTACGATACTATATCATAGTAAAATGTTAAATGAAGGGGAAGAACAAAGCGACCATCTCTTCTTAACCACAGGAAAAATAGATTTATTCAAAGAAATTGCTTCTAAATGGTTTGGACAGCCCATTGAAAATGTAAAACATATTAATTTGTAAACAAGTTAATAATAGATTTGTATAAAAAACTTCTGAGAAATCAGGAGTTTTTTTGTTTAGTAAATTGTAAGATAAGTTGTCATTGCTTGTTCTAAAATGATAAACAGCTCGTATACATATAGTACAAACTTAGATTTTAGGGGGAAATGGTATGCCTAAATCCACTTTTAAATGGCTTGTTTGTGTTACAGTAAGCTTAGCTTTATTATCAGGATGCGGTTTGTTAAATCAGGAGAAAGAAACGGAACAAATTGATCCACCGAAAAAAGTTACGTATACAGATGGTGAGAAGAAAGAGACTGCTACAAAAGAAAAACAAGGGCAAACGAAGAAATATGATTTATACCTCGTTGATAAAAATGGTTATGTTGTACCGCAAACATTTGATTTACCTGCGCCCAAAGGGAATGCAGTTGTGAAGCAAACATTGGAATATCTTGTGAAGGATGGTCCTGTAACAAATATGTTGCCAAATGGATTTCAAGCGGTTCTTCCAGCGAATACAACGCTGTCAGTTGATGTGAAAACAGATGGGACAGCAGTTGTTGATTTCTCAAAGGAAATAAAAAATTATAAAAAAGAAGAAGAGCGTCAAATCGTGGAATCTGTAGCATGGACATTGACGCAATTTAAAGAAATTAAGCAAGTCAAATTCCAGATGAACGGTAAAAATTTAGAAACGATGCCGGTTGCTGGTACACCGATTGGTGAAGGGGTTAGCCGTGCGGATGGAATTAACTTTGATGATGAGCAAGTGGCGGATGTAACGAATACGAAGCCGGTTACACTTTATTTCCTAGCGCGAAATAATAAAAAACAGTACTATGTGCCAGTAACACGCCGCGTGGCAGAAGGAAAGGAACATGAAGTAGCAACGGTTGTGAATGAGCTTGTTAAAGGACCGTCGGGTTCAGCTTTACTTAATGATTTTAATCCAGATGTAAAGCTCGTTAGTGAACCGAAAGTGCAAGATGGAAAGGTTACATTGAATTTCAATGAAAATATATATGTGGACAAAGGAAAAAGTATGATTTCAAATTATGTACTGCAATCACTCGTTCTATCTTTAACGGAAAAACAAGGTGTGAAAAATGTTTCTGTTGAAGTAAATGGAAAAGCAAATCTTGTTAACGAGAAGGGTGAGAAATTAACAAAACCTGTTGATCGTCCGCAAAACGTGAATACAGGTAGTTTTTAATCGTAAATAATTTGATATACTTATGTAGAAAAGGGGAATTTCTTTTTGAGTTCCCCTTCTTCTGTTGATATACATAATCATAAATTTAAAACGGGCTATACTAACAAGTAGCAGTTACTAGGTAGGGGGTTATTTTATGCGAGTAGATGGTAGACAAGCGGCAGAACTGCGCGATATACATCTTCATACAAATTATTTAAAACATCCAGAAGGGTCTGTACTAATTGAAGTTGGAGATACGAAGGTTATTTGTTCGGCAACGATTGAAGAACGTGTGCCACCATTTATGAGAGGCGAAGGAAAAGGGTGGGTAACAGCTGAATACGCCATGATTCCACGCGCAACAGAACAACGTACAATTCGTGAGTCCAGTAAAGGGAAAGTAACTGGTCGCACAATGGAAATTCAACGTTTAATTGGACGAGCATTACGTGCGGTTGTTGATTTGGAAGCACTTGGGGAAAGAACGGTTTGGATTGATTGTGATGTAATCCAGGCAGATGGAGGAACACGAACAGCGTCTATTACGGGTGCTTATGTTGCGATGGTGTTAGCATTTGAAAAGTTATTACAAGCAGAAAAAATATCTAAAATTCCAGTAAAAGATTATTTAGCTGCAACATCCGTTGGAATTGTTGAAGACCAAGGTGTAGTTTTAGATTTAAACTATGCAGAAGATTCTCAAGCTGATGTTGATATGAACGTTATTATGACGGGGAAAGGCCATTTTGTTGAAGTGCAAGGAACTGGAGAAGAAGCAACATTTAGCCGTGCGGAGTTAAATGAATTACTTGATGCAGCTGAAAATGGGATTTTACAACTCATTGAAAAACAAAAAGAAGCATTAGGTGACATCGTATCTCATATAGAGTAGAGGTGGGAAATATGAAACATGTTGTTGTAGCAACGAAAAATATAGGGAAAGTACGTGAATTTGCCGAGCTATTTGAGAGATTTGACTTAGAAATAAAATCTCTTCATGACTTCCCTCATATTGAAGAAGTCGAGGAAACTGGTGAAACATTTGAAGAAAATGCACTTTTGAAAGCGGACAGTTTATGTAAACAGTTAAATTCAATTGTTATTGCGGATGATTCAGGGTTAATTGTTGATGCGTTGAATGGAAATCCTGGTGTGCGCTCTGCTCGCTATGCTGGTGAGCAAAAAGATGATCAGGCAAATATCGATAAAGTTTTAACAGAATTAGATGGCATTTCGATGGAAAAGCGTACAGCGCGTTTTTATTGTGCGTTAGCGGTTGCTTTTCCAGAAGAAAATAAAGAGTCGGTTATTGTAAATGGAACGTGCGAAGGGAAAATTCTAGAGCAACGTCGTGGTGAAAATGGTTTCGGATACGATCCAATCTTTTATGTAGAAGAATACAAACGAGCGATGGCAGAGTTAACTTCAGATGAGAAAAATGAAATCAGTCACCGCGGGCGTGCTCTTCGTAAGTTAGAAGAAAAAATTTCAGCGTGGTTTTTAGAAGAATAAGGGAGAGAGACCGATGAGAGCTTTAATTGTAAGCGATAGTCACGGTTCTACGAAAGAATTACAGCAATTAAAAGATACATATGAGGGAAATGTAGATGTTATGATTCATTGCGGTGATTCAGAACTAGCACCAGATCATCCAGATTTACGAGGGTTCCAAGTAGTAAAAGGAAATTGCGATCTTTATCATAGTTTTGAAGAAGAAATCATTACCGATGTAGATGAAATACGCTTTTTTGCTACACACGGTCATCGATACAATATTAAAATGACTTTGCAAACACTTTTATATCGTGCAAAAGAAGTGGAGGCGAATATTGTATGTTTTGGACATTCTCATATGTTGGGAGCGGAATTTATTGATGGTATTTTATTCATCAATCCAGGAAGCATTTTACTGCCACGTTCCCGTAAAGAAAAAACATTTACTTTGTTAGAAGTAAATGAAAAGGACATTGAAATTCGATTTGAAACATTAGCTGGAAAAGTTGTCGCACATAAAACTTTTCAAAGAGGATAAGAAAAATTATCCTCTTTGAAAAAAGGTGTTGACTTTATCTGCGTGTGCAAATATAATAAAACTTGTCGATAAGACATCAGGCGGAAATGAAAACAAAATATGCGGGTGTAGTTTAGTGGTAAAACAAGAGCCTTCCAAGCTCTGGTCGAGAGTTCGATTCTCTTCACCCGCTCCATGTCCCAGTAGCTCAGCAGGATAGAGCAACGGCCTTCTAAGCCGTCGGTCGGGAGTTCGAATCTCTCCTGGGACGCTAAAAAAACCTTGTTATCTTTTGATAGCAAGGTTTTTTATTTATTTTAGCATTAGTTATTAATAAACTTTTCAAACACAAACCCATAATCTTTCACGTTATATTGCTTCTTCGTATCCACAAGCCAATTAAACGCAATTTGATTCATTTCTTTAAATTGCTCTGCTAAATTAACTTGTGCATTCGTAATACGGCTAAATGTGTTAGAAGCCATATCTAAACTTTTGTGAGCGTACTGTAATGTAATATCATTTTCATATGAAATTTCCTCAATTTTGAGAAGGGCTTTATATAAGTCTTTGAGCTCTTCAATGTGCTTTTTATGAACGTCAATTGAGTAATACTCATCCCCCATATGAAATTTAATCTCCACATCTAAATCGATTGTACCAGCAGTTTCTAGCGCTACGTTTCTAATTTGATATTTACTATAACTATAACGGCGTAATGTGCGCTTCTTACTCGTTGCACTTGTACCATCTAAGTGAATTAACCCTTTGTTTGTAAAACAATATTCATCTGATTTTGATTTAATTAGAAAATAAACTTTCTCTCCATCTTCATGCATCACATAATCATCAGCATCCACTTTATCATAATCTTTCGGTGTGATTACAGAACCTACATCGCTTAGTCCGAGAACATCAGCAGCTACTTTTTTGAACATATGGATCATTCCCCTTTAATTTCTGGATTTTGAATTGCATAAAAATATTTTAACATTTTTTAACAAGGGAATTAGGCTGTATTTAAAAATTTATAAGAAGGTGAAGGAGAGAAATATCTCGAATGTGATGTAATAAATAATTACAAAAGTGTTTCGTAAATCAATTAGTTTAAGAATAAATCCACCAAAGCTAAGAAAAGAATGTTAATTTTGCAGACGATTATAGAGAACTCCCGTAAAACCACTTTCAATTATGTTAGGTGGTTTTTCTTTTCTTTTGAAATCTTACAATTCTGTAAGGTAAGTGTAAGGAAGTTCGATGGTAACAAAATGCCAGTTCTTTATAATTAAGGTAACGAAGATGACGCGAGGAGGAAGAAAACATGAAAGGATTAGTTGTAACAGCTTTAACAGTAGCTTTCGGGTTTGTTGCATATGAGAAATTAACAGATGTAATTGAGGTTGTAAAACATTTAGTAGCATAGAGAGAATTGTTATGAGAGGGAAAGGGAATGGGTAAATGAATGGAATGGTTATTTGGAATTATAGGTGTTTGTAGTGTTATATTATTGTTATTTGTCCCTAGCGGAATACTGAGTCCTACTACAAGTTTATTTTTTATGTGTTTACTTGCCTGCATTATACTTATTATTATGTTTTTGATGAAACGAAGTAAGCCAATCTTCTTTTTTAGCATAGTTGTTGTTACAATTATTGTTCTCCAAATGATTACTCTTTTCGTATATCCTACAATTATAAAAGCTGCCCATTAATGAGGAAATCCTCTGCGTTATTTGCTGAGGATTTTTTATATGTATAAAGAGGATTTTCTGATATGATTTTTTCGTTTTAATTATAAAAGTCGAATATTTTCATATTTCAAATAAATATATTTGGAATGTTGTTTTCTTAACAGCCATTTGTTATATTTACTTTGAAGATATTTAAAATCTAAAAAAAGAGGCGGACGTATGGATAAAAAAGAAAATACGGTCGTATTGTTTCCGCAGTTGTCAGAGCGTTATATTGATCAAGGGTTTATGGCGCTGCGGGAGCGGAAGTTCGAAGATGCATTGCGCTGTTTTGAAATATTACGCCAGTATAATGGAGAAACAGAGCAAACAGAATTAGCTTCAGTTATTTGTTTATTAGAATTAAAGCGAATGGAAGAATCAAAAGACCGATGTGAGAAGTTGCTTGAAACAGGAACAGTCTTGTTTGGGGATATTCTTGAAACATACGTGACTATTTTAGTTCAAACAAATGATTATGTAGGTGTAATTGAGACTGTTGAAGAGGTTTTGCAGAAGAAAGAATTGACTGTAGAGCAAAGAGAAAAGTTAGCGCAGCTTGCCCAATTTGCGGAGAATATGCTAAATGGTGAGGAAACGACGCTAGTAGAATCAGATTTTGATCTGGAAGAATTTTCAAAAGGTCTATTTGTAGAAAATTTTGGGCAGCAGCTACAGGTAATTCATGCTCTTTTAATTAAAAATCTCGAAAAAGCTTTGCCAGCTTTACGGAAATTTCTCGTTGATAGCACGCGACATCCATATTTAAAAACTTCTATTATATACAAAATGGTAGAGAAGCGTATGGAAGAAGAAATAGAAGTAGAGAAATTTGGCGAAAGAATAATGATTATTCCAGCTCATTTGGATCATAATGATGAGTACTCGAAGAAAGTTATACATATATTATCTAATCGTTTAGAAAGTGATAATCCAAATATGTTTGAGGCGATTATTACATACTGGAGAGAAATGCAAGCTAGTATTTTCCCGTTCCCATTACTAATGGATAAAGTAGAAGTATGGGCAGCGGTTTTAGAGCGAATCGGGAGAAAGCGTTTCGGATTAATCATCGATGAAGAGGAACTTATGGCGGCGTATAATATTACCGTTGAAGAGTTTCATATTGCCTATCAATGGTTTTTACGCGTGGAGAGAGAAGGGCATTTACCTGTATAATTATGAAAAAGAATCGTTCAGTTATTGAAACGAGAATATTCTATGTTATAATGTAAGGGTTGCAAAAGGCTGAATTATGCCTGCTTGTAAGAGGAGAGAAGTATAATTCTCTTACTTAATATGTTTCATATTATTCTCGAACAAAATATACCGTGTTTGTCTTATAGACAAATAATAGATTGAGAATCGCGTGTCTTAAGGCTTATTGCTAGAAGATTAGAAAGCTTAAATAAATTGGCTCTCATGCTTTTGTTGTTTCTAAAAAAGAAATAATGAAAATCTCAATCTGTAGAGGTATGTGCATACATTATTATAGTTGGAGGGAAAGAATAAATGGCTGCAAAATGGGAAAAATTAGAAGGTAACGTTGGCGTTTTAACAATCGAAGTTGATGCTAAAGAAGTAAACAACTCTATCGACGCTGCGTTCAAAAAAGTAGTAAAAACAATTAACGTACCTGGTTTCCGTAAAGGAAAAATGCCTCGTCCGTTATTCGAACAACGCTTTGGTGTTGAATCTTTATACCAAGATGCTTTAGATATTATCTTACCAAAAGCATACGGTGAAGCAATCGATGAAACTGGTATCTTCCCAGTTGCTCATCCTGAAATCGACATCGAGAAGTTCGAAAAAAATGAAAACTTAATCTTCACTGCAAAAGTTACTGTAAAACCTGAAGTTAAATTAGGTGAATACAAAGGACTAGCAGTAGAAAAAGTTGAAACAACTGTAACTGACGAAGATGTAGAGAACGAATTACAATCTTTACAAGAGCGTCAAGCTGAACTAGTTGTTAAAGAAGAAGGTACTGCTGAAAATGGCGATACAGCTGTAATCGACTTTGAAGGTTTCGTTGATGGCGAAGCATTCGAAGGCGGAAAAGGCGAGAACTACTCTCTAGCAATCGGTTCTGGTACATTCATCCCAGGTTTTGAAGAGCATTTAATTGGTCTAAAAGCTGGCGAGTCAAAAGACGTTGAAGTATCATTCCCGGAAGAGTACCATGCAGAAGAACTTGCTGGTAAACCAGCAACATTTAAAGTAACAGTTCATGAAATTAAAGCAAAAGAACTTCCAGCTTTAGATGACGAGTTCGCTAAAGATGCAGACGAAGAAGTTGCAACTCTTGAAGAGTTAAAAGCAAAACTTCGTACAAACTTAGAAGAAGGCAAAAAGCACGAAGCTGAGCACAAAGTTCGTGACGAAGTAGTAGAAAAAGCTGCTGCTAACGCTGAAATCGAACTTCCAGAAGCTATGATCGAAACTGAGTTAGATCGTATGATTCGTGAATTCGAACAACGCTTAAGCCAACAAGGTATGAACCTTGAGCTTTACTACCAATTCACAGGTACTGACGCTGACAAGCTAAAAGAACAAATGAAAGAAGATGCACAAAAACGTGTAAGAATCAACCTTGTTCTTGAAGCGATCATTGAAGCTGAAAACATCGAAGTTACTGAAGAAGAAGTAACTGCAGAAGTTGAAAAAATGGCTGCAATGTACAATATGCCAGTTGACGCTATCACACAAGCTCTTGGAAGCTTAGATGCTTTATCTGAAGACATTAAAGTTCGTAAAGCTGTAGACTTCTTAGTAGACAACAGCAAAGCTGCATAATAAAATAACAAGGCGCGATTTTGGATCGTGCCTTGTTTTATAAATATAGATATAAATATATTTATAAATTTTTTCGATGAAGAAGGAAATGAACCTTCTAAAGTCGAATATACATATTTCAAAAGTTTTAAAATTTTTTTATTTGTACATAACTGGTCATATTATTTGTATTTCTCGCCACGTAGTGACATAATATGTATTTACATACGATACATTTATCGTGTACATACGAAGGCAAGATATTAGCACTTTGTAAGGGGTGTGAAAATATGTTTAAATTTAATGATGAAAAAGGGCAATTAAAATGTTCTTTCTGTGGTAAAACACAAACGCAAGTCCGAAAGCTTGTTGCTGGTCCTGGTGTTTACATTTGTGATGAGTGCATTGAGCTTTGTACAGAGATTGTGCAAGAGGAGCTTGCGAAGGACGAAGAAGTAGAATTCAAAGATGTACCGAAACCGGTAGAAATTCGTGAAATCTTAGATGAGTATGTAATCGGACAAGATAATGCGAAGAAAGCATTAGCGGTAGCGGTATATAATCATTACAAACGCATCAATTCTAACAGCAAAATTGATGATGTAGAATTGGCGAAAAGTAATATCGCACTTATCGGGCCAACAGGTAGTGGTAAAACATTATTGGCACAAACATTAGCGCGTATTTTAAATGTTCCATTTGCAATCGCGGACGCAACATCTTTAACAGAAGCTGGATATGTAGGGGAAGATGTAGAAAACATCTTACTAAAACTTATTCAAGCAGCTGATTACGATGTAGAGAAAGCTGAAAAAGGAATCATTTATATTGATGAGATTGATAAAGTGGCGCGTAAGTCAGAAAATCCATCAATTACACGTGATGTATCTGGTGAGGGTGTACAGCAGGCCCTTCTGAAAATTTTAGAGGGTACTGTAGCAAGCGTTCCGCCTCAAGGTGGTCGTAAACATCCGCATCAAGAGTTTATTCAAATTGATACAACGAACATCTTATTCATTTGTGGTGGTGCGTTTGATGGCATTGAGCCAATTATTAAACGTCGCCTTGGTGAAAAAGTAATTGGATTTGGTTCAGAGAAGAAAAATGCTGATGTGAATGAAAAGCATGTTTTATCTCACGTATTACCAGAAGACCTTTTACGATTTGGTTTAATTCCAGAGTTTATTGGTCGTCTTCCAGTTATTGCGAATCTAGAACCACTTGATGAAGATGCTCTTGTTGATATTTTAACAAAACCGAAAAATGCGCTTGTAAAACAGTTCCAAAAATTATTGGAGCTTGACGATGTTGAGCTGGAATTTGAAGAAGGAGCACTGATTGAAATTGCGAAAAAAGCAATTGAACGTAAAACAGGTGCTCGTGGACTTCGCTCTATTATTGAAGGCTTAATGCTAGATGTAATGTTTGAGCTTCCATCTCGTAAAGATATCGAGAAGTGTATTCTTTCAAAAGAAACAGTAGCGGACAATGCACCGCCAAAATTGGTGTTACAAGACGGTACTGTACTTGATACAAAAACATCTGCATAGTGTAAAAAAGAAACAGCAATTTTTATAATTGCTGTTTCTTATTATGTTTAGCACTATTCCTCCCAGGAAATACTAAATGGTAAAACATAGCGGGAGGAAATGAATTATGAGCTGGACAAACATATTCTTACTTGTTCAACTTGTTTTCGGTGTAATTGTCGGATTGTATTTTTGGCATTTGCTCCGAAACCAGCGAACACAAAAAGTTTCAATTGATCGAGAATCGAAAAAAGAATTAGAACAACTTCGCAAAATGCGCGAGATTTCTTTAACAGAACCACTTGCCGAAAAGGTACGTCCTGCATCTTTTTTAGATATTGTTGGTCAAGAGGACGGAATTAGATCATTAAAGGCAGCGCTTTGTGGACCGAACCCGCAGCATGTCATTATATATGGACCTCCTGGGGTAGGGAAAACAGCGGCGGCACGTCTTGTGTTAGAAGAAGCGAAGAAAAATCAAAAATCACCATTTCGTATGAATGCAACATTTATTGAACTAGATGCAACAACTGCCCGCTTTGATGAGCGCGGCATTGCTGATCCTTTAATTGGCTCGGTACATGATCCGATTTATCAAGGTGCAGGTGCAATGGGGCAAGCAGGAATTCCACAACCGAAAAAAGGTGCTGTAACAGATGCACATGGTGGCATTTTATTTATTGATGAAATTGGTGAATTGCATCCAATCCAGATGAATAAAATGTTAAAAGTATTAGAAGATCGCAAAGTATTTTTAGAAAGTGCATACTACAGTGAAGAAAATTCAATGATTCCAACATACATACATGATATTTTTCAAAAAGGCTTACCAGCAGATTTCCGCTTAGTCGGAGCGACAACTCGTTCTCCAGATGAAATTCCTCCTGCTATTCGTTCTCGTTGTTTAGAAGTTTTCTTCCGTGAACTTGATACAGAAGAAATTCAAAAAGTAGCGAAGAATGCAGCTGAAAAAGTGAAAATGGAGATAGGAAAACAAGGTGTTGAAATGATCGGCATGTATGCAAGAAATGGAAGAGAAGCCATTAATCTTGTGCAAATTTCTGCAGGAATGGCGATTAATGAGGGACGTTCTTTTATTAAAGATGAGGATATTGAATGGGTTGTACATTCTAGTCAGCTGACTCCAAAATATGAAAAGCGTATTTATCCAATTCCGAAGATCGGTCTTGTAAACGGTCTTGCAGTATATGGACCGAATACAGGGGCGCTATTAGAAATTGAAGTAATGGCAATTCCAGCTGCGGAAAAAGGTACGATAAATGTTACAGGAATTGTGGAAGAAGAGAGTATTGGTAGTCAAACAAAATCGATTCGCCGTAAAAGTATGGCAAAAGGATCCGTTGATAATGTATTAACCGTGCTCCGCTCCCTAGACTTGTTACCAGAAGGATATGATATACATATTAATTTCCCAGGTGGTATTCCAATTGATGGTCCTTCAGCAGGCATTGCAATGGCAACAGGGGTATATTCAGCGCTTCACCAAGTGTATGTGAATAACGAAATAGCGATGACCGGAGAAATAAGCATTCATGGAGAAGTAAAACCAGTAGGCGGCGTATATGCAAAAGTAAAAGCAGCAAAAAAGGCAGGAGCGAAAAAGGTTATTATTCCTGCTGAAAACATGCAGCCATTTTTATATACGATAAAGGGTATCGAGATTATTCCTGTTCGAAAATTAAAAGAAGTTTTTGCCTTAACATTCGTTCAGGAAAAATTGCATCGTGAAATTGATGTGCACCGCGAGCTAGATGAAGGCGATGTACAATCGATGTAAATTAAATCGGGTTCTAAGAAGTGATTTCCTTTTAGGTAAATGGGAAATAGAACATGTAATATTTTCCAGACTTCGTTTAAGTTTGTATGCTTAAGCGAGGTCCCTTTTTCTTTTATCCCGCTATTCGTGGGCAATAGGCCCCTACTTCAAAGCTAAGAGAGAAGAGGAGAAAATAGGTAGGGCAACTTACCTGTAAAAGCCCGATTGGTGATGGTTAACTAAGGCCCCTACGGCTGGAAGTTTCACTTTATAGAGAAAGAAAAAGTAGGAGATTTGCAATTGTAAGGAATCTCTGCAATTGCATCCAAGTGTATTGTAATATAAAATAGTTGAACAGGAGTTTAATTTATTATGGAGGTGCTATGTCTAGTATGAATACGAACGAAAGAATTGTGCCCCTCCTACCATTAAGAGGCGTTCTCGTATATCCAACGATGGTTCTGCATCTTGATGTAGGACGTGATAAATCAATACAAGCACTAGAGCAGGCAGCAATGGATGAAAATATCATCTTTTTAGCGATGCAAAAAGAAATGAATATCGATGATCCAAAAGAAGATGACATATATAGTGTGGGTACAGTAGCGAAAGTAAAGCAGATGTTAAAACTGCCGAACGGCACGCTTCGTGTCCTTGTAGAAGGTTTACATAGAGCAGAAATTGTAGAATTTATTGAAGAAGAAAATGCAATACAGGTTTCTATTCAAACAGTAACAGAGGAAGAAGAAGGCGATTTAGAAGAAAAGGCTCTAATGCGCACGTTACTTGAACATTTCGAGCAATATATTAAAGTTTCGAAAAAGGTATCGAATGAAACGTTTGCGACAGTAGTAGATGTTGAAGAACCTGGCCGCCTAGCTGATTTAATTTCTTCTCATCTACCAATTAAAACAAAACAAAAGCAAGAAATTTTAGAGATTAGATCAGCGAAAGAAAGATTACATACGCTCATTTCTATTATTCAAGATGAACAGGAACTACTTAGTTTAGAAAAGAAAATTGGACAAAAGGTGAAACGTTCAATGGAACGTACACAAAAAGAATATTTCTTGCGTGAACAAATGAAGGCGATTCAAACAGAACTTGGTGATAAAGAAGGTAAAGGCGGCGAAGTAGAGAAACTTCGCGAAAAAATCGAAGAGGCTGGAATGCCAGAAGAAACGAAGAAAGCTGCCCTAAAAGAATTAGATCGTTATGAAAAGTTGCCAGTAAGTTCTGCAGAGAGTGGTGTCATTCGCAATTATCTGGATTGGTTATTAGCACTTCCGTGGACAGAAGCGACAGAGGATATGATCGATTTAGCACATTCTGAAACAATTTTAAATAGAGATCATTATGGTCTTGAGAAAGTGAAAGAACGTGTACTGGAATATTTAGCTGTACAAAAGCTAACAAATTCTTTAAAAGGACCAATTCTTTGTCTAGTAGGCCCTCCGGGTGTTGGGAAAACATCTTTAGCTCGTTCGATTGCCACATCGTTAAATCGTAATTTTGTCCGTGTTTCCCTTGGTGGTGTTCGTGATGAATCTGAAATTCGTGGTCACCGTCGTACATATGTGGGAGCAATGCCAGGGCGTATTATTCAAGGGATGAAGAAGGCAAAAACAATCAACCCAGTCTTTTTATTAGATGAGATTGATAAGATGTCCAATGATTTCCGTGGCGATCCGTCTGCTGCATTATTAGAAGTATTAGACCCGGAGCAAAACCATAATTTTAGCGATCATTATATTGAAGAGCCGTACGACCTATCAAAAGTAATGTTTGTTGCAACTGCAAATACGCTTGCAAGCATTCCAGGTCCACTCCTTGATCGTATGGAAATTATTTCGATTGCTGGTTATACAGAGATTGAAAAGGTACATATTGCTCGTGAACATTTATTGCCGAAGCAATTAAAAGAACATGGCTTGCGAAAAGGGAATTTACAAATTCGTGATGAAGCCCTGCTTGAAATTATTCGCTACTATACGCGTGAGGCTGGTGTTCGAACGTTAGAACGTCAAATTGCAAAGATTTGTCGTAAAGCAGCAAAGATCATTGTTACAGAAGAGCGTAAACGTATTATTGTAACGGAAAAAAATATTACAGACCTACTTGGTAAACACATATTCCGTTATGGGCAAGCTGAAACGAAAGATCAAGTTGGAATGGCAACTGGTTTAGCGTATACAGCTGCTGGTGGTGATACACTCGCAATTGAAGTATCTGTATCACCAGGAAAAGGAAAATTAATTTTAACAGGGAAACTTGGAGATGTTATGAAAGAATCCGCACAAGCTGCATTTAGTTATATTCGCTCTCGTGCAGAAGAACTTCATATCAATTCAGATTTCCATGAAAAGAATGACATCCATATTCATGTTCCAGAAGGAGCAGTGCCAAAGGATGGTCCATCAGCTGGTATTACGATGGCAACGGCGCTTATTTCCGCATTGACAGGTGTACCTGTTAGTAAAGAAGTAGGGATGACAGGTGAAATTACCCTTCGTGGTCGTGTATTACCAATCGGTGGTTTAAAAGAAAAAACATTAAGTGCTCATCGCGCAGGCTTAACAAAAATTATTTTGCCGGCCGAAAATGAAAAAGATTTAGATGATATTCCAGAAAGCGTAAAAGAAAACCTTACGTTTGTGCTTGTGTCTCATTTAGACGAAGTATTGGAGCACGCATTAGTAGGAGTGAAACAATGAAAGTAACAAAAGCAGATATTGTCATTAGTGCTGTTAAACCAGAACAGTATCCAGATGGTGACTTACCAGAAATTGCATTAGCAGGTCGTTCTAATGTTGGGAAGTCTTCTTTTATTAATAAAATTTTAAATCGTAAAAAGTTAGTTCGTATTTCTTCTAAACCAGGAAAAACGCAGACACTCAACTTTTTCTTAATTAATGAAATGATGCATTTTGTCGATGTTCCAGGTTATGGATATGCGAAAGTATCGAAAACAGAGCGAGCGGCATGGGGCAGAATGATTGAAACCTATTTTACAACGCGTGAGCAATTAGATGCGGCTGTATTAGTAGTGGATCTACGTCACTCGCCGACAAACGATGATGTTATGATGTATGATTTCTTAAAGCATTATGAAATTCCAACAATCATCATTGCAACAAAAGCCGATAAAATTCCGAAAGGGAAATGGCAAAAGCATTTGAAGGTTGTGAAGGAAACGCTTGATATTGAACAAGGTGATGAAGTTGTTCTATTTTCATCGGAAACAGGGCTTGGAAAAGAAGAAGCGTGGAAAGCCATTCATAAGTTTACAAAAACAAAAAACGTGTGACGATTCGTCGCACGTTTTTTTGTTTACTTATAGTACGGGTTCAAAAAGGAGGATAAAGAGAGCCGAGTAGTTCGAGGCGCGGAAGCCACGAGGATACGGACTATATGAGTACCGGAGTGGCGACGTAATGAAGAAATGCGAAAGCTATCTTTACCGGACTTTTTGAACATCTGCTTATAGTACGTTTAATGTAACTTCAATATTTCCTCTAGTCGCTTTTGAATATGGACATACGCCATGTGCAGCTTCTATAAGCTCTTGTGCTTCAGCATGAGAAACGCCAGCTACACGTACATCAAGTGCAGCAGATAATCCAAAACCACCGTCCGTATCTTTTCCAATTGAAACATGAGCTGTCACTTCTGTACTTTCTACTTTTACACGTTTTGTACGAATAACAAGTTGTAATGCACTATCAAAGCATGCTGCATAACCAGCTGCAAATAATTGTTCTGGGTTCGTTGCTTCGCCGCCCATACCGCCTAATGCTTTTGGCATCTTGACATCAAGGTTTAGAATGCCGTCCTCTGAAACAACTTTCCCGTTTCTTCCACCTGTTGCAGTTACAGTTGCTGTGTATAATTTTTCCATTTTCATTCCCCTTTTCTATCATTAATTGGTTTCATGGTTTCAATTAATTTATTTAATTGAACCAATAATGATCGGTATTCTTGCTCTGTAATCCCTAAATTGGTAGCAATGGTTTTTGGCAATGAACATGCTTTTTCTTTTAAAGCGTGTCCTTGTTCTGTTAGTTCAATGCACACCTTGCGTTCATCTTCCTTAGAACGAACACGTTTAACTAATCCTAATGTTTCCATGCGTTTTAACATAGGGGTTAAAGTGCCAGAATCTAAAAATAGACGTTCACCAATTTCTTTTACAGTTAATCCATCTTGCTCCCAAAGTACTAATAATGTAATGTACTGTGGATACGTAATACCCATTTCTTCTAGATAGGGTCGATAAAAGCGTGTTACTTCCCTAGAGCAAGCATAAATAGAAAAGCAAAGCTGATTATCGAGATGCAAAGGATTATCTTTCATGAGCATCCCTCCTTTTAAATTGTGCACAATTAAATTTTGTGAAATAAATATAGCGAAAAAGAAATGAGATGTCAAATACATTGCAACGAAAAAATTTTGAGAAATGTGTCACATGAAAGAAGTTGTTACATTTTGGAACAATCATACATATTTTTCTGTATGATGAAAGAAGATAGAGAAAGAGAGTATTTCAATTCGTATGGAATAGTTTCCATCACTTGATTCTGATAGATTTTTTTGGTAACGTACAAATAGAATTATTATTTTATAATGATTATAAAGTAAGGTGTATATACATTTTGATTTTCTAACATATAAGTCGCTGTTATGAAGAACAAAAGGTGACATGTACTCATTTTCTCTCTTTGTTTTCACTTGGCATGGGGCAGGAAGAGGGTCTGACCACTTCTATGCGTGGCTGGATGCTCTTCCACCTAAAGATTAGGTTTTATGTCGTTTTTCAATTTGTATTTATATAGTCAGATGAGTAATGTATTTCCTGCTAGGTGTGAAAAGCAGAAAAAATAATTTGTTGATGTTCACACGATTGTCAGATTCATAACAGGAAAGTTGTATTATGATAGTAGATAAGGTGATAAAACGGTTGAAGGGGGACATGCTGCGTGCATATTCTTGTTGTTGGTGTAAATTATCGAACAGCCCCTGTAGAATTTCGTGAGAAACTAACATTTCAGGCAGCGGAGTTAGAGCAGGCAATGACAACGTTACAAAATCAAAAAAGCGTGTTAGAAAATGTCATTGTATCAACGTGTAACCGCACAGAAATCTATGCTGTCGTTGATCAATTACACACGGGACGATATTACATTAAGAAATTTTTAGCTGATTGGTTTCAGCTTGGTATAGAAGAGGTTTCACCATATTTGTCTATTTTTGAACAAGATGGTGCCGTGGAACATTTATTCCGTGTAACGTGCGGATTAGATTCTATGGTAGTGGGTGAAACACAAATCTTAGGACAAATTCGAAATAGCTTCTTAGAGGCGCAAAAAGTGAAAGCAACAGGGACAATTTTTAATGAATTGTTCAAACAAGTCATTACGTTAGCAAAGCGTGCGCATTCAGAAACAACAATTGGTGAAAGTGCCATGTCTGTTAGTTATGCTGCTGTTGAACTTGGAAAGAAAATTTTCGGTGATTTAACAGACTGTCATGTTTTGATTCTTGGCGCTGGAAAGATGGGTGAACTTGCCCTGCAAAACTTATATGGAAGCGGAGCTCGTAAAGTGACCGTTATGAACCGTACGTTTACGAAAGCGGAAACAATGGCCGAGAAATATATGGGGCATGCAAAACCGTTAAGTGAATTACAGTGTGCGCTTTTAGAAGCGGATATTTTAATTAGTTCAACTGGTGCTTCAGATTACGTGATTACGAAAGAAATGATGACAAGAGTGGAGCGTATACGTTGTGGTCGTCCATTATTTATGGTAGATATTGCAGTACCGCGTGATATTGATCCGACAATCGATGAGCTAGAAGGTTCTTTCTTGTACGATATTGATGATTTACAAGGTGTAGTAGAAGCCAATCGTGCTGAACGTTTGAAAGAGGCGGAAAAAATTCAGCTTATGATCGAAGAGGAAATCGTTATATTTAAAGCTTGGTTAAATACGCTTGGCGTTGTTCCTTTAATATCAGCTTTACGTGATAAAGCATTAGCGATTCAAAGTGATACGATGCAAAGTCTTGAACGAAAAATTCCAACGCTTAGTGATCGTGAAAGAAAAGTGATTAGTAAGCATACGAAAAGTATTATCAATCAACTGCTAAAGGATCCAATTTTAGTAGCGAAAGAGTTAGCGGCCGAAGAGGGAGCTACGGAAAAGCTCGCTTTATTTGCGAAAATTTTTGATTTAGAAGCGCAAGAAGCGGCCATGGAACATATTGAAGAACCAGAGCATAAACGAGTGTGGACAGCATCCGTTCCATCTTTATAACTGGAAGGATGATCGGATGGGTTTTTTAAATAATAGTATTATTTATCATATCGCAATTATTTTATATGCTTGTAGCATTAGTTTATATTTTATAGATTATTTCCAAAGTAACCGAAAGGCGAATCGAATTGCTTTTTGGTTACTTGCGATTGTATGGGTATTACAGTCTATTTTTATGTTACTTCGAGCTACGGAATCAGAGACGAATCCGATTTTGACATTATTGTCAGGGATTTATTTTTATGTGTGGCTATTAATTACAATGTCACTCGTAATCAATCGATTTATGCGCATTGACTTTTTAGTCTTTTTTACAAATGTCATTGCTTTTGGCGTAAGCGCTTTTTCTATTTTCACTCCGCTCGGAAAAATGTCGCCTGTACTCGCACATCAATTAGTTTCAGAGCTTGTATACGTGCATGTAGGAATGGCGATTATTTCCTATGCGACGTTTACAGTATCGTTTATTTTTTCCATTATGTACTTGTTGCAATATCGATTATTAAAACAAAAAAAATGGAATGCAAGATTAAGAAGGTTAGGAAACTTACCGAAGCTTGAGTCGATGTCATATGGATTAAATTTATTTTCTGTTCCGTTTTTCCTATTAGCTATTTTGCTTGGATGTATATGGGGATATACAAAACTAGATAATTTCCATTGGTATGACACGAAAGTAATCGGGTCTTTTGTTGTTTTGATTGTCTATTGCATGGGTCTATATTTACGAGGGTCAGATATATTGCAAGGTAAGAAAATTATAAACTGGAACATTGGAGCCTTTCTCGTTATGTTAATCAATATTTTTCTATTAAGCAGTTTATCCAACTTCCACTTTTGGTATTTATAATGAGGAGAGAACATTATGCGCAAAATTATTGTAGGTTCAAGAAAGAGTAAGCTAGCATTAACGCAAACAAATTGGTTTATTGATCAATTAAAAGCGCTTGGTTTACCATATGAATTTGAAGTGAAAGAAATTGTTACAAAAGGTGATGTTATTTTAGATGTGACGCTTTCTAAAGTAGGTGGGAAAGGCTTGTTTGTAAAAGAAATTGAACACGCACTACTTATGAAAGAAATCGATATGGCTGTACATAGTATGAAGGATATGCCAGCTGTACTTCCAGATGGATTAACAATTGGGTGTATACCAAAACGTGTCGATCCGCGTGATGCGTTCATCTCAAAAAACGGGGAATCATTTGAGGACTTAGCAGAAGGTGCAATTCTTGGTACGAGTAGTTTACGACGTAGTGCGCAGTTACTCGCTGCTAGACCAGATTTACAAGTGAAGTGGATTCGTGGAAATATTGATACGAGATTACGTAAATTAAAAGAAGAAGATTATGATGCAATCATTTTAGCAACGGCTGGATTGCAGAGAATGGGCTGGGATGATGATGTAATTACAGAACACTTAGATGAAACATTATGTGTACCAGCTGTAGGACAAGGTGCCTTAGCGATTGAATGTCGTGAGGATGATGCAGATCTATTGCAATTATTATCACATATGAATGATGCTGTAACAGAACGAACAGTAGCGGCTGAACGAGTATTCCTTCATAAACTTGAAGGTGGTTGCCAAGTACCGATTGCTGGTTATGCAACGCTTCAGAAGAATGATGAAATTGAATTAACAGCTCTTGTCGGTTCTATGGATGGTTCAGTCTTGTTAAAAGAAATTGTCACAGGTGTGAATCCAGAGCAAGTTGGCTTAGAGGCAGCGGATCGTTTAATTAAGCAAGGAGCAAAAGAGCTCATTCTTGCTGCGAATAAGGAGCAACATTAATCATGGATGCTCTTGCTGGCAAAACAGTACTGATTACGCGTGCCCAGCATCAAGCAAAACAAATGAGTGCAGCGGTGAAAAAGCAGGGCGGAATTCCATTGGAAATTCCGCTTTTGCATATAGAAGGTGTATCCCAGCAGGAATTTCAAGGTATATCTCAGCAGCTTCACACATATGACTGGGTTATTTTTACGAGTAAAAATGGTGTGAGTTTTTTTTTAGATGGTTTGTGTCAGGGAATACCCCCTACTGTTCGCATTGCTGCAGTAGGGGTGAAAACAGGGCAAGAATTAGAAAAGCGAGGTTATGAGGTTCATTTTGTCCCAAAGACTTTTGTCGCGGAAGCTTTCGTTTTAGAATTTGTAAGAGAGTTAAACGGGACAGAACGCATTTTATTTCCTAAAGGGAATTTAGCTAGAGATATTATTCCAAATAAACTCCGTAATCTTGATGTGTTTTTAGAAGAATTTGTTGTGTATGAAACGAAAACAAATCATGAGAAGCAGTCAGACCTTATCGCAGCTCTAGAGTCAGGTAAGGTAGATGTTGTTACATTTACGAGTCCCTCTACCGTTACAAGCTTTGTGAAATTACTTGAGGGCACAAACTGGAGAGAATGGACAAAAAAATGTACAATTGCTTGTATAGGACCGATAACAGAGCAAGAGGCAAGGCGTTATTTTGCCGATGTAATCGTTCCAAAAGAATATACAGTAGAAGCGTTAATACAGTGCATTTCAAAATATAATCAAAATGCATAGTCTAAATAAAAAGAATGGGAGATAGAAATCTATGAATTCTTTACAATTTAATCGTCATCGTCGTTTAAGACAAAGCGAAAATATGCGTGCGCTTGTACGTGAAACATTTTTACATACAGAAGATTTTATTTATCCTATTTTTGTATTAGAAGGAGAGAATGTTCGTAACGAAGTTCCTTCTATGCCGGATGTATATCAAATTTCTTTAGATCTTCTGCAAGCTGAAATGCAAGAAGTGGTAGATTTAGGTATTCGTTCTGTTATCGTATTTGGTTTGCCTGCTGAAAAAGATGAAGTTGGATCTTCTGCATTTTGTGAACACGGCATTGTACAACGTGCGATCAAACAAATTAAAGAACAGTTTCCAGAGTTAGTAGTAGTGGCGGATACATGTTTATGCCAATATACAAGCCATGGGCATTGCGGGGTTATTGAGGATGGAATCATTTTAAATGATGAATCACTTGAAGTTCTTGCAAAAACAGCAGTGAGCCAAGCAAAAGCAGGAGCAGATATTATCGCACCATCTAACATGATGGATGGATTTGTAACGGCGATTCGCCATGCGTTAGATGAGAACGGTTTTGCACACGTACCGGTTATGTCATACGCTGTGAAATACTCGTCTGCATTTTACGGTCCATTCCGCGATGCTGCGCACGGTGCACCGCAATTTGGTGATCGTAAAACGTATCAAATGGATCCAGCAAACCGTATGGAAGCATTCCGTGAGGCTGAATCAGATGTAATGGAAGGAGCGGATTTCTTAATTGTAAAACCGGCCCTTTCTTACTTAGATATCATTCGCGATGTGAAAAACAATTTCAATTTACCAATCGTAGCTTATAATGTGAGCGGAGAATACTCAATGATTAAAGCGGCAGCGCAAAATGGTTGGATTAATGAAAAAGAGATTGTACTTGAGAAACTATTAAGCATGAAACGTGCAGGAGCAGATTTAATTATTACGTATCATGCGAAAGACGCAGCACGATGGTTACAAGAAGGAGGGATACAATAATGAAAAAGTTTGATAAATCGATTGAAGCATTTGAAACAGCGCAAGATTTAATGCCTGGCGGCGTAAATAGTCCAGTTCGTGCATTTAAGTCCGTTGGTATGAATCCGCTTTTTATGGAGCGCGGAAAAGGCTCTAAAGTGTATGATATTGACGGGAACGAATATATCGACTACGTATTATCATGGGGACCGCTTATTCACGGACATGCAAATGAACGTGTTGTGGAATCATTAAAAGCTGTTGCTGAAAAAGGAACGAGCTTTGGTGCGCCAACAGAGATTGAAAATAAATTAGCGCAGCTTGTAATTGAGCGTGTGCCATCGATTGAAATTGTACGTATGGTAAATTCAGGAACAGAAGCGACGATGAGTGCCCTTCGTCTAGCGCGTGGTTATACAGGTCGTAATAAAATTTTGAAATTTATTGGTTGTTACCATGGTCATGGTGATTCGCTATTAATTAAAGCAGGTTCAGGTGTTGCGACGCTTGGTTTACCAGATAGCCCAGGTGTACCTGAAGGTGTAGCGAAAAATACGATTACAGTAGCGTATAACGATTTGGAGAGCGTAAAATATGCGTTCGAGCAATTCGGTGACGATATTGCTTGTGTTATCGTAGAGCCAGTGGCAGGAAATATGGGAGTAGTTCCACCACAACAAGGATTTTTAGAAGGACTTCGTGAAGTGACAGAGCAAAGTGGTGCATTGCTTATTTTTGATGAAGTGATGACAGGATTCCGCGTTGCTTACAACTGTGGACAAGGTTATTACGGTGTAACACCTGATTTAACTTGTTTAGGAAAAGTAATCGGTGGCGGCCTACCAGTAGGAGCATACGGTGGTAAAGCGGAAATTATGCGCCAAGTTGCACCGAGCGGACCGATTTACCAAGCAGGTACATTATCTGGTAATCCTTTAGCAATGACTGCAGGTTATGAAACATTAGTACAATTAACGCCAGAGTGTTATCAAGAGTTTGAGCGTAAAGCTGAAATGTTAGAAAATGGCCTGCGTAAAGCTGCTGAAAAATACGGTATTCCGCATCATATAAACCGCGCAGGTTCAATGATTGGTATATTCTTCACGAATGAACCAGTTATTAACTACGATGCAGCAAAAACGTCTAACTTAGAGTTTTT
Organism: Bacillus sp. FSL K6-0042; assembly: GCF_038006685.1. Taxonomy (NCBI): domain Bacteria; kingdom Bacillati; phylum Bacillota; class Bacilli; order Caryophanales; family Bacillaceae; genus Bacillus; species Bacillus sp. FSL K6-0042. The sequence goes on from NZ_JBBOVS010000001.1 coordinate 4,189,493, forward strand.
CGCAGCTTACTATCGTGAAATGGTAGAGCAAGGTGTATTCTTACCACCTTCTCAATTTGAAGGATTATTCTTATCAACAGCACATAGTGATGCAGATATTGAAGCGACAATTGCAGCGGCAGAAATTGCGATGTCGAAATTAAAAGCGTAAATAAAAAGGTTGCCGGGGATCGTCCTGGCAACCTTTTTTATTAATGACTAGAGATCATGTCGCATATTGTCGGAACGCCGATATATTTTAAAAAGCGTCGATATATGAAAAATGAATAGGAAGATCACATGTGCAGTTTGATTTTTTACTCATAAAATGATTCCCAGACACATAAACCTGTAATGACATACAGTTTGGGAGGGGGAAAAGAAGTGGCAACAGATCATTCATTACGTTTTTCATTAAAAGAATCGGTTTGGTTCCAAAAAGGACAGGAAGTCGAAGAACTTTTGTCAATTTCGTTAGATCCAGACGTTGAGATAGAAGAGCTTGAATGCGAAGTAATTGTGAGAGGTCAATTGGATTTAACGGGAGAATATGTTGCAAGACAAGATGATTCTGCTTTTTCATTACGAGATTTATCTCCGGCGAAGTCCATTGATTATGTAGAAACGCGAGAAGATGGTGTAAACGAACTTGTACACTCTTTTCCGTTAGAAATTTCGATTCCACGAAACCGAGTGAAACAAGTTGAAGAATTGTATGTTTCCATTGAGGAATTTGATTATGAATTAAAGGAAAATGGTTGTTTACAGCTATTAGCGGATATATCGATATCTGGATTATGTGAGGATGAGAGAATACAGAATGAAGTGCAAGAGGAAGAGATAGAGAATGTGGAAGTTGATAGAACCGAGGAAATAAAAGCGGTGGATGAGGATACATTGCCGGTAGAAGTGGAAGAAGTAACAGTTCATACAGAATCAAACGGATGGGAAGATTATGCATTTGAGCCTTTCCAATTAGAGGAGCGCAAAGAACAAGAATTAGAAGAAGAGGTAGAAGATCTAGAAGAACATAAAGAGGAAGAACGAGAAGAGGAAGCAAAAGAAACTACACCACAGTTTGAATTCTTTGGCCGGAAGGATTTTCAGAAAAAGAAGGAAAAGGAATTACAGGAAGAAGCAGAAACGGCATACTCACAACGGGATGAAAATGCATTATATTTAACAAAATTGTTTACGAAAGAGCCGGAAGAAGAATTTACGAAATTACGTATGTATTTTGTGCAAGAAGGGGATACAATTGAATCGGTTGCAGATCGATATGAAACGTCTGTCCAGCATTTACATCGTGTGAATCAAACAGATGATGTGTATTTAACTGCAGGGCAAATTATATATATACCTGTGTCAAAAGCGAAGACAAAGTGAGTGGAGAATTTTCTCCACCCATCTCTTTTCTTTTACTATAGTTTATCTTACGTTTTTGAATGAGAAAGGATCATTCGTATGGATATAGAATTGCGAGATCGTTATGCGCCGATCGTACAGCGGTATCAATTGGATGCCCACCATATGGAAGAGCACGGGAGTGTAATAAAAATTTATACGAATCAAGGTCCATATGCATTGAAAAAATTACCATCCCATCGATTGAAGCGAAATAATTTAATGTATCATGTTCAATTTTTACGTGAAAAGGGATTTACACATTGTGTACCGATTTACCATGCGACAGATGGAAATCATATTTTGAGTGACGAAACATATAGTTATTATTTAATGCCTTGGCTTGAGCGAGCAGAAGGGAACGGAGAGGACAATGATCAATATCATAAAATGTTTCAGACGCTAGCGCTGCTTCATCAAAGGACGGTAAAAGAAGAAACGTATACTGAAGAAGCGTTAGAGGAGCATTATACAAATGTCTCTGATCGTTGGGAGAAAGATGGAGAATTCTTAGAGCAATTCCTCGTAGAGTCTGAGGCGAAATGGTATATGTCGCCGTTTGAATTGCAGTATTGTACGTATTTTCATCATGTGATGAGGGCACGTGAATTTGCAACGAAACAGCTTTCGGAGTGGCATGAAACGATGAAAGAAAAAGAAAAAACACGAGTTTCTTTTATCCATGGCAATGTATCGATGAATCATTTTTTATTCGATTACGAACGGAACGGTTATTTTATTAGTTTAGAAAGATCTCAATTTGCAACACCAGTTCAAGATCTTGTTCGCTTTTATTCCCGCTCATTGAACACATATCCAATTGCGAGAAGCGATCGCTTTGAATGGTATCAGGTGTATCAAAAGAATTTTCCGTTTACGAAAGAAGAACAACTCCTTATGTTTGCGTATCTAACATATCCGTCCCCATTTATTCGACAAATCCAATCTTATACAAGCAAACAGCAGGGCCGTAGTGAAAAGCAAGAACTTCAAGGTGTGAAAATGTTACAACAAGCGCATTGGCTTGTAAGTAATATAGAATATTTTATTTCACAATTACAAGCAGCGCAGCAAGGGAATGAGTAACAGCCGTAGTCTCAAGTGTCCTTGAGGCTACGGCTGAAAATGCAAGCGAATCGTTGCTACAACAAAGATGATAAGGATGATGAAGTCTAAGAAAGTTGGAAGTAGTAATGTACGAATCCCTTGGAAAATCGTAAGGGGAATTGCAAAATCAGCAAACATCGTTTGTAAATTTCTAACCCATGAAGGGGCCGAGAAATTGTAGGTGCGTCGGTATCGTCGCATAATCATTCCTCCGTATAGAAAGGCTATTGCTGCACATGAACCTTAAAAGATGAAAGGGTAATATTACAGTATGCGGGGTAAGTACCTAAGGTGCTTGTGCTGCATACTTTCATTTTCCGTGTATATATTACAGAAAAATTAGTTAAGCTGATTGGTAATTGTATGTTGTTTTTATCAAAATAGAATTTATTAATTGTAGAAACTTGCTGAAAAATATTTTTATCTTGACGAATATGGTTTCGTTTTTTACACTATTGTATATAATAAATAACAATTATATAAATGCGTTGAAGGGGAAGAGTATAACATTAAACGTCTGCAGAGAGGAGAATTATTAGCTGTGAGATTCTCTAGATAGTCATGTTAGAAGGTAGCTCTGGAGCATCTTTTCTGAACGGAGTCATTCTCATTAGGAAAAGACGGATTTGTCCGTTATCAAATTAAGAGTATAAGCAAATTTTGAATTTGTTTGTAAATAAAGGTGGTACCACGATGTCCCTCGTCCTTTTTGGATGAGGGGCATTTTTTATTTTAAGGAGGGAAAATAATGTCAAATACGGAAAAGAATTTACCGACTAAATATGATCATATGTCCGTTGAAGAAGGTCTTTATAAATGGTGGCTAGACGGCAAATATTTCGAAGCAAAAGGAGATGCGGAAAAGCAGCCGTATACAATTGTAATCCCGCCTCCAAACGTAACAGGTAAACTGCACTTAGGGCACGCCTGGGATACGACGCTTCAAGATATTTTAACGCGTACAAAGCGTATGCAAGGTTACGATGTATTATGGCTTCCAGGAATGGACCATGCTGGTATCGCAACGCAGGCAAAAGTAGAAGGAAAACTTCGTGAAGAAGGTATTTCACGTTACGATCTTGGCCGTGAGAAATTCCTTGAGAAAGCATGGGAATGGAAAGAAGAATATGCTTCTCACATTCGTCAGCAATGGGGAAAAGTTGGTTTAGGATTAGATTACTCTCGTGAGCGCTTTACATTAGACGAAGGTTTATCTGATGCGGTTAATAAAGTATTCGTTCAATTATACGAAAAAGGTTTAATTTACCGCGGTGAATATATCATTAACTGGGATCCAGCAACACGCACAGCTCTTTCTGATATTGAAGTAATTCATAAAGAGATTCAAGGTGCATTCTACCATATGAACTACCCATTAACAGATGGATCTGGTCACATTCGACTTGCGACAACTCGTCCAGAAACAATGCTTGGCGATACAGCAGTAGCAGTTCATCCGGAAGATGATCGTTACAAGCATTTAATCGGAAAAACAGTTACACTTCCAATCGTAGGCCGTGAAATTCCGATTATTGCTGATGAGTACGTAGAAAAGGATTTCGGAACAGGCGTTGTGAAAATTACACCAGCTCACGATCCGAATGACTTTGAAGTAGGTAACCGTCATGACTTACCTCGTATTTTAGTAATGAACGAAGATGGAACGATGAACGAAAAAGCTGGTAAGTATAACGGTATGGATCGTTTCGAATGCCGTAAAGAGTTAGTAAAAGACTTACAAGATACTGGCGTATTAGTAGAAATCGAGCCTCATATGCATTCGGTAGGACATAGTGAGCGTAGCGGTGCAGTTGTTGAGCCTTACTTATCAACACAATGGTTCGTAAAAATGGAACCACTTGCAGAAAAGGCAGTAGAACTTCAACAAAAAGAAGAAGAAAAAGTAACGTTCGTACCAGAACGTTTCGAGAACACATACTTACGCTGGATGGAAAACATTCACGACTGGTGTATTTCTCGTCAATTATGGTGGGGACACCGCATTCCAGCTTGGTATCATAAAGAAACTGGTGAAGTATACGTAGGTACGGAAGCACCAGCAGATATTGAAAACTGGAATCAAGATAACGACGTACTTGATACATGGTTTAGCTCAGCGTTATGGCCATTCTCAACACTTGGTTGGCCGAATGAAGATGCAGAAGACTTCAAACGTTACTATTCAACAGATGCTCTAGTAACGGGTTATGATATCATCTTCTTCTGGGTATCTCGTATGATTTTCCAAGGTTTAGAGTTTACAGGAGAGCGCCCATTTAAAGACGTATTAATTCACGGTTTAGTTCGTGATGAGCAAGGACGTAAAATGAGTAAATCTCTTGGTAACGGTATTGACCCAATGGATGTTATTGATAAGTACGGTGCAGATGCAATGCGCTTCTTCTTATCAACAGGAAGTGCACCAGGACAAGATTTACGCTTCAGCATGGAGAAAGTAGAATCTACTTGGAACTTCATTAATAAAATTTGGAATGCATCTCGTTTCGTATTAATGAACATGGATGACATGAAATATGAAGATATCGATTTAACTGGCGAAAAATCAGTTGCAGATAAGTGGATTTTAACTCGCTTAAATGAAACAATTGAAAGTGTAACACGTAACATGGATAAATATGAGTTCGGTGAAGCTGGCCGTTCATTATACAACTTCATTTGGGATGATTTCTGTGATTGGTATATTGAAATGGCGAAACTTCCATTATACGGTGAAGATGAAGTGGCTAAGAAAACAACTCGTTCAATTCTAGCATACGTACTAGACCAAACGATGCGTCTACTACACCCATTCATGCCATTCGTAACAGAGAAGATTTGGCAACACTTACCGCATGAAGGTGAATCTATTACAGTAGCAGCATGGCCGGCAGCTCGCGAAGATTTACAAGATAAAGAAGCGGCAGCAGAAATGCACCTTCTAGTTGATATCATTCGCTCTGTTCGAAACATTCGTGCTGAAGTAAATACGCCAATGAGCAAAAAAGTTCAAATGCAAATTAAAGCAAAAGACGAAGCAGTACTAGCACAGCTTATGAAAAACAGCTCTTACATTGAGCGTTTCTGTAATCCAAGTGAATTAACAATTAAGACTGATTTACAAGCGCCAGAAAAAGCGATGACTGCAATCGTATCAGGTGCAGAGTTATTCTTACCGTTAGCTGATCTTATCAATCTTGATGAAGAGAAAGCGCGTCTTGAAAAAGAACTTGAGAAGTTCGATAAAGAAGTAGAACGTGTACAGAAGAAACTTGCAAACCAAGGTTTCGTAGCAAAAGCTCCAGCGGCAGTTATTGAAGGAGAGCGTGCAAAAGAGCAAGATTATCTAGAAAAACGCGAAGCAGTTCGTCAACGTCTAGCTGATCTTCAAAAATAAAGTCATTCGAAAGAGACTCGCCATATTGGTGAGTCTCTTTTATTTGCGTATAATAGAGCTAGGATAATTCTTTGTTTTAGTTCTTTTTTATTGATTTGAAAGGGGAATGGCAAGCGTGGTACATACATACGAAGAAGCGATAGGTTGGATTCATAGCCGATTAAAGTTTGGAATTAAACCAGGATTAGAGAGAATGAAGTGGATGCTAGGGGAGCTTGGAAATCCTGAGCGTCACATAAAATGCGTTCATCTTGCAGGAACAAATGGAAAAGGTTCAACTTTAACATATATGCGTTATATGCTAGAGGCGGGAAAATATAAAGTTGGTACATTTACGTCTCCATACATTGAAACATTTAATGAGCGAATTAGTGTTAACGGTACACCGATTGCAGATAAAGAAATTACTGAGCTTGTAAATATGGTAAAACCGGTTGTTGAAAAATTAGATGAAACAGATTTAGGAGAAGCAACGGAGTTTGAAATTATTACAGTAATGGCAATCTGCTATTTTGGTAAAATAAACTTCTGTGACATCGTCTTGTTTGAAACAGGACTTGGTGGTCGTTTTGATTCTACAAATGTAGTTCATCCAGTTCTTACAATAATTACAAATATCGGCCATGATCATATGCATATTTTAGGGAATACATTAGCTAAAATTGCATATGAAAAAGCAGGAATTATTAAATCAGGAGTTCCTGTTATTACTGGTGTGCAGGATGAAGAAGCACTTGAGGTTATCAAAAAGGTTGCTCAGGAAAAGAATGCAAATCTTTATGAGTTTGGAAAGCAATTTACAGCTGTTCATCAGCGTTCCGATGAAGATGGAGAGCATTTTGATTTTTCTTGCCCGTTTGCTTCATTTGAGAAAGTTCAGATTTCGATGAAAGGAAGTCATCAAGTCGGAAATGCGGCATTGGCGTTGATGGGGATTATGTATCTTAAAACATACCTATCATTCTTAATGGAGGAAGAGCATATTGGCGTAGGATTAAGTGAAGCATATTGGATTGGCCGATTTGAACGACTGCAAAGCAATCCGGACGTAATTATAGATGGCGCTCATAATCCAGAAGGAATTGCAAGCCTTGTGAAAACAGTAAAGGCTCATTATAACGATAAAAACATCCTTGTTTTATTTACCGCTTTAGGTGATAAACAGCTAGACAATATGGTAGGGAAATTAGAAACAATTGCAGATGAAATGATTTTTACAACATTCACATTTGATCGTGCGATTTCTGCTGAGGAGCTTGCAGCCTACTCGCGTAAGGAAACAAAACAAGTTTTTGAGAATTGGAAAGAAGCTATTGATGCGAAAATGAACAACCTCCAAGAAAATGATGTTTTCATCATAACAGGCTCTCTTTACTTCATTTCAGAAGTTCGAAAATACATTCGTGAAAAAAACTAGGACAGCAACTTGCTGCCCTAGTTTTTTGTTCTACAAATGAAGTCAAATGCATACATATAAAGTGAAATTTCCATCAGTGAAGGTTTTTTTATTTCCCACTGATGGTTAGCCTTCACCAATCGGGCTTTTAGGGGCAGTTTATCCCCTAGCAACCTTCATAATTTTTATCCGCAATTTTGAGGTAGGGAATAGTACTGCCCATTAATGCGGGATAAGATAACTATATGGGAAAATTTGACGAATCCCTCCGACAGATATCTCGTTTTTTTGTGAAGTGAATATGATATGATGCGGACAATGATAAGAGGTGAGGTGTGAGGGTATGGACAAGCAATCACGAACAATCTCGGTTAAAGTAAACGGAACGGAAGCAAAGTATGAAGAAAAGCAGAAAGAAAAGGAAGAATTTGATTGGATGGTAGTTGATAGTGAAACGTCGCAAAATGTAGTGCCCTTTCAAAAAAACAAGTTACCATCTATCCGGCAGCACCGAAAAAAATGGAATAATGTGCTTGTTTTTACAGTTGCTACTGCGGTTATCATTGGCACAGTGTTAGGGATGGGAATGCTTCACTTGTTAACGGGACAAGGTACAGTTCGGGAAACTACGATAACAAGTGGAGAAAAGAATAATGGAGCAGAGCAAAAAGAAGTAACAGCTGGAGAGAAAAAAGAAGAAAAACAAAAGGTGGGGAATGCAGCTGCTTTAGAACCAATCACTTTATATTTCGTTCAGGGAGGTCTCTATTCTTCTGAAGAAAAAGGACAGGCAGCCACTCAGGAATGGAAAGACAATGGGGGCATAGCAGCGATTAAACCGACTGATGATAAATATTCACTTGTAGTTGGAATTGCTAGTGATGAAGAATCGCTAGATAAATTAATCGGACAATATAAGAAAGATGGCGTATCAGTTTTGAAAAAGAAATGGGAAATTACAGATCGGGCATTGCTGAAAAGCGATAAAGAGTCTGGTCCATTGTTAAGTAAGTTGCAACCCTTATACGTCCATTTTGTAAAATACTCGACTAGTATACAACCTGGAAGTAAAAGTAATTCAAAAGAAATAGAAGCGATTGAAAAGGAATGGAGGGCAATTGAAAAAGAGGGGAAATCAATTAAGCGTGAGGATGTAAAAAAAATATATACGTATGCATCAGTAGCTGTGCAAACAATAAAAGAGGGAAAGACTGATAAAGAAGCAGTAGCTAAATTGAATCAAGTTATCATGGATGGTTTGCTTTCTTATGAAAAAGTGGTTTCGCAAAAAGCAAAAGAGTAGGATAATGAAATAAGAGGGAAGAAGTATGCATACTTCTTTCTTTTCTTTTGAATTATATAGCTATAGAAATGTTTTCACCTTATAGTGAGAAAACATCATTTCTTAAAAAGAAAATGATGTTTTTGCAATTTGTAGGAAAGGTATTCGTTTGATACGATCAAGCTATATTTTTCTGCTTTATGTAAGAAAGGAGCATATATGAAAAAACTTATTTTAGCATCTGGGTCACCGCGCCGGAAGGAATTACTTGAACTAGCGGGTGTACCATTTGAAATTGTTGTGAGTGAAATAGAAGAAACAATCGGTGCGTATTCATCGCCCGCCGATATTGTGATGTCACTTGCTTTGCAAAAAGCGTCTGCTGTAGTAGAACATCACGAAGATAGTGTGGTATTAGGTGCAGATACAATTGTTACATATGAATCGCGTATTCTTGGAAAGCCTAAAGATGAAGCGGAAGCGAAAGAAATACTGCAGCTATTATCAGGAAAAACACATGAAGTATATACAGGCGTTGCGCTCATTTCAAAAGAAAAAACAGTAACTTTCTACGAACGTACAGAAGTTATGTTTTGGGAGTTAACAGAAGAAGAGATTGATGCGTATATTGCGACGAAAGAACCGCTTGATAAGGCTGGAAGTTACGGTATTCAAGGAAAAGGTTCTATCTTTGTTCAACATATTCAAGGAGATTACTACAGTGTAGTGGGATTACCAATTGCACGACTTGTTCGTGAATTAAAACAGTTCGATAATGATGCATCCCATGCGTAAAATTGCATGGGGTTTTCTTTGCGGAAAATTGAAAAAGGAGTGAAAATATGAACGGTATTCGTGATGTTTTGAAAGAAGAACAACCACGGGAGCGTTTATTAGTAGAAGGAGCAAGCAGTTTATCGAATCGGGAACTTCTCGCAGTGCTACTTAGAACTGGTTCTAAAGAAGAATCAGTTCTAACATTAGCGGATCAAATTTTATATCATTTTGACGGATTACGAATGTTAAAAGATGCTACAATAGAAGAGATGACGAGTATTCATGGTGTAGGAATAGCAAAGGCCTCTCAGTTAATCGCTGCTTTTGAACTAGGGAGAAGGATGGTGCGTTTAGAGTACCAAAATCGATATAGTATTCGGAGTCCAGAAGATTGCGCTAGTTATATGATGGAAGAGATGCGCTTTTTACAACAAGAGCACTTTGTCTGTTTATACTTGAATACGAAAAATCAAGTTATGCATCGGCAGACTGTGTTTATTGGGAGTTTAAATGCCTCAATTGTGCATCCTCGCGAGGTTTTCAAAGAAGCTTTTCGTCGCGCAGCAGCCTCTATTATATGTCTGCATAACCACCCTTCAGGAGATCCTACGCCGAGTCGGGAAGATATTGAAGTGACAAAACGATTGGTAGAATGTGGAAGGATCATTGGGATTGAAGTCCTTGATCACATTATTATAGGCGACCATAAATTCGTGAGTTTAAAAGAAAAAGGTCATATTTAAGACTATTCTTTTTACTTATTTTGTTTTATAATGTGATTTATGAGTTTTTTGTAGGCATTCGCTTACAATAAAAGATAGAAAATATAAAAACGTACTGTTTTATTATAAATATAAAGTAAGAAAATGAGTCCGTGAAAATGAGAAAGGAAGATAGATGATATGTTTGGATTTGGTGGTTTTACTCGTGATCTTGGAATTGATTTAGGAACAGCAAACACGCTTGTATACGTGAAAGGAAAAGGTGTAGTTTTACGTGAACCTTCAGTTGTAGCATTGCAAACAGATTCGAAACAAATCGTTGCAGTTGGTAGCGATGCAAAACAAATGATTGGTCGTACACCAGGAAACGTAGTGGCTCTTCGCCCTATGAAAGATGGTGTAATCGCTGATTATGAAACAACAGCGACAATGATGAAATACTATATTCAACAAGCGCAAAAATCAAATGGATTTTTCTCTCGTAAGCCTTATGTAATGGTATGTGTGCCATCTGGTATTACTGCTGTAGAAAGACGTGCAGTAATCGATGCAACTCGCCAAGCAGGTGCGCGTGATGCATATCCAATTGAAGAGCCATTTGCAGCAGCAATTGGTGCAAACTTACCTGTTTGGGAACCAACTGGTAGTATGGTTGTTGATATTGGCGGCGGAACAACAGAAGTTGCGATCATTTCTTTAGGCGGGATTGTAACAAGTCAATCTGTTCGTGTTGCTGGTGATGATATGGACGATTCAATCATTCAATACATTAAGAAAAGCTACAACTTAATGATCGGTGAAAGAACAGCAGAAGCATTAAAATTAGAAATCGGTTCTGCAGGCGAGCCAGAAGGTATTGAGCCAATGGAAATTCGTGGCCGTGATTTAGTAAGTGGTTTACCAAAAACAGTATTAATCAAGCCAGAAGAGATTGCAGATGCGTTAAAAGATACAGTAGATGCAATTGTAGAATCAGTGAAAAACACATTAGAAAAAACGCCACCTGAATTAGCAGCGGATATTATGGACCGTGGAATTGTATTAACAGGCGGCGGTGCATTACTTCGCAACTTGGACAAAGTAATTAGTGAAGAAACGAAAATGCCAGTTCTTGTTGCAGAAAATCCACTTGACTGTGTAGCAATTGGAACAGGTAAAGCTTTAGATAATATCGACCTTTTCAAAACTGCTCGATAATATTTCAAAATAAAAATCAATGAAATTAAGAGGGTGTGAACGTGCCACAGTTTTTCTTAAACAAAAGATTAATTGTTTTGCTAGTTAGTATTATTCTTCTCGTGGCATTGATTGGAATCTCATTGAAAGAACGAAAAAATCTAACATGGCCAGAGCAGTTTGTAAAAGATACTGTCGGTGTTGTAGAACGTGTATTCCAAAAGCCAGCGAATTATGTTGCCGGATTCTTTGAGAACGTAGAAGATGTAAAGCGCACGTATGAAGAAAATAAAACATTAAAAGAAAAATTAGATAAGTATGCGGAATTATCCGTGAAAGTAAAAGATTTAGAAAAAGATAATGCGAAGCTTCGTGAAACGATTGATAAAAAAGATTCTCTTCGTGACTATAAGCCAATCCAAGCTACAGTGATTGCACGCAATCCGGACAAGTGGTATGACTTAATCGGAATTGATAGAGGTGCACAGCAAGGAATCCAGAAGGATATGGCTGTTATGACTTCAAAAGGGTTAGTTGGACGAGTGAAAAGTGTGTCTCAATTTACATCAACTGTAGAATTATTGAGCTCACTGAATCGAACAAATCGTATTTCTGCTGTAGTAGAAGGGCAAGAGCGTATTTTTGGATTGATTGAAGGATACGACAAGGAAAAACAAACTCTTGTTTTCACAAAGATTCCATCTGATGTAAAAGTAGAAAAAGATCAAACGGTTGTAACATCAGGATTAAGTGATATTTTCCCAAAAGGATTAGTAATTGGGAAAATTGTAGATGTTGCACCAGATGAATATGGATTAACACAAACAGCTTACGTAAAACCTGCTGCGGATTTAAATGATGTAGACCATATTATGGTTACAAAAAGAGTTATGCCCTCAGCAGCGTTAGAACAGTAAGGGGGAGAAGATATGGCTATTTTGAAAAGAGCAATTCTTCCTCTGCTGCTTCTTTTTGTGTTTTTATTCGAAAATATGTTTTCTACTGTAGTTCCAACAGCATTGTTTTGGAAAGACAGTATTGCAGCTCCGCATTTCTTTATGATTGTGCTGTGTTTTATTACCGTTTATTTTAGTCCTTTACAAGGTATTTACTATGGGCTATTATTTGGTTTTTTATTTGATACTGTATATACAGAACTTGTTGGTGTATATATATTTGCTTATCCAATTTTGGCGTATCTTGTGTATAGTACGATGAGAGTATTGCAATTGAATTTATTTATTGTTTCTTTTATCGTATTAACGGGAATTGCAGCATTAGAGTATTATGTATATGGATTTTTAACGCTACTAGGACGTATTCATGTACCGGCGCATATCTTTTTCTCAGATCGTCTCCTTGCTACTTTATTGTTAAATGGAATTTTCTTATTACTAGTTTGTTTCCCACTGAGACGATATCTTGTGCGTCTTTCAAAAGCGATGGAAGAAAAAGAAAAAAGGATTTTCTAATTTTATGTCGAATTGAATCGTTGGGGTGAACTTTAGTGGAAGAAAAAAAGCAACAGAATATAACGATAAAAGGGACGAAAGATGGACTGACATTACATTTAGATGATTGCTGTTCATTCTCTGAATTACTGCAAGAACTGGACGAAAAGCTTTCCACTCACTATTACGATGGTGATGGACGTTCATTAATTGAAGTACATGTTAAAGTCGGCAATCGCTATTTGACAGATGTACAGCAAGAAGAAATTCGCACTTTGATTCGTAATAAAAAAAATCTTGTTGTGGATTCCATTGAGAGTGATGTCATAACAAAAGCTGAAGCAATAGCGTGGAAAGAAGAAACAGAAATTGTCCCTGTTTCCAAAATTGTTCGCTCAGGTCAAGTATTGCATGTAAAAGGAAATCTATTGTTAATTGGAGATGTCAATCCAGGCGGAACGGTTATCGCTGGGGGAAATATTTTTGTCGTTGGATCATTACGAGGAATTGCGCATGCTGGATATTATGGGGATACAGATGCTGTCATTGCAGCATCTGTTATGAATCCAATGCAACTTCGAATTAGTGATGTGACAATGCGGGCTCCGGAAGAGAAAGAAGACGGAGCAGAGGCGGCGGAATGTGCGTATATTGATGAGAACAATCACATTGTTGTCGATCGCCTGCAACTTCTCACTCATCTTAGACCTAATTTAACAAAGTTAGAAAGGGGAATTGTATAGCTGTGGGAGAGGCAATAGTAATTACATCTGGAAAAGGCGGGGTAGGAAAGACTACAACGTCTGCAAACATTGGTACAGCCTTAGCATTATCCGGGAAAAAAGTATGTTTAATTGATACGGATATTGGTCTAAGAAACTTAGACGTAGTAATGGGGCTAGAAAATCGTATTGTATTTGATCTTGTTGATGTCGTCGAAGGTCGTTGTCGTTTACCTCAGGCTCTTATAAAAGATAAGCGCTTTGATGAACTTTATTTATTACCTGCAGCACAAACGAGCGATAAGTCAGCGGTAACACCTGAACAAATGGATGAGTTAATACAACTATTACGTCAAGATTATGATTATGATTACATATTAATTGATTGTCCTGCTGGTATTGAGCAGGGATTCAAAAACGCGGTGGCAGGTGCGGACAAAGCGATTGTTGTAACGACGCCTGAAGTATCTTCTATGCGTGATGCAGACCGTATTATTGGGCTTTTAGAAAAAGAAGATATCGAACCACCAAAACTTGTTATTAACCGTGTGCGTAGCCATATGCTACATGAGCAAGATATGCTAGATGTAGATGAAATTGTACGTACACTTTCGATTGAGTTGCTCGGAGTTGTCGAGGATGATGATGAAGTTATTCGTGCTACAAATACAGGTGAACCTGTAGCATTGCAGCCGAATGGAAAAGCATCATTAGCTTATCGGAATATTGCAAGACGTTTGCTAGGTGAATCTATCCCTTTACAAGCGTTTGGGCAAGAAAAAGTATCTGTTTTTACAAAGATGAAAAATTTCTTTGGAATTCGTTAAAAGCACTTCGCATGTATGCGAGGTGCTTTCTTTTTTATTCTCATGAATATCTTCCTCTTAGGGTTCATACATATGTACAAACTGTATAAAGTTTGGAAAATAGAGAACTTTTATTTCCCCTGCTATTTGCGGGGGAAATAATCAGTAGGGAAGATAGTTTCACTTTACTTGCCTCTCTTGCAAGAAGAGGTGGCAAAAGGAAGGGGACAGGATGAAGAATAGACGTGTAGAAGAGATTAAAAAACGGATTGCAAAGAGAAAAGAAGAACAAGAGAGGCTCGAGGAAGAACAGTATTTTTCTGAAGGAAACTTTGATGGAGAAACGATGTTCATTGAAGAAGGTGAAAAAGAGGTGCACCCTCTTTTTCGAAAGGAAGTATTTTTATTTAAATTTTTATTAGCGGCGATTCTCGTTCTCTCGGTAGCCATTTTATTTAAAAATGCACCAGCTTCTTTTGATGGAGCAAGAACGGTTGTAAAACAAGTTATGCAAGAGGAATTTCAGTTTGCTACTGTATCCAAATGGTACGAAAATCAATTTGGAAAACCGCTCGCTTTTCTACCTGCAAATGAAAAGAAGCAAGGCATACAGCAAAAAGATTATGCAGTTCCGGCTTCAGGGAAAGTTATGCAAAGTTTTCAAAAAGATGGCCAAGGTGTATTTGTACAAACAGCTGCGAATGCAACTGTTGAATCGGTAAATGAAGGGGTTGTTATTTTCGCTGGTAAGAAAGAGGGGTTTGGGAATATAGTTGAGATCCAGCATGCAGATGGTACGGAATCATGGTATGGAAATTTAGGTGAGACATCTGTAAAATTATATGATTATGTTGAAAAGAAACAAAAGGTTGGAACAGTTGGGACCAATGCGGATAACAAGAATGGCAAGTTCTATTTTGCAATTAAAAAGAATGAAAAATTTATCGATCCGATTCAGGTGATTTCATTTGAATAAATATAGTGAAGTATTGTCAAAAATTACAGTGCATCCACTGTTTTGGGGAATTATAGCTATTGGGATTTTTACGGCGCGTTTTAAAGAATTACTACTTTTATTTTTTATCGTTTTGATTCATGAACTTGGGCACGCCTTCGCAGCTGCTCATTATAAATGGAGAATCAAGCAAATACAACTTTTGCCGTTTGGCGGGGTGGCGGAGCTTGAGGAACATGGGAATAAGCCGTTAAAGGAAGAATTAATCGTTGTAATAGCAGGACCTATTCAACATGTATGGATGATTGGGCTAGCGTATGTTTTGGCTAGGGCAGGATGGTTTAGTGAGGAACTTTATCATTTTTTTGTATGGAACAATTTAATGATTCTAGGGTTTAATTTACTACCAATTTGGCCACTAGATGGTGGGAAAGTATTGTTTAATGTTTTATCACATCAATTTCCTTATTTACAAGCGCATGAGAAAATGATGAAAATATCATGTGTTTTTTTTAGTGTAATATTAGGGTGGCAACTGTTTTGGAATAGTAATAGTATTATGATGTGGGTGCTGCTTCTATTTTTAGCTATTTCTTTATATCAAGAATGGAAGCAACGGCGCTATGCGTTTATGCGTTTTTTACTAGAACGTTATTATGGAAACAAGCGAGATATTGAAAAGATTGCTCCAATTGAAGTGCGAACTGAGGATCAATTATACACGATTTTCACAAAGTTTCGGAGAGGGTATAAGCACTCGATTATCGTTCATGGTAAATATAAAGAGCATTATACATTAGACGAAAACGAATTGCTTTATGCTTATTTTACCGAAAAACGAACAACTTCATCTGTGGAAGAGTTAATCGGTTAGTGTTGACGAGGACACTAACCTTTTATATTGTAAGAGGAAAAGAAAATGAAAAAGTGAGGAAAGTATTTTGAAGACGTTATACATCAACTATACTGGTTCGGAAAAACGGGTTGCTGTAGAAGAAAAACGAAAGATTGTTGAGCTTTTATGGCAACGAAATCAAGAGCAAGAGATTGTTGGGCATATTTATGTGGGACGTGTCGTACGAACGATTGCTGGGATGAATGCAGCGTTTGTAAATATCGGTTTAGAAAAACATGCCTATCTTTCATATGATGATGTTCCATCATCATATCGAGTGCACGAAGGACAAGCATTGCTTGTGCAAGTGGTAAAAGAAGCGATTGATACAAAAGGGCCAAAATTAACAGCGAATGTAGAATTTACCGGGAAATATGTCGTTTATATGCCTTATGATGAAATGCGCGCTGTTTCCCGGAAAATAAAAAATAATAAAAAACGGCAACAGTTGCTTGAAATTCAAATAGAGGGAATCGGAGGGTATATTTTCCGTTCAGCTTGTGACAAAGGTGCAATTGATGAAGTGCAGATTGAAATGCAATATTTTCAAGATCTGTATAAAGAATTAAAAAGAAAAGAAGAGCATGGAAAGGCACCGTTATTACTCCATCGTCCAGCAACCTTTTTAGATCGTGTATTTAAAGAAAATCCGATTGAAACAATTGAAAAAGTAATTGTAGATACACGCAGTATAGTACCGGAATTGCAAGATAAAGTAGGAAAAGAAAAGGTTTCGTTTTACAATGAAACAACTTCTATGTTCATTCACTATGGTGTGGAGCGTGAGATTGAAAAAGCACTGCAAAAAATAGTGTGGTTATCAAACGGTTCTTATTTAATTATTGAGCAAATGGAGACAATGACGGTAATTGATGTGAACACCGGTAAATTTACTGGAAAGCAGAATTTGCAAGATACGGTATTACGGACGAATGAAATAGCTGCGGAAGAAATTGCTCGTCAATTAAGACTGCGTGATATTGGTGGTATGATTTTAATTGACTTCATTAATATGGAAAAACAAGAAAATAAAGAAAAAGTAAGAGAGAGACTCATTTCTTCATTACAAAGGGATCGTACATATACACGTGTTCTTAGATTTACAGAGCTCGGTATCTTAGAAATGACACGTAAGCGAAAAAAACACTCGCTCCGTGATGTATTATTAGACGATTGCTCAGCGTGCCAGGCGACAGGATATGTAATGTCTCATGAATCAATTGCATACGAGCTAGAAAGAGAACTTGTTACATATAGTAGTTCGGAGGACGAGGCGGTATTAATTGCAGCTTCAAAAGAAGTACAAAAAATATTTTTACAAAAAGAATTGCAAAAAAATATACCGTTCCAAGTTTATTTCACAGATGAAGAAGCTGAGAAATATGCAATTATTCGATTTGGAACGAGGCAAGAAATGATGCTACGTAAAAATAGTTAGCAGAACATTTATTGACAATAGTCAACGTTTCGTGATAACATCTTTATGTTATAGTTTATAGCACCTAAACTGCTATATGCTACAACCGCGCAAGACAGGTTCCAAAAAGGCATTCTATGTCTACCTCGTTTTGGCGAGTCTTAGTAATTATGAGGAGGTGCAAGTATGTACGCAATTATCGAAACAGGTGGAAAACAAATTAAAGTTGAAGCTGGTCAAGAAATCTACATTGAAAAATTAGATGCTGAAGCTGGTGAAACTGTTACTTTTGACAAAGTTCTTTTCGTTGGTGGCGAAAACGTGAAAGTTGGTAGCCCAGTTGTAGAAGGTGCAACAGTTACTGCGAAAGTTGAAAAACAAGGTCGCGCTAAGAAAATCATCGTTTTCAAATACAAAGCGAAAAAGAACAATCGTAAGAAACAAGGTCATCGTCAACCTTACACTAAGCTAGTGATTGAAGCAATCAACGCTTAATTCTGGTTAAGATGATTAAAATTACGATAAGTCGCACGAAATTAGGAAGTATCCAATCATTTAAAATGACTGGACATGCCGATTATGCGCCACATGGACAAGACCTTGTCTGTGCTGCAACAACTGCGGTCGTGTTTGGATCTATAAATGCAGTGGAAGTACTTTGTAATGTGCAAGCAACTATTGAACTCGGAAGTAATGGTGGATTCTTAACGTATGAGTTGCCTAATGATTTAGATGCTCATACAGCAGAGAAAGCTCAAACGCTTTTAGAAGGATTAGTTGTTTCGCTTAAGACGATTGAACTTGATTACGGAAAGTATATCCGTTTAATAGAAAAAATGCAGGAGGTGTAACGTATGTTAAGATTAGATCTTCAGTTTTTCGCATCTAAGAAAGGTGTAGGTAGTACAAAGAACGGTCGTGACTCTCAGTCAAAACGTCTTGGTGCTAAACGCGCAGATGGTCAAACGGTTTCAGGTGGTTCAATTCTTTACCGTCAACGCGGTACAAAAATTTATCCAGGTGTTAACGTTGGTCGTGGTGGCGATGACACTTTATACGCGAAAGTTGACGGCGTAGTACGCTTCGAGCGTCTTGGCCGTGACCGCAAACAAGTGAGCGTATATCCTGTTGCTCAAGAAGCATAAGAAACTCACGGAAAACTCTAACCTGAGTGCAGGTTAGAGTTTTTCTATATTAAGGGGTATCTGGATGAATAAAAAATGGACAATTATAGATGCGTTGCGCCATTCTAGGCATGATTGGCTCAATCGTATGCAGATGATTAAAGGAAACCTCTCCCTTGGAAGAGTGGAAGAGATTCATGGGCTCATCGATCGTTTTGTCCAAGAAGCGAGACAAGAATCCAATCTGATGGGGCTATCGATGCCTTTATTTTCAGAATGGATTTTAACATATAATTGGAAACAGCAGCCGTGCTTATTGGAGTACGAAGTATTAGGGAGATTACATAACTTATCTCATTACGATGAAGAAGTGTGTACGTGGACGAATGAATTTTTCTCAATGCTTCAGCATAGTTTAGACGTTTATGTTGAAAATTATGTTTGTATCACAATTGAATGTGACGCGGAGAATGCTCGTTTCTTTTTTGATTTTCGTGGCAAGCTAACGAATGTAGAAGAACTACAAACGTGGCTTACAAACCAAAACAATGAATGGTATTTCATTTCTTATACAGTGCGAGATGATGAAATCTCGGTTATATTACAACCAATCGAAAAAAGTGTGGTGAAATAATGTTTGTAGATCAGGTCAAGATATATGTAAAAGGCGGCGACGGTGGAAACGGAATGGTTGCGTATCGTCGTGAGAAGTATGTTCCAAAGGGTGGCCCAGCAGGTGGCGATGGAGGTAAAGGTGCAGATGTTGTTTTCGTTGTTGACGAAGGCTTACGTACATTAATGGACTTCCGCTACCAACGTCATTTCAAAGCTGATCGCGGTCAACACGGGATGAGCAAAGGGCAACATGGCCGTAAAGCTGACGATTTAATCGTAAAGGTTCCACCAGGAACAGTTGTAAAAGATGAAGAAACTGGTCAAATTCTTGCGGATTTAGTAACGCATGAGCAATCAGCTGTTATTGCAAGAGGCGGTCGTGGTGGCCGTGGTAACTCACGTTTTGCAACACCGACGAACCCAGCACCAGAAATCGCTGAGAACGGGGAACCAGGTCAGGAACGTGATGTAATCTTAGAATTAAAAGTATTAGCGGATGTTGGACTTGTTGGATTCCCAAGCGTAGGTAAATCAACATTATTATCCGTTGTATCATCAGCACGTCCGAAAATTGCAGAATATCACTTTACAACAATCGTTCCAAACCTTGGTGTTGTTGAAACTGGTGATAACCGCAGCTTCGTTATGGCTGACCTTCCTGGATTAATCGAAGGAGCACATGCGGGCGTTGGACTTGGACACCAATTCTTACGTCATATCGAACGTACACGTGTTATCGTGCATGTGATTGATATGTCTGGTTTAGAAGGCCGTGATCCATATGAGGATTATGTTACAATCAATGCTGAATTAAAAGAGTACAATCTGCGTTTAACAGAGCGTCCACAAGTTGTTGTTGCAAACAAAATGGATATGCCAGATGCAGAGGAAAACTTACAAGCATTTAAAGAGAAAGTAGGAGACGAAGTTCAAATCTTCCCAATCTCTGCCGTAACAAAACAAGGTGTTCGTGATCTATTATTTGAAGTAGCAAACTTAGTGGAAACAACACCAGAATTCCCAGTACATGATGTTGTAGACGAATCTGAAGCAAGTGTAATGTACAAATTTGAATCTGAAGGATCTAAGTTTGAAATTACACGCGAAAGTGACGGTACATTTGTCATTTCTGGTTATGATATTGAGAAAACATTCAAGATGACAGACTTCTCACGTGATGAATCTGTACGTCGTTTCGCTCGTCAAATGCGCGGAATGGGTATTGATGAAGCTCTTCGTGCACGCGGTGCAAAAGATGGTGACATTGTAAAAATTCTTGAATATCAATTCGAATTTATCGATTAAGACTGCCAAAATACGGCAGTCTTTTTTATAATGGAGAAAGGAGTGTAAATAAAGCTATAGAAATACAGATTGGAAAACCGATAGAAAGCTTAATTTTTAGGTGGGAGAGAGGATCTGGTCGGGCGTAGAAACGGTCGGTGCCTTTTTGAGTCCCATGCCATGTGAGAACAGAGGGAGAACAGAGGGAGAAAAAGAGTGGGGATTTCCTCTTGTTTTCAAGGCCGCAATTTGTACGTTGGAAGTCAAAACGATAGAAATACAGATTGAAAAACCGATAGAAAGCCTAATCTTTAGGTGGGAGAGAATGCATAGAAGCGGTCAGATCCTTTTTCTGCCCCATGCCAAGTTAAAACAAAAGGAGAAAGCAAGTAGAGGTCATCTTTTGTTTTTCATAGCCATGACTTATACGTTGGAAAATCAAAATAGATATTCATTTTTAAATTCAGAAGAATGAAAAAATAGTCACTCTGTAGTAAGAAACAAGGGGAGAGGGAGTATATGTATAAAATATTAATTGTAGAAGATGACGAAAAGATTGCTGGGATATTAGAAGAACATTTAGAGAAGTATGGCTATCAATCATTTCGAGTGACAGATTTACGCCATATAAAAGACGAGTTTGTGAAGGTGAATCCCCATCTTGTTTTACTCGATATTAACCTGCCGTACTTTGATGGTTTTTACTGGTGTCGTCAAATTCGAACTGTGTCTAATGCACCGATTATTTTTGTATCTGCTCGAACAGGGGAAATGGATCAGGTCATGGCAATTGAAAACGGTGGTGACGATTATATTGCAAAGCCATTCCATTTAGATATTGTTATGGCGAAAGTAAAAAGCGCCTTGCGTCGTGGATACGGTGAGTATGCTTCATCGGCAGAAAGCGATTGCTTTGGTGTGAGTGGATTGCTGCTATTTCCATCACAACATACAGTTGAGTGGCAAGGGCAACAAATAGAGCTCACAAAAAATGAATTTTATTTATTAGAGTGCTTAATGAAGCAGGCAAATCAATATGTAACGCGTGAGGAACTCTTAGAGGCATTATGGGATGAAGTAGCATTCGTTGATGATAATACATTAACAGTGAACGTAAAGCGTGTCCGAAAGAAGCTAGAGGAGCTTGGGATTGTAAATGCAATCGTAACAAAGCGGGGATACGGTTACGCACTTCTTACAGAGTGGGGAGATGGGCATGAAGCTTAAGGGTTACCTCATTGATCGTTTTCCTTTAATTGTTTCATATTTTGTGAGCATTTGCCTATTTGGGCTTGTATTACAATTACAGGCGCTTTTAGAAAAGCGGTCGCTTGACTGGAGTACGTGGTTGTATGGGCTTTTATTAGCAACCGTCGTGTTTATCGTATACCTCATTTATGATTATCGAAAACGCAGCGTGTTTTTAAACAGAATCGAACAATACATTGCTGGAGGACATACGTTACATGACTCTTTATTAATTGATGCTTCCTATACGGCTGAACAAGAAATGATTGTAGAAGCATTCATTTTACTTAGACAGCAATATATGAATGAGGTTCACCAGCAGCATGCGAAAGATCAACAGCAAATGATCTTTATGAACCAATGGATTCACCAAATGAAAACACCAGTTTCAGTGATTGAATTACTGTTGCAGAAATTTGGTAAAGCGCATCGCGAAGCAAGAGAAACGGTTGAAAGTATTCGCGAAGAAAATAATCGTATTTTACATGGTTTAGATTTAGCGTTACATATGGCAAGGTTAGAACAGTTTGCAAAAGATTACAAAGTGGAGGTAGTAAATGTACTAGAGGTTGTTCGAGAGGTTATTAACCAAAATCGAAAATCTTTCATTCAATCTTCTGTATATCCGAAAGTAATGTTTGAAGAAGAAACGTGTACGATCGCTTCCGATCGAAAATGGATTAGTATTGCAATCAATCAAATTGTTATGAATGCAATTAAATACACAAAAATCTCGCAAGTGGATAAGAAAGAAATTCAGTTTCAAATAGAGGAGAAGGAACAGACAGTTCTATTACATATTTGTGATACTGGAATCGGTATTCCAAAGCAAGACATCAAACGAGTTTTTGAACCATTTTTTACAGGAACAAATGGAAGAAAAACAAGAGAAGCAACAGGAATGGGATTATATATTACAAAGGAAATTTGTGATAATCTTCATCACGGAATTTACGTGCAATCAACCGAAGGAGAAAGTACAACATTTACATTCCAATTTGCAAAAGATGAAGAATATCATGCATTAATGAGAAAAATGACAAAATTGTAAGATAACAAACGGTTTTGTAAGGAAAATCACTCGTTTCTTTTTCTCATTTTTCTTATAGTAAATGTAAGAAGAAAGCACATAGGGGGATTTAGAAATGAGTGTTCTTGAAGTAAAAGGTTTAACGAAAGTGTATCAATCAAAAGGATCAGTGGCAACGACTGCTTTACACGATATAAATTTTAAAATTGAAGAAGGCGAATTTGTAGGTATTATGGGTCCTTCAGGAAGTGGGAAAACAACACTTCTAAATTTATTAGCAACAATTGATAAGCAAACTTCAGGCCATGTTTATGTGAATGGTGAAGAGATTAGTCAAATGCGTGCTGCAAAACTAGCGGAATTTCGCCGTACACATTTAGGGTTCATCTTCCAAGACTTTAACTTACTTGATACGTTATCGATTAAAGAAAATATTATTTTGCCATTAGTTATGGCGAAGCGCCCTGTAAAAGAAATTGATACGAAAGTACTTGAAATTGCGAAGTTTTTAAATATCGAAGGGATTTTAAATAAAAAAGTATATGAAGTATCGGGTGGACAACAACAACGTGCGGCAGCTGCACGAGCAATTATTCATGAACCGACATTAATTTTAGCAGATGAGCCAACTGGGAATTTAGATTCTAAGTCTGCGAAATCTTTAATGGGCGCACTGCAAGATTTACATGAACAGAAAAAAGTAACAATTGCCATGGTAACACATGATCCAGTAGCAGCTAGTTATTGCGAACGTATTCTCTTTATACGCGATGGAGAAATTTTCTCAGAAATTCATAAAGGAAAAACAAAGCAAGCCTTTTTCCAAGAAATTTTAGACGTACTTGCGATGCTAGGGGGGGAATATCATGAACTTTCGCCAGCTCGCGCTTAATAATGTAAAAGGAAATTGGCGTAATTATAAAGCTTTTCTTATTAGTAGTTGTTTATCAATCTTAGTATTTTTCATGTACGCTTCCTTCATTTATCATCCAGATGTAGTGGGCGGAAACATTAGCATGAAGACGATGGTTACAAAAGGGCTAGAATCAATGAACTATATCATTGTCATCTTTTCAGCACTATTTATTTTATATGCTAACTCAACGTTTTTACGAGCGAGAAAAAAGGAGTTTGGTTTATTAACATTAATAGGTGGAACAAAAGCGCAGCTTGGTCGTATGCTTATACTAGAGCAAATGATTTTAGGTGTAATCGCAATTGTAGTAGGGATTGCTCTTGGTATGCTTTGTTCAAAGCTCTTCTTTCAAGCTTTAAGTGTATTACTTGGTATAGATAAAACACTTCCACTTGTATGGAATGGAAAAGCAGTTCTGATTACAGCTAGTGTATACTTCGTTCTCTTTTTCATCCTATCATTATTCGGTCTTTGGGCGGTCGGTCGTTTGCAAATTATTGACTTATTAAGAGAAGCAAGAAAACAAAAAGTAGAGCCTTTCGCATTTACATGGCTATGTGTAGTCGGGATATTATGTATTATTGTCGCGTATGTACTTTGTTTCCAAGTTACGCTTATGAATTTCATTATGCTATTTTTACCGATTGTAGGACTGACAATTGGAGGAACGTACTTACTATTTACGCAAGGTAGCACTGTTGTATTAAAGGTGTTACAAAAACGAAAAAAATCTTTTTATACATATCCAAATATGTTTGTACTTAGTAATCTTATTTATAAAATGAAAGATAATGCTCGTTTTCTCTTTGTTATATCTATTATTACAGCTGTTGTTTCTTCCGCGGTTGGTACACTGTATGTATTCTTTGAAGATATGAGTTATAAAACAGTAGCTAGTACGCCGCATGCTATTTCATATGAGGAGAAGGGAGTAAATACACATAACATCATTAGTGAAGAGAAAATGCAAGAGTTATTGAAAAATCATGGGTTTGAAGATGCACGAAAAGTAACATATGTAAAACTTCCAGCAACACAGAAAATAGAGCGGTTGAATGGCAATCATGAGATGCCTTTAGGTATTATCTCAGAAAAAGAATATAATGCAGAAGCACATAAGCAAAAGAAAGAGGAAGTTCATAATGCACCAGGAAGCGCAACGATGGTTTTAATTGATATGATGAATGACTTTGTGAAGTTAGATCGTACAAAACCATTTGAGTTCACGCTGAACGAACAAAAACAGTCTATTAAGCTAAATGATCCAATTTCACAGTCTGTTTTTAACGATGAAGGGTACCTTATTGTTAATGATCAAGACTTTGTGAAATATGCAAAGGTTGTATCAGATGAAGAAAAGACAAAATATTACGGATATTATATTGAAGACTGGAAAGGAACAGAGAATCTTGTAGTAGACTTGAAAAAAGAAATTGCACAAGAACAACAACAGAATTTCCATAATTCAGTTCTTACTTATAAAGCAATAAAGGAGCAAGGGGCAATTACAATGTTCATCGGTTTCTTTGTAGCAGTACTATTTTTCTTCTTTGCTTGCAGCATGACATACTTTAAATGGTTTAATGATAAAGAACAAGATCGTATTCAATTTAAGTCATTAAAGAGAATCGGTATGACAGATAAAGAAATTCATAAAATTGCTATTCGCCAAATGGGAGTCATTTTCTTTATTCCAATTCTTATTGGTACATTGCATAGCGGATTTGCTCTTCATACATTAGGAAAAATGCTTTATTTAGATTTATGGAAATCAGGTGCGATTGTTATTGGAGCATATATTATAGCTTCGGCAATTTACTTTATGATTGCACAAAGAGGATATTTAAAACACGTAAAAAGCTAGGGAAACCTCTAGCTTTTTACGTGTGTAACAGGTTACAGGGGGAATGCAGATGAATGTCAGGCAGCTAGCGATACAAAATATAAGGGGGAATTGGCGGAGTTATAAAGCACTTCTATTAAGTAGCTCTTTTTCTGTAGCAGTTTTTTATATGTATACATCTTTTGTTCATCATCCGGAAGTTGCACACAGTAATGTCCACATTGGAATTCGATCAGGTTTACAAGGGTGTAGTTATCTTATTCTTATGTTCTCGGCACTGTATATGTTCAGTTCTAATGCTACTTTTCTTGATGCGAGAAAGAAAGAATTAGGATTGCTTAAATTAATGGGATCTACAAATGCTAGAATCTCAATTCTACTATTCTTAGAACAGGCTGTAGTGGGCTTGGTATCAACTTGTATTGGGATTGGGATTGGGATGTTATTTTCAAATTTATTTTTAATGACATTAAGTGTACTCTTAGATTTAGAGAATAGGATTTATTTCATCTTTCAAATAAAACCATTCTTGATTACCGTTGTTGTATATTCAATTATGTTTTTTTCTTTAGCATTATTTGGTTTGTGGAATGTGCGGAGGTTAGAAATTGTTGATTTATTATTGGATAAGAGGAAAGGACGTAGAGTTTTTAAAGTTGGGAAATGGCGATTTGGTTTAGGGGTTATTTTACTTTTATGTGGATATACCCTTGCGGTAAAGGTAACGCTAGGAGAGTTATTTCTCTATTTTTATCCAATCCTTAGTACTGTAATTATAGGAACTTATTTTTTATTTACTCAAGGCAGTTTGTTTGTTTTGAAAGGACTTCAAAAACAGAAGAATATCTATTATACATATCCAAATCTATTTGTGCTTCGCAGCCTTGAGCATAAATTGAAAGATCATGCGAAGTTTTTATTTTCTATTTCTATTTTGACAGCAACAGTTATTACAGCAACAGGAACTGCATATGCATATTTTTCTGACCTTCCCAAAAGCGCTATGTTTTCATTTCCTCATGAAATTTCCTATACAGAAAAAGGAATAGAATCTCATGAGGTGATTTCTCCCGATGAGCTCTTAGCACTATTTGAAAAATATGGTTATGAAAATGTAGAGAAAGTACAGTTTATCGGATTACCAGGAAAGTTTATTACAACACATGACGGACGTCTGTTTCCGATTACTGTTATTTCACAAACGGATTATAACAAAGAAGCAAAGAAGCAAGGAAAAAGCATGGTAAACAATAAAAAAGGTTATGGCACATTTATAAACCCAATGGCTTTTGATGGTCAGGATGTGTATAACAAGGAAATATTCTATTTTCAAATGTTAGGAGTACCATATCAAATTAAATTGCATGAATCTAAATCAGATATGGTTTTTAATGGAGATGGCGCTGGGCACCATAATCAATTATTAGTTGTACGAGATGAACAGTTTAAACAATGGGAAAGTGTCATTCCTAATCGTGAAAAATATGTATATTATGGTTATAATATTCCAAATTGGCAGGGGCAAAAAAAATTCGCGTTAGAAGTAAGGGGAAAAGTGTCTCCAGATTATTCTTCTTCGATGAGAAATAAGATCAGTATATATATCCAATTTAAGGAAGGGGGAGCAGTGTTATTATTTATCGGATCATTTATTAGTATTCTCTTTTTCCTAGCAACTTGCAGTATGACATATTTTAAATGGTTTTCAGATATTGAGCAGGATCGTAAAGAGTATCAGTCTTTAATGAAAATAGGGATGGAGAAAGGGGAAATAAATCGGATTGTTAGACGGCAAATGGGGAGTTTATTTTTTATTCCTATTGTGGTCGGTATAGTGCATAGTATATTTGCTTTCTATGCATTGAGTAATTTAATGGAAATGAATGTGTTATTTACAAGTATAAAGATCATCGGTATATATTGTGTAGCAACAGCTATCTATTTCTTCTTCGCTCAAAAAGAATATATGAAACATATAGACTAGCAAACGCTAGTCTTTTTAAAATATTCAAAATTCACATAGAAAAATAAAAATATTCATGGTATAACAGTAAGAAAACGAAAAAGAGGGGAAAAGACGATGATTCGAGTTGGCTATTTAGGACCAGAAGCAACATTTACAAATATGGCGGTGAGTCGTTTTTTTCCGGAGGCAGAGCATGTGCCGTATCGCACGATTCCTGATTGCATGGATGCTGCAGCAAATGGAAATGTAGACTTTGCAGTTGTACCGTTAGAGAATGCGATTGAAGGTTCTGTTAATATTACTGTTGATTACCTTGTGCATGAGCAGCCGCTCTTCATTGTAGGAGAAATTACAGTGCCTATTCAGCAACATTTACTTGTGCATCCAGATTATGAAGAGGTGTGGAAAGAAGTATATGCAGTTCATTCTCACCCGCATGCGATTGCGCAATGTCATAGGTTTTTAAATGAAGAATTAAAAGGTGTAACGGTTCGGGATATGACTTCCACAAGTGCAGCGGCGCAATATGTGAAAGAACATCCGGAAGAAAGGATCGCTGCAATTGCAAATGAAGCGGCAGCAGAGAAGTATGATTTAGCAATTGTGCAGCGTAATATTCATACGCATAAAAATAACCATACACGTTTCCTCGTGTTACATAAAAAACAGCGGGCACTACTACCGAAAAACGGTGAGAACCGCGGGGAGAAAACGACACTTATGATAACGTTACCTGCTGATTATGCAGGAGCACTTTATCAAGTATTATCAGCTTTCGCATGGAGAAAATTAAATTTATCGAAAATCGAATCTCGTCCAATGAAAACGGGACTTGGTAATTACTTTTTCTTAATTGATGTGGATAAGACATATGATGATGTGTTGTTGCCAGGAGTAACAATGGAGCTTGAGGCACTTGGTTTTTCTGTGACGGTGCTGGGGAGTTATTCGTCTTATTGGTTGTAAACAAAAATAAACCTCATTGCATATGAAGTGAACCCCGAAAACGGGACACATATCAAAACACCTAAACCATCTGTTCCCTATATTCTTTAGGGGATAGGTGGTTTAATTTTTCTTGAATTCGCACACAATTGTAGTAATGAATGTATTCTAGCACAATCTTTCGCACAGTTGTGTTGGATACTTTTGTTATCTTTTGTGAGTAGAAAGCTTCGCTTTTTAAATGACCAAAGAAGCTTTCCATGACGGCATTATCATGGCAATTTCCTCTCCGGGACATGCTGGTGATAATGCCTTTTTCTTTGGCATATGCTTGAAATTCCTTCGCAGTATAAATACTTCCTTGATCCGAGTGAAGGATGACATCTTTTACTTTTCGCCCTCTCATTGCTTGTTTTAATGTCTTCATCGCTAATGTTAAAGTTTGTGATTCACTGATGACATAACTAATAATTTCACGATTAAAGGCATCCATAATCGTTGATAAATACAATGTACGCTCTCCAAATAATAGGTAAGTCATAGGTAAGTCACATCCGTAAACCACTTTTCATTTGGGGCTGATGATTCGAATTGACGTTCCAATCGATGAGGAGCTACGACTGGTTCAGCACCATTGATATATTTCTTTTTCTTACGACGAACTTTTGAGAGTATATGATATTGTTTCATGATCCGTAATACTTTTTTATGATTGACACACAGCCCCGTTTTTCGAAGAGTGGCGGTCACTCTTCGATATCCATACCGTAATTTATGCCTAAGGCAGACCTTCTTTACTTTCTCTTCTATCTCGTCTTTAGGGCGTTCGGTTATCTGTAACCAACGATAAAATGTGGAACGTGGTAATTCTAATACTTTACACAGTTCTTGTACGGTTAATTTTGTTTTTAATTCATTCCATAGGGTAATAACGGTATGTGGTTTCAGCTCCTTTCGATTTCCAGATACTTTCCCCATACAAGTAATTTTGTTTTTAAATGTTTATTTTCTAATCGTAGCTGTTCCAATTCACTTAGCTCTTTTGGTCCTTTTCCATAAGAATATTGTTTTCCTACAGGTTGTTGAAAACGATACGTTTGATCTGTACGATACCATTTCATCCATGTCTTAATTTGGGAAACATTTTTAATTCCGAGTGTCTCCATAATGGTACGATTTGAATAACCATCCTTTTTCATCTCAATCACTTTCCACTTTATTTCTTCTGGGTAATGTACTCTTTCTTTCAAATGAAAAACACCTCCGTTGAATTTGCATACTTAGTATGCGAATTCAGGAGGTGTTTTTTTCATGTACCACTATTCGGGTTCACTTCAATATGCAATGGGGTTTATTTCAATTTTGCTAAGCGATCTACTAATTGCTCGCGCCAAGCTTCTGCTAGTTCTGGAACAGCAATAATTTTCTCCATTGCCTCTGTATCTTTCCGTCTATGAAAATATACTTCGTTAGAAAACAGAATAGAAACTTGATCTGGATGGCGCTCTAGTAGTTTCATTTGTGAGTCTTTGCGAACAACGCCTTCTTGAAGAACACGGCATAAATAGCCGGTATAACCGGTTTCTACAATGCGCGGTAAAATACCGGGGATGCCAACTCTTTTTGAGATGGTACTACACGGTATCCGGCCTTGTGTAATTTGAATGACAGCCTCACCTAATTGATATGTATCGCCGATGAAAATATCATGTTCTAACATATTTGTTACGGTAATATTTTCGCCAAATGCAGAGGGTGGGAGTGTTGTTTGAAATTCTTGTTCCCATAGCGCGTAATGTTCATACGGATAGACACAAACAGCGCGATCAGGTCCGCCGTGAAACCTTAGGTCAGCTACACCATCTCCAAGAAATCCGTCTTTTGATAGAAAGGCTTCTTCTGTAAGCTCTTTACAGATGCCTGTTGACATTTCTTTATTTTCTCCATATTGCATTTGTTTTGGTTTGCCAATGCTAAAGTGAACGAGTTTGATTCCCATATCATCTCTCCTTTACCAATTGATTTCAATATTATATCATTTCATAAATAAAAGCACAGAGAAGAATGAAACTCTCTGTGCTCTCATTTTAATAAACAAGAAATCCAGCGCGATCTAGCGCATCACAAGCAGCGTTTAATTTTTCTGTGGAATCTGCTTCAATTGTATGTAAGTGGATGCCATCTGTTAATTGAGATAGATAGGAAGCATTTGTATCTTCAATTTTTTGCAAATATTGTTCAACATCAAAACGATTACTCACCATAATAGAAGCTGTTAAGTCGCCGTATACAGGATGTTCTACTTTTACATCTTTAATTGTAACACCGTGGTCGACTAGCAATGTTAATTCTTGGCGTACTTCATCTGGTTTATGCTGGCAGACGATAACACGTTCAAATGTATTTTTCTTTGCTTGTGGTTTTAAATATAAATATCCTTGTGCAGTTGCGATAATTGGTTCGTTTCGCGCTTTTAGTAAGGAAATATCTTGTACGATGACTTGCCTGCTGACATTTGTTTTCCTAGATAATTCACTCCCGGATAACGGTTCGTTAGCAGCAAGGAGCCATTGTAAGATGAGCTGTCTTCTTTCTTCCCCTAAAATCTTTTTCTGGTCATTTTGTTTCATTATAATTTAACACCTCTATAAAATTGATTTCCAATTGTGCATAGTGCATGAATGGTTGTATCAATATGTTCTTTCGTTGTATGACGTCCAAATGAAAAGCGGACATACTGTTTTGCCTCTTCATACGTTTTTCCAATTGCAAGCATTGTTTTTGAAGGTTCTTGTTTGCCGACTTGACATGCGCTTCCTGTTGAAATGGCAATGCCATGGCGATTGCATTCTAACATCGTGTACTGACCTTCTATTCCCTTTATTGTAACCCCAATAATATGAGGTAAACAAGAAGTAGAATGTCCTTCTACTTGAATTTCAAGGGGAATTGCTTGTAATTGTTCTGTAAAATAGGATCGTAATTGCTCAAAACGAGCGCGTTCTTCTTCACGATCGTCCAATATATGCTCTGCTGCTGTCAGAAACGAAGCGATACCGGGAGCGTTAACTGTACCAGGGCGAAATCCTTTTTCATGAGATGTCCCTGGGAAGACTGGTTCCCAGCGAACTTGTGGGTTTATATAGCAAGCTCCGACACCCTTTGGTCCGTAAATTTTATGTGCGGAAACAGAAAGGCTATCAATTTGCATCGTTGTGACATCAATTGGGAGTTTACCAAATGTTTGTACACAATCTGTATGAAATAAAATATGGTGTTTTTTTAGTAGTGCTCCAATTTCTGAGATAGGTTGAACGGTTCCAATTTCAGAATTACCGTGCTGAATACTTGCTAAAACCGTATCGTCTGTAATTGCTGCTTCTAAAGCCTTAAGGTTAATAAGCCCGCATGAATCCACAGGAATTTCCGTGATTGTATATCGTTGCTTTGTTAATGACTGAAAGTAGCTGCGAATCGATGCGTGCTCCATTGGTGTTGTAAGTATGTGCTTGCCGCTTTTTGCATTTAAGAGCGACTGGATTGCAAGATAATTAGATTCAGAACCACCGCTTGTGAAAAATACGCCTTGTTCTTTTCCTCTAATCATTTGTGCAAGTGCTCCCCTGCAAACTTGTAGTAAAGACGAAGCTGTTCCTCCGATATCGTGTAAGCTTTGTTCATTACCGAAGTATTGCTGTGCTGCTTTCGTATATGTGTCAATAGCTTCTTTGCTCATTGGTGTTGTAGCTGCATAGTCAAGATATATCATAATGTATAGTCCTCTCTATAGTAGAGTTACATTCGTTTTTTAATTTTAAAGTATATAAATTCAAATTAAAAAACCGACATAAACCCTTTCTTTTTAGGTGGAAGAGAGCATCCGGTCGCGCATAGAAGCGGTCAGATCCTCTTC
The DNA here is from genome assembly GCF_038006685.1 of Bacillus sp. FSL K6-0042. Classification (NCBI taxonomy): domain Bacteria; kingdom Bacillati; phylum Bacillota; class Bacilli; order Caryophanales; family Bacillaceae; genus Bacillus; species Bacillus sp. FSL K6-0042. The sequence goes on from NZ_JBBOVS010000001.1 coordinate 4,221,860, forward strand.
CTGCCCCATGCCAAGTAAAAACAGAGAGAGAAAATGAGTGTAAGTCCCCTTTTCTTCTTCGTAGCAGCGATTGATATGTCGAAAAAATAAAATGGATTTATATAGCATGAGAATTTCGTTAAACTCCTTGGTGAAAATATTACTTTCTAAAAAACTCTTGTCATTATTTTAAAACTATGTAAATATAGGTGTCAAGACAGTTGGAAAGTGTAAACTAGGAGGCAATGATCATGCCAAGTGCAGATGTCTTAATTATTGGAAGTGGTGTTGCAGCACTTAGTGTTGCGAAAGAGATTTGTCATGAAAAGAATGTGATGATTATCACAAAAAAAACAGGCCGCGATAACAATACACATTTAGCGCAGGGCGGAATTGCAGCAGCTGTAGCTACATATGACAATGTGAATGATCATTACGAAGATACGATAGCGGCCGGTTGTGGCTATAACAATGAAGAAGCAGTTCGATATTTAGTGGAAGAAGGGCCGAAAGAGATTCGTAAGCTCATTGCAAATGGGATGGAATTTGATGGAGATGAAAACGGGCCCCATCTTGGAAAAGAAGGTGCGCATCGAAACCGACGTATTTTACATGCTGGTGGAGATGCAACAGGACGAAATTTATTAGAGCATTTGGTTCAGGAAGTCGTTCCGTACGTTACAGTAGTGGAGCGAGAAATGGTGCTCGATTTAATTATAGAAAATGATACATGTAAGGGTGTTTTGACCCGTGATAGCGAAAGAAATATACATCGTTACTATGCTGAACATATTGTATTAGCTACAGGCGGTGTTGGAGGGTTGTATGCATTTACGTCTAACGACGAGACGATTACAGGTGACGGACTCGCGATGGTATACAGAGCTGGTGGCGAACTTGTTGATTTAGAATTTGTACAATTTCATCCAACGATGCTATATGTAGGCAGCCGTTGCTGTGGACTTGTTTCAGAAGCGGTACGGGGTGAAGGAGCTGTTCTGTTAAATGAAAAAGGACAGCGTTTTATGCTGGATGTACATCCGCAACATGATCTTGCACCGCGTGACGTAGTGGCACGTGCGATTCATGAACAGCTTCTTGCAGGTGAAAGTGTATACTTGGATATTTCTTCTATTCAAAACTTTGAAGAACGTTTTCCTACTGTATCGGCATTATGCAAAAAGAATGGTATAGATGTAAAACAAAATAGAATTCCAGTTGTTCCTGGTGCTCATTTTCATATGGGTGGCATTAAAACGAATTGTGATGGAGAAACATCTATTCCGCATTTATATGCTGTAGGTGAAGTAGCTTGTAACGGTGTGCATGGTGCAAACCGATTAGCGAGCAACTCATTGTTAGAAGGGCTTGTGTTTGGAAAACGAATGGGAACACATATTTTAGCTCATCCGGTACAAGAAAAGATAAATAATAGCGAAGAAATACATGGAATATCAAGAGTTCCTCAGTTACCTACGAAAAAAGAAATACAAAAACATATGATGACGTACGTAGGAATTGTACGAACAGAAAAGAGTTTATTATATGCGAAGCAATGGTTTGAACATTATCGTGTACAAAGTGTTCGAATACAATATGAAGCTTTTACAAATGAAGATATAACAATTATGAATATGCTAACAGTTTGTCAGCTCATTACAGAAGCAGCACTGCAAAGAAAAGAGAGCATAGGTGGTCATTATCGTGGTGATTATCCAAGACGAAATCAAGTAACGAAAAAAATTATTCTCGCTAATAGAAAATTACAACTTGTGTAATGAAGGGAAGAGGGATTGTATGAACGCGTTAAAGATAAGAAAAGCATTAGAAAGCTTTTTTCTAGAAGATATTGGAGAAAAAGATGTAACATCTCAGCTTATTTTTCCTGATAATTTAAGGGCAAAGGGAACGTTCCTTGCGAAAGATACAGGGGTATTCGTAGGGACAGCAGTAATTGAACAAGGATTTCGATTATTAGATGACAGCATTCAAATTACACTTCATAAAAAAGACGGAGATTTCGTAGGAAAAGGTGAGATTTTAGCAAGTGTCGAAGGACCAATTGCATCTTTATTAACAGTGGAGCGTGTAATTTTAAATATTATTCAACGCATGAGTGGTATAGCAACGATGACGCGCAAAGCTGTTCTGGCGCTAGAAAGTGATCATACACGTATTTGTGATACGAGAAAAACGATGCCAGGGCTTCGCATGTTTGATAAATATGCGGTTGTTTGCGGAGGCGGATATAACCATCGCTTCGGATTATACGATGGTGTCATGATTAAAGATAACCATATTGCTTTTGCAGGTTCTATTACAAACGCTGTTACATCTGTGAAAGAAAAGCTTGGACATATGGTGAAAGTTGAAGTGGAAACGGAAACAGAAGAACAAGTGCGCGAAGCGATTGCCGCAGGAGCGGATATTATTATGTTTGATAACCGTACACCAGAAGAAGTTCGTGAGTTTTCTAAAATTGTTCCAAGTGCAATTGTGACAGAAGCATCAGGCGGCATTACAATTGAAAATTTATCAAAATATGGTGGGGCAGGGGTAGATTATATTTCACTCGGATTATTAACACATTCTGTAAAGGCATTAGATATTAGCTTTAATATTGAAGTTTAAAGCGAGAGGGTTAGAGGGGGAGATTTCGGATGAGTATTTTAGAAAAAGTTCAGCTAATTGAAACGATGTTACCAGAGCGTTATCAAACGATGTCAGTGCAAGAAATGGAAGAGTGTGTTCGTGAAATTAAAGAAAAATTAGGGGAAGCATTATTTATTCCAGGGCATCATTATCAAAAGGATGAAGTTGTTCAATTTTCAGATGCTGCGGGAGATTCATTGCAACTTGCGCAAGTAGCGGCTAGCAATAAAGCAGCGAAATATATTGTCTTTTGCGGGGTGCATTTTATGGCTGAAACAGCAGATATGTTAACGGCCGATGAACAGATCGTTATTTTACCAGATATGCGTGCTGGCTGTTCCATGGCGGATATGGCAGATATCGAACAAACAGAACGAGCTTGGAACGAACTTACGCAGTTATTTGGGGATACGATGATTCCATTAACATATGTCAATTCTACGGCAGCTATTAAGGCATTTTGTGGACGAAATGGCGGGGCGACAGTAACATCTTCAAATGCAAAAAAAATGGTATCTTGGGCATTTACGCAAAAAGAGCGTCTTGTTTTTTTACCAGATCAACATTTAGGAAGAAATACAGCGTATGACCTAGGTATTTCATTAGATAAAATGGCGGTTTGGGATCCGCATACAGATTCATTAGAATATGATGGGAATATAGAAGATGTGAAGGTGATTTTATGGAAAGGTCATTGTTCGGTTCATCAAAATTTCACTGTGAAAAATATTGAAAGTGTGCGAAAAAATCATCCCGATATGAATATTATTGTGCATCCAGAATGCTGTTATGAAGTGGTAGCAGCTTCTGACTATGCAGGATCAACAAAATATATTATCGACATGATTGAACAAGCGCCATCTGGAAGTAAATGGGCGATTGGTACAGAGATGAATTTAGTCAATCGAATTCTTCATCAGCACCCTGATAAAGAAATCATTTCATTAAACCCTTTTATGTGTCCTTGTTTAACGATGAATCGTATTGATTTACCACATTTATTGTGGGTGTTAGAAACGATAGAGCGTGGAGAGGAAATCAATGTTATTCAAGTAGAGAAGCAGGTGACAAAAGAAGCAGTCCTTGCCTTAAATCGTATGTTAGAGCGTGTGTAAAAGCGACGGATTTCCGTCGCTTTTTTATTAAACATAATTAGCTAATTGCAGTCATACATTGTGTTGAGGGAATCATTGTATTTTTTCATATTCGTGCAATATTGTGTATGACTAAATGGTAAGAGCAAGAGTGTTAAATCATAGAGGACAGTTTCACTTTACATTATTTTGGCTTATAGATAAGTAATACAGGAGGGGGAAAATTTGAAAATTCATATCGTGCAAAAAGGGGATACCCTTTGGAAAATTGCGAAAAAGTACGGAGTAGATTTTGAAACGTTAAAAAAGGCGAATACGCAGCTTACTAATCCCGATCTGATTATGCCAGGTATGAAAATAAAAGTGCCATCTAGCAGTGTGCATGTGAAAAAAAATATGGGTGCTGGTTCAGCTCCTCCAAAAGAATATGTAAAAGAGGTACAACAAAAAGAATTTGCAGCGACACCTACGCCGCTTGGAATAGAAGATGAAGAAGAAGCACCATATCAATCTGTGCCGATTACGCAGCAACCGGCTATGCAGCAAACGCAAAAAGAAATGCCCATTCAAAAAGAAAAGCCGATTCAGAAAGAAGTACCAATCCAAAAAGAAAAACCGATTCAGAAAGAAATACCTATTCAAAAGCCGCCTGCCGTTGAAAAACCAGCTGTAATTGAAAAGCCACCAGTTGTAGAAAAGGTGGAGAAACCTGTGGAAAAAGAAAGCACAAAGTTTTCAGTAAATATATTACCACAGCCGCCACAACCACCCATTAAGCCTGCAAAAGACTATAAAATTTCAGATGTAATAAAAAAAGGAAGCGAGTTAATTGCCCCGCAAATTATTAATAAGATGAAACCGAACAATATAGTGTCACCACAAACGCAAAAAGAAAATGTAAGTAATATAGTGTCACCACAAACGCAAAAAGAAAATGTAAGTAATATAGTGTCACCACAAACGAAAAAAGAAAATGTAAGTAATATAGTGTCACCACAAACGAAAAAAGAAAATGTAAGTAATATAGTGGTGCCGCAAATGAAAAAGGAACATGTAGGTAATATAGTTGCGCCGCAAACGAAAAAGGAACATGTAGGTAATATAGTTGCGCCGCAAACGCAAAAAGAAAACGTCAGTAATGTTGTTTCGCCACAAGTGCAAAAAGAAAATGTGGGTAATATAGTTGCACCGGATGTGACAAAAGAAAGTCTTATTATTCCACAAGTAACACCACCGAATATCATGCCAATGATGGATAATAACCAAATGCCGAATATCATGCCAATGATGGACAATAACCAAATGCCGAATATCATGCCAATGATGGATAATAACCAAATGCCGCAAATGATGCCAATGATGGATAATAACCAAATGCCGCAAATGATGCCGATGATGGATAATAATCAACCGCCGCAAATGATGCCGATGATGGATAATAATCAACCACCACAAATGATGCCGATGATGGATAGTAATCAAATGCCGAATATCATGCCAATGATGGATAATAACCAAATGCCGCAAATGATGCCGATGATAGATAGTAACCAAATGCCGAATATCATGCCAATGATGGATAATAACCAAATGCCGCAAATGATGCCGATGATGGATAGTAATCAAATGCCGCAAATGATGCCGATGATGGATAATAATCAACCACCGCAAATGATGCCGATGATGGATAGTAATCAAATGCCGCAAATGATGCCGATGATGGATAATAATCAACCACCACAAATGATGCCGATGATGGATAGTAATCAAATGCCGCAAATGATGCCGATGATGGATAATAACCAAATGCCGCAAATGATGCCGATGATGGATAATAATCAACCACCGCAAATGATGCCGCAGCAAATACCGATGCCATATCAATCGCAAATGATGCCACAACAGTATCCATATTATCAAATGCCATATACACAAGGTATGCAAATGATGCCGCACCAAATGCCAGTGCAACATACTTCAATGCCATACCAACCGCAAGCTGGTAATAATGTTCCGCAAATGATGCCAGCAGAAGAAGATTGTGGATGTGGTGAGGAAAGAAATTTATATAGTCCACAGCCAGGTGGGCCATATTATCCTAATTCTCCATATTATCCAACAGCTCAAGTCGCATATGCACCGCAGCCAGGTGCGATGAATTATCAGCAAGATCCACCAGAGATTTTTGGAGAACCACTTGCAGAAGATGAGGAGTAGAGAGAGTTGTGTTAACAATAAAGAGGTCGTGTTAGAAAATTCCTAGTGAAATATTAACAAGTGTAAAAATCTCCTTTGTTACTCACTATAAGAAGGAGCTTTTCGAGAGAGAAGTTCAACCTAACAAGGGGGGTTTTTATATTGAGTAAAAAAATTAAAATTATTGCCGCTTCTTTGTTAGTTACCAGTGCATTAGCTGCATGTGGTACACCTAAGAATAAAAGTGCGATGGATGGGCGCAATGCGAACTACAATTATGAACGTACATCTTATTATGATACACAACCATACAAAAATAATGTAGCACGTACTGATCGATATACAGATTATGTAACATATCGAAATGGAAATAGAGTTACGGATAATGTATATGATCGTCGTAATGATGTTGGATATAACTATTACCGTGATGTAAATTACCACGGTCAAATGGCAAATCCATATCCAACTCGTAACGTTACAATGAATAATTCATACATTAACAATGATGGTAAGACAGCAGAAAAAATTACAAATCGTGTTAAGGGTATGAATAATGTGGATCGTGTTTCTACAGTTGTGCGTGGAAATGATGTAGCTATTGCAGTGAAACCACGCAATCCAGTGACAGATGAAACGGCAATGGCAAATGAAATCCGTCAAGCAGTTGCGAATGACGTGAAAAACCGAAATGTATATGTAACAGTAAAAAATGACATGTTTGAACGTGTGGATGCGATGAATACGCGTCTGCGCAGCGGAACAGTTACAAACGATTTAAATCGTGATGTAACAAATATGTTCCGAGACATTCGTGCTGGTCTAACTGGTACAGTGCGATAACAAAAAAGGGAAAGGTTTATGCCTTTCCCTTTTTGATTTTTTAAGTATCAAAAAGGCGGTGCAGGAGGTCACTCATCAATATCCTGCATACGTTTTTTCTTAATAAAGTAACCAACAGAATAAGAAGCTAAAAAGCATAAGAAGAGAATACTTCCCATAAGAATGCCTTCCCATCGCGGTCTTTCAGGGCTGAAAATAACATAAATAATAGCAAAAATGATCCCTACGATAGCAGAGCGTAAAACAAGTTTGTAATAAGGCGTTAGTTTCATTTCTTTTTCATTTTCTTCTGCATCAATAGAGATTCCCATTTGTAAATAGGCTAGAAGTATACTTGTTAGTATGAATAATAACCATAGTGGAGATTTTGTAATTTGATCTATACCTTCATTGAAGCCAATATATCCTAAGATGCCTATTATACCAATTGATTGAAAGAGAAAGGCAATTCGAACGTTCTTTAAATTTTGAAGGATTAAACGTTCATCGTTTATTCTTTTCAATATACTCACTCCTGTTTGCCAGATTTTTCATTGTATCTACATCTATTGTAACATATATGTTGCAATAATCAATTTATATTTTACTTTAATGGTTATAGGAATAAATACTGTTGTAAAAAGTTAATGAAATTTTTCTATGTTTAGCTTGCGTTCTTTTTACATTAATGTTATATTAGCAAAGCGATGAGCTAATTTACGTAAGACGAGAGATATGCTTAAGTGCTAAACACGCGGATGTGGCCGCCTGGTCTCTCGCCGTAAACGCATCAAGACGCCTGCTATGTGCAGGCGTCTTTCTTATTATATAAAAGTAAATGACTCATGCAGGTAGGGATTACACCTTACCTGCATTTTTTATTTTCATTATAACCACCGCTGTTACTATGGATAAAACTTCTATTTCCGGAAAAACTACAAATGGAAGTTTTATTTTGCTTAGAAGAGGTGAGCGGAAATGAAATTCATGATGGTTGCAGTTCAAGTTGTAATCGCTATGTTTTGTTTATATCATGAATCGAGTGTGATAGCTGCGGCTTCTTCATTAGAGGTTACGCAAAAAGAACCTCAAGTTACGATTCTATTAGAGCGTATGTATGTAGATGGAGAGGTAAGTGAGGAAATTTTCACTGAAAAAGTAGCAAATTTAGAACAGTTTCTTCAGCAGTATAAAGAATGGCAGCTTGTCGATCGTGATGATACGCAAATTGTACTGCAAAAAAAGGTGGATGATATTTCACCACTACTTAAAACGAGTGGGTATTTTGGTGTTTCCAATGAGGGGATACTGCAAATTTTTAACGGTGTACCAAAAAGTGATAATGCGATTCATTCATTCTTCCAAATTGATATGAAAAAGCTAGAAAGTTATGATCGTGCAAAGCTAAAACGTGGTATTCGTATTAAGTCAAAAGAGCGTTTTGTGAAGACGATTGAGAAAATGAAGCCGTATGCAGTGCAAAATAAGAAAACCAGCAGCTGATGTGGGCTGCTGGTTTTCTTATTTGTTTTTATCTAAAATTTGTTTTGCAATTTCATCAATTAGCATATCTTTGCCAATAGGGTTGAATGCTTTTGTGTTAAAGACTTCATTGCTTACTTCGTAAACATGATTATTTTTTACAGCTTTGTTATCTTTCCAAACAGCACTATTTTTGTAGTCATCGAACACTTTATCTGCTTCGCCACCAAAGTTTACGATAAACATTTGATCAGGCTGGAATGCAACAAGGCCTTCTAATGATACTTGTGCCATCGTCTGTTTTAAATCTGTTCCTTTCGTTGCAGGAAGTTTTAAATCATTAAAGAGAATATCACCATATCCGAAGCTGCCATATACACGGAAGTTTTGCGGTGTTACAGCAAGGAACATAAAGTTTTCATCTTTTGTTTTCTCTTTAATTTTTTTAGATAAGGAATCTGCTTTTTTATCGTAGTCTGCAATCCATTTATCAGCTTTTTTCTCTTCGTCAAATAGCTTGCCTACTTCCTTAAATTTGTCGCGCCAGTTTTCTAAGTTTGTTTCTAGAACAACTGTTGGGGCAACTTTTGCTAATTGATCATAAATTTTCAATTGACGGTTGTTTAAAATAATTAAGTCTGGTTTTAAAGCAGTAACCGCTTCTAAATCAACTTTAGGTGCCCAGTACCAACCAACTGCTTTTACATCTTTTAGCTTTTCTTGCAAATGATCTTGGATTTTATCTTTATACGTGTTAGCTGTACCAACAGGTTTATGACCAAGAAGTAATAGTTCTTCAGATGATCCAGATAAGTCGACAATTCTTTTTGGGTTTGTCGGAATTTTAACTTCACCTTTTGCATGTTTTACAACTTTTGTTTTCGGTTGTTCTTTTGGCTGTGCTTCTTCTTGTTTAGAAGAGCAACCAACAATGGTAAAAACAACAAGAATGAGAGTAAATAGAATAGATAGATTGCGTTTCACCTTTATGTAACCCCTTTAATTAGTATTGATAATCATTATCGTCTTTGTAATATTAATTTGCTTTATGTTGTTCTGTCAATATGAAAAAAATGAAAAAGCTAAATAGAGAACGTTTGTTGGGGTGGTCTCGCTTTTCTATCATTAAATATGTTAAAATGGAATACATGATTTGAGAGGGAGAGATCGTATTTTGTTTGAATATGTTACAGGCTATGTGGAATATGTAGGGCCAGAATATGTCGTTCTTGATCATAATGGAATCGGCTATCAAATTTTTACGCCAAATCCATATGTATTTCAAAGAAGTAAGCAAGAAATTCGTGTATATACATATCATTATGTGAGAGAAGATATTATGGCGCTCTATGGATTTAAGACACGTGAAGAGCGTTTGTTATTTACAAAACTTTTAGGTGTATCAGGAATCGGACCAAAAGGTGCACTTGCTATTTTAGCTTCTGGTCAAACGGGGCAGGTCGTGCAAGCAATTGAACATGAGGATGAAAAGTTCTTAGTGAAATTCCCGGGAGTTGGAAAGAAAACTGCACGTCAAATGATTTTAGACTTAAAAGGAAAATTAGCTGATGTTGTACCAGATGCGTTTGTTGATTTATTCTCAGATGTAGAACGTTTCGACGAGAAGAAGGGTTCATCAGCTGAGCTTGATGAAGCGCTTGAGGCACTTCGTGCACTTGGCTATGCAGAACGAGAAGTTTCTCGTGTTGTACCGGAGTTATTAAAAGAATCACTTACGACGGATCAGTATATTAAAAAGGCACTTAGTCTTTTACTAAATGGTAAGAGGTGAGTAGAATGGACGAACGTCTTCTCTCAGGAGAATCGGCATATGAAGATGCGGACTTAGAATATTCGTTACGGCCACAGACGCTCCGTCAATATATTGGCCAAGATAAGGCGAAACATAATTTAGAAGTGTTTATTGAAGCAGCGAAAATGCGTGAGGAAACATTGGATCACGTACTATTATACGGGCCGCCAGGACTTGGGAAAACGACGCTTGCGAATATTATTGCCAATGAAATGGGCGTTAATATTCGAACGACGTCAGGTCCAGCAATTGAACGCCCAGGAGATTTAGCGGCAGTATTAACGGCGCTTCAACCTGGTGATGTATTATTTATTGATGAAATTCATCGTTTGCATAGGTCAATTGAAGAGGTACTATACCCAGCAATGGAGGACTTTTGTCTTGATATTGTGATTGGGAAAGGCCCATCAGCACGCTCAGTAAGGCTTGATTTACCGCCGTTTACGCTGGTTGGCGCAACAACGCGCGCTGGTGCATTATCAGCACCGCTTCGTGACCGCTTTGGTGTGTTATCACGGTTAGAGTATTATACAGTAGATCAACTATCAGCTATTGTAGAGCGTACAGCAGAAGTGTTTGAAGTTGAAATTGACTCATTAGCTGCTTTAGAAATTGCAAGGCGTGCACGAGGTACGCCGCGTATCGCAAACCGGTTACTAAGACGTGTTCGTGACTTTGCACAAGTTCGAAGCGATGGAACGATTGCGATGGAAATTACACAAATGGCATTAGAACTATTGCAAGTCGATAAACTAGGGCTTGATCATATCGATCATAAATTATTGCTTGGTATTATTGAAAAGTTCCGTGGTGGTCCAGTTGGATTAGAAACGGTCTCAGCGACAATTGGGGAAGAGTCTACGACGATTGAAGATGTGTATGAACCATATTTACTACAAATTGGGTTTTTACAACGAACGCCAAGAGGACGAATTGTAACGCCACTCGCTTATGAACATTTCGGAATGGAGATGCCAGGGGTATGACGGATATGCCAAAGCTGCTTATTACAGCTGGTATTCTTCTCATTGTCGTTGGAGTAGCTTGGAAGTTCATCGGAAGGCTTCCAGGCGATATTTTTGTGAAAAAAGGAAACGTTACCTTTTATTTTCCGATCATTACATGTATTGTGTTAAGTATTGTATTATCTTTTATTATGTTTATAATAAATCGATTTAAATAGAAATAGGTGGATATAGTTATGGATATTAATCTGTTTGATTTTCATTTACCAGAAGAACTCATTGCTCAAACGCCGCTTGAACAGCGCGAAACATCAAGATTAATGGTGTTAGACCGTGAAACAGGTGATATAGAGCATAAGCATTTTACTGACATTCTTTCTTATTTACATGAGGGTGATTGTTTAGTTTTAAATGAAACGAAAGTTATGCCTGCTCGTTTGCATGGTGTGAAAGAAGATACAGGCGCACATATTGAAGTGCTTCTTTTAAAGCAAGAAGATGGAGATAAATGGGAAACGCTTGTAAAGCCAGCTAAACGTGTAAAAGAAGGAACTATCATTTCTTTTGGTGAAGGAAAGTTAAAAGCAACTTGCATTGGAACAGCTGATCAAGGTGGCCGCCAGCTTGAGTTTTCATATGACGGTATCTTTTATGAAATTTTAGATGAACTTGGAGAAATGCCGCTTCCTCCATATATTAAAGAGACACTGGAAGACCGTGATCGTTATCAAACGGTATATGCGAAGGAAATTGGTTCTGCAGCAGCGCCGACAGCTGGGCTTCATTTTACAGAAGAATTATTAGAGAAATTGAAGAAAAAAGGCGTTCATTTAGCATTCATTACGCTTCATGTTGGCCTTGGTACATTTAGACCAGTGTCTGCGGATACAATTGAAGAACACCATATGCATGCTGAGTATTATCATATGTCAGAAGAAACGGCAGATTTGTTAAATCGTGTGAAAGAGAACGGCGGTCGTATTATTACTGTTGGTACAACGTCAACACGTACACTAGAAACGATTGCTACAGATCACGATGGTAAGCTTTGTGCGGCATCGGGATGGACGGATATTTTTATGTATCCAGGATATGAATTTAAAGCAATTGACGGTTTAATTACAAACTTCCATTTGCCAAAATCAACATTAATTATGCTTGTAAGTGCATTTGCAAGTAGAGAAAATGTCCTTCATGCTTATAATGAAGCAGTAAAAGAAAAATACCGTTTCTTTAGCTTCGGTGATGCGATGTTCGTTGCATCTCATGCTAAAGAAAGAAGTAAATAAAAAGGAGTAAATCTATGACAGCAATTCGTTATGAATTTATTAAAACATGTAAACAAACGGGTGCCCGTTTAGGTCGCGTTCATACACCGCACGGCTCATTTGATACACCAACATTTATGCCAGTTGGTACACTTGCAACAGTTAAAACAATGTCACCAGAAGAGTTAAAGGCGATGGATTCTGGCATTATTTTAAGTAATACGTATCATTTATGGCTTCGTCCAGGTCATGAAATTATACGTGAAGCAGGTGGTTTACATAAATTTATGAACTGGGACCGTGCAATCTTAACAGATTCCGGTGGTTTCCAAGTGTTTAGTTTAAGTGATTTCCGTCGTATTGAAGAAGAGGGGGTTCACTTCCGTAATCACTTAAATGGAGACAAGTTATTCTTATCACCAGAAAAAGCGATGGAGATTCAGAATGCATTAGGTTCAGATATTATGATGGCATTTGATGAATGCCCACCGTTTCCTGCTACTTTTGAATATATGAAAAAATCTGTAGAACGTACGAGCCGCTGGGCAGAGCGTTGTTTAAAAGCTCACGAACGTCCACAAGATCAAGGGTTATTTGGGATTGTACAGGGCGGAGAGTTTGAAGAACTTCGTCGCCAAAGTGCGAAAGACCTTGTTTCAATGGACTTCCCTGGTTATGCAGTAGGTGGATTATCAGTTGGGGAACCAAAGGATATTATGAACCGCGTACTGGAATTTACAACACCGCTTCTTCCAGACAATAAACCACGTTATTTAATGGGGGTAGGTTCTCCTGACTCATTAATTGATGGTGCAATTCGTGGTATTGATATGTTTGACTGCGTACTTCCAACTCGTATTGCTCGAAACGGTACATGTATGACAAGTCAAGGACGTCTTGTTGTGAAAAATGCGAAGTTTGCAAGAGACTTTGGCCCACTTGATCCAAATTGTGATTGCTACACATGTAAAAATTATTCTCGTGCGTACATTCGTCACTTAATGAAATGTGATGAAACGTTTGGAATTCGTTTAACGTCTTATCACAACCTTCATTTTCTGTTAAACTTAATGGAGCAGGTGAGACAAGCCATTCGTGAAGACCGTCTTGGCGATTTCCGTGAAGAGTTCTTTGAACAATATGGCTTTAATAAACCGAATGCTAAAAACTTCTAATACATAATAATTAAAGGAGGAACAAAAAATGAATCCAGGTATGATGAATATTGTCATGATCGTTGCGATGTTTGCGATTTTCTATTTCTTATTAATTCGCCCGCAGCAAAAGCGTCAAAAGGCAGTAGCTCAAATGCAAAGCGAAATCCAAAAAGGTGATCCTATCGTAACAATCGGTGGCTTACACGGCACAATTGAATCAGTAGATGAGACTACAATTGTTGTTAAATCTGGTGGTGCACACTTAACATTCGATCGCAATGCGATTCGTGAAGTTGTGAAGAAGTAATAGTAAAAAGCCCTGCGAATGCAGGGCTTTTTCAATCTGTACGTTTTGACATGTTAACGCCAAATATGCCTCCGAGTGTACTTGCCCCCATTAAACCAAGTTGATAGAGAAGCTGTGAATTAGATAAAGCGTGAGAGAAACCTAAGTAGTTAACGAGAAAAACAAGAATAGCAAAGATAAGTCCGGTTGTGAATCCGACGAACCATCCTTTTCCTTGCGCTTTTTTGCCAGCGATAAACCCGGATATGAGCATGGAAAGAAAAGCGAGTATAAAAATGGTTATAGCCAATGTTCCTTCACTTATATCTGTAAACTTTAATAAAAGAGCAATCAACATACTTGTAATAGAGGCCAGTATTAATAAAGTGATAATCCCAAATCCGATTGCTGTAGATAATTTTTTCGTTCCATCCATTATGCATTCCCCCTTTTTAATACAAGCATATTTTCATTTTTGATAAGTTAGACTAGTTTCTTTTTTATAGGGAAACCTATGAGTAGAAAATGTTTAAAAAAGGAGAAAAAAGTAATGGAATGGCTATCGATAATTGGACGGACGATGCTTTTATATGTTGTGATTTTAATTATCTTTCGCCTTATGGGAAAACGCGAAATTGGAGAACTTAGTGTATTAGATTTAGTGGTTTTTATTATGCTTGGTGAGATGGCTGTGGTCGCAATTGAAAATACAGATAAGTCTCTTTGGCATCAACTTGTTCCTATGGTATTGCTCATGGCTGTGCAAATAACTTTATCGATTGTTTCTTTAAAAAACCAGCGTATTCGTCATTTAATAGAAGGTGAGCCAGCTATTATTGTGAATGCAGGAAAAATTGATGAGAAACAGATGCGGAAGCAACGCTATAATATAGACGACTTAATGATGCAATTACGTGAGCTGGGAGTTGGAGATATAAGAGATGTAGAGTATGCTATTTTAGAGCCATCTGGAAAATTGTCTGTCTTTCAAAAACAAAAAAGTAAGAAGAGTAAAAATGATACACCGCTGTTTTCGCTTCCTTTAATTATTGATGGGGAAATTCAATATAAACATTTACAGATGATTGAGCATTCGGATGGCTGGCTAGTAGAGAAATTAAAAAACTTAGGGCATAACGATGTGAAAAAAATTTTGTATTGTAGTTTTCAAAATGGACAGTTTTTTGTCGATGTGAAAGAGAAGTAAAGGCTTGCCAGACTAGAGGCAAGCCTATTTACCCAGCTATTTGCGGATAGTGGGGATGGAGAACCCTCTACTGAGTAAAGTTTCACTTTATTTTGAAATCAAAAGTTTACGAACAATAGGAATACGTCGTAATTCTTCTTTACGAATCAGTTTGAAAATAAGAAGAAGCAGAATATAAAGGATAGTGGTTAGTGTAATTTCCCATAATGTTTGTATGCCAAGTGAATGTGAAAAAACAATATATTTATGAAGATAGAATCCGAAAGCTCCTGCAATGGCAATCGTAATTCCCCCGAAAATATAATCTCTCATGTGAATTGTAAATGTAATTTTCTTTAAGACGGTAGCGTAGTGAAGGAATGTTACCGTCACAATGTTAGCGGCAATTGCAAGTGCGACCCCCATCATTTGAAATTCTGGACGTGAAGCGAGTAAGAAAATAACGAGCAGTTTTACAATGGCTCCGATAAACGTGTTCATCATCGCGGCGCGTGCTAAGTTTAAAGCTTGCAAAACAGATGTAAGGGGGCTTTGAAAATAGTGAAATAAAAAGCATGGTGCAAGTAATTGAATGAATGCAGTTGCGCTATCTGAACCGTACATGAGAGTTAAAACAGGTGAAGCAAATACATAAAGAATAACGACTGACCACCCTCCAGTAATTAAAGAAATACGGAGCGCTTGTTGCAGACGGTGTTCTACTAATCGATGTTGTTTTTTTGCCATTGCTTCACTAATGGATGGTACGAGTGCTGTAGAAAGCGCATATGTAATAAAGGCTGGCAATGATAAGAGAGGAAATGCATAGCCGTTTAATATGCCGTATTGCTGTGTAGCAACTGAAGCCGCAACACCAGCTAGCGCTAAGCTTTGCATAACGATAATTGGTTCGAAAAAATAAGAGACCGATCCAATTAAGCGACTTCCTGTAGTTGGAAGTGCAATTTCCATAAGTGAATGAAAAGTATGTTTACTTTCTTTGACAGTGTTTAGAAAACCAGTTCGTATAGAAAGATGTTTTTCACGCTGAAATAAAGTGAGTAAGAATAATAAAGAAGCAACTTCCCCAAGAACAGCTGATAACATTGCACCTGCAGCGGCGTATTCAACACCGTAAGGTAAAAATAACCGAATACATACGGCAATAATGGTAATACGGACAACCTGTTCTAACACTTGTGCATATGCGCTTGGTTTCATATTTTGTTTTCCTTGGAAATAGCCGCGCAAAACAGAGGAAACCGCAATAACAGGAACGACAGGTAAAATTGCCATTAGTGGATAGTACGTTCTTTTATCCGTTAATAAAGTTTCAGCTAAGATGGGCGTTAGAAGCATGATGCCGATTGTTAAGATAATACTAATAACGGATGTAACAGCTAATGATACTGTTAATATTCTCTTTACTTTTTGTTTGTCATTTACTGCTTCCGCCTCTGCAACGAATTTTGCAATGGCAACAGGAAGTCCGATTTGTGTTAATGTAATTGCTAAAATAAAGGTGGGGACAGCCATCATGTAAAGACCGACGCCTTCTTCTCCTAAAATACGCGCCATTACAATTCGGTTTATGAACCCGAGAATTTTTGTAATAAAACCAGCTAGCATTAAAATAAATGCACCTCGTAAAAAGCTTTGTCTCGTCATGATCTTCTCCTACCTTCTCAAAATCAATGGAATGATTTACAATAATTTATATGCACGTATGAGACAAGAATGACAAGCATTTAAGAGGATGCGCTGATAAAGTAAGACTTTCATGGGAAAGAGCAGAGCGATGAAACCCTTAAAGACAGTTATTGCTGTCCATTAGAGCGGGATGAAAAGCGACTTTTCGTGCTGAAATCAAAAGGAGATGTGATGGTATGATTGAAAAAGAAGATTTGGTAGAAGCTTACCGCGGACAGTTACAAGTCGTTTTAGAGAGCAAAGTAGAAGAATTCCAAATGTTTGGCTATGATCGAGTAACTGTTAATGATATTTGGAAATGTTTAAAAAGTAAAAAGTGGAAAAAAGTAGATAGTGAAGTTAGATTGTATGGGCTTGTGAATGATGTGCTAACATTAACAGCAAATGAGTACATGACATATTTAACAGTAGAAGCGTATCAAGCGCCACTTTGGTCATTTGAAAAATATGAAAATAAATAACCGACTGTAATTGGTTTGTTCTTCCTTTTGCAGTATAATGATAGGTATTGATAAATAGGAATGTATATGTCAGAGATTTTAAGTAAAGGAGGTAGGAAGCAGAAGTCATAAAAATTTGTAGTAAGATATAGGTTGCAGCCCAGCGTCTAAAATGTAGAACTGAGGTTTTGCCTATATGGCTAGTATGAAAGTTGAAAATTCACAGAAAGGAAGCCTACTAAGTAGACAAATGCAGAAGTGTAAAGGAATGCCTGTGAATAAACAGAAATGGTTGTTACAGGAAATTGTCTAGCGTAAATGAATGATATGATTTGTTTATGGTTTTAGTAGCAGAAAGAAGGTACATATGGCAAAGCGCGGTACTAGAATCGTCGCCTTTTTTCTCATCGTTTTATTAATCGGTGGAATTATTGGCGCGACAGGAAAAAACATAACAAAAGGAATTAGTCTTGGACTAGACCTTCGTGGTGGCTTTGAAATCTTGTATGAAGTAAAGCCAGCGAAAAAGGGAGATAAAATCGATCATGATGCACTTGTAAGTACAGTGGGTGCCCTTAATAATCGTGTCAATGTTCTTGGTGTAAGTGAACCGAACATTCAAATCGAAGGAAAAGATCGAATTCGTGTTCAGCTTGCTGGCGTGAAAGATCAGCAAAAAGCACGTGAAATTTTATCTACACAAGCAAAATTAACATTCCGTGATGTGAATGATAACCTTCTCATGGACGGAACGGATTTAAAGGGCGGCGGAGCGAAGCAAACGTTTGATGAACAAGGTCGACCAAGTGTAGGGCTTACATTGAAAAGCGCTGATAAATTCCGCGAAGTGACTGAAAAAATATCTAAAATGCCTCCACCAACAAACTTAATGGTGATTTGGCTTGATTTTGAAGAAGGTAAAGATTCGTATAAAGCAGAAGCTGCAAAACCAAATCCGAAATTCTTATCAGCAGCAACAGTAAACCAAGTGTTTAATCAAGCTGAAGTTTCAATCGTAGGTGGAAACTTTACAGTTGAAAGTGCAAAACAACTTTCATCTTTATTAAATGCGGGTGCACTTCCTGTTGATTTAAAAGAAATGTATTCAACATCTGTTGGAGCAAAATTTGGTCAACAAGCATTGCAAGAAACGATTTTTGCTAGTGCAATCGGGATTGCTCTTATCTTCTTATTCATGCTTGTATTCTATCGTTTACCAGGGCTTGTAGCGGTCATTATGTTAGGTTTATACATTTTCGTTACATTGCTCGTCTTTAACTGGATGCATGCAGTTCTTACCTTACCAGGCATTGCGGCATTGGTGCTCGGGGTTGGTATAGCGGTTGACGCGAATATCATTACATACGAACGACTGAAGGAAGAATTACGAATTGGTAAGTCAATGATGTCAGCATATCGTGCTGGTAACCATCGTTCGTTAGCAACAATTTTAGATGCGAACATTACAACACTTGCTGCAGCTGGTGTATTATTTGTATGTGGTACAAGCTCTGTACAAGGGTTCGCAACAAGTTTAATTGTAAGTATTTTAGTTGGTTTCATTACGAACGTATTCGGTACTCGTTTCCTACTTGGATTGCTTGTGAAAAGCCGTTACTTCGATAAGAAAATCTCTTATTTTGGTGTGAAACAGAAAGAAATTATTCCGTTGTCAAAAGGGGTAGAACATGCACCAACGAAATTTGATCGCATTAACTTTGTAAATATTGGTCACAAATTCTTCTTATTCTCAATTGTCGTTGTGATTGCTGGAGCAATTATACTACCAATTTTCAAAATGAACCTTGGTATTGACTTTGCAAGTGGTACACGTATGGACTTGCAATCAAAACAAGTGATTAGTGTGTCTCAAGTACAAAAAGACTTGCATGAACTGAAGATTGATGTGAAAAAAGAAGATATTGTACCAACAGGCGATGACAATAAAGGATTTGCTGTTCGTACAATTGGTGTTTTATCGAAAGATGAAATTGCAAAAGCAAAAACATTCTTCCACGATAAATATGGTACAGAGCCGAATATAAGTACGGTTTCTCCAACAATCGGGAAAGAAATCGCGCGAAGCGCATTTATTGCAGTTATAATTGCCTCAGCGGTTATCATTTTATATGTGAGTATTCGTTTCCGTTTCACATATGCGGTATCTGCTGTAATTGCATTGTTACATGATGCTTTTGTTATGATTACTGTGTTCAGTATCTTTAGGTTGGAAGTAGATTTAACGTTTATCGCTGCGGTATTAACAATCATTGGTTATTCCATCAATGACTCGATTGTTACATTTGACCGAAACCGTGAGTTATACAAACAGAAAAAACGAATTCGCGACGTGAAAGATTTAGAAGAAATCGTAAACTCAAGTATTCGTCAAACAATTGGTCGTTCCATTAATACAGTTTTAACGGTACTTCTTCCTGTTATTGCACTGCTGATCTTCGGTAGTGAATCACTGCGAAACTTCTCACTTGCATTAATGATTGGACTAGTTGTAGGTACGTACTCTTCTGTTTTCGTAGCTTCTCAAATCTGGCTAATGCTTGAAAATCGCCGATTGAAAAAAGGAAAAGGCAAGAAAAAAGTAGAAACTGAAGTATCTGAACCACAAGTATAAAGGTTAGAACAGAACATATAAAAAGATGATGCCTCTTTACATTAGAGGCATCTCTTTTTTCGTTTGCGGATACACTAAAGTGACACTTCCTTTAGCGGTTTTTGCGAAAGGTTAGTGGAACCAATCGGGGTGTTAGGGACAGTGACACTTCCTTTATTTTTTGTAACAATAAAAAAGGTAGTTTGAGAAAAGAAGGGATTTCAGTTATGGAAAAAGATGAGCGTTTTAAACAGGCCGAGTTTGGTGCCATTGTTGGAATCGTTGGTAATATTGTCTTAGCGATTGTAAAAGCAGTAATTGGTTATATTGGGAATAGTAAGGCGCTTTTAGCGGACGCGGTTCATTCAGCGTCTGATGTAGTTGGCTCGCTGGCTGTATTTTTCGGTTTACGTGCGGCAAAGCAACCACCTGATGAAGATCATCCTTACGGTCATGGAAAAGCGGAATCGATTTCAGCTATTATTGTTGCGGTTTTATTATTTATTGTAGGGATTGAGATTGCTATCTCTTCTGTAAAGGCTTTCTCGCAGGAACTGGAACCACCAAAGGGAATTACAATTTTTGCGGTTATCCTTTCTATCGTGGTGAAAGAAGGAATGTTTCAGTATAAGTATCGATTAGGGAAACGAGTTAACAGTGATGCAATTATTGCAAATGCATATGAGCACCGTTCGGATGTGTTTTCCTCAATTGCAGCTTTAATCGGGATTTGTGCAGCTATCATTGGGAATAAAATAGGTTTAGATTGGCTTGTATATGCTGATCCTGTTGCAGGATTATTTGTCTCTCTTCTTGTCGTGAAGATGGCGTGGAGTATTGGCGGAGAGGCAATCCATACAACACTTGATCATGTTCTTCACGAAGAAGATGTTATTCCACTCAGAGAAGCAGTCCTTCAAGTGGAAGGTGTGAAAAAAATTGGTTCTCTGTATGCAAGAGAGCACGGTCATTATGTCATTGTTGATATTAAAGTGTCTGTAGATCCCTATATCACAGTGGAAGAGGGGCATCGCATCGGGAAACATGTAAAAGAGGTATTGATGAAACAAGATAATGTACAAAATGTTTTTGTGCATATTAATCCGTATTCTCCTGATTGATACGAAACAAGTAAATATTTATCTGTTTATGGAGATATTCAATCGTAGCTAATAGAGCTTGTATTATATTGTCACCCCTTAATCTGTCTTGTATAATGGACAGGTTAAGGGGTGATTCCGTGTTACAACCGAAGACGCGTTGGAAAGAAAAGTCATTTAATGAGGAGCTGGTGAATGAATTAGCAAGTAAAATGCAATTATCACCGCTTGTTACTTCGTTATTCCTCAGTAGAGGTTTAGATACAGAAGATAAGATTATGGATTTTTTAAATACAGGACAGCAAGAGTTTCACGATCCATTTTTACTTGAAGGAATGGATCGTACAGTAGAACGTGTAGGGAAAGCTATTCAAAATGGAGAGCAAATTTTAATATTTGGCGATTATGATGCAGATGGTGTAAGTAGTACGACTGTGTTATTCCTTGCTCTTCAAGAACTAGGTGCGGATGTTGAGTTCTATATTCCAAACCGATTTACTGAAGGGTATGGACCGAATGAAGAGGCATTTCGCTGGGCACACCGTGCAGGATTTTCTCTTATCATTACTGTTGATACAGGTATCGCAGCAGTCCATGAGGCTAAGATCGCAAAAGAGCTTGGTATAGATCTTATTATTACAGATCATCATGAGCCGCCGCCAGAACTGCCAGAAGCACTTGCGATTATTCATCCGAAGCTAAAGGGTGGTGTGTACCCGTTTCATTATTTAGCGGGCGTTGGTGTTGCGTTTAAAGTAGCGCATGCACTACTTGGGCGTGTACCGGAGCATTTATTAGAAATTGCAGTGATTGGTACGGTAGCCGATTTAGTATCACTTCATGGTGAAAATAGATTGCTTGTGCAGCGTGGATTGAAACAAATGCGAATGACAAAAAATATTGGTTTAAAAGCATTATTCAAAGTAGCAAATGTTTCACAAAGTGAGATTACGGAAGAGAGCATTGGTTTCTCAATTGCACCGCGTATTAATGCAATTGGTCGTTTAGAAGATGCGGCTCCGGCAGTTCACCTCCTTTTATCAGAAGATCCAGAAGAAGCGAAAGAGCTTGCTGAAGAAATTGATGAACTGAACAAGCTTCGAAAAGATATTGTAAAGCAAATTACAGAAGAGGCGATTGCAGAGGTAGAAAACAATTATCCGCCAGAGGACAATAAAGTGTTAGTGCTCGCGAAAGAAGGATGGAATCCAGGAGTAATAGGGATTGTTTCTTCTAAATTAGTAGAACGCTTTTATCGTCCGACAATCGTGTTATGTATTGATCCTGAAAAGCAAACAGCGAAAGGGTCTGCTCGTAGTATTGCAGGATTTGATTTATTTGCAAACTTATCAGATTGTAGGGAATTGTTACCTCACTTTGGT
This sequence comes from Bacillus sp. FSL K6-0042, assembly GCF_038006685.1. Lineage (NCBI taxonomy): Bacteria > Bacillati > Bacillota > Bacilli > Caryophanales > Bacillaceae > Bacillus > Bacillus sp. FSL K6-0042. Next base: position 4,244,003 of record NZ_JBBOVS010000001.1, read on the forward strand.
GGTCATCCAATGGCAGCGGGAATGACGCTTCATATGAATGATGTGGATGAACTGCGCCGCCGCTTAAATGAACAAGCAGATGCGATTTTAACGTCTGAAGATTTTACTCCGATTACAACAGTTGATGCGATTTGCAAAGTGGAGGATGTGACGCTTTCGGCAATTGAAGAAATGCAAAAGCTAGCACCGTTTGGTGTTGGAAATCCGAAGCCGCGTATTGCAATTAGAGATGCGGAGTTAGAAAGTATTCGTGCCATTGGATCTGATGGTTCTCATTTGAAAATGGCACTTCGCGGGGGACAGGCGACGTTAGACACGATTGGATTTGGTTTTGGAGCCTATGCGAAAGAAATTTCTCCAGTTGCTCACGTTTCTGTCGTTGGTGAGGCATCTATTAATGAATGGAACAATTTCAAAAAACCACAACTTATGATTCAAGATATTGCGGTAGATGCGTGGCAACTATTTGATTGGCGTAGCATGCGTAATGTGGAATCGAATTTAGCGGAACTTTCGCGAGAAAAAATAACAATGGTGTATTTTTCTGAAGAGGTATTAAATAAATTTTCTTTAGAAGAATATAAAGAACAACTTATGCATGCTTCAGAAGTGACTGAGCTAGATAGTCGTTACATTGTTTTGCTAGATTTACCAAAGTCAACAGATGAATTGCGTGGTTTATTTAAGGCAGGCTTCCCAGCGCGAATTTATACGCTGTTTTATCAGGAGAATAATCATTTATTTAGTACAGTTCCAACAAGAGAACACTTTAAATGGTACTATTCCTTTTTACACCAAAAAGCACCGTTTTCTTTAAGACAACATGGGGAACAACTATGTCGTCATAAAGGTTGGTCAAAAGATACAGTAAATTTCATGACACAGGTGTTTTTTGAGTTAGAATTTGTTACAATAAAAGACGGTGTCATTTTTATGGCAGATGAAATGAAAAAGCGTGATTTAATTGAATCGAACACATATCGTGAGAAAATGAACCACCTTCAATTAGAAAAAGAGTTGGTTTATAGCACATATCAACAACTATATACATGGTTTGAAGCGATTCGTAATCATAAAGAAGTAGAACAGTTAGGGTAAAGGCCTTGTATTTACAGACCTTTTATATCTGAGGAGGATTCAGAAATATGGATTTCAAGCAACATATCGCAATTGTACCGGATTATCCAAAAGAAGGAATCGTATTTAAAGACATCACACCTTTAATGAACGATGGGAAAGCATACAAAGCAGCAACAGATGAAATCGTTGCTTATGCGGAAAAAAGAGACATCGACCTTGTAGTAGGGCCAGAAGCACGTGGCTTTATTATCGGTTGCCCAGTTTCTTACGCGCTAGAAGTAGGGTTTGCACCAGTTCGTAAATTAGGGAAATTACCTCGTGAAGTAATTACAGTTGACTACGGTAAAGAGTATGGAAAAGATGTTTTAACAATCCATAAAGATGCAATTAAACCAGGTCAACGCGTATTAATTACAGATGACCTATTAGCTACAGGTGGAACAATCGAAGCGACAATTAAGCTAGTTGAAGAGCTTGGCGGAATTGTAGCAGGGATTGCATTCTTAGTAGAACTTACTTACTTAGATGGCCGTAAAATGTTAGACGGTTATGATGTATTAGTGTTAGAAAAATACTAATTATTATATAGATAAAACTACGGCGATAGAAAAAAGTACCCGTGAATCTCTTGGAGAGGAGCGGGTACTTTTGTATAATTGTACAAAAAAGTATGGTGAAATATCAGTAAAATCTTTTCCTTTTCACAATTCACAATCATTAGGTTATAATGATAGAATAAAATTTATTCTAATGAGTAAGTGAAAAGTCAATTTTCAATAAAAGGTGATTCGATGGCAAATGAGCAAGTACTAACAGCTGAACAGGTACTCGAGAAGGCAAGTCAATATTTAGCGGACGATGATATTGAGCTGGTGGCACGTGCCTATGAATATGCACGTAATGCACATAGCGAACAGTATAGAAAGTCGGGCGAACCATATATTATTCACCCGATTCAAGTTGCAGGTATTTTAGTCGATTTACACATGGATCCATCTACAGTGTCGGCAGGTTTTTTGCATGATGTAGTAGAAGATACCGAGGTTACACTAGAAGATATTGAACGGGAATTTAATAAAGAAATTGCCATGCTTGTTGATGGTGTTACAAAGCTTGGGAAAATTAAATACAAATCTCATGAACAACAGCAAGCAGAGAACCATCGCAAAATGTTTATTGCGATGGCCCAAGATATTCGTGTTATTTTAATCAAATTAGCTGACCGTCTTCATAACATGCGTACGCTTAAGCATTTGCCTCAAGAAAAGCAGCGTCGCATCGCAAATGAAACGTTAGAAATTTTTGCACCTTTAGCCCATAGACTCGGAATTAATACAATTAAATGGGAGCTAGAGGATACATCGCTTCGCTATTTGAATCCGCAGCAATACTATCGCATTGTTAACTTAATGAAGCGGAAACGTGCAGAGCGTGAAGAATATTTAGATGAAGTCATGACGGGTATTCGTGACAAACTGAAAGAAGTAGCGATTCAACCTGATATTTCAGGTCGTCCAAAGCATATTTATAGTATTTATCGTAAAATGGCACTTCAAAATAAACAATTTAATGAAATTTATGATTTGCTAGCTGTGCGCGTTGTTGTAAATAGTATTAAAGATTGCTATGCAGTGTTAGGGATTATTCATACGTGCTGGAAACCGATGCCAGGTCGTTTTAAAGATTATATTGCAATGCCAAAAGCAAATCTATATCAATCGCTGCATACGACTGTAATCGGACCAAAAGGTGACCCACTTGAAGTGCAGATTCGTACGAAAGAAATGCACGAAATCGCAGAATTCGGGATTGCAGCGCACTGGGCTTATAAAGAAGGAAAAGCAGCAGAAACAACAGGCACATTAGAGAAGAAATTAACGTGGTTCCGTCAAATATTAGAATGGCAAAATGAAGCTTCTAATGCAGAAGAGTTTATGGAGTCATTAAAAATTGATTTATTTTCTGATATGGTATTCGTCTTTACACCAAAAGGAGACGTCATGGAATTACCACTAGGTTCTGTTCCAATTGATTTTGCTTACCGTGTCCATTCAGAAATAGGGAATAAAACAATTGGTGCAAAAGTAAACGGAAAAATGGTAACACTTGATTATAAATTAAAAACAGGTGATATCATTGAAATTTTAACATCTAAACATTCATATGGACCAAGTCAGGACTGGGTAAAACTTGCGCAAACATCTCATGCGAAAAATAAAATCCGCCAATTCTTCAAAAAGCAGCGCCGAGATGAGAACATCGAAAAAGGTCGCGAGCTTGTTGAAAAAGAAGTGCGTAGCTTAGAGTATGAAATGAAAGAAATATTAGCACCTGACAATTTAAAGCGAGTGGCTGAGAAATACAACTTTGCAAATGAAGAAGATATGTTTGCGGCAGTTGGGTATAACGGCATTACGGCTGCACAAATTGCAACGCGTCTAACGGACAAGTTCCGCAAACAGCGTGACGAAGAACAAGATATTGTGGAAGTAAAAGAAGTTCGTAAACCGATGAAAATCAGAAAATGGGATTCAGGTGTAAAAGTAAGTGGAGCTGACAATTTATTAATTCGCTTATCGAAATGCTGTAACCCAGTTCCAGGTGACGATATTGTCGGATACATTACGAAAGGACGAGGTGTCTCTATTCACCGTCGTGATTGCGTCAATGTGCATACAGAAGAAGCTAAGGAGCGTTTACTAGAAGTAGAGTGGGAAGGTAGTCCAGAAAAAGAGATTGAGTATAACGTTGATATTGAAATTTCTGGTTATGATCGCCGCGGCTTACTAAATGAAGTTCTGCAAGCTGTAACAGAGACGAAAACATATATTTCAGCTGTTTCAGGTAGAAGCGACCGCAATAAAATGGCAACGATCAATATGTCCATTTCTATTCGTAATTTACATCATTTGAAAAAGGTAGTAGAGCGTATTAAAAGAGTTCCAGAAATTTATGCAGTACGCCGCATGATGCATTAATAGGGAGTGTATAAAATATGAGAGTTGTCTTGCAACGATCAAAAGAAGCGTCTGTTACAGTAGATGATGAGATTGTAGGGCAAATTCCGTTCGGTTTAACATTGCTAGTTGGCATTACACATGAAGATACAGAAAAAGATGCAACATATATTGCCGAAAAAGTTGCGAATTTACGTATTTTTGAGGATAAGAATGGGAAGATGAACCATTCTGTCCTTGATATGGAGGGACAAGTTCTATCCATTTCACAATTTACATTGTACGGAGATTGCCGTAAAGGAAGACGCCCAAATTTTATGGATGCTGCGAAACCAGACTACGCAGAGCGTTTGTATGATTTCTTCAATGAAGAGCTTCGCAAACAAGGACTGCACGTAGAAACGGGCAGGTTCGGAGCAATGATGGACGTTTCTTTAATTAATGATGGTCCGGTGACCTTAATTTTAGAAAGTAAATAATGATGCTGAAAGAGAGGGTTTTGTAATCCTCTCTTTTTTATGTATAAGCTTTATAGTTCGTGTTATGTTTTTCTAATTTATAATAAAAGCCTGTTGATGAAATAAGCGTTAGTCATTTATGAGTATAACCGGACAGTCAATATGGAACAATAAAAGTAAAAACATCCATATTGATTGTGAGGGATACATGTATGCGTATGAACGAAAAAGGGCACTCTGTTACAAACGGTGCAAACCAATTATTTAACGTGAATTTTCATGAGTTTATTGCAAGAGAACAGAATAATACCTCTATGGAGCTTGCATCTGAATTTGGTATTTCATTGCAAGATGTAAAACGGTTAAAGAAGCAGATTGAACGCTCCTAGTGCACTTGACAATCGCCCTGAACAAACGTATAGTAATTTTATATTTACATATGAAGAGAACCGATGATAGAGAAGAGTAGATGAGATACACATGAAAAGAGAGGAAATGTCCTAGGCTGAAAACATTTCTACATGATGACTAATCGAATGACACTCTGTAGGTTTCAACTTGAACGGCACAAATGCTTAGTAGGGGTTGAACGCAAGTTTAAGCGTTATTAAAAAAGTGGAAGCATACGTGCTTCAATTAGGGTGGCACCACGGGTATAATACTCTCGTCCCTACTGGATAATCAGTAGAGGCGGGAGTTTTTTTATTTTTAATAAGATTAAAACAATTTGAGGAGGAACTGAATATGTCTATTCAAATCCCACGCGGAACGCAAGATATTCTTCCAGGAACAGTTGAGTTATGGCAGTATATCGAAGGGCAAGCACGTGAAATTTGCCGTCGTTACAACTATAAAGAGATTCGTACACCAATTTTTGAGCATACAGAATTATTTTTACGCGGTGTTGGTGATACAACAGATATCGTACAAAAAGAAATGTACTCATTCCAAGATCGTGGCGAACGTAGCTTAACATTACGTCCAGAAGGAACTGCACCTGTTGTACGTTCTTATGTTGAAAATAAAATGTATGGTGATGCAACACAGCCAACGAAATTATATTACATCGGTCAAATGTTCCGTTATGAAAGACCACAAGCGGGTCGCTATCGTCAATTCGTACAATTTGGTATCGAGGCAATCGGTAGTAATGATCCAGCAATTGATGCAGAAGTGATTGCACTTGCTGTAGAATTCTACAGCGGCATGGGATTAAAAAACATTAAAGTTGTCCTAAATAGCTTAGGTGATGCAGCGAGCCGTCAAGCGCACCGTGAGGCGTTAATCGCTCACTTTGAGCCTCGCATCGGCGAATTCTGTTCAGATTGCCAATCTCGTTTAGAGAAAAATCCACTTCGTATTTTAGACTGTAAAAAGGACCGTGATCATGAATTAATGAGCACAGCACCGTCTATTACAGAATACTTAAACGAAGAATCAACAACGTACTATGAAAAAGTGCAAGAGTTATTAACAATGATGGGTGTTCCATTTGAAAAAGATCCAAATCTAGTACGTGGTTTAGATTACTATCAGCACACTGTGTTTGAGATTATGAGTGAAGCAGACGGTTTCGGTGCAATCACGACATTAAGTGGCGGTGGTCGCTATAACGGTCTTGTACAAGAAATCGGTGGTCCAGAAATGCCTGGTATCGGTTTTGCGATGAGTATTGAACGTTTAATTATGGCGCTGAAAGCTGAAAATATTGAATTACCAATTGAACATAACATTGATTGCTACGTTGTAGCACTTGGAGATAAAGCGAAAGATCATGCTGCAAAAATTGCATTTGATCTTCGTAAAGCTGGATTATCAGTTGAAAAAGATTATTTAGATCGTAAAATGAAAGCGCAATTTAAATCAGCAGATCGTCTAAATGCGAAATATGTAGCTGTATTAGGAGAAGATGAGCTAGATAAAGGCATCATCAACTTAAAAGATATGGCAACAGGTGGACAAGAAGAAGTAGCTTTAGATGTATTTGCTTCATATGTAGCAGAAAAATTAATATAGGGGGAACGAACAATGGCTGAAAGAACACATGCATGTGGAAAAGTAACAGTAGAAGCAGTTGGACAAACCGTTCAATTAAAAGGTTGGGTACAAAAACGCCGTGACTTAGGCGGACTCATTTTCATCGACTTACGTGACCGTACAGGTATCGTACAAGTTGTATTTAATCCAGAAACGTCAAAAGAAGCACTAGAAGTAGCAGAAACAATTCGTAGCGAATACGTATTACACGTAGAAGGAACAGTTGTTGAACGTGGTCAAGGTGCGATTAATGAAAATATGGCAACTGGACGCATTGAAGTACAAGCAACGAAAGTAAATGTATTAAATGCAGCGAAAACGACGCCAATTATTATCGCAGATGATACAGATGCATCAGAAGATGTTCGTTTAAAATATCGTTATTTAGATTTACGTCGCCCTGTTATGTACAACACATTCAAAATGCGTCACGACGTGACAAAAACAATTCGTAACTTCTTAGATTCAGAAGAGTTTTTAGAAGTTGAAACACCAATCTTAACAAAGAGTACGCCAGAAGGAGCGCGTGACTATTTAGTACCAAGCCGTGTGCATGAAGGTGAATTTTATGCATTACCTCAATCTCCGCAGCTATTTAAACAGCTTCTTATGGTCGGCGGATTTGAACGTTATTACCAAGTAGCACGTTGTTTCCGTGATGAAGATTTACGTGCGGATCGTCAACCAGAATTCACACAAATTGACATCGAGGCATCATTCTTAACACAAGATGAAATTCTAGAAATGATGGAACGCATGATGACGAAAGTTATGAAAGATGCGAAAGGTATAGAAATTAACACACCATTCCCTCGTATGACATACGCTGATGCAATGGCTCGCTACGGTTCTGATAAACCAGATACACGCTTTGCAATGGAACTTACTGATTTATCTGAGTTTGCAGCAGATTGCGGCTTCAAAGTGTTCACAAGTGCTGTAGAAAGCGGGGGGCAAGTAAAAGCAATTAATGCAAAAGGTGCAGCAGGTAAATATTCTCGTAAAGACATTGATGCATTAACTGAATTCGTAAAAGTATATGGAGCAAAAGGTTTAGCTTGGTTAAAAGTTGAAGAGGATGGCTTAAAAGGACCAATTGCGAAATTCTTCGGTGAAGAAGATGCGAACGTACTAATGAGCACATTAGATGGGGCTGCTGGTGACTTATTATTATTCGTTGCTGATAAGAAGAGCGTTGTTGCAGATAGCTTAGGTGCACTTCGTTTACGCTTAGGTAAAGAACTTGAGTTAATTGACGAAAGCAAATTTAACTTCCTATGGGTAACAGATTGGCCGCTTCTTGAGTATGATGAAGATGCTGATCGCTACTTCGCAGCGCATCATCCATTCACAATGCCATTCCGTGAAGATGTTGAGTTATTAGAAACAGCACCAGAAAAAGCGCGTGCACAAGCATATGACCTTGTATTAAACGGTTATGAGCTTGGTGGTGGGTCACTTCGTATTTATGAGCGTGATGTACAAGAAAAAATGTTCAAAGCTCTTGGATTCTCTCAAGAAGAAGCGCAAGAACAATTCGGATTCTTATTAGAAGCGTTCGAATATGGTACACCACCACATGGCGGAATCGCATTAGGTTTAGACCGTCTTGTTATGTTACTTGCAGGTCGTACAAACCTTCGCGATACAATCGCATTCCCGAAAACAGCAAGTGCAAGCTGCTTATTAACGGATGCGCCAAGCCCAGTTGCAGAAGCGCAGCTTGAAGAGCTATACTTACAATTAAACGTAAAAGAAGAGAAGTAAGAGCGGAGCCTAGATGGTTATACTAAACCTATCTAGGCTTTTTTTAGACAGGAAGTTAAAAAAGTCCGGTTCAGATAGCGGTCGCATTTCTTCGTTGCGTCGCCAGTCCGGTGCTCGTGTAAGTAATCCTACACTCCGCTCCTCCTGGCGTCAGCGCCTCGAATTGCTCGGCTCTCTGGATCCTCCTTTTTAAAACGTGGATGGGAAGAGGAAGTTAAAAAAGTCCGGTTCAGATAGCTGGCACATTTTTTATATTCCCTAGATTTGTTTAGGACTGGAACAATTCAATTTCCTGTAATTTTTTTTGAATATGTATTTTTAGGAATTCTATAACTTTTTCTATACAAATAGTCGGAAAAACGCTAGAATACATCATGGTAGACCATTTTTGTAATAGGAGTGTAGAGCTGAATGTTACATCAATTTTCGCGTAATGAATTAGCCTTCGGAAAAGAAGGTCTTGAAATATTAAAAAATAGTACAGTTGGAATTTTAGGAATTGGCGGCGTAGGTTCCTTTGCAGCAGAAGCGTTAGCACGTTCTGGTGTAGGACGTCTTGTATTAGTTGATAAAGACGTTGTTGATATTACAAACGTTAACCGCCAAATCCATGCATTACTTTCTACTGTAGGTCGTTCAAAAGTAGAATTAATGAAAGAGCGTATTGCTGATATTAATCCAGACTGTGAAGTAATTGGATTAGAAATGTTCTATACAGATGAAACATACGAAGAGTTCTTTAAACATGGTTTAGATTTCGTAGTGGATGCATCTGATACAATTACGTTCAAAATTCATTTAATTAAACAATGCTTGCGATGCAAAATTAAAATCATCTCAAGTATGGGTGCAGCAAATAAAATGGACCCAACTCGTTTCCGTATTGCGGATATTTCAAAAACACATACAGATCCAATTGCGAAAGTAATTCGTACGAAGCTTCGTAAAGAAGGGATTAAAAAAGGTGTAAAAGTTGTATTCTCTGATGAAAACCCAATCGTGATTCGTGAAGAGGTTCGTAAAGAAATCGTTCCAGACGAAAACGCAAAAATTCGTAAAGCGAAATTACCACCTTCCTCAAACGCATTCGTACCATCTGTTGCCGGTTTAATTATGGCGAGTCATGTGGTGCGTGAACGTATAAAGAATGTAGAAGTAAAGCGTGTAGGACAAGAATAAGGGATAGAAAAAGTGTATACCTCTAATGAGGTATACACTTTTTTAGTAAAATCTCTCAATAGGTAATACAATTAACTCAAGTGCAACTAAATATCATAAAATAACTATCATATTGATTGTATATATCCATTTTGATTTTCTAACATAAGTCGCCGCTATGAAGAACAAAAGGTGATATATTGAAATGTACAATTCTTTTTGTAAAAATTAAATTTATTTTTATTTGAGCTAGCATCATTCGTTTTTTAAAGTGCAAAAGCGGCATGTTTTGGTAGAATTATAGAAAAGGATGGCTATGAGGATGAAAGAACTTGGCAGTATCAATATCTACTAGGCTTGTCTAAGTAGTCAAAAAATAAAAATGGAGACGAGAGCAGGTTTTTACTCTCGTCTCTATTTCAATTCTCAGCCGTATAAATAATATCTAAATTCCCGTTTTGATCCGTTTTAAAAATAGGTGCAATTTGATCTTGCTGTTCATCTACTAACACAAGCTTCCGGGCACGGTCCATAATTCTAACAAGCATCGCATAATCTTCTTCGATTGCTTGTTGTTTTTTCGTTAAAGATGCTAGTTTGACTTCTAGTTCATCGTTTGTTTTTTGTAAGGAGGCAAGCTTTGTATGCAAGTCTTCATTTTCAATTTGTATCTTTTCTAAGTGAAGATTATTATGCCCTAGGTTTTGCAAGAATGAGATTACATCTTGCATTGTAAGAGAATGTTTATTAGAAACGATTGCTTCGGAAAATTCAGCATCAATTACGACTTTTTGTTTTGGTTTTAGCTTTAATAGTTGCTCTTTTTCTACATTTGCTTCCGAACGCTTTAACTCTTTTCTTTGCTTCTTAGCGAGCTGTACAGCATCCTCATAATTTTGTCTGACTTCAGCATTCCAGCGAAAACCACAAGCAGCTGAAGTACGGTTTAATTTGTCTCCAACTTCATCGAACGCTTTCAGCTGAGTACTTCCACTGCGAATATGTCGTAAAACGGTTTCTGCTAAAAGGAGATCGTCTTCTCTTGTCCATGCATCTTGGCGCGTTTTCATAAGCGAAACCTCCATTATCATGTCGTTTTCGCTTAGATTACCCTTTTGGTTAGCTTTTATGCGGATTTTGCAATCTTTCATATACGCCTGAAAGTGCTTGTTCGAATTTTCCCGTTGTTTTCGGCTTATAATATTGCTTGTTTTTTATTTTATCTGGTAAGTATTGCTGCTGTACCCATCCATTTGGATAATCATGTGGATATAAGTATCCAATACCTCTACCTAATGATTCAGCACCTTTATAGTGACTATCTTTTAAATGACTTGGGATATCGCCAGTTTGTCCGTTTCGCAAGTCGTGAAGTGCTGCATCAAGTGCCTTGTATGCTGAATTTGATTTTGGAGAAAGACAAAGTTCGATAACTGCATTGGCAAGCGGAATGCGAGCTTCTGGAAAACCAACACGTTCTGCCGACTCAATCGCAGCAAGTGTACGGGGACCTGCTTGCGGGCTAGCCAGTCCAATGTCTTCATATGCCATAATAAGAAGACGTCTCCCGATACTTTGTAAGTCACCAGCTTCAATAAGGCGCGCTAAATAATGAAGTGCAGCATTCACATCGCTTCCGCGAACTGATTTTTGAAAGGCAGATAGGACATCATAATGAGCATCTCCGCCTTTGTCGTGAACAAAACTCTTTTTCTGCAAACATTCTTCAGCAATTTCTAATGTGATTTCGGTTGATTGATCGTCTGTTGTAAAGCTAGATAAAACAGCAAGTTCAAGTGCGTTATAAGCCGAGCGCATATCTCCGCCAGAGGCATTTGCAAAGTGACGCATTGCTTCATCTGTAATAGTTACATGATATTCACCTAAACCTTTTTCTTTATCTTCAAGCGCTCGTTTTAAGCCGATTAAAATATCATTTTCTGTTAGTGCGTGCAGTTCAAAGATTTGACATCGGCTACGAATGGCAGAGTTAATCGCATGGAATGGATTACTTGTTGTTGCGCCAATTAAGGTCAGAAGCCCGCTTTCTAAGTGAGGTAATAAGAAGTCTTGTTTTGCTTTATCTAAGCGGTGAACTTCATCTAAAATTAAAACAAGGTGGCGGTGCATCTTTGCTTCTTGCACGACAACTTCCATGTCTTTTTTATTATGAGTAACAGCATTTAATAGGCGAAAGGGCGTCCCTGTACTGCCGGCAATTGCACTAGCAATCGATGTTTTTCCAGTTCCGGGTGGCCCGTATAAAATCATCGATTGGAAATGGTTTGCCTGAACCATTCGCCATAAAATTTTCCCTTCACCAACTAAATGCTCTTGACCAATTATTTCTTTAATATTTGTCGGACGCATTCGGTGTGCGAGTGGTTGTTTCATTATGACCGTCTCCCTTAATATGTAATCTCATTCTATGGTATCATCTTTTTTATGGAAAATTGAAATATGCTACTGTATTTATAAGTAATTCCGCTTAATTTTTTCATTCTTCCCTTTATTGTAATAATTGCCGAGTTTTTCAATGTGATTTTATGTTATTATTTTGATACATAAGTTGAAATTTCTTATAATACTATATTATGCTATAATTTCATAGGATTTTGATTTTAAAATTGTGTTCTTCTTACGAATAAAGATTTAATTAATAGAAGTGAAATTTTGAAAAGAGGTGCGAAATAGATGAAAATTTCAACGAAAGGCCGTTACGGCTTAACAATTATGATTGATCTTGCGAAGAAGTTTGGTGAGGGTCCAATTTCTTTAAAATCAATTGCGCAAGCGCATGACCTATCTGAACATTACTTAGAACAATTAATCTCTCCACTTCGTAACGCTCGTCTTGTAAAAAGTACGCGTGGTGCATATGGTGGTTATGTATTATCTGACCAACCAGCTAATATTACGGCTGGCGATGTAATTCGTGTTTTAGAAGGCCCAATTAGCGTTGTTGAAATGATAGAAGAGGAAGAACCAGCGCAGCGCCAGTTGTGGATGCGTGTTCGTGATGCAGTACAAGAAGTATTAGATAGTACAACTCTAGAAGATTTAGTACGTTATGAGGAAGAGAATCATGGGGGTTATATGTTTTACATTTAATTCCTTGTGAAACGATTTGGAAAGAAGGAGATCTGATGGAACGCATTTACTTAGATCATGCTGCGACATCTCCGGCTCACCCAGAAGTAGTCGAAAAGATGATTCCATATATGACAGAAATATTTGGTAATCCGTCTAGTATTCATTTCTATGGACGCCAAACGCGCCATGCGGTAGATGAAGCAAGACGCGTTTGTGCACGTAGCATTCATGCAAATCCAAATGAAATTATTTTTACAGGCGGTGGTACGGAGGCTGATAATTTAGCACTTTTAGGTGTGGCACGTGCAAACCGCAATAAAGGAAATCATATTATTACGACGCAGATTGAACATCACGCTATTTTGCATACATGTGAAGCGTTAGAGCGAGAAGGCTTTGAGGTGACGTATTTACCGGTTGATGAAACAGGTCGTGTTCAAGTTTCTGATGTAAAAGAGGCGTTAACAGATGAAACGATTCTCGTATCTGTTATGTTTGGAAATAATGAAGTTGGAACGGTTCAACCGATTGCAGAAATTGGAGAACTGTTAAAAGAACATCACGCTTATTTTCACACGGATGCTGTACAAGCCTACGGTTTAACAGCAATTGATGTGAAAGAGTTAGGCATTGATTTATTATCAATCTCAGCTCATAAAATTAATGGTCCAAAAGGTGTAGGTTTTTTATATGCTAGCGCGCAAGTGAAGTTTGAACCGTTATTAACGGGCGGGGAGCAAGAGCGAAAACGTCGTGCAGGTACTGAGAATGTACCTAGCATCGTTGGGCTAGAGCAAGCTGTTAAGTTGGCAGAATCAACGCGTGAGCAAAAAATTGCCCAATATGAAGGATTTAAAGATATAATGGTATCTGTCTTTCAAAAAGAAGACATTACTTTCGAGGTAAACGGAAACTTAGACTATCGCTTACCACATGTGTTTAATGTAAGTTTCACAGGAATGGATATTGAGCCGTTTCTTGTAAACTTAGACTTAGCAGGTATTGCAGTATCAAGTGGTTCTGCATGTACAGCTGGTTCTATTGATCCATCGCATGTGTTAGTGGCGATGTTTGGAAAAGATTCCGATCAAATACGTTCATCCGTACGTTTTAGCTTTGGTCTTGGTAATACGAAAGAACAAGTGGAAAAAGCAGCGTACGAAACAGTGAAAATCGTGAAGCGGTTAACACAAAAATAGCATGGGAGGTGACATGATGAACAAACTACCTCACGAAACGCGCGTTGTCATTGGGATGTCTGGTGGTGTCGATTCATCTGTAGCAGCTCTTTTATTAAAAGAGCAAGGTTATGATGTAATCGGGATTTTTATGAAAAACTGGGATGATACAGACGAGAATGGTGTCTGTACAGCAACGGAAGATTACAATGATGTAATCGAAGTGTGCAATCAAATCGGTATCCCCTATTATGCAGTAAACTTTGAAAAACAATATTGGGATAAAGTATTTACGTACTTTTTAGATGAGTACCGAGCTGGTCGTACGCCAAACCCAGATGTAATGTGTAACAAAGAAATTAAATTTAAAGCCTTTTTAGAGCATGCGATTGCGCTTGGTGCCGATTATGTAGCGACAGGTCATTATGCACGTGTTGCTTATATCGATGGCGAATATAAAATGCTACGCGGCGTTGATGATAATAAGGATCAAACATACTTCTTAAATCAATTAAGCCAAGAGCAATTATCAAAAACGATGTTCCCACTTGGTGAGTTAAAGAAACCGCAAATTCGTGAAATGGCAAAAGAAGCTGGTTTAGCAACAGCGACGAAAAAAGATAGCACAGGTATCTGCTTTATTGGTGAGCGTAACTTTAAAGATTTCTTAAGTAACTACTTACCAGCTCAGCCAGGTGTAATGCAAACATTATCTGGCGAAGTGAAAGGGAAACATGACGGTTTGATGTACTATACAATTGGACAACGTCATGGTCTTGGTATTGGTGGTAATGGTGATCCTTGGTTCGCTGTTGGGAAAAACTTGAAAGAAAATATTTTATATGTTGATCAAGGATTCCACAATGAGCTTTTATATGGTGATGAAGTCATTGCTACGAATATAGGTTGGGTAAGCAACAGAGCGAAAGAAAAGGAATTTAAGTGCACAGCGAAATTCCGTTATCGTCAAGAGGATAACAAGGTAACGGTTCAAATCGTTGATGATAATACAGTTCGTATTCTTTGCGATGAACCAATTCGTGCGATTACGCCAGGACAAGCAGTTGTTTTCTATGATGGAGATGAATGCTTAGGCGGTGCTACAATTGATGAAGTATACCGTAGTGGTAAGAAACTAGACTATTTAGGATGAAAAAAGAGAAGCCTCTGCCGATTAGCGGTTAGAGGTTTCTTTTTCATAACAGCGAATTTTTGTTCGCTTGGAAAATAGATTATTTGTTATAATTTGTTGTAGAGGTGAAGAACATGTCAAATAAGCTTGAAGCAGGCATTCAATATATGCAAGAAGGAAACTGGGAAGAAGCAGCTAAAAATTTTACAGAGGCAATTGAAGAAAATCCGAAAGATGCACTTGGATACATTAACTTTGCGAATTTATTAGATGTGCTAGGAGATAGCGAACGTGCGATTTTATTTTATAAACGCGCATTAGAATTAGATGAAAAATCAGCTACTGCCTATTATGGGATTGGAAGCATATATTATGGACAAGAGCAATTTACAGAAGCAAAAGCTGCATTTGAGCAAGCGATGCAAGCTGGATTACAATCAGCTGATGTGACATTTATGCTAGGGATTACGTATGTACAGCTTGGAAATGATCGTCTTGCACTGCCATTTTTACAAAGAGCAACTGAATTAGATAGGGCGGATGTAGAAGCGGTATTCCAATGCGGATTATGCTTTGCACGACTAGAACATATTCAGGAAGCGAAACCTTATTTTGAAAAGGTTTTACAAATGGATGCAGAACATGCAGATGCGTACTATAATTTAGGTGTTGCGTACGTGTTTGAGGAAAATAATGAGAAAGCACTTGCTTTATTTAAGAAGGCGACTGAAATTCAACCAGATCACTTTTTAGCAGGGAATGGCATTCGTTTATTAGAGCAAGAAGCCGAATAGAAATCGTACCTTAACGCGCAGTTACCCCTCATCTAATGATAAGTAGAGAGGTGGGGGCTTTACTGCTCGTTAGATTGAGAGAAATCGGAAAGGAGAGGAAACATGGGAAATCAACATGCAATGGATTTGTTTGAGGAAGAGCAAAAATTTATAAAAGCACAAGTTCTTCATACCATTTTCCACAACGAAGAAAACCTCTATTCCGTTGTCAGTATGAAAATCATTGAAACAAATGAAACATACGACGAAAAAAAAGTGATGATCAACGGTCACTTTCCCCGTATGCATGAAGATGAAGTATTTACATTGACGGGTCACTTTAAAGACCACCCAAAGTACGGAAAGCAATACTTAGTTGAAACATTTAAAAAAGAATTACCTCAAACAAAAACAGGTATGGTGCAATATTTAGCGAGTGATTTATTTAAAGGAATTGGGAAGCGAACAGCAGAAAAGATTGTTGATCATCTCGGAGAACATGCGATTTCTAAAATTATGGACGACCCTGCTGCATTAGAAGGTGTTGTAAACAAGCAGAAAGCGCAAGAAATTTATGACACAATTATTGAACACCAAGGGCTTGAAAAGGTCATGAGCTTTTTAAATGGTTATGGTTTTGGGACGAAGCTCTCGATTAAGATTTATCAGCAGTATAAAGAAATGACGCTTGAAGTGATTCGAAATAATCCATATCAGTTGATTGAAGAAGTCGATGGCATCGGTTTTGGAAGAGCTGACGATATAGGACGAGCGCTAGGGATATCTGGTAACCATAATGATCGTGTGAGAGCAGGATGTTTCTATACGTTAGAAAATGTTTCGCTCCAAGAAGGTCATGTGTTTATGGAAAAAGGTCAACTAGTTCGAGAAACCGTATCGCTTTTAAATAATCAAGAGGGTAATGTGACGGAAGAAGATATTTTGCAATGCGTTGAAATGATGCAAGGTGAAGGGAAAATCATTATAGAAGAAGACCGCATTTATTTAGCTTCGTTATTCTATTCCGAAAAAGGCGTTGTCAAATCAATCCGCCGTCTCATGAACCAAGAAGAGACGCCTTCATTTCCTGAAGCGGAAGTATTATTAACGTTAGGGAAAATTGAAGAGCAGCTAAAAGTACAGTATGCGCCGCTTCAACAAGAGGCAATTCAAACTGCGCTTCATAAGCCGATGATGTTATTAACCGGCGGACCTGGTACAGGGAAGACGACCGTTATTAAAGGAATTGTCGAAATGTATGCTTCCTTGCATGGTTTATCATTAAGCCCGAAAGATTACAGTGATGATAATCCGTTTCCGATTCTGTTAACAGCTCCGACAGGCCGCGCTGCGAAGCGGATGAGTGAGTCAACAGGGCTTCCTGCTTGTACGATTCATCGTTTACTTGGTTGGACGCCAGAAGGATCTTTCCAGCGTAATGAAACGGACCCTGTACAAGGAAAGTTACTTATTATTGATGAGTTTTCAATGGTTGATATTTGGCTCGCAAATCAATTGTTTAAATCATTACCAACAAGCATTCAAGTAATTGTTGTAGGTGATGAAGATCAATTACCTTCTGTAGGGCCTGGACAAGTTTTGAAAGATTTATTAGATGCTGGTGCAATTCCGACAGTGAAGTTAACAGAGATTTACCGTCAAGCAGAAGGGTCATCCGTTATTCGGCTTGCCCATGCGATAAAAAATGGTACGCTGCCACCAGACTTAGCACAAAATAAAAAAGATCGTTCGTTTATTGGTTGCTCAGGTGCTCAAATTGTTGAGGTTGTAAAACAAGTATGTGAAAACGCGAAGACGAAAGGGTTTAATGCAAGAGATGTCCAAGTGTTAGCGCCTATGTATCGCGGTCCGGCAGGTATTAATGTGCTAAATGAAGCACTCCAAGAAGTATTTAATCCGAAGAAAGAAAAGAGTAGAGAAATTGCCTACGGTGATGTTGTGTATCGAACGGGTGATAAAGTATTGCAGCTCGTAAATCAACCAGAAAGCCAAGTGTTTAATGGTGACATTGGAGAAATTGTTTCTGTATTTTATGCAAAGGAAAATGTGGAGAAACAAGATATGGTTGTTGTTTCGTTCGATGGGATTGAAGTAACGTATATAAAGCCAGATTTAAATCAAATTACACATGCGTATTGTTGTTCAATTCATAAGTCACAAGGAAGTGAATTTCCAATTGTAATTATGCCGATTGTAAAGAGCTATTACCGCATGTTACGCCGTAATTTAATTTATACAGGTATTACGAGAAGTAAAAAGTTTCTAATTATTTGCGGAGAAGAATCAGCCTTTCAATCTGGTGTGAATCGTCTTGATGATTCACTGCGGCAAACAACGTTAGCTGGTCGCTTGCAGGAATCAAAAGGGGAAGTGCAAATGGTTACGATTGATGGCCAGGAGATGGATGTGGAAAACATTTCACCGTATGATTTTATGTAGCAAGGTGAAATTATATAGTGAAACTTTCAATATAGAGAACGTTATTTTGAAAGTGTAAGGCAGTTCTAGTATGTATAAATGAGTGCAGTTTGGACATAATGGCGAATAGAATCTGGGAGACTGTAAGGAGATGAAAGCCATATGTTCAGTTGTCCAAATTGCAAAGGGAAAGACATTGGAAAAATAGGTGTCAACCAATTTTATTGCTGGAATTGTTATATTGAATTATCGGTTTCAAAGGGGAAAATCCATACGCATCAAGTAGAAGAAGATGGATCGCTTAGTTCTCTTGATGATTTATTTGATGAGAATGAACGAACCATCGGATAGTCAAAAAGGGGGATTTACTTTGAACGTACGCAATTCATTAATCGCATTAGGTATTGGAGCTGCGGTATATCAATATGCACGTAAACAAGATGTGTTTTCCAAACGTAATATGAAAAGAGCACGCAAAATGATTAAGTCTTATTTATAATCATTTCTATAAAGTGAAAAACTCCCTTAATTCTCAGGGAGTTTTTTCATGTGCTCGTATAGAAATAAAAAAGTCCAATTTCAGAAAAAAGATAAGAAAGTCCGTAACATCCAATACCAAGAACTCCGTAATACCACAGCTGTTTCGCACGTTCTTTTCGTGTTGAACGCGTGAAGAGTCCCTTCCAAATACCAAAGCCAATACAGATCCATTCTAGTATCATGAAAAGTGTTGAAAGAATTAACATAAGCCAAACCATTTTATTCCTCCTCACATATTTGCGAGCTGACCTAAGTGCTTGTCCGTATGATGTTAAATATATGTAAGTTTTTTTAAAACAGTATGGTCTGTATGGAAATATTTTAGTCCAGTAATTTTTTAAAAGTTTTACACATAACCTTCTCTATTTCTTTTCAAAATAAGGATGGAGGAGGTTTTTCGCTTGAAGAATCTTAAAATTATTTGGATCTATCGATTAGGGTTATTGTTATTAGTGTTTTTATGTTTGCTCGTCTTTTTAAAAATTAAACCACTATGGGCGCCAATCATATTCGTGTTTAAAGTAGCAATTACACCATTTTTAATTGCTTGTTTCATCGCGTATTTACTGCATCCTTTAATTGAAAAATTATATAAAGAGGGAATGCCACGTACACTTGCGATTTTGCTTATTTATATTCTCTTTTTTGGTGGTCTCGGTTATGGAATTTATAAAGGGACACCGGTTGTGATTGCGCAGCTACAAGAAATCAATAAGCAATTCCCGCAGTTTATGAAAATGTATGATTCTTGGATGGACGGTGTGACAGAACAGACAGACAATTTCCCATCGTTTATTCATGAGAAAGTAACGCAAGTTTTTATTGGAATTGAAATGAAGATACAAGCGTTATTAAATAAAGTGATGAGTACAGCACATGGTGTATTGGATTCATTGCTTATCATCTTTTTAATTCCATTCATTGTATTCTACATATTAAAAGATTATGGAGAATTTTATCATGTTTTTTGGAAGATGGTTCCGAGTAAATGGCGTAGTACAGGACAAGTGTTAGCGAAGGAGATCGATAAGTCACTTGGAAGTTATATTCGAGGGCAATTATTTGTGTGTTTAGTTTTAGGAGGCGTGTCTGCTCTTTCGTTTTGGTTTATTGGTATGAAGTATCCACTATTACTAGGTATCATTGTTGGAGTTACTGATATAATCCCGTACTTTGGTCCTATTTTAGGAGCGATTCCGACATTAATGATTGCCGCAACGATATCCACAAATCTTTTTATTAAAGCAGGTATCGCACTTGCCATTTTACAATTTGTTGAAAGTAACATTTTATCTCCGTATATTGTTGGGAAATCGTTACGTATGCATCCTGTTATTATTATGCTTGCTCTTCTAATTGGGGGAGAAATAGGTGGAATTGTAGGTCTTTTAATATCGGTTCCTATTTTAGCGGTGATTCGAACCGTTATTGTTCATATAAAGCCACTCTGGAAACATTGACAAATGGAAACGGATTCGCTACAATTTTGGCATATAGCATATGATTTTAAATTGATGACGGAACGAGTATGTCACAGTCCATTTTTAGAGAGAAACTTCCATTGGCTGAAAGAAGTTTTAAATGAAGGGTGACAGAACGCTAATCCTGAGAGCAGCTAATCCCTGCCGTCTTGCCACGTTACGGCACCATGAGGTGATGAATCGAGAATGTATAAATCGGTTCATAATTAGGGTGGTATCGCGAGTTAACTCTCGTCCCTTTTATAGGGACGGGAGTTTTTTGTTTTTATGAAATTTCTTAAGGGAGGAAATATAGATGAAACAGTTAACAGGAGCACAAATTCGTCAAATGTTTTTAGACTTTTTCGAGGAAAAAGGGCATGCAATTGAACCAAGTGCATCATTAGTTCCACATGAGGATCCATCTCTTTTATGGATTAACAGTGGTGTAGCGACATTAAAGAAATACTTTGATGGCCGTGTAATTCCGCAAAATCCACGTATTACAAATGCACAAAAATCAATTCGTACAAACGATATTGAAAACGTTGGGAAAACAGCTCGTCACCATACATTCTTTGAAATGTTAGGAAACTTCTCAATTGGTGACTACTTTAAAGAAGAAGCAATTACATGGGCTTGGGAATTTTTAACGAGCGACAAATGGATTGGATTCGATAAAGAGTTACTATCTGTAACAATCCATCCAGAAGATGAAGAAGCATTTATAATTTGGAATGAGAAAATGGGTGTTCCGAAAGAGCGCATCATTCGTTTAGAAGAAAACTTCTGGGATATTGGTGAAGGACCAAGTGGACCGAACACAGAGATTTTCTATGACCGCGGTGAAGCTTACGGTAACGATTTTAGCGATCCTGAGTTGTATCCAGGTGGAGAAAACGAACGTTACTTAGAAGTATGGAACCTTGTATTCTCTCAATTTAACCATAATCCGGATGGCTCATATACGCCACTTCCAAAGAAAAACATCGATACAGGGATGGGTCTAGAGCGTATGACATCTATCGTTCAAGATGTACCTACAAACTTTGATACAGACCTATTTATGCCAATGATTGGTGCAACAGAATCAATTTCTGGTGAGAAGTATCGCGGTGGCGATGTAGAAAAAGATATGGCGTTTAAAGTAATTGCTGACCATATTCGTACAGTAACATTCGCTGTAGGCGATGGAGCTCTTCCTTCTAACGAAGGCCGTGGTTATGTATTACGTCGTTTATTACGCCGTGCTGTACGTTATGCGAAGAAATTAAACATTAACCGTCCATTCATGTTTGAATTAGTACCGGTTGTTGGCGAAGTAATGAAAGACTTCTATCCAGAAGTTCTTGAAAAGAAAGACTTTATTGCAAAAGTTGTGAAGAATGAAGAAGAGCGTTTCCATGAAACACTTCATGATGGCGAAGCAATTTTAGCTGAAGTAATTGCAAAAGCGAAAGAAGAAAAAACAACTGTTATTTCTGGCGTAGATGCGTTCCGTCTATACGACACGTACGGTTTCCCAATTGAATTAACAGAAGAATATGCAGAAGAAGCTGGTATGACAGTTGATCAAGCAGGCTTTGAAAATGAAATGGAAAAACAACGTGAGCGTGCACGTGCTGCTCGTCAAGACGTTGATTCTATGCAAGTTCAAGGCGGTGTACTTGGTGAAGTTAAAGTAGCGAGCGAATTCGTTGGTTACGGTACAGTTGCAACAGAAAGTAACGTTGTTGCACTTGTGAAAAATGGTGAGTACACAGATAGCCTACAAGCAGGTGAAGAAGGACAATTAATGCTTGATGTAACGCCATTCTACGCTGAGAGTGGTGGGCAAATTGCAGACCGTGGTTATCTTCTTGCTGACGGCGTAAAAGTTCTTGTAAAAGACGTACAAAAAGCACCAAATGGTCAAAACTTACACAAAATAGTGGTGGAAGAAGGAACGTTAACAAAAGAAGCAGCTGTAAAAGCTATTATTGATACGAAGAACCGTAGCAGTGTTGTGAAAAACCATACAGCAACGCATATTTTACACCAAGCATTAAAAGATGTACTTGGAACACATGTTAACCAAGCCGGTTCTCTTGTAACATCAGAACGCCTACGCTTTGACTTCTCTCACTTCGGTCAAGTACAAGCTGACGAATTAGAAAAAATTGAGCGTATTGTAAACGAAAAAATTTGGGAAAGTATTGATGTTGCGATTTCTCAAAAAGCAATCGAAGAAGCAAAAGAAATGGGCGCAATGGCATTATTCGGTGAAAAATACGGCGATGTTGTACGTGTTGTACAAGTAGGCGATTACAGCTTAGAGCTTTGCGGTGGTTGTCACGTTGATAACACAGCTTCTATCGGTATTTTCAAAATCGTTGCTGAGTCTGGTATCGGTGCAGGAACACGTCGTATTGAGGCGGTAACTGGTAAATCTGCATACGAATTAATGAACGATCAAGTAGGTTTATTAAAAGAAGCAGCAGGAAAAATGAAAACAAATCCGAAAGATATTTTAACAAGAGTTGATGGTTTATTTGCTGAAGTAAAACAACTTCAAAAAGAAAACGAATCTCTTGCTGCGAAATTAAGCAATATCGAAGCTGGAAACCTAACTGATTCAGTAATGACAGTTGATGGCGTGAACGTATTAGCGGCGAAAGTAAATGTTGCAGATATGAACAACTTACGTACAATGATGGATGACCTTAAAAATAAATTAGAGTCTGCAGTTGTTGTATTAGTGTCTGTAAATGACGATAAAGTAAATATTTTAGCGGGTGTAACGAAAGATTTAATTAGTCAAGGTTACCATGCAGGTAAACTTGTGAAAGAAGTAGCTTCTCGTTGTGGCGGTGGCGGTGGCGGCCGTCCTGACATGGCTCAAGCAGGCGGTAAAAATCCAGCACAAGTAGAGGAAGCTTTAGCATTTGTACAAGAGTACGTTAAATCTGTTTCAAAATAAAGAGATAGTAGTGTACAATGGTAGGGAGAGGAGAAGTTCTTCTCCCTATACTTACTACTTACAAGTGAGGTGCTTGAAATGGACGGTTTTGATAAAACAATGAAGTTTAGCATTCAAGATGAAAAACAGAGTGTCCATGTAAATGATGTACTTTTAACTGTGTATGATGCACTTCAAGAAAAAGGTTATAATCCGATTAACCAAATCGTCGGTTATTTATTAAGTGGAGACCCAGCATACATACCTCGCCATAAAGATGCACGAAGCATCATTCGCAAGCTTGAACGTGATGAATTAATTGAAGAGCTTGTGAAGTCTTACTTGAAACATCATCGTGAGGAGTAGTTTATGCGGATATTAGGTTTAGATGTTGGTACCAAAACAGTCGGTGTTGCAATGAGCGATGAAATGGGCTGGACAGCACAAGGACTGGAAACAATCAGGATTAACGAAGAACGAGGCCAATTTGGTTTTGATCGTATTTCTGAGTTAGTAAAACAGTACAATGTGGACAAGATAGTAGTAGGTTTACCAAAGAATATGAATGGTACAATTGGCCCACGTGGTGAAGCTTGCCAGCAATTTGCAGAAAACCTACGGAATCTGTTACAATTAGAAGTTGTAATGTGGGACGAGCGTTTGTCGACGATGGCAGCGGAACGTCTGCTCATTTCAGCTGATGTGAGCCGTAAGAAGCGAAAACAGGTAATCGATAAGATGGCTGCAGTCGTGATCTTACAAGGATTTTTAGATAGTAAATAAGAGGTGACCAAAATGGAAGAAAATCAAATTACAATTGTAGACGAAAAAGGAAACGAACATTTATGTGAAATTATTTTCACTTTTGATGCTGAAAAATTCGGTAAAAAATCATACGTAGTCTTCTCTCCGATCGGTGAAGTAGACGAAGATGGAGACCAAATCTTCGATGCAATGGCATACGAGCAAAATGAAGAAGAGGGTGGAACATTACTTTCAATCGAATCTGAAGAAGAGTGGGAAATGGTACAAGAAATGTTTAACACTCTTGCTGAAGAAGAAGAGGGCGAAGCGTAATTCAGGTGAAGAAGATGGGCTGTACATGCAGTCCATCTTTTTTTGTATTCTCGTGCAAAATGACAGATTTTTTGTCGAAACTACATAATTGTTTATAGTATAATGAGACGGATTGTATAAAATAAAAAAACTATCTGCAAATGAATGAGTTTTGCTTTGGGTTTGTAGGGCATTGTATAGAGGATGTACATATGGTCTACAATGGAATAAGGAGGAAGAATTTTGATAGAGAATCAAGTGAAGAAGAAGCATAGGCGCACACTTTTAATAGTGGTTATTACACTACTTGTGGTCTGCGTGTCAGTCTATGCGTATATTTCATCTGCGTTAAAACCAGTTGATAGCGGGAATAAAAAAGAAATTGAAGTAGAGATTCCAAAAGGTTCATCTACAAGTAAAATCGGAGAGATTTTAGAAGAAAAAGGCGCTATTAAAAACGGTACAGTATTTAGCTTCTATGCAAAAGCTAAATCTAAAAATTTGCAGGCAGGTACATATTTGTTAAATTCATCAATGAATGTAGATGATGTAATGGAACAAATGTCATCGGGTAATGTCCATCGTCCAGTTGCTTATAAATTGACGATTAAAGAAGGTGCACAAGTTGTTGAAATTGCAGATATAATTGCGAAGGAACTGAAATGGAATAAAGATGATGTTGTGCGCCAATTAAACGATAAGGCTTTTATCCAAAAAATGCAGCAAAAATATCCGATATTATTAACAAATAAAATTTTTGATGCCAATATTAAATATCCGTTAGAAGGCTACTTATACCCAGCGACATATTCTTTCTATAAAAAAGATACAACATTGGAAGAAATTGTGACGTCGATGCTTGAAAAAACGAATGCATTAATTGTTCAAAATGAGGCGAAAATGAAAGAAAAGCAGCTGGACGTTCACCAGCTTTTAACATTATCTTCTTTAATTGAGGAAGAGGCGACAGGGGTTACAGATCGTCAAAAGATCTCTAGCGTCTTTTATAATCGTTTAGCAAAAGGGATGCCGTTACAAACAGATCCGACAGTATTATATGCGCTTGGAAAGCATAAAGAACGTGTATTATATGAGGATTTAAAAGTAAATTCACCGTATAATACGTATGTTGTAAAAGGATTACCTGTTGGACCAATTGCGAATTCTGGCAAGCATTCAGTACAAGCAGCGTTAGAACCTGCGCAAACAGATTATTATTACTTCTTAGCAGCACCAAGTGGTGAAGTGTATTATGCAAAAACGTTAGAAGAACATAATGCATTAAAACAAAAATATATTACACAAAAGAAATGAAAATAGGAGGGAGAGCGAAAAGGGTCGCATATCCCTCTTTTTTGTGGTAAAATATATCGGGTTAAAAACTGGCAGAAGAATCGTTTTTAATATCAAAACGGGACGTACAAGCTAAGGGTGAAGCTGGCTTGTATTTTTATTGCATTCTATGTGTGAAAAGATAGAAACTGACACGTCATAGAGGCACTTCTCCATGTAAATAAGGAGGACTATTTATGGAGGATGCAGTTAACGAGTACCTATTATCATTTATTGATCCAAAAGATAAGCTTATTCTTGAAATGGAACAGTACGCAAGTGAACATCATGTGCCAATTATGGATCGTCTTGGAATGGAGTTTATGTTGCAATTTTTACGTTTAATTGGACCGACAAGCATATTAGAGCTCGGAACAGCAATTGGTTACTCCAGTATTCGTATGATGCAAGCTATCCCCAATTCTCGCATTGTGACAGTAGAACGAAATAGCGATCGATATGAAAAAGCACTTGAATATATAGAGTGTTCTTCTGTAAAAGAGCGTATTTCCGTTATTTATGGTGATGCATTAGAAACAGGTGAACAAGTGAAAGAACATGGAACATTTGATGTTATTTTTATTGATGCCGCAAAAGGACAATATCGTCGCTTTTTTGACTTATATGAACCGTTATTAAATCCGGGGGGTGTCATTATTTCAGATAATGTTATGTACCATGGACTTGTAACGACAAAAGAAAAAATTGAAAATAGACGTACGCGTGGTTTGATTCGTCGTATTAAGACGTACAATGAATGGCTAATGAACCATGAAGGATATGATACAACTATTTTTCCGATTGGTGATGGAGTAGCCGTGAGTAAAAAGAGAGGGTGACAACAGTATGAAAAAACCTGAATTGTTAGTAACGCCAAGAGCGGTGGCGGACATTGAACCTCTTGCAAAAGCAGGGGCAAGTGCAGTAATGATCGGTGAGCAAAAGTTTGGCTTACGTTTAGCAGGGGAGTTCACGCGTGATGATGTGAAACAAGCTGTAAGCATTGCACATGAAAATGGTATGAAAGTATACGTAGCGATGAACGCTATGTTCCATAATGACAAAGTAGAAGAATTAAAAGACTACGTTGCATTCCTGCAAGAAGTACAGGTAGATGCAATCGTCTTTGGAGATCCTGCAGTATTAATGACTGTGCGTGAAGTAGCACCAAACATGCAAATGCACTGGAATACAGAAACGACAGCAACGAACTGGTTCACATGTAACTATTGGGGCCGTAAAGGTGCAAAACGTGCTGTGCTTGCACGTGAATTGAGCTTAGATGAAATTGTTGAATTAAAAGAAAACGCTGAAGTTGAAGTAGAAGTGCAAATTCACGGTATGACATGCATGTTCCAATCAAAGCGTTCATTAGTTGGAAACTATTTTGAATATCAAGATCGTAATCTAGAGATTGAAAAGAAAAAGTATGAAGAGAATATGTTTTTACATGATCCAGAGCGTAATAACAAGTATCCGATTTATGAGGACGAAAATGGTACTCATATTATGAGTCCGAATGATATTTGTTTCATTGATGAGTTAGATGAACTCATCGATGCTGAAATCGATAGCTTGAAAATTGATGGGGTGTTAAAAAGCTCTGAATACATTATCGAAGTGACAAAGAAATATCGTAAAGCTATTGATTTATGTGTAGAAGATCGCGATGCGTATTATGACATGAAAGACGATTTATATAAAGAGATAGAAGAAATTCAACCAGTAAATCGTCCGTTAGATACAGGATTCTTCTTTAAAGAAACGGTTTACTAAACGAGGAGGGTGTAGGAAATGACTGTACAAGAAATTTCACGAGTAGTCGATGGAAAACGCGTTATTGTGAAAAAACCTGAATTGTTAATCCCTGCAGGTAATTTAGAGAAATTAAAAGTAGCTATTCATTACGGTGCAGATGCTGTATATTTAGGTGGACAAGAATTTGGTCTTCGTTCAAATGCAGGGAACTTTACGCTAGAAGAAATGGCAGAAGGCGTAGAGTTTGCAAAGAAATATGGCGCAAAAATATATGTAACAACAAATATCTTTGCACATAATGAAAATATGGATGGATTGGAAGATTATTTAAGAGGGATTGAAAAAGCTGGTGTAACAGGAATTATTGTTGCAGATCCGCTTATTATTGAGACGTGTAAACGTGTAGCTCCTTCTGTTGAAGTGCATTTAAGTACACAACAGTCTCTATCCAACTGGAAAGCAGCGCAGTATTGGAAAGAAGAAGGCTTGCATCGTCTTGTATTAGCTCGTGAAGTCGGCTATGAAGAAATGAAGGAAATTAAAGAAAACGTTGATATTGAAATTGAAGCGTTCGTCCATGGGGCAATGTGCATTGCATACTCTGGAAGATGTACATTAAGTAACCATATGACAGCACGTGACTCGAACCGTGGCGGTTGTTGTCAGTCATGTCGTTGGGATTATGACCTAGTTCAAGCAGTATCACAACATAAAGAAGCAGAAGAACTTCCTTTATTCCAAGAAGGCGATGCACACTTTGCAATGAGTCCAAAAGACTTAAACTTGATCCTTTCAATTCCGAAAATGATTGAAATTGGAATTGACAGCTTGAAGATTGAAGGACGCATGAAATCTATTCACTACGTAGCAACAGTAGCAACTGTGTACCGCAAAGTAATTGATGCATATTGCGCGGATCCTGATAACTTTGAGTTTAAACAAGAATGGTTAGATGAGCTCGATAAATGTGCAAATCGTGATACAGCGCCTGCATTCTTTGAAGGAGTTCCAGGATACCAAGAACAAATGTATGGAAATCATAGTAAGAAAACAACGTATGATTTTGCTGGTTTAGTGTTAGATTATAATGAAGAAACAGGCATTGTCACAATCGAACAACGTAACTACTTCAAACCAGGGTATGAGGTTGAGTTCTTTGGGCCAGAAATAGAAAACTTTACACAAACGGTGGAGAAAATTTGGGATGAGGATGGAAACGAATTAGATGCAGCGAGACATCCGTTGCAAATCGTGAAATTCAAAGTGGATCAACCAGTGTATGTGAATAATATGATGCGAAAAAGCATACATCAATAAGAAAGAGTGGTAGTTGAATGGGGACGAATAAGCCGGTTGTAATTGGAATTGCTGGTGGTTCAGGATCAGGTAAAACAAGTGTAACAAAAGCAATTTTTGATCAATTTCAAGGTCATTCCATTTTAATTTTGGAGCAAGATTATTATTACAAAGACCAAAGTCATCTGCCAATGGAAGAGCGTTTAAAAACAAATTACGATCATCCATTAGCGTTTGATAATGACTTATTAATTGAGCACTTACATCAGTTGCTTGCATATAAGCCGGTTGAGAAACCCGTATATGATTATACATTGCATACACGCTCAGAAGAAATTATTCCAGTAGAACCGAAAGATGTAATTATTTTAGAAGGGATTCTCATCTTAGAAGACCCGCGTCTTTGTGATTTAATGGATATTAAGGTGTTTGTTGATACGGATGCTGACCTTCGTATTTTACGTCGTATGCAGCGCGATATTAAAGAGCGCGGTCGTACAATGGACTCTGTTGTTGAGCAGTATGTAAATGTTGTACGTCCAATGCACAACCAATTTATTGAGCCTTCTAAGAAATTTGCGGATATAATTATTCCAGAAGGCGGACAAAATCATGTTGCAATTGATATTATGGTCACAAAAATTGCAACAATTCTTGAACAAAAAGTGAATTTGTAATAGCATAGTAAAAGATATACGATAGGAAGGGATTTTTTCCCTTCTTATCGAATACAATGAAACATGCCAACCTCATCTATCTATAGGTGAGGGCATATTTATATGAACTTTCCATACATATCTTCTTTATATGAGGAAGAATTGGAAAATACGGGGTTGTATGTGACAACTCCGCTAGTGCATGTGTACTAGAAACCTCCGCTATAGGATAAAGCGGAGGAGTTTTCATATTGAACTCCTCTTTTTTTCGGGGGATTGATATATAAAAGGAGTGGAAAACATGGCAATAGAAAAAACATACCCTATGACGCAAGAGGGTAAACAAAAATTAGAAAACGAGCTTGAGCAATTAAAAACAGTAAGACGTAAAGAAGTTGTAGAGCGTATTAAAATCGCACGTAGTTTCGGTGATCTTTCTGAGAACTCGGAGTACGATGCAGCGAAAGATGAGCAAGCATTCGTAGAAGGACGTATTACACAACTAGAAAATATGATTCGTAACGCAGTTATCATTGAAGATAATGGCGAAGAGTCTACAGTTGTAACATTAGGTAAAACTGTAACATTCAAAGAATTACC
Organism: Bacillus sp. FSL K6-0042; assembly: GCF_038006685.1. Taxonomy (NCBI): domain Bacteria; kingdom Bacillati; phylum Bacillota; class Bacilli; order Caryophanales; family Bacillaceae; genus Bacillus; species Bacillus sp. FSL K6-0042. The sequence continues at coordinate 4,273,711 of NZ_JBBOVS010000001.1, forward strand.
AGATGGAGATGAAGAAGCTTACACAATCGTTGGTAGTGCAGAAGCAGATCCATTTGAAGGAAGAATTTCTAACGATTCTCCAATCGCAAAAAGCTTACTAGGTAAGCAAATTGGTGAAAAAGTAGCAATTCAAACGCCAGGTGGAGAAATGCAAGTTGAGATCATCTCTGTAAAATAATAAAAAAAGGTTCACTCATGTAATCTGTACCCTTTGTAAAGGACATTTTTAAAAAAAGTTATGCAACATCAAGAAGATGATTTCTGTATTCAACAGGAGTCATCTTTTTTAAATTCCATTGATATCTATAATGATTGTAATACGTCATGTAGTTCTTAATTTCATTTTTTAATTGTGCAAAAGACTCACAAGGTTTTATATATGCTTCATCTTTAAAATGACCAAAAAATGATTCTTGTGGGGCGTTATCCCAACAGTTTCCTCTTCTTGACATGGATTGTCCTAATCCATATTTCTTGACCAACTTTTGATAAATAGGACTTGTATAGTGAGAGCCTTGATCAGAATGAATAAATGCTCCTTCGGCTAACTTTACCTTTCTATTCTTCTTTAGCTTTACAAGTGTATCTATGGCTAAATCTAACGTAATTCGACTAGAAACGTGGTAAGCCAAAATTTCATTGGTTGATCCATCCTTAATAGTCGATAAATACGCTTTCTTTCCTTTTCCGTAAAATAAATAAGTGATATCGGTAAGTAATACTTTTCCCGGGATGTTTTGTTTGAATTCTCGCTTTAATAAGTTTGGGACCACTCTATGTTCTTGCGTCGCTTTCATCATTTTTTTATAAGGATTCGCTTTCCGAATCTGGCAAACAATCTTGTATTTTTTCATAATTCTTCGTATACGCTTCAAATTGTAAACAATATGAAATTGCCCCTCCAATGTCATTTTTATTTGACGGGCTCCTTTTTGACGTCCTTTAAAATGAAAAGCTTTTAATATGATTCTCTTCACTTTCTCGTCTTTTTTATCCATTTGTTTTCGTTGTTCTCTAGCTTTCAAAGAGAAATAGTTATAATATCCAGAACGTGAAACGCCAGCTATCTTACATAAGTGACTCACCATATTTCTTAGGTTATATTTTACGATAACAGAACGAATCAAGATATATTTTTTACTAGGTAGTAACGTTATTTCCTTTTCATCCTCCCTTCCATAAGTTTGATCTTTTTTAACAGCTCATTTTCAGCTTTTAGTAAGTTCCGTTCAGCTTCTAAACGCGCATACTTTTCCTCTAAAGTAAGTTCTCTCTCTAAAGATCTCCCTAGGTTTTCTTTACGTGTATCACGTAATCCTAATACACCATTTTTTCTATAAGCGGCACACCATCTATCTCTTGCCGACGTAACACGCTTCATTCCGATCATATCTATATCAAAACCATATTTTTCAAAAATGTCTCGTGGTAACTTTCCTTTTCTATTTTCTTCAATAAATATGCGCTTAAAGTCGTCTGTATAAGTAATTCCTTTCTCACTCATAGATTTTACGTATGGATTCTTTGATAGCGTTTGAACCTCTTTTTCTGTAAATAGCTTTTTCGTCATTGTGAAATTTCTCCGATTCTAATTTTTCTCCTATTATACAAGAAATACCCTATAGAATAGACTTTTTTTTAAGTGTCTATTCTATAGGGTACATTTTATGCGAGTGGACCTTTTTTATTTGTTTCTCTCTTGCTTATCCCTTTGCTCTTAAAGTTTTAAATGTGGAAACTTATAAATCAGTTTTTGAAAAATATGCAAAACAACCAGTCAGTCAATAAAAAATAATTACATAATATACGCTTTTGTAATATTTCGTTCTGTATAAAAGGAATGGCACCTCGTCTAAACTGAAAAGACGAGGTGTTTTTTATGAAAATCAAACGGAGAATTATCATCACCTTATTATGCTTTACATGCATCATGTTGCTATTGCTTGGAAGATTGGTACAAATACAGCTTATATATACTGAATCATTTACAGATAAACATATAAATTTAATTGAAAAGAGTGTTACCCAGCGTACACAAGCAGTTACAGTGGATGATGGTAGGGGACGTTTTATTGATCGAAATGGAGTAGAACTTGGTGAAGAAAAGTATCCAGTGTTAATTATTTTTCCATTTCTACAAATAAAAAATGACATGTTAGAGAAAATTGCGCATATCATTAGTGTGCCGGGACAAGACATAAATCTGCAAATGAAAGACAAACGAAAACCATTTATATTTCAAAGAGGTGATAAACCGTTTCAATTAACGAAAGAACAGGTGGAAAAGATTAATCGTGCGGATATGTTAGGCATGGTTGCAACTGAAGTAAGGGTGAAACAAATACCAGAAGCAGAACATTTAATTGGTGCAGTAGGAGAAAACGAGAATGAATTTCAAAAGCGATACGGGGAAATGAAGAAGTTACCTATTCAAACACCGATTGGTATTTCAGGACTTCAACAATCATTTGATGAATTTTTAATGACTGATGGTGAAACGAAAGTGTTGTATCCCGTAGACAGACAGGGCGAACCGATTTTTGGGAAACGTGCAAAATATACATCTCCTGGAAATCCTTTTTATCCAGTTACGATTCAAACAACGATAGAAAAGTCTTTGCAACAAAAAGCAGAAGAGCTTGTGCAAATGCATGGAATAAAAAACGGTGGATTAGTACTACTTGATGTGAAGAAGAGTGAAATTTTAGCAATGGTGAGTAAACCATCTTTACAGACGAATGATAAGCGTGCGTATCAAAAAACGATGGAAAACCAAATGCTAATTCCTCATTTTCCTGGTTCTGTTTTTAAAACAGTTATAGCGGCCGCGGCAATTGATAATGATATAATTCAATCTCATCGTATGTTTAACTGTGATACAGATCCGTATGGCGAAAATACTCCGCAGGTTATGATGGGGAAATTAAGCTTCACCGAGAGCTTTGCTAGGAGTTGTAACAGGACATTTGCGGTGCTTAGTGATGAATTGATGCAAAAGGATAAACATGTAATGGAAACGTATTTAGAAGCGCTAGGAGCGGGTGAGACGGTAGGATGGAAAGGGCAAGTGTTTCATACACCTGGATTTAAACAGTTGATAGAAGAGAAAAAAGCAACTGTTTGGAATGGTGAAGAAAATAAGGTGAGTCACAAAGCAATTGCTCAAACAGCAATTGGACAAAAAGATGTAAGAATATCTCCTTTAGCTGTTGCAAATATGATGGCGACGATTGCAAGAAATGGAGAGAAGAAAGAAGTAAAAGCTGTAAAAGAAATACGGTACAAAAATGGCACAAGATTTTTTCATTTTGAAGATCATAAATTGGAGGGGCGGCAACTCTCTTATCATACAGTGAAACAAGTGCAATCACTATTAAGAAAAGCAGTAACGATGGAGAAAGGAACAGGTACTACTTTTCAGTCATTACCGCTATCTGTTGCCGGAAAATCTGGGACGGCACAAACAGGAAAAGGAAATCGTGTAAATCGTTGGTTTGCGGGTTACTTCCCGTATGAAAACCCAAGATATGCGCTAGTAGTTGTTGACTTAGAAACGAATAATGAACAAAATACTGTAACACCGATTTTTAAAGAATTTGTAGAAGAGATTGCTCACTTGGAAAGTAGAAGGTAATCTTGCAATTTATTATCAAATGTTTTCATTTCGTGAAAAAATTACTGTAGTTGTTCAACCTTTTAAGATTTAGTGTTACAATAGCAAGTAGGAAAAACTGCATGGAGGTTTGAAGAATGGCAGGAGGATCTAGATTCCAACAGAAACAACAAAAACGTCGTCAAAACGGTGTTTTAAATATTGCAATTGCTATTGTGCTATTAACAGTACTTGTTGTAGCGTACCAAGTATTCTTTACTTCTGATACAACAGAGCAAGCATCTTCTCCAGACAAGAAAGTATCTCAGCAAACAACGAAAGATAATAAAACTGAGAAAACGAAAGAGAAAGAAGAAGCTAAGAAACAGGAGCAAGCAGCAGCGAAGAAAAAAGAGGACGAAGAGAAACAAAAAGCTGAGGAAGAAGCAAAAGCAAATGAAAAGGTCCCAGCTGAAAAAACACAGCCTAAAGCAACAGATGCTTATACGAAACCTTCTTGGAAGCCAGCTGGTACAACGCAAGGTGCAACACCGGCAATGACATTTCAACAAGGATCAGCAGATTGGAATGAGATGAAACAAGCAATTTCCGCTGCAATCGAAGTTCCAGTGGAACAATTGGTTATTCACCGCATTGGGAATAACGGTAAGCAAAAAGCGTACGGTAATGTTCAAGATAAACAAACTGGTAAAAGGTACTATGTAAATATTGATTGGGTAGAAAATGAGGGTTGGAAACCAGCACTTGTTCAAACGCTAAACTAAAAAAGAGAGAGGTTCTTAGAACCTCTCTCTTTTTTAGTTTAGCGTAATTTTTTTAATTTAAAATGAACAACTGCGCTGTAATAAGGTCTTTTGCTCTCGGGATCCATAACCATTTGATGAGAAATATGATGAACTTCCAGCATAAGTGCTTTGTTATTGTCAATTTGTTCGTTAATTTTCTTTTCTAAGGAAACTAAGTTTGGTGCTTCAAAAAATTCTACTTTATCTTCCAGCATTTCAAACGTAAATGACACAAAAAACGCTCCTCTCCATATAATCATGTTAAGTGTAACAAAGAAAAGAAGGAAATACCATTTCCGTTTCAATTGACATTTTCGTAAAGAAAGCATATCATACTGATAAAACCGATAAGAAAAAGGGGAATTTTATATGGGTATAGAATTTAACGGTTTATTTGATGAGTGGGCTCATACGTACGATTCATTCGTACAAGGCGAAGATATACAATATAAAGAAGTTTTCGCTCGTTATGAGGAGATTTTAGAGGATGTAGTAAATAAATCATTTGGAAATGTATTAGAATTTGGTGTTGGTACTGGCAATTTAACAAATAAATTATTACTTGCCGGCCATACTGTTTACGGCATAGAGCCGTCACGTGAAATGCGTACAATCGCAAAGCAAAAGCTACCAGAAGGATTTTCAATTACAGAGGGAGATTTTCTTTCTTTTGATGTTCCCGATTCTATTGATACAATTGTAAGCACTTATGCGTTTCATCATCTAACAGATGAAGAAAAAGATGTAGCAATTGCGAAGTATAGTCAATTGCTTCATAAAGGTGGTAAAATAGTGTTTGCTGATACGATATTTGCAGATCAAGAAGCGTATGATAAAACTGTTGAAACTGCAAAACAAAGAGGTTTTCATCAGTTAGCAAACGATTTGCAAACAGAATACTATACACGTATTCCGATCATGCAATCTATTTTTGAAAACAATGGCTTCCATGTAACATTTACGAGATTAAATCATTTCGTTTGGGTAATGGAGGCAACTAAGCAATAGAAAGAGGGATTAGATTGAGAATTGCTGTAATTGGAGCAATGGAAGAAGAAGTACGTATTTTACGTGACAAATTAGAACAAGCAGAAACAGAAACCGTTGCAGGTTGTGAATTTACGAAAGGGACATTAGCAGGACATGAAGTAATCTTGTTAAAGTCTGGTATTGGTAAAGTAAATGCAGCTATGTCGACGACAATTTTATTAGAGAGATACCAACCTGAAAAAGTAATTAATACAGGCTCAGCTGGTGGATTCCATCAATCTTTAAATGTTGGGGATGTTGTCATCTCAACAGAAGTTCGCCATCATGACGTGGATGTAACTGCATTTGATTACGAATATGGTCAAGTGCCAGGGATGCCACCAGGATTTAAAGCGGATGAAGCACTAATAGCATTAGCTGAGAAATGTATGAAATCCGAAGAGAACATTCAAGTTGTGAAAGGAATGATTGCAACAGGGGATTCATTTATGAGTGATCCAAACCGAGTTGCAGCAATCCGTGATAAATTTGAAAATCTTTACGCAGTAGAAATGGAAGCAGCAGCGGTTGCACAAGTATGTCATCAATACAAAGTACCATTTGTAATTATTCGTGCACTTTCTGATATTGCTGGTAAAGAATCAAACGTTTCATTTGATCAATTTTTAGATCAAGCAGCTCTTCATTCTACAAACTTTATTATAAAAGTGTTAGAAGAGTTAAAGTAATGTAACAAAAAGGCAACTGTCTCATATAAAGAAGATACATACAGTTGCCTTTTCTTTATTGGCAAATAAGGAGGAGAACACGATGAAGGTGTATCGTGGAGTTCATGAATTAATCGGTCATACACCGATTGTAGAAATTACTCGTTTTTCACTTTCAGAGGGCGTTCGTTTATTTGCAAAGCTTGAATTTTATAATCCAGGTGGAAGCGTGAAAGATCGCTTAGGAAGAGAATTGATTGAAGATGCACTAGTAAAAGGACTTGTAAAGCCAGGGGGAACAATTATTGAACCGACGGCAGGGAATACTGGCATTGGACTGGCACTTGCAGCACTAGAGCATGATTTACATGTAATTGTTTGTGTTCCAGAAAAATTCAGTATTGAAAAGCAAGAGCTGATGAAAGCACTTGGTGCAACAGTTGTGCATACGCCAACTGAACAAGGGATGACTGGTGCGATTGTAAAGGCGAAAGAATTAGTAAAAGAAACGCCCAATTCATACTCTCCAAGCCAATTTGCAAATGACGCAAATCCACGTGCCTATTTCAAAACATTAGGACCAGAGCTGTGGGAAGCGCTAGATGGAGAGATTAACATATTCGTAGCAGGTGCAGGTACTGGTGGTACATTTATGGGAACTGCCTCCTATTTAAAAGAACAAAATCGTGAAATTAAAACGGTGATTGTAGAACCAGAAGGATCTATTTTAAATGGTGGTGAAGCAGGTCCACATGAAACAGAAGGAATCGGTCTTGAATTTATTCCGCCATTTTTAAAATCATCATATTTCGATGAAATTCATACCATTTCTGATCGAAATGCATTCAGACGTGTGAAAGAATTAGCGCAGAAAGAAGGCCTTCTTGTTGGTAGTTCTTCAGGAGCAGCATTTCATGCAAGTTTATTAGAAGCTGAAAGGGCAAAACCAGGTACAAATATTGTAACGATTTTTCCAGATAGCAGTGAGCGTTATTTAAGTAAAGATATATACAAAGGGTGGGAATAAAAATGAGAGCAAAAACAAAGTTAATTCATGGTATTCGCATAGGAGAACCTTCAACTGGATCTGTAAACGTACCGATTTATCAAACAAGTACGTACAAACAAGAAGCAGTTGGTAAACATCAAGGATACGAATATTCACGTACAGGTAATCCAACGCGTGCAGCATTAGAAGAAATGATTGCCGTATTAGAAAACGGTCACGCAGGGTTTGCATTCGGATCAGGGATGGCTGCGATTACAGCAACGATTATGTTATTCTCCAAAGGAGATCATGTCATTTTAACAGATGACGTATATGGCGGAACATATCGTGTGATTACAAAAGTATTGAATCGATTCGGTATTGAACATACATTTGTAGATACAACAAATTTAAATGAAGTAGCAGAAGCAGTTCATCCGAATACGAAAGCAATCTATGTAGAAACACCAACAAACCCATTATTAAAAATTACAGATATTAAGCAAATTTCCGCGTTTGCAAAAGAAAAAGGTTTACTAACAATTATTGATAACACATTCATGACGCCATACTGGCAGTCACCAATTTCTTTAGGAGCAGATATTGTACTTCACAGTGCAACGAAATATTTAGGTGGACATAGCGATGTTGTTGCCGGATTAGTTGTTGTAAATAGCCCACAATTAGCAGAAGACCTTCATTTCGTTCAAAACTCAACAGGTGGTATTCTCGGACCACAAGATAGCTTCTTGTTACTTCGTGGTTTAAAAACATTAGGAATTCGTATGGAAGAACATGAAATAAATTCACGCGCGATTGCTGAGTTTTTAAATAATCATCCAAAAGTTAATAAAGTATACTATCCAGGCCTTGAATCACATCCGAATCATGCATTAGCAACTGAACAAGCGAATGGATACGGTGCAATTATTTCATTCGATGTAGACAGTGAAGAAACGCTAAATAAAGTACTTGAGAAACTGCAGTATTTTACGCTTGCTGAAAGTTTAGGAGCAGTAGAAAGCTTAATTTCTATTCCAGCTCAAATGACACATGCATCTATTCCAGCAGATCGTCGTAAAGAGCTAGGAATTACAGATACATTAATTCGTATTTCTGTCGGTATTGAAGATGGCGAAGATTTAATTGAAGATTTAGCACAAGCGTTAGCATAATGAAAAAGCACTGCTAAGAGGGCGGTGCTTTTTTAAATTCTTATTGTGAATGTTTTCACAAATTAGACACACACAAATGAAAATATTTCGTGTATATTGAAATCATGAAATAATACTTCACACATAAATATGTGAAACATTTCACAAAAGATAGGATTCATGTAGGAAAAGTAACTCTATTTTTTTACGCTAATAGGGACGTATTAAGACCCTTAGGGGCTATTTAAGTCCATATAGCAGAATAGGAGGAAATTACATGGTAGTCAAAGAGAAAGTTGTAAATGAAACGCAAGAAGTGGTAGAAATGATTGAGACGTTAGTAAAGAATGGTAAAAAAGCTTTACAAGCATTAGAAGGTTTTACACAGGAACAAATTGATAAAATTGTACATGAAATGGCACTTGCGGGCGTGGATCAACATATGCCGCTTGCAAAAATGGCTGTTGAAGAAACGGGACGCGGTGTGTATGAGGATAAATGTATTAAAAATATTTTTGCAACTGAATATATTTGGAATAGCATAAAAAATGACAAAACAGTGGGGATTATTCGTGAGGATCCACATGAGGAAGTAATAGAAATTGCAGAGCCGGTCGGTGTGGTTGCTGGGGTAACGCCAGTAACAAATCCAACGTCAACAACGATGTTTAAAGCAATCATTGCGATAAAAACGAGAAACCCAATTATTTTTGCATTCCACCCTTCAGCGCAGCAATGTTCTATCGCAGCTGCAAAAACAGTGCGCGATGCTGCAGTGAAAGCTGGTGCACCAGAGAACTGTATTCAATGGATTGAAAAGCCTTCTGTTGAGGCAACAAAACAATTAATGAATCATGAAGGTGTAGCGCTTGTTTTAGCAACTGGAGGAGCAGGAATGGTGAAATCAGCATATTCTACTGGTAAACCAGCCCTAGGGGTAGGACCAGGTAACGTTCCATGCTACATGGAAAAATCAGCGAACGTGAAACGTGCTGTAAATGATGTGATTTTATCGAAAACGTTTGATAATGGTATGATTTGTGCTTCTGAGCAAGCAATCATTGTAGATAAAGAAATCTATGACGCTGTGAAAAAAGAAATGATAGCAAACAATTGTTACTTTGTAACAGAAGAAGAACGAAAAAAATTAGAGAAGCTTGTTATTAATGAGAATACATGTGCAGTAAATAGTGATATCGTTGGGAAATCCGCACATTATATTGCAGCCTTAGCTGGGATTACAGTACCTGAAGACACAAAGATACTTGTAGCTGAAATTAAAGGAGTCGGCGCAGCCCACCCGTTATCTCGTGAAAAATTAAGTCCAGTATTAGCTTGTATAAAAGCAAATTCATTAGAAGAAGGATTGCAGCATTGTGAAAACATGTTAGAACTTGGCGGTTTAGGACATTCCGCAGTTATTCACTCTACAAATACAGAAGTACAAAAACAGTTTGGTTTACGTATGAAAGCATGTCGTCTTATCGTAAATGCTCCGTCAGCACAGGGCGGAATTGGTGATGTATATAATGCTTTCATTCCGTCTCTTACACTCGGATGTGGATCATACGGAAAGAACTCTGTATCTCAAAACGTAACGGCAACACATTTAATGAACGTAAAGAGACTTGCAAATAGAAAAAAGAATATGCAGTGGTTCAAGTTACCACCAAAAATTTATTTTGAAAAACACGCTACGCAATATTTAGCAAGTATGCCGAACATTTCACGCGCATTCATTGTAACAGATCCTGGAATGGTACAGTATGGATATATTGATGTAGTAACGCATTATTTAGCTCAACATAGAAATGATGTGAAAGTAGAAATATTCTCTGAAGTAGAACCAGATCCGTCAGATGAAACTGTATTTAAAGGTGCAGAAATGATGAGAAGCTTCAAACCGGACGTTATTATTGCTCTTGGCGGCGGATCAGCGATGGATGCAGCAAAAGGAATGTGGCTATTTTATGAGCACCCAGAAACAGAATTCTTTGGTATAAAACAAAAGTTTTTAGATATTAGAAAACGTACATGTAAATATCCAAAACTAGGAAATAAGGCGCAGTTTGTTGCAATTCCGACAACATCTGGAACAGGGTCAGAAGTGACACCATTTGCGGTTATTACAGATAAAAAGAACAATATCAAATATCCGCTCGCTGATTATGAATTAACACCAGATGTTGCCATTGTGGATCCGCAGTTTGTTATGACAGTACCACCGCATATCACTGCTGACACAGGAATGGACGTTTTAACACATGCAATTGAAGCGTACGTATCAATTATGGCAAATGATTATACAGATGGATTAGCCTTAAAAGCAATGGACCTTGTCTTTAAATATTTACCACGTGCATATAAAGATGGCAATGATGAAGAGGCTCGTGAAAAAATGCATAATGCATCAGCAATGGCTGGTATGGCATTTGCAAATGCATTTCTTGGAATTAACCATAGCTTAGCGCATAAACTTGGACCGGAATTCCATATTCCGCATGGCCGTGCAAATGCTATTTTAATGCCACATGTTATTCGCTATAATGCAATCAAACCAAGAAAACATGCACTATTCCCAAAATACGAGTACTTTGTTGCAGATGAGCGCTATGCACATATTGCAAGAATGCTTGGACTTCCAGCGCGTACAGTGGAAGAAGGCGTAGAATCATTAGTACAAGCTATTATTGCCCTTGGAAAAGAATTAAATATTAATATGAGCATCGCTGGCCAAGGTGTTGAAAAAGAAGCATTTGAAGCAGTTGTTGGCACGTTAGCGGAAAGAGCTTTTGAAGATCAGTGCACAACAGCAAATCCGAAATTACCGCTTATTTCAGAGCTGAAAGAAGTGTATACGCAAGCTTATAAAGGTGTATAGAAAATTTGAAAGAGCCGTTTAGCAGCGGCTCTTTTTCTGTTGGAAAACTTCTCCCTCATTGGCTGTATTTACTTGCCTCAGAAATGATTAGAATATGATAGAGTGAGAGGGAGGAGTGGTAGAAGTATGAAAGAATTACAACAGAAAATAGCAGATTATATTCGCTTCGGTCAAGTTCTTCTTGCGCTAGCCACATTTTTAATGATTGGTTTATTAATCCCAAATGGAGGAGGAGAAACTATACAATCCTTTGCGATGATGGGTGTTATTGTTTTATTTTTAGGGATGTCATTTTTCTTCTTCAAACGTGTTAAAGTATTGCGTGACAGGTTAGAGGAGAACCAGTATGAATAAGATTGATAGATGAAACGTTACGAAAAGATAGTATCTTTTTGTAGCGTTTTTTATTATAAGTAAAATTTTGTAGAAAATTTATGTGTTTTATACTGACAATAATAATCTTTATCAATTAAAATGAAATAGAACTAAGTTCTAATCCAATGTCATTTGTGAACGGGAAGTTCTTGTCTGTTGTTAGAACAAGATAAATATCTAGTATATAAGTGAAAAACCTCCCCCCTCAATTGTAGTTTTCGTTGTACTAGTTATAATATGGATGCAGTAGACAAGTCTTTGTCTACTGTCTTTTTTATTAAAAACATCTTATAAAATTCCGGTTCGTGCGGATTGATTAAAGTTACATCCTTATCTAAGGAAACAGCTTTTACTCTAATAAATCCCTTGAATTTTGAATTTTCCCCTTATTTCATATTACCTCGTTTATAATAGATGTAAAAGTTACCATACATTGTACATTCTGAAATGTATTCAGGCAAAGGGGGGAGGATGATATGTTCCATACGGATCGTTTGCAATTTCGCAAATATACAATGGCTGATTTAGAGTTTTATGCTTCTTTATGGGGAAATGAGAAAGTGATGCGTTACATTGGGAACGGAACTCCGAAAACATATATGCAGTGTAAAAAAAGTCTTGAAAGCTGGGTTCTTCCTAGTTATAAAAACGGTTTAGGATTATTTCTAATGATTGAAAAGGAAACAGATACACCAATTGGTCACGCAGGACTCGTTAGGCAACAAGTAGATGGAAGAGAAGAAATTGAAATTGGGTACTGGTTACTTCCAGAGTATTGGGGAAAGGGATATGCAAAGGAAGCAGCAACAGCTTTTCGAGATTATGGTTTTCAAGTGTTAAGTTTGAATAAGCTCATTTCTCTTATTAATCCAGATCATCCTGCTTCTATCTTTGTTGCTCGAAAAACAGGAATGAGTTATGAGAAGACAGCATCATTTCATGGAATAGATGTTCTTGTATATGCAATTAAAAGAACAGGATAAATCCTGCACTTTTAAAGAATGAGACCACTAAATACCATTAATATGTTTAAAATTATATGCCATATAATAGCTGGAATGATGCTATTTGACTTCACAACTATTCCTCCATAAAATATACCAGCTATAATAAAAGCGGTGGAAACACTCCAAGAAAAACCTAAGGAGTAATGCTGCAAACCAAAACCAATGCTTGTAAGCAAAATAGCCCATTTTTCATCAAACTGATTTGTAAACTGATGTAGTAAGATTCCCCGCCAAATACATTCTTCTAATACGCCATTGATAATAGAAAATAATACGGGAACATGATATGTTGTATATAAGATATTTCTTTTTGTAGTAGAAGTAGTAATGTAAGGATCCATAAACAAAAGAATGCTATATTAGTAGTTTGTACAGTAATGACAAGAAGTGTAAAAGAAAATAATAATAATTTCCCCATCTTTTTCTCCTTTTAAAAAGGTAATATTCAACTTTTAAAGAATAGTATATAACAATAAAAGGGGGAGTGGGATTGTATATTTATCATAACGGACTCATTATTCGAGAAGGAACGACAGGTGTACCAGCTTATGCGATTAAAAGTTTATTTGAGGATGCAGGCTGGAGTAACAATAGCATTCCATCTTGGCAAATTGAAAAATTTACGATAGCATTTGAAAATTCTACGTGGGCTTTTACGATTTGGGATGAGGAAGAAATGATTGCGATGGTTCGTGTTATTTCTGATCAGATAATGGCTGCCAATATTATGGATTTAGTTGTGAAGTATGAATATAGAGGAAAAGGATTAGGAAAGAAGCTCGTTTCCCTTTGTATGCAGAAACTCCCTCATGGAGATTGGTTTGCTCATACTTATGCGAATAATTTTGATTTTTATCGTAGTTGTGGTTTTGAGGTACGGGATTTATCTCAAAATGGGACGTGTGCTTATTATGGTTATAATGAAGCGAAAAAACAGGGACATAGATAGCCCCATTAGATAATAGAAAGAATGTAGAAAAAGATTGCTAGGCGATAGCAATCTTTTTTCGTTTATACAGATACAATATTTTACTGTACAAAAAAGAAATAGTGGACTGCGAATGAGAGAGTAAACAAGGGGAGTAGGAATATCATTTTCTTTTTTAAATCTTTAAAGAAGGAGTTATTATTGGGAGCAAGCCAAACTTCTAATGTGGAATAGAAGAGTAATGAAACTGCCAATAATATGCTACTAACTAATTCAAATGTCATTATTAAGGCCTCCAATTTCATCAAAGATAATTAAATAATAACATGCAAATGTTAATTATTAACAGTTTGTAACAGCACCTTTAGTGATTAAAATGAAGGAATATTCATTTTGTGGTAAAATAATAAAGAAAATTCGGAATTTTAAAAAGGGGGATGAAATTGAATATTAAAGTAGGAGATACGTTTCGGTATGAAAGAACATTTACAGAAGAAGAGGTTTTGGAATTTGCTCATCTTACAGGTGATAAAGGGAGACATCATATGGAACATGATGAGCAGGGACGTTTAATGGTGCATGGTTTATTAACTGCAAGTATTGGAACGAAAATTGGTGGAGAGGTACATTACATAGCACGGGAATTAGTAAGTGAATTCATCAGGCCTGTTTTTACTGGAGATACAATTACTTGTGATGTAAATCTTACAAGTGTGGAACAAATGGAAGGGTACAAAAAGGTATCGATAGAGTCGATTTATCGTAATCAAAAAGGGAAAGAAGTATTAGTAGGATCAAGCTATGGAATTATACGAGAATAATGCAAAAAGCCTGTTTTTCATTTTTGAAAACAGGCTTTTTGTATTGCATTTTAATATACACGTTTTCGATTTTCAGCATGGCTCGAGATGAGTAATAATGCGGAGTCTTCGCCAATATTACGCACAATATGTGGCACACATGCACTCCAGGAGAAAGAATCTCCTTCTTCCACAATCGCGATATCTTCTCCGTGCTGTACTTCTAATTTACCGCGCAAAACAAGATGGCATTCTTCACCTTCATGAGCATTTGGTATATTTTCTTTTGGGAATCCAGCTGGGATTTCTACTAAAGATAAACGAAGGCCTCCTTGCTCAGCGACATGCTCAATCCTTTGTTCATCTTTTCCATACACACTGTATTTTCGTTCTTCCTTTTTTACAATTTTCATGTGATCTTTTTGCTCAAGCAATAAATAAGGGAGAGGAACGTTCAAAAATTTGGAAATTGTTTCTAAAGTTGAGATAGATGGAGAAGTTTTATTATTCTCGACCTGGCTCATAAAACCTTTAGAAAGTCCTGTTCCTTCACAAATTTGGGCGATAGTGACGCCTCTGCGCTGACGAATTTCACGTATTGCAGAACCGATATTCATAATAATCAAGCTCCTTTTTTGTAGACAACTATTTGTATCATAGCAAAAAAAAACATTTTTTTCTCAAGAAAAATAAATTGACGAATAAAAAAAATTATTGTATGTTTTGTAATGTAAACAAAAGTTTTATATTATAAAACATAAAAGGAGATAACAAAATGAATCAACATATTGGTAATTTAATTATTCGTATCGTATTAGGAGTAACGTTTTTTATGCATGGTTTGGCAAAGTTCCAATCAGGCATTGATAATATTGCAGGATGGTTTACAAGTATCGGTTTACCAGGTGCTCTTGCATACGGCGTAGCGACAGTAGAATTAGTTGGTGGTCTGTTATTGATTATCGGTTTAGGTGTACGTTATATTGGATTATTATTTGCACTTATTTTAGTTGGAGCAATTGTAAAAGTAAAATGGTCTGCTGGTTTATTAGGAGATGGAAAGAATCCAGGATACGAATTAGACCTTGCATTGTTAGCAATGGGTCTTTACTTATTCGTTGTTAAAGCTGAAGGTTTTGTAGATAACTTCTTAAAAGCGACTGTATTCAAAAAAGACTAATCGAAATGGGGGCATAACAATATGGACTTTCGACTTCATCCCAGTACAACACTCGGTACAGTTCATTTATATGTATCGAACTTACAACAGTCTCTAGCATTTTATACAGATGTGTTACGATTGAAAGTGGTAAGAGAAGAGGAGCATATCGTTACACTTGGTAATGAAAGTAATGAACCGCTTCTTATAGTAGAAGAGAAAGAAAATACTCTTCCAAAACAAAGAAATCGCACTGGTTTATATCACTTTGCAATCTTACTACCAAGTAGACAAGATTTAGCAAATATTCTTCTTCATCTTGTGCAGAAAGTGCATCCGTTACATGGCGGGGCAGATCATTACTTTAGCGAAGCAATTTATTTAGCTGACCCAGATGGAAATGGAATCGAAATTTATCATGATCGTCAAAGAGAAGTATGGCGTGATGAAAAGGGAGAGCTTCCGTTTGTTAGCAACCCATTAGATGGAGAAGGATTATTACAACAAGGAAATGAGTGGAATGGATTTCCAAGCGGAACAGTAATGGGACATATCCATTTACATGTTGCTGATTTAGAAGAAGCAAAACGTTTTTATGTAGATGGGCTTGGATTTGAAGTGACGATTCCAGTCCGAAACGGTGCATTATTTGTTTCAGCAGGTGGCTATCATCACCATGTTGGTTTAAATACATGGCAAGGTGAAGGTGTGCCGCCGCAGATGCTAAATTCCGTTGGCTTGAAATATTTCACAATTGTACTAGTAGATGAAAAAGAAAAAGAGCAAGTGTGTGAAAGCTTAAAATATATTGGCGCGATTGCTACGTATAAAGATGGAATAATGCAAGTAGAAGATCCGTTTGGTCACTGTATTCAATTGATTGTAAAAGGAGAAGCCTAAATAAAGGCTTCTCCTTTTTTACTTTCTTATAATTGCTTTTTCATTTTGTAAAAAGAGTTCATTAAACTGTCTTGCTAGCTCGAAATCAAGTTTTGTTAAACCTTTTGCATTCCAGGATGACAAAGTAATAATGACTGCTTTATACTGGATAAGGATAAATGGATGGTGATTGTGTTCTTCTGATAGTTTGGCGGCTTCAGAGACAAATTCGACACCTTTTAAGTAGTCGGAAAACATATATTTTCTTTCAATCCATTTTTCATCTTTCACTATCCATTTATCTAGCTTTGCTAATTCCTCTTGTACTTCTTCATCTGTTAGTCGTTGCATTGTTGTTCACATCCTTTATTGGGAGTAGGGCAAGACCATTGCTAATCAAACGCTTTACAGATTCATTTTCTGTAAAAGTGGAAAGTTGTTGTAATAGAGCATCAGATGCTTCGTTTCCTTTGTTATGCTCTAAAAGTAATTCTAAAATTTCAAGGCGAAGTAACCATTCTTTCGTATAGAACTTATTTAGTACCTCTTGAATTGCTACTAATTGTTCCACATATGAATCTTGTAACACACCTTCATTTCGAATATCACGAACGGTTTGATACATACGATCCAGCTCAGTTAATGTAAGTGGTTCTGGTGTTTCTTCTACTTCTTCATTCACTCCGAAGAATGCGGCTGCATCGGCTGCGCCTGGGAATACAGAAGTGATTTTTGAACCAACTGCCATGTCAAAAGCTCCCCATGAAGCATCAAATAATAGACGATCTTTGTAAACCACTGTGCAATCTGTAAATGAAATAAGAGTGATTTTTTCATCGTTTTTCACAATATCGGTTACTGTTCCTTTTACATGAACACCGCTTGCAAAGGATAGTTCCGTACGATTACCGATGATAATGCCTAATGCTTGTAACTCCTCATCTGTGCAATCTTCGAGTGAAACATTGCCTTCTAATAAACCAACTGGTGTACCAAAGCCATCTTGATGTACAGCTGTAGAATGACTCGGTAGTTGTTTATTGTTTAGTGCTAATGCAGTCGGTGTATTTGTTTTCATGTAAATCACTCTACCCGCATCATTTTGAATCTTTTCTGCAAATGTACCTGTAATTTGTAACCCGCTACTTAATTGAGCAGTTGCATTGTTTTCAGAACGAATTGCTTTTTCTAATCCTTCTGCGCCACCTGTTTTAAAAGCCATTGTTTCAGAGAAGTTCTCAAGTGCCTCTGTTAATTCTTCAAATGACTTGCATACAAATAGCTGTGGCTGCATTTTCGTAACATCATATGTCGTTTGTATGCAAGCTTCAATTGAGAATGGAACTTTTTCTACAGCGTTTGTTAAGCAATGTTTACTTTCGCCAACAGAAGAAAGTAAGCCAGCACCGTAAATTTTCGGGTTATTTATATCTCCAATTAAGCCATACTCGACTGTCCACCAGAAAAGACGAGAAATTTGTTCTGCTTCTGATAAGCCAGAAACAAGCTTTTGCTTTTCGGCAACTTCTTTTTCCGCTGCTACAACTTCTTCTGGTGTAGAAGTTGGGCTTTCTTTCACAATTGTTAAAGTACGCACAGCTTCAAAAGCATCGTGTTCTTCTTTAGTTGAAAATGCTTTTGCTCCAATTTGGCCAAATTGTTTTACATATTTTGCATATGTAGAATCAAGTAAAATCGGTGCATGTCCAGCTGCTTCATGAACGATATCAGGAGCTGGAGTATATTCAATGTTTTCCACTTTACGAATATCTGTCGCGATTGGTAATAAACCATGTCCTTGGAAATCAAAGAACGCTACGCCGGGAATAAGGCCGTCAATCGTTACTGCACCCCAACCACTTGGTGCTAAGCATTCATTCATTTCTTCAACCTTTGGAATTGCATCTATATTAATACCAGATGATTGTAGTCCGTTAACATAGGCTGGATGAGCAACATCTTTTAAAAAGTTATGGTTTTGTCTCATAATGTAACGCCACACAGCGTGATTAACCGGTGTGTACTGATCGTAATGCTGCGTGGATACAAATGGTTTTAAATGTGATGGAATTTCTGTTTTCTTTGTCATTAATACATCCTCCTTTTTATCTGTAAAAACTGCTGTGATTACTTTGGGGTATATCACCCCCTTTTATTTTTTGTAAGCGCTTATAAAATTTTATCATAATATTCGGAATTATTTAACATTTGTTTTTGTGAGAAATAGAAAAAGCCCCTATCGGAAAATCCGATAGGGGCGAAGAAATCGCGGTACCACCCTATTTGTAAGTGAAAATTCACCTACTTCTCAGTTACTGATAACGGAAAAATCCGTCTTTTCCTTCATGCAAAAATAGCACTACGAAAAAGAAACTCCAGAATTGTAATTCGCACTTGTATATGTACTGATTCGCACCAAACATCAGCTCTCTGAAACAGGGATATAAGTTACTACTGCGATTCTTTCAACGCGTAATATATGAAATTGTTTAAAAGGGGAAGACGCAAAAAAGCCCCTATCGGAAAATCCGATAGGGACGATAGAAATCGCGGTACCACCCTACTTGTAAACAAAAAATTGTTTACCACTTACTTTAAGATAACGGAAAGATCCGTCTTTCTCTTCATGCATAATCGCACTACGGGAAAGAAGCTCCAGAATTGTAATTCACGCTTGTATATGTACTGATTTGCACCAACCATCAGTTCTCTGAGTCAGGGATATAAGTCGCTACTAAGTTTCCTTCAAAGCCGATATATAATTCGTTCAACTAAACTATGTTTTGTATTATAAAACTGCATTTGAAGAGTTGTCAACAATAATTTTATTTAAATATAGTAGATAAGGGGAACGATAAGTGGGAATTATCTATAGGAGGATAGGAAAAGATGTGGAAAAAAATAACTGTTTTGATTGTCTGTATTTGCTGCTTATATGAAGCTGTGCCTACTGTTCAAGCTGAAACAAAAAATATACAAGTAGCTTTTATTCGTAACCATAATCTCTGGATAAAAATCGATGGGAACGAAAAACAAATAACAAAAGGAGAGTACATAACAAAGCCAAAATGGTCACATGATGGAAAATGGATCGCATACGCAAAGGGAGAGGAACAAAATCAGCTTGAATTGTACCGTGTTGCGGATGGAAAAAAAGTTGTTCCGTCTCAGACAGAAGCAACGAATTATCAATGGTCACCGGCAGAGAATATAATTGCATTTGAATTTACAAGCACGTTAAATACATTTGATGCAGAGAAGAAGAATGCAACGTTTGAAAATGTATCATCGGGTGTAGGAGACTATGCATGGTATCCAGACGGAAAGAAATTTCTTGTTTCGACTGAGGCTCAGTTGCTTCCAACAGGTTGGACAGGAGCGCAGTTATATGAAGTACAAAAGGATGCAGGAATGAATCCAAATAAAATGAAACACCTATATACATTACCGAGTATGCAGGAAGATTTCTTAGCTTATATTGCAAGTGATTTCAAGTGGTCTCCAAATCAAAAGTGGATTGCTTTTTTAGCTGTACCAACTGCTTCGTGGTCAGCTGATAGTAATACACTTTGTCTTTTGAAAGCGGACGGAAGTTATTTTGAAAAAGTAGATCAAATGTTATTAAACAGCCAATGGATACAATGGGCTCCATCGAAAAATATATTAGCTTATATTGAAGGAAGTGGAAGATTTGCGTTAGAGAATAAACATTTAAAAGTAAAGGAATTACCCGCTCTCCAGCAAGAAAAATTCACTCCAAAAGGATATGTTGATTGGGATTTTACATGGCAGGATAATGAACTTATTACTCTTTCAAGAGCGAAGGAAATGGAATGGTCAAACGAAGAAGAAAAAAGATCATTGCCTTCTTTATACCAAGTAAATATTCAATCAAATCGACAACGTCAAATTACAACTCCTTCAAAAAAATATGGAGATTACAATCCACTTTATATAAAAAGTGGAAATCAGCTGACATGGATGCGCTCTGACCGTAAAAAGGCAGATATGTTGTTGGCGAATGGAGATGGATCGAAAGCGAAGAAATGGATTGAAAATATTGATGTCCCCCAGTGGTATTATGAAAAATGGAATTGGGAGGAAGTTATTTCTGTAAAAGAAGGTTAAAAAAGGCTGCCTAGAATATTTTTTAGGCAGCTTTTTTATAGTTATTTGTGCGTTTTATTCGGCTTCTTTTTCCCAGGATTTCCATTCCCTTGGCGTTTTCTATTTTGCTCGTCTTTCGCTTGTTTTTCGTGTATTGTGTCTAAAAAATCATTTGAGTTACTCATTGATATATCCTCCTCAGAATTTCGTTTTATCTCTGTTACTATAACCATTTGAGAGGAGAATCATGAATTGGTATTCGGATTAAAAAATGTATAACTCTGTATAGATTTTTCAGCTTTCAAACATTTGTGAATCCCTCCCTAAATATATAAGAATTATAAAGTGAAAGCGTAAACAGTGTGTTATGGGACGAGGGGATAAATACGATTTCCGAGAAGGAATTTGGGGCTAGAGCAGATGAATTTATCAACTGGTGTTATACATTAAAGACAGAAAGAATCTGTATTGTGTCACATGATGGAACGATTACCGCATATAGACAGTATTTACAAAAGCAGGAGTTAACTAGAGAGGACTTTTTAGAAGAGACAGGTATATATAAAATGAACTTATGAATGAAGGTTTTCATTTGAATATTGGGTTAGTAGTTGGTGACAATTCAGATTTAGAAGCACAATCGCTTCGAGCGACTCTTGAGTATTTTGGAGCAAAAGTCGTGACATATTGGATTGATTGGCCACGTGATTTGATGGATGTTCTTTCAGGAAAAAGTTTGTATGAAGATATAGATTATATTGTTTTTTGTTTTCATGGTGAAGAAGGTGGATTTGTAATGGGAGAATTAGGAGAAGCTGTGTATGAAGAAGATGAGCCGAGAGAGAATTCTGGTGTAGATGAAATTAAACAATATGCAAAATTGCATAATATATATTATTAATAGCTCGTGTACTTTAGGAAATCCAAAACTTGTGAAAGCATTTTTAAATAGTGGTGTACAAACCTATATAGGTTCAACAGATTATGTGGATGGAACTGCAGCATTTATGTTTACAATCCGCTTATTTTACGGGATTATCAACCATCAAAAAACAATAGATGGTGCATTTCAAGTTGCAAAATCATTAGATAACGAGACTCTTACATTTGAATTATATAAAGAATAAAACGTATTCATCCGAATATAGGATAAGTACGTTTCACATTTATCACATAATTTTTTTACAAAAAATAATGAAAATCATTATCAATTATGGTATGATATTTTCAAGTTTTTTGCAAGGAAATAAAAGCAACTATATAAATGTTAGTTTTTAACATTCTATGTAATTGTCACAATTTATTCATAATTAACATTTGAAAAGTAAGTAACTAATGTTAAGATATTACCTGTAACTAACTTAATTACATCTTTAGGAGGAAGATATGGTTATTCAATTTTTAAGAGAAAACAAAGCAGTTTCTTTTGTGTTAGCGATTATCCGTGTTTATCTGGGGTACACATGGTTGATGGCTGGAATCGGAAAGTTACAAGGAAAGGGATTTGATGCGACAGGTTATTTGCAGGGGGCTATTGAAAAGTCAAAAGGAGCACAACCAGCTGTTCAATCTTGGTGGGCATCATTCTTACAAGACTTTGCAATTCCGAATGTTGATCTATTTAACACGCTTGTAACATGGGGAGAAATTCTAGTTGGAATAGGTTTAATTGTAGGTTGTTTAACGAAAACAGCTGTCTTTTTTGGTCTTGTAATGAACTTTTCCTATATGTTTAGTGGGTCTCTAGGTGTGAATCCACAAATGGTTATTTTATCTATGTTTGTTTTAGTTGCTGGCATGAATGCTGGAAAACTTGGAATTGATGGTTGGATTGTACCTAAATTACTAGGTTCAAAAACGCAAAAAAGACAGAGGCAAGCTGCTTAATATATGAAACGGGTATCTCAAAAGTGAGATACCCGTTTTTATTACTTTGTCGTTTCGGTTGGATTCTTTTCAAAGAATTCTTTTACATAGCCCATAAATTCTTTCGGTTCTTGGCGGAATGGGGCATGATAACCTTTTTCAATAATATGAAAGGCGCTGTTTTTTAAAAACTGATGATAAGATTCGCCTTCTTTCCATGATACACTACTATCATTTCTGCCCCAAATAATTAAAGTCGGAAGCTTGATTTCACTAGCATTAATCTTAAGACGTCTAGGCCACATTTTCATTTGGTTATAATGTTCTGTATCATCGCGTTTAAATTTCACTTTGCTTTCATCATAATCTGTAATAGAAGAAACAGTATGTAAATCATTCGATAACTGTGGCTTAGGTGAAGCATTTCTATTTGTTAATGATACAGCCCCTGTAGCATCTGTTAAAATGAGATGGGTAACTGCACTTGGATATAAGTATGTTAAATTAAGAGAAATTTCTCCACCCATAGAGTGACCAAGCACTGCAAATGTATCATATCCTAATTTTTTCATTAACTTATAATAAAGATTGGCATGGTTAGGGAAAGAATATGGAAAATCCATCGGCTTGGAAGAATGGCCAAATCCTAAAACATCAACGGAGATAATCGTATGATCTTTTGCTAAGTCTGCATAAATATCGCTAAATCCGTTGGATGATCCACCAAATCCATGAAGCATAAGTAATGGTGGTTTCTTTTTTCCAATTTGTTTAAAGTAAATAGTTTGTCCATCTATTTCGACCATTTTTTCATCTGTTGTTAACTTTGTTTCAATTGTATTTTTTACTTGTTTTACTGTTTCTACTGGTTTTTCTGCCGCATTACAACCCACTAATAATGTAAGAGTAAAACAGCTTACTATATAAGATTTCATTCGTTTCAAGCATTTGACCCCTTTCTAACATAACGCTGCATCCATCATAGCAAATAAATGGTCACGATTTCCAGATAGGTGACTTCCATTTTTTATCATAAGGGGTGAAAGAAGTGTTTCTTGAAATCCTTTCGATTCCAAGTGTGCTCGAAATGTACATTGTGAGTGTGGAACATCTATACGTACAGTTCCATTCCAACCTTTGCAAATGGATTGTAATAATTGGATTGCATCTCCCTCATTTTTTGCGATAAGAGGGGTAATGCACACATGCCCATCAACTTAAGAGATTTTAATACCCCTAATTACAAAAAAAACGTTATTCTTTCTAAACAAGCTAGATTAGAAAGGATGACGTTTTTTTATGAATCTTTTGATTAAAGATGAACTACAATCATTTGTGGAAGAATTACAGCGATATGTTACACCTGTATTTTTAGAAGAACTGGCAAGAGAAATTGGCTTTATAAAGCGAAAACGCAAGTTTTCTGGTTCAGACTTAGCTACCATTTGTATTTGGATCAGTCAAAGAGTGGCAAGCGATCCTTTAGTCCGATTATGCAGTAGACTTCATGCAACCGCAGGCACTTTACTCAGCCCTGAGGGCTTAAACAAACGGCTAAATCGAAAAGCAGTTTTGTTTTTACAGCATATTTTCTCTTTACTGTTACAACAAAAAATATGTGAACAAACACAAATCTCTAACCAACTTTTCTCGTATTTTGAGCGAATTCGTATCCTAGATGCCACTGTATTTCAAGTACCAAATGTTTTAGAGAATGTATATCCAGGCTCTGGAGGCTGCGCCCAAAAAGCTGGAATCAAAATTCAATTAGAATATGATTTACATAGTGGGCAATTTCTTAATTTCCAAGTGGGACCCGGAAAAAATAATGATAAAACATTTGGTACGGAGTGTTTAGATACCTTACGACCAGGAGATTTATGTATTCGTGATTTGGGTTATTTTTCATTGGAGGACTTAGATCAAATGGATCAACGAGGTACATACTATATTTCTCGTTTAAAACTAAATACGAATGTATATGTGAAAAATCCAAACCCCGAATACTTTAAAAACGGTGCAATAAAGAAACAATCGGAATACATACAAATCGATGTGAAACAGATTTTGAAACAACTACAGCCTGGAGAAACATTTGAATTAAAACATGTGTATATTGGCGATAAACAACAACTGTTTGCACGCGTTATTTTTAATCGATTAACAGATAGGCAACTTCAAAAACGACGAGCGAAGATCGCGGAAAAAGAAAAATCTAAAAATAGAACGTACTCAGAGAAAAGTAAAATGATAGCGGGATTAAACGTGTACGTGACGAATATACCTTGGGAATGGGTTCCGATGGAACAGGTACATGAGTTATATACTTTACGTTGGCAAATAGAGATTGTCTTTAAAACATGGAAATCACTCTTCAAAATAGACCATTATCGTAATGTAAAACAAGAGCGATTAGAGTGCCAACTATATGGAAAGCTAATCGCTATTTTCCTATGTTCCTCTACAATGTTTAAAATGCGTCAACTTCTTTTACAAAAGAAGAAAAAAGAGTTAAGTGAATATAAAGCGATTGGTATGATTCAGGATCATCTATCTCTTTTGTATCAAGCCATACAGAGAAACACCCACGAAATAACAAAGGTCCTAATCCGCCTGTTCCACCTCCTACAGAAGAATGGGCGCAAATCTCACAGATATGAGAAGAAGACTGTCTTTGATATCATGGGTGTTGTCTATGAGTATAATGAATTGAAAAAACAAAAGAAAGTTGCATAATTTAAAAAATGAAGCCCGTTAGGGTTTATTTGTGATGCGTATTTTTAAGAGTATGCTTTTATTTTAGGAATGTTTTGATCCGATGAGCCGAAAGCTCAGGTTGTGCTCACTCTTAAGTTGATGGGCATGGGGTAATGCACAGTACATCCCCTTTTTGGATACATAATGCAAAAGACTCTATCCTATGGTTTCTTTCAATTTTAAATGTGAGTGCTGCTCTAGCTAGTAATATCGAATAATGGTTTGGACGATGCGTACCTGTTGCGGTTTTATCAAGCTTAATGAGAGAACTAAGATCATCTTGTATAATTTGCTTGAAATGAGAGAGATTCGTAGATGTATTTGTAACAAATTTTTCAAAGCGATGGATTGTTGTAATTGTCGTAAAGCCGTATTTTTGGTACAAGAGCACACCAGCATCTGTTGCGATGAGTATAACAGGGAGAGAAGTAGGCGCTTGGTGCACACAAAAATCGAGTAGAGAATGGCCAAGTCCTTGTTTTTGAAAGTTGGGGTGAACCATTAACATACCGATAGAAGAAAATCCAGATTCGGAAGGGAATACCCCACCAGTAGCAATCAGTTTTTCGTTCTGTGTATAGCCAAATAGACTTCCGATTGACAGGTACATTTCAAATTGCTTTCGCATAAATAATTGAGGCTGTAACCATCCAACAGCTTCGCAAAGAGAAATGAGCTGTGAAATACTAGAATTATTTAGTTTTTGTATTTGCATATTGAATCACCACATTTCTAATCTAGTAGAAATATTTTACCATGAAAAAAATAAATACATAGTCATAAACAGAGAGAATGTAAAGCAGTAATTTTTAATTTTGAAAAATCCACACTAGTTTCTTTTCATTTTGTAAAGGTGATAAAGCTTAATGATATAAGACAAAGATATACAAATTATAACTGAAATTTACATTACTTAACAAAATATTTACATATAACTAACTTTTCCTTAATAGTCTTCCTTTAAATTGGGTATTGGGAACTTAATAACGTATTAGGGGGACAAAAAAAGTGAAAAAGTTTATGAAGAAAGCATGGCCATTTGCAGTTGTCACATCGTTAGCACTTACTTCTGTAGTAACGTGGGGCGTAACACGTTCAGATGTAATTAAAGCGGATGGAAAAGCAAGTGATCCAAAAATTAAGAATGTAATTGTTTTAATTGGGGATGGCATGGGACCTTCGTATATGACTGCTCATCGTTATATGAAAGACAATCCAAAGACGTTTGAAATGGAATCGACAGAATTTGATAATCATCTTGTAGGAACACAAAAGACATATCCAGAAGATGAGCATCAAAATATTACGGATTCTGCATCAGCGGCAACAGCGATGTCAGCAGGTGTGAAAACATACAATGCAGCAATCGCGGTTGATAATGATCAGGCAGAAGTGAAAACAGTACTTGAACAAGCAAAAGAGCAAGGAAAATCAACAGGTTTAGTTGCAACTTCTGAAATTACACATGCAACGCCAGCTGCTTTTGGAGCGCATGATATAAGCCGTAAAAATATGGATGCAATTGCAAATGATTACTTTGATGAGAAAATTAATGGGAAACATAAAGTAGATGTTCTTCTTGGTGGTGGCGTGAATAACTTTGTAAGAAAAGATCGAAATCTTACAGAAGAATTTAAGAAGTCTGGTTATAGCTATGTAACAGATCGTGAACAATTATTAAATGATAAAAGTGATCAAATTCTTGGTTTATTTGCACCAGGTGGCTTAGATAAAATGATCGATCGTAATGAAAAAACACCTTCGTTAGAAGAAATGACAAATGCAGCAATCAATCGTTTAAATAAAAACGATAAAGGTTTCTTCTTAATGGTAGAAGGTAGTCAAATTGACTGGGCTGGCCATGATAATGATGTAGTTGGTGCGATGAGTGAAATGGAAGACTTTGAGAAAGCATTTAAAGCAGCAATTGAATTTGCGAAAAAAGATAAACATACATTAGTGATTGCAACAGCTGACCATTCTACTGGTGGATTCTCTCTTGGTGTAAACGGTGAATATAACTTTAATGCAAATGCAATTAAAGCTGCGAAACGTACACCAGACTTTATGGCAAATGAAATTGTAAAAGGTGCAAATGTAGAAGAAACGTTGAAAAAATACATTGATTTACAATTAACACCAGAAGAAATTAAATCCGTGAATGACATTGCTCCATCAAAAGACGTAACGAAAATTGATAATGCGATTGAAGAAATCTTCAATAAACGTTCATTTACAGGCTGGACAACAGGTGGACATACTGGTGAAGATGTGAACGTATATGCATTTGGACCAGGTAAATATCTATTCTCTGGCGTTCAAGAAAATACAAATTTAGCAAAACGCGTCTTCGATATTGTTGGTGGCGGTGACCCTAATAAAGGTAGACGTTAATTGTGAAGGAAAGCGAGGCATTTCGCCTCGTTTTTTCTTTTTTGGAGGAATAAAGGATGCAAAATTTTGTTAAGAAAATAGGGGCTTCTGCTATAGCTGGGTTATTATTAATGGGTTGTCAATTTCAGCAAGAAACGAAGCAAAAAGATATAGAAAAGAAAGAGGTAACGGTAAAACAAGAAACGAAGGTACATGTAACACCAGAAGAAGAGAAAGAAATTCGGAATGTAATAGAGACGTTTGTACAGACGACAAACGAAAAAAATTTCGATCAACATATGGCTTTGTTTTCGAGCAAAATTGTTGGCGCCGAAGACTTACGGACACAAAAGAAAGCTGCATTTCAAAGAGAAAATAAGAGAATTGAGTTGAATCGTGTTCAAGTGAAAAGTTCAAAAGGCGATTTTGTCATTGTTGAAACAGAAGAAAAAGAAATAGATGGTGGAAGCTCTCTTCAGAAAAAGATCCGGTATGCGCTAGGAAAAGAAGATGAGCATTGGAAAATTGAAGAAGTCCGGACGGTAGAAAAGAAATAAAAAGGTTCTCTTATTAGGAGAACCTTTTTATAATGGTAGTAAAATTTGATTTGAACATGCTTCAATATCATCAATATCTTGGCGGATGGTTGCCATTTTATTATCAAGCTCTTCAGCTTTCATGGCAGCATCGTGGAGTTCATCTTTTAAATAATCGGGGATATTCCCCTCATATTTATAGTAGAGTTTATGCTCTAAACTTGCCCAGAAGTCCATAGCGAGTGTACGTAATTGAATTTCTGCAAAAACTTCTTTTGTACCAGAATTTAGCGCTAGTGGATACTTAATAATCATATGCAAACTTTTGTAGCCGTTTTGCTTTGGATTAGCAATGTAATCTTTTACTTCTACAATTTCCATGTCTTCACGATTTTCAATGACTTGTTTTAAGTGATAAATGTCTTCCACAAAGCAACATGTAATCCGAATGCCGATAATATCTTGCAAATGTGTTTGCGCATTTGCAATCGTTGGTGCTAAATTTTTGCGTTCGAGTTTTTTTACGATACTTTCAGGCTGTTTCAATCTTGTTTTTATATGTTCAAACGGGTTGTAGTCCTCTAAGAATTGAGCTTCCCGGTTCATAATTTCGAATTTTGTTTTTAACTCTTCTAAAGCGAATGTATAAGGTAATACAAATGCTTTCCAATAGTTAACAGTTGATTGATTATATTTCATTTATATACACACCTTTTCATATTTGCAAATAAGGTTGCCTATTATACTAAATACCAAATCATATAAGCGCATGCTGCAAATGATGAGATTATAAAACGGTATTTTGCTTTCATTTGTTTTTAACTCCTTTCTAATTAGCTTTCATATATCAATAAATTGGATTGTTAGTAAATTGATTATGTACAATTCTAATAGTAATGGATTGATGTGAATTTCGTATGAACTAATTGTTTCAGTTTTTTGTCTTTTTAGAATGATTGTTAAAAGGATGAATTGACAAAAAGAATAATAGCATTTATTATATAAATCGTAATCATTACGTTTTAGGTGGGATCTTTGGAGAAAAGGAGGTCTACATATGCGTGTAAACATTACATTAGCTTGTACAGAATGCGGTGATCGTAATTATATTACGAAGAAGAATAAGCGAAATAATCCGGAGCGTATTGAACTGAAAAAATATTGTCCACGATTAAAGCGAGTAACATTGCATCGTGAAACGAAGTAAAACAGCTAGAGAAATCTAGCTGTTTTTTTATGCA
This sequence comes from Bacillus sp. FSL K6-0042, assembly GCF_038006685.1. NCBI lineage: Bacteria > Bacillati > Bacillota > Bacilli > Caryophanales > Bacillaceae > Bacillus > Bacillus sp. FSL K6-0042. The sequence goes on from NZ_JBBOVS010000001.1 coordinate 4,302,857, forward strand.
TTTCTATTCTTAAATAGGTACAGACACAAACACCCCACCACCCACATACACATAGTAAAGACCACTATTTTGGCGGAGGTGAAGGGTTTGAGTCTATTCGCCGCAATTGGATACATGATTCGCGAAGTGTTTGTATTTGTTTCTTATGTTAAAAACAATGCGTTTCCACAGCCATTGTCACCAGATGATGAAAAGAAGTACTTAGAGCTGATGGAGCAAGGTGATGCTCATGCGAGAAATCTTTTAATTGAACATAATTTACGGCTTGTGGCTCATATTGTTAAGAAATTTGAAAACACAGGTGAGGATTCGGAAGATTTAATTTCTATCGGAACGATTGGGCTCATTAAGGCAATTGAGAGTTATTCAGCGGGGAAAGGAACGAAGCTGGCGACATATGCAGCTCGTTGTATTGAAAATGAAATTTTAATGCATTTGCGTGTACTGAAGAAAACAAAAAAAGATGTTTCACTTCATGACCCGATTGGACAGGACAAGGAAGGAAATGAAATATCACTTATCGACATTTTAAAATCCGAATCCGAAGATGTAATTGATATGATTCAGCTTAGCATGGAATTAGAAAAAATTAAGGAATATATCGATATTTTAGATGAACGAGAGAAAGAAGTGATTGTAAAAAGGTTTGGACTTGGTCTTGATAAAGAAAAAACGCAGCGAGAAATTGCGAAAGCGCTAGGCATTTCAAGAAGTTACGTGTCCCGGATTGAGAAGCGAGCACTGATGAAAATGTTTCATGAATTTGTTCGTGCGGAGAAGGAAAAGAAGGGAAAAGCGTAAAGGTGTGTGGTACGGTTGCAGCTCAAGTGCAGCCGTTTTTTCTTTTGATGAAAAGGGAATAAAACAAGAAACTCTAAGAAGAAATATACGTTCACTGTTGAAAATGACGGGTTCTATCTGTAATATTAGAAGGTGCTAACGAATTTAAGAATGAAATAGTACTTGCTTTTTCTTTTTATATGACTGGCTCGATGTATGATAAGTGAATATAAAAACCACTTTCTGATATAGAAAGAAAAGAAGGGAAAGCTAAACTTAATTGTTACATTAAGACTTATTAGGAGGTTTCGCGGTTTGCGACGTACATTATATCGACTCATGATCGAACTTACAAACGGGCGTTTTACTTCTTATATATTACGTAAATTTGCACAGTCTCGCTTAAGTTCCATTATTATTTCGTCTTATGCAAAAGCATTTCAATTGAATCAGGATGAGATGGAGAAGGATTTAAAGGAATACCAGACGCTGCATGAATTATTTACACGTAAGTTGAAAGAAGGAAAACGAGAAATAGATGCAGAGGCATCAAGTATTGTTAGTCCTGTTGATGGGGTATCTGCTGATCATGGCCCTATTGAAGAAACGAAAACATTTGATATTAAGGGCAAGCGGTATTCGCTTGTGGATATGCTAGGTAATGAAGAGCGAGCAAGACGCTATGCCGGCGGTACATATATGGTTATTTATTTAAGTCCAAGTCATTATCATCGCATTCATAGCCCGCTCTCAGGTGCTGTGACAGAGAGATTTGTACTTGGGAGAAAATCATATCCAGTAAACGCAGCAGGAATGAAATATGGAAAAGAGCCATTGTCAAAGAATTATCGTTCTGTCACAGAGGTCGATAGTGAAGGGCAACATATGGCGCTTGTAAAAGTAGGAGCTATGTTTGTAAATAGTATTGAGCTTCTTCATGAAAGAAACACTGTTCAAAAAGGTGAAGAGATGGCATACTTTACATTTGGTTCAACGGTCGTTTTACTGTTTGAAAAAGGAATGGTTGAAGTTGTTTCAACATTAACGAGTGGCCAAGAACTTCGCGTTGGTGAAAAAATCGCAACGCGCTTATCTAATGGTAACGGGCAGTAAAAGTTTTATCACAAACTTGTGAGGGCACCAAGAAGTTAGATGGGCTTATGGGATGAGTGAAAAGTTCCCACGGATGGAAGTTTCATTTTATAAAAGAGCCATCTTGAGGATGGCTCTTTTTACAGGCGAAGCAGTAATCTATATGTACTCAAGACGATTTGACAAGCTTGTCCTCTAATGATCGCCGGATGATTTCTTGTTTTATAAGTAAAATGAAGTCAGGATTTAATTTTAGTTCTTTTGCTTTATAATAAGACTCAGTGAGTAACTCAGTAGATAACTGTTCCATATGTTTCGTTTTCAAGGTGAGTCACCTCCGATAATAAGGATAGGTTCTTTGTTGCATCTACTGTATCAAAAAATTATGATAGTCACAAACGACTAGTTATCCACATATCACCGTGGATAAGGTGTGTATGAATTGTTGATAAATTTCGAATTAACTGAAATATTAGTGTGGAAAATGTGTACAATGTTATCCACAAGCTCGCTATCGAAAAATGTTGTCGAAAAATTTTAAGAAAACTCCTCAAAGAGGTGAAAGAAATTGAAATTATTTTTACCTAATGAATACGTAAAAAACGTATATCATGTTCAACCGGAAGATTTAAAAAAGCGCGGGATCAAAGGTATTATTACTGATTTAGATAATACTTTAATTGAATGGGATCGCCCGAATGCAACGCCTAAGCTTGAGCAATGGTTTTTAAACATGAAAGAGCAAGGCATTCAAGTAACGGTCGTTTCAAATAATAATGAGCAACGTGTAAAGGATTTTGCAGATCCACTTGGCATTCCTTTTATCCATAGTGCACGTAAACCATTTGTTCGTGCTTTTAAACGTGCGATACAAGAAATGAATTTAAAAGCGGATGAAGTAGTTGTTATTGGGGACCAATTGTTAACGGATGTATTAGGCGGGAATCGCGTTGGTTTATATACAATTTTAGTCGTGCCAGTGGCACAAACAGATGGACTAGTAACGCGCTTTAATCGAAAAATTGAACGAAGAATTATGAGCAATATGAAGAAAAAAGGTTTAATTAACTGGGAGGAATAAAGTTTGACTGAAACAATTAAATGTATTGGTTGCGGTGTAGAAATTCAAACAGAAAATAAAAATGGAGTTGGATATGCACCAACTTCATCTTTAGAAAAAGAACAAGTGATTTGTCAACGTTGTTTCCGTTTAAAGAACTATAATGAAATTCAAGATGTGTCTTTAACAGATGATGATTTCTTGCGTATTTTAAATGGAATTGGACAATCAGATGCACTTGTTGTCAAAATTGTAGATATTTTTGACTTCAATGGTAGTTGGTTACCAGGCTTACATCGTTTTGTAGGGAACAACAAAGTATTGCTTGTTGGAAACAAATCGGATTTAATTCCAAAGTCAGTAAAGCATGATAAAGTAAAACATTGGATGCGTTATAGTGCAAAGCAACTGGGCCTAAAACCAGAAGATGTCTTTTTAATTAGTGCAGCAAAAGGACAAGGTATTCGCGAGCTTGCTGAGGCGATTGAACAGTACCGCGGTGGTAAGGATGTATACGTTGTAGGGTGTACAAATGTTGGGAAATCTACATTTATTAATCGCATGATTAAAGAATTTAGTGAAGAAACTGAGAATGTGATTACAACGTCTCATTTTCCAGGAACAACACTTGATTTAATTGACATTCCGTTAGATGAAACATCTTCTTTATATGATACACCAGGTATTATTAATCACCACCAAATGGCACATTACGTTGGAAAGCAAAGCTTAAAGCTTATTACACCAACGAAGGAAATTAAGCCAATGGTATTCCAATTAAACGAAGAACAAACATTATTCTTCGGGGGATTAGCACGTTTTGATTATATTAGTGGTGGTCGTCGTGCGTTCACTTGTCATTTATCAAATCGTCTACCAATTCATCGTACAAAACTTGAAAAAGCAGATGAATTGTATGAAAAACATGCTGGGGAGTTATTAAATCCACCAACTCCAGAAGAACTAGAAAATATGCCTGGGCTTGTGAAATATGAATTTAATATTCGTGAGCCAAAAACAGATGTTGTATTCTCTGGATTAGGATGGGTGACTGTAAATGAGCCAGGTGCAAAAATCGTTGCTCATGTACCAAAAGGAGTTAGTGTTTCATTACGTAAATCTTTAATTTAATATGGAGAGGGATTTATGAAACAATTATATGGTGTAATCGGGAATCCAATTGGACATTCATTGTCACCGCTCATGCATAACGATGCATTTGAACACTTGAATATAGATGCTCATTATCATGCGTTTCTTGTAGAAGAAGAAACATTAGGGGAAGCAGTGAAAGGGTTAAAGGCGTTAGGAGTTTCAGGATTTAATGTCACGACTCCACATAAAGTTTCAATTATGAAATACTTGGATGAAATTGATCCGTTAGCAAAGCAAATTGGTGCTGTGAATACGGTAGTTCATAGAGATGGAAAACTAATTGGTTATAATACAGATGGAATTGGTTATGTTCGTTCATTACAATCGATTAGTAAAGAGCCGCTTTATCAAAAGCGTATTTTATTACTCGGTGCAGGTGGAGCGTGCCGTGCTATCTATTTTTCGCTTGCAGACGCAGGTGTAAAGGAAATTGATATTGCCAATCGAACAGTGGAAAAGGCAAATCATCTTCTCTCTGGATGCCAAGCAAAGATTACATCGCAAGCTCTTTCATTAGAGCAAGCAACTGAAGAACAAGGGAATTATGATATTATCATTCATACAACAACGATAGGAATGCATCCGCATATCCAAAATACACCGTTGCAAATTCGATCTTTGAAACAAGGGACGATTGTCTCGGATATTATTTATAATCCATTTGAGACAAAGCTTCTGCAAGATGCAAAAGCTAAAGGAGCAATCGTGCAGAATGGAATAGATATGTTTGTTTATCAAGGAGCACTTGCATTTGAAATGTGGACAGGACGTATGCCGAATATCGAAAAAATGAAACAATTAGTAATGAGAAAGCTTGGAGGCTAACTATATGTTAACAGGAAAACAAAAAAGATTTTTACGTGCAAAAGCACATCACTTAACACCGATTTTTCAAGTTGGAAAAGGTGGCGTAAATGAAAATATGGTAAAACAAATTGCAGAGGCGTTAGAAGCTCGTGAGTTATTCAAAGTGAGCGTACTACAAAACTGTGAATTTGATCGTCGTGAAGTTGCAGAAGAGTTGGCTAAAGGTGCGAGAGCTGAAATTGTCCAAGTAATTGGAAGCACAATTGTTTTATATAAAGAATCAAGAGAAAATAAACAAATCAAACTTCCATAATAGCAAGTTTACTGTGCTCAGGATGTGTATAGGTCGTTTCCATAGCATATGCTTGCTATGTTCGAGATTCGTTCTTGCTAATAGGGTTTAGACCAATTGAGCTTTTACAGGCAGTAATCTCTCCGCATGTTGTTTCGGAAAGATTACTGCTTGTGAATTAAAGGGGGCGTTTCATTTGAAAAAAATCGGAATCATTGGCGGCACGTTTGATCCGCCTCATTATGGACATTTGCTGATTGCAAATGAGGTATATGATGCACTCGCGCTTGATGAAATATGGTTTTTGCCGAATCAAATTCCACCTCATAAACAAGATCGTAGTATTACAAGTGTAGAAAATCGATTGAACATGTTAGAGTTAGCAATTGGGCAAGAGGAGTATTTCTCGGTTTGTTTAGAAGAGTTAAGAAGAGAAGGTCCATCCTATACATATGACACTATGTTACAATTAACTAAGAAGCATCCGGACGCGCAGTTTCATTTTATTATTGGCGGAGATATGGTGGAGTATTTACCAAAATGGTATAACATCGAGAAATTACTTCAACTTGTAACTTTTGTTGGAGTTGCAAGACCGGGGTATACATTAAATACACCTTATGCAATCGTCACAGTAGAAATTCCGGAATTTGCTGTTTCGTCTTCCTTGTTACGTGAGAGATATAAAGAGAAGAAAACGTGCAAATATTTGCTTCCAGAACAAGTACAGGTATATATCGAGAGGAATGGGTTGTATGAATCGTGAGAAAGCACTTGAGATTGTAAAACAACAAATGCATGAAAAACGTTATATACATACAATTGGTGTAATGGAAACGGCAATTGAACTTGCTAAGCTATATGGCGTGGATGAGAAAAAAGCAGAAATGGCTGCTATATTTCATGATTATGCAAAATGTAGATCGATTCAAGAGATGGAAGACATTATTAAGCAGGAAGAGTTGCCAAAAGATTTACTTCACTACAACAAAGAGTTATGGCATGCACCAGTTGGGGCATACTTAGTAGAAAAAGAAGTCGGCATTACGGACTCTGAAATTCTGCAAGCTATTACATATCACACAAGCGGTCATGAAGAGATGACAATGCTTGATAAAGTTATTTATGTGGCAGATTATATTGAACCTGGACGCAAATTTCCAGGTGTGGAAGAAGCACGGAAATTAGCACAGGAAGATATAAATAAAGCTTTATTATTTGCATTAAAACGTACGATTCAATTTTTAATGGAAAAGGATCAAACGATCTATCCGTTAACATTTCAAACATACAATGCGGTCCTGAAGGAGGAAATTACTGAATGAAAGATAAAGAGTTATTAGTATTAGCAGCAAAAGCAGCTGATGATAAAAGAGCAGAAGATATGGTTGTACTAAACATGCAAGGAATTTCACCAATTGCAGATTATTTTATTATTTGTCATGGGAATTCTGATAAGCAAGTACAAGCAATTGCACGTGAAATTAAAGCGAAGGCACATGAATTCCAAATCGACGTACAACGTATGGAAGGCTTCGATGAAGCGCGTTGGGTTTTAGTGGACCTTGGTGATGTAGTTGCGCATGTATTCCATAAAGATGAGCGTGATCATTATAATTTAGAGCGTCTATGGGGCGATGTGCCACGTGAAGATATTACAGAAGAGTTAAGCCAATGAGATATGAGCAATTTGCATTGTTGTATGATGAACTCATGAATGATGTCCCATATGATAAATGGGTAGAATTCACAGAGGAAAGCTTACAGCAGGCAGGCATGAAAGAGGCGAAGATTCTTGATGTAGCGTGCGGGACTGGGAATGTAACACTTCCGCTTGTGCGAAAAGGTTATGACATGATTGGTGTCGATCTTTCAGAAGAAATGCTAACAGTTGCCCAGCAAAAGCTAGGGGGAGAAGGGTATTTTATTCCTTTTTATCAACAGGATATGAGAGAACTGGATGTTCCTGGTGAATTTGATTGTGTGACAATCTTTTGTGATTCATTAAATTATGTATTGCAAGAAGAGGGGATACAAGAAACATTCAGACGAGTATTTCACCATCTGCGTCAAGAAGGTCTGTTCTTATTTGATGTACACTCTTTATATAAAATTTATCATGTCTTTCAAAATGAAACGTACACAGTCAATGGGGAAGAGATAGCTCTCATTTGGAACTGCTTCCCTGGCGAAGAATCAGATAGTGTAGAACATGACTTGTCATTCTTTGTACAGGATCCAGAGGAAGGTGTATATCACCGCTTTGATGAATGTCATATGCAACGTGCCTATTCAGTTGAATTGTTAACAAAATGGCTTGAAGAATCTGGATTTACAGTGCTTCGTGTAACGGGTGATTTTGAACGAATGGAAGTAACTGAACAAACGGAACGTATCTTTTTTATGGCGAAAAAAAATGGATAAAAACAAAAGCAACCGATTAGGTTGCTTTTGTTTTGTTTAGAATACAATGTTTTATTTATAGAAAAGTAGAAAAGTAATACCTATAAAATCTAAAAATAAGTGTTTGATAAAAAATAGGATGAGAAAAAGAGAAGGATTTTTAAGAGGATTCTGTATCATTGTGGCGTATTATTTACGTGTGCTTATTAAATTGTTGTTCAACGCCTTCTAAATCTTCATCGTATTTTTCATGTGTCCGCTCGAATAATTTATGGAACATATCTCCGACGTGATCCTCTAAAATACGAATGCCTTCTCCTGTAACACCGCCTTTTACACATACTTTCTCTTGTAGAGTTGGTAATGTGAAAATTTCTTTTTCTAGTAATTTCCCCATCCCGATAATCATTTCACTTGCTAAAGTAGTTGCTTCTTCATGAGTAATATTTGTTTTATCCACAGCAGCATCAATGAAACATTGTAGTAAGTAGCTGAAGAATGCAGGTCCGCAGCTTGCAATGTCAGATGAAACTCGTGTAATATTTTCTCCAATCACAATAGGTGTAGAAATATTTTTAAACAAACGAAGTAACTTTTGTTCCCATTCTTTCGAACAGTTTTTCCCGAATGTGAATAGTGAGGCGCCAGAGAATGCGCGGTTTGTAATGCTCGGAATAATACGTGCAACGTGACAAGATACAACCTGTTCTAATTGAGCTGCTGATATGGGGCTTGTAATAGAAATTAAACATTTTTCATCAGTAAAGTGGGCAGTGTGTTTTTTTAAAATTGGATAGATGTCTAAAGGTTTAACGCAAATAAAAATAAGCTCTGAACGTTCAATTACCTCTTGCACTGTCTTTGCTATATGAACAGAAGGATACTTCTCTTTTATATGATATGCTTTGGCAGGCGTACGATTAATAATAGTAAGGCACGAAGGTTTGACAGCACGGGTTTCTAAAAATGCATCGATTAGTATATTCCCCATGTTTCCTGTCCCTATAATTCCTATGTTCAATGTTTCATCCCTCCTTCGTAACATCTTTCTCCTAAACAATATGAACCATGTTGTGAATTTATGAATTGGAGGTATTAAAATTATGCAGAATTTTCAAAAGAGGTGGCTCGCTTTATTAGGGACTGTTGCCGTCGTATTTATACTGTTTATGTGGCAGACGAAGCAACAAGCTGTGCAACCGACCGTGAAACTTGATACAAATGTGAAGAGTGAAGAGAGAAAAGGTAAATTGAAAGTAGCAGAATCAAATGAACGGAAAAAAACAATTATGATTGATATAAAAGGTGCTGTGCATCGCGAAGGTGTATATGAGGTAGGAGCGGGTGCACGCGTGAAAGACGGGATTGAAAAAGCGGGTGGTTTTTTACCTGAAGCGGATATGGGAAAAGTGAACTTAGCGCAGCTTATGCAAGATCAAATGTTACTCTATGTTCCGAAAAAAGGAGAGCAAGTTCAAGGAGCTAATATACCTTCAGGGCGGCAGGAGGAGAAAATTCAAATTAATGTTGCTTCAAAAGAGCAACTCGAAAAAATAACGGGAATTGGGCCTCGGAAAGCAGAAAATATTTTGAAATATCGAGAAGAACACGGGCCGTTTCAAAAAATGGAAGATTTATTGGAGGTAGATGGCATTGGAGAGAAATCGCTTGAAAAAATAAAAGATAAAATAATTATTCCATAAAGGATTGACGAACTTTTTCTTTTTTCGCTACACTACAAGTAGATGAAAAAGTAGGTGAAAAGATATGGAACGAATTTCTTGGGATCAATATTTTATGACGCAAAGTCACTTATTATCACTACGTAGTACGTGTACAAGGCTTGCAGTAGGAGCGACAATTGTCCGCGATAAGCGAATTATTGCGGGTGGATATAACGGTTCAATCACAGGTGGTGTGCATTGTATAGATGATGGGTGTTATATCATTGATAATCATTGTGTTCGTACAATTCATGCTGAAATGAATGCACTGTTGCAATGTGCAAAATTTGGTGCGAAAACAGAAGGTGCGGAGATTTATGTTACACACTTTCCTTGTTTACAATGTTGTAAAGCCATTATTCAAAGTGGTATTACAGCTGTTTATTACGCACAAGACTATAAAAATCACCCGTATGCTGTGGAACTATTCGAACAAGCAAATGTCACTGTGAAACATGTTCCGTTAGAATATGATATTACATCGTTAGAGCAACAAGAACGTCATTTGCAATTAAAAGAACTGTTTTCATCTTTAGAAAAAGATGATTTAACAATGAATGAATTACAACAAGTATTCGCTAGAGCAAAAGAGATACTGTAAGTGCGTGTTCAAAAAGGAGGATAAAGAGAGCCGGGCATTTCGAGGCGCGGAAGTCAGGAGAGTGCGGAGTGTAGATGGAACTACATGAGTGCCGGATTGGCGAAGCAGACGAAGAAATGTGAAAGATATCTTTCCTGGATTTTTTGAACATACGCCATAAGGGGTGAGTATAAGTTGCGTGGACAATGTGGCTATATTGCAATCTCGTTTGTTATTGGGATTGCGATTGCCTGTTCCTCCTTTAAATTGTTGTATATTGGTTTATTTTGTTGTTATATTCTATTTTGTATATATCGTACTTCACGTCGAATCCTCTTTTTTTGCATACTGGCATGTGCTGGTAGCTTCCTCTATACCTCATATGTTGAATGGAAAAATCAGCATTCAAAAGGGTTAGACTTTGAAATAACAGAAGGTGTGATTCAAACTACACCCCTTATAAATGGTGATCGACTCTCTTTTCAAATGGAGGTCAATGATAGAGATACGTTGCAATTGATGTACAAAATTCAATCAGTTAAACAAAAAGAACAGTTGCAGAAATTACATGCTGGTATGAGTTGTACATTTCAAGGAGAAATGAAAGTGCCGTCAGAAGCACGGAATTTTCACGAGTTCGACTATCGTGACTACTTACATAAGCAAAAGATTCACTTTTTATTTGAAGCAAAAGAGATTTCAAATTGCATCCAAAAATCTTTGACGTTTACACAGTGGGTCTTTTTATTACGTCAAAATGCGGTGTCGATAGTCGCAGAAATGTTTCCCGGGCAATCCGGAGCGTTTATGAATGCGTTGTTGTTTGGAGATCGGCAACTGATGACATTTGAGGTAGAAGAACAATACCAACAGTTTGGTCTTATCCATCTATTGGCAATTTCAGGCTCGCATATTGTGCTGTTAATGGCGATTGGCTACTTTGTTCTGCTTAGGGCTGGGATAACCAGGGAAATGACAACAATATGTCTCGTTGTTTGTATTCCAATTTATATGTTTTTGGCTGGGGCATCTCCATCTGTCATGAGAGCTTCCGTAACGGGTGTTATGTTGTTGCTAGCACTAATGCATTCTATCCGTGTTTCGAGCTTAGATGCGCTTAGTATGACGGCTATATTGATGCTTTTATATGACCCTTATATGGCTTTTGATATTGGATTTCAATTTTCGTTTGTTGGTAGTTTTGCGTTATTACTGTCAGCAAGTCGACTATTACAGCATGATAATGGTCTGATTCAAAACACAATCTATCTTTCTGTTATTTCACAACTTGCTAGTACTCCTATTTTGTTATATCATTTTGGTTATTTTTCTCCATATAGTATTTTCCTCAACCTTCTATATGTCCCGCTTCTATCTTTTGTTGTGTTACCGTGTAGTATTGTAATTTTTGCGTGTATACTATTTGTACCTTTCGTAGCGAAATGGCTCGCACAAATGTTATCAGTATGTTTAACAATTTCTAATGATATCCTTCAGTACTGTGAAAATCTCCCGTTTCTTCGCTTTACCTTTGGCCAAACGCCTTTATTTCTTATAGTTTTATATTGTTTTAGTATCGTTAGTATATTTATTGTGTGGGAAAGAGTGGTTAGAAAAAAGTTTTTATTCCTGACTGTTGGGTTTTTCCTGTTTATGTGTATTTGTCAGTATGTTTCGCCCTATTTCCGTACTAGCGGAAGTGTGACTTTTATTGATGTTGGACAAGGAGATGCGATCTTGATTCGCCTTCCGTATGAAAAGGGGGTCTATCTCATTGATACAGGAGGAACGATTTCTGTGAAAAAAGAAGCATGGCAAAAGAAAAAACATGAATTTTCTGTTGGATACGATATTCTCCTTCCATTTTTGCAAAAAGAGGGTATTCGGAAAATTGATAAGTTGATTGTGACGCATGGAGATACAGATCATATGGGGGCAGCTAAAGAATTGTTATCCTCTATTACTGTAGGGGAAATCGTATTTGGGAAGAAGCGAGAAGATGCTGTGCTCGAAAAAGAATTGAAACAAATTGCAAAGGAAAAAAATATAAGGATAAACATTGTAGGAGAAGGGGACAGATGGCAAGTAGATGAAGCGATATTTACTGTACTATCACCAGATGGAGGAGAGAAAGGGGATAACGATTCGTCTATTGTGTTATGGGCAAAGTTAGGTGGAGTTACATGGCTGTTTACTGGAGATCTAGAAGAGAAAGGTGAGCGGCGAATTGTAGAGCAGTACCCAGAGTTACGAGCGGATATTTTAAAGGCTGGGCACCATGGTAGTAAGACTTCGTCCTCATATGCCTTTTTACAGCTGATTCAGCCCCAAAAGGCAATTATTTCAGCTGGAGAGCATAATCGATACGGTCATCCACATCAGCAAGTGCTAGCGCGTTTGTTAGAACTTGACATTGAAATATGGCGAACAGACAAGCAAGGAGCTATTTCCTATGTTTTTGAAGGTGAAAGAGGAACGTTTCAAAGTAAACTAACATATGATGAAGCACAGAAAAGGTGAAGTGGAAAAAAAGAAGGCCGCAAGCAGCAGCCTTTAAGAACCAATAAATTTAATGATTGTTGCAATAATGAAAAGTGTTGCGAAAAAACCAAATGAGACGATAAAACCTACCCCTGAATCAATAGCGTCATTGCGTTTACTTTGAACGTTTTGCTCAAATTCATTCATTTAGAATCCCTCCCCAACATTCCATTTTAGTATAAAATATTGTCAGAAAAAAATCTACAATTTCCATATGAAGATAAAGTGGAAGTTTAATCAGTGGGTTTTCTCTTCCACTGATGATTAGCCCCCACCAATCGAGTTTTTACGGGCCATTGATCCCATACCTGACTTTTTTGTTTTCGCTGAATTTTGAGATGAGGGTCTTACTGCACGTAAGTAGCGGAGGAGATAGAGAATATGTGTGTAGAAGTAGGCGATAAATCTTATGTGAAAAGAAGATGGAAATTTGATTTCCATGCATGTTAACAGTTAACAATTATACTTATCCGGCAGTTGCGAATAATAACAGTAAAGTGGTTACCGCACACCAATAAGAATCCCGGGACTTATTGCGTGGCGTTTTATATAGATAAAGGGACGGGTTAGTTTAAACCTGTTCCTTTGTACTTGTAAAACAAAAGATACCGCATTAGTATAGAGATATATTGCCAAATTAGGGAGTAGGAAAAAAGCATGAGTGATATACATAAGAAGATTAAAAAAAAACAGTTTGTACCACTTTATTTAATATATGGAACGGAAGCTTATTTTATAAATGAAACAATAAAGCTTATAACAACTGAAGCGCTAGCTGAAGAAGATCGTGAGTTTAATGTTGTAACGTATGACTTAGAAGAAGCGTATTTAGAAGATGTAATAGAAGATGCACGGACGCTTCCTTTTTTTGGAGAACGTAAAATATTACTCGTTAAATCCCCATTGTTTTTAACATCACAAAAAGAAAAACTAGAACAAAATATAAAGGTTTTAGAGGATTATGTTGCAGAGCCATCTCCATTTTCGATTGTTGTATTTGTAGCACCTTATGAAAAACTAGATGAGCGGAAAAAAATCACAAAATTATTAAAGAAAACAGCAGATGTAGTAGAAGCCAATGCGATGCAAGTACAGGACGTTCGTAAATGGATTGTGGCCCGTGCAGATGAAGTGCATGTGCATATTGAGGAAGTAGCTGTTAATTTGCTATTAGAGCTTGTAGGAAGCAATGTAACGATGTTAGCAAAGGAAATGGACAAGTTGACCCTTTATGTTGGTATGGGTGGAGAAATTACAACAGGGCTTGTAGCGGAACTGGTACCAAAATCGGTTGAACAAAATGTGTTTGCGTTAACAGAAAAGGTAGTGAAAAAAGATATCGCTGGGGCTATGCTAATTCTAGATGGACTATTTACGCAACAAGAGGAACCAATTAAATTATTGGCGTTATTAGTGAGTCAATTTCGTTTGCTGCATCAAGTGAAGGAATTACAGCAACGTGGATATGGCCAAAATCAAATTGCTTCGCATATTGGTGTTCACCCGTACCGAGTAAAGTTGGCGATGAATCAAACGAAATTTTTCTCGTTTGAAGAATTGAAAAAAGTTATTTTAGAGTTAGCTGAAGCTGATTATAGTATGAAAACGGGGAAAATGGATAAGAAGCTTGTCTTAGAGTTTTTCTTAATGCGTTTAAATCATATTGGATAAAATAAAAGTGGAGGCAGTTCGCTCAGAATCACAGGTTATTGGAGCCCCCCGCCGAGAAGTGTTTTTGGCTTCAATCGAGAGGGTGAAATGGCCGGAGATTCTAGTTGCTATAGCTGGATAAAATAAAAAAGTTCATGTCATTTGCTGCATGAACTTTTTTGTATATAAAAAAACGATCCAAATGGATCGTTTTTTAAACGCCTTACGCGTTTACTTGTTTCGCTAAGCGAGATTTTTGACGAGCTGCAGCGTTTTGGTGGATAAGACCTTTACGAGCTGCTTTGTCAAGTTTTTTAGAAGCAGTTTTGAAAGCTTCTTTAGCATTTTCAAGATCGTTATTAGTAACTAAAGCTTCTACAGTTTTAACAGCTGAACGCATGTCAGACTTGATAGAAGCGTTATGTGCACGACGCTCTTCGCTAAGTTTAGCGCGTTTGATAGCAGATTTAATGTTTGCCATACTTTTCACCTCCCTGGTGCGATCGAGTGACTCGATACTTACATAGAACAAGTGATATTTTATCAAACGGAGAAGAGAATTGCAATAGCGAGATCAATGAAATTTCATGTAAGGGAAAGAATGACCTTATATAATTTTGGGAAATCTAACGATATTTACTATTAAATGCGGAGGAGATACGATGAAAGAACCATTAGATTTAAGTAAATATAGCGTTAGGACAGACCTTGCAGTAGAAGCGCATCAAATGTTACAAGAACGTCAGCAAAAACAAACGGGAATCGAAGGTGTTGTTGTAAAAGAGCGTGAAGAAGAAGGGATTACGATTACGAAAGTGATAATCGATGAAAGTGCTTCTGAATCGATGGGTAAAAAAGCAGGGAATTATTTAACGCTTGAAGTGCAAGGGATCCGTCAGCAAGATACGGAACTTCAGCAAAAAGTGGAACGTATTTTTGCAAAAGAATTCTCGTACTTACTAGGAGAAATTGGAATAACCAAAGAAGCAAGCTGTTTAATTGTAGGACTAGGGAATTGGAATGTCACACCAGATGCACTTGGTCCGATTGTTGTAGAGAATGTGCTTGTGACACGTCATCTTTTTAAATTACAACCTGAAAGTGTAGAGGAAGGGTATCGCCCAGTTAGTGCAATTCGTCCAGGTGTAATGGGGATTACAGGGATTGAAACAAGTGACGTCATTTACGGTATTATTGAAAAAACAAGGCCGGATTTTGTTATCGCTATCGATGCGCTTGCTGCAAGGTCTATTGAACGAGTAAACAGTACGATACAGATTTCAGATACGGGAATTCATCCTGGATCTGGTGTAGGAAATAAACGAAAAGAACTAAGTAAAGAAACGCTAGGAATTCCTGTGATTGCTATCGGTGTTCCGACGGTTGTAGATGCTGTTTCCATTACGAGCGATACAATTGATTTTATCCTAAAACATTTTGGACGTGAAATGAGAGAAGGAGATAAGCCGTCTCGATCTTTATTGCCAGCAGGTTTTACATTTGGAGAAAAGAAGAAACTAACAGAGGAAGATATGCCGGATGAAAAAAGCCGTAATATGTTTTTAGGGGCAGTGGGCACATTGGAAGATGAAGAAAAACGAAAATTAATTTACGAAGTATTAGCTCCTCTTGGTCATAATTTAATGGTGACGCCGAAAGAAGTAGATGCATTTATTGAAGATATGGCAAATGTAATAGCGAGCGGTTTAAATGCTGCACTTCATCATCAAATTGATCAAGATAATACAGGTGCATATACGCATTGATGAGAAGAGGCGAAAGTAGTTGAGGAGATTTACGCTTCAATGTGTGTGCTGCGTTATTCTGTTTTTGTTTGTGATGCTAATCGGAATTGGAATCGTTAATCATGGCTTAAAAAGCATGAAAGGCTATCGGCAGCCAACATATGAACAAGTTGCACGAATGACGGGAACTGGAAGTGAAAATGTTAATTTGGAAATTTTAGGAGATACATTTTCAGCAAGTGAAAAACAAAAACAGTTAGAAAGTCTCAGAAGTTTTAATGTTGTAGAAGGACTGGGAATGGGAATCGCAGAATTTGCTCGAAGTATCGCTAAGTTTAGTACAGATATAGTAATTGGGAAAATAAAAGATATTTTTAGCCAATTGGGAGAATAAAAAGAGGTTGTCTTATCATTTTGTAAGACAGCCATTTTTTTTGTTATAAAAAGGTTTGTCTCGTTTGATCTGCTCGCATAAGATAAAGAGAGGAAGATTTGTCTTATAAGCAGCACGAGTTTTCATTGAATCTTTGCTGCTCTATTGATATAATCAGTGCTAGTGTATATTGGCGAGACTATTAGGAGTTGAGAACATAGATGAATAAAGAAGAAAGAGCAAAGAGGCAGTCTAACATTCGTAACTTTTCCATCATTGCTCACATTGATCACGGAAAATCAACGTTAGCAGACCGTATTTTGGAGAAAACAAACGCGTTAACACAGCGCGAAATGAAAGCTCAATTACTTGACTCTATGGATTTAGAGCGTGAGCGTGGTATTACAATTAAATTAAATGCAGTACAATTAATGTATACAGCAAAAAACGGTGAAGAATATACTCTTCACTTAATCGATACACCGGGACATGTCGACTTTACGTACGAAGTATCTCGTAGTTTAGCGGCTTGTGAAGGTGCTATCCTTGTTGTTGATGCAGCGCAAGGCATTGAAGCGCAAACGTTAGCAAACGTATATTTAGCACTTGATAATAATTTAGAAATTTTACCGGTTATTAATAAAATCGATTTGCCAAGTGCTGACCCAGAGCGCGTTCGTCAAGAGGTAGAAGATGTAATTGGTTTAGATGCGTCAGAAGCTGTACTTGCTTCCGCAAAGGCTGGCATTGGGATTGAAGATATTTTAGAACAAATCGTTGAAAAAGTACCAGCTCCAGAAGGTGACCCAGAAGGGCCGCTTCAATGTATGATTTTTGACTCTTTATATGACCCATATCGCGGTGTAATTGCGTATATCCGTGTTGTGAGCGGTACAGTGAAAGTTGGCGATAAAGTACGTATGATGGCAACTGGTAAAGAATTTGAGGTAACAGAAGTAGGTGTATTCACACCGAAAACAACACAGCGTGAAGAGTTAGCAGTAGGTGATGTAGGATTCTTAGCGGCATCTATTAAAAATGTAGGAGACACACGCGTTGGTGATACAATCACACATGCGAAACGTCCAGCAGCAGAACCATTACCAGGTTATCGTAAATTAAACCCAATGGTATTCTGTGGTTTATATCCAATCGATTCTGCACGTTATAACGATTTACGTGATGCATTAGAAAAACTTGAATTGAATGATTCTGCTCTTGAATTTGAGCCAGAAACATCTCAAGCATTAGGATTCGGTTTCCGCTGTGGATTCTTAGGTTTACTTCACATGGAAATTATTCAAGAACGTATTGAACGCGAATTCAAGATTGACTTAATTACAACGGCGCCAAGCGTTATTTACAAAGTGTATTTAACGAATGGGGAAGATTTGATTGTTGATAATCCATCTAACATGCCAGATCCTCAAACGATCGATCGTGTGGAGGAACCGTTTGTAAAAGCAACGATTATGGTTCCGAATGATTACGTTGGGGCTGTAATGGAAATTTGCCAAGGGAAACGTGGTGCATTCCTTGATATGCAATACTTAGATGAAACACGTGTTACGTTAACATATGAGATCCCACTTTCTGAAATCGTATACGACTTCTTTGATCAATTGAAGTCTAATACGAAAGGGTATGCGTCATTTGATTACGAGTTAATCGGTTACAAACCGTCTAGACTTGTGAAGATGGATATTTTATTAAATAATGAACAAGTTGATGCTTTATCATTCATTGTACATCGCGATTCAGCTTATGATCGTGGTAAAGTAATTGTAGAAAAATTAAAAGAATTAATTCCAAGACAACAGTTTGAAGTACCAATTCAAGCGACAATTGGGAATAAAGTTGTAGCGCGTTCTACAATTAAAGCGATGCGTAAAAACGTACTTGCAAAATGTTATGGTGGTGACATTTCTCGTAAACGTAAACTTCTTGATAAACAAAAAGAAGGTAAAAAACGTATGAAGTCTGTTGGTTCTGTAGAAGTGCCACAAGAAGCATTCATGGCTGTATTGAAAATGGACGATAACTAATAAAAAAGAAGCCGTTTGTGCGGCTTCTTTTTGTACGTAGGATTACTTTTTTAGACATCTTTTCATCTCTCCTTTACAATGGTGAGGATGCTTTTTATTGTAAGAAACAATAGTGGATATAGAGTTAGGAGACTATTGATGTCTGAAAATATTCGAAAAGATATTCAAGAAAAAATACAAAACGGTGATTTTAATTGTGAAAAAGAATTGACGCTTTCTATTATTAGCGGAAAGTGAAAAGTTGTAATCTTGTGGCATCTAGGTGTAGAAGGGTCGCATCGCTTTAGTGAGTTACAACGACTATGCCCAAACATTTCTCATAAGGTTTTATCTAATCAATTAAAAGAATTAATGGAAGATGAAATCATTGATCGGACAGTATATCCAGAAGTACCTCCGCGGATAGAGTACTTTATGACTGATTTAGGTATGACGCTTTTACCAATCGTCGAAATGATGTATGATTGGGGGAAAATGCGAATGGAACAAATTCGTAACACGTTACAGAAGTAAAGGAGCCTCCGAAGTGCGGAGGTTTTCTTTTTAGAAAGGTAGGAGTCTAGTTTAATGCAAGCTGCATATATTCATATTCCGTTTTGTCAGCATATTTGTCACTATTGTGATTTTAATAAAGTATTTATTGAACGTCAGCCTGTTGATCAATATTTAGAGTATTTAGAGAAAGAAATTATAAATACGGTTCAAAAGGTGCCGTTTGAAAATATGAAAACGATTTTTGTTGGGGGCGGGACACCAACGGCATTAAATATGGAGCAGACAAAAAAGCTGTTAGATATTATTAATCGCCGTTTACGTCCGTTCGCTCCAAACTGTGAATTGACGTTTGAAGCAAATCCTGGAGATTTGCCAAAAGAAAAGTTGAACCTTCTATTAGATGGTGGTGTCAATCGAATTAGCTTTGGTGTGCAAACATTTCGAGATGAATTACTTCAGAAAATTGGACGTAAGCATACGAGGGAAGATGCATTTGTAGCGATTAGTGAAGCGCAGGAAGTGGGCTTTACGAATATTAATGTGGATTTAATTTATGCATTACCAGGGCAAACGATAGAAGATGTGAAAGAAACATTGGACATTGCTTTTACGTTAGGAGTTCAGCATTTTTCTGCATATTCCTTAATTGTTGAACCGAAAACGGTTTTTTATAATTTAATGAACAAAGGAAAATTAAGACTTCCAGGGGAAGAGCATGAAGCAAGAATGTATGAAATGGTAATGGATGAGATGGAAAAGCATGGCTATAAACAGTATGAAATCAGTAATTTTTCAAAAGAAGGCTATGAAAGTAGACATAATCTCACATACTGGAATAATGAACAGTATTATGGTTTTGGAGCTGGTGCTCACAGTTATGTAAACGGCGAGCGAATTCAAAATGTTGGCCCGTTAAAGCAATATTTCTCTAAAATTGATGAGACAGGCTTCCCTTATTTAGACGTCCACGAAGTAACAAGAAAAGAAAGAATGGAAGAAGAACTATTTTTAGGGCTCCGGAAAACAAAGGGTGTTTCTAAGCTTACATTCCAAAAGAAATTTGGTGTCGAAATGGATGAGATTTTTGCAAAGCAGTTATTATCCAACAAGGAACATGGATTGCTTCAGGATAAAGGTAACCATGTTTGTTTGACGAGACAAGGTAAGTTATTAGGGAATGAAGTATTTCAGTCATTTTTAATTGATTAATTAAATGTTCAGTAGATATGAAAAAGTTTCTCTATTTTGTGACGTTTCCGTTGACAATTGAATGTCAATTTTGGTAAGTTATTAATAGATTTAGCACTCGAAGACAAAGAGTGCTAACAGAGGTGATGATGAGATGCTTACGGAACGTCAGCTCTTGATTTTACAAACAATTATTGATGACTTTATTGGATCAGCGCAACCTGTTGGGTCAAGAACGTTGGCTAAAAAAGATGAAATTACATTTAGTTCAGCTACGATTCGAAATGAAATGGCTGATTTAGAAGAACTAGGATTTATCGAAAAGACACACAGTTCTTCTGGACGTGTTCCTTCAGAAAAAGGGTATCGATTTTATGTAGACCATCTTTTAGCACCACAACATTTATCGAATGAGGATGTTGTACAGATTAAGGATTTATTTGCTGAAAGAATTTTTGAAGCGGAAAAAATTGCACAGCAATCCGCTCAAATTTTATCAGAACTCACAAATTATACGGCAATTGTTCTTGGACCGAAAGTGAGTGCAAATAAATTAAAGAATGTACAAATTATTCCGCTGGATCCTCAAACAGCAGTCGCCATTATTGTAACAGATACAGGTCATGTACAAAGCAAAACGATTACCGTTCCGGAATCTGTTGATTTATCAGATTTAGAAAAAATGGTTAATATTTTAAACGAAAAGCTATCTGGTGTGCCGATGGCGGAGCTGCATAATAAAATTTTAAAAGAGATTGTGACGGTTCTACGTGGGTATGTCCACAACTATGATAGTGCAATAAAAATGTTAGATGGTACATTTCAAGTTCCTTTGTCGGAAAAGATATACTTTGGGGGGAAAGCGAATATGCTTTCGCAGCCGGAGTTTCATGACATTCAAAAGGTACGCTCCTTGCTGACTATGATTGATAATGAAGCTGAATTTTACGATATTTTGCGTAATAAACAAGTCGGGATTCAAGTGAAAATCGGTCGAGAAAATTCTTCGACGGCTATGGAAGATTGTAGTTTAATTTCTGCAACTTATTCCATTGGAGAAGAACAGATTGGAACAATCGCGATCCTAGGTCCAACGAGAATGCAGTATTCTCGCGTGATTAGTCTGTTACAATTGTTTTCAAGACAATTTACAGATGGGTTAAATGGATTGTATAAATCAAAATAATAAATTCGCTCGAGCGATGAACATTGTCATTGCTTGTGTGTAACATAAAAACTATGCTTGGACGCTCATGTTAAGCATGAGCTCTGGTGCCTTTTAAGGAGGTGAAAGTTGTGGAAGAGCGTAACGAACAAGTAGTTGAAGAAGCGAAAGAAACGCAAACTGAGGAATCTATTACAGCAGAAAACAGTGAAGAAACTGTAGTAGAAGAAAAAAGTGAAGCGGCTCTTTTACAAGAAAAAGTAGATGAATTGCAAGCGAAATTGACGGAAACGGAAGGTCGCACACTACGTCTACAAGCTGATTTTGAAAACTATAAGCGCCGCGTTCAACTGGATAAGCAAGCGGCTGAAAAATATAGATCGCAAAGTCTTGTGTCAGACATTTTGCCAGCTCTTGATAACTTTGAAAGAGCGATGCAAGTGGAAGCAAGCGACGAGCAGATGAAGTCCTTATTACAAGGGATGGAAATGGTATATCGTCAATTGCTAGAAGCGCTGACTAAAGAAGGTGTTGAAGCGATTGAAGCTGTTGGTAAACAGTTTGATCCGCATGAACATCAAGCTGTTATGCAAGTAGAAGACAGCGAGTTTGAATCAAACGCGGTTGTGGAAGAATTCCAAAAAGGTTATAAACTGAAAGACCGTGTGATTCGCCCATCAATGGTAAAAGTAAATCAATAATTTACATAAATGTAGGAGGTTTCGCCATGAGTAAAATTATCGGTATTGACTTAGGTACAACAAACTCTTGTGTAGCTGTTATGGAAGGTGGAGAACCAAAGGTTATTCCAAATCCAGAAGGGAACCGTACAACACCTTCTGTTGTAGCTTTCAAAAATGAAGAGCGTCAAGTTGGGGAAGTAGCGAAGCGTCAAGCGATTACAAACCCAAATACAATCATGTCTGTTAAACGTCATATGGGTACAGACTACAAAGTAGAAGTTGAAGGTAAAAACTACACACCTCAAGAAATTTCTGCAATCATTTTACAAAACTTAAAAGCTTCTGCTGAAGCGTACTTAGGTGAAACAGTAACGAAAGCTGTTATCACAGTACCAGCATACTTCAACGATGCAGAACGCCAAGCAACAAAAGACGCTGGCCGTATTGCTGGTTTAGAAGTAGAACGTATTATTAATGAACCAACAGCAGCTGCGCTTGCTTACGGTTTAGAAAAACAAGACGAAGAACAAAAAGTTCTAGTATATGACTTAGGTGGCGGTACATTCGACGTATCTATTCTTGAGTTAGCAGATGGAACATTTGAAGTTATTTCAACTGCGGGTGACAACCGTCTTGGTGGTGACGACTTTGACCAAGTTATCATCGATCATTTAGTAGCTGAATTCAAAAAAGAAAATAACATTGATTTAAGCCAAGATAAAATGGCACTTCAACGTTTGAAAGATGCAGCTGAAAAAGCGAAAAAAGATCTTTCAGGTGTAACACAAACACAAATTTCATTACCATTTATTAGTGCTGGGGCTGCTGGTCCATTACACTTAGAATTAAACTTAACAAGAGCGAAATTCGAAGAACTTTCAGCTAACCTTGTTGAAAGAACATTAGAGCCAACTCGTCGTGCATTAAAAGATGCTGGTCTTTCTCCAAGTGAATTAGATAAAGTTATTCTTGTTGGTGGTTCTACTCGTATTCCAGCTGTACAAGAAGCGATTAAACGTGAAACTGGTAAAGAACCATATAAAGGCGTTAACCCTGATGAAGTTGTAGCATTAGGTGCTGCAGTTCAGGGCGGTGTACTTACTGGTGATGTAAAAGGCGTTCTATTATTAGACGTAACTCCACTTTCTTTAGGTATTGAAACTATGGGTGGCGTATTCACGAAGTTAATCGAGCGTAACACAACAATTCCAACAAGTAAGTCACAAGTGTTCTCAACTGCTGCTGATAACCAGCCTGCAGTAGACATTCACGTATTGCAAGGTGAGCGTCCAATGTCAGCTGACAACAAAACACTAGGTCGCTTCCAATTAACAGATATCCCACCAGCACCACGTGGTATTCCGCAAATCGAAGTAACATTCGATATTGATGCGAACGGTATCGTAAATGTACGTGCGAAAGACTTAGGGACAAGTAAAGAACAAACAATTACAATCCAATCTTCTTCAGGTCTTTCTGATGAAGAAGTAGATCGTATGGTAAAAGAAGCTGAAACAAATGCTGATGCTGACCAAAAGCGTAAGGAAGAAGTTGAACTTCGTAATGAAGCTGACCAACTTGTATTCCAAACAGATAAAGTTGTAAAAGATTTAGAAGGTAAAGTAGATGCAGCTGAGGTAGCGAAAGCAACAGAAGCAAAAGAAGCATTACAAGCGTCAATCGAGAAAAATGATCTTGATGAAATTCGTGCGAAAAAAGATGCACTTCAAGAAATCGTACAACAACTTACTGTAAAATTATATGAACAAGCTCAAGCAGCTGCTGGTGCTCAGCAAGCAGAAGGTACACAAGGTAACGCTAGTGCAAAAAATGACAACGTAGTTGACGCTGAGTTTGAAGAAGTAAAAGAAGATAAGTAATAAAGTAAAAAAACATAAGTAAGATGACAAAAAGTCAAAGTCAAGCGTGCCTTGGCTTTGGCTTTTTTCATGAATGAAGAAAGTGCTTCGGGCAGGTTAGCTCTTTCATATGGGAGTCTTAAGTTTTTCTTTTTGCATACTGTAAGTGAGGAAACTTTGTTGCAAAGCACTTTCTTTCGGTGTTAAAATTACGTTTATGTGAAAGATTCGGGGGTTACAAATTTATGAATAAAAGAGATTATTATGAGGTGCTCGGCCTTAGCAAGGGCGCTTCAAAAGATGAAATCAAAAAAGCATACCGTCGTTTGGCTAAAAAATATCATCCAGACGTAAGCAAAGAAGAAAATGCAATTGAAAAGTTTAAAGAAGTACAAGAAGCATATGAAGTTTTAAGTGACGATCAGAAACGTGCGCAGTACGATCAATTTGGTCATGCTGATCCAAATCAAGGTTTTGGCGGCTTCGGCGGTGGAGACTTTGGTGGTGGATTCGGATTTGAAGACATTTTCAGCTCATTCTTTGGCGGAGGTGGCGGCAGACGCCGTGATCCAAATGCACCGCGTCAAGGCGCTGACTTGCAATATCAAGTTACTTTAAGCTTTGAAGAAGCGATTTTTGGTAAGGAATTAAATGTTGAAATTCCAGTTGAAGACCCATGTGACACATGTCATGGCAATGGGGCGAAACCAGGAACTTCAAAAGAAACATGTAAACACTGTTCAGGAACAGGTCAAGTGAGCGTAGAACAAAATACACCATTTGGTCGTATTGTAAATCGTCAAGCGTGTAAACATTGTTCAGGAACAGGCCAAATGATTAAAGAGAAATGTACAACATGTCATGGCTCTGGAAAAGTACGTAAACGTAAAAAAATTAACGTTAAAATTCCAGCGGGTATTGATAATGGTCAACAAATCCGTGTGTCTGGTAAAGGTGAAGCGGGTGTAAACGGTGGGCCGGCTGGTGATTTATATGTTGTTGTTCATGTAAGAGACCATGAGTTCTTTGAGCGTGATGGCGATCATATTATTTGTGAAATGCCATTAACATTCACACAAGTAGCGCTTGGTGCTGAAGTGGAAGTTCCAACTGTTCATGGAAAAGTGAAATTGAAAATTCCAGCAGGAACGCAAACAGGAACGGAATTCCGCCTAAAAGGAAAAGGCGCTCCAAATGTACGTGGATATGGCCAAGGTGATCAATATGTAGTTGTTCGTGTTGTTGTACCAACGAAATTAACATCACATCAAAAAGAATTATTGCGTGAATTTGCAGGACAAGAAGATCAGGATGATAGCCTATTTGGAAAGCTTAAACGAGCTTTTAAAGGGGAATAATGGAAATAAAAAATGGAGTTGGTAAATTGTGAAATGGTCAGAAATTAGTATTCATACAACAGAGGAAGCAGTAGAAGCTGTTTCTCATATTTTACACGAAGCAGGTGCTAGCGGTGTAGCGATTGAAGACCCGGCAGAGTTAACAAAAGAGCGTGAGCAACAGTATGGTGAAATTTATGCGCTCAATCCATCTGAATATCCAGAAGATGGTGTGTTAATAAAAGCATATTTCCCACAAACGGATTCTTTACATGAAACAGTTGCGAGTGTAAAATCATCTATTGATGTACTTCCATCTTTCGACATCGAAATTGGTACAGGAAATATTACGATTAATGAAGTCGATGAGGAAGACTGGGCTACTGCTTGGAAAAAATATTACCATCCAGTTCAAATTTCTGATACATTCACAATTGTGCCAACTTGGGAAGAATATACACCTTCTTCTCCAGATGAAAAAATTATTGAATTAGATCCAGGGATGGCATTTGGTACAGGGACACATCCAACAACAACGATGTGTATTCGTGCGTTAGAGAAAACAGTGCAGCCAGGTAATACCGTAATTGATGTTGGAACAGGTTCTGGTGTATTAAGTATTGCTGCAGCAAAATTAGGTGCAGCATCTGTTCAAGCGTATGATTTAGATCCAGTTGCAGTTGAAAGTGCGGAGATGAATGTTCGTTTAAATAAAACGGACGGTATCGTATCTGTCGGACAAAATAGTTTATTAGAAGGTATTGAAGGACCAGTAGATTTGATTGTAGCAAATTTACTTGCAGAAATTATTCTTCTATTCCCTGAAGACGCAGCGAGAGTTGTAAAACAGGGTGGACTATTTATTACATCTGGTATTATTGCAGCAAAAGAAAAAGTAATCTCTGAGGCGTTAGAAAAAGCTGGATTTACAATTGAAGAAGTGTTAAGAATGGAAGATTGGGTAGCAATCATTGCACGAAATGCGTAATATATAATTTATGTTAATAATGAACGAAAGAGTCTCTCGCTATATGAAGTGAGAGACTTGCCGTTTGTTATATTAAAATGATAACGTTTCGTTCTTTTCGTAAGGGAGGACTTACGAAAGGAACGAAACTTTACTAAGGTGATGAGATGCAACGTTATTTTGTAGAAGAGAAGTATGTAAATGATGCAAGTATTCGTATTGTAGGTGATGATGTACATCATATCGTAAGAGTGATGCGCATGTCAGCTGGTGATCACATTTATTGCTGTGTAAAAGGTAAAACAGCAATGTGTACAATTGCTGAAATTACCAGTGAATTTGTGGATAGTGCTATTGTAGAATGGGTAGAGGCGTCAAGTGAACTGCCAGTGTTCGTGACGATTGCAAGTGGACTGCCAAAAGGAGATAAGCTAGAGTTAATTTTTCAAAAAGGAACTGAGCTTGGGGCGGCCGCATTTTTACCATTTCAAGCATCTCGTTCTATTGTAAAATGGGATGCAAAAAAAGCAGATAAAAAAGTTGAGCGCTTGAAAAAAATTGTGAAAGAAGCTGCAGAGCAATCGCATAGAAGTGAAATTCCAGCTGTACATGCTCCGGCATCATTTAAACAATTGCTTGCGATGAGCAGTGATTATGATGTTTGTCTTGTTGCGTATGAAGAGGAAGCAAAGCAAGGCGAAAAAGCTAATTTTGCGAAGGCTTTAACGGCACTTAAACGTGGTCAAAAACTGTTGATTGTATTTGGCCCCGAAGGTGGTTTATCTGAGGAAGAAATTTCTGCGCTTCGTGAACATAAATTTATACCATGTAGTTTAGGGCCGAGGATTTTACGAACAGAAACGGCGCCGCTTTACGCGTTAAGTGCCGCTTCTTATCATTTTGAATTGATGGGGTGATGATCAATGGCAACTGTTGCGTTTCACACGTTAGGTTGTAAAGTAAACCACTATGAAACAGAAGCAATTTGGCAATTGTTTAAACAAGGTGGTTATGAAAGAACTGAATATGAAAAGAAAGCTGATGTGTATGTAATCAATACATGTACAGTAACAAATACTGGAGACAAAAAAAGCCGTCAAGTTATTCGACGTGCTGTACGTCAAAATCCAGACGCTGTTATTTGTGTAACAGGATGTTACGCACAAACATCTCCAGCGGAAATTATGGCGATTCCAGGCGTAGATATCGTTGTTGGTACGCAAGATCGTGAGAAAATGCTAGGGTATATTGAAGAGTTTCGTAAAGAACGTCAACCAATCAATGCTGTCCGTAACATTATGAAAACACGTGTATATGAAGAGCTTGATGTACCGTATTTCACTGACCGTACACGTGCATCTTTAAAAATACAAGAAGGTTGTAATAATTTCTGTACGTTCTGTATTATTCCTTGGGCACGTGGTTTAATGCGTTCTCGTGATGGAAAAGAAGTTATTCACCAAGCGCAGCAATTAGTGGATGCAGGTTATAAAGAAATCGTCTTAACTGGTATTCACACAGGTGGATATGGGGAAGACATGAAAAACTACAATTTAGCTGGATTGCTTCGCGATATGGAAGCAGAGGTAAATGGCTTGAAACGTCTTCGTATTTCTTCAATTGAAGCGAGTCAAATTTCAGATGAAGTAATTGAAGTATTAGATAAATCTGAAGTAGTTGTCCGTCATTTGCACATTCCACTACAATCAGGTTCTAACACTGTACTAAAACGTATGCGCCGTAAGTATACGATGGAATTTTTCCAAGAGCGTTTAGATCGCTTGAAAGAAGCGTTACCAGGCCTTGCGATTACATCCGATGTAATTGTTGGTTTCCCTGGTGAAACGGAAGAAGAATTTATGGAAACATACAATTTCATTAAAGAAAACCGTTTCTCTGAATTGCACGTGTTCCCTTATTCAAAACGTACAGGAACACCTGCGGCTCGTATGGATGACCAAATTCCTGAAGAAGTAAAAAATGATCGTGTTCACCGTTTAATTGAATTATCGAATCAGTTAGCGAAAGAATACGCATCTCAATTTGAAGGTGAAGTTCTTGAGATTATTCCAGAAGAGCCTTTCAAAGACGGTGATCGTGAAGGATTGTATGTAGGTTATACAGATAACTATTTAAAAGTTGTGTTTGAAGGATCTGAAGAATTAATCGGCAAACTAGTAAAAGTGAAGATCACAAAAGCTGGTTATCCATATAACGAAGCGCAATTTGTTCGTGTTCTTGAAGATGATGTAAAAAAAGAATCAGCAAGTGCGTAAGAGAAAAGCATGCAAACGAAAAGGGTTTGCATGCTTTTTTCTTTGCTGGAGAAGTTAAGATATGAAGTTGTAATATTTCATGCTATAATGCTAACCGTTATGGTTGTCAGACAACCGTGTAGTGAAGAAAGGGGCATATAAAAAATGAACTATGCAAAGTTAATTGACCACACATTATTAAAACCGGATACAAAAAAAGCAGCGATTGTTACATTATGTGAGGAAGCAAAGAAACATGACTTCGCGTCTGTATGTGTAAATCCTACTTGGGTTGAAACTGCAGCAGAATTGTTAAAAGGTACAGATGTAAAAGTTTGTACAGTAATCGGTTTCCCTCTTGGAGCAAATACACCAGAAACAAAAGCGTTTGAAACGCAAGATGCAATTGCAAAAGGTGCAACAGAAGTTGATATGGTAATTAATATTGGTGCATTAAAAGATAAAAATGATGAATTAGTAGAGCGCGACGTTCGTGCGGTTGTAGAAGCTGCAAAAGGAAAAGCGCTTGTGAAAATCATTATTGAAACATGCTTATTAACAGAAGAAGAAAAAGTTCGTGCTTGTGAATTATCTGTAAAAGCAGGTGTAGATTTTGTAAAAACATCGACTGGCTTCTCAACAGGCGGGGCGACAGTAGAAGATGTAGCACTAATGAGAAAAACAGTTGGGCCAGAAATCGGTGTGAAAGCTTCTGGTGGTGTTCGTAACGGAGAAGATATGGACGCGATGGTAGAAGCGGGAGCAACACGTATTGGTACAAGTGCTGGTGTTGCACTAGTAAGCGGGAAAACAGCAACAACGGATTATTAATTTAAAAGCGGAGCCGACTGTTTAGTCCTCTCTGATAAGCTTGTTATCTTCTTGTATGGAAGGTAAAAGAAACGAATCCATCTAGCTATTATAGCTAGATGGATTGAATTGTTCAAAAAATAAAATATACATTAGCTGTAATGCATGATTTGAACAAATTTAGATAGAAGAAGGGCATCTACTCTTCTTTTATTCTGTCAAATAGTTGACCTGAAGTAACAAAATGTATTATAATCGTAAAAGACATGCTGAAGAAGTGTTTCTTTTTGCATGCTGAAGTTAGTATGTAAGTGTGATGTTTCGGAGGGAGGGAAAGAGAATGTCAAAAACAGTCGTTCGTAAAAACGAGTCTTTGGAGGATGCACTTCGCCGTTTTAAAAGATCGGTTTCTAAAACTGGTACACTTGCTGAAGCAAGAAAGCGCGAGTTTTATGAAAAACCAAGTGTAAAACGTAAGAAGAAATCTGAAGCGGCAAGAAAGCGTAAATTCTAAGAGAGGGTGTAAGTTATGAGTCTTCTCGGTCGTTTAAACGATGATATGAAACAAGCGATGAAGAATAAACAAAAAGAAAAATTAACCGTTATTCGTATGGTTAAGGCTGCTTTGCAAAATGAAGGAATTAAACTGCAACATACTCTTACTGAAGAAGAGGAATTAACAGTTTTAACTCGTGAAGTAAAACAGCATAAGGACTCCCTCCTTGAATTTAAAAAAGCGGGTCGTGATGACCTTGTTGATAAACTGCAAAATGAAATTCAGATTTTAAATACGTATTTACCTGAACAACTAACAGAAGAAGAGCTAGCGAATGTAGTTAAGCAAGTTATTTCTGAAGTTGGTGCTGCTTCTAAAGCAGATATGGGTAAAGTGATGAGTGCTGTTATGCCGAAAGTAAAAGGTAAAGCAGACGGATCACAAGTGAATAAGCTGGTTGCACAGCTATTAGCATAAAAAAGCGTCTCATGAGAAATGAGACGTTTTTTTATGCTTTTTTCTTTTTGGACGTGATATTACAAGCTCTTTTTTCATACATATGGGATGAGAGGGGGGTCTTGGAGATGAAGAAATTAGTGCAAATGAAAAATTGGCTAACGAAGCAAATAGACCTACCAGTGGATGTACTAATGGATCTACCTCGTATTACCCTTGTCGGGCAAGTACATATTTATATAGAAAATCATCGAGGGTTATTAGTATTTACAGATAAAGAGGTGCGGTTGTTATTAAAACATGGTCAACTATTAATAAAAGGGCAATCGTTTGTTATTAAAACAATTCTTCCAGAAGAGCTTTTGCTTGAAGGGATTATTGAACAAGTAACGTTTTTAGAAAATGAGAAGAAAGATAAATTATAATGAAACTTCCATTAGTGAAGTTTTTCTTCTTATTTCGTTTCGTACGAGCTATTTGAATGTTAAAAGCTGAAGAAAGCACTACGAAAATAGTGGCGTAACATTTGTGCTTTTGAGAAAGGTAGTGGGACGGACGATGAAAAATCAATGGTTCACACGATGGCTTGGGTATGTGAAAGTTCGAATTGAAGGTAGAGGAGCGGAGCGTTTTATTAATGAATGTGTGCGCAGAAATTTAGTTGTATGGGATGTAAAGAAGATTGCAGAAGATACATTAGTATTTTGTATGTTGCTTCGTGATGTGAAGCGACTGAGACCGATCTATCGAAAAAATGAATGTAAGCTATACTTTATTGGACGTTTCGGTTTTCCGTTTTTGAATAAGCGTTTGCTTAAGAATAGTGGTTTTTTAATCGGTTTTCTTATCTTTTTTTTCGGTATGATTGCTTTATCAAATATGGTCTGGAAAATCGAGATTACAGGGGCAAAACCGGAAACGGAATATATTCTTATAAAAGAATTGGATAAAATGGGCATTAAAAAAGGAAGACTGCAATTTCAAATGCCGAATGTAGAAGATGTTCAGCGTCATTTGACAGATAATATTAATGCGATTACATGGGCTGGCCTAGAGATAAAGGGGACAACATATCATTTTAAAATTGTTGAAAAAAATGAGCCGGAGAAGGAGAAAGAGCAAAAACCACAAAATTTAGTTGCCAAAAAAGAGGCGATCATTACAAAAACATTTGTGGAAACTGGAAAACCAGTTGTAATGAAAAATGATTATGTGCAAAAGGGACAACTTCTTGTATCAGGGATGTTTGGAAAAGAGGATAATCCAACGATTGTTTCTGCTAAAGGAATTGTATATGGAGAAACGTGGTATGAATCTGAAGTGACAGTTCCTTTAAAAACAACATTTCAAGTGTATACAGGAAATTCATATAATGAGCATTATCTTCGTCTTGGAAGTGTTAAAATAAAAATATGGGGATTTCAGCATGATAAGTATAAGCGGTCTCGTACTGAAAATGTCAAACATGATGTGAAACTGTTTGGTTTTATATTGCCTATTTCTTATGAAAGGGAAATTGTGCGTGAAGAGGAAGAAGCGAATCGTGAATATACAGAAAAACAAGCAATGCGAGTAGCGAAAGAAATGGCTGAAAAAGAACTAAAGAAAAAATTGGATGAACATGCTATGATTGTAAGTGATAAGATTTTGCACAACGAGGTTGAGGCGAATCATCTAAGAGTAACATTACATTATACAGTGATTGAAAATATTGCAGAGCCACAACCGATATCTGAATCCGATATTCAAGGAGACTGAGTAATGGCAGAACAATTAATAGAAATGAATCAACAAGTGGAAAATCCTAATGAAGCAATTGCTCTATTTGGGGTGAATGATGCACATTTAAAAGTAATTGAACGAGAACTTGCTGTATCTATCGTAACGCGAGGTGAATCTGTTCGTGTATCTGGAACAGATGAAACCGTGGCGCTTGTTGAAAAAATTTTACAGCAATTACTTGCTGTTATTCGTAAAGGTGTATCAATCTCTGAACGAGATGTTGCATATGCAATTCAGCTTGGCCGTCAAGGGAAAATAACTCATTTTGAAGAGCTATATGAAGAGGAGATCTTTAAAACAGCAAAAGGTAAATCCATCCGTGTGAAAACAATGGGTCAAAGACAGTACATTCATGCGATGAAGAAGAATGATATTGTATTTGGAATAGGGCCTGCTGGTACAGGGAAGACATATTTAGCTGTGGTAATGGCTGTACGAGCATTAAAGCAAGGGTATGTAAAAAAGATTATTTTAACAAGACCAGCTGTAGAAGCAGGGGAAAGCTTAGGTTTTTTACCAGGTGATTTAAAAGAAAAGGTAGACCCTTATTTACGTCCTTTATACGATGCGCTTCATGATATTCTTGGGCAAGAATATACACAGCGTATGCTAGAGAGAGGAACGATTGAAATTGCACCTCTTGCATATATGAGGGGACGTACGCTGGATGATTCTTTCGTTATTTTAGATGAAGCTCAAAATACAACTGGTGCTCAAATTAAAATGTTTTTAACTCGCCTAGGTTTTAGTTCGAAAATGGTTGTTACTGGCGATCCGTCGCAGGTTGATTTACCGAAGGGGGTAAAGTCGGGGCTTTCAATTGCTGCGAATGTTCTATCAGGTGTATCAGGGATTTCATTTGTTAAATTAGAGCAATCGGACGTTGTAAGACATCCCCTTGTGCAGCGGATTATCGAGGCATATGATAAAATGGAATGATCCTATTTGTAAGGATCATTTCTTTTTGTATGGTAGAGATAGATGAAAGGGTTGGCGAATAGCCTATTTTTTACTATCATTAAAGGATGGACAAGTAGATTCATTTACTTGTGAATGTGCAGTGCAATTTAGAAGCCTGCTTATAAAAAGCCCGATTGGTGAGGGTTAATCATTAGTGGGGATAAAAAAACTCCCGTTGATTAAAGATTCACTTTATGTCTGGAGAGGAGAAGGTATTGAAATCATGTCAAGATCTCAAGAAATTTCTAGGTGGTTTCGTAATATACAACATTCGAAAAAATTAAGCTGGATTTCTTATATTTTATTAGGAGCGGTACTGTTTTTTGCACTTATGAACAATGTAAAACCAGAACAACTAGATGTTAAAATGCTATCTATTTCTAAACAAACAATCCACTCTCCTATCAAAATTGAAGATAAAGTAACGACGGATAAAAAGAAGAGGGAAGCCACTCAAAAGGTTGAAGATCAATATACATATCGAAGCGAATACAAGCAGAATAAAGTGGAGATTGTAAATTCTGTCTTTTTAGCGATAAATGAAGTGAAGGATGAGACGAAATCTGCCAGTCCTGATGAACAGAAAAAGGTTTCTGCTGCGGAACAATTAGAAAAGCTAAAAAAGAAATTGCCTACTGACTTAACAAAAAGCTTATCTGATTCTGTGCTGTTACAGTTTGTAAATGCCGAGCCAGATCAATTGTCATTGGCAAGAGATGCTGTGGTAACAGCGATTAATAATATAATGAGCGAGCATATTAAAATGAACGAGGAAGACAATGCGAGAGAGCGATTTGTCAATGAAATACGCAATGTTAATGTAAATAGCGATTTAAAAGACGCGCTTAACGCACTTGGGAAATATGCAATTGGAGCAAATTATTTCTATGATTCAACCGCTACAAAAGACCGAAAAAAGGTAACAGAAGACGCAGTCGCGCCAGTTTATATTCTTCAAGGTCAAATTCTTGTGAAGGAAGGCGACACGATTACAAGAGAAGTATACGATCAATTGAAATTAGTGGGACTTCTTGAACAAGGAAATACATTTCAACCATTTGTGGGATTAGCAATCATTATTGGTGTGCTCTTATTCTTTATGCATAAACAATTTGAATCGTTTTTAAAATTGAAAAGAGAAGAAAAGCCATATATTTTAGCATATACAACAATTGTAGCGATTACAGTTGTTTTGATGAAAATTATTAGTTTGTTTCAAAAGCTGGAATACGCAGGTATCGCATATGTTGTTCCGGTCGCGATGGGAACAATACTGGTAAAATTAATGATTGGTGATCGTTTTGTTTTTATAACAAGTATGATTTTCTCGGTATGTGGGAGTATCATGTTTAATGAAGGTGTAACGAGTACACTGAATTATAGTGTAGGTATTTATGTTTTACTAAGTTCGTTATCTGTTAGCATCTTTTTGAGAGAGAAAAACAAACGTACGATGATTTTGCAGGCAGGTATACTTGTTTCTGTTTTAAATGTAGTTGTATTAGCTGCACTGTTACTCTTACGCAATGGTAATTTTTCACCGCTTGAAATTGGTTCACAATTATTAATGGCTGCAGCTTCTGGTATTATCTCGTCCATTTTAGCTATGGGGATTTTACCGTATTTAGAAAGTGGTCTTGGTATTGTATCAAGTATGAAGCTTATGGAGCTTTCAAGCCCGAATCATCCACTCCTTCGTAAAATTTTACTAGAAGCACCGGGAACATATCATCATAGCGTTATGGTTGCTAACCTTTCTGAGGCAGCTTGTGAGGCTGTTGGGGCAAATGGAGTTTTAGCACGTGTTGGTGCGTATTATCACGATATTGGGAAAACAGTGCAGCCTCATTTCTTTATAGAAAACCAAATGGGGATTGAAAACCCACATGATAAATTAGATCCTGAAACGAGCAGAGATATTATTATTGCTCATGTGACAAATGGAGTGGAAATGTTAGAAGAACACCATATTCCGCAAGAAATTATTGATATTGCAGGACAGCACCATGGAACGACGTTACTTAAATATTTTTACTACAAAGCAATTAAAGAAGATAAAGAGAAATATACAGAGGGAATGTTCCGTTATCCAGGAGCAAAAGCAACGTCAAAAGAGTCTGCAATTGTTGGGATTGCGGATAGTGTCGAAGCGGCAGTGCGTTCTATGAACCATCCAACACCAGAACAAATAAACAATTTAGTACAAAGTATTATAAAAGATCGTTTGCAGGATGGACAATTTAGTGAATGTAATTTGACGTTTAAAGAATTACAAATTGTTGGGAAAACTTTATGTGAAACGTTAAATGGTATTTTTCATTCTCGTATTAAATATCCGGAACCGCCGGAAGAAAAGGGGACAGAATGAGTTTATTAATAGATTTTTTTGATGAAACAGAAGAAGTGAAAGAAGAATATGTGAATATGATTCACGATTTGCTAGAGCAAGCTGCACGAATGGAGAACGTAGAAGATGGAACAGAGCTTTCTGTTACATTTGTTGATAATGAACGTATTCAAGAAATTAATCGTGATTATCGCGACAAAGATCAACCGACAGACGTTATTTCTTTTGCAATGGAGGATATGGGAGAAGGAGAGATGGAGATCGTTGGCGGGGAAATGCCGCGTATGCTAGGAGATCTTATTATTTCTATTCCAAGAGCGAAAGAACAGGCTGAAGAATATGGGCATTCCTTTGATCGTGAATTAGGATTTTTAGCTTTGCATGGATTCTTGCATTTACTTGGTTATGATCATATGACAGATGAAGACGAAAAAGAAATGTTTGGAAAGCAAAAAGAAATTTTAGAGGCGTTCGGATTAGGTAGATGAAAAAAGGAAAACTTATAAATAGTTTTGGATATGCTATAGCTGGTATATACTTTTGTCTTCGTCACGAACGAAATATGAAAATTCATTTTTGGGCCGCAGTTATTGTTATATGCTGCGGCTTTTATTTCCGTGTAACGAGAACGGAATGGCTCATATTACTCATTACAATTGGAATTGTCATGGGTTTGGAAATGGTCAATACGGCAGTTGAAAAAACAGTTGATTTAGTCACAGCGGATTTTAAACCATTTGCGAAAATTGCAAAGGATGTTGCTGCTGGTGCAGTGCTATTATTTACTGTTATAGCTGTTATAATTGGTGCTATTATCTTTTTACCTTATATGGTATAGTTGCATTCCAAAGCTTTTGTTATGCTTTGGTAGCGTTAAGAACGCCGTTAATGAAAGTTTCATTTTATCTTTTCACAATTGTGAATGGAAAGGATGCGAGAGCATGAACAGCAAAGAATTAATTCAAGAAGCAATCGAAGCGCGTAAACAAGCGTATGTACCATATTCTAAGTTTCAAGTAGGTGCAGCATTATTAACGGAAGATGGAAAAGTATACCGAGGATGTAATGTTGAAAATGCATCATATGGATTATGTAATTGTGCAGAAAGAACAGCTTTATTCAAAGCAGTTTCTGAAGGAGATAAAGCATTTGTAGCCATTGCGGTAGTAGCGGATACAAAGCGTCCAGTACCTCCTTGTGGAGCGTGCCGTCAAGTTATGATAGAATTATGTAAACAGGATACGAAAGTATACTTATCAAATTTACATGGTGACGTTCAGGAGACAACAGTTGGAGAATTGTTACCAGGAGCATTTTTAGCGGAGGATTTACATGAATAGAAAAGGTTATAAATCAGGTTTTGTCTCTATAATTGGAAGACCGAATGTTGGAAAGTCTACATTTTTAAATCGAATTATCGGTCAAAAAATTGCAATTATGAGCGACAAACCACAAACAACTCGTAATAAAATTCAAGGTGTATACACAGAAAATGATTCACAAGTTATCTTTATTGATACGCCAGGAATACATAAGCCGAAGCATAAATTAGGCGATTTTATGGTGAAAATGGCACAAACGACATTAAAAGAAGTTGACATTGTATTATTTATGGTCAATGCTGCTGAAGGTTTTGGTCGTGGTGAAGAGTTTATTATCGAAAAATTACAAGAAACAAAGCAACCGGTATTTCTAGTAATCAATAAAATTGACCAAGTTCATCCGGAACAATTGCTGGAATTAATTGATCAATATCGTAAGTTACATGAATTTGCAGAAATTGTTCCGATTTCTGCATTAGATGGTAATAATATTGAGGCGTTAATCGGTGCGATTAAAAAATATTTACCTGAAGGACCACAATACTATCCAGACAACCAAGTAACGGATCATCCGGAGCGATTTATTATTGCTGAGCTTATTCGTGAAAAGGTACTTCATTTAACACGTGAGGAAGTACCACATTCGGTAGCGGTTGTGATTGATGCGATTCAAAAGCGTGAAGGTGGAGCGGTCTATGTGAATGCGACAATTATTGTAGAGCGTCCATCGCAAAAAGGAATTATTATCGGAAAACAAGGGAAAATGCTGAAAGAAGTTGGAAAGCGAGCTCGCTTTGATATTGAAGCACTTCTTGGTTCAAAAGTATTCTTAGAAGTGTGGGTAAAAGTACAAAAAGATTGGCGTAATAAAATGTCACAACTTCGCGATCTTGGTTTCCGTGAAGATGAGTATTAATAGAAATTAGGAAAATTTTTCTCACATGAAAATGGACAAAATGGGTCATTTTAATAACAACAAAAGAAATTGGTTTATATGCTACGCTTACTGAGAAAGGTGGATTCTTATGCTAGATTTTACCTGGAAGTTTTTCTCCAAGACAGGAAGCATTGAAACGTATTTGCTTTTGAAGGAAATGGAAAAAGACGTAAACGATGAGATGGATCAACATGAAGAGGAGCTAGCGCATCTAGATTCTCCAATTTCTTGACCCGTTTTGTTCAAACCTTGGATGGTGACAAACATGTTTCAAAAAGTTGAGGGAATTGTCATCCGGACAACAGATTACGGAGAAACGAATAAAATTGTTACGATATTCTCCCGTGAGCTTGGAAAGGTAAGTGCAATGGCAAGAGGGGCGAAAAAACCGAAAAGTAGGTTAGCATCTATTTCGCAACTTATGATGCATGGTCACTTTCTGATTCAAATGGGGTCTGGACTTGGGACTTTGCAACAAGGTGAAATAATTTCATCTATGAAAGAAATTCGTGAAGATATATTTTTAACTGCTTATGCATCATTTATCGTGGAATTGACCGATAAAGCAACTGAAGATAAGAAACATAATCCGTATTTATTTGAAATGTTACATCAAACGTTGCACTATATGTGTGAGGGTGTTGATGCTGAAGTATTGTCTTTAATTTATCAAACGAAAATGCTCCCAGTACTAGGGATGCATCCATACTTTGATACATGTGCAATTTGTCACCAAGAAGCAGATTTTGTCGCCTTCTCTGTCCGAGAAGGCGGTTTTCTGTGCTCGCGTCATGCGCAGCAAGATCCATACCGTATTCCGGTGGGAGAGGCTGTTCATAAATTGCTACGCCTCTTTTATCATTTTGATTTAGCTCGCCTTGGTAATGTATCTGTTAAGGATGGAACGAAGCGGCAAATACGTACAGTATTAAATACATATTATGATGAATATTGCGGAATCTATTTGAAATCAAGGCGTTTTCTTGAACAACTTGATAAATTTCAAATATAATGAGGACCATATATAGGTCCTTTTTACATACTTTCTTTTTCAAAAAGCATATTTAGTATATAATATTTAAGAGATAGTATAACTTTTTTCGTTTTGCATTGAAGGTGGTGATTATCATAGAACTGAATAAACGGCAAGAACATATCATTCAGATTGTAAAAGATCACGGTCCTATTACAGGGGAATCAATTGCGGCACAATTAAATTTAACACGTGCAACATTAAGACCTGACTTAGCAATTTTAACGATGGCAGGTTATTTAGAAGCACGTCCACGTGTCGGTTATTTTTATACAGGAAAAACTGGGGGACAGTTATTATCAGAAGCTGTTAAGAAAGTTAAGGTACAAGATTATCAATCTAGACCGGTTGTAATTGATAAAAATATTTCCGTATACGATGCGATTTGTACCATGTTTTTAGAAGATGTTGGTACTTTATTTGTTGTAGATCAAGCGACGCTTCTAGTTGGGGTAGTTTCTCGTAAAGATTTATTACGTGCAAGCTTAGGAAAGCAGGATTTAACATCGCTTCCGGTTAATATTATCATGACAAGGATGCCAAACATCGCAATGTGCCGTAGAGAGGATTCTCTATATGATGTTGCGATGGAATTAATAGAAAGACAGATTGATGCTGTACCAGTTGTAAAAGACACGAAACAAGGGTTAGAAGTTGTTGGTCGAATTACAAAAACAAATATTACGCGTGCGTTTGTAAATTTAGTAAACAATGAATAAGTGTAATTTGTTTAAAGTGAGGTAATGTAATGGATAATAAAATCGTATATGTCGTATCTGACTCTGTTGGAGAGACGGCTGATTTAGTTGTTCGAGCTGCAATGGGACAGTTCCCATTTGCTCCTGATATTAGACGTGTACCGTATGTGGAAGATACAGGGACATTAAAAGAGGTAATTTCAATTGCGAAAAGTAATCGAGCACTTATTTGCTTTACGTTAGTAAAACCAGAAATGCGTCAGTATTTGCTAGCAGAAGCGGCAAAAGAGGGTGTAGAGGCATATGACATTATCGGGCCTCTTATCGATCAAATCGAAGAGATTACAGGACAAGTTCCAAGGTATGAACCTGGTGTTGTTCGTAGATTAGATGAAGAATATTTTAAAAAGATTGAAGCAATTGAGTTTGCTGTTAAATATGATGATGGTAGAGATGCACGTGGGATTTTAAAAGCTGATATCGTTTTAATTGGGATATCACGTACATCAAAGACGCCACTTTCACAATATTTAGCTCATAATAAACGATTGAAGGTTGCGAACGTACCACTTGTACCAGAAGTGGATCCGCCTGAAGAATTATATCAAGTTGCAAAAGAGAAATGTTTCGGTTTGAAAATTACACCGGATAAGTTAAATCACATTCGAAAAGAACGATTAAAATCACTTGGGCTAAATGATGGAGCAACATATGCGAACATCAATCGTATTAAAGAAGAAATTGATCATTTTGAGAAGGTAGTAAGTAAAATAAACTGTCAAGTTATTGATGTGTCAAATAAGGCAATTGAGGAGACAGCGAATATTATTGTGAATGCAGTGCAAAACCAAAAAATGTTTTAGCACATTTACCAAGGGTGAATGTGCTTTTTTCGCTCAAGATAAAGAAAAACTTTAATCAGTGGAGTTCTTCATCCTTTACTATTTGGGCTTTTACGGGTAGGTTGTCCCTCACTTAACCTTTTACTTTAATCTGAATTTTGAAATGGGAGTATTACTGCCCGTGAATAGCTAGATAAAATTTAAAAGGATATGTAGCGAAGTTAGAGAAAATATATTATAATAAAAAATTGTGATAAAAAGGTACATTTTACGTTTAGACTTTAATTTTTCAGAATAAACTAGGGATAGGATTTACGGAAAAGGTATGCATTTACGTAAAATCGACAAAAATCTGGACAAGAAAACGCACATTATGGAAGGATTCACAGAAGGGATGTAGAATACAGAAATATGCAAAACATCAGTAAGATTCTAGTTGATGCAGATGCATGTCCTGTGAAGGATGAAATTGTGCAAGTTGGAATAAAATCCCATGACGAAATTTTGTTTGTCGCATCCTACGCCCATCGTTCGAAAAAACAGCAAGGGAATTGGATATATGTGGATTCTGAGCAAGATGAGGTGGATTTTTATATCTATAAACACGCCAAAGCTTCAGATCTCATAATCACACAGGATATGGGACTTGCTGGTCTTCTTGTAAAAAAGGGAGTATATGTATTATCTCCACGAGGTACATTTGTGACTGATGAGCAAATGGATACAATTTTATATAGTAGGTATGTATCTGCGAAGTTATGCAGACAAGGGACCTACACAAAAGGTCCAAAAGCATTTTCAGCCCATGATCGACAATGCTTTTTAACAAATTTAGAAAAAATATTGTCGAATTATAAAGGAATCCTTTAATTTGTATCGAATACAAAATACGACACGGAGATGGAGTTATGGGGAACAGAATTCCCGAAGAAGTTGTTGAACAGATTCGGACATCATCTGATATTGTAGAAGTGATTGGTGAGTATGTTCAGCTCAGAAAGCAAGGGCGCAATTATTTTGGGCTTTGTCCATTCCACGGTGAGAATTCACCTTCATTTTCTGTTTCATTAGACAAGCAAATTTTTCATTGCTTTGGATGTGGAGAGGGAGGAAATGTTTTTTCATTTCTCATGAAGATGGAAGGGCTCTCTTTCATAGAAGCTGTGCAAAAGCTAGGAGAAAGAAATAATATTTCGGTTGTAGATTATACATCAGGACAAGATCAACAAGAGAACATATCTGATGACAGTGTCATTATGTTACAGGCTCACGAACTTTTGAAAAAATACTATCACCATCTTTTAGTAAATACTGAAGAGGGAAATGAAGCTCTTTCTTATTTACTAAATCGAGGTATTACAAAAGAGATGATTGCAAAGTTTGAAATTGGTTATGCATCTCCAGGTTGGGATGCAGCAACAAAAATATTACAAAAAAGAGGTTTTTCGTTATCGACCATGGAACAAGCTGGCTTGCTTGTGCGGAGTGAAAGGGATGGCAGTCATCATGACCGTTTTCGCGGAAGGGTTATGTTTCCCATTCACACACTACAAGGAAAAGTCGCAGCGTTTAGTGGAAGGGCGTTGGGGGATGATACTCCCAAATACTTAAACAGCCCAGAAACACCTATTTTTTACAAAAGTAAATTGCTGTATAACTTCCATCAAGCAAGACCGTTTATCAGAAAACGAGGGCAAGTTGTTCTATTTGAAGGATATGCTGATGTATTAGCTGCTGTAAAAAGCGGGATTGAAGAATCAGTTGCGACGATGGGAACAGCTTTAACAGAAGAACAGGCAAAACTTCTGCGGCGTAATGTTGAAACTGTTGTTCTTTGCTATGATGGTGATAAAGCAGGACGAGAAGCGACGATGAAAGCAGGACAATTGTTATCGCAAGTTGGTTGTCATGTGAAGGTTACTTCATTGCCAGATAAGCTTGATCCTGATGAATATGTGCAACAATATGGAACAGCGGCGTTTGAAAATCTTGTAAAGGCTAGTATAAGTTTTGTTGGATTCAAAATAAATTACTTGCGTTTAGGGAAAAATTTGCAAGATGAGTCTGGTAAAGAAGAATATGTGAAAAGTGTTTTAAAAGAGCTAGCATTATTGCAAGATGCAATGCAAGCGGAGTCGTATTTAAAATCATTATCGCAAGAATTTTCTTACTCAATGGAAACACTTTTAGGTCAATTGCACCAATATCGCAAAGAACAAAAGATACAGCAAAAACAAACGAAACAAATTTCTAAGCCGCCTCAAATTGTTCAGGCAAAACCGAAATTTTCAGGTTTTGAAAGGGCAGAAAGAGAGCTCATTTACCATATGTTACAAAGTGCCGAAGTTGCTTTCCGTATTGAACCTCATATAGAAGATTTTCATACGGAAGAACATAAAGGGATTTTATATGAACTATATGCATATTATGAAAAGGGAAATGAACCTTCAGTCGGGAATTTCTTGAGCTGGCTCTCTGATGAGAAATTGAAAAATATTATCACCAATATTTCAACGGATGAATTCATTAATCCAGAATACAGTGATGAAATATTGCAAGGTCACTTAGAGGCGCTAAGCCGCCATAAGCAAAAGCTTAAAAAGATGGAAACCATTTTTGCATTAAAGCAAATGGAAAAAACAGATCCAGTAGAAGCTGCAAAATTTTATGTAGCATATTTACAAAATCAGAAAGCAAGAAGATAGCTTTTTGTATAAAATTTTATTATAATGAATGTTTGTATCTCGCGTAAGGAGGGGAACAGATGGCTGATAAACCAGCTCGTTCTAAACAAATTGAAACTGATATGACTCTTGAGCAAGTGAAAGAACAACTCACTGAGCTTGGAAAAAAACGTGGCGTTCTTACATATGAAGAGATTGCAGAACGCATGAATGGATTTGAAATTGAATCCGATCAAATGGATGAATATTATGAATATTTAGGTGAACAAGGAATTGATTTAGTTGGCGACAACGATGAAGGTCCGAATAATCACCAAATCACAAAGACAGAAGAAGAATTCGATTTAAATGATTTAAGTGTGCCACCAGGTGTAAAAATCAATGACCCTGTTCGCATGTATTTAAAAGAAATCGGCCGTGTGGATCTACTATCTGCTGAAGAAGAAATTCGACTTGCAACCCGCATTGAAGAAGGTGATGAAGAAGCGAAGCGCCGTCTTGCGGAAGCGAATTTACGTCTTGTTGTAAGTATTGCAAAACGATATGTAGGCCGTGGTATGCTCTTCTTAGACTTAATCCAAGAAGGAAACATGGGTTTAATTAAAGCTGTTGAAAAGTTCGATTATCGTAAAGGTTTTAAATTCAGTACGTATGCAACTTGGTGGATTCGTCAAGCGATTACACGTGCCATTGCAGACCAAGCGAGAACAATTCGTATTCCCGTTCATATGGTTGAAACAATTAATAAATTAATCCGTGTACAGCGTCAATTATTACAAGATTTAGGACGTGAACCATCTCCAGAAGAAATTGGAGAAGAAATGGATCTTGCTCCAGAAAAAGTACGCGAAATCTTAAAGATTGCACAGGAGCCAGTTTCTCTTGAAACACCAATTGGTGAAGAGGATGACTCACATTTAGGCGATTTTATTGAAGACCAAGAAGCAACATCACCTGCGGACCATGCAGCGTATGAATTGCTAAAAGAACAATTAGAAGATGTGTTAGATACACTAACAGATCGTGAAGAAAATGTTCTACGTCTTCGTTTCGGTTTAGATGATGGACGAACTCGTACGCTTGAAGAAGTTGGGAAAGTATTCGGCGTAACGAGAGAGCGTATTCGTCAAATTGAAGCAAAAGCGCTTCGTAAATTAAGACATCCAAGCCGTAGCAAACGTTTAAAAGATTTCTTAGAATAGGGTTCTTTTTAAGTTTACTTCACATTTGTGAAGTAAACTTTTTTATTTTGTTAATTTTTGTTAAAATTTAGCTGTCAGTAACGATTACAATTCTTGTAATTTATTTTACAGAATTGTCTTTTGATTTGCAAATGATCATTTTTCGATTTTTCGATTAATTTCGTTTATTCTATACAAAAATATATGTAGAAAAACAAAAAATATGATGAGAAGCGTTGATATTTATCAAAATAATATGGGATAAAAGGAAGAGAATCAATAAACTGAATTTATGGAATATTTTTAACAACTGATAGTTTTGTCTTTTCTGATAGAACGTTTTCAAGTACAATAGAAGTGACTGAATCATCTAACTATTTGGGGGTGTAGAGGGGGGAGAAGAAATATGAAACGTAATCCGTTGATTCCATTCGCTCTTATTGCAGCACTGGGCATTATCATTATGTTTGTATTTTCGTTTCAGGGGTTACATAAATCTAAAGAGCTTGCTGATGCAAAAAATGGTGGGAAACCAGCGCAAACGGCATCGAAACCAGAAGATATTGTGAAACAAAGTTGTACGAGCTGCCATGGTGATCAGTTGCAAGGTGCAGTAGGGCCTAACTTACAAAAAGTTGGTGGGAAACTTTCCAAAGATGAAATTAAGGAAGTGCTTACAAAAGGGAAAGGAAATATGCCAGCGAATATAATTCCAGCAGATCAGGCTTCTAAAGTAGCTGATTGGTTATCAAAGAAAAAATAAA
Source organism: Bacillus sp. FSL K6-0042 (assembly GCF_038006685.1). NCBI lineage: Bacteria > Bacillati > Bacillota > Bacilli > Caryophanales > Bacillaceae > Bacillus > Bacillus sp. FSL K6-0042. The sequence goes on from NZ_JBBOVS010000001.1 coordinate 4,347,365, forward strand.
GTGAACCTTTCATCCGTGAGAATTGTAGGATTCGCATGTAGTGGAATACGACCGATAAAACAAGTTCTTTGCTTATGGCAGGGAGCTTGTTTTTCCTTTTATTCTAAAATACGATGAAATAAATGAATTGTTTTGTTTCTTTACTTGCAACAACTACTGTAAATTCATTATCATGGAGACAGACTGACAAGAGAAGGAGTAATGGAAATAAATGAATGAAGTGAAGCTTTCAAAAAGATTAGAAGAAGTAGTGCGGGAGATTCCAGTAGGATCTACAGTTGCAGATATTGGTTCCGACCATGCGTATTTACCGTGCTATACAATCATAAATAATATTGCTACAAAGGCAGTAGCGGGAGAAGTGGTAGATGGGCCATTCCGTTCTGCACAGGCTACAGTGGCTGAGAGTGGCCTGCAAGAAAAGGTAGATGTTCGTAAAGGAAATGGCTTAGCTGTTATTACACCAGGAGAAGTCGATGTTATTACAATTGCTGGTATGGGTGGAGCACTAATTCGTGATATTTTAGAGAATGGAAAAGAAAAGCTAAATGGTGTAACACGTTTAATTTTACAGCCTAATATTGCTGCACATCATATTCGTGAATGGTTTATTGAAAATGGTTGGGAGCTTATTCATGAAAAAATTATAAAAGAAGACGGAAAGATTTATGAGATTTTAGTTGGGGAAAAAGGAGAACCGCTAACTCCTTATCATGAAAACAAGCAAGCAGAGTTATTTATTGGACCATTTTTGATGAAGGAAAAAAGTGATGCGTTTGTAGAGAAATGGGAAAATGAACTGAAAAACTTTCAAAATATCCTGAAGCAAATAGAGCGTGCGACAGAATCAGAAGATACAAAGGCAAAACGAATTGAAGTAGTCGAGAAAATGAAAATGATAGAGGAGGTTTTATCATGAGTAAAATTCCAAATGGGCATGAAGTGATTTCTTTATTTGAAAGTATGTATCCGAAGCATTTAGCGATGGAAGGCGATAAAATTGGTTTGCAGATTGGTGCACTCAATAAGCAAGTTCAGCATGTATTGATTGCACTAGATGTTACAAAAGCGGTTGTAGAAGAAGCGATTCAAATAGGTGCGAATGTAATTATTGCTCATCACCCGCTTATTTTTAGTCCGCTAAAAGCAATCCATACAGATAAGGCGTATGGTCGAATTATTGAAATGTGTATCAAAAACGATATCGCTGTTTATGCAGCGCATACAAATGTCGATGTAGCAAAAGGCGGAGTGAACGACTTGCTTGCTGAGGCGCTGGGATTACAAAATACAGAAGTGCTTGCTCCAACATACTCGGAAGAAATGAAAAAGATTGTTGTATGTGTGCCTGCAACGCATGCTGAAGAAGTTCGCAAAGCTCTTGGGGGTGCTGGAGCTGGTTATATCGGTAACTATAGCCATTGTACGTTTAATAGTGAAGGAATAGGTACATTTATGCCTGGGGAGGGGACAACCCCTTATATAGGCGGAACTGGGCAGTTAGAGCGTGTAGAAGAGGTGAAGATTGAAACGATTATCCCAGCCCCACTAGAGCGAAAAGTAGTAAAAGCAATGTTAACAGCACATCCATATGAAGAAGTTGCCTACGATGTATACCCCCTTGATAATAAGGGAGAAACGTTAGGACTTGGTAAAATTGGATATTTGCAAGAAGAAATGACATTAGGCCAGTTTGCTGAACATGTGAAATCGGCATTAGATGTAAAAGGTGCGCGAGTTGTTGGGGATTTAGACGATAAAGTGCGGAAAGTAGCAGTGCTTGGCGGTGATGGGAATAAATATATTACGCAAGCGGAATTTAAAGGGGCAGATGTGTATGTGACGGGCGATATGTATTATCATGTTGCACATGATGCGATGATGCTCGGATTAAATATTGTGGATCCAGGACATAATGTTGAAAAAGTGATGAAACAAGGTGTGCAAAAGCAATTACAGCAAAAAGTAGATGAGAAAAAATTTGCTGTGCAAATTCATGCTTCTCAGTTACATACAGATCCGTTTACTTTTGTATAAGCTCTAAAAAGAAAAATTATAAAATCTTTCTTTTTAGATGGAAGAGAGCATCCGGCTATGCATAGAAGCGGTCAGAGCCTTTTTTTGCCCCATGCCAGGTGAAAACAAAGAGAAAAAAGAGTATAGGTAATTTTTTTGTTCTTCGTAGCAGCGACTTATATGTGAAAAAATCAAAATAGATTTATATTGAATAAAAAAATCCGCTGCTAGTGAGTTAGCAACGGATTTTTTTTATTGTTGTTTTTTTACTTTTACACGTGGCAAGATTTTTTGAAGTGGTACGTTTCGTTTACGTTCCCAAGTTGCTGGGTTCATTGGGTCGTACTGTTCTAAAAAGGCGATTACTTCTTTTGTAATTGGCGTTGGTGTAGAGGCCCCTGCAGTAACAGCGACATTTTCGATCCCTTGCAGCCACTCTAATTGAATTTCGCTTACATCTGCAACGCGGTATGCTTTTGTACCAGCAATCTCTTGTGATACTTGGGCTAAACGGTTTGAGTTATTACTTTTTGGATCACCGACAACAATCGTTAAATCAGCTACATCTGCTTGCTTAGCAACTGCTTCTTGACGTACTTGTGTTGCTAAACAAATTTCTTTGTGAAATTCAGCTGTTGGGAATTTTTTCTGAATGTCTTCCATCAGGTGCTGAACGTCCCATTGACTCATTGTTGTTTGATTTGTTACTAAAATTTTCTCTGTTGGGATTTCTAGTGTCTCCAAATCATTTGCCTTTTCAATAAGATGAACGATGTCAGGTGCAATACCAACGGCACCTTCTGGTTCTGGATGTCCCTTTTTACCAATGTAAATCACATGGTATCCTTCCGCTTTTTTTGTTTCGATAAGGTCGTGTGTTTTCGTAACATCTGGACATGTTGCATCGATTGTCGTTAACCCTTTTTCTTTTGCACGTTGTTTAACTTCTGGAGAAACACCGTGTGCTGTGAAAATAACAGTACCAGAATCAATTTTGTCTAAAATCTCTAATCGACTTGGACCATCTAATGTAATAATGCCATCTTCTTCGAAAGCATCGGTTACATGTTTATTGTGAACAATCATACCTAAAATATAAATCGGTCTCGGTAATGTTTTATCTAGTGCAGCATTGCGTGCAATGACCATTGCATCAACAACACCGTAGCAATAACCACGAGGGGAAATTTTAACAATTTTCATGTGAGTAATCCTCTCCTTCTAAACAAGGAATCCTTTTTGTACATAGTCTTTTCCATTATAAAGGAGGAGCGGACAGAAAACAAAGGATTGTTAGACATATAGTTTTGGTTTTGGTGCCATACGCGGGATATCCTCTTTCGGTAAGGCTCTTTCAATAACTGGTTCTAAAATTATTTTCTTCTTTTTTTTCTTTTTTGAAGGTGGTGGAGGTGTAGTAATTACTTCCACCTCTTCTGCTGATTCTTCAGCAGCACCTTTTCCAGAAGTGAGAATTTTTACGATGCTTGGTATGCTGCGCACAATGGGTCCATACTGCTCGACGACAGGTCCAACAGATTGAGCGACTTGAGCAACTTTTTCAATGTTATTTAACATACCTGTTGGATTGGAGATTAAGTTGGAAAAAAAGCTGCCAATGCCACCGCCACCGCTAGCGCTAGGTATAATCGGTGCTGAGCCACGGATTTCATTCGGATTGTTCATTTGAGGTGGCATCATTTGTTGTGACTGCTGCATATAGGGCTGCTGATGTTGATGCATCATCGGTTGTCCCTCCATTTGTCGATAGGGAGGAACCATTTGCATAAAAGGCTGAGTCGGATCGTGTTTTTTGAATAGCTTCGAGAGAAATCCTTTCTTTTTTTGCATCATAGGAGGTAAATTAGGTATAGGATACGGGGTGTACGGTTGCTGTCCTGTATACATTTGGCCCATAGGAGAGTTCGGATACATAAGAGAACTCCTCCTTTCTTCAGTTAGGTATATACACATACAATATGCAATGAAAAGAAAGAAGGTTAGTTTTTTGAGTGAAAACCTAAACTAAAGATGGATTTTATTATTAGATTTCGATATAATGTAGACTTGACTGATTTGTGCGCGCAGTAGAAATTTTAGAAAGAAGGTGTAACTTATGACACTACCAACATTTACACAATATAATTTTCAACCGTTTTTAATAGATGCAGTTCGTGAACTACGCTTTTCAGAGCCGACAGAAATTCAAAAGAAAATTTTTCCTGTTGTGAAAAAAGGTGTGAGTGTAATTGGACAGTCCCAAACGGGTTCTGGTAAAACACACGCATATTTACTTCCAACATTAAACCGAATTGATGCGAAACGAGAAGAGGTCCAACTTGTCATTACAGCGCCTACTCGTGAGTTAGCACAACAAATTTATCAAGAGATTGTAAAGTTAACAAAGTTTTGTGAAGAAGATCAAATGATTACAGCACGCTGCTTAATCGGAGGAACAGATAAGCAAAGATCCATTGAAAAATTGAAAAAACAACCTCATGTTGTTATTGGGACACCCGGGCGTATTAAAGATCTAGTAGAAGAAAAAGCGCTATTCGTTCATAAAGCTACTACGATTATTGTTGATGAAGCAGACTTGATGCTTGATATGGGATTCATTCAAGATGTAGATAAAATTGCAGCGCGTATGCCTAAAAACTTGCAAATGCTTGTTTTCTCTGCAACGATTCCTCAAAAATTAAAACCGTTTATGAAGAAGTATATGGAGAATCCAGAGCATATTCATATTAATCCAAAACAAGTTGCAGCAGGGAATATTGAGCATTATTTAGTTCCTTCTAGACATCGTAATAAAATTGAATTAGTGAAAAATATGTTACTTCAATTTAAGCCGTATTTAGCAATCGTTTTTACAAATACAAAGAAAAAAGCGGATGAAGTTGCGGACGGATTAGCAGAGCGTGGATTAAAAGTAGGAAGAATTCATGGTGATTTATCACCACGTGATCGTAAAAAAATGATGAAACAAGTTCGTGACTTAGAGTTTCAATACATTGTCGCTACAGATTTAGCCGCACGTGGTATTGATATTGAAGGGATTAGCCATGTTATTAACTATGAACTTCCATCTGATTTAGATTTCTTTGTTCACCGCGTAGGAAGAACAGCTCGTGCTGGATATTCAGGAATTGCAGTGACAATTTATGATCCAGCAAATGAAGAAGCGTTAGATAGCTTAGAAAAACAACGTAATATCATATTTAATCATGTAGACTTACGTGGAGATGAATGGGCTGATTTAGGTGACCGCCGTCGTCGTAAAAGTCGTAAAAAGCCAAATGATGAACTTGATATTATGGCAACGAAAGTTGTCAAGAAGCCGAAAAAAGTAAAACCTAATTATAAGAGAAAACTGGCAACAGAACGTGCAAAAGTGAAGAATAAATACAGTAATAAAAAAAGATAAGGGGAGATCCCTTATCTTTTTTTATCCTTTTATTTACGAATGTGAATCTTTCCTGTAGCAAAAATAAAGGTGTTAGGTGAGGACTAATAACCAGCAGGAATTAAGAAAAACTCCACTAATCTTGATATACTAAGAAGAGTTCCATGCTTTAGAAGCGTGGGAGCGTAACTTGTGAATCTGTTTTAGCAGTATGTTTATTGTTTTGTGAACAAACAATTCACTACATATTTCTACAAATTATGCTATCATTATAGCTATTGTATATTGAAGAGGTGATTATATGTTAAAGATTGGGTCTCATGTTTCTATGAGTGGTAAGAAAATGTTATTAGCAGCAAGTGAAGAGGCTGTTTCATACGGTGCGACAACCTTTATGATCTATACAGGTGCACCGCAAAATACGAGAAGAAAACCAATTGAAGAGTTAAATATAGAAGCAGGGCGTAAACATATGGAGCTCAATGGTATTGAAGAAATTATTGTCCATGCACCTTATATTATTAATGTTGGTAATACGACAAAACCGGAAACGTTTCAATTAGGTGTTGATTTCCTTCGCATGGAAATTGAAAGAACGTCAGCGTTAGGTGTAGCGAAGCAAATCGTACTTCATCCAGGGGCTCATGTTGGCGCGGGAGCTGAAGCTGGTATTCAGCAAATCATTAAAGGCCTAAATGAGGTATTGACGCCAGAACAGACAGTGAATATTGCACTAGAGACGATGGCTGGAAAAGGAACAGAGTGCGGACGCAGCTTTGACGAAATTGCAAAAATTATTGATGGTGTAAAATATAACGAAAAGTTATCTGTATGTTTCGATACGTGCCACACGCATGATGCAGGTTATGACATTGTGAATGACTTTGACGGTGTATTAAATGAATTTGATAAAATTGTTGGGATTAATCGTTTGCAAGTATTGCATATTAACGATAGTAAAAATATACGTGGAGCTGGAAAAGACCGTCATGAAAATATCGGTTTCGGTCATATTGGTTATAAAGCGTTACACCACATCGTACACCATCCACAATTACAGCATGTACCAAAAATTCTTGAAACACCGTATGTAGGTGAGGATAAGAAAGATAAAAAACCACCATATAAGTTTGAAATTGAAATGTTGAAGAGTGGCTCATTTGATGAAGGTCTTCTTGAGAAGATTAAAGAACAATAAGGAGGGGGATTTCCACCTCCTTATTTTAATAGTTTCTGAAATAACGTATTTATTTGTTGAGCGGTAGATGGGGAAGTGACTTTTGCAATCTTTTTTAAAAGTTCTAGTCTTTCTCCTGTATCATAAATGTTGATGTTTTTCCCTTTTATTAAAGGGACAATTTGCTCAGCCTGTTCAGTTGTGATGGGAACTTCATATTCTTTACTATATTTCAATAATTCTTTTGTTGTCATATGATTTAATTTTTTGTTTACAATGTGCTTGATGAGGTTCATGATGTAGTCCTCCTTCAGTTGTTCTTATATCGAAATATATGTGCGGGATGCTTGTATATATTCGCATAGTAGATGCTTTTTTCTATAAGTAAAAGAAGACTATGTTATAATAAAAGAACAAAACTATATAAAAAGTATATAAGGAGGGTTTATGGAAAAAAAACAACATAGAAAAGAAAGTATTATTCACCTATTGTATCGTTTAGTTATGATTGTCTTTGGTGCAACGTGTGCGGCGGTTGCTATTGAACTGTTTTTAATGCCAAATAAAATCATTGATGGTGGTATTATCGGTATTTCCCTCATACTAGATTATCTTACTCCAAACATTTGGTGGTTAAGTTTCTCTACTTTAGTTGTCATCCTCAATTTACCGTTTATGTATTCCGGGTATAAACAAATCGGGAAAACTTTTATGTTATCTTCTGCTTTTGCAATCGTCGCTTTAGCATTTATTGAGTCAACATTACATTCTTTCAAGCCTTTTACGACGGAACCGATTTTGGCAACCGTTTTTGGTGGTCTTATTTTAGGGATTGGTGTAGGGATTGTTATTAGGCATGGTGGTTCATTAGATGGAACGGAAATTATGGGGATTTTATTAACGAAAAAATTACCGTTTTCTGTTGGTGAATTTGTTATGTTTGTGAACTTATTTATTTTTGCTTGGGCAGCATTTGTGTTTGGTGTCGAACAGGCAATGTATTCTGTTATGACATACTATATCGCATTTAAAACAATTGATACGGTTATTCAAGGGTTGGATGAGACAAAGGCAGTACTGATTGTATCAGATCAGTATGAAGAAGTATCAAATGCCATCTTACACCGCCTTGGTCGTGGAACAACGAAACTCGTTGCTAAAGGTGGTTATACAGATAAAGAGAAAGAAGTAATTTATGCAGTTGTTACACGTCTTGAGGTAACAAAATTAAAATCAATTGTTCATGAAATTGATGAAAATGCCTTTATTACAATTATGAGTACGCAAGAGACAAATGGTGGTAAATTTAAATCCGCTATTCATTAAAAGTACGTGTTCAAAAAAGAAGATAAAGAAAGCCAATCAGTTCCAAAGTATGAAGAAATGTGAAAGCAATCTTTGCCGTAATTTTTGAATATCCTTAAAAAGCAGAGAGATTTTCTCTGCTTTTTTGTTATAATAATAAGGTTGTCCGAAATAAAGAATATATTTTTGGGCAGATTGGTTTACAACTATAATAAGTTATACTATAATTCAAATAGAGGTAAATCGGAATCATTCTGAATTAAAATAGGTGAGATGCTATGAAGAATATGTTGGAAATAGAAGGACTAACATTTCGGTATGAAGATCGAAATGTATTAGAAGATATTAATTTGCAAGTTCCTAAGGGAGCTTTTTTAGGTTTGGTTGGACCGAATGGATCTGGTAAATCGACCCTATTAAAGTGTATATTAGGTGTTTTGAAGCCGAAGAAAGGGAGTATTCGGTTATTTGGTATTGATAGCAAGAAGTTTAAAGAGTGGAATAAAATTGGCTATGTTTCACAAAAGGCTAACAGCTTTAACTCTGGTTTTCCAGCAACTGTCTTTGAAGTTGTTTCAATGGGGCTTGTTTCAAAAAAAGGCCTATTTCGTTTCTTGAAGAAAGAAGATAAAGAAAAGGTTACAAAGGCAATCGCAGATGTAGGAATGAGTGAATTTCAAAATCGTAACATCGGAGAGCTTTCCGGTGGACAACAGCAACGTGTGTTTATTGCACGCGCGCTTGTAAGTAATCCAGAATTACTAATTTTGGACGAGCCTACAGTGGGGATTGATGTAAAGAGTGTAGAGAGCTTTTATGAGATACTAGAAGATTTAAATAAAAAACTAGGTATCACATTGATTCTGGTTACACACGATATGGGAGCTGTAACAGAGAAGGTGACGCATGTTGCATGTTTAAATCAGCATTTGCATTTCCATGGAAATGTTGAGAAATTCCGAGAGTTAGAAGATGCAGAAATGTCGATTTTATATGGACATCATGTTCATCGTTTAGAACATGATCATGAGCATCACGGGAGGATATAATGATACAGGATTTTTTACAATATGATTTTTTACGCAATTCTTTATACGCTGGTATTTTAATAGGGCTTGTTGCCCCGTTAATCGGTGTATTTGTTGTCATTCGTCGCATGTCACTGATTGCAGATGCTTTAAGTCATGTGACATTATCAGGGATTGCCGCAAGTTTGTTACTAGAAAAAACGATTTTTACAGGTGGTTTTTTAAATCCGTTATATATGGGAATGATTTTTTCGATAGGTGGAGCACTATTAATTGAAAAATTACGTACTGTATATAAGCATTACCAAGAATTAGCGATTCCGATTATTCTTTCAGCAGGGATGGGAATCGGAGTTGTTTTTATTTCACTTGCGAATGGATTTAATACGGATTTATTTAGTTACTTATTTGGTAGCGTGAGTGCTGTAACAAGCACGGATTTAATTCTTATTGGTATTGTAGCAATCGTAGTTATTGCAATAATTGTTTTATTATATAAAGAGTTATTTTTATTATCATTTGACGAGGAATATGCTGTATCAACAGGTCTTCGTACTAAATGGATTCACTTTATTTTTATTATTTTAGTTGCGCTTGTCATTGCAGTATCAATGCGTGTTGTTGGGGTTCTTCTCGTATCATCCCTAATGACGTTACCAGTTGCCGCAAGTATCCGCATCGCAAAAGGATTTAAACAAACAATTTTCTTTTCCATTTTATTTGGTGAAATTTCCGTGATAGGTGGGCTGTTTGCTTCTTATCAACTTGATTTAGCTCCAGGTGGTACAATTGTTATGCTAGCGGTTCTTATTTTAATCGGTGCAATCTTATGGAAGAAGAAAAAAACTGCATAAAGTAGGGATAGTTATGAATCTGACTGAAGCTTTACGTCTTATGAAAGAAAAAGGCTATAAACACACTGGAAAAAGGGAAGAAATGTTACGTTTATTTGCGGTTCATAATCGTTATTTAACCGCAAAAGACGTTTTAGAGCATATGAAGGATGATTACCCAGGACTAAGTTTTGATACAATCTATCGTAATTTAACGGTATTTGCTGAAATTGGTGTTTTGGAGCAAACAGAATTAAATGGAGAAAAGCATTTTCGTTTTACATGTTCAATTATGGAACATCATCATCACTTCATTTGCTTGGATTGTGGTGGTACGAAAGAAATTACTTCCTGTCCAATGGATTTTATGAATAAAGATTTTAAAGGATACGAAGTAACAGGGCATAAGTTTGAAATATATGGGCGTTGCCCGAAGTGTGCAAAGTAAAAGCTTGTCAGCGTAAAGACTGACAAGCTTTTATTTGTAGTTATAAAACGGCTGCTGGTGACATCCAGGCAGCCGTTTTTATTATTGCTCTTGTTTTTCTTTTTCTTGATTTGCAGCCATTTCAGCAGCAATTACATCAATTTCTTTTTTGAGTTCTTCTACCATTGTTTCTTCTGGTACTTTGCGAACGACTTTTCCTTTACGGAATAATAAACCTTCTCCACGTGCACCGGCAATACCGATATCAGCTTCACGAGCTTCACCGGGTCCGTTTACAGCACATCCAAGTACAGCAACTTTGATTGGTACTTTCAGCGTAGAAATATATTCTTCTACTTCATTTGCAATACTGATAAGGTCAATTTCAATACGACCGCAAGTTGGACAAGAAATAAGTGTTGCAGCATTCGATGCAAGACCGAATGATTTTAAAAGTTCACGAGCAACTTTTACTTCTTCAACAGGATCAGCACTTAATGAAATACGAAGTGTATTTCCGAGACCTTTACTTAAGATTGCTCCAAGACCAGCAGCACTTTTTACCGTTCCAGCAAATAGTGTTCCAGATTCTGTAATGCCTAAATGTAATGGATAATCAAAGGCACGAGCTGCTTTCTCATAAGCTTCGATTGCTAAGTTAACATCAGAGGCTTTCATGGATACGATGATATCGTGGAAATCTAAATCCTCTAAAATTTTAATATGATGCAGTGCGCTTTCAACCATACCATCTGCAGTAGGATAGCCGTACTTTTCTAAAATATGGCGCTCTAATGAACCAGCATTTACACCAATACGAATTGGAATACCGCGTTCTTTTGCAGCAGTTACAACAGCTTCTACTTTATGGCGACGCCCAATGTTTCCTGGATTGATACGTACTTTATCAATGCCGCCTTCAATTGCTTTTAAAGCAAGACGATAATCAAAGTGAATATCAGCAACAAGTGGGATGTTAATTTGTTTTTTAATATCAGCAATAGCATTTGCTGCGCGTTCGTCTGGAACAGCAACGCGGACAATTTGACAACCCGCTTCTTCTAAACGTTTAATTTCAGCAACTGTAGCTTCTACATCATGCGTTTTTGTTGTTGTCATACTTTGTATAATTAATTCATTATTACCGCCAATTGTTAAATTACCGACTTTAACAGGACGTGTTTTTGTACGATGAGTCATTTCATTCACGAATAGATCGCTCTCCTTATAAAAGAAGTTTCTTATTTTGTTGCCTCATATCAAATATAGTATATGTGATATGGAGCGATAGAAACCTATATGCTCGGTTTCACTTTTACTATTGTATCAGCGCCTTTATGTAATTGACAAGGATTAAGTGATGGTTCATTGATATAGCGGAAATTTGTAAGATTTTCCAATCTGAATTTTTGTAGAAGATGTATTTTTATTTAATTGTTTAAAATCATCGATTACTTTTTCAATAGAAGGAACTTTTTTCTTGTTAATCGCTTCTGTAATGGATAAAACAGTATCTCCTGTTTTTACTTCAATCGCTTTATATTGTGCATCCGTTTCTTTTTTGGATTTTGTATCAACATTTTCTTTTTTTACAGTTTGGGCAGCTGATGGTTTTTTGTATGAACTTAACATTGGCAAAGTACCAATTTTTATATCGTAATAAAACACGTAACCGAGAACAAGCACAAGTAAGAGTGTACCAAGTCTTTTCATATTCCTCACTCCTTTGTTAGGAAATATATGCTTGTCCAAAAAAAAAATGCCAAAATGGCATTTTTTATAGTTCGTGTTTTTCTTTAGGTTTTGGTATTTCTTTAATGGTTAAGTACAGAACAATTAAAATGATTGCAGTGTATAAAAGGAATGACCATGGTACATTTATTTTTAATAAATCCATAATCATAAATAAAATTGTTGGAATTGTATAGCTGTAAGCTGTTAATGTCCAAATTTGTGTGTAAGATAACTTCCGCTGATCGCTCATTGCAGAACCAATAAAGGCTAAAATTGTTACCCCTAGGAATGAAATGAATAATTGGAACAAGTAAATGCCTATTCCTACAACAAGCATGAGAATAGGATAAATGCTATCAATGGCTGATATAATATCTTTAATATCTTTTTTCTCAAATGTAAAAGTTTTTGGGATTGTTGCAATTAAACACAATAACGTGATATACAGAATCGTTTTCCCGATTTTTTGAAAACGAAAAAGTGCCATGTCTTTTGGCGAATATAAACTTTTTACTAGCTGCATAAATACGGACATCTATTCACTTCCTTTGCTATATGTATGATAGATTGATGCATAAAATTATTGTAACGTACGAATCTAGAGAACCACAAGTTATATCGTGTGAAGTAAGATTGATACCCCAGTAAGTGGGAGCTATAAAGGAATTTTTGCTATATCAATATAAATTGAAACCTTGACATAAAACCTTTCTTTTAGGTAGGAGAGGGCAACTGGCTATGCATAGAAGCGATCAGATCCTTTTTCCTGTCCCGTCCGATGGTAAAACAAAGAGAGAAAACAAGTGCAGGTCACTTTTTGTTTTGCGTAGTGGGGGATTATTATATATCGAAAAAACAAAATGGATTTATATAATTATTCGCTTGCAGTAAGGTATTTTTTAAGATTTGAAAATAAAAAAGATAGACTTCAGTAAATGTAAAATAGACGAGAGCTCACCATCATTGAGAAATGAGGAAAAGTTTACTGATGGAAGTTTGACTTTAAGAAAAGTAAAAATACAATTGACACTTTTCTTTTTTATATGGTAAATTTATCTTACATTTCTTAATCGATATATCTCGCAGTGACTCAACCATGTAATCATACAGTTTTCAGCTTGTATGAAAGTTCTGTGGAGACTTGGTGGTGTGATTTAAATTTCAGCCACCGATATATACATAATTCTGGACCCTTAGCTCAGCTGGTTAGAGCAGACGGCTCATAACCGTCCGGTCGTAGGTTCGAGTCCTACAGGGTCCATATCCATTTCACATGTTCATCATGTAGACGGGAAGCTTCCTTGTAGAAGGAAGCTTTTTTTACGAAATATATGAGCATTTTATTTGAAAAGAAATGGGAATTTTGCTACGTTAATGATAGCAAGACAATGTGATTTAATTTGTTTTCACCCTATGGCAATTAGGGTAAAATGAAGTTGTATGCCAAGTCATTTTGGCAATACATAAACTGGGAGGAATGTAACAATGGCAAAACATGAATTACCAAATTTACCTTATGCGTATGATGCTTTAGAACCTCACTTTGATAAAGAAACAATGAACATCCATCATACAAAACACCACAACACTTACGTAACAAATTTAAACGCTGCGCTAGAAGGTCATGCAGAACTAGCTGACAAAAGTGTTGAAGAATTAGTTGCAAACTTAAATGAAGTACCAGAAGCAATTCGTACTGCAGTACGCAACAACGGTGGCGGACATGCGAACCATACTTTCTTCTGGACAATTCTATCTCCAAATGGTGGTGGACAACCAGTAGGTGAACTTGCAGCTGCAATTGAAGCGAAATTCGGTAGCTTTGATGCATTCAAAACAGAGTTCGCAAAAGCTGGTGCAACTCGCTTCGGTTCTGGTTGGGCTTGGTTAGTAGTAAACAATGGTGAGCTAGAAGTAACAAGCACTCCAAACCAAGATTCACCTTTAACAGAAGGTAAAACTCCAGTTATCGGTTTAGATGTTTGGGAGCATGCTTACTACTTACATTACCAAAACCGTCGTCCTGACTACATCGGTGCATTCTGGAACGTTGTAGACTGGAACGCAGCTGAAAAACGTTACCAAGAAGCTAAATAATATCGCTTGTTCCGTTTTAGGTAAGTCGATATTGAAGAAGCTAGGGGGATATTCTCCTAGCTTTTTTTGTATGCTTTCTTTTACATAATTGTGCTCGTCTTTGGAAGACTAGAACATGAAGTAAAGGAGAGTTATGTATGAAGTGGAAACATGTAATTGGCGATGTCGAGGTGAATCGTGATTTAATATTGTTACTTGTTATGGGGGGGTTATACACGCTCGCAATTTCTTTATCCAACACGTTTGTTAACATTTATTTATGGAAACAAACACAAAACTATGTGAATCTTGGTTTGTATAATTTAGCAAGCGTTGTATTGCAGCCACTAACATTTCTTTTTGCAGGAAAATTGGCAAAACGGATAGATCGTGCTATTTTACTGCGAATCGGTGTGGGAACATTAGCTGCTTTTTTTATTGTTGTTTTACTCGCAGGAACGCATGCTTCACATTACATTTTATTACTTGGTGGTCTTCTTGGAATTGGATACGGTTTTTATTGGCTTGCATTTAATCTGTTGACATTTGAGATTACGGAACCGGAAACACGTGATTTTTTTAACGGTTTTCTTGGTCTTCTAACATCCTTTTCTGGAATGATTGGGCCAATAGCAGCGGGATATACGATTTCACGTATGGAGAAATGGAGCGGTTATACAGTTATCTTTTTTCTTTCATTAACTTTATTTGCAATTGCTGTTGTCATAAGCTTCTTTTTATCGAAAAGAGAATGTGAGGGGCGCTATGAAATTGTTCAAGTTTTGAAAGAACGTAAGGTTGATAAAAACTGGGGAAGGATTACACGCGCACACTTTTTTCAAGGATTAAGGGAAGGGACGTTTATTTTTGTTATTTCTGTATATGTCTATTTGGCATCAGGGAGCGAATTTGCACTAGGGAAGTATAGTTTAGTCAATTCCGCTGTTTCATTTGTATGCTATTACTTGGTTGCGCGTATGTTAAAAAAGGAGTGGAGAAAAAAGGCGATTTTACTTGGTGGAATTATTTTGTATGTCGTTGTATTTTTAGTTATTTTTCATGTTACATATGTAAAATTACTCATTTATGCAGCATGTATTGCAATAGCTTATCCGATTTTACTTGTTCCGTACGGATCGATGACATACGATGTAATCGGAAGAGCAAAGCAGGCGAGAGAATGGCGGGTCGAGTATATTGTTGTTCGAGAATTATGGTTAAACAGCGGAAGAATTTGTTCGATTTTAAGTTTTTTATGTGCAGTATCATTTTTCCAGCCAGAAAAAAGCTTACCTGTTCTATTATGTATTCTTGGAGCTGGACATTTACTTATTTATTTTGCTGTTAGAAATGTCAAATACGGGGAAGGGAATCCAAATAAACCAAGGATTCCAGCACCTGAAACAACACAAAATCATACCGAACGAGAAGGTTAACTTCTTCTGGATTTTATGCTAGAATAAAAAGACATGTAAAACAGCAGTGAGGACACCTGTAATAAGGTGTCCCTTTCCTATTACATAGCTGTTGGTAGAGGGGGTTCGTATGAGTAAAAAGAAGAAAAAAAAGAAAACCCACGTTCCGTTTCGGCTTAACGTGTTGTTTTTTTGTGTGTTTTTAATGTTTTCAGCGATCATTGTAAAGCTTGGAATGGTACAAATTGTACATGGTGAGGACTATAAAAATGAAGTTGAAAAAAAGGAAAACTCAACAGTAAGTAATCCAGTTCCACGCGGAAAGATCTTTGATAGATATGGTCGTGCGGTTGTGGATAATAACCCAGTTCGTACCATTACGTTTACAAGACTGAAGGGTTCAACTTCGGAAGAGCGTTTAGAAACAGCGAAAAAACTGGCGAAGCTAATTGAAGTATCACCAGATAAATTAACAGAACGTGATAAAAAAGATTATTGGCTTTCTTTACATGAAAAAGAGGCAAAGGAAAAGATTACAAAAAAAGACCAAGCTGAATTTAAAGCAAAGAAAATTGATGATAAAGAAATGGCAGAGCGTCAGCGTAATCGCGTGACAGAGGCAGAAATAAATCAATTAACACCCGAAGATTTAGAAATACTTGCAATTAAGAGTAAAATGGATGGCGGATATGCAATGACACCGCAAATCATAAAAAAAGATGTAACACCAGAAGAATATGCAATCATTAGTGAAAATTTAGCATTGTTGCCAGGTGTAGATACGACAGTTGATTGGGATCGTAAATACACTTATGATGATATGTTCCGTAGTGTACTTGGTGGTGTAACAAGCTCAGATGAAGGGTTGCCAAGAGAACGACTAGATTATTTTCTTGTTCGAGATTATAACCGTAACGACCGCGTTGGTAAAAGTTATATTGAACAACAGTACGAGGATACGCTTCATGGTACAAAAGCAGAAGTGAGAAATATTACAGATAAAGACGGGAATATTTTAGAAACAATAAACGTTTCTAAAGGACAACGAGGAAACGATTTGAATTTAACAATTGATATGGAACTGCAAAAACGTGTAGAAGATATTCTCACGAAGAATTTAAAGCAATATAAAGGTGCAGAACCACTTTTAGATCGTGCGTTTGTTGTGATGATGAATCCGAAAAATGGTGAAGTTTTATCTATGGCTGGAAAACAGCTTGTAGAAGAAAATGGAACAACAGAGGTAAAAGACTATGCATTAGGAACAATGACAAGTGCGTATCCTATGGGCTCAACTGTAAAAGGGGCTACGGTGTTAACAGGATATCAAACAGGAGCAATTACGCCTGGAACAGTACTAGTGGATGAACCAATTCAACTAAAAGGTACACCAGTAAAAGCTTCTTGGAAAACGATGGGCAGCATTAACGACCTTACCGCTTTGAAAATGTCTTCTAACGTATATATGTTTAAAACAGCTATGAATATTGCTGGAGTGCCATATGTTAGAGGTGGTACATTAGATATTAAGAAAAAGGCATTCGATGATATGCGTTATTATTTTGGACAGTTTGGGCTTGGCGTGAAAACAGGAATTGACTTACCAAACGAAATATCTGGTCAGAGAGGTTCAGGTCTTCAACCAGGTTTCTTATTAGACTTAGCAATCGGACAGTATGATACGTATACACCGCTTCAACTTGTACAGTATGTTTCTACAATTGCAAATGGCGGCTATCGTATGCAACCGCAAATCGTAAAAGAAATTCGTCAACCAACATCTAAGCCAGATGAAGTTGGGAAAGTGATTCAATCGATGGAACCAAAAGTATTAAATCGCATTGATATGCCTGAAGATCAAATCCAGCGAGTGCAAGAAGGATTTAGACAAGTGTTTAATGATTCAGGTGGTACAGGTACAAAATACTTTACAGGTGCAAAATATACAGCTGCCGGAAAAACAGGAACAGCACAAACGTTTTATGGTGGCAATAAAGATATTGGAAGAAATGCAAAAGGTGAACCGGTACCAACTTATAACTTAACGTTAGTAGGATATGCGCCGCTTGATAATCCAGAAGTTGCATTCTCTGTTGTTGTTCCATGGGTACACGATGATAAGTCTGGAATTAACGGAAATATCGGTCGTGAAATTATGGATGCTTACTTTGACTTGAAAAAACAAGAAGTAACAGGTGAAGCACCAAAAGATGAAAAAGGTAAAAAAGGAAAAGAAGAATAAAAATATGTGAATTTGGCACACTATCTTAAAAGATAGTGTGCTTTTTTTTGTATTTTATGCATAGGTTTTAGTAATTGTGGACGAGCATATCCCATACGCGAAATAGGGGGTTGAAAAAGTGAACTCTCTCATAGTATGACCGGTCATATATTTACTTTTGAGAAAAGAAGTGAAAATGAGAAAGAAGTATCGTATTCCTCCACATTATGTTGAACTTTACAAAACTTTTACAAATTATTAAAACCGAATTAATAGTTGGGTATTATTCTTATATCTGTAATCCTGTTACTCCGGGATACTTCTAGGAGGAGCTACACGTGAAATGGACAAAAAAATCTATCAAGATTTTAGCAATATCGACATGTTTCATTTTTTTATATGTGTCTACTCCATCCGCTGCTAATGATGTGAGGGAAGTGAGAATTGATGGATCCTCAACCGTTTTTCCAATTATGGAAGCTATAGCGGAAGAGTACACAAAAAAAGAACCACGTGTGAAAATTTCTATTAGTATATCTGGGACAGGAGGAGGGTTTCATCGTTTTGGCAAAGGCGAAGTAGATATTAATAATGCATCGCGCCAGGTGAAACAAGTAGAAGAAAATTTTATGAAGGAAAATTCCATCCAGTTTACACCATTTGAAATTGCTTATGATGGCCTCACAATCATTGTGAATCGTCAAAATACATGGGCTGATAATATGACAATAGAAGAATTACGTCTATTATGGAGCGAAGATGGGAGAACGAAACGATGGTCACATATTCATCCGAAATGGCCGCACGAAAAGGTGCAATTTTATGCGCCAGGTGTTGATTCCGGTACGTATGATTATTTTCAAAGTGTTGTCTTGCGAAACAATCGTCTTGCAAAAACAGTTGCTTTATCTGAAGATGATCAAGTCATTATGCAAGGGGTAATGAATGATAAAAATGCAATTGCATTTGTGGGATATGCGTACTATATGGCGAATCGGGATAAGGTAAAAGCCGTAAAAATAAATGGTGTACCACCAACGAAAGCAAACATTCAATCTGGTATTTATAAGCCATTGTCTAGGCCGCTATTTGCTTATGTAAACCATGCTTCGATTCGAAATAAAAGCAGTGTGGCAGAGTATGTGGTGTTTATGATGCAACATGCGGGCGGACTTGCTGAAGAAGTCGGATATGTTAAATTACCACAAAAGAAATATAGTGAACAGCTGCGAATGTTAACAGAAATAAAAAGATAATGTCAGGATGGGAAGGGGTTTTCATCTTTGGCTCGAAATGACAAAAGTCAATTTACATTTTCTGTGCAACATTTGATTGAAAGAAATACAATCAAAAGAAAAAAAACGCAGCGAATCAATCGAATGGTTCCGTTACTATTAAAGGCAATTGCTAGCGTATCTATTATAACAACAATCGGTATTGTTATTACGCTAGCGAATGAAACAATTATGTTTTTTCGTGAAATATCAATGTATTCTTTTTTTACTGAAAAAGAATGGTTACCATTTTTTGAAGAGCCTAAGTTTGGGATACTTCCTCTTATATGTGGGACCTTACTTGTAACAACAATCGCTATGATAGTAGCTATTCCAATTGGATTAGGATGTGCCGTATTTTTAAATGAATATGCTTCACACTTTGTTAGAAAAGTGTTAAAGCCCATTTTAGAACTACTAGCAGGTATTCCTACAATTGTATATGGATTTTTTGCTTTAACGATTGTCACACCGGCCTTGCAGCGTGTCATTCCGGATTTACAGTTCTTTAATGCAATCAGTCCAGGCATTGTTATAGGAATTATGATGGTTCCAACAATCGCTTCTCTTTCTGAAGATGCAATGGGAGCTGTATCTAAAGGAATAAAAGAGGCTTCACTTGGGCTAGGTGCAACGCGTTTTGAAACTGTACGAAAGGTTGTGTTTCCAGCTGCATTTACCGGTATTATGGCTGCAATCCTATTAGCGGCTTCACGTGCGATTGGTGAAACGATGATTGTTGTCATTGCAGGAGGTTCAACGCCCAATGTATCTATAGATCCGACGCACTCCATTCAAACGTTAACGGCTTATATTGTGCAAGTAAGCTTAGGTGATGCCCCCCATGGAACGATCGCATACTATAGCATGTACGCTGTAGGCGCGACGTTACTTATGTTTACATTCATGATGAATATGATTTCGCAGCAGATTATGTACCGTTTTAGAAAGGCGATATAAGATGCGAATGCTGAATCATAAGAGAATAAAAGAAAATATGGCATCTCGTTTTTGGAAGGATCAAATATATAAGTCTATTTCCTATATGGCAATGCTATTTTCTATTTGTATACTAATTTTATTACTTTATCAAATTTTTGAAAAAGGTGTAGGTTATCTTTCAATAGATTTTTTTATGAACTTTGCTTCACGTAATCCAAAGCAAGCTGGTATTGTCGCTGCATTGTCAGGAACAATTTTATTTATGAGTATAGTAGTGCCAGTTTCCTTTGTATTTGGAGTAGGTACAGCTCTTTATTTAGAACATTATGCAAAGCACTCTGTATTCACAAGGATCATAGAATTAAATATTCAAACATTAGCGGGTGTGCCATCTGTTGTGTTTGGATTGCTTGGTTTAACAATTTTTGTATACGGTCTTCATTTAGGGGAGAGTATAGCAACAGCAGCGTTTACGATGAGTCTTCTTGTATTACCAACAGTTGTTGTATCGAGTCAAGAAGCGATTCGTATGGTGCCGGCTTCTCTGTTAGAAGCTTCGTATGGCATTGGTGCTACAAAATGGCAAACAATGTATCAGATTGTATTGCCAACTGCCTTGCCAGGAATTTTAACGGGATGTGTTTTGGCTTTATCGAGGGCAATCGGGGAAGCGGCACCATTATTAGTCATTGGGGCACTTGCTTTTGCTAATTATATTCCACTTAACATGTTTGATAGATTCACAGTTTTACCGATTCAAATTTTTAATTGGATGAGTAGACCGCAAGAGGAATTTCAGCATGTAGCAGCAGCCGGTATGATCGTTTTATTAGGATTGTTGCTCATTATAAATGTGGTTGTCTTATGGTTAAGAAATCGTAAGTAGTGGATGAAAGGGGAATTCAAAATGGTAGCAACAGTAGTAAATGTACAGGTGAAAAATGAAGAGAAAATTGAGTCAGCAACGAAGAAGGTTGTATTCGATACAAAAAATTTAAACTTATGGTATGGAGAAGATCATGCATTAAAAGATGTTAATTTAAGTATTCATGAGAATGAAGTAACAGCAATTATTGGACCGAGTGGTTGCGGAAAATCAACATATTTAAAAACGTTAAACCGTATGGTAGAGCTAGTACCTATCGTTCGCACAACGGGAGTAATTGAATATCGAGATCGAAATATTTTTGATAAGTCATATCCTGTTGAGGAATTACGTACGCATGTTGGAATGGTGTTCCAAAAGCCAAATCCATTTCCGAAATCTATCTATGAGAATGTTGCTTATGGTCCAAAGATTCATGGTATTCGTGATAAGAAGACACTTGATGCAATTGTTGAAAAAAGTTTACGTGGTGCAGCGATTTGGGATGAATTAAAAGATCGATTACACGATAATGCATATGGTTTATCTGGTGGACAACAACAGCGTTTATGTATCGCGCGTTGTTTAGCGATTGAACCGGATGTAATCTTAATGGATGAACCGACATCAGCATTGGATCCGATTTCTACATTGAAAGTTGAAGAGTTGATTCAAGAGCTAAAGAAAGATTTTAGTATTGTAATTGTGACGCATAATATGCAACAAGCGGCACGTATCTCTGATAAAACAGCGTTCTTCCTAAGCGGTGAAGTTGTTGAATATACAGATACAAACAAATTATTCACTACTCCTACAGATAAACGAACAGAAGATTATATCACGGGACGATTTGGTTAATGTTTTTGGGAGTAAAAGCCCCTTTATAAGGGGTTTTTATCACTTTATCAAAAATCAAGTAAGAAAACTCCCCACTCAAGGACTATGCTCAGCACAGTCCTTGAGTGGGGAGCTGGATTGCTAGTAACCGCATTCTTGAACGCTTTGTACAATATATTAAAAAGGTGGTTCCAAAGGCGTTTGCCAATGAAATAGAGGGGCATCAGGTCTCCACTCGTGTTACGCATCTGTTAGAGGAGACACATGAGAAACCCCCACTTCAAGATCCAAAGGAGCTAAGTGGTGGGAGTTTTCATATATGTAACAGCTAAAGGGGGAAACAACATGGTAAGGGAGCAATTTCATTATGATTTACACACATTGCAGCAAAAGGTAATTGAACTTGGAGAATTGGCAAGAGAAGCCCTTTCTTGTTCTATGGAAGGGCTTCAGAAGAAAGATGTAGAAAAAGCGCTAGAAGTCATTGATGGTGATTACCGTATGGATAATTTAGAAGAAGAAATTAATGACCTTGCACTTATGCTAATTACAAAACAGCAACCTGTTGCAAGCGATCTGCGAAGAATTTTTGTTTCGATTAAGACAGCAACAGATTTAGAACGTATTGCAGATCATGCCGTAAATATTGCTAAATCAACAATTCGGCTCGGAGAAAAAGATGTATCTGTTAGCTTGCATAGTCTAGAACAAATGTTTACGATTGCCATGGATATGTTAAATTTATCGTTAGAAGCATATCAAGAAGAAAATTTAACTTCTGCAAAACAAATTGCGGAAATGGATGATTCTGTTGACGAAATATATGGGAGAGCGATTCGTGAATTTATTTCCTCTATCCCTGAACATCCTGAAGCAATTACGCAAATTACACAATTATCTTTTATTGCACGTTACATTGAGCGTGTAGCAGATCACATTACGAATATTGCCGAGAATGTTTTTTACTTGGTGAAAGGAAAACATTATTTATTAAATGAATAGGAAAAAATGTTAGCAAGTGATGGAATATCACTTGCTTTTTTAGTCAAAACATGACAAAAAAAGCTCGTTGTCTTGTCCTCTCTATGATGATAAGATGTATCATAATATGATATGGAATAATATAGGAAGCGATTGTTTATCCTGTAAAAAACTCGATTGGTGAAGGTGAACACTCAGTGAAGGACAAGGAAAAACGCCACTGATTAAAATTTCATTTTATTAAGCTATAAAGTAAGCGCTTACTGATGTGATTCAGTGAAGTGAAAAGGTTAATTTCTACATAAGTGACATACATATGATATACAAGGTCGTTCAACATTATAAACGTGGAGGATGAATGTATATGAAGGGGGTTATTTTAGCTGGAGGAAAAGGAAGGCGTCTTAGACCGTTAACATGTAATCTTCCAAAGCCAATGTTACCATTACTTGAAAAACCAGTTATAGAATATAATATTGAGTTACTAAGGCAGCATGGTATTCATGAGATTGCAATTACAGTTCAATATATGAGTACGGCAATTAGGCGATATTTTGGTGATGGAAGTAAATGGGGAGTGAAGTTGCAATATTTCGAAGATTCACCACCGCTTGGTACGGCAGGAAGCATTAAACAAGCAGAAGCGTTTTTAGATGAGCCATTTGTTGTAATTAGTGGAGATGCATTGACGGATTTTAATTTATCAAAAGGAATTGAATTCCATCAATGCAGGAATAGACTGGTCACAATGTTTGTGAAGGAAGTGGAAAACCCACTATCATTTGGTTCAGTCGTTATGAATAGAGAGCATGAAATTATACGTTACATGGAAAAACCGAGTTGGAACGAAGTGATTTCAAATATTGTAAATACAGGCATTTATATTATGGACCCCGAAATTTTTTCTTATATTTCATCAGCGCAGTTTTTTGATTTTAGTCACCATGTCTTTCCTTTGCTGGAAAATAAAAAAGCACTCTTTGGATATGTAGCGCAAGGATACTGGTTAGATATTGGCACATTAGATCAATATCGGCAGGCTCATTTTGACTTACTTACAAAGAAAGTACAGGTACCCATTTCTTATACGGAAGTACTACCGATGGTTTGGATGGGAGAAGGGGTAACGATTGAAAAGGGAACAAAAATTCACGGTCCATCTTTTATCGGAGAAGGAGCGTTCATCGGAGCAGGGGTAATAATTGAGCCATATTCAATTATCGGTAAGTGCAGCACAATATTAGATCATACGCATGTTCAAAAAAGTATTGTTCTTGCCCATACGTATGTAGGAAAACGCTGTGAGCTATTAGAAGCGACCGTTGGAGAAAATGCGATGATTAAAGATGATGTAACTTTATTTGAGAAAAGTGTGGTAGCAGACCGTTGCCAGATTGGAAAAAATACAGTGATACAACACAATGGGAAAATATGGCCTAATAAAGTTGTTGATAGTCATTCTATTATTGCCTCGTCAGGAATTACTGAAAATGAAAAAAACTCAGGTTGGCTGCAAAAAAGCCGGGTAGTAGGTAGGGGCAATATAGAAATGACACCTCAAGTTGTTGTAAAAATAGCAATGGCATATGGCTCTCTTTTTTCAAAAGGGGAGCGTATATTGATAGGGGGATATGATGATGTAAAACTTGATATTTTTAAAAAGCTATTTCTACATGCAATTCATAGTGTTGGCTTGTATACGATGGAATGTCAAGAAATGAACGATTCGGCCTTTCGGTATGCGATCAATGAACTCGAATGTGCAGGGGGCATTTTTATTCGCTTTGAACAAGAAGAAGGAATTGTCATTCAACTATATGGTAAGGAAGGCATAAGGTTATCGTATAAACAGCAAAAAGAAATGGAACACTTGTATATGTCAGAAGCATTTCATTATGTATATGATAAAGACATAGGACGAAATGAAACGGTACATGTTTGTTTAGAGAAATATGTTGAATCTTTATTAGCGTATTTGGATATCGAAACGATACAAAAGCAAACATTTCACCTTCTTATTAATAAAAGAGATGAAATGTTTCAGTTCCTACTCATATCCTTCTTGCGAAAACTAGGTTGCACAATTACATGGGTTTATGCTAATGAGCAAAAAGAACATGTTAAATTGTTAATGAAATCAAGTAGAGCTCATATGGCTCTTATGTTTTATGAACAAGGAAATGAATTTGAATTATATGATAATCATGGTGGGATTTACCAAAGTGCAAATTGTGAAGAAATCGATGTTCCTGATTTATTACTTGAGACGACAGAGAGTGTTTATCCATTATCGTTAAAATTAGGAGAGTGCTATCTTCTTTTTTATATGTATGGTGAACAAAGTAAGTTTCAGATGAGATGGCAGCAAGATATTTTATATCGGATTGGAAAATTATTTGAACTAATTGCTCGGCAAGGAAATACTTTGTCGACGATGTTAGAGCAATCACCACCCCTTTACTTATTATGTGATGAAGTTGTTTGCTCGTGGAAAGAGAAAGGGAAAGTAATGGGAATGTTATTGCAGGATATGGAAAAAAGAGAAGTCGAAGTATTAGAGGGAATCCAATTTAAATATACAGAAAAAGAGTGGTCTTATATTGTTTCTGATGCAAAACATCCTAAATTTCTTGTATATTCACACGCGAGAAACCCAGTAATAGCAAAGGAAAATATGAAAACTCTTATAGAAAAAATTAGACAATATCAAAAGGTGTAGAATTTTTATTTTAAAAGTGGTATTATAGTATAGTCTGATTTAAGTTATTAGTGACTGGAGGGAAATAAGAATGCGTGTGAATATTACTCTAGCATGTACAGAATGCGGAGATCGTAACTATATCTCAAAGAAAAATAAACGTAACAACACGGAGCGCCTTGAGCTTAAAAAGTATTGCAAGCGTGACAAGAAGTCTACGTTACACCGTGAAACAAAGTAAGCAGTAGGAAATTTCCTACTGTTTCTTTTTTTTTACTATGGTTATAACCCTTATTGAAAAGTGATGATACATGAAAAAAATGATAGACTGTTTACAAGAACGTAATTCATTTTTGCGATTAATAATTATAAAGTAAGTAAAGGATCACTTTATAGGGGGAAAAGCGTGTGAAAGAGGAGAAGGTACGTTTACGTAAGAAAATAGTAGAGCAAATGAATTTTTTATCGAAAGAACAGCACAAAACTTTATCAGAACAAATTGTATTTTCTTTATATGAACAAAAAGAGTGGAGAGAAGCGAAAACAATCGGAATTACTCTTTCGATGGAACATGAAGTGAATACATATGTAATTATTGAACAAGCATGGCGAGAAGGAAAAAAAGTTGTTGTACCAAAGTGTAATAGAGAGACAAGAACAATGATCTTTCGTCAAATTACAAATTTTGATCAATTAGAAACAGTATATATGAGCTTGCGTGAACCAATTCCTGCGCTAACAGTAGAAACAGAGGCAAATGAAATTGATCTTCTGTTTGTACCCGGAGTTGCGTATACAAGACGAGGGGAACGTATTGGGTACGGCGGTGGTTATTATGATCGTTATCTGCTGCAGTATGAAGGGAAAACGTTATCATTAGCTTTTGATTTTCAAATTGTAAGTTATATTCCAATAGAGTCGTTTGATCAAAATGTACAAAAAATTATTACAGAAAAAGAAACAATTCTTCAAAATGGACTTGTATAGACAAATAAAAATTGACGAGACTTTTTCTTGTTGATTATAATAAAATATGTGAACGTTTTCTTATTATATTTCCATAATAAGTGGACATAGAGGGTGATGAAATGATATCAATTTATGATATTCAGCAATTGCTAAAAAAATTTGGAACAATCATTTATACAGGTGATCGAATCGCTGATTTACAATTAATGCAAGATGAATTGCGTGAATTAAATCAATCACAGTTGATTGAGCCAAAAGACTATCAAACAGCTTTATTTTTATTGAAACAAGAGATTCAAAAAGAGATGAGCAAGAATTAGATAAAGGTAGGTTAGCAAAAATGGAAGAAAAGTGGTTAGTTGGTGTTGACCTTGGCGGGACAACGATTAAATTAGCATTTATTAATGTATATGGTGAAATTTTACATAAGTGGGAAATCCCAACGAATGCAAGTGAGCAAGGCAAACATATTACATTAGATGTAGCGAAAGCAATTGATAAAAAGTTAGAAGAACTAGGAGAATTAAAGAGCAAGCTAATTGGTATTGGTATGGGCGCTCCTGGACCTGTGCATGTCGCTTCTGGTATGATTTATGAAGCTGTTAATTTAGGGTGGGAAAACTATCCATTAAAAGATTTATTAGAAGTAGAAACAGGCTTACCTGTTGTGGTTGATAATGATGCAAACTTAGCTGCGCTTGGTGAAATGTGGAAAGGTGCTGGTGAAGGAGCAAAAGATCTAGTTTGTATGACGCTTGGAACTGGTGTTGGCGGCGGTGTAATTGCAAATGGTGAGATTGTGCACGGTGTAAGTGGTGCTGCTGGTGAAATCGGACATATTACAGTCGTAACAGAAAATGGATTTCCTTGTAACTGCGGGAAATCTGGCTGTCTAGAAACAGTAGCTTCAGCAACGGGTATTGTACGTGTTGCTATGCAAAAATTACAAGATACAGATGAACCAAGCATACTTCACTCTATGTTAGAAGAAGAGGGACGTATTACATCTAAAGATGTATTTGAAGCGCTTGAACAAGGTGACGCTTTAGCGGAACAAGTTGTAGAAAAAGTAGCTTCTTATTTAGGGTTAGCTGTAGCAAATCTTTCTAGTACGTTAAATCCAGAAAAGATTGTAATTGGCGGTGGTGTATCTAAAGCTGGCGATGCATTGTTACAACCAATTCAGCGCTATTTTGCACAATATGCATTTTCTCGTGCTGTTAAGAGCACGAAGCTAGCAATTGCAACGCTTGGGAATGATGCTGGTGTAATTGGTGGAGCTTGGCTTGTGAAGAAGCATAAATATGAAGTTATGAAGTAAAAAGAATAGAATCAGTCAGGGCGAATCGGAATTAAGGTGAGACTACTGGTATTTGTAAAATAATGAAAAGAGGAAGGGAGATCCCTTCCTCTTTTCATTATGAAAAATCTTGATGGGAAATAGAACTGTAAGTGAATTAATGAGTTGGTGGGTACCCGCTATAAAGGACAGTCATGACTGTAAACCAACCAAAAACAAGTACAGTTGCAACAGCAAAACCGCCTGCTAGTAAATTTTTTTCACGTAACGTTCTAAGGGTTGCGAATACAGCTAACAGAGTGACTAGCGCAAAAATGATAACAAGACCCATATATAATCCCCCTCTGCTCTCTCATTCTTTCGTTTGAGTTTTTGCAATATTTCTTCTTTTTTATTGTACATGTTTTAGAAATGATTGTCGAGATAGCATCGTTTCTTTTCCTAAGGGGAAGAAATGTTGTATCATAAAAGTAAGTTCAATAACTGGAGGAGATTTAAAAATGGAATGGATACAAATGCCATTAGGACCATTACAAACAAATGCATATATTTTAAGTAATGATCAAAAAGAATGTATTATTTTTGATCCAGGTAGTGAAGGAGAGAAGCTTGTAACGTATTTACAAGAAGAACAATTAAAGCCGCTGGCTGTTTTATTAACACATGCTCATTTCGATCATATTGGTGCAGTTGATGCTGTGAGAGATGCTTTTCATATCCCAGTATATGTACATAAAGAAGAAGTGGATTGGTTAGGAGATGCGACTGTAAATGGTTCGCAAATTTTTATGATGAATCGAAGCATTACAGCGAAACCCGCTGATCAAATTATTGAAGGCGAAGGAATGTTAACGATTGGATCCTTTACATTTGAAATGTTTGAGACGCCAGGGCATTCTCCAGGCAGTATTTCATATTATTGCAAAGAGGCAAATGCTGTATTTTCAGGAGATGTATTATTCCAAATGAGTATTGGTCGAACAGATTTACCAGGTGGAAGTTTTGCAGAATTAATTGGAAGCATTGAAGAAAAATTATTTGTACTGCCAGATGACACAGCAGTATTATGTGGACATGGTCCAGAAACAAATATTGGTTCCGAAAAAGAAAATAATCCGTTTTTACAATAAGGAGCTATATGGGGATGGAGCTCGTTTTAAGAAAATGGATGGAAAAAGAAAAGGATTATTCGATTTCATATAGTACATATATGAACCTTGCACTGTATGATGAGGAGTACGGATATTATATGAAAGAACGTGAAAAAATCGGAAGAAATGGTGACTTTTTTACGAGTAGTAATATTTCTTCGGTATTTGCAAGGACGTTCGCTCGTTTTTTTATTCGACTTGTCCAAAATGGAGAGATCCCCCCGAATGTTTGTGAAATTGGAGGGGGAACAGGGAGATTTGCTTATGATGTTTTACAGGAATGGAAACAGTTATCTCCAGTAACCTATGCAGAGTTACGATATTCTATTATTGAAGTGAGTCCTTTTCATAGAAGGTTGCAAAAACGTCAACTTGGTTCATTTCAAAATATTTCGCAGTACAAGTCCTATAAGGAATTAGGGGAGTCTTTTACAGGAATCGTTTTTTCAAACGAATTGTTTGATGCATTTCCTGTTGAAGTGATAGAGAAGCGAGCTGGTATTTTGTATGAAGTTCGTATTACGTATACGGAGCAGCGGGAACTTACAGAAGTATTGCGGCCGTTAGAACAAGAAGTAATACGATGCTATTTACGAAGACATAAGATTGAGCTTTATGAAGGACAGCGCTTTGAAGTACCAATAGCAATGGAAACCTATTTACAAGAGATTATAGGATGGCTCAAGGAAGGCTTATTCATCACGGTTGATTATGGGTATACAAGAGCGGAGTGGATGCATCCTGCGCATCATGAAGGGAGTCTAAGGGGGTATTATGACCATAGGCTCATTCAGAATCCTCTGAAGTATCCAGGTGAAATGGATATTACAGCGCATATTCATTGGGATGAATTGAAGAAAATAGGAGAAGAAAGCAGTCTTCATACAGTGTGGCATACAAAACAAAGGGGGTTTTTACTTGCGGCAGGTATATTAGAACAACTTGCTAGTCATCAAGATTCCGATCCTTTTTCTGAGAAACAGAAACAAAATCGAGCGGTTCGTTCCATGATTTTACATGGGGGAATAAGCGATGCTTTTGATGTTGTTATGCAAAAAAAAGGAATGCCACATTTTGATTTAAAGCATTATTTACATATATAGAAAAAAACAAGACACAGAATGATTCTGCGTCTTGTTTTTTGATACGACTTTAGGATATGTAGTATTGTATATTTTCTCTCATGATATATATTTATATTAAAGATATGAGATAGAAAATATAGAATACGCCCTTTTTGTTTGGTTACCCCTAACCTAGTAATACACGAACAAGTTGGATAATTGTTTCATTTTCTACTTTGTAGTAAATTTCCAATCCTTTTCTTTCACTAGAAACGATTTTAGCGCTTTTTAATTTCGCTAAATGTTGCGAAATTGTGGATTGTGGCATATTTAATCCTGTGTACATTGTCGAAACATTGCTTGGACCGCGTTCGATCAATCCCTTTACAATACATAAACGAACAGGGTGAGCAAGAACTTTCAGTAATTCTGCATTATTTTCGTATAGTTCTAATTCCTTTTGAAAGGTTTCTAACATGTTTTTTCCACCTCCATGCGAGCTGTTATACCCATACTATACATACCAAAAATCTAAAGAAAAGAAAATAGTTGTTGCAGAAAAAATGTTCTAAAGTAAAGAAATTGTAAGAAAAGAGAACATGATGTAAATAACTTTGCAAAATTTGTACGTTTGTAACACAGTATTTTTTGTTAAGAATCGTGAATATACAGATACATTTGTAACACAATTTTATCATGATTTTTTTATTCTTTCAATTAATATACGAAATTTTAAAAATAATAAGAAAAAAGGATTTTATATGTTTCTATAGAATATAATCTTGGATGAAAAGAAGGTAGACAACGGAAGTAAATTAAATATGAAGATGGTTCTTATGGAGAGGATATATTAATGGCTTATTATCTTCAATAGAGGGACTTTGCCTAAGTGCATATGATGAGTTTATGGTGGTAAATCCTGAGTACCGTAATAAAAAAGGATAGACCAAGCGAATGTAATTTGCTTGGTCTATCCTTTTTTATTATGTGAAACATTTTATTTCTGTATCAGATGGGAATTTTCTCATGCATTCACAGGTTCCTCTACAAAAGAAAGCGCATTTTCAAAATCGGTAATTAAATCATCTACATTTTCAAGGCCAACTGATAAACGGAGCAATGAATTAGAAATACCTCTTTCATCGCGTGCTTTTTGTGATAATGCTGCATGTGACATTTTTGCAGGATAGGAGAGGATGGATTCCACAGCTCCTAAACTTACTGCAAATACAGGAAGTTTGACTTGTGATAAAAATTTTCGCAAAGCATCTTCAGATTGTAACGTGAAAGATAAAACAGCACCGGCAGATTGTGCTTGTGAGTGTTGTATGTCATAGCCAAGGTGTGATTCTAATCCAGGGTAATACACATTCTGAATTTTCGAGTGTTTTTGTAAATAAAGAGCAATTTTATTCGCGTTTGTTGCTGAGTGTTCGAGACGTACGTGTAATGTTTTCAGACCGCGAAGAACGAGAGAGCAATCTTGTGGGCCTAATATAGCGCCAAATGCATTTTGCAGGAAGCCGAGTTTTTTAGCAAGTTCCTCATCTTTTACAACTGCTAATCCAGCTGTAACATCACTATGACCAGCAATAAACTTTGTCGCACTATGGAGAACCACATCTGCTCCAAGTTCGAGTGGTTTTTGGAATAGTGGTGTTAAAAATGTGTTATCAACAAAAGTAAGAGCTCCAGTAGATTTCGCTAATTCGCAAACAGTACGAATGTCGGTTACTTTTAATAATGGATTGGAGGGTGTTTCAATGTAAAAGACTTTTGTATTCGGTCTAATGTTTTGTTTTACTGCCTCTACATTTGTCATATCAACAAATGTATGTGAAACACCGTAACGAGACAGAACCTCTGTTACAATGCGATATGTTCCCCCGTATACATCTTCTGAAATGAGAACATGATCGCCTTGTGAGAGAAGGAGGAAGGCAGTAGAAATCGCTGCAATTCCAGATGCGAAGGCAAATCCTTTTGTTCCCCCTTCTAATAAAGCGATTATGTCTTCAAGTGCTTCACGTGTTGGATTCCCAGAGCGACTGTAGTCGTATTTTCCAAAGGCATCTACATCAAATTGATGAAATGTTGATGTATTATAAATGGGAACGTTAACAGCTCCTGTTTGTGAATCATGTTTATATTGGTTATGAAGTAAGAGTGTATCTAACGAATAACTCATATTCTTACACCTTCTTTTATATGTTTAATAGCTTGCTTTAAGTCTTGAATTAAATCATCCCCGTTTTCAATGCCAACGGAAAAACGGAGAAGACGATTACATACCCCGCGTGCTGTACGCACTGCTTCCGGGATATCTGCATGTGTTTGTGTTGCTGGATATGTCATTAAACTTTCAACCCCGCCAAGACTTTCTGCAAATGTAATTAACGATAAAGATTGTAAGAAAGGATTTACCCATTTTTCATCGCGAAGACGAAACGAAATCATGCCGCCCCTTCCTGGATAAAAAACATCGGTTACACCATTCTCCTCATTTAAATAAGAAACGATTTTCTTTGCGTTTTCTTCATGTTGATTCATACGAAGAGCCAATGTTTTCATACCACGAATTAATAACCACGAATCAAATGGACTTAATACAGCACCAGAAGCGTTATGATAGTGGGCAAGTGCTTCGCAAAGTGTCTGACCTTTTGCAACGACAAGGCCGCTTAGTACATCGTTATGTCCACCTAAATACTTTGTTGCGCTGTGAAGGACAATATCTGCGCCTTCTGTTAATGGTTGTTGTATATAAGGAGTGTAGAAAGTATTATCGACAATTAGAAGTAGGCCGTGCCGTTTTGCGACAGTTGCGACAGCTGCAATATCAGTGACTTGCATTAATGGATTGGTCGGTGTTTCGATAAAAATAGCCTTTGTTTGAGAAGTGACAGCTTGTTCTATTTGTTTAATAGATTGTGTATCTACGTATCTACATCGAATATTCCACTTTTCCTCATGTTCCGAAAATAAGCGGTAGGTCCCTCCGTATAAATCTTCTGATACGATAAGTTCATCTCCAGAACGGAATAAGGAAAGAATAAGAAGAACAGCTGCCATTCCAGAACTACAGGCATAGCCTTGTTCACCTTCTTCTAAATCAGCAATTGCGCGTTCTAAAAGACCACGTGTTGGATTTCCTGTTCGTGAATAATCAAAGCCTGTTGATTTTCCAATTCCTTCATGACGATAAGCTGTTGAAAAGTAAACAGGGGGATTAACTGTTCCTGTTGTAGTTTCGCTTCGATTTCCGATTTGTGCTAGTTTTGTTTCGATTGTTGACATGTGAAATTCCTCCTTTATAAAAATAAAAAAAGCCTTCTAAGAAGAAGGCTTTCATGCGAATATAGTCTTCTTCTTATCTGTCAAATCTTTTCACAATTTGCTGGAATTAGCACCTTATTAACGAACATGTTAATGGTTGCTGAGGTGTCATAGGGCCAGTCCCTCTACCTCTCTAGATAAGAATATTTTGTATGAAATTTTATTATGCTTTTAACTTTACAACAAAAGATAATTGAATTGCAACTTTATTTTAAACAATTTTCATTCTTCTGATAATTCAATTGACTTTTAGTCTATCCCATGCTAAATTTATGAGAAAATTAACAAAGATTGTTAAAAGGTACACGTATTTCCTTTTAAAACATAGATGAATAATAAAGAAAAACTCTTATTGAGAGCGGTGGAGGGAAAGGCCCTGTGAAACCCGGCAACCTTCAAACGAAATGTTTGAAACGGTGCTAATACCTGCAAAACAATTTGTTTTGCATGATAAGAGGAGGATTGATGATGTCCCCCTCTTCAAGATGAAGAGGGGGTTTTTATATTGATAGAAAAGAGGGAGACAAGTGAAAATTCTAGATTTAGTATCAAAAGGAATTGTTATCGGTGATGGCGCAATTGGTACGTTATTACATTCTCATGGTTTGCAAAGTAGTTTTGAAGAATTAAACTTATCTGATCCAGATCTTATTATATCTATTCATAAACAATATGTAGCTGCTGGGGCAGATATTATTCAAACAAATACATATGGTGCAAATGAAGCGAAATTGCGCATGTATGGTTTGGAAAACCAGGTCACCCAAATTAATAAAGCAGCGGTTAAACTTGCAAAAGCAGCTGTAACAGATAAGAACGCCATTTTAGGGACCATCGGTGGGATGAAGCATATCGGAGCCGTTACAACGACTGATATGGAACGAGAGTTTATGCTACTTGAGCAAGCGGGAGCATTATTAGAAGAAAAGGTTGACGGATTATTATTAGAAACATTTTATGATGAGTTCGAATTGTTACATGCAGTGAAAGTATTGCGAAAACAAACAGATATTCCAATTATTGCACAGCTAGCGCTTCATGAAGCAGGCACAACGCAAAATGGAAATGATGTAAATGGAATATTAACGCAGCTTTTAGATTACGGTGCAAATATAGTCGGTTTAAACTGTCAGTTAGGACCGCTTCATATGACGGAAGCTTTCAAAATGATATCGATTCCTAAAAATGGTTATTTGTCGGCTTATCCAAATGCAGGCCTTCCAAACTATGTAGAAGGATGTTACGTATATGAAGGAAGCCCTGCTTATTTTGAAGAGATGACACCGAAATTTATTGAGCAAGGTATTCGTTTGTTAGGGGGCTGTTGTGGTACAACGCCAGCACATATTGAAGGGATGAAGCGTGTAATTGCGAATGTAACGCCTGTTACAGAAAAACAAATTGTTCAAAGACAACAAGTAGTTCATATCCAAACAAAACGTGCTAGCACTCATGTTACCCTTGCAGAAAAAGCGAGGAAGCAAACAACGGTGGTTGTTGAACTAGATCCCCCCAAAACATTAGATACGCAGCGTTTTTTTGAAGGGGCAAGGGCATTGAAAAGAGCGGGAGCAGATGCCATTACGTTAGCAGATAATTCGTTAGCATCCCCGCGCATTTCAAATATGGCAATGGGGGCATTATTAACGAAGCATGATATTCCAGTACTGACGCATTTAACGTGCCGTGATCATAATGTCATTGGTTTGCAATCTCATTTACTTGGTTTATCAGCTTTAGGAATGGAAGAAGTGTTAGCTTTAACAGGTGATCCAGCGCGAGTGGGGGATTTTCCTGGAGCGACTTCTGTATATGATTTGTCTTCTATTGAATTAATTAAAATGATTAAAGAAATGAATGATGGTCGATCTATTTTAGGAAAATCCATTGGTTCAGCGACAAGGTTTTCTGTTGGAGGAGCTTTTAATCCGCACGTGAGACATTTAAAAGCAGCGGTGAAGCGGATGGAGAGGAAAATTGCAGCTGGTGCAGAGTATTTCTTAACACAGCCAATTTACGATGTAGCCTTAATTGAAGAAATATACGAGGCGACAAAACATTTAGAAAAACCAATTTTTATTGGAATTATGCCTTTAGTAAGTAAACGTAATGCTGATTTTCTTCATTTTGAGGTGCCAGGCATTACATTGCCTGAGGAAGTAAGACAGAGAATGGATGGGCATGAAACGCAGGAGTCTGCAATTGAAGAAGGAATTCGTATTTCTCAAGAATTAATTAATGCCGCAATGAAATACTTTAACGGTATTTATCTCATTACGCCATTTTTGAAATATGAAATTACAGAAAATCTCGTTAAGTATGTGAAAGAAAAGCAAGAAGTGAAAGAGGGAATCAACTGATGAGACCGATAGAAGAGAGATTACAACATGATATTTTAATATTAGATGGCGCGATGGGAACGATGATTCAGCAGGCAAATTTAACTGCAGAAGATTTTGGAGGCGAAGAATACGAAGGTTGTAATGAATACTTAGTAAAAACAAGGCCAGATGTTATTTTAGGTATCCATAAAGCTTACATTGAAGCGGGTGCGGATATTATCGAAACAAATACGTTTGGTGCTACGAATATCGTATTGCATGATTATGAGCTATCTCATTTAGATGAAGAGTTAAATGAAAGAGCGGCGTTTTTAGCAAAGCAAGCGGTAAAGGAGAGTGGTAAAGAAGTATATGTAGCAGGTGCGATGGGGCCAACAACAAAAGCAATTAGTGTAACAGGCGGTGTAACATTTGAAGAACTAATTGAAGCTTATACGAGACAAGCTCGGGGCTTATTACGAGGTGGCGTTGACGTATTGCTTGTAGAGACAAGCCAAGATATGCGTAACGTGAAAGCGGCGTATTTAGGGATTCAGGAAGCGTTTACGGAAGCAAATCATACGGTTCCGCTTATGATTTCAGGAACCATTGAACCGATGGGAACAACGTTAGCGGGGCAAACAATCGAGGCATTTTATTTATCAATTGAGCATATGAAACCATTATCTGTCGGATTAAACTGTGCTACAGGACCAGAATTTATGCGCGAACACATTCGTTCTCTTTCTGACTTATCAGAGTGTTATATTTCTTGTTATCCAAATGCCGGTCTTCCAGACGAGAATGGACATTATCATGAGTCACCGACTTCACTTGCAGAAAAGGTGAAACAATTTGCTGAAGAAGGGTGGATCAATATTATCGGTGGTTGTTGCGGGACAACGCCTGATCATATACGAGCGATAAAAGCTTCACTTGAGTCCCTTAAACCACGTGAGAATCATGAACGAGAAGGCCACGGTATTAGTGGTTTAGAAGCGTTGCAATATGATGATTCTATGAGGCCATTATTTGTTGGAGAGAGAACAAATGTTATTGGATCAAGAAAATTGAAGCGATTAGTAGCTGAAGGGAATTTTGAAGAAGCTGCTGAAATTGCGAGAGCGCAAGTGAAGAAAAATGCCCATATTATTGATATTTGTATGGCGGATCCAGATCGTGATGAAGTGGAAGATATGGAGAACTTTTTGGCAGAAGTAACGAAAGTATTAAAAGTTCCGATTATGATAGATTCAACGGATGATAATGTTATGGAAAAAGCTCTCACGTATATACAAGGAAAAGGGGTTATTAACTCTATTAATTTAGAAAATGGAGAAGAGCGTTTTGAGAAAGTAACACCCCTTCTTCATAAATATGGTGCGGCAATTGTAGTAGGAACGATTGATGAAGCGGGCATGGCAGTTAGTGCAGAAAGAAAGTTAGAAATTGCAAAGAGAAGTTACGAGTTATTAACGAAGAAATATGGTATACGTCCATCCGATATTATTTTTGATGCACTCGTTTTCCCGGTAGGAACTGGTGATGAAGAATATATTGGTTCGGCAGCAGCGACGATAGAAGGGATTCGTCTTATTAAAGAATCACTGCCAGAATGTTTAACAATTTTAGGAGTAAGTAATATATCGTTTGGTTTACCGCCAGCTGGTCGCGAAGTGCTAAACTCGGTCTTTTTATATCATGCAACAAAGGCTGGGCTTGACTACGCAATTGTGAATACTGAAAAGCTAGAGCGCTATGCATCCATTCCAGAAGGGGAAAAGGAACTCGCAGATGCACTATTATTCGAAACAACGAAAGAAACACTGGAAGAATTTACGAACTTTTACCGGGTTGCTAAGAAAAAAGAAGCAGTCATACAAGAAACATTAACACTTGATGAAAGGTTAGCAAATTATATTGTAGAAGGAACGAAGCAGGGTTTACATGAAGATTTAAGTCTCGCACTAACAGAAGGAAGAAAGCCCCTTGATATTATTAACGGTCCGCTTATGATGGGGATGGACGAAGTGGGTCGTTTGTTTAATAACAATGAGCTTATCGTTGCTGAAGTATTGCAAAGTGCAGAAAGTATGAAAGCTGCTGTTGCGTATTTGGAGCCTTATATGGAATCTAGCGATAGTGCGAAAAGAGGAAAAGTATTATTAGCAACTGTAAAAGGTGATGTACATGATATTGGCAAAAACCTTGTAGAGATTATTTTATCAAATAACGGCTATGATATTGTCAATTTAGGAATTAATGTACGCTCTGATCGCATTGTGCAAGAGGTAAAAGAAAAGAAACCAGACATTATCGGACTTTCTGGATTATTAGTAAAATCGGCGCAGCAAATGGTAGCAACTGCCGAAGATTTACAAGCGGCAAATATTGATATTCCCATTGTTGTAGGTGGTGCAGCATTGACAAGAAAGTTTACAGATAACCGTATTTCACCTTCCTATAATGGACTTGTATTATATGCAAGTGATGCGATGACAGGACTCGATCTTATCAATCGATTGCAAAAAGAAGAAGAACGAGAAAAAATGAAGCAGGATAAAAAAAATCGCCACATTCATATCGTGAAACAAGAGGAGAAAAAAGTGGAGATACCAGCTGTCATTGAACCGTTGCCGAAAGCAAAAGTTATGGTGCCGGACTCAACAAAACGGGTTGTACTTCGTGATATTCCAGTTTCACATCTTGCACCATTTTTAAACAGGCAAATGCTAATTGGTCATCACCTTGGTTTAAAAGGAAATGTGAAGAAATTATTAAAAGAAGGTGATAAGAGAGCGCATGAGTTAAACAATTTAATTGATGAACTATTACAAGAAGGACAATCTTGGCTACGTCCAAAAGCAGTTTATCAATTTTTTCCTGCCCAAAGTGATGGACAAACTATTATTATTTATGATCCAGAAGATCGTACACGTGTGCTAGAGCGTTTTTCATTCCCAAGACAAGGGAAAGCTCCGTACCGTACATTAGGGGATTACTTACGTCCTGTCGGTGATGAAATGGATTATGTCGCCTTTTTATCTGTTACAGTGGGGCAAGGTGTTCGTGATATTGCGGAAGAATGGAAAGAGAAAGGGGATTATTTACGCAGCCATGCGATTCAATCGTTAGCGCTAGAGCTAGCAGAGGGACTCGCTGAAAAAACACATATGTTGATTCGTGATCGTTTTGGAATTCCGGATTTACCGGAGATGACGATGGAAGAGCGATTCCGTACAAAATATCAGGGAATTCGTGTTTCTTTTGGTTATCCAGCTTGCCCAGAACTTGCTGATCAAGAAAAACTATTTCGCTTAATTCAGCCAGAGGAGATTGGAATCTCACTAACAGAAGGATTTATGATGGAGCCAGAAGCATCTGTAACGGCAATGGTATTTGCTCACCCTGAAGCACGATATTTTAGTGTACTATAGTGTAGAAGGGGGAGAGGTATGAAAAGAATAGTCTTTACAGGCGGTGGTTCGGCTGGACATGTGACACCTAATTTAGCAATTATTCCACATTTGCAAAAAAAGGGCTGGGATATTTCTTATATAGGTTCTCATCAAGGGATTGAAAAAACGATTATAGAGAACGAAGGAATTCCATACTATGGTATAGCGAGCGGAAAGTTACGCCGTTATTTTGATTTAAAAAATATAAAAGATCCTTTTCTCGTTATGAAGGGTGTTATGGATGCTTATGTACGAATAAGAAAATTAAAACCTGATGTTATTTTTTCAAAGGGTGGTTTTGTATCTGTACCAGTAGTAATTGGCGGATGGTTAAATCGTGTTCCAGTCTTGTTACATGAATCGGATATGACACCAGGGCTAGCGAATAAAATTGCACTCCGTTTTGCTTCAAAAATATTTGTTACGTTTGAAGAAGCTGCACAACATTTGCCAACAGAAAAGGTGGTTTATACAGGTTCGCCTGTGAGGGAAGAAGTGCTACGTGGAAATCGTGAAAAAGGATTACACTTTCTTCGGTTCCATACTAGAAAAGCAGTTATCACGGTTATGGGAGGAAGTCTAGGGGCAAAGAAAATCAATGAAACAGTACGAGAAGCATTGCCACAGCTCCTTAAAAATTATCAAGTTGTTCACCTATGCGGAAAAGGAAATCTAGATGAGACGTTACAAGGTATAGAAGGGTATAGGCAATTTGAATATGTGCACGGAGAATTGCCAGATGTGTTAGGGGCAACTGATTTTGTCATCTCACGAGCTGGATCGAATGCGATTTTTGAATTTTTAACATTGCAAAAACCGATGCTTTTAATTCCATTACCGAAAGCTTCAAGCCGCGGAGATCAAATTTTAAATGCACAATCGTTTGAAAGACAAGGGTATGCAGCGGTTTTATATGAAGAAACTGTAACAGTGACATCCCTTATGAAGCATATAGAAGAGTTAAATCATAATTGTGAGAAGTATAAAAAAGAATTAAAAAAGTATAGTGGAAAAGAAGCAGCACAGACCATTATGAAATATATTACGGAGGCATGATTTCTAAAAAATCATGTCTTTTTTAGTAGAATGAAAGGTTCGAAGAATTACTTTATTTATGTTACAATAACAGAGATTTAATAGGGGAATTCCAGTTCTTTAAGCGTGAAAATACGAATGGATTAGGAGTGACTGTGTTGGAGCTGAGTCTTTATGAAAATACTGCTCTGATTATATGTTTTGTGCTATACGTTGGTAGTGTTATTATTTACATTTCAAGAAAATTTTCACAAGAACGAAACTTAGAAAAATCGGAAATAACAGCTGAGTTAGAAATGTTAGCCGATGAAAGTGATAAAAAGCAAAAAATAAGAGAAGAGCATGAGGCGCCCCACCACTTAAACGCAAAATAAGTTTTGAAGGTGGGGATTCCTTTTGGCGAAATCCTTCTCTATTATTATTATTATTATTATTAACGATAAAAAAGGAGTTTCCCTTTAGTTTTTATAAATATGGGTATGATTCTAAAATGCTTCAAAACTGGGAATAATGGATGCTGTTGGAACAACCACTACCAGCTCTATGCGCAGATCGTATAGATTATACAATTCGCGATTT
The DNA here is from genome assembly GCF_038006685.1 of Bacillus sp. FSL K6-0042. Classification (NCBI taxonomy): domain Bacteria; kingdom Bacillati; phylum Bacillota; class Bacilli; order Caryophanales; family Bacillaceae; genus Bacillus; species Bacillus sp. FSL K6-0042. The sequence goes on from NZ_JBBOVS010000001.1 coordinate 4,387,813, forward strand.
ATATACATATGGAATGATTTCAAAACAAGAAGTTCTTACATTTTTAAATCAATTAATTGTCCATGAAAAACAAATCTGTCTTAGTACGCTAGAGGCGGCAGAGTGGTTTACAACAGTCTATTACAAAGAAACAATTGATTTCTTTCTACATCCATTAGGCTCATATAGTTATCATGTATTAACAAAAGTTTTGCAACTAGCGTTAGAAAAGCATGTGATACATACTGAAGATTTCTTGTGCGATGATGAGGCAGTGCTTCAAAAATTGAAATGTTGTCGTGATGAAGAGATAACGAGTGTATTGGCTACTTTACATCCAAATGTAATAGTAGAAGAGAATAATCAAGAGTATGATATTTGTTACTCGGGTGGGAAGGAACGCTTAATTGATCCACATGTCTATATGAATGGTAAAATATATAAAGCGTCTCGTTTATCTGAACATGTAAGGTTATGCAATCAAAATATATATTTAAAAATAAAGAAAGCATAAAGGAGTTATAAATATGAACTTAGAACAAGGATGGGAAACAAGCTTCTTAGAAGTTATACAAAAAAGTGAATTCAAAAAAGGTGCACTGCGTAGTCAGCTACTTTGTGCAGACGGGGAAGAAGTAGAAGAACTTGCAGACGATTATGGATATGATGAAATTGTAAATCGTGAACATGATGAAGAACTCGCAGAAATTTTAGGTGAAGAACTCTTTAGTGAAATGGAACGTTATGTATTTCTATCTTCACAACCTGAAGAAAAACTTATTTCATTTGTAAATGGTTTAGGATTTCATATCTTAGATTGGATCGTTCTTCTTGAAACAGAATTTGGTATAGATAGTGCAGCGTTTACATCAGATGCAGTGAAAATGCTCGAAAAACGTTTTAGACAGTTTCCATACATAGAGGATAAGACAATTTTTGATATGACAATTGGAGAAGCAATGGATGCATTAGAGATTGTGACGAGTTTACAATTGAAAGAGAAGATGAATATACAATAATGAAAATGAAAAAGAACGTGAGATAATCACGTTCTTTTTTACATAATAATAATTTTGTCAGTTAATTTTTTTTGTCCTGTAAGAAGTGCATTTAAATACTCGACTTTTCGTATACAAGATTGAATGTGTTTTTCAACTTCTTGTAACTCTGCTTGATGATGGGTTTCAATCGGATGAATTTGCACGTTAAACTTTTCAAATTGGCTGCTGTATGTTATTTCTGCATAGCCGCTCATAATATCGGTTTGGTTATGAAATAAGAATTGTTTTGTTTCCTCACAGTATGTTACATCTTGAAATCCATATGATTTTAATGCTTCGATTACTTTTGTAATAATTGTTATATCCATTTTTCTCCCTCTTTACGCAGTTCTGCTTTTCCATTATAACATGAAATAAATTTAAGAAAGCGTTTCCAAGTGCAGTTTTTCCTAATTTTCACGTATAATTTATAAAAATGAAACAAAGAAAAAATAATTGTAATAAAGGAAGGACTCTTTTACTGTTTCATCATATATATACAGAAATAGGTGTAATAAAAGGAAACGTATTTTCAAGTTGAGCGTAGTAAAAGAGGTGAGAATCTTGGATTTTGATATTACAGGGCAAAAAGCATATGTAAAAGATGGGCCGTACCGGAATCGGATTGGAATTGTAAAACAGAAGGAACAGCAAGCAGAACCAAATTTTATCATTGTAATTGACGACCAAAACATCGATGTAGAGTTAAAAGATATTGTTTTAGTAGGGGTAGATGTGCGGCAATTTCATGAATGGTGCGAACACAATGGCTATTTGTAAAAGGGACGGGCTGTGAAGAGGAACTTTTATTTTTACTATGTGCTTGAAAAGGTTATATCAATAGATAATGATGATGGGGATATTATGCTCAATATAGGAGCATATATCCTTTTTCTGTTTATACACTTGGTAACGAAGAAAGTTTTTATCTGTAATATTCAGAAATAAAAGAAAATTACTTGATGTAGTAATAAATTTCCATTAAGCTATAAATAGAAACAGTGTAATAACGCTACAATAAAATGTTCAAATGGGTAATCAACCGTGGGGGAAATCAAATGAACTTAATGCAAAAAGCAATAGACATGGCAGAAATCTATAAACAAAATCCAAAAGTAGAAGCAATTCTTTTGGCAGGATCCGTATCAAGAAACTGGCAAGATGAAAATTCAGATATAGAGTTACATATTTTATGGTCAGCACCGCCAGAAGATGAAGATCGCGGAGGTCCTATTAAAAATATTGGTGGGACCATTTTGTCATATCATCCGTATGAAGAGGAAGAGTGGTCTGAATCCTATTTAACGGGAGATGGAGTTAAGTTAGAAATAAGTAACTTTTTAACTGTAACGGTTAAAAAGTTTATTTCAGATGTAGTCGATAAGTACGAAACGGACTATGAGAAACAATGTATTGTGGCTTCCGTTCAGGATGGTGTGAGCTTGCATGGAGAAGAAATAATTAGAAAGCTAAAAGATAGAATTGCAGAATATCCTTTAGAACTTTCCAAACAGATGATTGAAGAGAATCTGTTGCTAAGTAATCGTTGGAATAACCGCGAAGCACTTTTAAGGCGAAAAGATTGGCTGATGCTATATGATGTGATTTGTGAAGTACAGAAGAATGTATTCGGTGTTTTGTTCGGCCTTAATAAAATGTATGTGAATCACCCTGCATTTAAATGGATGGCTTTTAATATCGAACGAATGATAATAAAACCTGAAAATCTTTATGAGAAAATGACGAATATCCTGATGGGAAATCCAGAAAACAGCGTAAAGGAATTGGAATTATTAATCAAAGAAACATTAATTTTGGCAGAGAAACAAATTCCAGAATTGGATCTTCGGGAGCAAAAGAAACAGATTAGTTATGTGAAGTAATGATGATAGAGTGGTGGTGTTAAATATTATGTTTCATAAAGGGGTGAAGGAAATTAGAAAAAATATGTATTTGTTTATTTTAGTTATAGTGTTTTTGAACTTAATTGGATGTTCTAATATCACAAGTTCTTCAAAATCTTCTTCATCAGCTAAACAAAAGGAGATAAAAGAAACATTAATGGTATTTGAGAAAAAAGAAATAAAAGAAATCACATTAATAAATATAAACGAAGATGATATTTCTAAAGCAGGAACGGATAATGAAGATCTAGTAAATCAAATTGTTACAGCAATCAAAGCTGGTACATCTAAAAAAATATCTTTAGATAAAAAAGCAAGGGATGCTGTACATGCTAATATGGAAGTTATTTTTAAGGATGATTCTAAGGAAAGTTTGTTAGTCTGGGTAGATGATAAAAATAACATTATAATCGCAAAAGATGTAGATAAAGGTTCTGTTCAAGGAATTCAAATAGATGGGGATGTTCCTAAAATAGTATTAAATTTTTTAAAACAGGTATAGGGAATAAAAAAAGGAATGCTATATCAATTAGCATTCCTTTTTATGAGAATTCTTCCTTCTTACGAAGCAACTTCCTTACTTTTTACATCCTCTTGATTATACGTCTCATGATCTAATTCACCAAGCCATTTACTAGAAATAAGACCTGCTGTCATTGATCCGCTTACGTTAAGAGCTGTACGACCCATATCGATTAATGGCTCAACAGAGATAAGAAGAGCAACAATCCCGATTGGTAAGTTCATTGTTGAAAGTACGATTAATGCTGCGAATGTTGCTCCGCCGCCTACACCAGCAACACCGAATGAGCTAATAGCGACAACTGCGATTAAAGTTAAAATAAATTGTGGTTGTAATGGATCAATTCCTACAGTTGGAGCGACCATCATCGCCAGCATAGCTGGATAAATACCTGCGCAACCATTTTGACCGATAGATACCCCGAAGGAAGCAGCAAAGTTTGCAATTCCTTCTGAAACACCAAGTTTTTCTTTTTGTGCTTCAATATTTAGTGGCATTGTACCTGCACTAGAACGAGAAGTGAAGGCGAATGTTAATACTGGGAATACCTTTTTCAAATATTGAATTGGATTTAAACCAGAAAGAGCAATTAATAATAAGTGAATAACAAACATAACGATAAGTGCTACGTAAGATGCTAAAACAAAGTTACCGAGTTTTAAAATGGCACTTACATCACTACCAGCGACTGTTTTTGTCATAAGAGCTAATACGCCATATGGAGTAAGGCGTAAAATTAATGTTACCATACGCATTACAATTGCATAGACAGCATCAAGCATTTTCTTAAATAACTCTGCTTGTTCTGGATATTTTCTTTTCACACCGATAAAGGCGATTCCGATGAACGCTGCAAAGATTACAACAGAAATTGTCGAAGTTGGACGTGCACCAGTTAAATCAAGAAATGGATTTGTAGGTAATAATTCCAATAATTTTTGTGGAACGGGTGTTTGTTCAATTGAACTGAATTTTTCTTCCACTAATTTTAAGCGAGCCGTTTCTGCATCACCTTGTTGTAAGCCAGTTGCTTGAACGTCAAACCCTGCGCTTGCTGCGATACCAACAGCTGCAGCGATTCCAGTTGTAAGAATTAAAATTCCAATAATAAGTCCGCTAATTTTACCAAGATTACTTGTTAATTTTAACTTTGTAAATGCTGAGATAATAGAAACTAGAATAAGTGGCATAACGATCATTTGTAGTAATTTCACGTAACCACTACCAATTAAGCTAAACCAGTTATTCGAATCCACGATGATTTTAGAAGTAGGTTCATAGATAAATTGTAAGATAAGGCCAAATACAATTCCGATCCCTAAAGCAGTAAATACGCGTTTATTAAATGATACATGCTTGCGCTGCATATAATACAATATGCCAACTAATACGAGCATGACCGCTATGTTAATACCGACTAGCAGTGTATGCATGATGATTCCCCCTAATTCCAATCTGTTATATAGAATATATTTCAATAAAACCTATAAGTCAACTAGGTAATTAGAGAAAATAAAAAAAGATGGCAATTTGCCATCTTTTTAATGCCCAGCGCCAGGGACAAGTAGAAATGTTGTATAGTATGTAAACCCAATGAAGAAAACAGTTAAATATGCCCCGAATACGTATATATACATACGCTCTGTTAATTTTAAATAGCTTAAAAGTACGAAGAATCCTGTTTGTCCTAAAAATAATAGTGCAGTTGCGTGCATATCCCCTAAGTAAAACATAACCGAGAAAATTCCAGTCCAAAAGCCGAGAACGCGAAACATGCGCTCCATGCAATCTCCCTCCTTTTCTAAAAAAGTAAACCTCTCTTCATTATAGTTTATTTTTCTTACTATTGTAAATATTTGCGAAAAAAGAAAAGAAGCCAAATCAAATTGACTTCTTTTTGACACAATTTCATATGAAAACAAGTTATAGCTGAACTTTGTAGTTACAAGATTTACATCCGTCTAATAAAGTATCATGTCGTGTTAATTCCATGCTCGGGAATAGGATTCCAAAAATCCCCTTCATCATATCGCTATGCATATGGCAAACTTCTTCAGGATGATGGACAGCAACTTCTTTGAATGGGCAATTGTACACGTCATAGAAAATTTGTGTACCATCTGTGCTTAATTCAAATGAAGGGGATAGGCCAGCAGTTGATAATGCTTCTTTTGCAATTTGTACTTTATGTTCTAATGTTAATGAATCTTCATTGACATTTAAACGCTGCATATGTTGTTCCATTAATTCTTTACCAAATTGTTTGCCTGTTTCGTATAGTACCTTTTCACCGGCCACGCCAAGGCTAAGTAATGAATTGAAAGCGATTTTCGCTAATAATTGATAATCGCGAAATGGGAATTGCAGCTGAATTAAGTCTTCAGATAATACATAGAATCTGCTTGGTCTGCCGCCTTTTCCCGTTTTCTTTGTTTCAGATCGCAACATATTGACATCTTCTAATTTTGATAAATGTAGACGTGCTACGTTTGGATGGATATTAAATTCATCTGCGATTTCTTGTACAGTTACGTGACTATGTTTTTGAGAAATATATTTATAAATATAATAACGAGTTGGATCAGATAGTACACCTGTAATTTTTAAAGCTTGTTCCATGAGGATCTCCACCTTTATCACTTTATCCAAGATAATAACATTATAATACAGATAAAGTTGCTTATAGTTAATTTTAGGCAATAATTCAGAAATTGTTCATAATTTCACAAACATGTTTTCCCCTTTTTCTCTGTTGAAAATACGAAAGTCGCTATTTTTCTTTTATATTTCCGCATGATATATACATAGTGAGGAGGAGATCATTATGAATGGTGTTGAACATTTTGCCAATACAATTATGAAGGAAGCATGTGCATTACAGGCATCCGATTTACATATCGTGCCGCGACAAGCAGATGCAGTCATACAATTGCGCATTGGAAAAGATTTAGTAACGAAGCATTGTATTGGAAAAGAATTTGGAGAAAGACTTGTTTCGCATTTTAAATTTTTAGCATCTATGGATATAGGGGAGAGACGTAAGCCACAAAATGGATCATTGTATTTACAAATTGATGGGCAAGAAGTGCACTTGCGTCTTTCTACACTACCAACTGTGTATTTAGAAAGTCTCGTCATTCGTTTACACTTGCAAGCGTCGGTTCAACCACTTTCCCATCTCTCTTTATTTCCAAGCTCGGCAAAAACACTTCTCTCTTTTGTACATCATTCTCATGGATTACTCGTGTTTACTGGGCCGACAGGATCTGGGAAAACAACGACAATGTATGCTTTGTTAGAGGTAGCCAAAAAGGGACAAACACGTCGTATTGTTACACTTGAGGATCCGATCGAAAAGAGAAAGGATGGCTTGTTACAAATTCAGATTAATGAAAAAGCAGGTATCACGTATACAACTGGTTTAAAAGCGATTTTGCGCCATGATCCTGATATTATTTTAGTTGGTGAAATTCGTGATGAAGAAACAGCAAAAGTAGCTGTGCGTGCGAGTTTAACAGGCCATTTAGTAATGACAACACTGCATACAAACGATGCAAAAGGAGCTGTGTTACGTTTGATGGACTATGGGATTACGCGGCAAGAAATTGAGCAATCATTGCTTGCTGTGGCAGCACAGCGTCTTGTTGAATTGAAGTGTCCATTTTGCAAAGGGAAATGTTCGCCGTTATGTAAAGCAATGAGGCAAGTGCGGCAAGCAAGCGTTTATGAGTTGTTATATGGCCATGAATTGAAAAAAGCTATTCGTGAAGCGAATGGAGAGCGTGTAACCTATCATTATGAAACGTTGCAATCATGTATAAGAAAAGGATATGCCTTAGGCTTTTTAGAAGAGGATGTTTATGTTTGAACGAAAAGGGTGGCGATTACATGAACAAGTCTTGTTATTAAGAAGACTTGGGGAATTGTTAGAAAAGGGCTATTCACTTTTGCAAGCATTAGAGTTTCTGCAGTTTCAGTTATCTTCTCAAAAACAAATTCAATTGCAACATATTGCAGAAGAATTAAAAAATGGTCAAAGCATTCATGATGCTTTTCACCAACTTATGTTTCATCCAGACATATTAAGTTATTTATTCTATGCACAGCGGCATGGGGATATTTCTTTTGCGTTGCAACAAGGAAGTGTACTACTGCATAGAAAAGATAAACATCAAAAAGATATGATGAAAGTGCTTCGTTACCCGATATTTTTATCTTTTTTTCTATTAGGGATACTTGCTGTATTCAATTTCGTTTTGCTTCCACAATTTGAAACATTATATAGTTCCTTGCGGGCTTCTTCTGTTTCATTTACCGATCATATTATGCTCCTTATTCGAATGCTCCCGTACATGATTGGAGGATTTTTTCTCTGCCTCGTTTTAGGAACATGTATATATGTATTTTATATACAAAAACTTCCCCCAGTTCAAAGAATGAATATTATGATTCGTATTCCTCTTATAAAAACATTTCTTATTTTAACAAATTCTCATTATTTCTCTGTTCAATTAAGCGGCTTATTACAAGGAGGACTATCGGTACTAGAAGCCTTAACGTTAATGGTTGAACAAAAACATCACCCGTTTTTTCAATGTGAAGCCACTCGAATTGAAGAATTATTAATCGCGGGAGAACAGTTGGATTCTATTATTATGAAGAGCGGTTATTACGAGAGGGAACTGTCTTACGTGATTGCGCATGGACAAGCAAACGGAAACTTAGCGACAGAATTAGGAGACTATAGCGAATTAACGATTGAAAAAATGGAAGGAAAGGTTCAACGTATTTTAGTCATTATTCAACCACTTTTGTTTACATGTATTGGCATAATTGTTGTTCTTATGTATTTAGCGATGATTATGCCGATGTTTCAAATGATGAATTCTATTTAGGAGGTAGTTTAAATGAAAAATGAAAAAGGATTTACTCTTTTAGAAATGTTATTAGTGATGGTCGTTATTTCGGTATTACTTTTATTAATTATTCCAAATGTAATTAAACAGCGCTCTTCCGTACAAGGAAAAGGTTGCGATGCATACGTGAAATCTGTCGAAGCGCAAGTGCAAGCTTATCAATTAGAAAAGAATAAGATACCAACAGTAGATGAATTAGTGAAAGAAAAGTACATTACTTCTACAACGTGTCCAAAAGGGGAACCGATTAGTATTTCAAGTGAGGACGGCACAGTATCTGTTGGTAAATCGTGAAACAAAAAGGATTTACATTTTTAGAGATGCTTCTTGTCTTATTCATCATTTCTATATTAAGCGTCGTCACTTACTTTAATGTTGCTCCGTTATATGAAAAGCAAAAGGTAGAGCAGTTTTTGAAGCAATTTTCACAAGATATTTTGTATATGCAGCAGTTAGCTATAAACCGCCGGAATCTTCATATGTTGCGATGGAGTCCTGAGAAACATATGTACAGTATTTGGAAGTCTGGGGATGAGCGTTCCCTTTTTATCCGGGAATATGAACGAGATATAAAAATTGATTTGAATACTTTTCCAAATCCAATGACCTATAATGCAAATGGAAATATAAACAAAGCTGGTACAATTCTACTTTCTTATCGCTCGCGCACCTATGAAATTGTATTTCAACTTGGGAGAGGAAGATTTACGTATCGTGAAGTGTCAAAAAGGGTCGGTTATGCTGGAAATGCTTGTATCGTTAAGTTTATTAATGATGGCTGTGTCGCTATTACTTCCGCAAACACTCCTAATCATGCAAGAAAGAAAAAATATTCAATTTCGGTATAAAGCACATTCATTGTTGAAGAGGGAAGCAGCACTATATATGTATCAAAATCAGCTAAAGCAGCAAAAAGAGGAGGTGATAGATGGCGTTGTGTACTGGATACATTGGCGGGGAGAAGAAGTTTGTACAATTTGGAAAGATACCAAACAAAGAAGGATGGAACAATGTCGTCATGTCAAAAAGTAAAGAGGTAGAAGCAGGATTTACGTTATTAGAAATGATGTTATGTTTATTGTTTTTATCTATTTTCTTTCTTCTTGTGCCGCGCCTCCATAGTTTATTTATCGAGAAACCATATTCAAAGCAAATAAACAGTTGGGAATGGAATGTGTTCCTGGAACAAGTACAATTAGAGTTTCGAGAGAGTAAAGCCGGGAAAGGTGTCGAGTTAGAGAATAAAGAAGCTCTAATACTTTTTCAAATGAGTAACGGTGCGAATGTAACATATGAAATGTTAGGAAATAATATCGTGAGAAAAGTAAATACGTTAGGAATGGAAATTATATTACAAAAGGTAAATTCGGTTTCTTATGACTTAACACCTCATATGTTAATTATACATGTGCAAGATATAAGCGGTAAAATGTATCACGGTGTAGCAACGCGCTACACACCCATTGAGCTGAAGACATGAGAAAACAAGATGGTTTTGCGATGCCAGGAACGTTAATTCTTCTCTTCTTACTATTCTCATTCTTTATATATGAAATAAATATGTTGAAATCTGATCAAAGATTTTATAAGGAGGCGCAGCAAGAATTTTTGTTAGAAGAGATTGCTGATCAAGCAGTCTCCTCTATAAAGGATGATTTGCAGGAAAAAGAACAAAATGCTGTATTTTCGTTTCGATACGAAAATGGTGAAGCGAGCGGGAATTACGTATTTGAAAATGAAATTATATTTGTCGCATTGCAGTGTATGACGAAACAAAATCGCTCTTATAAAGTGAACTTTCAGTACGATAAAATAAATAAAAGAGTTATGAATTGGGTGGAAGAGAGATGAGGGAGAAGTTACATTACCATTACGTTTTGTTCTTGATAACAAATTAAGAACAAAACGTTTTTTATTAATTTGTGCAAGTAGTATATAAAATAAACCACGTTAGCTTATCTTTCGTTATAATACAAATAATTAAACAGACAGAAAAGAGGTAACAAAATGAAATCCATTTACATAACAGGCTTTATGGGAGCCGGAAAAACAACAATTGGGAGGATGCTAAGTGAGCAACTCCATATTCCAGTTGTAGATACAGATCAAAAAATTGAAGAGAAGCAAAGGAAGGAAATTCGCGATATTTTTGCAGAAGAAGGGGAAAATGCATTTCGTCAATATGAAAGTGAAATGCTGCGTTCGTTATTAACGAGTAATGTAATTATTACAACGGGTGGTGGCATCGTGGAACGCGCAGAGAATCGTCAGTGGATGAAAGAGAATGGAACCGTCGTGTATTTATATTGTGATCCATATGTTATTGCAGAGCGCCTTCGTGAAGATACGACACGTCCATTATTTCAAAAAGAAAATATTGAGGCGTTTGTGGAGAAGTTTGAGAACCGCCGGGCATATTATGAAGAAGCGGATATATATATTGATACGACAAATAAAAGTGTGGAAGAGATTATGGGGGAGCTACTGCGTAAGATTAATGCGTAAAAAAGTGGACATACTAATCAAGTAGAGGTGATGATATGTCTACTAATGATTATGTGCGTTTTATGACGCAACAATTTGTATCGTATATGGATGCTCCAAAAGAGGATCGAAAGCAAAAGAAAGAGCAGCGCCGTGCTGAAAAAGCGCCGTTTTTAAATAGATGGTTCGGTATGATGCCGCTTAGCGCTGCTTTGTTCTATCAAAACGTTAAGAAGAAACGAAAAAAATCAAGTTAATAAAAATTGGAATGATTTACCGCTAGTAATGATGCTAGGCGGTATAGTACAATTTTTGCGATGAGTGTATACTTGTCATCGATTCGACAGATAAACCTATAAAAATCCCCCTGTACACATATTGTACAGGGGGATTTTTATTATTTCTTGTGATAGTTTTTAACTTATTGTGTAGATTCTTTCTGTTCAGTTACTGAGTGTATTTTATTATTAACCCATACAAATCCTATCCCAATACATATGGAAATTCCCCAGCCAACAGCGGTCATGATTGCTCTCATTTCACCATATCCTTCTACACCAAAAACAGAAATGAAATAGATTTTTAAAAAGCTTTTTAAAATGAATTGGAGACCAAAAAATAGTGTTAAATATTGCAAGGCTGGATATATGCGTTTGTCACGGTAAAGAGCGCGGCTCTTATCTCGGTCATGTCCTTGCAAGGCTGCGATATCAGCTGCGAAATATAACATGAGTGGTTTTTTAATAAAGATTGTACAGATGACAATGCATCCGAGTACGATATGATAATATGCGTCATTCCATAGCATTCTCTCAGCAGAACCAGATAGTAAGTCTACTGTCGTGTTAGCAATAAGGGTAATAAGAATAAAGAACCCTGTAACGTTGAACTGCTTTTCTTTCTTAAAGCAGTACAGTGTATAAAGAATTCCCGGTACTGAGGAAATAAGCATTGCATAATAAGGATCAATATGTGTTTTTGCAAATTTCCAAATGAGAAAAGGGAAGACGAGATAAAATACAATATCGAATATAGCTTTCTTATTTTGATTCATTTTGTGCCTCCTTAGTTATAGATATATTTTACAATACAATTTCTGAATATTGTACAAGATTAATTGATAATTGTAATCAAATTAAAATTATTTTAATTTAGTGTTGACTTTAATTTGATAACTTGTATATAATAAAAATTATAATCATTACAAATTAGAAATTAATCTCAATTAGCTTCGGGAGGATGAATATAGATATGACAAAACGTTTAGTAGGGAAACAAGCACCACGTTTCGAAATGAGTGCAGTAATGCCAAATAAAGAATTTAAAAATGTTAGTTTAGAAGAAAACATGAAAAATGATAAATGGACAGTATTATATTTCTATCCAATGGACTTCACTTTCGTTTGTCCAACAGAAATCATTGCACTATCTGATCGCTACGATGAGTTCGAAGATTTAGATGCGGAAGTAATCGGTGTTTCTACAGATACAGTACACACACATTTAGCATGGATTAACACAGATCGTACAAAGAATGGTTTAGGCGACTTACGTTACCCATTAGCAGCTGATACAAACCATGTTGTATCAAGCGAATACGGCGTGTTATTAGAAGATGAAGGAATCGCACTACGTGGATTATTCATCATTAGTCCAGAAGGCGAATTAATGTACCAAGTTGTACACCATAACAATATTGGACGTGAAGTAGACGAAGTATTACGTGTATTACAAGCATTGCAAACAGGCGGCCTTTGCCCAGCAAATTGGAAACCAGGACAAGAAACTTTATAATTTATAAGTCGTAGGAGGAATAGATAAAATGAAATTACGTGAACAAATGCCATCATTAGAAGGTGCAACAGAAATTTTAAACGACGCAGTAACGCGTGAAGATTTAATTGGAGATAAGCCGACATTAATTCACTTTTGGTCTGTAAGCTGTTACTTATGTAAAGAAGCGATGCCAGAAGTAAATGAATTACGTGATGAGTATGATGATCACTTAAACGTTGTAGCAGTTCATATGCCTCGCTCAGAAGAAGATTTAGACTTAGCAGTAATTGAAAAAATGGCAGAAAGCCACGATATCATTCAACCAATTTTAGTTGATAGTAAACATGCGATTACAGATGCATTTGAAAATAAATATGTTCCTGCTTACTACGTATTTGATAAAGAAGGAAAACTTCGTCATTTCCAAGCAGGCGGCAGCGGTATGCCAATGCTTCGCAAACGTCTTGAGCGTGTACTAAACGAAGCAAACGAAGCGTAAGTTATAGTTTAGTAGAAATAAAAAAGATTGCCTCTAGCATGGTAATCTTTTTTATTATATAATAATTAAAACGCTTTCATTTTTAAGAATTTGTTCACAAAATTGACGAAAAAATACATTATTCCTATCGTCATGTTGTTTTATAATGAAACTAATCATCTATACATGCATACAATATTGTGAAATAAATAACATAAATAATCTATATAAATGTAAACGTTATCAAAGAGAGAGGTGGAGACAATGAGTAAATTTTTCTTCAATCATAATCCAGCAACATTAGAGGACGGAAGGCTTGTAGAATATGCTGAAATTATTTATGGGGAAGGCGGCCGTTCTGTATTAGAAAATTTAATGGTGAAAGCATCTATCAGGTTGCGTGATCGTTATCCACATAAATCTGACGAACAGATCTCTCATCTCGTAAATCAAGGCTTACACGATATGTTTCAGAAATATGTGAAGGAATAAGAGGAGCGAAAAGCTTCTCTTATTTTATTGAATAAGGAATGCTTCTATAGCTGAAAATAAGGGGGAATTTAAAAGAGCAAGGAGTGAAAAAGATGAGTAATGGTGTAGGGCGTTCGAAGAAAAATCTTCCAACAGATGCAAACCATGTGAGTGCAAAAGATAGAGAATATCAAAAGCGAATGACAGAAAAGAAACAACAAGAACATAACGATGGTCGAAAGTATAATGGAAAAATATAAGAAAAGCTCCTTCTCATATGAAGGGGCTTTTCTTATGAAAAAAAATGATTAGCGGTTACATAAAAGAGCCCACCATTTATAATTTGCATTGTAATACGCGGTTCATATTGCTCTTGTAATGCTTGTTTTTCTATTTCGTAGCTTTCGGGGAGTTCCTCACTTTCTTCGTAAAATCGATTTAGAAGCGCTAAATCATGATTCCAGCGTACACGTGCTTCTTCAGCCCATGTATGATCATCAGCTGCAATGAGATTTTTTAATGCATCTTCTATCCGCTGTAATCCACTTTGCGGCTTAATAATGGGAGTAAGTGTAAAACTAAAATCTGGTATTTTTGGCGTGAGTCGAATTTTTGCTAGTGTTTCATGAAAATTTGTAATCATTGTTCCAGAAATAAGATGAATCCCAATGGAATGAAGCATATCTTTCTTTCGATCACATTGATAACATACTTTTACATTGACGCCAAGCCATGGATGAAGTGGTATATGAGTTGTACCACTTGAATTTACTTCTTCGAATAAACGTATGTAGGATCCCAGTTCTTTTGTTGTTTGGAAGATTTGATGCAGACGAGGAGAGCCATAGTGAATAGGCTCACCTTCTTCTTCATCATTCTCTGGATCCGTAATGAGAGTAAGTCGCATCGGATTTGGGATGCCACCCGTTTTCTCAAGGTAGTGCCAGTAAAAAGGGCGATTCATCAATAGTTTATCCATTTCAATTGTTAATTGTACATCTAGTAGATGCGGGGAACGCCCCAAAATTTCACAGTCATTTGCTTGGAAAAAATTCCATAAGTAATTATGAATTTCATGTTGCTGCATAGCCTTGCACCTCAGCTTCGTTTCTCTTCGCAAAGTCGATGATAGATGTTAAATTTTCCATCTTAATTCGAATCTCTCCTTCGCTCTTTGATCCTGCGAAAATCTCTTGAATATGTGCATCGATATTTTTCATATTAATTCTTGTTAAAATCTCATCAAGTTCACCGATGACTCGCTCAAATAAATTGATTTTTTCATATAGAAGTTTCAAAATATGTTCTTCAACTGTATGTTTCGTTGCTAAGTTATAAATATGAACATCATTTTTTTGGCCAAGCCTATGGATACGTCCAATTCGCTGTTCAAGCCGCATTGGATTCCAAGGTAAATCATAGTTAATCATATGGCTACAAAATTGTAAGTTAATCCCTTCACCGCCAGCTTCGGTTGCAATTAACACTTGCGCATGATTTTGGAAGAGCTCTTTCATCCAATCTTTTTTCCCTCGTTTAAACCCACCACGAAAAGGGACTGATGAAATACCGTGCTGTTTTAAAAACCATTGTAAATACATTTGTGTGGCTCTATATTCTGTAAAGATGACGACTTTATCATCAATTTCTTTTATAAGCTCCAGTGCTTGGTTTGCTTTTGTATTAAAAGGAATATGATTGATTTTATCCATTAAAACATCGATATATGGGTCTGGTATATAATTCTCATTTTCTTTTTGTCTTTTTTCTACATGCTTTTTGAGTGAATAATAAACTGCTTCACGGCTGCTACATACTTCTCGTTTCAAAGTTAATGATGAAAAGGCAGAGGTAAAAGCGTCTTGTCCTTTCCAATTTTCAATCGCATTGTATAGAGCCTGCTCTTCCTCATTAAAATCAACAAATATTGTCCGAACGTGCCTTTTCGGCCATTCGATACCTGTACCATTTCGCCGATTTCTTACCATCACTTTATTAATGAGTGCTTTTAAATCTTCATCTGACTCTGCTGAGCGATTTTTCGATGCATAATATTCTTCGAAGTTAGATTGATTGCCTAGATGTCCTGGTTTTAATAAGGAAACGAGATTAAAGATTTCATCAATTTTGTTTTGGACAGGTGTTGCGGTTAGTAATAAACAAAACTTCTTTTTAAGACGTTGTGCAAATTCATAGTTTTTTGTTTTATTATTTTTAAGTTTGTGTGCCTCATCAATAATGATGAGATCGTATTCCAAGTTTAAAACGATGTCACGATGCGGTGAACGCTTCGCTGTATCAATGGATGAAACGATAACGTCAGCTTGTTCCCACGAGTAGCTTTTTCTTTGGGCAACAGCAGAAATAAAAAACTTTGTGTTCAGTTCATATGCCCACTGTGAAACGAGGGAGGCTGGAACGAGTATAAGTACTTTTTTTACAAGACCGCGCACCATGTACTCTTTTAAAATAAGACCTGCTTCAATGGTTTTTCCAAGTCCAACTTCATCTGCTAGTATCGCTTTTCCATTCATTTGTTCAATAACAGTTTGTGCTACTTCTAATTGATGAGGAAGCGGTGTGAAATGCGATAAATGTTTAGGGGCTTGCAAACCATCAAATGTAGGGACAAGCAATGATTTTTCTGTTTTATAGGCTAAATCATATAGTTCCCAATTTGTCCAAGGGCCATCTTCATCAATTCGTTTTAAGAAATTATTTTGCCATGTCCGATCTACGGAAATATCGACATTCATTGAAACTCTCCCACCTTCTGTAAACTAAAACGCTTATTGTTACATCCCTCACCAAAAATCCTGATTTCTAACATTTTAAGGTGAAGTTGTTTTTGCAAGTATAAGGATGAAAAATTCTAAATTATTTTTTATGCTAGAATATTGATGAAATAGATCGAAAAATGTTAGGATAATGGTGTGAAATGTGTGGAATCTTTCGTATTTTATCCAAGAAAGTACTTTTTTATTTACGCTTTCATAAAAAAATACATTGAGATTCCGTATATCCCATCTTTTCTGAATGAAAAATGTTTAGATACGGGAAGCCAACTTTTATTGATTTGTCATAGACAGCATAAGGGGGAAAGAACATGATTACATTACAACGTACACCGCTATTTGATGTATACGCGAAGTATGGTGGAAAAACAATCGACTTTGGTGGTTGGGAATTACCAGTTCAATTTTCAAGCATTAAAGAAGAACATGAAGCTGTTCGTACAGCTGCAGGCCTGTTTGATGTGTCTCACATGGGGGAAGTAGAAGTAACAGGTACAGATAGTTTGGCATTTTTACAACGTGTTGTTACAAATGACGTTTCTACCTTAAAGGTAGGAGGCGCACAATATACAGCAATGTGTTACGAAAATGGTGGTACAGTAGATGATTTATTAATCTACAAACGTGGTGAAGAAGACTACTTATTAGTAATCAACGCATCGAATATCGAAAAAGATTACGAGTGGTTAGCAAGTCATGTCATTGGCAATACGAAAGTAGTCAATGTTTCTAGTGAAATTGCACAACTTGCAATTCAAGGTCCAAAAGCAGAAGGCATTTTACAAAAAGTTGTGTCAGAAGATTTAAAAGAAATTAAGTTCTTTAAATTTAAAAATGATGTTCTTGTAGATGGAACTCCTGCACTTGTATCTCGTACAGGTTACACAGGTGAAGACGGATTTGAAATTTACTGCAAGAGTGAAGATGCTCCAAAACTTTGGGAGAAACTTCTTGAAGTTGGAGCAGAAGACGGCTTAAAACCATGTGGTTTGGGAGCACGTGACACACTTCGTTTTGAAGCGACACTTCCACTTTATGGTCAAGAACTATCAAAAGATATTACACCAATTGAAGCTGGAATTGGTTTTGCAGTAAAAACAAATAAAGAGGCAGATTTCTTTGGAAAAGAAACATTAAAAGAATACAAAGAAAACGGTGCACCTCGTAAATTAGTCGGCATCGAAGTAATTGAACGCGGTATTCCTCGTACGCATTATCCTGTATATGTAGGCGAAGAAAAAATCGGGGAAGTTACAAGTGGTACACAATCTCCAACGTTAAAGAAAAGCATTGGTTTAGCATTAGTTGATGTAAAATACGCAGCAGTTGATACAGAAATAGAAATTGAGATTCGTAATAAACGCGTTAAAGCAGTAGTCGTTCCAACACCATTTTACAAACGTTCAAAGTAACGGGGAGAGGGGTAGATTTCATGTTGCATCGTTATCTTCCAATGACAGAAGAAGACAAAAAAGAAATGTTACAAACGATCGGCGTTCAAACGATCGATGAATTATTTTCTGATATTCCAGAAAGTGTTCGTTTCAAAGGGGATTTAAAGATTAAACAAGCAAAGTCAGAACCAGAGCTTTTAAAAGAACTGTCTGATATGGCTCGTAAAAATGCTAACTTAAAAGAATACGCTTCTTTCTTAGGAGCAGGTGTATACGATCATCACGCTCCAGTAATTGTTGATCATGTTATTTCTCGTTCAGAATTTTATACAGCTTATACGCCATACCAACCAGAAATTTCACAAGGGGAATTACAAGCGATTTTTGAATTCCAAACAATGATTTGTGAATTAACTGGAATGGATGTAGCAAACTCCTCTATGTATGACGGAGGTACAGCGTTAGCAGAAGCGGCAATGTTAGCAGCTGGTCATACGCGCAAAAAGAAAATTCTTGTTTCTAAAGCAGTTCATCCAGAATCAAGAGCAGTACTTGAAACATATGCAAAAGGTCAACATCTTGAAGTTGTTGAAATTGATCATAAAGATGGTGTAACAGATTTAGACGTATTACAAAGTGAAGTAGATGATACAGTCGCTTGCGTAATCGTTCAATATCCAAACTTCTTTGGACAGGTAGAAAGATTAGCTGATATTGAGAAAATTGCTCATCAGCAAAAATCATTATTTATCGTTTCTTCAAACCCATTATCATTAGGCGCTTTAACACCACCAGGTAAATTTGGTGCTGATATTGTAATTGGTGATGCACAACCATTTGGTATCCCAACACAGTTTGGTGGACCACACTGCGGTTATTTTGCAACAACGAAAGCATTTATGCGTAAAATCCCAGGACGTCTTGTCGGACAAACTGTGGATTCAGACGGCAAACGTGGCTTCGTATTAACATTGCAAGCTCGTGAACAACATATTCGTCGTGACAAAGCGACATCTAACATTTGTTCAAACCAAGCGTTAAATGCATTAGCAGCGTCTGTTGCAATGACAGCACTTGGAAGACAAGGTGTGAAAGAAATGGCACGTCAAAATATTTCTAAAGCGCAATATGCAAAACGCCAATTTGAGGGAAAAGGATTTATAGTAACATTTGCTGGACCATTCTTCAATGAATTTGTTGTAGATTGCAAACGTCCAGTACAAGAAGTAAATGATGCATTAGTACAAATGAATATTATCGGTGGTTACGACTTAGGCCGTGATTATAAAGAATTAACAAATCATATGCTTCTAGCAGTAACAGAACTTCGTACAAAAGAAGAAATTGACACACTTGTAAACGAAATGGGGGCTATCCAATGAAGAACCAAGATCAAGCACTTATTTTTGAAATGAGTAGAGAAGGACGCGTAGGATATAGCTTACCCCAATTAGATGTAGAAGAAGTGAAATTAGAAGATGTGTTTGAGAGCGATTATATCCGTACTGAAGATGCAGAGCTTCCAGAAGTATCTGAACTTGATATTATGCGCCATTACACAGCACTTTCAAACCGTAACCACGGCGTTGATTCTGGATTTTATCCATTAGGATCTTGTACGATGAAGTACAATCCAAAAATCAATGAAAACGTGGCTCGTTTCTCAGGCTTTGCACACATTCATCCGCTTCAAGATGAAAAAACAGTGCAAGGTGCAATGGAATTAATGTACGACTTACAAGAACATTTAATCGAAATTACAGGTATGGATACTGTTACACTTCAACCAGCAGCTGGTGCGCATGGGGAATGGACAGGATTAATGTTAATCCGTGCATATCATGAAGCAAACGGTGATTATAACCGTACAAAAGTTATCGTTCCTGACTCTGCGCACGGAACAAACCCAGCATCTGCAACAGTAGCAGGTTTTGAAACAATTACAGTAAAATCAAATGAACACGGTCTTGTTGACTTAGAAGATTTAAAACGTGTTGTGAACGAAGAAACAGCAGCACTTATGTTAACAAATCCAAATACACTTGGTTTATTTGAAGAGAATATTTTAGAGATGGCAGAAATCGTTCATAATGCAGGCGGTAAATTGTATTATGATGGTGCAAACTTAAATGCGGTATTAAGCCAAGCACGTCCTGGAGATATGGGATTTGACGTTGTGCATTTAAATCTTCATAAAACATTTACAGGTCCGCATGGCGGCGGTGGCCCAGGTTCTGGTCCAGTAGGTGTAAAAGCTGATTTAATTCCATTTTTACCAAAACCAATTTTAGAGAAAACAGAAAATGGTTATCACTTTAACTACGATCGTCCACAAGCAATTGGACGCGTGAAACCATTCTATGGAAACTTTGGTATCAACGTTCGTGCTTATACGTATATTCGTTCTATGGGTCCAGATGGACTACGTGCAGTAACAGAATATGCTGTATTAAATGCAAACTATATGATGAGAAGATTAGCGCCGTTCTATGATCTTCCATTTGATAGACATTGTAAGCATGAATTTGTATTATCAGGTCGTCGTCAAAAGAAACTTGGTGTACGTACACTAGACATCGCAAAACGTCTGCTTGATTTTGGTTACCATCCACCAACAATTTACTTCCCATTAAATGTGGAAGAATGTATTATGATTGAACCAACAGAAACAGAGTCAAAAGAAACATTAGACGGTTTCATCGATAAGATGATTCAAATCGCAAAAGAAGCAGAAGAAAATCCAGAAGTTGTACAAGAAGCACCACATACGACGGTAATTAAACGTCTAGACGAAACAATGGCTGCACGTAAACCGATTTTACGTTATCAAAAGCCAGCTCCTGTACAAGTTTGAGTAAATGTAAAATGAAAAGAACTCGCTATATGCGGGTTCTTTTTTTGTGGAGAAATTGTGCAGAGATTATGAAAATAATGTGAAGAATTTTTGTATTTCATGTAACAGTGTGGAAGAAAGTTGTTTTTTAAGCTTTTTTGTTGAAAAAGTAGGTTTGATAAAATTGTGTATTTTTGTTAGAATTTTATTGAAATTAAGAAGGTGTAATGAGGAGAATAACTCATTTTTACGTATATGTGAAAAAACGAACAATTTGGGGTGAAGGAATGGGCTATAAGTGTTATAGGATGGTGTATCATTTAGAAAACGGTAAACAAATTAAAGATATAAAGGAATTTTGTTATCGAGATTATGGAAAAATGTTAGAGTGTGTAGCACATCGGGTAATGGATAACGAAGAAGTGACAGCGATTGATAAACAAGGAACAATTATTTCAATAGCTTGTGATGACATTGTAAAGGTAGAACTTGATTACATAAAAGAAAGTTAGCCTTGAGTCATATCGAATTATTCGATAAAATATACTGTTGAATGGTGAAGTGAGAAGAGAGAAGTGAGAAGAGAGAAGTGAGAAGAGAGGAGTTTATCATGGGTAGTACAAGACACTTTTATATGTTTATTTTGGCATTTGTACTTGTTGTAGCATTAACGGTATATTTAATTGTTGATAGCAGCTGGTACAATGCAGTGCATCCAGCATTTCTTATTTTCATGTATGTAGGAATCGCGGTTGTTAGTTTTGGGATGAGAGATGAAATGCTAGATCGCTTTGAGAAGTGATACATATATGGAAGACCAACAGGGAAATGTTGGTCTTTTTTTCTTGCCAAAAATAGGACGATGTGTATATACTGTGTATATAAGGTATATACAGTATATATACAGTGGAGGAAAACATGAATATTATTATTTCAAATTCTTCCCCAGACCCTATTTATGAACAAATTAGTAAGCAATTGAGGCAGCTTATTTTAAATGGAGGTCTTAAGGGTGGAGATCGATTGCCGTCTATCCGTAGCTTAGCGAAAGAACTACAGATTAGTGTGATTACGACGAAACGTGCGTATGAAGAGCTTGAAAAAGAAGGGTATATTGAAACCATTGCTGGAAAAGGGACATATGTTTCCATGCAAAATAACGAGCTCTTGCGAGAACAACGATTGCGCTTGTTAGAAAGTAAAGCGGAAGAAATTGTGAATGAAAGTAAGTTTTTGCAGCTTTCACTTGAAGAGTTGCAAAAAATGATTGCGTTTTTATATAAGGGGGAATAAGTGACATGTTAGAGTTAAAAAACGTTTGTAAAAATTATAAAGATTTTTCAGTGAAAAATCTTTATAATTTTTACATTGCCACGTGGGTATATTATGGGGTTTGTTGGGCCAAATGGTGCTGGGAAAAGTACGACCATAAAAATGATCATGAACTTAGTAAGACGAAATAGCGGTGATATTACCATTTTTGGCAAGGATAATAAAAAAGCTGAAAAAGAAATTAAGCAAAACATTGGATTTGTATATGACGAAAATCATTACTATGAAGAGTTAACGTGTGAACAAATGAAACGAATTATCGCACCGTTATATAAAAAATGGGATGAAGAAAAATATCAATGGTATATGGACCGATTACAAGTACCAAAAAATAAGAGGATTAAGCAGTTATCGAAAGGAATGAAAATGAAATTTGCGATTACGATGGCTTTATCGCATCATGCAGAGCTCATTATTATGGATGAACCGACATCAGGTTTAGATCCAGTTGTCCGTAGTGAACTGCTCGATATGTTGCAAGAAATTGTGATGGAAGAAGAAGTAGCGGTATTATTCTCGACACATATTACAACGGACTTAGAGCGTATTGCTGATTATATTACATTTATTCACGAAGGTGAGATTGTTTTTACGGGAGAAAAAGACGCAATATTAGAAAAATATGTACTGGTAAAAGGTAGTAATGACTTATTAGATCCTGAAGGAAAAGAACTCTTTATCGGATTACGCAAAAATAAATTTGGTTTTGAAGGATTGGTGAAAGATAAGCAAGCAATTGAAGATTGGTTTGGAAACGAAGTTGTATTAGAAAAACCGACTTTAGATGACATCGTTGTGTATACGGCGAAGGGGAGGAGTGTTTATGCGTCAACTCGTATATAAGGATTTGCTCTTTTTTACAAAATGTGTATTACCGTTAAACTTTATGAAAAACGTGATCTATAAAAAGGAGAATCTATATGCAGCAGTTAATTTGGAAAGAATTTTTCTTACAGAGAAAGATATGGCCATTGTATAGTTTAATTCCTATTTATTCCTTATTGAGGAATCCTACCGAACCATTAGGAATTGCAATAGGTTGTTTTTTTACATGCGGTATGATTCTATTCATTTCTTTATATTTTGAAGATAAAAGCAAGGTAGAAAAGGTGCTAGCGAGTTTACCGGTGACGAGAAGGGACATCGTTATAGCCAAATACATATCAAACGTGTTTTTTATTATACTGGGGTTGGCTCTAACATATATGATAGCGATATTAGTAAATAGTCTTTTGAATCAGAATGTGCATATCCCGGGATATGTAATATTTTCAGCTGGGATAACGGCGATTATTTATAGTCTAGTAGCACTCCCTATCCAATATATGGGTGATTATTCGGCTGTTAGTATATTGAATATTATTATCATATTTCCGCTTGTCGGAATTATTGGTTTTATGTGTAATGTTCTCGGTGATAAAGCGATTATGCTAAAAGTTTTTCATTCTGAGAATCTTATAGTAGTTATGGGGACAATTGGTATTGGGGTGTTAGTGATATATATGGTATCTGTAGTTTTTTCAATCCAAATGTTTCGAGAAAAAGAGTTATAAGAGCAGTGGTTTGTGCGCTAGGAGGGGGGAGAAGTATGCAACAACTAATCATGAAAGATTTTATTGTGCAAAGGAAAATGCTCATTTGGTATATAATCTATCCTTTTTTATTCTATATGGCGACGCGAGATAACCATAGTACATTCACACTTACGACAGTTATTATTCCTGTTATATTGATGATGAGAACTTTTTATAGTGATGAAAAAAATCAAAGCGAAAAGATGTTTAATAGTTTACCGATATCTAGAAAACAAATGATATTGGCAAAGTATATGTTTGCGCTGATTATTTTAATGACCAGTGTTATCATTGCTTACTTTACAGTAGGTATTCAGTTAAGAAATGAGACAGTGGATTTTATAGAAACGACGGTTGTAACTAGTATGAGCCTCAGTTTTATTGTTTTTAGTTTGATTTTACCAATTTACTTTCTGTTAGGCTATCAGAAAACGTTTATGATAGCTTGTTTTCTATTAATCGCACCTATATTTATTTTAGAAGTTTTCTTTAAAGTAAATATAGAGCAATTGAATTTACATAGTGGGTTCTTATGCATGGGGGCAACTTGCATGTTGGTTTTCTCAATGTTGGCTTGTGTGAAATTATATGAGCGAATGGACATATAGCAGGAAAAAAGGTGTCTCATCACAAGACACCTTTTTCAATAGGGAAAATAACACAGGAGTAACTTATAAACAGAAACGGTGCTCGGCATCTCTTTTGGTGCATGTAATATAAGGCTGAAACATATAACAAAGAAAAGAAATAAGAAAAATAACAATAGGATATGTTTATGTATGGAATTTTGCATATAATCAGCTCCTTGTTGATATTATGTCCGGTTGGATTGGAAATATTATTAGATTTTAAAGAAATTAGGGGGAGATGTAATGATGAGAAAACGGACGCCAATAGGAAGAATATTAATTGGAATTGGATTGATTTTGTTTTCTTTAGGTCTTATGATGCTGAATTTTTACTCGGATATTAACTTATTTAAAAGCTCGAATAAGGGTATTGGGACTGGCGTTTTTATTCTTGGAATACTATGTCTTATTGCATCCAATTTCTTTAGGTTGCCAAGCAACGCGAATCATTAAGTATAAAAAAGACAGTTACTTCTTTTCAGAAGAACTGTCTTTTTTGGTTATTTTATTCCAAAGTTTAGCGATACTCCAAATGATAATAATCATGATGGAAGCGATAATTGACCAAACAATGGATACAACTTCAAGTGCCATGTTGGGAAGGAATGTAAGAATAGAAATTCCTTTATGGAATAACCATTCGATAAAATGAAAGCTCATTTGTAGTAGGAGCACAATTCCAATTATAATTCCAGTTACAATTTGTTTCCCTTTTTCTTTCCACATGACATTCACCTCACGTTAGCTCATTAATTTTAAGCCAACTGCACCGCATAAAATGCAGCTTAAAAAGGCAAGGCGACGCCAATCAGCTGATTCACGGAAGATAAGAATACCTAGAAGCGCACTTCCAGCAGTTCCAATTCCAGTCCAAATCGCGTAAGCTGTTCCCATCGGTAATGAGTCCATTGCAAGTGATAAGAAGAAGAAGCTTACGGCAAAGTTAGCGATTAAAATAAGCTTAGGTGCCCAGCCTTTCTTTTCGGTGGCTACTTTCATAAACAGTACACCAACAATTTCACAAATACCAGCAATAATTAAAAATACCCATGCCATTTTATGCGACCTCCTTCTCTTCTTGTTCACCCGTTACTCGTTTTAATCCAATAACGCCAAAGAAGATTAAACCAATAAATAAGATTTTTACAATTGAAAATGGTTCTCCGAAAATAAAGATTTCTGTAAGAACGATTCCGCCAGCTCCGATTCCTGTAAACACAGCATATACAGTTCCTACAGGCAAATCTTTATAAGCTTTAAATAATAGGACGAAACTAATTGCGATTAAGAGAGCAACACCAACCCATTCAAGTGGAGTAGTTGCGTGCTTTAGTCCAATCACCCAAAAAATTTCAATGATGCCAGCTAAAATTACATAAATCCATGCCATATATTATTTCTCCTTCCTACCAGTCGTTAGGTGAAGGGCTGAAAAACGACGCATTGCTATTTGCAATCCGTCATTGTGAAAGCCCTCGCCAAAACACTTTCCAAGAAGCACTTAAACGGGTCTCAAAGCGATTTAAGCCTGCGTACAATAGTTCAACCATCAGACCGTCAAGTAAGCATAAATAAGCCTCTAAAGCGTCTTGTATTTCAAGGTTATGCAGTTGACCTTGTTCATTTGCTCGTTTGAATACAGGAAATAAAAGTTCTCTGATGTTTTCAATGTGAGCATTTGATTTTTTAATAATTTGTTCGCGAAATGCATCAGGCGGAAAATAGGAAGTGCGTAACCAAAACATCGATTCTTCACTTTCACCAAATCGTTTTGCGTAACCTTTTAACAAGTTTACAAGTAATGCTTCAGTAGATGACTTTGAAAATTTTTTTATATCGTCTGTAAAGCATTGTAAATCTTTTTGAAGTGCAGCTTCTAAGCAGATGAAGTATAATTCTTCTTTTCCCTTAAAGTGTGCGTAAATCGATGGTTTTTTAATCCCGACTTCCTGTGCAATATTTGCTAACGAAGTCCCTTCGTAGCTATAGCGTGCGAAATGAGAAAGTGCTACAGCTTTAATGCGGTTTGCTGTCATTTACATCCCCTACCTACCGTTCGTTAGGGTAATTGTAATAAATAATCAAAATAAAGTCAATAAGTCAGATGTTGAAAAGGAGTGCCAAATTCAGCAGGCACTCTTTACACAGTTTTTCGTTCGACTAAACGGAAAGGGAGTTCTTTGGAGTTCCCGATGATTTGTTCACCAAGTATTTGCTTATGAAATAAAGAAAAAGCAAGAGCTCCCATTGTTAATCCGGGGTGCTCAATCGTTGTAATTTCTAATGCCTCCGAAATCTCATGGTTATCAAAACCGAGAATCGCTAAATCTTCTGGAACGCGTATGCCGTTTTTTCTTGCTTCTGTTAATAAACCAGCGGCTACTTGGTCATTAGCAGTAAAAATAGCAGTTGGACGCTCTTTCATGTTTAACATGCTGTGTAAAGCTTTTGCACCATCTTGCATCGTGTAGCATTGGTAAAACATCCAATCTGGTTGAAGTCTTTTTTTGGCAGTATGGAGAGCATCAGAGAAGGCCTTTTCACGCTGCTTTGTATTTACACTTTTTTGTCTTGCTAAACAAACGCCAATTCGCTCATGTCCTTTGCTTAGTAAATATTCCGTACCAATGCGAAACCCTTCATAATGATCAACATAGACGGAGGAAATAAGGGGATGCTTCATTTTTTCGCATGAGGTGATAGGAGCAAATTTTGCGAATGGTTCAATATGCTCCCAAGAGCTTGTTCGGGAGCATATAATCATGCCATCAAATTGTTTCATCTTCATCATTTCAAGAACTCGAATTTCTTCGATACTATCGTAATTCGTTTGACATAAATTAATGTGATATCCAGCGGCTAGGGCTTCGTTTCCGATTCCCTCAAGAATCGTGCTGAAGTAAGGTAAGTTGATAAAAGGAAGCATGACACCGATTGTAAATGTTTTTCCTTTTATTAAATGAACTGCATTTATGTTTTTTGCATAATTTAATTCTTCAATAGCATTTAAAACGCGTTTTCGTTTTTCATCGCTTACATATGGATGATCGTTTAATACGCGTGAAACGGTCGTTATGGATACTCCCGCAATTTTCGCAATTTGTTTTATATTTGCCATATGTTTCACCTCTCATTTCATTATAAGTGGAAATGGACAGGAATGGAACATTACTAAAAAACGCTTGACCTGAAAAGCTTTTCATAATCTATTTTATAAACAAAGCTTTTCACTATTCGCGTAACCTTGCGTTAGGGCGTAAGGGTAGTGAAAAGTTTTTTTGTCTAAAAAGATACGACATGTCAAAATGTGAGAGATAAACGAGGAAAGTTTTCAAAGGGAGAGTGAACAAGTGAAGCGAATATGAACAACATATTAACGCTTTGTCAGTAAAGAGAGCGGTATGAAGGGCGGAAACAAAGTGAAAAAAAGAATCATTTGTTTCGTGTTTTCTAGTATTTTGCTTAGCTCATGTTCATTCCAACAGACAGTGAAAGAAGAAAAACAATTTGTAGGAAATGCGGATGGAGCTGTAGATCGTGTATCTGGTCCTGTTTCGTTAAAGAATGCAAAAAAATATTTTCCGGAATCATTTAAAGCTCCGACGTATTTACCGTACGATGTTATGAACGATGTAAAGGGAGAAGTAAGAACAATTGGGACGAAGAACGCTGTCTTGACGATAAAATATAGACAACAAGAAAAAGGAAGAAAAGATTATGTAGAATTAACTGTTGCTAATTTTTCCTACAGTTTTCCTTATATTGTGGAACGAAATCGATTTCATGAAAAAATGAAATTGGATAATGGCTCAGCTGCCTATTTTAAAAATAGGGATGAGGGTGAACAGGGGGAAGAATTTGCGACGCTCATATGGAAAGAGAAGGGGTTAGAGTACCAATTGCTATATCGCAATGTAGAATCAAGAAATGAAAAAGTAGTAAAACAAAACTTATTGTATATTGCGAACAATATGGAAGAAAAGAACTAGCCGATGAGTCATGCTAGTTCTTTTCAATATTATTTCTTTTTAATTTTTCCTGTCCAAGATTTAAATCCGCCTTGTAGTTGGTAGAAATCTTTGTAACCTTGTTTTTTTAGATATTGAGCTGCACGTCCTGTACGGAATCCACTTTGGCAGTATAAATAAACAGGTTGGTCTTTACGTAGTTCTTTGTAACGCATACGGATTTGTGATAATGGAATGTTACGAGCACCTAAAATATGACCAGCGTTAAATTCATCTGCTTCACGAATATCGATAAGCTGTGCCTTACGGTAGCCAGCGCGAAATTCTTCTTCTGAAAGTGTTTTAATTAGTCTCTTCTGATAGAAAAACATCCATACAGAGTAGCCGATGAATGCTAGAACTGCGGCTAGTATAATAATTAAGTTTGTTGACACGATTCTATCGCTCCCTTTTTTCTTATCCTACTTTCAATATTATAATGCCCATATGTATTTATGCAACAGGTTCGTTTGGTAAGAAGAAGAAATTTCGTATTCTTTCACAAATTTTGTCGAATTTGTTAGACTAGAGATTGTGAAAAATAATTGGTTATATGAGGTGCAGGATGGGAAAAGAAAAATGGTGTTATATTAACTCTGGTCAATGTTCACCAGCATTTAATATGGCGTTAGATGAATGTTTATTAAATTGGCAAAGCGAAAAGAAAATGCCGCCAACGATTCGTTTTTATGAATGGGAAGTGCCAACATTAACAGTGGGGTATTTTCAACGTGTAGAAAAAGATATTAATATGGATGTAGTAAATGAAAAGAAATATGGTTTTGTTCGCCGTCAAACAGGTGGTAGGGGTGTATTGCATGATAAGGAATTAACGTACAGTGTTATCGTTTCTGAGGATCATCCGAATATGCCGAAAACAGTTACGGAAGCATACCGAGTAATTTCGCAAGGGTTATTAGACGGGTTTAAGGCGTTAGGATTAGAAGCTTACTATGCGGTTCCAAAAACGGAAGCAGACCGTGAGAATTTAAAAAATCCACGCTCAGGCGTATGTTTCGATGCTCCATCTTGGTATGAAATTGTTGTAGAAGGCCGAAAAATTGCTGGAAGTGCACAAACACGTCAAAAAGGTGTTATCCTGCAGCATGGATCTATTCCGCTAGAAATCGATTTAGATGAGCTGTATGATTTATTCTTATTCCCAAATGAGCGAGTGAAAGAGCGTATGAAGAGCATGTTTTCTTCTAAAGCGGTCGCAATCAATGAATTAACAGATCGTACGTTTACAATTGAACAGTTGATTGAAGCGTTCCAAGTTGGATTTGAAAAAGGGTTAGATGTGGAGCTAGTTCCGTATGAACTAACAGAAGAACAGCTTCAGGAAGTGCAAACATTAGCGAAAGAAAAGTACGAAAGTGATGAGTGGAATTATAAAAAATAAGGAGATGGCATTTGCCATCTCCTTATTTTCTTTATAATAAATTAAGTACTTTTTCTACTTTAATTCCTTTGTCTTGTAAAGAACGAAGACGATTTACAACATCCATAATTTCTTTATCAAAAGTCACGCTAATACCTTGGCTTTGTAATTCTTCTTTTAAGTTCTCAATAGAATCATCTATGTCGATGCCAAGCTCGTAATCTTGACATACTTCGATTGTCTTTTTCACAAGCTTCACATAATTCTCTTGTAGTTTAGAATTTGCTTCAGTTGAAGCCACTTGTTTTGGTTTGGTAGGCATAGCCGTAACCGTTTCTTGCTTTGTAACTGGAGTGGGTACTGCTTTTTTTACAGGAGCTGGAGTAGGTGCCGCTACAACTGTCTCTGAACGTACTGGCTTTGGCGCTGGTGCCGAAGTAGGTTTAGGGGTTACAACCGGTTCTTCAACACGTGTAACAGGTTTTGGAGCCGCTGTGACTACTTTAGGTGCCTTTTCTGCCACTACTTCTTTTGGGGGAGCAGTTTCTACAGGTGTTACCTCCTGTTCAGCAGCTTCTTTATTTTCTTTACTCCACATAACGCGTTCAATTTCTAGGGAAACATTGTTTTTGTTCATTGCTGTTAATGTAACTTTACCAACTTCAGCGTTACCTGTGAAATCGACAATCTTATAAATCACACTTTTGTTCCAATCTACGTTTCCGCTCAAAAATAATTCTTCGTTACATTTTGGCGTTAAGCCCTCGATTTTAATTTCTGCGTTTACACCGTTTTCACTATATACCATAATTAGCGAAGCATTTACATCTTCATCTGCTAACATTAGTTCACGTACCATTTTGCCGGTGCGTACTTGCGTTTTCTTCTTAAGTGACATCAAATTTCCCCTCTCAAAAATTCAGTAATAATAAAAAAATCGTATAACGAAAAATAATTGCTCACGAAGAAATATGATACCGATAATAAAAGCATCACGTCAACAATTAACTTTAATTATTTTGCATTTTTCTTATTTTCTTTATGAAATTTTTCAATTTGTAAAATTAGACAGAAGAAAAACAGCCTTTTGGGAGGCTGTTAAAATCTAGAGGTTTTATGTAAAATTTTGTATAAAATGTAAAAGGAAATTGTAATAAGAGCACCTTGCCAAACTGTTAAGTTATAGGATAAATAAGGTTTTGTTTCAAAATAAATGTTTGAAACAAATGATAATCCAAGTGGTATACAAGCTGATAATATGAGTATAATTTTTTGCTTCCAAGACGCTAATATTGTGAAAGAATATCGTCTTAATACGGAAAAAGTTAAAAAAGTACCAGTGGTTAAAATAATAGCTGACAATATTGTGCCTAGGATACTAAATGGAATCCCTGGTTTATTTGCATGATTAAAAAATACATGCGTAAATGTATCATATCCAAATTGGATAGCTAACAATAAACTAACTACAAAGCCAATAACTGCACCTTTTTCGAAAGTAGTTTGGTGCTCAGAGGAATTAATTAATTCATCGCAATACGCTTTTAAATCTTCTCCGAAAATATCGTAAGCATTTTTTCCATCTTTTTGAGCGTCTAAAAGGTGGTCTAATATTTCTAATAATAGATCTTCCATTTGTTTTTGTGGAGTGCTCGTAAACCGTAAATATATAAGCATATCGCCATAAATATTTTCGTTTTCGGGGGTTAGAAGCCTGCGTTTTTTATTGTTTAGCTCAACCATGTCTTTTGCGTTCAATTTTCTCACTCCCTGTATAATTAAAAGTTTACGCGTCTATAAAAAAACTTATAAAAAAGATACAAAATGATGGCAAGGAATGCCCCAATCCAAGGGGAAAGTTGATACTTTATAAATGGACGGTCTATAAAAAATAAAGAAATGACAATGAGTATGAACCATAGACTTTGTTGGAAAATGAATCTCGTTATGCGCTTCCAATTACCCATATGGTTATTGAATAAATCCCCTTTGATAAAGTCAAATACAAAACGGATAGCAAGGTGTATAGCGATAATGATTACAAATACATATATGAAATTTATCTGTACAAATTGAAAGCGTTTGTTGTCAGAGAAAAAGGGTAAAATAATAGCCGCAAGAGAATTAATAGCGAAAAATATAGCGAGTAAATAACTACTCATAAAGGCTGGTGTGGCTATTTTCTGCCATATATTTTGTTTTGGAAGTGCAGTGATTATTTCATCACAGTAAGCTTGTAAGTCATTTCCGAAAATATCATAAGCATTTTTCTTTTCTTCTTGTGCATCAAGCAAGTGATCTAAAATCTCTAATAGCAGTTCTTCTACTTGCTGTTCTGGGATATTAGCTAATCGAATGTAAACGAGCATATCCCCGTAAGTCGCTTTATTTTCCTCTGTCAATAATTTGCGTTTTTTATTATTCAGCTCAATTAAATCTTTCGCTTTCATCGATCTCACTCTCCCTGCAATAAATTATTTACCGTTGTCGAAACTATCCCCCAGCTCTTCTTAAACTCTTCTAGCTGTTCGAACCCTTTATCGGTTACATGATAATATTTTCGCTTTGGTCCAAGGCTAGAAGCTTTTAATGTGCCAGCAATGAGTTTTTCTTTTTGCATTCGTAGCAAAAGAGGATAGATACTACCTTCACTTACGAATGTAAAGCCATGTTGGTTTAATTTCGTACTCAGTTCATATCCATACACTTCTTCTTGCGAAATGATATATAGAATACATCCTTCGAGCACACCTTTTAACATTTGACTATGCAATTGCGTCACCGCCTTCAAGTAACTTGTTGTGCAAGGTAGTTGTTATCTGAATTATAACATTCGGTAACTTGCAACACAAGTTACTGGAGTGGAAAACTTTAAATAGTGTTGTTATCGTTCGTCTGCTCATACTAGAAGCAGGGAGGGAATTCGTATGAAGCCATTTATGCCAAAGCTTGTTTATTTTGAACCAGGGGCAATCCAATATCCACTTGGAAAAAAGTTGCATGAGAAGTTTGCAAAGATGGGTCTAGAAATTCGAGAAACAACATCACATAATCAAATTCGCGATTTACCTGGAGATAATGATTTGCAGAAATATCGTAATGCGAAAACGACACTTGTTGTTGGTGTGAGACGGGTATCGTGAATTATTTGAACGACTTTCTGATGCGTTAAAAGATTTAGCCCTACTAAATTTATCATTCGAATTGATTCAACATCGCTTTACTAGGCCGGCGAAAAAGGTAATACAACAACGTTATCCCAATACGAAACTCGAAATGGATGAGGAGAAACGAAAATATAAATGGGGACGATATGGCATCGGAAAATATGTATATCAGAAAGATGATGCAGTGAGGTTAGAGGAAACGATAAGAAGATATATTGCCGAATATTTTCCGAATACTGAAATTCAATATTTCACATAAAAGAATCTGTATATACATACAGATTCTTTTTATGTTTCATAGCTTTTGGTCTGTTTCCGCCCTTGTCATGATACCCTTTCTGGTGTATCATTTTATTGATTGCTTAGTGCGGAAAACACAAAATGAAATTGGATGGAGGAAACCGATGCCTACCCCTAGTATGGAAGATTATATTGAACAAATTTATTTGTTAATTGATGAAAAGGGATATGCCCGCGTATCTGATATTGCTGAAGCGCTTAGTGTACATCCATCCTCTGTAACGAAAATGGTACAAAAGTTAGATAAAGATGAGTATCTAATTTATGAAAAATATAGAGGGCTTGTATTAACATCAAAAGGGAAAAAAATCGGGGAGCGTCTTGTATATCGTCATGAGTTACTAGAACAATTTATGCGTATCATCGGTGTGGATGAAAGTAAGATCTATAATGATGTAGAGGGAATTGAGCATCATTTAAGTTGGGAAGCTATTGACCGCATTGGTGATTTAGTGCAATATTTTGAGCAAGATGAACTTCGAATTGAAACACTTCGCGGTGTTCAAAAAGCAAATGAAGAGCAGGGGAAGTAAAGGGAACGAGAGGCGTTTCCTTTTTTGTTTAGAAGAGGAATTTACTTTATTTAAGTTGAATGTATAGAGATGTGAAAAATTGTTTTGTAAAAGGCGGGATCGGAATGAAAGCAATTATTTTTGACTTTGATGGATTAATTGTAGATACAGAAACAATTTGGTTCCAAGCTTTTCAGGAAGTAATTCGCGAATATGGTGGAGATTTGTCTCTAGAAGAGTTTGCAAAATGTATTGGAACAACAGATGAAGTGCTTTATACATATATTGAACAACAATTGAAAGAGCAATTTAATAAGAACTTGCTAAAAGAAAAAGTTTCGGCTTTACATCAAGAGAAAATGAAAATACCAGTAGCCCGTGATGGTGTGAAAGAATACTTAGAAGAAGCAAAAGGTCTTGGAGTAAAAATTGGTTTAGCTTCTAGTTCTTCAAGAGAATGGGTTGTTGGGTTTTTAGAAGATTTAGGGATTCGGGAGTATTTTGAAGTTATTAAAACGAAAGAAGATGTGGAGAAAGTAAAACCAGATCCAGCACTGTATAAAGCGGCTATTGAAGAACTGAAAATTGATTCTTCAGAAGCTGTTGTGTTTGAGGATTCAGTAAATGGATTGAAAGCAGCGATTGCGGCAGGATTAAAATGTGTCGTTGTTCCAAATGAAGTTACAAAGGCTTTGCAGTTTGAAAATCACCATCTTCGCTTAGGAAGTATGAAAGAAAAAAGCTTAACAGAAGTACTTCAATATGTGAGGGAGCATAAATAAAAGAAAGACCGCATTTCCTAAAAAGAAGCGCGGTCTTTCTTTTTATTTTTTTTACCTTCAATCACGGTTAAATGAGATTGTTTTCGTTTCCTTTTTAACAATGATGAATTGCCTTTCTTAACTTTGTCATCAGAAGCATTTCGTTTTAATAAAGAATTGCTTAGGGGTGCTACGTTTTGTTTTCCGTATTTTCGGTTCGATTGTTTCGCAGCACGCTTATAAGAGTTTTGCGAATTGGCGGAACCGCTGGAACTTGTAAACATTTTATATAATAAATAAAAGACACCAACAACAAGTAACATGATGACAATGTTTTTTACCATTCCGTATGGATTCGTAATTGCAGATGATACGAGACCGAATATTGCTAACCCAATAATAAGCATGAATAAAGCGAACGTAAACGAACGACCGTTCATAGGGAACACCTCCTAAATAACATATATTAAAATTAGTATATTAGCGACAAGGGAAGGAGTTGAGTACCATTTTAAAAAAATTATTAGTGTTTTTCTTCTAAACGTAATAATTCTTCAAAGGATGCAATTGCAACTTCAACTTGATCATCTTCTGGTTCTTTTGTTGTTAATAGTTGAAGCCATAACCCTGGGTATCCCAATGCGCGCAAAATCGGAATATCTCGTAATCGATTTGTAAACTGCAAGACTTCAAAAGAAATCCCTAGAACAACTGGAATTAATAAAATTCGATTTACCACTCTGACCCAAAGGGGATCAGTTGGAACAAGAAAGTAGACAAACATTCCGATAATGACTGTAAATATAATAAAACTACTACCGCAACGATAATGGAGACGAGTTTGTTTTTGTACATTTGCTACTGTCAGCGGAAGATTGTTTTCGTAAGCATTGATGACCTTATGTTCCGCACCGTGATATTGAAACACACGCTTAATGAGCGGAGTTAGTGACACAATATATATATAGCTCAGTAAAAGGATGAGCTTAATGATGCTTTCGACAATAATTTGCCCAGTGTGAGATGGGAAAATCGGTCGTGTCAATTCCGCTAAAAGTGCGGGAACTGCTGTGAAAATGACTTTGCCGAATATGAACGATAAGACTCCGACTGCGGCTACTCCTAATACCATCGTTAATTTTGATTGCTCTTCTTTCTTGTGTGCGAGCTGTTCATCGTCTGCAGGATGAACGTCAAATCGTTCCGAAGCAAAGTTTAAATGTTTTGCTCCATTGGCACTTGCGTCAACGATAGCGGCGATACCACGTAGAAATGGAACTTTCTTTAGCATAGATAATACTTTATTCCGCACGCGTGGTAATCGATAAAATTCGATTGATTTATCTTTACGACGAACCGCTGTAACAGTATATTCTCTACCACCAAACATAACTCCTTCTATGACCGCTTGCCCACCGTATATTTGTTTTGTCTCCTCTGCCATGTTAACACCAACCTGTATTTGTTTCTCTCTTATGTAGAAAAGAGGCAATTGTCACACTTGGTTCTGTCATTGTGAGATTTGACAATCACCGAGTTTCCTTTATTTTATCGACAAACACAAGCTGCTGACAAGGAAAAATGTTACGGAAGCCAGACATTTCTTATTCTTTTTATAGACAAATTTCGCATGATTTAAACATGCTTCAAAATAGTTTCGGACATACTAGTAAGCGGAGGTGTCGATGTGAAGCAAGAACAATCAATAACAAAAAACATTGTACAGATTGGTTTATTTGGTGGTGTTTTTTGGGGATGCATATGGTATTTTCTTCATATTTTTTCATTTACAGAAGCCGGACCAAACTATTTGCTTTTACCATTTGCGTTTGGATCGTGGAAAGAAGGAGTTTGGGGAAATGTATTGGGTATTGTTTGTATAGGGCTTCTTTCTATTTTAGTGGCATTTCTCTATAGGGCTCTTTTCAAAAGATTTGAAGGGGTACTACCGGGAATACTCTATGGACTGTTTTGGTGGGGCATTTTATTTTTCGGACTGGGTTCTATTGCACCTGTTATCAAAAATGCACTTCATTTACCGAAAGAAACAATTGTCACAACAATATGTATTTTTATTTTATACGGTGTGTTTATCACATATTCTGTTTCATTTGAAGCGAACAATGCGAATCAAGGGGAAGGGCTGGAGTAGACAAACTATTCAAATAAGTGACTCCTGTGTTAGAATGTTGTACAGACATTTTTTATATTAAGGAGTTTAAAGTATATGAAAAAAGTACTCCTCGTTAACGGTCCTAACTTAAATCGTCTCGGTGTTCGAGAGGTAAATGTATACGGAAAAGGAACGTTAGCGACGCTTGAAACAGATATGAAACAAGAAGCAGAGAAAATGGGAGTGGAGTTAGAATGTTTTCAATCGAATCATGAAGGAGCAATTATTGATATTATTCATGAGGCGGATGACATATATGAAGGAATCATTCTAAATCCGGGTGCATTTACGCATTATAGCTACGCGATTCGAGATGCTATCGCAAGTGTTTCGATTCCAGTTATTGAAGTACATATTTCTAACATCCATCAACGTGAGTCGTTTCGTCATGAATCTGTGACAGCGGCTGTTTGTGCGGGACAAATTGTTGGATTTGGTTTTTATGGCTATAAGCTAGCGCTATTTGCATTAATGGAGAAATTGAGGGAGGTATAAAGTAATGGAAAAGATCGAGAGATTAAGAAGTGCGTTTGATGAGGCTGGTATTGACGGTATCGTATTAACGAATGAACATAGCCGTAGATATATGGCGAATTTCACAGGAACAGCTGGTGTTGTATTAATTTCAAAAGAGCGTGCTCTATTTATTACAGATTTCCGTTATGTAGAGCAAGCTAGTAAGCAAGCGGTTGGATATGAAATAGTACAGCATTCAGGATTAATTCTTGATGAGGTTGCGAAACAAGTTAAAGAACTTGGAATTCAAAAGCTAGGCTTTGAGCAAGATACTCTTACATATAGCTCTTACGTAACGCATAATGAAGCGATCGAAGCTGAATTCATCCCAACTTCTGGGCTTGTAGAAAAGTTACGCTTGATAAAGACTGATTCAGAGATTAAGATATTAAAGGAAGCTGCACAGATTGCAGATGCTGCCTTTGAGCATATTCTATCATTCATTCGCCCAGGCGTATCTGAAATTGAAGTGTCAAATGAACTTGAATTTTTCATGAGAAAACAAGGAGCAACATCTTCTTCGTTTGATATTATCGTTGCTTCAGGTCTTCGTTCGGCATTACCACACGGCGTGGCATCTGAAAAAGTGATAGAAAAAGGAGATTTCGTTACATTAGACTTCGGCGCTTATTACAAAGGATATTGCTCTGATATTACTCGTACGATTGCAGTCGGTGAACCATCTGATAAATTAAAAGAAATTTATACTATCGTTTTAGAAGCACAACTACGTGGTGTGAACGGTATTAAAGCTGGTTTAACAGGTCGCGAGGCTGATGCATTAACGCGTGATTACATAACGGAAAAAGGATATGGTGAATACTTCGGACACTCTACTGGTCATGGAATCGGTCTTGAAATCCATGAAGCACCAGGTTTAGCGTTCCGTTCTGATACAGTACTTGAACCAGGTATGGCTGTAACAGTAGAACCAGGTATTTATATTCCAGGTGTTGGCGGGGTACGTATTGAAGATGATATCATTGTAACGAGTGAAGGTAATGAAGTAATTACGAAATCACCAAAAGAACTTATTATTTTGTAATACACAGGAGGATTTTTTTACATGATTTCAGTAAACGATTTTCGTACAGGTTTAACAATTTCAGTGGACAATGCCCTTTGGCAAGTACTTGATTTCCAACACGTAAAGCCAGGTAAAGGTGCTGCGTTCGTTCGCTCTAAACTACGTAACCTTCGCACAGGATCTGTTCAAGAGAAAACATTCCGTGCAGGTGAAAAAGTAGAAAAAGCACATATCGAAAACCGTCGTATGCAATACTTATACGCGAGCGGTGAGTCTCACGTATTTATGGATAACGGAACTTATGAGCAAATCGAACTTGGCGAAAACCAAATCGAGCGCGAACTTAAATTCCTAAAAGAAAACATGGAAGTAGCAATTATGACATACCAAGGCGAAGTACTTGGTGTTGAACTTCCAAACACAGTTGAGTTAAAAGTTGTAGAAACAGAGCCTGGTATTAAAGGTGACACAGCTTCTAACGTAACAAAACCAGCTACATTAGAAACTGGTCTTGTTGTACAAGTACCGATCTTCATTAACGAAGGCGAAATGCTTATCATCAACACTGGTGAAGGTAAATACGTTTCTCGTGCATAGTAGAAAAGCACTCGTGATTACACGAGTGCTTTTTTTATAGGAAGTAGGGAAGATAGTAAATTGCGGTTATAACAAAACTAACTGTGACGAGTGAAAGGGTACCTGCAATATATGGAGTGAACACGATTTGAAACGGGCGTATTTCACCAGTTTCAACACCGGTAAAAGTTTTATTCGTTGCATGATCCATATTGTTATTTCTAAAGTTACTCATAATAATTAACCATGTAATTGCAAATATAGCTAAACTGCCAAGGAAAAAGCTCTCCATAAATGACCAACCGACCATTTTTGAAAAAAGATAAATAATAGCTAATTCTACTACAATTGTTAAACTAATTTTCAATACCTTCATATTTTCCCCCCTCATTTTGTGCTTCCAACCAATTTGAAAATTTCTCACGTGATACAACATGCAGTACGCAAGGTGACTTTACTTCTTTCTCCAATGCAGCATGTTCGTCTGGAAATTGTTTTTCCACATGTAATGAAATGTAAGGTAGTTTTTCTTGTGCTTTTAACGAACGAATGTTAGTCGTTTTAGCACCGGCAAATACGTATGTAAGTTGCAAGTCTAAAAAAGCGATTTTAAAGATCTCTTTTTTAGCAGCTTCGTTATATCCTCTTCCCCAATATTGATAGCCGAGCCAACTTCCAATATGTGAGTACTTTTGTTCGTAATTAATGTGTTTAAGTGTAGTGAGGCCAATTATTTCATTTTCTTCATTTACAACCACTCTTGATACGGAGTGTTTTTTTCGTTCCTCTCCAATTGCAAAAAGAATGAATGTTTTTGTATCTTCCACTGATTCTACTTTTAGCCCTAATGCATTTTTTACATGTGGATTGCTTGATAGTTCAAAAATCACATTTGCATATCGTAAATCGAGTGGTAATAAAGTAACTTGCTTCATCGTCTATGCTCTTTTTCTATTAAATATACCATAAAACAATATGAATATTCAGATTTAAATAAAATCGATAGAGAAAAATTATGTTTTTACTTCTGAAATAGACAACCTCTGCATATGGTTGTACAAATATATTCTTTTTGGAATAAGGGTTTTGTTAGTGAACTGAAAAGTAATTGGTAGGAGAGAAGGTGGGAGAATGAAACAATGGCTGGCGGCAATGGAAACATCTGTGCTTGTCATGGGATTGCTTCGGTTGTTTTCAGGTAGTGCGGAGATATTCGCCGCTTTGCTTATGCTCTATGTGAATGATGCGAAAAAAGCATTGTTCATAAATGGTATGTTGGCATTTGTTGGACCGACTGTATTAATTTTAACGATGTCGATTGGCATTGCGAGCGTTGCAAATGAAATTTCTTTTTTGAAGCTCTTTTTTCTAACTCTCGGAATTGGCTGTATTTTTATTGCAGTGTTGAAATAGTAAGTCAAGTATGGTGGGGAGAAGCAGATGAAAGAAGTATTAGAGGTTTTACCAAAAGCGATGAAACAGTTTATTGAAGGCTGTGAACAATATAGCGCGTTAGAAGAAATTAGGGTTCGGATAGGAAGGCCACTTGAATGTATTGCTCGTGGAGAAGTGTTCTTTTATGACTATGTCGTTACAGCAGAGGATGCAATCTACTTATTAAATAAGCTTAGTCAATATTCTATTTATACGATGGAAGAAGAGTTAAAGCGTGGGTATGTTACTTTGCGCGGTGGTCACAGGATTGGCTTAGCTGGAAAAGTAATTACAGAGAAAAGTGCAGTGAAGATGATTCGAGATGTGTCATCATTTAATATTCGAGTTGCCCGTCAAAAAATTGGGATAGCTGAGCCACTCTTATCTTATTTGTACGACTCACGTTGGTTAAACACAATGGTAATTGGTCCGCCGCAAACAGGAAAAACAACACTTCTCAGGGATGTGGCACGTTGTATGAGTCAAGGAGTTCGTTCTTATAAAATTCCTTCTTGCAAAGTGGGGATTGTTGATGAGCGCTCAGAAATTGCCGGGTGTGTAAAAGGGATTCCGCAATATGAGTTTGGTCCACGTGTTGATGTGCTGGATGCGTGTCCAAAAGCAGAAGGAATGATGATGATGATTCGTTCTATGAGTCCGGATATATTAATAGTGGATGAAATTGGGCGTATGGAAGATAGCGAAGCAATTATGGAGGCAGTCCATGCAGGTGTTCAGCTTTTTATAAGCGCTCACGGATTTTCTTTTGATGATGTAATGAAACGACCATCTTTAAAGGCTGTGATGGAGCTTGGCGTGTTTGATCGCTTTATTGAACTATCAAAAGCGAAGGGACCTGGAACTATTGTTCAAGTCAAGGATGGAGATGGAAAGCCTGTTCAAAGGCGAGGAAAGGTTCAAAGCGTATGGTGAAAATATTTGGTGCGGTGTTAATTGTAGCGGTGAGCACTTTCTTTG
The DNA here is from genome assembly GCF_038006685.1 of Bacillus sp. FSL K6-0042. NCBI lineage: Bacteria > Bacillati > Bacillota > Bacilli > Caryophanales > Bacillaceae > Bacillus > Bacillus sp. FSL K6-0042. The sequence continues at coordinate 4,428,773 of NZ_JBBOVS010000001.1, forward strand.
GTTTTTCGTATGCCAAAAGATATAGTGAACGCCCGCGTCAACTTAGGCTTTTAAAAGCAGCGCTGCAATCGTTAGAAGCTGAAATCATGTATGGGCATACGCCCTTATCAGAAGCAGCAGAGCGCTTAGTAAAACAAATGCCAAAGCCTTTAAACTGGATATTTCAAAGTTTTTCAAAGCGACTAGAAAGCGGCGAACAAACAGTTAGAGAGGCTTGGCTTGAAAGTTTACAAGAAAATTGGAAACTCACTGCATTTAAACAAACTGAATATGAGATTTTGCAGCAATTTGGTGAAACGTTAGGGCAGCATGACCGTGAATCGCAGCAAAAGCATATTCGCTTATGTATTACGCACCTAGAAAGAGAAGAGGGTGAAGCGAAAGCACTTCAACTTCAATATGAAAAGATGATAAAGAGTTTGGGTGTACTAGCAGGACTACTTATCGTAATTTTACTGCTATAGGGGGGAGAAAGACGATGTCCATCGATGTTGGATTAATATTTCAAATCGCCGGAATCGGCATTGTTTTAGCTTTCATTCATACAGTACTAAAAGAGTTAAAGCGGGAGGATATTGCAAATTGGGTGATTCTTGTCGGTTTTGTCGTTATTTTATTTCATGTTGCATTTTTGATTAATACTTTGTTTGACAAGATTAAAAGTGTCTTTCTCTTCCAGTAAAGGAGGCGGTTCGAATCGAGATTTTACAAATTGTCGGATTGGGCCTCGTCGCGACATTTTTAGCAGCTGTGCTAAATCAACATAAATCTAGTATCACTTCTTTGTTTATTGTGTTCATCGCGAGTGTCATGTTTCTGCTGCTAATCGATCAAATTCATTCTATTTTAAGAATGATTGAGCGAGTTGCAAGTGAGGCGAAAGTAAGCAATGTCTATGTAGAGACACTGCTGAAAATTATTGGAATTGCTTACATTGCTGAGTTTGGGGCACAAATTACAAAAGATGCTGGTCAAGGTGCAATTGCTTCAAAAATTGAATTAGCAGGGAAAATTTTAATTCTTGTTATGGCTATTCCTATTTTAACGGTTGTAATTGAAACAATTCTTGGTTTTTTACCTACGGGATAAGGGGGAGTGAATGTTGCAAAGGTTTGGAGCTAAGCTGCTGTTTGCTTGCTTCCTTTTCTTTTCTTTACCAATTGTCGTACAAGCTTCTCCTGTAGAAAAAACCGTCGTAGATCAACAATTGGATAAACTCGGAATCGAAGATGTGAAGCAGTTTTGGGACGGGCTTGTCACAAAATATGGAGGTTATTTACCAGAGAGTCAAAAGGGAAGTTTTATGGAATTTGTAAAGGGCGAAAAGGAATTTTCTATAAAAGAATGGATGATAGGGCTATTAAAATATTTATTTCATGAGCTTGTTGCAAATGGAAAGCTACTTGGAACGCTCATTATGCTCACAATTTTCAGTGCATTATTACAATCATTACAATCTGCCTTTTCGAAGAGTAGCATAAGTAAAATTGCAGATGCCGTTGTATACATGGTGCTAATTATTTTTGCTTTAAATAGTTTTTATGTAGTAATGACGTATGCAAGAGAAACGATTCAAACGATGGTAGATTTCATATTAGCTTTACTTCCTATTCTCCTAGCACTCATAGCGACCGGAGGCGGGGTTGTATCAGTATCCTTCTTCCATCCGATTATCATTTTTTTAATGAATACAAGTGGGCTGCTTATGAACTATATTGTTCTTCCGCTCTTATTACTTGCGACCATCTTAAGCATTGTAAGTACAATGAGTGATCAATATAAAGTTACGAAATTGTCCAAGCTCCTGCAAAATGTAAGTGTTGGGATTATTGGTATCTTTCTAACAGTATTTCTAGGCGTATTATCTGTGCAAGGGACAGCGACAGCAGTTGCTGATGGTATAGCTGTTAAAACAGCGAAGTTTGTAACGGGGAATTTTATTCCTGTGGTAGGGCGGATGTTTACAGAAGCGGCGGATACTGTTATTAGCGCCTCTGGGTTATTAAAGAATACGGTCGGGATTATCGGGCTTGTTATCTTATGTTTAATCGTTGCTTTTCCAGCGATTCAAATCTTTTGTATCGCGTTTATTTATAAATTCGCAGCGGCAGTACTACAGCCAGTTGGCGGAGGAGCTATTATTAAATGTTTAGATATTATAGGAAGAAGTATCATTTATGTATTTGCCTGCTTAGCTATCGTATCCTTTATGTTCTTTTTAAGCATTACTATTATTATTGCCGCGGGGAACATTACCCTCATGATGCGATAGGAGGTGACGAGTATGCAATTTGTTACAGAGTGGATTAGAAATATTATCGTCTTTTTGCTCTTAGCGACGATGCTGCATCTTATCCTTCCTAATTCAAATTTACAAAAGTATGTCAAATTTGTTGTGAGCTTATTGTTAGTCGTTTTAATCTTGACACCGCTATTTAAGTTATTACAAACGGATGTAAATGAAGTGATTGCGAATTTTAATCAAGAAAAATACGTAGCGGACGGATCGATAAAAAATTCAATTGATACAAAGAAAAAAGAAATACAAGCCCTAACACGTGCATATAGTTTAGAAGAGATGGCTGTCAAAATGAAAAAAGAAGTTGGAAAAGAATTTGAGAAAAAGTATGGCGTGACAGTGTCTGAAATAAAAATAATTGCAGCAGAAACTAAGGGAGAAGTAAAAGCGGCAAAAGATATTCAATCTGTTATTGTGACGCTAAAAGAAGCTGAAGTGAAGAAAAACGATGCAATTGAAACAGTAAAGCCAGTTGAAATTAATACGAGAGCGCCTCGGAAAACTTCGAAAGAAACAAATGTGGAAATGAAACAGTTCTTTTCAAGCAGGTGGCAGCTAGAGGATAAACAAATCCAAGTTCAAATGGAGGGGGGACAGGTAGAGTAAATGGACAATAAAGATAAAAACTCGAAATTCTCATTTTTTCGCAACTTATTGAAAGGGGACGAAAAAGATGATAAGGAGAAAGGGAAAAAAGTAACACCTAAGTTTTTGCTTGTCCTACTCATACTTGGAATGTTGCTTATGTTTTTTAGTAATTTCTTTCAACCGAAAAAAGAAGAAGTGCCTGTGTTTAAAGAAAAGACAAGTCAAGATTCAGAAAAAGAAGTGCCGACTTTTGGACAAAAAAAGAGCGAGAACATGTCAGCTGTAGAAAAATACGAAAAAGCATATGAACAAGAATTGAAAGCGGCATTAGAAGATATAACAGGGGTTAAAGATGTGTCTATTGAAGTGAATTTGGACTCATCAGAAGAAAAAATACTTGAAAAAAATATTGTGAAACGATCGCAAACAACAGGTGAAACAGATAAAACTGGAGGGAAAAGACAAGTTGAAGATGAATCAACTGATGAAAAAACGGTGATTATACGCGAAGGTGATAAAGAAACCCCGATTGTATTGCGAACAGAGAAACCAAAAGTGAGAGGTGTCCTTGTCGTAGCAAAAGGGGTGGATAATATACAAGTAAAAGCAATGGTAAAGGAAGCGGTGACACGTATGCTTGATGTACCATCACACCGCGTAGCAGTACTACCAAAAAAGGGTTAGGGAGGAAATGAAGTGTTGAAAAAACAAACAGTTTGGTTACTAACAATGCTAAGTTTAGTTGTTGTGTTATCTGTTTATTATGTAACAACGCCTGACAAAATGAATACTGCAACACCAACAGCGGGTGAAAAGGTTGGACAAGAAAAGCAAGGTGTTGAAAAAGAAGTGACAAAAGAAACGACAAAAGAAACATCTAATAAAGAAGCTACTCCAAAAGAAACAACGAAAGAAACATCGGGCAAAGAAACAGAGAAAAAAGATGATAGTAAAAAAGAGACAAGCAAAAAAGAAGGCAATGTAACAGTTCAATCAAGTGATGAAAACTTTACAGCACTTCGTTTGAAAATGGAAGATCAACGCAGTGCAGAGAAAGAAAAATTACAAGATGTTATGAAATCAACGAAATCTTCCGCTGAAGAAATAAGTAAAGCGAAAGATGAATTAAACGCAATCGATCAGATGGAAACAAAGGAAGGGTTGCTTGAAACAGTTATTAAATCACAAGGTGGCTATAAAGATGCGCTTGTAAGGGCTGATGGAACTGATATTAAAGTAACAGTAAAAGCTACGAAGCATTCTCAAAAAGAAGCAAATAAAATTATCCAACTTGTTCGTGCTGAGGCAGGATCCAAGGATGTAGGCGTCAAGTTTGATCCAGTAAAATAAAATTTAAATATGTATTACGAGCTATGATAAGCTGGAGGATTACTACTCGCGAACAGCCGGATAGAAAAAGCTATCGTTTTCGATAGCTTTTTTCTATTTCATCTTTTTGTGCTATTTCAATGTTTTCTCCTCGGAAAGGAGAAATGCGCTGAGAGTAAAAAATTAAAGGTTCGTGGTAATGGTGGTTGCTTTTTCCGTATTTTATATGAGTGAAGACAACGATGAGCCAGATTAATACAGCTGGTAAGAACAAGATGAGCCATATCATGTTTCTGCACCTCACTATTAAGATATTTTACTTTACTTTGAACATACTATTCGTATGTGAAGGAAGGATGAACGGCTTGTAAATAAAAAAATAATATTTTGTAAAATATGTTGTTGTACATAGTTAAAATGAGATGAGAATAATAAGTCAGGAGCTCTATATTTTAAATGGAAAAAGAGAAAAAACATGTTTTTTATGAAGTGGTCTTGCCAATTTTGAGTGAAACTTGGTATTATTACTAGGTAATAAATTATTTAGTGGAATAATATTTTTTACAGGAGTTTCGATTTATCGTAAAGAAATATAAATTGGAATGTTGAAAATATTTATCGTAAGATGAGAGTAGCAAAAGTTTCTATTAGTAAATGTTATAGGAATGATTTCTCTAGTAGAATGAATCGTATCTTTACAGACAACATAGTTTGCTTTTATATGTTCAGTATCTGTAAGAACGGGACAAACAAGTGTATGGGAGTGGATTTTATATGTTTAAAATTCAAGAAGTTCGTGAATTAATTAAGTTAATTGATAGCTCTAACATTGATGAATTTGAATACAAAAAAGATGGTACGACAATTAAAATGAAAAAGCGTGGGAATGAAGTTGTGTCTGTACAGACAACACCAGTAGTGAAACAAGCATTACAAACGCAAGCGGTAGAAATGGAAACAGCCGTAGCAGCGGCGCAGGTAGAAGCACCGAAGCAGGAAGAGAAGAAAGCTGTTCAAGATGAGAATTTACATACAATCACATCACCGATGGTTGGAACATTCTATGCCTCTTCTTCACCAGATACGCCTGCATATGTAAGTGTTGGGGATCGCGTTTCAGAAGGTACAGTCGTTTGCATCGTTGAAGCGATGAAGCTTTTTAATGAAATTGAAGCAGAAGTAAATGGAGAAATTGTTGAAATTCTTGTGAACAACGGACAACTTGTTGAGTATGGACAACCGCTATTTCTTGTAAAAGCGTAATAAGGGAGTCTTTGTGATGATAAAAAAAGTATTGATAGCCAATCGTGGGGAAATTGCTGTGCGAATTATTCGTGCTTGCAAAGAGATGAATATTGAAACAGTAGCTATTTATTCAGAAGCGGATAAACAATCACTTCATGTGAAAATCGCAGATGAAGCGTATTGCGTTGGGCCAACAATGTCGAAAGAAAGCTATTTAAATTTGACGAATATTATAAGCGTTGCAAAATTAACGGGTTGTGATGCAATTCACCCTGGTTATGGATTTTTAGCCGAAAATGCTGATTTTGCAGAACTATGTCGTGAATGTAACTTGATTTTTATCGGACCTAGCCCAGAAGCAATTTCAAAAATGGGTACAAAAGACGTTGCGCGTGATACAATGAAAGAAGCAGGGGTTCCAATTGTACCAGGTTCACAAGGGATTATAAAAAACACAGAAGAAGCGATGGAACTTGCAAATCAAATTGGATATCCCGTTATTATTAAAGCAACTGCAGGCGGCGGCGGAAAAGGTATTCGTGTTGCACGTCATGAAGAGGAGCTTATAAAGGGAATTCAAATTACACAGCAAGAAGCTAGTACCGCTTTTGGAAACCCTGGTGTATACTTAGAAAAGTACGTTGAAGATTTCCGCCATGTTGAGATTCAGATAATGGCAGATGCACATGGCAATGCGATTCATTTAGGAGAGCGTGATTGTACAATTCAGCGCCGTTTGCAAAAACTATTAGAAGAAAGTCCTTCTCCTGTTCTTGATGCAAATATTCGTGAGAAAATGGGTGAAGCGGCAGTAAAAGCAGCGGTAGCGGTTGATTATACAGGTGCTGGCACGGTTGAGTTTATTTATGAATATAAAACGAAAAGCTTTTACTTTATGGAAATGAACACGCGAATTCAAGTAGAACATCCAGTTACAGAGATGGTAACAGGGATGGACTTAATTAAAGAGCAAATTCGTGTTGCTTCAGGAGAAAAGTTATCGCTACAGCAAGAAGAAGTACAATTTAAAGGTTGGGCAATCGAATGTCGAATTAATGCGGAAAACCCTGCCAAAAACTTTATGCCATCTCCAGGGAAAGTGGAAATGTACTTACCACCAGGAGGATTTGGTATTCGCGTCGATTCAGCTGTTTATCCTGGTTATTCAATTCCACCTTTTTATGATTCGATGATTGCGAAATTAATTGTTCACGGAAAAACACGTGAAGAAGCAATTGCAAAAATGAAGCGAGCACTTAGTGAATTTGTCATTGAAGGCGTACATACGACAATCCCGTTCCATTTACAATTGCTAGATCATCCTGATTTTATAAAAGGGGAATTTAATACTAAATTTTTGGAAGAGCATGAACTTGTGACGCAGTGATACATTTAAAGGAGGTTTTTTTCATGGCTGAACATATGTTAGATATGGGTCAAGATACAACCCTTGGAAAAGTAGAAATTGCACCAGAAGTAATTGAGGTAATTGCAGGTATCGCAACTGCTGAAGTAGATGGCGTAGCGGCAATGCGCGGCAACTTTGCTACAGATGTTGTTGAGAAGTTAGGAAAGAAAAATCACGGTAAAGGCGTGAAGGTTGAATTAGTAAACGACGATATTATCGTTGACGTTTATGTTGTCATGTATTTTGGTGTAGCAATACCAGTTGTTGCACAAAAAATTCAAGATAATATTCGCCAAGCACTCTTTACAATGACGGGTCTTGAGCCGAAAGAAGTAAATATTCACATCGTTGGCGTAACATTCGAAACGCAAAAAACAGAAATCGAGCCAGTATAAGAATGAGAAGGTGCCTTGTCAAATGGGCACCTTTTTTCTCGTTTTATCTCTTCTTACACAAAACCTTCGAATTATTATACTATTTTAAAAAATGAGAAATATAAAAAGGGAATGATGCGTTTTTTCAAAAAACGTACATTGTGATAGGATATGGAACTTGAAGTTAATCTTTTTATTATTTTTCAGCCTTGTAACTCGTGTATGAAATGATAAATTGTGTTATTATCATTGTATTATAAGGTTGAAAAATCAATGAAAACTGTAAGAGTAAGTAAATTGACGGCTTATAAATTATAACAATATAACAAAACATAAGGAAAGACTTGAAGTATAAAGGAGAGTTACAATGAAACGTAGGACGGCTAGAGAAAGAGCCATGCAAGCATTATATCAAATGGATATTACTGGAGAATTAGAGCCGAAAGTAGCGGTGGAAAATACGCTAGAAGAAGGCGAAGAAACAAATGAGTTTTTAGAATCACTTGTTGTTGGTTTTGTAGAACATAAAGAAGCAATTGATGAAGCAATTCGTCAAAATTTAAAAAAGTGGAAATTAGAACGTATTAGTATTGTGGATCGTAGTATTTTACGTTTAGCTGTGTATGAAATGAAGTACATGGAAGAAGTTCCACATAACGTAACAATTAACGAGGCAATTGAAATTGCCAAAACATTTGGGGATGAGGAATCTCGTCGTTTTATCAACGGCGTTTTATCTAATATAAAAGATACACTGTAATTTCTTTAAGGGGGAATCTTAAATGGTAGCAGTAATCATCAAAGGAAATGAAGTTGCGGAGAAAAAACGAGCACAATTAAAAGAAGAAGTTGTGAAGTTGAAAGAGCAAGGGATTGTACCAGGATTAGCGGTTATTTTAGTTGGAGAAGATCCAGCATCTCGTTCTTATGTAAAAGGAAAAGAAAAAGGCTGTGAACAAGTTGGGATCTATTCAGAGTTAATTGAGTTTCCAGATACAATTACAGAAGAGCGTTTGTTAGCTGAAATCGATCGCTTAAATGAGGATGACCGTATTGATGGAATATTAGTACAATTACCTTTACCGAAACATATTGAAGAGAAAGCTATCATTGAAAGAATTTCACCTAAAAAGGATGTAGATGGATTCCATCCAATCAGCGTTGGCCGTATGATGACGGGGCAAGATACATTTCTTCCATGTACACCACATGGCATTGTGGAGTTAGTAAAAGAAACAAATCTTGATATTTCAGGAAAACACGTTGTTGTAATTGGAAGAAGTAACATTGTTGGAAAACCAGTAGGACAGTTATTTTTAAATGAAAATGCGACTGTAACATACTGTCACTCCAAAACGAAAAATATAAAAGAATTATCAAAGCTAGCTGATATTCTAATTGTCGCTGTTGGAAGAGCGAAGATGGTAACAGCTGACTATATAAAAGAAGGCGCAGTTGTAATTGATGTTGGTGTCAATCGTCTAGAGACAGGGAAATTATGCGGTGATGTTGATTTTGAGAATGTATTAGATATTGCTGGCTATATTACACCGGTACCAAAAGGAGTCGGTCCAATGACAATTACAATGCTCCTTCATAATACAGTAGAATCTGCAAAACGCGCAGGAGTTGTTTGTAAATAATTTGAATCGGCTATGAGGAGAGAAAGATGGAAAAGCAATATTTAACCGTTACAGCATTAACACGCTATATAAAAACAAAAATAGAGTATGACCCGCATTTGCAGTCTGTTTGGTTAAAAGGAGAAATTTCAAACTTTAAATGTCATAGCCGTGGCCATATGTATTTCACATTAAAGGATGAAAATGCAAGAATAGCAGCGGTTATGTTTGCGGGTCATAATCGCAATATAAAATTCAGACCAGAAGATGGGATGAAAGTACTTGTAAAAGGGAAAATCTCTGTCTATGAAGCAAGTGGTTCATACCAAATTTATGTTCATGATATGCAGCCTGATGGAATTGGTAATCTTCACTTAGCTTATGAGCAATTAAAGGTTAGGCTAGAGGAGGAAGGGTTGTTTTCTCAAGTGTATAAACAGCCAATTCCTGCATATGCAACAACAATTGGTGTCATTACATCACCAACGGGAGCGGCGATTCGTGATATTATAACGACGATTAAACGCCGTTATCCAATTGGGAATGTGATTGTATTTCCGGTACTTGTACAAGGGGAGTCTGCGGCTCCCTCAATTGTACAAGCGATTCAAACAGCGAATGAGATGAAGGATATAGATGCTTTAATTGTCGGTCGTGGGGGCGGTTCCATTGAAGAGTTATGGGCCTTTAATGAAGAAATAGTTGCACGGGCGATTTTTGCAAGTGAAATTCCAATCATCTCGGCAGTTGGACATGAAACAGACTTTACAATTGCTGATTTTGTAGCAGATTTACGTGCACCAACCCCAACGGCAGCAGCAGAACTTGCAGCACCAAATATAATTGAATTACAAGAGAAAGTGTTACAACGAACCCTTCGCCTGCAAAGGGCAATGCGAGAGATGTTACATAAAAAGCAAGAACAACTGCAAACACTTCAAAAATCGTATGCGTTTCGTTATCCAAAGCAAGTGTATGAGCAAAAAGAAGAACAGTTAGATCGTACTCTTGAACAGCTTATTTTAGTGAAAGAACGCTATGTAGAGAAAAAGGTAAATCAGTTAAAACAGCTCTCATTTTATTTGGAGAAGCATCATCCCTCTCAAAAGATTGTACAAACAAAAACAAGGGTAGAAACGTTGCAAAAGCAATTGCAACGTGAAATGCAAACATTACTGCAAACGAAAGAGTTTGCGTTTATGAGGGCGGCTCAAAAATTAGAGGCACTAAGTCCACTTAAAGTAATGATGAGAGGATATGGGCTCGTATATAGTGAAAAAAAGCAAGTGTTAAAAAGTGTGAAAGATGTCGACCTTGGTGATGTTGTTTCAGTACAATTACAAGATGGAGTGTTAGATTGTAACGTATCGGGCATAGAGGAGCGTGAATTGAACAATGGAAAATAAATTAAGCTTTGAAGAAGCAATTTCTCAGCTTGAACATCTTGTTTCTAAGCTCGAACAAGGCGATGTTCCTTTAGAAGAGGCGATTTCATATTTTAAAGAAGGTATGGAGTTGTCTAAGCTATGTGATGAGAAATTGAAAGATGTACAAGAACAAATGGCAGTTATCCTTGGAGAAGATGGAGAACTTAAACCATTTACTGCTGTAGGAGATGAAGCATAGTGGCATATGTAGCTTTTGATGCTTTTGTGAAAGAAAGTAAAACTTTCGTCGAGGAGCAACTTGCACGCTATGCAAATCAATTACAATGTCCAAATGTACTTCGCGAAGCGATGACATATTCATTGGAAGCAGGCGGAAAGCGTCTTCGTCCGTTACTTTTATTTGCAACGTTGCAAGCGTTTGAAAAGGAAAGAGAACTGGGCATAGGAGCAGCTTGTGCTCTTGAAATGATTCATACCTATTCGTTAATTCATGATGATTTACCATGTATGGATGACGATGATTTAAGACGGGGAAAACCAACAAACCATAAAGTGTTTGGTGAAGCGATGGCCGTTTTAGCGGGAGATGGCTTGTTAACACATGCTTTCCAAGTAGTGACAGCGTATCATCATCAAGACATTTCTACAGAAACAAAGCTAAGACTTGCGCTTGAACTTGCAAAAGCAGCTGGACCAGAAGGAATGGTTGCTGGACAGGTAGCGGATATGGAAGCGGAAGGCAAGCGTCTTGAGCTTAGTGAATTAGAATATATTCATAAGCATAAAACAGGGCGGTTATTAGAATATGCCGTGCTTGCAGGAGCGGTACTTGCAGGAGCAACACCAGAACAAGAGAAGAAACTACTTGCATTTGCAAAATATATTGGTCTGGCTTTCCAGATTCGAGATGATATTTTAGATGTAGAAGGTACGGAAGAAGAAATTGGAAAACCAATTGGTAGTGATGCTTCCAATGAAAAAAGTACATATACGACGTTATTTACTATAGATGAGGCAAAATGTATCTTAGAAGAAACAATTGTTAAAGCGAAAGATGCGATAGCATCTTTACAATTACAAGATGAGTATTTATTATCTATTTGTGATTTGATCGCAAAGCGTAATAACTAATGTAAGAACGTTTTCATTTGTTGAGTCATTTATTATTTTGTGGTATAAATGTAGAAAAAGGTTTTTCTTTTCTTGTTATTGGCAAAAATATATCTAGATTACGTTGCCGTTATCACTTTGTGTTAGCGGCTCTTTTTTCATCGGATAGAGGAGCTATGATTCATGTAGGCTTCTTACTTGAAAGGGATACTTCGTTTTCTAAGAACGTAGAGAAAGATGACGAATTGTCTGTTCAAGCAGGATAGAAAATAGGAATGATATTGAAGAATTTCTTGTGTTGTGCAAATATTTTTTGTGATATTTGACATATTGACAGATTATGAAACGAAAGTGAGTGATCCATGTGGATCTAACGCAAATTCAAAACCCTAGTTTTTTGAAAGATATGTCTATCAGCGAACTAGAGGCATTGAGTGAGGATATTCGGAAGTTTTTAATTGAAGAGCTCTCTCAAACAGGTGGACATATTGCTCCTAACTTAGGTGTAGTAGAACTCACAATTGCTCTGCATAAATTATTTGATAGTCCAAAAGATAAATTTTTATGGGATGTAGGACATCAATCCTATGTGCATAAGATTTTAACAGGGCGTGCAAAAGAGTTTGGCACATTAAGACAATATAAAGGTCTATGTGGTTTCCCAAAACGTTGCGAGAGTGAGCATGATGTATGGGAAACAGGTCATAGTTCGACTTCATTATCTGCTGCAATGGGAATGGCTTTAGCACGGGATTTAAAGAAAACGAAAGAGTGTATTATACCAATTATTGGGGATGGTGCTTTGACTGGTGGAATGGCTTTAGAAGCATTAAACCATATCGGGCATGAAAAAACAGATATGATTGTTATCTTAAATGATAATGAAATGTCAATTGCTCCGAATGTTGGAGCTCTTCATAACGTTCTTGGTCGCCTGCGTACAGCTGGAAAATATCAATGGGTGAAGGATGAACTAGAGTATTTACTCAAGAAAATTCCAGCAGTTGGCGGGAAAGTTGCAGCAACCGCAGAAAAAGTAAAAGATAGCTTAAAATATTTACTTGTATCAGGTGTCTTCTTTGAAGAGTTAGGGTTTACATATTTAGGTCCTGTTGATGGGCATAGTTATGAAAACTTATTTGAAACGCTTCAATATGCAAAGAAAACAAAAGGCCCGGTACTTGTTCATGTGATTACGAAAAAAGGAAAAGGCTATAAACCAGCAGAGAGCGATGTGATTGGAACTTGGCATGGAACAGGACCATATAAAATCGAATCTGGTGATTTTGTAAAGCCAAAAGAAGTTGCACCGGCGTGGAGTGCGGTTGTAAGTGAGACAGTTCGGAAGCTTGCAAGAACTGATGAGCGTATCGTTGCGATTACACCAGCAATGCCAGTTGGTTCTAAGCTTGAAAAGTTTCATCAAGAATTTCCAGATCGTATGATTGATGTGGGAATTGCTGAGCAACATGCCACAACGATGGCCGCTGGGATGGCAACGCAAGGAATGAAGCCGTTTTTAGCGATTTATTCAACATTCTTACAACGTGCATATGACCAAGTTGTTCATGATATATGCCGTCAAAATTTAAATGTCTTCATTGGAATTGACCGTGCTGGATTGGTCGGAGCAGATGGTGAAACGCATCAAGGTGTATTTGATATCGCGTTTTTACGCCACTTGCCAAATATGGTGCTCATGATGCCAAAAGATGAAAATGAAGGGCAGCATTTAGTATATACGGCAATGCAATATGAAGATGGTCCAATTGCCCTGCGTTATGCGCGCGGAAATGGACTTGGAGTTAAAATGGATGAAGAACTCAAAGCTATTCCAATTGGTACATGGGAAACCTTAAAAGAAGGTACGCAAGCAGCAATCTTGACATTTGGTACAACGATTCCGATGGCGCTGGAAGCGGCGGAGCGTCTCGAAAAAGCTGGAGTTTCAGTGAAAGTCGTGAATGCTCGTTTTATTAAGCCGATGGATGAATCATATTTACATGAACTCCTAGGCAAGAATATGCCGATTTTAACAATTGAAGAAGCTTGTTTAATCGGTGGATTTGGTACAGGTGTAGTAGAATTTGCTACTGAGCATGGGTATCATAGTGCTTTAATCGAACGAATGGGAATTCCAGATCATTTCATTGAACACGGTAGTGTTACAAAGTTGTTAGAAGAAATTGGTTTAACGACAGATGCTGTTGTGGACCGTATTCATACAATGATTCCATCAAAACAAAAAAGGGCGTAACAAATGAGTGTAAAAAAAGAAAGAGTAGATGTACTATTAGTAGAACGAGGACTTATAGAAACGCGTGAAAAGGCAAAACGCGCTGTTATGGCGGGTCTTGTATATGCAAATGAAATGAGACTCGATAAACCAGGGGAAAAAATCCCGCAAGATACACCGATTACGGTAAAAGGACAAGTTATGCCATATGTGAGCCGTGGCGGTTATAAGTTAGAGAAGGCATTAGAGACTTTTCATCTTGATTTACAAGATAAAATTATGTTAGATATTGGCTCATCAACTGGTGGCTTTACAGATTGTGCGCTGCAAAATGGTGCGAAGTTATCTTACGCTTTAGATGTAGGGTACAATCAACTTGCTTGGAAGCTTCGTCAAGATGAGCGCGTTGTTGTTATGGAACGGACGAATTTTCGTTATGTAACACCGGCTGATTTAGAGCGTGGCTTGCCGCAGTTTGCTAGCATTGATGTTTCGTTTATATCGTTAAAATTAATTCTTCCAGTCTTAAAAACGATATTGACTCCAAATGGTGATGTTGCGGCTTTAATTAAACCACAATTTGAAGCTGGAAGAGAGCAGGTCGGGAAGAAGGGCATCGTTCGTGATCGTAAAGTTCATGAAGCTGTCGTAGAAATGATTGTTGATTTCGCAATAAAAGAAGGGTATGATGTTGAAAACTTAACATTTTCTCCAATTACAGGTGGGGACGGAAATATTGAGTTTTTAATTCATTTAAAGTGGCATGGTGAACGTGAGATTGGCGAAAAACATTCTCTGGTTTCTGTAGAGCAAGTTGTAACAGAAGCTCATGAGGTCTTAAAACAAAAAGGGAAAGAGGAATAACGGTTGTTGTTCCTCTTTTTGCTGGAATTGTATAATGATTGTAAAAACAATTATGTACAAGTAAACGATTATAAGTTAACATAAATAAGTGAAGTATACCAATATTTAAACTATGGTAAGAGATAGTGTGAGGTGCAAATGTATGAATAAAGGTCAGCGCCATATTAAAATCAGAGAAATTATCGCGAATAAAGAAATTGAAACGCAAGATGAACTAGTTGATATTTTGCGTAATGAAGGCTTTAATGTAACGCAAGCAACTGTATCACGTGACATTAAAGAGTTGCACTTAGTAAAAGTGCCATTGCATGATGGTCGCTATAAATATAGCTTACCAGCAGATCAACGATTTAACCCGTTGCAAAAATTAAAACGTAATCTAGTCGATTCGTTTATAAAGTTAGACACAGCAGGACATATGCTTGTGTTAAAAACATTACCTGGTAACGCGCACGCGCTCGGAGCACTTATTGATCATTTAGAATGGGATGAGATTATTGGAACCATTTGTGGTGATGATACTTGCTTAATTATTTGCCGTACGCCTGAGGATACAGGTGTTGTATCAGATCGTTTCTTAAATATGTTGTAACAAAAGAATCTTGTTTACTCCTTTGCTAAAAGCAGAAAGTAAACAAGATATTTTTTATTATAGGAAAAATAGATGAATGTGAAGTGAAATATGGTGTTTTTCTAGAATGAAGTTAGGAAATCGATGGATTGACCCGTAAAACAAATGTTTGGTACAATGGAGCGGGCTAGAAGAGTAATTTATACATACAATATATATGATAAACGCAGAGTGAAAAGCGCTTAGCGAAAGCCCTTTTTAGGGGATTAGTTTATAACGAGGTGAATGGGGCATTGTTATCGGAATTATCGATTAGAAACTTTGCTATTATTGAGTCATTAAATATTTCTTTTCAAAAAGGTTTAACAGTTTTAAGTGGTGAAACAGGTGCCGGAAAATCAATTATTATTGATGCAATCAGCTTACTTGTTGGTGGCCGGGGTTCAGCAGAATTTGTTAGATATGGAACAGAAAAAGCTGAAATTGAAGGTTTATTTTATATAGAGGATGATAAACATCCATGTATTACGAAAGCTGAAGAGCTGGACATTGAAATTGAAGATGGGATGATCATTTTAAAACGTGACATCGCTGCGAATGGAAAAAGTGTATGTCGTGTAAATGGTAAACTTGTTACATTGAGTATATTGAAAGAAATTGGGAAAACACTTGTTGATATTCATGGACAACATGAAACGCAAGATTTGATGAATGAGGAACGCCATTTGTTTATGCTCGATCATTTCGACGGAAATCGTATCGTGAACCAATTAGAAATATATCAAGATGTATATGGTGAATATGAGCAGTTAAAAAAGCAACTCAAATCTTTAACAGAGAATGAACAGCAGATGGCACATCGCTTAGATTTAATTCAATTCCAGCACGAAGAAATTTGTAAAGCGGATTTGAAAGTCGATGAAGAAAATGAATTGACAGAAGAGAGATTAAAAATTTCCAATTTCGAAAAGATTTATAAAGCGCTTGGTGATGCATACCGTTCATTAAGCGAAGATGGTAGTGGACTTGATCATGTACGAAATGCGATGGGACAAATGGAGAGTATTACACACCTAGATGAGGCGTATCAAGAGAACCATGATTCGATTGCAAATAGCTACTACTTATTAGAAGAGGTTGCCTATCAGCTCCGTGAAAAGTTAGATATGATGGAGTATGATCCGAATCGTTTAGACGAAATTGAAACACGTTTGAATGAAATTCGTATGCTAAAGAGAAAGTATGGAAATACTGTAGAAGAGATTTTAGCGTATGCTGATAAAATAGAGCAAGAAATTTTTACAATTGAAAATAAAGATGTACATATTGAAACGACGAAAAAGAAATTAAAAGAATTAGAAAGCGTAATTTTGAAGGAAGCAACGATACTGAGTGATATGCGTCATCAACTTGCAGACCATCTTACAAGCGCAATCCACCAAGAATTAAAAGAACTGTATATGGAAAAAACGAAATTTGAAGTGAGGATTAAGAAAAAAGAAGGAAGCAATGATGATCCACTTGTAGAAGGGGCACCAGTGAAACTTACGGCAGATGGATACAATCATGTGGAATTTTATATTTCAACAAATCCAGGTGAACCATTAAAGCAACTTTCAAAAGTAGCTTCTGGTGGAGAATTATCCCGTATTATTTTAGCTCTGAAAAGTATCTTTTCTAAACATCAAGGTGTTGCATCTGTCATTTTTGATGAAGTAGATACGGGAGTGAGTGGACGAGTGGCACAAGCGATTGCGGAAAAAATTTATCGTGTATCTGTAAACTCGCAAGTACTTTGTATTACGCACTTACCTCAAGTAGCATCGATGGCGGATTCACATTTATTTATTCGTAAACAAGTTGCAAATGATCGGACGATTACATCAGTTACTGTATTAAGTACAGAGGATAAGGTGACGGAGATTGCTCGAATGATTTCTGGCGTGGAAATTACCGATTTAACGACGGAACATGCGAAAGAGTTACTTACGCAAGCACATCGTTTTAAACAGACAGCAGAGGCTATCCAATAATGGATAGCTTTTTTGCTCAAATGACGATTTCTTGATTCTTCCGGTTATAAACAAAGCGTTACAAGGAGAAATTAAAAGATGAAGTCGTTAGGCTGAATGTGGGGTAGGAGCGAGGAGAGTGAACGAATTGAAATTAGAGCAATTCCGAAAAATAATAGGTCTTTGCCTCCTTGTTTCATTAATTTTTATGGGATGTTTTAAACCGCTTCGTACGTTTATTTCATCCCCGAAGCAACTCGTTATTTTTGAGGGTCAACAATCCGAAATAGCATCATTTCCAGTTTTCCAGGCTTCATCGACAAATCATCATGTTTTTACAGTGAGTTCAAATAAAGAACAGAAATCTGAACTTGTAGTAAATTCGCATCAAAATGGTGAAGCGGATATGGTTTTTCAACTTGCTGGATTTCCAGTAAAAAAGGTAAATGTGAAAGTATTAAAAGATTTTAAAGTGATTCCAGGTGGGCAATCAATTGGAGTGAAATTGAATACAAAAGGTGTACTTGTTGTTGGACATCATTTAATTCAAACAGAGAGAGGGAAAGTATCGCCTGGGGAAATGGCTGGTGTACAAGTTGGGGATATGATTACCGAAATTAATGGAAAAACAATTGAAAGAATGAGCGATGTGGCACCTTTTATTCATGATAGCGGAAAAACAGGTGAACCGCTTAACCTCGTCTTATTACGAGATGGTAAGTATATTCGTACGAAACTAACACCAGAAAAAGATAATGGTGAATCGTCTTATCGGATTGGCTTATATATTCGTGATTCAGCTGCTGGTATTGGAACGATGACTTTTGTTCATCCGGATTCGATGAAATATGGAGCGCTTGGTCATGTTATTTCTGATAATGATACGAAGAAACCAATTCAAGTAGAAGATGGACAGATTGTTCGTTCGACAGTTACTTCTATTGAACGCGGTAGTCATGGAAATCCAGGAGAAAAATTAGCAAGATTTTCACCGGATCGTGAAGTGATTGGTAATATTACAACAAATAGTCCTTTTGGTATTTTTGGTAAATTAAATACAGGTATAAAAAATGGCATAATGGATGAAGCGATGCCGATTGCATTGTCTCATCAAGTGAAAGAAGGGCCAGCGAAAATATTAACAGTTATCGATCAAGATAAAGTAGAGGCATTTGATATTGAAATCGTAAGCACGGTACCACAAAAGTTCCCAGCTACAAAAGGAATGGTTGTAAAAGTTACAGACAAACGTTTGTTGGCTAAAACAGGTGGTATTGTTCAAGGGATGAGTGGTAGTCCGATTGTTCAAAATGGAAAAATGATTGGTGCTGTTACACATGTATTTGTGAATGACCCAACTTCAGGGTATGGTGTCCATATTGAATGGATGTTACATGAAGCTGGAATTAATATTTATGAGCAAGAGAAAAAAGCAAGCTGATGTTAGTCAGCTTGCTTTTTTCTTGAGAAATTCGTTGAAATTTTGTAAAAGTTCCGCAAGAGCTGTTTTTTGTTGTAAAATAAAAGAAAAGAGTGAACGTTTCGTTGTAAACCTATGATGGAATGTGTAAAGAAAGAAAATAAATGAACGATAAACATATTTTTTTGTGATTTTATCGGAAATTAAGAAACTTTAAAAGGGAAATTTCACACAATTGTCGAACAATTCATGTAGCCTAGAAGCTTACACATGTCGGGAGAATCGATTCGGTAAGGGAGGAAAAGCTGTGGAGAAAATTAAAGTGTGTCTTGTGGATGATAATAAGGAACTAGTATCAATGCTAGAAAGTTATGTTGCTGCTCAAGATGATATGGAAGTAATCGGAATTGCTTATAATGGTCAAGAGTGTTTGAATTTACTGAGGGAGAAACAACCTGATGTACTTGTTTTAGATATTATTATGCCACATTTAGATGGTTTAGCGGTGCTGGAAAAAATGCGTCATATTGAAAGACTAAGACAGCCGAATGTGATTATGTTAACGGCATTTGGACAAGAAGATGTTACGAAAAAAGCAGTTGATTTAGGCGCTTCTTATTTCATCTTAAAGCCATTTGATATGGAAAATTTAACGGGTCATATTCGTCAAGTAAGCGGTAAAACGAATACTACAATTAAACGTCCACTACCATCTTTCCGATCTGCAACAACAGTAGATGGAAAACCGAAGAATCTAGATGCGAGTATTACAAGCATTATTCACGAAATTGGTGTACCAGCTCATATTAAAGGATATATGTATTTGCGAGAGGCGATTTCTATGGTATATAACGATATCGAGCTTCTTGGCTCTATTACGAAAGTCTTATACCCGGATATTGCGAAAAAATATAATACGACAGCAAGCCGTGTGGAACGCGCAATCCGTCATGCGATTGAAGTAGCGTGGAGTCGTGGGAATATTGATTCAATCTCGTCCTTATTTGGTTATACTGTATCGATGTCAAAAGCAAAACCTACGAATAGCGAATTCATCGCAATGGTTGCAGATAAGTTAAGGCTTGAACATAAGGCTTCATAAACGTTATTGTATTGAGAGTTTCGTAATGTAAAGTTATCAACAAGTAAAGTTAATATATTTCGATCAACACCGTCTTTCATTCGTTTGTAAATCAAACGAATGAAAAACGGTGTTTTTGTTTTGAATGAGTTTTACAGATAGGATAAAAAGAAAAAAATTTAGTGTTGTCGTTAAATTAAAGTATGTCGTTGGACAGTATATTTCAATCTGGGAATTTTAGGAGTTTATGTAAGAATCCGCTTATGATATTATGATATATATGGGCGGAAATATGGTGAATAGAGAAAATAAACAGTCCTGCAAAACAGGACTGGATTATTCTTCATCTTTATTTTGTTTTTCTAGCTCAACTAACTTTTGAACTAAAATGTGCTGCGGCATATGCATAATTTGCTCAAGTGGAACACCTAGAGCTTTTGATAAACGAATTGCAGTATCCGGAGAAATTTGTAATGGTTTCATAGAAGTACCTCCTTTTTCGTATAGTATAGCATAAGATTGGGGGAGTGAGGATGACTCTTATATTCGCGCACCGCGGTGCGGCGGGGGCGTATCCAGAAAATACAATGATTTCATTTAAAGCTGCGGAATCGTTTCAGGCAGACGGGATAGAATTAGATGTTCAATTTACGAAGGATAAAAAAGTTGTTGTGATTCATGATGAAACTGTCAATCGTACAACGAATGGAAAAGGTGCCGTTCGTAATTACTTATATGAAGATTTGCGAAAATTGGATGCGAGTCACCAGTTTTCGGAAAAGGTAGGTTTTTGCAAAATTCCTTTATTAGAAGAAGTGCTAGAATGGCTAAAATCGAATTGTTTGTTGCTCAATATTGAATTTAAAAATAATAAAATTCCATATTGTGGTTTAGAAGAAGAAGTTATAACACTTATACGTAAGTTTGGCCTAGAAGATCGAGTTATTTTTTCTTCTTTTAATCATTACAGTATGAAAAGATGTCATATGATGGCTCCGGATATTCAAACGGCTATTTTGTATCGAGAAGGTTTACATAGCCCGTGGGCGTATGCGCAAAAAATGGGGGCTACTGCGATTCATCCGAACTATCGTTATCTTCAGGATGCAATAGCTGAATTAACAATGGAGAGCGGAGTTGAAGTGCGGCCTTATACAATTAATGATGAAACGGTTATGCGTAAGTATTTTGATATGAACATATCGGCGATTATTACTGATTATCCAGAAACAGCGAGAGTGTTATTACAAGTGGAAAAATGAGACCTTACATTAGAAAGGTCTCATTTTTATGTTCTTTTATCTTCTGAAACGAGCTTGTACTTTGTTTCGTTTACGATCACGATGTACAACAAAGCCTCCAAAGATATAAAAACCGATTGCAAAGCAGAATACACCTATTAAAAATTGTAACCATAATACAGGGATTGGAGATAAAAGAATACCAAATACAGTATCTCTCATCAATTTTATACCTAGCACTGCTAATGAGATAGGGATGAGTGCTAATAGAAGAGCAAGGTAACGCTGCATAGATAACGCTCCTTTTCAGATAATTTTGTATATATTAAATGATGTTATATTGAAAGGGGATTTGTCAAGTGATTGCTGAACGAGTAAGATAAAGGTGTGAAAAATTTTGCAGAGATACTTCGAGAGGAAGTGGGATGTGTGAAACAAAAAGTATTAATTATTGGAGCGGGCGAAGGTGGAAGTACGATTCTTGGTTTGCTGCAAAATTCGAATATATTTAAAGTCGTTGGCGTTATCGATATAAATCCGAATGCAAAAGGATTACAGATTGCGCAAGAACAAGGTATTGCAGTTGGAGAAGATTTAGATTCTTTTCTTACAGTGGATGTGGATGTAATTTTTGATATGAGTGGTGATTACCATTTACATAAGGTTCTATTCGCAAAAAAACAAGAAAATACACTCCTTATACCAGGGGATGTTGCGAAAATCGTTACGAAGTTGGCACATGAGAAAGAGAATTTAATTGAAAAACTGAAAGGCCAAACGCAGCAAGGAAATTTGATTTTAAATTCTACTCATGATGGAATGATTGTCATTGATTCAGAAGGTTATGTGAAATTATTTAACAAAAGTGCAGAACGTATAACGGGTTATAAAGCGAAAGAAGCGACTGGGAAATATATTTTAGAAGTAATTCCGACTAGTAAGTTACTTCGTACTATACGAACGAAACAAATAGAAGTGAATCATGAGTTGACATTAGGGAATGAAAAGAAGATTATTACAACGCGGATTCCAATTTTAAAAGAAGATGGAGAGGTGCAAGGGGCATTTGCAATTTTTAAAGATATTACAGAAGTTGTAGATCTAGCAGAAGAAGTTACGGATTTAAAAGAAATTCAAACCTTATTGGAAGCGATTATTCATTCATCTGAGGAAGCGATTTCTGTTGTAGATGAGAAAGGAAGAGGTCTTGTCATCAACCCTGCTTATACAAAGTTAACAGGCCTTACAGAGGATGACATAATTGGAAAACCTGCAACGACTGATATTGTAGAGGGGGAAAGTATGCATATGAAAGTACTTCGGACGCGTAGGGCGGTACGAGGGATTCATATGAAAATTGGTCAGAAAAAACGAGATGTCATTGTAAATGTCGCGCCGGTTATTGTTGATGGAATATTGAAAGGTAGCGTTGGTGTTATTCGTGACGTATCCGAAATTCAAAAATTAACGCATGAATTAAACCGGGCAAGACAAATTATTCGGACGCTAGAAGCGAAATATTCTTTTGAGGATATTGTAGGAACGTCTGATGAAACGATGGCTGCAATAGAGCAAGCAAAGCTTGGAGCAAATACACCAGCAACCGTATTACTTCGCGGGGAGTCAGGGACTGGTAAAGAGTTATTTGCGCACGCTATTCATAACGGGAGTAATCGGAAATACAATAAGTTTGTTCGTGTAAACTGTGCTGCTATCTCGGAAACTTTATTGGAAAGTGAATTATTTGGTTACGAAGAAGGAGCCTTTTCTGGTGCGAAAAGAGGCGGTAAAAGAGGTTTCTTTGAAGAAGCAAATAATGGGAGTGTTTTTTTAGATGAGATTGGGGAACTGTCTGCGAATACGCAAGCGAAATTATTGCGCGTTTTGCAGGAAAAAGAAATTGTAAAAGTTGGAGGAACGAAACCAATTCCTATTAATGTTCGGGTGATTGCGGCGACGCATGTAAATTTAGAAAAAGCAATTTTGGAAGGTGAATTCAGAGAAGATTTATATTATCGCCTAAATAAAATTCCAATTCAAATTCCGTCTCTTCGTCAGCGAAAGGAAGATATTCCGGTTATATCAGAACGATTGATTCAAAAAATTAATCAAGATTATGGTCGGAATGTAGAAGGATTAACGGAATCGGCTATTGAATATTTGCGATCGTATGATTGGCCAGGGAATGTTAGAGAGCTTGAGAATATTTTGGGACGGGCGATTATTTTTATGAACTATAATGAGATGTATATTGATGTACATCATTTGCCTTCTTTGCATAAGGAGGACCAAGTGGAATTAAAAGGAAATAATTTGTTGCCGGAATTAGAAGAAAAGCCCCTTGAACATTTGGTTACGGAGTTTGAAGGGAACATCATACATGAATATTTAGAGAAGTTTGGTGGGAATAAAACAAAGACAGCGAAAGTGTTAGGAATCTCAGTTCGAAATTTATATTACAAGTTAGAAAAGTATGACCGTGCAAAAAATAGCATGCAATAAATTGCGTACCGTGCAATTTATTGCATGATACGTAAAAAACAACAAATCAAGACAGAATATTATGTAATTTTCTAAAGTACTGATTTCACTGTATTTTGTATGCGTTTTCATAATTGGTATGACCAATTTGAAAAGTTGGCACGATATTTGCTTATTAAATAGACGAGGGACGACGGAAAGGGTTGATTACAAGATATGAAGTTAAAACACTTAATTGATCAAGCAGCAGGGCAGCCTAAAAAAACTGTGGCTGTAGCAGTGGCTGAAGATCATGAAGTAATTGAAGCAGTAGCTAAGGCAATTCAATTACAGTTAGCTCAATTTCGTCTATATGGAAATCAAGAAAAAATTATTGGTATGCTACAAGAGCATGACTTACAAGTTTCAGAACACGTTCAAGTGATTGCGACATCATCAAGTGCTGAGGCCGCGGAACTTTCTGTTAAAGCTGTAAGAAATGGTGAAGCAGACGTACTTATGAAGGGGAACATCCCAACAGCAAGTATTTTAAAAGCAGTATTAAATAAAGAGTGGGGACTTCGCAAAGGTAGTGTGTTATCACATGTTGCAGCGTTTGAAGTTCCAAATTACGATCGCTTTATCTTTGTCACAGATGCAGCGATGAACATTGCACCTGATGTAGGGCAAAAAGCTGCTATTATACAAAATACTGTTGAAGTTGCCCGGGCAATAGGAATCGAATTGCCAAAAGTGGCTCCGATTGCAGCGGTGGAAGTTATTAATCAAGCAATGCAGGCGACAATCGATGCAGCGATGTTAACCCAAATGAATCGTCGTGGACAAATTAAAGATTGTATCGTTGATGGACCGCTTGCTTTAGATAATGCTGTATCACAAATTGCAGCAGAGCACAAAGGCATAGTAAGTGATGTGGCAGGTAAGGCAGATATTTTACTCGTCCCAACGATTGAAGCTGGAAACGTGCTATATAAATCGCTTGTCTATTTTGCAAATGCAAATGTAGGAGCGATGATTGCTGGCGCAAAAGCACCGATTGTTTTAACATCTCGTGCAGATTCAGCAGAAACAAAAGTATATTCATTAGCTTTAGCAGTTGCGACTGCTTCTAAATAAACCAAAAGGGTAAAACAATTAGGGGGAAATGACAATGACATTAGAAATCTTCGAATACTTAGAAAAATATGATTATGAGCAAGTAGTATTTTGTCAAGATAAAGAATCTGGATTAAAAGCAATCATTGCAATTCATGATACAACACTTGGACCAGCCCTTGGTGGAACAAGAATGTGGACATATGATTCTGAAGAAGCGGCGATTGAAGATGCATTGCGTCTTGCAAAAGGGATGACATATAAAAACGCAGCAGCTGGTTTAAACCTAGGTGGTGCAAAAACAGTTATCATCGGCGATCCACGTAAAGATAAAAGTGAAGCAATGTTCCGTGCATTAGGACGTTACATCCAAGGTTTAAACGGGCGTTATATTACTGCAGAAGATGTTGGTACAACTGTTGATGATATGGATATTATCCACGAAGAAACTGATTTTGTAACAGGTATTTCACCTTCATTCGGTTCTTCTGGTAACCCATCTCCAGTAACTGCTTATGGTGTTTACCGCGGTATGAAAGCAGCGGCGAAAGAGGCATTTGGTACAGACAGCCTAGAAGGTAAAGTAATTGCTGTTCAAGGTGTTGGTAACGTAGCATATCACTTATGCAAGCATTTACACGCTGAAGGTGCACAACTAATCGTTACAGATATTAATAAAGAAGCGGTACAACGTGCAGTAGAAGAATTTGGTGCAACAGCAGTTGAACCAAATGAAATTTACGGTGTAGAATGTGACATTTATGCACCATGCGCATTAGGTGCAACAGTAAATGACGAAACAATTCCACAACTTAAAGCAAAAGTAATTGCAGGTTCTGCAAATAACCAATTAAAAGAAGATCGTCACGGTGACGCAATCCATGAAATGGGAATTGTATATGCACCAGACTATGTAATTAATGCAGGCGGTGTAATTAACGTAGCAGATGAATTATATGGATACAATAGAGAACGTGCATTAAAACGTGTAGAGTCTATTTATGACACAATTGCAAAAGTAATTGAGATTTCAAAACGTGATGGTGTACCAACTTATGTTGCAGCAGATCGTCTAGCTGAAGAGCGTATTGCAAGCTTGAAAAATACTCGTAGCACGTTCTTACGCAACGGCCATAACATTATTAGCCGTCGCTAATCTATCATATACAACTTCTACAAAAGCTGTGGTTACCTCTTACGAGGTTTCCACTGCCTTTTGAATTTATAGGTGGAGGTAGCAACATTGTCCTTAAATCGAATCCTTGTTATTAATCCGGGTAGTACATCCACAAAAATAGGTGTTTTTGATAATGAAAGACCCGTTTTAGAAGAAACCATTCGTCATGATGTGGATAAAATCGGTAAATATAAACGAATTATTGATCAATATGAATTTCGAAAAGAAACAATTTTAGAAGTTTTACATTCTCACGGCATTAATATTTCGAAATTAAACGCTGTTTGCGGTCGCGGGGGATTACTTCGTCCCATTGAAGGTGGTACGTATACAGTGAACGAAGCAATGTTAGAAGATTTGAAAAATGGATATAGCGGTCATCACGCTTCAAATCTTGGAGGTATTTTGGCGTATGAAATCGCTTCAGGATTAAATATTCCAGCATTCATTGTCGATCCAGTTGTTGTTGATGAAATGGATTCAATTGCTCGTATTAGTGGTATTTCTGGCATGGAGCGAAAAAGTATTTTTCATGCGTTAAACCAAAAAGCTGTGGCGCGTAAAGTTGCAGAGGAACTTGGTCGTAAATATGAAGATTTAAACCTATTAATTGCGCACATGGGTGGCGGGATAACGGTTGGTGCTCATAAGCAAGGAAAAGTTATTGATGTAAATAATGGTTTGAATGGTGAAGGTCCATTTAGTCCAGAACGTTCTGGAACAGTGCCGGTTGGACAGTTAATAGAAATGTGTTTCTCAGGTGAGTATTACCGCGATGAAATGATGAAAAAGATTGTTGGACAAGGCGGATTAGTAAGCCTTATTGGTACAAACGATGCAATTAAAGTTGAAAACATGGTTGAGAAAGGTGATCCTGAGGCAACACTTATTTACAAAGCAATGGCATATCAAGTTGCGAAAGAAATCGGCGGAGCTAGCACGGTTCTTCATGGGAAAATAGATGCAATCGTTTTAACAGGAGGACTCGCATATAGCAAAATTCTTGTTGATGAAATCAAGGAGCGCGTTCATTGGATTGCTGATGTGATTGTGCATCCAGGTGAAGATGAATTACAAGCATTAGCAGAAGGGGCACTTCGTGTATTACGTGAGGAAGAAGCTTCAAAAGAGTATGTTGTACGAGAAAAAGAAACGGTAGCTAGGGGTTGAGATAATGGCAAAAGAATATGATTTAGTCATCGTTGGCGGCGGTACTGGCGGATATGTTGCTGCTATTCGTGCATCACAATTAGGGCTAAAAACAGCGCTTGTTGAAAAAGATAATCTTGGTGGCACTTGTTTACACAAAGGTTGTATTCCTAGTAAAGCATTGCTGCGTAGTGCTGAAGTATATGCAACGGCAAAAAAGAGTGAAGAGTTTGGCGTTGTAACGAGCAATGTAGAATTGAACTTTGCTAAAGTGCAAGAGCGTAAAGAAAAGATTGTAACGCAGCTTCATAAAGGCGTTCAGCATTTAATGAAGCAAGGTAAAATTGATGTGTTTGAAGGTATCGGCCGCATTCTTGGACCTTCTATCTTCTCTCCAATGCCGGGAACAATTTCGGTTGAATTGGCAAATGGAGAAGAGAATGAAATGTTGATTCCTAAAAATGTGCTTATTGCAACAGGTTCTCGTCCAAACTCTTTACCAGGGTTAGAACTAGATGGAGAATACGTAATGTCATCGGATCATGCCCTGAAAATGGAAACGCTTCCCAAATCAATTATCATTGTTGGTGGTGGTGTAATTGGAATTGAATGGGCATCTATGCTTGCTGATTTCGGTGTTGAAGTTACCGTATTAGAATATGCAAAACATGTCTTACCGCTTGAAGATCAAGATGTTTCGAAAGAAATGCAACGTCTCTTGAAGAAAAAGGGAATTAAAGTGGTAACAGGTGCAAAAGTATTACCAGAAACATTGGTAAAAGATAATGGAGTAGCAATTCAAGCCGAACACAATGGTGAAAGTAAAGAATTCAAGGCAGAAAAAATGCTTGTATCTGTAGGAAGACAAGCCAATACGCAAAATATCGGCTTAGAGAATACAGATATCATTGTGGAAAAAGGATACATTCAAACAAATGAGTTTTATCAAACGAAAGAATCACATATTTATGCAATTGGTGATGTAATTGGTGGTTTACAACTTGCACACGTTGCTTCTCATGAAGGTATTGTTGCTGTAGAACATATTGTTGGTAAAGAAGTTATGCCAATCGATTACTCTATGGTATCGAAATGTGTATACAGTAGTCCAGAAGTAGCTTCTGTTGGTTTAACAGAACAGGAAGCAAAAGAAAAAGGCTATAAGTTAAAAGTAGGCAAGTTCTCATTCCGTGCAATCGGAAAAGCACTTGTATATGGAGAATCAGATGGCTTTGTGAAACTTGTAGTTGATGAAGAAACAAATGATATTCTCGGTGTTCATATGATTGGCCCACATGTAACGGATATGATTTCTGAAGCGGGTCTTGCAAGAGTACTTGATGCAACACCTTGGGAAGTTGCACATACAATTCATCCGCATCCATCATTATCAGAAGCAATTGGTGAAGCTGCATTAGCAGTAGATGGAAAAGCGTTACACGCATAAAAATGTGGATTTAGGAGGTTATGAAAATGGCAGAAGTAAAAGAAAAGCGCCATGAAGAGCTTGGCTTAAGTGATGAGCAAGTAGTAGAAATGTATCGTACGATGTTGCTTGCACGTAAAATTGACGAACGTATGTGGTTGTTAAACCGTGCAGGGAAAATTCCATTCGTAATTTCTTGTCAAGGACAGGAAGCTGCACAAGTAGGCGCAGCATTTGCACTTGATCGTAAAAAAGATTATGCATTACCATATTACCGTGATATGGGTGTAGTACTAGCGTTTGGTATGACAGCAAAAGAGCTTATGTTGTCTGGCTTTGCAAAAGCAGGAGATCCAAACTCTGGTGGCCGTCAAATGCCTGGTCACTTCGGTCAGAAGAAAAACCGTATTGTGACAGGTTCATCACCAGTTACAACACAAGTGCCTCATGCAGTAGGAATTGCACTAGCAGGGAAGATGGAAAAGAAAGATTTAGTAACGTTTGTTACCTTCGGTGAAGGTTCTTCTAACCAAGGTGACTTCCACGAAGGTGCTAACTTTGCTGGCGTACACAAATTGCCTGTTATTTTCATGTGTGAGAATAACAAATATGCAATTTCTATCCCTGTTGAAAAGCAATTAGCATGTAAAAATGTATCAGATCGTGCAATTGGTTACGGTATGCCAGGATACACAGTGGACGGAAATGATCCACTTGCAGTATATAAAGCTGTAAAAGAAGCAGCGGATCGTGGCCGCCGCGGCGAAGGTCCAACTTTAATTGAAACAGTATCATATCGTTTAACAGCACACTCTAGTGATGACGATGATCTTGTATATCGTGATAAAGAAGAAGTAGAAGAAGCGAAGAAAAAAGATTCCATCTTTACATTTGCTGCTTACTTAAAAGAGGTTGGCGTGTTAACGGAGGAATCTGAAAAACAAATGTTAGATGAAATTATGCATATCGTAAACGAAGCAACAGAATATGCAGAAAATGCTCCGTATGCAGCACCTGAAGATGCATTGAAGCACGTATACGCAGAATAGGGGGGAACGTTTCATGGCTGTAATGTCTTATATTGACGCGATTACATTAGCAATGCGCGAAGAAATGGAACGCGATGAGAAAGTATTTGTATTAGGAGAAGACGTTGGTAAAAAAGGTGGCGTATTTAAAGCGACAAATGGATTATATGATCAATTTGGTGAAGATCGTGCGCTTGATACACCGCTTGCAGAATCTGCAATTGCAGGGGTAGCAATCGGGGCAGCGATGTACGGAATGCGTCCAATTGCTGAAATGCAATTTGCTGATTTTATTATGCCAGCAGTAAACCAAATTGTTTCTGAGGCAGCAAAAATTCGTTACCGTTCTAATAATGACTGGACTTGTCCGATCACTGTGCGTGCACCGTTTGGTGGCGGCGTTCACGGTGCATTGTATCACTCACAGTCTGTAGAAGCAATGTTTGCAAACCAACCAGGTTTAAAAATTGTTATTCCTTCTACACCATATGATGCAAAAGGATTATTAAAAGCGGCAATTCGTGATGAAGATCCAGTACTATTCTTTGAACATAAACGTGCATATCGTTTAATTAAAGGCGAAGTACCAGAAGATGATTATGTATTGCCAATCGGAAAAGCAGATGTAAAACGTGAAGGTGATGATATTACTGTTATCACATATGGATTATGTGTTCACTTTGCTCTTCAAGCTGCTGAAAAATTAGCGAAAGATGGCATTTCTGCTCACATTCTTGATTTACGTACTGTATATCCATTAGATAAAGAAGCGATTATTGAAGCAGCTTCTAAAACAGGTAAAGTTCTTCTTGTAACGGAAGATAACAAAGAAGGAAGCATTATAAGTGAAGTAGCAGCAATTATTGCAGAAAATTGCTTATTTGACCTTGATGCACCAATTGCACGTCTTGCAGGTCCAGACGTTCCAGCAATGCCATATGCACCAACAATGGAAAAATTCTTTATGGTAAATCCAGATAAGGTTGAAAAAGCAATGCGTGAACTTGCGGAATTTTAATCGGGGGGACTATACATGGCTGTAGAAAATATCACAATGCCTCAGCTTGGGGAAAGTGTAACGGAAGGTACAATTAGTAAATGGCTCGTAAATGTTGGCGATCACGTAAATAAATATGATCCGCTTGCAGAAGTAATGACAGATAAAGTAAACGCAGAAGTACCATCTTCTTTCACAGGAATTGTGAAGGAGTTAGTCGCTGCTGAAGGTGATACACTTGCTGTAGGTGAAGTCGTTTGTGTGATCCAAGTAGAGGGCGCAGATGAGGTAGCTGCGACAGCTGTAGAAGAGAAAACAAAAGAGGAACCAAAAACAGAAGTGGCTTTAGCTGAAAAAGCACCAAAAGTGAAGCAACCAACTGATGGCAAACCTCGTTTCTCACCAGCGGTATTAAAACTTGCAGGTGAGCATAATATTGATTTAGATGCAGTAGAAGGTACGGGCGCAAATGGTCGTATTACACGTAAAGATATTCTGAAGCTTGTGGAATCTGGAAACATTCCGGTAGTTGGTGCGAAGAAAGAAGAAGCACCTGTATCTGTGCAGGCATCACAAGAAGCACCAAAAGTGGCTGCACCATCAGCTCCAAAAACAGAAGCGGCAAAACCTGTATCTGTACCGACAGTGCCTGGCGATATTGAAATTCCGGTAACAGGTGTGCGTAAAGCAATTGCTGCGAACATGCTGCGTAGTAAACACGAAGCACCTCACGCTTGGATGATGATTGAAGTAGATGTAACAAATCTTGTATCATACCGTAATTCAATTAAAGGCGAATTTAAAAAGCGTGAAGGCTTCAACTTAACATTCTTTGCATTCTTCGTTAAAGCAGTTGCACAAGCATTGAAAGAATACCCACAAATTAACTCAATGTGGGCTGGTGACAAAATTGTTCAAAAGAAAGATATTAACCTTTCTATCGCTGTTGCAACAGAAGATGAATTATTTGTACCAGTTATTAAACAAGCAGATGAGAAAACAATTAAAGGTATTGCTCGTGAAATTACTGAACTTGCAGGAAAAGTTCGTACAAAATCATTGAAAGCAGACGAAATGCAAGGCGGTACATTTACAATTAATAACACAGGATCATTTGGTTCTGTTCAATCTATGGGTATTATTAACCATCCACAAGCTGCTATTTTACAAGTAGAATCTATTGTAAAACGTCCAGTTATTATGGATAATGGTATGTTCGGTGCACGCGACATGGTTAACCTATGTTTATCCCTTGATCATCGTGTACTGGATGGCTTAATTTGTGGTAAATTCTTAGGACGTGTAAAAGAAATTCTTGAAAATGTATCAGAGAATAATACGTCTGTATATTAATAAAAAGCTCGCGTCTGCGAGCTTTTTACTTTAGAAAAGATATATTTCTTCACTTTTTATCCCACAATAAAAAATGCCTTCCATTAATCTGACAATGAATAATAATGTATTATGAATTTACGAAAATACATTGCTGATATCCAGTATATAGATATACAATAAGAAAAGAATATTTTTTTGGAAAATCTTACTGATGAAACTGTAGTATAATGTATTGTATTGTTTAAAAAAGAAAGTTATTCTATATAAGTATTTTATAGATTAATATGCAATCAGTCGTCAAGATATAAAGAATGTTGACTCCTGGTTTTTTATTTTGCCTTAACAATGTTTCAGGAGGATGTCATGAAGAGAAGTACCGAATTTCTAAAAAGTTTAGATGTAAAATTAATTTTAATTTTGTTTATATTATGTGTCACGAGTATAGCTGCCATATATAGCAGTCAACAAACAGGACAATATGGAAATTCAAATTTTGCAATGAAACAAGGGATTAACTATGTAATCGGTATTGTTTTATTACTACTTGTTGCAAGTATTGATTTAGATCAACTGCAAAAATTAGCGTGGCCATTTTATATTGTTGGGTTTGCTTCGATTATTATACTTAAGATTTCACCATTTAAAGCTTTAACACCTGAAATATTAGGGGCAAAAAGATGGTTTAAAGTCCCAGTTCTTGGGGCGATCCAGCCATCAGAGTTTTTCAAAATTGCGTTGCTTCTTTTAGTTGCTAGTTTAGCAGTCAAGCATAATGAAAAATATATGGTACGGACTTTTCAAACGGATTTAAGATTAATAGGTAAAATTATTTTAGTATCGATTCCACCTGCTCTACTTGTATATAGTCAGCCTGATACAGGGATGGTTTTCCTATATGCTGCAGGGATTGCATGTATTTTGTTTATGTCAGGTATTCAAAAGAAATTAATTGCAATATGTACAGTTATTCCACTGACCATATTGTCCACGTTAATATTTATATTTTTGAAATACCCAGACATTTTTTTCAACAAATTGGTTACTTTACTAAAGCCGCATCAACAGTCACGAATTTTGGGCTGGTTAGACCCATTTGAGCACGTGGATCAAGGTTATCAAACACAACAATCGATTTTAGCGGTTGGTAGTGGGGGAATGGATGGAAAAGGATTTGGATATGGAAGTGTATATATTCCTGAAAAGCATACCGATTTCATTTTTGCTACAATTGCTGAAGAGGGTGGATTTTTAATTGCAGCTTTCGTCGTATTTATGTTTCTGTTACTTCTTTATCGTACAATTATAATTGGGTATTCAGCAGATAATCTGTTTGGTACATTATTATGTGCAGGAGTAATTGGTGTTTTAACATTACAAATCTTCCAAAACGTTGGTATGATTGTTGGATTAATGCCGGTAAAAGGAATTGCGCTTCCGTTTTTATCATATGGAGGAAGTTCCTTGTTTTCGAATATGATGATGATGGGGCTCGTTCTATCGGTACGGAAAACTTATAAAAAGTATATGTTTTCGGTTAGTTGATTTTTATATAAAAAGCTGATTCGTTCACACACGGATCAGCTTTTTTGCATAGAGGATTGTAATCATCACAAACTAAAGGGAGTGTGGAAATTTGTGATGATTAAGGAGTGCAGATTCATGCATATGCATATTTTTGAGGGGGCACATCATCTTTCTTATATAGAATGGATGATTCGAGCTATAACAGCGTATGTTTTTTTAATTTTTGTTGCTAAAGCAATGGGACAACGCTCCATTGCACAGCTTCGTTTTTTAGATGTCGTATTAGTGCTATTGTTGGAAGGAAATCTCTCTAACGCACTATCTGATGAAAGAGTCGGTTTACTGGGATCAATGATTACAACATGTGTGCTCATTGTTCTTCATATTGTAAGTTCGGTTTTAACGTTGAAATGGGATCGATGGAGACGTTTTTTAGAACCATCGCCTATTATACTTATACATAATGGGTCAATTGATTTTAGTAATTTGAAAAAAGCAAGAATTACAGTAGAGTATTTATTCTCTGAACTACGCTTACAAAATGTCAGTGATATTAAAACGATAAGATTAGCATTATGGGAAGCAAGTGGTACCGTCTCGGTGTTTCAATATCCAGAACATGAAACTGTTTCACGGCTTGATATGAAAGTAGCAGGTAGAAAATCACCTATTTCATTTATTCTTGTGAAGAATGGAAATATACAGAAGGATGTCCTTGCTTTATTAGGAAAAACGGAAACATGGGCGCAGGAAGAATTATCAAAAAAAATATCAGTTGAATTGGTACAATTAGCAACTATAGATGAAAATAAACAAATTAATATTTTATTAAAAAAATGAAAAATATAAGCATTTTACCATTTCTTACATATGATACAATAGTGTGGACAACGAAATAAAAAAAGAAGGGTTTGTTTCGATGGGATATGTAGAGGAGTTACGAAAAGTAGTTGGTCATCGCCCTTTAATTTTAGTTGGTGCTGTTGTTCTCGTATTGAATGAAGATGGACATGTTTTATTACAACAACGAACAGAACCGTATGGAAAATGGGGATTGCTTGGTGGTTTAATGGAGCTTGGAGAATCCCCAGAAGAGACAGCTTGCCGTGAAGTATATGAAGAAGCAGGAATTTATGTGAAAAATTTAAGACTCATTAATGTGTTCTCTGGAGCTAATTATTTTATAAAATTAGCGAATGGTGATGAATTTCAATCCGTAACGACTGCCTATTATACAAATGAATATGAAGGTTTGCTAGCTGTCAATAAAGAGGAAGCGGTTCAGCTTAAATTCTTTCCCGTTACAGAATTGCCTGCGTATATTGTAGGATCACATAAAAAAATGATTGAAGCATATGAGAAGATAGAAAAAGAAAGTAGAAATAATATATAATAGCTATAGAAATACAAAAACACAGTTCTGGTTGGTAGTCCAGGCACATACTAGTATGTCAGTAACCTTCCCCTCCGGGATGTCCAGTATTTCTAATTTTTTTTCTAAGGAGGGGCTGTCGATGAAATTGACAGTATATCATGATGGTCAGTTTTTTGTAGGAATGATTGAGGACACACATAAAGGGATTTTGTATGCAGCGAGGTATATTTTTGGTGCTGATCCATCAGACGAAGAGATACTTGTATTTGTAAATAATACGATGCTAACGTATTTTAATCACTTTTCCAAATGTGGTGTTAAAGTGGAAGAGAAAAAGCGTTCGAAAAGTATAAAACGTATCATAAGAGAAGCTGCAAAAGAAATGCATACAAAAAGCTTTACGAAGGCACAAGAGGCAATTAGTTTATCTTATGAATTGCATAAGCAAGAAAAGCGAGTGCAATCTAAGGAACAGCGTGAAGCAGAAAAGCAGAAAAAACGCCTTATCAAAGTGCAAAAAGCAAAACAAAAGCATCGCGGACATTAAGAAAAAACGTCTTAGGACACTTGTTCTAGGACGTTTTTTCTATACATGTAAGAAGAATACAAGTAAGTTTACTTGTATTTCTAAAACGGTAACTGGTAAGATACAGAGAGATAGATCTAGAGGAGGGAAAACATTGATTAACTTTAACTTTTTTATGAATGATGTTGTCCGTCAAGCGCGTGAAGAAATTGTTTCCGCTGGATATACAGAATTAACAACACCATCCGCAGTTGATGAGGCATTTAAGCAAAAAGGTACGACACTTGTAATGGTAAACTCAGTATGCGGTTGTGCAGGTGGTATTGCTCGCCCTGCTGCTGCGCATTCCGTACATTATGATAAACGTCCAGATCACCTTGTAACAGTATTTGCGGGGCAGGACAAAGAGGCAACAGCACGTGCACGTGAATATTTTGAAGGATATCCACCATCTTCTCCGTCTTTCGCATTATTAAAAGATGGAAAGATTGTAACGATGGTTGAACGCCATGAAATCGAAGGCCATGAGCCAATGCAAGTCATTGTAAAATTACAATCATACTTTGAAGAGAATTGTAAAGAGGTTTAATAGAAAATAAAAAAGCGGTACATACACTTATAAGTGTATGTACCGCTTTTTTATTTTGTTCCATTTATTAGGCTATTTGTGGGCAGTAAAATCCTCACAACAAACTTTGGTGAAAGCAAAGAAGTTAGGAGGGGGATTAACAGCTCGTAAAATCCTAATTGGTGAGGACTAATAATCAATAGAAGTTGAAGAAAATCCCCCTCTGATTAAAGTTTCACTTTATTAGGAGGTATAATTAATAACATTTGTTTATAATCATTTGTAATGAGAGGGAATATACATGAAATGCATAGTTTATACAATAATTTATACATTGATTAACCTAGAAAAACCGTTTTAATAGAATTTGTAATTTATTTTTATTTTAATTGTTGCATAAAAATAAAATCACTGCTACAATACAAACATCAAATAAAAATTCTATAAAACTTTTAAATATACATTATTAGGGGGAAGAAACATGAAGAAGTTATTATCAATTTCATTTGCACTTATTTTAATAATAAGTATGTTTAGTGCTTGTAGTAAGGGAGAAACAAAGGAATCGAATACGAAGAAAGATAAGAAAGTACTCGTTATGGGTACTTCAGCAGACTATAAACCTTATGAATATGTGGAAGCTTCAAAAAGTGATGAAATTATCGGTTTTGATGTTGATATTGCAAAGTATATTGGGAAAGAACTTGGTTATGAAGTGAAAGTGAAAGATATGGATTTTGGAGGATTGTTAGCATCGCTTAGCTCGGGAAAAGTTGATTTCGTTATGGCGGGAATGACGCCAAATCCAAAACGTAAGGAAAATGCGGATTTTACAGATATTTATTTTGTTGCTAAAAACATGATCGTTTCGAAAAAGGATTCTGGTATTAAATCATTACAAGATTTAAAAGATAAAAAAGTAGGAGTACAAACAGGTTCTATTCAAGAAGAAAAAGCAGACGACTTCAAAAAACAAGTAAACTTCCAGGCGGAGGGGCGTGACCGTATACCAGAAATCGTACAAGAAATTCAGGCTGGACGTTTTGATGCTGCTATTTTAGAAGATACAGTTGCTAAAAATTATTTAGATAAAATGAAAGATTTACAAGGAATTGAAATTCAGGAAGCTCCAGAAGAAGTAGGAGCAGCAATTGCCCTTCCGAAAAATAGTGACAAAACAGCGGAATTTAATAAAGTGATTAAGAAGATGCAAGAAAATGGTGAAATGGACAAATTAGTGAAGAAATGGTTTGGCAGCAAAAAATAAGCTGCCTTTCTCTTTTCTGTGAGAGGAATGACAAAAGATGAACTTAGATTTTTCGGCAATTACTCCGTCGATACCATATATATTAAAGGGACTAGAAGTTACACTGAAAATTGTAGCAGTATCTGCTTTAGTTGGTTTTATACTTGGAACGCTATTAGCACTTTGTAAAATTGCTAGAGTAAGAGTGTTAAATATCGCTGCTGATTTATATACATCGATATTTCGTGGTACACCACTTGTCTTGCAATTAATGATTATTTATTTCGGTGTTCCGCAAATGATTGGATATGATATACCAGCATTTTTAGCAGCAGTACTTGCATTTAGTTTAAATTCGGGTGCATATATGTCAGAGGTAATTCGTGCAGGAATTCAGGCTGTTGATAAAGGACAGACAGAAGCTGCGATGGCACTCGGTGTTCCATATGGAAAAATGATGAAAAATATTATTTTACCACAAGCATTAAAAAATATATTACCAGCGCTTGTGAACGAATTTGCAACACTTACGAAAGAGTCGGCAGTAGTGACAGTAATTGGTGCGACTGATTTAATGCGCCGTGCATATATTGTAGGCGGTGAAACGTTTAAATATCTTGAACCGTTACTATTTGTCGGACTTGTTTACTATATTCTAGTAATTATTCTTACATTAGTCGGGAAAGCAATTGAAGGGAGAATGAAGAAAAGTGATTAAAATTGAAAACCTTCATAAATCATTTGGACAAAATGAAGTACTAAAAGGAATTACGACAACAATCGAAAAGGGCGAAATTGTTGCGATTGTTGGACCGTCTGGGTCAGGAAAATCAACATTTTTACGTTGTATGAACGTACTAGAAACACCTACAAATGGTCACATTTGGATTGGGAATGAAGAAGTGACCAATCCAAAAACAAATATTATGAGTGTTCGTGAAAATGTGGGAATGGTGTTTCAACATTTTCACTTATTCCCTCATATGACAGTATTAGAAAATATTACGTACGCACCAGTAAATGTAAAAGGTGTGGCAAAACCAGAAGCAGAGAAAAAGGCGAAGGAACTTCTTGAAAAGGTAGGATTGCTCGATAAAAAGGATGCATATCCAAACCGTCTTTCAGGTGGACAAAAGCAGCGTGTAGCCATTGCTAGAGCATTGGCAATGGAACCGGAAGTTATGCTTTTTGATGAACCAACATCGGCACTAGATCCTGAAATGGTAAAAGAAGTATTAGAAGTAATGAAATCTTTAGTGACTACAGGAATGACGATGGCAATTGTGACACATGAGATGGGATTTGCAAAAGAAGTAGCTGATCGTGTGCTCTTTTTAGATAGCGGAAAGCTTGTTGAAGATACAAGCCCGGAGCAGTTTTTTACAGAACCAAAAAGTAAACGCGCACAAGAATTTTTACAAAAAATATTGTAATATGTAAAAGTTACGTGAATAATAAGGAGAAAAGGATGACAGCTTGTCATCCTTTTTTTATACTTATCGTAACTACGTTTATACATATAGGAGCAATGATATGTTTAGAATTGGATATCGTACAGTGAAAACAGCAGTTGGAACAGGTGCGGCAGTTTTTATTGCGCAGCTATTCGGCTTGGAATTTTATAGTTCTGCGGGCATTTTGGTTATTTTGTGTGTGCAAAATACGAAACGAAAATCACTTCAAGTCTCTTTGCACCGATTTTTAGCCTGTTTATTATCAATGGTATTCTCGTTTTGTATTTTTGAAACAATTGGTTATACACCGCTTTCTATTAGTTTGTTACTTCTTACTTTTATCCCAACAGCTGTTATGTTTAAAATTCAAGAAGGCATCGTTACAAGTTCCGTTATTGTTATGCATTTATATTCATTGAAACATATTACATGGTTAGCGATTGGAAATGAAATTGCAGTTTTAACAGTTGGAATTAGCGTGGCTTTATTGGTAAATATGTATATGCCAAGTGCGGAAAAGAAATTAAAAGGGTATCAAGAAAAAATAGAATGGAATTTTAAAACGATTTTATTTGAGATGGCTGTGTATTTACGAAATCGGGATAGTACATGGTCTGGAAAAGAATTAATTGAAACAGAAGAAATATTGAAACAAGCGAAAGATCTATCTTTTAAAAAACTTGAAAATCAATTTATGCGAGAAGATGATTATTATTATCGATATTTTGATATGCGCATGCAACAATTTGAAATTTTAGAGCGGATTATGCCGCTTGCAGCTTCCTTATCGTGGTCATATGAGCAATCAGATATGATTGCGGACGTAATTGAAAACGTTGGGAATTCTATTCGTCCTGAAAGTACGGGTCTTATTTCACTTAGACAATTACAAGAAATGCGAGAGATTTTTAGAGAAATGCCACTTCCTAAGACACGCGAAGAATTTGAAATGCGTGCGAAGCTTGTTCAACTTGTTTATGAAATGGAGCAATATTTACTTATTAAAAGTAGGTTTAAAGGGAAGGATAATGTGAAAGAACTTATATAAATCCAAATTAAAAACCAACACCAAACCATTCTTTTTAGGTAGGCAAGAGCATCCGGCCATGCATAGAAGCGGTCAGTGCCTTTTTTCAACCCATGCCGTGTGAAAATAAAAGAGGAAATAAGTGGAGATTAGTTTTTGTTTTCATAGCCGCAGCTAATATGTCGAAAAATCAAAATGGATTTATATATATAGGGAAGGAATGAATCATGTCGTATTTTCTGTCCTTACTATTATGTTTTTCTCTTTCACCGATATGGCCTCTTGGAGATAATCCGCGTGCTGGAGATCCATTTATTATTGTAAATAAGCAGACGAACAAGCTTGCTTA
Source organism: Bacillus sp. FSL K6-0042 (assembly GCF_038006685.1). Lineage (NCBI taxonomy): Bacteria > Bacillati > Bacillota > Bacilli > Caryophanales > Bacillaceae > Bacillus > Bacillus sp. FSL K6-0042. The sequence continues at coordinate 4,468,318 of NZ_JBBOVS010000001.1, forward strand.
TATTGATGATGGTAAAATACAAAAGGTCTTTCCTGTAGCGACGGGAAAAACAAACGAGTTAACGCCAGAGGGAAGTTTTGATATTGTAATGAAGGCAAAAAATCCTTATTATATTGCGAAGGATATCCCTGGTGGTTCACCAAAAAATCCACTTGGCTCTAGGTGGATGGGGTTTAATGCACGAGATACTGACGGGAGTAAATATGGTATTCACGGTACAAATCAGCCAAGCTCAATTGGAAAATATATTTCACAAGGATGCATTAGAATGAAAAAAAATGATGTGGAATATTTATTTGATCGCATTCCAATTGGAACAAAGGTATGGATTGTAAAATCGAAAAGAACATTTCAGCAGCTTGCAAAAGAAAAAGGAGCTCTGGTTTACGAAAAGGTCAACCGAACAAGTTGGCTTTTTCTTTCCACGAACTTGTCTTGACATGTGTACATATCCATGTATTAATGAGGATATACGAAGATTATTGGAAAAGGAGTTGCTCGTATGTATTTGAATCCAAGGCTTTCTTATATGCAGTTTTTTATTGGCTTTCTATTCATTGTGACTTTCATATTGGCAACTTTTAATGTATGTTCTTTTCTGGTGTCAATTGTATTCATGGCACTTTTAAATGTAACTTTTGTTATAGGAGCGTTTCAGCAAAAACATTATACGAGCTTTGTTATGGCCCTTGTGATGGCTTTTTCATTTAGTATTGTAGCGCTTGTACTAATAATAAAATAAAATATAAATCATTCATTAAAATGATTGTGATTGAACAGGCTGTTTATTTTCTATCCAGGAGAATAAACAGCCTATTTGTGCTAAAAAAGGACGACATTATATATCGTCCTCCTTACCAAAACATACTTGCTCCAGCGAGTAATGTTGTTACAAGCATTGAAATTAGCATAACGTATATCATAACTTTTTGTGCTTTCTTATTCATGTTAAACCTCCTTACAATCATTCCAACTTTCCCCCGCTATTTGCGGACAGTAACACTCCCACTTTAAAATTCAGCAAAAGCAAAGAAGTTAGGTGGGAGATGAACTGTCCGTAAAAGCCCGATTGGTGAGGGTTAATAATTATTGGGGGAATCGAGATCCCCCCAATAATTAAAGTTTCACTTTATTGTATCGAGAAATGGAAACATGGACAAGGGTATAGAGAAGACAAAATTCGAGAAGTGTATCTAAAATATAACAGGAAAACTTGAAATAAACAGAGAATATAAAAAGCATAGGACACAGTTTTTTCGGTGCCTTTTAAAAAAGTTTTGCAAGCTGAAGAATGGAGATACGATAATGAAAGTATATGAAACAGAACGTTTGCAATTAAGAGAAATCGATGAGTCGTATGCAGAGCAAGTTCTTCAATATTACGACAAAAATCGTGAGTTTTTAAAGGCGTGGGAAGAATATCGACCAGATGATTTTTTTACATTGGATTATCAAAGAAAACGGTTGCAAAAAGATGGGAAAGAATTTGTAGAAGGGAAAATTATTCGATTATGGATTTTTAAAAAAGGTGATGATACGAATATTATCGGTTGTATTTCTTTCAATTTAATTGTGCGTGGAATTTATCAGTCCTGTGTTCTTAGTTATAAACTAGATAAAGATGAATTAAATAAAGGTTATACGACAGAAGCGCTTAGAAAAGCAATTGAAGTGGCTTTTCAAGAATTCCAATTACATCGTATAGAAGCCCCGATTATGCCCCGTAACTTAGCATCTATTCAAGTTGTAACGAAGATTGGCTTTCAATATGAAGGGGTGTCCCGGAAGATGTTAATGGTAAATGGGATTTGGGAAGATCATATGCGGTGGGTCCTTTTAAATGAGTAGAAGAAAGCAGGTGGTTATCTAGATGTGTGAACCATCTGTTTTTTAGCTTGTCTTTCGAAACTTTTGCGAAATTCTGTTATAATTAACGATGTTACATACTTAATGCAATGCAGGAGGCGCATTCTCATGATTAATCAAGAACGTTTAGTAAATGAATTTATGGAACTTGTGCAAGTAGATTCTGAAACAAAATATGAAGCAGAAATTTGCAAAGTGTTAACAGAGAAATTTACTGCTTTAGGTATTGAAGTATTTGAAGATGACACGATGGGTGTAACTGGGCATGGTGCAGGTAACTTAATTTGTACTTTGCCAGCGACGAAAGAAGGAGTAGATACAATTTACTTCACTTCTCATATGGATACAGTAGTTCCTGGTAAAGGAATTAAGCCTTCTATTAAAGATGGTTATATTGTATCAGATGGTACTACAATTTTAGGGTCAGACGATAAAGCTGGATTAGCATCCATGTTTGAAGCAATCCGCGTTTTAAAAGAAGAAAATATTCCTCATGGAAAAATCGAGTTTATTATTACAGTTGGTGAAGAATCAGGTCTTGTTGGTGCGAAAGCATTAGATCGTGAACGTATTACAGCAAAATATGGCTATGCATTAGATAGCGATGGAAAAGTGGGCGAAATCGTAGTTGCAGCGCCAACGCAAGCAAAAGTAAATGCGATTATTCGCGGGAAAACAGCTCATGCTGGTGTAGCACCTGAAAAAGGTGTATCTGCAATTACAATCGCAGCAAAAGCAATTGCAAAAATGCCACTTGGTCGTATTGATTCTGAAACAACTGCAAATATCGGTCGTTTCGAAGGTGGCACACAAACAAACATCGTTTGTGACCATGTGCAAATTTTCGCAGAAGCTCGCTCTTTAGTAGATGAAAAAATGCAAGAGCAAGTTGCAAAAATGAAAGAAGCATTTGAAACAACTGCAAAAGAAATGGGCGGTCAAGCAGATGTTGAAGTAAAAGTTATGTACCCAGGATTTAAATTTGCTGATGGCGATCATGTTGTAGAAGTTGCAAAACGTGCTGCTGAAAAGATTGGTCGTACACCTTCTCTTCACCAAAGTGGTGGCGGAAGTGACGCAAACGTAATTGCAGGGCATGGTATCCCAACAGTAAACTTAGCAGTTGGTTATGAAGAGATTCATACAACAAACGAGAAAATTCCTGTTGAAGAATTAGCAAAAACAGCTGAATTAGTTGTGGCAATTATTGAAGAGGTAGCGAAATAATTGTTAGCAAAAAAGAACGTGTAGACCATAATAGGTTCACACGTTTTTTTATTTGGATTCAATTGCTTTTACAAGGCGAATGAGCCAATATAAAAAAATCCAGGGGAGTATATACGTTGTTGCGATGTGCACTACACGAGGGAGAAACGCGAAGGTATTAATATTGAAAATGGGAAGTAACAAGTAGCTAATTGCAATGACTAAAATAATAACGAGAAATATGTAATTGAGCTTATTATGATTGTTCATAACGATCACCTATTTTACAAAAATATCCATATTCAATGTAAGTATATCAAAAATATGATAGGAAAGAACGTGATTTTTGTCATTGAAAGGCTCCACTGTTTTCGTTGAATTTGATATAATGAAAACTAGGAACGAACGTTCTCTTTGAGGGGTGAGAAGTATGAGAGAAATGTATCCGAAAAATGGTCGTGTTATTTTGCACGTTGATATGAATTGTTTTTTCGCGTCAGTTGAAATTGCCCATGATCCATCATTAAAAGGAAAACCATTAGCGGTTGCAGGGAATGAAAAAGAACGAAAAGGAGTTATTGTAACATGTAGTTATGAAGCAAGGGAATACGGAGTACGTACAACAATGCTCCTTTGGGAAGCGAAGCGGTTATGTCCAGAGTTAGTTGTGAAGCACCCGAATTTTAAATTATATCGCGAGGCGTCGTTTGAGATGTTTCAAATTCTTTCACGCTTTACTGAAAAGATTCAGCCAGTTTCTATAGATGAAGGTTACTTAGATATAACAGATTGTTATGGATTAGGTTCACCTCTTGAGATTGCTAAGATGATTCAACAAACATTATTAACAGAATTACAGTTGCCATGCAGCATTGGAATAGCTCCAAATCTTTTTCTAGCGAAGACTGCGTCAGATATGAAAAAGCCGCTTGGTATTACTGTGTTTCGGAGACGAGATATTCAGGAATTACTTTGGCCACGTCCTGTTGAAGCAATGCATGGAATTGGTGAGAAAACAGCAGAAAGGCTAAAAGAAATCCATATACATACAATTGAACAGTTGGCAAAGGGAGAAGCGCATGTGATTCATGCGAAAATAGGAAAGCACGGCGTTGATTTACAAAAACGGGCAAAAGGTATGGATGATAGAGAAGTCGATCCAAATCAAATGGGACAACATAAAAGTATCGGAAATTCAACAACATTTTCGAAGGATATGGATGAAGAGAAGGAATTGCTTGATATGTTAGAGCGCTTATCGAAATCAGTTAGCAAAAGGCTACAAAAACGGACTCTTGTCAGCTATAACATTCAAATTATGATGAAATACTATGATCGGCGTACAGTAACGCGGAGTAAACAATTAAAAAATGCAATTTGGGAAGAACGTGATATTTTTCAAGCTGCTTCACGTTTATGGAAGCAACATTGGGATGGCGATCCGATTCGATTGCTTGGTGTCACAGCTACGGAATTAGAATGGAAAACAGAATCAATTAAACAACTGGATTTATTTTCATTTGAAGAAGATGCGAAAGAAGAGCCACTATTAGCTGTAATTGACCAGATTAATGATAAATATGGAACTCCTGTTTTACAAAGAGGGAGTCAGTTATTTCGAAAGCAGGAGAAATCTTTTCGGCAGAAATTGGAAAATAAATTTATGTAAAAAAAGTGTCATGGCAATTTAGTACTCATGACACTTTTTATATTTAACTCGCTTCTAAATCTAATGAAGTTTTCCAACCTGCAGTCGTTACTCCAGATTCCAAAAGCATTCGACTTACTACTTTCTCGATTAAGGCTGTTTGATTTGTTACCGAGAATTAGGAAATACTCTTCGAACGGTTTCGGTAAATTCTTCAAATAACCCTGTTACTGGTTTACCTTGGTTAATTTTGTCCGCATAGTCTCTCATTCGATCTACAAAATCAGGATTTGAAGATACAAATACATGACGAATATCTGGGTCGGTAGCTCTAACTTGATCTGCAACTTTCTTTTCTAATTGCTTTGTGATTTGTCCTTTTACATTTTCACGTAAAACAACTGCAACATAGGCATTTCTATTTGTGACGATTACATTTGCCTTGTCTATTTCTTCTAGTTCAATGATTCGATCTGCCGCTTTATTTGCTATGTGCAGTCGTGTTTCATTGTTCGTGACACCGTTCGTATTATTTTTTACTCTTTGAAGGTTAGTGTTGTTTCCTTCGTATGTAACATTTCGTACGCCATTGTTTTCGCGATTATCCAATGCTTTCTCCTTTTGCTTTCCTGCACATCCAAGCAATGAAATAATTGCCAAAAAAATGATTGAAAACATCTTTAATTTTTTCAATGATATCTCTCCTTTACAATACTATGTTTTTAAAATGACCAGTTGGCCATTTATTATTCATAGTAAAAAGGGGATGATATTTTGTATATTTTATAAAAACAAAAAAAGCATCGATTTTCGATGCTTTTTTATTTTTATCCCGTTATTTGCAGGCAGTAAGACCCCCATCTCAAATTTCAGTGAAAGCAAAAAAGCTAGATTGGGATCAACTGTCCGTAAAAGCCCGGTTGGTGAGGGCTAATAATCAGTGGGGGATGAAGCCACACTGATTAAAGTTTCACTTTATAGATTATGAGATGGAAGGATTTTCATAAATCACAATCTCTGAATTGTTTGTTGTTGAAATACGTTGTGCATAATATGTGATAGATGAAGAAATGTATTCCGGTAACGTTCGATTTGTATGCGATGTGGTGTATTCATGAATTAACTCTTTTAAAGTCGTCCATTCTAGTGGTGCTGGGTGATCAGACACGAAAGAACTTACCCAGCGATCAAATGAAGATGAAAAATCAGTTTGTAAACGAAATACTTCTTTCATAGTTAAACGCTCCCTTTATTTGTAATACAATTATTTTACTATAAAACACGAACGATTGCTATTTTTTGATCGTTAACGTTCGTTTAATATAGTTGTCTAGATGAATAGTTCATAGAAATTCATTTGCCATTTGAAATAACATTCCGTAAGATGAAAGATAGATTCTATAAAGAGCTGGAGGAAAGAAAGTGGAATTTGTATTTTTAGGAACTGGTGCAGGCGTCCCTTCAAAAGGAAGAAATGTTTCGGCAATCGCTTTGCAGTTGTTAGAAGAACGAGGTGAAACGTGGTTATTTGACTGTGGTGAAGCAACACAACATCAAATTTTACATACATCAGTGCGTCCACGTCGCATTGAAAAAATATTTATTACACATTTGCATGGAGATCATATTTTTGGGTTACCTGGTTTATTAGGAAGTCGTTCCTTTCAAGGAGGAACAACTCCATTAACAGTATACGGACCAAAAGGGATTAAGCAATTCATTGAAGTCGCATTATCGGTGAGTACAACACATGTTAAATATCCACTTAAAATTGTAGAAATTACTGAGGAGGGTATTGTTTTTGAAGACAAGCAATTTCATGTAGAAACGAAGAGGTTGTCACATGGAGTTGAATGTTTTGGATACCGAATCGTTGAGAAAGACATACAAGGGCATCTCCTTGTTGAGAAGCTGCTAGAAGCTGGCGTAAAACCAGGGCCAATCTTTAAACGTTTAAAAGACGGTGAAGTAGTTGAATTAGAGGATGGAAGGGTTTTACACGGAAAAGACTTTATTGGTCCACCTCAAAAAGGAAGAATCATTACGATTTTAGGAGATACACGTTATTGTGAAGCAAGTAGAATCCTTGCGCAAGATGCAGATATACTTGTACATGAGGCAACATTTGCAGCAGCAGATGAAATCCAGGCACATGATTATTTTCACTCAACAACAGAACAGGCAGCAAGTATTGCATTGCAAGCGAATGTGAAACGGTTAATATTGACTCACATTAGTTCGCGTTATCAAGCAGATACATATAAGGAATTGTTACAAGAAGCTCAGTTGTTGTTTGCAAATACAGAAATAGCTATGGATTTGAAATGTTTTCCAGTAGAACGATAACATTTTACAAACAATGGCAACATAAGTTTGCCATTGTTTTATTTTTTATAAAATTTTTTTCTCTACAAGATAGTTGGAACTGTTATCATTTGATATCTATATGAACTAATACAGGGATTTTAAGATTTTCAGATGGATATGAGAAAAACACAAAACATCGGTCATTTTGAAAAACTGTTATATAGGTAGTTTGTCTTATTGTTAATACAAGAGAAGTAAAAAATAATCAATTCAGAAATTTTAAAATTCAACAAAAGTAAGCGTTTCATAAAAAACAAGCTATAATGAAGGCAAATTACAATTCGTCGTGAGTTACAGCGTGCATTTTAGCCATTTTTCGTAACGAAACGAAATTGACTAAAAGAGAGAGGGCATCCTAGAGATTATTAAGGGAACCGTATTATTATTATTTGTACTCAGTCTTTTTTCACTCTTTAGTTTCAAAGCACCGAATGGTATAAAGGCAATGGGAGCTCTAGCAAATGCTGCAGTTGCAAGTTTCTTAGTTGAAGCATTTCAGCTATATGTTGGTGGGGATTTAATTGGAATACCGTTTTTAAAAGAAGTTGGAGAATCAGCAGGTAGTCTAGGCAGAGTAGCTGGTGCAACTCTTGTTGCGTTAGCAATGGGGGTATCACCTGTTTATGCTATGCTTGTAGGGGCTTCTGTGTTAAAATTTGGATTGCTACCAGGATTTATTGCTGGTGCGATTGCCGGACTTATGGTTATGTATGGTTTTAATGATCCGATGAAAGTAACGCTATGTTTCTTATGTATTATGGTGTCTGGTATTATTGCAGGATATATTGGCTCACTTCTATTCAAAAACTATCCAATTCGTACAGCGGAGCAAATTCGTGGTACGGGAGGAAAGGCAACAGAATCGGCAGCTTAATAGAATAGTAGTAAGCAATTTTTTATAAAAGATTTAGGGGGAATCATGATGAAATATCGCTCAGTATTTGATATTATCGGTCCAGTTATGATTGGGCCGTCCAGTTCACATACAGCAGGTGCAGCAAGAATGGGGCAAGTTGCTCGTCAACTTTTCCGTCATGAACCAAAAAGAGTTACGATTTCGTTATATGGCTCGTTTGCAAAAACATATCGTGGTCATGGAACAGATGTAGCATTGATTGGTGGTATACTAGGATTTGAAACAGATGATACACGTATCCCAAGTGCGCTAGAAATTGCAAAAGAGCGTGGGATTGAAGTGGACTTTATTGAAGAAGAAGCGAATGCACCACATCCGAATACAGCGAGAATTCGTTTGTATAAAGGAGAAGAGGAGATTGAAGTGGTCGCTTGTTCAATTGGTGGTGGAAAGATTGAAGTGGTGGAATTAAATGGGTTTGATTTACAACTATCAGGAACAAGTCCGGCACTTCTTATTGTAAATAATGATCGCTTTGGAGCGATTGCATCTGTAGCTTCTATACTTGCCAAACATGAAATTAATATTAGTACGATGAGTGTTTCACGTAAGGAAAAAGGAAGAAGAGCGCTTATGGTCATTGAAACAGATGAATTGTTGGCAGATGAAGTTATCGAAGAAATTAAAGGACAATCTAATATTTGTCAAGTAACTATTATGGATTAATTGCAGGGGGGACACACCATGTTTCGGAACGCAGCGGAACTAGTGGCGCAAGCTAAAGAACAGAATGTAAAAATTGCAGAAATAATGATTCAATGTGAAATGAAGACAAGAAGTATCTCTCGTGAAGAAGTACTTGCAGGCATGGAGAAAAACTTAGTCGTGATGGAACAAGCGGTAGAGCGTGGTATTAAAGGTGTGAAATCACCGACTGGTTTAACTGGCGGAGATGCGGTGAAAGTACAAGAGTATATGAAGAGCGGAAAAGGTTTATCTGGGCATACGATGTTGGATGCAGTGAGCAAAGCGGTTGCAACAAACGAAGTAAATGCAGCAATGGGAATCATTTGTGCAACACCAACAGCTGGATCAGCTGGGACTGTACCAGGCGTACTATTTGCGCTCAAAGAAAAATTACAGCCAACACGTGAAGAAATGATTGAATTTTTATTTACAGCAGGAGCATTTGGGATGGTTGTTGCCAATAATGCTTGCATTTCAGGTGCAGCTGGAGGTTGTCAAGCTGAGGTTGGTTCAGCAAGTGGAATGGCAGCAGCGGCAGCTGTTGAAATGGCTGGAGGAACACAAGAGCAAGCAGCTACAGCGATGGCGATTGCTTTAAAAAATATGCTAGGGTTAGTATGTGATCCAGTTGCTGGACTTGTAGAAGTACCTTGTGTAAAACGTAATGCAGCAGGTGCTTCAAATGCTATGATTGCAGCGGATTTATCACTAGCTGGTGTAACAAGCACAATTCCATGCGATGAAGTTATTGAAGCGATGTTTAGAATTGGGCAAACAATGCCAGTTGCACTTCGTGAGACAGCTGAAGGTGGACTAGCAGCAACACCAACAGGGCGTCGCCTTCAAGAAGAGATTTTTGGAAAGAGTAGCAAATAAGAGAAGACAATCGTGATAAAAGAACGGAGCTCAGATCTATTTTCTGAGCTCCGTTTATTATTTTTCGTTTGTTAATTGTTCTAATGTTTTTCCAAGTTCATGTGATCGTTTTGTAGCTTGTGTAATACATGCGACGAGTGCTTGTTGAAAATTAAAACTTTGAAGAACCTCGATCCCAGCTTCTGTCGTTCCACCAGGAGAGGTGATTTCTTTTCGTAAGATAGAAGGGTGCTTAGTATTAGCCTTAAGCATTTCAGCGGCACCAATCATTGTTTGCAAAATAAGTGATTTAGCCACAGACTCTTCTAAGCCGATCTGTTTTGCGGCTTCTTCCATTGCTTCAACTACGTAATACACGTACGCAGGGCCACTCCCAGATAGTGCAGTAACAGCATGCATATGTTCTTCTTCCACCACTGAAACAAGGCCAATTGTTTCAAATAAAGATTTAGCAATGTAAATGTGCTGCTCTGTTGCATGCAAGGATGGAGAAATAGCTGTGGCTGATTTTAAAATAGCGGCTGATGTATTTGGCATTGCTCGGATAATCGGAACATTTTTTTGAAGCAGGCTTGTAATAGAACTTGTAGAAACACCTGCTAATAATGAAATAACGAGTTGATTATTCGTTATATATTTTTTTATAGGTTGAAGTGCTTCTGCGACGTCTTTTGGCTTCATTGCAAGGAAAATAATATCTGCATGAGCAAGTAGTTCTTCTTTGTTATGTGTTCCTTTGACACCGTATTTTGTATGTAATTCCTGTAATCTTGTTTCATTTGAGCGGTTACTTACTGTAATTTGTTTACCCGTTACAACCTTCGCATCTAATAAACCGGCGATGATTGCTTCAGCTATAGATCCGGCACCTAGAAAGGAAATATTTTGAATAGACATGATGAAGCCTCCTTAATTTTTGTAAGAAAAACTTATAAATTTACATACATTCGTTTTATTATAGAAAACACCTTCTTTTTATCTGAAAATAATGACAAATTTTTAAAGAAGTTGTAAACTGAAGAGGGATTCATTTTTGAACCGGAGAGAGACGGGGGGCATAAACATGGTAACAATTCATCGAATGGAGATTCCTGTTCCATTTGCAGTTGAGACAGTTAATGTTTTTTTAGTAAAGGGAGAATCATTAACATTAATTGATACAGGGACAAATACAAAAGAGGCCAGGGCAGCATTAGAAAAACAATTAAGGACTTTAGGATATAGGATAGAAGACATTGAAACAGTAGTGATTACACATCATCATGCTGATCATTGTGGGCTTTTAAATACATTTTCTGAGAAGACAAATATTGTAGGCCATCCTTGGAATGAGCCGTGGATTACGCAGGATTCTCAATTTTTGAAACGTTATCAACAATTTTTTAAAGAAGCCGCATTACAGTTCGGAGTTCCAGAAGCATTTTTGAAGGATGAAGCATTACTTACGACGAAAACACTTAAATATTCTTGTAATAGATCGTTAACACATACTGTACGAGAGGGAGACAGTATTGAAGCGTTACCTGAGTTTACAGTTATTGAAACACCAGGGCATGCTTCGACTCATATTTCGTTATACAGGGAGCGTGATGGACTATTAATTGGTGGGGATGCTTTAATCAGTCATATTTCCTCCAATCCGATACTAGAACCGCCATATGAAGGACAGACAGAGCGAGCGCGACCTTTACTACAATATAATCAAACATTAAAACGTTTAAGTAACATGAAGATTTCACGCATTTTATCAGGTCATGGAGAAGACATTGTGAATGTGAAAGAGCTGATAGAGGGAAGGTTGCAAAAACAAGAAACACGTGCTTTCAAAGTGTTAGAATTATTAAAAGAAAAACCGATGACAGCCTTCGAAGTATGTGTGAAATTATTCCCTGTATTATATAAAGAGCAATTGCCACTTACGATTTCGGAAACAGTTGGACAATTGGACTTTTTAGCATATAATCAACAAGTGATGATTGATGAATCGTCGCCACAATTGATTTATTATGCAAAGTAGGTGACAGCGATGACGGGACGTTTACAAGAAAAAGTAATCGTCATTACAGGAGCTTCTAGTGGAATTGGAGAACAAGTTGCGATGCAAGTTGCAGCAGAGGGCGCGATTCCTGTATTAATAGCGCGGACAGAAGAAAAACTACGAGTATTAGCTGGAAAGATTAAAGCGACTTACAATACGCCTTGCTATTATTACGTATTAGATGTAAGTGAAGAAGTAGAGATTGATACTGTTTTTGCAAGAATATTAAAGGATGCAGGGCAGATTGATATATTGGTAAACAATGCTGGTTTTGGTATTTTCAAAACGTTTGAAGAAGCGTCCATGACTGAAGTGAAAGATATGTTTCAGGTCAATGTATTTGGATTAGTAGCTTGTACGAAAGCGGTATTACCTCATATGTTAGAGAGAAATAGTGGACAAATCATTAATATTGCTTCGTTAGCAGGGAAAATTGCAACGCCAAAATCTAGTGCGTATGCAGCAAGCAAACATGCAGTATTAGGATTTACGAATAGCTTACGCATGGAGCTCTCAAATACAAATATTCATGTAACAGCGATTAATCCAGGGCCAATTGACACAAACTTTTTTGATATTGCTGATCAATCAGGTACATATGTAAAAAATATGGGACGTTACATGTTAAAGCCAACATACGTAGCAGAGCAAATTGTAAAAGCGATGCAAACGAAAAAGCGTGAAGTGAATTTGCCAAAATGGATGAGTGTTGGACCAAAATTTTTTGCGTTATTTCCAGGTTTTTTTGAACGTATAGCAGGTAAATCATTAAGTAAAAAATAGGAGATTTCCATTTGGAAATCTCCTGTTTTTTATTTTCCCGTAATATATTCATAAACAATATCCTCAATTGCTTCATATACATCGATATCAGGTTCCGAACCAATGGTTGTTTGGACACTTTGAATTAAAGTTTCCTGATCCTCTTTTGAAATAGGTTTACATTGATATTGCCGAAAACTTTTTATCAACATCTTTTCAATTAATTTTTCATTCATGTTTTTCCTCGCTTGCATGTATAAATGTATTGTTTTTATTGTACTTGAAGTATAGAAAAAATACTAGCACACATCAAAGGTGTATAAAAATTCATTTATAATTATTGTTTTTCTAGAAAAATTACGTTTTTAAAAGTTTTAAAATTAATAAATATTTAATTGACTCTATAAATATACAATATTATAATCATATTTAATTTAAAGAATCGATATAAGGAGGAGCATATGAAAGTCGCGATTATTGGAGCAACTGGATATGGAGGAATTGAGTTAATAAGGTTGTTACATCATCATCCATATTTTTCGATTACATCTGTCCATTCTTTTTCACAAGTAGGGGAACGAATAACAAATGTATATCCGCACTTACAAAATTTTATTGTCCATACGTTACAAGAAATCGACGTGGATGTAATAGCGAAGGAGGCTAGTATTGTATTTTTAGCGACACCGGCAGGGGTTTCGGCACATATAACGCCACGCTTGCTAGCGTCTGGTTTAAAAGTTATTGATTTATCAGGTGATTTTCGTATGTTGAATCCTTGTACATATGAAACATGGTATAAAAGGCCCGCTGCAAAGGAAGAAATTCTTCAAAAGGCAGTGTATGGATTAAGTGAATGGAAAAAGTTGGCTATTAAGGAAACGGAATTGGTTGCAAATCCAGGATGTTTTGCAACAGCGGCACTACTAGCAGCTGCGCCATTAATGCGGGGCGGGATGATAGAGGAAGACTCACTTATTATCGATGCGAAATCAGGGGTGTCAGGAGCGGGAAAAACACCGACAACAATGACTCATTTTCCAGAGCTGTATGATAATTTCCATATTTATAAAGTGAATGAGCACCAGCATGTTCCAGAGATTGAACAAATGCTTGGTGAGTGGAATAAACAGGCGAAACCAATTACATTTAGTACACATTTAATTCCGATATCGAGAGGGATTATGGTTACTCTCTATGCAAAAGCAAAACGAGATATCCATGCACAGATATTAGAGAAGTTATATGAAGAAACGTATTGTCATGCTCCTTTTGTTCGTATCCGTTCTAAAGGAGAGTTTCCAAGTCCAAAAGAAGTAAGGGGTTCAAATTATTGTGACATTGGAGCGGCTTATGATGAACGAACAGGACGTATTACAGTTGTTTCCGTTATCGACAATATGATGAAAGGAGCAGCTGGGCAAGCAATTCAAAATGCAAACTTATTAGCAGGTCTGGAGGAAACGGCGGGATTACAATATATGCCGCTCTATCCATAAGGGGGAAGAATGATGATTGGAACAGATTCTATTATAAAAGTTGCAAGTGGATCAATTGTAACGCCACAAGGTTTTGCAGCGATTGGTACCCAGGTTGGGTTGAAAAAAGGGAAAAAAGATATGGGAGCAATTGTTTGTGATGTTCCTGCTAATTGCGGAGCTGTTTATACAACAAATCAATTTCAAGCTGCGCCAGTACAAGTTACAAAAGAAAGTATAGCTGTGGAAGGAAAGCTACAAGCAATTGTTGTAAATAGCGGAAATGCAAATGCATGTACAGGTGTACAGGGGTTACAAGATGCGTATGAAATGAAAACGTTGGCTGCGAAACAATTCCAGGTAAAAGAAAATCATGTGGCAGTTGCTTCAACAGGTGTCATTGGAGTTTCTTTACCAATGGAAGCAATTCGTACTGGTATTTCCTATCTCGTACCATCGAAAGAAAAAGAGAAGGCAGCTTCCTTTTATGAAGCGATATTAACAACGGATCTTGTTATAAAGCAATCATGCTATCAGTTTATGATTGAAGGAAAAGAAGTGATGATTGCAGGGGCAGCAAAAGGTTCTGGTATGATTCATCCGAATATGGCAACGATGCTTAGCTTTATTACAACAGATGTAAATATAGAACAAGAAGCACTCCAGCTAGCATTATCACAAGTTACGAATCATACATTTAATCAAATTACTGTGGACGGTGATACATCTACAAATGATATGGTCGTTGTAATGGCAAGTGGGTTATCAGGAACAACTGCTATTCATACGAATCATACGGAGTGGGAGAAGTTTATGTTTGCTTTGCAAAAGGTATGTGAGGACTTAGCGAAGCAAATTGCTAAAGATGGTGAAGGTGCTACTAAGTTAGTTGAAGTAAATGTATACGGAGCACGAACAGTAGAAGAAGGGAATAAGATTGCGAAACAAATTGTTGGCTCAAGTCTTGTGAAAACTGCAATGTATGGTGAAGATGCAAATTGGGGCCGCATTATTAGTGCGATTGGTCAAAGTGGAGTTGTTATTGATCCTATCGCTGTTGATATTGCTGTTCAGTCTATTTCTGTTTTACAAAGCAGCGAGCTACAAGCTTTTTCTCAAGAGGAAATGAAACAAAAATTAAAGGAATCTGAAATTGTTATTGATGCTCATTTGCACCTTGGAGGGGAGAAAGGAAGAGCTTGGGGCTGCGACTTAAGCTATGACTATGTGAAAATAAATGCTTGTTATCGTACGTAAGGAGAGAGAAGATGAGCGAGTATATCGTAGTAAAATGCGGTGGGAGTATGCTAGAACGTTTAGACCATGTGTTTTTTGAATGTATAGAGCAGCTGAAGAAAAAATATCAAGTTATTGTTGTTCATGGCGGTGGACCAGAAATTGATGCAAAGCTAAAGCGATTTAATATTCCAATTGAAAAGAAGAATGGGTTACGTGTGACAACAAAAGAAGTGATGAATGTTGTTCAAATGGTTTTATGCGGAAGCACGAATAAAAAAATGGTGATGAATTTTCAAAAGCATGGCTTGCATGCAATCGGAATCTCTGGTTGTGATGGGAAATTACTTCAAGTTCAGCCTCTTGATGAGGATATTGGATATGTTGGTGAAGTTAGTGGTGTAGAGGCTTCACTATTAAAAGGGTTACTAGATTTGAATTATATTCCGGTTATTGCTCCAATTGGGGTAAGAGGAAACCAGGTTTATAACATAAATGCAGATACAGCCGCAGCTGGAATTGCAGCTACGCTGGGGGCGAAAGAACTTATTTTTATTACGGATGTAGATGGGATATTGTTCGAAGGGAAGTTGTTAACGAAAGCGGATGAAGCTGAGATCCTACGTCTGATAGAAAAAGAAGTTATTACAGGGGGGATGATTCCGAAAGTACAGGCTGCTCTCACCTCAATACAGATGGGAGTCGAGCATGTCAGCATTGTAAATGGTACAAAACATTTTGTAGGAACATCAGGGGAGTGGGTTGGAACGACGGTAACAAAAGGGGTGAATATCGTATGAGTAGTCATATATTTCCGACATATGGGAGACGCAGTGTTGAAATTGTTCAAGGAACCGGAACAAAAGTGATAGATGAAAGTGGGGAAAAGTATTTAGATTTTACTTCTGGAATTGCTGTATGTAATTTAGGACATTGTCATCCTGTACTTGTAGAAGCAGTAAAAAAGCAATTACAGGAAATTTGGCATATATCAAATCTTTTTTCGCACAAGGTACAAGAAAAGGTAGCTGAATTGCTAACAGAGGGGCGTGAGTTAGATTACGTGTTTTTTTGTAATAGCGGGGCAGAAGCCAATGAAGCAGCGCTTAAATTAGCGCGGAAGCATACGGGGAAATCTCTTGTTTTAACATTCCAGCAATCTTTCCATGGAAGAACATTTGGAACGATGAGCGCAACGGGGCAAGAGAAAGTAAAAAAGGGATTTGGTCCACTTCTTCCATCTTTTTCACATATTCTCTTTAATGATATAGCCGCGCTCAGGGAGACAATGAATGAAGAAGTAGCTGCAGTTATGGTGGAAGTTGTTCAAGGTGAGGGTGGCGTCTTACCTGCTGATATTTCCTTTTTGCAAGAGATTGAGAAGTTATGTAGACAATATGGTGCTCTTTATATAATCGACGAGGTGCAAACAGGTATGGGAAGAACGGGAACGTTGTTTGCTTATGAACAGACCGGAACATCCCCAGATATCGTTACAGCGGCAAAGGCGCTTGGAAATGGGATCCCGGTTGGGGCAATGCTTGGAAAGAAAGAGCTTATGACTGCTTTTTCAGCGGGGACTCATGGTTCAACATTTGGCGGAAATTACATTGCAATGACAGCAGCAAAAGAAGTACTACAAATTATAAAACAACCTTCATTTTTACAAGAAGTAAAAGAAAAGGGAGAATACTTCCTGCAAAAATTAAAGAAAGAATTACTTGATGTTCAATGGATTACTGATATTCGAGGGAGAGGACTTATGATTGGAGTCGTTTGTAAGTGTGACGTCACATTCATTATAGAACAGTTAGAAAAAGAGGGGCTTCTTGTATTGCAAGCTGGAACGAATGTTTTGCGACTTTTACCACCACTCATTGTAACGAATGAAGAAATAGACGAAGCAGTAAATATGATAAAAAGAGTGATTTGTACACAAAAATCACCAATATTATAAGGGGGAAATTCTATGTCAACTATACAAGTACCGAAATTACAAACGAAAGATCTTTTAACATTAGAAGAACTGACGCAAGAGGAGATAATTGCGCTAATTGAATTTGCAATGTATTTAAAAAAAGAGAAGCATGAACCTTTATTAGAAGGGAAAATATTAGGGTTAATTTTTGATAAACATTCAACTCGTACGCGTGTTTCTTTCGAAGCAGGAATGGTACAACTCGGTGGACATGGAATGTTTCTAAGTGGAAAAGAAATGCAACTTGGCAGAGGAGAAAGTGTTTCAGACACAGCAAAAGTATTATCTCATTATATTGATGGAATTATGATTCGTACATTCTCGCACGCAGATGTAGAGGAGCTTGCGAAAGAAGCAAGTATTCCTGTTATTAATGGATTGACAGATGATCATCATCCGTGTCAGGCATTAGCTGATTTGATGACAATTTATGAAGAAGTTCATACATTTAAAGGGATTAAACTTGCTTACCTAGGGGATGGAAATAATGTATGTCACTCTTTACTGCTAGCAAGTGCAAAAGTCGGTATGCATATGACAGTGGCGACTCCCCCAGGGTATGAACCGAATGAACAAATTGTAAAGCGTGCGCTAGAAATTGCAAATGAGACGGGAGCAAATATTGAAGTTTTGAATGATCCGGAGTTGGCAGTGAAAGGTGCTGACTTTATCTATACCGATGTTTGGATGAGCATGGGGCAAGAAGATACGGAAGGGAAATACCAATTATTTCAACCGTTTCAAGTGAACGAAAAACTTGTTCAGCATGCGAAAGCAACGTATCGCTTCTTACATTGTTTACCCGCTCATCGTGAAGAGGAAGTAACAGGAGAAATTATAGATGGATCGCATTCTGTTGTCTTTGAGCAAGCAGGGAATCGATTGCACGCTCAAAAAGCATTATTGGTAAGTCTGCTTCAAAACATCAAAAAACCTTCCTAATCGGGAAGGTTTTTTTGTTACGAAATGTCTGATGTATATTTGGTGAATGTTCTTTGTATCATTTATAATAAGATGAAGTTAGTATAAGTGAAGTTAAATAGGGTTGTTTGTGTCGTAGTATTAAGTTCATACTACGAAGAGAAAAAACTATTAAAGAGATGATAATTGTGCAAACAGGTAAAAAAACATATTCATTTTTTCAACGTATTTGGAGAGTGCTGAAATTTCATTATTATAAGTTGCTCCGTTCGCCAGAAGGAGCGAAGAAAGTGTCACGTGGATTTGCGATTGGATTTGCTTTAGAAATGTTGGTGATTTATACAGCGTCACTTGTTTATCTTATTTTTTATCCAATTGTACGCTTAGCAAAGGGATCCTTTCCAGCAGCGGTTATTGGTAATATTATCGGAAAAATATCATTTCTTCCGGTAATTTTGTTTCCGTTTGCATATGCATTAGGGAAAACTTTATATCCATTTGAAATAAAGGTAATTCAGCATAAACCATATACAATATCTGATCTTTTCTCGAGTAATATTTTTATTATGTTAAAGAGCTTATTACAGAGTGAAGTATATGTATTAATTGGGATGACAATTTTCGGGGTTGTATTTGGAGTAATATCTTATTTTGTTGTGCATTATTTATATGAAAAGAACCGTAAGTTACGTTTGAAAAAAAGAAAAAAACGCGCGAGAGAACCACTTGTACAAATATAAAGAATGTCACATTCATTTTCCGCCTTGAATATGCTTAAAAAAGGAGGGAGAATGAATGTATTATTACTATGTACCTCAAGCATACTCATATGTGCATTATTATCCTGTTCCTTATACAAGGCAACAGTTTGAAGCATATCAGCAAGCGCAGCCTTCTCCGGAGCAAAAACCATACTTAACAACATGGCCGTATTCAAATGTATATTATGGAAACTATTATGAATCATAAAGCTGCTTCCTTTGGAAGCAGCTTTATACGTTTGTTTTCAAAATTAAATTTTGAATCGTTTGAAGCGAGTGAATGAGTTGTTCACGATCGCTTTCCGATAATGTTTGAAAGTTTTCTTTTAGTTTGTCTAAAATGAATTGTTGATATTGATTTACTAACGATTTCCCTTCTAGTGTTAGAGAAATTAAAATGACTCGTCGATCTTTTTCGCTGTAATGACGCTCTATAAGTTCTTCTTGAATCAATTTATTTAATAGAGGTGTCATGTTGGGCCTTGAAATCGCTAATCGCTTTCCGATTTCTGACACTGCTAATGTGCCACGTTCATGCAATAGCAGTAACACCTGTGTATGTGACGGTGGCATGTGCCTTTGTGAAGAAAACTCTCCAGGAAGCATAAATTTGCGATAAAAAAGAGGCACTAACGAAAGAAGATGATCAACAATACGTTCCCATTCGCGTGATTCCATATAAAGGCCCCCTTCCATTATCATTGTAACAAAAAAAGGTACCGTATAAAAATAGAATTGTTCGTTTTTGTTTTAATATTTGTAGGATAGAACTTGTTTAGTAAACGCGTTGGCAATAATTTCATAACCTTTATCATTTGGATGTACTTGATCGTACAGTAATTCTTTTTTATCATTTGGTATTAATTTTCGAATTGGTAAAACAATGGACGGTTGATTCGCTTTTGAAATTGAGTAAACCGCATCATTCCAGCCATCTAAAAACATATCTGCATAAGAAGCAATTGAATCATCGAGTTGTAGAGGGTTATAGAGCTCAGATAGAATGAGTAAAGCATTTGGGTTGAGAGTCCGAACTGTCTTTACAATGTTTTTTACGTCTTCTTCAAAATGAGTTTTTTCTTTATTTAACATTTTAATACCATCTATAACACCTACATCACGATTTAAACGGAATAAATTATTTCCTCCAATATTAATGGTAATTATATTTGCTTCTTTAATTTTTTGCTGCACTTCTTCTGCCTGAATTTTTTGAACGAGACGATCTGTTGTAAGTCCGTTCACTCCAAGGTTTTCTACTCTAATCGGTTTGTGAATTTGTTCCTCTATTTGCTTGGAAGCTAATTCGGCAAACCCTCCTTGTGTCGAGCCATATCCCTTTGCAAGCGAATCTCCTAACACAAGATGATAAAAAGAGTCATTTGTTTGTTTATCAATCCAATGAGAAGTAGATGATACTGATTTTTCTTTTTGTTTTGTTGTCTCATCGTTCTTTTCAAAATGCGAATAAGAAATGATTAGAAGGAGGAGACAAACAATAATTAAGATGACTTTTTTCATAAATTCATCCTCCTTGTAATTGGTAATTGTATCATATTCAACGGTATAAGCAATGGAAGGGCTTATTATATCTTTATGGAAATTTTACAATAGCTTTACAGAAAATTTGTAGAAGTATGTCAAAAAATATTGACGATATGAAAGTAAGTTAGATATGATAATGTCAGATAAATGAATATACGTCACTCTAATATGAGGAAAGAAGAGAATAAAGGTAGAGAGAATACCTTATTAGAGTTTGATGAAAAACTCATTTTATTGTTTTTTTAGGGACAATTTAATAAGGGGGATTTTTTGTGAAGAAATCAAAGAAAGCGCTAGCAGGAGCGACGCTTGCATTAGGTGTTATCGCACCACAAGTAATGCCAACTATTGCTCATGCAGAGGAACAAGCAGGAGAAAGCACAGTTAATTTACGAATATTGGAAACTTCGGATATTCATGTTAACTTAATGAACTACGACTATTATCAAACGAAAACAGATAATAAAGTTGGTTTAGTTCAAACTGCGACTCTTGTAAATGAGGAACGTGCAAAAGCGAAAAACTCTGTACTATTTGATGATGGGGATGCTCTACAAGGGACGCCGCTTGGGGATTATGTGGCGCAAAAAGGATTGGATGGAAACTATGTCCACCCGTTATATCGTTTAATGAATTTAATGAAGTATGACGTCATTTCTCTTGGAAACCATGAGTTTAACTATGGCTTGGATTACTTAAAGAAGGCGACTAGTAAAACGCAGTTCCCAGTTATTAACTCAAATGTGTATATAGACGATCATGATGATAATCCAGAGAACGATAAACACGCTTTTAAACCATATCATGTTTTTGAAAAAGAAGTAACAGATGAATCTGGCAAAACACAAACAGTGAAAATTGGTGTAATGGGCTTTGTACCACCACAAGTTATGGGCTGGGATAAAGCGAATTTAGAAGGAAAAGTAAAAGCAGAAGACATTGTACAAACAGCGAAAAAAATGGTACCGCAGATGAAAGCAGAAGGTGCAGATATTATTGTTGCATTAGCTCACTCTGGTGTCGATAAAAGTGATTATAAACCTGGTATGAAGAATGAGAATGCATCCTATTATTTAGCAACAGAAGTTCCTGGTGTCGATGCAGTGTTAATGGGACACTCACATACGGTAATAACGGACAATTTTAATGGTGTTCCAGTTGTGATGCCAGGTGTTTTCGGAAGTAATCTCGGTATTATTGATATGGAACTGAAAAAGGTAAATGGCAAGTGGGAAGTACAAAAAGATAAATCGGTTCCAAGTGTTCGTCCGATTTCTGATAGTAAAGGAAATGCATTAGTAGAATCTGATAAAAGACTAGTTGATGAAATAAAAGGTGATCATGAAGCAACGATAAAATACGTAAATACACCTGTAGGGGAAACAACAGCACCAATTAATAGTTATTTTTCACTTGTACAAGATGATCCATCTGTACAGCTTGTTACGAATGCCCAAAAATGGTATGTAGAAAAGCTATTTGCAGAAAATGGACAGTACAAGAAATATAAAGGAATCCCAGTCTTATCAGCAGGTGCACCTTTTAAAGCAGGCGGCCGAAATGGTGCAACTTATTATACTGATATTCCAGCAGGGACTTTAGCGATTAAAAACGTTGCTGATTTATATGTATATCCAAATACTCTATATGCTGTAAAAGTAAATGGTGCACAAGTAAAAGAATGGCTTGAAATGTCTGCAGGTCAGTTCAATCAAATTGATCCAGCTAAAGCAGAAGAACAGTCGTTAGTAAATGTAAACTACCCTACATATAACTTTGATATTTTAGATGGCGTAAAATACGAAATTGATGTGACACAACCAGCAAAATATGATAAAGATGGAAAAGTAGTAAATCCAAATGCGAATCGTATTGTGAACGTATCATATGATGGGAAACCGATAGCTGATAATCAAGAGTTTATTGTTGCTACAAATAACTATCGTGGCAGCAGTCAAACATTCCCTGGTGTAAGTAAAGGTGAAGTTGTATATCAATCTCAAGATGAAACGCGTCAAATCATTACGAAATATATGAAAGAAACACCAGTTATTAACCCGGCAGCAGATCAAAACTGGACATTTAAGTCAATTGTTGCTGAAAAATTAAATACTACATTTGACTCTTCACCAAATGCGCAAAAGTACATTACAAAGGATGGGAAAATCTCTTATGTTGGTCCATCTGAAAATGAGTTTGCGAAATATGCAATTGATTTAACGAAAAAGAACGATGGAGACAAACCAACCACGCCACCAACGACAGGTGAAGGGAATGATGGAGACAAACCAACCACACCGCCAACACCAGGTGAGGAGAACAACGGTGGTAACCCAACAACACCAGGCGGAGAAAACAATGGAGATCCCCAAACAAATCCTGACAATGGAAATAAAGATACGAAAGAACCTACAAATGTAAGTGAAGATAAAGAAACAAACGAAGTAGATCGTGATTTACCAAAAACGGGAGCGAGTGCCTTCTCTACAATTGGAGCGGGACTTGCGTTTGTTGGAGCAGGCGTGTTTATGTTATTTAGACGAAAAAAAGTAAACAGGTAATATCACAAATAGAGGAATAAAGAAAAAAGGGGGTTACTGATAGCGGTAACCCCTTTTTCTTTATACTTCATTTAAGAAACTGTAACAGGCTTTTCTTTCTGCCAGGAAAGACCAAATCCTGTAAATCCAACGATGATTGTAACAATCGGACAAGCTAAGCAGAAGATTGAGTATGGAACGTAATCAAATGTTGGAACACTTAGTACATTTGCTAAGAAGACACCACTTACACCCCACGGAACAAGAGGGTTAATAACTGTGCCCGCATCCTCTAATACTCGTGATAAGTTACGACGCTTTAAACCGACTTCATCGTATTTTTTAGCAAATGCTTGTCCTGTTAAAACGATAGATAAGTATTGCTCACCAAGCAAGAAGTTAACGCCAATTGCTGTTGAAGCAGTAGAAATAATTAAACGTGTACTTGTCTTAACAAAATTAGCAATAATGTTCATAAGCTGAGTAATAATGCCCATTCCTTGTAGTAACCCACCCATAGAAAGAGCAAGAAAAATAAGTGCAATTGACATAAGCATACTTTGTAATCCGCCGCGTGATAATAAGCTATCAATATCTTTTATACCCGTCTTAGCAACATAGCCATCTTGCATAATTTTCATTAAATCAGTAAGTGATGTACTTGGCTTGAAAATAAAGAGGATGATAATTCCAGCTACAATTCCAGCAAGTAAAGTTGGAACAGCTGGTACTTTTTTAAATGCGCATAAGAATAGTAATAGAATTGGAATAAGTGTGACAATTGAAATGATTGTATTCTTTTCTAATGCATTTGTAAAAGTAGAGAAATCAACATCTCCTGAAGACCCGCTTCCTAAAATGAAGAAAGCAATAAAGGCAATAATGAAAGCAGGAATTGTTGTCCAAAGCATGTTACGAATATGTTCAAATAGATCCACCCCTGTTACAGCAGGAGCTAAGTTTGTTGTATCAGATAAAGGAGACATCTTATCTCCAAAGAAAGCTCCAGAAACAATTGCACCGGCAATAAGTGCTGGATCGTATCCAAGAGCAGTTCCCATTCCCATAAAGGCAAGCCCTACTGTTGCTGCTGTTGTAAAGGCGCTGCCGATACTTGTTCCGACAATTGCACAAACAACAAAGACTGTCGGGATGAAAATCTTTGGTGATACAAGCCCGAATCCGTATACCATTAATGTTGGAATTGTCCCAGCAGCGATCCAAACGCTAATTAATACACCGACAAGTAAGAAAATGAAAATGGATGGAATACCAGCTGAAATACTACTTATCATTCCTTTTTCCATAGTAGACCAAGAGATTTTTTTAATAAAGCCAAATGCTAATAATACAATAATGCCAAATAAAATTGGAATGTGTGGTGATGTTCCTAATTGAATAACGCTAAAGCCAATACAGAAAAAGATGAAAAATGTTAAAAGAATAGATTCGATTTTTGAAACCATTGTTTGCCCCTCCTAATAATCTAAAATAGTTCTTTTTTATATAAAATTCGCCAATATTGTATATTCCCTTCTAAAATTTAGAATTTTGCGACAAATTACCGGTAATTGTTTAGCATCATAAAAAAACGTCCCTGCATATAAATATGCAGGGACGAAAAGAATCGCGGTACCACCCTAGCTTGTGAAATGAACGTAGCACAAAATAAAGGGTCGTATAATATGCACCAACAGAAAATAAAAAACGCCCCTGCAGTATATGCAGGGACGAAAAAAATCGCGGTACCACCCTAAATTGTGAAACAGTTTCATTTCACCACTCTGTAGAAATAACGGTCCATAACCGTCTTTCACTACTCCAAACGTTTCGTAAAAGAAGCTCCAGGGGGTAATTCATAATTCGCTCTGTACTGGTTCGCACCGACCACCAGCTCTCTGAAATCAGGAAACGAAATACTACTAAATCCTATCATCGCCGATTCATATGATGTTAGTTAAATTTTTATCATATATTTATCTAATATGTCAATACATATATTTATTATTTTTTTCAAGAAAATAACGAGAGAATGTTTTTTTAAGTTCTTATTTGTGCGTTATAATGAAAATAGAAAGGAGGGGAATGAATGAAGAAAAAATTATTTCTTTTGACAACCTTACTTGTTCTTGGTGGAGGTGCTGGAATTTATACAGTATTTGCGGCATCACCAGATCAACCGAAATTAAAGGTTGAGCAAAAAGTAGAAACAAAGGAATTAGAGAAAGTCAAAGAAGAAAAGAATAGAGAGAAAACAGCTGCTAAATTAGGTGTTTCTCTTGAAGGAAAAACAGAAAAAGAAATTCAAAAAGAGTTAAATACAGCAAGGTTTGAAAAGCGTCATGAGCTGCTTATAGAACATGCAAAACAACTTGGAATTGATACTGATGGGAAAAAAGACGAAGAGATTATTTTGGAAATCGGAAAGATTCAGCATGGAAAATAAAACGACTTATCTTATGATAAGTCGTTCTTTTTTAAGAACATTTACCTTTTAAAATAATTGACAGTATTTTAATTTTAATGTTAACTATATTTATATAAAAGTTAACATTAGGGGTGACAATTGTGACTGTTAGTAGCAATACAAGTAAAAGAACAACCTATACATATGAAGAGTTGGCTGAGAAAAATAAAGCATACGTATGGCATCCATTTACGCAAATGAAGGACTATTTAGCGGAAGATCCAGTTATTATTGAGCGAGGAGAAGGCCGTAAATTATATGACGTAAATGGAAATGGTTATTGGGATGGCGTTTCATCCATTTGGCTTAATGTTCATGGGCATCATGTTCCTGAATTAGATAATGCAATTCGTGAACAATTAAATAAAGTCGCGCATTCTACTATGCTAGGACTTGCCAATGTGCCATCGATTTTACTTGCAGAAAAGATCATTGAAGTTGTTCCGGAAGGTTTGAAAAAAGTATTCTATTCAGATTCTGGTTCTACAGCTGTTGAAATTGCAATTAAGATGGCTTTTCAATATTGGCAGCATAAAGGAAAATCTAAAAAACAAAAGTTTATTACATTAAAAGAAGCGTATCACGGAGATACAATTGGAGCTGTTTCAGTAGGAGCAATTGACTTGTTTCACCAAGTGTACAGTTCGCTCTTATTTGACGCGATAAAAATGCCATATCCATATACATATCGTTCTCCTTATGGGGATGACAAAGAACAAATTGTTCAAAAACATTTGGAAGAAATGGAAGAGTTGTTAAAAGAAAAACATGATGAGGTTGCAGCGATTATTGTAGAGCCGTTAATGCAAGGTGCAGGCGGTATGATTACAATGCCGAAAGGATATTTAAAAGGTCTTCGAGATCTTTGTACAACATATAATGTTTTATTTATTACAGATGAGGTGGCGACGGGGTTTGGTCGTACTGGAAAAATGTTTGCTTGTGAACATGAAAATGTTACACCGGATATTTTAACAGCTGGAAAAGGCTTAACCGGTGGGTATTTACCGTTGGCTATTACTGTGACAACAGATGAAATTTATGATGCTTTTTTAGGTAGCTATGAAGAGCAGAAAACATTTTTCCATGGTCATAGTTATACCGGCAATCCATTAGGTTGCGCAGTTGCAATTGCTAATTTAGAACTTTATGAAAAAACAAATCTAGTAAAAGATGTTGCATACAAAGCAGAATATGTAGGGAAACAATTGGAAGCACTTTATGAATACAAACGTGTTGGAGATATTCGTCAGTGTGGATTGATGGTAGGAATTGAACTTGTAAAAAATAAAGAAACGAAAGAGCCGTTTGAGTGGACGGAGCGAGTAGGCGTGGAAGTGTGTAAGCGATCAAGAGAACTAGGAATGATTTTACGCCCACTTGGTAACACTATTGTATTTATGCCACCGTTAGCATCTCAGATAGATGAGATTGATGAAATGCTGAACATCTTATATCAAGCAATTGCAGATGTTACGGAGGGAGAATAATGAGCGGCTTTTTTATAACTGCAACGGATACGGAAGTTGGAAAAACAGTTGTTACAGGTGCATTAGCAGGAGTGCTTAGAAATCGTGGATATAACATAGGGGTATATAAACCATTGCAAAGTGGTCATATCGATTCGAACCCAGAAGGTGATGCAGCTAGATTGAAAGTTGCATCAGGAGTAATAACAGAGACGAATAGAATTTGTCCTTATTCTATTGAAGAACCTCTTGCGCCAAGACTGGCAATGCAGCGGGCAGGAAGAAATGTGACACTAGCACAAATTACCGCTCATTATAATGAGTTAATGACAGAGTTTGATAGTTTGTTTGTAGAAGGTGCAGGTGGTCTTGCTGTTCCGTATACGGAAGATGCGTTAGTGGTTGATTTTGCAAAGGAATTAAAACTACCACTTATTATTGTCGCGCGTCCGGCGTTAGGTACTGTGAATCATACCGTTTTAACGATTTCGTATGCGAAAGCCCATGGTTTAACAGTTGCGGGTGTTATTTTATCCGGCTGTAAGGATTGTGAGAAGGAACGTGTGCAAGAGAATAAAGAAATGATTGAGGAGTTAAGTGGTATTCCGGTTTTGGGTTTACTACCAGAGCTTCAAGAAGGGTTTACGCGTGAAGAATTATTGAGAGCAGCAGAAGAGAATATTACGATTTCAAATTTAGAGGAGTTCGTCAAACATGGATCAAACGTGGAATCTACACTTTCACTCTAGTTTAAATCGTTTGAAAGAGAAATCACAATATCGACATGTAGTTATGACTGAGCAAGCTGAAGAACCATGGCTTATTAGGAATGGAAAACGTATGTTGAATTTAGCTTCGAATAACTATCTAGGCTTGGCGGGAGATAGACGATTAAAAGAAGCGTCTATTGTAGCGACAAAGGAATATGGAGTAGGAGCGACAGCATCACGACTTGTTGTAGGAAATTATGCACTATATGAAGAGGTCGAACAGAGTGTTTGTGATTGGAAAGAAACTGAAAAAGCAATCATTGTGAACAGTGGATATTCAGCAAATGTCGGGGCAATCTCTTCTTTAGTTGGGCGTCACGACATTGTTTTTAGCGATAAGTTAAATCATGCCAGCATTGTTGATGGGATTATGCTTAGCGGTGCAGAACATAAAAGATATCGACATAATAATTTGGAACATCTGGAAAAATTATTACAAATGACACCTGTCGCAAAGCGAAAGTTAATCGTAACAGACACGGTTTTCAGCATGGATGGAGATGTTGCTCATCTAAAAGAGTTGATTATGCTGAAAGAAAAATACGGAGCGTTATTGATGGTGGATGAAGCACATGCAGGTGGAATATATGGAAGGCATGGTGCTGGTTTAGCGCATGTAGAGCAGGGACTTTCTGAAGGAATCGACATTCATATGGGAACGTTTAGTAAAGCGCTAGGATGTTATGGTGCTTATTTAGCGGGCGATGCACCTTGCATTGATTATATGAAAAATACGATGAGGAGTTTCATTTTTACAACAGCATTACCGCCAGGGACACTTGGCGCAATGAAATGTGCAATTGAAATTGTGAAGAAAGATGAGGGAAGACGGCAGCGGCTCTTAGAAAATGGAGCTTATTTCCGCAATGCTTTAGAAGAAGTTGGTTTCAATATTGGTGATAGTTCAACACATATAGTACCAATTATTGTGGCGTCGAATGAAGCTACGCTACATTTTAGTGAAAAACTGCAGGAGGCAGGAATTGCTGCAATTGCTATCAGGCCACCAACTGTTCCATATAATAGTTCGCGAATTCGATTCGCAGTTACATCTGAACATACAAAAGCTGACTTACAATGGGCTATTGAGCAAATCATTCGAATTGGTAAAGAAGAGGGGGGAATGAGATGAAACAGCCCGAGCTTATTTTCATTCCTGGATGGGGGATGGAAAAACAAGTATGGGATCCATTACTTCCATATTTTCAGGAATATTCTGTCTGGCATGTTGAATGGCGTGGTGTAAAAGAACTTAGTGAGTTTGCAGAACGAGTAGCAGAAGCTGCAAGAGGGCAGGATGTGATTTTGATTGGATGGTCACTTGGTGCATTAGCTGCCCTTCGAGCATGTGATAGAGTGCGGGTAAAAGGGTTGATTTTAATAGGTGGTACAGCAAAATTTACAGTGGATGAAAATTACGAGAGTGGATGGAAACTTCCTTTTGTAGAGCGGATGAAAAGAAGTTTAGTGAAGCGAAAGGACGACACATTGGAGCGTTTCTATAAAAGTATGTTTACAAAACAAGAGATAAAAGATAGTGAACAATTTGAAGACATTGCAGAGCGTTTTCAAGGTGATTCCATTGAATCTTTACAGCTGGGACTTGATTATTTAATAGAGATGGATATGAGAAGTCAGTTAAAGTATGTAAAGATGCCGGTATTGCTTCTTCATGGAGAACAGGATGCGATATGTCCACTATCTGCTGCTCGCTATATACAAGAAAATACGAATGGGGCGCTTAAAGTAATAAATGGAGCTGGGCATGCACTTTGTGTAACAGATTCCGAATATTGCGCAAATGAAATCATCCAGTTTGTAGAGGTGATACAAAATGATCAACAAAACGTTATTACAAAAACGATTTAATGGGGCAGCTGTATCCTATGATCAATATGCAAGTGTACAAAAAAAGATGGCGCAACAATTACTTTCTATAATGAAAAGACACTATCACAAGATGTCGTCCATCCGTATTTTAGAACTCGGATGTGGCACAGGCTATTTGACTGAGCAATTAGCTGTTTCCTTTCCAAATGCAGCAATTACTGCAATTGATTTTGCTGAAAGTATGATTGCTGTTGCGAAAACGAGAAATCACGTGGAATCTGTGACATTTCGGTGTGAAGATATTGAATATCTTACATTAAGTGAGTCATTTGATGTCATTATTTCAAGTGCAACATTTCAATGGCTAAACGATTTGCAAACAACGGTGAAACGTTTATATCATCATCATTTATTTGAGGATGGCTTGTTGTTATTTTCAACATTTGGAGAGCAAACATTTCAAGAACTTCATACGGCATTTCAAAGTGCTAAAGAAGAAAGGAATATGCAAAATGATGCATCTGTTGGACAATATTTTTTAACGAGAGAACAGCTGCAAGATGTATGTGAAAGTGTAACAGGAGATGTACATGTTTCTGAAACATGTTACATAGAGAAGTTTGCTGCAGTTCGTGAGTTTCTGCAATCGATTCGGAAAGTAGGCGCGACGAATAGCAATGCGGAATCTTACTGTCAAAGCCCTTCTATCTTTCGAACTATGCTCCGCATATACGAAAAAGATTTCACGGAAGAAGGGGAAATTGTAGCAACGTACCATGCTTTATTTGCGTATATTGAAAAAGAGGGGAAGAGAAGAAATGAAACAAGTACAAACAAAAGTAGATTGGAAGCAAATTGCATCTGAAGTAGTAGAGGGCAGAAGTATAACGAAAGAAGAAGCGATAGCTATTTTAGAAGCAGATGATACAGAAGTATTAGACATTATGAATGCAGCTTATATCATACGTCATCATCATTTTGGTAAAAAAGTAAAATTAAATATGATTATTAATACGAAATCTGGATTATGCCCAGAAGATTGTGGGTATTGCTCACAGTCTATCGTTTCAGAGGCACCAATCGATAAGTATGCATGGTTAACACAGGAAAAAATTATTGAAGGTGCACACGAAGCAATTCGCCGTAAAGCGGGTACATACTGTATTGTTGCATCTGGTCGTCGTCCAACTGATAAAGAAGTAAATCATGTTATCGGTGCAGTGAAAGAAATCCGTGAAACAACGGATTTAAAAATTTGCTGCTGCTTAGGTTTTTTAAATGAGGATCAAGCAGGACGCTTAGCAGAAGCAGGTGTTCACCGTTATAACCATAACTTAAATACACATGCAAACAATTATGATAGCATTTGCTCAACACATACGTATGATGATCGTGTAGATACAGTAGAAAAAGCAAAGCAAGTGGGTATTTCCCCATGTTCTGGTGCGATTTTTGGAATGGGGGAAACGAAAGAGCAGCGCGTTGAAATTGCGCTTGAATTACACCGTATAGATGCGGATTCTATTCCATGTAACTTCCTTGTTGCTGTAAAAGGAACACCGCTTGAAGGACAGAAAGAATTAACACCAGTAGAATGTTTAAAAGTACTAGCGATGATGCGATTTGTCAATCCATCAAAAGAAATTCGAATTTCCGGTGGCCGCGAAATTAATTTGCGCTCTGTGCAGCCGCTTGGCTTATTCGCAGCGAATTCAATCTTTGTTGGTGATTATTTAACAACAGAGGGGCAAGAGCCAACAGCAGATTGGAATATGATTGAAGATTTAGGGTTTGAGATTGAGGAATGTGCGCTGTGAAAATGAGGGGGAAAGCTCCTTTGTAGATTAGAATAATCGAATAAAGTTTATACAAAACAGCCATTTTTTCATGCAAGTTTTGAACGATGTTACTTAATTAAGCGATGGATAAAAATTGATTGTAGCTTTATGAATGTAGTCTTTCGTGAAATTTTATTGTAAATAAAATGTAATAAAGTACCTTCAAGCCTTCGGATAAGCGGATTTTAGTGAAAAAAATTAATTGTGTGGACGAATTTTCCATCCTGTAATTGTACATAGTAAAGGTGTAATTTATCTCGGGTTGGAGGATTTCACATGCACAAATATATATTAGCTATTATGACTTTTCTTATTTTATTAAAGGCAATAAGTACTGACCCTGTTAAGGCAGCTGGAAATCCGGAACAGAAAGAAATGCAGCAAAGAATCGAACAGCATTTTCGAACAAAAGCTGAGCATTTTGGTATTGAAACTGAAGGGAAAGATCTAAAAGAAGTAAGAAAAGAGCTACATATTGTAGAGGAAGAAAAGAAGCGAGAAAATGTCTGGAAAACAGCTCAAAATCTTCGTATTAAGACAGAAGGAAAAACGATGGCTGAATTGATAAAAGATGTGCGGAAAAAAGTGGAAAAATAAATAGAAGAAAAAAGAGGCGAAAGCCTCTTTTTTTATGCCCATTGTTTTGATAAATGAGCCATTTCAATAGCAGCAACTGCGGATTCATATCCTTTGTTGCCAGCTTTTGTGCCAGCACGTTCAATTGCTTGTTCAATTGTTTCAGTCGTTAATACGCCGAAAATAACTGGAATGTCTGTTTGTAATGATAAAGAGGCAACACCTTTTGCAACTTCATTACAAACATAATCATAATGAGTTGTAGCACCGCGAATGACTGTACCTAGTGTAATGACAGCATCGTATTTGCCGCTGTTTGCCATTTTCTTTGCAATTAATGGGATTTCAAATGCGCCTGGAACCCATGCAACATCAATATCATTTTCTTGTACACCATGTCGTTTTAAACCGTCTAGTGCACCGCCTAGTAGTTTGCTCGTAATAAATTCATTGAAACGTCCAACAACAATCCCTACTTTTAATCCTGTACCAACTAAATGACCTTCGAATACCATAATATATCTCTCCTTTAATTATAATTAATAGATTATAAGTTTAATAGGTGACCTAATTTTTCTACCTTTG
The DNA here is from genome assembly GCF_038006685.1 of Bacillus sp. FSL K6-0042. Classification (NCBI taxonomy): domain Bacteria; kingdom Bacillati; phylum Bacillota; class Bacilli; order Caryophanales; family Bacillaceae; genus Bacillus; species Bacillus sp. FSL K6-0042. The sequence goes on from NZ_JBBOVS010000001.1 coordinate 4,500,678, forward strand.
TTTGTAAATATGTTTTGTTTTCTTCTTTTGTTGGCATTTGCAATGGTACGCGTTCGACAACTTCTAAATCATAACCTTGCAAACCTGCGATTTTTCTTGGATTATTCGTTAATAAACGCAATTGCTGTAACCCTAGATCTTTTAAGATTTGGGCACCAATGCCGTAATCGCGAAGATCGGCAGGAAATCCTAGTTTTTCATTTGCCTCAACAGTATCTAATCCTTCTTCTTGTAATTTGTATGCACGGAGCTTATTCAGCAAGCCAATCCCGCGGCCTTCTTGGCGCATATAAAGAAGAACACCTTTTCCTTCTCGTTCAATTTGAGAAAGAGCAGCATGAAGCTGTGGACCACAGTCACAGCGGCATGAACCGAAAACATCGCCAGTTAAACATTCAGAATGCACACGAACGAGAACAGGTTCACCAGTAGAAATGTCTCCTTTTACGAGAGCGATATGTTCTTTCTGATCCAGTGAGTTGGAATAACCGATTGCATGAAATGTACCGAAATCTGTCGGTAATGTAATTTCAATCTCCCTTGTTACAAGTGTTTCATGATGGCGGCGATAGGCGATTAAATCTTCAATTGTAATCATTTTTATATTAAATTGTTTTGCAACTTGTACTAAATCAGGAACACGTGCCATCGTGCCGTCTTCTTTTATAATTTCACAAATAACTCCAGCTGGTTCTGCGCCACATAATTTTGCTAAATCAACAGCTGCCTCTGTATGCCCAGCGCGGCGCAGGACTCCACCTTCTTTGGCGATTAAAGGAAAGATATGACCCGGACGATTAAAATCTGTTCCTTTTGAATCCGGATTTAATAATTCGCGCACAGTCGTTGCACGTTCGTAAGCACTAATACCTGTTGTTGTAGAAATATGGTCAACGCTTACTGTAAACGCAGTATGATGAGAATCTGTATTATGAGAAACCATAGGCTCTAACTGTAAGCGTTCCGCATATTGTTCTGTAATCGGTACACAGACAAGGCCACGGCCATGTGTAATCATAAAATTAATTGTTTCTGGTGTAATGTTCTCTGCTAAAGCGATGAAATCTCCTTCGTTTTCACGGCTTTCATCATCACATACGATGACGACTTTTCCTTGTTTTAAATCTTCTAGTGCTTCTTCAATACGATGAAACATTGTGCTTCCTCCTTATAGAAATCCGTTTTCTTGTAAAAAGCTTTCTGTAACTGAAGTGCTTCGCTTTGTTGGCTTTGAAATAAAACGTTCGATATATTTTCCAATCATGTCACATTCAATATTCACAATATCCCCCGCCGCTTTTTTACCAATGATGGATTCGCTTACTGTATGTGGAATGAGCGAGATTGTAATGGAAGATTCATCTATATCAAATATTGTTAAACTTGTGCCATCAACAGCAATGGACCCTTTTTGTAAACAATAACGGAGTAAATCATCTGGAATTCCAATTTTGTAATATATAGCATTGTAGTGCTGTTTTTTATTTAAAATGGTTCCAATTCCATCGATATGCCCTGTGACGAAATGTCCACCAAAGCGTCCGTTTGCAGCCATTGCTCGTTCTAAATTTACTTTAGAACTGGTGCCGAGCATACGTAGTGATGTCGCTCGCACCGTTTCAGGCATCGCATCAACAGTAAAAGAAGACGCTGTAAAAGAAGTGACGGTTAAACAGATCCCATTTACAGCAATACTGTCTCCTAGTTTTACGTCTGACAAGATTGTGTTTGCTGCAATTGTTAGCTTCATCGCTTCTCCGCTTTGCCTGATATTCGAAACAGTTCCAAGTTCTTCTACAATTCCTGTAAACATGCAGGCACCTCATTTCGCACACTAGCAACGATTTTTATATCATCACCAATTTGTTTCATCTCTTGAATTTGCAAGGAAATTGCATCTTGTAATTTTATAAAGCCGGTGCCACCAAACATAGTTGGAGCATCTTTTCCGCCGATTAATTTTGGACTTATATAGGTCACAATTTCATTGAAACACTTTGTTTCTAAAAAGCTCGCGTGTACCGATTGTCCACCTTCAACAAAGAGTGAAAGGATTTGTTTCTGACCGAGAAGGAGGAGAAGGTCGCGTATTTCAATTTGGCTCGTCTTCATTTGAAGTACAGATACCGCCTGAGATTCGTAGCCCGCTATTTTTTCTTTATTTACATCTTTTCCAACAATAATCCATGTTGGTGCCATCTCGTCTGTAATGACACGAGAGGATAGCGGAGTTCGTAAATGTGTATCTAAAATAATACGAATCGGATGCTTGCCGCCGTTTGGAAGGCGTGTTGTTAAAGATGGATTATCAGCTATGACAGTATTCACTCCGATAAGGATGGCATCGTGCGTATGACGATATTGATGGACATCTGTGCGAGCAACTTCACCTGTAATCCATTTGCTTTCCCCGGTAGTAGTTGCTATTTTTCCATCTAAACTCATCGCTGTTTTTATTGTTACAAACGGCAGTTTCGTTTTCATATAGTGGAAAAAGTACCGGTTTAATGCGGTGGCTTCTTCTTCGAGAACACCAGTAGTTACGCTAATACCAGCTTTTTGCAAACGTTTTGCACCGTTACCTGAAACGAGCGGATTGCAATCAAGTGTGGCAATTACAACACGTTTCACCTTTTTTTCAATAAGTAGATCGCAGCACGGTGGAGTTTTCCCAAAGTGACTACACGGCTCTAACGTTACATATACAGTGGAGCCGTTTGCTTTATCACCGGCTATGCGAAGAGCGTGAACTTCAGCGTGTTCTTCGCCTGCGCGCAGATGAGCTCCCATTCCAACGATGTTTCCATCTTTTACAACAACAGCACCGACCATTGGATTTGGACTTGTTTGACCTGCAGTATTTTGTGCTAATTGCAAGGCAATCCTCATATATTCTTGGTCTGTCATTCTTTTCACCTCTCCTAAGAAAAATCAAAAAACCCCAAGGATAATAGTATCCTTGGGGTTTGGGAGACGTGATTTCTAGAAATATAGTTCGAATACGAGAGTATAGGAAAGAAGCCTAACGATAATTGATATTTTTGCACGAGAAAAAAGCCTAGCAAACTATCAATTTTTTATACGCTAGTCGTATCTTTTTATTTCAGCATAGAAAAATAGGTATATGAAATAAAACATATACAGTGATTCAAAACGAATCAGTAAAAATGTGTACGCCAAAATAAAAGTGTATTCGCTATATAAGCACTAGAAAACATATCCTTCTCCCATCCAGACTATACTGTCGGCCCTAGATTTTCACTAGATCCACCGTTTCCGAGTTGGAAACGGGTCACGGACTTAGAAGTGTGCACTTCATCACCGCCGGTTGGGAATTTCACCCGACCCCGAAGGATGCTGTTTGCTCACATTATAGCACAAAAAAGAAAAAAGGATAGTAAAAAATATTTGAATGTGAAGAATTGTATGAAAATGAAGGGTGAAATAAACTTTGTTATACTAGTATGGGAAAGACTTCAATACATACATAAATGAGGTGGAAATATGAAATATATTGCAGTAGGAATCGGTGGTATTGTTGGAGCTTTAGCACGGTACGAATTAGGACAATGGGTTGGTATTCATTCAGTCGATTCTTTTCCGCTGGCAACATGGTCAGCGAATATGATTGGTAGTTTTTTATTGGCATTTTTAACGATGTATTTGTTTCGTATGAAACATGTTTCACAAGTGATAATGAGTAGCATTGGAACAGGAATGATTGGTTCTTTTACCACTTTTTCAACATTTAACGTAGAGACGTTGAAATTCATGCAGCATGAAGCGTTTCTTATGGCATTTTATTATGTGAGTACAAGTGTAGTTGGAGGATTGCTCTTTTCTTTATTTGGGTTTTATCTTGGAAATGCATTATATGAAAAAAGCATGAAGAAAGAAGCATGAAGAAAGAAGGAGCACTATGAATATTTTGCTTGTAGGAATCGGTGGTTTTTTCGGAGCAATTGCTAGATTTTCTATTAGTAATGCAATGAAAGAAAAGTACGGAAGCTTGTTTCCATATGGAACACTATTTGTAAATATATTAGGCTCATTTTTACTAGGTTTATTGTATGGAGCCGAGGTGAGTAGTACATGGCTATTATTATGCGGAACAGGATTTATGGGAGCATTTACTACTTTTTCAACATTTAAGCTTGAAATTGTTCAATTGATACATAAGCGAGAAGGACAAAAGGCTGTATTGTATTTAATAATGAGTTATATGCTAGGCATTTTTTCGGCATTTTTAGGTTTTTATATAGGGCATATATAAGAAGCGCGCGCAAGTCATTGCGCGTGCTTCTTATATCATTATTCTCCCTTTGGTGCTCGAACAACAGATTCAAATTTTCCTTTATGCGAAGCGTCGCAATAAGGCATATTTTTTGATAAGCCACAGCGACATAAAGAAAATGCAGGTTTTGCCGGGAAAGCATTCCCTTGTGAGTCGATTAATTCCACATCCCCTGTAATGCGAAATGAACCATTATCATTTACTTTAATTTGAACTTTTACCAACGTTATTCCCCTCCTCTCAAACGCTTATGTTCATCATATAATTGTAGGAAGCACTTGACAATAAGAAAACAGTTCTTTGTGTGTAGGGGCAGAGAATGTTATAATAACGTTTATAACTGAAATACAGTAAGGTGACGAAACATGAATAAACAATTACGTACATTACAAATTATTGCAAATGAGCGCACTTGGGCATCATTTTTAAATGATAATCATCCATATAGCTTACTTCATTGGTCGATTGCAGGTGTGGGACAAGAAGCAAAAGATGTGTGGCTTTTGCAAGATGAGGTAACATTTCAAACGACAGAATTTCAAACGCTTGATGAAGCGGTAAAATGGATTTCTGAAAATATGGAACAAGTTACAGATGTTTTAGCGCAGTAACATGAAAAAACAGGCTTATGCAAGCCTGTTTTTTGTTTCTTTTACATATGTTTCTAAGAATTGATCAACGGCATCCTCATACTCTTGTTTATTTTCGTTATAAGAGCAAGCGTGTGCACCGTGTTCTGCAATAAAGAGCTGTTTATTATTTTCTTTTGCTTCATAAAGGGCTTTTGTCATATCACATAAAATATAGTCATCGTCTTTACTATGAATAAAAAGGACTGGATTATTTATGTTTTTTACACAATCGATAGGAGAAACTTCACGTATTGTATAACCGTCTCGTACTTTTAAAACGGCATTTGCCAATGGTAGTAGTGGCCATTTTGGTAAATGAAACTCGACTTTTAAGCGATGGTGTAATTGTTCGTAGAAGTCAGAAAATGGACAATCTGCAATGTAAAAATCAGCACCGTCTTCCACCATACCTGCGTATTGTAGCAATGTCGCTGCTCCCATTGATTCTCCATGAACACCAAGTATAATATTTGTACCAAAACGGTCTTTGAGCCAGTCAACTACCGTCTTTAAATCATATTTTTCGTAATAGCCATAACTTGTCGTTTTACCACCTGTTTTACCATGGCGACGATGATCATAAATAAATACATTGTAGCCTCTGTTTAAAAATAAATTTGCATATTTGACAGAGTTTATTTTATTTACGGTTACACCGTGGCAAAAAATCATAAATTTATTAGAATTGCCTGCAGAAATGTAGTAGCCGTGAAGATCGTATTTAAATTGAGACGGGATACGAACCTCTTCTTTTGGAATGGCGTTAAAATCCTCTAAGCGAAAGTGTTTTTTTGTTTCACGTTCTAAAATTTCTTCCTCTGTTTTTTTCTTTAAATACATTACTTTATTGGTAAAGAAAATACCGATACCAATTAATGCTCCTATTATGGTTAGCAATGCTGTGAAAAAACGTTTCATATCTTACCTCATCCTCCAAATATCTCTGCATATGATACACTTATATTGTATCATAATGATGTAAAAAGGGGAGAGAGTGGGACATGATTCGAATACAAAAAATCACAGTGGAAATGAGAGAAACAATTGCACTTTTTATGCATGAAAATTGGGGAAGCACGTTGATGGTTTCACGTGAAAGAGCACATCAGTTAGATCAATTGCCTGGTTTTATTGCAATTGAGGATAACAGAATAATAGGAATTATTACATATGAAATAAAAGAAAATGATTGTGAGATTGTTTCTTTAGATAGCTTTAAGAAGAACAAGGGAATTGGAACTAAGCTTGTAGAGTACGTAATTGATATTGCAAAAAAACAATGTTGTAAAAAGGTGTGGCTTATTACAACAAACGATAATACAAACGCACTTCGTTTTTATCAGAAACGTGGTTTTGTGATGACGAATTTATATATTGATGCGGTCAAGGAAGCGAGGAAGATAAAGCGAGAAATTCCGCTTATTGGCTATGATAACATCGCGATTTTACATGAAATTCAACTAGAAAAAATGAATTTATAAAATCCATCTTTATATATGTTGAAGATGGAAAATGTAAGAAGTATTTTGTGTAACAATTTTCAGAAATATAAAATAATACTCTTGACGAATGCCCTACTTTGTTTTAGGTTTAAATTGTAAGCTATTACCATATTAAGGGGTGACGATGTGGCAACCATACGTGATGTTGCAAAATTGGCCGGTGTTTCAGTCGCAACCGTTTCACGAGTCATTAATGAAAAAGGGTATGTTCATGAGGATACAGTAAAACAAGTAAAACAAGCAATTGAAGAACTACAGTATAAACCAAATGCTGTAGCGAAGGCATTATTTAAAAAATCTTCGACAATGATTGCTATATTAGTATCAAATTTAGAAGATCCATCCTATATAACATTACTTCGTTCAGTAGAAGAGGCTGCATATAAAGAAGGATATCAAATTGTTATTTGTAATGCAGAAAATAAAATAGGATATATAGATATATTAATGCAAAATAATATTGCTGGCGTTATTATGACGAAAGATGTATTTGAGCATATGAAGCAACTTTCCCTTCCATTTGTTGTACTTGAGGGCGGAACAGAGGCAGCATCTATTTCTACATATTATGAAAGTGGTAGAAAGGCCGTTACTGTATTGAAAGAAAAAGGTTGTCATTTTCTTGCTTATATTGGGGACAAGATAGAAGACGAAGCAATGGAAGGGCACACTGCTGGTTTTTTAGATGCTGTTTGGGATGAAGGAATTGCTTATCGAGAAGAAAAAATAAAGGGACAAGATGAGGAAAGTCAAATTGCTGAATTATTACGGAAGCATCCTTATATAGATGGTATAGTAGCTGCTAGCGATGCGATTGCAATTGCTACAATTCGCGCGGCGAATGCTCTTGATCTCCATATACCGAATCATTTACAAGTCATTGGTTTTAAGGGAAGTTTACAAGGTGAATGGGTTACACCATCTTTGACAACAATTGGAAGTTCTTTTGAAAAGCAAGGAGTATTAGCTGTACAAAGATTGGTAGGAAAAATGAAAAAGGAACAAGTAAAACTTGAGGAAGTGAAGCAAGAGTTTATATTAATCGAACGAGAATCTACAAAGTAAAAGGTGCGTCTAGTAAACGCACCTTTTTTATAATGTTATAGCAGCAATAAAGCCGAATATAAGTAACGGAATATTGTAGTGAAGAAAAGTTGGGACACACGTATCCCATATATGATGATGCCTGCCATCAGCATTTAAACCTGAGGTAGGTCCTAGTGTACTATCAGATGCTGGAGAACCAGCATCACCTAATGCACCAGCTGTACCGATAATAGCGATGGTTGCCATCGGGCTAAACCCAAGTTGGATACATAGCGGGACGAAGATGGTTGTTAAAATCGGAATGGTAGAAAAGGAAGAACCGATTCCCATCGTAACGAGCAGACCGATAACAAGCATAAGAAAGGCAGCGAGGGGTTTGTTGTTTCCAATTAAATTGACGCTTGTCTGAACAAGTGATTCAACATGCCCTGTTTTCCGAAGAACTGCTCCGAATCCAGCGGCAGAAATCATGACGAAACCGATAAATGACATCATTCGCATACCACTTGTTAAAATAGCATCAGCTTCTTTTAAAGGAAGGCTACCACTAACGGATAATACAATGATTCCAGCTAGTGCGCCAAAAATCATGGATTCTGTTGCTAGCTGCACACTTAGTGTTGCGATAATAGACAATAACCCAAAGGAAATGCTTCTTTTTGTATAAGGAGCGGCTTCATCAGATGCGGCATGAATAGGTTCGGTGTGATAAGTACGCGGTTTACGATATGTAATGAAAACAGCGATACATAGGCCGATAATCATTCCTATTGCTGGAATTGTCATTGCTTTTGGGATGAGCGCTACATCAAATGTAAGTCCGCTTTGCTGTGCATTTGTTTGTAGTACATCGTGATAAATTTTTCCAAATCCAGCTGGAACCCACATGTAAGGAGTGATTAATCCGAATGTAATAATACATGTAACAAGCCGGCGGTCCACTTTCAGTTCATTTAGTACTTTTAAAAGCGCTGGAATTAGAATAGGGATAAAAGCAATATGAACCGGAATAACATTTTGTGAAAAACAAGCCATTGCCAAAATAATAAACAAAATGAGTATTTTTGAATATGTTTGCTTTTGTGTGTCTTTTTCGTTACCAACTAAGTTCAGTGCAGTATGAATCATAGCGTCGGGCAGACCTGTTTTGGAAAGAGAAATAGCAAAACCTCCGAGCATGGCGTAACTTAAAGCGATTGGAGCACTGTTTCCAAGACCCGTAGTAAAAGTATGAATTGTTTCTGAAATTCCAAGTCCACCAATTAGTCCACCTGTTAAGGCACCGATGATAATAGCGACAATGACTTGGACACGTAATAAACTAAGCAGTAGCATCACTGCTACTGCGATGAGTACAGCGTTCATAATAAATGTAATCTCCCTGATCTTTTTCTGTTTGTGCAGCTTATTCTGGATAGAAATGCTTACTAACTTGAGTAAAGTTGCGACATGTAATTATAAAATGTTTTCTGTGAAATGTAAAAGGTATAACGATTACTAGTGTGGAAAAGATAGCTCTTGTTTAATAGAGCATAAAGACTTTGCAAACAGTTTAGGTTCTTCTAAATTTGGTGAATGAGCAGAGTTTGGGAACCAAATCATTTTTTTGATGGGTGCTTGAATTGTATCGCAATATTGTTGAACGAGTGCATAAGGTGTTTGATAGTCGAAACGACCAGAACAAAAATAAACAGGTACGGAAAGTTTTGAGATTGAAGAAAAGAAATCTACTGTCAGCATTTCTTCCCATAATGCCCCAGATTTCATATTTCCTGCGAGAAATCTCACCCAATCTAGCGATGTATATTCTGAAGAAAATATCCCTTTACGAATGAAAGAAAACGAAGTCCCGTTTTGAACTGCTCCTCCAAATGTACCGAGCCACTTCCTTTGAATGATAAGACGCCGCATATCTAGAAAAGGAGGTTTTCCTAGTTTTGTTAGAGAGGTCAATGCCCGCTCGTGTCCATGTTTTTTTGCAGAATGAATTAAATGCTGATAGAGCAATTCTTCGTTTTGCTTCATATGCACAATCTGACCGATGCCAATGTAGGCTTCGATGTATTCTGGATATTGATTTGCGATTTGTAGACCGATAATACTTCCCCAAGAATGTCCAGCGAGAAATAGTTTTTGTTTTTTGAAGCAAGAAAGAAGATATTTTATTACTTCAAGTGCATCTAAAACAAATTGTTCAATTGTGAAAGGTGCTTTTATATCCCGCCAAGAAAAGGATTTTCCAGCTCCGCGTTGATCCCAATTGACAACAATAAAGTGCTTTTCTAAGTCTTCTTGAAAATGGCGAATGAACCCAATTTGCGCTATACCAGGACCGCCATGACAGCATAATAAAATAGGCTGATTTACGTCTTGACCACGAATGAGTAGAGATTGCTGATGATTGTTAATCGTCACGCTTTCTATCGTAGCGACGCTATTTGGAGTTGGATTCTTAAATTCGTTGTAAAACTGTGGAGTGTGGCTACGAAACAGCATATAAAAAACCTCCTTTTCTCTAATGGTATGTATCGCAAGGGTGTACGATTTTGCATATACTATTAAGAAATTATTGTATCATAACATGCCGACTGTATTTCAACTATGAGAGCTCAGGGAGAGGGGGAAGGAAGTGACGGTTGGAGAAATTATAGATTGCTTAAACAAACGTGAACCACTTGCTATTATTGCGAAACGCCTCGACATGAGCCCATATGCATTGTCGAAAAAGTTAAGAGTGCTTGGATATGAATATGATGGTGAACAGCAGAAACGAATATTCATTGGAGAGGGAGAAGAGCCCCGCCATTTATATCTTCAAGAAGCTACTGCGCTTCAATATGTAAAAACAGATTATCAGGTTTTGATTTATGAACAATTGCAAAAAATTTATGAATTACTGCGAAAACGAGAGGAACTTATTATCCCCAAAATAGTCAAAAGTAATGAGAAGAAAAAACGTACTTTTTCTATATGTACGGAAATTTTAGAGAAACTAGACGTTGTATCGGATGCAACAGGTATTCATAAATCTAGAATTGTAGAAGAAGCGTTGATAGAATTTTTGCGGAAATATGAAGAAGCTGATGAAATGTATCAGGATAAATGAAAGAAAGGATACTATGTTCAATGTAAGAGCATGTATCCTCTGTATTTTTATCTAGCTATTTGTGGATAGTTAGAGTTTTTAGTGAAAGTAAAGGAGTTAGGTGGGGATGAGAAAATCTTCATGGATTAGGCATTTGCTTTGTATAAAACAATTATTATTTTTTAGCTTTTAAAAAATAATATAGGAACCAAACGGCGTGATTTTGTTCATCTGCTGCTGTTCTACGAAATGTCTCTTTAATATATTGATCTGTAGTATCATCTGCAATTTTTAAGTAAAAATCGACTGTTCGTTGCTCATCTTGTAGCGCGTATTCTAATCCATTCACATAAGAATCTGGACATTGTTCAATAATTTTTGGCTGAGGTTGTTTACCGGTTAAATGAATATAAATTTGTACAAATTGCTGGAAATGTTTTATTTCGTCTTGTCGGATTTCGAGTATTTGATTGCGTTCATTATCTTGTGGAGCTAAATTAGCTAATTTAGCATAGCAATTTATTGCACTATACTCTCCGTTAATTGCATTTTCAATGTCATGAATTAGCTTGTCGTTTTGTCTGTATATCAAATTGTAATCATTTGAATAAGAATACATACGTTCGCCTCCCAGTTTCTGCTCATATATCCTACGAGAAATCAATATACTGAGTGCATATCCTTTAAAAGGTTATTTAGGGGAAAGTGAATTTTTATTGCATGTCCTTTCTCCATAGAGATCAATAAAAAGCCCTGTATTCTAATGGAATACAGGGTTCTTATCATAAAGATTAATTTTTGGAAAATCATAATTTAATAATATAGTTTCTCTCTTTTTTATAAATTTATTTAAAAGAAAAGTTAATTAACTTTTTGAATTCTCCCATCAATAATAGGTTGAATCGGTTCTTTTACTTGTTTTACATAATCCACTAACGCTTCGAAATCAGTTGGTCCTGTTTCGGCATCTTTTCCATTTTTAAAGGATACAAATCCATCACCGCCTGAAGCTAGAAAGGCATTTGCAACGACGCTGTAAGTTTTAGAGGCAACTAACTCTTCTCCGTTTGTTAAGTGGATATTTGTAACTTTTTCACCATTTGGTTTATTCGCATCCCAAGTGTACTGAATACCTGAAATTTGAAGCATTCTTGTTATGTCTTTTTGCCATTGTTGATTTAAAATATCTCGAATGTCTTGACCAGTTAAATTAACTTTTATCAATTGATTCCCAAATGGTTGAATGCCATATAATTCTCCCCATGTAATATCGCCAGCATCTAGATCATTGCGAATACCACCAGGATTCATGAGGGCAATTTGAGTATTCATGGTCGAGCGCTGAACATCAGCAATTAAATTTCCAAGAGTGGATTCACCCGCGGCATTTTGTTTACGATCCATTGGAGCGGTAGATTTTCCAACAACCTGATTTACAAGAGGAGCAATTTTTTCTTGATACTGATCCATTTTCTTTTTCACTTGTTGGTCAGGTTTTATTCCTTCATGGTAGGTTGTAACAACTTCTGCTTTTTTCTCAATAATATCTTTTGTTTTACGATCAATTTTTACATCGACATCAGCGAAAGCCATTCCATAAGAATTTGCTTGTACGACAAGTTTGTTATTAACGGTTCCATTTACATAAGTGTGACTATGACCGCCGAAAATGACATCGACTTCTGGAGCAGTCTCATTTGCTAAGCGAACGATATCGCCATTTGTTACGCCGTTATCATCCGTTGTACCTCCATTATGTGCAAGAACAACGATCGATTTAACACCTAGTTTTTTCAGTTGTTTTACGGATGTGTTAATTGCTTCAACTTCATCTGTAATTTGTACATTTTTTAGCATAGTAGGCATAACAACGTTAGGAACATCAGTTGTTACAACCCCGATAAAGCCGACAGGAACTCCTTGTACCATTTTTACAGTAAATGGTGGTAGAAATAAGCGTCCAGTTGATTTATTGTAGAAATTTGCAGCAACATAAGGGAAGTTTGCTCCTTTAAAATTCCCTGTTTTTTCGTGATACCCACCGTAAATAAGGCGATTCATTTCGTTAATACCTTCGTCAAATTCATGATTTCCAATAGTTCCAACATCAAAACCTAGATCATTTAAAAATTCAATTGTAGGTTCATCTTGCAATAATGCAGAAACTGGAGGACTTGCTCCGACAATATCGCCAGCATGAACCATAAGTGTATTTGGGTTTTGTTTTTCACGATCACGTAAATAAGCAGCTAAGTATTCAGCTCCCCCTGCTTCTTTGTTGTTAATTTTCTTTACAGTGTCTAGTTGACCGTGAAGGTCGTTAATACCAAGCATTTGTACGTCTATGTAGCGATTTTGTTCTGCTGGTACTTGAGATGGAGGTGCAGCAAATACACTTGAAAAAGTAATTGTACTTAATACTAAAGCTGCAGGAATGACTTTTTTCCACATGAGTTTTCTCTCCCTTTTTTATAATCTGACATCATACGACATAATTTTAATAGATTAAGAGAGTTATTGCTATAAAAATTCTTTTTATTATAAAAATTAATAAATTTTTATTTTGCTCTTTACATCTTTACAAAATAAAAATAATAGGGAAATCGAAAGTGAATGGTCTTTTTTATTGTCGAGAGTAAGGTATTTCCCCTATAATGGAGAAAAAAGTAAAAGGTGAGCAGTATGAAGAAAAAGAAACAGAGACAAATGCAAAGACAAACGCAAATGAATCAGCCAGAGAAGAAGGATTCCATTACACTTGGTGATCAATTGAATGAATCGTTAATGAATCAATTGAAAAGTAAGAAGAAAGAATTACAAGTAAGAGCGGAGCAAAAAGAACTAGAAGAACAAGAAAGAAAGCGTAAAGAGAAAAAGGAACGTGAAAAGAATAAATCGTTTGAAGAACTGTTAAGTGAAAGTAATCTCACTTGGAAAGACTTTAAATAATATAAAAAATCATCAGTGCAATTGTCCTGATGATTTTTTAACGATTTGATAAGAAAAGGAGAATTGGGATGAGAAAGATTGTAGTCGTTCCTTATGAAAACCATTGGGGTGAGAAATTTCAAATAGAATCACAGAGGTTAAAAGCAGCGATGCCAGAACATGTGAAATTACATCACATTGGTAGCACATCAGTACCGGGACTCGCAGCAAAGCCAATTGTTGATATGATTATGGAAGTAGAGAACATTGAGAGCGTAGATCATTGGAATGAATGTTTTCAACAACTTGGCTACATTGTAAAAGGTGAGAATGGTATCCCGGGTCGTCGCTTTTTTATTCATGGAACAGAAGGAAAACGATCGTATCATTTACATGTTTTCGAAACAGGAAATCCGGAAATTACACGTCATTTAGCATTTCGCGATTATATGATGGCACACTGTGAAGAGGCAGAGGTATATGCGGCATTGAAAAAAGATTTAGCAGAAAAGTTTACATATGATGGAGATCAATATACAGAAGGAAAGAATGACTTCGTGCATAATATTGATGAGAAAGCACTTGAGTGGAGAAAAAATAACGGAAGCGAGTAAGCTTGCGTTATTTTTTGTAAGGGGAGAGAAGAGATGAGAAAGATTATGATTATTGGTTCTGGGGGAGCTGGAAAATCAACTTTTGCACGGCGATTAGGGGAGATACTACAACTTCCAGTATCTCATCTTGATGCACTCTATTGGAAAAAAGATTGGGTGCTAGCAAGTCGCGAAGAACAAATACAGGTACAAAAAGAATTAGTAACGCAGGAAGCTTGGATTATCGATGGAAACTATGGATTTACAATGGATATACGATTAGAGGCAGCTGATACCATTATCTTTATTGATTTACCAAGAATACAATGTTTATATCGCGTAATAAAAAGAAGGATACAATATCATAATAAAACGCGCCCTGATATGGGAGAAGGGTGTGAAGAACAATTAGATTTTGAGTTCTTGAAGTGGGTATGGACGTATCCAAAAGTGAAACGACCTGCTATTTTGGGGAAAATACAAGCTGTATCTGCTGAGAAAAATATTGTTATTTTCAAATCTTCAGCTGAAATAGAGGAGTTTTTACAAAAGCTATAAGATAACAGTCTTATTTAATAAAATTATTATGTTAACTGTATATATTTTTTGACTTTTTTCAAGAATCTTGTTCAAATAAAGTGACGGTTATAAAATTTAGCGGCACCCTGTCTATAGAATTCGCAGGAGAGAAGAAGGAGGAACAGCCTATCATGTATATTCCAACAACTACACTTCATAATGGCGTGAAAATGCCGATGCTTGGTTTAGGTGTATATAAAGCAAAAGAGGGAGAAGAGGTAAAGCAAGCGGTAAAAACAGCTTTAGAAGTTGGATATCGCTCTATTGATACAGCGACTGTATATGAAAATGAAAGCGGTGTCGGAGAAGCGGTTCGTGAATCAGGGATCGCACGTGAAGAATTGTTTATTACGACAAAAGTATGGAATGACGATCAAGGCTATGAAGCAACACTTCAAGCATTTGACAAAAGTTTGAAGGAATTACAAATGGATTATGTGGATTTATATTTGATTCACTGGCCAATAAGAGGGAAATACATAGATACATATCGTGCTCTTGAGAAATTATATGAAGAAGGAAAAGCACGTGCAATTGGTGTTTCAAATTTTCATCAGCACCATTTAGAACAGTTGTTGCCAAATTGTAATGTGAAGCCGATGGTGAACCAAGTAGAGCTCCATCCGATGCTTGCACAGTTTGAATTACGGGATTTTTGTCAAAATGAACAAATTCAAATGGAAGCATGGAGCCCGTTAATGAGAGGCGGCGAAGTATTTCAGCATCCGATTATTCAAGAAATTGCTAAAAAGTATGAAAAAACGCCTGCTCAAATTATTTTACGCTGGGATATTCAAAGTGGCATTGTAACAATCCCTAAATCTGTTACACCATCGCGTATTCAAGAGAACTTTACTATTTTTGATTTTTCATTAACAGAAGAAGAAATCAAACAAATTGATACGCTTGATCGCAATTTACATGTTGGAACAAATCCTGATAAATACGATACGATGTAAAAAAATGCTACCGATTACGGTAGCATTTTTTATCGGTGTAATGTGTATGTATCGCATTTAACAGCTGCTTGAATTTGTTTATATTCTTCAGTTGTTAATGGAGATTGATTGTTAGCTTGTACATTTTCTTGTAGTTGCTGGATGGAGCTAGCGCCAGGAATAACAGCTGCCACAATCGGGTCATGTAAACAATATTGAAGAGCTGTTTCAGTTAACGAACGTTCCTTTGTAATTTCTTTTACAGTAGTTAATGTTTTTATTAACTCATCATAAGAATAAGAAAGATAATCTTTTTCTTTTACTTTTTCTATCTTTCTTTCATTGTTATCAGTTAACAATCCTTTCGCAAGTGGTCCTCGTGCAATGATGCTAATTTGATGTTCCTGAAGTAGTGGAAACCATTCTTCAGGCTGGCGATTTAAAAGACTATATTCCATCAATACACTAACGATATTAGAACGTTTTGCATATTCACGAATGACATTTGGACGGATAGAAGAAATTCCGTAATGACGAATCACACCTTCTTGTTTTAATTCTTCAAATGCTTCGATTGTTTCATCGATAGGATCTTCGATTGTCCCGCCGTGAAGTTGATATAAATCAATATAATCCGTTCGCAGGCGGCGTAAACTTTCTTTTACCTCTGCTTTTATATAAGCTTTAGAAGGGTCCCAAGACCAGCCGTTTTTCTCCTCGACCCAGCGGTTTCCTACTTTCGTTGTAAGAACAATTTGATCGCGTTTTCCCTTAAGAGCTTTTCCAACAAATTCTTCATTTAATCCATAATTGTATAAGTCTGCTGTATCAAAAAAATTAATTCCTAAATCCATTGCTTCATGGATGATGTGGATCGCTTCATGTTCGTTGGTGCCAAGGGACATACAACCGAGTCCCATTTCAGTAACATATAAATCTGAGTTTCCTAATTGACGTTTTTTCATAGGCCAACCTCCTTACTTGTATTGTACGAGAGCAGAAGAAGGTTGACAAATGTTTACTTTTTGTTTGCGGTAATCCATTCTTTTACAGTTTTATATTCTTTTCCGTACTGCTTTAGCTGATGCCGAATTTGCCAAGCCTTTCCGACCAACGTGATACGATTTGGTAAAATATATACTTTCATTTTTATCACGCTCCTTTCAGTGTGGTAAAATGTATGAAGAACAATTAGGAAATAGAATAGGGAGATGAAATATTGTGAGTAATCTTGCAGAGAGAACGATTGCAACCGAACCGATTTTTGATGGGAAAGTTATTAAAGTTCGTGTTGATGATGTAGTATTGCCAAATGGAGAAGTGAGTAAACGTGAGATTGTCAATCATCCTGGTGCGGTTGCTATAATTGCTGTGACAGATGAAAAGAAAATCGTGCTTGTTGAGCAGTACCGTAAAGCATTAGAAAAAGAGATTGTAGAAATTCCTGCTGGAAAATTAGAGCCTGGAGAAAAGCCAGAGGTAACAGCGGTTCGTGAATTAGAAGAAGAGACAGGGTATGTATGTGACAAAATGGAATTTGTTACATCTTTCTATACATCACCTGGTTTTGCGGATGAAATTCTATATGTATACAAAGCAATTGGATTGAAGAAAAAGGAAAATAAAGCAGCTTTAGATGAAGATGAGTTTGTGGAATTAATGGAAGTTTCATTAGAAGAAGCAGTTGAACTTATGAAAAATCAACGTATCCATGATGCAAAGACTATGTTCGCTGTGCAATACTTGCAATTACAAAAATAAACACTCGCCCAAGGCGAGTGTTTTAATTAATTTTGGCGTATACGCGTGTGTCACGTAAGCTACCGTCTGGAGCAAGAAAGTCGTTTTCTAGTGTACCTTCTAAAATAAATTCAAGACGTTCTGCTAAGGTACATGCATTTACATTTGTAGCATCACAGCGAATTTCAAGTCGTCTCGCACCAAGTTTATCAAAAGCAAACTGGACAGCGCCTTTTACTGCTTCTGTCATATAACCTTGTTTTGTATAAGTGCTATGTAACCAGAAACGAAGTGAAAATTTCGGAATATCCCAGTTTTCTGGATGAAGGGTAAGAGCTCCAATAAACGTACCAGATACTTTATCATATAAGTGAAAAGCTAATGTTTCACGAAGTAAAAATTGTCCGTGAGCTTCTCGAACTATTTCCTCAGCACTTTCTTCTGTTTCAGATGTAATGGACATCCAAGGTTGTAAGTCTTCTACAGAAGTTTGAATTGCTTCATACACCTCTGTTCCATCACCTGGAAATGGTTTGCGTACTTGCAGGCGCTCAGTTTGAAATAATGTTGGAAAATCTAATAATAATGGTTTCAAGCAAAATCCCTCCTATTCTCTACTTTTAAGTTTAGCAAAGTAGAGCGGAATTTCAATGTTAATTCGTCATACTTTTTTCTTTCTTTCATACATTTTAGTAAGAGTGTGAACGGAGGGAAGAAAAATGTTACAAAAAACTTGGCAAAATCGTGTAATTTCTCATATCCAAGAGAATTCTTCGCTTTACATATTTGTTTCCGTTTTATTATTGATGGGAGTAGTATTTGGGGCAATTCTTGTAAATAGTTTGCAGGTGAATCAAAAGCAAGATTTATCTTTTTATTTGAACCGATTTTTTGGACAAGTTTCCAAAGGGGAATTTGCAATTGCGAGTGAAATGTTTCGAGAAAGTTACTTTTCACAATTAAAATATATTGGATTTATTTGGTTGTTAGGTATTTCAATTATTGGATTACCACTAATCTTTATTTTATTATTTTTAAAAGGGGTAGTTGTTGGGTTTACAGTAGGTTTTTTAGTGAGTCAGCACGGTTGGGATGGATTGTTATTAGCATTTGTATCCGTGTTGCCACAAAATTTAATTATCATTCCAGCGTTTCTTGTAATGACGACAGTTGCTGCAAGTTTTTCTTTACGTATGATTAGGCATCAATTTATTCGGAAAATCAGCGAGCCGCTATTGCCGATGTTAATACGTTACACTTGCTTTTTTCTAATCATTGGAGTGGTATTAGCAATTGCCTCTAGTATTGAAGCATATGCTTCACCAGTTTTAATGAAAGAAGTCGTGGAGTCTATTAATAAAAAATAAATACTACTTGAGAATAATTATCAAGTTATTTTGATTGTTTTTTCTTTTGACAGAAGCCCTTCTTCTGATATAATGGTGTAAGAGTGGCGAGGAGGGAGTAGTACCGAATGGAAGAGAGAATTGAACGAATTAAGAAGCAATTGCATGCAGCGAGCTATAAGTTAACACCACAACGTGAAGCAACGGTTCGTGTGCTGCTAGAAAATGAAGAAGATCATTTAAGCGCAGAAGATGTTTACCTCCTTGTAAAAGAAAAGTCGCCAGAGATCGGACTAGCAACCGTCTATCGAACTTTAGAGTTATTATCTGAGTTAAAAGTTGTTGATAAAATTAACTTCGGAGACGGTGTTTCACGCTATGACTTACGTCAAGAAGGTGCACAGCGTTTCCATCATCATTTAATTTGTACACAATGCGGTGCTGTACAAGAAATTCAAGAGGATTTACTTGGTGAAGTGGAGAAAAAAGTAGAACGAGACTGGAGCTTTAAGGTAAAAGACCATCGTTTA
Source organism: Bacillus sp. FSL K6-0042 (assembly GCF_038006685.1). Lineage (NCBI taxonomy): Bacteria > Bacillati > Bacillota > Bacilli > Caryophanales > Bacillaceae > Bacillus > Bacillus sp. FSL K6-0042. The sequence goes on from NZ_JBBOVS010000001.1 coordinate 4,519,892, forward strand.
ACTTTCCATGGGATTTGTAAAAATTGTCAAGAAAATGAAACGGATGAAAAATAACCTTTTCCTATCTAGCTAGGAAGAGGTTTTTTTATTTGAATTTAGGTATAAATCGCAGAAAGCTTGGCATATGTTGTAATAACATATATTTTGGAGGAGTTTACAATGCGCCGAGCTTTAAAATTAACTTTTGATGGGATGAAAGTATTTTTATTATTTACAGGTTGTACGATTTTGTTTTATTTCGCTATACTATGGATAAATGAAGAATATGAAAGTTATCATCGTTATGAAAAACCAAAAGAAGAGACAGTAGAAAAAGTATCAGGGAATGAGGAACCAGCAAAAGATGCTTTCGTAAATAGAATGATTTTTTTCTATGAAAATGGGGAGTAGTGTAGATTGGAAGATCAATTAAAAGATTTTATTCATTATATGATTGTTGAAAAAGGGTTAGCTAAAAATACAGTTGTATCCTATGAGCGTGATTTGAAAAGTTATGTGAAGTATTTACAACATGTCGAGCAAATCAAAACATTTCACGAAGTGACAAGGATACACATTGTGAATTTTTTGCAGTATTTAAAAGAGAACGGAAAATCATCAAAAACGTTGGCACGCCACATTGCCTCTATTCGTTCGTTTCATCAGTTTTTACTTCGTGAACGAGTGGTAGAACATGATCCATCTGTACATATTGAAACACCTCAAGGTGAGCGGAAATTACCGAAAGTATTGTCAGTGAGTGAAGTAGAGGCATTGCTTCAAACGCCAAAAGAGACAAGTGCATTCGGTATTCGCGATAAGGCTATGTTAGAGTTATTGTATGCAACAGGACTACGTGTTTCCGAATTAATTGCACTAAATTTAGAGGATGTTCATTTGACAATGGGATTTGTTCGCTGCGTCGGAAAAGGGAATAAAGAAAGAATCATTCCGCTTGGAAGCTTAGCAACGGAAGCAATTCAGCGCTATATTGAAAAGGGAAGAAAAGAATTGATGGGCAAAAAAACAGTAGATGCACTCTTTTTGAACCATCATGGCAACCGCTTATCACGCCAAGGTTTTTGGAAAATTTTAAAACGACTAGCAAAAGAAGCGAATATAGAAAAAGAGCTTACGCCGCATACTTTGCGTCATTCGTTTGCGACACACTTATTGGAAAATGGAGCGGATTTGCGTGCTGTACAAGAAATGCTGGGACATGCAGATATTTCAACAACACAAATTTATACGCATGTTTCAAAAGCTAGATTAAAAGATGTATATAAACAGTTTCACCCGAGAGCATAATGATTATGCTCTTTTTTTATTGTAATATAGGGCGGGAGTGTAAGAGGGAGGTAGTTTTGACGATTCGTATTCTAGTAATTATAGAATGCATTTTGAAAATGGAAAATAAGTAGAAAAAAGAACTTCACAAAAACTTCACAAACATTTCTTATATTGTTTTCAGCAGGAGGCTAGAATACGACTAGTCTTTTCCTCTATACTATGTAGAGTATGAAGGAGGAAATGATAATGAAAAAACTGATAATTACGTTGTTTATTGCGATGCTAGCATTAGCTGGTTGTAATACAAAGAAAGAAGAAGCGCCGAAAAAAGAGAAACTTGAAGAAGTTAAAGTAGCAGTTCAAACAAACCCGAAAGAAATTAAGCCAAATGAAAAAACAGAAGTACAGGCACTTGTTACACAAGGAAAAGAAAAAGTAACGGATGCTGACGATGTGAAGTTTGAAATTTGGAAAGATGGCGAAGAAAAACATGAAATGTTAAACGGTAAGCATAAAGGGAAAGGTGTTTATGCAGTAGAGAAAACATTCCCATCTGACGGTGTGTATCATGTTATTGCACATACAAATGCACGTGAAATGCATGTTATGCCAGAAGTGAAAATTGCTGTAGGAAATGCAAAAGTTGAGGATACGAAGAAAGAAAATGGTGGTCATGAAGCAGGTCATGGCGATCATAAGAGTGATACGATGATTCACCTTATGGCTGGCGATGTAAAAGCAAATGCTGAATCAACAATGAAAGTTCATTTGAAACAAAAAGAAGAAGCATTAACTGGAGCAGAAGTACAGCTTGAGATTTGGAAAGATGGCGTTGAAAAGCATGAGTTTATTCCCGCAAAAGAAGGGAATAAAGGAGAGTATGTAAGCAAACATACGTTTAAAGAAAATGGTGCTTATAAAGTAAAAGTTCATGTGAGAAAAGGTGAACTTCACGAACATAAGGAAGAAACAGTAGAAGTAAAATAAGAAGCTGCTCTTTAGAGCTGCTTTTTTATTTTGAGATTACGAAATAAGTCATAATTTCATTAGCACTTATTTGCAGAATGGATTACAATAGAAAGTGTGAAGAAAATAAGAACTTCTACGAAAATGTATTAAAAAGAAAGCGTAAACATGTTATGATATCAATATCAGATGTCTGACATCTGACTTAGAAAAAACAGGAAGCTTGTTACTTCATGTGAAAGTGCCGCGAAGTAGGTTGGAGAATGACCAATAAGAAGTGCTTTTTGTTAGTGTGATACAGAGAATTCTCACTGATAGCAGTTTCACTTTACAACGTTTTGAACATACTACAAGAAGTAGAACTCAACATATAGGAGGTTGCAGTTATGAATAAATATAAACGTATTTTCCTAGTCGTAATGGACTCAGTAGGAATCGGGGAAGCACCGGATGCTGAAAAATTTGGTGATGTAGGTTCTGATACAATCGGTCATATTGCTGAACATATGAATGGACTACAAATGCCAAATATGGTGAAATTAGGTCTTGGCAATATCCGTGAAATGAAAGGGATTTCAAAAGTAGAGAAACCACTTGGTTACTATACAAAAATGCAAGAGAAATCTACTGGTAAAGATACAATGACAGGTCACTGGGAAATTATGGGTCTGTATATTGATACGCCATTCCAAGTCTTCCCAGAAGGATTTCCAAAAGAATTACTTGATGAGTTAGAAGAAAAAACAGGACGCAAAATTATCGGTAATAAACCTGCTTCTGGAACTGCGATTCTTGATGAACTTGGTCAAGAGCAAATGGAAACGGGCTCTTTAATTGTGTACACTTCTGCTGATAGTGTATTACAAATCGCAGCTCATGAAGAAGTTGTACCACTTGAGGAACTATACAGCATTTGTAAAATTGCACGTGAGTTAACATTGGATGAAAAGTATATGGTGGGTCGCGTTATTGCTCGTCCATTCGTTGGAGAACCAGGAAACTTCACACGTACACCAAACCGTCATGACTATGCATTAAAACCATTTGGCCGCACAGTCATGAACGAATTAAAAGATAGCAATTATGACGTAATTGCCATTGGTAAAATTTCTGATATTTACGATGGAGAAGGCGTAACTGAATCTCTTCGTACAAAATCTAATATGGATGGAATGGATAAGCTTGTAGATACATTGAATATGGACTTTACAGGTCTTAGCTTCCTGAATTTAGTTGATTTTGATGCGATGTTCGGTCATCGTCGTGATCCTCAAGGATACGGAGAAGCATTGCAAGAATATGATGCACGTCTTCCAGAAGTATTTGAAAAACTAAAAGAAGATGATTTATTAATCATTACAGCAGATCATGGTAATGACCCAATTCACCATGGTACTGACCATACACGTGAATATGTACCATTGTTAGTATATAGCCCAAGCATGAAAGAAGGCGGAAAAGAATTAGTACTTCGCCAAACATTTGCTGATATTGGTGCAACTGTAGCAGAAAACTTCGGCGTAGAAATGCCAGAATACGGAACAAGTTTCTTAAACGACTTAAAAAAATAAGGGGGACAATATAATGAATCGTGAACTTATTACAAAATCAGCTTCATACTTAAAAGAGAAATTCCAAGAAACACCACAGGTAGGGCTTATCCTTGGTTCTGGACTAGGTGTATTAGCAGATGAAATCGAAAACGCAGTAACAGTACCATACAGCGAAATTCCTGAATTTCCAGTATCAACTGTAGAAGGTCATGCAGGTCAGCTTGTATTTGGTACACTTCAAGGTGTTACTGTAGTTGCGATGCAAGGGCGTTTCCATTTCTACGAAGGATATGACATGCAAAAAGTAACATTCCCAGTTCGTGTTATGAAGGAACTAGGTGTAGAAACAGTTGTTGTAACAAACGCAGCCGGTGGTGTAAATACATCATTTGAACCGGGCGATCTTATGTTAATTTCAGACCATATTAACTTCATGGGTACGAACCCATTAATCGGACCAAATGATGCTGAAATGGGCGTACGTTTCCCTGATATGTCTACATCGTATACGGAAGAGCTTCGCGAAATGGCGAAACAAGTTGCAGCAGACTTAAATATTAAAGTGCAAGAAGGTGTATACGTTGGAATGACAGGTCCTGTATACGAAACACCTGCTGAGATTCGTATGCTTCGTACACTTGGCGGAGATGCAGTTGGAATGTCAACTGTACCAGAAGTTATCGTTGCACGTCATGCTGGTATGAAGGTACTTGGTATTTCTTGTATTTCAAATATGGCAGCTGGTATTTTAGATCAACCGCTTCATCATGATGAGGTAATTGAAACGACAGAACGTGTGAAATCTAATTTCTTAGCATTAGTAAAAGCAATTGTAAAACAAATGAAGGGGTGATTTTACAATGAGAATGGTGGACCTAATTGCAAAAAAACGTGATGGACATGCATTAACGACAGAAGAAGTGAAATTTATTGTAGAAGGCTATACAAATGGTGACATTCCAGATTATCAAATGAGCTCATTCGCAATGGCAATTTTCTTCCAAGATATGAATGATCAAGAGCGTGCTGATTTAACGATGGCAATGGTAAATAGCGGCGATACAATTGACTTATCAGCGATTGAAGGAGTAAAAGTAGATAAGCATTCAACGGGTGGTGTTGGTGATACAACTACACTTGTATTAGGTCCATTAGTGGCTGCTTTAGATGTACCAGTTGCTAAAATGTCTGGTCGAGGATTAGGGCATACAGGCGGTACAATCGATAAATTAGAAGCAGTACCAGGATTCCATGTGGAAATTGAAAATGATGAATTTATTCGTCTTGTAAATGAAAATAAAATTGCAGTTATCGGACAAAGTGGAAACTTAACACCTGCTGATAAAAAGTTATATGCACTTCGTGATGTAACAGCGACAGTAAACTCGATCCCTCTTATTGCGAGCTCTATTATGAGTAAAAAAATTGCTGCTGGTGCAGATGCAATTGTACTTGATGTAAAAACAGGTGCAGGTGCATTTATGAAAACGGATGAAGATGCAAAACGTTTAGCAGAAGCAATGGTACGTATTGGTAATAATGTTGGTCGTAAAACGATGGCAGTTATTTCTGATATGAGCCAACCGCTTGGCGAGGCAATTGGTAATGCATTAGAAGTACAAGAGGCAATTGATACATTACAAGGTAAAGGACCAAAAGACTTAGAAGAGTTATGTTTAACACTTGGAAGTCAAATGGTATACCTTGCTGGAAAAGCTTCTTCTTTAGAAGATGCGCGTGAAAAACTAATTGAAGTAATGAACAATGGAAAAGCGTTAGAAGCGTTTAAAACGTTCCTAGCAGCGCAAGGCGGGGATGCTTCTGTTGTTGATGATCCTTCTAAACTGCCACAAGCACAATTTAAAATTGAAGTAGAGGCAAAAGAAGATGGATACGTATCTGAAATTGTTGCAGATGAAATTGGAACAGCAGCAATGCTTTTAGGGGCAGGCCGTGCAACGAAAGAATCTGAGATTGATTTAGCTGTTGGACTTATGCTTCGTAAAAAAGTGGGCGATAGCGTGAAAAAAGGTGACTCACTTGTTACGATTTACGCGAACCGCGAAAATGTAGAAGATGTAAAAGCGAAAATTTATGAGAACATGAAAATTGCGAAAGACCATGTTGATGCACCGAAACTCGTGCATGGCATTGTAACGAAATAAGCTAAAAAGCTAAGGAGCCTTCTCCTTGGCTTTTTTTACTGTTTTTTGTTTATAATAATAATGGGTGAAATTATGATTAAAATTTGTGCAGTAACGAAAGAAGATGAAGTATTATACGATGTTTCGTTAGAAGAAACAGGACGAGAAGATATCGCATGGTATTGGCTTGATTTATATAAGCCAACAAAAGAAGAATATACATACATTTTACAAAAACATTTTAAGTTCCATCCCCTTGCGATTGAAGATTGTGTAGAATATGTACAGAGACCAAAAGTGGATTTCTATGATGGATATAACTTTTTAGTTCTCCATGCATTTGGAGAAGATGGATTAGAGCCACATGAGATCGATTTATTTGTTAGTGATCGTTATATTGTCTCTTTCCATTTTTCACATAATAATGCGATTGAAAGAGTGTGGACAACGCTTGGCGAGAGGAAACGTATCAAGAAGAGTTCTCTCCATGTAGCACATACAATCATTGACCAAATTGTGGATGACTACTTTGCACCTGTTTATTATATTGAAGATCATTTAAATGCGATTGATGATAATTTAACAGGGGATACAGCAGGGAGTGTACTAGAAGAAGTATTCGATATTCGTACGGACTTATCTAAGCTTAGACGTACAATTATACCGATGCGTGACCTCTTGTATCGTATTTTAAATTCAACTCGGTTTTACGGTGTAAGTGATCATGAAATTTACTTTAAGGATATATATGATCATTTACTAAAGCTTTCTGAAATGATTGAAGCAAGCCGAGAATTAACAGCTGATATTAGAGATAGCTATTTTTCATTGAATTCGCATCATATGAACAATATTATGAAAACATTAACGGTTTTCTCGACCATCTTCATGCCATTAACATTTATTGCAGGGGTGTATGGGATGAACTTCGCGCATATGCCAGAGTTAGCAGGGAAATATAGCTATTTTATTTGTTTAGTTATTATGGCGTTAATTGGTGGAGGAATGATGGCCTGGTTCTATAAAAAAGGATGGTTTAAGTAAAAAAACGCCGAGGGGATTCCCCGGCGTTTTTTCTAGCCAATAGCGTGTAACACAAACATGGCTAAGAATAGGCATGTAATGATATACATAGACGGTGCGACTTCTTTATGCTTTCCAAGAGCAATCTTCAAAATAGGATAAGCAATAAATCCGAACGCAATACCATCAGCGATACTATATGTGAGCGGAATCATAACGATAATTAAGAACGCTGGAAATCCTTCTGAAAAGTCGTTTAGAGGGATTGCCTGAATGTTTGTAATCATTAGACCGCCAATAATAATTAAGATTGGTGCAATGGCACTATCAGGAATTAATTTTACAAACGGAAGAGCAAACAGTGATGCGAAGAATAATATCCCTGTAACGATAGACGTCAGACCTGTTTTACCGCCTGCTGTAATACCTGCGGCACTTTCTACTGTTGAAACGGTAGGACTTGTGCCAAATAGACCACATGTCATTGCTGAAATTGCATTTGCTTGATAAGCACGTGGAAATTTACGGTCATCTTCTAATAATCCGTGTAAAAGTCCCATGTTCTCAAAAATAAGCACCATGCTTAAGGAAAATGTTGCAATCCAAAACGGTAAGGAAGAAAGTTTCCCAAATGACATAGCACCAAACACATCCCCGTAGTTAGCGAATGAAAATGAGCTATTCCCTATTTGGCTTGTATCAACAAGACCAAATAGCCATGCAATACCGGTTCCAATTGCAATCGTCCATAAAAAGTTCCCACGTACGTTACGAATAAATAACACAAGTGCCACAATAAGAGTAAGCAGTGTTGCCAAAACAACAGGACTACTTAATTTTCCTAATGCAACAGCAGTGTTCGGATGCGAAACGACAAGACCGCCTTTTTGCAAACCAATGAAAGCTAAGAATAAACCGATGCCGACAGTAATCGCTTCTTTTAATGACTTTGGAATTGATAATGAAAGCGTACGAGCAATCGGTGTAAACGCGGCGATTGCAAAAATAATACCGGCGATAAAGACAGCTGCTAATGCTTCTTGCCAACTTAATCCAAGCGTATGCACAGCTGTATACGTGAAGAATGCATTTACACCCATACCTGGTACAAGAATAGCAGGTGCATTTGCCCAAAATGCCATCATTAGACATCCGACAAATGAACTAAAAACAGTTGCCAAAATTCCTGCTTCAAGTGGAATGCCGGCATCTGATAAAATGGACGCATTGACAATCATAATATAAACAATTGTGAAAAATGATGTCGCTCCAGCTAATATTTCTTGCTTTGGTGATGTATGGTGTAGGTCTAATTTAAATGTTCTTTCAAGTATTCCTTTCATGTTAAACCTTCTTTTTCATATCCCTCTCCCACCCGTGATCTCTCTTTTGTAAAGAGCTCACCGTCCTTTATTATATCAGAACATAATCTTTTTACAATAAATAAAATGAGAACGTTTACTTAAAAGGTAACTGGTGCTATAAATATGTGAAAATGGCACGAACATTAGAGATGATTTCTAGTTCACCAGATTGAATTGGAGGAGCAGCTTGTGTGTGTAAAGTAGCTTGAGACATAAATTCACGCGGTGTTTGTGCTGATTCTTCAACGAGTGAAAGTGGGATGGGATTAATATTTAAATTATACGAACTCGCAATTGTACGAGCTTTTTCTTGAGCGCGCTGGACTGCTTGTAATAGTGCTTGTTGATAGTAAGCGTTTGGATGGGAAATGCGGAAGCGTAATCCTCTTGCTACATTTGCTCCATTTGTAACGGCTATATCATATACTTCCCCAGCTTTTTGTACATTTAAAACGGTAATTTCATACAAATGCTCGACTCGGTACCCTTGTAATAATGCTTTTTCGTTTACGTATTCATATTGAGGAGTAATTGTATAGGAAATGGTTTCTATATCCTTATCAGCGATACCAATTTGTTTAAGTGCAGCAAGTAATTGTTTAGATTGGATTGCATTTTCCTCCTGCGCTTGTTTCACATCTTTATTATCTGTTCTAATACCAATTGTTAGTACAACGACATTTGGTTTCGCTTTTATAACTCCTTCTCCTTGTACAGTAATAGTTGCTTGTTTTCCATTGCGGATATCGGGTGAATAGGGATTCATGCCAACTTGCATTTTTGCTCACCATCCTTTCTATATGTATATGAACAAAAGAGAGAGAAAATTTTATGTAAAAAGTTACATAATTAAGAATCAAAAGGAAAGAAAGCATATACAACGTAGGTATTTATAGATTATAATATGTGTAAATATGATAAAAAAGGGTCGAGGCTAGTGAACGAAAAAAGAGAAGCACTGATTTTAGATTTATCTGCATCATTTCGAAAGATGATACGTTTATTACAGAATGATATTAATACACGTTTTTCAGAGCATATGCCATATAATGAATTTTCTGTATTGCGTGCATTATTTTTGAAAAGCCCACAAATGGCTTCGCAAATAGCTAGTGAAGTGAACGTAACATCCAGTCATATTACAGCAGTAACAGATCGTTTAGTTAGAAAAGGTTTTGTAACAAGAAAACGTTCTGATTCAGACCGTCGTATTGTGTATTTGGAGATTACAGAACATGGAAAAGAAGTTACACAAGAACTTGAAGCTGTACGTAAAGAATACTATAAAGAAAAATTTAAAGGGTGGAGCGATCAAGAGATTGAGATGGTATTAGAACTATTTGGTCGCGTACTATAATTACAATAAATGAGGGTAGGGGGGCAAAGTGCTTTCCTATCCTTTTTCTTTTGAATAAAAATATTTTGAAACTCCAATACTTTAAGTAAAAAGTATCGGAGGGAAAATAATGAAATACATCGTTTCATTCGTAATTATTATTGGAAGTTTTATATGCTCTAGCACATTAATTTATGCAAAAACACCAATCCAAGTTGTTCAAAAAGAACTACACTATATTGCGAGTGATCAGCCCGTTTTATATTCAAAATTATGGGTGCGTTCTATGCAGAATGCTATTCTTTTTCACCATAGTAATAATATTCGTGAGCAAGATACACTGCGCAATGTCACAAATTCTTCTCTCGTAAAAGTAAAACAACTTTCACTTGAAAAGGCTTCGCATTACATCCCGAGGTTATCTCAATACGTCTCTAAATTTGAAAATAAAAATGTTCAAGTGTATTACATTGCTGTTCGTTATGAAGTGAAAAAAGAAAATCCATATCAATTAAATGGAATGAATTATTTTCTTCAAGTGTTTGTGCAGGAACAAGGAGATTGGAAAGTTGCTGAAAGTATTATAGCTCCGACAGATCAAATGATAGAGAATGGCGATGGATTTGGAATGAAAGAAGAGAAGGAGTATGGGAAAAGAAGAGAGAATGTGAAATAACCTCCTCGGGTGAGGAGGTTATTTCACATTCCAAGAAAACTTCCACTTTAATAAGCGCGATAAAAGAAAATAGCTAAAAATACTTGCTCCGAAAAACCCCATATAATAGCTAAACAGAGAACCAGATCCTCCCAATAGTACTCCCCAAAACATTCCAATAAAGATAACGGAACATATCATAAACAATTTTTTGAGTTTTGGATACAATAGAAATCTCCCATTTTGTTCATTTGGAGATCTAGCGTATAAGTACATACTTACAGGTAATAAAATAAGTATGTTTGTAATTGGACCAATGAGTGTCTTGGCTGAAGGAATGTGAGTAAAGTTAGGTTCATTATGGCGTACTCCATCACGATCGGTATAAGCACGCTGTGGATCATAATCAAAATTAATATGAAACCCTTGTGCAGGTCCAAGAATACTTGCCATTCCTAGTATGTTTGTATAGGAATCCGGAATTTCATTTTTTGTAGTAGGATCTTCACCTGTGTGCAGGGTAATACATCCGACAATAAGAGACGGAAGTATAAAGGGTAAACCTAGTACAGAAATAGTAAGAAACCCTTGTGAAATAACATTACCAGCGATTGTACCAATACATAAAGAGAGCGTATACACAGCAATTAGTATAAGAAGCATGTATAGAAAATAAGTATGGAAAGGTGAAAATAACTGATATTTATTGTGAAAAGTTGTCTTTTTCATAATGGCAAAAAGGCCCCAGTTCATTATGACAACCGCTATAATATTACATACACCAAAAAGCCATTTCGTTAAAAAGAGGTGTGTTCGCTTAAAGGGCATAGACCATAGAAAATCACTCGATTGATTTTGGCGTTCCCATCCGATGAGGGCGCAAGCTAAAGCGATAATTACACTCCCTTGAATAATAAGGGGATCGATTAGTGAAAGATTATAATGATAATGAAATATATATTTCCATTTATTATTCTCATGAAAATAGTTTAGTTGTTCTGCTGCTGCTAAATAATATTTATATGATAGTACGAAGAAACTTACTAGCCAAAATAACCAAATTATATATTTGCTTTGTTGATATGTCCGTAGCCATAGTGCTTTTTGAAACATAGGATCTCTCCTTTAAAAGACTTTATAGTTTGTAAGTCGTGATAATATAAAATAGGTGATAGTTCCAACTAAAAAGAAACCAACATAGTAACTAAATAACAAATCAAAATGGTTTAGCATTTGTCCCCCAATTAATGCAAAATACAACGTCGCACTCCATATCCAGAGTGAACGATATTTTTGAAAAAGAAAGATTTTCTTATTATTTTCGTTCGGTGATCTTGTATAAAGAAATACACCAAGAAATAAGCAACAAATTGTGTAGAAGAGTGGAACAAGGATTGCTTTAGCGGAATAGTAACTATGATAAGCAGGCCCTTGTGGAATTTTTTCGTTATCATCAGTTGGCTGGGATTTAGGATGATAACTGTAATTAATAGAAAAATGCATGATAGGAACTGAAATGTCTGTTTTTTTACCAATTGTGTAAAGTGATTCGTATTTCATATGATTCTTTTTATCTATCGCATCTACATGAGTTGTGAAGAAGAAAATTAAAAGTGAAAAGAATCCCATACCGATTACGCAAAAAGTAATGCTAAAGAAGCTTTGTGAAATGATACTTCCGGTAAATGTCCCAATACATAAAGAAGCGGTATAGATTGCCACATAAGAAACAATGGCATAAAGAAAGTATCGATGGAATGGACCAAATGATTGATATTCAAAATGAATGGTTGATTTATAAATGAAATACATAAGAACCCAATTTATGAGAAAGGATCCTACAATAAAAAATGTACCGAAAAGCCACTTTGATAGAAAAATATCACGTCGTTTAAATGGCATTACCATAAGTATATTTCCAGACTGGCTACTCCGTTCCCATCCAATTAAGAGACATGCTAGAGTAATGATAACAATTGCTAACCAAAAGCTATCAGAAGAATAAAAAGAATAGTGATAATAAAATTTTCCGTCTTCCAGAAGTTCTGGATGGGAAAAGAGTTGTTGTTGTTCTTGGGCAGCTTGATGGTACTCATAGGGAAGAAAGTAAAGAGTGCTTATAAAGAATATGAACACTACATATTTTCCAAGCTTCCAATTCCGCATCCATAATGCTTTATGAAACATAAACATCCCCCTCAAGTGTCGTAACAAATACATCTTCAAGAGACATTGTTAATTCCTCAATGAGCAGTGGCTGTTCTTTATGGAATTTTTCGAGTGTAGCAGCTACGTTTCCTTCGATTAAAATCGTATATACTTTTCCAGTTTGGTTTAATATTTTAATATTGCTTAAGTTTTCTAGTTTTTGAGGTAGAGAACGTTCATAAGCAACTTGGATTTTTGCATAGCATGACTTTGTGTCATCTAGTGCTGTGACAGAAGCGATTGTATGACTTTTTAAAATGATGATTGTATCAGCTATTTTTTCAACTTCGTCTAAATGATGGGTAGAGATGAAAATTGTAATTTCTTTTTCTGCCACTTCTTCAACGAGAAATTGTAAGATTTGTCTTTTTACAATAGGATCTAGTCCGTTTGTTGGTTCATCTAAAATGATGTATTCTACTTTAGCTGAAAAAGCTAAAATGATAGAGAGCAATGCTTTCATCCCTTTTGAATAACTACGAATTCGTTTGTTTGGTAAATTGAATCGTTCTAACAGTTGATAGAAATAATCTGCATCAAATGCTGTATAGACTGCTTTATAAAATTTGATGATTTCTTTCACCGTATACCCGTTCAAGATGTTCGTAGAGTCCGGTACATAAGCTACCTTCTGCTTAATTTCTGGATGTTTATGAACATCCACATCATCATATGTAACAGTTCCGTCATCCGGATCTAAAATTCCAACAAGTGTTCGAAGTAAAGTGGTTTTCCCCGCACCGTTTCTTCCGAGTAATCCAACAATACTGCCCTTTTGTAATGTGAAAGAAATATTGTCTAAAATGACTTGGTTATCAATTGTTTTTTTCAGATTTGTCACTTGTAGCATCTGTATTTTCTCCTAGCTCTTTATAGTATGAATCTATCCAATCGTGAATTTTTTCTTTTGTAATCCCAAGATAAGAAGCTTCTAGTAATAGTTGGTGAAATTGTTTTTCGACCATAGCAATTTTCCTTTCGTCCCATGTCGGTGTAATCGATTGAGAGACAAATGTACCTTTTCCTCGCAGTGTTTCGATAATACCTTGTCGTTCTAATTCTTGGTACGCTTTGCTTACTGTATTCGGATTAATGACAAGAAGTGAAGCAAGTTCACGTACAGATGGTAGTTTATCGTTTGGTGCTAACATGCTTTTTAGTACGAGTTCTTTTATATTTTGAACAATTTGTTCCCATATCGGAGTGTTGCTTCTTGGATCGAGTTGAATGTGCAAGAGCAGTGTCTCCTTCCTGATGAAATTTAAGTGTACTACTAGATGTAATACACTTAATACAATATATATGATAGATTTGTTTGTCAACACAAAATTTTAGAAAAATATGGTATAAAAACATATTATTTGGAAAAAATAGGTTTGATATAGAATGGAGGGTTAGTCATGAAGCGAGTTTTTGGAATACTTGTTTGTTTCATGTTGCTATTTTCTGGTGTTTCAGTTGGCTTTGCACAATCTGAGAAAGCGCAGTCTGAGAAAACAGAAGTAGAAAAGACACCGAAGTTAGCGGAGGAAGCATCGTCAGCAATTGTTATTGAGCAAGATACAGGTAAAGTCTTATTTGAGAAAAGTCCAAATGAAAAACTGCCGCCTGCTAGTATGACAAAGATTATGACAATGTTGCTTATCATGGAACAAGTTGAAAAGGGAAAACTAAAACTAGAGGATAAAGTCAGAGCAAGTGAACATGCAGCTTCAATGGGTGGTTCACAAATCTTTCTTGAGCCGGGTGAAGAGATGACAGTGAATGAAATGCTAAAAGGGATTGCAATTGCATCGGGAAATGATGCATCTGTTGCGGTTGCTGAGCATATCGCTGGTTCAGAAGAAGGCTTTGTAAACATGATGAATAAAAAAGCAAAGGATTTAGGATTGAAAAATACACATTTCCAAAATCCAACGGGTCTTCCAGCGAAAGACCATTATTCAACAGCATATGATATGTCAATTATGGCGAAAGAGTTGATGAAATATCCACTCATTCGAAAATATACAGGAAAGTATGAAGATTACTTACGTGAAAATACAGAGAAAAAGTTTTGGCTTGTGAATACGAATAAATTAGTTCGTTTTTACCCGGGGGTAGACGGGGTGAAAACAGGTTTTACAACAGAAGCAAAATATTGTTTAACAGCATCAGCTGAAAAAAATGGCATGCGTGTCATTTCTGTTGTCATGGGAGCGCCAACATCAAAAGAACGTAACAACCAGGTAACAAAGCTCCTTGATTATGCATTTGGACAATATACAACGAAAAAATTGTATAAACGCGGTGAAAAAATTCAAACCGTAAAAGTAGGAAAAGGGAAGAAAGAAAAGGTAGATTTAGTTTCATCGGATAACGTATCTCTTCTGATGAAAAAAGGCGAGAATATGGACAAGGTAAAACAGGAAGTTATCGCTGAAAAGAAAGTAAAAGCACCAATTAAAAAAGGTGATGCACTCGGTACACTTGTTATTAAAAAAGATAAGGATGTTTTATTAAAGCAAACGATTGTGGCAAAAGAAGATGTTGCTGCAGCGAGCTGGTGGGAACTATTTAAAAGAAGTTTAGGGATGTTTTCAACATCGAAATAGAAGCAAAGAGATTACAATTTTCTTACCCACATACATGAAAAAGGTAGAATAATTGCTGAAAGGTTCACATTATGGCGAAATAGTACTTCTTTTGTCAGTAGGAAGGATTCTTATTTTATGTTCACGAAAATCTTATGTAAATGAGTCAAGCTTAAGCATAAGGAGGAAATCGTGTGAGTCTTTCCATGCATTTAGAAGTAAAGCGTGATGTCTTATGTGTTCGGCTAGCGGGTGAACTAGATCATCATACTGCTGAAGAGTTGCGAGCGAAAGTAACGGATATGATTGAAACGCATCGCGTTCATCATATTGTACTAAGTTTAGAGAAATTAACATTTATGGACAGTTCTGGTCTTGGTGTTATATTAGGCAGATACAAGCATGTTAAAGGTTTAGGAGGGGAGATGGTCGTTTGTGCAATCTCACCTCCTGTAAAGCGTTTATTTGAAATGTCAGGTCTGTTTAAAATCATTCGCTTAGAAGAAAGTGAAGCGCATGCGCTCGCGACATTGGGGGTGGCATAAATGAGAAATGAAATGAACCTTCAATTTTCAGCGTTAAGTCAAAATGAATCGTTTGCTCGCGTCACAGTTGCTGCTTTTATTGCACAGTTGGATCCAACAATGGAAGAATTGACAGAGATTAAAACAGTTGTGTCTGAAGCGGTCACAAATGCAATTATTCACGGATATGAAGGGAATGCAGAAGGTGTTGTTTACATTTCAGTGATTTTGGAAGAAGCAATGGTGAAACTCACGATTCGAGATGAAGGGGTTGGCATTTTTAACTTAGATGAGGCAAGGCAACCTCTTTTTACAACTAAACCTGAATTAGAGCGTTCCGGAATGGGATTTACTATCATGGAAAATTTTATGGATGAGGTAGAAGTTATTTCAAATGAATCTTTCGGGACAACAATCCATTTGACAAAATACTTATCAAATAGTAACGCTCTATGCAATTAAGGAGAATTGTCTATGGACATAGAGGTCAGAAATGAGAAGAAGAAACCTCAGTTAAAGGACCACGAGTTAAAAGTGTTAATTCAAAAAAGTCAAGATGGAGACCAACAAGCAAGAGATACGATAGTCCAAAGTAATATGCGTCTTGTATGGTCAGTTGTGCAACGTTTCCTCAATCGAGGATATGAACCAGATGATTTATTTCAAATTGGCTGTATTGGACTCTTGAAATCGGTAGACAAATTTGATTTGTCTTTCGACGTGAAATTCTCAACCTATGCAGTTCCAATGATTATTGGAGAAATACAGCGTTTTTTGCGTGATGATGGATCGGTGAAAGTAAGTCGCTCTTTAAAAGAGACTGGAAATAAGATTCGAAAGATGAAAGATGAGCTTTCTAAAGAATATGGAAGAGCTCCAACGATTAATGAGGTAGCAGAAGCGCTTGAGTTGACACCAGAAGAAGTTGTTCTTGCGCAAGAAGCGAGTCGTACTCCATCATCCATACATGAAACAGTTTATGAAAATGATGGAGATCCTATTACGATACTAGATCAAATTGCAGATCAAACAGAAACGAAATGGTTTGATAAAATCGCTTTAAAAGAGGCAATTAGAGAACTTGATGAGCGTGAACGCTTAATTGTATATTTGCGCTATTATAAAGATCAAACTCAATCAGAAGTAGCAGAGCGAATTGGAATTTCACAAGTCCAAGTATCAAGGCTTGAAAAGAAAATATTAAAACAGATGAAAGATCGAATAGATGAATAGCCATCTATTCGATTTTTTTGCTTTGAACTAGAAAGCAGTGATAGTTCAAATAAAATTGAGAAGAAGAAAAAATTGCATCTTATGTTACTGTTGTTATCCTTTCCAAAATCAAAAAATTTCAATCACCCAGAATTATTATCGGAATTTATTGATAATTTAGTGGAATTAAAATATATTACACCGCTTATGTTAGGGTATATGCTTATTGATGGTACGATTCAAAACATTCAAAAAACTATGGTAATTATCTGACACAATTTGTCGTGACGTATGGTTGGGTTCTGGTAGCAGCGTTTCTTGTCGTTGCATTGATTATTAGTTTGAAAAAATGGAATACACAAATACATTCAGATTCTGCCCAGCTTGAAAAAGAATGGAAAGATCGAGGTGTTTCATGATGAGTGAATCAGCAATTATGATGATGATCATTGGAATTGTAGTTATTTGGGGAGGATTAGCTTTAAGCATTATGAATTTATTTGGAAAAAAAAGGCATAAAGAAAAAACATCTGTGCCAAAATGGTGCAGATGTTTTTTCTTTATTAGTTAATGAACCTCACCTGAAGGTTCAAAATATGAAGAGAGTGATTCTAAAGAAATACATTCGCTTTATTAACCGAGTGATTGTTGATTAAAAATCCAACGTGCAAAGTTCCATTTTATAAAAAAAGTTGTATTAGAAAATTTTCCAGAAACCATACTACAACTACGAGGAATAGTAAAGAGGTGAATGGAGTGGAGCGAACAATCTATCTCAAAATGCGAAATCGTCTGCAAGTATCCCCTTCATATGAGGTGAAGATTGAAGATATTGCACAAGTAGTTGGGGATTCTGGCTTAGTAGAAAAAATAAAAAAGCAACTTGTCTATAAAATTACAAAACGTGATAAAACACATGTTGTAATTGATGCGATGAAAATCATTCAAGTGATTCAACAAACTACGCAGCATATACAAATTAATTTATTTGGTCCTGGGCAAACACTTGTTGAAATCGTCTATGAAAAAAAGAAAGTACACCCCATTTTCTTTGGATTGGTTTGGATGTTACTTTTTGTCGGTGCGGCTCTTGCGATTATTTATTTTCATGAAGATGTAAGTATGCAGCAAGTACACTGGCGCTTATATTACATGATTACGGGAGAAATCAACTATAAACCACTCCTGTTTCAAATTCCGTATTCTTTAGGACTGGGATTAGGGATGGTCTTATTTTTTAATCATGTGTTTCAAAAACGAATTAATGAAGAGCCAAGTCCGTTAGAAGTGGAAATGTTCCAGTATCAACAGTCACTCGATCAATATGTCATGATCAATGAAAATAAAGAGAGTGCAAAACAAATCGCAGATGATTGAGTATGGAGTAGTGATAGTAATTGGGCTTGCTGGTGGGATTGCAGTTGGAGGGGGATATGTGGCATTTTTAGCTGTGCTTGGTGTAATCCCACGTTTAGCCCAGTTAACAAGGAGTGGCCATCGGGTTCAATTTTTTGAGTGGGCCGTAATTGGTGGTTCTTTGGCCGGAGCATGGTGCAGTTTAAGAGATATAACCTTTCAAACATCTCAGTATTGGCTCGTTTTACTTGGCTTATTTTGTGGAACATTTATTGGTATGCTTGCTGCGGCTTTGACAGAGGTATTGAATGTTTTACCTATATTAGCAAAACGGGTAGGCGTAGATGGGAAAATTGTCATTCTACTCGTTGCGCTTGTACTTGGAAAGGTAATGGGCTCTTTATTTCATTGGATTTATTTTGCAAGATAGGAGGTATCAAGATGGCCCAAAATAAATTAAAAGATGATTACATAAATAAAGTGAAAAATTATCATCCAAAGCCAAATTATGTGATGAATTGTGTAAAAGCTTTTGTTGTAGGTGGACTGATTTGTACAGTAGGTGAATGCTTGATGAAATTTTATATGTATTATTTTCACTTTAATGAGCAAAATGCGGGAAATCCTACGATAGCAACACTTGTATTATTATCAGCCATATTAACTGGATTTGGTGTATATGATAAAATCGGTCAATTCGGAGGGGCTGGTTCAGCAGTTCCTGTTACTGGATTTGCAAATTCAATGGCAAGTGCGGCAATGGAGCACCGTAGCGAGGGGATTGTACTCGGAGTTGCTACAAATATGTTTAAGCTTGCTGGAAGTGTAATTGTATTTGGAGTTGTTGGAGCATACATTGTTGGTCTAATTCGATATACGTTTAAACTTTGGTTGTCTTAAAGGAGACTAGATATGAGATTGACAGGGAAGCAAACATGGGTATTTCAAAATAATATATTTGTGAATGCAACAGGTACTGCTGTCGGTCCAAAAGAAGCGGAAGGTCCTCTTGGAAAGTGTTTTGATATTTCATATGATGATTTGCATTGTGAGGAAGAAAATTGGGAGCTTGCTGAAAGAAGATTGATGAATGATTCAATTCAGCAGGTCATACAAAAGGGGGATATAAAGCCTTCGCAAATTGATTTTTTTTTAGCGGGAGATTTATTAAACCAAACCGTTACAGCAAATTATGTGGCGAGGGAGCTTGGGATTCCTTTTTTAGGAATGTTCAGCGCTTGTGCAACATCAATGGAGACACTAGCGATTGGATCGGCCTTTATTGATGGGGGCTTTGCTAATCGTGTGATAGCTACGGTTAGTAGTCATAATGCAACTGCAGAACGGCAGTTTCGTTATCCGACAGAATACGGGGGGCAAAGACCTGGTTCAGCAACTTCAACTGTTACAGGGGCAGGGACGGCTTTAATTAGTAAAGAACAGAGCAATATTAAAATAACAGCTGCAACCATTGGAAAAGTGCAAGATTTAGGAATTACAGATCCTTTTGATATGGGATCAGCAATGGCACCTGCTGCTGCCCATACGATTCAACAGCACTTTGAAGATTTAGGGAGAAGTGCAGCTGATTATGATCTTATCGTTACAGGGGATTTATCAGGTGTTGGGGCACCAATTACGAAGCAACTTTTACTTGAGGAAGGGTATGACTTAGGGAATGTATATAATGACTGCGGATTAATGATTTATAACAAGGATCAAGAAGAGGTTTTTGCAGGTGGAAGCGGTTGTGCCTGTTCGGCAGTTGTAACATACGGTCATTTACTACAAGAAATGAAAAAAGGAAACTTACAGCGTATTTTTGTAGTTGCAACAGGAGCATTGTTAAGCCCGATTATGATACAACAAAAAGAAACGATTCCGACAATTGCACACGGCGTTGTATTTGAAAGGATAAAAGGGGTGTGAATTGTGGATTTTGTATACGCGTTCATCGTTGGGGGAGCTATCTGTGTAGTAGGACAGCTTTTATTGGATTTTGCTAAATTAACTCCTGCACATTTGATGGCAACTTTTGTAGTAATTGGAGCGGTTTTAGATAGCTTTGGACTATATGATAAGCTCATAAAATTTGCAGGTGCTGGAGCAACTGTTCCGATAACGAGCTTTGGACATTCCCTTTTGCATGGAGCACTAGAGGCGGCTGAAAAACATGGTTACTTAGGAATTGGAATTGGTATGTTTAGTTTGACTTCTTCAGGTATTTCAGCATCGATATTATTTGCATTTTTTGTAGCACTTATATGTAAACCGAAAGGATAAATCAAATGAGACGAAGGGTTATTTTGGTGACAGATGGAGATGAATATGCAAAGCGGACAATTGAGCTGTTAACAAAGGAGTTTGGCGGAAGGTGTATTTCAGCATCGCAAAGTAATCCGACGAAATTGACAGGGAAAAAGATTGTGGAGCTAATTATGCAAACGCCATATGACCCTGTATTTGTCATGTTTGATGATAGTGGATTTATAGGAGAAGGTTCAGGTGAAAAAGCGTTAAAATATGTGGCAATGCATAAACAAATTGATGTTCTTGGCATTTTAGCTGTTGCATCTAATACACATCATTGGGAGTGGGCGCGTGTAGATGTCAGCGTAGATCGGGAAGGCAGATTAACAGAATACGGTGTTGATAAATTTGGACTTCCTGATGGTGAAATTGGCAGAATTAATGGAGATACGATTTATTGTTTAGATGCATTAAATGTCCCTGTAATTGTTGGAATTGGTGATATAGGAAAAATGTGTGGAAATGATGAGTGGGAGCGAGGAGCACCAATTACAAAAAAAGCAATTCAATTAATTTTAGAAAGGAGCGGATTTTATGACGAAACAGAAGAAAGTTAGTATCCCAATCTCTTCTTTTTTGAGTGACAATGAAAATTATTTAAAACAAACAGTCGGACTAGGTGTTACATTTGATGTTGGGATTCGTAAATTTCAAATTCTTGATAAAGAAATCGGTGTATTATTTGTAAATGGATTGTGTGATACAAATTACCTCATTCACATTTTGGAAGAAGCAGTAGATACAAATGAAATAAGAGATGTTGAAGAAGATACAGTTAAGCTTTTAGAAAATCGCCTTATCCATCAACAAGTAAGTAAAGTGAAAACGATGGATGAGGTAATGCTACAAGTATTATCGGGACTTGTTATTATTTTTGTAGAAGGGGAAACAGAGGCCTTTGCAATCGATGTTCGTAGTTATCCAGGACGAACACCAACAGAACCAGATACAGAAAAAGTAGTGCGCGGGGCAAGAGATGGTTTTGTAGAAAATATCATTGTAAATACAGGGCTAATAAGAAGGCGTATTCGCGATCCGCGCCTTCGAAACGAAATTATCCGGGTTGGGGATCGGTCACAAACGGATATTTGTATTACCTATGTTCAGGACGTTGCGAATCCAGATTTGGTAAAAATCATTAAGCAAGAACTAGAAAGTATTGAAGTAGATGGAATTACAATGGCTGACAAAACGATTGAAGAATTTTTAGTGAAGCAGGGTTATAACCCTTTCCCGCTTATTCGTTATACAGAAAGACCAGATGTAGCGGCAAATCATTTATTAGAAGGGCATGTATTAGTTATTGTTGATACATCTCCAAGTGTAATGATTACACCAACAACGTATTTTCATCATGTGCAGCACGCAGAAGAGTTTAGACAAAACCCGGCAGTTGGTACATTTTTACGGTGGGTTCGTTTTGTAGGCATTATATTTTCTGTGTTTTTATTGCCGTTTTGGCTCGTTTTTGTGTTCGATCCAACATTGTTACCAGAGAAACTTGCTTTCATTGGGCCAAATAAAATGACGCATCTTCCTATTTTATTACAAATAATTCTGGCCGATGTTGGACTTGAATTTTTGCGAATGGCATCGATTCATACACCGACTCCTTTATCATCAGCTGCCGGTTTAATTTCAGCAATTTTAATTGGACAAATTGCAATTGACGTTGGCTTATTTGTTCCAGAAGTTATTTTATATACAGCAGTCTCAATGATTGGAATATATGCAACGCCAAGTTATGAATTAGGGCTTGGAAACAAACTCGGAAAGTTATTTGTTATTATTTTGACTGGTTTGTTTCATGAGATAGGATTTGTAATTGGAATGACAATGTTAATTTTGTTTTTAGCATCTATTAAAAGTTTACAAACACCATACTTATGGCCGTTTTTACCATTTGACTGGGGCGCGTTAACGAAAATTTTATTACGTCCAACTATGTCTAGTCTAAAAGTACGTCCAAGTATTGTACACCCGCAAAATATACGTAGACAAAAATAAGCAGGAATCTTTTCCTGCTTATTTTTTATTAGAAATTTATCGTATTTTAACAAAATCACAACATTTTTTTCGTACACTTAGAGTAGAAATTGTGTATGAAAGGGGAAGAGGGCATGATTAAATTATTTGTAAGTGATTTAGATGATACACTTTTTTATAATGTAAGCAATATTCATAAGGAAGATGAAAAAGCACTTTGTTGGTTAGCAGAAAAAGGGACAAATATTTGCTTTGCTTCTGGTCGTTTTACGCATCGAATTCATGATGCAGTTAGGCAATTCTCATTTCCATATTACACGACAGGATTAAATGGTGCTACGATGCTATTACCAAACGGACAAATATTCCATGAATCGAAATTCAATGATGGAGTTGCCCAGGAAATATATCGATATATACATGAAAAAAGGCTAGCTGATATTGTGTGTGCAAAAGAGCAGAGATATACGAAAAAGAAAAATGAACATCATTATGTTTTTGAAGAATATATGGGTGTGCATATTGCTGAAATAGAAACATTAGAGGAGGAATTTGGTAAAACAATTCATCCTGCAAAGTTGTTTGTGTATGGAGAAGCAGAAAAGATTGTGACATTGGATCAAGAGCTAAGAGACACTTTTCATGAGCACGCTGAAATTTTTATTTCTGGAAAAGGATATGTAGATATTATGCCAATGGGGGTTAGTAAAGGAAGTGCTTTAAAACGTTTGATGGAGCATTTGAAAATTGAAGCGCATGAAGTAGCATGTATTGGTGATTCTTTTAATGACATTTCTATGTTTGAAGTAACACCGCATTCTTTTACTCTTCATCATGCACATCCATATGTGAAGGAAAAGGCATGTCATGTTGTTCGTTCTGTAGAGGAAGCGATTATGAAATTACCGTTGCTTATATAATAGATAAATCCATTTTGATTTTTCACATATAAGCTGCTATGAAAAACAAAAGGTGACCTGCACTCGTTTTCTTTCTTTGTTTTCACTTGGTATGGGGCAGGAAGAGGATCTGACCGCTGCTATGCATGGTCGGATGCTCTCTTCCACCTGAAAAGAAAGATTTTATGTCGGTTTTTTAGTTTGGATTTATATAATAAAAAGCTCGTCAATGACGAGCTTTTTATTACTTAAATAATGATTTAATAAAATCAATGATACTAGAGAAGAAATCTTTTACTTTATCTAGGAAGCCTTGTCCTTCTTCAGATCCTAAAAATGCTGAAACATGTTCTTTTGCTTTATTTAATTGGCTACCAACTTGGTTCCAGTCAATATTTAAATTTTTCATTTTATCAAATAATGAAACTAAGCTATCTAATTGCTCATCTGTTAGTGTAATACCAAGTTGATCAGCAATTTTTTTAATTAGCGCACGTAAATCTTCTGTTGTTTTTGGCTGTTCCTTAGCAATTTCTTCTTTTACTTTCGCAACAAGTTGAACAGCTTTTTCGTCACCAATTTTGTCACCAAGTTTCGCTGTTTGTACCATTTCTTCATTGGCTACTTTTTTTACTTCTTCAGGAATTTCTTTTTTCGATGTTGTTTCGTAAGCCTTCATTAATCCTGTTAAAGCAGCTGTTCCTGATACTTTAAATGGTGCCGTGATTTGGATCTCTGCATCTTTAACACCTGCTGTGATGAGTGCGTTTGTATACATTGCATCTGTTACCCAATTAATGTTTTTCGCTCGCACAATAAGACCTGATCCTGGTTTTGTATACGTAATTATAGAAGAGGAAATAGCTCTCGTACCAATTTGTGCTTTTGGAACAATACCCTCTAAAAATTTATGTTCTTCCGCATTAGATACAGTAATAATTTGCGCATCTTTTGGCGCTTTCATTTCTTTTAAAAGATCTTGTTTTTGTTGTTCAGATAAATTTTCTCCTAATGTAACGATTGATTCTCCCTCAATCACGTCTGCAAATGAAGCTGTTGGGATCATAAACACTGTAACAGCTAGTAGCAGAGCTAATAGTTTCGTTTTCACGAAAAATCGCTCCCTTTCTCTTTCTGGAATTTGCGGGTAACACAGTAATTATAGTATATTTTTAAAATTTGTCATCCGTCTTCTTGCTGATTTTAAAAAAGAAGTATACAGATTGTCGGATTCTTTTTGTTTCTGAGCATGAATATGGTAATATAGTGCTGAGATAGTTGAAAGGAGACATATACGTATGAAAACTTTAGGATACATATTAATGGAGAATGGTGAAAAAATTGAATTAGAATTTTTCCCAGAAGAAGCACCGAAAACAGTTGAAAATTTCAAAAAATTAGCAGATCAAGGATTCTATAATGGTGTTACATTCCACCGCGTTATTCCTGGTTTCGTAAGCCAAGGTGGAGACCCAACAGGAACAGGTGCAGGCGGTCCTGGTTACTCTATCCCATGTGAAACTGAAGGGAATCCGCATAGACATGTAGTTGGATCACTTTCTATGGCACATGCTGGCCGTAATACAGGTGGTAGCCAATTCTTCATCGTTCATGAGCCACAACCACATTTAGATGGTGTACATACTGTATTTGGTAAAGCGACAAGCGGTATTGAAACAGTATTAAACATGCGTCAAGGCGATGTAATGAAAGAAGTTAAAGTTTGGGAAGAATAAATTGAAGAGAGCAAAGTGCTCTCTTTTTATTTTTTTACTGTTAAATAATCATCATTCAAAAGCTTTATATGATAATAAGAGAAGATTGAAAACATGTAAGTATAAAATTTTGCTTTGTCCCATGTTTGTAGTGACAATCGGAGAAAAAATTTAAATTAAGAAAAGTTTTAATCTATAAACAGGAATTTGTGGGTAATATGCAGTAAATGATAAGAGAGTAAATGATAAAGTTATTATAGCTAACTAAATTGTTAGCGATAGAACTATTTTTGTAAAAATACATAGGATACAGTAAAGTTTTATTTCGTTATTCGTGGTTTATAAGTTTTGTAGTTCAATGCGTTATGCGAGAAGCTAAAAAGTTAGATGGAGTTTATTCATTAGCTTAATAAGAGTAAATTCTCAATGAGAGAATTTCTTTTATTAATGAAAATAAAGGACTACTATACATTTGACTTTCCTACATTCTCTTTGTATGATTATCAAGTTGTTTTGGCAGCCCTTCTCACTATAGTGAAAATATTGTAAAATGGAGATGATATAGCAATAGTGGTAGAGGGGATACATGGTTTGTAACTTTTGTAAGAAGGGATAAGGTTTATGTTAATTCGTTTTAAAAAAAGTTATGAAAAGATTGCAATGGGGCTTCTTTCGTTTATGCCGACTGAAAAAGATGTGAAAATTTTACAATTGACAATGAAAGAATATGATAAAAATGATAGTTGGCAACTATATTTGTGGAAACAAAATGATGATTTTGTTGGGATAGTTGGAGTTATCAACGAAGAAAATGTATTACAGATTCAACATCTTAGTGTGAATCCATCTCATCGTCACATGGGGATTGGTACAAAGATGATACAAGAATTAAAAAATAAGTTTCAAGGTATTACAATTTGTGGAAACGAACAAACTGCTAGTTTTTGTGAAAAGTGTAAGGGAATTGAACAAAATATACATTCATGAAAGCAGAGATGGAATTTGTGTCATCTCTGCTTTCTTTTTTTTAGTTGCTCGTTTCGTTCGGCAATTACATCATTTCTGTCACGCAATTTGTGTTTATGGATAATGTATTCAGTAGGTAGTGAATGAGCATCTTTCCAAGGAATCATTTTTTCTGTACATAATTGCAAGCATGTGTTTTCTAAAGAGGAATCTGAAAAAGGAAAAAATATAGGTGCAAAAGGTTCTTTTGATTGAATGGACTGTAATTGTTTTTGTAATATAGTTAAAAGTTTTGGGTGATCAAGACCTAATCTGTGTACTTGTATACCTTCCTTTTTTAAAATAGCAATGGCGCTTTTCATCATTCGCATTGAACCATTCCAATTTGAGCGTCTGTGATGGTATAAAGCAACTGCTATTTGAATAAAACCAACCCAGTAGTTTTCTCGCTCTCCTCGTGGTTTCAATTTCCAATATTCTTCTAGTACTTCGTGACATTCAAAGTAATCATAATCTCCATGAAAATGAATTAAAAATTGTATGTATGCTGTAGGATACATCCTTTTCGCTCCTGTCTAAACGGTCTTACGTACAGTTTATCATAAAGTGAAACTACGATGTGATCAATGGAGTTTTCTTTATCTACACTGATTATCAGCCCGCCCCCCACCTCACTTCTTTACTTTTGCTGAATTTTAAGGTGAGATCTTACTGCACACGAATAGCGGGATAAATAATAAACGACTAGAGAATCTCTAGCCGTTTATTATATTCTGCATTAGCAGAAGCAAGCCGCGCCTACAATGATTAATAAGATAAAGAGCACAACAAGTAAAGCGAAACCGCCGTTAAAACCACAATCAACATGGCCCATAGTTTTTTTACCTCCTACATTGAACTTACTACACTTTTATCATATGAAGAGGTGGGCATTGTTGCATGGGCAGGTGTCTATTTTTAACTAAATTTCTGAAAAAGGTTGGATAGAACATAAGTATGCTCTATACTTATGTTGTTATAGAAAAAATGTGGTGGGATGCTTTGTGCAATATAATTTTAAAGTAGAGGCTTTTGAAGGGCCTTTAGATCTATTGTTACATTTAATTCATCGCTATGAAATTGATATATATAATATTCCTGTAGCGGAAATTACAGAGCAGTATTTATCTTATATTCATACGATGAAAGACTTGCAACTGGATGTTGCAAGTGAGTATTTGGTGATGGCCGCAACGCTATTGCAAATTAAAAGTAAAATGCTGTTACCGAAACAAGAGGAAGATGTACCTGATAATGGTGAAGACTTTATAGATGATCCCCGTCAAGAGTTGATGGAGCGGTTAATTGAATATAAAAAATATAAGCAAGTTGCTGCTGAATTAAAAGAGAGAGAACAAGAAAGAGCACAACTTTATACACGTCCGCCAATCGATTTTACATCATTTCAGCAAGAAGAGGAGACAAGTTTACCTCTCGATATAACACTGTATGATATGTTAGCAGCATTTCAAAAACTTATGCGTCGTAAAAAACCAAAACGTCCAGTAACAACGCGAATTGCTCGTCAAGAAATACCGATTGAACAACGTATGAGTGATATTTTACAGCAATTAGAAACAGCGGAAGGACGCCAAAGTTTTTCTGATTTATTCGTTGATGAAGAGCGCGAAGTAATGGTTGTAACATTTTTAGCCATACTCGAACTTATGAAAAACCAACAAATTATTATTGAGCAAGAACACAATTTTGATGAAATCTTTTTGACCCGCTCTAAAGTTTAGTAAAACTCCCATTTCAAAATTGTGAGGAAAACTAGCAGTAAGTATTTGATTAGTCAAAACGAATGATCAGTGGAAATAATCCCCGCTGATCATGGTTTCACATAATTTTGTTTGGAACGATAAAAGGAATGTTGGACCGGTCGCAATATACTGTGATTCGGTTTTTATTGTGGATATTTTTGTATGGAAAGATATGAGAAAGGAGATTGTATGTTGGATAGAAAAGAACAGATGGCAATTGTTGAGGGGCTTTTATTTGTTGCGGGTGATGAAGGAGTCTATCCGGAACAAATTGCAAAAGTACTTGAAATTGAAGTGAAAGATGTAATTCAGATTATCGAGGAAATGCAAAGGGAATGTGAAGGTGTACAGCGAGGGTTGCAAATTGTACAATTTGCAAAAGTGTATCGCTTTGCCACAAAAAAAGAACATGCGCCTTATTATCAAAAATTAATGGATACACCAACAGCAGCGTCTCTTTCCCAGGCTGCTCTTGAAACATTGGCGATTGTTGCTTATCGCCAGCCAATTACAAGAACGGAAATGGAAGAAATTCGTGGTGTGAAAACAGATCGAGCACTGCAAACATTGGTATCGCACTTACTTATAAAAGAAACGGGCCGGGCAGAAGGACCAGGGCGTCCTATTTTATATGGTACTACGAAAGAGTTCTTAGATACGTTTGGACTTCAAACATTAGACGATTTACCAACCCTTTCTGAAGAAAATGAACAAATGAATGAAGCTGACTTATTCTTTGGCTCCTTGCAGGAATTGTCAAAATCGTAGCTTAGCGTATTGCTAAGCTTTTTTTGTATATGAAATACGACTCGTGCCATACTAAATGAAAAAAGGAGACGAATTATGAAAGTTGTACGGATTATTCTATTGTTAGTTTCTGTTTTAATATGTTTTTCATTAAACAGCACATCTGTCAAAAGATATATGACGTCTGTTCATACTGTGTCCTCTTTTTCCATGCAACGTCCACATTTAGGAAGAATGAAAGTTAGTTTTTTTAAGGTGGGACAAGGTGATGCCACACTTATTATTTTACCTAATGGTCAAACAATGTTAATCGATGGAGGGCCTTATGAGGCTGGAGAGGTAATTATTCAGAAATTAATTGAAAAAGGGATTAACCATTTAGATGTTGTGGTAGGGACTCATCCAGATATGGATCATATAGGAGGGCTTATACCGATTATAGAACAAATGCCAGTTTCACTTGTATTAGATAGCGGCAAAACCTATAGTTCTTTTACATATCATACGTATAGGAACGATATTAAAAAGAGGGGAATTCCGTTTGTTCGTGTAAAACAAGGACAGCATATACCGTTGGATCCCCAAGTTTCAATTCAAATATTAAATAATGGGAAGTCAAAGGATGAAAATAATGAATCATCAATTGTTTTAAAAGTTCGATATGGTAAAGCTGATTTTTTGCTAATGGGAGATGCGGATATACAAACTGAAAAGAAAATAATAAAGCAATATGATGTACATGCTGATGTTTTAAAGGTAGGTCACCACGGTTCATATACGTCAACTAGTGAACAATTTTTAGAGGAGGCAAACCCTCAATTTGCTATTCTTTCTTATGATAAAAAAAATCCATATGGGCATCCACATCAAAGTGTAGTAAACAGGTTAAAGAGATATGGTGTCATGACATATACAACGGATAAACGAACGGTAGAAATTGAAACGGATGGAGGCCATATTGCAATATGGTCAAATACGCCGCTTCCATTGTTAAAGTAAAGAAGTAGTTAAAACTGTATAATGGAATGCTAAGTAGGAAAATGGAAACAAGGAATTAGTATTCGTTTTCATAAAAGATGCATTGTCTCCTTTTGGAAAAAAAGAATAATATATATTATAATTAAAGAAGATAAATTTCCTTTTTTACTAAGAGAAGAGGAAATTTCATTTTAATGTATAGACAACTACTCGTGTATATATTAAGATGAGGTTAGGCAAATAGGTAATAATAACAAGTAGGTATTCCATGGGAAAGGATCGATGAAAATGAAAACGCAAGTTGTCATCAATGCCAAAATTTATACAGGTCACGAAGTAATGGGAAGTGGATTTATTCGTTACGCAGAAAAAATTGAAGAAATTGGTTTGATGGCTCAATATGTATCACAAGAAAATGAAACGGTTTTTGACGCAGAAGGAAAAATTGTGATTCCAGGTATGATCGATGTTCATATTCATGGCGGATACGATATTGATGCGATGGATGCGAATAGCGATGGGTTAGTAACTCTTGGTAAAGAAATGTTAAAAGAAGGGGTTACAACTTATTTCCCAACAACAATGACGCAAGCTCCAGAAGCAATTGAAGCGGCTTTAAGTGCTGCAAAAGAAGCGAAAGAAAAAGGAGCGCATTTTGAATATATTCATTTAGAAGGACCATATGTTTCAAAAAAACGTGCAGGAGCGCAACCTTTTGAACATATCGTTCCGGCGAATATTGAACAATTTAAACAATGGCAAGAAGCAAGTGGCAATCTAATTAAATTAGTAACGTATGCACCAGAAGAAGAAGGCGCAGTAGAATTTGAAAAGTATCTTGCTGAAACGAGTGTTGTTGGTACAATGGGCCATACAGATGCAGTTGATGCACAATTGAAAAATAGAAACATTACACATGCTACACACTTATACAATCAAATGCGCGGTTTACATCACCGTGAACCAGGTGTTGTCGGTCACGTGTTATTGAACCCAAATGTAATGGTTGAAGTGATTGCAGATGGTATTCACATTCACCCAGATATGGTGAAATTAGCATATAAATTAAAAGGGCCTAAAAAAGTAAGTGTCATTACTGATGCGATGCGTGCAAAAGGTTTAGAAGATGGATTGTATGAGCTTGGTGGACAGCCTGTACATGTGAAAGATGGCAGCGCTCGTTTAGAAGACGGAACGTTAGCGGGTAGTATATTGAAAATGGACCAAGCATTCCGAAATGTAATTGAATTTACAGGATGCTCGATTGAGGACGCTGTACTTATGACATCAGTTAACCAAGCAGAAGAGTTTGGATTAACGAATAAAGGGGCATTAACAGTAGGAAAAGATGCGGACTTTGTTGTCATGACGGAAGATTTACATGTATATGATACGGTTCGATTAGGAATTCATATGAAGGAAGGGAAGTAAATAGATGAATATTCTTGTTGTAAAAACGCCAGAAGAATTAGCAGAAGCAGGTTATAAATTAATTGAAGAAGTTGTAAAATCAAAGGAAAATCCAACGCTAGGAATGGCTACAGGAAGCTCTCCACTTGGTATTTATGCAGAAATGCGAAAAAATAAACTTGATACAAGCCGTGTAACCACTGTAAACTTAGATGAGTACGTAAATTTATCACACGAAGATAAAAACAGCTATCATTATTTTATGCAAGAACAGTTGTTTAATCATCTTCCCTTTAAAGAAACTTATGTACCAAACGGGATGGCAAGTGATTTAGAAGAAGAGTGCAAGCGTTATGAAGGCATTCTAGCAGCTAACCCAGTTGATCTACAGATTCTTGGAATCGGTGAAAACGGTCACATCGGATTTAACGAACCAGGAACATCTGTTGATTCTCCAACTAACATTGTTGAATTAACAGAGTCTACACGCCAAGCAAACCTTCGTTTCTTCGAAAAAGAAGAAGATGTACCAACTCATGCAATTACAATGGGGATTGGAAGCATCATAAAAGCGAAACAAATTTTACTTGTTGCTATGGGACCGAAAAAAGCAGAAGCAATCAGAGAATTATTGCAAGGTGAGTATAGCAAAGCGTGTCCTGCTACAGTGCTGCAACGTCATCC
Organism: Bacillus sp. FSL K6-0042; assembly: GCF_038006685.1. Taxonomy (NCBI): domain Bacteria; kingdom Bacillati; phylum Bacillota; class Bacilli; order Caryophanales; family Bacillaceae; genus Bacillus; species Bacillus sp. FSL K6-0042. The sequence continues at coordinate 4,551,572 of NZ_JBBOVS010000001.1, forward strand.
GAATGTAACCGTAATCGCAGATCCAGAAGCTCTATCTTTATGCAGTGAGGCGATTGCTGATGAACATCGACAAGTATTCACCATTTCCGATCTATTATCAGATTCAAGAGTGGGTGAAACAGCTAATTGAGGACGGTGAATGGACGCCGGGAGATAAAATTCCATCTGAGAATGAACTTTGTGATAAGTTCGAAGTAAGTCGCATGACGATCAGACAGGCAATTAATAATTTAGTGGAACAAGGGTATTTATATCGAAAGCGTGGAATTGGAACGTTTGTTCAGCTTCCAAAAGTGGAGCAAAAACTGCAAGGGATGACGGGATTTACAGAGGATATGCTTTCCCGTGGTATGAAACCAAGCAGTCAGTTATTAAGCTTCCGCCTAGTTTCAGCTACTGCTAAAATAGCAGACCGGCTTAGAATTCAAGAGGGGGAATCGGTGTATGAAGTGAGGCGTATTCGCTTAGCCGATGACGAACCGATTGCTTTTGAGACGACATATTTGTCGCCAACTCTTGTAAAAGATATTAACGAAGAAATTTTGCAACAATCTTTATACGAACATTTAGAGAAAAAGTTAGGCTTTAAACTTGTTCGTGCTACCCAAGCAATTGAAGCTTCAATTGCAACGGATGATGAAGCGGAACATCTGCATATACCTAAAAAAGCACCTGTGCTTGTCATGAGACAATGGTCATATGCAGAAGGTGAATTACCGTTAGAATATGTGAAATGTATTTATCGTGGTGATCGTTATAAGTTCATTACGAGTATTTCACGAAACAAGTAGTGTATTTTATTTTGTGAAATACATTAAACTTTCAATTCATTGGGTATGTAGAGAAAAAAATACGACTCATCCTTACAGGGAATGAGTCGTATTTTTGTTTTGTTTTGAGTTGTAAGTTACCACGTGTTCTACAGCGTTTTTTACAGAGTCTACGACATAATGTGCATGTTCTTTCACTGCATCGTCAGCTTGTGACATGGCAAAGCTATGAGGTGTTAAATTGAACATAGGAATATCATTGTAAGAATCACCGATACAAGCAATTTCTTCAGGTTCTATGTGGAATTCTTGTAATAAAATAGAGATTGCTGATCCTTTGCTAATATTTGGTGGCATGACATCTAAGCATTGTTCAGCGGAGATAAAGGTACTGACTTTGCCGCTAAATTTCTCATTGATTGTTTTCTGAAGTACTTGTAAATTTTCTTTTGTGCCGCCAACAGAAATTTTATTAGGGAAAATTGTATCATCAATTTTTTGTAATAAGTTTGGTTCTTCAACAGAAGTCATTGTAACTTGTTTCTCAAGTTCATGAATAAATGGTGTTTTTTCCTCAATGTAATAATTATATTCATCACTTACATAACGAAAATACGGTTCTTCTTTCGTCATCGCTAACAAATCTGGCAAAATGCTCGAATCAAATGTTGCAGACAATAATTGTTTATTCTCATGGGTATATACGAATACACCATTTACGCTAATGCGATGGAAGTTGGTACCAACCTCTTTCATTAAACCAGCGATTTCATTATCAAGCCTACCGGAGGCGAAACAAAGAATCACATTTTGCTGTGCAAGATTGCGAAGAGCTGTAACATCTTGTTCATCAATTATGCCGCCATGTTGCATCATTGTGCCGTCAATATCGCTTACAAACATTTTAATCATGTTGCATTCTCCTTTCTATGTACATTTGCTCTTACATTATACGCATCTCGTGCAATCATGTCTAAAAAATGAATTTTTCTAAAATGGTAGATGTTTTGCATTGACGAAAAAGAAGGATGTTCTGTAACATAAAAGTAGGCTATTTAAGTACGAGGGTGGTGTTATATGAATAGTTATCTAGAAATTAAAAAAGTTTTAAATAATAATGTCATCATTGCGAGTCATCAGGAACACGAGGAAGTAGTAGTGATTGGCAAGGGAATTGGATTTGGAAAGAAAACGAAAGATGTATTAAAGGCGGAGCAAATTGAAAAAATGTTTGTTTTAAAAAATGAACGTGACCGTGAACAATATAAGCTTTTAGTGCCACATGTGAGCGAAAAGTTAATTGAACTGATGAACGATATTATGATGTATATTCAAGAAAAGGCGCAGTCACCATTAAACGAGCATATTCATATTGCCTTAACAGATCATATTTCTTTTGCAATTAAAAGACTGAAACAGGGCTTTACAATAGATAATCCTTTTTTAGTTGAAACAAAAATGCTGTATCCAGAAGAGTACAAAATTGCTGAAGGAGTTGTACAACTTATAAATTCCCGTTTGCAAATTACATTGCCAGAAGGGGAAGTTGGCTTTATTGCACTTCATATTTATAGTTCACTCACAAATTCTGATGTATCTGCTGTTAATCAAAACTCCCGTCTTATTGCAAAGCTTGTTTCATTAATTGAAACAAATCTACATCTTACATTAGATCCAGAAAGTATTCATTATTTACGTCTTATTCGTCATTTGCAATATGCAATTGAACGAGTGAAAAAGGGAGAGAAGGTAGAAGAAGCACAAGGGTTTGCTGAGTTATTAAAAGCAGAGTATCCAGTTTGTTATAATCTAGCTTGGAAGCTTGTGAAGGTGATGCAGAAAGAATTACAGCTCCCTGTATATGAAGCGGAGAGTATTTATTTAACGATGCATTTGCAAAGATTAGTAAAAGTAGAACACGTATAAAAGACATATATTTTTGTCTAAAATGAAAACGTTAAAAAAAATGATTGAATCGCTTACAATTGTTTTGTATAATAAGTCATGCAAAGTTATACAAAATTCGACAAACAAGTTAAGGCAAACAACGAAAACGTTTGCTTTAAAGTAGTGAACTTATACGTAAACCTATTTTTGACACGTGTTACTGATTCGATCAGGCATGAGTGGAGAAAAGTCAGGAATGTAAGCTAGAGAAAGGGACATACTACCCTTTGTATAGCTATCGTTCTATCTTTTTTTCCTCATGCCTTTTTGGCGTTTGTCGAAAAGCACAATATATATAAGAGAGGAAGGGTTTCCATGTTTAAGAATATCTTTGGTGTTCTTCAAAAAGTCGGAAAAGCGCTTATGCTTCCAGTAGCAATTTTACCGGCTGCAGGTATTTTACTTGGATTTGGTAATGCATTTCAAAATCCACAGTTAACAAATCTAGTTCCTGCCTTAAAGGCAGATTGGTTTGTTCTAGTTGCAAAAATTATGGAACAATCTGGTGATATTATTTTCGCAAACCTTGCATTATTATTCGCAGTAGGGGTTGCCATCGGATTAGCAGGTGGAGACGGAGTAGCTGGGTTAGCAGCCTTCGTTGGATACTTAATTATGAACAAAACGATGAGCGTATTCTTAGGAGTAGAAAAATTTGTTACAATTGTAAGTGACAAAGTTCCAGTTAAAACTGGTTTTACAGATCAAGCATATGCAAATGTATTAGGTATTCCGACACTTCAAACGGGAGTGTTTGGGGGTATTCTTGTAGGGATATTAGCAGCATATTGCTATAATAAATATTTCAATATTGAATTACCATCATACTTAGGATTCTTTGCAGGTAAGCGTTTCGTACCGATCGCAACAGCAACATTCTCTTTACTTTTAGGGATTGTAATGTGCTTTATTTGGCCGACAATTCAAGGTGGTTTGAATGCATTCTCACATCAAATGATCGATGCGAATAAAACGTTAGCGGCATTTGTGTTTGGTTTAATTGAGCGTTCTTTAATTCCATTTGGATTACATCATATTTTCTATGCACCATTCTGGTTTGAGTTTGGTCAATATACAAGTGCAGCGGGTGACATTATCCACGGTGACCAAAAGATCTTTATGGCACAATTAAAAGATGGTGTTGAGTTAACAGCTGGTACGTTTACAACAGGTAAATATCCGTTCATGATGTTCGGTCTTCCAGCAGCAGCTTTAGCAATGTATCATGAAGCACGTCCAGAAAATAAAAAATTAGCAGCTGGTATTTTAGGATCTGCTGCGTTAACATCTTTCCTAACAGGTATTACAGAACCACTTGAATTTTCATTCTTATTCGTAGCACCAGTATTGTTCGGAATACATGCTGTATTTGCTGGTTTATCGTTTATGACAATGCATATTTTAGGTGTTAAAATTGGTATGACATTCTCTGGTGGTTTAATTGACTTTATGCTATTTGGTGTCTTACCAGGCCGTACAGCATGGTGGTGGGTAATTGTTGTTGGTCTTGCACTTGCAGTAATTTACTACTTCGGATTCCGATTTGCAATCCGCAAATGGGATCTAAAAACACCTGGTCGTGAAGTAACAACAGATACTGATGGCGCAGGGAAAACAGAAGCAGGTGAACTTCCACGTGAAGTATTAGTGGCGCTTGGTGGTAAAGAGAATATTGCTTCTTTAGATGCTTGTATTACACGTTTACGTGTTCAAGTTAACGAACAAAAAAATGTAAACAAAGATCGTTTGAAAGAACTTGGGGCAGCGGGAGTGCTTGAAGTAGGAAATAACATTCAAGCTATTTTTGGACCGAAATCTGACACATTAAAATCACAAATTCATGATATTATGTCAGGTCGTACACCTCATGTTGAAAAAGAAAAACCTGTAAAAGTAGAAGAAACTGTACAAAAAGCGGATACAAATGAAACAATTGTATCTCCGATTGAAGGTAAAATTCTACCGATTACAGAAGTTCCTGATCAAGTATTTTCAGGGAAAATGATGGGGGATGGATTCGCAATTGAGCCAGCAGAAGGAACAGTCGTTTCTCCAGTTGACGGTGAGATTGTCAATGTCTTTCCAACAAAACATGCAATTGGTATTCAATCTGAAGGTGGAAAAGAAATTTTAATTCACTTCGGTATTGATACTGTAAAATTAAATGGTGAAGGTTTTGAAGCACTTGTCACGCAAGGTGATAAAGTGAAACAAGGACAACCATTATTGAAAGTAGATATCGCATTTGTAAAAGAAAATGCACCATCTATTATTACACCAATTATTTTTACGAATTTAGGGCAAGGACAACAAGTTGAATTGAAAAAAGAAGGCAATGTCAAGAAAGGCGAAGCCGATATTATTGACATTCAGTAAGAAATTGACGCAAAATGTTTATAATTATAGTGGGCGATGTGGTTGACCGAACATCGCCTGTTATATACAATAGATGATGTGGTACTCACGTCTATACAACTGAAAAAATACTGCATTTAAAGGAGATAGATTATTATGGAAAAAATCTTTAAAGTAACTAGCGACTCAGGAATTCATGCTCGTCCAGCAACTCTACTTGTAAACACTGCAAGCAAATTCGGTGCTGATATTAACTTAGAGTATAACGGTAAAAACGTTAACTTAAAATCAATCATGGGTGTTATGTCTTTAGGTATTCAACAAGGCGCAGAAATTAAAATCACTGCAAATGGTGATGATGCAGCTCAAGCACTAGCAGCTATCGAAGAAACTATGAAAAACGAAGGGTTAGGAGAATAATGACTCTTAACATTCAAGGGATCGCTGCATCAAGTGGGATTGCTATTGCGAAGGCTTTCAGACTTGAAAATCCTGAATTTAACATTGAAAAGAAAACGATTACGAACGAAGCTGCAGAAATTGCACGCTTAGACGCTGCGCTTGAGAAAGCTAAATCTGAACTAGAAGCAATTAAAGACCATGCTTTTGCTGAGCTTGGTGCTGATAAAGCTGCTATCTTTGAAGCACATTTACTAGTATTGAATGATCCAGAACTAGTAAATCCAGTAAAAGATAAAGTAAATAATGAAAAAGTAAATGCTGAATTTGCAATGGACGAAGTTGCAACAATGTTCATTACTATGTTTGAAAACATGGATAATGAATATATGAAAGAGCGTGCAGCGGATATTCGCGACGTAACAAAACGCGTTCTTGCACATTTACTAGGAATTAACTTCTCAAATCCAAGTACGATTTCTGAAGAAGTAATTATTATTGCTGAAGATTTAACACCATCTGATACAGCACAATTAAACCGTAACTATGCAAAAGGTTTCACGACTGATATTGGTGGACGTACATCTCACTCTGCGATTATGGCTCGTTCTATGGAAATTCCAGCTGTTGTTGGTACGAAAGTTGTTATGGAGAAAATCCAAAACGGCGATATCGTAATTATCGACGGTCTAGATGGAGAAGTAATTGTAAACCCATCTGAAGAAACGCTTCGTACTTTCGAAGAAAAGAAAGCAAAATTCGAAGAACAAAAAGTTGAATGGGCGAAATTAAAAGATCAAGCAACTGTAACAAGTGATGGACAACATGTTGAGCTTGTTGCAAACATCGGAACACCAAATGATGTACAAGGTATCATCGACAATGGTGGAGAAGGTGTTGGTTTATACCGTACAGAATTCTTATACATGGGTCGTGACAATCTTCCAACAGAAGAAGAGCAGTTCGAAGCATATAAAGCAGTTCTTGAAGGTGTAAAAGCAGATCAACCAGTTGTTGTTCGTACACTTGACATCGGTGGAGATAAAGAGCTTCCATACTTACATTTACCAAAAGAAATGAATCCATTCTTAGGTTACCGTGCAATTCGCTTATGCCTTGAAGAACAAGATGTGTTCCGTACACAACTTCGTGCATTACTTCGTGCAAGCGTATATGGTAATTTGAAAATTATGTTCCCAATGATTGCAACTCTTGATGAATTCCGTCAAGCAAAAGCAATTTTATTAGAAGAGAAAGAAAGACTTGTTCAAGCTGGTGTAACTGTTTCTGACGCTATTGAAGTAGGTATGATGGTAGAAATCCCTGCTTCTGCAGTATTAGCAGATCAGTTTGCAAAGGAAGTTGATTTCTTCTCTATCGGAACAAACGACTTAATCCAGTACACAATGGCTGCAGACCGTATGAATGAACGTGTATCCTACTTATACCAACCGTATAACCCATCTATTTTACGTCTTGTAAAAATGGTTATCGATGCTGCTCATAAAGAAGGAAAATGGGCTGGTATGTGTGGTGAGATGGCAGGAGATTCACTTGCAATCCCATTACTACTTGGATTAGGATTAGATGAATTCAGCATGAGTGCAACATCTATCCTTCCTGCAAGAACACAACTAAGCAAGTTGTCAAAAGCAGAGATGGAAGAGTTAGCGCAAAAAGCATTAACGATGTCAACTGCTGAAGAAGTTGTTGAATTAGTTAAAAGCATCTAATAACAAAAGAAAACCTGAGCCGATTTGAAATCGGTCTCAGGTTTTTTTCTATACTAAATTTAGATTTGATTTTGTGATTTTGAGGATACGAACTAGAATTAGATAGCGATTGATATGATATCATTTGGGCAAACACGTAAAATACCTGTAAATCTGGTTGCGTTTTGGTTATTTTTATTGTTATTATCTTTATCATCTCCCGTAGCTAAAGCGGAGAAAAGAGCAACGCCGTTACAAAATCCTTCAAAAATAACATTTCTGAAAGTAACGTCGCCTCTAATAGTTAAAAGAGAAATTTCTGTTCCGATTGCAACGTGTCTAAGGACATTACATACTGCGTGTTTTTCTCTTTCTCTTTCTTTTTCTCTTTCTCTTTCTCTTTCTCTTTCTCTGTCACGATCACAGTCACGATTACGATGACAGTCACGATGACAATCTCTAAAGTCGTCACGACATCCAAAAGATCCAAACATAATTCTCATCACCCCCTTCACACTTATAATGTATGTAAGTTGTATATGTAGTGACTGGACAGAACGTGGAATTTTTACTGGGATATTTTCTTATTTTAAATGACTAGATGGGTATTTGTTACTTAATGGTATTTGGATAAGGATAAATGACAGGGGGAGGGAGGTCGAAACTTTTATTATTGTTTTTTTCTTTATTCAAGGATCTGAAATTCACGGGTAGTTTTTCCTTATTTATCCCGCTATTTGAGGACAGTAAGACCCCCCACTGGTTATGATCATATTTGAATCAATAAAAATCTTTAGGTGAGTCTTACTATCCACGCATAACTGGATATATAGAAAAGGATACCTTTATTTATAACGAGGTATCCTTTACACTTTTTTACTTTTATATAAAACGATTGCATATACGGGAAGAGCCAACAGTAATGGTACGATAGACTGTGAGATATGTAATCCTTCTTCTAGCTGGAGTGCTTTTTCTTTTGGGAATTGTAGCACTGTAATATTTGTGGCATCTCCAATAAAGTATAGAAGCAGTACAGTTACGGCATAGCTTAAAAATGCAATAAAGCTTCCATATGAATTCAATGAAAATCCCTCTCTTGTTATCTATTTGTTACTATTGTATCATAATTGTAATAAAAATACACCCTTTATATTTCATTGTATAACAAAATTCGACAAAATACTGTGATTTTAAAGGGGATAGAGAAATACTACTGTTCATATATGTTGGAATATTACAAAGAAATAACATAAAAAAACGAAGGGAGATACCCTTCGTTTTTTTATGTTATTGTGGGGCTGTTTACTTTGCCCATTCCGTTATTTGTTCGACATTCATACGTGGTGCTGGATGTCCTTTTAATGTAGATTCACCAATTGTAATTAGCATGATAGGTACATAACGAGAAGAAACATTAAATTCTTCCATTAGTGCTTGTGGGTTAAATCCACCGATTGCACAAGTGTCCCAGCCAGTTGCCTTAGCTGCAAGCATAAGTTGCATTGTGGCTAAGGATGCATTAGAGAAGGCTGCATCTCGTGGATATTGTTCACGTTTATATGCAGATTCAATATTTTGTGCTAAACGCTCTTTAGCTTCTTCTCTCATAAACCCTTGCTCTACGATAGGTCCATATACAGAATCGATGTTTTTATTTGCTTCTAGATCACCTAAAATAGCGACTACTGCAGAAGCATCAAGAATTTGTTGTTGATTATAAGCGATTGGATGTAAACGGCTTTGTACATCTTTACCTTGGAAAACAAGAAACTTCCAATGTTGTAAGTTCCAAGCTGATGGTGCTTGACCAGCTGCTTTCAAAATTTCTTGTAATTCCTCTTTTGAAATTTCTTTTTCAGAATTGAATGCACGATTAGATGTTCGTTCATATAGAACAGTAAAGAAATTTTGCTGTGTCATAATATGCCTCCTAAGTTTTATGTGGATTTATAAAAAATACCATATGTAACAATTTTGTACTTACATTTTGTAAGTTATCACTGTAAAAGAATATAATATCTTTATTTTAATTGTCAAGTTGTTGAGAATAGAAGAAAAAGGGGACATTCGTACAATCGCTGTCATGCATGTAGTCATACAATAAAAAGATGATTCACAGATCAAGAAGAAATATGTAAAGTGAAGCTCCTGTCAGTGGGAGAGTTCTTTGTTCCTGCTGATGCTCAGCCCTCACCAATCGAGTTCTTTTGATAACGGCCCTCTTATAGAAAAGGAAAGTGAAGAATTCAGTAGAACAGGATATATGAAGTGAGTGAAGACCAGTGGTGAACATACTACATTTTTTATTAGAGAATACGGTTTTTCAAAATGTATTACAGGATCTCCATGTAAATGTACTTTATATAGAAGAAGGATGTAATCACCAGTATACGATTGATAATATACATCCAAAATGTATGTTTATAGCAAATAGTTTTGAAGAAGGGGAAATGTTATTTGAAAAAGTGCGACCACAAATTGTGATCATTTATGTGTCGAATGGTGCACAAGTAGAGTGTATAAAACACATATATAATTCGATGAGTTCTTTTATTGTTATCTGGGATCAGCCGGTGACTTCAAAATTTGTAGAGTTGCTTACAATAGGAGTACGAAATATTGTTATAGCTCCTGTTACACCACAGGTTGTGCTGGAAGAGGTAAACAAAAGTCTCTATCAATTATCACTATTGCAACAAGTGACTATTCAGCAAGAGCTTCTTCAAATGATGTTTGATTTTCAAAATGATTTATTATTCATTGTAGAAGATGATGAGATCGTCGACTGTAATACGAACTTTTTGAGTTTTTTTGGATATGAAAATTTATTTTCATATCATGAGAATCATATGGTATTTGCGGAACATTTCATTCAAGAACATGGATATTACGCAACAAATCACGATATAACTTGGCTTGATGATTCTTTAGCGCAAGCAAGAAAAATAAAAATGTATAGTCATGAAGGCGAAGCGTTTGTTTTTTTATTACGTGCTGCACCTGTACCAGAAGATTTGTCTAGGTTTATTGTTAAGTGTACAGATATTACTGAATTAGATGAATTATATCAAGAGCAAGAACAACTTGCTGCAATTGATTCTTTAACAGAAATATACAACCGTTTGAAGTTTCAACAATTATTGGAAGAAAAATGGAAAAGTGAGAAACGAGTAAATCAAACAATGGCGCTTATTCTTTTTGATATAGACGATTTTAAAAAAGTGAACGACATATATGGACATGATTTTGGTGATTTAGCATTAATTCAGTTAGCCGAACTTATGAAATCTAAAATAGCACCCCAACATATTTTCGCGCGGTGGGGTGGAGAGAAATTTATTATATTAGTAATAAATACAACGGAAAAAGAGGCTTTCCAAGTTGCTGAATCGCTACGTTTTTTTATTGAAACAAAGCAATTCTCTAGCATTTCAAAATTAACCGCAAGTTTTGGAGTTGCCTTATATGAGCAAGGAATGACAAAAGAAGAATTGATGCAGCGAGCAGATATTGCTTTATATGAAGCGAAAAAAAATGGAAAAAACCAAGTACGTTTATATAGAAAAGAAAAAATGTGATTTTTTCGCAACAAAGTGTTGCGATTTTTTTCTGTTACCCGATAATAGAAAGAGGGGGCCATTTATAAGGAAGTAACTGCGGAGGTTTTTGAATGATAAAAAAATTGATTATTATGGTCTTGATTTGCTTTATAGCATGTGGAAGTGTGTATTACTTTTTTTATATACCCAAGAAGCAAGAAGCATTAACTTCGAAGGCAACTTCTTCTGTCGAGTCTGAGTTACAGGATAATTTAGAAGAAAAAAAGGAACCGCCAATTGATTATGCTAGTGTGGCACAAAAGTTAGATCAATATTTAAAAGATAAAGATTTTAATGGAACGGTTCTTGTCACAGATAAAGATCGTGTTGTGCTGAATAAAGGGTATGGATATGCAGATGTTCAAAGTAAAATTGAAAATACACCACAAACAAAATATCGCATCGGTTCCATTACTAAGACTGTTGTGGCAACATCGATTTTACAGTTGCAAGAGCATGGAAAGTTAAATATTCAGGACAATGTGAATAAATATATACCTTTATTTCCAGCAGATAAAAATATCACATTATACCATCTTCTAACACATACTTCTGGTTTACCAGAGAAGGGAAAGGGAAAAGTGAATGCTGCATCACGTTTGAATTTGGTTACTTGGATTGGAAAGCAACAAGTAGCTTTTCCGCCAGGAACTGGTTGGAAATACAGTGACTATAATTATATGGTGCTTGCTTATATTATAGAAAATATATCTAAAAAGTCTTTGGGAGAATATGTAAAGGAAAATATATTTGCACGAGCGGACATGCATGAATCAGGTATGGGAAATATGGTGCCAGGAGAGCAACATTTCACGCAAGGGTATCAAAAGAAAGACAATGTACTTGTACCAGCGCCCAAATTAGCAATGAACTGGCTATATGGCTGTGGTGAGATGTATACTACAGTTGGGGATATGAAGAAGTTAGATGAAGCAATTATAAACGGAAAACTTCTTTCAGAGAAAAGTATACAAGTGATGTTTACACCATCATCAGAAAAGAAATATGCATTTAGTTTCTATATATATCCCGATTATTTTCATAACCATGGTGTAGTTGCTGGGTGGAATACATTTAATAACTTTAATAAAGATAAGGGAACATTTGTTATTTTATTCTCAAATGTGAAAAATGGCATAAATGATGATTTTAATAAGGAATTCCGGAAGATGGTAAGCAATTTATTAGAACAAAGGGGATGAGTAGATGAAACAAGTAATTTCATCAATTGGTTTTATCGGTACAGGTGTTATGGGGAAAAGTATGGTACATCATTTATTACAAGGTGGTTATACAGTATATGTGTATAACCGTACGAAAGAAAAAGCAACTTCCTTATTAAAAGAAGGGGCACATTGGTGTGATTCACCAAAAGAATTGGTGGAGAATGTAGATGTTGTTATGACGATGGTAGGATATCCGCATGATGTAGAAGAAATCTATTTTGGAACAGAGGGAATTCTGGAACATGCAAATGAAGGGACAATTGCAATTGATTTTACAACCTCTACACCGACGTTAGCAAAACGTATATATGAAGCTGGAAAGAAAAAGAGTGTACATACGCTAGATGCTCCGGTATCAGGAGGGGATATTGGAGCAAAAGAAGGCAGACTTGCTATTATGATTGGTGGAGAGCAAGAAGTATATGAAGTATGTCTCCCTTTGTTTGAAAAACTAGGAGAGAACGTTCAGTTACAAGGGCCAGCGGGAAGTGGACAGCATACAAAGATGTGTAATCAAATTGCAATTGCATCGAATATGATAGGTGTTTGTGAAGCGGTAGCGTATGCAAAGAAGGCAGGTTTAGATCCAGAGAAAGTACTACAAAGTATTTCAACTGGAGCAGCCGGTAGTTGGTCATTAAGTAATTTAGCTCCACGTATGTTAAAAGAGGACTTTGCACCAGGATTTTATGTGAAACATTTTATGAAGGATATAAAAATTGCGTTAGATGAAGCTGAAAAGTTAAAGTTACCTGTACCTGGGTTAGCTCTAGCAAAAGAGCTATATGATGAATTAATAGAAGAGGGAGAAGAGGATAGTGGCACACAGGTGTTGTATAAGAAATATATAAGGGGGTAATGTGATGAATTTAGAAAAGTTTGACGGGATGATCGATGTTGTACAGCGTGCGACTTGTATGCCAATCAATGATAAGCAACAAGCAGCATTTAAACAAAAGTATGATTTTGAGCCAACATTTGAATATGGACGTGATGAAAGCGGCCATTACGTGATTCGAACATCAAAGAAGATGTTAGAAGAAATGGAATTTTATTTAGCTTTAAAGTATGATCGGGAAGGTATTGACCTTTATATGCATGCTGAAATTGATGGAGTATGTTATGTATCTGTTAGCTACGGAGAAGATGCTCTTCACTTACAAGAACTATTTCAGTTTTTGGAAGATAATAAATAAAAAGTCCTCGTTTGAGGACTTTTTATTTTGTTTAATATATTTTTTTAGGAAAATTGGAAGCTAATTTTGACAAAGGTAGGTTGTATTAAGGTAGATGTATTGTGAGGATATAAAAATGTGAGATACAATGTAATGGGATTATAAGCTAGAAGCACGACGAGAGCGTTCGATTGGGAATGGAATGATTTTGGCCATATGATTGCGACTAAATTGCTTTGTACGAGCGTGACGTAATATATATAATGCAAAGAGAATAGCGACAGGTATAGCACCGTACAAACCAAAAAGTAAAGCGCTTACAGAAGATGCAACAAAACCTAACATACCGATTTCTAATTCCTCCATAATTGCCCCGAGAATAGCAGGAATAGCTCCACAAGTAACTCCAAGTATAAGTGCTATAATTAAATTCATGTTCTTCCTCCTCTTTTTGCGGTTTTCTGTTCAATTCATTTTCTATTATTTGTATTATATCATAATTTAAACAGAATTTTCAGAAAAAATTCAAAAAATGTTCAAAATTTATTGAGAAACATACTTGATAAAATGAAAAATATCATGAGGAACCATTCGCCCTTGATGATGAATCCTCATCCATCAGGAGATATTGCAAGGGGAGAGAAAATAAAAAAGCAGGCTTATTTCATATTCGTGAAATAAGCCTGTTCCATAGGAGGATGTATATATGTAGAGTGAATAAAAGGAAGGAAAAGGGGATCCAATCCCTTTTATTCAACTAACTACCTTAATAAATAGGAACCCAGCCTTCTGTTGTAACGAAAATACGAATAGCTACAACTTGGCGATCATCTTGTAATGTGAAATAATGTCTTGCATTTTCAGGTACAGAAATTAGATCACCAGGCTCAAGTTCAACATCGAAGAAGCGACCATCCTTGTCTTGGATAGCAAAGATACCATGCCCACTGACGATAAAGCGAACTTCATCGTCAGTATGATAATGCTCTTGTTTAAAGTTAATTAATAACTCATCGAGGTTAGGTGTTGCATTTGAAAGGGAAATAACATCATGTACTTTATAACCTCGACGTTCTGAAACATCAGTGATTTCATTGGAAAATACTGTTAAAATTTCTTTTTTGTTTTCATCAGTTAAGAAGTAGTTTTCTTTTAAATGAGTAGGAAGTTTTGAAATATCCCATTTCTCATATAAAACGCCTTCTCCATGTAAAAATTGCTTTACTTCCTGTTCATTTTCAATACGGGTATTTATTTCATGAATACGAATTTGCGCCATGTGAAACGCCTCCTTGAATTGATAATAGTTTTATATGAAATTGGAATAAAAACTCATATGCTTCTAATCTTTTCTTTGCATCAAAGCTATCTTTTCCCCAAACGGTAATGCCATGGTTGCGAATCAATATAGCTCCAGCATCATCATGAATATGTTTTCGGAAATCTTCTCCTAACGTTGGAATATGAGCGTGATTTTCAATAATTGGAATTTTGATAGTGGCTCCTTCTTCCCATATATTAAGAGCTTTAATAATTTCTTGATTAGAAAATGAGATTTCTTTGTCGTATACGTTTGTAATTACATTGTTATCAATTGTATGGACATGTAAGACACATTCAGCTTCTGTATGATTGTAAATATGAGTGTGTAGCAATGTTTCTGCTGAAGGGCGTAAATCGGTTTCTAAAACAGCCTTTCCAGTTTGATCAACTAATAGAAAATCATCAGGTGTTGTTTTCGTTTTATCTCTTCCGCTTGCTGTAATAAGAAAGGTCATTGGAGTGTTACTCACTTTTATTGAAATGTTTCCACTTGTAGCAGGAAACCAGTTGCGATCCGTTAATTCTTTCTTTAATTTACTCAATTTTTCCCATTGACGAAAAAGTTGTCTCATTTTATCACCTCCAACAATTGCTGAACTTCTGTCTGTATGTCATAAAACGTTTCAAATGCTGTATAGGAAATTTGATGTTCTTGGCATTTTGTAATGAGAAAATCACGAGCGAATACTTTATCAGCAAGTTTTGCTGCTTGTAAATCTGTAATTGAATCTCCAATTACAATGTTAAAATCACCGTTTAAACTTAATTGCTGAATCAGTGTTGATTTGCAAAGACCGCATTTGTTTTTACAATGTTCATCGCAAGGATGAGGCCAGTTTACTTTAATTGTTTCCCCTGAAAAATCAGTCGTATTGCAATAAATATGATCTGGGCTGATTAGTCCTTTGAGAAGAGGATAGACGAAAAAATCCATTCCTCCTGATATAATATGAAGTGAAATCTGATTTATTTGGACAAACTGTGCAAACTCTTGGAATCCAGCCCGAATCACCGCTGTTTCTTTTATAAAAGTAGTGATGTCATCTTGTAAACTTGTAGGTAAAAGAGAAAACAATTCCCCTACACCTTCTTGAATAGAAAGTTCTTGTGATAGAATTTTTTGTTTAATCGTTTTGGCTTCTGGTGGAGCAAATTTTTCCATAATCGCAACGATATTATCATTGTTCGTAATCGTACCATCGAAGTCACAAAAAATTTGAAGACTCATAGTTTCACCCCACGTGATGGATTCCCCCATAATTGCAGTGCAGCATGTAAATCAGTGTTATCTACTTCATGCAATGGTGTTCTTTGCAAAGTGGCATCAATTGCTGCTCGAAATGCTCTTCCACCGCCTTGCGCTCCAGCTGGGTGACCATGAATACCACCACCTGCGTTAATGACAACATCCTTGCCAAAATCACGAAGGATAAACGGAACAAAACCAGGGTGAATACCAGCTGATGGAACAGGAAAGCTTCGTTTTAAAGAGTGATCTTTTTCAGTTAGTTTACTTGTAATAAGAAGAGCTTCTTTTTTTTCTAGTGCAACACTGCCGTATGGTGATGGAAATAAAGAGAAATCTGCACCAGCATAACGAAGTAGCTTTCCAAGTAGCAATGGATAAGAAAGTCCATATAATTCCGATGAAGCGTATGCGCCGCTTACAGCAGGATGTGCCATAATTGGAATCGATATATCATCATCTTCCGCAAGTGATTGCAATACATCTAATCCATACGAGAATACATTGAACAGAAGAATATCTGCACCAGCTGTGGCGGCACGTTTTGCATTTTCTTTAAGATCATATGTACGCCCTGTTAAATTCACTGCATATAAAGTCTTATGACCATATGTTTCGTATACAGACTGTAACACTTCTTTTCCAGAATGAATTCGTTTTGTGAGCGGTGTTAATGGATTTTCAAACAAAATCTCATCATCTTTTACAATATCTACACCACCAATTGCTTGATCACGGAGCTGTGTTTTTAAATATCCTATATTGCGTCCAAGCATTCCTTTGAAAATGCTCATCAGAAGTGGACGGTCGTGAATTTGTAAGAGATTTCTAATGCCCTCAATGCCAAATTTAGGGCCAGGGAAATGTTCTTTTAAGTCATCTGAAAATGTTAAATCAATCAGTTTAACTTCGCCATCTAGTGATAATTTTCCAAATGTTGTTGTCAAAATGGCTGGTAAATCAGGGCTGAAATTTAGTGATGGATAATGAATTTTAATGAGTCCACGTGTCGCTTTTTTTCCGAGATACGTATTTACATGCTCTTGTTCTTCTAATTGTTCTACATGAATGACATTGCCCTTATGTTGTTTTAATTGTTCTTGTAATAAGTGTGGTAAATGAGTCCATGAACCAATTGTTAAACCGAGAGCGATTTGTTCTGCTTTTTGGTTTAAATTATGAGAATCATCATGGATTAAATAGGTTGCTGTTATTCCGCTCATTTTTATAACCTCCTAGTTAAATAAAAAAACCTCTCAGCTAAGGAGAGGTTTTTTTACAACCAGCTCCTTATCTGTCAGCGTAATGCTGCGAGAATTAGCACCGTGCCTACAATTGTAGATCGGTTGCCGGGTTTCATCGGGCTCGTCCCTCCACCTGCTCTTGATAAGAAGTATTTAGAAATGTTTGAATTTTTACGATATCTGAATTTTGACAGAGTTTTTTTAGGATGTCAATGGTTTTTTGAAAATTTTTAATTTCTGGATTCGTTGAACAGCTTCTTGTAGTCGCTCTTCTGTATGTAATAATCCAATACGAACGTAGCCTTCGCCATGTTCGCCGAACCCGACTCCAGGTGCAACTGCTACATGTGCTTGTTCTAGTAATATATCGGCAAACTGTTCAGATGAAAAACCATCGGGAACGGGAAGCCAAGCGAAAAAAGAGCCTTTTGGTGCGACTACATTCCAGCCGATTGATTGACAAGCTGAAATAAGGGCATTTCTTCTAGATTCATAACGATCAACTAGTTCAGTTACACAAGATTGTGAACTTAATAGTGCCTCACGAGCAGCCTCTTGTACAGCGCCAAAAATGCTGACATACATATGATCTTGCAATAAATTGATTGTTTCAATTACACTTTCGTTACCGATAGCAAAGGCGATGCGCCAACCAGCCATATTAAATGTTTTTGATAATGTATAAATTTCAATGCCAACATCTTTCGCGCCATGTGCTTGTAAGAAGCTAGTTGGCTTGTTACCATCAAAACCAATTGCTCCATAAGCAAAGTCGTGAACCACTAAAATATTATTTTCATTTGCAAATGTAATTGTTTCCTCAAAGAACTCTTTTGATGCGACAGCACCAGTTGGATTGTTAGGATAATTTAAAAACATCAATTTCGCTTGTTTGGCAATAGTATCATCGATTTTAGTGTAATCTGGTAAGAAATCATTTTCTGGTAATAACGGCATCGTTTCAAATTTTGCTTTTGCTAAAGCGACACCTGATAAATAGTCAGGATATCCTGGATCGGGTACAAGAATTGGATCACCAGGATTTGTAAAACAAATCGGTAATTCAACAATCCCTGCTTTTCCGCCAAATAAAACAGCAACTTCTGTTTTAGGGTTTACTTTGACTCCATATTCACGTTCATAGAACGTTGCAACGGCTGTTTTTAAGTTTTCATGTCCGCGAAATGGCGGATATTTATGATGAATTGCTTTTTCTGCTGCACGTTGTAAAGCTGTTACGATATGCGGCGGTGTTGGTTGATCTGGATTGCCTTGCCCTAGATTGATAACATCGTGACCTGCTTCAACCACTTGGTTAACTTTTGCAACAAGTGAAGCGAAAAACTGTGTTGGTAAGGATGTTAAAATCTCGGAAGGTTGAAAATATTTCATACTTTCCACCTCTTTTGAAAGTTGTTACAATTCTAGTGACAAATGATATAACCTTTCCAAGTTTTTGTAAAGAAAAAATAATTGAAAATGGGGCGGATAAAATGAAAGTCGCATGTATTCAAATGGATATTGCTTTTGGTGATGTGAGCACAAATATTGAAAATGCAAAGAAAAAAATAGAAGAAGCGATGCAAAGAAAACCAGACGTTATTGTATTACCAGAACTTTGGACGACTGGTTATGATTTAAAACGACTTCCTGAAATTGCAGATGAAGGAGGAATACAAACGAAAGAACTTCTATCAGAATGGGCGAAGCAATTTGCGGTGAATATTGTTGGGGGTTCTGTTGCAAAGCAAACAAAACAAGGTGTTACGAATACGATGTATGTTGTGAATCGCGAAGGTGAAGTGCAAAATGAATATAGTAAAGTACATTTGTTCCAGTTAATGGACGAACATAAGTATTTAATAGCTGGTGATGGAACTGGTGAGTTCACGTTAGATGATGTGCAGTGCGGGGGGACAATTTGTTACGATATTCGTTTTCCGGAATGGATGCGTGTTCATACTGTAAGAGGGGCAAATGTATTATTCGTTGTAGCAGAATGGCCGCTTGTTCGCTTAGCTCATTGGCGTTTACTTCTTCAAGCGAGAGCGGTAGAAAATCAATGTTATGTGGTTGCATGTAATAGAGCAGGAGAGGACCCGAATAATGTGTTTGCTGGACATTCTCTTATTGTTGATCCATGGGGAGAAATTGTAGTAGAAGCAGGAGAAGAAGAATCTATTTTACATGGGAAGCTAAATTTAGAAAAAGTTAAGGAGGTGCGTAAGGGAATTCCTGTCTTTACTGATCGACGTCCAGAATTATATAAATAAAAAATATTGACAAATGATTTTTATTCTTGTTATAGTCTGTAGCAGAAAGTTAAAAATTCAAATAAATCATGCAACTCTTATCAAGAGCAGGTGGAGGGATTTGGCCCGATGAAACCCAGCAACCGACCGTAATACCATTGTGAGATGGGGCGTTTATGCGCCAAAAAGGCACGGTGCTAATTCCAGCAGAAAGGATAGCTTTCTGACAGATAAGAGGGGAGAAGCTGAACTTCAAACCTCTTTCTTCATGGAAAGAGGTTTTTCTTATGATGAAAAACCTCTGAATTAAAAAAGGGGGATAAGAAAATGGGATATCGTTCATTAACAGAAGAAACAGCAGTTCAATATGTAAAAGAGCATGGATACTTTGAGAAAAAAGCAAAGGTAACTTGTCATGAAATAGGAGATGGAAATTTAAATTATGTATTTAGGCTCCATGATGGAGAACGAGGTATTATCGTAAAACAGGCTCTTCCCTATGCAAAAGTCGTTGGAGAAAGCTGGCCACTTTCGTTAAGAAGAGCCACAATTGAAAGTCAAGCATTACAAGTTTTTGCAAAATATGTACCAGAATATGTTCCGAAAGTATATGGTCATGATGAAGAGTTAGCTGTGACAGTAATGGAAGATTTGTCAACTCTTACAATTACTCGTAAAGGATTGAGTGAAGGGGAAGACTATCCGCCTATGGGTAGGGGCGGTCAGTTCCTTTTTTAGCCCCATACCATATGAAAATAGAAGGAGAAAATGAGTGGAGAACTTCTTTTGTTTTCATAACTGCGACTTATATGTCGGAAAATTAAAAGGGGTATATATAATATACAGTGGCTTGTTTTTTATTGCCCAATTTCCTTTCTTTTGCTTATTTATTTAAAAGAAAGGAGGGGAAATAGATGGGGGAATGGATATCTATGATCGGTAATGTTGGATTTCCAATTGTTGTGACATTATATTTACTGCATCGTATTGAAAGTAAATTAGATGGTGTAATTGTTGCAATTGAGAAATTACCACAACAGATGACAAGGTATGAAGCTCCGCACGAAACAAAATGACAAAAGGCTTTGCTCTCAATGAGCAAAGCCTTTTGTAACAAAGATTATTGCGTCGTATAACCCCCATCAATAACAACTGCTTGGCCGGTTATTCCTTTTGCTTTTTCACTTGCTAAAAATAAAGCATAATCGGCAATTTCCTGAACAGCTAGCAATCGTTTTTGAGGTACGAGGGGATAGATGACATCCTCTAATACTCTTTCTAGTGGAACGTTTCGTGTTGTCGCTAAATCTTGGAGTTGATTCCTGACAAGAGGCGTATCAACATAGCCTGGGCAAAGAGCATTTACAGTAATGCCGTGTACAGCTCCTTCTAAGGCAGCAACTTTTGTTAAACCAATCACACCGTGTTTGGCACTATTATAGGCAGCCTTTCCAGCAAATCCGACAAGACCGTTAATAGATGCAATATTAATAATTCGTCCATACTTTTGTTTTTTCATAATTGGAAACGCATGTTTTATTGCAATGAACGGCGCAATTTGCATGATTTGAATAAGAAGTTCAAACTTATCGGTTGGAAATTCTTCAATTGGTGAGACGTGTTGCATACCAGCATTATTTATTAACACATCAATTGAGCCGAAATTAGTAATAGTTTCAGAAATAGCTTCGGATATTTCTTGCTCAGATGTAACATCACATCTTAGACCGATTGCCTCATATCCTTCCTTGCGCAACTGTTCAGCAGCTTCCTTTGCACGATCTTCAAGGCGATCACTAATGACCACTTGTGCTCCTTCTTTTGCAAATACATTTCCCATTTCATAACCAATACCACTTGCAGCACCTGTTAAAAAGACAACACGATTTGTAACCACAATGAAAAACACCCCTTTATATAGAATTTATCCTATTGCTCTATTTAGAGGAGGTGTAACGAAAATCCTGCAAAGATTTTGGGGAAAATGTGGTTATCTATTTTGCATAACAGGATAGAGGAAGGATTTGGATCATGTCGACAAGTCAAATGCTGAAAGGGAGGGGGAGGCGCAAGTGATGATATCAACAGAAGCGCAGAATTTTTTGTTAAATATGAGAATCTTTTTGGCGGCAAAGGGTGTCAAAAAAAGTGATATCGAGAGTTTTTTTAGAAGATGCAGAACTACACTTAATTGAAGGTGAGAATGATGGGAAAAGTGTAGAGGATATTTTCGGAAGCTCACCGAAAGTATATGTAAATGAGCTTGTTCGGATAGGGGTTATAAAATTAGCTATTTTATTTGTTCTTGTAATGATTCATACAAAATTAGAGACAAGAAAAGTGAATATATAGGATCGCCCTTTCTTTGTGGCTGGTATTGGGCATATAGACTGGAATATTTTATTTTAAACAGTAACGAATGGGTTACTGTTTTTCTTTGTGTAATAAAGAACTTTGTAAAGATAATGCTCGCTGTTCTTTTGTTAATAAAGAATCAATGTGTACTTGATCAGGACGAGGTACGATTGGATACATGAGGTTTGTGGAAGAAGGGTGATGTTCAGAGCCGGTTTGCGAGTGAGGGTCAGCATGTGTAAGTTTCCCTTCTATACGTCGTGTGAATAAAATATGACCAATTTCATGAGCAAGCGTATATATATTTTTCATAGGAGAAGCGGCGTTAGTAAGGATGATATAACCTGTGAGGATTTGGTTTATAACAAATGAATAGGCACATGCAATTACGGACTGCTCTTTAAAATAATCGCTTCCAATATAACAAATATAAATATCACAATTTGGAACTTGTGATGAGCAAGTGTTAAAAAAAGAAGAAACTTTTGGTTGGATTTGGATAGAATCAATATAACTAATTTCACCATCGTGAAATCTAAATGATTCATTTAGTATAATAACGTCTTTAATTTGAAATGAAATTGGCTGCCATATTGATTCGGCGACTGCTAAGTCTTTTGCAATACGGTCGTCTGTAATATCGGAGCCTGGAGTAATGCAAATACATATATTTACGTATGGATCCATTAGAAACACCTCAAATGGAAAACAGTCTATTGCTATACTGTATGTGACGGGAAAGTACTATGTATGGATATAAACCCTATAAAGGGATGTATTTTAATAAATTGAAAAAAATCCAATATGTATATAAATTGAGAGAAGGTACATTGGTGTAATTTGTTTATTGATAACTGTTTTTTTGACTGACAAGCAAAATATAGATTAATGCCGAGCGGAATATAAGAATGAGTAAAAGAAGTCGGAAAATATTCATAGTTTAATTACATTATATGTTATTTATTCTGCTATAGTAAAAGAAAAGGGGGAGAATGTATGTATACATTAAAAATTGTATCAGACCGAGAAGCTGTTTACCAGTTTGCAAGTTATGTAAAGGTGGTTCAAGGGGTGAAGGATGTATATGTGGAAGTTGGAGAGTCTTTATATGAACATCCACTTATGAAATTTTATGTACAGGTAACGATTGAAGAGACATATGAACAGCAAAAAACATTACAAGAAATCGCTCGGTTAGTAGAATTAGGGCGCTTTACATACGTTCATTATCGAAATGAAGAGATTGAAAAAGCATTTGAAGCAGTTAAATATGAAAGTTTTCGAAAATAAATGTAATGAAAAGGGAGCGAATGCTTCCTTTTTTGTTAGTAGGAATATTTTTTTACATCACACAAAAAAACAAGGAATTTTGCTATGATAAGGAAGGAGAGGAAAGGAGAGTTTATATAATGGGGTATATTGAAGAATTACGAAAATCAGTCGGTACAAGGCCGCTCATTCTTGTAGGAGCAGCTGTGATTATTTTAAACGAAAAACAAGAGGTATTGCTTCAATATCGTTCGGATACATATGATTGGGGTGTACCAGGTGGCGCGATGGAACTAGGAGAAACAACGGAAGAAACGGCTCGACGAGAGCTATTTGAAGAAACTGGGTTAGAAGCGAAGATGTTGCAGTTTCTTGGTGTTCTTTCTGGGAAAGATGTATATTATCGTTATCCAAATGGGGATGAAATTTATAATGTGATTCATCTGTATCAGGCGCATCATGTGAGTGGAGAAATAGAGCTTGATGAAGAAGGATTGGATCTCAAGTATTTTCCTGCTGAAAAGTTGCCAAATTTAAATAAAACAACAGAGAAAATTTTACAAAAATTTTTATATGCGTTAACAGAATAGAAGGGAATATTCCTTCTATTTTTATTATATTAAATATTTTGATTTTTTAGTATGTTCGTAGTATGATAAATATAGATATACATCTTATGCTATTCCATCCAAAAACTTACTAGGGTACATAAGAGAGGGGCAAGTGCAAGATGCATAATGTTGTCATTACAGCTGCAGTTCGTTCGCCAATTGGAACTTTTGGAGGAGCGCTAAAAAATGTAACGCCAGTAGAATTAGCTGTTCCTGTACTTCAGGAAGCTGTAAAAAGAGGCGGAGTGGAACCACATGAAGTTGATGAAGTGATTTTAGGTCATTGTATTCAAAGAACCGATGAGGCAAATACAGCGCGAACAGCTGCATTAGCAGCAGGATTTCCAGATACGGTTACAGGTTATACGATCCAGCGTCAATGTTCTTCAGGTATGCAAGCGATTATGTCAGCGGCAATGCAAATACAATTAGGCGTAAGTGAAGTTGTTGTTGCAGGTGGAGTAGAAGTGATGAGCTCAAGCCCTTATGTATTGAAACAGCACCGCTGGGGACAACGTCTTCAGCACGGAGAAATTCGTGATACGGTGTGGGAAGTTTTAGAAGATCCGTTGCATCATATTATGATGGGCGAAACAGCGGAAAATTTAGTTGAACAATATGAAATTACAAGGGAGGAACAAGATGAAGTTGCGCTGCGTAGCCATCAATTAGCGCTTCAGGCAATTGAATCAGGCTATTTTGATGAGCAAATTGTTCCTATTACAATAAAAGAGCGTAGAAAAGAAGTAGTATTTTCAAAAGATGAACATCCACGTGCAGATATTACAGCAGAAAAATTGGCGGGGCTAAAGCCAGCATTTCGTAAAGGTGGATCAGTAACTGCAGGGAATTCCTCGGGTATTAATGATGGAAGTGCAGTTTTAGTATTAATGAGTGAAGAAAAGGCTAAGGAGAAAGGCTTACAACCATTAGCTAGAATTGTTGGTTATTCTGTAGCTGGGGTAGATCCGAAGATTATGGGGATTGGTCCAGCACCAGCAATTCGTAAAGGTTTAGAGAAAGTAAATTGGTCATTAGAAGATGCTGATTTATTGGAAATCAATGAAGCCTTTGCTGCACAATACTTAGCGGTTGAGAAGGAACTTGGCTTAAATCGTGAGAAAGTAAATGTCAACGGAAGTGGTGTTGGACTTGGACATCCAATTGGTTGCACAGGTGCACGTATTACGGTAAGTTTAATTCACGAATTAAAAAGACGAGGTTTAGAAAAAGGAATTGCATCTCTTTGTGTCGGTGGTGGCATTGGGGTAGCGTTATTTATAGAAGCACTATAAAAAAGAAGGAGCAGCGAGCTGCTTCTTCTTTTTTTTGTATCGACGAGTAATATTACCTTTTGCTTTATGATTGGAACAAATGATGAAACAAGCGATCTCGATTCTCAAAAAAGAGTTTCATCGTTTGATAATGCTCAGTTTCCTCTAGGATTGCTTCTGTGATTCCTTCTTGTGAGAAAGAATATATATTGGACTCTGGATAAGCCATCAAAATAGGAGAGTGAGTTGCGATAATGAATTGTGATCCTTTCTCTGCTAATTCATGCATACGAATGAGCAGAGAAAGCTGCCTCATTGGAGATAAAGCTGCTTCAGGCTCGTCTAAAATATATAAGCTTTGTCCTGCAAAACGGTTCATAAATAAAGAAAAAAATGATTCACCATGTGATTGATTGTGTAAGGAAATACCACCATATGAATCAATAACCTTACCTCCCAAAAATTGTTCAGAATCAATTTCATCGATAGAAAAAAGCCTATATACGTGGTTATAAAAAGTTCTAATAGAATAAGGAGGAAGACAAATATTAGGGACAAAATGATATCACTTCTATTTCCTAAGTATTACATTTGGATTGTGTCATGTAAGTTGTAGATATTCCAATGTCAAAATAAGTATTGCATATCAAGAATCGATATCGTTATGATAGAGGGTGTCTTACATAGAAATATTTTTTTAGTTTCAGAAGGGAGTAACATATGCTGTTTACATTTGCGCATCCTGCTGCTGTCATTCCTTTTTGCAAGAAACAACGATATGTTTCAGTAACAGCGCTAGTATTAGGAAGTATGGTACCCGATTTTGAATATTTTTTGCATTTTCGACCATACGGTGTCACTGGACATACATTTAGGGTTCTTTTATTTGAACTTGCCGCTCGTTTTTAGTCTGGCGTATATGTATCACTATATTTTAAAACGACCATTTATAAAGCATTTACCCCGACCGTTTTCAGTCTACTATCGTTATGTAGCATCTATTCCATGGAGGCTTACTCCAGGGAAAGAAATTTTTGTTTTTCTCTATTCTGCATGATTCGGTATGCTTACACATGTCGTTTGGGATGCGTTTACCCATAAGACGGGTTATTTTTTTATGAATTTACCATCTCTACAACAACGTATATATTCCATGCCGATATATAAATTCATGCAGCACGGGAGTACATGTCTTGTTTTTTTGCTGCTTATATATGTTGTTCTATGGAAACATCGAGATTTTCAAACAAAAGTAAATATAGTTTCAGCAAGAGAGAAAAGGAAATGTTGGGGATGGCCGATGATTAAGGCGTTAGTAGTGTTTACTATGCACGCGTTGCTAGACCCCTATTTTCAAATTTTACAAATAGGGAGTATAATAGTTTCTGGATTTACAAGTGTTTTTTGTGGTCTATTCATTGTTTCCGCAATATACGAAACAAGAGAAGAATCGAGTTAGTATGAATGAGAGTGTTAGGAGTAAGATGATGAAAGTATGGAAAAGTGTTTGTATTTTATGTAGTTCTATCGTTTTGCTAAGCGGTTGTTTTCAAAAGGAAGAAAAAAAAGAAGTAAAGAAAGAATCTATTCCAGAAACAACTGAATACGGTGGCAAGGAATTAAAGAAAGTTGGACAAGTTGTAAAAGAAAAAGGATGGGGAACATTTAAATTAGAAAAGTTAAAACATGTTAATCAAACGTTTGAAGTAGCTCCAATGAAAATTCATGTACAAGATGTAAAGGTTATTGCATTATCACAAATGAGTCAAGATGCAAAAGATACATTGAAAGTATATACAGCATTAAGTCCAGAAGAAGTGCAGCGTAGACTTGGAGACAAAGTCAATCGAGAAGATGCTGAGTTGTACGCTTCGTTAAGTGGAAAAGACATTGGAGATAAAGTGCGTTATGTTGAAATTACATATAAGGTAGAAAATAGTGGAGATAAAGACATGCAGTTTTTCTCTATGAATGATATTACTATTAATGAAACGCAGCAATTTAATGTCCCAAAACAAAACTTTTTATATGAGGAGGATACGCTTGTAGGTACAAAAAGTGTTACAAGAGAAGAGTATAAACCAGGCGAGACGAGGGAAGGGATAATTGGATTAATACTCGAGGATGAGAAAAAAGAGATTAATCAAATCTCATTTACAACAGATGTTCTTGCAACGGGTGATACACATGAAACGGTTACAGAACCGCAAACATTTAACATCTCACTGTCTAAGTGAGATGTTTTTTGTATAGAAAAAGAACAGGAAATTTGTCAAATCAAAGCGAATGTATTATAAAGTGCAAAGGGGGAAGAAAAATGGAAAAAAGATGTTACGAATGCGGTAGTAAGGAGATAGAAAAAGGAACGATAGCACCAGACCAAAAAGGTTATCTTACTTTATTTGCACAGGCAGTCGCAGAGGTAGAAATTTGTAAAAAATGCGGTACTGTTATCGCGATAACAGGGGAACATCCAAGTTATAAAAATCAGCAAATGGACTGAAAAAATATACTATTTTTGGTTCTTGAAATAAACAGCCGTTATTAGGCGTTTGCTGACTGTTTGTTTTGCTCATTTAAATAGGTTTCTACGGTTTGTAATTGTTCAGAAATTCGAAATGCTTCTTTTTGTTCCTGAAATTGTTTCTCATTATAAGGACCAAAACGACGATTGTTGTTCATATCAATAATCCAGTAATGTTCGCTCCGTTTATTTGTAATACTAGATTCTGGGTTATTGGGATCGGATTTTTCTTCAATTTGTTTTGCAATAATATATATATCGTCCCAGGCAATTTCTACAATTTTAGCTGGGACATATTGTGTAGCATATACAGCGTCTTGTTTTGGAAAAAGTTCAAATGCATTTCCGGAAGTATTTATTAGTTCATATTCTTCATTGATGGTGTAAGCTGAATGGCTAGAGTTTGCTGTGCAACCAGTCAAAAGTATAATGGCAATTACGGTCATCAATCGCTTCAATATGAGACCCTCCTTATAAAATGCTTGTGGTAAACATATTGTACAAGAAAAGGAAAAGAAACGCCAATATATGAGTTGTTTACAATGGTTTTTAGAAATGGTACGATGAGACAGGTAAAGAAGGATACAAAGGAGTCGACATAAAATGAAGTTAAAGATGCATCGTCCAGCGGTAGTAATGAATCGCATAGGTGCTTCCATTATCGATATGTTTTTAATCTCGGTTATGTACGGTGCTGTTGTGGCAGTTGTAACGGGGAATTATGGAGCCATTTTCAATCGTTTTAATATAAGCTTAGGTGATTATCGATATGATCTTGCGCTTGTTTTTATATTAATGGCTATCTATTTTATTTTTGTTCCATTTATATGGAATGGCTGTACAATTGGTAAAAAAATAACCCGAACAAGACTTGTATCATTAACAAGTGAAAAGTTAACAATTCAAAGGCTAACAGTACGGTTCTTTGTATTGTTATTACCAAACATATTGTTGCTTGGAATTCCATCTATCTGTAACGTATATATGATGTTGTTCCGTCACGATAATTGTGGGTTCCATGACTTAATTATGAAAACGAAAGTGATGAGTCTCGTTTAAAGAATACTAGGATAGAATGATAAAGAGTTATATTTAGGACGTATTAAAAAAATATATGTACCCTTAAATTTTTACAAAGTTCGATAAATTTAATTGGTATAATGGAGTTCATATAGGGCGGACATCTCCTATAGAGTACCCTCCATATTGATGTAGGATGTGTTAGAAAGTAAGCAAAAGCAAACTTTTAACATATCCTATTTTTTTGTTAATTAGATTGAAAATTAACAAAATGATATAATGAATGAAATAAGTGTGTTATATAACAAGGGGGAAGAAATGACAGAAAGTAGCTTAATTTTTGGGAGGATACTTATTTTTATCGGTCTAGCTTTTGATCAATACAATAATAAGAAAAAAGGGAAAACAAATAAGTGAACGTTTACAAATGGGAGTGTTGGCTTTTCCTGCTTGCAGAGCTACGGGCGAAAGGAGTATACTGAATGACGGTAAGACTTACAAAAGGGGTAATGACGATGAAGCTTGCAGGAAAAGTTGCCGTTGTAACTGGCGGTGGCATCGGTATTGGACGTAGTACAGCTCTTTTGTTGGCAGAACAAGGTGCAAAAGTAATTGTGACGGATATTGATCAGGAAAATGGACAAGCCACGGCGGAGGAAATTATAGGTTTAGGTGGTGAAGCACTTTTTGTTACCCATGATATGGCGAAACAAGGAGATTGGCAACGTGTCATTGAAGTTGCTATTGACGCTTATAATCGTATTGATGTGCTCTTTAATAATGCGGGGTTATATAAAATAGATTCTATTTTCTCGCGCCAACAAGAGAACGATTCCAATGCGCTTTGTATTAATGACGTTTGGATAGAAATAAAACAATTGACGTCATCTTTTATGAAACACCAAGAAGAAGTAATGTTAACGGATTTACCTATTTTCGGTATTATTAGTGCAAAAGAACAGTCATTTCATACAGTAGGAACCCTAGTATAATAGTAGGAAACCGCCCAAAATACATATGTGGACGGTTTTTTGTATCTGTATAACGTAAAGAAAAGCGATACTTTAGCGAATACGTATTTCTGTTTTACTATCAAAGAAATGTGCTTTATTCATATCAAATGCAAGTTTAATTTGGTCACCATGTGCAAAAGTATGTCTTGCATCAACGCGCGCTGCAAAATCTTGATTTCCAAGTTTCGTATATAAAATAGATTCTGCGCCTAATAGTTCTGCAACTTCAATTTGAGTTGTAAATGTTGTCCCTTGTGAAGCCTCTAAAAATAAAAGTTCATCATGAATATCTTCTGGACGAATCCCTAGTACCACTTCTTGATTCACATAACCTTGTTCACGTAACAATTTCATTTTGCCTTCAGATACTTTGATTTTTACCTTATCATCTATAACAAAGTCTTGTTCTGTTAATTTACCACGGAAGAAATTCATTGCAGGTGAGCCAATAAATCCACCAACGAAAATATTTTCTGGTGTTTCATATACTTCTTTTGGTGAGCCAATTTGTTGTATTTTTCCGTCTTTCATAACGACAAGGCGTGATGCCATTGTCATTGCTTCTGTTTGATCATGTGTTACATAAATTGTTGTTGTCCCAAGTCTTTGATGTAGTTTAGAAATTTCTGAGCGCATCGCTACACGTAATTTTGCATCTAGATTTGATAGCGGCTCGTCCATTAAGAAAACTTTTGCATCACGGACAATCGCACGACCTAACGCAACACGTTGTCGTTGTCCGCCAGATAAAGCTTTTGGTTTTCGATTTAAATATTCCTCAAGCCCTAAAATCCGAGCTGCATCCGTCACACGACGATCGATTTCGTCTTTTGGTATTTTACGAAGTTTTAAGCCGAATGCCATATTATCATAAACACTCATATGTGGATAGAGCGCATAGTTTTGGAAGACCATTGCGATATCTCGATCTTTTGGAGGAACATCATTCATTACCTTACCATCAATTGAAAATTCCCCTTTTGAAATATCCTCAAGTCCAGCTACCATTCGTAATGTTGTTGATTTTCCACATCCTGATGGACCAACGAATACGATAAATTCTTTATCTTGAATGTGTAAATTAAAGTCTGTTACTGCTGTTACGTTATTATCATAAATTTTATAAATATTTTCTAACTTTAGTTCTGCCATGATTTTTCCCCCTAGAGAAATTGTGCAAACGTTTTCTTTGTGTTCATTATAAACGAATGTATTTGAAAAATAAATAAAAATGATGCAAAAAAATAAAACGTTTTCATAAATGGAGGGGGAATATTTAATAAATAAAGCCTCTTCTCTGTGAAAATGGGCTAAATTAAAACAGAAAAATGTAAGCGCTGTTTTCATTTGTTTTAAAATCTGTTATCATTCATTAATGAAAACGTTTGCGCCTGGATTTTTCGATTTAAAAATGAAATGAGGTAGCATGATGGAAAAACAATGGTGGAAAGAAAGTGTTGTATATCAAATTTATCCACGTAGCTTTATGGATAGTAATGGTGATGGAATTGGTGACCTTCGCGGAATCATTTCAAAGCTTGATTATTTACAAAACTTAGGTATAGATGTAATTTGGTTATCACCAGTCTATGAATCTCCCAATGATGATAATGGCTATGATATTAGTGATTATCGTAATATTATGGATGAGTTTGGAACAATGAACGATTGGGACGAATTATTAAGTGAAATGCATCAACGTGATATGAAATTAATGATGGATTTAGTTGTTAACCACACTTCTGATGAACATAATTGGTTCATCGAATCTCGTAAGTCAAAAGATAACCCGTATCGAGATTACTATATTTGGCGTCCTGGGAAAGATGGAAAAGAGCCAAATAACTGGGAAGCGGCTTTTAGTGGATCTGCTTGGCAGTATGATGAAGCGACAGATGAATATTATTTACATTTATTCTCTAAAAAGCAACCAGATTTAAATTGGGATAATAAAATAGTGCGAAAAGATGTTTATGAGATGATGGAGTTTTGGCTTGAAAAAGGAATCGATGGTTTTCGTATGGATGTGATTAATTTTATTTCTAAAACAGAGGGATTACCAACTGTGAAAACGGAGAAAGAAGGTTATGTATCAGGCCATCAATACTTTATGAATGGACCAAATATTCATGCATACTTACATGAAATGAATCAGAAAGTATTGTCGAAATACGATATTATGACTGTTGGTGAAATGCCGGGTGTAACAACAGAGGAGGCTAAACTGTATACAGCTGAAGAGCGTCAAGAATTACAAATGGTATTTCAGTTTGAACATATGGATTTAGATTCTGGAAAAGGAGGAAAATGGGACGTAAAGCCATGCTCACTCTTAACGTTAAAGCGTAATTTAACAAAATGGCAGAAAGCGTTGGAACAAACAGGATGGAATAGTTTGTATTGGAACAATCATGACCAGCCCCGTGTTGTCTCACGTTTTGGTAACGATAAAACATACCGCATAGAATCAGCGAAAATGTTAGCGACGGTACTTCATATGATGAAAGGTACTCCTTATATTTACCAAGGAGAAGAAATTGGGATGACAAATGTTCACTTTGATTCGATTGATGAGTACCGAGATATTGAAACGCTGAATATGTACCGTGAAAAAGTAATAGAGCGTGGTGAAGATGAAGAAAAAGTAATGCAATCGATTTATATAAAAGGACGAGATAATGCTAGAACGCCAATGCAATGGGATGATGGAAAGCACGCTGGATTTACAGCTGGAGAACCATGGATTGCATTAAATTCTAATTATAAAGAAATTAATGTGACACAAGCGTTGCAGGATAAAAATTCTATTTTTTATTACTATAAAAAATTAATTGAACTTCGTAAAAAACATGAAATCATTGTGTATGGAACATATGATTTAATTTTTGAAGACCATCCATCTGTTTTTGCTTATATGCGGACATGGAAAGATGAGAAAGTACTTGTCATTGCGAACTTTACTGAGAATGAGTGTGTATTTGAAATGCCAGAAGAGGTAAATTATAATAGTTCAGAATTATTGATACACAATTATGATGTACAAAATGAAACAATTAAGAGTATCGATTTACAGCCATATGAAGCGAGGGTATACAAGTTAAAATAATGAAAAGCCTTGAGTCAGAAATGACACAAGGCTTTTATATTTTACCATTTCAAAATTGAAAATCCATATGGTGGAAGTGCAACCTGTAATGAGTCTGCTTCTGCTGAAAATTCTTCGTTTGTATATAAATTTATAATTTTTTTACCGGCGATATCAAAAGGTATAGGAGCTGAAATCTCTTGGTTTGTTGGATTTAAAACAAAAAATATCGTTTCTTCTCCGTATATTTTCGTATAAGAAATGTAACCTTGTTCATCGTTTGCTTCAATACATTGGAATAATCCATGTCCACCAAATGCTTTATATTGTCTTCGTAATGAAATTAATGTTTGTATATGCTTAAATAATACTGTATCTTGCTTATCTTCATCCCAGACCATACATTTCCGGCACCCAGGATCCATTCCACCATCCATACCGATTTCATCACCGTAATAAACGCATGGTGAACCGATGAAAGAAAGATGGAATACATAAAGTAGTTTTACTTTATTTTTATTTCCTTTACAGGTTGTTAAAACTCTCGGTGTATCATGACTGTCTAATAGATGAAAAGCAGCTTCGTTTACGTTCATGGAATAAGAGTGAAGAGAAGCTGTAATTTGTTCCATAAATTCACTTGCCCCAATTGTTTCGTTTGCAAAGTAAGAAAGCAGGGCATTTGTAACAGGATAGCTCATGACGGCATCGAATTGATCACCTTGTAACCATGGCTGAGCATCATGCCAAATCTCTCCTAAAATATAGACTTCAGGGTTAATTGCTTTTATTTCACTACGGAATTCTCTCCAAAAGCTATGATCAACTTCGTTTGCTACATCGAGGCGCCAGCCATCAATGTGAAACTCTCGCACCCAATAACGCCCTACTTTGAGTAAGTATTCTTTTACATCTGGATGGGCTGTATTTAATTTAGGCATATATGGTGTAAAGGCGAAGGTATCGTAGTTCGGAAGTGGCTCTGTTACAATTGGAAATTCGTGAATATGAAACCAGTTGGTATAGCGAGATTGCTTTCCTTTTTTGAGAACATCTTGAAATTTATCAAAGAAATATCCGCTATGATTAAAAACGGCATCTAGCATTACTTTTATACCTCGCTTGTGGCAGGCGTTAACAAGTTTTTTAAAAGTTTCCTTCGTCCCAAATTGCGGATCAATTTCCATGTAATCAATTGTGTCATATTTGTGATTAGAGTGTGCTGTAAAGATGGGAGTGAAGTAAATTCCGGAAATACCAAGCTTTACAAGATAATCAAGGTGCTGGATAACTCCAGCGAAATCTCCGCCAAAAAAGTTAGTAGTTGTTGGATCAATGCTCCCCCAAGGAAGAGTATCTGCTGGATTACATGAAGGATCTCCATTAGCAAAACGTTCTGGGAAAATTTGGTACCACACTGTATCTTTTATCCATGAAGGAGTTCTAGAAACATCCTGTTCATGAATAAATGGAAAGCAAAAAAAGTTGCCAACATCATCATTAGGTGTTTCAGGGAAAAAGCCGCGTTCTGTATAGACGATCGTTTCCGTATTATTTTTTAGTTCAAATCCATATCGTAAGCGCTTAAAGTTCGGTTCGATTGAAACGAACCAATAATCAAATAAATCTGTTGAGCCGCTTTTTTTCATCGGTATGTTTGCTGTGATCCATTTCCCATCTTGCCATTCATAAGGATCGCCATGAATGAGTGAGGCGATATCTACATCATTTTTTTTTGTACGCAATCGAATATGGAGCGTTTTTTCATCGTAAGCGTATGCGTAATTATCTTTCGGTCTATGGTATATTGCTTCTTTAAACATATAGAAAATCCCCCTTTGATATCTCTATAAATAATAATATATTGCAAACGATTGCTTTTTATATAACTTCAATATTGCTTATAAGGGTAGTATTCATTTTACATAAAGTCAATGGATATAAAGAAAGACTTCATAAATTTTTTGAAAAATACATAAAGAAAATATTTGCAAAATATATAAAAGAATGTATAATGATAGACAAATAGCGCAAACGTTTTCATAGATTGGAAGATTGTTTGCGCTTCTATAAAACTTGTAAGTGCAAACGTTTTCATTTTAGTCGATTATTACATATATAACTTAGGGAGGTTTTGAGGGTGAAGAAAGCATTATCATTATTAACAGTTTCAGCTTTGACAATTGGTATGTTATCGGCATGTGGTCCGAAAGATTCAGGGAAAAAGGAAGCGAGTAAAGAGAAGAAAGATTATGACCTTCTTGTTTGGGAAGATCTTAAAAAAGGTCCTGCATTAGAACCAGCGGTAAAGAGCTTTGAAAAGAAATATAACGTGAAAGTAAAAGTGGCTGAAATTCAAATGACGGATCAAACAAAAAAACTACGTCTCGATGGTCCAGCAGGTACAGGTCCTGACGTTGTAACATTACCGCATGATCATATTGGAAATGTTGTTACTGAAGGTTTAATTGATGAAGTAAAAGTTGATGATGCTGTGAAGAGCAAATTTACGGACTTATCTATAGAAGCTCAAACATATAAAGGGAAATTATATGGTTTGCCAAAGGCGATCGAAACACCTGTATTTATTTATAATAAAAAGCTTATGCCAAAGGCACCAGAAACAATGGATGAATTATATAATTTCTCGAAAGATTTCACAAAAGATGGTAAGTACGGATTTTTAGCACTAGGAGATAATTTATATTTTGCAAATGCATTTATGGCTGGTATGGGAGGATATATATTTGGTGAGAAAGATGGAAAACCGAATACAGCCGATATCGGATTAAATAGTAGTGGCGCGGTACAAGGGATGGAATATATTCAAAAATGGTACAAGGAGAACTTGTTCCCAAAAGGTATTATTGGTGAATCTGGTGGGGCAGCTGCAGATGGATTGTTTAATGAAGGAAAAGCTGCATCCATTATGAATGGTCCATGGGCATTTCAAGCTATGGAGAAAAACGGAATTGATTATGGTGTAGCACCGATGCCAAAATTACCAAATGGTCAACCGATGAAAACTTTTGTTGGTGTAAAAGGTTGGCATGTAACAAGCTTTTCAAAAAATAAAGATTTAGCAACGAAATTTGTTGATTGGGTAACAAATGAAGAAAATGCAAAAATTCGTTATGAAAAATCAAAAGAAATTCCGCCTGTAAAATCATTAATGGAAGATCCAATGATTAAAGACAGTGAAGCTGCAAAAGCAATAACGAAACAGGCTGAGACAGGTATTCCAATGCCGAATATTCCAGAAATGCAAGAAGTATGGGAGCCTGCAAGATTTGCATTAGAGTTACTTGCAGCTGGAAAACAAGAACCAAAACCAGCACTTGATGAAGCTGTGAAACAAATTAAAGGAAATATTGAAGCAAACCATAGTAAGCAAAAATAAGACGGAATTCGTATCTCTTATAAAGAAGGGATACGAATTCTCCTCCTTCCAAGGGGAAGAAAAAAGGGGGAAGAAATATGCAAGCATCCATTGAACCAATGCAAGAGGTAAATGGTTCAAAACACCGCAAAACAGCCGCGATGTTGTCAATCATTCCAGGTATAGGTCAAATATACAATAAACAATATGTAAAAGCTCTTATCTTTCTTGTATTAACAGGTTCATTTATCGTAGCATTTGCGGATTTGTTAAATATGGGATTGTGGGGAATTGTTACGCTTGGTACAGAGGTTCCTCGGGATCATTCTATCTTTCTATTAGTAAAAGGTATTTTAGCACTAATTGTTATTGCATTTGGACTAGGAATATATGCTTTTAATTTATATGATGCTTATCAAAATGGGAAAAAACGTGATATAGGAATACCGTTAAATTCTGTGAAAGAACAATACCGTAATTTATTAGATCAAGGTTTTCCATATTTGATGGTTTCTCCAGGATTTCTGTTATTAATTTTTGTAGTTGTGTTTCCAATTATTTTCGTATTCTTAATTGGATTTACAAACTATGATTTATATCATTCACCACCTGCGAAACTAGTAGAGTGGGTTAGTTTTAAAAACTTTGTTGATATTTTCACTTTACCAATGTGGAGAGATACATTTTTAAGCGTATTCTCTTGGACTGTGATTTGGACATTTGTTGCAACGACATTGCAAGTAGCACTTGGTATTTTCTTAGCAATATTAGTGAATCAGCCTGGTATTAAAGGGAAAGCAGTGATTCGTACAATCTTTATTTTACCGTGGGCAGTTCCAGCATTCGTATCCATTCTTGTCTTTGCTGGTATGTTCAATGAATCATTTGGAGCAATTAATAATCAAGTGTTAGCATTATTTGGGATTGAAAAAATTGCTTGGATGACAGATCCGTTTTGGGCAAAAATCGCTTTGATTTTTATTCAAACATGGCTTGGTTTCCCATTTATTTTTGCAATGGCAACAGGAATACTGCAATCGATTCCAGGAGAATTGTATGAAGCAGCTACAGTAGATGGGGCAACTGCATGGCAACAATTTCAAAAAATTACATTGCCGCTTGTTTTGTATGCAACAGCGCCAGTCTTAATTACACAATATACGTTTAACTTTAATAATTTCAGTATTATTTATCTATTTAATGGCGGGGGGCCTGCTGTTTCAGGACAAAATGCAGGTGGAACAGATATTTTAATTTCCTGGATCTATAAATTAACAATGACATCAGCGCAATACGGAAAAGCAGCGGCACTTACGATGATTTTATCGTTAATTGTTATTTCAGTGGCGTTATGGCAATTTAAAAGAACAAAATCATTCCAAGAAGAGGATATGATGTAAATGAATATAAAACGACAGAAGATGTTACGTCTTTCATTAAGTTATTTCGTCATTTTCATAATGTGTGTCATTATTTTCTATCCATTATTATGGATTGTTGGCTCATCGTTTAATCCAGGAGATAGTTTATCAGGATCAAGTATTATTCCGAAAAATGCAACGCTAGATCATTATCGAGACCTACTTAATCTTGATAAGAGTAATTATTTACTTTGGTATAAAAATACACTGAAAGTCAGTGTATTAACGATGATTTTCTCGGTACTATCCATTAGTTTCACTGCTTATGCTTTTTCAAGGTATCGTTTTGTCGGAAGAAAGAATGGATTATTAACGTTTCTAATTCTACAAATGATACCGAACTTCTCAGCGTTAATCGCACTCTATGTATTAGCGCAGTTGACTGGATTAATTGATACACATCTTGCATTAATTTTAATTTATGTCGGTGGAGCAATTCCGATGAATACGTGGCTTATGAAAGGATATTTTGATACGATTCCAAAAGAATTAGATGAGTCGGCTCGTATGGACGGAGCAGGGCACTTCCGTATTTTCTGGCAAATTATTATGCCGCTCGCAAAACCAATTGTGGCAGTTGTAGCTTTATTTACGTTTATCGGTCCGTTTACAGATTTTATTTTAGCAAGCATCATTTTACGCACACCAGAGAATTATACGTTAGCGGTTGGGTTATATGAAATGGTAGCGAAAAAATTTGGTAATGAATTTACAACATTTGCAGCGGGTTCGGTATTAATTGCTATACCGATTTCAATTTTGTTCTTATCATTGCAAAAATATTTTATTTCTGGTTTAACAGCTGGAGGTACGAAAGGATGAAAATGGGACATTATGTCCCATTTCTCTTTTTAGGGAGAATTTCGATTCATATGACATTGTAAGGGGAAAGATGTGAAAAAAATAGTATATTATAGTATAGGAAAATAAGCTTGTATCCCTTACAATACATGAAGAGGGAGAATATTAGTTTACATTAATATAATTTTTTGAGGAATGAAATAAAGTAATGGCGGCTTTCGTTTTCTCCTACTACCTGTAGAACTGCAGGATAAAAATAGATATGAATGAAGAATTAGAAGAGAGGAGGAGATTTTATGACAGTTACAATTAAAGATGTAGCGAAAAAGGCAAATGTTGCACCTTCCACTGTGTCTCGTGTAATTGCTGATAATCCAAGTATAAGTGAAAAAACAAAGCGCCGTGTCCGTAAAGTAATGAGCGAACTAGGGTATCATCCAAATTTAAATGCGAGAAGCCTTGCGAATCAAACAACAAAAACAATCGGTCTTGTTATGCCGAGTTCTGCAAGTAAAGCATTTCAAAATCCATTTTTCCCAGAAGTAATTCGAGGGATTAGCTCGTTTGCACATGTCGAAGGTTATGCGTTGTATATGTCAACTGGTGAAACAGAAGAGGAGATTTTTAATGGCGTTGTGAAGATGGTACAGGGTCGTCAAATCGGCGGAATTATTCTTCTTTATTCACGTGAGAACGATCGTATTATTCAATATTTACATGAACAAAA
This sequence comes from Bacillus sp. FSL K6-0042, assembly GCF_038006685.1. Classification (NCBI taxonomy): domain Bacteria; kingdom Bacillati; phylum Bacillota; class Bacilli; order Caryophanales; family Bacillaceae; genus Bacillus; species Bacillus sp. FSL K6-0042. The sequence goes on from NZ_JBBOVS010000001.1 coordinate 4,590,302, forward strand.
TTTCCCATTTGTTTTAATTGGAAAACCATACGAAAGAAAAGATGAAATTACATATGTAGATAATGATAACTATACAGCTGCAAGAGAAGTAGCGGAATACTTAATTTCACTTGGACATAAACAGATAGCGTTTATTGGCGGTGGTTCTGATTTACTTGTTACGAAAGATCGTTTAGCTGGAATGAGCGATGCTTTAAAACTAGCTGACATTATGTTGCCAGATGAATATATTTTACATTTTGATTTTTCAAGAGAGGGTGGTCAGCAGGCTGTAGAAGAGTTAATGGGACTTGAAAAGCCGCCGACGGCAATTATGGCAACAGATGATTTAATCGGTCTTGGGGTGTTAAGTGCGCTTGCCAAAAAAGGGCTTGCCGTACCAAAAGATGTTTCAATCGTGAGCTTTAATAATGCTTTATTATCTGAAATTGCGAGCCCACCGCTTACAACTGTTGATGTAAATATTTATCAATTAGGGTATGAGGCTGCAAAAGCGTTAGTTGATAAGGTGGAGCATTCCGAATCCACTTCAAAATGCATTATTATTCCGCATAAATTACTGAAGCGCCAAACTTGTGATCATGATGCGTAAAAAGCTAAGAGTGTTATCTCTTAGCTTTTTGTTTTAAAAATTCTTCTAAACGATCGCAGCCTTCTTTTAGTGTTTCCATACTATAAGCGTATGAAAGACGAATATACCCTTCACCATACTCTGAAAATGCTGTTCCCGGAACAACAGCGAGTCTAGCTTCTTTAACAAGATCAATGGCAAAATCAAATGATGAGGATGTAAGATTTCCAACGTATGGGAATAAATAAAAGGCACCAGTTGGCTTCTCAACAGTTAAGCCCATTTGAATCAGTCTGTTGTATACGTAATCACGGCGTTTTTTATATTGATGACGCATCATTCGCGGTGCATCTTTTGCTGCTGTTAACGCTTCGATTGCAGCGTATTGTGCGATTGAAGTTGCACATGTAACGTTGTATTGATGAACTTTCAAAATATGCCCTGCTAAATAGCTTGGAGCAAATAAAAGACCGATGCGCCAGCCTGTCATTGAATGTGATTTTGATAGTCCATTAATGACGATTGTTTTATCACGCATTTCTGGAAAATGAGCGATGGATGTATGACTATCTTCATATACAAGCTCGCTATAAATTTCATCAGAAAGAACGAAAATGTTTTTATCTTTTAAAACAGATACAATATCTGTTAGTTCTTCTTTTGACAGTGTAACACCAGTCGGATTAGAAGGATAAGGTAAAACGATGCATCTTGTTTGATCTGTAATTGCATTTTGAATCGCTTCTGCTGTTAATCGAAATCCAGTTTCACGAACATCTACAAACACAGGGATTGCCCCGCACAGTCTAATAATGGGTTCATAGCCTGGATAAATAGGAGCTGGTAAAATAACTTCTGTTCCAGGTTCTAAAATAGTACGAAATGTAACATCGATCGCTTCACTAGCACCGATTGTAACGATGGTTTCGTTTTCAGGTGAATAGTGTAAATCGTAATTTTCCTTTAGAAAATGACAAGCTGCATTGCGTAATTCTAATAGGCCGGCGTTGTGTGTATAGCTCGTATAGTTTTCTGTAATCGCTCGTTTAGCAGCTTCTTTGACTAAAGAAGGAGTTGGAAAATCAGGTTGTCCAATTGTTAAAGAAATGAGATTATCATAGTTTTGAATCATATTAGAGAATTGACGAATACCAGAAATTTGGATATCCTTCACTCTAGGATTAATGAATTGTTCCATTTTGTCTCCCTTTCTTCCGCTTACAAAATTTCTTTTATTTTATCATAAATTTTATATTTTCGCTTTGGAGCGCAAAAAAAAAAGCCGCTTAAAGCGACTTTTTAATACCCATATTCCCAATCTATTTCATCTTCATTCCAAAGAACTGAAGACACTTTTCCAAGGTGTACCACAGATTCATTCACAGCGCATGTGCAATTTTCTTCCCCAGCTTTGTCTTGCAATTCTTCGTATACTGATTTATCCACATTTTCGAGAACGACCAAATTCTCCTCTTTTAAAACAAGCGTAGTTCCTGTCATAGTTATCATCCTCCTACTAAAATAATAATCACTTCTTTGTACACGTAGATAGTATGGATTATATGCTGTATGTTATTATAGTTGTCTGTTTATTGGACTATGTTTTATTTTATTTGTTAACCCGTATTCATTGTATACTGCATCATGGTAGTTTGGTACAGGGTTTACAATCATTTCGGAAAGTTGTAACATTTCTTAACGTTTATTCACAAATAATTTACAAATATGTTAAGAAAAATCTAAATTTTAAAACAAAAGCAACTGTAAAATGATATAATCATATCAAAATACATATAGGGGATGAGAGGCTATGGAGCTAATTCGTGACTTAATGATCCAAGTCGCGATCATTATTTTGCCACTGTTTTTATATGAAGCGATTCGTCTAAACCGTTATCAAGATATGCTTCCAAAGCCCAATCGCTATTTTATTATGTTCTTATCTAGTATTACGCTTGTTCTCTCTATGACGTATCCGATTTGTTTTGTCGATGTTTGTAGTTACAATTTCCATGCGATTCCGATTATGAGTGCTTTTTTGTATGGTGGGATTGTAGGGATTATCCCAGCTTGTATTTTTATTGTATACGAATGGTTTTTGAATGGTTTACAGTGGTTTCGGGTAATAGAAGTTTTATGTCTTGCAATCATTCCTTTCCTGCTATCAAAAAAGTGGCCTGTTTTTCCGAGAGAAAAAAAACTTATTGTGGCCCTTATTATTTCATCTTTGTATGTTCTTGTCGGTTTAGTGTGTAGTATGTTTGGGATTTTACTGAGAGTAGGCTTTACGCCACCTATGTCGCATTTATATAGTGGATACATATTTGCTTCCTTTATTATGGTTATGACAATGGTATTTCAAGTGTATTTAACAGAGTATTTAAATGAAAATGCATTGTTACGTACAGAAATGCAAAAATCTGAAAAGTTAAACATTGTAAGCGAGCTAGCGGCAAGTGTAGCACATGAGGTGCGAAATCCCCTCACAGTTGTTCGGGGGTTTATTCAGCTATTAGAAAGTACAGAAGATATGAAGAATAAGGACTATATGCGTCTTGTACTAGCTGAGCTTGATCGAGCCGAACAAATTATTTCGGATTACTTAAATTTAGCTAGGCCGCAAATTGAAAAAAAGGAACATATATGTTTATCAGCGCAGCTCATAGAAATGACTACTTTAATGTCTTCATTTGCAGCTATGCAAGGCGTTTATTTACAAGTTGAAATTTCTGAGAACCTTTATACAATTGGTGATAAGACAAAGTTAAAGCAAGCAATTATGAACATCGTTAAAAATGGAATTGAAGCGATTCAAGAAAACAAAGGGTATTTAAAAGTAACCGCCATTCAAAAAGATGATGTGATTATAGTGCGAGTAAAAGATAGTGGCGTTGGAATGACGAAAGAACAGCTAGCAAGGCTTGGACAACCGTATTATTCATTAAAAGAAAAAGGAACGGGCCTAGGGCTTATGGTTACCTTTAGTATTTTACAAGCACATAATGGTATGCTGGAATATAAAAGCGAGAGTGGAAAAGGAACGGAAGCAATTATTACATTACCAGCAGTTAGAAATAAGGAATAAAAGTTACCGATATAAGGTAACTTTTATATTTATCTATATAAATTCAAGTTGAAAAAACGACATAAACTCCTTCATTTTAGTTGGGAGAGAGGATCCAGCCATGCATAGAAGCAGTCAGAGCCTTTTCCTGCCCCATGCCAAATAAAAATAGAAAGAGAAAACAACTAACGGTTACTTTTTCTGCTTCGCGTGAGCGACTTATATGTCGAAAAACTAAAATAGATTTATATACGTGAAAATGAAAGGCTTATAAAGCTTCTACCTTGGATGATGAAAAGCTAACGATGAAGGTTTTCTTTTATTCATTTGTTTTTTCTGGTTTGACTCGAATAAATAAATTTTTAAATGATTGAAATAAGCTTTGCTCCTTTGAGGCGGCGATTAGTCGTTTTGTTTCTTGAATTTCACGAATGACTTGCATAAGCTGTGCATCTCGATTGTTGTCTTTATTGTAAACGTGATTGACAAGCTTGTTCATTTTTTCTTCTTGCTTTGATTCACGCTTATACATATGATTCATCAATAAGTCCATTTTTTCTTTTTGTAGGGCATCTGTTTGAGCTGCGTGATCAATAAGCTCTTGCAGCATTTCTTCTTGTGTACCTTCTTTTACATAAACTTGTTGCATTAATTCATCTAGTTTTTCATCTTTTAAGCGGTTTTGTGTAATTAAGGTAGAGTTTTGATGAATAATTGCTTCGTTTAATTGGGCGAGCATCTCAAGTTTTAACATGAATTCTTCAAAGTTTCGGTCTTCTTCTTTCGCATGTACTTCTTGATTTTGTTTTAACATCGGTACAGGTGGACTGTCTTTTTCTTTTAAAATGATAGGAATTGTTTCTGTAATATCTTCTTGCAGTGTGGCTGCTCGTTCGTGAATTGATTTTAAAAGCTTCATATCATCCATTTTATATATACGAGCATCAGCGGTTTTTGCAATCATATAACCATGTTGTTCTAAAAGTTGACTATATTTTCGAACTATGTGTTTCGGGATTCCTGTTTTATTTGTAACATCCTTCGTTTTATATGTCGCCTCCATAACATTTCCTCCCCAAAAAGTATCGTATATACAAATTCCATCTTTTATTTAGACTTCCTTTGAAAAAGAATGTCGGAAGTCTAGAAGTTTTCTACATGATTAGCAAAAAGTTGCATAAAAATGAATGTTTTTGGCGTAAAGGGGAGGAAGGGATAAAATAATGTCTGAAAACATATATGGAGGAAGTTTGTTATAATAGCCTAGGAAAAGAAATTGGGTCGAAAAACGGAGGTACATATATGAAACAATTAAAAGGCATTATCATTTCAATTATTGCTATTCTTTCTATTTTAGTTGCTGTCTATGAAGCGTTTATACCAGCAGAACCAAAGAGTAAGAAAGAAGTTACATATGATCAAGTTCTAGAATTTCCAAAAGAACGTTATCCAGAGACGGGGAAACATATTGCAGATGCGATTAAAGAAGGGCATTCTAAAGTATGTACGATTGATAGAAGTGGTGCAGCTGATAGAAGAAAGTTGTCTCTAGCTCCATATCCAGCAAAAAAAGGGTACGATCGTGATGAATGGCCAATGGCAATGTGCAAAGAAGGTGGAAAAGATGCGCATATTGAATATATTAACCCTGCTGATAATAGAGGCGCAGGTTCATGGGTGGGAAATAAGCTAGATAAGTACCCAGATGGGACACGTGTGAAGTTTGAGGTTAAGTAGTAGAAGGGAATGGTGCTTGTGGAATTAACAATTTCCTACTCACAATTAATCGTGATGAATTATGATGGGGAACAGCCTTATGTAGACTGGACGAATGAAGATTTTGAGAGAGGATACGCTGAAGCAGAAGGAGTAATTATTTTTGAGGCACTTTCTGATTATACGTGTGAAATCAAAGCAACAGTTGGGAAGCGTATTGAGAAAGAAGAGACAATGAGAACGATATCAGTCCCTTTTAGGGTGGGGGACGAAGGAGTTTTTGTAAGGAGTATTTTTTCTGACAAATTTCCTATTTCAATTCCAAAAGGTGATTATCTGTTGGTACTACAAGCAATACCGCTTGAGGAACCAACAGATGATGAATTGTACAAGATACAATATGAATTGTTTTTTGAAGAGAAAGAGTAAAAAAAGCTACGGTATCGTGGCTTTTTCTTTTAAACTTCGTTACAATGAAGAACGGAAGAAGGTGTAAATATACGCCAAGTTTGCGGCGTAATCTTATCGTTTATTGGATCGGCTGCTTTTCAAAATCGTGCGGATTAAGTTTGGTTATTCTATTTATGTCTCTTTATATAGAAGAACTAGGAATTGATGATGTGAATAAATTAGCGTAATTGTCAGGAAGTTCATTTTATTTTTATTTGTACCACCTTGTTATTGGCGATGAACGCTAGTTGAAATATAGAATAAGGGTATCCTTTTAAAGGACACCCTTATTTCCTTATGCGTTTGTTTTTAGAAGAGAGCGGGCCTCTTTAGCAGCTTGAACCATATGCTCTAAAGCAGGTATAACTTCTTCTGTTCTTCTTGTTTTTAAACCACAGTCTGGGTTAATCCAGAAGTATTTTGGATCACATACTTTTAAGGATTGTTCTACAATTGTATACATTTCATTTTTACTTGGAACACGAGGGCTATGAATATCATAAACTCCTAAACCGATCCCTTTTTCATATGTTGTATGTTCTAATGTATGAATAAATTCGCCATGACTTCTTGATGTTTCGATAGAAATAACATCGGCATCTAATGCACGAATTGCATCTACGATATCTTCGAAGTTACTGTAACACATATGTGTGTGAATTTGTGTTTCATTCGCTACAGAAGAAGTTGCTAGAAGGAATGATTGAACAGCCCATGTAATATATGCGTTCCAATCTTTTTCTTTTAGCGGCATTCCTTCGCGAAGTGCTGGTTCATCGACTTGAATAACACGGATACCGGAAGATTCAAGCAATTTAATTTCATGACGAAGTGCTAATGCGATTTGGTAAGAAACTTCTTTTCGTGAAATATCATTCCGAACGAATGACCAGTTTAGAATGGTCACAGGACCTGTTAACATGCCTTTTACAACTTTATCTGTAAGGCCCTGGGCATATGCGGTTTCTTTAATTGTCATCCCATTAATAAAGGCAACATCACCATAGATTACAGGTGGTTTTACACAGCGAGAACCGTATGATTGAACCCAACCATTCTTAGTGAAAGAGAAACCAGCAAGTCTTTCGCCAAAGTATTCTACCATATCAGTTCGCTCAAATTCACCATGAACGAGCACATCAAGGCCGATTTCTTCTTGATATCGAATCCATTTTTCAGTTTCTTTTTCAATAAATTGTTCATATTGTTCATTTGTAATGTCACCGCTTCGCCATTGTTTACGCGTTTGACGAACTTCAGTAGTTTGCGGGAAGCTACCGATTGTTGTTGTTGGAAGTAGCGGTAACTGTAATGCTTCTTGTTGCAAAGCATAACGTTGTTCAAATGGAAGAGGACGAGAGAAATCCTCTTCTTTAAGGGTTGCTCTTGCTGTTTGTACATCTTCACGATTACGTGCAGCTGAAGATCGAATTGCTTCATGAGCGCTACGGTAAGTAGCTAATTCCGTACTAACACTTTCTGCACCCTCAGAAAGCGCGCGTTTAATAAGTGTAAGTTCTTCTAGTTTTTGATTTGCAAATGCAAGGGCATCAAATAGTTCTGTTGATAAGTGTGTTTCTTCCGTTTTATCAATTGGAGTATGTAATAAGCTACATGAAGGCTGAACGATCCATTCTTTCGGTGTAATGTGATCTTGTAATGTTTTAAATAAAGAAAGGACTTCGTCAAGATCAGCTCTCCAAATGTTACGGCCATCTATACAACCGACTGCTAAAATTTTATCGGATGGGAATCCATACTCTAAAACTGTGTTTACATTACCTTCTTTACCGTGAACAAAGTCCAATCCAATGCCGGATACAGGAAATGTAATAATTTCTTCATAGTTCTCTTCTACACTATCAAAATAAGTTTGTAAGACAAGAGTTGCATTTGGAACGCTTTTACGAATTGTCGCGTAAAGTTCTTTCGCCTCTGCTATTTCTTCTTTTGTTAAAGATGCAAAAATTGGTTCATCAATTTGGATGAGTTTTGCACCAGCTTCGTGTAATTCAGTTAATAGCTGTACATAAGGAGCAACTAGTTGATTTAAAATAGTAGCAAATTGCTCTTGTTTATATCCTTTTGCTAATTTTAAGAATGTATAAGGTCCTAATATAACTGGTTTTCCATCAACGCCTAATTCTTGTTTTGCTTCTTCGTATAAGCGAAGTGGTCGATTGTCTTTTAAAGAAATCTCCAATCCTTCTTCATATTCTGGAACAATATAATGATAGTTTGTGTTAAACCATTTTGTCATTTCGGAAGCAACGTGATCTTTAGAGCCACGTGCCATTGCAAAATATACATCAAGATAAGAAGTGAACTCTGAAAAACGAGATGGAATAAAGCCAAGCATGTAGGCTGTGTCCAGCACATGATCATAATATGTAAAGTCGCCAATTGGAACTAAATTGATTCCTTTTTCTTGCTGAGCTTTCACATGTTGAAGACGAATTTCTTTCATTGTTGTTGAAAATTGCTGCTCATCAATCTTATTTGACCAAAAAGCTTCCAACGTTTTTTTCCATTCTCGGTGTAATCCAATTCGTGGATACCCTAAATTACTTGTTTGAATTGCCATTTAAAATTCCTCCCTAATTGAAAGTAAGCATTTCCGTTTACTCGGAAATACATGTAACGAAAAGTATAAAGGTACAGAAAATAGCCCTCTCTTCTCGTTCATAACACCTAATCATCATCCGTGAGTCTATCAGTGTTGTTAAAATAGGCAGGTCTCTTGGCTTATGCTTCATATGACTTCTTTCACCTTCCCGTTTTCACAGTGGTATAGAAAAGAAGTCTCTGCACTTACAGTGGCGGGACCGCGTTGGAATTTCACCAAACTTCCCTTTTCAACACGAACTCAGAAATGTCGTGTACCTATTTTCCTTTTGAAAGGAATTTAACAAGCGAATATGATATTGAAACAAATTCTAACATAATTTTTTGAATTTTGTCTACTGTTTTAAAATAAGAATATTCATAAAATCATGACTTTCATCATTATGAAAATTATGATTTTATAAATGGGATGGAATCAAAGGTTCTATGTTTGTTTTCAACATGAATGATGAGGATTTATGTCTAAATAAGAGAGAAGAAATAATAAAGAGCATAAGGCGGTGGATGGTAGGGAGAATGATCAGTGAGGAAAATCCCCACTGATCAAGTGTCAATTTACATTCATTCCTATTTCTGAAAGGCGACCAGCACTTGCATCTTTATGGAGTTCATTTAACCAACGTAATTCAACAGTAATATGTTCAATAACACTGTTGAAAATATAAAGCTGTGCACGCGGAACATTTTCCTTGCTATGTTCGTATATGGATTGCATCGTATGTAAATATTGAATCGTGTCATCTCTCTTTTTTTCTAAAATAGGAATGATTGTTTTTTCATCACCAAAATGAGAGAAGGATAGTGCTGAATAGATTGGTTTATATATTTGGTTTTTTGCCTCGAATTGCTTTAAAAGCAGTGTATGGAAAAGTTCTCTTCCAGTTTCAGTTATATGGAAAATTGTCTTATCTGGTCGATTTGTATCTCGTACAACATTTGTAACCGCAATTGCCCCGTGTTTCTCCAATTGTTCAAAGGCGTAATAGAGGGATCCTTTTGCGTATTTAATATAACAATTCATTTGTCGTTCTTTCATTATGTGCTGCACTTCATATGGATGTTTATCTCCTTCGAGTAGCAAGCCGAGAATGACTAATTTCATGCTCACGCTGTCTCAACTCCTGTAATATAAACTTTATACATATTATAAACGGTATATCTCTTTATCGAAAGAGATATACCGTTTCATTTTGGCGTGTATTAACTTACTTGTTTCTGTTTTTTCTTTGTTCCCGTTAAGAGACGTTCTTTACCCATCAGTATAATACAGATAATACTTAGAACAGCTGGGATAAGCGCCCAGAAAAATGTATCGGCAATAGATGTCCCAAGTGCTTGTTTAATTCCATCCAATATTTGAGGTGGAATTTTTTCAGTAGCATGTGGTGACAATAAAAAGCTTGTGTCTCCACCTTTTGGTACCATTTTTGCTAATTCTGGAGGGAAAACAGCTTTTAATTTATCAGTGAAAATCTGATTTTGAATTGTACCGAAAATTGTCACACCAAGAGTCATTCCAAGAGAACGGAAGAAAGAGTTTGTTGATGTAGCAGAGCCGCGATCTCTCATTTCTAAATTGTGAATAGAAGACATACTTAAAACAGAGAATGAGAAGCCAACTCCAAGCCCAGTTAGAATCATAAAGATTGTTACGAGTGTCCGTGATGTTTCTAGTGTTAATGTGCCAAGTGAATAAATCCCAAGTACAAAGAAAATTCCAGATACGATCATAATGTTACGGTAACTTGTTCGAGACGCCAATTGTCCACCTACTTGACTTCCGACTACAGAACCGACCATCATTGGTGTTAAAATTAATCCTGCATTAGATGCTGAACCGCCAAGAACGCCTTGGACAAAGATTGGAATGTAAACTGTACAAATAATAAAAGTTGCTCCATAGAAAAAGGCAACACCTTGGCTCGCTGCAAATAAACGCTTTTTAAATAAATGGAAAGAAATAATTGGCTCTGTTGCTCGTCTTTCTACGAAGAAGAAGATAATAAGCATAATAGCAAAAGTAGCAAATAAGCCAAGAATCATATTAGAATTCCAAGCATATTCCTTACCACCAAGTTCTAGAGCAAACATTAAGCAAACAATGCTTATTACAAGTGTAATGGCACCAGTCCAATCGATTTTTTGTTTTCTATATTGTAGAGATTCTTTGTAGTACTTCGAGATGAAGAAGAAGGAAATAAGCCCTAATGGAATATTGATATAAAAGACCCAGTGCCAACTTATATAATCAGTAATATAAGCACCTAATAAAGGACCGAATACGCTTGATGTTCCAAAAACTGCTCCAAATAGTCCAGTCATTTTCCCTCGTTTTTCCGGCGGGAATATATCATACATGATTGTGAATGCAATTGGCATTAAAGCGCCGCCACCAATTCCTTGAATCGCTCTATAGATACTTAACTGTTCAATACTTGCTGCTGTACCGCAAAGAATAGAACCAAGCAAAAAGAGAAGCAACCCACCGATATAAAAACGTTTACGTCCATACATATCAGATAACTTCCCGAAAATCGGCATCCCTGCCATTGTTGCTACCATATAAGCTGATGTGACCCAAACAAATTTATCAAATCCTCCTAGGTCTCCAACAATTGTCGCCATGGCAGTGGCAACGATTGTATTATCCATTGCTGCCATTAAAATACCAAGTAACAATCCAGCAACAACAAACTTTGTTTTACTTACTTTGTTTTGAGATGCTTGTTCTTGCAAACATATTCCTCCTTTTATATAAGATCAACTGTTCTGTAGGAAAATCTTATTGGTAGTTCGTACTTTAGCATGTCTTTATGTATGACTATGATTTCACTATTTCTTTTATAAGAGAAGATAGTGCCATAAAGAAAAGCATAAATCATATTATAGTCAAATTTGACTAAAAGGCAAATTTTTTACTTTCTAGTTTTTAATATTGAAGAAACAAAAGGAAGTTATTGAATGATAGAGTGATAGCTATTTAAAATGGTTTTTTAATCACGTTGTCGAATAAGATAAAGAAGAAAGATAAAAATGTTGAAGACGTATATTTTTATTGGAATAAATAAGGGAATGCTTTAAGGTGAACGAATTGGAGAAGGGTGGTTTATTATTTAGTGAAGCAGAATAAATTTGTACAGATAATACCATCTGGAATGAGGTGAATTGTGATTGTGAAAATGTGGGAAATAAGTCTAGATAAAGAATTGTTTCCGTGGTCTTTACAACCTGTTATGTGGATGGAAGGTGGTTCTAAAGAAGTTACGAGCAAACAGTCTAATCCAAATGTAGCAGTAATATTACAAATTCGCAGTAAAAAAGAAAAGTGTTTTTCACAAGAAGTTGTTTATGATGTACATGAAATTCTTTTTATTCAATTAGAAGTTGAAAACATAGGAAGCGAAGAAATTTCTCGCGTAATCGTTAGTCATATGATTCGTGATCATTTTGCATATATCCCTAATACATTACAAACGAGTAAAGGGACGGGAGAGTTTTTATTCCAACTTGTAAGGTGGAGGATTGATGAATTACTACCAGGTGAAAAAGCTCAATTAATCTGTCAGGTCAAAGCATCACGTATACAAATCCCGTCTCATATTTCGTTACGTGCTACATACACATTTCAGCAGAAGGGCCGATTATATGGACCACTTCAAACAAAAGAAGCAATATTGATACAACAATAAAAAGGAATCCCGGGACGTGGGTTCCTTTTTTAATGCAAATTATGCTTCTTTAGTAATTCTTTTTGTTCTAGGCCTTTTTTTCCTACATAGTTATTTTTATATCCGAAGTATAAAATAAATAAGAAAGAAGCAACATTTATGATAGCATCAATTTGGTCATTTGTAATAAAAGAAAGCCCGAATGATTCAAATAATAGCTTTAATGATAAGAGAAATCCGGCTAAAAAACGAATGACGTCTGGAATATTTTCTCTTTGTAACATCTTTTTCTCCTTTCGGTAATGGATATATATTATATAAATACAAATTGAAAGACCGACATAAAACCCTTTTTAGGTGGGAGAGAGCATCTGGTCATGCAGACCCTTTTCCTGCCCATACCAAGTTAAAACAAAGAGAGAAAACAAGTAGCGGTCACTTTTCGTTCTCCATAGCATCGATTTATATGTTGGAAAATCAAAATAGATATATACTATATATATGAAATAGAAAAGAAAATGAATACAAGTTTAAGAGAGAAAATGTACGGAAAATACGTACATTTTTGTTTTGTAAAAAAATATTATTGATATAGAAGCATACAGTATGATTAGTAATGCAAGATGTATAGATGCTCAATCCTTTTTGCTTTACTTATAATTTATATTATATAAAAGGTATTCAATTATTATTTTAGACGGTAACTTATCCGGGAGAGCGAAAATCATTAGAAGAGCTATGAAATAAAGTGAGAACTCAATCGTATAACATAGAGATTTAATAAATAGAGAATTATAAAAGTTTTTTCGTAACAATTCCATCTCTTTTGTTACAAAAAAATGATATATTGTAACAAAAGTCTTTAAAAATAGATTTAAACATCATATAATTGTAATGGATGTGTCAATACATTTTGCACAATGTTTTTTTATTTAAAAGTGTAGGGGAAACAATCTCTACACTTTTCCTTTTGAGGGAACAAAAAGAATATTTGTAAATTGTTGCAAGTGAACCTTTACACTGTGTAAAATGAACAAGAAAAGATTGATAGAAAGAGAGAAAGGGAATGGTAGAATGATAGACGTGAGGAGCCGACGATCGCCTTTGATCAGGTGGCTAGTTATAATTGCTATTGCAACTAGTGCTATCGCGGCGGGGTTTTTCATATTTCAATCCTTTACATCACCTGCAAGAGCTGTAGCCACTCAGGTAAACCCAATCCAGCTTGCTAGTGAACAGGTAAAAGTTGAGTTGGATAAAAAAGCACCGGTGAAATTTAATGGGGAAGTACGCAAAGTTGCATACTTAACTTTTGATGATGGGCCGAGTGAATTTCAAAAAGAAATTTTAGATATCTTAAAGAAAAATGAAATAAAAGGAACATTTTTCATGATTGGTGGAAACATCCCTTCTCATACAGAGAGTGTGAAACGTTTAGTAAAGGAAGGACATTATCCAGGTGTTCATAGCATGACACATGATTATGCCAAACTGTATAAACAAGGACAGTTTGTAGAAGAGATGAAACAAGCGCAGAAAATTGTGAAAGATGTTACAGGGATGGAACCTAAGCTTGTTCGTTGCCCGTACGGAAGTATGCCAGGGCTTAATCAAGCATTGCGGGACCAAATGGCAACAGTAAATATGAAAGAATGGGACTGGACTATTGATTCTTTAGATTGGAAATTACCAGGGAATCCAAATGGTGTAGTACAAAATGTCATTTCAGGGGCTAAACAAGAACGTGAAGTCATTTTAATGCATGAAAAAAAACAAACTGTACAAGCATTGCAAACAATTATTGATGATCTTCGTAAAAAAGGGTATGAGTTTGAAGTGTATGAAGAAGCTGCTCATTTTCCATTGAATTTTTGGCATGATGATCGTATATAAGTAGGAGGAAAAGAAGTTGAAGTATAATAAAATAGCAATTGTAGCGGCTTTATCTATGACATTATTAGCTGGTTGTTTCGGACCAAAACCAGAAGAGGAATTATATGTAGCATTTGAAAATGCTGCGAAGCAAGAAAAGCCAATGTTTGAAGACGCGAAAAAATTAGAGGCATTAGAAAAAGAAGGCCAAACATTATACGGTCAAATCGTGCAAGAAGGAAAAGATAATAATCAAGCTGTGAAAGAAAAATTAGATCAAGCAATGAAAAATACAGCAGAACGTAGAAAAGTAATTGATAAAGAAAAAGAAGCATTAAACAAAGCACAAGAAGAAGTGAAGTCGGTTGATAAATATGTGAAAAAAATCGAGAATGGTAAGCTAAAAGAACAAGCAGACAAAGTAAAGAATACTTACGAAAAACGATATGAGTCTTTTAAGAAGATGTATGACAACTATAGTAAATCATTAAAGTTAGAAAAAGAATTATTCACAATGCTTCAAGATAAAGGAGCAAAATTAAAAGATATTAGTGAGAAAGTAAAAACGGTGAACCAATCTTATAAAGATATTGATGCTGAAAAAGATAAGTTCAACGAATATACAAAATCATATAATACAGAAAAAGTAGCATTTTATAAACAAGCGAACATTAAAATAAAAGAAGAGAAGAAATAAAGCAGGTTGGCCATTATGGCCAAGCCTGCTTTATTTCTTTGTATACGTACGCCGATACCAAGGAATTGGTTCGCTTAATTTTTTTTCCTGTTTTAGCGCTTCCGGCCCAATATAATCTTGAAGCGCTTTTTTTGCTACTGCTAAAGAAAGAGTTGTTTTGGGGTTTCTATAGGAAGATTCAAGGCTACCGAGATGTGGGAGAGTACTGAAATCATCTTTTGTAGGAGGGATATGGAAAAAATAGTCACCTAACCGAACGAGAACATCTGATTGTTGCTGACTAAAACGTGGATTCCTAGAGAAATGTAATCCTTCTTTTATTGCTTTCTTTTCACTAATTAAACGTTCTAAAGCAATCTTTTTCAACCAATATAAATATTTAGGATTTGTAGCAGCTTTGGCATGCCGGTTCACAATGAAAATAGATTGAGCCAATTGATCAATAGAATATTGTTTGTGTGATTGAGACTGTGGTTGTGAAGGTTTCATAGTGGGACCCCTTTCTAGTTTTTCAATATTATAGCATAAATAAAAGTAGTTTTTATTATATACAAAAAATGATTGTATACATTTTCAATATTAAAGCAATATTGTTACAAAAAACAACTATTTTGTATAATAGTGATAGGAATGATTTCTAGAAATTTGATAATGAAAGAGTGAGAAGTGTGAAAGATATATTGAAACAGCAATATGCCATTATTGATATTGGTTCAAATACAATGCGATTGGTGATTTATGAAAAACAAAATGGAGGCTTTTATAAGGAAGTTGAAAATACAAAGGTTGTTGCACGATTAAGAAATTATCTAATAGATGGTGTGTTAATACAAGAAGGGATGGATATACTGCTGCAAACATTACTTCAATTTCAAGAAAGTACAAGGTATCACGGATTACATAATGTGCTTTGTGTTGCGACAGCAACAATTAGACAAGCAAAGAATCAAGAAGAAATAAAAAAACTTGTAGAAGGAAAAACTGATTTTGTGCTTAGGGTGTTATCTGAATATGAAGAAGCACGCTATGGTTACTTAGCTGTGATGAATTCAACTTCTTTTACAGAAGGAGTTACTGTCGACATAGGTGGGGGAAGTACAGAGGTTACATATTTTCGGGACCGAGAAATTGTAGAATATTATAGCTTTCCTTTTGGAGCGCTTTCTTTAAAACAACAATTTATTCATCGTGAGACACCAACCACAGAAGAATTAGAAGAATTAAGAAGATATCTATGGTATCAATTTCAAACGTTACCTTGGTTAAAGGAAAAAAGACTACCTCTTATTGCTATAGGTGGGAGTGCTCGAAATATGGTGAAAATTCATCAAAATGCAATTTCTTATCCGATAGCAGGTTTGCATTTATATAAAATGAAGGAAGCAGATATAAGGGATGTGAGAGAGGAACTAGAAAGTCTTTCTTTTACAGAATTACAGAAGTTAGATGGGTTAGCAAAAGATCGAGCTGATACAATTATTCCAGCGATAGAAGTATTTTATATGCTAACAAATATTATACAAGCCCCGTCATTTGTATTAAGCAGAAAAGGGTTACGAGAAGGTGTTTTCTATGAGGAACTTACAAAAAAATTAGGTATTTCTTATTATCCAAATGTAGTAGAGGAAAGTTTACACTTATTGTCCTATGAATATGAAATGGATATGAAATTTGTCGTTCAACTTATTAAGCAAGGAACGTTAATTTGTACACAACTTGAAGAGTCTGAAATTATTTATTTTTCAGAAAAAGATTGGGGTATATTTTATCAAGCTGCCAAAGTATTTAATATCGGGAAATACATAGATACAGAAGCAAGCCGTCTGCATACATTCTATTTATTGGCGAATAAAACAATCGACGGCATGATGCATAAAGAACGTATTAGACTTGCACTCATCGCATCTTATAAATCGAAAATGCTATTTAAACAGTACTTAGCACCATTTGAAGGTTGGTTTGATAAGAGTGAACAGAAAAAAATTCGATTGTTAGGGGCAGTTTTACAATTTTCAGCTGCTTTAAATGTGAGACAAAGGGCGCTTATTGAAAAGATTAACGTGGAAAAAAATAAAGAGAAGCTTGTATTCCGCATTGTTTGTAAACAATCAGCTTTAGCAGAAAAGGTACAAGCAGAAAAGCAGAAAAAGCAGTTAGAAAAAGCATTGAAGATGAATATTGATTTAATATTTGAAGAGGAATATTAAGTTGTACGGATGTCTTTACAAAAGTTTTACACTTTAATAAATTGGAATTTGATACAATAAATGTAACTAAATTATATTGAAAAAGTTTCAAGGGAAGTGTGAGGGGAAATGGAATTGGAATTGATGAAGGAAAGCCCTGTAAATTTGAATGATACTGCTTACTATAATAACCGTGAATTAAGCTGGCTTGCTTTTAATGAACGTGTGTTACAAGAGGCACAAGATGAAAGTAATCCACTTTTAGAAAGATTAAAGTTTATTAGTATTTTTAGTTCAAATTTGGATGAATTTTTTATGGTACGTGTTGCTGGATTAAAAGATCAAGTAAAAGCGGGCTTCAATCAACCAGAAAATAAGGCTGGATTAACACCAAAACAGCAGCTAAATAAAATTGCTACGAAAGCTCATGAATTGATGACAGTTCAGTATAATACATTTAAAAATACTGTGCTGCCAGCGCTTGAAATGGAAGGTATTGAGCCGTTAATATTTCAAGATTTAACGAAAGAGCAACGTGAGTTTATTGAAGAATATTTTGACGAACAAATTTTCCCAGTCTTAACGCCTGTAGCGATAGATGCATATCGTCCGTTTCCGATGCTTTTAAATAAAAGTTTAAACTTAGCTACTATTCTCTATGATGAGAAACAGGTAGAGGAAGAGAACAGAACAAAGCTTGGTATTGTCCAAGTGCCTTCATTACTCGAGCGTTTTATTTTTTTGCCAAGTGAAGATCAAAAGCATAAATTTATTTTATTAGAAGACGTAATTAGTAGTTTTACTCATAAATTATTTACAGGATATAAAGTATCCTCGGTCACTCGTTTTCGTATTACGCGTAATGCGGATTTGACAATACATGAAGAGGGTGCACGTGATTTATTGAAAGTAATTGAAAAAGAGTTAAAAAAACGTAAGTGGGGGGCGGCTGTTCGTTTAGAAATTGGAAAAGAGCATGTAGATGAAAGAGTTTTAGCTTTATTATATGAAGTGTTAGAGGTAAAGGATGAAGATGTATATATGATGGAGGGACCATTAGACTTAACATGTTTATTTTCCTTATATAAAAAATTAGCACCTTTATATGAACATCTTGTTTATCCAGCTCTTATTCCGCAACCGCCTGAAGATTTAGACGATGAAGAAGATGTATTTGAGAAAGCAATTGAGCACGATATTTTATTGCATCATCCATTTGAATCTTTTCAGCCAGTTGTTGATTTTGTGCGTGATGCGGCAGATGACCCGAATGTGCTGGCTATAAAACAAACGTTATATCGTGTAAGTGGAGATTCTCCGATTATTCAGGCATTAAAGACCGCAGCGGAGAAGGGGAAACAAGTAACAGTGCTTGTTGAATTAAAGGCTCGTTTTGATGAAGAAAATAATGTCCATTGGGCAAAGGAACTTGAACAAGCGGGTTGCCACGTTATTTATGGTGTAAGTCATTTGAAAACACATAGTAAAATTACACTTGTTGTACGGAGAAAACACGGAAAAATTGAAAGATTTGTACATTTAGGGACAGGAAACTATAATGATGCGACTGCAAAGCTATATACAGATTTTGGCTATATTACATCCCGAAAAGATTTTGGAGTAGATGCAACAAATTTCTTTAATTATTTGAGCGGTTATACAACGAAACCTCATTTTCATCATTTGTCAGTGGCTCCTTTTGATATACGTCAGCAATTTATGGAGCTAATAGATGAAGAGATTCGCTATCATAAGCAATATAGTAATGGACACATTATTGCTAAGATGAATTCATTAACAGATAAACCGTTGATTCAAAAGTTGTATGAGGCATCGCAGGCTGGAGTGAAGGTGGAACTTATCGTGAGAGGAACATGTTGCTTACGCCCTGGTATTCAAAATGTAAGTGAAAATATTAGGGTGATTAGTCTTGTTGGGCGCTACTTAGAACACAGCCGTATTTATTATTTCCATCATAATGGAGATGAAAAAATTTATTTATCTTCCGCTGATTGGATGACAAGGAATATGGAAAAGCGAGTAGAAATATCTTTTCCAATTCTAGGTCTTGAAATGAAAGCAAGAATAAACGCAATATTACAGCTTATTTTAGCAGATAATGTAAAAACGCGTGAACAAAACAAAAATGGTGAATACTATTATGTAATCAATAATAGTTCGCAAGAGATTGATAGCCAAGTGAAATTATTTAAGATGGCTTATCAAAATACTGATGTAGAGTAATGTTTTGTATATATGAAATAGTTAATAATAACTTATGAGTAAGTACCTAGTACTAAGATTATAAGGATATTATATATGAATACAAATTGAAAAAAACGACATAACTCCTTTTTTTAGGTGGGAGAGAGCATCCAGCTATGCATAGGAGCGGTCAATCCCACTTCCTGCCCCGTGCAACGGTAAAACAAAGAGAGAAAACGAATGCAGATCACTTTTTGTTCTGTATAGCAGTGGATTACATATTGAAAAATCAAAATAGATTCATATAGAAAAAATGATTGATGATAAAAAAGATGATCAAATAAAATTTCAATTAATAGAAATGAATGAAAAAAGCCTCTTATATAAATAAGGAGCTTTTTTCATAGTTTTTGTTTATATCAATAATAATACGGCTGGCATGGCCCTCCGTAACAAGGAAACGGTGTTGGCGGATATGGAGGATAGTAAGATGGTCTAGGACCGAATGCTAATGCTCCGCCAAGTAAACCGCCAGCAAGTCCTGCTAAGAATGGAACACCGAAGAAGGGTAAGAAGCGTGAGTCACTTACTGGGCCAATGGGTCCTGAACGAACTAGATAGGGCTGAGGATATGGGTACATGTACAAACCTCCTTTATTGGACTCATTGTTATCATATGGTGAAAAAGTATGGATGAGCGAGTACAAGAAAGGATATATGAGAAAATAGGCAATTATAGGTTACAGGTGCTGAAGGGTGAATACTGTAATTTCAGGCCTGGACAAAAAACGAAATGGAACACGTGTCCTTCCAAGACCGCGATTTACATAAAGGAGTAATTCTTGAATATGATAAAATCCCTCAATGTAATGTTTTGCTAGTGCTGGGGTAATGATCGCTCCTAAAAAGGGAAGTTGTACTTGTCCACCATGACTATGTCCAGAAAGTTGGAGGTTTACTGGGAAGTTTGCAATTTTAGGTGCTATATCAGGTTCATGTACGAGCACAATTGTATATAGCTCTTTTTGCACATGGTGTAATGTTTCCTCGATTTCTGGTTTGCCAAGAAGCATGTCATCGATTCCGAAAATAGAAATTTCACTATTATCGAATAAACGAATACGTTTTTCGGTATTTTGTAATACTTCAAAACCTGCATCACTCATAATTTGACTATAGTATTCGGTTCCATACCCACCATGATCATGGTTTCCATAGATTGCAAATTTACCAAAGGGTGCACGAATATTTCGCAAAATTGAAGAAACAAAAGGAGTTTCGCTATATGTTTGGTAGTCATCGATTAAATCACCAGTAAAAAGGACAATATCAGGCGCAGCACTATTTATTTTTGAAACGATTGTTGAAAGGTGTTGGAGAGAAAAATAGTACCCTAAATGTAAATCACTAAATTGGACGATTTTCATACCGTGAAAGTTTTTGGGAATAAGTGGAGAACGAAGGGTGTGATGTGTGAAAGAAAGAAAGTTCGGCTCTATATATTTTGCATAGTAATAGCCGAGACCAGCTGTAATACAAGTATAGAGACAAGTGCGTATTCCTGTTTTTATAAAGTTTCTTCTCGTTATTTGTTTCATAGGAATATGAGCGAACCTATAGTATACAAAAGGAAGTTTATAAGATATACAGGCATTATAGGTCACTTGGCTCTCCTTTCCGTTTATTTCTTGTTCTAGAATTATATTTTGAGATATCGAAAAGTAGTATATATAAATACAAATTGAAAAACCGACAAAAAACCTAATCTTTAGGTGGGAGAGAGCATCCGGCCATGCATAGAAGCAGTCAGATTTTTTTCCTGCCCCATGCTAAGTGAAAACAAAGAGAGAAAACAAGTGCGGATCACTTTTTGTTCTGCATAGCAGTGGATTATATGTCGAAAAATAAAAATGGATTTATAGAGATTATAAGAAATATGGCAATGAAAGTGATTTACTTATCTAAAGATATCAGAAAAATTTAAAAATATAAAGATTTCTATGAAATAAAGTGGTAAAATGAATATGTATTCATTTTTGGGGAGGGGAAACTTTGAAAGAAAAAGTAGCGATTATAACAGGTGGTTCAAGCGGAATGGGAAAAGGGATGGCAGCTCGTTTTGCAAAGGAAGGAGCACGCGTTGTTATTACAGGGCGTACACAAGAAAAGCTGGAAGAAGCGAAAAAAGAGATTGAGCAATTTTCAGGACAAGTATTGACAGTACAAATGGATGTTCGAAGTATAGAAGATATAAAAAATATGATTGAATATGTTGATGAAAAATTTGGACGCATTGATATTTTAGTAAATAATGCAGCAGGTAATTTTATTTGTCCTGCAGAAGATTTATCGATTAATGGTTGGAATGCGGTTATTAATATTGTGCTTAACGGAACTTTTTATTGTAGTCAAGCAGTAGGGAAGTATTGGATTGAGAAGGGCATAAAAGGAAATATCATTAATATGGTAGCAACGTATGCATGGGATGCAGGACCGGGTGTCATTCATTCTGCTGCGGCGAAAGCAGGTGTGTTGGCAATGACAAAAACGCTCGCTGTTGAGTGGGGGCGTAAATATGGTATTCGCGTCAATGCAATTGCTCCTGGACCAATTGAACGAACAGGTGGTGCGGATAAATTATGGATTTCAGAAGAGGCAGCCAATCGTACACTGCAAAGCGTCCCGCTTGGTCGGCTTGGTACGCCAGAAGAAATTGCGGGTTTAGCTTTTTATTTATGCTCTGATGAGGCAGCATACATAAATGGAACGTGTATGACAATGGATGGTGGACAGCATTTGCATCAGTATCCATTTTAAAGGGATTATATAAAGTGAAACGTGGTACTGCCCATGAATGCGAGGTAAAATGTGACGGATTTGTGACATATGAAAGAAAAGTGTTTACAATAGGTTTTTTATAAGGTATATTTAAGACCTCTTTTTTCTTCATAGTAGAATTGCTAATTCCCCTTAGCATTTTACCCCTCTAATCCCTTCAGGAAAACTGAAGGGATTTTTTATTATTTTTCTATACATACGGTGTTATAATTTTTGAAAAGTAAAGGGAGGGAAACATTTTGGTAGATGCATTAGATGTGATGAGTAATTTAGATAAAGTCCTTCCTTATTATCAAGCTATTTTTAGTGCTGATGAGCATACAGTAATTGGATATGAGGTAGTAGGACGTATCCAAACGGAAGAAGGGATACAAAGTCTTTCTTCTTTTTTTCATGATGATTCCATTCCAGGTGAATTTCAACTAGAGGTGGATAATGTCATAGTAGAAAAAGCATTAGAACGTTACTTGGAAACAGATCAAAAATTTTTATTGTTTATACATCGGGGTGCGAACATATTAATGAATGATGAAGATGAAAGTTTACTTCATTTGCTATTAATGTATGAAAAAAAAGGATTGAATTTAGGGAATATCGTTTTAGAAATAACAGAGCATGATTGTAAGGAAGATATAGAACAATTTAATCACTTACTTATGTATTACCGTACATATGGCATTCAAATTTCAATTAATAAAGTAGGGACAGGTACGAGTAATCTAGAACGAATTAGTGTGCTGGCACCTGATATTTTAAAGGTGGACTTAACGAATTTAAGACAAACTGCACTTTTACAATCTTATCAAGATATTTTATATTCTTTGTCTTTATTAGCGAGAAGAATTGGTGCGACATTATTATATGAAGAAATTGATGCTTTTTACCAACTGCAATACGCTTGGAAAAATGGTGGAAGATATTATCAAGGGAATTATTTAAAAAAATGTTTACCTGATTTTATTGAAGCGGATATTTTAAAAGAACGTCTGGGTAATGAATGTCATCAATTTATTCAACATGAAAAGAAAAAACTACAAAAAATTTATCAATTAACGGAAACATTGCGTGATCAAGTTGGGAATGTTTTATCTAAGCAGAAAAAGAATGAAGACGTTAATAATTGGTTATTGCATTTTAGTCAACATGTATCGCATTATAGTTTTCGAATCTTTATTTGTAATGAAGACGGCTTTCAGCAATCAGGAAACATTATGAAAAAAGATGGTGAATGGATTGTTATGCCAGAGTATTATATGAAAAATTGGAGCTGGCGTCCGTATTTTTTAGAAAATATAATGAAAATGAGATTTGAAAATAAAGCAAGACTCTCTGATTTATATGCAGATATAGAAACAGGAGAGATGGTACGAACGTTTTCCTTTCCAATTGATGATGAACATTTTTTATTTATTGATTTGTCCTATGAATTTTTATACGAAGAAGATGTTTTATTTTAATGCACGAAGCAATTCGTGCATTTTTTTGTTTGTTTTTAGCATAAATTGGTAATAGTGAAAAAGATGGCAAAAATGCTGTCTATCATTGTAAAGATTTTACGAACGAAACCATCCCTTTCTTTACATAATCATTGTTACAATGAATACTACAAAGACAAGCTCTGTTAAAGGAAGGTGAAAAAATGAGGAAATATGGAATTTGGTTTGTTCTATTTTTATGTGTTGCCTTTCTAGTTGGGTATAGTGTTACAACGGTTCTTGGTAAAGAAGAAATAAAAGTGGATCGAAAAGAAGTGTTTACAACCATTCAAAAGGGATATGAGGTACAATTTTCAATTCGTGGGAAGCATTTATCAATGGGGAAGATGTATGATGTACTATCACCTTATTTTACAAATAACTTTCTTCAAGTCTTTACAGATGAAAATAGTAACGGTGACAAACAAAGCGGTGAACATTTACTTCCTACAAAAGAAGCTCCTTTTTCTTTTACTTCTCAAACAAAGTTAGCATTTGACGAAGAACATGGGCTTTTATACGTATATGAATGGGTGAAAAATGAACAATATCAAATTATTACGTTGCAAAAGGAAGAAGGAAAATGGAAATTAGCTGGTTATCATGAGAGTCAGGAGCTTTTAATAGAAATGAAAAAATTACAAGAGTTGAAAGAAAAGGAATAGGTGAATCATTGCCTATTCCTTTTCTAGATTTAGTAACTGTTGTAATTTTTCAATTTGAAAACCAGAGACAACTTCCCCATCAATGACAACGGTTGGAGTTGAGTATGAGTTATAGTCATATAAAAGACGGTTGCGAGCAGCGCTATCCTTTTTGACATCAAATTCCTTGTATGTTATATTGTTGTGTTTTAAGAATTCTTTTACAATGGTACATGGTGGGCAATCTGGTTGTGTATAAACCTCTATTTTTTTCATTATAAATCCTCCTCTTTTTCTGCTTTTTATTATATTCCGCAGCTACAAAAACCGCAATAAAGGAAGAAAAAAGATTTCCTTTTTGCTTTTTACTTCTTTTTTCGACAAATTTTAGTTGAGTTTCTCGTCAAGAAGCTTTATCCTAGAGTGTGGAACATTTTTTCTGTTATGACGGATAGAATGAGTATAGCTGTAAAACCTATTGATAGGAAGATTAGAGAAAGGGGAGATTTCATGTCTCTACTCCAAGGAATTTTAACTCGACTTGTTAGTCTACAAGAACAAGCTGAAAGCGGTGAAGTAGCACAACGCTATTTTGAAGTGAACGGTGAACGCAAATGTAGCGTGAAATTTTTCGATAAAAGTGAAATGTATGAGTTAGAAGTGTATCAGCAAGGCGAAAAGCCACAAGTGTATCAATTCGATAATATTGATATGGTTGCAATTGAGATCTACGATATTATTTCTTGATACATACAAAAAAGGTACCGCGAGAAGCGGTACCTTTTTTGGTGATTTTAATAATAACTTCATTCTTCATTAATGGGTAGTAAGAGGATAAGGAATTAAAGAAGATATGTGGAGATAACGATCTGTAAAAGCTTAATGGAAGTTTCACTTTATATGTATAAGATTTTTTGGTTCTTCCTACACTGGTATTAAAAGTTTGAAGGGAATGTGGAGTGTGGAACGATTACCAATTGTTGTTTGTCCAAAATGTCATATGTCATTTGAAATTGATCGTGTGCTAACAGCTCAGTCTAATCAGAATGTAATTTATACTTGTCCAGCATGTAAGTATTCCATCCGAAATATAGAAACAAGTAAAGGATAATAAAGTCATATTTTCCTCTTTTGTCCCATACAATGAGAATGCAAAAAGTCTGTCTAATCGAAGGGACGTGACTATGTGGACGGTGAGCATCCATTTTATAATGTATCAGAGAGGAATATGAATTTTGAAACGGTGTTCTCACGCATCTGTAATTTTATTAAAAGAGATCCACGCAATTTATATCGACTGTCTATTGGAACTGATTCACAAGCACATCAAAAATATACTCGTTTTATTACGGCAGTGCACATTCATCGTGTTGGGAAAGGAGCATGGGGATGTTTAAAACATAAAGCAGTACATAAAAGACCACCTACCTTACGTGAGAAAATATATTTAGAAACACAGTTTAGTCAAGAAGTCGCCTGTTTGTTTACACCGGAACATATAAGGCGGGTATGGGAGATTTTACATCCATACGCTCATGAAGGAGCTGGATTTGTAATGGAAATTCACTTGGATATAGGAAATGATGGATTAACAAAAGAATTTATTTCGGATATGACAATGAAGGTGAAGGCGATGGGGCTGACTGCAAAAATTAAACCTGATGCTTATGCAGCTTTTAGTTATGCAAATCGATATACAAAGTAAAAAACTGAATTTTTATCTATTAAACTAAGCAGATATTTTATATAATAAATAATAAGAAAAAAGCATAAGGAGAGGAGTATATGCAGACGAAAGTTACTTTAACAAACGAAGAAAAAAGCTTGCTGTTAGATATTTTATTTCGTCAAAACTACGCTACTGAAATTCTAGCTGTTGAGCTTACAGATATTGAAATTGGTTTAAAAAAAGCGGATATTTCCCAATATAGAAGAATTACAAGGTTGTTTAATCGATTAAAAAATGAAGGATACTAAGAGCTACCATAAAGGTAGTCTTTTTTTTGTGTTCTATGGTAAAATGAACTGTGTATCATTATTTTTTGTTGTAATAAATAAGGACAAAATAATAATATGAAAACGCTATCATAAGATATGAGTAGAAATGGGAAATAAAGTGAAACTTTTAGCCGTGGATATGATTAACTTCGAACAGTAAGGTTCTTATGAATAGTCTATTGGAGATCATGTTAGCAGGAAAAAGGGAGAAAAAGTGGGGGATATAAAATGATTAGTATTCCGAAAGATGAGTTTCAACAAGTTCTTGTAAAGGATTTAATGATTTCATCAGAAAAAGTTGCACATGTTCAAATTGGAAATAGCTTAGAACATGCTTTACTTGTTCTTGTAAAGTCTGGATATTCTGCAATTCCTGTTTTAGATCCCATGTATAAATTGCATGGATTAATAAGTACTGCGATGATTTTGGATGGTATTTTAGGGTTAGAACGCATTGAATTTGAAAAGCTTGAGGATATGAAAGTGGAGAATGTAATGAAAAAGGACATTCCGAATCTTGGACTTGAAGATTCATTTGCTAAAGCGTTAGAAATGACAATTGATCATCCATTTATTTGTGCTGTAAACAATGACGGGTACTTTGAAGGAATTTTAACAAGGCGTGCTATTTTAAAATTGTTGAACAAAAAAGTAAGACAGTATAATCGATAAAGAAGGGTAAGCGACTTCGAATAAAAAAGAAGTCGCTTTTTTATCATGCGTCTCTTTTCCATTGTGTATAGGGAACAGCGTCAACAAGTATAAAAGGTTAAGTGAAATGCCAATTTATCCAAGCTTCTTAAAAATAAAAATTAAATATCGCATGTTAGAGAATAGTGCAACATATATATTGAGGTTAGATGGTTACATGTAAGATAAGGAAAGAGGGAGAAAGTTGCAAATTGATGATTTTCAAATGATGGTTGTTTTAGCACAGGAATCCAATATGAGAAAAGCTGCGGAGCGCTTATTCGTTTCACAACCTGCACTCAGTCAACGATTACAATCAATGGAAAAACAGTGGGGAATGAAATTTTTTATCCGTTCTCAAAAAGGCCTGACAATTACACCAGAAGGGGAAAAAGTGGCCAATTATGCGAAAGATATGTTGCAAAGGGAAGAGGCAATTAAAAGTGAATTAGCAATCTATCGTACGGAAACATATGGGACATTAAAGATAGCTGTGGCATCTGTGATTGGACAATATTGGTTACCACCTGTTTTAAAGCGGTTTGTACAAAAATATCCATTTGTTAAAATTTCCCTTTTCACAGGATGGAGTAGTGAAGTACAGAAGCAATTTTATGAAGGGGATGTTCATGTAGCTATACTACGAGGGAAACAAGAATATAAAGGGTATAAACAGCAATTATTTGAGGATGAGCTGTATTTAGTTGACACAGAAATTAAAGATATTTCTATGTTGAAAGATACAAACAGACCGTTTATACAATTTAAAAGCGATTCCACATACTATGGACAAATACAAAATTGGTGGTATAGTTTATTTTCTAATCCTCCTAAACGAACGATTGTAGTTGATCAAATTGAAACATGTAAGCAGCTCGTTTTAAATGGAATTGGTTATGCACTGTTGCCTTCTACTGTGTTAAAAGAAGTAAGAGAAAAGACATATAAAACGCCTGTTAAATTGACTCGAGAAACGTGGTTATTGACAAGCGATTCTGCAAGGCAACTTAAGCAAGTGCAAGCATTTTTAGATATTATAGAAGAAATTCAAATGGGAAAATAAGATTATTGTCTTGCTAGTAGCTCTTTCGTTTGGTAGAGTAACATTATAAATGGATTTAGGAGGCAACAAGCATGAAAATGATGGATGCAAACGAAATTATTTCGTTTATTCAAAAAAGCGAGAAGAAAACTCCTGTAAAGGTATACATAAAAGGGGATTTAAAAGAAGTAACATTCCCTGAAACAGTACAAGCATTTGTAAATAAAAAAGCTGGTGTTTTATTTGGAGAGTGGTCTGAGATTAAGACAATTCTTGAAGACAATAAAAAGCACGTTGTAGATTACGTTGTTGAAAACGACCGTCGTAATTCTGCTATTCCAATGCTTGATTTAAAAGGTATTAAAGCTCGTATTGAACCAGGTGCAATTATTCGTGACCATGTTGAGATCGGTGATAATGCAGTTATTATGATGAATGCAACGATTAATATCGGTGCAGTAATCGGTGAAGGTTCAATGATTGATATGAATGCAGTGCTTGGCGGACGTGCTACAGTAGGTAAAAACTGTCACGTTGGTGCTGGGGCAGTACTTGCAGGTGTAATTGAACCACCTTCTGCAAAACCAGTTATCGTTGAAGATGACGTTGTAATTGGTGCAAATGTAGTTGTCCTAGAAGGTGTTACAGTTGGTAAAGGCGCGGTTGTTGCAGCAGGTGCAGTTGTAACGGAAGATGTACCCCCATATACAGTGGTTGCAGGAACACCAGCTCGTGTTATTAAAGAAATTGATGAGAAGACAAAAGCAAAAACAGAAATTAAACAAGAACTTCGTCAATTAAACCCAGAAAAATAAAGAACAAAAGCGTAAGGGCAAATAAGCTCTTACGCTTTTTATAAAGTGAAACTTTTACGGGCAGTTGATCACCCACCTAACTTCTTTGCTTTTGCTGAATTTTGAGTTGGAGGTCTTACTGCCCGCGAATAGCGAGATAAATGGTGGTGGAGACATGACAGTCAGTAAATTTGTACAAATTCGTAGGGATTTACATAAGATTCCGGAGTTAGGATTTAAGGAATGGAAAACACAACAATATATTTTAGATTATATTTATACTCTTCCTAAGGAATATATTGAAGTTAAAACATGGAAAACGGGCGTAATCGTTAAAGTGAATGGCAGAAATCCAAAGAAAACGATTGGTTATCGTGCAGATATTGATGGTTTACCGATTTCAGAGGAAACTGGGTATGAATTCGCTTCTATTCATGAAGGAATGATGCATGCATGTGGTCATGATGTGCATGCTACAATCGGATTAGGACTCTTAACAGCGGTTGTAAATGACAGGATAGATGATAACCTTGTAGTTATTTTTCAACCAGCGGAGGAAGGACCAGGTGGCGCTTTACCTATGTTAGGAAGCGAAGAACTACAAGCGTGGAAGCCTGATATCATTCTGGGTCTTCATATCGCACCAGAGTATCCAGTGGGGACAATCGCAACAAAAGAAGGATTACTATTTGCAAATACATCGGAACTATATATTGATTTAAAAGGAAAAGGTGGACATGCAGCATATCCACATACTGCGAATGATATGATCGTTGCGGCAAGTCATCTTGTTACACAGCTTCAATCGGTTGTTAGTCGTAATGTGAATCCACTTGATAGTGCGGTTATTACAATTGGTAAAATTACAGGTGGTACAGTCCAAAACATTATTGCAGAAAAGTCTCGCCTAGAAGGGACAATTCGAACACTATCAGTTGAATCGATGAGACGAGTGAAGAGCAGAATAGAAGCGATTGTCACAGGTATCGAAGCAGCATTTCAATGTGAAGCTGTTATTGATTATGGAGCAATGTATCATCAAGTATATAATCGTGAAGAGTTAACGCAAGAGTTTATGATGTTTGCATCTGAGCAAACGAATATGAATGTTGTTACATGTACAGAGGCGATGACAGGAGAAGATTTCGGGTATATGCTTCGTGATATCCCGGGATTTATGTTTTGGCTTGGGGTAGACTCAGAATATGGTTTACATCATGCAAAGCTACAACCGAAAGAAGAGGTAATCGAACAAACCATTTCGTTTTTAAATCAATATGTAAAATGGAAAGGGAACAGGGGTTAAAGCCTGTTCTTTTTATGTGGAAAATTATAATTTATGATGCATTTTTTTTGTAATTCTAACACAATACTTTATAATGGTAGGTGGAGGAACAAGTTGTTAGTAAGTTATTTTATAATAATTATCAAATAAAATTGACTAAAAACTAATTCCTCTTATATAATACAAGAGTAGACAATATATGATAAAAAATTTACGGAGGTTGATACATATGGCAGAACGTATGGTAGCAAAACAAGCGCCACGATTTGAAATGGACGCTGTTATGCCAAACAAAGAATTTGGTAAAGTAAGTCTTGAAGAGGTTATGAAACAGGACAAATGGACGGTACTTTTCTTCTATCCAATGGACTTCACTTTCGTATGTCCAACAGAAATTATCGCACTTTCTGATCGTTATGATGAGTTCGAAGATTTAGATGCAGAAGTAATTGGTGTATCTACTGATACAATTCACACTCACTTAGCTTGGATTAACACTGACCGTACGAAAAACGGTTTAGGTGAATTAAAATACCCTCTAGCTGCTGATACAAACCATGTAGTATCTCGTGACTACGGTGTATTACTTGAAGAAGAAGGTATCGCACTTCGTGGTTTATTCATCATTAGCCCAGAAGGCGAATTAATGTACCAAGTTGTACATCACAACAACATTGGCCGTGAAGTTGACGAAGTAATTCGTGTTCTTCAAGCTCTTCAAACTGGTGGACTTTGCCCAGCAAACTGGAAACCAGGTCAAGCAACTTTAAACGTTTAATTTTATTGTGAAATATAGGAGGGTCTAACAATATTTTGTTAGGCCTTTCTCTACATTCGTAAGGGGGGAAAATCATGAAATTACGTCAACCAATGCCTTCTTTAGACGGCGCAACAACAGTGTTAAATGGAGAAGTAGTACGTGAATCACTAATTGGCGAAAAGCCAACACTTATTCATTTCTGGTCAGTTAGTTGTCACTTATGTAAAGAAGCAATGCCAGATATTAATAAATTCCGTGATGAATATAAAGAGCAGTTAAATGTTGTTGCAGTTCATATGCCACGTTCAGAAGAAGATTTAAATCTTGAGCAAGTGGAAGCAGTTGCAAAAGAGCACGGAATATCCCAACCAATTTTGGTGGATAACCAACACAAGATTGCCGATGCATTTGAAAATCAATATGTACCAGCTTATTATGTATTTGATAAAAATGGTGTGCTTCGTCATTTCCAAGCAGGTGGAAGTGGAATGAAAATGCTAACAAAACGAGTAAATCGTGTGTTAGATGAAGCGGAAAAAGAAGCTGAATAAGATGGGAAGCTTTCTCTTTACATGCTAGATGGCTTGGAAGGAGAAGTTTCTTTTGATATGTGCAAAGCCTCCTTTTCATTAGGAGGTTTTTGTTTTATTACGCTATTCATGGGTGGTAAGAACTCCACCTCAACATGCAGCGAAAGTAATGAAGTTAGGTGGGGGGAAGCAACCTCCATTGATTAAAATTTCACTTTATAAATAGTAGGATAAATGAGAAATGGGACTTGTACATACTAATTTAGAAATAAAAATCTTACTGAAGGAAATGGAACTGTATGTTTTAGTTTACTTTTTATGCGATAAATGTGTAAAATCAATGTGATATATAGAAAAAAGGGTGGGGAATCAGGTGCAGATTGGCAGTGCAATCTTGTGTTTCTTTTTATACGCATATGTTATTATTGCAGCAGTTTATTTCGGGATAAGTTTTTACGCATATCGCTTAACGAATAAACGCGGATATGAAGAAACATATAAATGGGTGAAAGGTTATTTATCACCAGTATTAGAGATTATGAATGGATTCGTTCTTTTTTTATTTATTGGTCTAATTGCCTTTTCGACAAGTCTAGTTGGAAATAAGACAACATTATTTGTAATTGGTGTCACTATTTTTATGCTTTTAGGAATTCGAATAGGAAATGCTGTGTTTTGGAATGAAAGGAAAATTGACGGATGGACAGGTATGCTGATTCCAAGTATGTTAGCAGCTATTGTTACGAATATAGAACATGAATATAATCAGTTACATTTTTGGTTAATCATCGTATTAACAATTCTTTCTGTCCTGTATATAAGTACAGCATTTTTAACGTATTGCGCAAATGAAAAAGGTGATTTTAATGGGATTCGATTTTTTCGGAGTCGAGCGTTATTTTGGAGTGTTCCCACGATGTTAGTCATTGGAATCATTGCACTTGTTGTAAATGGATATAACTTTGCAGGATGGCAAGTGTTTTTAGAGACCTGGTGGATATTTATTATTTCATTTTGTGCATTTTTAGGAGCAACTCATTATTTATTTCATCAACAGCATTATAAATGGGCGCTCTTATTTGCTTTTACACAGCTCTTATTTGCCTTTTTTGGTCAAGAAACATTATTATTTGTGTTTCAAACGTTTAGTTCGTTTGGAAATATATTTGTTTTTGGTATGCTCATTTGTATTATTGCATTTTATTTGCAGCAGTATTTCTATATACAAAAGCAAAAATAAGTATACGTTGATTGCTAGTCTTTGTGGCGAATATAAAGTATGCTACAATAAAAGTAGACAGGACTTGATGTTATTGGAGGAATTCATGTGAGTGAGAAAGAGAAAGAATTTGCTGTCATCGGACTTGGACGTTTTGGAGGCAGTATTTGTCGTGAATTAGCTCAATTAGGTATGGAAGTAATGGCAATTGATTCTGATGAAGACAAGATAAATGAATTTGCAAATATTGCTTCGCATGCAGTGATTGCAGATTCAACAGATGAAATGGTCTTAAAGAGCCTTGGAATTCGCAATTTCGATCATGTAGTTGTTGCGATTGGTGACAATTTAAATGCGAGTATTTTAACGACTCTTATTTTAAAAGAATTAGGCGTGAAAAATATTACTGTTAAGGCTCAAAATGATTATCATGAAAAAGTGTTAACTAAAATAGGAGCAGATCATATTGTCCATCCTGAACGCGATATGGGAAAACGAATTGCGAATAATATTGCTTCAAGTAACGTATTAGATTACTTAGAGCTTTCAGATGAGCATAGTATTGTAGAAATTATCGCAAATAAAAAAATTGATGGCCACTCTTTAATTGAACTAGATATTCGTGCGAAGTTTGGATTAAACATTGTGGCAATTAAGCGAGGGAAGGAAGTTATTGTTTCTCCTCGAGCTACAGAAAATATTCAATCAGGAGATATTTTAATTGTAATTGGTCATGATGATGAAGTGAATCGTTTTAAGCACTTCTTACGATAGGATATAATGTGAAATAAAAAAGGACAATGCTCGCAAGCATTGTCCTTTTTTTATATTTCCATAATGATTGGTAAAATCATTGGACGGCGTTTGGTTTTTTCATACAAGAATGGTGCTAATGTATCTGTAATCTCATTTTTAATTTCAGACCATTGTGTTGTCTTTCGCTCCATTACTTTTTCTAAATGAGTAGTAATTAAAGTTTGTGCATCGTTGATTAAATCGCTACTCTCACGCATATAAACGAATCCACGAGAGATAATATCAGGTCCTGCTGCAACTTTAAATTCTTTCATATCAATGCTGACAACTACGATAACAAGTCCTTCTTCAGAAAGAATACGACGGTCGCGTAGTACAATGTTACCAATATCACCAATGCCGTTTCCATCAATATAAACAGAGCCGGATGGGATTTTTCCAGCAACGTTTGCTTCATCTGAACGTAAGGCAAGAACATCACCATTGTCCATAATGAAGCAATTTTCTTCTGGAATACCACAATCGTTTGCCAATTTCATATGCATACGTTGCATGCGAAATTCACCATGAATTGGCATAAAGTATTTAGGTTTAATGAGACGTAGCATTAACTTCTGTTCTTCTTGTCCACCATGTCCACTTGTGTGAATGTTTGAAAGTTTACCATGAATAACATCAGCACCAGCACGGTATAACATATTAATTGTACGGCTTACGCTAACTGTATTCCCTGGAATTGGTGAAGAAGAGAAAACAACTGTATCACCAGGGATAATTTGAATTTGACGATGTGTACCGTTAGCAATACGAGAGAGTGCTGCCATTGGTTCCCCTTGACTACCTGTGCATAAAATAACAACTTTATTAGCTGGTAGGCGATTTAGTTGAGACGCTTCTATAAATGTATCTTTTGGACAGCGAATATAACCAAGATTATGACCAATCTCAATT
This sequence comes from Bacillus sp. FSL K6-0042, assembly GCF_038006685.1. Classification (NCBI taxonomy): domain Bacteria; kingdom Bacillati; phylum Bacillota; class Bacilli; order Caryophanales; family Bacillaceae; genus Bacillus; species Bacillus sp. FSL K6-0042. The sequence goes on from NZ_JBBOVS010000001.1 coordinate 4,624,338, forward strand.
GCTGCTTCCATGCTTCGGCCAAATACAGCTACTTTACGATTGTTTTCAACAGCAGCTTCTACAACTTGTTGTAAACGATGAATATTGGACGCGAAGGTTGCAAAGATAATACGTCCTTCCACTTTGCGGAAAATATCTTGAATGCTATCACCGACGCGGCGTTCAGACATTGTAAAGTTAGGTACTTCACTATTGGTACTATCAGATAAGAGACAAAGGACACCATCTTTACCGATTTCTGCCATTTTTGTCAAATCTGCTGGTTCCCCTACTGGTGTGAAATCAAATTTAAAGTCTCCCGTATGAACAATTTGCCCTTGCGGTGTTTTCACAACAACTCCATATGAATCTGGAATACTGTGCGTCGTACGGAAGAAGGAAACAGATGTCTTTTTGAATTTAATAACATCGTCTTCTTGAATTTCGTAAAGTTTTGCTTTACGAAGTAATCCGTGCTCTTCTAACTTGTTTTTAATTAAGGCGATTGCCAATTTCCCACCATAAATTGGGATGTTCACTTGGCGTAATAAATAAGGGATTCCACCGATATGATCTTCGTGACCATGTGTGATAAATAACCCTTTAATTTTATCTTCGTTTCGTACAAAATAAGTGTAATCAGGAATCACGTAATCGATTCCGAGAAGTTCGTCTTCTGGAAATTTAATTCCAGCATCAATTATAATAATTTCATCTTGAAATTGGACAGCATATGTATTTTTGCCGATTTCACCGAGTCCACCAAGAGCAAAAACGGCCGCCTGATCATTTTTTAGGAATTTCATAAATTATACGATCTCCGTTAATGTTAAATCAGCATTTTGCTTTTCGTATTCAAGATGAGCGCCAGTAACAGATTGGACAAACTCAATATTATATGCGAACTTTTGTAATTTTGTACGAACGTCTCTTTGAGATTCTGCTTCTAAATATAAAACTTTTGTATTTTCACGTACTGGAACCTCAGTCATTTTTTCTTGATAGAATACTTTAAAAATCATTGGGAAAACCTCTCCTTGTCTATGTTTTGCATTATCTGTTACCTATTATAAAGCAAATAGTCATGATTTTCATGTTTTTTCGAATGAGAATGAAGAAAAAGCCCGAAATGGGCACGATTTAAGCCATGGTCTTTTTACGGACTAAATCGTTTAAATATCGTTTTAACTTTTTCTTCAGCTTCTTCAGCATGATTACTCCTTCCTTTCCTTATTTCAAACATGCATACTTATTTTTTGTTTATCAGTAGTAACTCTTCATCTCTACATACTAGGAAATCATAGAAGAGAAATGAGGGAAGTGCTGTCCGGATAATTCAAGGGTTTTATTGGCTCGTGCAGATGTAATCTTATGTTACGTTTTTGGCTCTCACAGGCAGTATGCCCCTCAGTTATGAATATAGTATGAGATAGATTAGAAAAGAAAATTCATTCAAACAAACATCAATGTTCTTTTGATAGTATATGCATATTGTGCGAATAAGGTTAGGAAGTGAACGCTTTCTTCACAGATGTTTAATATGTTATACTTTTTTTTAGGATTTGAAAAGAAATAGTCAAGGTAGGAACATAGAAGGGCTAGAAAGGGTTTTGAAAATGAATGATAAAATCGTCTTTTTTGATATTGATGGAACATTACTAGATCATGATAAAAAAATTCTACAATCTACAAGAGAAGCCGTGCGTATGTTGCAAGAAAAAGGAGTACATGTGGCAATTGCGACAGGGCGTGCGCCTTTCATGTTTGAAGATATTCGTAATGAGCTTAATATTCATAATTATGTGAGTTTTAATGGCCAATATGTTGTATTTGAAGATGAGGTTATATTTAAAAATCCGCTACATCCTAATACGTTACATACATTTACAAGATTTGCAAAGCAAGAGGGATACCCGCTTGTTTATTTAGATCATAAGGATATGAAGGCAACAGTAGAATATCATGATTATGTAAAAGAAAGTTTCGGAAGTTTGCAGTTTGAACATCCAGTATATGAACCAGGTTTTTATGAAAATCGTGATATTTATCAAACGCTTCTTTTTTGCCAAGCAGGTGAAGAAGAAAAGTTTCTTCATGATTATCCAGATTTTCACTTTATTCGTTGGCATGCGTATTCGATGGACATTATCCCAAATGGTGGTTCAAAAGCAAAGGGAATTGAAAAGTTTATTGAGAAATTAGGATTTAAACGTGAACAGGTCTATGCTTTTGGAGACGGGTTAAATGATTTAGAGATGATTGAAGCGGTAGGAACAGGTATTGTGATGGGGAATGGTCATGAGGATTTGAAAAAACTTGCTAATTATGTGACGAAAGATGTTAGTGAAGATGGGATTCTTCACGGCTTACAGTGGGCTCATTTATTGTAACAAAAGAGTATGGGAACCATTTCATTATAAAAAAAGCAGGAGCTAAAGCTTCTGCTTTTTTGTTATTTTATCTTTCGAATGGTTTTGCATCATCAGGGGATGCAAAAGGGTTTTCTTGATTAATGTGGTCATAGAACATTACGCCGTTTAAATGATCAATTTCATGTTGAAATACAATCGCTGGTAACCCTTTTAAACGTAATTTTACTTCTTCACCATCGATAGTAGTCGCTTTAACTGTGATTCGTGTGTAACGCGGAACGTAGCCGGGAACTTCACGATCTACAGATAGGCACCCTTCGCCGCCCGATAAGTATGTACGTTCAACGGAGTGACTAATAATTTTTGGATTGAATAAAGCATAGCTGTATAATGTCTCATTTGTATCAGTAACATGAACAGCAATCATTCTTTTTGAAATGCCAATTTGTGGTGCAGCAATCCCGATTCCTGGACGTAAATTATATTTTTCAACCATTTCAGGGTGTTGACTGTTTATTACAAGTTCGATCATTTCTTTAAGAGTACGTATATCTTCTTCACTTGCTGGCAGAGGTACTTCTTCTGCTACTGCTCGTAGAATGGGATTTCCTTCACGAATTACATCATTCATTGTAAGCATTCACAATCTCTCCTTTCTCCTTTAGTCTACCAAAGGAGCTGAAAAAAGTCATGATAAAGTACATAGCCTCTATATATAATTGGGGCGAATTAAGAGTATGCTGGGTGCGGCACTTTCTTCATCAGAGTTCGTTTAGTAAAAAGAAAAGACGGCATAGCCGCCTGTTTCTTTCTATAGTTGTTTTGTTTTACATTAACGAATGCAAGCAGCACCAACGATAATTAAAAGGATAAACAATACAACGATTAAGGCAAAGCCGCGTCCGGATCCTCCTCCGCAAGAACCTCCATAGCCATAGGAAGGATATGAACAAGTTGGATAGCAATATGTGTATCCGTACATGAGATGACCTCCTTCATCATTTCCCGCTAACACTGCGGTTATTATAATGTATGGGAGAGTGATTAGGAGTGTATAGACATTCGCCTAGAAAAGGAAGAAGTGATTGCATATTTTTGTTGTAAAGAGAGAAAAACTAAGAAGAATTAATCGTTTACATATTATTCTACGATGAAAAGATGGTTAAAAAGGGAATAATATAACAGTAGGTTATTGCTTACTAATACAGATGTGAAAATGAAAACACCTATGTACAGTAGAAACCTCAATGTTATTCATAAAAAAAACGTAACCAAAGTAATTGACATCGTGATTAGAATAGTTGTAAACTAAAAAACGTGATCAAGATTGTATTAATATGTTTCTGAAAAAACATTAGTACAGATTGTTAGGTACACAAAATTATTCTCAACCGGCGAGGTTTCCTGTCGGTTTACATGGTTGCGTTTTCTTTCTAGCTAATTGCTAGTGAAAGCGTTTCAGAATATGGTTCAAGAGAGGAAGAGGTGAACGGAATGGGTACTAAAACAAAAAAGACCCTATTTAATGTTGATGAGCAAATGAAAGCTATCGCAGCTCAATTTGAAACATTACAAATTTTAAATGAAAAAGGCGAAGTTGTGAATGAAGCAGCAATGCCTGAATTAACTGATGATCAATTAAAAGAATTAATGCGCCGTATGGTGTATACTCGCGTACTAGATCAACGTTCTATTTCTTTAAACCGTCAAGGACGTTTAGGTTTCTACGCACCAACAGCTGGACAAGAAGCTTCTCAATTAGCAAGTCATTTCGCACTTGAAGCAGAAGACTTCATCTTACCAGGATATCGTGACGTTCCACAATTAGTATGGCATGGTTTACCATTATACCAAGCATTCTTATTCTCTCGTGGACACTTCATGGGTAACCAAATGCCTGAAAATGTAAATGCACTTGCTCCACAAATCATCATCGGTGCGCAAATCATCCAAACTGCTGGTGTTGCGTTAGGTATGAAATTACGTGGTAAAAAATCTGTTGCAATTACTTACACAGGTGACGGCGGCGCTTCTCAAGGTGACTTCTACGAAGGTATGAACTTTGCAGGTGCATTCAAAGCTCCAGCAATCTTCGTTGTTCAAAACAACCGTTATGCAATTTCTACTCCAGTAGAAAAACAATCTGCAGCAAAAACTGTAGCGCAAAAAGCAGTAGCAGCAGGTATTTACGGAATTCAAGTAGACGGTATGGACCCATTAGCTGTATACGCAGCAACTGCTTTTGCTCGTGAGCGCGCAGTAAATGGCGAAGGTCCTACTTTAATCGAGACTTTAACATTCCGTTATGGTCCACATACAATGGCTGGTGATGACCCAACTCGTTACCGTACAAAAGATATCGAAAACGAATGGGAACAAAAAGACCCAATCGTACGCTTCCGTGCATTCTTAGAAAACAAAGGCCTATGGTCTCAAGAAGTAGAAGAGAAAGTAATTGAAGAAGCTAAAGAAGATATCAAACAAGCAATTGCTAAGGCTGACCAAGCTCCAAAACAAAAAGTTACTGATTTAATGGAAATCATGTACGAAAAAATGCCTTACAACTTAGCTGAACAGTATGAAATTTACAAAGAAAAGGAGTCGAAGTAAGCCATGGCTCAAATGACAATGATTCAAGCAATCACTGATGCTTTACGCGTTGAAATGAAAAATGACCCTAACGTACTTGTGTTTGGTGAAGACGTTGGTGTAAACGGCGGTGTATTCCGTGCTACTGAAGGTTTACAAGCTGAATTCGGTGAAGACCGTGTAATGGATACTCCACTTGCAGAGTCTGGTATTGGTGGACTTGCAGTTGGACTTGCACTTGAAGGATTCCGTCCAGTTCCAGAAATCCAATTCTTCGGTTTCGTTTATGAAGTAATGGATTCAATTTCTGGTCAATTAGCTCGTATGCGTTACCGTTCTGGTGGACGTTGGACTGCTCCAGTAACAGTTCGTTCTCCATTCGGTGGTGGTGTTCATACTCCTGAACTACATGCTGATAGCTTAGAAGGATTAGTGGCTCAACAACCTGGTCTAAAAGTTGTTATTCCATCTACTCCATACGATGCAAAAGGTCTTTTAATCTCTGCGATTCGTGACAACGATCCAGTTATCTACTTAGAGCATATGAAATTGTACCGTTCATTCCGTCAAGATGTACCAGAAGGCGAATACACAATTGATTTAGGTAAAGCTGATATCAAACGTGAAGGTACAGATGTATCTGTTATCGCTTACGGTGCTATGGTTCACGCTGCATTAAAAGCTGCTGAAGAACTTGAAAAAGAAGGTATCTCTTTAGAGGTTGTTGACTTACGTACAGTTCAACCATTAGATATCGAAACAATCATTGCTTCTGTTGAAAAAACAGGTCGCGTAGTTGTTGTTCAAGAAGCTCAAAAACAAGCTGGTATTGCAGCAAACGTTGTAGCGGAAATTAACGACCGTGCAATCTTAAACTTAGAAGCTCCAGTTGTACGTGTTGCAGCTGCTGATACAGTATTCCCATTCTCTCAAGCTGAGAGCGTATGGTTACCAAACCATAAAGATATTGTTGAAGCTGTTAACAAAGTAATGAACTTCTAATTGTAGTTTTTCATGTGCAAAAGAGATCAGCACATGCTGATTTCTTTTGTGCTTATTCCATAATAATGATATGAATCAGGGGGCTGAATTCCGTGGCATTTGAATTTAAACTACCAGATATCGGTGAAGGTATCCACGAAGGTGAAATCGTAAAATGGTTTATTAAACCAGGCGATGAAGTAAACGAAGACGACGTACTTCTTGAAGTACAAAATGATAAAGCAGTTGTAGAGATCCCTTCTCCAGTTAAAGGTAAAGTACTTGAAGTACTTGTAGAAGAAGGTACAGTTGCAGTAGTAGGAGATACTTTAATTAAGTTTGATGCTCCTGGATACGAAAACCTTAAATTTAAAGGTGACGACCATGACGATGCTCCAAAAGCAGAGGAAGCAAAAGCAGAAGCTCCAGCAGCAGCTACTCCAGCTCCAGCAGCAGCTGAAGAAGTAGTAAACGAGCGCGTAATTGCTATGCCATCTGTACGTAAGTACGCTCGTGAAAAAGGTGTAGACATTCATAAAGTAGCTGGCTCTGGTAAAAATGGCCGCGTTGTAAAAGCTGACATCGATGCATTTGCAAATGGTGGACAAGCAGTAGTAGCAACTGAAGCTCCAGCAGTAGAAGCTCCAGCAGCAGCGAAAGAAGAAGCACCAAAAGCACAACCAATTCCAGCTGGTGAATACCCAGAAACTCGTGAGAAAATGAGCGGTATCCGTAAAGCAATTGCAAAAGCAATGGTTAACTCTAAACACACAGCTCCTCACGTAACATTAATGGATGAAATAGATGTAACAGAACTTGTTGCTCATCGTAAAAAGTTCAAAGCAGTTGCAGCTGACAAAGGTATTAAATTAACTTACCTTCCATACGTTGTAAAAGCTTTAACATCTGCATTACGTGAATTCCCAATGTTGAATACGGCTTTAGACGATGCTTCTCAAGAAATCGTTCATAAACATTACTTCAACATCGGTATCGCAGCTGATACAGACAAAGGTCTATTGGTACCAGTTGTTAAAGATACAGATCGTAAATCTATCTTCACAATCTCTAACGAGATCAATGAGCTTGCTGGTAAAGCACGTGACGGTCGTTTAGCTCCAGCAGAAATGAAAGGTGCTTCTTGCACAATCACAAACATTGGTTCTGCAGGTGGACAATGGTTCACTCCAGTTATTAATCACCCAGAAGTAGCAATCCTTGGTATTGGCCGTATCGCTGAGAAACCAGTTGTGAAAAACGGTGAAATCGTTGCAGCTCCAGTATTAGCATTATCTTTAAGCTTTGACCATCGTTTAATTGACGGCGCAACTGCTCAAAAAGCATTAAACCAAATTAAACGTTTATTGAACGACCCACAATTATTAGTAATGGAGGCGTAATAACAATGGTAGTAGGAGATTTCCCAATTGAATTAGATACAGTCGTTGTTGGTGCAGGTCCTGGTGGATATGTTGCAGCAATTCGTGCAGCACAATTAGGTCAAAAGGTAGCAATTATTGAAAAAGCTAACCTTGGTGGCGTATGCTTAAACGTTGGATGTATTCCTTCTAAAGCATTAATCAATGCAGGTCATCGTTATGAGAATGCAAAACATTCTGATGACATGGGTATCACTGCTGAGAACGTAACAGTTGATTTCACAAAAGTTCAAGAATGGAAAAACGGCGTAGTTAAGAAATTAACTGGCGGTGTTGAAGGCCTTCTTAAAGGTAACAAAGTTGAAATCATTCGCGGTGAAGCTTACTTCGTAGATGCTAACACATTACGTGTAATGACTGAAGATGCAGCTCAAACTTATACGTTTAAAAATGCTGTTCTTGCAACTGGTTCTACACCAATCGAAATTCCTGGATTCAAATATTCTAAACGCGTTATCAACTCTACAGGTGCTTTAAGCTTACCTGAAATTCCTAAAAAACTTGTTGTAATCGGCGGCGGTTATATCGGTATGGAATTAGGAACTGCATATGCTAACTTCGGTACTGAAGTTACTGTAGTAGAAGCTGGCGATGAAATTTTAGCTGGTTTCGAAAAAGCAATGAGCACAGTTGTTAAACGTGCTCTTCAGAAAAAAGGTAACGTAAACATCCATACAAAAGCTATGGCTAAAGGCGTTGAAGAAACTGAAAACGGCGTAAAAGTTAGCTTCGAAGTAAAAGGCGAAGTACAAACTGTAGAAGCTGATTATGTATTAGTAACTGTAGGTCGTCGTCCAAATACTCAAGAAATTGGTCTTGAGCAAGTTGGAATTAAAATGACTGACCGCGGTATCATCGAAATCGATGAGCAATGCCGTACAAACGTACCAAACATCTATGCAATCGGTGATATCGTTCCTGGACCACCATTAGCTCACAAAGCTTCTTACGAAGGTAAAGTAGCTGTGGAAGCAATTAGTGGACATGCATCAGCTATCGATTACATCGGAATTCCTGCAGTATGCTTCACTGATCCAGAATTAGCATCTGTTGGTTACACTAAAAAACAAGCTCAAGAAGCTGGAATGGAAGTAGCGGTTTCTAAATTCCCATTCGCTGCAAACGGTCGTGCGTTATCATTAAACAGCACAGACGGTTTCGTACAACTTGTAACACGTAAAGAAGATGGCCTTCTTGTAGGTGCACAAGTTGCAGGTGCAGGCGCTTCTGATATTATCTCTGAGATTGGTTTAGCTATCGAAGCTGGAATGACAGCTGAAGATATCGCTCAAACAATCCATGCTCACCCAACATTAGGTGAAATCACAATGGAAGCAGCGGAAGTTGCTCTTGGAATGCCAATTCACATTGTAAAATAATATGAAATAGATAAAAAACCACTTTCTAGATATTAGAAGGTGGTTTTTTATGTTAGGTAAGCCTTTTTAATCTTCATGCTAGAAGGAAATAAAGTTATTAGGATGAGATAGAGGATTGAATTGGGGGAAAGAATAATGTTATTAATAGAAGTTACATTTTATCTTCCCATTCGTAGATAGTAGTGTAGTAACGCACATCTAATGAAAGCAAAGAAGCTGTCAAGATAAGTGATCTATAAAATCCAAGTTCTCGAGGACTGAATGAAATTTCAGTGTACTATGGAGAAAATAAAAACAACAAATAAGAGGTGATTCTTCGTCATCTCTTATTTGTTGTTTTTTATTGTTCATTTTTAAATTGGTACATTTCTGGGCTTATACTAGAGTCATTATACAGGAATAGTATGACATCAGGATTTAATTCTTTTAGATCTTTTATTATATTTTTACTAGCTGCAAATCGTGGATCGATAAATGTTATTTGTTCAAAATGCTGAGCAAATAAGGGATATGTTGCATCAGCATAAGAATCTTTGATAACTACAGCATGTAATTTGTTTTTTGCTTTCGAATTTAAGATATTAATTTGTGCATAGTCATTTTGATAGACCATTGCATAAGTTGGTGCGGGTTGTTTTTTATCTATTGCAAAGAACTCTTTCATTGGCATTTTAGTCGATTGCTCAGATACAGGTCCGATATATACTGTATAATCATCCCATGCATTTGGATTTTGCTTTAATTGTACATAAGGGATTTGTTCAGGAGTTTTTATTAAATTATACAGTTGTTTATTCCAACTTCCAATAAAATCTCCATTAGGTTTTTCAGTAATGAATTTATAATTATCTCGATTTACTTTATCATCTTTATATATCTTTGAGTGATCAGATATATAATTCATTGCATATTCATATCCATAAAACGCACCTTTCATATTCCAATGATGGTCTGTTTTAAAGTATAAACTTTCTAACTGTTCACGGCTAAACTCTTTTTGGAAGAATGGCAGAACATCGATAACAGGAAAGTTTATATTATTTAATGCTTGTACAAGGTAATCGCGATGTTTTTGGTCATATCCACGATCTACGTATGGTGGATATCTATATGAAAATGTCGTTAGTTTACTTGGTGCTAACATAAAATAAAACTCAGTTTTTGGAAACTGATTTCTTAAATTATCTAATTCATTCACAGATTGCTTCATTTGTTCACGTTCATCAGTTTTTGTTGGTTCAGATAGAATAAAACCATCGTTTGCAACATATTTTTGATTTATAAATATTCGGTTGAAGTGCATTTGTAAATTTGTATATATTTCAATAAAGAAATCTCGACCTGCAATATGATCTGTAAAGTGTAACTCGGTATCTTTGAAGTATTTTCCTGATTTTAAACCATCTTTAGTTAAGACAGGATCAATAGCTAGATCCCTATTTTCAAAATTAGAAAAGGTTTTTTTATCCAAGTAAATAATTTTTCCAGTCCATATACACATTCCGAAAATAACAATTAAAAATCCTGTAATTAATATACGGTTGTTTAAATTTTTCATAGCTACCCCTCCTTTAAAAGCGGAAGTAAATAAATGGATTATACGTTGCATTTGTTAAATACATCATAACGATTATTAGCACACTTAAATAATAAAGTGGAGATAAAATTACTATCCTTTTTGTTGAAAGCATAGTTTTCAACAAAGAAAAAATTGGAGCTGAAGTAACAATTGCCAGGAGAAAAATTCCCCAATAGTTCATGACATAGAAGTAACTCTTAATGTCAGTTAATGGTCCATTTATTCCAAACATTGTTTGGAGAAATTCAAAACAGTAAGCAAAATTATCAGCTCGGAAGAAAACCCATCCAATGATTACTAAAAACATAACGTATATATGTTGGACCGGGCGCCACATATTTTGCAACACTTTCTCAAAACCGGCTTTTTCTAAAGCAATGAGACATCCGTAATAAATTCCCCAAATCATAAAGGTCCAACTAGCTCCATGCCAAAAACCTGTTAGTGCCCATACGATAAAAAGATTACGATAGACTTTCCAGCTGGATACTCGGTTTCCTCCAAGTGGAATATAGACATAATCGCGGAACCACGAACCAAGTGAAATGTGCCAACGACGCCAGAATTCAGAAATAGATTTTGAAATATATGGATAATTGAAATTCTCTAGAAAATCAAATCCAAACATTTTTCCTAATCCAATTGCCATATCACTATACCCAGAAAAATCAAAATAAATTTGTAGTGTATAAGCGATAGCACCAATCCAAGCGGTAGAAACACTCATGGTTGCTGGATCCATGGCGAAAATTTCATCGGCAATAGCGCCTAATTGATTAGCGATTAACACTTTTTTCCCTAACCCGATGATAAAACGTCGAACTCCTTCAGAGAATTTATCGGCATCAACTGTTCGGGTATGTAGTTGATGAGAAATTGTATTATAACGAACGATTGGTCCAGCAACTAATTGAGGGAAAACAGTAAAGTACAATGCGAGATCAAAAATATTACGCTGCGCATCTACTTTCTTCTTATATATATCAATGATATAACTCATAGCGTGGAAAGTAAAAAAGGAAATACCAATCGGCAATGGAATCTTTTCTAATACAATGTTTGTATGAAACATTGTATTTATATTATCGATTAAGAAATTAGCATATTTAAAATAACCTAAAATAGCTGTGTTTATAATAATAGCTAAAGTTAAGAGCGTTTTTCTACTAAGTATAGTTGCTCTTTCTTTGGCAAGCCAAATACCAAACCAATAGTTTATAAAAATAGAAAAGAGCATGAGAAATACATATATTGGTTCTCCCCACGCATAAAATAATAAGCTAAATAATAGAAGAACAATATTTTGCAATTCTTTGCGAACAGTGTGATATACAAATAACACTGCAGGTAAAAACAAACATAAGAATAAGAGGTTACTAAATACCATTTATGTTAAGTCCTTTCTGTAAGTTTATAGGCAGTCAGTAAAATATTATATCACAATTAAAGAAATATAAAGAGTTTAATCTTACTATATTATCTGTTTAATGGGAGTTCTTTGCTCTCATATGTAAAATCTTTTTTAAAAGAAGAAGCATCCTAGCTGTCCTTTAGATTTAGGGCAGCTAGGATGCTTCTTACGTATATTATGTAATGATTTTTTGAAATGCCCATATATATTGTAATAAACTAGGACATATGAAAGGGGGCAACGACTTGAAAATATCACTTGTTTCGATCTTTCATTTTATTATATGGAGCGGGTTTTCATTAGTGTTATTATTATCAAATCGTGATAAAGCACATTACAAAGTATTACTTTTTTTTATATTTTTTTATTTAGCTTATGTTATTGCACATTTTATGTTGCACTCCAGAAAAGAGGCAGTTTGTTGCACCATTGGAAATAGTATGTTCTTTTTTTTCATTAAATATCTCTTTTTCACAGGTTAGCGTTTATAAAAATACATTGTTCTTCCATTAAATAACCTTAATTCACCTTCTAATTTCTTGGCTAAAAAACGGCAGAATTCATTCGCTTTTCCTTTATCTCCAAATGTGGCAGTAGAAGGTAAGGAGATTTGAACGAAAGCTTGCTCGTTTTCTATTCCAACCCCCACATAAATAGAAGTATATCGATCATGACTAGATTTTAGCTCAAGTGTAGTATCAGACGTATCAAGTATTTCGTATGGAAATGCCACGCTAGTATATGCATAGCTAACTTGCACACCGGTTTGGGAAGTAATTTCTTTATAATAACGAAAAAGTTGTTTTACATCTTCTAATGAGATAGCTTGTTGTTTAGATTTAGGTACAAGTTTAATAAATGCATGTTGCATAAAGATTTTCCTCCTGACGTAATATATATATTTATTTTAACACTGTTGTAAATTTTTTGACAATTAAAAAGGGATCATTCCTCGTTTTGTTTAATATATACAAGTAGAAAGTGTTGTAAAGAAAGGAGGGAGTAAATGTTTGAAAAATTGTATGATGAGCATGAAAGTGTGAAGGTACGATTTCTAGGATTTATGACACATGAGAACCGTTATGACTTTGGGGTCATTTATACAAATATGTTTTTTGGGAAACCTCTTGTCGTGTGCATGCAAACTGGGAGAGCGACTCTACTAGGACAAGATGATGTGGATAATGTTCAACATTTACAACAGGTCTTTAAATTACAATCGGAGGAGGAGGCGGATGATTTAGCACAGTTCTTTAAGTTTCTTGTACCACCTACTTCTTTACATGCTGAATATGAAGAATAAACAAAAGGGAACAGTCGTACTTATTAAGATATGACTGTTTTTTTGTTATTGTCTCATACTAATGTAAAATAAAATTTTTAATGTGTTATACTAAAAACCTATTGACGTAAAAAGTATAACATATTAAAATAAAGACAGAAAGTTAAGCGGTTACAAAAGTTTTTGGGATTATAAACTTAGGGGGAAATAAAAAATGGGAACAATCGTATGTCAAGATTGTGAAAGTACAATTGCACACTTCGAGGATGAGAAAGTAACGGTACTTTACGGGAAATGTGAATTTTGCGGATGTGATCACAAGGAGCATACAAAAGCCCAATAATATATAGGAATCTTGCAGCTGAAAAAGTTTTTAGGACCATAAACTTAGGGGGAAATGAAAAATGGGAACAATCGTATGTCAAGTTTGTGAAGGAACAATTGCACACTTTGAAGATGAAAAAACAACAGTACTTTATGGGAAATGTGGATCTCATTGTGAATGTGATCATAAAGAACATTCAAAAGCCCAGTAATATATAGGAAGTTTATGAATATAAAGATTTGAAACTATAAATGAAACTCAGGGGGAAATAAAAAATGGGAACAATTGTATGTCAAGCTTGTGAAGGAACAATCGCACACTTTGAAGATGAAAAAACAACAGTACTTTATGGGAAATGTGGATCTTGCGGATGTGATCACAAGGAGCATACAAAAGCCCAATAATTAAAAAGGCGCCTGCATCTGCAGGCGCCTTTTTTAATAGATTGTAGTTGTATGACCAACCGTTGCAACAATTGCATCGTCCCTGATGGGAATAAATTTGAGTGTTGTTTGTAGATTATTAACAGAAGTATGTTGACTCATAAGACGGCTATCTATTCGCGTAATAAAATCTGTTAAATATGCTGAGATAAAAGCATATGGAATTCTTCGTTCATTCAATAGGTAAATAATTTGTTCTTTTGTCTTTACTCCTACACCATGACCATAAAAAAAGAAATTGCCTAAATAAATGGCATTCTCTCCTTGCCACTCAACCGAAGCTGGATTTACTTGTGGGTTTTTAAAGTAAACAAGATCGCCAGGAACGATATCCCCACCGGTTTTTGTCACCAGTTTTAAATCTTGATCATAATCCCATGTATATAGTAGAAGGTTTGCGAATAAGTGATTAAAGATTTGGTCATCATATAGAGCTAAAAGTGCTTTGTAAAAAATAATAATCATTGCTGTTGCACATTCTGTTCCGTATTTTTTCCCGTTTTTAAAAATATCTCGTATCGCGACGGAGGGTGGTACATTTGGGAGTAGTTGAAACCCTCCCAGTGGTGTCCTTTGCCAAAATTCAGGGTTACAATAGGACTCTTGGAATGTACGGAATTGAAGTCCGCTTTGAAAGAGTTCTAAGGCAGATGTAATAATATAAATTCGTAAATTTAGATCGAAAATGAGTTCATCAGCCGTTCGGAATGCATATACTTCTTGATTTCCAGCCATAATGGCTAATATTTGTTGTTTCTCAGTAGCGAACGGTTCGTTTTCACTCGTGATATAAGGATGTACAATAGAACGACCAATCACAATCATAACTGTATCCCCACCTATACGTTACATTCTTTAGTATGGTATGAGTAAAAGAAAAAATGGTGAAAAAAAAGCCTATCAAATGATAGGCTTATATTCTTTAATAACGCGTAATGTTTGTAATGTCATGTCTTCGGGACCTTGTACTGGCAGACCCGCTTCTAAATTTTTATGAATGTAATCTAAGTTTTCTTGTGTAATAATTTCACCTGGAGTAAAGATTGGAATCCCTGGTGGATAAACCATTACAAAATCAGCTATAATGCGGCCAGCAGCATTTTCAAATGGGATGACCTCTGTCTCTGAATAAAAAGCATCTCGAGGAGAGAGGGCAAGTACAGGGATTTCTGGAATTTCAACTTGTACTTGAACACCTTTGTCCGCTCTATCTTTAAATGTAGTTGCTAGTTTTTGTAAGGCCTGGATGAGAATGTTGGTTTCATCCTCTGTATCCCCTAATGTAACGAGGCATAGAATGTTATATAAGTCCGAAAGCTCGACCTCAATGTTGTAATGTTCTCTTAACCATAATTCTGCCTCATGACCTGTAATCCCTAAATTTTTGACAGATACAATCAGTTTTGTTGGATCATAACTAAATGTTGCATCCGTACCTAACATTTCTTTACCAGGGCAGTATAGGTTTTCAATCTTATTTACAGTATTGCGGACATGTTCAGCTAACTGAATTGTTTTTGTGATTAATTCTTGTCCTTCAGTCGCAAGGCGTTTTCTGGCAACATCTAAAGAAGCCAATAGAATATAAGAAGTTGATGTTGTTGTAAGCATGCTAATAATAGATTGGACATGTTTTACATTCACAAGACCTTCTTTTACATTTAAAATAGAACTTTGTGTTAAGGATCCTCCTAATTTATGGACACTTGTTGCTGCCATATCTGCACCAGCTTGCATGGCTGACATCGGTAGTTCCTCATGAAAATGAATATGAACACCGTGAGCTTCATCTACTAGTACAGGTATATCGTAGGAATGAGCTAATTTTACAATTTGTTGTAAGTCTGCAGCAAATCCGAAATACGTTGGGTTAATAACAAGTAATCCTTTTGCATCTGAATGCTCCTCAAGTGCTTTTTTTACAGATTGAATCGTAATCCCGTGTGAAATACCGAGCTTCGGATCAATTTCAGGATGAATGAAAATTGGTTTTGCACCTGAGAAAATAATGGCTGACATTACAGATTTATGAACGTTTCGTGGTACAAGAATTTTATCACCTGGGCCACAAACGCTCATCACCATTGTCATAATTGCACCGCTTGTTCCCTGGACGGAAAAGAAAGTATGATCTGCACCGAACGCAGTCGCTGCTAAGTCTTGAGCCTCTTTAATCATACCTTTTGGATGATGTAAATCATCGAGCGGCGCGATATTAATTAAATCAATTGCTAATGCATTATGCCCAATAAATTCGCGAAACATAGGATCCATTCCTTGTCCTTTTTTATGACCTGGGATATGGAATTGAATTGGATTTCGCTTACTGTGCTCTACTAAAGCGGTAAACAATGGTGTTTTGTATTGGGACAATCTATACACCCCTTCTTCTTCGTAATATTTATTATGAATTGTTTTATGTTTATCTTGTTCAATAAGAAAGTTATTTCCCCTGTATAGTTATATAACCGTCTATAAGAACTTGAATTGTTCTACTTACCATTCAAAAATTTTGTCATGGAAGCTTCACTTTATTTTCAATAAAACAAAAGCATTATATCACCAATGATTATATATGTATAGGGAAAATTATTATTTTTATTATATGCATAATTAGTAGTAAGTTTATCCCATTATGTGTGAGTAATAAACGCTCGTCCTAGGCTTTAAAGAAAGCGAGAAGATATGTGGAATTTCAATAATAGAAGTTGCACTTTATCCTGCTGGTAGTCAGTCATATCTTTACGGCGAGATTTAGCGGAAGTAAAGAAGTTAGGTGAAGGGAAATAATACGTAAGGTTACATTTTTCAGGCGAATGAAGAGCTGTTTTTTAATTACCCTGTTATTTTTAATCTGGCAGGAGACAATTCCATAATAAAAGAGAAATAGTGTATAATGCAAAGTGGTTATAGCAAAGAAGGTTGGAAGTTTTATTTTTAAGGTAGCATAATGGTAGAAAATAAAAATGGATGAGGTGTACATATGGAATATCAATATCCACTTGATTATGATTGGTCAAATGATGAGATGATTGCAATCGTGACATTCTATGAGGCAATTGAAAAGGCGTATGAAAAAGGTATCGTTAGAGAAGAATTGATGAGATTATATCGTCGTTTTAAAGAAATTGTACCGTCGAAAGCAGAAGAGAAGAAAATTGATAAAGAGTTTCAAGAGATAAGTGGTTACTCTATATATCGGGCAATTCAAAAAGCGAAAGAAGTAGAAGAACAAAAGATTGTAAAAGTGTAAAAATATTTTGAAAATTAAAATTCAAAGTGCTATAATGGGATAACAACTAAAAACGGACAATGTACATTGTCCGTTTTCTACTATCGATTACAAATTTTATATAAAGGAAGGAGTGATTGCATCGTAGCTTCAACCTTTGTAAGAAATTGTTCATCAGTAAGTGTTGGAAATTCTTCTGGTGAGATGTGAATACCTACTAGTAACTCTGCTTTTTTTATAGTGGCTAAGCGTTCAATCATTTTTTGTAATTCATTTGCTTCAAGCATGTTATGCGGTTTTACACCTGGTTTAGTATGGTCAATGGACCAAACGAAGTCATTTGGTATATTTGTTTTTAAATCATTTAAATGTCCTAAGAAGGCATGAGCCGCTTCCACTTTCTGTGGACACTCATAGATTAAACCAAAGTATATGAAAGCGTGGGTTCCCCATAAACCGATTTGAAAATGTGGTAACATTTTATAACCGCGTTTATTTGTTGAAAAAGCAACCCAAGTATCGTTTGGTGGATTGACTTTACGACGTGCGTGTTTCGCTACATGATAGAAGAAAGTTTCACCAGTTTGTTCTGATAAATAATGAGAAAATTGTTCGCCTAGAGCTTCTAATTTAGGATGAATGTTTGTTTTAATAGCATCCATTCGCTCTTCAAGGCCATCAACAGAAAAGACTGCAAAGTCCTTTTCTTTAAATGTTTGTAATGTCATGACTGTTCCTCCAACTCCTAGTTTGTTTTTAATTTTAGCATAGCTTGTACTATTCATAAAAAAAATCAGCATAAAAAATTTACGTAAAAAAATATAATTTTGTTGCATAGATGATTTATCCAACATAATATAGTATAAAACAAAAAATCAGAAAATTAAATTAATTTCAGTCCAAGGGCAGACGAATATTGGGAGGAGGCAATAAAAATGAGACAGGTGATTAATGCGTTAAAGAGAACAGATGCTGAAAAAAGAATTCCGGTGCTAAGATTGGAGTTAGATTATGAATTAGCAACGCTATACGATGCAATGATGGAAAATGATAATCAGAAAAAAGAAGAGTGCGTGCAAAAATTAGAAGTACTAAGACTTGAAATGATTCGTTTAGAAGCATAATAATAGTATATGTATAAAAATTAAGTTGGTGCGAACCTTATAAAGGGTTCGTTTTTTCTGTGAACAGTATAGATCGGAGTGTTTAAACATGCAAGAGGTATGGAAAGAAATCGATACAAATGCAAAGCAGTGGATTCGAGAAGCTGGCGAGCGTTTAATGGCATCATTGCAAAAGACACTTATTGTAGAGACAAAATCAAATGCAGCAGATTTAGTAACAAATATGGATCGAGAAACAGAACAGTTTTTGATTAGGAAAATTAAACAAACATTTCCAGATCATTATATTTTAGGAGAAGAAGGGTATGGAGATGAGGTTGCTTCTTCGGATGGAGTTGTTTGGTTAATTGATCCAATTGATGGTACGATGAATTTTGTTCATCAAAAAAGAAACTTTGCGATTTCAATTGGCATTTATGAGAACGGTATCGGAAAAATCGGTCTCGTCTATGATCCGGTTCATGAAGAACTGTATCATGCTGTAAAAGGAGAAGGAGCTTTTTGTAATGATACATCCATTCCTACTCTTGAGAAAAGTACAGTGGAGCATGGAATAATTGCGTTAAATGCAACTTGGCTCACTGATAATCCATTACTTAATATGGAGAAAATGATGCAGCTTGTGAAATTGGCAAGAGGGACACGATCATATGGATGTGCAGCGCTAGAAATGGTCTATGTTGCAACCGGAAGATTGGATGCTTACGTGACGCCACGATTATCTCCTTGGGATTTTGGCGGTGGAATGATTATTGTAGAAGAAGTCGGTGGTAAGGTGACGACATTTGCTGGCACTACTCTTTCTATCGTGGAAAAAAGCAGTGTATTAGTTGCGAAGCCGGGAGTATATGAAGAGTTACTACCATTTGTATCACAGTAACAAAAAAAGTAAGAGGCCAAGAAGTAGCTTCTTACTTTTTACTGTTACTGTGATTTACGCATTTTGCGTTTTGTTATAAATCCATATCCAACTGTAACAAATGTGCCAATGATGCAAATAATAATACCGATGGGACTATTTTCAGCAATCATAATTCCAATGCCAATTAAGAAAATAACACCGATAATAGCCGTTAATAAAAAGCGATATTGAATGTGTTCCATATCTTCACCCTCCAATTTCATTTTACTTTCACAAAAGTAAGAATACAACTATATTTTCATTCTTGATTTTATTTTGATTGCCATTGTATCACCTTCGCTCTTATAATAGAGAAGGATTAAAAAGACACTAGGAGTTGGACATGTTGAAAAAACGACAAGATTTACGCAATATAGCAATTATCGCCCACGTTGACCATGGTAAAACAACACTTGTTGACCAATTATTACGTCAAGCGGGGACGTTTCGTGCAAATGAGCACGTAGAAGAGCGTGCAATGGATTCAAATGATTTAGAAAGAGAACGCGGTATTACCATTTTAGCGAAAAATACAGCGATTCATTATGAAGATAAACGAATTAACATTTTAGATACACCTGGACACGCTGACTTCGGTGGTGAAGTAGAGCGTATTATGAAAATGGTTGATGGTGTTTTACTTGTTGTTGATGCATACGAAGGTTGTATGCCTCAAACACGATTTGTTTTAAAGAAAGCATTAGAACAAAACTTAACTCCGATCGTGGTTGTAAACAAAATTGACCGTGACTTTGCTCGTCCTGATGAAGTGGTTGACGAAGTAATTGACTTATTCATTGAGCTTGGTGCAAACGAAGATCAATTAGAGTTCCCTGTTGTATTCGCATCAGCAATGAATGGAACAGCAAGCTTAGATTCAAACCCAGCAAATCAAGAAGAGAATATGAAATCATTATTTGACACAATCATTGAACATATTCCAGCACCAATTGATAATAGCGAAGAGCCACTTCAATTCCAAGTAGCACTTCTTGATTACAATGACTATGTTGGCCGTATTGGGGTTGGCCGTGTATTCCGCGGTACAATGAAAGTAGGACAACAAGTAGCATTAATGAAGGTTGACGGAAGTGTAAAACAATTCCGTGTAACTAAATTATTTGGTTACATTGGATTAAAACGCCAAGAAATTGAAGAAGCAAAAGCTGGAGACTTAGTAGCTGTTTCAGGTATGGAAGACATCAACGTTGGTGAAACAGTATGTCCAGTTGAGCATCAAGAGGCATTACCATTACTACGTATCGATGAGCCAACATTACAAATGACATTCCTTGTAAATAACAGCCCATTTGCAGGTCGTGAAGGTAAATATATTACATCTCGTAAAATTGAAGAGCGTCTTCGTGCACAGCTAGAAACAGATGTAAGCTTACGTGTAGATAACACAGATTCTCCTGATGCATGGATTGTATCTGGACGTGGAGAGTTGCACTTATCAATCTTAATTGAGAACATGCGTCGTGAAGGATATGAATTACAAGTATCTAAACCAGAAGTAATTATTAGAGATGTTGATGGTGTAAGATGTGAGCCTGTAGAGCGCGTACAAATTGACGTGCCAGAAGAGTATACTGGTTCTATTATGGAGTCAATGGGTGCACGTAAAGGTGAAATGTTAGATATGGTGAATAACGGAAACGGTCAAGTTCGTCTGACGTTTATGGTTCCAGCACGTGGCCTAATTGGTTATACAACAGAGTTCTTAACTTTAACACGTGGTTACGGTATTTTAAACCATACATTCGATAGCTATCAGCCAGTACATGCTGGACAAGTTGGTGGACGTCGTCAAGGTGTTCTAGTTTCACTTGAAACAGGAAAAGCATCACAATACGGTATTATGCAAGTTGAAGACCGTGGTGTAATCTTCGTTGAACCAGGTACAGAAGTATATACAGGTATGATTGTTGGGGAGCATACACGTGAGAATGATTTAACAGTTAACGTTGTAAAAATGAAACAACAAACTAACATTCGTTCTGCAACAAAAGACCAAACGTCAACAATGAAAAAACCTCGTATCATGACATTAGAAGAGTCATTAGAATACTTAAATGACGATGAGTACTGTGAAGTAACACCAGAATCAATCCGTCTTCGCAAAAAGATTCTTGATAAGAGCGAGCGCGAAAGAGCTGCTAAGAAAAAGAAATCTGTAGAAGCGTAAAAGATAAAGCTGCCTTTTCATTAAAAAGGCAGCTTTTTTAATTTGCTTATTTTTCGAAAATTTAATCTTTTATCTAGACAGTATTTTTTCTACAAGGTAATCTTATAGTAGACAACATAGAATTTAAAAATTAAGAAGTAAGGTGCTGTTAGTTAGTTGAATGAATTTGGCCGATATGGATTATTTTCTATCTTTATTTTAGATAGGGGGATTTTTATTCATCTTTGCTAGATGAAGGGGAGAAGTATAATGCTAGAGAGAATGTCATTTTTTGCAAAGTTATACAATGTAGATGTGAATCCAGAAGTAGGGATGTGGCAGCTTTACGGTACAATGATTATACTAAGTGCACTCGTATATAATTTAGGATTTGCTAGGAAGTTACCGTTACTAAAAAACATTGTGATTTATGTATCCTTAGCAATTGGATGTACAGTTTTAACTTTTTTGGGAGTGTTTTTACCAGTAGGAGAAGGACTTGTTGTGACAGCGATTGTATTCGGTATTTATAGATTACGCTTACGCCAAGCAAAGCAACAAAGAGTGGGTTAAAGGGGGGGATGTTTCATGCGTTCTGTACAAGATGCGTTATATAATTGGCTAACAATTAAAACTGTCGCGGAAGCACGCCCGCATGATGCAGCTGCGCAAGAAACATATTTACTGTTTCATAACATGTTACATGAAGATCATCAATTAAGAGATGTAACGGTGGAAAAAAAAGAAGATATGTATTTGGTTACATATGAACAAGAAGGAGAAAAACATTCTACAAGATTTCCGATAGAGCTTATAGATTGTTTCTTAGATCAAATGAAACGAGAGCCGGAGAAATATAAATAAGCCCTCATCTGAATGATTAAGGACTTATTTGACAGTTTACCACTCATCTTCTATTGTTTTATCACGATATAAGTGGAAATTTCCAGTTGCATGGCGTTCCATTGTACGTTCTGCAATACGTTCTGTGCATTCCATGCACATATATGTATGAATAGGACGGTTACGAAGCCTTTTGGCCATAGGATTTTCGTCATCTAACTCTTCTTTTTTATCACAAAGCATGCATTTGACTCTCATTTCGTCACCTCAATACAAATTCTATCGATATAAGTATATCATGTAAATTTGATATTTTTGAACTATAGGGGGAAAAAATAATATTTTCGCAATTCGAAAAATAAGTTATCATTAAGATAAATAAAATTTTGGAGGTGGAAATATGGCAAATGTAGTAGAACCTACATTGACAGATTCTTTAGTTCAATCTTTACGTGAAGGACGCATTATAACAATTGCAACAATTGATTTTGAAAAGGCTGTTCCGAATGTAAGTGCTATTTCATGGGTATATGCAATAAATGAGACAAGTATTCGATTTGCGATTGATCAACGCTCTCGTATTGCGGAAAATTTGCGCCATCATGCAGGGCTTGTACTCACTGTAATGGCAAATGAATCTGTATTTTCCATTAGCGGTGAAGCAAAGATTTTAAAGGAGAGATTGGATGGCAGTCCACTCAAATTAACTGCAGTAGAAGTATCTGTTCAAGAAGTACGTGATGTTATGTTTTATGGAGCAAAGCTTGCTTCGGAACCAACATATGAAAAAACATATGATCTTCGTGCTGCTGAAAAACTTGATAATCAAGTTTTAACGGCGATGAAAGAATTGTAGAAAAGTGGATGAGCATTATGGTTGTTCATCCTTTTCTGCTATTTTAACCTGAGTGAATAAGGAATCTTTGCTACATGTTAGAATATAAATTTTGACGAATGAATACGATACCTAGTTATGAATGAGAAAAATGATTAAGAAAAGTTTTAATTTATATGAATTTCGATTCTACCTCGTTAATACATTACATATAATTATAACAATGGTTCGTCCATATGATGATCATGGATGAAACCCTTGTTCTACAAATTTAAAAGTGGAGTCAGGGGGTAACAGGTTGGATAAAATTTATGTGTTAGATACGAATGTACTTTTGCAGGATCCTTTATCTATTTTTTCTTTTGAAACAAATGAGGTAGTGATTCCAGCAGTTGTATTAGAAGAGGTTGATTCGAAAAAACGCTACATGGATGAAGTCGGACGAAATGCTCGTTATGTATCTAAATTGATAGATAAATTTCGCGAATTAGGAAAACTGCATGAGAGTATACCTCTTGAAAATGGAGGGACATTTCGTATTGAATTAAACCATCGCTCATTTGTTCAACTGCAAGATATTTTTGTTGAAAAAACAAACGATAATCGTATTTTAGCTGTTGCGAAAAATTTATTCTTAGAAGAGCAAGAGAAAGAGAATGGAAAGTCTGTCATTTTAGTAAGTAAAGATGTACTTGTGAGAGTAAAAGCAGATGCTCTTGGTTTACAAGCTGAAGATTATTTAAGTGATCGTGTAATTGAAGTGGAAAATATATATTCAGGTTTTTTAGAAGGTTACATATCAAAAGAACAGCTAAATTATTTTTATGAAAAAGGAGAACTTCCTTTATCGGAAATTGCAAATCATCCATTTTATCCAAATCAATTTATCGTGATGAAAGATGCATTAGGGGGTTCTAGCTCTGCACTTGGAATTGTTGATTATTCAGGGAAAAAAGTGAAGAAACTTATTTTTCATAATGAGCAAGTTTGGGGAATACGCCCGCGGAATGTGCAGCAAATTATGGGATTAGAATTGTTGCTTCGTGAAGATATTCCACTCGTAACGTTAACAGGGAAAGCAGGAACTGGTAAAACCTTACTCGCGTTAGCTGCTGGTCTTATGCAAACGGAGGATCTAGGATTGTACAAAAAACTCCTTGTTGCTCGGCCGATTGTTCCAGTTGGTAAGGATATCGGATATTTACCAGGAGAAAAAGAAGAAAAGTTAAGACCGTGGATGCAGCCAATTTTCGATAATCTAGAGTATTTATTTAATACAAAAAAACCAGGCGAATTAGATGCGATTTTAGCGGGTATGGGTTCAATTGAAGTAGAGGCGCTTACTTATATACGAGGACGAAGTATTCCAGATCAATTTATTATTATTGATGAGGCGCAAAATTTAACGAAACATGAAGTGAAAACAATATTAACAAGGGTTGGAGAAAAAAGTAAAATTGTATTAATGGGAGATCCGCAACAAATTGATCATCCTTACTTAGATGAATATAATAATGGTTTAACGTATGTTGTAGAGAAATTTAAAGAACAAAAAATTAGCGGACATGTAAAGTTTGTAAAAGGAGAGCGTTCTAATTTAGCACAACTAGCAGCGGACTTATTATAAAGTGAAACTTTAATCAGTGAGGGATTTCATCAGCCGAAGTCTAACTGTTTTGCTGTTGTTAAATTTTGAGGTGGGAATACTTCTGACCGCAAAGAGTGGAAAAAAAGGAGTGGCTTTTGCCTACTCCTTTTTTAAATAATTGTAAACTTACGGATATTTCGAATTGGATTGTTTATATTAGAGCCGTCACCAAAGTAAAGGTGGACAGGTCCATCTTCTCGTAATGGTTTTCCATCTTTTGAAAATCCAAGAATAACATTGTTTGCTTCTTCTAATGAAAGTGTGATTGAATCATGCAATGCATGGATTTCAACATGTGTTGCTTCAGCTGTAATTTCAGCATTTTTGAAAAATGGATGAAGTGGTATGCCAAACGTTCCTGAAATAAGCTGTTCCTTTTTAAATTTTTTTACGCTTTTTTGAATAGGTGGAAAAGCGGCACCATCACGGATTTCACGATCCCAATGTTCGGAAGTGTGCTTGAGATAGTCTTCTAATTCTGATTTTTCTTCTTTCGTTTCGGTGAAGTAAGTTGTTAAATCTACTTTTCGATCATCAAAAATCCAAACGCTTGGGTCAAGTGTGATCGGAAAGCGTACTTTTCCATTTATAAATAAAATTTCACTCATTGTTGTTCCCCCATTTGTATTATGCTCCCACTTTTCAGTATAATAGCATTAGACACGATTGTCACAAAAAATGTTTCTATTGCAATTTATTAAGACTATCGCTAATATTAATAGATAGGATAGAAGAGTAGGACGGAAACGGAGGGAATCAATTTGGCGTCTGAGACAGTAGCAAATCATCAGGAAAAGGCACTTGCCCTTCTAAAAGCGGATGCGGAAAAGATTTTAAGACTTATTAAGGTGCAAATGGACCACCTTACGATGCCGCAATGTCCATTATATGAAGAAGTGTTGGACACGCAAATGTTTGGACTATCCCGTGAAGTTGACTTTGCGGTTCGTCTTGGTCTTATTACAGAAGAGCAAGGGAAAGAAATGTTAGGAGAGCTCGAACGGGAATTATCAGCACTTCATGAAGCATTTACAAACAAACAACAATAAAGGGTTCAAATAAGGGGGCTCAAACTGACTAGGTTTGAGCTTTTTATTTGTATAATAAAGCAGGAAGAATTCTGATACATATGGAATACAACAATAATTAAATTGAAACAGAAAGAGGAAATGAAATGAAAAGAGTATGGAAATCGATGGATTATTCATTATTACTTCCTCTTATTATTTTATGTGTGTTGGGAGTTATAATGGTATATAGTTCTAGTTCCATTGTTGCGATTTCAAGGCATAACTGGCCAGCAAATTACTTTTTTAAAAGACAATTACTTGCTCTAGCTGTTGGAACCGTAGGGTTAGGAATTATCGTTGCTATTCCGTACCACGTTTGGAGAAAACGAATTGTTTTGTTATTAATGATGACAGGTAGTATTGGATTGCTAGCGTTAGCATTATTGATTGGAAAGAAAGTAAATGGTGCGCAAGCATGGGTATTCGGTATACAGCCCGCTGAATTTGTTAAAATTGCTATCATTATTGTACTCGCGCGTTTCTTTGCGAGAAGGCAAGAAACTGATACTTCAGTTTGGAAGGGATCAGCAGGTACGATTATGTTTATAGGATTAATATTGGTTTTAATTCGTAAACAAAATGATTTAGGAACAGTTTTGTTAATCATAGGTATTGTCGGAATTATGTTTCTTTGTTCAGGGGTTCCGATTAACAAGTGGATAAAGCGTCTTGCATTAAGCACAATTGTATGGATTCCGCTTTTATACTTAGTTGGTAATTATGCATTGAAACCTTATCAAAAAGCACGTTTTGCGGTGTTTTTAAATCCATTTGATGATCCACAGGGTGATGGATTTCAGCTGGTGAATTCCTTTGTTGGAATTGCTTCAGGTGGACTGAATGGTAGAGGACTTAGTAATAGTATACAAAAATTTGGGTATTTACCTGAGCCACACACGGACTTTATTATGGCAATTATATCTGAAGAACTTGGTTTTATTGGTGTAGCGATTATTTTAATTAGTTTGTTACTCATTATCATTCGTGCATTCCGAATTGCTCAAAAGTGTAAAGATCCATTTGGAAGTTTGATTGCTATAGGCATTGCTAGCCTGTTTGGGGTGCAAACGTTTGTTAACATTGGTGGTATGTCTGGGCTAATGCCTCTTACTGGTGTGCCTTTGCCATTTGTCAGTTATGGTGGTAGTTCTTTAATGGCGAATCTATTTGCAATGGGTATATTGTTGAACTTAGGGAGTTATGTGAAACGACAAGAGAAGCAACAAAAAGAAATATATGAGAAAAAACAACAAGGTGAGCCACATCTTGTTGTTGTGAAATAAAAAGGTTTTGTGTTTGATGACACAAAACCTTTTTATTATGTTGTTTTTTAATGAGTTATACTTTGTTTGGTTTAAATAACAATAGTGTGTCATAAATGTTTTAATGTGTTATACAATAAAACTGTCAGAAAAAGAAGAGTTGTGCTATACTATTTTTGTGAAACAAATTGATTAGAAAACTTATCATTTGTTAAAAAATAAGGTATGATGTATAAAAATAAGGTGAAGCTTTCCGAGTATAGTTTAGAAAAGAAAGTGAAGAACTTCACGCTTTTAGAGCGTGTACCTATTTAATCTCTAAAGTGGTAGGAAAGTAGAGGGGGAAAATCATGACAAAGCTGCAACGTATTCAAAAAGTTTTAGTAGCTAACCGTGGAGAAATTGCAATTCGTGTATTCCGAGCTTGTTCAGAACTTGGATTAAATACAGTTGCAATTTATTCAAAAGAGGATAGCGGTTCTTACCATCGCTATAAAGCAGATGAATCTTATTTAGTGGGAGAAGGCAAAAAACCAATCGATGCTTACCTTGATATTGAAGGTATTATTGAGATTGCGAAAAGCAATCACGTGGATGCAATTCACCCTGGATATGGTTTCTTGTCAGAAAATATCCAATTTGCTAGACGTTGTGAAGAAGAAGGGATTATCTTTATCGGACCAAAGAGCAAACATTTAGATATGTTTGGAGATAAAGTGAAAGCAAGAGCACAAGCGCAATTAGCAAATATTCCAGTTATTCCTGGCAGCGATGGACCTATTAATTCACTAGAAGAAGTTGAAGAGTTTGCTAAGAAGTATGATTACCCGATAATTATTAAAGCCTCCCTTGGTGGTGGTGGCCGCGGTATGCGTATTGTACGTAGCGGTGATGAATTAAAAGAATCTTATGATCGTGCAAAATCAGAAGCGAAAGCAGCTTTTGGTAATGATGAAGTGTATGTTGAAAAATTCGTTGAAAAACCTAAACATATAGAAGTTCAAATATTAGCAGATGAAGAAGGAAATGTTGTGCATTTATATGAGCGTGATTGCTCTGTACAACGTCGTCATCAAAAAGTAGTTGAAATTGCGCCAAGCGTGTCACTTTCAGATGATCTTCGTCATCGTATTTGTGAAGCAGCGGTACAGTTAACGAAAAATGTAAATTATTTAAATGCTGGTACGGTTGAGTTCCTTGTAAAAGGCGATGACTTTTATTTCATTGAAGTAAATCCACGTGTTCAAGTAGAACATACAATTACAGAGATGATTACAGGCATTGATATTGTTCAGTCACAAATTTTAATTGCAGATGGACACGCTTTACATAGCCAAATCGTAAGCATACCAAAACAAGAAGACGTTATTGTGCATGGTTATGCGATTCAATCTCGTGTAACAACAGAAGATCCGCTTAATAATTTTATGCCTGATACAGGGAAAATTATGGCGTATCGTTCTGGTGGTGGTTTTGGCGTTCGTCTTGACACAGGTAACAGTTTCCAAGGGGCTGTTATTACACCGTACTATGATTCATTACTTGTAAAAGTAACAACTTGGGCGCTTACATTTGAACAAGCGGCTGCGAAAATGGAGCGCAACTTAAAAGAGTTTCGTATTCGTGGTATTAAAACAAACATTCCATTCTTAGAGAATGTAGTAAAACATAAAAACTTCTTGTCAGGAGAATATGATACGTCATTTATTGATGCATCACCTGAACTGTTCGTGTTTCCAAAACGTAAAGACCGTGGAACAAAGATGTTAAGTTATGTTGGTACGGTAACAGTAAATGGTTTCCCAGGAGTAGGGAAGACAGAGAAGCCAATTTTCCCAGATGCACGTATACCAAATGTAAAACATTATGAATCGATTCAAGATGGAACAAAACAAATTTTAGACGAACGCGGAGCGGATGGATTAGTAAAATGGGTGCAAGATCAAAAACGTGTACTTTTAACAGATACAACATTCCGAGATGCGCACCAATCATTACTTGCAACACGTCTTCGTACAAAAGATTTAAACCAAATTGCTGAACCGACAGCTAGAATGTTACCGAATTTATTCTCAGCGGAAATGTGGGGCGGTGCAACGTTTGATGTTGCGTATCGTTTCTTAAAAGAAGATCCATGGGAACGACTATTAGAACTTCGTGAAAGAATGCCAAATGTTTTATTCCAAATGCTTCTTCGTTCATCAAATGCGGTTGGTTATAAAAACTATCCAGATAATTTAATTCAAAAATTTGTAGAATGTTCAGCACAAGCTGGTATCGATGTATTCCGTATTTTTGATAGCTTAAACTGGGTGGAAGGTATGAGAGTTGCAATTGATGCTGTAAGAGAGAGTGGTAAAATTGCAGAGGCAACTATGTGTTATACAGGGGATATCCATGACCCAATGCGCAGTAAATATGACTTAAATTATTATAAAAACTTAGCGAAAGAATTGGAAGCGTCAGGAGCACATATTCTAGGTATTAAAGATATGGCTGGATTATTAAAACCAAATGCAGCCTATGATTTAGTTTCTGCTTTAAAAGAAACGGTATCGATTCCGATTCACCTTCATACGCATGATACAAGTGGAAATGGTGTTTTAACGTATACGAAAGCAATTGAAGCAGGTGTTGATATTGTCGATGTAGCTGTAAGCTCAATGGCAGGTCTAACATCACAACCAAGTGCAAATACGTTATATTATGCGCTAGGTGGAAATGAAAGACAACCAGATGTTAATGTGGATTCATTAGAAAAACTTTCATATTACTGGGAGGATGTTCGTAAATATTATGCACCATTTGAAAGTGGTATGAATGCACCTCATACAGAGGTATATATGCATGAAATGCCAGGTGGTCAATATAGTAACCTCCAACAACAAGCGAAAGCAGTTGGTTTAGGAGACCGATTTGATGAAGTGAAAGTGATGTATCGCCGTGTAAATGATATGTTTGGTGATATTGTAAAAGTAACACCATCATCAAAAGTTGTTGGCGACATGGCGCTATTTATGGTACAAAATCACCTTACAGAACAAGACATTTTTGAGCGTGGACATTCTTTAGATTTCCCAGGTTCTGTTGTGGAAATGTTCTCTGGAGATCTTGGACAACCATATGGTGGCTTCCCGAAAGAATTACAAAAAATCATTTTAAAAGGGAAAGAGCCATTAACAGTAAGACCAGGGGAATTGTTAGAACCAGTGGACTTCGATGCTTTAAAAGAAGAGTTGTTCCATAAACTTGGACGTGAAGTAACGATTTTTGATGTTGTTGCATATGCATTATATCCAAAAGTATTTATGGATTATGAAAAAGTCGCTGGGCTTTATGGAAACGTGTCTGTACTCGATACGCCAACATTCTTCTATGGTATGAGGCTTGGTGAAGAAATTGGTGTGGAAATTGAACGTGGTAAAACATTAATGGTTAAATTAGTATCAATTGGTGAACCACAACCAGATGGGACACGTGTACTTTACTTTGAATTTAACGGGCAACCGCGTGAAATTGTTGTGAAAGATGAAAGTGTTAAATCAACAGTCGCACAGCGTGTGAAAGGGAATCGTGAGAATCCAAATCATATTAGTGCAACAATGCCGGGAACGGTTATTAAAGTTGTTGTAAATGAAGGTGATGAAGTGAAAAAAGGCGATTCCATGGCAATTACAGAAGCGATGAAGATGGAAACGACGGTTCAGGCGCCATTCAATGGAAAAGTGAAGAAAGTATATGTAAAAGATGGCGATGCGATTCAAACAGGCGATTTACTTATTGAACTAGAACAATAATAATAAAGAAAAGAGTTGCTTGAAGGCAGCTCTTTTCTTTATATAAAAATAATAACTTGCCACAGTGGCAAGTTATTAAAACGATTGTTTATTTTGCGTTGTAGTTGATGGGTGTGCCTCTTTTGCATTTGCTGTGCTTCGTGTACCTAACATGACTAAATAGCATAATACAGCAAAGAGACAAGAAATAAAGAGTGAATGTAACAATGCCATTGATAAACTTGCATTAGTATAAACGACTAAAATACCAACAATTGCTTGAAGTGTAACGAGAATAAATGAGATAATCCATCCCCAATATACAACCCGGTGCTGTTTATAGTGACGAATAGCAACAATCATTGCGTATAGGATCCAAGCAAATATTAATATTGCGGCAACCCTGTGTCCCATTTGAACCCATTCATGCAATTGAGTAGGCCATGGTCTGTTTTTACTACAAAGTGGAAAGTCTGGACAAGCTAAACTTGCACGCTCGTGACGTACTAAAGCTCCTGTATAGACGACAATATAACTGTAAATTGTTACACCGTAAATATGAAATTTCATTTTTTTGTCCATAATGAGAGAACGTGCATCGAATTTTTTGTCGATTTCAAAAATAAGGCACGTTAGTAAAATGACAGAAGCAAACGAAATTAAGGAAATACCAAAATGAATAGCTAATACAGCAGGTACTTGTCCCCAAACAACTGCGGCAGCTCCCATGAGTGCTTGTGCCACTAAAAATACGAAAGATAAAACAGCTAGCGTTTTTGTTTCACGTACATGTTTATAATATTTCCAGGATAGGATACAAAGAAGTGTAACGAGAATTCCTGCCGATCCTGATGTTAAGCGGTGACTTAGTTCAATAATCGTTTCCATTGATAGATTAGAGGGAACGAGTTCACCATTACAAAGTGGCCAAGATTTACCGCATCCTTGACCTGAACCTGTTTTTGTAACTAAAGCCCCTCCTAATAAAACCCCTAGTAAGTCGAGGCTTGTAATGACTGCTAACCATTTAATAAAGCGTTGCAATCTGTTTCACCATCTTTCTGTATGAAGTTATTGCGAAATATTTTCATTCCATCAATTTTATAGAACAAAACGCGCTACAGTCCTATGATATATAAAAAATAATAAAATAGCAAAGAAATGGAGAAGGGGGATAAAGAGTTTGAAATAAGAAAAAAACGGGGTTTAAATTACATATTTTAGGAGAAGTTATTTCTATTATAAAAAGAAATGGGAAGAATATATGCTAAATATGACAAAATAGTTTATTATAGAAGGTAACCTCATGTTATGATTAGGAAGTAATGGGAGAAACTTTTTTGTCATTCGACACAAAAAGTTCACGTTTTCTTCACAAATTGTTAGGGAAATATGATTTAATATACTCGAGTATGAGCGTAGATTAGTAGTAGAGTGAGAAAACAACATTTCTACTGTAATAATATTGCTATATAGAAGCGTAATACTTTTGTAAAGTAAAGACGCGAAAGAAGGATGAAAGTTTTAAGAGGGGGTTGAAATGATGAACCATGCAACAAGTGAGCTGCATGATGAGTCAGCTATAACAAATGTGCCGGAAACAACACGTGTACAAGATTTATTAGCGCTCGTTAAGATGGGGATTGTAAACTCGAATACACTTACGGTATTTACAGGATTTTGGTTGGCTTTACACTTTAATGGATTAAATGCTGTGAACCATTTGGATAAAATGTTCTTTACAATTGTCGGCTCGGCTTTAATTATGGCAGGATCATGTAGCTTGAATAACTATATTGATCGGGATATCGATCACTTAATGGAACGGACAAAAAATCGTCCGACAGTAACAGGAAAATATAAACCTAGTTTTGCGTTAACATTAGGTATGACTTTATTGCTTCTTGGTTTTGTATTCTTGTTATTTACAACACCAATGGCAGCAATTATAGGTTTCATCGGTGCTGTCACATACGTTGTTTTGTATTCATTATGGACAAAACGAGCATATACACTAAATACAGTAGTAGGTAGTGTATCTGGAGCAGTTCCACCTTTAATTGGTTGGGCAGCAGTTGATCCTAGTTTAGATCATCCAATTGCTTGGATGCTATTTTTAATTATGTTTATTTGGCAAATCCCACATTTCCTCGCGTTAGCGATGAAACGTGTTGATGAATATCGAAATGCAGGTATTCCCATGCTTCCTGTTGTACATGGATTTGATATTACAAAACGTCAAATCATGATTTGGACAGTATGTTTATTACCACTACCATTTTATATGAGTGGACTGGGAGTAACATTTATGGTAATTGCAACATTGCTTAACATTGGATGGATCGTATTAGGATTCTATGGATTCCGTAAGAAGGATGACATAAAATGGTCCGTACAAATGTTTGTCTACTCCTTGAATTACTTGACAATCTTATTTGTGTCAATGATTGTAGTTACATTCTTCTAAGACAACGACATGAGGGGATTTCTTTACGTTGAGATTTACTTTACTTACTATAAATAAAGTACAATCTAATTCACAAAGAAAGTGGGGGTTGTTTGTATGAAGAAACAGTGGCGACTGCTTTCATTCGTTTCACTGCTGGCTTTACTGTTAGGGGGATGCGGTAAAGCCTTTCAATCTACTTTAATTCCGCAAGGTGAAGTAGCAAAAATGCAATATGATTTACTCTTGTTAGCAAGTGCAATTATGGTAGGTGTCGTACTTGTAGTTACTATTATTTTCTTGTATGTAATTGTGCGTTT
Organism: Bacillus sp. FSL K6-0042; assembly: GCF_038006685.1. Taxonomy (NCBI): domain Bacteria; kingdom Bacillati; phylum Bacillota; class Bacilli; order Caryophanales; family Bacillaceae; genus Bacillus; species Bacillus sp. FSL K6-0042. The sequence continues at coordinate 4,657,741 of NZ_JBBOVS010000001.1, forward strand.
CCGACAAAAGAAGGGTCAAGAAGATTATATCCCAAAGCAAGTTGAAGGAAATCACAAACTAGAAATTATATGGACAGTCATTCCGATTATTCTTTTGCTGATATTGGCTGTTCCAACTGTTACATATACATTCAAACTTGCTGATGTAAGTGCGATGGAGAAAAAGAATATTGATAAAGACACAATCGTTGTTGATGTAACAGCGAATCTTTATTGGTGGGAATTTTCTTACAAATCAGAAAAAATAGTAACTTCACAAGACCTAGTTATCCCCACAGGTAAAAAAGTATATTTGAATTTGAAAGGTGCTGACATTAAACATTCGTTTTGGGTCCCATCTTTAGCTGGGAAAATGGATACGAATACGGATAATGTCAATAAAATGTGGTTAAAGGCAGATAAATCAGGCACTTATAATGGTTTTTGTACAGAATTTTGTGGCCCATCACATTCTTTAATGCAATTTAAAGTAAAGGCTCTTGATGAAAGCGAGTACAAAGATTGGATTGCTGATATGAAGAAACTTGATGGTAAGAAGGAAGTTTCTTCTCCAAAAGAACAAGAAGGTCAAGAAATATTCAACAAAAGCTGTATTGGTTGTCATGCAACTGGATCAAATGATAGTAGACCACCTTCTGCACGTATCGCACCAAACCTAGCAAACTTTGCTGATCGCGATATGGTTGCCGGCATTGCTGAAAATAATGAAGAAAACGTAAAAAAATGGTTAAAGGATCCTGAAAATATGAAGCCAGGAAATAAAATGACTGGTAAATATGGCAACTTAACGGATGATCAAGTAGACGCATTAAATGCATATTTGAAAACGTTAAAAGTTGAGAAGTAAAGAGGGATTATTTGCGAAGGGGAGGTTGAAAACGTGAGTTCTGTAGCAAAAAAACAGGGGATGGGTGCTGTTATATGGGATTATTTGACGACAGTAGACCATAAAAAAATTGCCATTCTCTATTTAATTGCAGGTGGATTGTTTTTTATCATTGGCGGAATAGAGGCATTATTTATCCGTCTTCAATTAGCGATTCCAAACAATGCTTTTCTTGTTGGGGATGCTTATAACCAAGTATTAACGATGCACGGTACAACAATGATTTTCCTCGCAGCTATGCCGCTCGTGTTTGCATTTATGAACGCCGCTGTACCACTTCAAATTGGGGCACGGGATGTGGCGTTTCCATTTTTAAATTCACTTGGATTTTGGTTATTTTTCTTCGGTGGAGTATTTTTAAACTTAAGTTGGTTTTTAGGAGGGGCACCTGATGCAGGGTGGACATCTTATGCATCGTTATCCCTTGCTTCTAAAGGACATGGTGTTGATTTTTATGTACTAGGGTTACAAATATCAGGTATAGGTACACTGATTGGTGGTATTAACTTCCTTGTCACAATTATTAATATGCGTGCACCTGGAATGACATATATGCGTATGCCAATGTTTACATGGACAACATTTGTAACTTCTTCACTTATTTTATTTGCTTTCCCACCATTAACAGTGGGATTAGCACTACTTATGTTAGATCGCTTATTTGGCACAAGTTTCTTTAACCCAGCTTTAGGGGGGAACACGATTATATGGGAACATTTATTCTGGATCTTCGGTCACCCAGAAGTGTATATTCTTATCCTTCCAGCTTTCGGAATATTCTCAGAAATTTTCGCTACATTCTCTAAAAAACGACTATTTGGTTACTCATCTATGGTATTTGCAACGGTGTTAATTGGATTTTTAGGATTTATGGTATGGGCGCATCATATGTTTACAGTTGGTCTTGGACCTGTTGCGAACGCTATTTTCTCAGTTGCAACAATGGCAATTGCAGTTCCGACTGGTATTAAAATATTTAACTGGCTCTTTACAATGTGGGGTGGAAGTATCAGGTTTACAACGCCAATGATGTGGGCTGTTGCTTTTATTCCATCATTTGTAATGGGTGGTGTAACAGGGGTCATGCTTGCCTCGGCTCCAGCTGACTATCAATTCCATGATAACTATTTCGTTGTGGCGCATTTTCACTACGTAATCGTTGGTGGAGTTGTATTTGGACTATTAGCAGGTGCACATTATTATTGGCCACTTATGTTTAACAAAGTATTAAATGAAACCTTGGGGAAAATAACATTTTGGTTGTTCTTTATCGGCTTCCATTTAACATTCTTTATCCAGCATTTCCTTGGTTTAATTGGTATGCCACGTCGCTACTTTACGTATTTACCAGGCCAAGGATTAGAAACGGGGAACTTAATTAGTTCGATTGGTGCTGTATTTATGGGGCTAGGAACGATTGTTCTGTTATTTAATGTTGTGAAAACATCGTTGTCTAAAGAGAAAGCTGGCCGCGATCCGTGGGATGCTCGTACATTAGAATGGACAATGCCTGCACCTACACCAGAATACAATTTTAAACAATTACCATTCGTTCGCGGATTAGATCCGTTCTGGATTGAAAAACGTGAAGGGAATAAAGAAATAACACCAGCAGAGCCTGTTAGTGATATTCATATGCCAAACTCTTCATTTTCACCATTTGTTATATCTCTTGGATTATTTATAGCAGCATTTGGTGCGATGTACATGCAAGGTGGGAAAGATAAGTTTTGGTTATTGGTTGCAATTATTGGACTTATCATTACATTTGGTGCAATGTTCTTACGTTCAGTAATTGATGATCATGGTTATCATATTCATAAAGAAGATTTAGATGACAAGGGGGGCACAGCGTAATGCATGTAGAGGAAAAATTAACAAATGAAACGTTTCCAGCAGAGCCTGAAAAAGCAACCCTTGAGGGGAAAAATAAGTTTGTTGGATTTTGGCTATTTCTTGGAGGCGAAACTGTATTGTTCGCTTCCTTATTTGGCACATATTTAGCGTTAAAAAATTCTACAAACGGTGGCCCCACTTCTCAAGAAATGTTTCAAATGCCACTTGTCTTTATTATGACGATGCTTTTGTTAACAAGTAGTTTAACAAGCGTGTATGCGATGTATCATATGAAGAACTTTAACTTTAAGCAAATGCAGCTTTGGTTACTTGTTACAGTATTATTAGGATTAGGGTTTTTAGGGTTTGAGATTTATGAATTTTATCATTATACACACGAATTCAAACATACGATGAGAAGTAGTGCATTTGGTTCAGCGTTTTATGCGCTTGTTGGAACTCATGGATTACACGTATTGTTCGGATTATTATGGATCTTAACATTAGTTTTTCGGAATGCGAAGCGCGGGCTGAATTTATATAATGCTCCAAAGTTTTACGTCGCATCTATTTACTGGCACTTTATTGATGTAGTTTGGGTGTTTATTTTCACTGTAGTATACTTGATGGGAATGGTGGGATAAACAATGGCGATAAAGCAAACAAATACAAGTAACTCAAAAGTAGATCTTGTTTATCGTAGAAAAAAAAGTGCTGAGGAAATGAGACATCAAGTGATTACATTTGGTCTAATGATTTTCTTAACGATTGTAGCTTTTGTGGCAGTCGCTTATCCGAAAACATTTAGTCCTCTTTTCTCTGTACCATTTATTTTACTATTAGCTGTTGTTCAAGTAATATTTCAATTGTATTATTTCATGCATATGAGTCATAAGGGACATGAAGCAGCAACCTTTTTCTTATATTCTGGATTATTGATAGGGTTGTTAACCATTTTAGCTTTTATGACAATTGTTTGGGTTTAAAAAGTAAAGGATAGGGAGCTTGAAGTTATCTTCGCTCCCTTTTTCCTATGAGGGTAAGGAGTTCATATTGAAAGGGTGGGTGTAAAATGGGCAACTTATGGATATTTGGTTTTCAAGCTTTATGGAGCCCGATCTTTTTACTTTTTATGGTGTCTATCCTTATCTGTTACTTTCTTATTATCGGGCCGTATAGAAATCGGCTCGAAAATGCAGAAAAGGTAAATAAAAAGCAAATGTTTTATTTTACGACTGGGATTATCCTGTTGTATCTTGTAAAAGGTGGGCCTATTGATTTACTTGGACATATTGTATTTAGTGCACATATGTTTGAAATGGCAGTGATGTACATCGCTGTACCACCATTATTGTTATTGGGGATTCCAGTTTGGTTATACACATATATTACCTCTTTCCGTTTTATCCAAGTGATATTGACTATGTTTACAAAACCGCTTATTGCTCTGTTTGTATTTAATGGATTATTTTCTATTTATCATTTGCCTGTTGTTTTTGATGCTGTAAAGCAAAATCAAGTTGCTCATCCTATTTTTCTTGCTGTTTTATTTTTTACAGCAATGATGATGTGGTGGCCTATGCTAAATCCATTACCGGAGTATCAAACATTAAGTGAAATAAAGAAAATTGGTTACATGTTTGCGAACGGTGTATTATTGACACCAGCTTGTGCGCTAATCATATTTGCTAGTGAATCGTTGTTTGCTACATATACGGATCCGAGTGCGTGGATGAAAGCGATGGAGCTCTGTGTACCTGCGGGAACATTGGGTGATTTAAACATAACCGGACCAGAATTTTTACATTGGATGCCGATTGTGCAAGATCAACAAACAGGCGGTATCATTATGAAAATTGTCCAGGAAATAGTGTATGGTACAATTATTGGCTATGTGTTTTTTAAATGGGCACGTAAAGAACGTAAAAAAGATGAGGAGCAACTACAGGAAGTGCCTCCTTATTTGCAACCAAAATAAAGAAGGTGTATCACATGGATACACCTTCTTTACTATTCTATAACTGCAAATTCCTTCAGTTTTTTTTCAATATTTTGCAAGAGTTGTTCGCTTTTTTGGATTACGTTTGTAGGGAAAACTTCATTCTCACCATATTCAACGCCATGTGGATAATAATGTTTTCCTAACAATGGTGGAAGTAATTTAACTTGTGCATGGCGTCCTCCGATTTCACCTTCTACCGCAAAGCCTTGTATCCGTAAGTAATATACATCCTTCAATATTTCAAATTTATAGTCATATGTAACTCGCTCATAATCCCACTGTCCAGCAAGTACAAAACGTTGATTTTGCATAACTTCCGTGAGCAGTGTAAAATCAATGGTCGCCCCTATAAGTTTTGAATTTGTAAATTGCATGGAATACCTCCTTATCTTTATTTGAAAACCTTTAATTTTATAATAGTATGAATAATGAGAAATCGCAATTCATATTGAGAGAAAAGGGAGAATCACGGCTTTTTTTATTAAAATATGATATAGTGAAAATAGTGCGGTACACACAAAAGGGAAGACAGGCATTTGTGTATATCTCAATTTTATGTTTGACCAGGAGGTATATTGTTTGAAGAAATTATTACGTATCGTAATGATTACGGTTTTTATTTTAGCTATTGATTTATACGGGAAATTACTCGTTTCGCAATATATATTACAGCCATCTCATTCTAAGCAGGAACATAAGATTGTTAAGAAAAAGAAACAGATAAATGAAGGATTTCCAGAGACAATCTCCCAATTAATAGGAGGCGATTCGGAAAGTTTATTAGCAAAATGGGGTGAGCCAGCTCGAATCGAACCTTCTGCGTATGGTTACGAATGGTGGATTTATAATCAAGATTTATCACAATATGTGCAGTTTGGTGTTGCAGAACATAAAATTGTAACAGCTTATGTTGCTGGTAATAAAGTGGATGTAGTTCCATTTCGTATGGATGAAAAATATGAAGATGTCTATAAAAAAAATCCATTCTCACATGAAATTTCTTTGAAAAAAGGAAGGAACAGCTATCAATTTGAATTATCTGATACTGAAATTGCAGAACAACCACTTGTTTCGATAGAAGAAGATGGTTGGGCGCAGTTATACTTTGATCGATTCACACATAAACTTGTCGGAATTCGGTATATGGATGATGAGACATTGCTTCGACAAAGGCCGTATCAGCTTGTTTATTCTGGAGAGTTAGGGGCGGAGCAGCCAATTACTCCAGAGAAAATGACACAAATAGAACATGGAAATATGCAACAAATTCTAGATTTGACGAATATTATTCGTAGTCGTCATCAACTACCGTTACTAACATGGGATCAACAAACAGCTGAAGTGGCTTTTGGGCATAGCAAGGATATGAAAGAGAATAATTATTTTTCGCATGATTCGCCGGAATTTGGGACTTTAGGAGATCGATTACAACGTGGTCAAGTCGCATTTCAACTTGCAGGTGAAAATATAGCAGCACAGCATACTGATGGGATCGCTGCAGTACAAGGTTGGTTGAATAGTGAAGGACATCGGAAAAATTTGCTAAATGAACAATTTACTGGACTAGGTGTTGGAGTCTTCGATAAATTTTATACTCAAAATTTCATTAGAAAATAGGAAAAGGTGCATGAATCGTTTAAAAATAGGCGAACCATGCGCCTTTTTTTTCTTACAATATAGTAGATACATCTGAAGAGGTGAGGATTATGACAAAAACAAAAGGACCATTACATCCTTCTGTTCAACAGTTTAAAGAGTTTGTAAACCATCACCCTAAAATGGTTCATGAAGTTCGAAATGGTGAAAAAACATGGCAACAATTTTATGAGGAATGGTATTTACTTGGAGAACAGGATGAAATGTGGAAGGTATATAAAGCAGATGGAGAAACGATTTCTTCTCCAGCTCAAGAAAACAATGATGAAAAAGCCGTCGATTTGATGGGACAAATGCTTTCTTTTTTAAAAAAATTAGATGCAGAGCAAATGCAGCAACATCTAGCTAATGTAACGAGTGCGATTGGGAGTGTGCAACAGGTTATTCAGCAATTTCAAGAGAATCGTACACAACCTGAGCAAAGAACTTCTGAAAACAACCCATTTTTCTTTCGAAAAGATTAGGAGGAAAGAGGATGAGGGCAGAGCTTATGGAATTTATAAAAGCTGATGAAGATTTAGGGCGTTATATTCGTGAACAACCCCATTGGTATCGAAAATTATCACGTAATCCGGAGGAAAAGGAGGCATTTGAATTAGCTGCTTTACAGTATTATAAAAAGACAATCCCGGACAAAGTTGCAAAATTTCAAAATCAATTGGCGGTTGCTTCTATTATGATTGACATGTTTCAATATATGAAGCAGCAAAATGCAACGTAATTGGAAGGGGAAACTATGTCCGTCATGCGAAACTTTTGTTACAATAGAAAAGAATTATTGAAAAAAGGAGTTATAGCATGACGGAAATTTGTTTAGTACGACATGGACAAACTGATTGGAATTTTCAAGAGATTATTCAAGGGCGTGAAGACATTCCACTTAATGAAGTTGGGAAAAAGCAAGCAAGTCAAAGTGCAGCTGCGTTGCAATTGGACACATGGGATGTGATTATCAGCAGTCCCTTAATTAGAGCGCAGGAAACAGCTCAGGTGATTAGCAACGCTGTTGGAATACATTCTATTCTTCTTGATGAGCGGTTTGTTGAACGGAATTTTGGCGAAGCTTCAGGGAAACCCGTTTCCACAGTTAGAGAGCTGATTGCAGAGGGAAATGTCGAAGGTATGGAGACAGATGAAGAGATTGTAAATCGTTGCTTTGCTGCATTGCAAGATGTTGCGCAAGTACATGCAGGTAAGCGCGTTATTATCGTTGCACATTCACATGCGATAAAAGCAATTTTAAATGCAATCTCCCCTGATGAAATTACATTTAAAACTCCATTGAAAAATGCCTGCATTAGTTATGTAAAAGAGGAAAATGGAAGCTGGGACGTACTACGATATAATATCGCGGAGCATATTTGCGTATAAGAAATTATGACGGATGATGGTTTTCGGTAATCGGACTTTTTACTTTATATTCAGATGGGATATTCAAATTAGTAGTTCTGTTCTAAATGTGTTATGATGGATACTCGGAGGTGTCTCTCATGATTGTAGCGACGCTTGAAAGCGTAATGATATTAGACGAGGCAGAACAGCTTGCAAAGGCGATTGTCTGTTCAGATATAGCAAAGGGTTATCGAGAATGTTATAAGGCGTTACAGGAAGATTTGGAAGCTCAAACATTAATTAGTCAATTTACAGCAATGAAAGAGCGATATGAAGAAGTGCAACGCTTTGGAAAATATCATCCTGATTATACTTTCGTTTCGAAAAATATGCGAGAATTAAAACGTTCTGTAGATTTACATGAAAAGATAGCTGCTTTTAAAAAAGCGGAAAATGCTTTGCAAAAACTATTAGATGAAGTCAGTGTAGCAATTGGTTCCGAAGTATCATCTGCTATTAAAGTTCCTACTGGAAATCCGTTTTTTGATGCAGGTGGATGCGGAGGCGGTTGTGGATCTGGTGGAAGTTGCGGTTGTAAAAAAACGGGGTGATGTGCCCCGTTTTTTAGAATATAGAAGAAAACGTATACAGAATTTGTTTAACAATGTACTATAATTTCACAAATTTCTGATTGATGTTTATAAGATACAAGAATATGAGTATATAAAAGGAGAAGATGGAGAAGATTATGTTCGGGCAACGACAAAGTATGATTGTTTATTTACATTCATTGAAACATGCCAAGATTTTAAGGAAATATGGTAATATTCATTACATATCAAAGCGTTTGAAATATGCAGTTGTATATTGTGATATGGAACAAATAGAGCATATGATACAAAAGCTAAATAAACTTCCTTTTGTGAAAAAAATTGAGCAGTCATATCGCCCATTTCTTAAAACGGAATTTGAAAATTCACGTCCGGATCGCGCGAAAGAATACGACTATAGTTAAAGAGAAAGACCCCCACTAATTTTGGTGGGGGTTTCTTTATTTTAATAAAAATACAATGAGTATAAATTGCTACTGCATTGGAGGAATGAAATGATTCATTCGTAAAATGCCGATAAGGTGATTAAAATATAATTCTTTTTCTGGGAAAATTGTAGAAGGTTTTACAGTAAAAGAAGTAACGTTTTTTTCGATTTGTTCCGCTGTTTCCTCGAATAAAACGATTCGTTTACTTTTTGTACCTTCAAGTATAGGAATTCCTTCGCGGCATATATATAGCGGTTGGAAATCACCAACCGTTGTTGGTTTAAGAACAACAACAAGTGAGCATACTTTTTTATCATTTTTTAAGGTTTCAAATTGTAACATATGTGATACACGATCTTTATTTGTCTTTGCAATCTCAAGTAATTCATATAAATCGGAGTAGCCTTCTCCTAGTTCAATAAAACGTTGAATCATATTATTTCCTCCTCTTTCTTTTACTGTATCACTTCGTTTTTAAAATGAAAAGCAGACAAAGAAAAAAACCCTGCAAAGCAGGGCCCTTCTTATACTAGTATGTACTAGTAAGAAGGCAAAGGGAGAGGAGAAACCGGAGGAAGAACTTATGGGGAAACGTAAGTCTTCTCCGCGGTTGGCAACAACATCGAAGGTGATGTTGTTATATTTATTTATGTCCAATCTAAATGAAGATATACATAATGAATTTAAAATTTATCGTAGGCTTTTTATTTTTCTTTTTTTTATTTTATGATAGGATAAAAAAGATAACGTGAAACTTGCATTAGTAGAGAGGGATCTGACTCGCCAATAGCGAGATGAATATACATATGGGATACTGGAAAGTTATCATGTAATGATGACTTTTTTAACGGAATAAATTAGTTTTTCTTTTAATAGATAGCGGATTCGTTTATCCTTTAATGGAAAAATACACAGAAAACAGTGAGGGTTGATAGCGGTTAACCGAACGAATATGCGTTTGTAATAATCGCTCGATAGATTGAAATAAAGGTAGTGACAGCAAATGAGAGTAGTTTCTGGAAAATGTAAAGGGCATCCGCTTAAGGCTGTGCCAGGTAATACAACGCGACCGACAACGGATAAGGTAAAAGAAGCCATCTTTAATATGATTGGTCCTTATTTCGAAGGAGGAATTGCCCTCGATTTGTTTGGAGGTAGCGGAGGGCTTGGGATTGAAGCGCTTAGCAGAGGGGTTGACAAAGCCATTTTTGTTGATCGGGATAATAAAGCGGTGAAGGTTATTCATCAAAATTTAGAAAGCTGCAGAGTACATGACCAAGCTGAAGTGTATAGAAATGACGCAGAGCGCGCTTTGAAGGCGTTAATTAAACGTGAACTATCATTTGATCTTATACTGCTAGATCCACCATACAAAGATCAAAAAATCATTTCATTAATTAGTGTTATGGACCAACACGGATTATTGAACGAAGATGGATTGGTTATGGCAGAACATGGGGATGATGTAGTCTTACCGGAAACAATAGGTGGACTTGTAAAGGTAAGAGCAGAAAATTATGGTATTACAGCGATTTCCATTTATAAGCATGAAGGTGAGGGGACCGAATGACAAGCATAGCAATTTCTTCAGGGAGTTTTGATCCGATAACTCTTGGGCATTTGGATATTATTAAAAGAGGCGCAAAGGTGTTTGACGAAGTATATGTTGTCGTTTTAAACAATTCTTCCAAGAAACCGTTCTTTTCAGTAGAAGAGCGCCTAGAGCTAATTCGAGAAGCAACAAAAGATATTCCAAACGTAAAAGTTGATTCGCATAGCGGACTGTTAGTTGAATATGCAAAAATGCGTAATGCAAACGCAATTTTACGTGGTTTACGTGCAGTTTCTGATTTTGAATATGAGATGCAAATTACATCGATGAATCGTAAGTTAGACGAAAATATTGAAACCTTTTTTATTATGACAAATAATCAATATTCATTTTTAAGTTCGAGCATTGTGAAGGAAGTGGCTCGTTATGGTGGAAATGTAGCTGGTCTTGTTCCTCCTGTTGTAGAGCACGCTTTAAAAGAAAAGTTTCAAACCCCGTTAAGATGAACGGGGTTTTTCTTTGTTTATTATGCGTAAGAATAATAAAATAACATATAGATATAAACAAAATAGTGTAAAAGTAGGACCATAGCGAAGCGATATTTCCCAAGTCTTTGCAAGAATAGAAGCATGGTTTGATAAAAAAACAGGGATATCTTGTTGATTTGGTGAAAAAGAATGTAATTTTTCATAAAGTGGTACCCAAAATATAAAAGTGTAAATTGGGGCGAGAATACTTTGGATAATTCTTGCAAAGAAATAGGGTTTAAAGCGAATATCAGTTTCGGCTAAAATACTTGCTACCTGAGCTTGGATAGAAAGGCCGCTAAATGCGAGGATAAAGCTCGTTACCATTGCTTGTTCAAGAGTTGTAGTCTGATTGGTTTGGCTGATCATTTGGCTACCTAGTGTCATTTCAAAAAGTCCTGATAAGATGGGAATGCTAAAGTGTGGTGATAGTTGGAAGAATGTTAAAATATGTTGCATAATAAAAGCTAGTGCTGCCGTGAGTTGGAAGACAGTAATCATTTTATTTAAAACGGAGAATAAAATAATAAATCCACCAATCATGAGTAAAGTTTGAATAGAGGAGATAATGGCATCACCAAGTAGTTTTCCAATTGGTCTGTTCTCTTGTAAACGCGTCTCGTGGAGAATTGAAAAAGCGTGTTGTAAGGGACGTTTTTGAATGGATTGTTTTTCTTGTATGTAAGTATTGTTGTTTCCATAAAAACGCATAAGTAATCCGACAGTAAGGTTGCTAACATAATGTGCAGCAGCTAGTATGAAACCTAATTTAGGATTGTTAAAAAAGCCAATAGAAACAGCTCCAAAAATAAATAATGGATTTGAAGAGTTGGTAAATGATACGAGTCGTTCCGCTTCTATTTGTGTTAGCTGATTACTTTTCCGGAGTCTTGCGCTTAATTTGGCGCCCGCAGGGAAGCCGGAGGCCATTCCCATTGCCCAAACAAATCCGCCAATACCAGGCACACGAAAGAGCGGGCGCATAAGCGGTTCTAATATAATACCGATAAACTTTACAACACCTATACTAATTAAAAGCTCCGCAACGATAAAAAAAGGTAGTAGTGAAGGAAAGACAACTTCCCACCATATATTTAATCCGCGAATAGAAGATTGCAAAGCGGCTTGGGGGTGAAGTACGAGAGAAAATGTTAGAAATATCATCGTTATGGTGAGAAAAGCTGTTTTCCATTTTTCATACATTTTAACGTAGCCCCCTTTGTCCCAAAAAACGTTCATTTCAGTATACGTGGATACATGGTGAATTTAGACCATAAGTATGAAAAAGAGGATGAAAAAATTTAAAGGGTGAGAGAAATGAATGAACCAAAAATAGGCTTAGCTCTTGGATCTGGAGGTGCGAAAGGCTTTGCGCATGTCGGGGTGATTAAAGTATTACGAGAGGCGAATATTCCTATTCATATGATTGCTGGAAGTAGTATGGGGGCGTTAATTGGGACATTTTATGCAGCGAGTTGTAACGTGGAGAGACTCTATCGAATGGCCACATTATTTAAACGAAAATACTATTTGGATTTTACTGTACCGAAAATGGGATTTATTTCTGGAAAACGGGTAAAAGATATGATTAAAATGTTTACATATAATAAAAATTTAGAAGAGTTAGATATCCCAACTGCAGTTGTGGCCACTGACATTTTAAAGGGGGAAAAAGTTGTATTTACAAGCGGTTCTATTGCTGATGCGGTGAGGGCGAGTATTTCTGTGCCAGGAGTGTTTGTACCTGAAAAAATAGATGGTCGTTTATTAGTGGATGGCGGGGTGATTGATCGCATCCCTGTATCCGTTGTTAAAGACTTAGGAGCTGATATTGTAATTGCTGTAGATGTATCTCCTATTAAGGTGAACGGAGAAGTTACATCCATTTATGATGTTATCATGCAGAGTATTGAGATTATGCAGCATGAACTTGTTGTTAATCGGCAAATTGCTTCAGACTTAATGATGCGCCCGGCAGTAGAACAGTTTAGTTCTCGTGCTTTTACCAATATCGAAGACATTATTCGAGTTGGAGAAGAAGAGGCCGAAAAACACATTCAGAAAATTTACTTATTAATTGAGCAGTGGAAGGAGAAAAATAATGTTTAAGCGTTTTCGTTTTATATATGCAATTTTAATTGGCGTTATATTGGCAATGTTGCTTGTCTATGTACGTCTACCATATTATGTAACAAAACCAGGTATGGCGGCGAAATTAGAACCATATGTACAAGTTGATGGTGGGAAGAAAGAGTCAGGTGATTTTATGCTCGTGACCGTTTCGATGGGGCCTGCGAATGTTGTAAATCTAATAGCTGCCCAATTTAATAAATATAATCACATTTCTAAAGCAGAGGAGATTTTGCAAAAAGGTGAGAGTGATGAAGAATATCAATTCCGCCAAGCGTATGCAATGAAAGATTCTCAAAACGCAGCCATTTATAATGCGTATAAGCGAGCAAATCGTTCAGTTTCCTTTCAAAACAGAGGGGTTTTAGTTGCTGGGATTGCGAAAAATATGTCCGCTGAAGGGAAATTGAAACTTGGGGATATAATTGTCGCTGTCGACGGTCAGCCTTTTGAAGCGATAGACCAATTTATTGCATATATGTCAGGTAAAAAAGAAGGGGATGTAGTAAATATTGAGTATATTCGTGGGGGGAAACGTTCTACAGAAAAACTAACGCTAAAACAAATTCCTGATGGCAAGGGACGTGTTGGTATTGGAGTTTCCATTGTTACTGAAAGGGACTTAGTAGTAGATCCAAAGGTGAAAATTGATTCACATGAAATTGGGGGACCATCAGCAGGATTAATGTTTACATTGGAAATCTATAATCAATTGACTGAAGAGGATATGACAAAAGGTCATGAGATTGCTGGAACGGGAACCATTAATGAAAAGGGAGAAGTTGGTCCGATTGGTGGTATTCAACAAAAGGTTGTAGCTGCTAGTGATGCGGGTGCAGAAATATTCTTTGCTCCAAATGAAAAAGGGGCACCGAAATCGAATTATAAAGAAGCGCTTGAAGCAGCGAAAGATATAAAAACGAAGATGAAAATTGTACCAGTAGATACATTAGATGATGCGTTAGCATATTTAGAAAAAATGTCGAAAAAAAAGTAAACCTCTCGCCCTAGAGAGGTTTTTTTATAAAAAATTATTCGTTGTTTCATCATACCGAATAGGATGTTGAGTTATATCTTTTTGTATACATTTTGTACGTAAAGGTTCTTGTAGCACTGAAAAATAAACAGCATTTGCTTTGCGCTCTATATCTAGAACGGGATGTTGAAATGTTTTCGTATGAGTAAGAAGCGGGAGCCCTAGATTTTTTTTGTGTTTCGAAATATAAGTTTGTCCTTTTTGTGACATACCAAGTAAACGGATATATGGTGCATGTTGCTCTATATGTGCCTTTTCCATTTCTTCTTTTGTTGTATTTGTTAAAATATGTGTACATACTCGTTGTAATCTAGTCCATGTATAACGTTTTGTTTTTAATGCTTCCATGAAAGTAAGAAATGAAGAAGTATTATGTATTTTTGATAAAATACGATGCTCCAATCCTTCCTCTACCTCATAAATATGTTGTAAATCCTGGGAAGACATTGTCAAAAGTCTATATTTGAAAAATGGGAAATACTCCTCCCAACAATGCAGTGTATGATACGTTTGTTTATAACTTTCTAAAAAAGATGCGGTACAATTGGGTACAAATGGATAAATGGTTGTGAGTGAATCATTTTCACTAAATAATTGTTTGCGAATGCTAGTCGCACTTGCAATATGGTTATCTTGAAAGGTTTCGTCATGGTAATGAGATGCGAATCTTTCAATGGTATGTGCATGAATAGAACTTTTCTGAGAAAGAAGCGCTTCAATGTAATGTAAGCCTAATATATTATTTGGCTGGGACATATCAACAGTATTGACGTCCGATAAGATGTGTGAGAAGGCTTGAGAAGTTGCTTTGGCATAGCTGTTTCCAGCATCCATAAATTGCTGCACAAGTTGATTGAAAGTATCTTTTTCCTTTTGGCGTAAAGAAATGGTATTATAGAAGTTTTGAACCTCTCCATCCTCACTGCCGAAGCAAATTTCAGAAACGCCAAGGGCATCTAAAATAGAAATAGCACCGTTAGCAAATGTTTCGGCTTTTTGTGTTGCGAATGTATAAGGGAGTTCAACAACAAGATCTATACCACCGGCTAGAGCCATCTTGGTTCGGAACCATTTTGATACGAGAGCTGGTTCACCACGTTGTAAAAATGATCCGCTCATGACAGCGATTGTAATGTCGGACTGTGTTAACTTTTTTGTTTGTTGCACATGATAAGCATGACCGTTATGAAAGGGGTTATATTCAACAATAATACCGCTTGCTTTTATGATAATCTCTCCTTTCGATGTAGCATCTTTTCTAAAAACATGATAATCTATATATTATTTCCTATAATGACTTCATTATAGTGTAAAGAAAAAACATTGACAAATATAAAATGGCTAGCTATAATTTTGTTTGTTGCCTTGAGGTGATATGATATGAAATGGTCCATCCATCAATTAAACAAATTGAGACATAAAGGATTGACATTGGATGAGATGGTAGATGTAAGTGAGCTAAAAGAAGTCGAGAAAGAAATTCGAGAAATTAATCCTGTCCATGTAACAGGTAGAGTTGATTTTGGCTCCAGTAAGTTTACGTTTCATCTACATATAATTGGAAGCATGGTTTTACCATGTTCTCGCTCTTTAGTAGATGTAACATTACCATTTGACATTAAAACAACTGAGGTGTTCCAAACTTCAGAAGAAGAGTATGAAACGGAAGCGGAAATCCATTACTTAGAAGGAGAAGTACTTGACTTACTCCCAATAATCAAGGAAAATATACTTTTGGAGATTCCAATGCAAATTTTCAGTGATGATGTTTCCGGTGGAGCACCAACGCAAGGTCAAGACTGGCAAGTGATTTCGGAAGAAAGCAAAGAAAAGCCTGTTGATCCAAGGTTAGCAGGACTTGCGAAGTTTTTTGACAAATAATCGGAAGACTGGTTCAGGCCTTCATATGAAAATAACTATTTCTTTTAAGGAGGTGGGAAGAATGGCTGTACCTTTTAGAAGAACTTCTAAAACAGTAAAAAGAAAGCGTCGTACGCATTTCAAATTATCAGTACCTGGTATGGTAGAGTGCCCAAGCTGTGGTGAAGCGAAATTAGCTCACCGTGTATGTAAAGCATGCGGTACTTACAAAGGTAAAGAAGTAATCAGCAAGTAATTGTGGAAATAAACGCAGAAGATATTCTTCTGCGTTTATTTTTTTGTATTATTCTTTATATGTTGGTATTCTATCTTTTCTAGTAACTGCATATGTTTAATAAAAAATGCATAAGGAGGACTAGAGGAATGGCGACAACAAGACAAGATGCATGGACTGATGATGAAGATTTACTTCTGGCAGAAGTGGTACTCCGGCATATCCGTGAAGGAGGAACCCAGCTTTCCGCATTTAAAGAGGTAGGTAGACATTTATCTCGTACACCTGCAGCATGCGGATTTAGGTGGAATTCTTACGTTAGAAAGCAGTATAAAGAACGTATTGAAGAGGCAAAACAAATTCGTAAGGTAGAGAATTATGTAGTAAGGCAACCAAAAGTGGTGGAGTTTTCTCCTACATCAATTACATTAGACGATGTCATTAACTTTTTACAAAAATATAAAGATGAAAAAGAATTAAAAGAATTACACCAAAAAATTGAATTGTTACAAAAGGAAAAGGAATGGCTTCTTCAGCGTGTATCTGTATATGAAGAAGAGTATCGTACTTTGCTTGATTATATTGATCGAAAAAGAAGTGTGATGGTACTAGAAACAAAAGAAAGAGATACCATTTATGAGCATGAAACATTAGAAAAGGTGAAAAAATAAAAACAGCTGAATAACAGCTGTTTTTATTTTATGCGGATTCTTCATTTGTAACCGCATTCAAATTAGCTTCTGGATGCCAAATGTAAAATTCGCCATCAGTGGTTGATATTTGCCCGAAGTTTAGTTTCTCCCAAAATGCAGCGGATTGAATACGAGCTGTTGTTTTGATTGGAAATTGTAGTTGTTTTGCATAATTAACAAGCATTTGACCAAAACCTTGTTTTTGAAAGTTTGGTAACACTTCAAGTTTAGAGAGTTCTACGTAAGATCCAGTAATCTCAAGATTTGATTCACCATGTCTCCTCATGTACAAGCTCATACGTGCGATAAGGGATCCGCCGTAATAAATGCCGTAAAATGGGGATTCACTATCATTTTCAATAATATTTGCTTGTAACTCTTCAAACATGGAGAGTTCTTGAGCGCCACATCCCTTAAATTTTTTAAATTCGTCTAACGTTTTATAATTGATGAGCAAGCGCTCAACTTTTGGGAATGTCATTACATCACATCCTTTTCTCGTTTTGTAAAATAAAGAAAAGTATAAATATTTTCAATAATATTATAACTCATTTTTTCATTTTTATGAAGGAAATAGAATATTTCTTTCAGTATTTTTTTTGAGGATTTGCTACACTAGTCGTATGAAGGGAATTTATATATATTTATGAAATGTACTTTTAGTTGTTGAAATATAAATAAGATATACTCAATGTTAGGATGAGTTATAGAGGGGAGGTAATCAGAAGGCTTCTAATTGATTACAGGATATCTTTCTTCTTTGTATTCGTTAGGAGATTCTGAGGGGATAGAGATGAAGATTGGGATTGTTGGTCCGGGAGCTATTGGTCTTCTTTTTGCATTTTATTTAAAAAAGAACAAACAGGATGTTACATTATTTACAAGAACGGTAGAACAAACTGAAAAGTTAATGCAGGAGGGGATAAGCTGTATTCGTAAGGGAAGAAAGGAAACGGTATTTCCGAATGTTACGCCATTAGAGAGTATTGTAGGTGAACAAATGGACTATACGTTTATTGCTGTAAAACAATATCATTTAGCGAATATACTTCCTTTCATAAAAGGACAAAGGCAGATTATCTTTTTGCAAAATGGAATGTCTCATCTGGATATATTACACGAAATAAAGTGTGAAAATGTAGCGGTGGGGATTGTGGAGCATGGGGCAAAAAAAGAAAATGAATACACAGTGCACCATACAGGAGTAGGGGTTACGAAATTTGGAGTAGTAAATGGTGATTGGTCTCAATTTGAGTCACTATTGGATTGTTTTTCCTCAAAGTATTTTTCGGTGCAAGTAGAAGAAGATTGGAAACAAACAATGAGTTATAAACTTGTAATAAATGCCTGCATTAATCCACTAACAGCTTTATTTGGTATACAAAACGGAGAATTACTATCGAATCCTTTTTTTTATAAAGTGATGGAGCAAATATTTCAGGAGGTCATGTTCCTTGTAGGGGAGAAAAAAAAAGAAGAGATGTGGCAATTAGTTTGTCATGTATGTGAAACAACATCCAGTAATACATCCTCTATGTTAGCTGACGTAAAAGAGAATCGGGAAACGGAAATTGATGCTATTATTGGCTATGCGATAGAAGAAGCGAGGAAACAGCGAAAGCAAGTTCCCACACTGCAATTTTTATATAATTCAATAAAGGGATTAGAGGTATAAGAGATATTCTTTGCTTTTACATCAAACATTGACTACAATTTGGATTGGTGAGAGAACAGGATAGGAAAGGAAGAATTATATGGAGATAAAAGAAATCTCTGTTCCACTACAAGGTGTTGTGGCGGACTATATGAAGGGTAGAAAAGAAGTGCAGGCATTCTTCGATTATCCGTTGACAGAAGATGGATTCGGGCGGCGTCTGTATGATTTGCGTGATAAGAAGTTTTTCCGTCAAGACTTAGTGGCACATTTATTGGAATATAATACTAATTTACATGCTGGAGAGCATACTCTTCGGAATATAGAGGCGCTAGCGGATGAAAATACATATGTTGTTGTTGGAGGACAACAAGCAGGACTATTAACAGGACCTCTTTATACTGTGCATAAAATTATTTCGATTTTACAGCTTGCAAAAGAAAAAGAAGCAAATTTAGGAGTTCGTGTAGTTCCTGTTTTTTGGATTGCTGGTGAAGATCACGATATCGATGAAATTAATCATGTGTTTGTAACGAAAAATAAAAAAATAAAAAAGACGATTTTCCATGATCGTCATCCAAAAAAGGCAAGTGCATCTGAATCTGATCTTTCAATAGAAGACTGTAGAAAGTGGATTGAAGAAATTTTCAAAACATATCCGGAAACGAATTTTACAAAGGATGTATTACAGTTTGTTGAAGATGCTTTGCAGAATTCTCTTACATATGTAGATTTCTTTGCGCATCTTATTATGAAATTATTTGTAGATTCAGGATTGATTCTCGTTGATTCCCATCATCCAGCGTTAAGAAAGTTAGAAGTTTCTTTTTTAAAACAAATACTAAGTCGATATAAAGAAGTGCAAATGAGTCTTCAAAAACAACAGCAATTAGTAAAGGAACAAGGATATAAACCGATTATTGAAACAAAATCAAATGCAGTGCACATATTTATGCAAATTGATGAAGAGCGTGTGTTGTTAGAAGAAGAGAATGGGAAATTTGTTGGAAAAGATGGTATTTATTCATTTTCGTATGAAGAGTTGATAGCGGAAATGGAAAAAAGTCCGGAACGATTTAGTAATAATGTTGTAACAAGACCACTTATGCAAGAATATATATTTCCGACATTAGCGTTTATTGGAGGGCCTGGTGAAATTGCTTACTGGAGTGAATTGCAGCAAGTATTTCATGTGTTTGGTTTTCAGATGCCTCCGGTTGTTCCGAGACTCACAATTAGTTATATGGAACGCGATATTATAACAGATTTACATGATTTACAATTACAAGAGAGTGATCCATTTGTAAATGACATAGATATGCTACGTGAAGAGTGGCTTTCTAACCAAATAGAAGAACCAATTGACAATCAGTTTATAGAAGCGACAGAGAAAATGATGGATGTTCATACTTCTTTACAACAGTTTGTAAAAAAAATAGACCCAGGATTGCAGCAATTCGCTGAGAAAAATGAGCGGAAAATTAAAGAGCAAATTGAGTTGCTAGAAAGAATGTTAAAGCGAAATGTTGAGAAAAAACATGAAGTAGAGCTGAATAAATTTCGCCGTTTACAATACGCGCTCCGTCCGCTAGGTGCGCCGCAAGAACGGGTATGGAATATATGTTATTATTTAAATCAGTTTGGATTAGATTTTGTTGAACGAGTAATGAAGCAATCGTACTCTTGGAACGGGAACCATCATATTATAAAACTATAAAATCTTGCTCTTAGGAGCAGGATTTTATTTTTCGCACGTGGAATTAACTGTAAAGTGATTTTTTCTGAATTATCTAACGGAATGTTCGGGAGTATGATATTTATAATAAAGCACATGTACATGACAAAATAGAACAAAATGTAAACGTATTATTGTGTTTTTCGACATGTTTTTATTTAATTTCCCGCAAAAAATGATAAAATTTAGTATATAATAAAGTGAAACTGCGATTTGTGGATATTAGATTTCCACTGACGCCAAGTTGGATGTGACATATTTTCGTAGCATTAATTTCCCGACATATTGGGTGGTTTATTAGGAAGAAAAAGAGACATTCAACGTAATTATTTTGCAAAAAGTAGGTGCAACAATGTTTAAACACGTAACAGTTCTTTTAAAAGAAACAGTAGATGGTTTGGATATAAAACCAGGTGGTACATATGTCGATTGTACGCTAGGTGGTGGAGGACATAGTTCCTATTTATTATCCCAGCTAACGGAAGGGGGAAAATTAATTGCATTTGATCAAGATGAAATTGCGATTCAAAATGCAAAAGAAAGATTTTCTTCTTATGGTGATCAATTTATAACAGTGAAGAGTAATTTTCGCTATTTGTCAGAAAAGCTACATGAATTAGGAATAACAGAAGTAGACGGAATTTTATTTGATTTAGGTGTTTCATCCCCACAATTAGATACACCAGAACGTGGTTTTAGTTATCATCATGATGCGCCCTTAGATATGCGGATGGATCAAGATGCCCCATTAACGGCATATGATGTTGTAAACAACTGGTCATATGAACAACTCGTAAGAATCTTTTTCCAATATGGTGAAGAGAAGTTTTCAAAGCAAATTGCAAGGAAAATCGAAGCGTACCGCGAGAATAAGGCGATTGAAACGACAGGAGAGTTAGTAGAGCTAATTAAAGAAGGAATTCCTGCTCCAGCTCGTAGAACGGGTGGACATCCTGCAAAACGAGTGTTCCAAGCGATTCGAATTGCTGTAAATGATGAGTTGAAAGTATTCGAGGAGGCACTGGAATCTGCGATTGAAATGGTTAAGCCAGGTGGAAGAATTAGTGTTATTACGTTCCATTCATTAGAAGATCGTATTTGTAAAACAACATTTAAACGAAATAGTACAACACCACAGCTTCCTCCAGGATTACCAATTATCCCTGATGAGTTTAAGCCGAAACTAAAGCTCATTACAAGAAAACCGATTTTACCTTCTGATGAAGAGTTAGAAGAAAATAATCGAGCGCGTTCTGCGAAGTTACGAATCGCTGAAAAACGATAAAAAGGAGAGAGAGGTATGACAAATTTAGCTGTAAAGTATAAACAACAACAAGTGCAAGAACAAGTGCAAGTACAATCTCAAGCTCCGCAGCAAAACGTACAACCAAAAGCGAAAACAAAAATTACAAGAATTGAAAAATTGTTGTATGTGGCTTTTATTGGCTTTTTATTATATGCTTGCGTGGCTTTTATTGGAAATAAAGCAGGCCTGTACCAAGTTGATGCGGAAGCAGCAAAAATAGAGAATAAAATTGTGGAAAAACAAAAAGCAAACCAAGAATTACAAGCTGAAGTGGAAAAGTTAAGTCGCTATGAGCGTATCGCAGAAATCGCAAAAAAACACGGTCTGGAAATTAATGCGAATAATGTGAAAGGTTTACATTAATATAGTAGGTGTGAAGAAAATATGAAGACGAATATGAACAAAATTCATACCAATAAAGGAGCAGGTTACTTTATGATATTTTTCCTCCTGCTCTTTTTGCTGTTGTTAGCCCGATTCTTTTATATTCAAGCGACAGGAACAGTACATGGTCAAGACTTAAAGAAACTTGCACAAGACAAGCATAATAAAAATGGCGTACTTGAAGCGAATCGTGGAACGATTTATGATCAAAATGGACATGTGTTAGCGCAAGATGCGAACTCATACAAGATTGTTGCGAAACTAAAAGGTGAAAAACCTGTAAAAGATAAAGAGGATGCTGCAAAGAAAATTGCAGGTGTACTTGGGACAGGTGAAGATGAAATTTTAGCCACTTTAAACAAAGATAAGAGTCAGGTAGAGTTCGGAGCGCTGGGAAAGAACTTGACGAAAGAGAAGAAAGAGCAACTAGAAAGTCTTAAAATACCAGGTATTTCATTTGTTACAGAAAAAGCTAGAGTGTATCCAAATGGGGATTTCGCATCTTACGTGTTAGGTTTTGCAAAACCTGATGATAAAGGAATTGCGGGGGGGAAATTTGGATTAGAAGAGAGCTTAGATAAGTATTTACGTGCTTCTAATGGAAGTGTAGCATATACAGGAGATCGTAATGGTGTTTCTCTCGATGGTGGAAAGCAAAATGTAAAGCCACCGGAAAATGGAGAAAATGTGTATTTAACAATTGATCAACGTATTCAAGGGTTTTTAGAAGATGCGATGAAAGCAGCTGATCAGCACTATGAACCTTCTATGCTAATTGGATTGGTTGCAGATCCGAAAACAGGAAAAATACTAGGAATGTCTAGTCGACCTAGCTATGACCCAAATAAGGGTGATATTCAATACTATATTAATGATCCAATCGCAAATGCGTATGAGCCGGGGTCTACGATGAAAATTTTCACATTAGCTGCGGCGATTAATGAAGGTGTATATAATGGTCAAGAATATTACCAGTCAGGTACGTATCCAGTTGGAAACCGTAAAATAAAAGATCATAACGGTGGTGCAGGTTGGGGATCTATTACATTTGATGAAGGGGTTGAGCGTTCTTCTAACGTTGCATTTGCAATTTTAGGAGATCAAAAACTTGGTCCAGATCGTTTCCGTCAATATATTCATAAATTTGGATTGGATGAAAAGACTGGTATTGATTTACCTAATGAAGGAAAAAATACAATTGTATTTGACCAGCAGATTCAACAGGTAACAACAGCATTCGGACAAGGCTCTACTGTAACACCGATGCAACTTGTACAAGCTGCAACCGCAATCGCAAATGATGGGAAAATGATGAAACCTTATACCATCGATCGAATTGTAGATCCACTAACGAATAAAGTGGAATTAGAGCATAAACCAGAAGAAGTGGGGCAACCAGTTACAAAAGAAACAGCAGAACAAGTAAGACAATTATTAGAACGCGTTGTTACCTCACCAAAAGGAACAGGGAATGCGTATAAAATCGATGGATACTCTGTTGGTGGTAAAACAGGAACAGCACAAATTCCGGATGGAAAAGGTGGATATATGACCGGAAGAGAAAACTATATTTTCTCATTCCTTGGTATGGCACCAATGGACGATCCGCAATTAATTGTTTACTTTGCAATTAAGCAGCCGAAATTAAAAGATAATGAATACGGGGCACAACCTCTCGCGGAAATGTTTAAATCTGTAACGAAAAATAGTTTAGAGTATTTGAAAATTAAACCGAATGAAGTAAAAGATTCGAAGAAATATGTGAAAGAGCAACAGGCGGTTGTTCCAGAGGTAACCGGAAAAACAATGGAAGAGGCAAAAGCAACATTAGAAAAAGCTAAATTCCGTCCGATTATAGTAGGTGAAGGAAAAGTAAAACAACAGGTACCAAAAGCGACTGAAAAAACATTGAAGGGCGATCGAGTCTTCTTAGTAGGAGATAAACCGTTGATGCCAAATATACAAGGATGGGCACTTCGGGATGTAATGAATTTAGCGAAAATGTTAAATCTTAATTTGAAGCCATCTGGTACAGGATATGTGACAGAACAAAGTGTGGCGGAAGGAACGCCGTTACAAGCAGGTACGGAATTAGCTGTAACACTTGTACCACCGCTTGAGCCACAGCAAGAGGCAGAAAAGCCATAGAATGTTCTAGGTGCATAATATAAGAAGTCCAAGAGGTTCTATTCGAATAGGTACAAGCATATATTGGAACAAGCTAGGCGTAAAGGAGGCTTGTTCCAATATGCGTGTATCGAATGTAACAGTTAGAAAGCGACTTATTTTTATACTTATATCAGGTATACTCATTTTTACAATTATTGATATTCGTCTTGGATACGTACAGTTTTTTCTTGGGAATATGTTAACAGATCGTGCAAAGGATTCGTGGAGTCGTAATATTACTTTCGAACCTGAACGAGGAAAAATTTTAGATCGAAATGGTGTGGAGCTTGCAACGAATAAAAGTGCACCAACTGTCTTTGTTGTACCAAGGCAAATTGAAAAACCAGCAGAGACTGCAGAGAAGTTAGCTGCAGTTTTAGGTGTGGAAAAAGAGGGAATTTATAAACGGATTACAAAAAAAGAGTCCATTGTAAGATTGGATAAAGGCGGAAGGAAAATTTCTCATGATAAAGCAAAGGAAGTACGTGCTTTAAGTTTAAAAGGTGTTTATATTGCTGAAGATTCCATTCGGTATTATCCGTTCGGAAAATATTTATCGCATGTACTAGGGTTTGCTGGTAGTGACAATCAGGGACTTATGGGACTTGAGTCGTATTATGATAAAGAGCTAAATGGTGATAAAGGGCATGTGCGCTTTTTTGCAGATGCGAAAGGACAAAGGATGCCGAATGTTGGAGATGATTTCAAAAAACCAGAGGCCGGCTTAGATTTAAAATTAACAATCGATTCTCGAATCAATACGATTATAGAGAGAGAAATGAATATCGCAGATTCTACGTATAATCCAGATGGTATGATCGCAATCGCGATGAACCCGAAAAATGGTGAAATTTTAGGAATGTCAAGTCGCCCAAGTTTCGATCCCACGGATTTTCAGAGTGTTTCACCAGAAGTGTTTAATCGAAACCTGCCTGTATGGAGTACATATGAGCCGGGATCGACTTTTAAAATCATTACACTTGCGGCTGCTTTAAATGAAAAATTAGTAGACTTGGAGAAAGATACGTTTTATGATGATGGAGCAGCTGAAGTTGGAGGCGCTAGGCTACGTTGTTGGAAAGCTGGTGGCCACGGTAGTCAAACGTTTTTAGAAGTTGTTCAAAATTCTTGTAACCCAGGTTTTATTGAGCTTGGGGACCGCCTTGGAAAAGAAAAGTTATTCCAATACATTCGTGATTTTGGTTTTGGACAGAAGACAGGGATTGACTTGCAAGGAGAAGGAAAAGGGATTTTATTCAACTTAGATAAGGTTGGTCCGGTTGAACAGGCGACGACTTCTTTCGGGCAAGGGGTTTCTGTTACACCGATCCAACAAGTTGCTGCGGTAGCGGCAGCTGTAAATGGTGGGACATTATACCAGCCGTATATTGCGAAAGAATTTGTTGATCCATCGAATAATCAAGTTGTAAGAAAGAAAACACCGGTCGAGAAAAGAAAAGTTATTTCCAAGGAAACATCGGAAAAAGTTCGTTATGCGTTAGAAAATGTTGTAGCGAAAGGTTCTGGTAAAGGTGCATATATTGATGGTTATCGTGTTGGTGGAAAAACGGGAACTGCCCAAAAAGTAAAAGACGGAAAATATTTAGATAATAACTATATTGTATCTTTTATTGGATTTGCTCCAGCAGATGACCCACAAATCGTTGTGTATGTTGCAGTTGATAATCCAAAAGGGGTTACTCAATTTGGTGGTGTTGTTGCTGCGCCAATTGTAGGGAATATTCTTCGTGATGTGCTTCCTGTTATGGGAGTAGAGCCACGCAAGGAGCAGGTTGAAAGGGAATATAAATGGGGCGATACCCCTACAATAGAAGTTCCGGATTTAATCGGGATGAAGAAAAAAGATTTGCAAACGCAGCTTGTAGACTTGCAGCTCGATGTAAGTGGTGAGGGAGACAAAGTAATTAAACAATCACCAGAAGCTGGTGCCAAAGTAAAGGAAGGATCAAAAATTAGGATTTACTTTGGTAATTAAAGGTCAGAGATTGTGTTTTGTGATACAATTGGTGGAAGTTGAGTTAATATATAATCTCTGTTTTCATAGAAATTTATTTTCTATGAAAACAGATTATATTGCTCTTGAACATAAAAAATAAAGAATTTATCAGCTAAGGTATTATATGATGCACTGATAAACGAGTCTGATTTTTCGGGCTCTCAGCAAATGCTTCCTTCTTCAATTTTTAGCGAATGAAGGATAGGAAGAATTACTTATTAAGTAAGAGATAAATAAACAATGTAGAGAGGGTTTAGTGAAATGAAGTTGCACACACTTGTATCATGTTTGCATGATTTTCCAGTTGTTCCAAAAGAAAATCCAGAAATTACATCCATTGAAGCAGATTCACGTAAAGTGACAAATGGAAGCTTATTTGTATGTATGAAAGGGTATACGGTTGATAGCCATGATTTTGCTAAGCAAGCAGCCGCGCAAGGTGCGGCTGCTATTGTTGCGGAAAGACCGATTGATGTTGACGTTCCAGTTGTACTTGTGAAAAATACCTATCGTTCTTTAGCGGTTTTAGCTGATTATTTTTACGGACAGCCAACGCATAAATTACACTTGATTGGGATTACAGGTACAAATGGAAAGACAACAACATCGCATATTATGGATGAAATTATGCGGGCACACGGTCATAAAACAGGGCTAATTGGAACAATTAATATGAAAATCGGTGATGAAACATTCGAGGTGAAAAATACAACGCCAGATGCACTGACACTTCAGCAAACGTTTCGCCGTATGGTTGAGCAAAATGTAAATAGCGCAGTAATGGAAGTTTCTTCACATGCATTAGATCTTGGCCGTGTACACGGTTGTGATTATGATGTAGCTGTATTTACAAATTTAACACAAGATCATTTAGATTATCATAAAACGATGGAAGAATATAAGCATGCAAAAGGCTTGCTTTTTGCTCAGCTTGGTAATAGCTATCATCATAACCGTGAAAAGTACGCTGTGTTAAACAGTGATGATCCAGCAGCAGAAGAGTATATGAGAAGTACTGCGGCTACGGTTATTACGTATGGAATTGATACACATAGTGATATTATGGCAAAAGATATTGTGATGACGAGCGGTGGAACAACATTTACCCTTGTTACGCCAAGTGAAAGTGTAAATATTACGATGAAGTTAATTGGAAAGTTTAATGTATACAATGTTTTAGCAGCAATAGCCGCTACTCTTGTGTCTGGTGTAACTTTGCAAACGATTATTCATGTTGTGACGAATTTAACTGGAGTTCCAGGCCGCTTTGAAGTTGTGGACGGGGGACAAGATTATACAGTTATTGTCGATTATGCACATACTCCAGATAGTTTAGAAAATGTGTTAACAACAGCGAAACAATTTGCAAAAGGGAATGTGTATTGTATTGTTGGTTGCGGCGGTGATCGTGATCGGACGAAAAGGCCAATTATGGCTAGTGTCGCTACAGAATATGCAACACACGCAATCTTGACTTCAGATAACCCAAGAAGTGAAGATCCACAAGCGATTTTGGATGATATGTTAGCAGGTGCAAAAGGAAATAATTATGAAGTCATTGTTGATCGAAAAGAAGCGATTTTCCATGCGGTTTCAGAAGCGAAGGCAGAAGATATTATTATCATTGCTGGAAAAGGGCATGAAACGTATCAAATTATTGGCAAAGAAGTACATCATTTTGACGATCGTGAAATTGCGAAAGAGGCAATCACTGAGTGTTTAAACAACAAAGAGTAACAACATGAGAGGGGGACTACATGTGCTTGAACAAGGTTTATTAGTAACGGCTGGGGTAGCTTTCTTAATTTCTGTTGCCCTTTCGCCATTGTTTATTCCATTTTTACGTAGGTTAAAGTTTGGGCAAAGTATTCGTGATGAAGGGCCAAAATCACATCAAAAGAAATCGGGAACACCAACGATGGGTGGTATTGTCATTTATGTGTCTATGATGGTGACAACACTTATCATGGCAATTAAATTTAAACATTTAAATGCGGAAGTATCATTATTATTATTAGTTACATTTGGTTATGGATTGATTGGTTTTTTAGATGACTATATAAAAGTTGTTAAAAAAAGAAATCTTGGTTTAACATCAAAACAAAAATTAATCGGTCAGCTTGTAATTGCAATTGCATTCTTTTTAATTGGAAAAGGAAGTGCGTTACAAACATATATCATGATCCCAGGAACTGAGGTTAAATTTGATTTACACTGGGCATATTTTATCCTTGTGCTATTTATGCTTATTGGTGGATCAAATGCAGTCAATTTAACAGACGGTTTAGATGGATTGTTATCAGGAACAGCCGCAATTGCATTTGGAGCATTTGGCATTATTGCAGTTGCTCAAAATCAATATGCCGTAGCTATTTTCTGTATGGCAGTTGTAGGAGCGGTACTTGGATTCTTAGTGTTTAATGCAAATCCAGCTAAAGTGTTTATGGGAGATACGGGTTCCCTTGCTTTAGGTGGTGCAATAGCTGCCGTAGCTATTTTATTAAAGCAAGAATTATTACTTGTTGTAATTGGCGGCGTATTTGTAATGGAAACTTTGTCTGTTATTATTCAAGTTATTTCATTTAAAACGACAGGAAAACGTGTTTTTAAAATGAGTCCACTGCATCATCATTACGAATTATGTGGCTGGTCAGAATGGCGTGTTGTTGTAACATTCTGGTCTGTAGGATTTTTATTGGCAGTATTAGGAATTTATATCGGGGTGTGGATGTAATTGAAAACTGTAACTGAATATCAAAATAAAAATATTCTTGTATTAGGTATTGCAAAAAGTGGCTATGCAGCAGCAACTTTATTAAAAAGCTTAGGTGCAAATGTTATTGTAAATGACGGAAAACCGTTAGCAAATAATGTATTAGCTGCAGAATTGCAAGCAAAAGGAATGGACGTTGTATGCGGTGGTCATCCGCTAGAGTTGTTAGAAAGAAATATTTCACTTGTTGTAAAAAATCCAGGGATTCCATATTCCAATCCACTACTGGTTGCAGCGAAAGAAAAACAGATTCCAATTGTGACAGAAGTGGAGCTTGCATATCGTATTTCAGCAGCACCGTTTGTTGGAATTACGGGGTCAAATGGAAAAACAACAACGACAACACTAACGTTTGAAATGTTAAAAGAAGGCAAGAAGCACCCTGTCATTGCGGGAAATATTGGGACTGTAGCTTGTGAAGTAGCACAGCAAGCAAAAGAAAATGAAATTATTGTAACGGAACTTTCTTCGTTCCAATTAATGGGAGTGGAAACATTCCAGCCTAAAATTGCAGCATTTTTAAATCTGTTCGAGGCTCACTTAGATTATCATGGTACAAAAAAAGAGTATGGTTTAGCAAAAGCGAATATTTTTAAAAGCCAAACTGAAGCTGATTATAGTGTAATTAATGCTGATGATGTAGATGTAATGGCGTTATCAGCAAATAGTAAAGGACAAAAAGTATTATTTTCGGCTACTAAGGTAATTGAAGATGGTGCATGTATTAAAGACGGTGCTCTTTATTTTAAAGGTGAGAAAATCGTTGAAGTTCAAGATATCGTTTTACCGGGTAAACATAATTTAGAAAACATTCTAGCTGCTATGAGTATTGCTAAATTGCTAGGGGTAGAAAATGAGGCAATTATTGCCGTATTAAAACGCTTTACAGGTGTAAAACATCGTTTAGAATATGTAACAACAATTAATAATCGTAAGTTTTATAATGATTCAAAAGCAACAAACATGTTAGCAACAGAAAAGGCGCTATCAGCATTTACGCAACCTGTTATTTTGTTAGCAGGTGGGCTTGATCGAGGAAATGAATTCGATGATTTAATTCCATATTTTGAACATGTAAAAGCGATATTAACATTTGGACAAACAGCACCTAAGTTAGTAAGGGCAGCTGAAAAAGCAGGGATAGATATTATTGAAAGTGTCGATAATTTAGAAGAGGCTGTAGAAAGAGCGTATTCTCATTCTACAGATGGAGATGTAATTCTTCTTTCGCCAGCTTGTGCAAGTTGGGATCAATTTAAAACATTTGAAGAAAGAGGAGACATTTTTATACAAGCTGTGCATAAACTTATATAAAGTAAACAAAACATCAGTAGGCTAACACCTACTGATGTTTTGTTACATAGAAGAAAAAAGCTTCTTCAAAAAAGGTGGTGCTCATTGCCAATGAAGAAAACGCCTGATTTTATTTTAATTATCATTACACTTTTGTTGTTAACAATTGGAATGATTATGGTCTACAGTGCAAGTGCTGTCTGGGCTTCCTATAAGATGGGGGATTCATTCTTTTTTGCAAAACGACAGCTGTTATTTGCGGTACTTGGTGTAGCTGCCATGTTTTTTATTATGAAAATTGACTACTGGACATGGCGTACTTATTCGAAAGTGATTTTGCTCATTTGTTTTATCCTTCTCATTCTTGTCTTAATCCCTGGAGTTGGACTTGTTCGAGGGGGAGCGCGAAGCTGGATTGGGATTGGAGCATTTTCGATTCAACCGTCAGAATTTATGAAATTTGCGATGATTATTTTTTTAGCTAAATTTTTAGCGGAAAGACAAAAATTGATTACATCTTTTAAAAAGGGGCTACTTCCAGCACTTGGTTTTGTATTTGTTGCATTTGGCATGATTATGTTACAACCAGATCTTGGAACAGGAACAGTAATGGTTGGGACATGTATCATAATGATTTTTGTTTCAGGAGCACGCATTTTTCATTTTGCAATGCTAGGGCTAATAGGAGTAGCGGGATTTGTTGGATTAATTGCATCGGCACCATATCGAATGAAACGTATTACGTCTTATTTGGATCCGTGGTCAGACCCACTTGGGAGTGGATTTCAGATTATTCAATCGTTACTTGCGATTGGCCCCGGTGGTTTGTTTGGGCTAGGACTTGGACAAAGTAGACAAAAATTTCTTTATTTACCCGAGCCGCAAACAGATTTTATTTTTGCGATTTTATCCGAAGAATTAGGTTTTATTGGTGGGTCGTTTGTGTTATTATTATTTAGTCTGTTATTATGGCGTGGGATTCGTATAGCATTAGGAGCGCCTGATTTATATGGTACGTTTTTGGCAGTAGGTATTGTGGCGATGATTGCGATTCAAGTGATGATTAATGTTGGTGTTGTAACAGGACTAATGCCTGTTACAGGAATTACTTTGCCATTTTTAAGTTATGGTGGGTCGAGTTTGACCTTAATGCTAATGGCAGTTGGTGTATTATTGAATATAAGTCGTCATTCTCGCTACTAAACCCTGTTTATAAGACAGGGTTTTTCGTGTGTAGAAAACGGAAAATATATTATAGATATATGAATATATAAATTGAATTTAGAACAGAGAAGCGGAGGAATTTGTAGTGCGAGTATTAGTTAGTGGTGGTGGCACGGGAGGTCATATATATCCAGCTCTTGCGTTAATTAGAGAAATAAAAAAACTACATCCGGAAGCAAGATTTCTATACATTGGTACGGAAAATGGATTAGAAAGTACAATTGTTCCAAAAGCAGGGATACCATTTCAATCGATTGTCATTAGTGGATTTAAACGGAAAATATCCCTTGATAATGTAAAAACAGTGATGCGTTTTCTAAAAGGTGTACAAGATAGTAAACGATATATTCGTCGCTTCAATCCAGATGTTGTAATTGGTACAGGAGGCTATGTATGTGGTCCAGTCGTTTATGCGGCGGCGAAATTAGGAATTCCTACAATTGTACATGAACAAAATAGTGTACCTGGTGTAACCAATAAATTTTTAAGTCGCTATGTGGATAAGGTAGCTGTTTGTTTTGAAGCGGCATCTGAACATTTTCCAAAGTCGAAAGTTGTCATGACAGGAAATCCGCGTGCATCAGAAGTAATGAACCAAAATGGCATGAAAGGGAAGCGTTCTGTTGGATTATCTCTTTCTAAAAAATCTGTGCTTATTTTTGGTGGAAGTCGCGGGGCAAGACCGATTAATGATGCGTTTGTGGCAGCAATTGAACAATTTGGTAACAAAAATTATGAAGTATTGTATATCACAGGTGAAGTGCATTATGATAAAGTCATGGAGGCCGTAAAACAAAAAGGGAATCCGGATAATGTAATCATTAAACCGTTTATTCATAATATGCCAGAGGTACTTACTGGTGTGGATCTTGTCGTTTCACGTGCTGGTGCTACAACATTAGCAGAGTTAACAGCGTTAGGAAAACCAAGTGTTTTAATTCCGAGTCCTTATGTGACAAATAATCATCAAGAGAAAAACGCGAGATCTGTTGTCGATAAGGGAGCAGCAAAAATGCTTCTTGAAAAAGATTTAACTGCTGAAGCTCTTCTTCATGATATTGATGAAATTCTATTAAATACACAAACATTACAAAATATGAAACTAGCTGCTACGCAGTTAGGAATTCCGGATGCAGCAAATAAGTTATTTGAAGTGATGAAAAAACTTGTACAAAATAACGTTAGGTGAATGCCCTGCATACTACTGTAATACGGAGATTTAATATGGGGGAGATCATCATGAAACAATTAGCAAAGGAACTTATCAAAGCAGAAGTTGGTAAAGTGTTAGAAAATGAAGCGTTAGCTCGTTATACAACTATGAAAATAGGTGGGCCAGCTGATATTCTAATCGTGCCAAGTAGTGTTGCTGGTGTGGAGAAGACTTTAGATTTAGTAAAGAAATATAACACAAAATGGACAGCAATTGGACGTGGATCTAATCTTCTAGTATCTGATAAAGGTATTGAAGGTGTTGTAATTCGTTTAGGAGAAGGATTAGATCACTTAGAAGTAGAAGGAACTACTGTACGAGTTGGAGGAGGATATCCTCTTATTAAGTTGTCAACACTACTTAGTCGCCAAGGTCTAGCTGGATTAGAGTTTGCTAGTGGTATCCCAGGAAGTGTCGGCGGGGCAGTATATATGAATGCCGGTGCACATAAATCAGATATGTCAGAAATTTTGATGAGAGCGCGTATTATGTTTGAAGATGGTACAATGAAGTGGTTAACAAAAGAAGAGATGGAATTTTCTTATCGTACTTCTGTTTTACAAACAAAGCGTCCTGGCATTGTAGTAGAAGCAGAATTGCAGTTGAAAGAAGGAAATCGTGAAGAAATAGTGGGTGTAATGCAAAAGAATAAAGACTATCGTCGTGAAACTCAGCCATGGAATCATCCTTGTGCCGGTAGTATATTTAGAAATCCACTACCAAATTCCGCTGGAGATTTAGTCGAAAAGGCAGGTCTACGTGGTCATCAAATTGGCGGTGCGAAAATTTCCGAAATGCATGGAAACTTTATTATCAATGCAGGATCTGCATCAGCACAAGATGTGCTGGATTTAATTGCATTTGTCAAAAAAACAATTAAAGAAAAATTTGGTGTAGATATGCATACAGAAGTGGAAACCATTGGAAGATAGCTGTTATTTGTTCCGCTCATTATCATTTATGGTATAATAAGAAGATAAGAACGGCATGCGTAACATGCCGTTCTTTATGTTACATAGGGGGATCGTACATGAAAAATAGTAAAGTGATTAAACTACAAGATCGTGTACCAAAACTAAAGAATCAAAAAAAGAAGAATAAAAAACCTGTCAATCAGAGATTAATTTTATATGTATCGATTTTATTTTTATTAGTACTTTTTTTAATTTATTTTCGGTCTCCACTTAGTAATATAAAAAAGATAAGTGTTCTAGGAAATCATTATATGACAGATGAACAAGTCATGAAGGAATCTGGAGTTACATATGACACGAGTTATTTTCGAGTGACAGCACATAAGGCTGAAGAGAATTTAACAAAACGAAATGAAATTAAGAAAGTAAATGTCAAAAAACGTTTTCCGAATAAAATTGACATTCACATTGAAGAGTATGTAACGATAGGTTATATAAACAAAGGTGGAAAGTTACAGCCGCTTCTAGAAAATGGTAAAACACTTGACGTGCTTCCGAACGGGAAATTACCTGTCGCAGCTCCGATTTTTGAACCATTTAAAGAAGAGAAAATGAAAGAGTTAATTGAAGAGCTAGAAAAATTAACTCCGACTATTCTCAGATCTATTTCTGAAATTCATTATGCTCCAACGAATTCAAATGAAGACCATCTTACTTTATATATGAATGAAGGTTATGAAGTGAGTACAACTATACAAGATTTTGCGAAGCGTATGGAAACATATCCACTTATTATAAAAAATATAGAGTCGGGTAGAAAAGCCCTAATTGATTTAGAAGTTGGCGCATACTTTAAATATTTAGATAATGAAGAAAAAAAGCAGTAGAGTAGTAGTTTTATTTCTTTTTAAATACAATAACAACAAGTGTGTTTTTCTATGTGTAAATTTCATTACAATTATAATTAATTTGGTGAAAAATAACTAGATTTTCTTCGATTCATGCTAGGATTGGTACAAGTTTAGCTTTTCTATGAGTACATCTTAGTGTAGACTTATATTTGGCGATAATCTTTGCATTTGGAATCGAGTTATTTCAAAGATAAAGCAGTCATTCACAGATTACTGTGATTGCAATAAGTGAATGTTAAATAAAAATAAGAAAAATATAGGGTTAAAAAAGGGAAACGCATAAAGACGTTGAATATTTTTCTTATAAATAGTAAAGCTGCGATTGTTGTTCCATATATTGACTTGTATGGTATAAATAAAGAAGGAGGTGCCAAAGAATGAACAGCAATGAAATATATGTTAGTCTTGACATCGGTACATCCAATGTTAAAGTCATCATTGGTGAAATGGTTAATGATGGTTTAAACATTATTGGTGTTGGAAACGTAAAATCAAATGGTTTGAAAAAGGGCTCCATAGTTGACATAGACGAAACTGTTCGATCAATCAAAAAAGCAATTGAACAAGCTGAGCGTATGGTAGGAATTCACATTGAACAAGTTGTTGTAGGTGTGAATGCAAATCAGGTGCAGCTTCTTCCTTGTCATGGAGTTGTCGCTGTTTCAAATGAAGATCGTGAAATTGGAAATGAAGATGTCTTACGCGTTCTGGATGCAGCACAAGTTGTATCAATTGCTCCTGAACGTGAATTTATTGATGTGGTGCCTCGACAATTCATAGTAGACGGTCTTGATGAGATTAACGATCCACGCGGGATGATTGGTGTAAGATTAGAAATGGAAGGCACGTTAATTACAGGCTCAAGAACGTTATTACATAATTTACTACGTTGTGTGGAAAAAGCGGGCCTTGAAATTGTTGATATTTGTCTGCAACCTTTAGCAGCTGCAACGGTTGCTTTATCTTCTGATGAGAAAAATAGAGGTGTAGCCCTTGTTGATATTGGCGGAGGATCTACAACCTTATCGATTTTTCAAGATGGAGAGTTACAAGCAACAAGTGTATTGCCTTTAGGTGGAGATCATATAACGAAGGATATCGCTATAGGACTTAAAACTTCAACTGAAAGTGCGGATCAAATTAAGCTAAAATATGGACATGCTTTTTATGATACTGCATCTGAAGAAGAAGTGTTTACGGTTCCTATTATGGGAAGCGATCAAACAGAACAATATTCACAACTAGAGTTATCTGATATTATTGAGGCACGTGTAGAGGAAATCTTGATGTTTGTTCAAGAAGAGGTCCGGAAGCTAGGAGTAAAACAAGTAGCGTCTGGTTATGTACTTACTGGTGGGATTGCTTCTATGCCGGGTGTTCTTGATCTTGCATATGATATTTTACATGAAAATGTTCGTATAGCCACTCCAGATTATATTGGCGTTCGTGAACCACAGTATACAATTGGAGTCGGATTAATTAAACATTCTTATCAAAAAGCGAAATTGCGCGGAAAAAATGTTCAGGAAAAGGAAGAGCATTTTGAGCCAGTACCAGCACCAATGCCGGTACAGCAGCAACCTGTAAAACAAACAACGCGTAAGCAAAGCAAAAATAATGAAGACAATGAGCGTATGATGTCAAAAGTAAAACGTGTATTCCGCTATTTATGGGATTAAAATTGCACACGAAAAATGAGGTTCTAGGGGGATTTCGACATGTTAGAGTTTGATACTACTCAAGATCAATTAGCGAGCATAAAAGTTATCGGTGTCGGCGGTGGCGGAAATAACGCTGTAAACCGTATGATTGAGCACGGTGTACAAGGTGTGGATTTCATTGCTGTGAACACTGATGCGCAAGCATTAAATTTATCAAAAGCTGAAACGAAAATGCAAATTGGCGGAAAATTAACGCGTGGACTTGGTGCCGGCGCAAATCCTGAAGTAGGGAAAAAAGCCGCTGAAGAAAGTAAAGAACAAATCCAAGAAGCACTTCGTGGTGCAGATATGGTCTTTGTAACAGCTGGTATGGGCGGAGGAACTGGTACGGGTGCAGCTCCAGTTATTGCACAAATCGCAAAAGAACTAGGCGCGTTAACAGTTGGTGTTGTAACACGTCCATTTACATTCGAAGGTCGTAAACGTGCGACGCAAGCTATATCTGGGATTACAGCATTTAAAGATAATGTAGATACAATCATTGTTATACCGAATGATCGTATTTTAGAAATTGTAGATAAAAATACACCAATGCTTGAAGCGTTCCGCGAAGCGGATAACGTATTACGACAAGGTGTACAAGGTATTTCTGATTTAATTGCTACACCTGGTCTCATTAACTTAGACTTTGCAGACGTAAAAACAATTATGTCTAATAAAGGCTCTGCATTAATGGGTATTGGTGTTGGAACTGGTGAAAACCGTGCAGCAGAAGCAGCAAAACGTGCAATTTCTAGTCCGTTATTAGAAACATCTATCGATGGTGCACAAGGTGTTCTTATGAATATTACTGGGGGCACAAACTTAAGTTTATATGAAGTGCAAGAAGCGGCAGATATCGTTGCTTCAGCTTCAGATCCAGAAGTGAATATGATTTTCGGTTCTGTAATTAATGAGAGTTTAAAAGATGAAATTGTTGTTACTGTAATTGCAACTGGTTTTGATGATAGTGTTTCAGTTCAGCCGCCAAAACCATTTGTACGTCCAACGGCGGCTACAAATCACGCGCAACAGCAACAACCAACAGCGCAGCCACAAAAACAACGTGAAGTAAAACGCGAAGTGAAACGTGAAGAGTCTATTGTACATGATCGTAATACAGATTCAGATGATATCGATATTCCAGCATTTTTACGTAACCGTCGTAGACGATAAAAAGAAAGGAGCCTCAGGGCTCCTTTCTTTTTTATTACACAACCTTAAATATTTTAAAATAAAAAAACTTATCTCGCTATTCATAAATATATAAATTCATTTTGATTTTTCAACGTATAAGTTGCTGTTACGAAGAACAAAAGGTGACCAGCAGTCGTTTCTCTCTTTGTTTTAACTTGCATATGGCAGGAAAAGGATTGATCTGACCGCTTCTATGCATGGATGGATGCACTCTTTCACTTAAAAAGAAAGGTTTTATGTCGTTTTTTCAATTTGTATTTATATAATAAGACCATCATCTGAATTATAGAAAGTAAGAAAGATAGATGAAGGGAACCGAAGGATTTATTATTAGAAAGCTCACAATATATACCTCACGACAGATTATGTCTAGAAACCACAAAATAACAAAAAAACCCCTCCGCAAATTGACACACTTTCCTATTGGATATGCTTTATACTAGTCTCAACTTAAAAAAAGAGGTGAATTGTTTGGTTGTTTACGCCGACGTTGTTTGGTTGTTAAACGCCTGCATTGATTTTCTTTTGCTTTTATTAGCAGCAACTGTGTTGAAAAAGAAGATCAAAAGATGGAGGCTTGTGCTAGGGACATTTATTGGTTCTACAATTGTTATTTTTGCCTTTACTCCTTTTGCTTCTATGATGACACACCCAATTATGAAATTATTGTATTCGTTACTTATTGTGTATACAGCATTTGGATTTTCTACTTTTAGAGATTATACACAGACTGTTTTTACCTTTTATTTTGTAACATTTATGGTAGGAGGAGGATTAATTGGAACTCATTTTTTCCTACAAACGAATGACATGGTAGATGGATTAGTTCAGGCGAAAGCAATGTCTTATGGTGATCCAGTAAGTTGGATGTTTGTGATTTTGGGATTTCCGATTATTTATTACTTTTCAAAAAAACGTATTGAAAATGTGGAAGTGACTAAGATTCATTATGACCAAATTGTACAAGTGAATATTAGATTAGTTGAAAATGAAATTAAATTAGATGGCTTGATTGATAGTGGAAATCAGCTTCATGACCCTTTAACAAAAACACCGGTTATGATTATGCATATTTCATCATTAGAGCATTGTTTACCAACATGGTTAACAGAACAAATTTATTCCAAAACAGAAATTCCACAAATACCAGAAAATGATTCAGGTTGGGCAACGAGACTACGTTTAATTCCTTTTCGAGCAGTAGGAGTTGATCATCAATTTTTATGGGCAATTAAGCCAGATGTTGTTCAAATTTATCATGAAGGAAGCAATATGGTCGTAAATAAAGTATTAATCGGCTTAAATACACAGCAATTATCTACAAATGGAGAGTATCAATGTATTATACATCCGAAAATGTTGATATCACCCAAAGTGACAATTGCTTAATTATGAGAGGCGGGAGAATATGACGAAAATAAAATTTTATTTCATATATCTTTGGTATAAAGTATTGCTGAAACTTGGAATTAAGACTGATGAAATTTACTATATCGGTGGAAGTGAGGCATTGCCACCGCCTTTAACAAAAGAGGAAGAAGAAGTACTCCTCAATAAATTGCCAAAAGGTGATCAAGCAGCACGGTCATTACTCATTGAGCGTAACTTACGGCTTGTTGTGTATATAGCGCGTAAATTTGAAAATACAGGAATTAATATTGAGGATTTGATTAGTATTGGAACAATTGGTCTTATTAAAGCTGTGAATACATTTAACCCTGAAAAGAAAATAAAATTAGCAACTTATGCATCACGTTGTATAGAAAATGAAATTTTAATGCATCTACGTAGAAATAATAAAAATCGTTCAGAAGTGTCATTTGATGAACCATTAAATATTGATTGGGATGGGAATGAATTGTTACTATCAGATGTTCTTGGTACGGATGATGATATTATTACAAAAGATTTAGAGGCTAATGTAGATAGACATCTTCTTAAGAAAGCACTACACCAACTGAATGATCGTGAAAAACAAATTATGGAACTCCGTTTTGGACTTGCAGGGGGAGAAGAAAAAACACAAAAA
Source organism: Bacillus sp. FSL K6-0042 (assembly GCF_038006685.1). Classification (NCBI taxonomy): domain Bacteria; kingdom Bacillati; phylum Bacillota; class Bacilli; order Caryophanales; family Bacillaceae; genus Bacillus; species Bacillus sp. FSL K6-0042. Next base: position 4,697,043 of record NZ_JBBOVS010000001.1, read on the forward strand.
GATGTGGCAGATATGCTAGGGATTTCACAGTCTTATATTTCTCGACTTGAAAAGAGAATTATAAAAAGGCTTCGAAAAGAATTTAATAAAATGGTATAAAGTGACGTTGTTAAAAGGTTAGATCATCAAGGAGATTGTGCAAAACCAATCGGTATTCCGATTGGTTTTGTTGTATTTCCGGGTAAAGCACGAATGATATTTTTATTAAAAGTGACAGAAAAACGGTATGCATAAAATTCCCTCCAAAGGAGATACTTTACACTGTACAGCAACTCCCGATAGGAGGGAACACTTTGACGAGAAACAAAGTAGAAATTTGCGGTGTTGATACAGCTAAACTTCCAGTACTAAAAAATGAAGAGATGCGTAAATTATTTCGAGAAATGCAAAGTGGAGAGATAAGCGCAAGAGAGAAATTAGTAAATGGAAACTTACGTCTTGTACTGAGCGTCATTCAGCGATTTAACAACAGAGGAGAATTTGTTGATGATTTATTTCAAGTCGGCTGCATTGGACTTATGAAATCCATTGATAACTTTGACTTAAGCCAAAATGTTAAATTTTCAACATATGCTGTGCCAATGATTATTGGAGAAATCCGTAGATATTTGCGTGATAACAATCCAATTCGCGTCTCTCGTTCGTTGCGAGATATTGCGTATAAAGCATTACAGGTAAGAGAAAAGCTAATTGCTGAAAATTCAAAAGAACCAACGGCGATGGATATTGCAAAAGTACTTGAAGTGACACATGAAGAAATCGTTTTTGCACTTGATGCCATTCAAGATCCAGTATCACTATTTGAACCAATCTATAATGATGGGGGCGATCCTATTTTTGTGATGGATCAACTAAGTGATGATAAACAAAGGGACGAGCAATGGGTGGAAGAATTGGCGTTGAAAGAAGGAATGAAACGATTGAATGATCGCGAAAAAATGATTATCCGAAAACGTTTTTTTCAAGGGAAAACACAAATGGAAGTTGCCGAAGAAATTGGGATTTCTCAAGCACAAGTATCACGCCTTGAAAAATCAGCAATTAAACAAATGAATAAAACAATTCAAGGATAAGGTCTCATCATTTAAGATGAGATCTTTTTATGTTGCGTGCCCCAAGATTCTGTTCATAGGAAAGATTACGTGTTCATATAATGACAGTAAAGTGAAACTGCTGGCAGGAGGAGACTTATCGATTACACAACATAAAAGGGGAGAATGACAATGATACGAATTTCAGAGTTTCAAATTAAGGATGTTGTAAATGTCTCTGACGGAAAAAAACTTGGAAACATTAGCGATATTGATATTGATATGAATACAGGGAAGATTCAAGCTGTCATTATTTCAAAGCAAACACGTATGTTAGGGATATTTGGGAAAGAAGCAGAGTTTGTTATTCCGTGGAAGCAAATTGTAAAAATTGGAGAGGATGTAATATTAGTAAGAGCTGATCATGTCAATTCTGTAACAGAATCAATACAAACACCGACAATTTCTTAAAGAATATTACAAATCTCTCTTTTTTTTATGTTGTCATTATGGAAAAATAAAAGTATGGTAAAATAGACAGGAAGTACCATGCTTTTTATGTTATTTTATTAAAAGGAGCCGCTTTATGAGAGAACCATTTATATATGAGGACGGTATATTGTATTTACAAGCGTGGAAAGAACTTGGAAACATTACTGCAGGATTTACGACAAAAGATGGTGGAGTAAGTACAGGCTCCTTTCATGCGATGAATTTAGGATTACATGTAAATGATATGATGGAAAATGTTCATGAAAATAGACGTATTTTAGCGAACAAGTTACAAAAACCATTAGAAAATTGGATTTGTTCAGAACAAGTTCATGATTATCATGTTGAAAAAGTAGGACAGCAAGAAAAAGGGCGAGGAATCTATTCATATGAAGACGGTATTCCAAACACAGATGGTATTTATACGACTGATAGAGATGTATGTTTAACATCTTGTTATGCTGATTGTGTTCCACTCTATTTCTATGCACCATCACATGGTATGATAGGGCTGGCACATGCTGGATGGAAAGGCACTGTAAAAGAAATTGCAAAAGAAATGATTCAAAAGTGGCGTGCAGAAGGGGTGCCAGCTCATGAGATTTATGTTGCAATTGGACCAGCCATAGGGTCCTGCTGTTATGTAGTTGATGATCGCGTATTATCAGCAGCAAAACAAGCGGTAAACGGACATGTTCCATATAAATTGATTTCAGACGGACAATATGCAATTGATTTAAAAGAAATCAATCGCATATTATGCATACAAGCTGGCATAAAAGAAGAGCATATTATGATGTCGTCTCTTTGTACAAGCTGTGAAGAACAATTGTTTTTCTCACATCGTCGTGATCGAGGGAAAACAGGAAGAATGTTGAGCTTCATAGGCTTTAAGGAGGATTGAAAACAGTGGTAGTGCAAGAGAATTTAGCATTTGTAAATGAGAAAATTAAAATAGCATGTGAACGAGCAGAGCGCTCAGCACAAGAGATTAAGCTCGTTGCAGTAACAAAAACAGTAGGAATTGAAAAAACAAATGAAGTAATAGAAGCTGGACTTACTGATTTAGGTGAGAATCGTAATGAAGGTTTTTTACAGAAGTATGAGCATTTTGGTTCAAAAGTAAGTTGGCATTTCATTGGTTCGTTACAAACGAGAAAAGTAAAAGAAATTATTAATGAGATTGATTATTTGCATTCATTAGATCGCATTTCACTTGCGAAAGAAATCCAAAAGCGTACTACAAAGCAGGTTCGATGTTTTGTACAAGTGAAAACATCGTCTGAAGAATCAAAGCAAGGGATAGCGGCTGAGGAAACGATTGCGTTTATTCGTGCTTTGCAAGAATTTGATAAAATTGAAGTTGTTGGATTGATGACAATGGCACCATTTACTGAGGAAGAAGCCGAAATTCGTCATTGTTTTAAGAAATTGCGTGGTTTGCAAAAACAAGTACAAGAACTAGGATTATCATACGCTCCGTGTAAAGAGTTATCAATGGGAATGTCAAATGATTATACGATTGCAATTGAAGAAGGTGCTACATATATTCGTTTGGGAACGATTTTAGTAGGAAAAGCATAAAAGGAAGGAGAATGTTATTATGAGTTGGTCAAAAGTAAAATACTTCTTTTTTGACACTCCAGAAGAGCGAGAAGCTTACGAAAAGGAAAAGGAGCAAGCTGAAATGAAAAAACAACAAGATCCACCAGAGCAGCAGGATATTCCACTTACGAAAGCACAGCCGAAACAAAATATTGTAAGTATTGAAACAGCAAAGCAATCTTCCAAAGTTGTTTTGTTAGAACCGCGCACATATTCGGAAGCACAAGGGATTGCGGATCATTTAAAGGGAAGAAGAGCGGTTGTCATTAATTTGCAAAGGATGTCAACAGATCAAGCTGTGCGTATCGTTGACTTTTTAAGTGGTACTGTATACGCTATAGGCGGGGACATTCAAAAATTAGGACCGAAAACATTTATTTGTACACCTGAGACTGTGGATATTGTTGGGGCCATTTCTGAATTGTTCGGTGAAGAGGAAGAGACAAATATAAAGAGGTGGTAATACGCCATGACGATTATTTTACAAGCATTGCTTTGGATCATCCAGATTTATTCCTGGGCGCTTATTATCTATATCCTTCTATCTTGGTTTCCAGGGGCTAGAGAATCAACATTTGGTGATCTTCTATCACGTATTTGTGAACCATATTTAGAGCCGTTTCGGAGATTCATCCCACCTTTTGGCATGATGGATATTTCTCCAATTGTTGCAATTATTGCGTTGAGATTGGCTAGTAATGGTTTAGTAAGTCTGTTTCGTTATTTCTTGTAATAAGAGGTTGAATGAATGAGCATCTATGAGCATTTTAGACCCGAAGAAGTGGTCTTTGTCGATAAAGTGTTAGAGTGGAAACAGGTAGCTGAAGAATATCATCAAGTGAAATTAACGGATTTTCTGGATCCGCGTCAGCAGCAAATTGTTGCTACGATAATTGGAAATCAAGGGGATGCTACTTTGCGTCTTTATGGTGCTGAGCCAAAAGCGGAAAGGAAAAGAGCTCTTATTTATCCGAGTTATCTGGATTTAAATGAAGAAGATTTTCAAGTTGAAGTATTAGAAATTGACTATCCTTCCAAGTTTTATACGCTTGAACATAGGCAAATATTAGGTGCATTTATGTCTCTTGGTCTTACAAGAGAAAAGTGTGGTGATATTTTGCTTCAAGAAAATCGTGCCCAAATTATAGTTGCAAAAGAAATTGTTTCTTACATTGAAATGAATTTACAATCAATAGGGAAAATGAAGGTCTCACTTTCCTCTGTACAAGCAGACAAAGTATTACGATTGCAAGAAGAATGGAAAGAACAATCTGGAACTGTTTCATCACTTCGATTAGATGTCCTGCTAGCTGAAATGCTTCATCTATCACGGCAAAAAGTACAGCCACTTATAAAAAACGGTCTTGTGAAAGTGAACTGGAAAACTGTTGAACAAACTGCATATGAGTGTTTTCCGGGTGATGTTTTTTCAATTAGGGGATATGGCCGGAGTAAATTATTTTCTGTAGAAGGAAAAACGAAACGCGACAAATGGCGAGTTTTGTATGGTATACTAAAATGATTGGTTTTTTAGAAGGAAAAACTCTTGTTTTGTCGAAGAAAAGATATAATTAAAAGAAGAAAATTCAGATAACTACTTGGAGGTGGCGTTTGTGCCGTTAACACCATTAGATATTCATAACAAAGAATTTGGTCGCGGATTCCGTGGCTATGATGAGGATCAAGTAAATGAGTTTCTTGATCAGATCATCAAAGATTATGAATTGGTCATTCGCGAGAAGAAAGCATTAGAAGAAAAAGTTGCTCAACTAGAAGGTAAATTAGATCATTTTTCTAACATTGAAGACACGCTAAATAAGTCTATCGTTGTTGCACAAGAAGCGGCTGAAGAAGTAAAGCGTAATGCACAAAAAGAAGCGAAATTAATTGTACGTGAAGCAGAAAAGAATGCAGATCGTATCATTAATGAAGCTTTAGTAAAATCAAGAAAAGTTGCATTTGATATTGAAGAGCTAAAGAAACAAGCGAAAGTATTCCGTACGCGTTTCCGTATGTTATTAGAAGCACAGCTTGAAATGTTAAACAACGATGATTGGGACAAATTAATTGAGCTAGAAGAAGAAGTGGACGAGCTATTAAAGAAAGAAGAAACAGTGTAAGCTTGACGTTTTTCTCATTATTACATATAATTTTAAACAACATATTTATTAAGAAAAACAAAGATAGGGATAAGTACCTTTTTCATACCTTATATAGCGAACTGAGGACGGTGTAAGCTCAGGATAAGGAGATAAATGGGAATATCACCCTGGAGTTCCGCGCTGAACAAAAAAGTAAGCGTAGGCGTATATTCGCGTTAAGAATATAAAGAGGACCTTGTGCATACGTGTACGGTCTACTAGGGTGGTACCGCGGGAGACTTTCTCGTCCCTTTTTTGGGGATGAGAGAGTCTCTTTTTTATTCCATTTTTTAGGGTCTTTCTTTTATAAATTCGAGGAGGAATTAAGCGTGGAGTATAAAAATACATTACTAATGCCGAAAACAGAATTCCCAATGCGTGGGAATTTACCAAAACGTGAGCCTGCAATGCAAGAAAAATGGGCTGAGATGAACATTTATGAAAAGGTACAAGAACATACAAAAGGTCGTCCTTTATTTGTACTGCATGATGGTCCTCCATATGCGAATGGTGACATTCATATGGGACATGCGTTAAATAAGGTATTAAAAGATTTTATTGTTCGTTACAAATCAATGACTGGATACTGTGCACCATATGTACCAGGATGGGATACACACGGTTTACCAATTGAACAAGCTTTAACAAATAAAGGTGTAAAACGTAAAGAAATGACGGTTGCAGAATTCCGTAAGTTATGTGCAGAGTATGCATACGAACAAGTGAATCGCCAACGTGAACAGTTTAAACGTCTAGGTGTGCGTGCTGATTGGGATCGCCCGTATATTACTTTAGAGCCAGCTTATGAAGCGCAGCAAATTAAAGTATTTGGTGAAATGGCGAAAAAAGGTTATATCTATAAAGGACAAAAACCAGTTTATTGGTCTCCAACAAGTGAATCCGCTTTAGCTGAAGCTGAAATTGAATACAATGATAAAAAGTCAGCATCTATTTATGTGGCATTCCCTGTAAAAGACGGAAAAGACGTATTAGAAGGCGACGAGAAATTTATCATTTGGACAACAACACCTTGGACATTACCAGCCAACTTAGGTATTTCTGTTCATCCAGAACTTGAATACAGCATTGTGAAAGTAAATGATGAAAAATATATTATTGCTTCTGAACTATTTGACACAGTTTCTAAAACGTTAGAGTGGGAAAATGCTGAAGTTGTGAAAACAGTTAAAGGTAGCGAACTTGAGTATACAGTTGCGAAGCATCCATTCTATGAGCGTGATTCTTTAGTTATGCTTGGTGAGCACGTTACAACAGATGCTGGTACAGGTTGTGTACATACAGCACCTGGACACGGGGAAGACGATTTCCTTGTTGGTAAACAGTATGGATTAGAAGTTCTTTGTCCAGTTGATGATAAGGGTGTATTAACAAGTGAAGCACCTGGATTCGAAGGTCTATTCTATGATAAAGCTAATAAGCCAATTACAGAAAAATTAGAAGAAGTAGGTGCGTTATTAAAATTAACATTTATTACGCATTCTTATCCACATGACTGGAGAACGAAAAAACCAATTATCTTCCGTGCGACAGCGCAATGGTTTGCATCTATTGAAGCGTTCCGCAGCGAATTATTACAAGCGGTTGAGGAAACAAAATGGGTACCAGCATGGGGGGAAACACGTCTTCATAATATGGTTCGTGACCGTGGTGATTGGTGTATTTCTCGTCAACGTGCATGGGGTGTACCGATTCCTGTCTTCTATGCAGAGAATGGCGATCCAATTATTACAGATGAAACAATCAATCACGTAGCAGATCTATTCCGTGAGAACGGTTCTAACGTATGGTTCGAACGTGAAGCGAAAGATTTATTACCAGAAGGATTTACACATCCATCTAGTCCGAATGGCGAATTCCGTAAAGAAACAGACATTATGGACGTATGGTTTGATTCAGGTTCTTCTCACCAAGCTGTCCTAGAAGAGCGCGAGGACTTACAACGTCCAGCTGATTTATACTTAGAGGGATCTGACCAATACCGTGGCTGGTTTAACTCTTCATTATCAACAGCAGTTGCAGTAACAGGTAAAGCACCATACAAAGGTGTGTTGAGTCATGGATTCGTATTAGACGGTGAAGGTCGTAAAATGAGTAAATCTATCGGGAATATTGTTGTACCGAAGAAAATCATGGATCAATTAGGTGGAGATATTTTACGTTTATGGGTATCTTCTGTTGACTACCAATCTGATGTGCGTATTTCAGATGATATCTTAAAACAAGTTGCAGAAGTATATCGTAAAATCCGTAACACATTCCGTTTCTTATTAGGAAACTTAGCTGACTTTAATCCAAGTCAAGATGCAGTAGCGAAAGCTGAATTACGTGAAGTAGATCGCTACATGCTAGTGAAATTAAATGACTTAATTACAAAAGTAAAAGAAGCATATGAAACATATGACTTTGCGGCAGTATATCATGCAATTCATAACTTCTGCACAATTGATTTAAGCTCATTCTATTTAGACTTTGCAAAAGACATTTTATACATTGAAGCAGCAAATCATCATGACCGTCGTGCGATTCAAACAGTACTTTACGATGTTCTTGTTGCATTGACAAAACTTGTAACACCAATCTTACCTCATACAGCTGATGAAGTATGGCCATATGTTCCTGGTGTTGTAGAGGGAAGCGTTCAGCTAACTGATATGCCAGAAGCTGTAGAAGTAGAGTGTGCGGAAGCGTTAAAAACAAAATGGGATGCATTTATGACACTTCGAGATGACGTATTAAAAGCTTTAGAAGTGGCTCGTAATGAAAAAGTAATCGGTAAGTCATTAAATGCGAGTATTACCCTATATCCAACTGCAGAAATGAAACAAATGTTAGAGTCTATTAGTGAAGATTTAAAACAATTATTTATTGTCTCTGAGTATAAACTTGGTGGAACAATGGAAGAAGCTCCAGTGGATGCACCAAAATATGAGCATACAGCTGTTGTTGTAGCGCAGGCAACTGGTGAAACATGTGAACGTTGCTGGGTTGTTTCTGAAACAATTGGTAAAGACGCTGAACATGAAACATTATGTGAGCGTTGTGCAACAGTAGTAAAAGAAAATTATGTAAAATAATGATGTGATAAAAACTGACTGCTATTACGGTAGTCAGTTTTTGTATTTAGTAATGATTCTTCTTAACATGTAGCAGATGTATGAAAAGTTCGACTGCTTAAAGTTTTTCTATTGGGCAGGAGGAAGTAACTTTTAAGCACTTTCCCATGAAGGAAAAATGTGTGAGCGGTAAGCGAGAAAATTTCGGACACACTAACGGTACATTGCAGCCGGGAGGAATGTACACGTGAATGAAATCTATATGGAAATCAAAGAAGAATTACAATTGATGAAAAAAGAACTACAGGAACGACTGGCAAAAGAAGCGATAAAAACTTATTATGTAGAATTCGGACTGGAATTAGGCTATGAATCGAAGGAAGATGGAAAAAAGAAATTATTTTTACATGATATAAGAGAAGATTTAAAAGATGTGGAACGAGCATTATTTAAAATGGAAATCGATATGTATGGCATTTGTGAGGAAACTGGGACATACATTCCTATAAAGCAAATGAAAATGATGCCAACAGCTCGTACAATTCATGAATTTTTATATGAGAAAGTAAATGTCTAAGAGGCACAACGATATTATATTACCTTTTTTTATTTTATTTTATTTTATTCTTCCGTAAAGGTTCATTGTGAAAAGACCGTAGCTATGCTAAAATTTTGAGGTACACTGTCTTTGTGGGGGAAATGAAAATGATATATTATTTAATAGCGTTATTTGTCATTACCATCGATCAAGTATCGAAATGGTTAATTGTAAAAAACATGGAATTAGGTACAAGTATCCCGATTATCGATAATGTATTATACATAACATCACATCGGAATAGAGGAGCTGCCTGGGGCATTTTAGAAAACAAAATGTGGTTCTTCTATATTATTACAGTTGTTTTTGTAGGATTTATCGTATTTTATATGAAAAAGTATGCAAAAACAGATAAGCTCCTAGGGATTTCATTAGGTCTTATTTTAGGCGGAGCAATTGGCAACTTTATTGATCGTGTATTTAGACAAGAAGTGGTGGATTTCATTCACGTGTATATTTTTTCATACAACTATCCGGTATTTAACATAGCTGACTCAGCTTTATGTATTGGGGTTGTATTGATTATTATTCAAACATTATTAGAAGGAAAGAAAATGAAGGAGTAATTGAATGAGCGAAGTAGTACAAGTAACAGTTACAGAAGAACAAAAGAGCGAACGGATTGATAAGTTTCTCGCGGGAGTGAACAATGAATGGTCACGTTCACAAGTACAACAGTGGATTAAAGATGGCGTTGTAACCGTAAATGGAAACGACATTAAAGGAAATTATAAAGTAAAAGTAAATGATGAAATTGCAGTAGCAATTCCAGAACCAGAAGAGCTTGATATTTTGCCAGAAGACATGAATTTAGAAATTTATTATGAAGATGCAGATGTGCTTGTTGTGAATAAGCCACGTGGCATGGTTGTGCATCCAGCTCCTGGACATACAAGTGGTACACTTGTAAATGGGTTAATGCATCATTGTACAGATTTATCAGGTATTAACGGTGTAATGCGTCCGGGTATTGTACATCGTATTGATAAAGATACATCTGGCTTATTGATGGTTGCTAAAAATGATATGGCACATGAATCTCTTGTAAATCAGCTTGTGGCAAAAACAGTAACAAGACGATATAAAGCAATCGTCCATGGTGTAATTCCACATGATAAAGGAACAATTGATGCTCCAATTGGCCGTGATAAAAAGGATCGCCAAAGTATGACGATTGATGAAAATGGGAAGCATGCTGTTACGCATTTTCAGGTGTTAGAACGATTTAAAGACTTTACACTTGTAGAGTGTCGTTTAGAAACCGGCCGTACGCACCAAATTCGTGTTCATATGAAATATATTGGATACCCGCTTGCGGGAGATCCGAAATATGGCCCGAAAAAAACATTAGATATAAATGGACAAGCGCTTCATGCGGGGATTTTAGGGTTTGATCATCCTCGTACAGGCGAATATATCGAGTTTGAGGCGCCAGTTCCAGCAGTATTTGAAGAAGTTTTAAATGTTTTACGGAAATAGTATTGACAAAACGATTGAAACCTGCGATACTAACAGCAGTTGAATAATGATCCTTTAACACAGCCCCGTGAGGTTGAGAAGGTAACGGTTTGAAATACTTAGGGTATACTTGTACCCTTTTTTCAAAAGTCCTCTCGCACACGCTGAGAGGACTTTTTTTATACCATTCCTCTCACGCAAGAAAAAAGCTTGGAGGTGTAGAGCATGCAAGAAAAAGCTGTCGTTTTAGATGACCAAATGATTCGCCGCGCTTTAACACGCATCAGTCATGAAATTGTGGAACGTAATAAAGGTGTCGATAATTGTGTTCTTGTCGGAATTAAAACACGTGGGATTTTTATTGCACAGCGTTTAGCAGAACGAATTGGTCAAATTGAAGGAAAAGAAATAGAAGTAGGCGAGTTAGACATTACGCTATATCGTGATGATTTAACATTGCAATCAAAAAATAAAGAACCGCTTGTAAAAGGTTCAGATATTCCTGTGGACATTACGAAGAAAAAAGTTATTCTTGTGGATGATGTATTGTATACAGGAAGAACGGTTCGAGCAGCGATGGATGCTCTTATGGATTTAGGTAGACCATCACAAATCCAACTAGCTGTTCTTGTAGACAGAGGTCATCGTGAATTACCAATTCGTGCTGATTATGTAGGAAAGAACATTCCAACATCAAGTGAAGAACGTATTGAAGTTGATTTGCAAGAGACGGATCAGCAAGATCGAGTAAGTATATACGATAAGTAAAGCCCTTTTAAATGTAGTCCTGTGAGGCTGCCAAAGGGTCTTGACTTTCGTATGTCAAATTTGACATACGAAAGTATAGGACTCTTTGTGCATAGGGCGCAAAGAGTTTTTTTATTGCAAAGTTTTAAACTGAAGGAGGATATAACAATGGAGCAAAAGCCAGTGTTAGACATTCATGAAGTACCGAAACCCGGAAAATGGTTATTTTTAAGTATACAACATTTGTTCGCGATGTTTGGATCAACAGTACTTGTTCCGTTTTTAACAGGACTGAACCCATCAGTAGCTTTAATCTCCAGTGGATTAGGAACACTCGCGTTTATTCTTATAACAAAGGGTCAAGTACCAGCATATCTAGGCTCATCATTCGCGTTTATCGCACCGATTATTACGGCGAAGACAGCAGGAGGGCCAGGAGCAGCAATGCTTGGAGGTTTACTAGCAGGACTTGTATACATCTTAATTTCACTTGGAATTAAGAAATCGGGATCAGCATGGATTATGAAGTTACTCCCACCAATTGTCGTTGGTCCAGTTGTAATGGTTATCGGATTAGCATTAGCACACACAGCAGTGAATATGGCAATGAATGATGCAGGTGGCAAGTATAGTGTTACACACTTCTCAGTAGCATTAGTAACGCTAGCAATTACAATCATTTGCTCTATATTCGGAAGAGGATTTTTCAGCATCATACCAGTTCTATTAGGGATTATCGGAGGATATATCTTCGCTTACTTCCAAGGATTGGTGGACTTAAAGCCAGTAGCTGAGGCGAAATGGTTTGATGTACCAGACTTTGTCGTACCATTTGTAACTTACACGCCAGAGTTTTCATGGAAGATTGTACTCTTAATGGTGCCAGTAGCACTTGTAACAATTTCAGAACATATCGGGCATCAAATCGTACTTGGAAATGTTATTAATCGAGATTTAATTGAAAAACCAGGGTTACATCGCTCGATTTTTGGAGATGGTGTAGCGACATTAATCGCATCAGTAATTGGTGGACCACCAAATACAACATACGGTGAAAACATAGGTGTACTGGCAATTACGAAAGCTTACAGTGTATACTTATTCATCGGATCAGCAGTCTTCGCGATTATGTTCGGATTTATTGGTAAGATTTCCGCACTGATTCACTCGATTCCAACACCAGTTATGGGGGGCGTATCAATCTTACTCTTTGGAGTAATCGCATCAAGCGGTTTACGCATGATGGTAGATGATAAAACAGACTTAAGCGACAAACGAAACTTAATGATTGCATCAGTGATTCTGGTAATCGGGATTGGTGGCGCGGTACTTCGTGTCGGAGAATCATTCCAAGTAGAAGGAATGGCACTTGCAGCAATCGTTGGCGTACTGTTAAATCTACTGTTACCTGAAATGAAACAGAAACAACAATCTAAGCAGATTGCTTCATAAAAACAACCTTTTAATTCAGTCCTGTGAGACCGAAAAGGGTGGCTTTTTTCTCGCACCCTAGTCTCATACGATTAGGGTATTTTTATGCAGTTATTATTATATAAATACAAAAGTGTTATCATAAAAATCAGAAAGATGAGGGATGACAATGAGCCATTTGTTAACGATGAGTGAATTATCGAAAGAAGAGATTTCAGAAATCCTAAAAGACGCAGAAGATTTCGCAAATGGAAGAAGTGAAAAAACAACAGAGCAAACGTTTGTAGCGAACTTATTTTTCGAAAATAGTACGAGAACAAAGTTTAGCTTCGAAGTTGCCGAGAAGAGATTAGGACTAGACGTATTAAACTTCTCAGCAGATTCTTCTAGCGTACAAAAAGGAGAAACATTATACGATACGATAAGAACACTAGAATCAATCGGAACAAAAGCAGTAGTCATCCGTCATCAGCAAGATCGCTACTTCGATGAGCTAAAAGATAAAGTAAATATTCCAATCCTAAATGCTGGAGATGGATGTGGAAATCATCCAACACAATGCTTGCTAGACCTTTTAACAATTAAACAAGAGTTTGGAAGCTTCGAAGGATTAAAGATTGCAATTGTTGGAGATATCCGCCATAGCCGAGTAGCCCGCTCTAATGCTGAAGCATTAGCGAAATTAGGAGCAACAATTTACTTTGCTAGCCCAGAAGAGTGGAAAGATGAAACTAACACATTCGGAACATACAGAAGTTTAGATGAACTTGTTCCAGAAGTGGATGTGATGATGTTACTTCGTGTGCAACATGAGCGTCATGACCATTATGAAACAGACATCATGAAAGAGTATCATGAACAGCACGGATTAACAATTGAACGAGAAAAACGTATGAAACAAGGAAGCATTATTATGCATCCAGCTCCTGTAAACCGCGATGTAGAAATTGCGAGCGAACTCGTTGAGTGTGAGCGTTCCCGCATTTTCAAACAGATGGAAAACGGAGTTTACGTAAGAATGGCTGTACTAAAACGCGCATTACCAAATGTATTAGGAGGAATGAAACATGAATTATTTGTTTAAAAATGGACGTTATCTAAATGAAGAAGGAAAAATTGTAGCAACAGATCTTCTTGTACAAGACGGTAAAATTGCGAAAGTAGCAGAAAATATTAAGGCAGATAATGTTGAAGTAATCGATGTAAATGGAAAATTAATCGCACCTGGATTAGTAGATGTACACGTTCATCTTCGCGAACCAGGTGGTGAACATAAAGAAACAATTGAAACAGGTACGCTTGCAGCAGCAAAGGGTGGATTTACAACAATTTGCGCAATGCCAAATACACGCCCAGTACCGGACAGCAAAGAACATATGGAAGACTTGCAAAAACGAATTAAAGAAAAAGCACATGTAAATGTACTGCCATATGGCGCAATTACAGTACGTCAAGCAGGTTCTGAAATGACAGACTTTGAAACATTAAAAGAACTTGGAGCATTCGCGTTTACTGATGATGGAGTAGGCGTACAAGATGCAAGCATGATGCTAGCTGCTATGAAACGTGCAGCAAAATTAAATATGGCAGTCGTTGCACACTGTGAAGAAAATACGCTAATTAATAAAGGTTGTGTACATGAAGGGAAGTTTTCTAAGGAACACGGATTAAACGGTATCCCATCAGTATGTGAATCTGTACATATTGCCCGGGACATATTACTTGCGGAAGCGGCAGATTGCCACTATCACGTATGTCACGTAAGTACAAAAGGATCTGTACGAGTGATTCGTGATGCAAAACGTGCTGGAATTAAAGTGACAGCAGAAGTAACACCGCACCACTTAGTATTATGTGAAGATGATATCCCATCGGCTGATCCAAACTTTAAAATGAATCCGCCGCTTCGAGGAAAAGAAGACCACGAAGCATTAATTGAAGGATTATTAGATGGAACAATCGATATAATCGCAACAGATCATGCACCGCATGCAGCAGAAGAAAAAGCACAAGGGATTGAAAGAGCACCATTTGGAATTACTGGTTTTGAAACAGCATTCCCATTGCTATATACAAACCTTGTGAAAAAAGGAATCATTACATTAGAACAATTAATTCAATTCTTAACAGAAAAACCAGCTGATACATTTGGTCTAGAAGCCGGTCGCTTGAAAGAAGGAAGAGCAGCAGATATTACAATTATGGATTTAGAACAAGAGGAAGAGATTGATCCAACAACATTCTTATCAAAAGGGAAAAACACGCCATTCGCAGGCTGGAAATGCCAAGGTTGGCCGATTATGACAATCGTTGGTGGTAAGATCGCATGGCAAAAGGAGAGTGCATTAGTATGAACAGACAACTTATCTTAGAAGATGGAACAGTATTAATTGGAAAAGGTTTCGGAGGAGAAATCGAAAAGTCAGGTGAGGTTGTATTTACAACTGGAATGACTGGATATCAAGAAACATTATCTGATCCATCATACTGCGGTCAAATTGTAACATTTACTTACCCATTAATCGGAAACTACGGCATTAACCGTGATGATTTCGAATCAATTCATCCATCTGTAAATGGTTTAATCGTAAACGAAATTTGTGATCACCCATCTAACTTCCGTAATGAAATTTCGTTAAATGATTACTTGAAAGAAAGAAATATTCCAGGATTAGCAGGAATTGATACGAGAAAATTAACAAGAAAAATCCGTCAATATGGAACGTTACGCGGTCGTCTTTGCAACATGGATGCGAATGTAGAATACATCGTTAGCCAATTAAAAGCGACAGTCTTTACAGATCATGTAAAACGCGTATCAACAAAAGATCCATATCCAAGTCCAGGTCGTGGTCATCGTGTTGTACTTGTAGACTTCGGTATGAAACACGGTATTTTACGAGAATTAAATAAACGTGATTGTGATGTAATTGTTGTACCTTACAATACAACGGCGCAAGAAATTTTACGCCTTAGCCCAGATGGAATTATGTTAAGTAATGGGCCTGGGGATCCAAAAGATGTACCAGAAGCAATTGAAATGTTAAAAGAAATCATCGGAAAAGTACCTTTATTCGGGATTTGCCTTGGCCATCAATTATTCGCTCTAGCATCTGGTGCGAATACAAGTAAGTTAAAATTCGGTCACCGTGGTTTAAATCACCCAGTAAAACACCTTGCAACTGGAAAAGTAGCAATCACTTCTCAAAACCATGGTTACGCAGTAGAAGAAGAGTCAGTTAAAAATACAGATCTTGAAATTACGCATGTTGCTTTAAACGACGGAACAGTAGAAGGTCTTCGTCATAAGAAGTTCCCAGCATTTACAGTACAATACCATCCAGAAGCTTCAGCAGGACCAGAAGATGCAAATGATTTATTCGAAGATTTCTTAGCAATGATTGAAAACTTCAAGAAAGAAGGGGAAGAGTTATGCCAAAACGCCTAGACATTAACACAATTTTAGTAATCGGATCAGGACCAATTGTAATTGGGCAAGCAGCAGAGTTTGATTACTCTGGTACACAAGCTTGTCAATCTCTTAGAGAAGAAGGTTACAAAGTAATCCTTGTTAACTCTAACCCAGCAACAATTATGACAGATACTGCAACAGCAGATAAAGTATATATAGAACCATTAACATTAGAATTCGTAAGCCGTATCATTCGTAAAGAACGTCCAGATGCAATCCTACCAACATTAGGTGGTCAAACAGGGTTGAATATGGCTGTTGAACTTGCGAAATCAGGCATACTTGAAGAGTGCGGAGTTGAAATTTTAGGAACAAAATTATCAGCAATCGAGCAAGCGGAGGATCGTGATTTATTCCGTACATTAATGCAGGAATTAAATGAACCAATTCCATCTAGCACCATTATTCATACGCTAGAAGAAGCACATGAATTTGTAAAAGAAATTGGTTATCCAGTTATTGTTCGCCCAGCATTTACAATGGGGGGAACAGGTGGCGGAATCTGTAGTAATGAAGAAGAACTAATTGAAATCGTATCAGGTGGATTAAAACATAGTCCAGTAACACAATGTTTATTAGAAAAGAGTATTGCTGGTTGTAAGGAAATTGAATATGAAGTAATGCGTGATTCGAATGATAACGCGATTGTAGTATGTAACATGGAAAATATCGATCCAGTTGGGGTTCACACAGGTGATTCTATCGTTGTAGCACCGAGCCAAACATTAAGTGACCGTGAGTATCAAATGTTACGAAATACTTCATTAAGAATTATTCGCGCATTAGGAATTGAAGGTGGATGTAACGTTCAGCTTGCACTTGATCCACATAGCTTCCAATACTATGTAATCGAAGTAAATCCGCGTGTAAGTCGTTCGTCTGCACTAGCATCTAAAGCAACTGGATATCCAATTGCGAAGCTAGCGGCAAAAATTGCAGTTGGTTTAACATTAGATGAAATTGTAAACCCAGTAACACAAAAAACATACGCTTGCTTCGAGCCAGCATTAGACTATGTTGTTTCAAAAATTCCACGTTGGCCATTTGATAAGTTTGAATCAGCAAACAGAACACTTGGTACACAAATGAAGGCAACTGGTGAAGTTATGTCAATCGGGCGTAACTTAGAGGAATCATTATTAAAAGCGGTTCGTTCTTTAGAGCTTGGCATTTATCACTTAGAGTTAGAGCATTTAAAAGAGCTTGATAAAGAGACAATGAAAAAACGTATTATAAAAGCTGATGATGAGCGTCTGTTTGTTGTAGCAGAAGCAATCCGTCAAGGTGTAACGAAAGAAGAAATTAACTCATGGTGTGAAATGGACTTTTTCTTCTTACAAAAAGTTGAAAACATCGTAAATATGGAACGCAAAGTAAAAGAAAATGTAGGAATTATGGAAGTATTACAATCTGCGAAAGAAATGGGCTTCAGTGACCATTACATCGCAGCTGCTTGGAACAAAACAGAGCGTGAAATTTACGATATGCGTAAAGAAAGCAATATGACTCCTGTTTATAAAATGGTAGATACTTGTGCGGCAGAGTTTGAATCTGCAACACCATACTACTACAGCACATATGGTGATGAGAATGAATCGATTGTAACAGATCGTAAGAGTGTAGTCGTACTAGGATCTGGTCCAATCCGCATCGGTCAAGGTGTTGAGTTTGACTATGCAACAGTTCACTCTGTATGGGCAATTAAAGAAGCTGGATATGAGGCAATCATTGTTAATAACAACCCAGAAACAGTTTCAACAGACTTCAGTATTTCTGACAAATTATATTTTGAACCATTAACAATCGAAGATGTAATGCACATTATCGATTTAGAAAAGCCAGAAGGTGTTATCGTCCAATTCGGTGGACAAACGGCAATTAACTTAGCTGCTAAATTAGAAGAACACGGTGTGAAAATCTTAGGAACATCACTTGAAGATTTAGACCGTGCAGAAGATCGTGATAAGTTTGAAGCAGCTTTAACACAGCTTGGTATCCCGCAACCAGTTGGTAAAACAGCAACGACTGTAGAGCAAGCGGTAGCAATCGCTGACAAAATTGGTTATCCAGTATTAGTAAGACCATCCTACGTACTAGGTGGACGTGCGATGGAAATCGTATATCGTCAAGAAGAACTGCTGCACTATATGAAGAACGCGGTTAAAGTTCATGCAGATCACCCAGTATTAATTGACCGTTACATGGTTGGTAAAGAAATTGAAGTAGATGCAATTTCAGACGGTGAAAATGTGTTCATTCCAGGTATTATGGAACATATTGAACGCGCTGGGGTTCACTCTGGTGACTCAATTGGAGTATATCCACCACAAAGCTTATCTGCAAAACTGAAAGAGCAAATTATTGAAAATACAATTGCACTTGGACGAGGATTAAACATTGTTGGATTACTAAATATCCAGTTTGTAGTATTCAAAGATGAAGTGTATGTAATTGAAGTAAACCCACGTGCGAGCCGTACTGTACCATTCTTAAGTAAAATTACAGGCGTGCCGATGGCAAATATCGCAACGAAAGTTATTTTAGGTCAAAACCTAGTAGAGCAAGGTTTTGAAACTGGCTATCGCCCAGAAGAGAAGGAAGTATACGTAAAAGCTCCAGTATTCTCATTTGCGAAACTACGCTCAGTTGATACAACATTAGGACCTGAAATGAAATCAACAGGGGAAGTAATGGGTAAAGATTTAACGCTTGAAAAAGCATTATATAAAGGACTTGTTGCTTCTGGAATTAATATTCCAACGCACGGATCAGTAATCATTACTGTAGCTGATAAAGACAAAGAAGAAGCGATGGAAATTGCAAAACGCTTCCATGAAATCGGTTATAACTTATTAGCGACAGCTGGAACAGCACAATCATTAACAGAACAAAACATTCCAGTGCAAGTTGTAAACAAAATTGATTCTGAAGACTACAACTTACTTGATATTATTCGTCAAGGGAAAGCGCAGTTTGTTATCAACACATTAACAAAAGGAAAACAACCAGCGCGTGATGGTTTCCGCATTCGCCGTGAGTCTGTAGAGAATGGAGTAGCTTGCTTAACATCTCTTGATACAACACGAGCAATCTTGAGAGTATTAGAATCCATGACATTCTCAGCTCACGCAATGAAAGAAATCGCGCCAACAGAGCGCCACGAGGTGGTACATGCATGATGCAAAAGCAAAATATGATCGTCGTTAATCAAACAGAAATCGCAAAAAACATTTACGAATTAGTGCTTCAAGGTGATCTTGTACAGCAAATGAACGAACCAGGGCAGTTTGTACACATTAAGGTAGCAGAGGGCATTACGCCCCTTCTGCGCCGCCCAATTAGTATTTGTAATGTCGATCAAGACAAGAACGAATTTACAATGCTATATCGTGCGGAAGGACAAGGAACAAAAACATTAGCAAAAAGAAAACAAGGTGAACTTGTAGATGTGTTAGGACCACTTGGTCATGGATTTCCTATAGAAGAAGCGGAATCTGGGCAAACGGCTCTATTAGTTGGCGGGGGAATTGGTGTACCACCACTATACGAATTGTCACAGCGTCTTGTAGCAAAGGGAGTACGCGTTATTCACATCTTAGGTTTCCAGACGAAAGATGTTGTCTTCTATGAAGAGAAATTCGCAGAACTTGGTGATACGTATGTTGCAACAGTTGATGGTACACACGGTACAAAAGGGTTTGTAACAGATGTAATTGATAGCTATGGAATTGACTTTGACATTCTATACTCATGTGGACCTTTAGCGATGCTTCGTGCATTAGAAGGACGCTATAAAGAGAGAAAAGCCTACATTTCATTAGAAGAACGCATGGGCTGTGGCATCGGAGCATGTTTCGCATGTGTATGTCATTTGCAAGCAGATCCGAGTGGACATTCTTACAAGAAGGTGTGTAGCGATGGACCAGTATTTCCAATCGGGGAGGTTGTACTATGAACAGATTGCAAGTTGAATTACCGGGGTTATCATTAAAAAATCCAATCATCCCAGCATCTGGTTGCTTCGGATTTGGTCGTGAGTATGCACAGTTCTATGATTTAAGTGTACTTGGATCAATTATGATTAAAGCGACGACAGAACAGCCTCGTTATGGAAACCCAACGCCTCGTGTTGCTGAAACACCAGGCGGAATGCTAAATGCAATCGGGCTTCAAAATCCTGGATTAGAAAAGGTAATGAATTCTGAATTACCTTTTCTCGAGCAATTTGATCTTCCGATTATTGCAAACGTTGCTGGTTCACAAGCTGAGGATTACGTAGCGGTTGCGAAGGAAATTTCAAAAGCACCAAATGTTCATGCGCTAGAATTAAATATTTCTTGTCCAAACGTAAAAACGGGTGGTATTGCTTTTGGTACTGTCCCAGAAATTGCTGCTGATTTAACGAAGCGAGTAAAAGAGGTTTCTGAAGTACCGGTATATGTGAAATTGTCACCGAACGTGGCAAACATTGTAGAGATTGCGAAGGCAATTGAAAATGCAGGTGCGGACGGATTAACGATGATTAATACATTGCTTGGTATGC
Source organism: Bacillus sp. FSL K6-0042 (assembly GCF_038006685.1). Classification (NCBI taxonomy): domain Bacteria; kingdom Bacillati; phylum Bacillota; class Bacilli; order Caryophanales; family Bacillaceae; genus Bacillus; species Bacillus sp. FSL K6-0042. The sequence goes on from NZ_JBBOVS010000001.1 coordinate 4,717,635, forward strand.
GTCTAGATTTAAAAACAGCAAAACCCATTTTAGCAAACCGTACAGGCGGACTATCAGGACCTGCAATTAAGCCAGTGGCGATTCGTATGGTACATGAAGTGAGTCAAGCGGTTAACATTCCGATTATCGGAATGGGCGGTATTGAATCAGCAGAAGATGTAATTGAGTTCTTCTACGCTGGTGCAAGCGCAGTTGCAGTTGGTACAGCGAACTTTGTTGATCCGTTCGTATGTCCAACAATTATTGAAGAATTACCAGCGTTATTAGATGAATTAGGATTTGATCACATTTCGGAATGTCAGGGAAGGAGCTGGAAATAAACATGTCACAGTCTTTAATCGTTGCACTGGATTTTCCAGGTAAGGCAGAGGTAGAACAGTTTTTAAGCCACTTTGAAGGGGAACAGTTATTTGTCAAAGTTGGTATGGAGCTATTCTATAAAGAGGGACCTGCTATCATTACGTACTTAAAAGAAAAAGGGCATCAAATTTTTCTAGATTTAAAGCTCCATGATATTCCGAATACAGTAAAAAGCGCTATGCGCAGCCTAGCTAGTCTAGATGTTGATATGGTAAATGTTCATGCTGCTGGGGGAAGCAGCATGATGAAAGCTGCGCTTGAGGGATTAGTGGAAGGTAAGCAAGAAGGAAAAGAGAGACCGATTTGTATTGCAGTTACACAACTAACAAGCACTTCGGAAGCTATGATGAAAAAAGAGATTGGTATTGAGAAAACGTTAGAAGAAGCGGTTGCTCATTATGCAAAATTAACGAAAGAAAGTGGACTTGATGGTGTTGTATGTTCGACACTAGAAGTACCAAAGTTACGTGAAGTATGCGGACCTGCATTTGTAACAGTAACACCGGGGATTCGTCTTGCAAGCGATGATGTTAATGATCAAGTACGCGTAGCAACGCCAAAGCGTGCACGTGAACTTGGTTCAAGTTACATTGTAGTGGGACGTAGTATTACAAAGGCAGAAAATCCGCTTGAAGCGTATAAAACAGTAAAACAACAGTGGGAAGGTGTAACAATATGAAAAAAGAAATCGCATCTCATCTATTAGAAATTGGCGCAGTATTTTTACAACCAAATGATCCATTTACATGGTCTTCTGGTATGAAATCACCAATTTATTGTGATAATCGTTTAACGTTATCATATCCAAAAGTACGCCAAGCGATTGCGGCAGGATTAGAGAAGTTAATCGAAGAACACTTCCCAACTGTAGAAGTTATTGCAGGAACAGCAACTGCTGGTATTGCGCACGCTGCATGGGTAAGTGATCGTATGGATTTACCAATGTGCTATGTACGTAGTAAAGCAAAAGGTCATGGTAAAGGGAACCAGATTGAAGGAAAAGCAGAAAAAGGTCAAAAAGTAGTAGTAGTAGAAGACTTAATTTCAACTGGCGGCAGTGCAATTACTTGTGTAGAAGCACTTCGCGAAGCTGGCTGTGAAGTATTAGGAATCGTATCAATCTTCACGTATGAGCTTGAAGCAGGAAAAGAAAAACTAGCAGCAGCAAACGTAGCATCATATTCTCTAAGCGACTACAGTGCATTAACTGAAGTGGCAGCAGAAAAAGGTATGATCGGACAAGCTGAAACAAAAAAATTACAAGAATGGCGTAAAAATCCAGCTGATGAGGCTTGGATTACAGCCTAATTATAAAAAACACGACCGCGGGGGAAACGCGGTCGTGTTTTTTATAGAAAATATGGTTAGATAAATATCCTCTTATCCTGGTAATTCTAACAATTATTCTAGATGAGGTCCCGACACATCGCCATCAAGCTAAGCATACTAAAAGGTAATATGGTAGTGCATTTTTATTGATTCTCTATGAATACACTAAAAATGGGCATGACAAAAAAACTATTTAATGGTTTTTTTTTATTTTTATGTGGATTTTCGTATTTGTAACATCTTACAATACATAACACCCAAAACATCAAAAATCGTTTTCTTTTTGTAACGGTGCGATTTCCGTTCGTTTTTCTTCATTTTTTAACCAATTCTTAAAATCCATCATCATCCTTCTTTCTTCAATTGTGTTCCGTAAAAAGTATCTATTATATATATTAAGTTTAATAAGTTAACGGAAGACATCTTCTGTTAACTAAAAAAAATTTCTATATTTATTTAGTTCTTTAATAAATGGAGAGATATTCATTTGTTAAAGAACTAAGAATTTAATATTTTTCTATTTTTTTACAAATAGCACACAAAAAAGACATACTTCTAGGCTATTTTTATATACAGGAATTATTTTTTTGAAATGGTTACTATATATAAAGGAGACTTCAAAATGGATATGGATTCATATTATTGGGAAATGGTTAAGAAGAATATTGGTGTGTATTCTGAACAGGAACAAGAATGTCTTCGAAATAAGAAGGTTATTATTTTTGGATTAGGGGGTGTAGGTGGATATGAAGCAATTCTCTTCTCTCGGATGGGGATTGGGCATATTACAGGCGTTGATCCAGATGAATTTGAAATATCTAATATTAACAGACAAATGTTAGCGCTTTCTAGTGTTATAGGTGAACCAAAAGCAAAAGTTGCAGAACAGGTTGTAAAAGATATACATCCCTATATATCAACAAACTTTATACAAACAAGAGTAGATGAAGATAATGTAATCGAACTTATAAAAGAGCACGATATTGTATTAGAAGCCGTAGATGACATGCCTTCAAGAGTTATTATACATAGAACTGCTAGAGAATTAGGTATACCAAGTGTGGGGATGTCAGGTAGTCCTCCTACAAGAGGATTTGTTTCTACATTTTTTCCAACTGGAATTCCTTATGAGGAAGCCTTGAATGTATCTATTGTAGGAGGTAAATTAACAAATCACGAATTAAGACAACAAATTGCGGATATAAAGAAAAGTCGAGCTTGGTATTCTGTAGAAAAAGGGGCACCAAAAGAGTGGGCACAAGATTTTTGTGATGGAAAAGCAGGATGGATTATCACGCCGATGCGTGCCCATCTATTGTCATTATTTAGCTTTCATGAAGCAATCCAAGTGTTAACTGGTCGTGAACCGCTAGCGAGAGCTCCAAAAGGGATTGTTATTGATGTAAATAGCCAGAACCCCGTCCAAGTAAAAAATGCACCAAAAGATGGTTGGGATTATACAACACTGTAAGGAGGAAAATAATTTGTTAACAAAAAATAAAAATACGCAAAATATATATGAAGAAAGTTTCACGCGAAATATTGGCGTCATTTCTGTAGAGGAGCAAGAAAAATTAAAAAATGCTCGCGTTACTGTAGTTGGAGCAGGGGGAGTAGGAGGAATTACACTCATTCAATTGGCGCGAATGGGTGTAGGTTCTTTACATGTTATTGATCAAGATGTATTTGAAGCAAGCAATATCAATCGACAAATGCTAAGTTCCATCAGTAAATTAGGACAGCAAAAAGCAGAGGTCGCTTTAGAAGTTTTGCAAGACATTAATCCATTATTACAAATAGAGATAACAAAAGAATTTGTTACCGAGGACAATGCATTAGAACTTCTAACGAATGCAGATGTCATTATAGATGCAACTGACAATTTAGTAGCGAGAGTAATTATCCATCGTACAGCTCAGAAACTAGGAATCCCTTCTATTTGGATTGCAGTTACACCCCCCTTTAGAGGTGGCGTCATGTCTTTAACTCCTAACTCTACGCCCTATGAAATTGCGTTAGGATATCCGTCTTATCAACAAGAGCTAACACCAGAAATGCAAAATAAAATTCATGAATTAAAAGATGGACGTGCTCTTCATTCCGTTACATATGGCGCGGATGAGAAATGGGCAAGCAGTTATGTACAAAAAGATCGTCCATGGGCTGTATTGTCTCCCGTTGCGAATATAGTAGGCATTCTAGCAAGCTTTGAAGCATTTAAATTTATGATAAATCGAGAAGAGTTAAGACCTGTAATAAGTCCAAATTTAATTCAAATTAACTTTGCAAACCAGAATATGGTACAAGTCTCTATACCGGAAAATGGTAGTTGGGACTATACCACACTATAGATGAGAGAAAAGATTATGCTTCCTTTTTTGTTACTTGGAATAATTGTAATACTCGCCCTGCTTATAAAGGATTATGCACTAGCTGGTGCGGCTTGCTTATTAGGAATTTTACTTGCTGTTGGACAAAAAACTTTATTACATTTTATTCAACAATACTCTTTTCAAATTGGTATTTTCTTTCTTATGTTATTCTTTTTAATTCCAATTGCATCAGGGAAGATTACAAACGAAAACGTAGTGAAATTAATTGCTTCCCCTATGGGATTAGGGTCCATTCTTGCAGGTTTCACTGTGTCATACATAGGAGGGAAAGGTGTAGGAGTTCTATCTATGAATCCTACGATATTGTTAGGTGTCTTAATAGGGACTCTTGTTGCCGTATTATTTACAAAAGGTTTACCAGCCGGATTAATTATTGCGGCTGGAATAATAGCTATTATTTCTATGAAATGAAAGGAACATTCTAAATGAAGATAAAATGGACACATATTAGTTTAGTAGGGATTTTTTTTATAATGCTTATGTCTGGTTGTTCTAATATAAAAGAAACTTCTCAAAATGCTCAGACTTCTAAAGTAGTAAAACAAGAATTAGAAATTCAGCAAGGAGAAGAAAAAATATTTTTGCTTCATAAAAACTTAAATAATAAAAAACAGTATAAATCCGATGAAATTGTCTTATTTTTAGAACCATTTAGTGTACCTACAGCTCAAGCATTTGATGTACCAAAATATTCGTGGATGGATGAGTATGCCAAAAAAGGGTATGATACTTGGGCCATGGATTTTCGAGGGTTTGGTCATTCTTCTCGCCCTAAAGAAATGTCAGATCCTCCTTCCCAAAACCGTCCGGTTATTCATCTGAATGATGCAACTAAGGATCTAGAAACAGTTGTAAAGTGGATCCAAAAGAAAAGAAATGTGAAAAAGATTCATATAATAGGGTGGTCATATGGAGGTGTTGTCGCTGGAAATTATGCAATATCCCATCCTCAAGATATTAATAAACTTATTTTATATGGGTATATGCATGGATTCACACTTCCTATGATGACAAAATCTCTTGAAAATCCATTACAACCTAATCAATTTAACCCTGAAGCATCAGCCTATCAAATGGTGGACTTTGATAAAGGAATGCATCATTGGCATATGATGATGGGAAAGAAAAAAATCGTTACAAATGAAGCAATGGATGCCGTAAAACAAGTATTTATCAATTCGGATCCTATGAGTAAGAAAAATAATCAAACTATTCGTCGACCAGTTGGTCCACTAGAGGATTTGTTTTATATTTGGAAAAATCAGCCTTTATATGATGTATCTAAAATTACCGTTCCAGTACTTGTCATTTATGGAGAAGATGACACGTTTGCAGACCGAAATATGATGTCAAAACTAACAGGTACAAAACAAAAAAAAGAAGTTGTAATCCCCGATGCAACGCACTGGGCTGTTTATGAAAAGAATCGTAATAGCCTATTCGAACAAACGTTAAACTTTATAGAAATGAAAGAAGGAAAAAAGGAATGAACAAGGGTATAACAATATTGGATGCCACCTTACGTGAAGGAGAACAACAATGTGGTATTCGTTTCTCCAAGGAAGATAAAATTACCTTACTCCATATGTTAGAGAATTTTGGAGTAACTCTTATCGAGGTTGGACATCCGGGTATTTCTGAAGAAGAAGAAGAGATTTGCCGAGAAGTTGCAGCCTCTGCAAAGTACGCTGAAATACTTATGCATGCTCGGGCAAAAAAAGAAGAAGTTCATGCGGCTTATCGTGCTGGTGCCGATTGGATAGGAATCTGGACGTCTATTAACCCCATTTCTTTACAAACAAAGTACACCAATAGATCAAAAGATTACGTTATCAATCAAGTGAAACAAGCTATTGAAGAAGCAAAATCTTTAGGGATGAAAATCCGTTTTACTATTGAAGATGCTTCGCGAACTGAATGGGAAGATATCGCCTACATTGGACAGGTTGCACATGTAGCTGGAGCAGACCGAATCAGTTTAGCAGACACTGTAGGAATTTGGGAACCAAGTCAGTGTGCGACAATCGTGAAGAAATCTGTTGAGACATTCCCTTGTGAGATTGAAGTTCACCTTCATAATGATTTAGGACTAGCCATGGCAAATGCCCTTGCTGCAATCGATTCAGGGGCATCTGTCATTGATACTACATTGTGCGGAATAGGTGAACGTGCTGGGATTGTTGACTTGCTAAATTTATCAGTGTTTTTATCTCAAAAGCGTAATCTTCAGTACTTTAAACTACAGATGATTCCTGAATTGACTCAATCTCTTCAATTAGCTACTGGTTGTAAAGTAGATCATTGGAGACCGATTATTGGAAAGAACATATTTACTCATACGGCACCTTATCATAAAAAAGCTGTTCAGCAGAATGACTCAGCATACGAGGGTATTCAGCCTGAAATGATAGGAAGAGTAAGGACCATTCAACAAAAATGCATAGAAAGAAAAGGGCCTAGGCTTTCAAAGTCTCTCCGAGTTAGTAAACCATTTGTAAAGGGAGCATCTGAGCTTTTATATCATCGCGATGGTCCAGGAGAGCGGTGGGTGCAGATGGATTATAGAACGGATGAACGGGCTTCATTTTATGTGATACAGCGTGTGTTTTACGATGCGCATATGGATGATAACTTAGAAGGACATGTAGATATTCACGCACATCATTGTGATAGTGCTTTTATCTTCTGGGGGAATAAAATAGATGGTACAGGCCTCGTATGTGAAGTGGAAATTGAAGGAGAGTCTCAAATCATTGAGAGTCCTGCATCTGTTTTTATTCCAGCGGGTTTCAAGCATAGGTATAAGTACCTTTCGGGTATAGGAACATATACAAATATCGTACTAGCACCTAATTATAATTCTAGTTTGTTAGAGGATAATTTATCAAAAATGCGTGTATAATGGGTAATCTAAAATGCCATTAAGTTAAAATACATTTGCATCCCAAAAACGAAAAAAAAATTTTCGTTTTTGGGATGCTTTTATTTTTTACTTGATGAAGATAGGGAGCTACTTCAAAAGATGAATAAGAACCTTAATTTTCTTTCGTGAAAAAGGCTTAATCCTTTGGTATGAACTGTACCTCGAATTGTGGACACTTAAAAAAGTCCATAATTCGGGGTTTTTGTATATTTTTACACTCATTCCTCCTTATAATGGAAACAATGGTAAAAAGACAATTTATGAAAATTAAAAGATGGCTTTCTTTGCGTTAAAGGAAAGCCATCTTTTTAAATGCACTTAAAATTCATAAAGAGACACAGGGTATAGGTTACAATATAAAGTGAAACTTTAATCAGTGGGGGTTTTCTTCATCCCCCACTGATTGTTAGTTGAACGAATCGGGCTTTTACGGACAGTTCATCTCCCACCTAACTTCTTTGCTTTCGCTGAATTTTGAGGTGGGAGTGTTACTGTCCGTTAATGCGGGATAAATGTAGAATTAGCACAAATTATCAAAAAAATATTTTGTTTGAATTATAAAATATGAATATACTGTGGTATTGAGGAATGAATCATTTTGAAAGAATACAAAACTCAATTGAATATATTGAAAAGAGCTTACAAGACGAATTGAACGTTACTGAAATTTCCTCAAAACGAAAATTTTATCTCTTCATAGTTGCATGGGAATACAGCTTTCATTTTTTTCGTTGTGGGGACATTTCAAAATACTAGCTTGATAACGATGTGGCAGGACCCAGCTTTATAAAATATAATTATTGCGATAAGGAAGAATATTATTAAAAACTTTATCAAATTTTTCTCTGAGCGGTAACTCCATCTTTAAATATTTATGAATTATAAAATGTATAATGATCTGATGAATAATGAGTTTAAAATTAAGCATTAAAGCAACTATCTGGAATCTAATTGTAATTCAGCTTTGTTGGTTGTCAGTGTATTAGCAGAATTACAATTTCCAGAGTAGATAGCTCTTGCTTCATCACACGAATCAGATTTTTCACATCCTATAAGCATTCCTAATGTTATAAACGATAATAAAATCTTTTTCATTATAATACACGCTCCATACTATTTAGAATGTTATGATGTTCTTAGACTAATTGAAATTTAATACATATATTTCTATAACGAAAAACATATGTATTAAATTAAAGAAACTGAGGAAGGTCAGTTTCTTTAATTTATATAATAGGCCTCACCATACATGCCCATCAACTTAAGAGTGGAAAAAACTGAACAGTCATTCAGAAAGGTTAAAACATTTCTAAAATAGGAGCCTATTCTTAAAAATGCGTATATCGAATAAATCTTAATGGGTTTCATTTTTTAAATTATGTAACTTTCTTTTGTTTTCTTAATCCATTATACTCATAGACAACACCCATAATATCAAAGACAGTTTTCTTCTCATATCGATGAGACTTCCGTCCATTCTTCTTTAGGAGGTGGAACAGGCGGATTAGGATCTTTGTTATTTCTTGGGTGTTTTTTTGTTACAGCTAGATCAACGATTAAGACGTTTCGTAGTTACAACACTACCTAGGAAAAGTATTCCCTGGCGTTTTATAAATTTCTGCAAAGAAAAAAAACGACTCGAATGAGTCGGTTTTAACTAGTTAGTTTACTTGGATCGGCCTTGAAGATACTGGAATAGCTCTATATAAGAACGTAGCCAACTGTTCACGTGTCACTTTATCTTTGGCACCAAAATAATCGCTACCATATTCTCACATTATATTATGTTCAGCCATGTACTGAATCTCTTTATACGCCCAATGCGATTGAGATACATCTATAAAACTACTAGTCTGGGCGCTTGCTGCTTTTATATTCTGATTTGAGTTACTTCAGCAAAAGAATTCTGCGCAAAAAAAGTCGTACCAAATATTGCTGCGCATACACCTGTAATAATTAATTTCTTCATTTCTTTCTCTCCTGATCTTTATAATTAATTTTGATATATATAATTATATATATATCAAAATTAATAACAATAGGAAATTCTATTTTATATTTATAGATTCGAGAGCTTCATAACAAAACGTTACCCTTTCTAATCTAGCTTGTGTAGAAAGGATAACGTGGGGATATTAAAATGTCTTAAGTTGATGGGCATGTTGTGTTACCCCATTGCCATCAAGCTAAGAAAACGAAAACTTATATATCATTATCTTTAGGTGGAGAGGAAAGATTGTTTGATAAATTAAAAAGGCTATTTAAAAAAGATAAAGAGAATGATTTTGAAGATGAGAGGTACATTTTCAAACAGAATCGTTAAATTTCTTAAATAAAAGATATTACTATTTTCCCTTCACAGCTTCATACCCCTTTACAAATAATAAAGTTATATAAGAAACGATAAATGAGAAGATGCTATACATGCCAACCCAAAAGAAAAATGAAGGGGGAAACAATATAACTCCTAATATAAGAAAAATAGCAAACGTTACAATTGGCATTACGTAATACGTTCTTGTTCTACGTGTCCCAAGTACTGAAACAATAAAAATAAGTAATGGACAAATAAATAAAAAGAAAAGCAATTCACTCATGATTATGCCCCCTTTTCTTAAAAAGTAATATGTTCTTTTAAACTAATTGTTCTCTTAATATAATTTTGACAGATGGTTTGAAATCCCTTTTGGGAATCAGTATATTTCAACAATTCGCAAGGGAAAACAGTAAGCAAAGAAAACTTGTCTATGGTTATAAAAGAAACATCGCGATAATTGTAGTGACAATTAACACGATAACGACAGGTATAAAATTGCGTCTAGCAAGTTCGAATGGATCTACTTTATAAATTGCTTATTGAAATAATAATAGAGATGATTAAAATAGTTGGTAGTAGTTCGGTAATGGCATAGGTAAAACTTTGAAAAATCCCGCTAACGGCAAGAGGAATGGAATGTGTTGCGGTTAGAGCTAGTAAAAAGATAAAAACAATACAAATGATTGTCGTATCTTTTCGAAGAATAAGAAAAGGTGATAATTGTAAGTAAACAAAGAATATAGAGGGCGTGCAGAAGTGTTAATTCTACTCCCATTTTGCTAGGCATTCGTGTAGTTTAGTGTATGAAGAGAGTGGGAGTGTGTGAGTACGTAGAGAAAGAAAATATAACAATTTCATGTACTGCACTTACAAGGTGAAAATGGATGATATAATACAAATAATCCTGAAAGTGGATAAAATATTATACAGTTTTATTACTAGATAGAGAGAGGGAATATATGAAGGAGAAAATAGGTTTTTACGGTCTTATGGGATGCTTCGCTATAGGACTTATTTTAAAGTATTTTATTGAAAGTGATTGGATTGACATTATTTATGCAGTGGGTTTTATTTTTGCTGTATTATATTGTTGGGATGAATTTAGAGCATACACCCGAAAAAAGAAGATCGTTTTAGGAATTGAGTTTGTCATTTTAATAGCTACAGTGCCATTCATATTGTTGGAAGGCGGTAGACAAATGGATAGGATGCCAATTTTTCAAGGGTGGCTATCTTTTGCTAGATTAGTATATTTACTTATAATCTTAGGTATTGTGGGAATGATTGTTACAAAAGTGAATAAAAAATTATTATTAGGTGATGACGTATCTAAAACATAAAAAAGTGCTACCTGACTAAGAGATAGCACTTTTTTATTATTTTACTGAATGAGTTCCTTACATTTTTTTAATTAAACGAATTTGTCCACGATGACTCAGCTCATCTTCAAAGACGTGAAACCATTTGAAATAGTTGTTTGCTGGTTTGTCATACCAAAACGGTGTGGTTTTATATAGCCATTCATCCGGTAGTGATTGAAACGTTGTAATTGTTTTAGCACGAACTTCTTGTAACGTATTTATGTAGTAGTCTATAGGGTGGTTTTTAATATGCTGACGTCCAAGTTCGCCTAATTCGATTCCAGGTAACCAACGCTCTAATTCTTCCTCTGTCGGCTCTCGATCTTCAAAGGTATGAATCTGATAGTAGTACTCGACTGTAGTCATATGATATAAAAGCATACCAATGGAGTTTGCCTTAGCATCGTACAAATAATCGAGTTCTTCAATCGTTAAATCTTGTACAGCTTGCATTGTTGTATAACGAGCATAATTCATCATAGAAACAAGCTTTGAAAATTCTGTGTTTAATCCATCAATTGTATCAATTACGAAATTTAATAGAAATTCCTCCTAGTAAATAATATCTTTATAGAAAGATTTCTCCGTGTAAAAAGAAATCCCTTTTTAGATGGATAAGGAGAGTTTCCTATTAGCCAATAACAATAAGGTCTCTATTTGCCTTTGTAATTACTTCATGCCCATCTTTTGTAATGACAATATCATCTTCAATCCTACAGCCACCCCAGTTTGGAATATAAATACCTGGTTCGACAGTAACAACCATTCCTTCTTGTAAAGTAGCTTTACTTTCTTGTGATAATCGAAGTGGTTCATGAAGTTCTAATCCAACGCCATGGCCGGTAGAATGGCCAAAGTATTGACCGTAGTCGTTATCTGTAATGTAATTTCTTGTCACATCATCAATCGTTTTTGCGGATTCACCAGGCCGGATTGCTTTGGTTCCTCGTTTTAATGCTTCTAATACAATACTATATATCTTTTCAAATTCTTTGGAGTAACTTCCAATCGCAATAGTACGTGTTAAATCAGAGCAATACCCATTGTAAAGTGCACCAAAATCTAATGTAACCATATCTCCGTTTTCAATCATCTTATTTGTGGCAACGCCGTGGGGAAGAGAAGAACGGACTCCAGAAGCTACGATAATGTTAAATGATGAGGAAGAGGCCCCTTGTTTTCGCATAAAAAACTCTAATTCATCTCGGACATCAAATTCAGATACACCGGGTTTTAGGAATCCTGTTATATGTTGAAATGCTTCATCGGCGATACGTGCTGCAATTTTAATTGTTTCGATTTCAGACTCTTCCTTAATGGCACGGATTGTTTCTACTAGTTCACTTACTTGTACAAGTTCGATGTTTGTATATTTTTTTAACGAACTATACTGTTTTAAGGTCATATTGTTTTCTTCGATGCCTAACTTTTTGATGCTTAATTTAGTTATCTGATTTGCGATCTCTTGTTCCATGTTTCCTTTATGCATAATGATTTCAGCTTCTTGTACTTGTGTTTTTGCTTGATCGACATAGCGGAAATCTGTAATGAATACAGCTTCAGTTGCAGATAGTAATACGGCTCCAGCGCTACCTGTAAATTCAGTTGCATACTGGCGATTTTCCTTTTTCGTAATGAGTAATCCGTCTATTCCATATCGATCTAGTTGTTCTTGTATTTTCTTTATTCTTGAAGTCATTTTGATTCCTCCCTTTCACTTCCTTATATAAAGCAATAATTGTGCCAATGTAATTTTCTTTGTATAAGAAATAATTACTACATAAAGTGTCTAAAAATTAAGGAATATAACTCTTGTTTGTGTCTATATTTTTTTACACGAAACATATAAAGTGTCAATTTTTTTATCATTTATATTGGTTTGATAGAGGGGGAAATAAGGCGGTAAAGTCTTTGTAAAAGACAGGGAATATTATTTTATAAGAAAAAACGCAATGATTACTCACAATCATTGCGTTTTTGTGTTTTCCTTAAGCTTTTAACTTCATCACCGTATCAGCATCTGGTGTTACATATAATGTTTGTTGATTATCATATGTCACAAACCCAAGTTTAGCACCGCTTGGTTTTTTAACATGGCGAATTTTTGTGAAATCTACAGGAACAGAACTAGAATCTTTTGCTTTACTGTAATAAGCAGCGAGTTTAGCAGCTTCTAATAAAGTCTCTTCAGTTGGTTCTAATGAGCGGATGACAACATGAGAACCAGGAATATCTTTCGTATGTAACCAAATTTCATCACGACGTGCAAACTTGGTTGTTAAATAGTCATTTTGTTTATTATTTTTACCGACTAAAATTTCTGTTCCATCGGTAGAGATATATTTATCTAATATCGGTTTTGATGTTTTTTTCTTTGTATTCTTCGACTTACGGTTACGCATGTAACCTTCTTCAGCTAATTCTTCGCGAATCTCCTCAATATCTTTTGAAGCAGCAGCCTCCATTTGTTGAAGTAGGCTATCAAAGTAAAGGATTTCTTCATTTGTCTTTTCAATTTGTTCTTTTACGATTGCGACAGAATTTTTCGCTTTTTGATACTTTTGGAAATAACGTTGTGCGTTTTTTGACGGTGTTCTCAGTGGATCTAATGTAATTTTTACTGTTCCGCCATTTTCATCGTAGTAGTTGACAACCTCAATTTCTTTGTCACCTTTTTTTAATGCATACATGTTAGCTGTAAGAAGTTCACCGAATAATTGATATTTATCAGCTTTCCCAGCATCTTGTAGTGTTTTTTGTAATTTAATTAATTTCTTTTCATTTTTTGCTTTTTCATTGTGCATAAATCGTTCTAAATCATGTGCTTGTTGTTTTACACGATCGCGTTCAGCTTTTCCAAAGAAGAATCGATCTAATAATTCACTTACAGATAAGAATGTTTTATTATCCCCTTTTAAATGTGTAAGAGAGAAGAGATAAAAGAACTCTTTTCCATTTGCCGTTATCATTGTTGGTTCATATTGATGCGCTTGCATTGGTTTTTGTAATGTGAAAAACGCTTCTGATAATGCATGTTCATTTACCATAACAGCTTTCTTTACAACTTCTTTTGCAAATAGCGGAGAAATCCCCATAAAGGCCCCAACAAGTTGTTTATCCATATTTCCTGCTAAAAAGTCTAGTGGCCTAATAAACTCATCTTGTGTTTCAATCTGCAAGGGATTAATTTTATGCTGTGCTGGTGGTGCAACATATTCAGCGCCAGCATATACAGTACGATGCCGATTTACCGCTAAAGAAACGTGCTTTAAGCTATCTAAAATGATATTTGTTTTCGCGTCTACTAAAATAATATTGCTGTGACGACCCATTATTTCAATCACTAATGTTTTTAAAGATTCGTCCCCAATCTCGTTACGGCTTCGAACGGTAATTTGAATGATACGTTCTAAATCGATTTGTTCAATTTTCTCAATAAATCCACCTTCTAAATGTTTGCGAAGAAGCATGCAAAACATTGGTGGTAATGCTGGTGAATCATAACTTTGATTTGTAAGATGCATACGTGCGTATGTAGGGTGTGCGGAAATAAGTAATTTTTGATTTTTTCCGTTTGCTCGAATATGTAACAAAACCTCATATTTTGAGGGTTGATATATTTTTGAAATTCTTCCTGTTTGAAGAGAATTTGCAATTTCATGTGTAATCGCTCTTGTAAATAATCCATCGAATGCCATTATGAACACTCCTTTCTAACTAAATGTTAATTATAGCATTTTTTTGGACGGGGCTGAATAAGCTTTCATTAGAGCATGTCTGCAATCAGGAGGTCGATAGCGAGATGAATTGGTATGAAATGCGTGCACATGAAGTGGAAGAAAGAACGAATACGAATGTGAAGGTAGGACTGTCAGAGCAAGAAGCGGAAGGGCGCTTAAAGAAGCTAGGGCCAAATGAATTACAAGAAGCAAAGCGGCCTTCTGCACTCATTGTATTTTTATCGCAATTTAAAGATTTTATGGTGCTTGTTTTATTTGGTGCAACGATTATTTCAGCATTTTTAGGAGAGTATATTGATGCAATTGCGATTGTTGCAATTGTGATTATTAATGGGATTCTTGGTTTTTTTCAAGAACGAAAAGCAGAAAAATCACTTGAGGCTTTAAAGGAACTAGCCGCCCCGCAAGTGACAGTTTTACGAAATGGAAAATGGATAAAGGGACCATCAAAGGCACTGGTACTTGGTGATGTGATTAAATTTTCTAGCGGGGATCGTATTGGAGCAGATATTCGTCTTATTGAAGCATCCAGTTTATATATTGAAGAATCAGCGTTAACAGGTGAGTCTGCACCTGTTCAAAAGAAAGTAGAAGCATTACAAGGTGAAAATGTTGCGATTGGTGATCAGAGAAATATGGCTTTTATGGGAACGATGATAACGAGAGGATCAGGAATTGGTGTAGTAGTAGGGACAGGAATGAATACTGCAATGGGGCAAATTGCAAATATGTTGCAAAATGCAGAGCAAATGGAAACACCGCTGCAAAGAAGATTAGAACAACTTGGGAAGATTCTAATCATTGTTGCCCTTATTTTAACAGCACTTGTTGTACTAGCTGGAGTGTATCAAGGGAATGAAGTGTATCATATGTTCTTAGCGGGTGTGTCACTTGCTGTTGCAGCAATTCCAGAAGGATTACCAGCGATTGTTACGGTCGCATTGTCACTTGGTGTACAACGCATGATTAAAAAGAGAGCGATTGTTCGAAAATTACCAGCAGTAGAAACTTTAGGATGTGCTTCTGTTATTTGTTCGGACAAAACGGGTACGATGACACAAAATAAAATGATGGTAACACATATGTGGTCAGGTGGCGAAACATGGCATGTAACCGGGCAAGGCTACGAGCCTACTGGATCATTTATGAAAGGTGAGCAGAAGGTTAATCCGGAATCTACAAGGGCGTTATATCAATTGTTAACATTTGGGTGTTTATGCAATAACGCGAGCATTGTAAAAAAGAAAAAAACATATGTCCTAGATGGAGATCCGACAGAAGGTGCGCTCGTTGCAGCGGCGATGAAAGCAGGAATATCCCGAGAAGCTTTAAAAGAGAAGTTTGAAATTATTCATGAACTTCCTTTTGATTCCACACGAAAAATGATGAGCGTAATCGTTCGTGATCGTGATGGTAAAAAATTTGTAGTCACAAAAGGGGCACCTGATGTTCTTTTGCAAATGAGCCAAACAATTTTATGGGGGGATAAACAGCAACCTTTAAGTGAGTTATATCGTAAAGAAGTGCAAGCGGCAATTCATAACCTTGGAAGTCAAGCGCTTCGAACGATTGCTGTTGCATTTAGGGCTTTAAAAGTAACAGATTCAATTGAACATGAAAGAGAAGTAGAAAAAGATTTCATGCTTGTCGGGATACAAGGAATGATAGACCCGCCAAGACCAGAAGTGAAACAGGCCGTAAAAGAGTGTAAAGAGGCTGGTATTAAAACGGTAATGATTACAGGAGACCATAAAGTAACAGCGATGGCAATTGCAGAGCAGTTAGGGATTTTACCACCGAATGGCCGCGTTATAGAAGGTGTAGAATTAGCAAATATGTCTGTAGATGAACTAGAGGATATTGTAGAAGATACCTATGTATTTGCACGTGTATCTCCTGAACATAAATTAAAAATTGTAAAAGCTCTTCAAAATAAAGATCATATTGTGGCGATGACAGGTGATGGGGTGAATGACGCTCCTGCTATTAAAACAGCTGATATTGGGATAGCGATGGGGATTACAGGAACGGATGTAGCTAAAGAAGCTTCCTCTCTTGTTTTGCTAGATGATAACTTTGCTACGATTAAATCGGCAATTAAAGAGGGACGAAATATATATGAGAATATTCGGAAGTTCATTCGGTATTTATTAGCATCAAATGTTGGAGAGATTTTAGTTATGTTATTTGCGATGATGCTTGCTTTACCACTTCCGATGGTTCCAATTCAAATTTTATGGGTGAATTTAGTAACAGATGGTTTACCAGCAATGGCACTAGGCTTAGATGCAGCTGAGGGAGATGTGATGAGAAGAAATCCACGGCATCCGAAAGAAGGGGTGTTTGCAAGAGGATTGGCTTGGAAAATTGTGAGTAGAGGCTTTTTAATTGGTATTGTAACCTTGCTGGCATTTATTATTGCATTTAATCAGCATCCAAATGAACTGAAATATGCGCAAACAGTAGCTTTTGCTACACTAGTTTTAGCACAGCTTATTCATGTATTTGACTGCCGCAGTGAACACTCTATATTCCATCGTAATCCTTTTGGGAATATATATTTGGTTGGAGCAGTTATTATTTCGGTGTTATTAATGCTTGTGGTTATTTATTATCCACCATTGCAACCCATTTTTAGTACAATGCCAATTCAAGCGAGAGATTGGTTATTAATCGTTGGTTTATCGTCCATTCCAACATTTTTATTAGTCGGCTCTTTATTGACAGGGAAAAAGGAGAAGAAGAAGCCGATATTGTATAAGAGAGGCATAAACTTGAAATAGTCAATGATATGAAAATGTGATATAATTTACAAAAGGTAGTAGAGTTGCATCTCTATTACCTTTTTCATTGAGTTATTTCATGGTGTGGATGTGATAAAGATGATTTCTAGTATGACAGGATTTGGAAGAGCGAAAGTGGAAAATGATGTTTTTCAAATTACAGTAGAAATGAAGTCAGTGAACCATCGTTTTTTAGAGATGAACATTCGACTTCCGAAACAAATGATGGTTTTTGAGGACAAAATTCGTAAGTTAATTGCAGAACAAGTTCGCCGCGGGCGTATTGAAGTGTCCATTATTATTACAGGGGAAGGGCTTGTTGAAAGAAAGTTAAGTGTGAATTGGCCGCTTCTCAAGCAGTATAAATCCATTATGGAAGACGTGAAAACGAAATTTCAATTACAAGATTCCATTACACTTCAACAATTAATGGCAATGCCAGAAGTAACGGCGATTGAAGAAATGGAAAATGTAAATGAACAATTTGAACAAAATTTATATGAAGCTGTTCGCCAAGCTGCTCGTACGTTAAAAACGATGAGAGATGGCGAAGGAGAACGATTACATAAAGATATAGCGTATCGTTTACAAGAGATACACGATTGTGTAAATGCGATTATCCCGCATGCACCAATTGTTACTCGAAAATATCGTGAACGATTGGAAAATCGCTTAAAAGAATTACATAATCATGAGTTAGATGAACAAAGGTTGCTGACAGAGGTGGCGATATTTGCTGAGCGCTCGGATATTCATGAAGAATTGGTTCGCTTGCAAAGTCATTTAGCTCAATTTCATGAAGCTCTTGAGATCGAGGAGCCTGTTGGTAGAAAAATGGATTTCATTGTACAAGAGATGCATCGGGAAATTAACACGATCGGTTCTAAGGCAAACGACTTAACAATTTCAAAATATGTTGTAGAAATGAAAAATAACCTTGAAAAAATTCGTGAACAGGTACAAAATATTGAGTAGCTGTCAAAAAATATATAAAGTTATACGTGGTGGGGAAATCGGATAGACTTACTAGGAGGCGCAAACTATGGCCATGCGGTTTTTAAATATTGGATATGGGAATATTGTATCTGCTCATCGAATTATTGCAATTGTAAGTCCGGAGTCAGCTCCTATTAAACGAACGGTGCAGGAAGCGCGTGAACATAACGTGTTACTAGATGCTACGTATGGGAGAAAAACAAGGGCGGTTATTGTTATGGATGATGGGCATATTGTACTAAGCCCAATTCAGCCAGAGACGATTGCACATCGTTTAAATAATAAAGAAGATTTAAGTGAGGAAGGGTAGGTTTTACATATTTATGAGAAGTAGAAGAGGGTTGCTCATCGTTCTTTCAGGACCTTCTGGCGTTGGGAAAGGGACAGTTCGAAAAGAGTTGTTCAGCCATGAAGATACAAAATTTCAATACTCTATTTCAGTAACGACACGTAAACCGCGTGAAGGTGAAGTAGATGGTGTGGATTATTTCTTTAAAGAGAGAGAAGAGTTTGAAGAAATGATTCGTAACGAAAAGCTGCTTGAGTGGGCAGAGTTCGTTGGGAATTACTATGGAACACCAATCGATTATGTTGAAAAAACATTGCAAGAAGGAAAAGATGTATTCTTAGAAATTGAAGTACAAGGAGCAATTCAAGTAAAGAAAGCTTTCCCAGAAGGGGTATTTATTTTCTTAGCTCCTCCAAGCTTATCAGAGCTTAAGAATCGCATCGTTGGTCGCGGTACAGAGACTGAAGAGGTTATTGAAAATCGTTTAACTGTAGCAAAAGAAGAAATCGAGATGATGGACGCTTATGACTATGTAGTAGAAAATGATAAAGTAGAACTTGCTTGTGAACGCATTAAAGCTATTGTGGTTGGTGAACATTGCCGCCGCGACAGAGTAGCGAAATATTATAAAGAAATGACGGAGGGTATATAATATGTTAAATCCATCAATTGATTCATTGCTAAAAAAAATCGACTCTAAATATACATTAGTAACGGTAGCGGCAAAACGTGCTCGTGAAATGCAAATGGTTAACAACTGTGTTGTTGAAAATCCTGTTTCTCATAAATGTGTAGGTAAAGCGTTAGAAGAAATCGATGCGGAAGTATTAAATTATGTACCAAGCGAAGAGAAAGTATCTGAGTAAGGCATTCTCTTCGACAAATGAAAACATAGACTTTATACTTTTCTATGTAACGGTAACAACCTATTTACAAGTAGGTTGTTATTTTTTTACGATAGAGCTAAAAAGAAATAGGTTTTTGTTTAATGAAATACTAGCACTGACGAGCTGGAATGAATACATTTCAGCAGAATAAGTTTGAAAAAGAAAGAGGACGAGTCATATGCTAAAAGGGAAAAAGATACTTCTATGTGTAACAGGAGGCATCGCTGTTTTTAAAGCGGCTGCGTTAACGAGTAAATTAACACAAGCAGGAGCACTTGTAAAAGTAATGATGAGTGAATCGGCGATGAAATTTGTTACACCTCTTACATTTCAAGCGCTTTCTCGCCATGATGTATACACAGATACGTTTGATGAAAAAGATTCTGCAGTTATCGCTCATATTGATTTAGCGGATTGGGCGGACGTTGTGCTTATTGCACCAGCAACAGCGAATTGTATCGGGAAATTAGCAAATGGTATTGCTGATGATATGATCACAACAACATTGTTAGCTACTACAGCGCCAGTCTGGATTGCACCTGCTATGAATGTGCATATGTATGAAAATAAAATTGTCCAAAAGAATATGATGACGTTAAAAGCGTTGGGATATACATTTATTGAGCCTGGAGAAGGCTTTTTAGCATGCGGATATGTTGCGAAAGGTCGATTAGAAGAACCAGAAACAATTATCGCTCGATTACAAGAAGCATTTTCAGAACATAAACCATTAAAAGGAAAGAAAATTTTAGTAACTGCGGGCCCAACTCGTGAAAAAATTGATCCAGTACGTTTTATGACGAATTTTTCTTCAGGGAAAATGGGGTATGCGCTAGCGGAAGTTGCTGCTAACTTAGGAGCGGATGTAATACTTATTTCAGGTCCAACTGCAATAGCACCACCTGTAAATGTAACAACTGTGCAAGTAGAATCTGCACAAGATATGTTAGAAGCTGTAATGCAACATTATGGATCTATGGATGTTGTTATTAAAACAGCTGCAGTAGCAGACTATCGCCCGAAAATTGTGCATAATCAGAAGATGAAAAAGAAAAGTGGCGATGCAGTCATTGAGTTAGAAAGAACAATCGATATTTTGAAAACACTCGGTGAGAAAAAAGAGCATCAACTTCTTATCGGTTTTGCTGCTGAAACGACAAATATAGAAGAATATGCAACGAAAAAATTGCGTGAAAAAAATGCAAATATGATTGTTGCAAATGATGTGAAAGCACAAGGTGCAGGATTCGGTACGGATACGAATATTGTAACAATGTATAGAAAAGATGGAGAAGTTATTCGATTACCTCTTTTAACAAAGAAAGAAGTTGCACGTGAAATTTTAATGCAAATTGAAGCGATGTTAGAAGAGGATCGTGTATGAAATTTGCAAGTGTAATCGTTGATGTACCGGCACGTCAAACAGATCGCCCGTTTGATTATGTTATCCCTAAGAAATGGGAAGATATTGTACAAACAGGTATGCGTGTAGTCGTTCCGTTTGGTCCACGGAAATTACAAGGTTTTATTATTGAAATAAAAGATTCAGTCGATGTGGAAAGTAAAAAGTTAAAAGCATTGCATGAAATACTAGATGTTACGCCAGTTTTAAATGAAGAATTATTAAAACTTGGTTTTTGGCTGACGGATGAAACGTTATGTTATATGATTTCAGCTTTTCAAGTTATGCTTCCAACTGCGATAAAAGCGACTTATAAAAAACGGCTACAGCTCCATAAAACAGCTGCAGTAGCGCCGGAAATTCGTGATTTGTTTCAAGGGAAAGAAGCGATAAATTGGGAAGAAATTGCTACGCACTCACATATGTATCGCATGGTTCAAAAAGAGATAACAAACGGCACTATTGAAGTCATCTATAAAGTAAAAGATAAAGTGCAAAAGAAGAAACAAAGGGTGATTCAGCCAGAATTGCCACAGGAACAATTAGAGGCAGCTGCCTTTGAGCTGAAAAGTAAAAAGCAACAAGATGTACTGTATTACTTTGTAGAAAATTATCACAGTGTGCCATTAAAAATATTAACAGAAGAACTACAAATAACAGATGCACCGGTAAAGTCGCTTGTGAAGAAAGGGTTGCTTTTAGAACAGTACATTGAAGTATATCGTAACCCATATGACGATGAGGCTTTTGAACAGACAAAGCCATTTCCACTCACAGATGAACAAAATCAAGTGATTGCGCCCATCTTGTCATCCATTACAAATGAAACATATAATCCATTTTTACTATATGGTGTTACAGGAAGCGGTAAAACAGAAGTGTATTTGCAATCCATTGCTGCGGTGTTGAAAAAAGGAAAAGAGGCGATTGTACTTGTTCCAGAAATTGCGTTAACACCGCAAATGGTAGATCGATTTAAAGGACGTTTCGGTTCGCAAGTTGCGGTTCTTCATAGTGCGCTTTCTGTTGGGGAAAAATATGATGAATGGCGGAAAATTTTACGAAAAGAAGTAAAAGTTGTTGTTGGAGCACGCTCCGCTATTTTTGCTCCATTTGAAAACTTAGGAATTATTATTATTGATGAAGAACATGAGTCAAGTTATAAACAGGAAGATAATCCAAGGTATCATGCCAGGGATGTTGCGATTTGGCGAGGGCAATATCATAATTGTCCAATCGTGCTCGGCAGTGCAACGCCGACTCTAGAATCATTTGCTAGAGCGAAAAAAGGTGTTTATGAGCTACTAACCATGCAAAAGCGTATGAATGAACAAGCGTTGCCGACAGTAGAAATTGTTGATATGCGTGAGGAACTGCGTGATGGAAATCGTTCTATGTTTTCAAAGTTACTTCATGAGAAAATAGCGGATCGGTTAGAAAAGAAAGAACAAATGGTTCTTTTTTTAAATCGAAGAGGCCATTCAACGTTTGTCATGTGTCGTGATTGTGGTTATGTCGTGCAATGTCCACACTGTGATATATCACTCACCTATCATAAAATGAATCATCGTTTAAAATGTCACTATTGCAGTTATGAGGAAAGTATGCCAACTGCTTGTCCTGCTTGTAATAGTTCGTATATTCGTTTCTTTGGGACAGGAACACAAAAGGTAGAAGAAGAAATTACAAAGTTATTTCCAGAGGCGCGGGTTATCCGTATGGATGTTGATACAACGAGTCGCAAAGGAATGCACGAAAAGTTATTAAAAGCCTTCGGTGAAGAGAAAGCTGATATCTTACTTGGAACACAGATGATCGCTAAAGGGCTTGATTTTCCAAAGGTTACACTTGTTGGTGTCTTAACAGCTGATACGATGCTGCATTTACCAGATTTTCGAGCAAGCGAGAAAACGTATCAGTTATTGACACAGGTGAGTGGACGTGCAGGTCGACATGAATTACCAGGAGAAGTAGTAATTCAAACGTATACGCCAGAACACTATAGCGTAGAACTAGCAAAGAATCAGCAGTACGATGTATTTTTCGAACAAGAAATGCAAATGAGAAAAATGAGGCAATACCCGCCGTACTACTATGTCGCACTTGTAACCGTTTCGCATCCAGAGTTATTAAAAGCAGTGCAAGTAACGGAAAAAATTGTCGGTTATTTACGAATGCATTGCTCGCGGCAAACAATGGTGCTAGGACCGGTTGCTTCAGCAATTCCAAGGATAAAAGATAGATATCGATACCAATGCATGATAAAATACAAGCGGGAACCAAACTTAAAGTACGTGCTCAAAATGGTAAATGAACATTATCAAGCAGAAATGCAAAAAGATTTGCAGATCTCAATCGACTTTAATCCAACAATGTTAATGTAGCGGAGGAAAATATGGCAGTTTTAGAAATTGTAAAGCATCCAGATGAAGTGTTAGAAACCCCATGTGAACGGGTAATTAACTTTGATAAAAAGTTAGTGAATTTGTTAAAAGATATGCATGAAACAATGTTAGTTGCAGATGGTGTTGGTTTAGCAGCACCACAAGTCGGCGTAAGTTTGCAAGTGGCAGTTGTTGATATTGGTGATGATACGGGGAAAATCGAACTGATTAATCCAGTTATTTTAGAAAAACGTGGTGAACAAGTAGGTCCCGAAGGCTGCTTAAGCTTTCCGGGACTTTATGGTGAAGTGGAGCGTGCAGAGTATATTAAAATACGTGCACAAAATCGTCGTGGTAAAATCTTTTTATTAGAGGCAGATGATTTTTTAGCACGCGCAATCCAACATGAAATCGACCATTTACATGGTGTGTTATTTACATCAAAAGTGACGAGATATTATGAAGAAAATGAATTAGAAGAGATGTAAAAGGAGCGGTTTTTGAATGATAAAAGTAGTATTTATGGGAACACCGGACTTTTCTGTACCGGTGCTTCGTCGTCTTATTGAAGATGGATATGATGTAATTGGTGTTGTAACGCAGCCGGATCGTCCAGTGGGAAGAAAAAAGGTTATGACACCAACACCTGTTAAGGTGGAAACGGAAAAACATGGTATTCCGGTGTTACAGCCATTAAAAATTCGTGAAAAAGACGAATATGAAAAAGTATTGGCATTAGAGCCGGATTTAATTGTGACAGCTGCGTTCGGACAAATTGTACCAAACGAAATTTTAGAAGCACCAAAGTATGGATGTATTAATGTTCATGCGTCATTACTTCCAGAACTTCGCGGCGGTGCACCAATTCATTACTCCATCATGCAGGGAAAAGAAAAAACAGGTATCACAATTATGTATATGGTGGAAAAATTAGATGCTGGTGATATTTTAACGCAAGTAGAAGTGGAAATCGAAGAACGTGAAACAACTGGTTCATTATTTGATAAATTAAGTGAGGCTGGAGCACACTTATTATCAAAAACAGTTCCGCTTTTAATACAAGGAAAATTAGAACCGATTAAACAAAATGAGGATGAAGTAACATTCGCTTACAATATTAAACGTGAGCAAGAAAAGATTGATTGGATGAAAACAGGAGAAGAGGTTTACAATCATATTCGTGGTTTAAATCCGTGGCCAGTTGCTTATACAACTTTAGCAGGACAAGTTGTAAAAGTATGGTGGGGCGAAAAAGTTCCTGTAACAGTACAGGCTGAAGCTGGTTCTATTGTAGCAATTGAAGAAGATGGTTTCGTTGTGGCAACAGGAAATGAAACAGGTGTTAAAATTACTGAATTACAACCATCTGGTAAAAAGCGCATGAGTTGTTCACAATTTTTACGTGGAACAAAACCTGAAATTGGTACGAAGTTAGGAGAAGACGCATGAGACAAAATGTTCGTGAGTTAGCTCTTGATGGTCTAATTCAAGTAGAGAAAAGTGGCGCTTATAGTAACTTACTTTTAAATAAGTTGATTGAAAAAAGTGCGATTGATAGAAAAGATATTGGCTTGTTAACTGAGATTGTCTATGGAACGATTCAACGTCGTGATACACTTGACTATTATTTACAACCATTTTTAAGAAAAAAAGTTGAAGCGTGGGTAAAAATATTACTTCGCTTATCTTTATATCAAATGCTATATTTGGATCGCGTCCCAGAAAGAGCGGCGATTCATGAGGCTGTTGAGATTGCAAAACGTCGTGGTCATAAAGGAATTGCAGGGATGGTAAACGGGGTACTCCGTTCGATTCAACGTGAAGGTGTGCCATCTTTAGAGGAGATACAAAATCTTGTAGAGCGAATTTCTGTTGCAACGAGTCATCCAGAGTGGCTTGTACAAGAGTGGGTATCAGCATACGATTTAGAAACAGCGCAAAAAATGTGTGAAGTAAATATGGTTCCGCCGGTACCGACAGCACGTGTGAATGTTGATAAAATAACGGTAGAAGAAGCGATTGCTTTACTAGAACGTGAGGGCGTACAAGCAAAACGTGGTGATTTATCAGAAGACGCTATCCAAATTGAAAAAGGAAACGTAGCGCATACAGAAGCGTTTAAAAACGGTTTCCTTTCTATTCAAGATGAAAGCTCTATGCTTGTTGCGCGTGCTTTGAAACCCGAAGAAGGAGATATGGTTCTTGATAGCTGCGCGGCGCCTGGTGGGAAAACAACACACATTGCAGAGCGTTTAAAGGGGACTGGTCAGGTAACGTCGCTGGATTTACATCCGCATAAAGTTCGTCTAATTCAGCAACAGGCGAAGCGTCTAGAATTAGAGAACATTGAAACAAAGGCGCTAGATGCCAGAAAAGTTCAAGAACATTTTGCGAACGAAAGCTTTGACAAAATATTAGTAGACGCACCATGTTCTGGATTTGGTGTTATCAGACGTAAACCTGATATTAAATTAGGTAAAGAAAAAGGTGATAGTGAAAGACTGTCGACAATTCAGCTATCGATACTAGAAAAGGTAGCTCCACTGTTAAAGGCAGGTGGTCGCCTTGTTTATAGTACGTGTACAATTGAAAAAATAGAAAATGAACAAGTGATAGAGCAATTTTTACAAGAGCATCCTGAATTTGAATGGGATACTACTATGAAAGAGCGCATGCCAGAAAAATTACGTCCTTATATAAATGAAGGGCAAGTACAAATTTTACCGCATTATTTTGCAACAGATGGCTTTTATATTGCTTGTTTAAGAAAGAAGGTGTAGCATCATGGAAACGACTGTAAAAAAACAAAAGAAAGATTTAGAAACAAAAAAAATATCTATTTACTCTTTACAACTTCATGAAATGCAAGATTGGTTAAAGGAACAAGGTGAACCGAAATTCCGTGCAGGTCAAATTTTTGATTGGCTATATAAAAAGCGTGTAAAAAATTATGAGGATATGACAAATCTTTCAAAAGGATTGCGTGATAAATTGTCGAATTCCTTTGATATTACTACTTTAAATACATTAGTAAAGCAAACATCTTCTGATGGGACAATTAAGTTTTTATTCCAATTATATGATGGGTATTCTATCGAAACAGTATTAATGCGACATGAATATGGAAATTCCATTTGTGTAACAACACAGGTAGGTTGCCGAATTGGTTGTACATTCTGTGCATCAACACTAGGTGGTTTAAAGCGAAACCTAGAGGCTGGAGAAATCGTAGCGCAAGTAGTAGAGGTTCAACGTGCGCTTGATGAGACAGATGAGCGCGTGAGTTCTCTTGTTGTAATGGGAATTGGAGAGCCGTTTGATAACTACGATAACTTAATGTCGTTTTTACGCATTGTCAACCATGAAAAAGGAATTCATATTGGTGCACGTCATATGACGGTTTCAACAAGTGGAATCATCCCGAAAATTTATAAGTTTGCTGAAGAGGATATGCAAATTAACTTTGCGATTTCATTGCACGCTCCAAATACAGAATTACGTTCAAAGTTAATGCCGATTAACCGTGCTTATAAGCTGCCTGACTTAATGGAAGCTATTAAATACTATGTAAATAGAACCGGGCGTCGCATTACGTTTGAATATGGCTTATTTGGAGGAGAAAACGACCAAGTTGAGCATGCCGAAGAATTGGCTCAACTTTTAAAAGGTGTAAAATGTCATGTGAACTTAATTCCGGTAAACTATGTACCAGAACGCGATTACGTAAGAACACCACGTGAACAAATTTTCTTATTTGAAAAAACGTTGAAAGACCGTGGAGTGAATGTAACGATTCGCCGTGAACAAGGTCATGATATTGATGCTGCCTGCGGTCAGTTGCGTGCAAAGGAGCGCAAAGAAGAGACGAGGTGACAAGATGAAAGCCGTGTTTCTATCGGATAAAGGGAAAGTTCGTCAACATAATGAAGATAGTGCAGGAGTTTTTCATAATTTAGATGGAGATATTTTAGCTGTTGTAGCTGATGGAATGGGAGGTCATCGAGCAGGCGATGTTGCTAGCTCGATGGCCATTCAACTATTCCATGATTATTGGAAACAAACGTATAATATGGATACACCAAAAAAGGCCGAAGAATGGCTACATACAAACGTTGAGATGATTAACGAGAGGGTATACGAATACTCGAAGAAACATACAGAGTGTAGTGGTATGGGAACTACTGTTATTGTTGCGATTTGTACAGCGGGATTTGTAACAATTGGACACATAGGAGATAGTCGATGTTACATGTTATCAGATGATGAGATTTCACTTATAACTGAAGACCATTCACTTGTAAATGAACTTGTCAGATATGGTGAGATTTCAAAAGAGGATGCAGAGTATCATCCAAAAAAGAATGTGCTTTTACGAGCGCTTGGAACAGAAGAAAAAGTTGGATTAGATGCTAAAACATTAGTGTTAGAAGAAAATGATCAACTGCTTCTTTGCTCTGACGGATTATCAAATAAAGTTGCTATGGATGATATGCGAAAGATTTTGCAATTAAACGAACAACTCGAGATAAAGGGAGAACATCTTGTTCAACTTGCGAATGATCGTGGTGGAGAAGATAATATTACCCTTGTCATTGTTGATTATGCGGATTCGGCAAACGAAAGTAGGTGAATTACAACGTGCTGATTGGAAAACGCCTAAACGACCGTTATAAGCTACTGAAAATGATCGGTGGCGGAGGGATGGCCAATGTATATTTGGCTCATGATGATATACTAGGCCGAGATGTAGCGGTAAAAATATTAAGACTCGATTATGCAAATAATGATGAGTTTATTAAACGTTTCCATCGAGAAGCGCAATCTGTTACAACGTTGTCGCATCCAAATATTGTGAATATGTATGATGTTGGAGAAGAAGATGGAATTTATTATCTTGTTATGGAATATGTACCTGGACAAACACTAAAGCAATACATAACTCAGCGTGGAATGTTACCGATAGGAGAAGCTCTTGATATTATGGAGCAGTTAACATCTGCAATGGCACATGCGCATCATTTTGAAATTGTCCATCGAGATATAAAGCCACATAACATCTTAATTCGGAAGGATGGAGTCGTGAAGGTGACAGACTTTGGGATTGCGACTGCTACAAGTGCAACGGCGATAACGCATACGAACTCAGTGCTTGGTTCGGTCCATTACTTGTCACCAGAGCAAGCACGCGGAGGGATAGCGAATAAACAATCGGATATTTATTCGCTTGGTATTGTTATGTTTGAATTGCTAACAGGGCGACAACCTTTCTCAGGAGAGTCTGCGGTTGCGATCGCTTTAAAACATTTACAGAATGAAACACCATCTCCAAAACGCTGGAATCCAGATATTCCGCAAAGTGTAGAAAATATTATTTTAAAAGCAACTGCAAAAGATCCATTTCATCGCTATCAGTCTGCTAATGCGATGAAGAGAGATATTGAAACGGCGCTATATCCAGAACGTATTAACGAACAACCATTTTATATACCTGAAGATATGGAAGCGACGAAGGCAATTCCAATTATTCAACAAGAACAATTATTTGGAAATGTAAGCGATGAAACAATTGTATTGAATGGAAGTAAAGTGGATGAACAGATAAAAGATGAAGAAGTGAAACCGAACGAGAAAAAAAAGCGAAGTAACAAATGGCTGAAAGTGTTACTTACAACATTTTTACTTTTAGCAATCGGCACAACGTTAGCGCTGACTGTGATTCCAGGATTCTTTATTCCTAAAGACGTAAAAACTCCTGATGTGTCTGGTATGAAGTATGAGACTGCGGTTAACACTCTTGTTGAGAAAGGATTTGAAGTTGCTGAACCGAACATTGTTTATACAGATGATGTTGAAGCTGGGAAAGTAATTAAAACAAGTCCGGCAGCAGGAAGGGTTGTAAAGGAAAACTCTAAAATTACAATCTATCAATCAGGAGGGAAAAAGAAGAGCAAGATGAGTAACCTAATCGGAAAAGATTTTGAAAGCTCGAAGAAAGACTTGGAAGAAAAATATAAAATTGTTGTTCCGTACTATATTGAAAGTGAGAAACCAAAAGGGCAAATTGTAGAGCAAATTCCGACAGAAGACCAAATGGTTGTAGAAGCTGAGCAAGATGTGAAAGTTTGGGTAAGTAAGGGTCCTTATCAAATTAGACCTGGTGATTTTTCGGGATGGACTGAAAATTATGTGAATAGCTATTTAAATGAAAATAAACTTGTCCCTAATATAAAAAGAGAGTATTCAGATACAGTTGAGAAAGGTTTGGTAATTTCACAATCACCAAAACCAGGAACGCCGTTAAAAGAAGGAGATAAAGTAACGGTTACTATCTCAGATGGGCCAAAGCCTAAAGTAACGAAAACAGTAAAGGTTGATAACATTTCGATTCCATATGAGCCTCCTGCAGAAGGTGAGAAAAAGCCACAAACAATTGAAATTTATAAAGAAGATATGCAGCAGAAAATGGATAAGCCGATTGAAACGCGAAAAATAACAGAATCTGCTACTATTTCTTTGGAATTTGTGATTCAAGAAGGAACAAAAGGCCATTACAAAATTGTTCGAGATGGGACGACAATTATTGATAAAGAAGTGCCATATCCAGCCTAGTAAAGGTGTGTCTCCATTTGGTGGATTCCACCTTCTTTGTATGGAGAGTGGAATTTGTTGCTCTTGCCTGTTATGCTGTTAACGTAGAAGGGTAAGAAATTACGTTTTGAAATAGAAGGACAGCCATAAAAGTGAAGTGGAAATAAAGGAGAATCTGAACTAATAAATAGTCAGTTTTATCCTAGTATTCGCTGGCAGTACCCCGTCTCAATATTTTAAGGAAGGGATAACTGTATGGAGAGGCTGATAACAATTTCACTTTATATAGAATAAAGGAGAATTATATGGCAGAAGGAAAAATTGTAAAAGCTTTAAGTGGTTTTTATTATGTACAGCATGAAGGTGGCATTACACAATGCCGTGGTCGTGGTGTATTCAGAAAAAATAAAATTACACCACTTGTAGGAGATCAAGTAGTTTTTCAAGCGGAGAATCCGAATGAAGGCTATGTTTTAGAGATTTTTGAGCGGAAAAATGAACTTGTTAGGCCGCCAATTGCCAATGTTGATCAAGCAATCCTTGTTTTCTCAGCAGTTGAACCAGATTTTAACCCAGGGTTATTAGATCGATTTTTAGTATTAATTGAATATCATAACATTAAACCAATTATTTGTATTAGTAAAATGGATTTAGTAGATGAAAAAATGCGAGAAACTGTTGAATCTTATGCAAATGATTATCGTGAAATGGGATATGATGTGTTATTTACTTCTATAAATACATCGGAAAGTATTGATATTTTAAAACCATTCTTAGAAGGCTGTGTCTCAGTTGTTGCGGGGCAATCTGGTGTAGGGAAATCTTCCATGTTAAATGTATTACGCCCAGATTTAGCGCTAAAAACAGATGATATTTCATCGCATTTAGGGCGAGGGAAGCATACGACAAGGCATGTAGAATTAATTGCAGTAGGAAGCGGTCTGGTTGCAGATACACCAGGTTTTAGCTCTCTTGATTTTATTGATATCGAAGTAGAAGATCTTACGCATTGTTTTCCAGAGTTGAAAGAAGAGAGTCAATACTGTAAATTTAGAGGGTGTACACACCTTTCAGAACCGAAATGTGCAGTAAAAGCTGCGATTGAAGAAGGGAAAATTACACAATATCGTTATGAACATTACAAACAATTTGTAGAAGAAATTAGAGAGAGAAAGCCGAGGTATTAATTATGATTAAAATTGCACCATCGATTTTATCAGCAGATTTTTCCAAACTAGGGGAAGAAATTAAAGATGTAGAAAAGGGCGGAGCGGATTATATCCATGTTGACGTAATGGATGGGCATTTTGTTCCGAACATTACAATTGGTCCGTTAATTGTAGAAGCGATTCGTCCAATTACATCTTTACCATTAGATGTACACTTAATGATTGAAAACCCGGATAACTATATCCCTACTTTTGCAAAAGCTGGAGCGGATATTATTACTGTTCATGTAGAGGCGTGCCCGCATTTACATCGTACGATTCAATTAATTAAATCACATGGTATCAAAGCTGGAGTTGTATTAAACCCACATACACCAGTTTCAATGATTGAACACGTATTGGAAGATATTGATATGGTATTACTTATGACAGTAAATCCAGGATTTGGTGGGCAGAAGTTTATTCACTCTGTATTACCGAAAATTAAACAAGTTGCAGAAATGGTCAAAGAGCGTAATTTACAAGTAGAAATCGAAGTTGATGGTGGTGTGAATGCTGAGATTGCGAGACTTTGTGTAGAAGCTGGAGCAAATGTTCTTGTAGCAGGATCAGCAGTGTACAATCAAAAAGACCGCGGTGAAGCAATTCGAGTAATTCGTGGATAAGGAATATAGATAAGAAAACTTTTAAGACCTGTTAGAACGGGCTAATGTGAAAAAAGCAATCTACCGACTGGCAGATTGCTTTTTTCTATAGAAGGGAAAGAAAAGATGATTATTCATATTTTAGCTGGAGGACCGGCGGAGTACTGTGCTGATTTCTCTCGGTATGAAAATGAGGAAGTAGTATGGACTGCGGTTGATCGTGGTGTATATCGTTTGTTGCAAAGAGGAATCATACCTACTGTTGCATTTGGTGATTATGACTCAGTTACAGATGAAGAATTAGCGTGGATGCAAAAACAGACAGATGAGTTACATATTGTTCCGCGTGAAAAAGATCAAACGGATTTAGAAATTGCAATTCATTGGGCACTGGAGCAAAAGCCGGATTTGATTCGCATTTTTGGTGCTACAGGCGGAAGGCTTGATCATGGGTTAGCGAACATACAAATGCTTTTAAAAGGGCTGGAAGCATATACTGAAATGTATATCGTTGACAATAAAAATGAAATCTCTGTAAAAAAAGTAGGCACATATATAATTGAAGAAAATAAACAATTTCCATACGTATCCTTTGTGCCTGTTACGGAAATTGTAAAAGGTATTACACTTCGTGGCTTTAAATATCCTCTTACTGATAAAACGATAGAATGGGGATCGACGCTTTGTGTTAGTAATGAACTCATTGCGGAAAAAGGTACTTTTTCATTTACTTCTGGCATATTAATGGTGATAAGAAGCACTGATTGAAGAAACACTTTTGCTACTTGCATCATATAGTAAACAAGTGGAGTAATGGGGATTAGGAGGGAAACCATGAGATTTTATACAATTAAGTTACCTAAATTTCTTGGTGGAATTGTTCGCGCGGTGTTAAATACCTTTAAAAAGGACTAAAAAAGCACCATTAATGGTGCTTTTTTCATGAGGATAATAAAAAAAGAGCCTATTGGCTCTTTTTTTTATTATTAAACACGTTCGATTTTGCCAGATTTTAATGCTCTAGCAGAAACGTAAACACGTTGAACTTTACCGTCGATGCGTACGCGAACTTTTTGAAGGTTAGCGCCCCATTTACGTTTTGTAGCGTTCATTGCGTGAGAACGAGAGTTACCAGAACGAGCTTTTCTTCCAGTAATAGCACAAACACGAGCCATCTATATTTCCCTCCCTTAACTACCTTAACATACGTAATTTTTTCAATGTTAGTCTTTTATGCGATGCTAAAAACACTACTATAATTTAACACAACTAAATAGAGAATGCAACAGTGTATAAAAAAGAAATCAAGAAAAATTACTTGACACTAAATTTCAGTAAAGAAAAGTAGAAATCAAGAAAAATCACTTGACATATTATAGTGGTACATGTTGTATAATAACAATGGACTATTTTGCTCATCGTAGAAAAGTGTAATAATAAGTATAAAAATATGAGAGCGAAAAGAAAGAACGATGGAATTTTCTTTTAAAAGATTATATGATAGTAATTAAAGTAGTCTAGCTCACTTTCACCATTTATGAAGGGGGAAAAGAGATGTCAATTGAAATTAAAACGAAGTACGGTCAAATTGATATTAGTACAGATGTAATTGCAACGATTGCTGGAGGTGCCGCGGTAGATTGCTACGGTATCGTTGGTATGGCTTCAAAAAATCAATTAAAAGATGGATTAACAGAAATTTTACGAAAAGAAAACTTCACTAGAGGCGTTATTGTTCGTAAAGACGAAGATGAAGTACATATTGATATGTATATTATTGTGAGCTATGGTACGAAAATTTCAGAGGTAGCACACAACGTCCAAACGAAAGTGAAATATACATTAGACCAAACGGTAGGACTAGCAGTAGAATCTGTAAACATCTACGTACAAGGAGTTAAAGTAATAAACTTGTAATGTGCATTAAGGAGGAAAATCTGTGTCAATTCAAAAAATTGATGGGAAACGTTTATCACAAATGATTATTCAAGGAGCGAATAACCTAACAAACAATGTTCAGCTTGTTGATGCATTAAACGTTTTTCCAGTTCCAGATGGCGATACCGGTACAAATATGAATTTATCAATGACTTCAGGCGCGCGTGAAGTGAAAGCAAACCCTTCGCAGCATGCTGGTAAAGTCGGCGTAAGTTTAGCAAAAGGATTATTAATGGGAGCTCGTGGTAACTCAGGTGTTATTTTATCTCAGTTGTTCCGTGGTTTCTCTAAATCCATTGAACAAAAAGAAGAATTAACAACAGTTGATTTTGCGGCAGCTTTAGAAGCTGGTGTAGAAACGGCGTATAAAGCGGTTATGAAGCCGATTGAAGGAACGATTTTAACAGTTGCAAGAGAAACGGGGAAATATGCAGTCACAGTTGCGAAAAAACAGCGCGACTTTGTTTTGTTTATGGAAGACGTTGTCAAAGAAGCAAATGCATCGTTAAATCGTACGCCAGATTTATTACCTGTATTAAAACAAGTTGGCGTTGTAGATAGCGGTGGTAAAGGTCTTGTTGTTGTATACGAAGGCTTTTTAGCTGATTTAAAAGGAGAAACAATTTCTTCTGATGTACCAGCACAACCATCTATGAATGAAATGGTGCGTGCGGAGCATCACCGTAGTGTACAAAGCCAATTGAGTACAGAAGATATTAAATACGGATATTGTACGGAATTTATGGTGAAATTAGAGTCTGAAAAAATGAAAGAACATAATTTCTCTGAGCAGAAATTCCGTGAAGATATTAGTGTATATGGAGATTCATTGCTTGTTGTCTCGGATGATGAAGTTGTAAAAGTTCATATTCATGCAGAACATCCTGGTGATGCGATGAACTACGGTCAACGTTATGGTAGTTTGATTAAAATTAAAGTAGAAAATATGCGTGAACAGCATACTGCTTTATTAGATGAGCCAGCACCGATGCCGGAAAAAGTAATTCCAGTAAAAGAAAAGCAACCATACGGTATTGTAACTGTAGCGATGGGATCGGGTATTAAAAACCTATTCGAGAGCATTGGGGCAACACAAGTTATCGAAGGTGGTCAAACGATGAATCCAAGTACAGAGGATATCGTAAAGGCAATCGAAGAAGCAAATGCTGAAAAAATCATTATATTACCGAATAACGGGAATATTGTGATGGCAGCAGAGCAAGCGGCATCTGTTGTTGATCAAGAAGTGATTGTTGTTCGTTCAAAAACTGTTCCTCAAGGAATGGCTGCGATGTTAGCATTTAATCCAGTTGGAACGTTAGAAGAAAACGAAGAGAACATGCAAGAAGCACTAGCACATGTGAAAACAGGTCAAATTACGTATGCAGTTCGTGATACGGAAATTGACGGTGTAGCGATTCAAAAAAATGATTTCATGTGTATTGCAGATGGGAAAATTGTATCTACAAATTCTAAAAAAGTAGATGCAGCGAAGCAATTGCTAGAAAGCATGATTGATGAAGATTCTGAGATTGTAACGATCTTGCAAGGTGAAGATGCAACAGATGAAGAAGTTGCAGAGCTAGTTGCATTTGTAGAAGAGAAGTTTGAAGATGTAGAGGTAGAAGTTCACCAAGGAAATCAACCTGTATATTCTTTCATATTCTCTGTAGAATAAAGGGAATCTCTTTTTTGCATAGAGATGAATGGTTTTACTTGCTAATGAGCAAGAACTAGCGACAATCTATCGTCAGTGGTTCTTTTTCAAAAGGCTAGCATAATGACGATAAAAAAGAGCCTTGCTGCTATAGTAAGGCTCTTTTTTATCGCATATCTTTCTTCGGAATATACATAATTTGATAAAAGATTTCGCAAAGTTTAATCAAGTAGGTATTTAGGTTAATGGAAGGAAAGGGTCATTATATATGGCTGATAATGTATAAGGGTAGTTTCCTTGAGAATGCCTATGATAGAATAGAAAAGGCAGAAGAGAACGATTACAAGTTAGGATAGTAAATATGTAAGTTATATGGAATTGTATATCCATATATGCATGAAGTATATACGCGAGTAAAAATAAGAAAATGATGTGACGGAGCGTGAAAATCTTGAATGAAGTTGTGCAAGTTCCTGTTACGGATGTAAAAGGAATCGGGGAAGAGACATCTGAATTATTACATGAGATGGGGATTTATACAGTTTCCCATCTATTAGAGCATTTTCCGTACCGTTATGAAGACTACGCGATGAAAGATTTGGCAGAAGTGAAACATGAAGAGCGTGTAACAGTGGAAGGAAAGGTGCATAGTGCTCCTTTATTACAATATTACGGGAAAAAGAAATCGCGTCTTACTGTTCGCGTACTTGTTGGCCGTTATTTAATTACGGCTGTATGTTTTAATAGACCGTATTATAAGCAAAAATTAAAGCTTGATGAAACGGTGACGATTACTGGTAAATGGGATCAGCATCGTCAAACGATTTCTATATCCGAGCTTCACTTTGGTCCAGTCGTACGTCAGCAAGAAGTGGAACCTGTGTATTCAGTAAAAGGAAAATTAACAGTAAAACAAATGCGACGTTTTATTGCACAAGCTTTAAAAGAGTATGGTTCCTCTATAGAAGAAATGTTGCCAGATGGTTTGTTAGGGCGTTATAAATTATTACCGCGTTATGAAGCGCTTCGAGCGCTCCATTTTCCAGTTGGTCAAGAAGATTTAAAACAGGCACGTCGCCGATTTGTATATGAAGAATTTTTCTTATTCCAGCTCAAAATGCAAGCGTTGCGTAAAATGGAAAGAGAGAGTTCGAAGGGGACGAAAAAAGATATTTCAATGAAAGAATTAGAAGAGTTCACTGATGCACTTCCGTTCCCGCTTACTGGCGCACAGTGTCGCGTTGTTTCTGAGATTATAAAAGATATGCAGTCTCCGTACCGGATGAATCGGTTATTACAAGGGGATGTTGGATCAGGAAAAACAGTCGTAGCTGCAATTGCTCTTTATGCAGCGAAACTTGCACATTATCAAGGTGCGTTAATGGTCCCTACAGAAATTTTAGCTGAACAACATTATCAATCGCTAGCAGAGACGTTCTCGCATTTTAATATGAATGTGGAATTGTTAACGAGTTCAGTTAAGGGCGCACGTCGTCGTGAAGTTTTAGCGAAACTTGAACAAGGAGAAATAGATATTCTTGTTGGGACACATGCTTTAATTCAGGATGAGGTCATTTTCCATAGACTTGGACTTGTTATTACTGACGAACAGCACCGTTTTGGTGTAGCGCAGCGCCGCGTTTTACGAGAGAAAGGTGAAAGTCCAGATGTGTTGTTTATGACAGCAACACCGATTCCTCGTACATTGGCGATTACTGCTTTTGGAGAGATGGATGTTTCTATTATTGATGAAATGCCTGCTGGGCGTAAAGTGATTGAAACGTATTGGGCAAAACATGATATGTTAGAACGTGTCCTTGGCTTCGTGGAAAAGGAAGTGAATAAGGGGAGACAAGCTTATGTAATTTGTCCGCTTATTGAAGAATCTGAGAAGCTTGATGTGCAAAATGCAATTGATTTGCATAGTATGCTGATGCATCACTATCAAGGAAAGTTTCAGGTTGGATTAATGCACGGACGTTTATCCTCTCAAGAAAAAGAAGATGTAATGGAGAGATTTAGTGAAAATAAAGTGCAAATTCTTGTTTCAACAACTGTAGTTGAGGTTGGTGTCAACGTGCCAAATGCAACGGTTATGGTAATTTATGATGCGGAGCGCTTTGGTTTATCGCAATTGCATCAGCTTCGAGGTCGTGTTGGCCGTGGGAGTGAGCAGTCGTATTGTTTGTTAATCGCAGATCCGAAATCGGAAACTGGGAAAGAACGCATGCGCATTATGACGGAAACAAATGATGGATTTGTATTGTCGGAAAAAGATTTAGAGTTACGTGGTCCTGGAGATTTCTTTGGAAGTAAACAAAGTGGTCTACCAGAGTTTAAGGTAGCTGATATGGTACATGATTATCGAGCGTTGGAAACGGCGAGACAAGATGCGGCCATGCTGGTTGATTCTGAAGCGTTTTGGCACAACGAGCAGTATGCTGCATTACGCGTATATCTTGAAGGAGCAGGTGTGTTTCAAGGAGAAAAGCTCGATTAAAAATGGAATGTGCAAATTTTTTTGTTGCATTCTACTTTTAATGATTATATACTACTGTTAGTACCTAGTCATAAAAACGGATGGTGCGGTATGAAAAAAGAAAAAGTAAGAAAGAAAGACAAGTATTATTACAACAAACAATAGAAACGAATCCGTTCATAACGGACGAAGAGTTAGCAGAGCAGTTTCAAGTAAGTATCCAAACGGTTCGCCTTGATCGAATGGAATTATCGATTCCTGAGTTAAGAGAGCGAATTAAACATGTGGCAACGAAACAGCATGAAGAAGATGTAAAATCTTTACCGTTAGAAGAGGTAGTTGGAGAAATTATTGATATAGAATTAGATAGACATGCAATTTCTATTTTTGAAGTGAAGATGGAGCATGTATTTAAAAGAAATCAAATTGCGCGTGGGCACCATTTGTTTGCTCAAGCGAACTCACTAGCTGTTGCAGTTATTGATGAAGAATTAGCTTTAACTGCAAAGTCTACCATTCGATATATTCGTCCTGTAAAATTAGGAGAACGTGTTGTTGCGAAAGCACGCGTTGAAGATGTGGAGAATGATAAAGGACGGACGGTTGTCAAAGTGCATAGCTTTGTTGGCGAAGAACTTGTTTTTACAGGCACTTTTGAAATGTATCGATCTAGTAATTATAGTGAGGAAGGTAACAATTTATGAAAATCGCAATAGATGCAATGGGTGGCGATCACGCTCCAAAAGCAGCTGTATTAGGAGCAATGAAAGCTATTAAGGAATTTTCAGATTTACATATTACTTTGGTAGGAAAAGAAGAGGAGATTCGTCAGTATTTAACAAGCGAAGAGCGTATTACTGTACTTCATACAGATGAAAAGATTGAAGGGACAGATGAACCAGTAAGAGCTGTTCGACGGAAAAAGCAAGCTTCAATGGTACTTGCAGCGCAGCAAGTAAAAGAAGGTATAGCTAATGCTTGTATATCAGCAGGTAACACAGGGGCTTTAATGGCAGCTGGATTGTTTGTGGTAGGACGTATGGAAGGGATTGAACGTCCAGCGTTATCTCCTACAATGCCAACAATTGATGGGAAAGGTTTTGTTATGTTAGACGTTGGAGCAAATGTTGACGCGAAGCCAATTCATTTATATCAATATGCGGTAATGGGTTCTATTTACGCTGAGAAAGTAAGAGGAATTAACAATCCGCGTGTTGGTCTTTTGAATGTCGGGACAGAAGATGGCAAAGGAAACGAACTTTCAAAACAAGCATTCGCTATGCTAAAAGATGCGCCAATTAATTTTGTTGGAAACGTTGAGTCAAGAGACCTATTACAAGGTGTGGCAGATGTAGTTGTATGCGATGGTTTTACTGGAAACGTAGCATTAAAATCATTGGAAGGAACTGCACTAGCATTATTTTCTATGTTAAAAGAACAATTAATGAGTTCGTTCACAAGTAAATTAGCAGCGGCAGTATTAAAACCGAAGCTGATGGTATTAAAAGATAAAATGGATTATTCGGAGTATGGCGGAGCAGCATTGTTTGGATTAAAAGCTCCTGTCATTAAGGCTCACGGATCTTCTAATGATCAATCGATTTTTAGTGCGATTCGTCAAACGAGAGAAATGGTAGCGAAAGAAGTCATTCCTACAATTTCAAGTGTAATGGAGAAAGAGCCGCTTCAATAAGAGGAGGATTTGAAATGGGAAAACTAGCATTTCTTTTTCCGGGCCAAGGTTCACAGGCGGTTGGAATGGGACAGCAATTAGCAGGGAATAATAAAGAGGTTGCAAAAATATTTCAAAAAGCGGATGAAGTTTTACAGGAGTCTCTTTCATCATTAATTTTTGAAGGACCTCAGGAGAAGCTAACATTAACGACAAATGCGCAACCAGCACTATTGACGACAAGTATTGCAATCTTAACAGCTTTGAAACAATATGATATTACGCCTGATTATGTTGCTGGCCATAGCTTAGGTGAGTATAGCGCGCTTGTTGCAGCGGGAGCATTAACATTTGAAGATGCTGTTTACGCTGTGAGAAAACGTGGTGAATATATGGAAGAAGCTGTGCCGAGCGGAGAAGGTGCCATGGCCGCTATTTTAGGGGCAAATCCAGATGTTCTGAAACAAGTTACAGAAGAAGTAACGAGTGAAGGGCATGCTGTGCAAATTGCTAATATGAATAGTACGAAGCAAATCGTTATCTCTGGAACGAAACGAGGAGTAGAACTCGCTTCTCAAAAAGTGAAAGAAAATGGTGCGAAACGAGCAATTCCGCTTCGTGTGAGCGGTCCGTTTCATTCTTCATTAATGAAACCAGCAGCTGAGAAGTTTCAAAATGTTTTAAATGAAATTACAATTCAAGATGCAAACATTCCAGTTGTTGCAAACGTTACGGCCAATTGCGTTAATCGCAGTGAAGATATTCAAGAAAAGCTAATTGAACAGCTCTATTCACCTGTTTTATGGTACCCATCTATTGAACAGATGGTAGAACAAGGTGTAGATACATTTATTGAAATTGGTCCTGGGAAAGTTCTTGCTGGTCTTATGAAATCAATTGCTCCATCTGCAAAGGTATATGCGATATATGATGAAGAGACATTGAAAGATACCATTTCAAGTTTGAGAGGAGAAAGCGGATGTTAAAAGGGAAAGTTGCATTAGTAACAGGTGCATCACGTGGAATTGGCCGCGCAATTGCAATTGATTTAGCGAAGCAAGGGGCAACAGTTGTAGTAAACTATGCTGGTAATGAGCAAAAAGCAAATGAAGTAGTTGATGAAATAAAAAAACTTGGATCAGAAGCAATCGCAGTGAGAGCAGACGTTGCTAATGTTGAAGAAGTTACAAACCTGGTAAAACACACTGTGGATACATTTGGACGAGTTGATATTCTTGTGAATAATGCAGGGGTAACAAGAGATAATTTATTAATGCGTATGAAAGAAGAAGAATGGGATACAGTTATTGATACAAACTTAAAAGGTGTATTCTTATGTACGAAAGCAGTATCTCGCTACATGATGCGTCAGCGTCATGGCCGTATTATTAATATTGCTTCTGTTGTCGGTGTTACAGGGAATCCTGGTCAAGCAAATTACGTTGCAGCAAAAGCTGGGGTAATCGGATTGACAAAGACTTCCGCAAAAGAATTGGCTAGCCGAAATATAACAGTAAATGCAATTGCTCCAGGATTTATTGCTACTGATATGACAGATGTATTAGGCGAAAACGTAAAAGAGGAAATGTTAAAATTAATCCCTGCTGCTAAGTTTGGAGAAGCGCAAGATATTGCGAATGCTGTAACATTTTTTGCTGCTGATCACAGCAAATATATTACAGGACAAACATTACATGTTGATGGTGGTATGGTAATGTAATAAAAGAAACGATTTCACCTAGTTTTTTTGTGAAATATTTAATATAATATTTGAGGGGAGGTGAATGAATTATGGCAGATGTTTTAGAGCGTGTAACGAAAATTATCGTGGATCGTTTAGGAGTAGAAGAAACAGAAGTAGTACCAGCTGCAAGCTTTAAAGAAGATTTAGGTGCAGACTCCCTAGATGTAGTTGAACTTGTAATGCAATTGGAAGATGAGTTTGAAATGGAAATTTCTGATGAAGATGCAGAAAAAATTGCTACTGTTGGCGATGCTGTGACTTACATAGAGAGTCATCTATAATGTTTGAGTGAAGTCCCGTTTTATAGCGGGGCTTTCTCGGCTTATATCTGGAGGGACCTATGCCGTACCGAAAATATAGAGAAAAAAAATATGAAACAAAATATCGTGAAGCTTTTAAAATGTTTCAACAAAAAATAGGTATTACGTTTACAGACGAAAAATTATTGATTCAAGCATTTACGCATTCATCGTATGTGAATGAGCATCGAAAAAAGCCACATGAAGACAATGAACGTCTAGAATTTCTTGGAGACGCTGTATTAGAACTAACTGTATCACAGTATTTGTTTCAAAAATATCCGACAATGAGCGAAGGAGAGCTAACAAAGTTGCGTGCAGCTGTTGTATGTGAACCATCTCTTGTCCGCTTTGCGAATGAATTGTCATTTGGTAACCTTGTTTTACTAGGAAAAGGTGAAGAAATGACAGGTGGACGTGAACGACCAGCTTTATTAGCGGATGTCTTTGAAGCGTTTATTGGTGCCCTTTATCTTGATCAAGGGTTGGAGACAGTTTGGGAATTCTTAAAAGAAATTGTATATCCAAAAATTAATGAAGGTGCTTTTTCTCATGTGATGGATTATAAGAGTCAACTACAAGAATTAATTCAGCGTGATGGTAGCGGTAATATTGAGTATCAAATTTTGCAAGAAAAGGGACCTGCTCACAATCGAGAGTTTGTGTCACGTGTTACATTAAATGGCGTGGCTCTAGGTCTTGGTAGCGGTAAGTCGAAAAAAGAAGCAGAGCAACAAGCTGCTTCAGAGGCGTTGAAAAAGTTAAAAGAACAATCATAAGGAATCCCCCTTTACATGAGGGGGATTCCTTATGCATAGAATGAAACTTTATTTTTATCTGGATATGAAAAGATAAAAATGAATCCGTACAGTAGTTTGTTTTTATAGACAGAGACTATAAAAACGGAGAATAGGGGGAAGGCCTTTCGTGTTTTTAAAGAGATTAGAAATAGTAGGATTTAAATCCTTTGCGGAGCGTGTATCTGTTGACTTTGTTCCAGGTGTAACCTCTGTAGTTGGTCCTAATGGAAGCGGAAAGAGTAATATTACTGACGCGATTCGCTGGGTACTTGGTGAACAATCTGCAAAATCATTACGCGGTGCAAAAATGGAGGATATTATTTTTGCGGGAAGTGATACGCGAAGAGCAGTTAATGTTGCAGAGGTAACATTAACCTTAAATAATGAAGATCAGCGTTTACCTATTGAGTATAATGAAGTGAGTGTTACGCGTCGC
Source organism: Bacillus sp. FSL K6-0042 (assembly GCF_038006685.1). Taxonomy (NCBI): domain Bacteria; kingdom Bacillati; phylum Bacillota; class Bacilli; order Caryophanales; family Bacillaceae; genus Bacillus; species Bacillus sp. FSL K6-0042. Next base: position 4,760,225 of record NZ_JBBOVS010000001.1, read on the forward strand.
GTTTCTCGCTCAGGAGATAGTGACTTTTTTATTAACAAACAATCTTGTCGATTAAAAGATATTGTTGATTTATTTATGGATTCTGGCATGGGACGAGAAGCTTTCTCAATTATTAGCCAAGGAAAAGTAGAAGAAATTTTAAGCAGTAAATCTGAAGAGCGTCGTGGTGTATTTGAAGAAGCAGCAGGCGTATTAAAATATAAGCTTCGCAAAAAGAAAGCTGAAGGAAAATTAGCAGAAACACAAGAAAACTTAAATCGTGTGCAAGATATTATTCACGAATTAAGCACTCAAGTAGAGCCGCTTGAAAGACAAGCTTCTATTGCGAAAGACTATCTTGAGAAAAAAGAAGAACTAGAAAAAGTAGAAGCAGCTCTCATTGTATATGAAATTGAAGAATTACATGAAAAATGGGAAGCGATTAGAAAGCAGTTTGGACACAATAAAGATGAAGAAGTAAAAATGTCAACGCATTTACAAAAAAATGAAGCAGAGCTCGAAGAATTACGCGGACAATTGCAAGCGATTGATGAATCTGTAGATTCCTTGCAAGAAGTTCTCCTTCTTTCTAGTAAAGAGTTAGAAAAATTAGAAGGGCAGCGTGAATTGTTAAAGGAACGAAAGCAAAATGCAACAACGCACTGCGCACAGCTTGAACAGTTAATTATTGAGTTAACAGAAAAAGCCAAGATTTATGATGGGGAAATCGAAACCAGTACAGAAGAACTAATGAAATTTGCAAATCAGGTAAAAGAATTAGAACAAAAGCTACACGAAAATGAGAAACTTCTTTCTACATATGCAGAAAACCTAGAAGAGCAAATTGAGCATTTAAAAGGAGATTATATTGAACTTTTAAATCAACAAGCAAGTAATCGTAATGAATTATCTATGCTTGAGGAACAATTCAAACAACAAAATTCTAAAAATCAACGCCTTGATGAAGAAAATGAAAAGTATGTACAAATGCGTATGCAAATTACAGCTAAAAAGGAAAAATTTGTAGAGAGTTATGAAGAAGTAAAAGAGAAAGTGACAAGCGTTATTACCAATATACAAAAAACAGAAGCGGCGCTTGGAAAATGCAAGGTGCAATATAGTGAAAATGAAACAAAATTGTATCAAGCATATCAATTTGTTCAACAAGCTCGCTCTCGAAAAGAAATGCTGGAAGAGATGCAAGAAGACTATTCTGGATTTTATCAAGGTGTACGTGAAGTATTAAAAGCCCGTGAAAGTAAACTACATGGCATTGAAGGTGCGGTCGCTGAACTACTTACTGTACCGAAGGAATATGAAGTTGCTATGGAGATTGCACTTGGTGCAGCAATGCAACACGTTGTTGTACAAACAGAAGAGCATGCTCGCGAGGCAATTGCCTTTTTGAAACAAAATCGCCATGGACGTGCGACGTTTTTACCACAGGCAGTTATTAAGGGAAGGTCGTTATCATTTGAACAGTTACGTATGATAAAGCAACATCCAGCGTTTATAGGTGTGGCAGCAGAACTCGTGCAGTACAATAATAAATATGAAAACATAGTTTCAAATTTATTAGGAACGGTCGTCGTTGCAAAAGATTTAAGAGGTGCGAATGAGTTAGCGAAGCAATTACAATATCGCTACCGTATTGTAACGATTGAAGGAGATGTTGTAAATCCTGGCGGTTCTATGACTGGTGGGGCTGTAAAACAAGCGAAATCTTCTCTATTAGGGCGACAACGTGAATTAGAAGAGTGGAGCAAGAAGCTTACTGAAATGGAAGAAAAAACTTCTAAGTTAGAAAATTTTGTTAGAGCGTTAAAACAAGAAATTCAAGAAAAAGAAGTTAAGATAAAAGAATTACGTCACGATGCAGAACAAGAGCGTGTAGATGAACAAAAATTAAAAGAAGAAATTAATCAGCTTGAGCTAGAAGAGCATCGCATTAATGATCGTTTATCTATTTATGATTTGGAAATAGAAGGATTTTTACAAGATCAAGTGAGAATGCAAGGGCGAAAACAAGAGCTGGATAGAATTTTAATAGAGCTTCAAAAAGATATCACAGAGCTTGATGAAAAAATTGTTGCTTTAACGAAGCAAAAAAGTGACCAGCATTCTTCGAAAGAAAAAGTTCAGGCGGAGATGACGGAGCTGAAAGTACAAGCAGCAGAAAAGCAGCAACGTTTGTCTAATCAAAAAGAGAAAGTAGATCGTTTGACGAAAGAACAAGAGGAAACGCAGCGAACGCTTGTAAAAACAAAAGAAGATTTAACATTTTTAAAGCAAGAAATGACATCGAATTCAAGCGGTGAAGAGCAAATTACGAATATGATTGAAAAGAAAGCACATGATCGAAATCAAACATCGGAATTAATTAGTTCCCGTCGTGAGCAACGCCTGAGCCTTCAAGAACGGGTAGAACATATAGAGCGTGAAGTGAAAGATACGAAAGGACGACATAAATATGTTCTCGAGGTTTTAAAAGATCAAGAAGTGAAAATCAATCGCCTTGATGTTGAATTAGAAAATAGATTGCAACATTTACGCGAAACGTATACGATTTCATTTGAAGCAGCAAAACTGAAGTATACAATGATAATACCTGCAGAAGATGCGCGTAAAAAGGTGAAATTAATCAAACTATCAATCGAGGAGCTCGGAACAGTAAACTTAGGGGCAATTGAAGAGTATGAACGCGTAGCGGAACGACATACGTTCTTGTTAGAGCAGCGAGATGACTTAGAAGAAGCGAAAGCGACATTGCATCAAGTTATTATGGAAATGGATGAAGAGATGAAAAAACGCTTCTCTACTACATTCCAGGCAATTCGTACAGAATTCCAGACTGTCTTTTGTGAACTATTTGGCGGAGGAAGAGCAGACTTAGTGATGACAAATCCGCAAGATTTATTAAATACAGGCATTGATATTGTTGCGCAGCCACCGGGTAAGAAACTGCAAAATTTAGGTTTACTTTCAGGCGGGGAGCGTGCTTTAACTGCAATTGCACTGCTATTTGGTATTTTAAAAGTAAGACCTGTTCCGTTCTGTGTACTAGATGAGGTTGAAGCGGCGCTTGATGAAGCGAATGTAGCTCGTTTTGCGCAGTATTTGAAAAAGTTTAGTGATGAAACGCAGTTTATTGTTATTACACATCGAAAAGGTACGATGGAAGAATCAGATGTACTGTACGGGGTAACAATGCAAGAATCAGGTGTTTCTAAGCTTGTTTCCGTTCGTTTAGATGACGGAGAAGAGCTTGTTGCAAGCAAATAGGAAGGATGAGAAGAATGAGCTTCTTTAAAAAATTAAAAGAAAAGATTTCGAAACAAACAGATACTGTAACAGAGAAGTTTAAGCAAGGGTTAGAAAAAACGAGAAATTCATTTGCGGATAAAGTAAATGATTTAGTGTATCGCTATCGTAAAGTCGATGAGGATTTCTTTGAGGAATTAGAGGAAATTTTAATTGGTGCAGATGTTGGTGTTGCAACAGTAATGGAACTTATCGATCAGTTGAAGGAAGAAGTACAACGCCGCAATATTCAAGATCCGAGAGAAGTGCAAGCTGTTATTTCGGAAAAACTAGTAGGGATTTACAAAGGTGAAGAAGACTTCAGTAATGAACTTAATATACAACAAGATCAATTAACGGTTATTTTATTTGTGGGTGTTAATGGTGTTGGGAAAACGACAACAATTGGCAAAATGGCTCATAAGTTTAAATCCGAAGGTAAGTCTGTCTTATTAGCAGCAGGGGATACGTTCCGTGCAGGGGCAATCGAACAGCTAGAAGTATGGGGCGACCGAGTTGGTGTGGAAGTTATTAAACAAGGATCTGGTTCTGACCCGGCAGCGGTTATGTATGATGCTGTTCAAGCTGCAAAAGCGCGTAAAGTAGATGTCTTGCTATGTGATACAGCAGGTCGCTTGCAAAATAAAGTGAATTTAATGAAGGAGTTAGAAAAGGTGAAACGTGTCATTGAACGCGAAGTTCCAGGTGCTCCTCATGAAGTATTGCTTGTTATTGATGCAACGACAGGTCAAAATGGTTTAAGTCAAGCGAAAACATTCCGCGAAGCAACGAATGTTACAGGTATTGTTCTAACGAAATTAGACGGGACTGCTAAAGGTGGTATCGTATTAGCGATTCGTAATGAGATGGACGTACCAGTGAAATTTGTTGGACTTGGAGAACAAATGGACGACTTACAGCAATTTGATCCAGAACAATATGTGTATGGTTTATTTGCAAACTTAGTAGAAAAAGAAGAAGTATAAAGTGAAACTTCCATCCGTGGAGGCATTTTCTATGGATGGTTAGCCCTCACCAATCGGGTATTTATGGGTGGTTATCCTCCACCTATCTTCTTCGCTTCTCTTTGAATCTTAAGGTGGAGGTCTTACTGCCCGCAAATAACAGGGGAAGTGAAAGAAGCGGTTTTTTCGCTTCTTTTTTATAAAAAATATATCATGTTAAGAAAAAAACTTGACACTCTTTTATACTCCATGTAAACTAATTCATGTAAAGGGAAATCACTTAACAAAGGATGATCCAACATGCTCGAAAAAACAACGAGAATGAATTATTTATTTGATTTTTATCAATCGTTGTTAACGCAAAAACAAAGAAGTTATATGTCGCTTTATTATTTAGATGATTTATCTCTTGGTGAAATTGCGGAAGAATTTGATGTAAGTCGCCAAGCCGTGTATGATAACATTAAACGGACTGAAGCGATGCTTGAAGAATATGAAGAGAAATTAGTATTACTTCAAAAGTTTCAAGAGCGACAGCGACTTGTTGCAAAGCTAAAACAGCTAATCAGCGAAGAAGAGCATGTGAATGAAGAAATGAAACAAGTTGTTGAAGCTATCGAAAAATTAGATTAGGAGGGCGGCAATATGGCATTTGAAGGATTAGCCGACCGACTTCAACAGACGATGCAAAAAATCCGCGGCAAAGGAAAAGTTTCTGAAGCCGATGTAAAAGAAATGATGAGAGAAGTTCGTCTTGCTCTTTTAGAAGCGGATGTTAACTTTAAAGTAGTAAAAGATTTTGTAAAGCGTGTGTCTGAGCGTGCTGTCGGACAAGATGTAATGAAGAGTTTGACACCTGGCCAACAAGTAATTAAAGTTGTACAGGAAGAACTTACAGAACTTATGGGCGGAGAGCAAAGTAAAATTGCTGTCGCTAATAAGCCGCCAACTGTTATTATGATGGTTGGTCTGCAAGGGGCAGGTAAAACAACGACAACAGGTAAACTTGCGAATTTGCTTCGTAAAAAGCATAATCGTAAACCGATGCTTGTTGCAGCGGATATTTACCGTCCTGCAGCGATTAAACAGCTTGAAACATTAGGGAAGCAATTGGACATGCCTGTTTTCTCATTAGGAGATCAAGTAAGTCCTGTTGAAATTGCGAAACAAGCGATTGCGAAAGCAAAAGAAGATCATCATGATTATGTTTTAATCGATACAGCGGGTCGCCTGCATATTGATGAAGAACTAATGGATGAATTAGCGAAAGTGAAAGAAGTTGCGAAACCGGATGAAATCTTCCTTGTTGTCGATGCGATGACAGGACAAGATGCGGTAAATGTTGCACAAAGTTTCCATGAACAGTTAGGTTTAACAGGTGTTGTTTTAACGAAATTAGACGGTGATACGCGCGGTGGTGCGGCACTATCTATTAAAGCAGTAACAAACACACCAATTAAATTTGCTGGTATGGGTGAAAAGCTAGATGCGATTGAAGCGTTCCATCCAGAACGCATGGCATCCCGTATTTTAGGGATGGGTGACGTTTTAACATTAATTGAAAAAGCGCAAGCTACAGTTGATGAGGAAAAAGCAAAAGAACTTGAGCAAAAAATGCGTACGCTTTCGTTTACGCTAGACGATTTCCTAGAGCAACTTGGACAAGTGCGTCAACTTGGACCACTTGATGAATTGCTAGGAATGCTTCCTGGTGCAAATAAAATTAAAGGGCTGAAAAATGCACAAGTTGATGAAAAACAAATTGGGCATATTGAGGCAATTATTCGTTCTATGACAAAAGTAGAGCGAGAACATCCGGAAATTATCAATGCTAGTCGTAAAAAACGCATTGCCAAAGGTAGTGGTACAACAGTACAAGAAATTAATCGTCTACTGAAGCAGTTTGAAGATATGAAAAAAATGATGAAGACGATGACAGGCATGCAAAAAGGTAAGAAAAAAGGACTAGGTGGATTGAAGTTTCCATTTATGTAAGGAAAAAAAGATGGCTCTGTTAAGAAAAAATACTTTACAAAGCAATAGTCTTTTTGCTAATATAATTATCTGTGTGAAATAAATTCGGAGGTGCTTTATAAATGGCAGTTAAAATTCGTTTAAAACGTATGGGAGCTAAAAAAACTCCTTTCTATCGTGTAGTTGTTGCAGATTCTCGTTCTCCTCGTGACGGACGTTTCATTGAGGAAATCGGTACTTACAATCCGGTTGCTCAACCAGCTGAAGTGAAAATCAACGAAGAAGCAGCATTAAAATGGTTAGGAAATGGTGCGAAACCATCTGATACAGTTCGCAATCTTTTCTCTAACCAAGGTATCATGGAGAAATTCCACTTATCTAAACAAGGTAAGTAATTGAGGCAATGACAATGAAAAAGTTAATCGAAACAATTGTCAAACCTCTTGTAGATCATCCTGAAGATGTAAAAGTTTCACAGGAACTTTGCAACGGAGAGATAAAGTATCGATTGACTGTGCATCCTGAGGATGTTGGAAAAGTCATTGGAAAGCAGGGGCGAGTTGCGAAAGCAATTCGGATGCTCTTGTATTCAGTGGGACATCACAATGATGAGAAAGTCACACTGGAAATTCAATAAACGTTAAAAGGGCGAGGATTTTTCCTCTCCCTTTTTTAACATTTTTAAAGAAATTGCATGTTCCATATATGGAATGGAAATGCTTAACTTATATAGAAAACAGGGGTGACATGCTGTTTATGACAAAATGGTTTAACGTAGGTAAAATTGTAAATACTCATGGTGTTAGAGGGGAAATTCGAGTTATTTCTCGTACCGATTTTCCTGAAGAACGATATAAAGTAGGGAATACATTATACATATGGCATGATAAAGGGACGGAACCACTTTCGGTAAAGGTCGCTTCTCATCGTCAACACAAAACATTTGATTTATTAACGTTTGAAGGGTATAACAATGTAGATGAAGTAGAGAAGCTAAAAGGTTCTTCAATCAAAGTACCAGAAGAGCAGTTAGGTGAACTTGCTGAAGGTGAGTACTATTACCATGAAATTATTGGCTGTAAAGTTGTAACAGAAGATGGAGAGGATTTAGGTACGATAAAAGAGATTCTATCTCCTGGTGCGAATGATGTTTGGGTGATCAAACGCCCGAAAGGTCAAGATCTTTTAATTCCTTACATTGATGATGTTGTACTTCAAGTTAATATTGAAAATAAATTAGTAACCATTCATGTAATGGAAGGATTGCTATAATGAAAATCGATATTTTAACATTATTTCCAGAGATGTTCACCGGTGTTTTTGGATCTTCGATTTTAAAAAAAGCGCAAGAAAAAGAGGCAGTGGAGCTTAGGGTTGTAAATTTTCGTGATTATACAACAAGTAAGCATAACAGTGTAGATGATTATCCGTACGGTGGGGGCGCGGGGATGGTATTAACCCCGCAGCCTATCTTTGATGCGGTGGAAGAGTTAACGAAGGAAACTGACCGTAAACCAAGGGTTGTCTTAATGTGTCCACAAGGAGAGCGTTTCACGCAGAAAAAGGCAGAAGAGCTTGCTGGAGAAGAGCATGTTATTTTTGTATGTGGTCATTATGAAGGATATGATGAACGAATTCGTGAACATCTTGTAACAGATGAGATTTCTATTGGTGATTACGTATTAACGGGCGGAGAATTAGCCTCTATGGTTGTTACCGATAGTGTTGTACGTCTTTTGCCAGGAGTACTTGGAAATCACACTTCTCAGGTGGAAGATTCTTTTAGTACTGGTTTGTTAGAGCATCCGCACTATACACGTCCAGCTGATTTCCGTGGCATGAAGGTACCGGATGTACTTACGTCAGGGAATCATAAAAATATTGATGAATGGCGTCATAAAGAATCCCTGCGCCGTACGTATACACGTCGACCAGATTTACTTGAAGAACGTCAATTATCAAAGCAAGAAGAAAAATGGATTGAACAAATTAAAAAAGAGCAATAAGAACTTCATATATTTTCTATTGCAACAGGCCTAGCAATATGATATTATAACATTTGTGTTACTGAAATCAGTAGCCGTATTAACGATGTTCCGCTGTAATTTATTAAGACTTTATAAGAGCATCCGTTTAAAGGAGAGAATTGAATATGCAACAATTAATCGCAGAAATTACAAAAGGCCAATTAAAAACTGACCTACCTTCATTCCGTCCTGGTGACACTTTACGTGTACACGTAAAAGTAGTTGAGGGTACTCGTGAGAGAATTCAGCTTTTTGAAGGTGTTGTAATTAAACGTCGTGGTGGCGGAATCAGTGAAACATTCACAGTGCGTAAGATTTCTTACGGTGTAGGTGTTGAGCGTACATTCCCAGTTCACACGCCAAGAATCGCGAAAATCGAAGTACTTCGCCGTGGTAAAGTACGTCGTGCTAAGTTATACTACTTACGTAACCTTCGCGGTAAAAAAGCGCGTATTAAAGAAATTCGATAAGACATGTATGGGAGCTTGTAAATGCACAAGCTCCCTTTTTCCAATCTATATGAAATTTTGATATAATACGAACAGCTTACATAACTGTGGAGGGGAAATACATGAAGAAAGAGAAGAGTTCACTTTGGGAATGGATAAAAGCAATTTTGATTGCTATTGTGTTAGCGGGTGTTATTAGACAATTTTTCTTTGCTCCAATCCTTGTGGATGGTGTATCAATGTCGCCGACGCTACATGATCGTGATCGAATGATTGTTAATAAAATTGGTTATCACATTGGTGAACCGAAACGTTTTGACATAATCGTATTCCAAGCAACAGAAGAAAAAGATTATATTAAACGTGTTATCGGCTTGCCAGGCGATGAAATTGAGTATCGTAATGATAAACTCTATATTAACGGAAAACCTTATGAGGAACCGTATTTAGACAAGCAGAAAAAACAACTTGCTGATGGACCACTTACATATGATTTCAAGCTTGAAGAAATTACAGGTAAGAAAACAGTTCCAAAAGGTCAATTATTTGTACTAGGTGACAATCGTCGTTTTAGTAAAGATAGTCGTACTATTGGAACGATTTCGATGGACCAAGTAATTGGAGAAGCGAATATGTTATATTGGCCATTAAAAGACGCACGTATTGTGAAATAAACGAAAAAAGAAGGTGGCAACATGGTAATTCAATGGTTCCCAGGGCATATGGCAAAAGCTAGGCGCCAAGTAACAGAGAAATTAAAGTTAATTGATGTTGTAATTGAACTTGTAGATGCTCGATTACCTTTATCTTCTCGAAACCCGATGATTGATGAAATTATTACACATAAGCCGAGGCTTGTTGTTTTAAATAAAGCGGATATGGCAGATGATCGACTAACAAAGCAATGGATCGCCTATTTTGAGGAAAAAGGGCATAAAGCAATTTCAATTAATGCGCAGGCTGGACAAGGTATGAAAGAAATTGCAGCTGCATGTAAAGTGCTTGTAAAAGAAAAATTTGACAAAATGGTTGCAAAAGGCATTCGTCCAAGAGCAATTCGCGCTTTAATTGTAGGTATTCCCAATGTCGGTAAATCTACATTGATTAATAAATTAGCAAAGAAAAATATTGCAAAAACAGGTGATCGTCCAGGTGTTACAACAGCCCAACAATGGATTAAGGTTGGTAAGGAAATGGAACTACTGGATACACCAGGTATTTTATGGCCTAAATTTGAAGATGAATTAGTTGGACTTCGCCTTGCGACAACGGGTGCAATTAAAGATTCTATTTTAAATTTACAAGATGTAGCAGTATATGCACTTCGTTTTATGGAAAAGCATTATCCAGAACGTATACAAGAACGTTATAAATTAAGTGAAATTCCAGAAGACATTGTAGAATTCTTTGATGTGATTGGAAGAAATAGAGGTTGCCTAATGGGCGGCGGAATGATTGATTATGATAAAACATCTGAGCTTATTCTTCGCGAGCTTCGCGGTGGTAAACTTGGAAAAATGACATTTGAAACACCGGAAGAATTTGCAGAGGAAGTAGAAGAAGTATAAGACGTGCGTTTGTGCGTCTTTTCTTTTTGGTTATTTTTAAAAGGGAGTGTACATTGATGCAAAAAATCACAATTCAAGAGGCAGAATGTGTATTACAAGAAATTAAGAATGAAGAAGATGAAAGATTTCAAGTGTTATTGAAGGATGAGCGGAAAGGCGTTCAAAAGCTCATTTTAAAATGGTATAAACAAAAAGAGTTAGCGCAAAAGGAAAAAGAAAAGTTTTTAGAGATGTCAAAATATGAAAAAGCATTACGTGAAAAAGGGCTCTCATATATTGCTGGAATTGATGAAGTGGGGAGAGGACCGCTAGCTGGGCCCGTTGTTACGGCTGCTGTCGTCCTTCCGGGAGATTTCTATATCCCAGGGTTAAATGACTCTAAAAAACTCAGTGAAGCGAAACGTGAGCGTTTTTATGATGAAATTAAAGAACAGGCAATCGCGATTGGGGTTGGAATTGTATCTCCGCAAGTTATTGATGAAATAAATATTTATCAAGCGACGAAACGAGCAATGTTAGATGCAATTGCGAATTTAGCATGTACACCAGAATATTTATTAATTGATGCAATGAAGCTTCCTACACCAATTCCGCAAACATCTATTATTAAAGGTGATGCAAAAAGTATTTCTATTGCAGCTGCGTCTATTATTGCGAAAGTAACGAGAGATCGCATGATGAAAGAACTTGGGAAAGAATATCCAGCATATGGATTTGAGCAACATATGGGCTATGGAACGAAACAACATTTACAAGCGATTGAAATGTACGGAGTATTAGAAGAGCATAGAAAAACATTTGCACCGATTAAGGATATGATTCAAAAATAAGCTGTGACTCACAGCTTATTTTTTTATTTTGGTATATAAACATTACTATTTTCAAAAAAGAATAAAGCGATTTCAGTTTTCTGACACTTTATTGTAGACAGCGTGCCAATCATTTTATACAATGGCAATGTAGTGTTTTTTAAACATTAAAAAACTTTTTGAGTAAAACAGGAAAACAGGGGAGGATGGGACCATGAATATCCATGAGTACCAAGGTAAAGCAGTCCTTAGAAGCTATGGGGTTAGCGTTCCGAACGGGAAGGTTGCATTTACAGTAGAAGAAGCTGTAGAAGCAGCGAAAGAATTAGGAACAGATGTATGTGTAGTGAAAGCACAAATTCACGCTGGTGGACGCGGCAAAGCTGGCGGAGTAAAAGTTGCGAAAAATTTAGAAGAAGTTCGTACATATGCGGAAAGTATTTTAGGTACTACGCTTGTTACGCATCAAACGGGTCCTGAAGGTAAAGAAGTAAAACGCTTACTTATCGAAGAAGGATGCGATATTAAAAAAGAATATTATGTAGGTCTAGTTTTAGACCGTGCGACTTCTCAAGTTGTTTTAATGGCGTCTGAAGAAGGCGGAACAGAAATTGAAGAAGTAGCAGAAAAAACACCAGAAAAAATCTTTAAAGAATATATCGATCCAGCAGTAGGCTTGCAAGGTTTCCAAGCGCGCCGAATCGCATTTAACATCAATATTCCAAAAGAGCTTGTAGGACAAGCTGTGAAGTTTATGATGGGCTTATATCGTGCTTATATCGAAAAAGATTGCTCTATTGCAGAAATCAACCCACTTGTTACAACAGGTGATGGAAAAGTTATGGCATTAGATGCAAAATTAAATTTTGATTCTAATGCATTATATCGTCATAAAGACATTCTAGAACTTCGTGATCTTGAAGAAGAAGATCCGAAAGAAATTGAAGCTTCTAAATACGACTTAAACTATATTCCTTTAGATGGAAATATTGGTTGTATGGTAAATGGTGCAGGATTAGCAATGGCAACAATGGATATCATTAAACATTACCATGGCGATCCAGCTAACTTCTTAGATGTTGGTGGCGGTGCTACAGCTGAAAAAGTTACAGAAGCTTTCAAAATTATTCTTTCTGACAAAAATGTAAAAGGTATTTTCGTTAACATTTTTGGTGGCATTATGAAATGTGATGTTATTGCAGAAGGTGTTATTGAAGCGACAAAACAAGTAGGCCTTGAATTACCACTTGTTGTTCGTCTTGAAGGTACAAATGTTGAGCTAGGTAAGAAAATTTTAAATGAATCTGGTTTAAATATTGTTGCAGCAGAATCTATGGCAGACGGTGCACAAAAAATTGTTTCACTAGTGGGCTAATAGAAAGCGGGGGAGAAAAATGAGCGTATTAGTTAATAAAGATACAAAAGTTATTGTACAAGGTATTACTGGTTCACAAGGTTTATTCCATACAAAACAAATGATTGAATATGGTACGAAAATTGTCGGTGGTGTAACACCTGGTAAAGGTGGCACTGAAATTGAAGGTGTACCTGTCTTTGATACGGTAGAAGATGCTGTAAAAGCAACGCGCGCAAATGCTTCAGTTGTGTACGTTCCACCCGCTTTTGCGGCTGATGCAATTATGGAAGCAGTTGATGCAGAGATTGATTTAGTAGTATGTATTACAGAAGGAATCCCTGTATTAGATATGGTTAAAGTTAAGAAGTATATGGCAGGTAAACAGACGCGTTTACTTGGACCAAACTGCCCAGGTGTTATTACACCAGATGAATGTAAGATTGGTATTATGCCAGGATATATTCATAAAAAAGGTCATGTCGGTATTGTATCTCGATCTGGTACATTAACATACGAAGCTGTACATCAATTAACACAAGAAGGCATTGGTCAATCTACTGCTGTAGGTATCGGTGGCGACCCTGTCAATGGTACAGACTTTATTGATGCGTTAAAAGCGTTTAATGAAGACGAAGAAACACATGCTGTTATTATGATTGGTGAAATCGGCGGAACAGCAGAAGAAGAAGCTGCTGAGTGGGTAAAAGCAAATATGACAAAACCTGTTGTTGGATTTATCGGTGGTCAAACAGCGCCTGCAGGAAAACGTATGGGCCATGCTGGTGCGATTATTTCTGGCGGTAAAGGTACAGCTGCTGAAAAAATCAAAACAATGGAAGCTTGTGGTATTAAAGTTGCTGAAACACCAGCTGTTATGGGCGAAACTTTAATCGCTGTTTTAAAAGAAAAAGGATTATTTGAAACTTGTAAAAACTATTAATCTTTTTGAAAGACACCTTCGTGTTAGAGGGTGTCTTTTTACACTTTTTCCTGTTTACATAATAAAAATTATGGGTAAGGAGAATGATCATGAAAAGGGAACGATTGCTCCATCTTCATTATGTGTTAGCGGATCATTGGAAAGCGTTAACTCGCTTATTACATATAGACCCAGAGATAAAGAAACTGTATAAATTTAGTTCAGTGGAATTTGAAAAGTATGCTGGGCTGACTCCGAAAAAATCTGCTGAATTAGTTAGCTTCTTACAAACATCTACCCCAGCACAATGTATACGTCATTTAGAAGAAAAGCATATTTTTTATGTCACAATATGGGATGATGATTATCCAGAATTATTACGTGAAATATCAGATCCGCCTTTCATTTTATATGGAAAGGGAAAGAGAGAATTATTAGGAGAAATAAATAAATTTGCAGTAGTTGGAACAAGAAAACCTTCTTTATACGGGAAAGAAAGCATACAATCTATTTTACAACCGCTAATAGACAAAGAATGGCTAATTGTAAGTGGTTTTGCAAATGGAATTGATACCATTGCTCATCAAATCGCAGTGCAACAACATAGCTCTACTATTGCTGTCTTAGGGCATGGATTACAGTATATGTATCCAAAAGAGAATTGCTACTTTTATAAAATATGGAAGAATACTGTACTGTTATTAACAGAATATCCGCCACATTACGCGCCTAGAAAATGGTATTTTCCAAAGCGAAATCGAATTATCAGTGGTCTTTGTAAAGGAGTTCTAGTAGTGGAAGCGAAATCGAAAAGTGGCTCGCTTATTACTGCAGATCTCGCTTTAGAACAAAATAGGGAGGTATTTGCTTTTCCAGGTCCTATTTTTACAGAAAGTGCAGCAGGAACAAATCAACTTATAAAGCAAGGGGCGAAACTTGTTCAAAAAGCAGAGGATATTCTCGAGGAATTTTTAAATTAATCGTATATTTTTATGTTTTTATTAAACAATTATTGACAAATGGTAGAGTGGCACTGTATGTTATACTCATTCTTGATTGACAAAAACAAGAGAAATCAATAAGATTAATGAAGACTTGAATCCACCTCTTAAGGAGGCACTAGCATGTCAGATTACCTCGTAATCGTGGAGTCGCCTTCTAAGGCGAAAACCATTGAGAAATATTTAGGGAAAAAATACAAAGTCGTCGCGTCTATGGGACATGTTCGCGATTTGCCTAAAAGTCAAATGGGGATAGAAGTAAAAAATAATTTCACCCCGAAGTATATTACCATCCGTGGTAAAGGTCCTGTTTTAAAAGATTTAAAATCAGCAGCAAAAAAAGCAAAAAAAGTCTATCTCGCGGCCGATCCAGACCGCGAAGGAGAAGCGATCGCTTGGCATTTAGCGAATACGCTAAATGTGGATGTTGAATCAGATTGCCGGGTTGTATTTAATGAAATTACAAAAGATGCGATTAAAGAGTCATTTAAGCATCCTCGTGCAATTAATATGGATTTAGTAGATGCACAGCAAGCAAGACGGATACTTGATCGCCTTGTTGGTTATAATATTAGTCCTTTATTATGGAAGAAAGTCAAAAAGGGATTAAGTGCAGGACGTGTACAATCTGTAGCGGTTCGCTTAATTATTGATCGTGAAAAAGAAATTCAAAGTTTTATTCCGGAAGAGTTCTGGACAATTAAAACAGAATTTGTAAAAGGAAAAGACACATTTGAAGCATCTTTTTATGGTGTGAATGGAGAAAAGGTTCAATTAACAAATGAAGCGCAAGTAAAAGACATAATTGAAACAATGAAAGACAATGCGTTTTCAGTTGAAAATGTAACGAAAAAAGAGCGAAAACGTAATCCTGCATTACCATTTACAACGTCTTCTTTACAACAAGAAGCTGCACGTAAATTAAATATGCGAGCAAAGAAAACAATGATGCTTGCGCAGCAGCTATACGAAGGGATAGATATTGGTAAACAGGGAACCGTAGGTCTTATTACGTATATGAGAACAGACTCAACGCGTATATCGGAAACTGCTCAAGAGGAAGCTCGCTCTTATATTACTGAGGCGTTTGGTTCAGAATACATAGGGACAGAGAAGAAGAAGGAAACGAAAAAAGCGAATGCACAAGATGCGCATGAAGCAATTCGTCCAACTTCGGTAATGAGAAAGCCAGAGGAACTAAAAAGTTTCTTAAGTCGTGATCAACATCGTTTGTACAAATTGATTTGGGAGCGATTTGTTGCAAGTCAAATGGCATCCGCTGTAATGGATACTGTTACAGCTAGACTCATTAATAATAACGTTCAATTCCGTGCAAGTGGCTCAGTAGTGAAATTTTCAGGGTTTATGAAAGTTTACGTAGAATCGAAAGATGATGGTGCGGAAGAAAAAGATAAAATGTTGCCTCCTTTAGAAATAGGAGAAACCGTATTTTCAAAAGATATGGATCCAAAGCAGCACTTTACGCAGCCGCCACCACGTTATACAGAGGCCCGTTTAGTTAGGATGCTTGAAGAGCTTGGAATCGGGAGACCGTCTACTTACGTACCGACACTTGAAACGATTCAGAAGCGAGGATATGTTGCATTAGACAATAAACGCTTTGTTCCGACTGAACTTGGAGAAATTGTAATTGAACTTATTTTAGAGTTTTTCCCGGAAATTATTAACATTGAATTTACGGCCAATATGGAGCAAAACCTTGATGAAGTAGAAGAGGGGAAAGCAAATTGGGTGAAAATTGTTGATGATTTCTACGTAGGCTTTGAACCCCGCTTAGAAAAAGCGGAAAAGGAGATGCGTGAGGTCGAAATTAAAGATGAACCTGCTGGGGAAGATTGTGAATTATGCGGTCACCCAATGGTCTTTAAAATGGGCAAATACGGGAAGTTTATGGCTTGTTCTAATTTCCCTGATTGTCGCAATACAAAACCGATTGTGAAAGAAATCGGTGTAACTTGTCCGAAATGTGATAAAGGACAAATTATTGAACGCCGAAGTAATAAAAAGAAACGTCTTTTCTATGGATGTGGCACATATCCAGAATGCGATTTCGTATCTTGGGATAAACCGATTGGCCGGAAATGCCCGAAATGTGAAGGTATGCTCGTAGAGAAGAAGCTGAAAAAAGGCGTTCAAGTACAATGTATTTCTTGTGATTATGAAGAAGAACAACAAATGTGAGCGTAACTGCTCACATTTTTTTCGGGATAGAAAAGGAAAGGTGATAAATACATGACAACACAAGTAGTAAACGTCATTGGCGCAGGTCTTGCAGGAAGTGAAGCAGCTTATCAAATTGCAAAACGTGGTGTTCAAGTAAAATTATATGAAATGAGACCAGTAAGACAAACGCCGGCTCATCACACAGATAAATTTGCTGAGTTAGTATGCAGTAACTCACTTC
This sequence comes from Bacillus sp. FSL K6-0042, assembly GCF_038006685.1. Taxonomy (NCBI): domain Bacteria; kingdom Bacillati; phylum Bacillota; class Bacilli; order Caryophanales; family Bacillaceae; genus Bacillus; species Bacillus sp. FSL K6-0042. Next base: position 4,776,998 of record NZ_JBBOVS010000001.1, read on the forward strand.
GTGCAAATACATTAACAAATGCTGTTGGGGTCATTAAAGAAGAAATGCGCAAAATGGACTCTGTTATTATCCGTGCGGCAGATGAGTGTTCTGTGCCAGCAGGAGGAGCATTAGCGGTTGATCGGCATGAATTTGCAGCAAAAGTAACGGAGTATGTGAAAAATCATCCAAACGTAACTGTGATGAACGAAGAAATGACAGAAATTCCAGAAGGACCAACTGTTATCGCGACAGGTCCACTCACATCTCCAGAACTTTCTGCACAGTTAAAAGAGTTAACGGGTGAAGATTATTTTTATTTCTATGATGCAGCTGCACCAATTGTGGAAAAAGAAAGCATTGATATGAACAAAGTATATTTAAAATCTCGTTACGATAAGGGAGAAGCGGCTTATTTAAACTGCCCAATGACAGAAGAAGAGTTCGATCGTTTTTATGATGCTTTAATTGCTGCAGAGACAGTGCCATTAAAAGAATTTGAGAAAGAAGTATTCTTTGAAGGGTGTATGCCTGTAGAAGTAATGGCAAGCCGTGGTAGACAGACATTGTTATTTGGACCGATGAAACCAGTGGGGCTGGAAGATCCGAAAACAGGTAAAACGCCATATGCTGTTGTTCAATTACGTCAAGATGATGCAGCAGGAACGTTATACAATATTGTTGGGTTCCAAACACATTTAAAGTGGGGACCTCAAAAAGAAGTATTACAATTGATTCCTGGACTTGAAAATGCAGAAATTGTACGCTATGGTGTAATGCATCGTAATACGTTTATTAATTCACCAAAATTACTTCGTCCAACATACCAATATAAACATCGTGATGATTTATTCTTTGCTGGACAAATGACAGGTGTAGAAGGATATGTAGAATCGGCTGCTTCAGGGCTGTTAGCGGGTATTAATGCAGCTCGTCTTGTAAAGGGAGAAGAGCCTGTTGTATTACCTCCTGTAACAGCAATGGGCAGTATGGCGAATTATATTACTGCAACTAATGCGAAAAACTTCCAACCGATGAACGCAAACTTTGGTTTATTTGCGCCATTAGAAAAGAAAATTAAAAAGAAACAAGAGCGAAATGAAGCATACGCAACACGCGCTTTAGAGACAATTCGAAATTTTGTAAATATTTAGTTAAATTTCTTGCAAAGGCTACTGAGTTGTGATACGATTTAGTAGCCTTTATTGAGGTGAGTTATGTGAATGTGAAGAAATTGTTACAATTATTCGTTGGATATTTACAAATTGAAAGAAATTATTCAAAATATACAATTGCAAGTTATCAAAATGATTTAGAACATTTTGTGCAATTTATGGAGCGAGAAGGCATATCCTCTTTTTTAGACGTTACATACGTAGATGTTCGTTTGTACTTAACAACATTACACGATGAAAAGCTAGCCCGTAAATCTGTCGCAAGAAAAGTATCGAGCTTACGAAGTTTATATCGTTTTCTGATGCGTGAAGGATATCGAGAAGATAATCCGTTTGCATTTGCGTCACTCCCCAAAAAAGAACTGTCAATCCCAAAGTTTTTGTATGTTGAAGAATTGGAGAAATTGTTTGAAGTTTCTGATGTAAAAACACCACTTGGTCAAAGGGATCAAGCTTTATTAGAGCTTATGTATGCAACGGGGATCCGTGTGAGTGAATGTGTAAGTTTACAACTTACTGATATTGATTTCTCGGTAGGGACAATTCTAGTGACGGGAAAAGGCAAAAAACAAAGGTACGTTCCATTTGGAAGTTATGCACAAGATGCTTTAATTACCTATATAGAAAACGGTAGAAAACAGTTAGCTAAAAAAACAGAGGAACACTCTCAAATGGTGTTTTTAAATGCAAAGGGTAAGCCGTTAACGGATCGCGGTGTTCGTTATATTTTAAATGAGCTCATTAAGAAAGCTTCTCTTACAATGCGAATAAGTCCGCATATGTTAAGGCATACATTTGCTACACATATGTTAGATGAAGGTGCAGATTTACGAACTGTGCAGGAGTTATTGGGTCATGAAAATCTATCAACGACACAAATTTATACGCATGTTTCAAAAGAAAGATTGCGTTCTGTTTACATGAAGCATCACCCGCGGGCATAAATTGCTTTTAAAGCTATAAAAACATATAAAGGAGTTTTTTCTATGGGAAATTTCCACGCTACAACGATATTTGCCATTCACCATAATGGCGAGTGTGCTATGGCCGGCGACGGACAAGTGACATTTGGTAATGCTGTTGTGATGAAGCACACAGCACGCAAAGTTCGAAAGCTATTTCAAGGGAAGGTGTTAGCTGGATTTGCAGGTTCCGTTGCGGATGCGTTTACTCTTTTTGAAATGTTTGAGGGGAAATTAGAAGAGTATAATGGAAATTTACAACGTGCTGCAGTTGAAATGGCGAAACAATGGCGTGGCGATAAAATGCTGCGTCAATTGGAAGCGATGTTAATCGTTATGGATCAAACAACGTTACTTCTTGTTTCAGGAACAGGAGAAGTAATTGAACCGGATGATGGCATTTTAGCAATCGGTTCAGGTGGACATTATGCGCTTGCAGCTGGCCGCGCTTTAAAGCAACATGCGAGTGAACATTTAACAGCAAAAGCAATTGCGAAAGCAAGTTTAGAAATTGCTGGTGACATTTGTGTGTATACAAATCACAATATTATTGTGGAAGAATTGTAGAATCGTAAGGGAGGCATTTTATATGCATTTACATTTTACTCCGCGTCAAATTGTAGAAAAATTGGATCAATATATTATTGGTCAAAAAGATGCGAAAAAAGCGGTTGCAGTAGCGCTTAGAAATCGATATCGTCGCAGTAAATTAGCGGAAGATTTACGCGATGAAATTGCTCCGAAGAACATTTTAATGATTGGACCGACAGGGGTCGGAAAGACAGAGGTAGCACGACGAATGGCGAAGCTCGTTGGAGCACCTTTTATTAAGGTTGAAGCAACGAAATTCACAGAAGTTGGATATGTCGGTCGAGATGTAGAATCTATGGTGCGTGACCTTGTAGAAACTTCAGTTCGCATCGTAAAAGAAGAAATGGTCGTCAAGGTTAAAGATAAGGCTGAGGAACAAGCAAATCAACGGCTTGTTGAAATTTTGGTGCCAAGTCCGCAAAAACAATCCGGATTCAAAAATCCGTTAGAGATGTTATTTGGTGGAAATCAAAATGCGAATCAGACATCTGAAACACAAGATGACACAGAAATTGAAAAGAAGCGCAGAGAAGTTGAAAAGAAACTTGCCGCAGGTTTACTTGAAGATGAAATTGTATCGATTGAAGTGACGGAACAACAGTCTTCTATGTTTGATATGTTGCAAGGTACTGGTATGGAGCAAATGGGGATGAATTTCCAAGATGCATTAGGAAGTTTTATGCCGAAAAAAACGAAAAAACGTAAACTTTCTGTAAAAGAAGCAAGAAAAGTCTTGACAAATGAGGAAGCACAGCGCTTAATTGATATGGATGAAGTTACACAAGAGGCTGTTTATCGTGCTGAACAGCTCGGGATTATTTTTATTGATGAAATTGACAAAATTGCTGGTAAGCAGTCGAATAGCGTGGATGTATCGCGTGAAGGTGTACAGCGTGACATTTTGCCAATTGTAGAAGGATCAAACGTTGCAACGAAATATGGATCGGTGAAAACAGATTATATTTTATTTATTGCGGCTGGTGCCTTCCATATGTCCAAACCGTCTGATTTAATTCCAGAACTGCAAGGAAGATTCCCGATTCGAGTGGAATTAACAAAATTATCGGTAGATGATTTTGTTAAAATTCTTGTAGAACCTGATAATGCTTTAGTGAAGCAATATATAGCATTATTAGCAACTGAGGGTATAGAAATTGAATTTTCTGACGAAGCTATTCGTAAGATTGCTGAGATTGCTTATCAAGTTAATCAAGATACGGATAATATTGGAGCGAGAAGACTTCATACCATTATGGAGAAACTTCTTGAAGATTTATCGTTTGAAGCATCTGAGATTACGTTAGAGAAAATAACGATAACACCTCAATATGTAGAGGAAAAATTAGCAACGATTGCTAAAAATAAAGATGTGAGCCAGTTTATTTTGTAATAGTGTCATCAGGTGACTCGCCCTAGTTTCCAAGTGATGAAAAAATATGTAAGTAACATGTAGGAGGAACTTTTGAAATGGAATTATTAGCAAAAACGAGAAAATTAAATGCGTTATTACAGAGCGCAGCAGGAAAGCCTGTAAACTTTAGAGAAATGTCAGATACAATGTGTGAAGTAATTGAAGCGAACGTATTCGTTGTAAGTCGTCGCGGTAAATTATTAGGATATGCAATTCACCAACAAATCGAGAATGAGCGCATGAAACAAATGCTTGCAGAGCGTCAATTTCCAGAAGAATATACACAAAGCCTATTCAACGTTACAGAAACATCTTCAAACTTAGATGTAAACAGTCAATTTACAGCATTCCCTGTAGAAAACAAAGAATTATTCGGTCAAGGTTTAACTACAATTGTACCGATCGTTGGTGGCGGTGAACGTCTAGGTACACTAGTGTTAGCGCGTCTTGGTCAAGAATTTTTAGATGATGATTTAATTCTTGCTGAGTACAGCGCAACTGTAGTAGGTATGGAAATCTTACGCGAAAAAGCGGAAGAAATCGAAGAAGAAGCGCGTAGTAAAGCGGTCGTTCAAATGGCAATTAGCTCGTTATCATACAGTGAGTTAGAAGCAATTGAGCACATCTTCGAAGAATTAAATGGAACAGAAGGTTTACTTGTTGCAAGTAAAATTGCTGATCGTGTAGGAATTACTCGTTCTGTAATCGTAAACGCACTTCGTAAATTAGAAAGTGCAGGCGTTATTGAATCTCGTTCTTTAGGTATGAAAGGAACATACATTAAAGTATTAAACGACAAGTTTTTACAAGAACTTGCTAAATTAAAAACAAACTAATTGTTAAGGGAAGCTCTCCTCATGTGAGGAGAGCTTTTTTATTTTCTAAAAGATTCATTGCGTTCTGATGGGGGGGAAAGCCGTGGTTTTGCTTTATTAGGCACGGCTGCTTAAAGGAAAGGAAGAGTGGTAATACTGAAGTTAGAATTGAGAAATAGATGAGTAAAATCATAATTAAAAAGAAAGTTTTACATTGTTCGCATTTTCGACTTGATTGTAATATTTCATTATGATATAGTAAGCAGTGGTGTCAGTACAAAGTACACACGTTTACCGATTTAAGTGTTGGTGCTACGCTTGTAGTTTCGCTTAAAGGTGAAGTAAACGGAGGATATCAAAAACCATTTAGGAGGAACTAAATTATGGCAGTAATTTCTATGAAGCAATTGCTTGAAGCAGGTGTTCATTTCGGACATCAAACTCGTCGTTGGAACCCAAAAATGAAACGTTACATTTTCACAGAGCGTAACGGTATCTACATCATCGACTTACAAAAAACTGTGAAAAAAGTTGAAGAAGCTTTCAACGTAATGCGTAACATCGCTGCTGAAGGTGGCGACATTTTATTCGTAGGTACAAAAAAACAAGCACAAGAAGCTATTAAAGAAGAAGCAACTCGTGCAGGTATGTACTTCGTTAACCAACGTTGGTTAGGTGGAACGTTAACAAACTTCCAAACAATCCAAAAGCGTATCAAGCGTCTTAAAGACATCGAAAGAATGCAAGAAGATGGTACATTCGATGTACTTCCTAAGAAAGAAGTTGTTCAACTTAAAAAAGAGTTAGAGCGTCTTGAAAAATTCTTAGGCGGTATTAAAGATATGAAAGGTCTTCCAAGTGCATTATTCGTAGTAGACCCTCGTAAAGAGCGTATCGCAGTTGCTGAAGCACGCAAATTACACATTCCAATCATCGGAATCGTTGATACAAACTGTGATCCAGACGAAATCGATCACGTAATTCCAGCAAACGATGATGCAATTCGTGCTGTAAAACTTCTTACATCTAAAATGGCAGACGCGATCCTTGAAGCAAAACAAGGTGAAGAAACTGTTACTGCGTAACAAATTTGGAAAGGTGATAAGGGGTTCGGCCTTTTATCACCTTTTTTAAGGTATAAATACATATTTTAGGAGGATGAAAAGTATGGCAATTACTGCACAAATGGTAAAAGAACTTCGTGAAAAAACGGGCGCAGGTATGATGGACTGCAAAAAAGCTTTAACAGAAACGAATGGCGACATGGAGAAAGCAATTGATTTCTTACGTGAAAAAGGTATTGCGAAAGCTGCGAAAAAAGCAGACCGTATTGCTGCTGAAGGTTTAACTTATATCGAAACAAACGGTAACGATGCTTTAATCTTAGAATTAAACTCTGAAACTGATTTCGTTGCGAAAAACGAAGGTTTCCAAGCTTTAATAAAAGAATTAGCTGCGCACTTATTAGCTAACAAGCCTGCATCTGTTGAGGAAGCTATGACTCAAACAATTGCAAATGGTAAAACAGTAGAAGAGCACATCAATGAAGCAATCGCTAAAATTGGTGAAAAACTTACACTTCGTCGTTTTGAAATCGTAACAAAAACTGATGCAGATGCATTCGGTGCTTACCTACACATGGGTGGACGCATTGGTGTAGTAACAGTTCTTGAAGGTTCTACTGATGAAGCAGCTGCTAAAGATGTAGCAATGCACATTGCAGCAGTTAACCCTAAATACATCGACCGCGATGCTGTAACAGCTGAAGAAGTTGAGCATGAGCGTCAAGTATTAACACAACAAGCTTTAAACGAAGGCAAGCCTGAAAAAATCGTTGCTAAGATGGTTGAAGGTCGCCTAGGTAAATTCTTCGAAGAGATTTGCTTACTTGACCAAGCATTCGTTAAAAACCCTGATATGAAAGTTCGTCAATTCGTTGAGTCTAAAGGCGGAACGGTAAAAGGATTCGTTCGCTACGCTGTTGGTGAAGGTATCGAGAAGCGTGAAGACAACTTTGCTGAAGAAGTAATGAACCAAGTAAAAGGTAACAACTAATACAGATTAGGGAACACATTGTGTTCCCTTTTTTAAAATAAAGATGTAGGCAATTGGAGGTTCATTATGAGTAAACCGAAATATAATCGTGTTGTTTTAAAGCTAAGCGGTGAAGCTTTAGCTGGTGAAAAAGGATTTGGAATTAACCCAGCTGTTATTAAGTCAGTTGCAGAACAAGTGAAAGAAATTGCAGAACTTGATGTAGAGGTTGCTGTTGTTGTTGGCGGCGGTAACATTTGGCGTGGGAAAATTGGAAGTGAAATGGGCATGGACCGTGCAGGAGCGGACTACATGGGCATGTTAGCGACAGTTATGAACTCATTAGCTCTTCAAGATAGCTTGGAGAACATTGGAATTCAAACACGTGTTCAAACTTCTATTGAAATGCGTCAAGTGGCAGAACCTTACATTCGTCGCAAAGCAATTCGTCACTTAGAGAAGAAGCGTGTTGTTATCTTTGCAGCGGGTACAGGTAACCCGTACTTCTCTACAGATACAACTGCAGCATTACGTGCAGCAGAAATCGAAGCTGATGTTATTTTAATGGCGAAAAACAATGTAGATGGCGTATATAATGCAGATCCATCTATTGACCCAACAGCTACGAAATATGAAACACTTACTTACTTAGATGTATTAAAAGAAGGTTTAGGTGTAATGGATTCTACTGCTTCTTCTTTATGTATGGATAATGATATTCCATTAATTGTATTCTCAGTTATGGAAAAAGGTAATATTAAGCGTGTCGTTTTAGGCGAAAATATTGGAACAATTGTAAGGGGGAAATAAAAATGGGACAACAAGTATTAAAAGCTGCAAATGAAAAAATGGAAAAAGCAGTTGCTGCTTATTCTCGCGAATTAGCTTCAGTTCGTGCTGGTCGTGCAAGCGCGTCTGCATTAGATAAAGTACAAGTTGATTATTATGGTGCACCAACACCTGTTGTGCAATTAGCGAACATTACAGTTCCTGAAGCACGTTTGCTTGTTATTCAGCCGTATGATAAAACTTCTATCGGTGATATTGAAAAAGCAATTTTAAAAGCTGATTTAGGTCTAAATCCTTCTAACGATGGATCAGTAATTCGTATTGCATTCCCTGCATTAACAGAAGAACGTCGTAGAGACCTAGTAAAAACTGTTAAGAAATATGCTGAAGAAGCAAAAGTAGCAGTTCGTAACGTACGTCGTGATGCTAATGATGATCTTAAAAAGCTTGAAAAAGCTGGAGATATTACAGAAGACGACTTAAGAGGATATACAGAAGATATCCAAAAAGAAACAGATAAATATATTGCAAAAGTTGACGAAATCGCAAAAAACAAAGAAAAAGAAATCATGGAAGTGTAATAGCGATACCTTCGCAAATATGACCCTCTTCTTAAGGGGGTCTTTTTACACTTTTTGGCATACGTCTGCTTGTTGGAGGGTATGAATGATGTTTAAAAAGTTTCCTTTTTTTAAAGGTAAAAAGGTCACATCGTTTGATCATCTCATTGGAAAAGTGAAAAAGGGACATATCCCAGAGCACATTGCGATCATTATGGATGGTAATGGAAGATGGGCAAAGAGAAGAGCAATGCCCCGCATTGCCGGACATCATGAAGGAATGCAAGTAGTAAAAAAAATTACGAAATTTGCTAGTAAACTTGATGTGAAAGTGCTGACTCTTTATGCTTTTTCTACTGAGAATTGGAAAAGACCGAAAAAGGAAGTCGATTATTTAATGAAGCTTCCAGAAGAATTTTTAGGTGCATTTTTACCAGAATTAATTGAAGAAAATGTACAAGTTCGAGTAATTGGACAAAAAGATCGTCTTCCTACGCATACGCGCAGAGCGATGGAAAAAGCCATGGAAGATACAAAAGAGAACACGGGATTAATTCTCAATTTTGCGTTAAACTATGGAAGTCGCGATGAAATCGTTTCTGCTGTGCAACATATGATGAAAGATAGCGAAGAAGGGAAAGTTCGTTCAGAAGATGTAAATGAAGAAATGCTTTCTTCATACTTAATGACAAGCTCTTTACCTGACCCAGACTTGCTTATTCGTACAAGTGGGGAGCTACGTATTAGTAATTTCATGCTATGGCAAATTGCGTATTCGGAGCTTTGGTTTACAGATGTGTATTGGCCAGATTTTACCGAGGAACATTTGCTAAATGCGATTACAGACTTTCAACATAGAGGGCGCAGATTCGGAGGCGTGTAGAAAGAGAGGGTTTGGTAGTGAAACAGAGAATTATTACTGGAGTGATTGCTGCCGCGCTGTTCATTCCCATCGTAATTTACGGTGGCGTGCCTTTTACAGTTTTAGTGTATGCACTTGCTTCTATAGGATTATATGAATTAATTCGTATGAACAAGCTTACACTTATTTCGGTACCAACAGTTTTAGCCGCATTATTATTGTGGAGTATTTTAGTTCCAAGTAATGCATCAGGAGTGTTCAATTGGATTGGATTAGATAAACTAGAAATCACATTTGTGATTGTTTTATTACTTTTATCATATACAGTCCTTTCAAAGAATACATTTACTTTTGACAATGCTTCTTTTTTACTTATGGCAACAACGTATGTTGCAATGGGATTCTTATATTTAAATGAAACGAGAATAGCGGGAATCCATTTTGTGTTTTATGCGTTATTTGTCATTTGGGCAACTGATTCAGGTGCATATTTCATAGGGAAAGCAATCGGAAAAAGAAAATTGTGGCCAGAAATTAGTCCGAATAAAACGATAGAAGGTTCACTAGGCGGTATTGTTTGTGGGATTATTGTTGCTTTTGTATACAATATGTTTTTCCAAGTTCAAGGGAACGTTGGGATGTTAATAATTGTTACAATCGCGATCTCCATTTTTGGACAACTTGGTGATTTAGTACAATCTGCTTTTAAACGCCATTACGGTGTGAAAGATTCGGGTACAATTTTACCAGGACATGGTGGAATCTTAGATCGAACAGATAGTTGGTTGTTCGTATTACCGATTTTACACTTCTTACATTTCATTTCATAATAAAACGAGGGGTTGGAGTCATGAAAAACATTAGTTTATTAGGGGCAAGCGGATCAATTGGGACGCAAACTTTAGATGTACTACGCTCGCACCCAGACCAATTCCGTCTCGTTGCTTTTTCTGTAGGGAAAAATATTGACTACGCAGTAAAAGTTATTCAAGAATTTTCTCCTCAGCTTGTTTCTGTACAAAGAGAGGAAGATGTTGTAAGGTTACAATCAGTTTCTGGAAATACAAAAGTAGTATATGGTGACGAAGGACTATTAGAGGTAGCTCTTCACCCGAGTGCAGAAGTTGTAATAAATGCTGTTGTAGGTAGTGTAGGGTTGTTACCAACACTCCGTGCAATTGAGGCGAAAAAAACAATTGGAATTGCAAACAAAGAAACATTAGTAACTGCGGGACATATTGTAATGGAAGCTGCACGCAAACATAATGTGCCGTTACTTCCAGTAGATAGTGAGCATTCGGCTATTTTTCAATGTTTGAATGGAGAAAATGAAAAGCGAATTTCTCGCTTAATTATCACTGCTTCAGGCGGGAGTTTCCGCGATAAAACGAGAGATGAATTACATCATGTGACTGTGGAAGATGCGCTTCGTCATCCAAACTGGTCAATGGGTTCGAAAATTACAATTGATTCTGCTACAATGATGAATAAGGGGCTGGAAGTAATTGAAGCGCATTGGCTTTTCGGTATACCTTATGAGCAAATTGATGTTGTTTTACATAAAGAAAGCATTATTCATTCTATGGTTGAATTTGAAGATCGTAGTGTAATGGCACAGCTCGGCTCACCAGATATGCGTGTACCAATTCAATATGCACTTACATATCCAGATCGATTACCTCTCTCAGATACAAAACAGTTAAATTTATGGGAAATTGGAACACTGCATTTTGAACAAATGAATCAAGATCGTTTCCGTTGCCTACGTTTTGCATATGAAGCTGGAAAGATGGGCGGGAGCATGCCAGCTGTTATGAATGCAGCAAATGAAGTAGCTGTAGCAGCCTTTCTACAAAAGAAAATTGGTTTCCTAACAGTAGAAGACCTCATTGAAAAAGCAATGCACCATCACAATGTTATTGCACGTCCGAGCTTAGAAGAAATTCAGGAAATTGATGCGGCCACAAGACGGTTTGTGATGGAACAAATTTAGCAAAGGTGGTTATGGAATTGAATACAGCGATTGCCTTTATATTAATTTTCGGTGCACTCGTATTTTTCCATGAGCTAGGGCATCTATATTTCGCAAAAAGAGCGGGTATTTTATGTCGCGAGTTTGCAATTGGTTTTGGACCAAAAATATTTTCATTTGAAAAGAATGAAACAGTTTATACAATTCGGCTACTACCTCTTGGAGGCTATGTTAGAATGGCTGGTGAGGATGCAGAAACGGTTGAATTAAAACCAGGAAAAAAAGTTGGACTCGTGTTAAATGAAAACGAAGAAGTTATGAAATTAGTTTTAGACGGGCGCGAAAAGTATCCGAATGTTCGCGTGATTGAAGTAGAGCAATCTGATTTGGAACACAATCTCACAATTGCTGGTTACGAAGAATACGAAGAGGAATTGCAAACATTCCGTGTGAATGAAAAAGCTCGTATTGTTTCAGCAGGAGAAGAAATACAAATCGCCCCGTTTAACAGACAATTTGGTTCTAAAACGCTAGGACAGCGAGCATTAACAATCTTTGCAGGTCCTGCTATGAACTTCATTCTTGCATTTGTTATTTTTGTTATCATTGGATTGGTACAAGGTATTCCTGTTGATAAGCCGATGGTTGGGAAAGTAATGAAGGATAGTGTTGCAGAACAAGCAGGATTGAAACAAGATGATACGATTCAAGCAATCGATGGGAAAGACACGAATACATGGAAAGATGTTGTCACGATTGTACGTGAACACCCAAATAAAGAAATTACGCTTCATGTAAAACGTGACAGTGATCAATTTAATGTAAAAGTAACGCCATCAGCTGATAAAGAGGGGAAAGAAGAGGTTGGTAGAATTGGTGTATACTCTCCTGTAGAGAAATCTATTTTTGGTTCTATTAAATCAGGTTTTGAGCAGACGTATACATGGACAAAATTAATTTTTGATTCCCTTGTAAAACTAGTGACGGGTCAGTTTTCTATTAATGATTTATCAGGTCCCGTAGGAATTTATAATTTAACAGACCAAGTAGTAGATTATGGTGTTATGCGTGTTCTTAGTTTGGCAGCTGTTTTAAGCATAAACCTTGGCCTATTCAACCTATTACCGGTTCCTGCTCTTGATGGAGGACGCTTGTTCTTCTTCTTAATTGAAGCTTTGCGTGGGAAACCAATTGATCGCCAAAAAGAAGGAATGGTTCATTTTATTGGCTTTGCGTTATTGATGTTACTTATGTTAGTTGTAACGTGGAATGACATTCGGAGATTTTTCTTGTAAAATAAAGTGAAACTTGTAGTAAGTATAAAATTCACGATGTTTTTTGTGAATAGTGAATGAAATGAATAAAACTCTTAGAGTCGTAATCCCTCACCTAATTTGAGGTGGGGGGTTTTACTGCGTATTAGAGTAAATTAAAGAGGTGCGAATAGATGAAACAAAGTATGGTATTTAGTCCTACATTACGTGAAGTGCCAGCTGATGCTGAGATTAAAAGTCATCAATTGCTACTTCGTGCAGGATTCATGCGTCAAAATGCTTCTGGTATTTACAGCTTTTTACCACTGGGGCTAAAAGTATTGCATAAAGTGGAACGTATTGTTCGAGAAGAGATGGAACGAGCAGGGGCTGTAGAATTATTAATGCCAGCATTACAAGCAGCTGAATTGTGGCAAGAATCAGGTCGTTGGTATTCTTACGGTTCTGAGTTAATGCGTATGAAAGATCGTAATGATCGTGAGTTTGCACTAGGAGCAACGCATGAAGAAGTTATTACAGACCTTGTACGTGATGAAATTAAATCTTATAAAAAGCTACCGTTAACATTATATCAAATCCAAACAAAATTCCGTGACGAGCAAAGACCCCGTTTTGGTTTATTACGCGGAAGAGAATTTTTAATGAAAGATGCTTATTCTTTCCATGCGACACAAGAAAGTTTGGATGAAGTTTATAGTGGCCTATACCAAGCATATTCTAATATCTTCGCGCGCTGTGGATTGAATTTCCGTGCGGTTATTGCTGATTCTGGAGCAATGGGTGGTAAAGATACACATGAATTTATGGCATTATCTGATGTAGGAGAAGATACAATTGCGTATTCTGATACATCTGATTATGCAGCAAATATTGAAATGGCACCTGTTGTTGCTTCCTATGCAAAAAGCGATGAAGCAGAAAAAGCACTTGAAAAAGTAGCAACGCCAGATCAAAAAGCAATTGAAGAGGTTTCTGCATTCTTAAATATGGAAGCGTCAAATTGCATCAAATCTATGGTCTTTAAAGTCGATGAAAAGTTTGTTGTTGTACTTGTTCGCGGGGATCATGAAGTAAATGATGTAAAAGTGAAGAATGTCTATGGTGCTTCAGTTGTTGAACTTGCTTCACATGAAGAAGTAAGAGAACTGTTAAATTGCGAAGTTGGTTCTTTAGGACCAATTGGTGTAACAGGAGACATTGAAGTCATTGCTGACCATGCTGTAGCAGCAATTGTAAATGGTTGCTGTGGTGCAAACGAAGAAGGATTCCATTATATAAATGTAAATCCAGAGCGTGATTTCAAAGTGAGTCAATATACAGATTTACGTTTCATTCAAGAAGGAGATCAATCTCCAGATGGAAATGGGACAATCCGTTTTGCTCGTGGTATCGAAGTTGGACATGTGTTTAAATTAGGTACACGTTATAGCGAAGCAATGGATGCAACGTTCTTAGATGAGAATGGAAAAACGAAACCACTTATCATGGGATGCTATGGTATCGGGGTATCTCGTACAGTTGCGGCAGTTGCTGAGCAATTTAACGATGAAAATGGTTTGGTTTGGCCAAAAGCTGTTGCACCATTCCATGTACATGTAATTCCAGTAAACATGAAGTCTGATGCACAGCGTGAAGTAGGTGAAACGATCTACAATTCATTACAAGAACAAGGTTATGAAGTATTGTTAGATGATCGTGCAGAGCGTGCAGGTGTTAAATTTGCTGATGCAGACTTATTTGGTCTTCCAGTTCGAGTAACAGTTGGTAAAAAAGCTGATGAAGGCATTGTTGAAGTAAAAGTACGTGCTACAAATGAATCTGCAGAAGTAAAAGTAGAAGAACTTCATGCATACATTGCTAATATTTTGAAATAAGAAGAGGTACCTCCAGGTGAGGTACCTTCTATTTCTATGTAAAGTAAAAAAATAATCAGTTAAAAGGAAGAAATCTTTCCTTGCCGAAAGTTTCAATTTATAATAGCAAAGGGAAGGAGGTTGCTTATGTCGTTAACAAATGAACAACAAGAGCGATTTCAAATTTTGCTCCAGCAGTTGCAGATACCTGAAGACCTTATAAATCAATACTTACAAGGTGGAGGTATACAAAAGTTAGTTGTCGATAAAGCAAATAAAAGCTGGCATTTTGACTTGCAAGTGCCACGTATTTTGCCAACAGAATTATATGAACTGTTTGAAACACAGCTCAAGCAGTCATTTTCACATATTGCAAAAACGTCATTTGCACTAGAAACAGAGAATAAACAATTTACAGAAGAAGAGGTCAAAGCATATTGGCCACTTTGTACAGATCGAATTACTTTTTCACCTATGTTTGCGTATTTAAAAAAGCAACTTCCGCATGTAAACGGAGTGAAGTTGTTACTTGATGTGAATAATGAGTTAGAATCTACTGCGCTAAAGAAAAATCTTGCGAAATCGGTAGGGGATCAATATGAAGTTTTCGGATTTCCACGTTTTCAGCTTGAAACAAATATAAAGCAAAACGAAGAGGAAGTTCAAAAATTTCGTGAACAAACACAGCAAGAAGATCGTCAGCGTGTTATACAAGCTATGGAAGAAATGGCCAAGAAGCAAGCTGAAGAAAGTGATGTTGTACATGAAGGGCCGATTGTACTCGGTTACCTTATTAAGCCTGATGAAGAGATTACACCGCTACGCGAAATTCAAGATGAAGAAAGAAGAAAAACTGTTCAAGGTTATGTCTTCAATGTGGAAACAAAAGAGCTGCGTAGTGGACGTACGTTATTAACGTTAAAAATAACGGATTATACGGATTCTATTATGATTAAGATGTTCTCACGTGATAAAGAAGATATTCCGATGCTGCAATCCTTAAAAAAAGGAATGTGGGTAAAAGCGCGAGGTTCGGTCCAAAACGATACGTTTGTTCGTGACTTAGTAATGATTGCGAACGATATTAACGAAATAACAGGGCCTTCTCGTAAAGATAAAGCACCTGAAGGAGAAAAACGGGTAGAGCTTCATTTGCATACGCCAATGAGTCAAATGGATGCTGTTACATCAGTATCTAAGCTTGTTGCTCAAGCTGGAAAATGGGGACATGAGGCTATCGCTGTTACAGACCATGCTGTTGCACAGTCTTTCCCAGAAGCGTATTCCGCTGGTAAAAAAGCCGGTGTAAAAGTCATTTATGGTGTAGAAGCCAATTTAGTAAATGACGGTGTTCCTATTGCTTATAATGAGGCTCATCGACTACTTGCAGATGAAACATACGTTGTTTTCGACGTTGAAACGACAGGGTTATCAGCTGTATATGATACGGTTATTGAATTAGCCGCTGTAAAAGTGAAAGGCGGCGAAATTATCGATCGCTTTGAATCTTTTGCAAATCCGCATCAACCATTATCAGCAACAATCATTGAATTAACAGGTATAACAGATGATATGTTGACTAATGCACCAGAAGTAGGAGAAGTATTTAAAAAGTTTGAATCATGGATGGGTGACCATACACTTGTTGCCCATAACGCAAGTTTTGATATGGGATTCTTAAATGTTGGGTTTAAGAAATGTGGCTTAGACAAGCCGAAAAATCCAGTTATTGATACATTGGAGTTAGCTAGATTTTTATTCCCAGAGATGAAGAATCATCGTTTAAATACGATGTGTAAAAAGCTTGATATTGAATTAACGCAACATCACCGTGCAATTTATGATACGGAAGCAACAGGTTATTTACTTGTGAAAATGTTAAAAGATGTGATTGAAAAAGGTTTTGAATATCACGATCAATTAAATGACAGCATGGGGCAAGGGGATGCGTATAAACGTGGACGTCCAAGTCATATGACACTGCTTGCAACATCGGATGTTGGATTGAAAAATTTATATAAACTTGTTTCGTATTCCCATTTGAATTACTTTTACCGTGTACCACGTGTACCGCGTTCGTTGTTAAAAAAATATCGCGAAGGTATATTAGTTGGTACCGCTTGTGATAAAGGTGAAGTATTTGAAGCAATGATGCAAAAGGCACCAGAAGAAGTAGAAGAAATTGCACAGTTCTATGATTATATTGAAGTTATGCCTCCAGAGGTGTTACGTCATTTAGTAGAACGTGAACTCGTTCGAGATGAAGGACAGTTAAAAACAATTATTTCAAACTTAGTAAAACTAGGTGAAACGTTAGATAAACCAGTTGTTGCTACAGGGAACGTGCATTATTTAGATACTGAAGATGCAATGTATCGTAAAATTTTAGTGAGTTCGCAGGGCGGAGCAAACCCATTAAATCGCCATTCACTACCGCCTGTACATTTCCGTACAACTGATGAAATGTTAGAGTGTTTCTCATTCTTAGGTGAAGAGAAAGCGAAAGAAATTGTTGTGACAAATACACAAAAAATTGCAGCGTTAATTGGTGATGTTCATCCAGTAAAAGATGATTTATACACACCGAAAATTGAAGGCGCTGATGATGAAACACGTGATATGAGTTATAGAATGGCCCGTAGCATTTATGGTGACGAGCTCCCAGAAATTGTAGAAGCTCGTCTTGAAAAAGAATTAAAAAGTATTATTGGACATGGATTTGCCGTTATTTATTTAATTTCACATAAGCTTGTAAAAAAATCACTTGTTGACGGCTACCTTGTAGGTTCACGTGGATCGGTAGGGTCATCATTCGTTGCGACGATGATGGAAATTACCGAAGTAAATCCATTACCACCACACTATGTATGTCCAAATTGTAAGCAATCAGAATTCTTTAATGACGGTTCTGTAGGTTCTGGTTTTGACCTACCCGATAAAGAATGTCCAACGTGTAATGTTCCATATGTAAAAGATGGACATGATATTCCGTTCGAAACGTTCCTTGGCTTTAAAGGAGATAAGGTACCCGATATCGATTTGAATTTCTCCGGAGAATACCAACCTCGTGCCCATAACTATACGAAAGTATTGTTTGGGGAAGATTACGTATATCGTGCTGGAACAATTGGTACGGTTGCTGAAAAAACAGCATACGGGTATGTAAAAGGTTATGCAAATGATCATAACTTAACAATTCGAAATGCAGAGATTGATCGTCTTGTTGCTGGTTGTACTGGTGTAAAACGTACAACTGGACAGCATCCAGGTGGTATTATCGTTGTACCGGATTACATGGACATTTTTGACTTTTCACCAATTCAATTCCCAGCCGATTCAATAGGAGCGGAGTGGAGAACAACACACTTTGACTTCCATTCGATTCATGATAATTTATTGAAACTTGATATACTGGGGCACGATGATCCGACCGTAATTCGTATGCTTCAAGATTTAAGTGGTGTAGATCCGAAAACCATACCAACAGATGATCCGGAAGTTATGAAAATCTTCTCTGGTCCAGAATCTTTAGGTGTAACAGAAGAACAAATTAACTGTAAAACCGGTACACTTGGTATACCAGAGTTCGGTACAAAATTCGTAAGGCAGATGTTAGAAGAAACAAAACCGACAACATTCTCAGAACTTGTCCAAATTTCTGGACTGTCTCACGGTACAGACGTATGGCTTGGTAATGCGAATGAGTTAATTTATAACGGTACATGTACGCTAAGTGAAGTTATCGGTTGTCGTGATGACATCATGGTATATTTAATATATCAAGGATTAGATCCATCACTAGCGTTTAAAATTATGGAGTCGGTACGTAAAGGTAAAGGTGTTCCGGAAGAATGGGAAGAAGAAATGCGCAATAATAATGTGCCTGGATGGTATATTGAATCTTGTAAGAAGATTAAGTACATGTTCCCTAAAGCCCATGCAGCTGCTTATGTACTTATGGCGGTGCGTATTGCATATTTCAAAGTACATTTCGCGCTCTTATTCTATGCAGCATACTTTACGGTACGTGCAGATGACTTTGATGTAGAGGCAATGGCAAAAGGTTCAGCATCCATACGGGTAAGAATTGATGAAATTGCACAAAAAGGATTGGATGCAGCGCCGAAAGAGAAGAGTTTATTAACGGTATTAGAAATGACACTTGAAATGTGTGAGCGTGGCTACTCATTCCAAAAAGTTGATTTATACCGTTCGCATGCAACGGACTTTATTATTGATGGAGATTCGTTAATTCCTCCATTCAATGCAGTGCCTGGCCTGGGTACAAACGCAGCTTTTAGTATTGTAGAAGCTCGTAAAAATGGAGATTTCTTATCAAAAGAAGATTTACAACAACGTAGTAAGGTTTCTAAAACGATTATTGAGTATTTAGATAGTCAAGGTTGCCTAGGTGATTTGCCAGATCAAAACCAATTGTCACTGTTCTAGTAGGTAGGAAAAATCTTTGCAAATCAGCATTTGCTATGGTATACTATTAACCGAGATAACCATGTCATGTATATTTTGCAAAAAAGAGAGTGGGGAAACCCACTCTTTCTTGTTACTATCTATGTTTTATCTACGTAGGTAGGTGAGGCATTTCTGTCGTATATACATATTTTGTTACAAGTTTTACTTCTTAAATTTGGTAATACTAAGACAGATATTCCCTGCTTAACGGCAGGGGCTTTTGTTAGCTAACGAGAAAGAATAAGAAAGACCGTTTTTATGGGCGGAGTTCTTTTCTTTCAGATGGTACATGGCGGCAGGAAGGAGGCTGTTTATGGATAAGAAAGTCACAGAAGTTGTAGAAGCATTTGCGCAGCCGATTGTTGAAGAGTTAAATCTTGAACTTGTAGATGTAGAATATGTGAAAGAAGGAAAAGACTGGTTCCTACGCGTATTCATCGATTCTGAAAAAGGCGTCGACATTGAAGAATGCGGTGCGGTAAGTGAACGTTTAAGCGAAGCTTTAGATAAAGAGGATCCAATTCCTCATCTTTACTTTTTGGATGTATCATCTCCTGGAGCGGAACGCCCATTAAAGAAAGAGAAAGACTTCCAGCAAGCGGTAGGAAAGCAAGTGGCAATTAAAACATATGAGCCGATTGATGGTGAAAAGATGTTTGAAGGAAAGCTACTTTCCTACGATGGTACAACAATTACATTACTATTAACTATTAAAACACGTAAAAAAGAAATCCAAATTCCAATGGATAAAGTTGCAAATGCGCGACTTGCTGTTACGTTTTAGTAAGAAGGGGGATCTTCATGAGCACTGAGTTGTTAGATGCTTTGCTCGTATTAGAATCAGAAAAAGGTATTAGCAAAGATATTATTATTGATGCAATTGAGGCAGCTTTAATCTCTGCTTATAAACGCAATTTTAACCAAGCACAAAACGTTCGTGTGAGCTTTAACCCAGAAGTGGGAACAATTCAAGTTTTAGCACGTAAAGACGTTGTAGATAGTGTGTTTGATCCACGTCTTGAGATTTCTGTAGAGGAAGCAAGACAAATCAATCCGAACTACCAAGATGGCGATGTACTAGAAATTGAAGTAACGCCAAAAGATTTTGGTCGTATTGCAGCGCAAACTGCAAAACAAGTTGTAACCCAGCGTGTGCGTGAAGCAGAACGTGGTGTTATTTATTCAGAATTTAGTGATCGTGAAGAAGACATCATGGTTGGTATTGTACAACGTCAAGATGCTCGTTTCATCTATGTAAGCTTAGGGAAAGTAGAAGCTTTACTACCTGTAAGTGAGCAAATGCCGAATGAACAATATAAACCACATGATCGTATTCGCGTATTTATTACAAAAGTAGAAAAAACAACAAAAGGACCACAAATTTACGTATCACGTACACATCCTGGCCTTTTAAAACGTTTATTCGAAATTGAAGTGCCAGAAATTTATGATGGAACTGTAGAAATTCGTTCTGTAGCACGTGAAGCAGGCGATCGTTCTAAGATTTCTGTATATGCAGAGAATACTGATGTTGATCCAGTAGGTTCTTGTGTAGGACCAAAAGGACAACGTGTACAACGTATCGTAGATGAATTAAAAGGTGAAAAGATTGATATCGTTCGCTGGTCAAATGATCCAGTTGAATATGTGGCTAATGCTTTAAGCCCATCACAAGTTGTAAAAGTACTTGTGGATGAGGATGAAAAAGCAACAACTGTTGTTGTTCCAGACCACCAGCTTTCATTAGCAATTGGTAAGCGTGGACAAAATGCACGTCTTGCAGCTAAATTAACAGGTTGGAAAATTGATATTAAGAGCGAGTCTGATGCGAAGCAACTTGGTATTGTAACAGAAGAAGACAACATGATCGCATTCGATTCAGTCGAAGACGAAATCGAATAGAGGTGATGATTGTGAGCAATCGAAAAGTTCCGTTACGAAAATGTATTGCAACGCAAGAAATGAAGTCAAAACGAGAGCTCGTTCGCATTGTTCGTTCCAAAGAGGGCGAAGTGTCTATTGATGTAACTGGAAAAAAATCAGGACGCGGTGCATATTTGTCAAAAGACAAGGAATGCATTATCCAAGCGCAAAAGAAAAATATTTTGGAACATCATCTAAAAGCGAAAATCGACAGTTCCCTTTACGAAGAGCTTCTTGAGCTTGTTGAAAAGGAGTCGAAATAAGTGTCCGATTGGAAATCATTTTTAGGACTAGCAAACCGCGCTCGGAAACTCATTTCGGGTGAAGAACTCGTTTTAAAAGAAGTACGAAGTGGCAAAGCAAAGCTTGTATTGCTTTCTGAAGATGCGTCAGCGAACACTACAAAACGTATCACTGATAAAACCACGTACTACAATATACCAATGAGAAAAGTCGAAAATCGACAACAATTAGGGCATGCGATTGGGAGAGACGAGCGAGTCGTTGTAGCTGTGTTAGATGAGGGCTTTGCGAAAAAGCTGCGTAGCATGCTCGATACAACTTACCGGGGGTGAAGGTATGAGTAAAATTCGAGTACACGAATATGCAAAGAAGTACAATATTTCAAGTAAAGATATTATTACAAAACTAAAAGAAATGAATATTGAGGTTTCGAATCATATGACAATGTTAGACGATGAAGTAGTAAACAAATTAGATAATCAGTACAATAATGGAGCAGAAAAGCCTTCTGTTGCAGATGATTTTGAAGTAGAAGAGAAAGTTGTTCGCAGTAAAAAGAACAGCAATAAGAAGAAGAAAAAAGGCAAAGGGACTGAAGACAAACGTCAAGAGAACTTTGCTGGAAGACAGCAAACACAAATTGTAGAAACACCAGATAAAATTACTTTCTCTGGAAGCCTTACAGTAGGTGACCTTGCTAAAAAATTAAGCAAAGAGCCATCTGAAATTATTAAGAAGCTCTTTATGCTAGGAATTATGGCAACAATTAACCAAGATTTAGATAAAGATACAATTGAGTTAATTGCTACTGATTACGGCATTGAAGTAGAAGAAGAAGTAATTGTAAGCGAAACTGAGTTTGAAACATTCATGGATGAACAAGATGATGAAGAAAACTTAAAAGAGCGTCCAGCTGTTGTTACAATTATGGGGCATGTTGACCATGGTAAAACAACATTACTTGACTCTATTCGTAATTCAAAAGTAACTGCTGGCGAAGCTGGTGGAATTACTCAACATATCGGTGCATACCAAGTTGATGTAAATGATAAGAAGATTACATTCTTAGATACACCTGGTCACGCAGCATTTACAACGATGCGTGCACGTGGTGCGCAAGTAACAGATATTACAATTCTTGTTGTTGCAGCTGATGACGGTGTTATGCCACAAACAGTTGAAGCAATTAACCATGCGAAAGCAGCAGGAGTACCAATTATTGTTGCTGTGAATAAAATGGATAAACCAGCAGCAAATCCAGATCGCGTAATGCAAGAGTTAACAGAATATGAACTAGTTCCAGAAGCTTGGGGCGGAGATACAATTTTTGTACCAATTTCAGCAATTCAAGGCGAAGGAATTGACAACTTGCTAGAAATGATTCTTCTTGTAAGTGAAGTAGAAGAATATAAAGCAAATCCAAATCGCTATGCAACTGGTACTGTAATTGAAGCACAGCTTGATAAAGGTAAAGGAACAATCGCGACATTACTTGTGCAAAACGGTACGCTTCGAGTTGGAGATCCAATCGTTGTTGGAACATCATTCGGACGTGTTCGTGCAATGGTAAGTGATATTGGTCGTCGCGTTAAAGTTGCTGGTCCATCAACTCCTGTTGAAATTACAGGTTTAAATGAAGTACCACAAGCAGGGGATCGCTTCATGGCGTTTGCTGATGAGAAGAAAGCACGTCAAATTGGTGAATCACGTGCACAAGAAGCATTAGTTGCACAACGTGGTGAGAAATCTAAATTAAGCCTTGAAGATTTATTCCAACAAATTCAAGAAGGCGATGTAAAAGAAATCAACTTAATTGTGAAAGCAGACGTACAAGGTTCTGTAGAAGCAATGGCAGCATCACTTCGCAAAATTGATGTTGAAGGCGTAAAAGTGAAAATTATCCATACAGGCGTAGGTGCGATTACAGAGTCTGATATCATTTTAGCTTCTGCATCTAATGCAATTGTAATTGGATTTAACGTACGTCCAGACGTGAATGCGAAGCGTACAGCTGAATTAGAAAATGTTGATATTCGTTTACACCGTATTATTTATAAAGTAATCGAAGAAATCGAAGCAGCGATGCAAGGTATGCTTGATCCAGAATTCGAGGAAAAAGTAATTGGTCAAGCAGAAGTTCGTCAAACGTTCAAAGTAACAAAAGTTGGAACGATTGCAGGTTGTTACGTAATAGATGGTAAGATTACACGTGATAGCGGCGTGCGTATTATCCGTGATGGCGTAGTAATTTTTGAAGGGCAACTTGATACGTTAAAACGTTTCAAAGATGACGTAAAAGAAGTTGCGCAAAACTATGAGTGTGGTATTACAATTGAGAGATATAATGATCTTAAAGAAGGGGACATCATTGAAGCGTACGTTATGGAAGAAGTGAAGCGATGATCATCGCTTCACTCTCATTCGAGTGTATGATTTACGATGTGCATTCTTTAAAACAGAAACGTGCAATTTTACAACGTGTGTTAACTCGTGTGAAGCAACGCTATAATGTGGCTGTTTCAGAAGTAGGACACCAAGATGTATGGCAACGTACAGAAATTGCGATTGTTTCCGTATCCTCAAATCGTGTTGTCTGTGAAAAAGAAATGAATCGTGTACTTGCGTACATTGATTCATTTCCTGAAATTGAACGTACGATAACACAATTGGAATGGTATTGAATGAGGTGAAAAGTTATGAAATTACGTGCGAACCGTGTGGGCGAGCAAATGAAGAAAGAATTAGGCGACATCATCAGTCGTAAAATTAAAGACCCACGTATTGGATTTGTTACAGTAACAGATGTGCAAGTAAGTGGGGATTTACAGATTGCCAAAGTATATATTTCTGTTTTAGGAGACGAACAACAGAAAGAAAATACATTAAAAGGCTTAGCGAAGGCAAAAGGCTTTATTCGTGCTGAAATTGGGCAGCGTATTCGCCTTCGTAAAACACCTGAAATTACCTTTGAATTCGATGAGTCTATCGCTTATGGACATCGAATTGACACGCTTTTACATGAAATTAATAAAGACGGTAAACGTGAAGAATAATGGATAGACATTTGTCTATCCATTTTTTCAATGGAAAGTAAGTTTTGCATACAAGTGCGTGTTCAAAAAGGAGGATAAAGAGAGCCAAGCAGTTCGAGGCGCGGAAGCCAGGAAAGTGCGGCGTGGAGATTGACCTACATGAGTACCGGACTGGCGACGTAACAAAGAAATGCGATAGCTATCTTTACCGGATTTTTTGAACATTCTCTACAACAGTATAACGATGAGGTGAACATATGGAAGGTGTATTATTACTACATAAACCAAAAGGCATGACGTCACATGATTGCGTATTTAAGTTAAGAAAGATATTAAGAGAAAAACGTATAGGTCATACAGGTACATTAGACCCAGATGTGACAGGTGTATTACCAATTTGTGTAGGGCGTGCTACAAAGATTGCGCAGTTTTTAACAAGTGAAACAAAAACGTATGAAGGTGAAGTTACCCTTGGTTTCTCAACAACGACAGAAGATGCTTCAGGTGAAGTTGTGGAAAAACAAGATGTAAATCGTATTATTACACGCCAAGAGGTGGAATCTGTATTAGCGGAACTAACGGGGACAATTGAACAAGTGCCGCCGATGTACTCAGCTGTAAAAGTAAACGGAAAGAAACTATATGAATATGCCAGAGCTGGAAAAGAAGTAGAACGTCCAGTACGTACGATTGCAATTCATGAATTTGCGCTACTTGATGACCGGGAAGTGTTTGAAGGAAAGGCGGTTTCATTCCGTTTCCGCGTTACGTGCAGTAAAGGAACATATGTGAGAACGTTAGCTGTTATGGTTGGTGAAAAGCTTGGTTTCCCGGCACATATGTCACATCTTGTGCGAACAGCATCAGGAGAATTTAACTTAGAAGATTGCATATCATTTGAAGAAATTGAACAAACGGTGCAAAATGGAACAGTGGATTCTATTTTTATTTCCATTGATGAAGCATTAAGTAAGTTTCCAAAAATGGTTGTAGATGATGAGCAAGCAGAAAAAATAAAAAATGGCATGTTTTTAAAGAATGAGTTGCAAGTGACAGCGCCATTTATTACAGTATTTGATACAAATGAACGTTGCTTAGCAATTTATGAACATCATCCAAAGCACCCTGGAATGTTAAAGCCAATGAAAGTACTTGTGAATAATCAGGAACTAAAGCTATAATGAATTATTGGAAGGATTATTACAGAAAAAGGTGAATTCAAGCGTGAAACTCATTCATTTAACTCATCCACATGAACAAAATAAAATAGAATTACCACCTACTGTAATGGCATTAGGATTTTTTGATGGCATTCATTTAGGGCATCAACGTGTGATTCGCACAGCAAAAAAAATAGCGGATGAAAGAGGATGTAAAAGTGCTGTCATAACGTTTCATCCACATCCATCTGTTGTCTTAGGGAAAAAGGAAGCGCATGTGGAGTATATTACACCGCTACGTATTAAAGAAAAAGTAATTGCAAGCCTAGGGATTGATATGTTATATGTGGTGAAATTCGATGAATCATTTGCTGGATTGTTACCACAACAGTTTGTAGATGAATATATTATTGGGCTAAATGTAAAGCATGTAGTAGCAGGCTTTGATTATTCATATGGACGTTTAGGAAAAGGGACGATGGAGACTTTACCATTTCATGCAAGGGGGGAGTTTACACAGACCGTGATTGAAAAAGTAGAATTTCAAGAAGAAAAAGTAAGTTCCACATCATTACGAAAGTTGATTCGTAATGGGGAAATGGAAAAAATTCCGTCTATTTTAGGCAGGTCCTATACTGTGGAAGGAACTGTCGTTCACGGAGATAAACGCGGACGTCAAATTGGTTTTCCAACAGCAAATGTTGCTTTAAAGGATGAATATCTTCTGCCACCTGTTGGTGTATATGCGGTGAGAATGAAAGTAAATGATGAGTGGCATGATGGCGTATGTAACATCGGCTATAGGCCAACATTTAAAGAAGAGCGCCAGCTTTCTATTGAAGTACATCTACTTAATTTCCATCAAGATATATATGACCAGTCTGTTGTTGTGGAGTGGCGTGTGCGTATTCGGGAAGAGAAAAAGTTTAATGGTATCGATGAGTTAGTTGCGCAGATCGCGAAAGATAAACAGACGGCGCAAGAATATTTTAGCACTGCAAAGAATATACTTGCTTTTTCAAATGAAAAGTAGTATTCTATGTTATGTACTTTATGACAACCATTGCTTGGCATTGCGACTCACCGACGCTTGCTAGGTAATTGGGGGTTTAATAATTAGGAGGTGAAATAGGATGGCTTTAACACAAGAGCGTAAAAATGAAATCATTGCACAATTTAGAACTCATGAGACTGATACTGGTTCTCCAGAGGTTCAAATTGCTGTCCTAACGGAGCAAATTAACACTCTAAACGAGCACTTACGTACTCACAAGAAAGATCATCATTCACGTCGTGGTCTATTAAAGATGGTTGGTAAACGTCGTAACTTACTTACTTACCTTCGTAATAGCGATATCACGCGTTACCGTGAATTAATCACAAAGCTTGGCTTACGTCGATAGTCAAAGAAGCGGGAATATTCCCGCTTTTTTGTTAGGTAAAAATATATCTTCTACTCTTAATAGCTTACTTAAATTTCGGTAATACTAGAGGAAGAATATTGTGATATATTATCCATTTACATAGAAGAATTGAATATTTAAAATTGAGAGGGGTACTTAAATGAGTCAAGAAAAGCAAGTCTTCTCGATAGATTTAGCTGGTCGTCAGCTAACAATTGAAACAGGCCAGCTTGCAAAACAAGCAAACGGGGCAGTATTAGTAAGATATGGCGACACAGCAGTTCTATCTACAGCAACTGCATCAAAGGAGCCAAAAAATGTAGATTTCTTCCCGCTTACAGTAAACTATGAAGAGCGTTTATATGCGGTCGGAAAAATCCCAGGCGGTTTTATTAAACGTGAAGGTCGTCCAAGTGAAAAAGCAATTTTAGCAAGTCGCTTAATTGACCGACCAATTCGTCCACTTTTCGCAGATGGCTTCCGTAATGAAGTGCAAGTTGTCAGCATCGTTATGAGTGTTGACCAAGATTGTTCTTCTGAGATGGCAGCTATGCTTGGTTCTTCATTAGCATTATCGATTTCAGATGTGCCATTTGAAGGTCCGATTGCTGGCGCGACAGTTGGTCGTATTGACGGGAAATTTGTTATTAATCCAACAGTAGCACAACAAGAACAAAGTGATATTCACCTTGTTGTAGCTGGAACAAAAGATGCAATTAACATGGTAGAAGCAGGGGCTGATCAAGTACCTGAAGAAATAATGTTAGAAGCGATTATGTTCGGTCATGATGAGATTAAACGTCTAGTTGCTTTCCAAGAAGAGATTGTACAAGCAGTTGGTAAAGAAAAAACAGAAGTGAAATTATATGAAGTAGATGCTGCAATCAATCAAAATGTACGCGAAATGGCAGAGAAAGATATGCATGCTGCGATTCAAGTATATGAAAAACATGCACGTGAAGATGCAATTAACGAAGTGAAAAAGCGTGTGATTGAGCACTATGAAGCAAATGAAGCTGATGGAGAAACATTAGGACAAGTAAATGAGATTTTATATAAAATTGTAAAAGAAGAAGTACGTCGTCTTATTACAGTTGAAAAAATCCGCCCAGATGGACGTAAAGGTGACGAAATCCGTCCTTTAGCATCAGAGGTAGGAATTTTATCTCGTACGCACGGTTCTGGTTTATTTACACGTGGACAAACACAAGCGCTTAGTATTTGTACGTTAGGTGCATTAGGCGATGTGCAAATTTTAGATGGTCTTGGTGTAGAGGAATCAAAACGTTTTATGCATCACTATAACTTCCCGTCCTTTAGTGTTGGAGAAACAAGACCAATGCGTGGACCTGGTCGTCGTGAAATCGGTCACGGTGCATTAGGTGAACGTGCGCTTGAACCAGTTATTCCATCCGAGCAAGACTTCCCGTATACAGTTCGTCTTGTATCAGAAGTATTGGAATCAAATGGTTCTACTTCACAAGCAAGCATTTGCGGAAGTACGTTAGCAATGATGGATGCAGGTGTTCCGCTTAAAGCACCAGTTGCTGGTATTGCAATGGGACTTGTGAAGTCAGGTGAGCACTACACAATTTTAACTGATATCCAAGGTATGGAAGATCACTTAGGTGATATGGACTTTAAAGTAGCAGGTACAGCTCAAGGTGTAACAGCGCTACAAATGGATATTAAAATTGCTGGTTTATCTCGTGAAATTTTAGAGGAAGCATTGCAACAAGCAAAAGTTGGCCGCATGCACATTCTAGATCATATGTTATCTGCTATTGCCGAGCCTCGTAAAGAGTTATCTGCGTACGCTCCGAAAATTATTACAATGACAATTAATCCGGACAAAATCCGTGATGTTATTGGACCGAGCGGTAAGCAAATTAACAAAATTATTGAAGAAACTGGCGTGAAAATTGATATTGAACAAGATGGTACAGTCTTCATTTCTTCTATTGATCAAGAGATGAATGAAAAGGCGAAGAAAATCATTGAAGATATTGTTCGTGAAGTACAAGTAGGCGAAATTTACTTAGGAAAAGTAAAACGCGTTGAAAAATTCGGTGCTTTCGTTGGATTATTTAGTGGTAAAGACGGTCTTGTTCATATTTCTGAACTTGCACTTGAACGTGTAGGCAAAGTAGAAGACGTTGTAAAAATCGGTGACGAGATTTCAGTAAAAGTTATCGAGATTGATAAACAAGGTCGTGTAAACTTGTCTAGAAAAGTATTGCTTAAAGAAGAGCAAGAAAAAGAAGCTGCAAAAGAAGAAGCCTCAGAACAAGAAAATATACAAGAACAGAAGTAAGTAAAAAAGCCAGGATTCCTGGCTTTTTTTGTTAAATAAAAATACATTCGATGCATAGATTTTTATTAGTGAAAAGGTATAGTTTTCATAATAACGCTCAAATTAACAAGGATAAGAAGAAAATGGATTTTTCTTATGTGTATAGTTAATGGGAGGGTTTATATGAGAACTCGTATATTTGTATTCATATCTATATTCTTTCTTTGTATGGGTTTATGCTCATATTCAGCGCTAGCAAATGATGATCTTTATGAAGAAATTCAGAAACAAGCGAAGCAATATTCAATTGCACCGCAAAATGCGATAATTGATAAGATTTGGAAAGCGACGCCAGGGTATAATGGTAAAGAGGTTGATATTGAAGCGTCATATAATAACATGAAGAAAATAGGGAGGTTTGATGAGAAGCAACTTGTATATCGGGAAGTTTCACCAAGCACGCATTTAGAAGATTTATCGTATTCTCCCATTTATCGTGGGCATCCACATAAAAAAATGGTAGGATTAACGATAAATGTGGCGTGGGGAAATGAGTATCTTCCGCGTATATTAGAAACATTGAAAAAGCATGATGTAAAGGCAACGTTCTTTTTAGAAGGACGCTGGGTAAAAGAAAATTTAAGATTTGCAAAAATGATTGTAGATGCAAAGCAAGAAGTAGGAAATCATTCTTATAC
Source organism: Bacillus sp. FSL K6-0042 (assembly GCF_038006685.1). NCBI lineage: Bacteria > Bacillati > Bacillota > Bacilli > Caryophanales > Bacillaceae > Bacillus > Bacillus sp. FSL K6-0042. Next base: position 4,806,497 of record NZ_JBBOVS010000001.1, read on the forward strand.
GCATCCGGATATGAAAACGCTGTCTAGAAATCAAATACAAGAACAATTACAAAAAACAAATCAAATTATTGAGGCAGCTACAAGTCAAAAAGTACGATGGTTTGCACCACCGAGTGGAAGTTTCCGCGATGAAGTTGTAGAAGTGGCGGGCGGATTGAAGATGGGGACTATTATGTGGACAGTTGATACAATTGATTGGAAACGTCCAGATCCTGAAGTGCTTCTTCAGCGTGTGATGCGGAAAGTACACCCAGGTGCAATTGTATTAATGCATCCGACATCTCCAACAGCTGAGGCGTTAGATACGATGATTTCACAGTTAAAAAAACAAGGGTATAAAGTAGGGAATATTACAGAATTATTAGATGAAAAACGCATTGATTAAATACATTTACATGACATTCATGTTCAAACTTGTTATCATTAAATAATAGCAATTATTTAGAGAAACTGGCATTAGGAGGAAAGTTTTTGATTAAAAAATATACTTGTAAAAATGGTGTAAGAATCGTTATGGAGAATATACCAACTGTTCGTTCTGTTGCAATTGGTATATGGATTCATGCAGGTTCAAGAAATGAAAATGAAAAAAACAATGGAGTTTCGCACTTTTTAGAGCACATGTTTTTTAAGGGGACAGAGACGCGTAGTGCGAGAGAAATTGCAGAGTCATTTGATAGCATTGGTGGTCAAGTGAATGCATTTACTTCAAAAGAATACACGTGCTATTATGCAAAGGTACTTGATGAGCATGCAAAATATGCACTAGATGTGTTAGCTGACATGTTCTTCAATTCCACATTTGATGAAGAAGAATTGAAAAAAGAGAAGAACGTTGTATTTGAAGAAATTAAAATGTATGAGGATACGCCAGATGATATTGTGCATGACATGTTAACGAAAGCGACATATGAAACGCATCCGCTTGGATACCCAATTTTAGGTACAGAAGAAACGCTTGAAACATTTACAGGGGATACATTACGTCAATATATAAAAGATCATTATACACCTGAAAATGTTGTAGTTTCGATTGCTGGAAATATTGATGAAACATTTGTTCAAACAGTAGAACAATATTTTGGCAACTACGAGGGAACAACAAATCGTGAACAAGTACATAGTCCGATTTTTCATTTTAATAAAGTGACCCGTAAAAAGGAAACAGAGCAAGCTCATTTATGTTTAGGATTCCAAGGATTACAAATGGGACATGAAGATATTTATAACTTAATTGTATTAAATAATGTACTAGGTGGCAGTATGAGTAGCCGTTTATTCCAAGAAGTACGTGAGCAACGAGGATTAGCATATTCAGTGTTCTCTTATCATTCTTCATATGAAGATACAGGAATGTTAACACTTTACGGTGGTACAGGAAGCCAACAATTAGATACTTTATATGATACAATGCAAGAAACGTTAGAGACATTGAAAAATACAGGTATTACAGAGAAAGAACTTGTTAATAGTAAAGAGCAGCTTAAAGGAAATCTGATGTTAAGTTTAGAAAGTACGAATAGCCGTATGAGTCGCAATGGAAAAAATGAATTGCTCCTTAGAAAACATCGTTCGCTCGATGAAATTATTGAGAGTGTGAACAAGGTTACCAAAACAGATGTGGATCAATTGATTCGCAGTATATTTACAAATGAATTTTCCGCAGCGCTAATTAGTCCGAATGGAGAGCTTCCAAAAGGAATGAAATAAGACGAAATAACCGTATCTCGTACGAGGAGATACGGTTATTTTTATGTACGAAGCTTTTTATAAGTATAACAAATTTTGAATGCTAGGGAGAGGAGTTCATTTTCTTGGTATTTTTTAGAGACGTGTAGAATACGTACTTATTATAGGCTAGGATTTGAGGATGTTGTATGGAAGATGTTCGTAAAGGGGAGAAGCATATGCGTTTAAGTGAATTAAGTGGAAAAGAGATTGTGGACTTGGAGCGTGCGGAAAAAATGGGAGTTTTAGGTCACGCTGATTTAGAAATAAACGAGAAGGATGGGGAAATTCAAGCTCTCATTATACCGGTAGGAAAATGGGGCGGGTTTAAAAGAGAGCAGCAAGAAGTTCGTGTAGAATGGAACCGTATTAAAAAGGTCGGTCATGATATGATTATTTTTGACCTTGCAAGCCGCCCAAGCTCACAGTAAAAGATAACCATTTTGGTTGTCTTTTTTTATTCCACTATTCATGGGCAAGTAATACTCCTACCTCAAGATTCAGTAAAAACAAAGAAGATAGGTTGGAAGATAAACTGTCGGTAAAGGTCCAAGTGATGAAGCCTAATAATCGGTGGGGGATGTCGTTGATTAAAGTTTCGCTTTATTGGAACAGGTGTAGCACGTTCAAATGAAAATGGAGTGAGGGAGTAGTAGTTAAGTAATGAGGAAGAGTGTAACTCTAATGGAAGTTTTATCATATAGAATTTCACATATTTAGAAATATTGAATGCTTTTTGTTTTTCAATCACCTCTAACTCGTACGGTACATATGATGTGGAGGAAAAAGAAAAAGTAGGCACTTTTCTTATAAATGAAAGAAAAAGAAGGTGAAGTAGGGAATGTTGACTGAGATGCACATTGCTGTCATAGGAGGAGATGCAAGGCAGCTAGAAGTGATTCGTAAGTTGGTTGAACTTGATGCAAAACTTTCATTAGTAGGATTTGATCAACTGGATCATGGTTTTACAGGGGCAGCAAAAGAGAGTATGCAAGATCTAGATTTCACTTCTTTAGATGCAATTATTTTGCCGGTAGCAGGAACAAATGCAAAAGGAGAAGTAGATACTATTTTTTCAAATGAAAAAGTTGCGCTTACGAAAGAACAGATTGAAAAAACACCAGCAAACTTTACTATATATTCAGGAATTGGTACACCGTATTTAGAAAGTATTGCATCTACCACAAATCGAAAACTTGTGAAACTATTCGATCGTGATGATGTGGCGATCTATAATTCTATTCCAACGGTAGAAGGAACATTAATGATGGTTATTCAACATACAGATTATACAATTCACGGTTCGAATGTAATGGTTTTAGGATTTGGTAGAACTGGAATGAGTGTAGCGAGAGCTTTTCAATCACTAGGAGCTCATGTCAAAGTAGGAGCACGACGTTCAGAACATATCGCTCGTATTTCGGAAATGATGTTTTCTCCTTTTTATATGCAGGATATTGAGAAAGAAGTAAGTGATGTTGATATTGTCATTAATACGATTCCGCACCTCGTTGTAACGGCAAGGGCTATTTCTAGGATGCCAGCTCATACGTTGATTATTGACTTGGCTTCTAAGCCTGGTGGTACGGATTTTCGTTATGCAGAGAAACGAGGGATTAAAGCCTTGTTAGCACCCGGTCTTCCAGGAATTGTTGCACCAAAAACAGCAGGGCAAATTTTAGCGAATGTTCTTTCTCAGTTATTAACGGCAGATATGATGGCAAAGGAGGAGAATGGAAAATGAGTTTAAAAGGAAAACGAATTGGGTTTGGATTTACAGGATCACATTGTACGTATGCGGAAGTTATGCCGCATGTAGAGAAACTAATTGCAGAAGGAGCAGAAGTGCGGCCGGTTGTTTCATATACTGTACAAACAACAAATACTAGATTTGGTGAAGGAGCAGAGTGGATTGAAAGGATTGAAGGGATAACAGGAAATAAGGTTATTAATTCTATTGTAGGCGCAGAACCACTCGGTCCTAAAATTCCATTAGACTGCATGGTGATTGCTCCATTAACAGGGAATTCAATGAGTAAATTTGCCAATGCAATGACAGATTCTCCTGTATTAATGGCAGCAAAGGCGACGCTTCGGAATGGAAAACCAGTTGTGTTAGCTGTTTCAACAAATGATGCTCTTGGCCTTAATGGTGTAAACCTAATGCGTTTAATGGCGACAAAACATATTTATTTTGTGCCATTTGGGCAAGATGCACCAGAAAAAAAACCCAATTCAATGGTAGCTCGTATGGAACTTCTTGAAGATACAATTATAGAAGCAATAGAAGGGAAGCAATTACAGCCAGTTGTTGTAGAAAAATTCAGATATATGAATTAAAAAACGAAAAAAAACGGACAATTTTTTACGAAACCATCATTCTTATCGCAGAATATGATAAAATTAATGTTATTAAGATTAGAAGGGGTACTCTATACTCCTTCTAATTCTAAGTATAGAAGGATTGGTATCTAGAAAGGGGCATAGTGATGGAAAAGGAAAAATCTTTTCATGTCGCTGTAGTTGGAGCAACCGGCGCAGTTGGTGAACAAATGTTAAATACTTTAGAGAAACGAGAATTTCCAATTGGGAAGTTAACGTTACTTTCATCTAAACGTTCTGCAGGCAAGAAGCTTGTATTTAAAGGAGAAGAATTCACAGTACAAGAAGCAACTCCTGAAAGCTTTGAAGGAGTCGATATTGCACTCTTTAGTGCAGGTGGATCTGTATCGAAACAACTAGCACCAGAAGCAGCAAAGCGTGGTGCAATTGTTGTTGATAATACAAGTGCATTCCGCATGACAGAAAATGTACCACTTGTTGTACCTGAAGTGAATGAAAATGACTTAAAAGAACATAGTGGTATTATTGCAAATCCAAACTGTTCTACAATTCAAATGGTAGTTGCTCTTGAACCAATTCGTCAGCAGTTTGGTTTAAAACGAGTAATCGTTTCCACATATCAAGCTGTGTCAGGTGCAGGTGCTGCTGCAATTGAAGAGCTTCATGAACAATCACAAGCAATCTTAAATGGAGAAGAAGTAAAAGCAAATGTTTTACCTGTATCAGGTGACAAAAAACATTTCCAAATTGCTTTTAATGCCATTCCACAAATTGATAAGTTTCAAGAAAATGGATTTACATTTGAAGAAATGAAAATGATTAATGAAACGAAAAAAATTATGCATATGCCCGAGTTAGAAGTAGCAGCGACATGTGTACGTTTGCCAGTTGTATCAGGTCATTCTGAGTCCGTTTACATTGAAGTGGAAAAAGAAGGCGTAACTGTAGAAGAACTGAAAAACTTGCTTGCGGATGCGGAAGGAATTGTACTGCAAGATGATCCAGCAGAACAATTATATCCAATGCCATCTACTGCGGTAGGGAAAAATGAAGTATTTGTTGGGCGTATTCGTAAAGATTTAAATAATGAAAAAGGATTCCATCTTTGGGTCGTATCTGATAACTTATTAAAAGGTGCTGCATGGAACTCTGTTCAAATTGCAGAACGATTAGTAAAATTACAATTAGTGTAAACGGCTAAGAGAAGGTGCAAAAAATGAAGATTATTGTTCAAAAATTTGGTGGTACATCGGTACGTGATGAAAACGGACGTAAGCATGCACTTCACCATATTAAAAAATCATTAGATGCTGGTTATAAAGTAGTTACGGTTGTATCAGCTATGGGACGTAAAGGTGAACCATATGCAACGGATACATTATTAAGTCTTGTAAATCAACAGGAATCTAGCATTTCAAAACGTGAGCAAGATTTATTATTATCATGCGGAGAATTAATCTCGGCAATCGTCTTTTCAAATATGCTAAATGAAAATGGTGTGAAAGCAGCAGCACTAAATGGTGCACAAGCTGGTTTTGTAACAAATAATGATTTTACGAATGCAAAGATTATTGAAATGAATTGTGATCGTATACATGAAGAGTTACAAAACGTAGATGTTGTTGTTGTTACTGGATTCCAAGGGCGAACTAAAGAAGGCGATACGACAACACTTGGACGCGGAGGTAGTGATACTTCAGCTTCAGCACTAGGTGTTGCGCTTCAAGCTGAATATATCGATATTTTTACTGATGTAGAAGGTGTGATGACTGCTGATCCAAGGATTGTAAAGGATGCGCGTCATCTTCAAAACGTAACATATAATGAAATTTGCAACATGGCTTATCAAGGTGCAAAAGTTGTTCATCCGCGCGCCGTTGAAATTGCAATGCATGCAAAAGTCCCACTTCGTGTGCGCTCCACGTACTCTGATAATGAAGGGACACTTATTGCTGCATATGATGGTGCTACAAAAGGCCGTGATGTAGAAGAACGGCCCGTTACAGGTATCGCTCACGTATCAAACGTGACGCAAATTAAAGTGCTTGCAAAAGACGGATCGTATGATTTGCAAAAGCATGTTTTTAAAGAGATGGCAAATGAAGGAATTAGTGTAGACTTAATTAACATTTCGCCTACAGGTGTGGCTTATACAGTAAATGATAATGTATCAAGTCGTGCTGTTGAAGTTCTTCATAAGCTTGGATATGATCCGATCGTGACGGAGCACTGTGCAAAAGTATCTATTGTAGGAGCTGGAATGGCAGGTATTCCAGGAGTTACTGCGAAAATTGTCACAGCATTGGCAGAAAAAGGTGTGACAATTTTACAATCGGCAGATAGTCATACGACCATTTGGGTGCTTGTAAAAGAAGTAGATTTAGTGGAAGCTGTGAATGCATTGCATAGTGCGTTTGAGCTTTCAAAAGAAAAGCAACTGGAACAATAAGGAGTGAGACCATGATAGATTTTGGGACAATCGCGACAGCGATGGTAACACCGTTTGATAAAAATGGAAACGTCGATTTTGCAAAGACAACTAAATTGGTAAATTATTTAATTGATAACGGTACAACAGCAATTGTGGTAGGAGGAACAACCGGAGAGTCTCCTACATTGTCATCAGAAGAAAAAGTAGCGTTATATCGCCATGTTGTATCTGTTGTCGATAAAAGGGTGCCCGTAATCGCTGGAACAGGTAGCAATAATACACATGCTTCTATCGAATTAACGAAAAAAGCTACAGAAGTTGGTGTCGATGCAATTATGTTAGTGGCGCCGTATTATAATAAACCGAGTCAAGAAGGCATGTATCAGCATTTTAAAACAATTGCTGAAAGTACAGAACTTCCGGTTATGCTATATAATGTTCCAGGACGATCTATTGTACAAATCTCCGTTGATACAGTTGTTCGTTTATCAGAAATACAAAACATTGTTGCAATTAAAGATGCTGGCGGCGATGTATTAACAATGACAGAAATTATTGAAAAAACAGCGGACGACTTTGCTGTATACAGCGGTGATGATGGTTTAACGTTACCAGCTATGGCAGTTGGAGCTAAAGGTATTATTTCTGTTGCATCTCATGTGATTGGAAATGAAATGCAAGAAATGATTGCGGCATTCCAAGCAGGAGATTTCAAAAAAGCACAGAAATTGCATCAGTTACTTGTCAAAGTAACAAATGCATTATTTATGGCGCCGAGCCCAACTCCAGTCAAAACAGCGTTACAAATGGTTGGATTAGACGTAGGATCTGTACGTCTCCCACTTCTTCCATTAACAGAAGAAGAACGATTAACATTACAAGAAGTAATCCAATCGATTCCTCGCTAAATAAAAAATGGCTTAGTAAAAACTAGGCCATTTTTTATTTATTCCTCATTAACAGAGTATTTTATCTTAAGTTGCTTGTAAATAGACCATATAAGTCTCTTCTAATCAGAAATAAATGAAAAAGCCGAATTGGTAAGGAGAACATACTTATGAATAGATGGTTTATTTTATATAAAATTTCTATGCTTCTCTTCTCTTTCTCGCAAATTAACTTGTGTTCTATTTCTGGTATCAGTTATAATATGGCTAAGTAGCTTAGTACGGGTATGCTTAGCAAAATTGGAAAAAATTATGGTTTAACGGAATTTTTATATCATATCGCATAAGATATTTGATTTATATAATGAAAGAGAGGTGAAACCTGGTTTAAAAAACGAACAAGAACATGATATCGCATAACGGTAAGGACATTCGTCTTGGACGGTGAATATATGGTGGTTGTAGAGCTTCCCTGGTGTCTCTACGATTTTAGTGAAATCAGTGTTTGTAAGATTTTTAAACCAGGCAACAACATGAAGAGAAAAGAGATTGATTCTGTAAAAGTATTTGCTCTTGGTGGAGTAGGTGAAATCGGGAAAAATATGTATTGTGTGGAAATTGATTCCGAAATTTTTATTGTGGATGCAGGATTGATGTTCCCGGGAGACGAAATGTTTGGAATTGATATTGTTATCCCTGACATTACATATTTAGTAGAAAATCAAGAGCGAGTAAAAGGTTTATTTATTACACATGGTCATGAAGATCATATTGGTGGAATTGTTTATGTGCTGCGCAAACTTTCCATCCCGGTGTATGCAACGAAGTTAACGGTAGGTCTTATACAAGAAAAACTCGGTGAAGCGGGAATGCTAGGCCGTGTAGACTTAAAAACAATTGATTCGAATTCGGCTGTAGAATTTAATACGACAACGGTTTCATTCTTTGGAACAACACACAGTATCCCAGATTCTGTTGGTGTGTGCTTCCATACATCACAAGGAGCCATTGTATATACAGGAGATTTTAAATTTGACCAAACACCAATTGGCAACAGCGGGGCAGATCTTGGAAAGATGGCGCAAATTGGAAATGAAGGCGTTCTTTGTCTGTTATCAGATAGTACAAATGCTGAACGTCCTGGTTACACGGGGTCTGAAAAAGAAGTTGGTATAGAAATTTCAAAAGTATTTTACAATGCAGAAGGACGTATCATTGTTGCTTCTTTCGCATCTAATGTACATCGTATTCAACAAGTATTTGATGCAGCTGCTGAAACAGGCCGTAAAGTGGCCGTTGTAGGTCGTAGTATGGTAAAAGTGGTAGATATTGCAAGGCGTCTTGGATATTTAGACGTTCCAGATGGTATGGTTATTTCATTGCAAGAGGTAGATAATTTCCCGGAGAAGAAGGTAGCGATTTTAACAACTGGTAGTCAAGGGGAACCAATGGCAGCTCTTTCAAGAATGGCAAAGCAAGCTCATAAACAAATTTCAATCCGTAAAGGAGACACAGTTATCATTGCAGCTTCTCCAATTCCGGGAAATGAAATATCAGTATCTAAAATTATTGATTTATTATTTAGAGCTGGTGCAGAAGTTGTTTATTATGGAGAAAGAAAAGTTCATGTTTCGGGTCATGGTAGTCAAGAAGAATTGAAATTGATGCTGAATTTAATGAAACCGAAATATTTTATACCCGTACACGGCGAATTTCGTATGCAAAAAGCACATGCGTATTTGGCGGAAGATGTTGGTGTCTTGAAAGAAAACATTTTTATTGTAGAAAAGGGCGATGTAATTGCTTTTGAGGGCGAAGAGGCAAAGCAAGCTGGTAAGGTACAAGCGGGTAATGTTCTTATTGATGGATTAGGTGTAGGTGATGTCGGAAATATTGTCTTGCGTGATCGTAAGATGTTATCACAAGACGGAATTTTAGTCGTTGTTGTAACGCTTGGAAAAGATGAGAAAAAGATCATATCTGGACCAGAAATTATTTCGCGTGGTTTTGTGTATGTTCGTGAATCGGAAGCGTTAATCGAAAGGTCTACAGATATTGTACGTACAATTGTTGAACAGTCCATTAAAGAGTATTCTATTGAATGGTCCATGCTAAAACAAAATATTCGTGAATTATTAGGACAGTTTCTGTATGAGGAAACGAAGAGAAAACCGATGATTTTACCAATTATCATGGAAGTATAAGAAAAACCACCTTTATCGGTGTTTTTTTCTTTTTTATCCCTATCGCATGAAATTTACAACTTAAGAAATAATAGTTGTATAAGAGTGAAAGGGGATGCGACATGACAGAACGTGATAGTTTAACAAATGAGGAAAAAGAAGCAGAACCGAAAGAGGATTCAAAAGAGGCGTCAGTAATAGAAAAAATTCAACAACTTGGCCAAACGAATGTTCCGCAAATGAATGAATCACGTATTCACTGCTTAACGATTGTTGGACAAGTAGAAGGACATGTGCAGCTTCCACCACAAAATAAAACGACGAAATATGAACATGTAATTCCACAAATTGTGGCAATTGAGCAAAATCCAAAAATTGAAGGGTTACTTTTATTGCTAAATACTGTTGGTGGTGATGTTGAAGCTGGATTGGCAATCTCTGAAATGGTAGCTTCATTATCGAAGCCAACTGTATCTTTGGTTTTAGGTGGAGGGCACTCGATAGGTGTGCCAATTGCAGTGTCAACAGATTATTCGCTTATTGCTGAAACTGCAACGATGACGATTCATCCAGTTCGTCTGACGGGTCTTGTTATTGGTGTGCCGCAAACATTTGAGTATTTGGATAAAATGCAAGAACGTGTAATTCGATTTGTAACAAAACACTCAAAAGTGACGGAAGATCGTTTTAAAGAGCTTATGTTTGCGAAGGGAAATTTAACACGAGATATTGGAACAAATGTAATTGGAATAGATGCAGTAAAGTATGGCCTTATAGATGATGTCGGTGGTATCGGGGATGCGATTCGAAAGTTGAATGAATTAATAGACATGCGAACAGATGGAAATCAAGACGGGAAGTTGCTGCAATGATTTTGTATACAATTATGCCGGAGCAACTTGTTTATCAGGCTGATTATTCACAGTATGAACAACAAAAAATAGTGAATGTAAATGGAGTAGAGATGATTGTATCTGAAGAGAGTAGTCAATATTATTCCGTTGTTCGTGTGCTAAGTACAAATCCATCCCACTACTTACAGTATGAACCAGGCCAGAAAATAACCTTTTAGCAAAAAGCAGGATTTTGTGTAGAAGCTATGGTATAATATAAAAAACAAGACGGTTGAGCAGCCATGATTAGGCTGCTTTCTTCTGTTTATTTGACATTTTACAAGAAGTGTAAAATGTCAAATGAACAGATCTAGAAGATGTGACGAACAACATGTAGAGAATACTTTCAATGAATGAAAGTCTTACTTAATTTTTGGACTTGGGGTGAAGAAATGGCAAAACAAAAGCAAAGAGGGACGAAATCAAAAGCAAGACGTACGATAAAGCCAACTTTGTATTACGAAATCGTCGGATTGACTCTTTTTGCACTTTCAATCATTACAATTTTACAGCTAGGTATTGTAGGGAAATCGTTTGTTTTCTTCTTTCGCTTTTTCTTTGGTGAATGGTACATAATTGGTGTGCTTGGTGTGATTGCATTGTCGATTGCATTTGTTATAAAGCGCGCATGGCCAAACCTTTTAAATAAACGGTTAATCGGTGTCTATTTAATTGTATTAGCAATAGTAATGTTTAGTCATATTACATTATTTAATTTGCTTTCAAAAGAAGGAACCGTAGAAAATACATCTGTGATTGTCAGTACAAAAGATTTATTTTTTTATGAGATGAAGAAAGGTGTAGTAAAGTCCGTTCACTTAGGCGGGGGGATGGTTGGTGCCCTTATGTTTGCTACATGCTACTTTTTGTTTGATGAAGCAGGAGCCTACATTATAGGTATCATTCTTGTTATTCTTGGTATACTTTGCATTACAAACAAACACATTGGGGAAGTGTTAGCCCCGGTTGGACGAATACTCAGAAGTCAATTTCAGGGGATGCAAGGGGATTACAAGGATTGGAGATCGAAACGTACTGCTGAACAAACAGAAAAGAAAAAAACGACAAGGCGTACGCGTAGTGAACGTTTTGATAGCGAAGAAGAAATTACTGAGCCGTTAGAAGAGATAGAAATTGGACCGCCAATTATTTCGAATTTTACAGAGAACTATCCAGTTAGTGAAGAAAAAGATAAGGAAAGTGAAGATGAGATTGCAAATGAGTTGATTGCGCCGCCTTCTATGGCAGAGGAAGAGATTCCATCTGCATCAAAAGAACGAACACAAAAGAAACGAGGAGAAAAAATTGTTGAATCTCTGGAAGGAGAAACAAAAGCTCCTCCAATGCAATTTTCAAATGTGGAAAACAAAGATTACAAGCTTCCTTCTATCGATATATTGAAGTTCCCAAAAAATAAACAGGTTACAAATGAAAATGAGAAAATTTATGAAAATGCTCGTAAGTTGGAACGTACTTTTCAAAGTTTTGGTGTAAAGGCAAAAGTAACGAAAGTGCATAAAGGACCTGCAGTTACGAAATATGAAGTGTATCCTGATATGGGAGTAAAGGTAAGTAAAATTGTTAGTTTGAGTGATGATTTAGCACTCGCATTAGCTGCGAAAGATATTCGTATTGAGGCCCCTATTCCTGGGAAATCCGCGGTAGGGATTGAAGTTCCAAATTCAGAGGTTTCTATGGTAACGCTTAGAGAAGTACTTGATTCGAAAGCGAATAATCATCCGGAAGAAAAGTTATTAATTGGTCTTGGGCGTGATATTACTGGTGAAGCAGTATTAGCACGTCTAAATAAGATGCCCCATCTATTAGTAGCTGGAGCGACTGGTAGTGGAAAGAGTGTATGTATTAATGGTATTATTGTTAGTATTTTAATGCGTGCCAAACCACATGAAGTCAAATTAATGATGATTGATCCGAAAATGGTAGAGTTGAACGTATATAATGGTGTTCCGCACTTATTAACACCTGTTGTAACGGATCCGAAAAAAGCATCACAAGCTTTGAAAAAAGTTGTGAGTGAGATGGAGCGTCGCTATGAATTATTTGCTCATAGTGGAACGCGTAACATTGAAGGATATAATGAATACATTAGACATCATAATGAACAATCAGAAGCAAAACAGCCTGAGCTTCCATACATTGTTGTTATCGTGGACGAGTTGGCCGATTTAATGATGATTGCTTCTTCAGATGTAGAAGATGCAATTATGCGCCTAGCACAGATGGCACGTGCTGCTGGTATTCATTTAATTATCGCGACGCAGCGCCCATCTGTTGATGTTATTACAGGTGTTATCAAAGCAAATATTCCATCACGTATTGCGTTTGCTGTGTCTTCACAAACTGACTCTCGAACGATTCTTGATGGCGGAGGCGCTGAAAAATTATTAGGACGAGGGGATATGCTGTTCATACCAATTGGAGCATCGAAACCAGTTCGTGTACAAGGTGCATTTTTATCAGATGATGAAGTGGAAAGAGTTGTGGAATATGTTATTGGACAACAAAAAGCGCAATATCAAGAGGACATGATTCCACAGGATGTACCAGAAACAAGACAAGAAGTAGAAGATGAATTATATGATGAAGCGGTTCAGCTTGTTGTAGAAATGCAAACGGCTTCTGTTTCTATGTTACAACGTAGATTCCGAGTGGGATATACACGTGCGGCGCGTTTAATTGATGCGATGGAGATGAATGGTGTAGTTGGACCTTATGAAGGTAGTAAGCCGAGAGAAGTTTTGATTAAAGATATACAAGAAAAAAGTTCTTAATAAAAAAGCCCAATTGTTTACTTTTACTGAAAGACACGTTAGGTGAAGTTTGAGGCTTAATCTCACAATAAAGACATGTTGTTTAACAATTATAAGGAAAAAGAAAAGGAGTGGGTTTCCCACTCTTTTTATCACGACTGTCTCATTAAAAAATGTTTTAGACTATAGAAAAAAGTATTAAACTGTTAAAAAATAGTTGTAGACTGAAAAGGTGTTTTTGTAAATGTGTAGAAGTAATAAAGTTCTTTAATTTTAAAACCTCAAACACGCATAACCCCATGCTGATTTTAGGATGGGGTTAAAATAAAATTGTTTAATTTTTGATGTAGATTACTTCACTATACTTAAAAATATAACAATAAAGTTGTTTAAATCTAAGAGTTATTCAATAATCACGCCCGATTGTGGAACATCACCAAGCTTCTATTAGCTGGTTAGTTGAAGAAGAATTTGTTCCACAACTCTTAAGTTATGATACTTAAGAGTTAAATTCACCTCCTACAATCCCTTCAAAGCCGTCAATCTCCATCTTTTGAATTCCCTGAGCATTGCTGATCCTAAGCCAAACAACTATACCACCTCTAGCAAAATAATTAACATATCATATTCAAGAAAGGTTAGTTAGCTAATAGCATATGTTTTATTGAAAGGGTGTGATTGAATTATGGATCGGCAGAAATGGGGCGTTGGAGTATTAGTATTTGTTGGCTGCATGTTTCTTGGTGGAGGAGTGGGATCTTTGTTAGGAAGTTCCCAAATTGGATGGCTGATAGGAATGGGTGTTGGATTTCTTGGGATGGCTTTAACGAGACTGATTGGAAAATAATAGAACAGGGGTTCTTCTTCCAGTAAATAAGGCAATATGCATTTAAGTAATTACTTACATACTAGCCCTGTAACATGTAGTAATCGTACTCATACAAAGCCACTCTCTAACAGAAAGTGGCTCTTTTTGTTTTCGGCTCTGTTAAATTTCATTGTTGATTTTTAGTCAAATAAAAAGCCGATGTTTTACATAACGGGTTCTCTTTTGGAGTACAAAATTAGACATCACACAACTTTTGACAACACAAATCACAACATAATAGACCATCAATTGACACAAAGATTCGCTTGAAAGCGGGATTTTTTGCTTACTCAATTTGTAGCTTTGAAATAAAATTTGATCAAAAATACCTCGCAATCCCAAGTTTTACGATAAATAAAAAGAATCCATTTTGAAAAAAGTTTGATCCTTTCTACACCTATGTTGTTTCACAATCGCGCCCGTTTGTAGCATAAAATGACAAGGTCACGGAAATGAGCCACTTTATTTAAAGTAACGTTCTTTCTGCATTAAAGTGAATAAAATCAATTTAAGGAAATAAATTAAAAATAATAAAGAAGTAAACAAAAAAGAGAAAGAAGAAACCGGGAATTTCCAAGGAAGGTTGTGGTGAACATCAAGGTTAGGAATTTTTATTATCTGATTGCAGGCATCCTTGCGATGCTGTTTGCCGTCACGCACGCATGGAACGGGCAATCCGCTGTGCTACCGACGCTCAACATTGAGGCGATATCCGTGGGTACCCGGACAGTATTCACGTATGTCTGGCACATCATCACGGCGGAAAATCTGGTCTTCGGCATCGCTTTCATTTTCATGTCATTCCAAACCGAGCGATCAAAGATCCGGTTTGCCGCATGGTTGATTGCGGCGATCCTGATCGTCCGACTAATGGTTATTCTTGGTGTAACGGCATTGCTTGACGTATCGGGGCTTACGGATACGCTTATAGATTCGATTGCCATCGTAATCTATGTTGCCCTCATCATACTGGGCACAAGAGTGAAGAAAAAGCAGTACGATGGTCAGCAACCACAGTAACAGAGATGTCCGAGTTGTCTTCTAACTCTGTAAGAGGGTAAACCCCATGCCCATCAAGCTAATAACAAAAAACGAGTTACATACTACCGTTTTTCTCAAAACCCGAATCAACTGGGACCTGAACAGAATGTCGTGCAGACCTAAATGAGCGTTATCAAGATAGAGGACATTAACACCAGGAATTAAAGATTCTAATGTCCTCTAAGGCTTAACCAAAAAGGATGTTATTATTTCCGCTCAAGTTTAAATGTAAAAGTTACAGGTATCTTGGGGTTACCCGTTATTCCAGAATATGGCCCAATTCAAAAAGATACGTCTTTATATATGCACGCCTCGATTTTGATTAAAGATTAATTTCAGTAGCTTTCAAAAATATTTACTATACAAATCGCGTCTCAACTTTCCGCTCAGCTGAGCATATATTCTCGTGGTTTCACTCTTCTCATGACCAAGTAAGCTTTGTATTACTTCAAGTGGCGCACCGTTGTTAATCATATGTGTAGCATAGCTATGACGTAATTGATGAGGATGAATACTCTTTTTAATCCCGGCACGATTCGATATACGTTTGATAATAAATCTTAGGTTATCAATACTCATACGTCTTTTTGGCCTTCTTTCCGTAATAAACAAACAAGGCTCCCCATCATCTCTTTCATCTAAGGTGAATATCCCTCAATTTTTTTATCTAATTGATACTTCTCCCAGGCCTCAGATAATAACATTATTCTTCACGCTCCCATTCTATAAATCAATTAATCTAGATTCCATTATGTTCAAGAAGAGTCTCTTTTATACGCTAGTTATTCAACAATCGTATAAAACAAAAAATTACTTAACTATGAGAACACTTGAAATACAAGAAAAAGACGCTTTCTCTATAAAAGAATAGCGCCCTTTAATTGGATAAGACATCTGAAATTTTATCCACAATTATTATTAATTACAGTAACTTTTCAGGTTTTTCACATTATTTATTGCTCAAACCTTATTTAATATTACATTGTTGATCCATTACTCCCCTTATATCACTCTGATAGTGCAAAGTAGCCAATCCGAATAAGATCCCTGCGACTAAGAACCAAGGTTCGAAAAGCAACAGGTCTATTAGAATCATATAATCGACGTCTATTGTTGCCCATGCAGAAAAATCGAAAAATTCTAAAGGAATAACACCAGCTAGAAAAAGCCCCTTAGTAATATATCCATAGACAGCATGCGTGATTGGCAATATGCAAGCAAACCAGCCCATAGCAAGCATTAAATATCTTGGGATCTTTTGTCCCCAAGGATGAACTAGTAATAGTGCAAATATTGCTGCTGCTAACAACACTACAGATGCTCCCCAGTTTACTGCTTCCCACATCGCCTCATCTTTCCAAACCCCAGGCATCCATGCCATTCCTCCAAATGCCCAATAAACGTGAATCGGAATATACAAGAGCGACCAGATACATACGGCATAACCAGCCCATTTCATTTGACTAATCTTCAATTCCTTTCACCCCACCATCATTATATGCAGCAAAATTAAAAGTAAAGGTTGGATTTACTTTCTAATAATTCTTTACTTTACAATCTGGCCCGATTGTTGAAGAACTGAATGGGCTTTTTTAAATAACTTTATTGTAAATGTTAACTGTACTATGATTATTAGAGGATAATTAGTTCAATATATGAGCTAATATCCTTTTTTTAATACATATTAGAATTATAAACTATATTAAAAAATTCTAGTTTAATATGTTTATTTTCTAATAATAATTAATTCAGTATTACATATACAATTGGGATTTTTTATATGGTTCTTTTGTTATATACTATAGTCATCAAGAAAGAAAGGGCTTACACCTTAGGGTGATTCTTTAGAATGCGAATGATTTTAATGTTATTTTTGAAAAACGTTCGAGATTAGTTGTAGAAAAGTGTTGAATTATGTTGACACATATGGGAGCAAGTGGTAAGATTACTTCGAAAAGAATCACTGCCTCATATAATCTTGGAGATAAGGTCCATAAGTTTCTACCTGGCAACCATGAATTGCTAGACTATGAGGGGAAAAGTGTGTAACAAAGGATGTAAGGGATCTTTGTATCTAACTTTTTCTCTATATGAGGAATGTTGGGGTGCAAAGTTTTTTTTATGAAATAAAGATAGAAAATTTCATTTTGAAAAATTATTAACACTTATTCGACAAATGTTATTGTATCGTATCGTTATGTAAGGTATATCATGTATTGGTTGAAAATCGAGAACAGAAGTCTTACATCAGAGGTCGAATAATTGGAATGCGGGGGAGTCTTATGTCAGTTAAATCCGATAGTCGACACTTATATTTACGGGTGATCGATCATATTAAAGAGAAAATCAAAAGCGGGGCATATAAAGAAAAACAAAAGTTGCCTTCAGAGTTTGATTTAGCAAAAGAACTTGGCGTAAGTAGAGCGACTTTACGGGAAGCATTGCGTATTTTAGAAGAGGATAATGTTGTTATTCGCAGACATGGCGTTGGTACTTTTGTGAATGCAAAGCCGTTGTTTTCTTCTGGAATTGAACAACTTTCTAGTATTACAGATATGATTTCTAGTGTGGGGAAAACACCGGGAACAATCTTTTTATCATCATCTACTACGAGTCTAACAGAAGAGGAAAAAGAAAAGTTTAATAGTGATGAAGGCTTTGAGGCTGTGATGATTGAGCGTGTTCGTACAGCAGATGGGGAACCTGTTGTCTATTGCATTGACAAGTTGGCAAAAGAAGTATTACCAGATTTGTCTGATTATAATGAGGAATCGCTACTTACTGTTATTCATAATAACACGCATAAACGCATTACATACGCGGTTGCTCATATTGAACCAATTGGTTATCATCCGAAAATATCACCAATTTTACAATGCGAACCAGAAACAGCGCTGCTGATTCTAAAGCAAATGCACTATGATCAAAATGATGAACCAATCTTATATTCTATTAATTATTTCAGAGCAGATAAATTTAGCTTCCACGTATTAAGAAAACGCATGTAATAAAGTTCCTTTTTAGGGAGGTGACAGCAAGAAGAAGGGGACACTAGCATATTAATAGATACATATATCATTTAGGAGGGGTTTCTAGTATGAAGAAAAAAACAGGTCTTTTACTATCATTAACGTTAGCGGCGAGTACAGTGTTAGGTGCATGTGGTAACTCGGATAAAGCAAGTGGAGATAAAAAAGATGGAAAGAGCATTAAAGTAGGTATGGTTACAGACGTTGGGGGCGTTGATGATAAATCATTTAACCAATCTTCTTGGGAAGGTTTACAAAAATTCGGTAAAGATAATGGGCTAAAAGAGAAGACGAACTATCGTTACCTTCAGTCTGAAAAAGAAGCAGATTATATTCCGAACTTAAAGAAATTTGCAAAAGATAAATATGATTTATCTTTTGGTATTGGTTATAAATTAGAAAAAGCAATTGAAGAAGTTGCGAAAGAAAATCCAAAGCAACAGTTTGCGATTGTAGATACTGTAGTAAAGCAACCGAACGTAACAAGTATTACATTTAAGGATCATGAAGGATCATTCCTTGTAGGTGCAGTAGCAGCGATGTCAACAAAAACAAATAAAGTTGGGTTTGTTGGTGGAATGAAGAGTGATTTAATTAGTAAGTTTGAGAATGGATTTAAAGCTGGTGCTAAAGCTGTTAACCCAAATATTGAGATTGTATCTGAATATGCAGAAGCATTTGATAAACCTGAAAAAGGTGCTGCACTTGCATCAGCAATGTACGGACAAGGAGTAGACGTAATTTATCATGCTGCTGGTGGTACTGGTAACGGAGTGTTTACTGAAGCGAAAAACCGTAAGAAGAAAGGTGAAAATGTTTGGGTAATCGGTGTTGACCGTGACCAAAATCAAGAAGGTATGCCTGAAAACGTAACGCTAACTTCTATGGTAAAACGCGTTGATGTTGCGGTTGAAAAAGTAGCACAAGAAGCAAAAGATGGTAAGTTAGAAGGCGGAAAAGTAGAAGCGTTTGGTTTGAAAGATGAAGGTGTTGGCATTGCGAAAACAACTGATAATGTGAAAAAAGTAAATCCAGAAATTTTACCAAAAGTAGAAGAGTTTGAAAAGAAAATTACTGCTGGTGAAATTAAAGTACCTGCTACTGATAAAGAGTACAAAGAATACGAAGCTGCTCTTAAGAAATAATAGAGAAATAGCAAAGGTTAGTTCTTAGAACTAGCCTTTGTATATATAAAATTACTTTTAATAGAGTGTAATTGGGGACTGTTCCCTGCTAAAAGGAGGAACAAAATGGAATACGTAATTGAGATGAATAATATTACAAAAGTATTCCCAGGCATTGTAGCGAACGATAATATTACGCTGCAAGTAAAACAGGGAGAAATACATGCTTTACTCGGAGAAAATGGTGCAGGGAAATCAACGTTAATGAATGTACTATTTGGTTTGTATCAGCCAGAGCAGGGAGAAATTAAAATTAAAGGAAACCCTGTGAAAATTACAAATCCGAACATCGCAAATGACTATGGAATTGGTATGGTCCATCAACATTTTATGCTCGTTCATAATTTTACAGTTACAGAGAATATTATTCTTGGAAATGAACCAAAGAATAAAGGAAAGATTGCTATTGATGAAGCAGCGAAAGAAATTAAACAGTTGTCTGAACAATACGGTTTAGCGGTGGATCCGTATGCAAAAATCGAGGATATTTCAGTTGGTATGCAACAACGCGTTGAGATTTTAAAAACGCTCTATCGCGGGGCAGAAATTTTAATATTTGATGAACCGACGGCAGTGTTAACTCCTCAAGAGATTCATGAGCTTATTCAAATTATGAAAAAGCTTGTGCAAGAAGGTAAATCTATTATTCTTATTACACATAAGTTAAAAGAAATTATGGAAGTTTGTGATCGTTGTACGATTATTCGTAAAGGAAAAGGAATCGGAACGGTTGACGTTGCAAATACAGATGAACATAAACTTGCAGAACTAATGGTCGGACGTCAAGTGAATTTTAAAACAGAAAAAATAGATGCCAGACCTAAGGAAGATGTACTTTCTATTGCAAACCTTGTTGTTCATGATGTGCGCCAATTGCCTGCTGTAAAAGGCCTTGACTTAACTGTTCGTGCAGGAGAAATCGTCGGTATTGCAGGGATTGATGGGAATGGACAAAGTGAATTAATAGAGGCAATTACTGGTTTACGAAAAGTTGAGTCAGGTTCTATTGCAATTAATGGGAAAGAAATCACAAACTGGCCTGTTAGACGAATTACGGAAGAAGGAGTCGGTCATATTCCAGAAGACCGTCATAAACATGGACTCGTTCTTGATTTTTCCGTTAGAGATAATATTGTTTTACAAACATATTATAAGAATCCATTTTCAAATAAAGGAATTTTAAATTTTAGTAAAATAACGAAAAAGGCAAAAGAGCTGATTGAGCAGTTTGATGTACGTACACCTAGCGAGCAAACAGTAGCTCGTGCATTATCTGGCGGGAACCAGCAAAAGGCAATTATTGCACGTGAAGTAGATCGTGATCCAGATTTATTAATTGCAGCGCAGCCGACACGTGGTTTAGATGTAGGTGCGATTGAATTTATTCATAAGAAATTAATTGAACAGAGAGATAAGGGGAAAGCGGTGCTTCTTCTTTCTTTAGAACTCGATGAAATTTTAAATGTGAGTGACCGCGTTGCTGTTATTTATGAAGGGAAAATTGTCGCGATTGTTAATGCAAAAGAAACAAATGAAAAACAATTAGGTCTTTTAATGGCTGGTGGAACAGGGGAAGCGAAGGTGAGTACAAATGGCTAAAAAGTTTTTAACGGAGCGAACGATTAATATTTTAGTTCCTGTATTATCCGTTATATTTGGGTTGCTTGTTGGTGCCATTGTTATGTTAGTTAGTGGGTATGATCCGATTGTTGGATATAGTGCACTTTGGACTGGGATGTTCGGAAGTCCCAGTGCAATTGGAGAGACGTTTCGTACAATGATTCCGCTTATTCTTGCGGGGTTATCGGTAGCTTTTGCGTTTCGTACGGGATTATTTAATATCGGAGTAGAAGGGCAATTGTTAGTTGGTTGGCTTGCGGCTGTTTGGTTTGGTTATGCAGTATCATTACCTGCCTTTCTTCATATTCCATTGTCTATTTTAGTGGCAGCTATAGTTGGTGGACTATGGGGATTTATTCCGGGATATTTGAAAGGGAAATTTAAGGTTAATGAAGTTATTGTAACGATTATGATGAACTACATTGCATTATATGTTACATATGACATCATTAAACGTTTTTTACATGAAGGCAATGACAAAACATATGATATTCAGCCGAGCGCGTCATTAGCTTCAGATTGGTTAGCTTCTTTAACAGATGGCTCTCGTCTTCACTGGGGAATTGTTGTCGCAATTCTTGTTACGATTCTTATGTGGTTCTTATTAGATAGAACAACTTTAGGTTATGAATTGAAATCAGTTGGTTTTAACCAACAAGCGTCTCAATATGCGGGTATGAAAGTGTCTCGTAATGTTGTGTTATCTATGACAATTGCGGGTGCATTTGCCGGTATTGGTGGCGCGATGGAAGGGCTTGGAACATTCCAAAGTATGACGGCAATGGCTACATTTACCGGAATTGGATTTGACGGGATTGCGGTAGCACTTCTTGGAGGGAATAATCCATTTGGTATTATACTTGCTGCGTTATTATTTGGAGGTTTAAAAAGTGCAGCGCCGCAAATGAACTTTGAAGCAGATGTACCATCTGAGTTAATTAATGTAATTATTGCATGTATTATTTTCTTTGTTGCTTGTAGTTATATTTTACGCTGGGCACTTACGCGCATGAGCAAGGAGGGGAAATAAATGAGCTTTCTAGATGTTTTAGCCATTCTTGTGACGGGTACGTTATACACGGCAGCACCTCTAATCTTTACAGCGTTAGGTGGCGTATTTAGTGAGCGTTCTGGTGTTGTAAATATCGCATTGGAAGGATTAATGTTATTTGGGGCATTTGTTGGTGTTGTTACCACGCTATTAATGGGGGATACTTGGGGGGCTATGACTCCTTGGATTGCACTTATATTTGCAGCAATTGGTAGCGGATTATTTGCACTTCTTCATGCAGTTGCATCGATTACATTCCGTGCGGATCAAGTTGTTAGTGGAGTAGCAATTAACTTTTTATCTCTTGGTTTAACTGTTTTTGCGATTAAGAAAATCTTTGGTAAAGGTCAAACTGATTTTATTCACTACCGTATTGAGAAAATTGATGTTCCAGGACTGTCGGATATTCCGGTTATTGGAAAAATCTTTTTCTCAAATGTACCATTAACATCGTATATTGCCATTATTTTAGCATTTGTTGTTTGGTATATCATTTATAAAACACCGTTTGGTCTTCGTCTTCGTGCGGTTGGTGAACATCCGATGGCTGCGGATACAATGGGGATTAATGTATATAAAATGCGTTATATTGCTGTTTGTATTTCAGGGATGTTTGCTGGAGTAGGCGGTGCAACCTTTGCACTGTCAATCTCAAACAACTTCTCAGGTGCAACGATTACGGGACAAGGTTTTTTAGCGTTAGCTGCTATGATCTTTGGGAAATGGAACCCAATTGGTGCACTAGGAGCTGCTTTATTCTTTGGATTTGCACAATCACTAGGGGTAACTGGTGGTACAATCCCTGTATTAAAAGAAATTCCGAGTGTTTTCTTAGCGATATTACCATATGTGTTCACGATTTTAGCACTTGTCGGTTTTGTAGGACGTTCAGAAGCTCCAAAAGCACTTGGAACACCGTATGAAAAAGGAAAAAGATAATCGTTTAAAAAGTATAGAAAAAGCTCGCACATTAGGAAGGCACTGAAAAAGTGTTTACTTTGAAAAAATAACACGAATTTTATCAATATGTTGAAAAGAAAAAGGAGTCCATTACCTGTATATAGTAGGTGATGAACTCCTTTTTCTTATGAAGTGGACTTTTTCAGTGGCCTACACATTAGTGCGGGCTTTTTTACATAGAATATGCTTAATACAGAAATGTATTTTCTGCTTTTTAATGAAGAAATGATTAGAAGGAAAAGGAAATAAAGATGATAAGGGAGAAAAGTTGATTTTTCTTTTCTAAAAACTGTATATTGAAGAGGAATATTCCTACATACGTAAAGGAGGGCTATAAAATGAAACTGATGGAACAGCAAATGCATGAACTAGGTGGTTTACGTGTACATATGATTCCGACAGATAAATATAAAACAAATACATTTGTATTTCGCTTTAAAGCACCTTTAAATGAAGAAACGGTGACAGAGCGTGCTTTATTACCATATGTATTGCAAAGTGCAACAGAAAAACTACCATCTGTAATTCGTCTTCGCCAATATTTAGAGGAGTTGTACGGTTCTTCTCTGGCGGTAGATGTAAGTAAAAAAGGGGAAGATCATATCATCTCTATTTATGTGGATATTGCCAACGAAACATATTTACAAGATGCACCGCCGTTGTTTGAAAAAGCACTGTCTATGCTGTCTGATATTGTATTACACCCAGCAACGGAAGGGAGCGGTTTTTTATCATCAATTGTAGAAAGTGAAAAAAGAGCGCTCGTGCAACGAATTGAAGCTACATATGATGATAAAATGCGCTATGCGAATGAACGATTAATAGAAGAAATGTGTAAAGTAGAACCATATCGTTTAAGTGCAAATGGTCAAAAAGAGCGCGTTGCCTCCATTACAAATGAAACTTTATACCGCTATTATCAAAATGTGTTAGCGGAAGATGAAATGGATCTATATATCATTGGTGACATAGATGAAGATGCGGTTGACTTAGTAGGTAAATACTTTTCAATCGCGCCTCGTACAGCAAAAGACAAAAATGTCATTCTTCATAAGCGAAATAATGAAGAACAAGAAATTGTTGAAAAACAAGAATTAAAGCAAAGTAAATTAAATATCGGATATCGCACATATATTACGTACCGTGATGAGGATTATTTTGCGCTACAGCTGTTTAACGGGTTATTTGGTGGATTCTCACATTCGAAATTATTTGTGAATGTACGTGAAAAAAACAGTTTAGCCTATTATGCAGCGTCGCGTTTTGAAAGCCATAAAGGTCTTCTCTTTGTTATGTCGGGAATTGAAGCGAAAAATTATGAAAAAGCAGTCGAGATTATTAAAGAGCAAATGAAAGCAATGCAAAACGGTGACTTTTCAGAAGAAGAAATTCATCAAACAAAGAGTGTAATTCAAAACCAAATTTTAGAGGCAATTGATACACCGCGTGGTTTCGTAGAAATGCTTTATCATGGCGTCATTGCAGAACGTACCCGTCCAGTAGAGGAATGGTTAACTGGAATTGAGCGTGTTACAAAAGAGAAAATTGTAAAGGTTGCCAATAATATTGAGCTAGATACGATTTACTTTTTACACGGAACGGAGGGAGAATAGATGGAGAAAATTTCTTATGAACAATTAAAAGAAACACTTTATTATGAAAAGCTTCCAAATGGGTTAGATGTATATATATTGCCGAAGCAAGGATTTAATAAAACTTTTGCGACGTTTACAACAAAATATGGTTCCATTGATAACACGTTTGTTCCACTTGGAAAAGAAGAAATGGTTCGAGTGCCAGATGGGATTGCTCATTTTCTTGAGCACAAATTGTTTGAAAAAGAAGATCATGATGCGTTTCAGTTGTTTAGTAAACAAGGTGCTTCTGCGAATGCGTTTACATCATTTACGAGAACAGCGTACTTGTTTTCATGTACATCAAATGTAGAACAAAATTTAAATACATTATTAAATTTTGTTCAGGAACCTTATTTCTCTGAAAAAACAGTTGAAAAGGAAAAGGGAATTATTGGTCAAGAGATTCAAATGTATCAAGATAACCCGGATTGGCGTTTGTATTTTGGCTTAATCGATAGTTTATTTGTCAAACACCCAATTAAAATTGATATTGCAGGAACAATTGAGTCCATTAGTAAAATTACAAAAGACTTATTGTATGAGTGCTACGAGACATTTTATCATCCTAGCAATATGTTGTTATTTGTTGTAGGAGCAATTGACCCAGAAAAAACAATGAACTTAGTACGTGAAAATCAGGCGAAAAAAGATTATAAAAATCAACCAGAAATCGTACGTTCGTTTGAAGATGAACCAGAATCAGTAAATGAAAAGAAAAAAATTATTTCTATGCCTGTTCAAACACCGAAATGTTTAATAGGCATAAAGGCGACTGGGCTTAAAGAAAAAGGGCAAGAGCTTTTAAAACAAGAGATCGCGCTTACATTACTTTTAGATTATTTATTTGGGAAAGGATCAGTTCATTATGAGTCTTTATATAATGAAGGACTTATTGATGACTCATTCTCTTATGATTATACAGAAGAAAGTAACTTTGGTTTTGCGATGGTTGGTGGTGATACGAAGCAACCTGATGAGCTAGCTGAACGTTTAAAAGGTGTTTTACTACAGACTAATTATAATGAATTAGATGAGAATGCGTTAGAGCGTGTAAAGAAAAAGAAAATTGGCGGCTTTTTACGATCGCTTAACTCACCTGAATATATTGCAAATCAATTCACAAGGTATGCGTTTAATGAATCTAGTTTGTTTGATGCTCTGTCCGTTTTAGAGGGCTTAACTGTTCAAGATTTACAAGAAGCAGCCAAAGTATTTTTATCCGAAGAAAGAATGAGTATTTGCCAAGTCTTGCCGAAGAAATAAAATGAAACATGAATAAGTGGGGCTTAAGCCTTACGATTTAGAACTTTACGGACAGTTTATCCCCCACCTAACCTTTTGGCTATTGCTGAATTGTAAGGTGGGGGTATTATTTGTTTGTGAATACATGATAAGATTAGTGATTTGAAAGAGTTTCTCTGTAGAGGAAAGATAAGAGAGGATACATATGACAAAGTTTGCATTAGTGACTGGAGGAAGCGGAGGAATTGGCTCTGCAATTTCGAAACAATTAGTTGAAGATGGTTATACGGTGTATGTCCATTACAACAAAAGTGAAGAGAAAATAAAAAAATTAGAACAGCAACTTGGTGCAATCATTCCAGTTCAAGCGAATTTAGCAGCGGTAGATGGCGTGCAAAAGCTCTGGGCGCAAATTCATTATCCGATTGATGTTATTGTGTATGCAGCTGGAAAAAGTATATTTGGTTTGGCGACAGATGTGACAAATGAGCAATTGAATGAGATGGTGGAATTGCAGGTGAAGAGTGTTTATAACCTTCTTTCACTTGCGCTTCCATCGATGATTCGCCTGCGAAGTGGAAATATCGTTGTTATTTCATCTATATGGGGACAAGTAGGAGCGTCTTGTGAGGTGCTGTATTCTATGGTAAAAGGTGCACAAAACTCTTATGTAAAGGCGCTCGCAAAAGAGGTTGCGCTAAGTGGTATACGTGTAAATGGAGTGGCACCAGGAGCCATAGAGACGGAAATGTTAAGTGTGTTTTCAGAAGAGGACAAGAAAGAGATCGCAGAAGAGATTCCAGCTGGAAGGATTGGATTTCCAAAGGAAGTCGCCAAAACTGTTTCTTTCCTTGTATCACCAGGCGCTTCCTATATAACAGGGCAAATTATTGGAGTAAACGGTGGCTGGCATTGTTAAAATAAAAATATGTACATAAAAAGTAAGAAATTGTACAAATTAAGTATGATTGTATTACTTAATAGTGAGGTGCTTAAACATGTCAGTATTAGAAAATTTTGACCAGTGGAAAAGCTTTTTAGGAGAACGTTTAGAACAGGCGCAAGGAAAAGGGCTTGATGGTGGTGCAGTTTCAGATATGGCATTCCGTGTAGGCGATTATTTGGCAAATGAGGTAGAGGCGCGAAATGATCAAGAAAAATTATTAGCCGAGCTTTGGAAAGTGGCTGATGAACAAGAACAACACATGATAGCTAACTTAATGGTAAAATTTGTACAACATAAGTAAAAAAGAGAGGAGAAAATCCTCTCTTTTTTTTAGGTATTGAAAATACCGTGATTCATTATACATTTATCTTCCCTATTAACGTAAAATCATATAATATAGTACGTAGGTGTAAAGTAAGCAGGGGGAGTGACATTTGATGATTGAATGGTATTTTGAATATGAAATACATAAAAACCGACCTGGCTTGCTTGGTGACGTTTCTTCGTTAATCGGTATGCTTGGTATTAATATTGTCACAATTAATGGTGTAGACAACGCTCGGCGCGGGTTGTTGCTTATGTGTGATAGCCAAGAGCAAATCTCTAGACTTGAATCAATTTTGAATACGATGGATAATATAACGGTAACGAAATATCGTCCACCAAAGCTCAGAGATAGGTTGGCAGTTAGGCACGGTAGGTACATACAGCGAGACGCAGATGATAAGAAAACATTTCGTTTTGTTCGTGATGAATTGGGTTTACTCGTTGATTTTATGGCGGAACTAATGAAAAAAGAAGGGCATAAACTCATCGGAATAAGAGGAATGCCTCGCGTTGGAAAAACGGAATCTATCGTTGCTGCAAGTGTTTGTGCAAATAAGCGTTGGCTATTTGTTTCGTCTACTCTTATTAAACAAACTGTACGCAGTCAACTGATTGAAGATGAGTATAGTGACGATAATATTTTTATATTAGATGGCATTGTTTCAACAAAGCGTGCGAATGAAAGGCATTGGCAACTCGTTCGTGAAATTATGAGGTTACCCGCAACTAAAGTTGTCGAACATCCAGATGTATTTGTGAGTCAATCAGAATATACACTTGATGATTTTGATTATATTATTGAATTGCGTAACGATTATGATGAAGAAATTCAATATAATTTAGTAGATGAAATTGAGCAAGGAGCGCAAAACAATTTCTCTATGTTTGACTTTTAAAGAAATATTGAGGTGTTAGTAGTGACGGAATTAGGACAAAAGCTGAAGGATGCAAGAGAAGCGAAAGGCTTGTCTATTGATCAGCTACATGAGGTAACGAAAATTCAAAAACGGTATTTAGTAACAATTGAAGAGGGCGATTATAGTATATTGCCTGGTGCATTTTATGCACGTGCATTTATTAAACAATATGCGGACGCGGTTGGTCTGAACGGAGAAGAGTTGATTGTAGAGTATCAAAGCGTAGTACCACAATCTGAATCTCATGATGTACCGCAAATATCAAAAGGTCAAAAAACACAAGAAACTATGCAAAAAGCAGCATCGCTTCCAATAGCAGATCATATGTCTAAAATATTGATTGCATTATTGGTAATTGCAGTAGGGGTAGCTGTGTGGTTTGTTTTCCAATGGTTAATTGGAAAAGATGAAGGACAAGTAAAACAAACGAAAAGCGAACAAATAGAAGTACAAAAGGCGAAAGATTCGCCGCTTGATGAAAAGAAAGATGAAGTAAAAGCAGAAGAACCTAAAAAAGAAGAGCCAAAGAAAGAAGAACCACCAGCACAACAGCCGCCTGCTGGACAAGAAGAAGTGAAGCTTGTTGGAACAAGTGGTAAGGTATCTACTTTGGAAATTCATAATAATAAAGCACTGGAGTTAGAAATTACAGCGAAGGGTGCAAGTTATGTAGACATTAAAAATGAAGGTGGAAATGTCGTTTTTAATGGTACACTTCAAGAAGGTCAAACAGAAAAACATGATTTAACAACAGCAAAAGAAGTACTTCTCAACATTGGAAGTACACCGAATGTTGAAATTAAACTGAATGGCCAAGTTGTTGCTTTCCCACTAGATCCAGAAAAGGAATATCACCAAAGATTAGTGATTAAAAATCTAGGGGTAGGACAACCTGCACAATAACAGTCATCGCTTCGATGACTTTTTTCCAATGAACAAATGTTTTTGACATGATGGAGGAATAGCTGTGAATTTACCAAATAAAATTACAATATCTCGAATCTGCTTAATTCCAATTTTTTTAGTAATTATGTTAGCTCCTTTTAACTGGGGAACATATACAGTTGGAAATGTAGATTTACCAATTCAACATTTAGTAGGAGCGATAGTTTTCATTGTTGCTTCAGCTACAGATTGGATTGATGGACATTATGCAAGAAAGTATAATCTCGTGACGAATCTAGGTAAGTTTCTTGATCCATTAGCTGATAAGTTACTTGTTTCAGCAGCGCTTATTACATTAGTAGAAATGCAATATGTTCCATCTTGGATTGTTATTGTAATCATTAGCCGTGAGTTTGCTGTAACAGGATTACGTCTTATATTGGCTGGAACTGGTGAGGTTGTTGCGGCGAATATGTTAGGGAAAATTAAAACATGGACACAAATTATTGCGATTTCAGCATATTTATTACATGATGTACCGTTAAATTTAATCCATATTCGGGTTGCGGATATTTCCATATGGATTGCACTTATCTTTACGGTTATTTCTGGCTTGGACTATTTCTGGAAAAATAGAGCTGCTTTTGTAAATTCAAAATAACAGCTTATGGGGGAATCGGAATGAATGCCGAAATTATTGCGGTTGGAACAGAATTGTTACTCGGGCAAATTACAAATACAAATGCGAAGTTTTTATCTGAAAAGTTAGCTTCCATCGGAATGAATGTGTATTATCATACGGTTGTGGGTGATAATAATCACCGTTTACAAGAAGCAATTCAAATTGCTGAGAAACGTGCAGATATACTCATTTTTACCGGTGGATTGGGACCAACAAAAGATGATTTAACGAAAGAAACAATTGCTTCAACCTTACAAGAAGAACTTGTTTATGATGAAGTGGCTTTAACGTCAATTGGCGAGTATTTTAGACGTACAGGACGCGAATTCACAGAAAATAATAAGAAACAAGCACTTGTTTTGAAAGGATCGACTGTATTTGCAAATGATCATGGTATGGCACCGGGTATGGGGCTGGCTAAGAACCAGAAGGTTTATATTTTATTACCGGGCCCGCCAAAAGAAATGAAACCGATGTATACAAGCTACGTAGAGCCGTTTTTACGTAACTTTACAACTGAAGAGCATATATATTCCCGTGTTCTTCGTTTTTTCGGCATTGGAGAATCCCAACTGGAAGTGAAAGTTCAAGACTTAATTGATGGGCAAACGAATCCAACAATTGCTCCGCTAGCTTCAGATGGAGAAGTAACGCTTCGTTTGACCGCTAAACACCATGATGTAAAGCATGCGGAAGTGTTAATTCAACATGTAGAAGATTTGATTTTAGAACGAGTAGGGGAGTTTTTCTACGGATATAATCAAGATTTTCTTCATAATAAAGCGATTGATTTATTGAATAAAAAGGCTTTAACTTTAGCGTGTGCAGAAAGTTTAACAGGCGGTCTGTTTGGAAATCAAGTAACAGAAAATGCCGGCGTATCTTCTGTTTTTAAAGGCGGCGTGATTTGCTATCATAACGATGTGAAACAACATGTTTTACAAGTGCCTGAAGAAATCTTACAAACAGTCGGTGCTGTTAGCGAACAATGTGCCCGTTATCTTGCTGAAAATGTAAAGACACTATTGAAGGCAGATATTGGGATTAGCTTTACTGGAGTGGCAGGACCGGGTGCTTCGGAAAATAAAGAGCCTGGTACTGTTTTTGTAGGTTTAGCGATAAAGAATGAACCAACGTTTGTTTTTCCTCTTAAATTAAGTGGAAGTCGTCAGCAAATTCGAGAACGCTCTGTGAAATATGGATTTTATCATTTATACAAAAAACTAGAAGAGATGTAAGTTTCTTCTAGTTTTTTTGTGATGAAAAATGAAACTTTTTCCATGGAAAACAAAAAAACGAATAAACGTTCGATTTTTGTTGGCAAATTGATATGAAAATAGGTATAATAAGATTAGCAATTCAGTTAAGGAGGAATTTTGAATGAGTGATCGTCAAGCGGCATTAGATATGGCGTTAAAACAAATAGAGAAGCAATTTGGTAAAGGTTCCATTATGAAATTAGGAGAACAGGCAGAACGTAGAATTTCTACAATTCCAAGTGGTTCATTAGCACTTGATGTAGCTTTAGGTGTTGGTGGTTACCCGCGCGGACGTGTTATCGAAATTTATGGACCTGAAAGCTCAGGTAAAACAACGGTTTCCTTACATGCGATTGCAGAAGTGCAACGTCAAGGTGGACAAGCAGCATTTATTGATGCAGAACATGCGATGGATCCTGTATATGCACAAAAATTGGGTGTTAATATTGATGAGTTACTATTATCACAGCCTGATACAGGAGAACAAGGTCTAGAAATTGCAGAAGCTTTAGTACGAAGCGGTGCAATTGATATTATCGTAATTGACTCTGTAGCGGCTCTTGTACCAAAAGCGGAAATCGAAGGAGAAATGGGTGACTCTCACGTCGGTTTACAAGCACGTCTAATGTCACAAGCACTTCGTAAGCTTTCCGGTGCGATTAACAAATCGAAAACAATTGCAATCTTTATTAACCAAATTCGTGAAAAAGTTGGGGTTATGTTCGGGAACCCAGAAACAACTCCAGGTGGTCGTGCGTTGAAATTCTATTCAACAGTTCGTCTTGAAGTGCGTCGCGCTGAGCAATTAAAGCAAGGTAATGATATTGTTGGTAACAAAACAAAAATAAAAGTAGTGAAAAATAAAGTAGCACCTCCTTTCCGTGTTGCTGAAGTTGATATTATGTACGGAGAAGGGATTTCAAGAGAAGGCGAAATTTTAGATATGGCTTCTGAACTTGATATCGTTCAAAAAAGTGGTGCTTGGTACTCTTATAATGAAGAACGTTTAGGACAAGGGCGCGAAAATGCAAAACAATTCTTAAAAGAAAATCCAGAATTAAGAGATGAAATTGCATTCTTTATTCGTGAACATCATGGTATTGGTGAAGATTCTGGAAACTTAGAAGAAGGCGCTATTGTAGATTAACAAAAGACACGATTTCGTGTCTTTTGTTTTTTATTTCACAATAATATGTAGCAAGGCCTTTCATTCAGGCGTTCTCCCTTGTTAAAACTGATTAGGTAAGGGGTGTCATCGTTGGTGAATATAAACTTTTTTCGTTAAAAGGAGATTTATATGACAAAGGTAAAGAAAGTAAAAGTAGACAACGCTTGACAATGAAAATTGCGATAGATACAATGAGAATGTATATTTTTTCTTATATACGATACACTCTTCTCTAGAAGAGAAGTAACATTCGGAGTAGGTTCTATACCTTTTCGAAATAATAATATGACATTTTAATTGTGAAATGAAGAAAGTCCCTTAAAAAGCGGGGCGACGGTCTTTGCTGTACGTTGCAAATTAATGTACATGCCGACAGTCTTTTTTCATTCATGGCAAGGGGAGGTGAAATCATGAGTAGTAGTACATTAATTTGGATACTCATCTCCATTTTGCTTGCAACAGTCGGTGCAGTTGTTGGCTTTTTTGTTCGAAAGTCTATTGCAGAAGCGAAGATTAATGGTGCAGCAAACGAAGCGAGACGCATTTTAGAAGATGCAAATCGTGAAGCAGAGGCACTTAAGAAGGAAGCGCTTTTAGAAGCAAAGGATGAAATTCATACACTTCGTACAGAAGCTGAATTAGAAATTCGTGATCGTAGAAGCGAATTACAAAAACAAGAAAATCGTTTAATGCAAAAAGAAGAGAACCTTGATCGTAAAGACGAGACGCTCGATAAACGTGAGCAGATGTTAGAAAAGAAAGAGGAATCTCTTGTAGCGAGACAACAACAGATTGAAGAGTTGGAAAGCAAAGTGGGAGAGTTAGTTCAAAAGCAGCAAACGGAATTAGAGCGCATTTCCAATCTGACACGCGAACAAGCGAAAGCAATCATTTTAGGGAAAGTGGAAAGTGAAATTTCTCATGAAATTGCCGTTATGGTAAAAGAAAGTGAAGTTCGTGCGAAAGAAGAGGCAGATAAGAAAGCAAAAGAGATTTTATCTCTTGCAATGCAAAGATGTGCAGCTGATCATGTTGCTGAAACAACCGTTTCGGTTGTAAATCTTCCAAATGACGAAATGAAGGGACGTATTATCGGGCGTGAAGGTCGTAATATTCGTACGTTAGAAACGTTAACAGGTATTGACCTTATTATTGATGATACGCCAGAAGCGGTAATCCTATCAGGGTTCGATCCAATTCGTCGTGAAACAGCTCGTATCGCTCTTGATAAGCTCGTACAGGATGGACGTATTCACCCAGCGCGTATTGAGGAAATGGTCGAAAAATCGAGACGTGAAGTGGATGAGTATATTCGCGAAGTTGGGGAACAAACAACATTTGAAGTAGGTGTCCACGGATTACATCCAGATTTAATTAAAATCTTAGGTCGTTTGAAATACCGTACAAGTTATGGACAAAATGTGTTGAAACACTCTATGGAAGTAGCGTACTTAACAGGACTTATGGCAGCGGAGCTTGGCGAGGACGAAAAATTAGCAAGACGTGCGGGTCTATTGCATGATATCGGAAAAGCAATTGACCATGAAGTAGAAGGTAGTCACGTTGAAATTGGTGTTGAACTCGCAACGAAATATAAAGAGCATCCGGTTGTTATTAATAGTATCGCATCTCACCATGGTGATACAGAACCAACTTCTATCATTGCAGTTTTAGTTGCAGCAGCGGATGCGTTATCAGCTGCAAGACCAGGAGCTCGTAGTGAAACGCTTGAAAACTATATTCGTCGTCTTGAAAAGTTAGAAGAGATTTCAGAATCCTATGAAGGAGTAGAAAAATCTTTTGCAATTCAAGCAGGACGTGAAGTTCGCATCTTGGTAAAACCGGATACAATCGATGATTTAGAAGCCCATCGTTTAGCGCGTGATATTCGAAAACGTATTGAAAATGAATTGGATTATCCAGGACATATTAAAGTAACAGTTATTCGTGAAACACGTGCAGTGGAATACGCAAAATAAAGTGGTGAAACGCCACTTTATTTTTTTGTGTTGGGATTGGGCAATATAAAATAAATCGTTTGCAAATCACTTTATTCGATTTCCATTCTAGTTGGCTAGAATGGAAGAAGAATTTTAATGAGCAGTTTGTTTTTCTTATAAGTGAGTAATAAAATACGTAGTACATAGAAAGGGTAAGACATATGAGAATTTTATTTGTTGGAGATGTAGTAGGATCCCCTGGAAGAGGTATGATTCAACAATACGTACCGGCGTTAAAGAAAAAATATACGCCTACTGTAACAATTATTAATGGAGAAAATGCTGCAGGTGGTCGTGGTATTACAGAGAAAATTTACCGAAACTTTTTAGAGTGTGGTGCACAAGCAGTTACGCTTGGGAATCATGCTTGGGATAACCGTGAAGTGTTTGAGTTTATTGATGATGCAAAATATCTTGCAAGACCAGCCAATTTCCCAGAGGGAACACCGGGAAAAGGACTTATTTTTGTAAATTGTAACGGTACCGAAGTAGCGGTAATTAATTTACAAGGACGTACGTTCCTTCCGCCAATTGATTGCCCGTTCCGAAAAGTGGATGAATTAATTAACATTGCCAAAAAACGTACAAATATTATCTTTATTGATTTTCATGCTGAGACAACAAGTGAAAAACAGGCGCTTGGTTGGTACGTAGATGGACGTGCTACGGCAGTCGTAGGGACACATACGCATGTTCCAACAGCAGATAATCGTATTTTACCAAGCGGAACAGCTTATATTACAGATGTTGGAATGACTGGTCCGTATGATGGGATTTTAGGTATGGATCGTGAGGCTGTACTGAAGAAATTTTTAACGAATTTACCTGTACGTTTTGAAGTAACAAATGGAAGAACACAACTAAGTGCAGTATTAATTGATGTGGATCCAAATACAGGAAAAGCGAAAAAAATTGAGCGTATTTTAATCAATGATGATCAACCATTTTTCGAATAAGATTATTTAAAAGTTAGAAAAAACATTATATTTTAATTTTTTAGAAAAATTACAGAAATTTAGCAGGAATACATGTCTCCCCTCGTGAATATAAGTTAAAGTGAAATCAATCGCTAATACTTTTTAAAGAAACGAGGAGGAAACGAGGAATGGAAATATTAAAAGTTAAAGCAACTTCGGTCCCTAACTCTGTAGCCGGTGCACTTGCTGGAGTTATTCGCGAACGCGGAACAGCAGAAATCCAAGCTATTGGCGCAGGTGCATTAAATCAAGCTGTGAAGGCAGTAGCAATTGCAAGAGGGTTTGTAGCGCCTAGTGGTTTGGATTTGATTTGTATCCCAGCTTTTACAGACATTATGATTGATGGTGAAGAACGTACAGCAATAAAATTAATTGTAGAACCTCGTTAAGTTTGAACAACCTGTTTGCTTTTATGCAAACAGGTTGTTTTTATGGGGAAGGGGAAATGAAAGTGAAAGTGTTTGATGCGCACTGTGATGTACTATGGCAACTATGGAGTGCAAAAGGAAAGAAGAATTTTCAAAATGATCCGTCTTTACATATTACATTTGAACAATTGGAGCAAAGAAAAGGAAGCGTACAATGCTTTGCGATATATGTACCTGAAATCGTACCATATGAACAACGTTTTGAAGCTACGTTAGCTATGATAGATATATTTTATAAGCAGGTTTTATCGTTACCAAACATGAAATTGATTCAGACAAAAAAAGATATAACGCAGTTAGAACCAAATGAAATTGGCGCGATTTTAACATTAGAAGGCGGCGAAGCAATTGGAAAAGAAATGATGAAATTGCGCACGCTCTATCGTTTAGGAGTCCGATCTATGGGACTCACGTGGAATCATGCGAATTTATTAGCTGATGGAGCACTGGAAACAAGAGGAGCGGGACTTACTGCGTTTGGTAAGAAGGTTGTAGAAGAGCTGAATTCGTTTCGTTTATGGACAGATGTGTCTCACTTAAATGAAAAAGGTTTTTGGGACGTGATGGAAATTGCTCAATATCCAATTGCATCACATTCAAATTGTTATGGGCTTTGTCAGCACCCGCGTAATCTGAAAGATGAACAAGTACAAGCACTTATTCAAAAAGATGGTGTAATTGGTGTAACGTTCGTTCCAGAGTTTTTAACCAACCATAGGCCTGCTTATATGGATGACATATTACGGCATGTGGAGCGCATTTGTTCGCTTGGAGGAGAGCGCAATATAGGATTTGGTTCGGATTTTGATGGTATCACAGAAATGGTTGTCGGTGTGGAAGCGTATCGGCGTTATGAATATGTAATCAATGAACTGAGTAAGCGATACAGTGAAACAAATGTTCAAAGCTTTTTATATGATAATTTCATTAATCATATTTCTTTCTAGTTGCTTATTGTTTAATGTTTTTTTATTTGAAAATAAAAAGTTAGAAAAATTAAAAAATTCGAATGAAATTCAGGCCAAATTATTGCATTTTTTTCAGTGTAAGGCTAGAATTGTAGACGAATTAAGATTATGCAAAACATTCAGGGAAGTCTGAAGAGGTATAATTTGTGTCCATTGTAGTTTCTTTGCATAAAAAGTGCTACACTATTACTGTAAAAAAATACACTACAATGAATGCAGCCAAAAGGGGTGTAGGAGATGATTAGTCAACTTTCATGGAAAGTTGGAGGACAACAAGGTGAAGGAATTGAAAGTACAGGAGAAATCTTCTGTATTGCATTAAACCGCTTAGGGTATTACCTATACGGTTACCGCCACTTTTCATCACGAATTAAGGGTGGTCATACAAATAATAAAATTCGCGTAAGTACAACTGAAGTACGCGCAATATCAGATGATTTAGATATTTTAATTGCTTTTGATCAAGAAACAATTGATTTTAACTTCCACGAACTACGACCAGGTGGAATTGTTGTTGCAGATGCAAAATTTAATCCAACTATACCAGAAAGTTCAGATGTAAATATATATGCAATACCGTTTACAGATATTGCCTCTGAATTAGGGACATCACTAATGAAAAACATGGTTGCCATTGGAGCATCTAGTGCAGTATTAGGGTTAGATGAAACTGTGTATTTAGAAGTTGTTGAAGAAATTTTCGGTCGCAAGGGAGAGCAAGTCGTTAAAAAGAATATGGAAGCAATCAAACGCGGCTCTCAATATATGAAAGAATTACTTGGTGAGAAAGTGAATATGATGCAGCTTGAAAAAGCTGATGGTCAAAAACGTATGTTTATGATCGGTAACGATGCAATTGCATTTGGCGCAGTAGCTGGTGGAGCGCGCTTTATGTCAGCATATCCAATTACACCTGCCTCTGAGATTATGGAATACTTAATTAAAAAATTACCAAAAGTAGGCGGAACAGTCATCCAAACAGAGGATGAAATTGCTGCTTGTACAATGGCAATTGGTGCGAACTATGCGGGTGTACGTACCCTAACAGCATCAGCAGGACCTGGTTTATCTTTAATGATGGAATCAATTGGTTTAGCTGGTATTACAGAAACACCTCTTGTAATCATTGATACACAGCGTGGTGGTCCAAGTACTGGTTTACCAACAAAGCAAGAGCAATCTGATTTAATGGCGATGATTTACGGGACACACGGTGAAATTCCAAAAATCGTAATGGCGCCAAGTACTGTTGAAGAAGCGTTCTATGATATCGTAGAAGCATTTAACCTAGCGGAAGAATATCAAGTTCCTGTTATTTTCTTAACAGATTTACAGCTTTCTTTAGGAAAGCAAACAGTAGAACCATTGAAGTTAGACAGAGTAGAAATTCGCCGCGGTAAGCTTGATTTACAGGTAGAGTTACCAGATCGTGAAAATAAAGCTTACTTTAAACGTTATGAAGTGACAGAAGATGGTGTTTCACCACGTGTTTTACCTGGTATGAAAAATGGTGTTCACCATGTGACAGGTGTAGAACATGATGAAACTGGTAAACCATCTGAATCAGCACTGA
This sequence comes from Bacillus sp. FSL K6-0042, assembly GCF_038006685.1. Lineage (NCBI taxonomy): Bacteria > Bacillati > Bacillota > Bacilli > Caryophanales > Bacillaceae > Bacillus > Bacillus sp. FSL K6-0042. Next base: position 4,844,495 of record NZ_JBBOVS010000001.1, read on the forward strand.
ATCGTAAAGCACAAATGGACAAACGTTTCCGTAAAATGGAGAATTTAAAGTTTAATACCCCTGTTTACAAAAATGTTAAGTATGATGAAGCTGATGTATTGTTAGTTGGCTTTAACTCTACTCGTGGTGCAATTGAAGAAGCAATGGAGCGTTTAGAGCAAGAAGGATTAAAAGTAAATCATGCTCATGTTCGTTTAATTCATCCGTTCCCAACTGATGAAATTCTTCCACTTGTAAAGGGTGCGAAGCGCGTTGTTGTAGTAGAAAACAACGCAACTGGTCAGCTTGCTAACATTATGAAAATGAATCTTGGCAATGGTGAGAAAATTTCTAGTCTGTTAAAATATGACGGGAATCCATTCCTACCAAAAGAAATTTACAACGAATGCAAAAAAGGGGTTGTATTAAATGGCAACATTTAAGGACTTTCGGAACAGTGTAAAACCAAACTGGTGTCCAGGTTGCGGAGACTTCTCGGTGCAAGCTGCGATTCAACGTGCAGCAGCTAACGTTGGTTTAAACCCAGATGAATTAGCTGTTATTTCTGGAATTGGCTGTTCAGGTCGTATTTCAGGTTATATTAATTCATATGGTGTTCATAGTATTCATGGGCGTGCACTTCCAATTGCACAAGGTGTAAAAATGGCAAACCGTGATTTAACAGTTATCGCATCTGGTGGTGACGGAGATGGCTTTGCAATCGGTATGGGACATACAATTCATTCGATTCGTCGTAACATTGACATTACGTACATCGTTATGGATAACCAAATTTACGGTTTAACAAAAGGTCAAACTTCACCACGTAGTGAAGCGGGATTTAAAACGAAAAGTACACCGCAAGGTTCAATTGAACCAGCGTTATCTGTAATGGAAATGGCGTTAACAGCTGGTGCAACTTTTGTGGCACAAAGCTTCTCTAGTGACTTAAAAGAATTAACGCAGCTTATCGAAGCTGGTATTCAGCATAAAGGATTCTCTTTAATTAATGTATTTAGCCCATGTGTAACTTATAATAAAGTAAATACGTATGACTGGTTTAAAGAAAATTTAACAAAATTAAGCACAATCGAAGGATACGATCCATCTAATCGTATGATTGCTATGCAAACATTAATGGAAAACAAAGGTTTAGTAACAGGCTTAATTTATCAAAATACAGAGCAGCCTTCTTACCAAGAACTTGTAAAGGGATATAGCGAAAAACCTTTAGTGCAAGCTGATTTACAAATGGATCAAAAAATGTTTGATGAACTTGTTGCTGAATTCATGTAATCATAATAAAAAGCTGCTTAATGGCAGCTTTTTTATTTACATGGTGAGTAAACAAAAGGAGTTAACTTTTTAATACATTTTGTTTACTCGGAAAATTCAGAATGATAAAATGATAGTGTATCGTCTTGTCAAAAAAATTGGTTTGTGCGCTGTAGTACGTGGGTATGATACTGTCTCTTTGTTGTTAAATTTGGCTAAACACTTTATACTATGATAGTGTGTATAGGAATAAAATAACATGTTATTTAAAAGGACAAGGTTAAAACAACAAAAAAGGGAATGTCTATTGGTGTCGGGAAGACTCCATTCTTACGGATGGTTAGATCGATTACTCGAGTTTCAAAGGGGCAAGTTATCTCTCAAACTATCCTAATCTTTAAGATGGGTCTGATTGTCATTAGAATGGACTACAGAGTGTGTATAGTTAAGGTTGAAAGGAGATTACCCATGAACGAGCAACAACGATTAGCAAGTCAACAAGCCAATTCTTCTATGAAAAAAGGAGAAAAAGATTACAGTAAATACTTTGAAAGTGTATATCAGCCGCCTTCTTTAAAAGATGCGAAAAAACGCGGAAAAGAAGAAGTTAAAATTGAACGTGATTTTGGTTTGCCAGAAGAGTTTCGTAACTTTGGTGCCGGAAGAAAGTTTTATATCCGTACTTATGGATGTCAAATGAATGAACATGATACAGAAGTAATGGCTGGTATTTTTACAGCACTTGGATATGAACCAACATTTTCGACAGAAGATGCAGATGTGATTCTATTAAATACTTGTGCCATTCGTGAAAACGCTGAGAATAAAGTATTTGGTGAACTTGGTCATTTAAAACCATTAAAACAAAGAAACCCAGATCTTTTAATTGGTGTGTGTGGTTGTATGTCTCAAGAAGAATCTGTTGTAAATAAAATTATGCAAAAAAACCAGCATGTAGATATGGTATTTGGTACACATAATATTCATCGTTTGCCGTACATTTTAAAAGATGCGATGTTCTCAAAAGCGATAGTTGTTGAAGTATGGTCTAAAGAAGGGGATGTAATTGAAAACCTTCCGAAAGTACGTCGTGGTGATATTAAAGCATGGGTAAATATTATGTATGGATGCGACAAATTCTGTACATATTGCATAGTACCATATACACGTGGTAAAGAACGTAGTCGCCGCCCAGAAGATATTATTAATGAAATTCGTCATTTAGCGGCAAATGGATATAAAGAAATTACGTTGCTTGGTCAGAACGTAAACGCATACGGTAAAGACTTTGAAGATTTAGAATATGGTCTTGGCGATTTAATGGATGAACTTCGTAAGATTGATATAGCACGTGTTCGCTTTACGACAAGCCACCCACGTGATTTCGATGACCACTTAATTGAAGTACTTGGAAAAGGCGGTAATTTAGTTGAACATATCCACTTACCGGTGCAATCTGGAAGTACAGATATGTTGAAAATTATGGCACGTAAATATTCACGGGAACACTATTTAGAACTTGTACGTAAAATTAAAGAAGCGATTCCGAATGCAGTATTAACAACTGATATTATCGTTGGTTTCCCAAATGAAACAGACGAGCAGTTTGAAGAAACGATGTCGTTATATCACGAAGTAGGGTTTGATAGTGCATTTACATTTATTTATTCTCCACGTGAAGGTACACCTGCTGCAAAAATGAAGGATAATGTACCGATGGAAGTGAAAAAAGAGCGTTTACAACGTTTAAATGCATTGGTTAATGAATATTCTATGGAAAAGAATAAACGATATAAAGGCCAAATCGTTGAAGTACTAGTTGATGGAGAAAGTAAGAATAATCCCGATGTGCTTGCAGGCTATACGCGTACCAATAAACTTGTAAACTTCGTAGCTCCAAAATCTGCAATCGGTCAGCTTGTAAAAGTAAAAGTAACGGAAGCAAAAACTTGGTCTCTAAACGGGGAATTGGTTGAGGAGCCAATCGAGGTGAAATAATAGATGAAAGTTTATACAAAAGATGAAATTGTTGAGCAAGCGAAAGAATTAGCGAAAATGATTTCTGAAACAGAAGAAGTGGATTTCTTTAAACGTGCGGAAGCGCAAATTCATAAAAATGAAAATGTAAAACGTGCAATTGATGAAATTAAAACGCTGCAAAAACAAGCCGTAAACTTACAGCATTATGGAAAATGGGAAGCATTGAAAAAAGTAGAAGCGGAAATAGATGCTCTGCAAGATAAACTTGATAGCATTCCGGTTGTACAGGAATTTAAATCTTCACAAACATATGTAAATGATTTACTGCAGCTTGTAGCAAGTACCATTTCTAATAACGTAACGGATGAAATTTTAATTTCGACTGGTGGCAATGTGTTGAAAGGTGAAACGGGTGCTGAAGTAGAGAGTAAAAAAGGGAATTGTGATTGTTAAGGGAGATGTCTTATGGACATCTCTTTTTTGTTTTTATTTTGCTCTATAGTCTTTTGTCAAAAAAAGAATGACACATTCCGCTATTGTCACGCATATGATTAAGTGAATATTGATTGAGGAGGGTTCCGAATGTCCGAATTTAGAGAGATTATTACAAAGGCAGTAGTGGGCAAAGGACGTAAGTATACAAAGTCAACGCATACATGTGAATCAAATCATGAGCCGACAAGTATTCTCGGATGTTGGGTAATTAATCACACATATGAAGCAAGAAAGAGTGGGAAGGCTGTAGAAATTGAAGGATACTACGATGTGAATACGTGGTACTCATTTGATGAAAACACAAAAACAGAAGTTGTAACAGAACGTGTTAGTTACACGGATGAAATCAATATTGGATATCGTGACAAAAATTTTTCAGGTGAAGATTTAGAAATTATTGCCCGCGTTATTCAACATCCAAATTGTTTAGAAGCAATTGTTTCACCAAATGATAACAAAATTGTTGTAACGGTAGAGCGTGAATTTGTAACAGAAGTTGTCGGTGAAACAAAAATTTGTGTAAATGTAAATCCAGATGGATGTCCAGAGGATGAGGATAACTTTGAAGTAGATGATGATGAATTTGAAGAGTTAGATCCAAACTTTATTGTAGATGCAGAAGAAGAATAATAGAAAGCTAGGGAGAATTTCTTCCTAGCTTTTTACATAGTATTAGTGATACTGGATGGAACTATTTTGTATTGAAAATGTGCTATAATGAAGAGAGACTCCTATAAGTGGAGAGAAAATTGTCCGTGAAGTGCGGCATATAAATATAGCACATTTTTATGAAGTATGGAGGAAACAAATGGCACAGTACACCCCGATGATACAACAATATTTAAAGGTCAAGGCAGATTATCAAGATGCCTTTTTATTTTTCCGTTTAGGAGATTTTTATGAAATGTTCTTTGAGGATGCTATAAAGGCAGCACATGAGCTTGAAATTACATTGACAAGCCGAGATGGTGGGAGTAGTGATCGCATACCGATGTGTGGTGTCCCATATCATGCAGCAAAAAACTATATTGAACAGCTCGTTGAAAAAGGATATAAGGTTGCGGTTTGTGAACAAGTAGAAGATCCAAAAACAGCAAAAGGTGTTGTAAGACGTGAAGTTGTTCAATTGATTACGCCAGGAACGATGATGGAAGGGCGCACAATTGATGAGAAAGAAAACAACTTCTTAGCGGCGTTAACTCATTTTGAAGATGGTTCTTATGCACTGGCTTGTAATGATTTAACAACAGGACAAAGTACAGTGACACTATTAACGGGTACGGTAGAAGATGTTTTATTAGAGGTGTATGCAACAGGTTCAAAAGAAATTGTTGTAGATTCTACATTTTCAAAAGATGAGCTAAACAAGCTAACAGAAACATTGAAAATGACAATTTCATATGAAGATGAAACGAAGATTCCTGAAGGGTTGGAACATCTTGTTAAAAATGTGACGCAAACGAAATTAGTTACAGCAGTAGGACGCTTATTGAATTATGTATTAAGAACGCAAAAACGTTCATTGGATCACTTGCAGCCGGTGGATATTTATTATACAAATCAATTTATGAAAATTGATGTACATTCAAAGCGTAATTTAGAGTTAACAGAAACACTTAGAACAAAAGAGAAAACAGGCTCTTTATTATGGCTATTAGATAAAACAAAAACAGCTATGGGCGGCCGTATGTTAAAACAGTGGATGGAACGTCCACTTATACAAAAAGACAACATTGAAGAACGTTTAGAAATGGTTGAAACGTTTGTGAATGACTATTTCTTACGTGAAGATTTAAAAGAAAAACTAAAAGAAGTGTATGATTTAGAGCGTTTAGCAGGAAAAGTCGCATATGGTAACGTAAATGCGCGTGATTTACTGCAATTAAGACGTTCACTTCTGCAAGTGCCAGCTATTTTAGAGGCCATTAGTTTATTAGACAATTCTTATGCAGCAAGGTTAATTCAAGGCGCTGATCCATGTGAAAGTTTAACAGAGTTACTAGGAAGAAGTATTCAAGAAAACCCACCGCTTTCTATAAAAGATGGGGATATTATAAAAGATGGCTATAATGACAAATTAGATCAATATCGCTATGTTAGTAAGAACGGAAAAACGTGGATTGCAGAGCTTGAAAAACGTGAGCGTGATATTACAGGGATTAAATCATTAAAGATTGGTTACAACCGTATTTTTGGCTACTATATTGAAGTGACAAAGGCAAATCTTTCTGCTCTTCCAGAGGGGCGCTATGAGCGTAAGCAGACACTTGCAAACGCAGAACGTTTCATCACAGATGAATTAAAAGAAAAAGAAACATTAATTTTAGAGGCAGAAGAAAAAATTGTACAGCTAGAATATGATTTATTCACTGCACTTCGTGAAGAAGTAAAGGTGTTTATTCCTAAATTACAGCATTTAGCGAAAGTTATTAGTGAACTAGATGTACTGCAAAGCTTTGCAACAGTAAGTGAAGAAGAGCAATTTGTAAAACCAGTTTTAACAGATAAACGTGAAATCTTTATAAAAGATGGTCGCCATCCTGTTGTAGAAAAAGTATTGAACGGCAAATTGTATGTTCCAAATGACTGCATGATGCCTGAAAATATGGATGTCTTTTTAATTACGGGTCCAAACATGTCTGGTAAGAGTACGTATATGCGTCAATTAGCACTTGTTACTGTTATGTCGCAAATCGGTTGTTTTGTACCAGCAACAGAAGCGGTGTTACCTGTCTTTGACCAAATCTTTACGAGAATCGGTGCAGCAGATGATTTAATTTCAGGTCAAAGTACATTTATGGTCGAAATGTTAGAAGCGAAAAATGCAATTGCGAATGCATCGGAAAGAAGTCTAATTCTATTTGATGAAATTGGACGCGGTACATCTACGTATGACGGTATGGCACTCGCACAAGCAATCATAGAACATATTCATGATCAAATTGGAGCGAAAACATTATTCTCAACACATTATCACGAACTAACTGTATTAGAAGAAAGCTTAGAGCAACTGAAAAATGTACACGTTTCAGCTATTGAAGAAAACGGAAAAGTTGTTTTCTTGCATAAGATTCAAGATGGTGCAGCGGATAAAAGTTATGGTATTCACGTTGCCCAGCTTGCTGAACTGCCAGATAGCTTAATTGCTCGTGCGAAAGAAGTGTTAGCACAGCTAGAAGGACAAGAGGAAATCATCATTCCAAAACGAGTGGAAGTGAAAGTACAAGAAGAAATTGTCCAAGAACCAGTCGTTGAAAAAGAAAAATCAGAACCGCAGCTAGAAGAGAAAGAAGAATCTGCAGAATCACAGCTATCTTTCTTTACTACAGAACAGCCTGTGAAAAAAGAAGACAAGCCTATGTTTGATCAAAAAGAAACAGCTGTATTAACACAAATTAAAAAAATCGATTTACTTGATATGACTCCTCTAGAAGCTTTAAATGAATTGTATCGTTTGCAGAAAAAGTTAAAGAAAGGATGAGTAAGTAGATGGGGAAAATTCGCAAACTCGATGATCAACTCTCTAACTTAATTGCCGCAGGGGAAGTAGTCGAACGACCTGCTTCAGTTGTAAAAGAACTTGTCGAAAATTCCATCGATGCGAATAGTACATCTATTGAAATCCACTTAGAAGAAGCTGGATTATCAAAAATTCGCATCATTGATAATGGAGATGGCATTGCTGAAGAAGATTGTATTGTTGCTTTTGAGCGACATGCAACAAGTAAAATTAAAGATGAAAATGATTTATTTCGCATCCGCACGCTCGGTTTCCGTGGTGAGGCATTGCCAAGTATCGCATCTGTTAGTGAATTAGAGTTAGTCACAAGTACAGGAGATGCACCAGGTACACATCTTATTATTAAGGGCGGAGACATTATAATGCAGGAAAAAACAGCGAGCCGTAAAGGGACAGATATTACGGTTCAAAATCTGTTTTTTAACACGCCAGCACGCCTTAAATATATGAAAACAATTCATACAGAGCTTGGGAATATTACAGACATTGTATATCGCATTGCTATGTCCCATCCAGAAGTATCTTTGAAATTGTTTCATAATGAGAAAAAAATGCTACACACTTCAGGGAATGGTGATGTGAGGCAAGTACTTGCCGCAATTTACAGCATTCAAGTTGCGAAAAAACTCATTCCGATTGAAGCGGAATCATTGGACTTTACCATTCGTGGATATGTGACGTTACCTGAAGTAACGAGAGCATCTCGTAATTACATATCTACGATTGTAAATGGCCGTTACGTTCGAAACTATGTCTTAATGAAAGCAATTCAGCAAGGGTACCACACATTACTTCCAGTGGGACGTTATCCAATCGGTTTTTTATCAATCGAGATGGATCCAATGTTAGTTGACGTGAACGTTCATCCAGCGAAATTAGAAGTGCGTTTTAGTAAAGAGCAGGAATTACTGCAATTGATTGAAAAAACATTGCAGGACGCGTTTAAAAAAATACAGCTCATTCCAGATGCTGGTGTTACAACAAAGAAAAAAGAAAAAGATGAAAGTGTACAAGAGCAATTTCATTTTGAACATACAAAACCGAAAGAAGCACCACTGCCAAACATCGTCTTACCGACTGGAATGGATGAGAAACAAGAAGAAATCCAAGCCAAACCACAAAACAAAAATTTACTTTGGCAACCACCAAAGCAGGAATGGCAGCCGCCAGAATCTTTAGTAAAAGAAGAAAATAGTTGGCAACTTTCTAAATCAATGATTGGAGAATCTGTCCAAGACGGGAATGAATGGGATAACAGCGAGGAAGATTTTGAATTAGAAGAAGTAGCAGAAATCCAAGAAATCGAAATGAATGGAAACGACTTACCACCGCTTTATCCAATTGGGCAAATGCATGGAACCTATATTTTTGCCCAAAATGATAAAGGTTTATATATGATTGACCAGCATGCAGCGCAAGAGCGAATCAATTATGAATATTTCCGTGATAAAGTAGGACAAGTAACGAAAGAAGTACAAGAATTGCTCGTACCATATCGTATTGATTTATCTCTCACTGAATTCTTACGTGTCGAAGAGCAATTAGAGGAATTGAAAAAGGTAGGGTTATTCTTAGAACAATTTGGTCATCAATCCTTTATCGTTCGTTCGCATCCAACGTGGTTCCCAAAAGGACAGGAAATAGAAATCATCGATGAAATGATGCAGCAAGTTGTCAAACTAAAAAAAGTCGATATAAAAAAACTGCGTGAAGAAGCAGCCATTATGATGAGCTGTAAAGCATCGATCAAAGCAAATCAATATTTAACGAACGATCAAATATTTGCTTTGCTAGAAGAACTACGTACAACGACAAATCCTTACACATGTCCGCATGGTAGACCTATACTTGTGCATCATTCGACGTATGAACTGGAGAAGATGTTTAAGCGGGTGATGTAGGAGAGTTGTCCAAAGAGAAAGAAGTCCGCTACTGCGTATAAAAAAACGTCTTTATATTCTTATATTAAAAAAATAATGGTGTTAGAGAGTAACTCATTGTTAGAAATAAGGCTATATAGTGCATTGAAGTGAGGTAGCTAATTGTCGATTTAAAACAAAGTTGTACCGTTTATAAAAAAGTCATACCGTTTTGAAGAAAGTTTAACCGTTTATAAAAAAGATGTACCAAAATTAACTACACTCTGTTATTTCACTAAAGGTGCAGGATAGTTGTGCGAAATAAATGGAGAATGGTCACATTACTCTGGTAAAGGCTAGACCGTTTCATCTTGATGAAACGGAAGGATTATATCGAAGAGTCGAATGATAGGGTAACGCCTTGAAAGGCTCTTTCTGCGTCGAATAGCCACGACATTGAGTAAGAAGTTTCGTGTTATAAGCTCGGCAAATAGGCGTGAGAATTTACCGTAACAGTATCGGCTGACGAAAACCTTACCCGAGGGGGCGGTGTAAATCCTGATGCTTGAGTTGAACAAATATGGTGAGAATGCAATGCATCTTACAATAAGAAATGGGGTTGCTGACGAACTTTCGAATGTACGGGTCTAGACCTGCAATACATAGAAATGTGTATCTCACCTTGTGTGAAGTTAGTAGTGGATGAGTAAAACTAGCTAATATGAAAATCCATGATACGTTACAGGCGTATGAAGATTAACAGGCTCACAGGAAATACCTACGTTTGTTCTATAATAGATATAATTCAACGTTGTAAGCTGATAACGTGGAGGGCTTACTCCCTTTGAAGCGTTGAGTTGGAAAGTATTTGTGAGATTAGCGAATGTATAACTTCTCTTTATATCAGTGAAAGTGGTAGCACAGTATCGATGAAATGTCTAATCCACATGGAGGGATAGCCACTAGACTAATGAAGGATTATTTGTTCATGCAAGGCAAATCTTTATCAATTAATAAGGTTTTTGTGAGACTAATAGAGGTTCACCTTTTGCGAAAGGCACCGACTTATTAATACGGAAGAATTGAGGCTCTGAAGATACACAGTATCAGAAGTGTCAATGAGCAAATAAATTTGGATTAGTTGGGGCGCCGTATGCGATGAAAGTTGCACGTACGGTGCTAACGAGGGGAAAAGGGAGCGATAACTTCAAACCCTTACCTATTCGTATGAATAAAAAAATAATATTGAAAATTGGTTATAGGGAGGAGAAATATCCGAATGGTTATTTTATGAAATTAGATAGGCAACACAGATACACCTGATTTTTATTAAGCTGCTAATTTAAAATAGAGGTGATTGTCTTGGATATTGATGTAAAAATTGAACAATTATTTTTAATTGAAGAACATCTTAATGAGCTTTCAGAACTTTTAATAAAGGTCGTAGAAGATGGGGCTTCGATTGGATTTTTACCACCAATGGGAAAAGTAGATGCAGAGAAGTACTGGGAAACCGTTCTTAGCCCCGAAGTGATTTTATTTGTTGCTAAATCAAACAATCAAATTGTTGGAAGTGTACAGTTACAATTATCGACGAAGCAGAATGGAAGCCATAGAGCTGAAATCGCAAAATTAATGACACACCCCAATTATCGACGTAACGGTATTGGTCGTTTACTTATGCAAAGGGCTGAAGAAATAGCAAAACAGAAGGATAGGTCATTATTAGTTCTTGATACAAGAGAAGGAGACCCTTCCAATAAACTATATACTTCATTAGGCTATATTCAAGCTGGGCGGATTCCTAACTATGCGAAATCTGAGAATGGTGAATTAGCTGCTACCATCTTCTACTATAAAAATAACAATCAATCTTCTTGAACTAACAGGTGCTTTCGTATTATAGAGTTCAGCCAGATATTACTGGTTGAACTTTTTTATAAAAAACAGCTCTTAAAAATAAAAGTAAGCTATCGTTTTGATCAATCTTTATTCAAAACGATAGCTTTTTATATGCAGTGAAATTAATAGTTTAGAGTGACTTTTAATTCTAAACCTACATAAGTATACATTCAAGTCCACGAAAGGCACTCTAATGAGTGCGTTTACTTTCACAAGTAGTTCTCTTTGTTTTTTTAGAAATTACAACATTTCTTATTTCAAACCGAAATTACGTGATAATTCTTCATCATGAGAAGCAACAGCCTCTGCAGTTTTGTTAAGTTGAACATTAATCTCATGTAATAATTGTGAGAAGCTTTCTACTTTTGGTCTTAAATCGTTGAATTGTCGATCAAAACCTTCAAAAGCACGGCCTTCCCATTCTCCACGTGATTCATTTTGTAATCCTTGTAATTTTCCAAGAATGTCTTTAATTTCATCAGAACTCCGTCCGTATAGTTTAGCTTTTGATTTTAGCTCCTCAGGACTCATACGAATTTGTCCAGCCATTTTAATCTCTCCTTTAGTACATAATGAGTAAAATATATATTGGTTAATTTTACCGAAAATATTATGATATATTGTTTGAAACTTTTAAAGATTTTATTTTTCTCTAATAAAAAACAAGAGTAATCGCAAAGACTACTCTTGTTTTTTTCCTTCTTTTCTTTTTTAATTTCAGATACCGATTTTTCAGATTTTTTTATAAGTTTTCCAAGTTCTCCAGAACGCCCCAATTTTCTTTCAAAAGTATCATTATCATCAAGGCCAGCATCAAACCATAATTCTCGATTATCATTTATATATCCTTTTATATGAGGAACTCCCATTGGGCTTATTTTATGAATCGATAAGAAGAGGTATCCTTTTCTCAAAGAAGTGCCATCACAGCCCTTACAAGAAGTATTTTTACGATTGGAAAAGGCATATGATTGCTTTTTTCGTGGGGATGTGGGCTGGGGTGCTTTTCGCAGGATGCTTTTGTATAAGTGCAAGAAATTTGGAGGCCTACTTGTGAAAGTAGATCCAGCATACACATCGCAAGATTGTTCTAGTTGTGGAAATCGTGTGAAAAAATCACTTTCTATTCGGACGCATATTTGTGCAAAGTGTGGAACGGTATTAGACAGGGATCATAATGCAAGTCTAAACATTTTGCGAAAAGGGTTAGAACAATTACTTGTGAGAACGATTGAAGACTGAAACTGTAGGGCAAGGTTGTGTCCAAACAGTATAACCGACGCCTGTGGAGAGTATGTAAGACTGCTTGGATTCTCAAGCAGCAACACTCTATGAAACAGGAAGCTCCTTCTTCAAACGACTCGTAAGAGTGTTAAGGAGGGGTCATTCACTCGTTTTGGATAAATGTCTTAGATTGATGGATGTGTGGTGTTATCTCTAATATAACAAAAAAGTAATAAAAATTACTTATATGATAATTTTGTTTCGTTTGATTAAAAAAATATTTCATTTCTGTTACAAAAACTATTGATTATATTTAAACATCGTAATATAATTCTGTTTATGGAAATAAAAACTAAAATTACTCATTATTTGGGGGATATGGAAAATGAAGAAAGCTATTTTACCAGTTTTAATGTCTGCAATGTTTGTAGTTCCTGCAGTATCTCATGCCGAAAATCAAGAAACTATGAAAAAGATTACTCCAAAAACAGAACAGACAATGCAGCAAACAGGTTGGGTAAAAGACGGAGGTACATGGTATTTCTATGATCAAAATGGTATGAAGAAAACTGGTTGGTTACAAGATGGAGGAAAGTGGTACTATTTTGATGCAAGCGGAAAAATGAAAACGGGTCATATTGAAGAAGAAAATGGAGCTTACTTATTAGGAGCAGACGGTGCACTGTATACTAATGAAGGATGGGTTCAATATGAGGGAGATTGGTATTACGTTCTCCAAGGCGGAAATCTACACATGGGCCATCTTGAATATAATGGTAAGACATATTATTTAGATGGATTTAGTAAAGGGAGAATGCGAACAGGTTGGGTAGGAGAATACCGTACTTTTAGCTATTTTCTTGAAGATGGATCCATGGTAACAGGGTGGAATTTAATCAAGAATGAGTGGTACTACTTTAATGACAAGGGCATTAGCTATAATGGTTGGTTGAACTATAAAGGAAGCTGGTATTACTTTGTTAGTGGTAAGATGCAAACAGGTTGGGTACAAGATAAGGATAATTGGTACTATATGAATGCAGATGGCACAATGCAAACAGGTTGGGTACAAGATAAAGGGAATTGGTATTATCTAAATGCAGATGGTACGATGAAAACTGGCTGGATACAAGATAAAGGGAATTGGTATTACTTGGATGAAGACGGACGTATGACTTTAAAGTTAAAAACTATTAATGAAAAGACATATTACTTTGGTTATGAAGGGGTTATGTCTACAGGGTGGATAAGTTTTGGTAGATCCGATACCGATGCAGTATGGCGTTATTTCATAGAAGATGGTTCTATGGCTACGGATTGGAGAAAAATTGAAGGTAACTGGTATTACTTTGATAACTACGGATATATGGCTACTGGATGGCAGAATATCAATGGAAAATGGTATCAATTTGCCGATAATGGCGTTATGATGTAACAAAAGGTCTTTTAAACTGAATATATGACACCAGATATTTATTTTAAGATATTTTTATAATGAAAAAAGGCACCTGTGAGGGCATAGCCATCAAGTTAACAAAAATAAATCGGATGCTAAAAAGCATCCGGTTTATTTTTGTTAGATATAGAATACAAGTTTTTATATTTGGACATACTCAAATAAGACTTCAACATATTTTATTTTTTAAGCGGTGTGTTGAAGTGAATTTTGATATTCTTGAGTGATGCCAAGAATATCAAATGGTGAATATTTGGTATACCGATGTGCTTTCCTACCATTTTTTGATAGGTCTTCGAACAATCTGACAAGAATGGGAATCATGTCTCGACAGGATGTGAACAGCACATCGCGTATACTTGAAAAATAAATATATACCATATACGTTGCCTTATATTCACTGATTTCTTTCTGTTTTCTCTCCCAGATGAGTCTCCTCATTTTATAAGTTATACCTGCGATCAGACATAGCGCAATCAATTGTCCATACAAATGGCACTGGAAGCGTTCAAGTTTTATCTTTTTTACCGCATGAATATGAAAAATAGATTTCCATGTTTTAAACAAAATTTCAACTTGCCAACGAAGAGAATAGAGCTGATAAATTTTATGGGACTTCATTTCAGTTTCACTTATATTTGTAATAAATAAGTTGATACCACTCGCGTATTTAGGCATTCGTCGTTTATCTTTTTTATGCCGTTCTAATCGTTTTGTATGTTCAGGTTCTGTTAATTTATAGACGATCAAACGAGTTGCTTGTTTTTGATGAAATCCGATATATACTCGAGAGAACTCGATATATTCTCCTTCTTTTAATTGTTTTGAGATGGTTTCTACATCAATCAGTTCCCATGCGTCTTCTTGTTTTCTATATATTTGCGTATTCCAACGGATACGTGAAATATATGAAGCTCTCTTTTCCTCCATTTTCTTAAAATCATCGATATAAAAATATCCTAAGTCTCTAATACATAAATCACCTGGCTCTAATGTATCTGTTCGGGTTTGTCCATACACGTTATCATTACTAACCGCGGGATTCACATCCATTTGAAGAAAGTTTCCAGATAATAAATCATACTCTAGTTGGATTTTGACTCCAGCTTCTGATCCACCACCCCAAAATCCCTTGTATACCCCTGAATAGTGATTAGGAAGTTGAAACATGGTAGAATCTAGAATTTGAATTCGTTTGAAATCCCCTCCAAAGGATGGAGTAGGACAAATATTTTGATGAAACAATTTAGAAAAAATTTGTTTGAAAAATTGAACAGTATGAGGATTGAAACGTTGATTCAACCCTTCAGAAGATAGGGAGACACTGGTTGTTTCATTCAATTTGGCACATAGACTAGCTAAAGATTCTGTTCCAACTGTTTTACTTAGGAAGACACATAAAGAAACGATATCTTGCGCTTTACATTTTCTTGCACGTTGAATCATCCCTGTTTCACGCGCGAGTGATTCTAAAAATGAAAGTGAAAATGTATTCTTTAATTCCTGATCTAATAATTGTAATTCTTTTGTAAGACTCATTGAAGACATAAAAACAGCCACCCTTTCATGGATACTCCATGAAAGGGTGGCTGTTTTTGATGAAAATTATACATAACCTTAACTTGATGGATGTGTGGCAGGACCCCATCGCTATCAAGCTAATAAAACAAAATCCCCCCTAAAATAAAAAAATACGCTATTCTTTCTGTAGAATCATAAGAAAGGATGGCGTTTTTTATGTCTATTTCTGTATCCGATGAATTACAGCTATTCGCTCAAGAGATTCAAAGCTTGTTATCTCCAAATACTTTACGGGACCTTGCTAAAGACGTTGGTTTTGTGCAACGAACCAGTAAGTACCAAGCAAAAGATTTAGTTGCTTTATGTGTATGGATGAGCCAAAATGTCGCTACGACTTCTTTAACTCAGTTATCTAGCTGTTTAGAAGCATCAACAGAAGTGCTCATCAGTCCTGAGGGATTGAATCAACGGTTTAATAAAACGGCCGTCCAATTTTTGCAACACATATTAGCTGAACTACTAAACCAAAAATTGGCCTCATCTATACCGATTTCTTCTCCATATACTTCTGTTTTTAAGCGTATTCGTATTTTAGATTCAACTGCATTTTAGCTCCCAGATTCCTTTTCATTCGTTTATCCAGGTGCAGGAGGCTGCAGCCATACAGCGGGGGTGAAAATTCAGCTTGAATATGATTTATTAAGTGGACGGTTCCTGCATATTCATACCGGTCCAGGTAAACAACATGATCGAACCTACGGTTCTCTGTGTGTCCCAACTGTGACAGCGAATGATTTATGTATCCGAGATTTAGGATATTTTCATCTGAAAGATCTTCAACATATACAGGATAAAAAGGCTTACTATATCTCTCGTATCAAGTCGAATACACGTATTTATCAAAAAAATCCCAATCCTGATTATTTTAAAGATGGAAGAATCAAGAAAGGTACAGAGTATATACAAATAGATATGGAGGATTTAATGAACTCTCTTCTGCCAGGACAAACATGTGAAATATCCAACGCTTATGTAGGAATGAAGGATAAGGTACAAACTCGTGTGATTGTTCATCGACTAACAAAAGAACAACAAGAAAAACGACTACAAGATCAAACCGTAAGAGAAAAAAAGAAAGGAATGAAGTATTCTCCTCGTAGTAAACGACTCAGTGGTATCAATGTATATATGACAAACACTTCTACAGATGTTGTACCAATGGAACAAGTACATGATTGGTATTCTTTACGTTGGCAAATCGAAATTTTATTTAAAACGTGGAAATCATTCTTTTGCATTCATCATTGTAAAAAGATAAAACAAGAACGATTAGAATGCCATTTGTATGGGCAACTGATTGCCATTCTACTCTGTTCTTCTATTATGTTTCAAATGCGGAAGTTACTTCTTATGAAGAAGAAACAAGAATTGAGTGAATATAAAGCTATTTATATGATTAAAGACTATTTTTTTCTTCTATTCCAAGCTATACAGAAAGACACCCAAGAGCTATCAAAGATTCTAATTCGCCTGTTCAACCTCCTACAGCAAAATGGGCGAAAATCTCATCGATATGAGAAGAAAACAGTCTTTGATATATTAGGTGTCGTTTACAATTGTACCACGTCTGATAATCAAGCGGCTTAATTCAAAAAAATGAAACCCGATAGGGTTTATTTCGTATGCAAATCTTTAAATTCTCTACACATAATCTTTATAAAAAAGAAACAACCTCTATAATAATTAACGTTGTATGAGCTTAGCTTGATAGCGATGTGGCAGGACCCCTAATATCTATTAATAAAAGCAGTTTTTCTCGGATAGTTGAGGGCATCATCCTCAAAATATATGGATATATATTCAAATAATAATATTATAATATAACATTAAAAAATATACGCCAAGCCTATGATTATGCATCCGTCTTGGCATTTTCCTTTAAACAATACCTAAGTTCGGTTTCAGTCTTCGATTGCTTGGTAGACCGTGGTCCAGAAGTCTTGGATAAGATGCGATGAGTCCGGAGTGGACATCCCAACCTGGGTGAACAGGATTCCAGTAAACTGTTTGTCTGGATCAGCGTAAGCTGCAGTGCCGGTTCCGCCATCCCAGCCGAACTGACCGATAGACGCGTAGTCTCCAAGATAGGTGCGCACCGCCATCCCAAAGCCCCAGCCGCCTTGTATCCCTTGGCCAAACGACAAATGGACGTTGTTTTTGGCCAAATCGTCTCGGTATACTTGTTGTTCAGGAGTAAGACGGTTGGTGGTCATCAGCTGGACCGCAGGTCGGGACAGGATCCGTTTGGTTCCGTGCATCCCTTTGTTCAACAGCATCTGCAAATACGCGTGATAATCGTCGACGGTTGCGAGCAGCCCACCACCGCCTGCTTGGAATGCTGGAGGTTTGCTGTAACGTCCGCCTGCACCCTCATCCCACACGATGAACTCACCTGTCTGCGGATCGGGGTTGAAGGCAGGTGGAAGCCGGTCAATCTTACGCTCAGGCACGACTCGAATGTCTGACCCGTGACCCTGGCAACAAGCACGCCAAGCACTTCAATACTGATATGATACTGCCACCGCTCTCCGGGCTGGTAGCTTAGCGGAAGTGCACCTAGGCGACACATAAACTCATCTGGATCGGGCATATCCTGCCCTGGCGTGTCGAATATCCCACTCTCGAAGAACGTGTTCATGATCGGAGAACCCATCAACGTGAGATCCACTCCGAGCCCGAATGTGGAGGTCAACAGGTCTCGTACAGTGATAGGACGCCGTGCTGGGACGGTCTCTTCCAGCGGACCATCGGGCCGTTTCAACACCTGCCGGTCGGCGAGTTCGGGCAGCCATTTGTCTACTGGGTCGTCCAAATGCAGTTTGCAATCGTCGAGCAGAACCATTACCGGTGAAACTGCGATCGGCTTGCTAGTGGACGCCAATCGAAAGATCGTGTCCCGACGCATTGGTGCGCCACCATCATGCCTCATTGTTCCAAGCGCTTCGACGTGCGTCTCGCCGTTTCGGCTGACTAAGGCGACGAGCCCAGGAATCTTTCCAGAATCGATATGCTGCGCCAGTACATTGCGCATTTTGCGCAACCCTGTTTCAGAAAAGCCTTTATTGTTTTGTCCCATTTTGTTCTCCTTTAGTTTAGATTGAGATTTCTAATACATATTGGTAAACAATTATTAGTTCTTCAAATAGAAAAATTCCCCTTTTTAATAATTTCGACAAAATGTATTTATGTATATCCTATACATGTGAGGTTAACATAACCCCGCATTATCGGTAGCAAGGAAAAGACGAATCCCTACTCTCACAAGGAATCCGCCTTTTTCTTTTTCTATGACTCTATTCATTTTTCTATACATTCCTATTCTGGCGTGGGTTTCAGGGTTCCCGTTTGTTATTGGATTGGCCGAAAAACTGTATAAAATCTTGCATGCTCTTAGCGTAGTTTTTTTCCGAAATGCTGGCGATACCCCATGCCCATCAAGCTAATATTTTGAAGTGTCCCCAAAACGAAAATTTTATTATTTTACAGTTATTTATGGGAATTCAACTCATTTTCTTCGTTTTGGGGAACTACCAATTTCTTAAGTTGATGGATGTGTGGCAGCATCCCATCGCTATCAAGCTAAGATTATGCAAAGTCAATTTTAGGCGGGATTGTTTCTTTTTTCTAAAGGGCAAGTGTAGGTGATTGAAAGATTTGCATACGAAATAAACCCTAACGGGTTTCATTTTTTGAATTAAGCGGCTTGATTATCAGACATGGTACAATTGTAAACGACACCTAATATATCAAAGACCGTTTTTTTCTTATATCGATGAGATTTCCGCCCGTTTTGCTGTAGGAGATTGAACAGGCGAAGTAACACCTTTGATAGCTCGTGAGTGTTTTTTTGTATAGTTTGGAATAGAAGAAGAAAATAGTCTTTAATCATATATATGGCTTTATACTCACTAAGCTCTCGTTTTTTCTTCATGAGGAGCAATTGTCGCATTTGAAACATGATAGAAGAACAGAGTAGAATGGCAATCAATTGACCATATAAATGGCACTCCAATCGTTCCGGTTTTATCTTTTTACAATGATGAATTTGAAAGAATGACTTCCACGTTTTAAATAAAATTTCGATTTGCCAACGTAAAGAATACCAATCATGTACTTGTCCCGTCGGGACAATATCTGTAGGGGTGTTTGTCATATATACATTGATACCACTGAGTCGTTTACTACGAGGAGAATACTTCATTCCTTTCTTTTTTTCTCTTACAGTTTGATCTTGTAATCGTTTTTGTTGTTGTTCTTTTGTTAGCCGATGAACAATCACGCGGGTTGGTACTTTATCAGTCATTCCTACAAAAGTATCGAATATTTCACATGTTTGTCCTGGCTGAAGGGAGTTCATTAAGGCCTCCATATTTATCTGTATATACTCTGTCCCTTTTTTGATTCTTCCATCTTGAAAATAATCAGGGGTGGAATTTTTTTGATAAATACGTGTATTTGACTTGATACGAGAGATATAGTAAGCCTTTTTATCTTGTATATATTGAAGGTCTTTCAAATGAAAATACCCTAAATCTCGAATACATAAATCATTCGCTGCTACAGTTGGGACACACAGAGAACCGTAGGTCCGATCATGTTGTTTCCCTGGACCTGTATGAATATGTAGGAACTGTCCACTTAATAAATCATATTCAAGCTGAATCTTCACCCCCGCAGTATGGCTGCATCCTCCTGCACCTGGATAAACAGATGAAAATACATCGGGAAGTTGAAATGCAGTTGAATCTAAAATACGGATACGTTTGAAAATAGAAGTGTATGGAGAAGAAATCAGCTTAGTTGAAGATAACTTTTGGTTGAGAAGTTCGGCTAACAATTGTTGTAGAAATTGCACGGCTGTGGCATTAAATCGTTGATTCAGTCCTTCCGGACTGATAAGTACTTCTGTTGATGCTTCTAAACAGCTACATAACTGAGTTAAAGAGGTTTTAGCGACATTTTGACTCATCCATATACATAAAGCCACTAAATCTTTTGCTTGGTACTTACTTGTTCGTTGCACAAAACCAACGTCTCTAGCAAGATTTCGTAAGATATTTGGAGATAAGAAGCTTTGAACTTCTTGAGCAAATAGTTGTAATTCATCAGATACAGAAATAGACATATAAAAACGCCATCCTTTCCTATGATTCTACAGAAAGAATAACGTTTTTTTCGTTTTATAGATACAATTTCTCTTTAGCTCGATGAGTATGCGGCAGGCTCACAGGTAAAAGAAATATAAAAAGCGTGGAAAAATGTCGAAAAATACAAAATATTATTGAATATACTTTAATAGTATTATATCATAAAGATTGTTAATGTTATAAATTATGTAATTTCAACTAAAAAAAGTAATTAGAACAATTATTTGCGAAAAATTTTATTTCCTAACAATTGACGAATTCAGAAATGCTTTTGACGTAGTAAAAGGCTGTGGTTTTGAAGTTTGGTTAAATAACTACTTCTACACTGTAGTTGGTGGTATTTGCAAAGATAGTACACCAGGTGAATAAGTAGAGTGCTAATTAAACTTAAATATACTATAAAACAACAGGTATCTATTACTTTTTCATTAAGAAGAAAGTAATAGATACCTGTTGTTGTCTAAATACTAATATAGGGAGATTTTTATGGGGATTATAGAAGTTAAGAATTTAGAGAAATCATTTATCATTGAAAAGAAAATGATAAACATCCTGAAAGGGGTAAATCTTGAAGTAAAGCAAGGTGAATTCCTATGTATAATGGGTGCGAGTGGTTCAGGTAAAACTACTCTGTTGCAATTACTCGGAGGGATAGATACAACTACAATGGGAGAAATTAAAATAGGGAATACAGAAATCTCAATGATGAATGAAAAAGAATTGGCACTGTTTCGAAGAAGAAAAATAGGGTTCATTTTTCAGCAGTTTAACTTAATACCGATATTTAATGCGGAAGAAAATGTTACCCTTCCTTTATTATTAGATAATGTCGAACAACAAAAAGCCACAAATCAAGCAAAAAAACTTTTGAAAATTGTTGGCTTAGAAGGAAAGGAGGAAAATCTTCCTTCTCAGCTTTCTGGAGGTCAACAACAACGAGTAGCGATTGCTAGAGCTTTTGCTAATGATCCTGAAATTATATTAGCAGATGAACCGACAGGAGCATTGGATTCTGAAAACAGTAAAAATATAATTACTGTACTTAGGAATGCTTGTGATGACTTAAATCAAACGGCAGTTGTAGTAACACATGATCCTTTTGTAGCAGCTCATGCGGACAGAGTTGTTTTTCTATTGGATGGTTTAATAATTCATGAATACGAGGAAACTAACGAAAATATTTCAGAAAAAGTTAAGCGTATTCAAGAAATAATGAACAAACACTTTCAATAGAACGGGAGGTTTTGAAAATGTGGATTTTTAAATATGCTATAAAATCAATTAAGGAAAATCGATTAAGAACATCACTTATTGCCCTTGGTACAGCTTTAGGTGTTATGTTAGCCACAATGTTGTTACTAGGCAATAATTCTGTCGAAGAAACAGTAAGACAGCAAGTTAAGAACAATTACGGTGACTACAATTTGCAATTCGGTTATATGAAAAATGATCAATATTTAGATGACAAAGAAGTAGATCAAATAAAAAATATTAAAAACCTTAAAACTGTATCAAAGGTATTAATACCATATGTAATACCTAATAAACCGGAAATTTCAAACCAACCGGCGTATTGGGGAGTCGAACCAAATTCACCTGAAATTCGTGCTTATAAGATTGATCAAGGGAGATATCCAGAAAAAGGGGCAGAAGTTGCGATTACAAAGTCCTATGTAGAGAAAAATGGGATTAAATTAGGTGAAAAAATTGAAATGCCTTTTCCACCTTTTAATAAAAAAACAGTAACAGTAGTTGGTATTATTAATCCGCCAACAATGTCTGCAATGAAGCAAACTGCATTCTTTCCTATTGATTGGCTACAAAATGAAATGAATTTGAAAAATAAATATAATTTAGTGCAAATAAAAACGGCTAATGCTAATGAAAAAGCCTTTTTAGTTTCGGAAATAAAAAGTGTGTTAAATGGTGTGAAAATTGATCAACGCTTATATGTTGATAAAGCATTTGAACGTTTAAATGTAATGAAGCCTTTAATCTGGGGGCTAGGTGGGGTAGCTCTATTTGTTGTAGCTCTTTTAGTCATGGGAAGCTTTTTCTTATCTGTACGTGATCGTCTTAAACAGTGGGCATTACTACGTGCCCTAGGAAGTGGATCTGTTCAAATAATAGGTGTAGTCCTACTTGAATCCTTAATAATTGGTAGTATTGGTTCCTTAATAGGAGTCACAATGGGTACTTTATTATATCGTTTAGTATCAGGATTAATTAATAGGTGGATAGGAGGGGCAACTGTTGATAGTGAGACTTTTATAATCTCCTGGGGCTTATTAATATCAACTTTTATTGTAGGAATTATGATGTCAATTATAGGGTCTATTATTCCAGCAATGTCTATAAGGAAAATTCCACCAGTAGAAGCTTTTAGACCTGTGATTTTGTCTGTCAATAAAAAGGAAAAGAAAATAAGTATAATTAGTTTCTTTGTAGCAGTAGTTGGTATTATCATTGGAACTTGTGCAACGTTTTTAGAGAAGCTAATTAATATAAATATTGGACCTATCGGAGCATTTTTATTTGTAATAGGATTATTGTTTGCTATACCGTTTATCATTAGAATTATTACACCAATAATCACTAAACCTTTTCAACGCGTCTTTCGTATAGAAACTTCCATAAGTAGCCGGAACGTGGTACGTAATAGACAAAAAGCAGCGATTTCAGTTGCAATATTGTCTTTTGGATTTATGTTAGCGTTGGTAGGAAATATGTATATGAATTCAATGCAGGAAGGTATGAGGCAAGGGATTAAGAAAAGCATGCCAGCTGACTTATCTATTCGTGTACCAATGTTAGGTCGAGCAAATGAACAAATTCCTTTTGAGTGGTTAGAAAGAATAAACCAAATTAAAGGTGTACAGAATACAGCGGCTATTGCAACAGATACAAAATCTAAATTAGTTGATTACGATTTTAAAAAATCTGATTCAGAATGGTATGACTTTGTGCGGAAAAATAATATTAATCCCGAAAGAATGGAAGTCTCTGGTATAGATTCAACTGTGTTTAACCAGATAAAAAAAATAAAAGTAGTATCAGGAAAAAGTTTAGAGGAACCTCTTAAAAACGGTGAAGGGGTTATTTCAAAGAGGACTGCCGATTACTTAGGAATAAAATTGAATGATAAAATTAAGGTTCAATCACAGGGGCATGAACCACAGCTTATTAAGATCGTGTCTATATTGGAAAAAAATTTACAAATGGGTACCATGGGGGTACTAGTTAATGAGGAATGGGCAAAAAAGAACTTCCAAATAACAGGTTATGAATCTATAGAAATAATAGTAGATTCTCATAAGAATATTAATGAAATACAACAGAAAGTTAACCAAGTTATGAAGAATGGAACTAATATAGAACTTATTAATAGTACAGATTTATTAAAGGAACAGCTAACATTGTTAAATCAAATGTTACTATTGATTCGGTTATTAGTTGGTATTATTTTTGTGATTTCTGGTATTGGTTTAATGAATGCAATTATAGCAAGTATATATGAACGTCGTGCTGAAATAAGTATGATTCGAGCTGTTGGTGCAATTCCCGGACAAATGAAAAAAATTATTTGGTTAGAGGGTACTTTTTTAGGATTAATAGCAAGCATTATTGCAGCGTTTGGTGGTATTATATTTAGTTATATTGTGTTACCTAGTTTGGATTTAAAGATAGTAGATATTCCTTACTTACAAATACTATCTTTAGTCGTGGTTAGTATATTATTGGGAACATGTGCAGGATTTATCGCTGCATATCAAATTAGAAAGTTTAAATTACATGATACATTAAAGGAATTATCATCTTAATTTAAACTTATTAGAATGAGTTTTAAATAACTTTAATAACCTCCTACCAAATCAACAGGTAGGAGGTTATTGTCTTTTGGAGGACAAAATTAAACAAGACTATTATTTCTGCACTACACACCAATAGCCAAAGGTATCGATAGATATGAAGGGAGTAGATGTTGTATATGTGTTTATTTATGAGAAAATAGCAAGACCAGTATTAATGGTTAAAAATGAACGTTCAACTTAGCCTTTACCATATGTCCATTAACTTAAGAAATTAGTTATTCCCAAAACGATAAAAATGAATGTCGGTTCTATAAAAAACACAAATTTTTCGTTTAGGGGGTACTTTAAAAAATTAGGTTGATGGCAATGTGGCAGCATCCCTTAAATAGCTTCGAAGAACTCTATTCTAAAAAATACATCTATATTTTACCGGTGATGATAAGTTAATTAAAGTTGATGGATAGCCAAACTCCATTGAAGCATCTATAAATTCTTCTAAATGTTGCACCGATTCAGTGACTATTTTCACCAAATAACTATATTGTCCGGCTAATCTGTGGCACTCAAAGACCATGGGATTTTCTTTACAAAAATTTCTGAATTGTTGACATTTTTTTGATTCAAACAAAACAAAAGCTGTTACATTCTTATTTAACTTCTCTGGATTTATAACTGCCCTATAGGCTGTAATAATATTTTTATCCTCTAATTTTTTTACTCTTTCTTTTACAGCAGGTGTTGATAAGTTCACCATTTTTCCTAGTTCAGTCATAGATATACGTCCATCTTCTTGAAGAATATGTAAAATTTTTCGATCAATATGGTCCATTCTAAACATCCCCTTTTTATTTAAAGCAAAACGCCTATAATGAATAAATTTTTTAAGTCTTTTGGATGAAACAGCTAATAATTTGTATTTAAACAAGATTATATTATATTTATAATTTTATGTATATAATGAAAAAAATGTTATTGGAGGAATAAAAATGGGACTTGAGATGAGGAAATGTTGTGAGAAATGTAATAATAAGATTGAAGAGCAATCTTTGGCTTTTATTTGCACACATGAATGTACATTTTGTGAGGAGTGTACAAAATTAATGAATTATGTATGTCCTAATTGTCAAGGAGAACTTGTCAAAAGACCTAGGCCCCTATCTAGTAGTGTCTGCTCTCTTAACATGTAACAACACTACTTATTAGGTTCGTAACGAAATAGGTTCAAAAGATAAAAGGGGGCGATATTATGATTACTAGAATGAAGAAAGATATGGAGAACATATATATAAATTATAGCATAAAGGAGTTTTTATATTGAACCAAGCTTTGCTTATTATTGATGTCCAACAAGAATTAGTTGATGATAATAACGAAACTAAAAATGTGCTTAATAAAGAAGCATTGTTAGATAATATTAATTTGGTTATTAATAAAGCACTAGAATCACATGCTTTGATTATCTTTGTGAGGGATAAAGATGTTGCTGATGGCAAAGGTACAGGTTTTCAAATACACCAGACAGTAAAAGTGCCAACCAATGCAAAAATATTTGATAAAGTAGCTACAAATGCGTTTTATGGTACACTATTAATGGATTTTTTAAAGGAAAACGAGATCGAACATCTTGTTATCATGGGATGTAAAACAGAACACTGTATTGACACAGCAGTTAGAACTGCAACGGTGCATCATTTTGATGTTACTTTAGTTGGGGATGGTCATTCAACGACAGATTCTTCAATCCTATCTGCTGAAAAGATAATAAGTCATCATAATGAAATACTTCATGGTCATTACAATGTTGACAATTTTTCTGTTGTTCGGGCCAGCCGAGAGGATTTGTTTCAACCAATTCATAACAATTACCGATAAATCACTATTTACCCTGTTAAATTGAGAGCCTCAAAAAATTATTGATCTACAGCAATCAGGCGTGATTGTGGAATAACCCAAACCATATTTAAACGAATGTGTGTTATTATATTTTTAATATGGAATTATATCACACCAGAAACTAAAAAAGTTTATTTTAACCCCGTTCTAAAATTGGAACGGGGTTATGCGTATTTAAGACATTAAAATAATATCAAATACATTTCTTTTAATTGTACATTTAATGGTTTATTTCTTAGATAGAAATTTCGTTTTGGGGACACTTCAAAATATTAGCTTGATGGGCATGGGTTCAAGCAGCTTAAAGTATTTTTATTATTTCCACTGTCTACTTGACAGGGAACTGTTCACATGCGGCTGAACCCCATACCCATCAAGCTAGTGAAAAGAAACACCCCAAAACGAAAATTTTATCTCTTCATAGTTGTCTATGGAAATCCAGTTCATTTGTTGTTTTAGGAAATAATGAATTTCTTAACTTGATGTTGGTGTGGTGAGATCCCTAAAAGATGATCTCTTTCCTTATTTTATCCTTTTACTTTATTAACTGATAAATTCAAACGATAATTTCCAAATATAAGAATCTCATTTAACAAATTATTTAACTGTTCCTGTGACTCTAAAAAAACTTTTAATATATAGCAACCTTCTCCACTTATCTTATGAGCCTCTACAACAGAATCTTTTGTTACAATAAAATCTAAAAACCTAGAATGTTCATTTGTCTTCATAAAAATAGTGATAAAAGCCAAATGAGATTTCCCTAATTTCATCTCATCTAATAAAATTGTATAGGCTCTTATAATTCCCTCTTCCTCCAGTTTTCTAATCCTATTCGCAACAGCTTGCCCAGTCATATGTATTTCTTTACCAATATCTTTCCACTGTACCCTCGAATTCTCTTTTAACAAACCTAATATCTTAATATCTATATAATCAACCATATTCTTAAATCCTTTCACGACGAAATTATTTGAAGCTAAACTCTTTCATGAGAATATTACTAATTTCATTTCATCTCCCTATAATAGAATTATAAAATAATTTTCAGAATATTGGGGGATGAAAAATGAAAACAGCTTTAGTATTAATTGATATTCAAAACGATTATTTTCCTAATGGAAAAATGGAGTTAAGTAAACCATTAGAAACTGTACAATATGCAAAACAAGTTTTAGATTTCTTTCGAGACAAAAAAAGACCTATTTTCCATGTCCAACATATTTCAACTAAAGAAAATGCTACTTTTTTTCTTCCAAATACTGAAGGAGCAGAAATACATCAAGAAGTAAAACCATTGGAAGAAGAATATTTGATACAAAAACATTTTCCAAATAGCTTCCGAGATACTAAATTATTAAAAGTTCTTCAAAAAGAAAATATTGACACTCTTGTTATATGTGGAATGATGACTCATATGTGTATAGATGCAACTGTAAGAGCTGCTAATGATTTAGGGTTTCACTGTATTGTTATAGAAAATGCTTGTACTACAAAAGATTTAGCATTCCAAGAAAACATTATTCCTGCCCAACAGGTACATCGATCTTTTATTAGTGCTTTAAACAACGTATATGCGGAAATAACCACATCAAACGCCCTGACACAAAAAGCAACTATATAAAACATAACACATCATTATTGGTAACGAGGAAACAGGCGGATCCTTTACTCCCACCAGGGATCTACCTGTTTCTCTTTGCATTCGTTTATACATCTTTATATATATTTCTATCCTAGCGCGGCTTTTGCCTCCCCACTGTTCCCTATGTCTCCCTATTTTTCGCATAAAATCTTGTAGGGGTACGGCAAAGATTACTACTTTTGGGGCCGCTCATTATTTAAGTTAACAGAATTAAAGTTCTGTTAACTTAAAGTGGCGAGTGGCCCCTATGAGCCGTCCTAAAAAGTGAGCAGCGTTTAAAAAGGTATACCTTTACAAACAGGTAAAGAACATCTATGAAACATTGAAATATCAAGTTTATAAAGGTGAGTTGAATTATTTTATAAACGTTTATTTTTAATGATTACCTTTATAAACAAAAGTGGTATAATTGTGGTAATAAATGTAAGGGGAGTCTCGAACGTGGCAAATATTTATGGATATATACGTGTAAGTACAAAGGAACAAAATGAACAACGTCAATTACATAAGATGATGGAACGAGGAGTGGAAGCTCGACGTATTTTTGTCGATAAAGCAAGTGGACGACATTTTGATCGTCCTCAGTACCAATTATTACGAAAAATATTAAGTACAGGTGATATTGTTTATATAGATGCTTTAGATCGTATGGGACGTAATTATGATGAAGTAATTGCGGAATGGAAATACATAACAAGAGAATTACAAGCAGATATTGTTGTTTTAGAAAATGAAACCCTGTTTGATAGTCGTAAATTCCGTGAAATGGGTGACATGGGACGATTAATGGAAGATCAATTTTTATCTTTACTTTCCTATGTTGCAGATCAAGAACGAAAAAAAATTCATCAGAGACAAGCAGAAGGGATTGCGGTAGCTAAATCTCAAGGGAAACATTTAGGTCGTCCTCAGTTGAACCTTTCGACCTTAAGCTCAAGGCAATTACTTCTAATAGAAGAAACTTATCCGAAGTGGAAAAATAGAGAAATAACTGGGGTTCAATTCATGGAGGTGCTAGACTTGAAGAAAAATACTTTTTACAAAGTAATAAAAGAATATGAAAATACATTAAATGTCGGAGACTAAAATATGAAGAGTAAATTAATGATTGTGCTATGCCTTATAGGGATAATGGTTCCTAGTTCAAAAACTTTAGCAAATGGAGAAATTATTACAAAAAAAGAAGTGCGTAATTATTATTATATTGTAGATAAAGAAAACAACAATTATACGTGGAAAATTGGTTATAAAAGTTCTAATTCAATAATAAAGGAAAATAAGGAAAATGAGTTGGACTTAGAAGATTTTCGAAATGCCGTTAACAAATTAAGCCAACAAAATTTAGAATTGTATGTATCAATAGCATATTTGGTCATATTACTTTTAATTCTCTTAATATCTTTCATAAAAAAGAAAAATGATATTCCAAAATCGTTTTTGATATTCATGTTTGTTCTATTAATAATATCAATAAATGCTGTAGTGCAGACATCAATTAGTTTATCTGGAACAGATAAAGAAGTACAATTTCTTTATCTAAGACTAACTCACTAAAAAAGATCCCCTAATATTGGGATCTTTTTTTCAAAAGGCTGGATTTTGGTAACAAACTTTTCACTTAACGTACAGTGTATCAGTTAAAATGTGTCCAGATTGTATCTAAACGTACAATTTTCTTTTTTGGATATGGTGAGGCCATCGCCATCAACTTAAGAAATCAATCACCCCCAAAACTAAAAAAATAAACTAAACTCCCATGGATACTTATGAAAAGAAGAAATTTTTGGAACTATAAGAGTTAGTAATAAATTTCTCAATATGGATATTAGCACCATTGTTAGTTATAATATTCAAATTCAACAGTTAATGTAATATGATGAAAAAGTGATGGTTATCACCCTATTTGTTTCTCCTTATGCCATAGATAAGACCGAGCTCCTGGTCTTATCTTTTTTTGCATATTTTCTTAGAGGGGAAGAGTGAAGAAATACACGGATAAACATCCTGACATGAACCATGCAATTAAATTACAAAAACATACCAATAAAACAGTAAAGGAAATATGTCAGATTACAGGAGTGAGTCAGGATGCTCTATATCGTAGATTAAAAGAACTTGAATAAAGTTCTTTTTTGATTTGTAATTAAACCCCAGAGTGGCCCCTCATACCCTGAATCGTTTCCGCACCCCTTTATGGAAAAGTTTCCCACATTTGATATACTATTAAGTGCGAAGGTTTTTTTTTTGAAGCTGGAAGAATTACATTATTATTAAACTAACAAAGCAGGTTAGTTTTGTAAGGAAGTCATTATCTATATTGAATTGGAGGAATTAAAATGTATATGGAACAAAAGATACTTGAATTACTTAACGAATTATATCCAGTGAATTTTATTAAAGTCGAATCAGTAACAAATGAAATGTATCGGTGTATTGCAGAACAAGGTGACTTCTTCGCTAGAATAACGAACTATAAAACATATGATGAACAGTTAGAAGAGGTTAAATATACAAACTTTTTATATAATGAAGGATTTGGTGTCCCGCCTACCATATCTTCTTTAAACGGTAAATTAGTAGAAAATATAACACTTGATAAGGACGTTTTAACTGTTTTATATAATGCAGCTTCTGGTGTACATTTACCAAGAAGTCAATGGAATGCCAATGTATTAAAAGAATTAGGTCGGCAAATCGGTAGATTACATCGTTTATCAAGGAAATTTGAAGATATAATGCCGACTAAATATATCAACGATTGGCATGATAATGAGGAATATGATTTTCATAAATATATCCCTAAAGAAGAAAGTACTATTAGAGAAATAGCACATAAGGTGTTATCTACAATTAAAAATTTGCCAAAATGTAATTCTACATATGGTTTACTACACGGGGATTTATGGTTAGAAAACATATTAGTAGATAGTGATTCGAAATTGACAATGGTTGATTTTCAAGATTGTGAAAAACATTATTATATATTTGATTTAGCTGTTCCAATATATAGTGCGCTGGAGTATTCGTTTGTAGGGAATGGCAACATAGTTGACTATGGACGTTCTATTACGAAAGCAATAATCGACGGATATCAAGAGGAAAATGATATATCTCCAGAGATGTTAGAGAAACTTTCTCTATTTATTAAATTGAAGGAAATATTTGAATATAACTTAATGCATATGTACTGGAATAAAGAGAGGTTAACTGAAGAACAAATACGAATAATGAACCACTTTAGAATAAGGATTGAACATAATTACTCTATTCTTAATATTTAACCAACTTTTATTATTAAACTAAACTACGTTAATCATGTTTAGGGGCATAGCATAAAATTTCCTATGGCACTTGCGGTTCTGGTGCAAAGATAAAATAAAAGAGAATATAGCGCATATATTTCTAGTGGAATTGTATTTGATGCTGCTAGCCCGAATAATTAATGGATGAATTCTTTCTGGTTTTGAACAGACTGATCCTGTAAATCAATATGTTCTTTTTTGATCATATGCATGGCTTCTACTCCTGCAAGAATGCATGTAGCTGTGCTAAAAGACTTGAACCCTAACATAGAACGCACACGTTTCTTAATCAAACGATGATCTTGTTTCACTATATTATTGAGATATCTAACTTGTCTTAGCTTTATGGGGTCACCTTACATGCCCATCAACTCAAGAGATTTTAATACCCTCAAATACCAGAAAACGTTATCCTTTCTAAAAAAGATAAATTAGAAAGGATGGCGTTTTCTTATGAATCCCTCGATTCAAAATGAACTACTACCATTTGCAGAAGAATTACAACGATATGTTACACCTGTATTCTTAGAAGAACTTGCAAGAGAAATCGGATTTATAAAACGAAAACGAAAGTTTTCTGGATCAGACTTAGCTACCATTTGTATTTGGATCAGTCAACGGGTGGCAAGTGATCCCTTAGTCCGATTATGTAGCAGGCTTCATGCAGCTACTGGTACTTTACTCAGCCCTGAGGGCTTAAATAAACGTTTAAATGCGAAAGCAGTTTTGTTTTTACAACATATTTTTTCTTTACTGTTACAACAAAAAATATGTGAACAAACACAGATTTCTAACCAACTCTTCTCTTATTTTGAGCGAATCCGTATCCTAGATGCCACCGTATTTCAAGTGCCAAATGCTTTAGAGAATGTATATCCAGGCTCTGGAGGATGTGCCCAAACAGCCGGAATCAAAATTCAATTAGAATACGATCTACACAGTGGGGAATTTCTTAACTTTCAAGTTGGACCAGGAAAAAATAATGACAAAACCTTTGGTACAGAGTGCTTAGATACCTTACGACCAGGGGATTTATGTATTCGTGATTTGGGTTATTTTTCATTGGAAGACTTAGATCAAATAGATCAACGAGGTACATACTATATTTCTCGTTTAAAATTGAATACGAATGTATATGTGAAAAATCCGAGCCCATAATACTTTAAAAATGGTGCAATTAAGAAACAATCGGAATACATACAGATTGATGTGAAACAGATTTTAAATCAACTACAGCCCGGAGAAACGATTGAATTAAAACACGCTTATATTGGTGATAAACAACAACTGTTTGCACGAGTCATTTTTAATCGATTAACAGAAAAACAACTCCAAAAACGACGAGCTAAGATTGCTGAAAAAGAAAAATCAAAAAATAGAACGTACTCAGAGAAAAGTAAAATGGTAGCAGGATTAAACGTGTATGTGACGAACACACCTTGGGAATGGGTTCCGATGGAACAGGTACATGAGTTATATACTTTGCGTTGGCAAATAGAGATTGTCTTTAAAACGTGGAAATCACTCTTTAAAATAGATCATTATCGTAATGTAAAACAGGAACGATTAGAGTGCCAACTATATGGAAAGCTAATCGCTATTTTCCTGTGCTCCTCTACTATGTTTAAAATGCGTCAACTCCTTTTACAAAGGAAAAAAAGAGAATTAAGCGAATACAAAGCAATAGGAATGATCCAAGATTATTTATATCTTCTGTATCAAGCTATACAGAAAAACACCCAAGAACTAACAAAGATTCTAATCCGCCTATTCCACCTCCTAGAGAAGAATGGACAGAAATCTCATAGATATGAGAAGAAAACAGTCTTTGATATTATGGGTGTTGTCTATGAGTATAGTGGACTTGGAAAACAAAAGAAAGCAGCATAATTTTTAAAAATGATACCTATCTAGGTTTATTTGGTATGCTCATTTTTAAAGACACAAAATATTTTAAGTTTTTTTCGTTCATATGAACGAAAGTTCATTTTATTTTCCTTCTTAAGTTGATGGGCATGGGGTAAATATGAGTAAAAAAAGAAAACAGAGGAAATATAATCAAAGGCAGCAGGCTATAAAAATGAAGCAAATGGTGCCGGAAATTAATTCGTCTAATGGAATATTAAGATCGATAGCTAAAATAATATATGGTATTTTTTGTGTTGATGATGGCATTATATTTTCTATATGTCATTTTGTTTGGTCTGTTCGAGGAAGATAATGAAACTAATAAAAAGACGAACGGAAATGGCTCTTCAGATTCATCATGGGGATATTGGGATAGTGATAATGGGTGTGATAGTAGCAGTGGTAGTGGATGTGGCAGTTCAGGAGATGGCGGAGGCGATTAGGAGTTAGCTATCTCTTATTATGTTTATTAAAAAACACCTCAAAGAATAATCTGTACCCTTTGTAAAGGACATTTTAAAAAAAGTTAGGCAACATCAAGAAGATGATTTCTGTATTCAACAGGAGTCATCTTTTTTAAATTCCATTGATATCTATAGTGATTATAGTACGTCATATATTTCTTAATCTCTTGTTTCAACTCAGTAAAAGACTCGCGAGTTTCTATATGTGCCTCATCTTTCAGATGACCAAAAAACGATTCTTGTGGGGCGTTATCCCAACAGTTTCCTCTTCTTGACATGGATTGTCCGAGCTTTAGCTTTTTGACTAATTTTTGATAGGTAGGGCTTGTATAGTGGGCTCCTTGATCTGAATGAATATATGCACCTTCAGTCAATCGAATCCTCTTATTCCTTTTTAGTTTATGAAGAGTTGTCGTTACGAGGTCTAATGTCATCTGTTCTGAAACATGGTAAGCTAAAATCTCATTGGTTGAGCCATCTAAAATTGTAGACAAATAAGCCCTTTTATTCTTACCGTAAACTAAATAAGTGATATCTGTAAGAAGCGTTTTTCCTGGGATATTTTGTTTGAATTCTCGATTTAATCGATTTGGTACTACTCGATGTTCTTTTGTCTTTTTCAGCATTCTTTTATAAGGGTTCGCTTTACGAATCGGACAGACAATCTCATATTTCTTCATGATTCTACGGATACGCTTTAAATTGTAGACAACTTGAAAATGACCCGCCAATGTCATCTTTATTTGACGAGCCCCTTTCTTTCGATTTCTAAATCGAAGTGCTTTCAGTATGATTTCTTTCACGATTTCATCTTGATCACTCTTTTGTTTCCGCTGTTCTTGAGATGAAACGGAAAAATAATTATAGTATCCCGAACGGGATACACCAGTTACTTTACACAAGTGACTCACCATATTTCTTAAGTTGTATTTTATGATGACAGAACGAATCAAGATATATTTCTGACTAGGTGGTAACGTTATTTCTTTCCCATCCTCCCTTCCATAAGTTTGATCTTTTTTAACAGCTCATTTTCGGCCTTTAGTAAGTTTCGTTCAGCTTCCAAGCGTGCATACTTTTCTTCTAATGTAAGTTCTCTTTCTAACTTTCTTCTAGAGTTTTCTTTACGTGTATCCCTTAAACCAAATACGCCATTTTCTTTATACGAGGCACGCCATCTATTTCCTGATGACACAACACGCTGTATTCCAATTACATCTATATCAAACCCACATTCTTCAAAAATAACTCGGGGTAGTTTTCCTTTTTCATTTTCCTCAATAAAAATACGTTTAAATTCATCTGTATAGGTGAGCCCTTTCTCACTTACAGATTTCACATATGGGTTACTTGATAGAACTTGCATTTCTTTTTCTGTAAATAACTTTTTTGTCATTTTGAATTTTCTCCGATTCTATTTTTTTCTTATTATACAAGAAATACCCTATGGAATAGACTTTTTTTAAGTGTCTATTCCATAGGGTACATTTTAGTCTTTGAGGTATTTTCTTTAAACTCACATTATCAAAATTAAATCACTGCATCGAAGTCATTTGATTTAGGCAGAGAAGCTGCTTTTTTCATAAGCACTTCCCATAAGTGTACGGATTTCTTCCATTCGGCTGCGGCCTGTCCCTTTTGATACATAGCGTTCTCATAACTGAAAGTAAGTTGTTGCATATCAGTCGAGTTGTAAAGTGTATCGATGCGGAGAGCGTATTCTCGGAATGTTTGACTTTCACCTCGTGGTATGCCGATTCTCGCAAATTGTTTTAGAAGTGCACCGTAAGCTTTTAGATAAACAGCATCATCTTTTCGGTATTTATAGAAAAGAATAATAAAAAATGTAATCCATTTCATTCTAGTGGTGAAGAGAATGTATCCCATGATACTAATCGGTATCGTAGAGAGGAATACGTACCACCAAGAAAACCCATTTTTAGAATTTGTGATCTTTTTAGTAGAGGCTTCTTCTGTATTTTCTATTAAACTTTTGAGCTTTGCTTCATTGTTCCGTTGGTGTATTTGCTCGTTTTTAGAATTATTTTCTTCGCTATTTTGTGAAGTAGAAGCAGGAGTATTATTTATAAAATTATAGGGATTGGTAAATCCTTTTGTTGGTTCGAATGGAATCCATCCGTATCCTGGAAAATATACTTCGACCCAAGAGTGTGCGTTATTGTTCGCGATTTTATAAACATTCTCACCTTCTGTACCAGCAAATGTATTCTCAAGAGTTCCTTCTGTATAGCCTTTTACCCAGCGAGCGGGAATCCCGACAGAACGAAGTAACACGATCATAGACGCCGAAAAATTATTACAGTAGCCGCTTTTTGTATCAAAAAGGAATTGATCTACATAATCTTGGTTTTTGGCAGGAATCCTGACATTCATTGTTTCGTATACAAAAGAATTGTCTGTGAAGTAATTTTCAATAGCTAATACTTTATCATATCGGTTGTCTTTATCATTTGTAAGATTGACAGCCAAGTCTTTTACTCGCTGCGGTAATGATTCGGGAAGTTGTGTGTACTTTGTCATGAAATAAGAACTTGTTTCATGACCTTCATTCGTTTTTACAGCTTTCAAATTTTCTATGGAAA
This sequence comes from Bacillus sp. FSL K6-0042, assembly GCF_038006685.1. Taxonomy (NCBI): domain Bacteria; kingdom Bacillati; phylum Bacillota; class Bacilli; order Caryophanales; family Bacillaceae; genus Bacillus; species Bacillus sp. FSL K6-0042. The sequence continues at coordinate 4,880,540 of NZ_JBBOVS010000001.1, forward strand.
ACCTCGGGATCTCATATGTCACTTTATACGAATTTAAAGTAGTAGAAGAGTCTCCGTGCATCGTATAGATTTTTTCTGAAAATGGGTCAACACTGTATGATACATCAGAAGAAGCCTCAACTGATACTAATCCTGCTGGATAGGTAAGGTGAGGATAACTTTTTTGCATGGTGATTGTTGCTTCGGTTGTCTCCGTTTTTGTATTTTGTTCGTACCACCTCACGACGTCGTTTTTATTTTTAAAAGAAACCTTTTTCGGCTTTTCAGAAACCTCCCAGCCTTTTCCTGTATAAAAATCTTTTGTTTCTACTCTCCAATATTGTTTGTTTTGCGTTTGTGCTGTAAAAACAATTGTATTATCCGCCTTAAAAGGACCGCCTAATTGCGAGTCATCTAAACCATACCCAATTTTAGAAACTTCTTGTTTTTTACTTGCTTCGGATGTGTTGAATTTTAAAAAATCCATTGGGTTTGGCCATTGAGGGCCAAATTTTGGAGCAAAGTATGCGATGGTTGCTGACAATACAATAAATATTGTAAGAGGCCTAAGTAATTTTGAGATTTCTCTAGCATAATTTTGTGAGTTTTCAATCTCTTTTATTCGTTCTATTTGAAGAAGACTAAGCATAAAAAAGCCGATGACAACAGTACGAATAATAGCGTAGTTTGCATTGTATAAATGTAAGTTATGAAAAGTTGTGATATAAATAATAGTCAATACAAGAAATAACAATCCACGTTTTTTATGAATCATCCAAAAAGAGATGAAAGAACTCAAAAACCAAAATGATAGAAAAAATAAAAATGTCGGAAAAACTGGAGAAATATCTAGCAAATTCCCCTGGAAAAACAGGGAGGAATTTCGAGAAATATCAGAAAAAAACGTTGTTAGCCAAGATGGATTTATAAAAGCATTTTTATAATACAGGGAATGAATGATGAATAAGATCGTGACGATCTTTATTGCAATCTGCCACCTTGTTTGAAAAAAAGAGAGAGTGAAGCAAATTCCTATAAATATTACAAAAATATCTAAGCTACCTACGTTTGTAATACCTATAAGGGGTCTTAGCCATTCTAGTAAAAGAAGAAGTCCACATACATGCATGAAGAATCTGCTCATATCCCATTGGTTTTTTGTTTGTAATGTTATCATTTGCTCACCTCAAAAAACACGTTTGTATACCGGTTTTCATAAACCGCTTTTACAAATATTTTTCGTTTTTGTAGAGTTTCTAGTATACTTAGTTCTCGATGTGAGAGTTGGTTCGCTTTTTCTTTCACGACAAACACCATTAATTTTCTATTTTTTATAGCAGCACAATCAGCTGCCTTTTGAATATCGGGAGAAAGATCGCTTGTCACGAGTATAATCGTTGCGGACTGATAAATTTTTCTTAATTCCATTTCTACACTTCGAGAGAGCGGGAATACACTGTCTGCTTGTACTTTCGCTAAATGACAAAAGACTTGTTGCAACTGAGTATCTCCATTGTCTAAAGGGAAAATAGTTCGTTCTTTTCCGACAGACACGAATGACGCTGGTGAATTTTGCTTCAAGACAGCCCTCACAATAGAGGCAGTAAACGTTACGACTGATTCGAATAGAGGGGATTGGGTTCTGTCCATGAATATCATGATATTATGGCTGCGCTGTTGTTCAAACTCTTTCGTCATAATATTGTTTGTTCGTGCAGTTGCTTTCCAATCAATCCATGAAAAGCGGTCACCAGGTTTATATTCTCTGACACCGACAGAGACCGTAGAGTCTTTTGCTAAATTTATATTTGCTGAAAGCGCTCCTTGTTCGAAATGATTTTCCAATTGTCGATACGTTATATCTACATACTGGGGATAGACTAAAAATGTATCTGGAACTGAAAAAGTTACTTCTTTCTCCATCATACCGAATAGATCGCCAGTTTTGACACGTACGCTTGAAAAAGTGTGCTCTCCTCTAGGGATTGTGTCAATAACATATTGAAACGAAATATTTCGTTTTAATCCTGGAAAGAGTATTACCTTATTCGTCTTTGTTTGTCTACAACTTGTAAATTGTGGTGGCAGTTCATCTTCTACAACTAAATAAAGTAAGGGAAAAGGAAATTTTCTTTTTATTGTAATAGTGCTTAAAAATTGTTCTCCTGCTACATATTCGTTTTGGTTTGTTATTCGTTTTACTTCAGCATCAAGTAAAACGTAGAAGGGGAGTAGTAGTGAATAAAGGCCAATAGGAATCGTACTGTAAAACAAAAACCAACTTACAAATCCTCCTTGAAGCATAGCGTACATAAATGTTAAGACTAGGCATAAAGGGATTAGCAATAACTTGGTAACGTGATATAGTGCTCGTAGTAGTCGTTTCATCAAAGGTTCATCGTCCTTTGAGTCGGCACGGTAGTTCGTGCAACGATTTTGGCGATAACTTTTTCTCCTGTTATTCCTTCAAATTTTGCTTCCATTTTTAGAATAAGTCTGTGAGCTAAAACGTAAGGAGCTAAAAATTTAACATCGTCTGGAATAACATAATTTCTGCCATGGATGAATGCATAAGCCTGTGAAGCTTTCATTAAAGCAATTGAGCCGCGTGGACTTGCACCTAGCTGTATAGAACTATAAGAACGAGTCTGATTAACAAGCTTTACAATGTAATGCTTGATTGCTTTGTCCATGCTTACTTCCCGGACGCTTTGTTGTAAATAAAGTAATTCTTCTATTGTAGTAATAGCTTGTAAACGGGAGAGTGGATTTATTTTTTCCATTCGGTTTAAAATTTCAAATTCTTCTTCTGGTGTAGGATATCCCATTTTTAGCTTCAACAAGAAACGATCGAGCTGAGCTTCTGGTAAAGGGTATGTTCCCTCATATTCGACCGGATTTTGAGTAGCCATTACAAAGAACGGTTTTGGTAACGGTCTTGTAATGCCATCTATTGTGATATTGCCTTCTTCCATACTTTCAAGTAAGGCAGATTGTGTCTTTGGAGATGTACGATTAATTTCATCAGCAAGTACAAAATTCCCCATAATTGGTCCAGGCTTGAACTCAAATTGGAGCTCTTTTGGATTATAAATAGAAACACCTGTTACATCTGACGGCAGTAAATCAGGTGTGAATTGAATTCGCTTGTAATCGGCATCAATTGATTTAGAAAGAGCACGTACTAGCATTGTTTTCCCGACACCGGGAACATCTTCTAATAGTACATGACCTTCAGCTAAGAGGACTGTCAAGGCTAAAGATCGTTTCTTTTCGTTTTCCGACCATTAATTTTTCAATATTGTTGATTATTTTTTCTACAATGGGATGTAATGAATCAAGCTGGGTCATCGTAATCCTCCTAATTTTATTATCGTTTTCTAATTCATTTAGTGGAAAATAGAACTTATGTTAAAGAAAAGGAGTTCCTTCATTTTATTGCAGTATGATAGTAATCTAAGAGGTAATTAGTAATGGTATTATATAAGTTCATATTGAGAACTTATATAAATAGGAAGAAACTTACATGTTAAAAAATCATGGTGATATACTTTATAATTTCTATGTCCTCAAAGGAAATCCTACTCTTAATTTCAAAAATATTCAGATTATAAATTCGGATTACATCTAGTATAATTGTTGCCGTAACCAAGGGCAAAACAGTAAATAATGATTTCTAGTTTTATGTATAATAGTATCGTTGAAGAAAAATAAATTCCTTACATACAATAAAACAATAGGATAATCCGTGTCGGAAGGTGACGAATATATAATGCTTGATCTGTCATGTATTCTATTGGAAGGGACTATTTTGTCTGTCGTTATGCTTGTTACGTTGTATTACAATCCACGAATCTGGCTTCATGATTATCCAAAAGATATTCAGCACATTGCAAAAGGTAGAACAAAAAAGGAAACTAGACAATTTTACTACATTACAATATTTATTAAGGAAGAGATAAAAATTTTCGAGTAAAGCGTTCGTTTTAAACAAAAGGCTGTAAAGTGACGGAACACCATACAGCCTTAATGGGGTTCTCGCCACATCGCCACATCGCCATCAAGCTAAGAAAAGCGAATACCCCGAAACAAGAAAATTGGCATCTCCAGGTGAAAATGTACAATTTTTTGTTTTGGGGGCGTTATAAAATTCTTAAGTTGATGGGCATGGGGTTCGACCGAGATACATGTAATTTTGGGTCATAGCCTGTATTTTATTTCCAATACCATATTTTGTTGTAACAAAAAGGTTTGAATTCAATTATGTTACGAATTATTTTTGATACAGTATTTTGTTACAGCTAATTCAATAACTAAGACATCTCATATTTTCAGATGTTCCATTAAAAAAATGTTTTAGGCTATAGAAAAAAGTATTAGACTGTTAAAAAATAGTTGTAGACTGAAAAAGTGTTTTCTGTACATGAAAGCACCTTTTTAGTATGATCACCTAGAAATTAGGAAACTAACTAGATTCTTAAATAATCCCACATTTTCTCAGTGCATAGTCGATTCCGTCTTCACTGGACTTTTTCGTGACGAAATCTGCAACTGCTTTTAATTGTTCATTGCCATTTCCCATAGCAATCCCTAGTCCTACTAATTCCAACATGTCTATATCATTTCCACCATCTCCAAACGCAATAGCTTCTGATTTATCAATTTCAAAATACTGTAAGACTTTTTTTATTGCTAAAGATTTGGATACTTCTTCTTGTAATACATTTAAAATAAAAGGGTGCCATCTGCTAAATGTTAAATGTGGGAACTTGTGAATGTATTTCTTCACCGTTTCATCGGTAGCATACAAACACATCAAATAAACCTCTTGATTATAAATATGTTTATTTATAGTTGGATAATCATTTAATGACAACGTTTCACTCAATGCTGCTAGTATTTTTTTATCTTTTATACCATTCATACTAAAATCTTCTGTAAAGAACGATAGCCCGTTATTTTCAACATATGCAAATTCAACCACTTCACGAATAATGCTTTTATCCATTGGTACTTTATGAAGAACTTCTTGAGTATGCTTCACATAAGCTCCATTCGCTGTGATAAACGTATCTACTCCTAATTTTCTTATTTCATTGCACATGGATAACGGTCTTCCTGTTGCTGCAACTACCCTTAACCCTTTATTTTTCAGTGCTTTTATAGCTTCTTTAGTATTATCTGAAATACGACCATTCTCATGGTGTGTAAGGGTTCCATCAACATCAAAAAATACAATTCTATAATCCATAAGATAGCTCCTTTAATAATTAATAAATAAGTTAGAAGGTAAGTGCCTGAAATTAAAAATAATCAGAAAATTATACATTCTAATAATATAATAAGTATAAATATGTTAATAAGCAACATTTCTAACGAGAGTATAGTTTAATAAATAATTACGCTATACTTATGCTTAAATAAATATATATTATTGGAGATGTTGAAGGATGGGAATTATTAATAAACATATCACTCTCGATGAAATAGAGATAATAAGAAACTCATTAGATAAATTGCATGAATACCATAACAGTAAATCAAAATTTTTTTCTGGTGATTATCCAAGAATTACATTTGAGGAACGTATTGAAGAATATAAAAAAAATTCAAATAATCACCTATAATATGTATCACCCTTTTACTTCTTGTTCAACAATTGCGCCCGGTTGTTGGATAACAAATCTATGTTAAAGTTTAGATGAGATTGTGAAGGATTCTCTTAAACTAACGTGTAGTTTAGTTTAAGAAGGAGTAATACATAGAAGGGGCATTTTGTTACTACAAACGAATTATTTATACATATGCTATACAGTAAAGGAAATGTAGGGAGTGTCTTTATGCCATTAGTAAAAATTTATTTTAAAAAAAGAAATGGAATAGATAAAAAATTGATTGCTTTTACTGTAAGAGAGATACTTAAGGATGTTTTTTAATGAACATATTGATAAGGACAAGCATATATTGTAATAGGACGAGTTCTTCGTGTCCTATTCAATGCTCAGGGTAAACCCCTAATCACATTGAGAGCATCCAATAGCGAGGATGCTCTCTTTTTGTTGGATAAAATTAACATTCAAATTAAAGGATATTTATAAAAATAGGTAGAATCTAATTATATGGTTTATATTTTAATCCAAGGGGTACAAATTCGATGCGACGTGAAAAGGATTTGTTGAAACAATGGAAGGCGGATTTGCAAGCTGTTCAAGAAGAGAAAAGGCTGAAGAAGAAGGCTAAGAAAAAGAATAAGAAATATAGCATTCCTGGTAATACAGCTGGCTTCATGAATGGCAAGAATACCTATCGTAAAGAGAATGGGGTATGGAAGCAATCTAATAGGAAAGGTGTCTAGTAATGGATTTAACACTTAAAAATTTAATGGATGGTTTATTTTAGGTTCTATTATAGGAATGGTTACTCTTAGTCTTCTGTACCTATGGATATCTCCATATTACAATGCAACGGTATCTCGTTTTTACTTAAATTTAGTGAATAGAAACCATACTGTGGGAGAAAAAACAGTTATCTAGAAGAGGTAATATTAGCTTCTTATGAATTGTTCTATATGGGGTGCCGTCAGGAAAATGCGGATTTACAACGGTAAGCCCATTTTCAAGGCAATTCCCCCGTTAATATAACTTCCCTGACGTTAGCTGTCAGGGAAGTTATATTATAATAGGCTATATCAATTGTGATTGGAGTGTTATTGGATGCAAACAAAAAAAGTGTATCTTTATGTATTTAATACAATGTCAGACTGGGAATATGGATATTTAATTGCTGAACTAAACTCGGGAAGATATTTCAAAAAAGATTTAGCACCTTTAAAAGTAGTTACAGTAGGAGCTAATAAAGAAATGATTACTACGATGGGAGGACTGAGCATAAAACCAGATATTTCCCTTGATGAATGTACTCTTGAGAGTAAAGATCTTTTAGTTTTACCTGGAGGGAATACTTGGAGAGAAGATATTCATCAACCTATCTTGAAAAAAATTGGCGAAGCTTTAAATCTTGGCACTATTGTTGCTGCAATTTGTGGTGCAACTGAGGCCCTCGCAAATATGGGATGCCTAGATTCTAGAAAGCATACAAGCAATAACTTAGAGTATATTAAAATGGTCTGCCCTAATTATAAAGGGGAAAAATTTTATGAGATGGGACCTGCGGTATCTTGTGAGAATTTGGTTACTGCATCAGGAGTAGCTCCTCTGGAATTTGCGATGGAAGTACTGAAAAAATTAGATGTATTTGCACCAGATACATTACATTCATGGTATAACCTAAATAAGACTCATAAACCTGAATACTTCTTCCAGTTAATGAATTCAATAAATAGATGAGCTAAAAAAATCAACTTAGCAGTTTTATATTAGTTTAAATAATTACCATGCTTTAGACGATATCAAAGCATGTTTTTTGTATATAACTTAAAAATGTCTATGGGGGGGGACCGCCACATCACAATCAAGCTAAGAAAAGCAAATACCCCAAAACGAGAAATTTGGCATCTCCAGGTGAAAATGTACAATTTTTTGTTTTGGGAGCGTTATAAAATTCTTAAGTTGATAGGCATGAGAGGTAAAGTATCGCAACTTTTTATGAACATCGTGACTTTATTTCAAATCCACAGTAATATCTTTAACATGGAGTTATTTTGCCAAAATACAGGATTATATACAAGTAAAGTAAACTATTATAGTGAGAGAGGAATAATTCAGTTTTCCTTTTTAACGGGTACGCATAAGTTATTCATATTCTAGTTTTTTAAATGACTTTATTGTTACTGATTATGAGTAAAATGAGTACAGGTCTTAAAAGAATAAACAACTATTTTGAACACCGTTCGAATTATTTGGACGGTGTTATCAGTGTTTATAAGGGCAAAAGTAAACAACTTTATTATGATAAAATACGAAAAACGATTATTGGTAAATAATGTATCGTCGTGACCTAGTTTTACACGTATCTCGGCTGAACCCCTACATGGAATGTTACAACTTAATATGGAATATTATATTCGTATTAAGTTATTAGGAACATCTAATGTTGTTTCACAACTGAAAGGAAATTGAAAAAAAACTGAAACTTTTCTCATTAAAATTCAATCTTACTTAAAAAATGAAAGGAAATTGAAATTTACCAAAAGAAATTCTTTGTTAAAATAAAAAGCATAAATACAAAAAAGTATTGACAAATGGAGAAAAATGTATTTTTCGAGATATAGTGGGGGAAAAAATGAGATTAGAAAAACAATTAATAAAAAAGATATATTATGAAACATTCCTAATGGAGAATGAAACACATCCACCTCTTCAAGTACTTGGAGGAGCTTATTTAAACGAACAAAAAAATGAGATTTCCGATGGATCTTATATTCGTTTTGCACAAGGTGAATTTTATTATCACCATCAAGATTTTGAAACAGCTATTTTTAAATGGGAGAAAGTCAGTAATGAATTAGCACCATGGGCACAAAAAAATATTGCGGATGCTTACTTCGAACTTAACCAATTATCAGTTGCTGAAAATGTTTATACCTCCATTACTACTGATAACAAAATACTTATGACCGAAATTGTACTGCAATTACTGTCTCTTTACATCGAGCAAAATAATCTTGATTCAGCTTTCGCTGTTATTAAAGAAGCGGTTTCTTTAAATCCCGATTATCCAAACGTCACAACAATTGCACGTTCCTTTTATGAAGAACAGCAAGATTTTGACAGTGCAGTAGAGCTTGCTGTGAATGAGTTAATTCGAACAGAATCTTTTCCATGGTTTGAGGTTCTAAAAGAATATATCGATAAAGGATTTACTAAAAATATTTCACCAGACTATTTTTATAAAGTATTAGTTACATTAAATAATGTAGATCAAGTACAATTTACGCAAATTGTTTCATCACTTTGGCACAGCTATAAAAATGAACAAAATTACTTATTATGGCTTAAAACAATAAATGAATTTTTCTTACATATCGAAATACATTCGTCCGATATATGGGACAAAATTTCTTCTCTTTACGAAGAAACGTACTTTGAATTAATTCAAGGTCAATATATGCTAAGACAATTACACGATATCATTCCAAACTTTTTAGCAAATTGGTTAAAGGTAGCCAATCCGTCTCATGCTGTATTTCCATCTGCAGCAGTATTGGCATGGGATGAGATTTTCCCTTCCAAAATAGATTCAGCAAATATAAAACATGCGGAAAACCTACTGTCATATTCTATTAATCATGTGAATGGCTTAGAGTATAGTTTACATCTTTTTGAATCTATTACACAGTGGGCACAAAAAAATAATTTAGAAATTGGTCATCGATTTAGATGGTTAGTTGGCGAGCTTGCAGATTTAAGAACAAATCGCCTTTTAGTAACTGGAACTTCAGGAAACGGAAAAGCTTCATTTATTAACTCTATACTAGGAGAAAATATATTAGAAAACTCAATCTCAAATGTAGTTGTCTTTAAAAATGATGCTCATACAGAAATTAACGATATAACAGATTCAGCAATTACAACAACTGAGAATTTCTCTGATTTCCATAACATGATGTCTCTACACCGCCAAACATATAGAGATAGAGCATGTGTTGAATTTAAATTACCATGCAGATTTTTAAGTAAAAATAAACTTGCATTCGTTGTTACACCTAGCTTTAATAGGAACAACGACACTAGAGATGAGACATTCGAATATTTAAATTCTGTAGACGAATTATTATTCGTATTGAATGCGGATTCACCTTTTACTGACAAAGAACGTGACATTCTATTAAGTATTCAAGAACATACACCAAATCTACAAATTCATTTCTTATTAAATAAAATCGATAACATTTACAGTGAAGCAGAAGCAAAAAGAGTTATACATGATACGCAAGCGAGAATAAACGCATATTTCCCGCATGCGAGAATTTTCCCTTACTCTTCGTTATATACAAATAGTCAACAACTAAACGATTTAACTGAGTTTATTCATTTTAACTTTAACCATAAAAATATCGATGCAGAACGTACTGAAAAGCTATTGTTTTTCATTCGAAAAACAATTACATATCTTTTGGATAAACGCGTCGAGATGGAAAACAACCTAGTGGATTCTATTAATTGGAATGAAGATATGTTAGTTAAACTAAATGGTTTTATTAATAACCTTACAGCTTTTGAGAAGGAAAAAATTCATTTAATTACAGAATCATATCGTACAATGAAAAACGAAATTACCAATGATCTTACAGAGCATATTCCGAAACTATTGCAGAGTTGTTCTGATTTAATTAGTGAAGAAAGCGATTTTGGACACATTGATATTGAACTAAATACAGCGATGAACGAAAGAGTTCAAAAATATCTAGAACAAACTGTGTTACCTAATCTTGCTCGCTCTATGCAAAATTGGATTGCAACTTCTAATAACGAGTTCCTTCAAAGTCAATCGTACTTAGAAGAAATCAGTGAAGGACTTAATTCTTTATGTGGAGAAAATCGAATACGGTTAGAATGTGACTTTAAAGTGCTTGATGACTGGCGCAGAGATACTGATAGAATGACAACTAGAATACAAATGGAAGAAGTAAATATCTTACGCCGATTTACACCAGCACAATTTTTACTGAAAAGTGCCGGTAAATTATTTGGAGTTCTTCCTAAAAATAAAGCTATGCTATATAACAAATACAAACAGTATTTAGAAAATGAAGATTATACCGATGTAACGGCTTCTATTATGAACAAATTTTTCTTGCAATTTGAGCTATTTGAAAACGCACTAGAGCGGGATATTCATATGTTCTTTAGAAATCCATTTGGCGCGTTGAAACAAGCTGTAGCAAACACTCATTTAGAAATACAAGAAAAACAAGATACACTGCATAAAATGAAATCAAATCCTGAAGTTTATCATGATTCTATAACGCTCTTTGAATTGAGATTACGTCAATGTGAAGTAATCTTAAATATAGGTGAGGATAATTCCTATACAGATTTAACTTTAGAAACAAACATAGAGTAAACAAAAAATAACTCCAAAATCAACTTTTAATATATATTTTGGAGTTACTTTACGTTTACGTAGAGAAAATGCACAAAAAAATCATCAGACGTTGACCTGATGATTTTTTTCTTATGAAGCGGCCTCCACCTTGTTAAGGTTTGTTTGTGTTAGAACGGATGTTCTGAGTGCATTTTCATGTCTTTTGTAGGAAATTAAAGTATTCTAGAGAATACTTTAATGTTGGGGAGTAAGACGAAATTTCAATTTGAGGAGAATTTTATATGATAAGGGAATGTAAGTTTGAAGATTTAGAGCAGCTTATAAAAATGAGTAGTATGGAAGTAATAGATCATGATTTGAATAATATGATGAAAATTTTTAGGGACTCTAAAAATTTTTTAGTGTGGGATGAATTAGGAGTAAAAGGCTTTGCTTATGTGATTATAAGAAATGAAGAGAAAAGAGAGTGGGATATTCAAGTTTATGTAGATCCAAGAGAAAGAAGAAAAGGAATCGGTACGTTACTTCATCAAGAAATTTATAAGATTGTAGAAAGTGAAAATCCGAGTATTTTAGTAACCGGAGTGAGGGTAGATAAAGAAAATCCAGCTGCTTTTTACGAAAGGTACGGGTATAAAAAGTGGTTTGGATCACCAAGTATGTGTTATACGGGAGGAGTTCAACCAGAGGTAGATATTGAATTCATTCCCTATGAAGATAAGTTTTACGAACAATATGCCGAGTGTAGGACAGAATGTTTTTATGAAATAGCTGTGAAAAATGATTTTAAGCCCTATGTAATCCCGCTAAATGAAAAAGACAAAAAGACGTTATCTAACAAGCCGATATATGTAACGTTACATAATGACCAACTTGTAGGAGCAGTTACTGTTGAAGATGGATATTTAGATCATATTATGGTTTCACCGGCATATCAGGGGAAGGGATATGGCAAAAAAATTACGCAGTTTGGGATAAATAAAGCATTAAGTAAAGGGGCTACTTCTATTCAACTTTGTTATATAGAAGGGAATAGTAAGGCAGAGAATCTGTATAAATTGTTAGGGTTTGAAACTTTTCAAATTATGCATGTGTATAGGGAATTCATGGATTAATAATGTTTTAGATAGCAAATGTCTACCAAATAGAAAAATGAAGTGCACCCCAATAGTTAGAGTGAGTTTAACAATTGAGATGCACTTCATTTTGCATAGGTGGGGGTTATTTGGCTTATCTTGATAGTCAATGGCAGTAAGTCCTAACACTTTCCTTGCGACGGTTAAACATAGATATGCATTTATTTGTAGTCTACTTGACCTTAATTTTTTTGTCTAGTTCAGTGTAGCCTATCTATTTGTTTTGTATTTATTTGGTAAATTAGTGTTGTATACTTAATTAAAAAAAGTGGGGCGTGTATATGGAATATGTATTAGAAACATCTCATCTTACAAAAATTTATGATTCCAAAACAGTAGTCGACAACATATCATTACATATTAAAAAAGGTGAAATATATGGTCTGTTAGGAGAAAATGGTGCAGGGAAAACCACAACGATAAGGATGATAATGGGGTTATTAAAACCAACTAAAGGTAATATATACCTTTTTGGAAAAGAATTCGATTTCAATAATCGGGAGGTTCTTAAAAAAATTGGTGTTATTATAGAATATCCAGGTTTTTATGGTAATTTAAATGCAATTGATAACTTGCGTATTAGTAGTAATTATATGGATATACATGAATCGAAAGCAATTGAACGAGTTTTAGATATTGTTAATTTACAACATGCTAGAGATAAAAAAGTAAAAAACTATTCTTTAGGTATGAAGCAACGTTTGGGTATTGCTCGTTCTTTACTACATAATCCTGACTTATTATTATTGGATGAACCAACAAATGGATTAGACCCAGCTGGAATTAGAGAAATACGCAAATTACTTATTCATTTGGCTGCAGAACATCAAAAGACAATATTAATATCTAGCCATATTCTTAGTGAAGTACAGCAGTTAGCAAATAGAATTGGAATCATTCATGAAGGTAAATTACTAAAGGAAAGTAGTATGCGAGAATTAGAGGGGAATTTCAAAAAACATTTGAGTCTAAAGGTTGATAAGATCGATGAAAGTATTAATATTCTTAAAGGTATGATAAATAAATTAGATTATCAACTAACTCCTGAACGCATTTTGATAAATAACCACGTAGAAAATACAGCACACTTAAATACAGCATTAGTCAATTCTGGGATTGGTGTTTTTGAAATTGTAACACTAAAACAATCACTGGAAGATTATTATATGAATATAACAGGTGGTGAAAAATGATGCAAGCTGTACTAAAATCAGAACTGATTAAACTCAAAGGTTCCAAACTATTATATTTGACTACTTCACTACAATTGATCACCGTATTACTTGTATTTTTTATATACGCTTCAAACCCTAAATATTCTATAGCTCAAACTGGGTGGGATGAATATTATCAAACAATCTATATATTCTTTAACCTTATGACTGGTACTGCTACTTTCTATATTGTAACTGGATATATATTTTCTAGAGAATACCAAGAAGGCACCAATCTCATTTTATTTACAAGTCCTATTTCTAAGTTGAAATTTTATTTTGGTAAATTATTAATTATATTTAGTTTTATTGTATTTACAATGCTTATAATACTTGTTCTACCTTTCTGTTTAGGTATGTTAATTACAGATTTACCTTTTACATTTAAATTATTCATGAGGCAACTTAAAGTAGTATCATTAATGGCAATCATGCATTTTTGTTTAATACCAATAGCTTCTTTGATCGCTATAAAATGGAAGAGTTTTCTTTATGTAGTAACATTGATGTGTTTAGTTTTATTTTTCAACATTATGTTAGTAAATTCACCCGGAAATTTTTTGTATCCTTGGATAGTACCACTTATATTTAGCCCTCATGAAGGTATGGGACGAACATTCATTAGCTATCCAATTGGAACTTGCAGTATTCTCTTTATTTTGATATTAGGTCTCACTTTGTCAATCTATGAATATAGAAAAATTAGATAATAAGCCTCTGATACAAGAACTTCATGCTGAAAGAAGACTTGATATTTATGTTAATATCGATTATTGAACTACCCCCACCTACCTCTACAAGAGCTTTGAGGTGGGGGATTCTCGGTTAAAATGATAAATAAATTTATTCGTTTACGAAGTTCGAATATAACTAAATGTAAAAATATGAAAATAAATTCCTTCATTATATTGACAATGGAAACAAATTACAATAAAATTTGATTGATTAATCAATCATTTATTATGAAAGGAGTATCTGAATGGAACCTAGACTTACTAATGATGAAAAAAAGAAAAGAAAAAGATCTACTATCCTAAACGCCGCAATTAAATTATATAGTGAGAATGGTTTTGCAGAGACAAAAGTTGCCGAAATAGCAAAAGAAGCAGGAGTTAGCTTTGGTACCGTATTTACGTATTTTGATTCAAAAGAAGCACTATATGAATCAGCGATTTTGGAGCCATTGGAGGAAATCAAACCATATTTTATTGAGATAGAAGAACACTTTAAAGGTGAGCCTCTTGAAGTTGTGAAGGAAATGATAGATTGCCATGTACAACTCTTTTCAATGAAAAGTGAATACCTACGCCTAATTCAGCAGGTTCTTGCGAGACCTGATCGATTTCCAAAGCTTTTTAAAGAACTAAACGATTTCGTAAATGTATTTATAGACTGTATTCATCCGGTTATTGAAGCAGGGCAAAGGCTGGGTTACTTTTATGAAGAATCACCTTCATTAGTTGCTGGGTCGTACTTATCCATCTTAAACGGAATGCGTTTAACGTTTATTGATGAATATACAAACTTGATGTGGAAGGATATAACGATACAAGCCCTAAGATTATTTGGACCTATCTCTAATAAATAAGGAGTGATTTATATGAAATTGAGAGATATACATCCCAACATCAAACTTCGCCTGGCCATGCAATTTCTAGGCAGCCTTATTTCCATGGCTGTTATACCTTTTCTGGCAATCTATTTTGCTCAGAAAATCGGAGCTACTGAAACGGGTATTATTCTTATAATAATTGTGATTAGTGGGATCATTGGAGGTTTTATCGGGGGGCATGTCTCAGACAAAATAGGTCGGAGAAAAATAATGATTTATTCTGAGCTTGGTATATTGCTTTCGTATCTGTTTATAGCACTTTGTAATTCCCCTTGGTTTAACCTTCCTTATATTTCCGCAGCATTCTTTATCATCAATATGTTTTGTGGAGGAATGTTTCAGCCAGCAGCACAAGCTATGATCATTGATGTTACTAATTCTGAATCGAGAAAGCTCGTATTTACAATTAGCTACTGGTTGGGTAATTTATCAACTGCTATTGGAGGAATCATTGGAGCATTTCTTTTTAAAAACCACTTGTTCGAGTTATTTATTGGGATTTCACTAATCTCTTTGTTATCTGTATTCATGACCGTATTCTTCATCACAGAAACCTATACACCTGAACCTTCATCTACGTCTTCTAATTATAAGAAAAAATTTTCATCAATAGAGATGTTTCAAACCTATTCGACCGTTTTAAAAGATAAGCTGTTTATGTTTTATATTTTCGGAGCGATCTTGATCTTTTCCTTGGAACAGTCTTTAACAAACTATATTGGGATTCGTCTTGAAAAAGATATACCCCATCATTCAGCTTCATTGTTTGGAATAGATTTCATGCTTGATGGCACAAAGATGCTGGGTTTTCTCCGAACGGAGAATACAATTCTTGTAGTTCTCCTATCAAGTGTTGTATTATTCTTATTTAAAAAGTGGAGTGATCGCTGGACTCTAGTTACAGGGATGTTGATCTTTTCTATATGCTTTAGTGTTTTTGCTTTTACAAATAGCGTGTTGTTTCTTTTTATTGCCATGTTTATTGGAACCATTGGTGAACTGATGTATGTTCCTATTAAACAGGCGATGATAGGGGAACTCGCACCACCTAACGCTCGTAGCACCTATATGGCTTTTAATAGCTTGACTTTCTACGGAGCAATGATTGTATCTTCGTTGTTGATCATCGTTGGAGAGTGGATTCGTCCCATATATATGGGGGGATTGCTTCTTATTCTAGGATTAACTGGTACATTTTTGTACTACATAATAACAAAAACGCTAGACTCTAAAGTTAGTGAAAAGAATGAAAGAAAAGTACCTGTTTCTTATTAAAGGGTTGTTTTTCCACTAATGCATGAAAAGAAACTAACTGGAAAACGATCTTCCTCAATCGGAGCATTTAATGGAGCATGTTTGTTGAACTAACGAAACATCATAAGGAAAATTATAGAATTTACAAAGGCAATAGGTACATAAAAAGAGAACATATTTATTAATGTTATTTAAGTTACTGAAAGGAGAAAATAGAATGAAAGATAAATTATTGAGGGTTGGAACTATTTATATTCCTGTTACCAATGTAGAACCTTCTTCAAAATGGTATGTAAACAAACTAGGTGCAGAGTTAAGCTATAAAGACGAAGACAAGGCTATTCTTAACTTTGCAAACCAAAGTTTTTTCCTGGTTAAATCCCAAGAAAATCAAAGCTTAAATTTTCACGATTTTTGCGGTGAAGAGCGCTTCTCTTTAACATTTGAAGTTAATGGTTTAAATGCACTTGAATCAATCCATAGTGATTTTATTAAAAAAGAAATAAAAGTTGGAGAGATTGAAAACAGAGGACATACTGGAAAGAATTTTGTTTTTTATGATTTAGATGGTAATAAATTTGATGTTTGGAGTGAATTAAGTTCCATCTTCAGAGAAAAATACCTAACATTGCAATAAGAGATTTTAATTATTCAATAAACAGTAGATTTACAGAATCAGTCTGGCCAAAATTAAAAAGAGTTCATCCACCAAGTGTTTGAACTTATAGCATAAAATACGATCTCGCTAGAAATATATGCGCTATATTCTCTTTTAGTTTATCCTTGCACCAGAACCTTTATATGTACTATAAGGTAATACAGTAAGAAATACATATCAATTTGCTTAGTGATGATGAATAAGGTGTAAATTTGAATACAATATATAGATGAATAATATATAAAGGAGCTCAACTCTCAATGGCAAGAAAATTATTAACACAAAGGTTTCCTCTTTTAATTCCTATTAGAATCAGACAACGTAGGCTGTTTAAAAAAATAAGCGATCGTCTTGAAGGTCATAAATTTTCAAAAACATTTGAGCAAAATCCATTACCTTACAGAATTTATAAACATAAATCTTTGCTTATTAGAAAGTTAGGTGATACGGATATACAGCTACAATATAACAAAATCACCAATCTAAAGCTAGCCGTCTGCAAAATAAACCAGGTTGTAATTAAACCGGGAGAAACATTTTCATTTTGGCATCTTGTTGGTAATTCCAGTGAAAAGGCTGGATATAAAGAAGGAATTATTCTAATGAATGGCGAAGCGATAAAGGGAATAGGCGGTGGTCTCTGTCAGTTAGGGAATCTTCTCTACTGGATGTTTCTTCATTCAGAGTTGGAAACAGTAGAAAGATATCGTCATAGTTTCGATCCATTCCCTGACTATGGACGTGTGATTCCATTTGGAACAGGCGCCACTTTGATGAATGGTATTATTGATCTCAAATTGAGAAACAATTCAAATATTTCCTATCAAGTCAATCTACATCTTGACGAAGAATACATCTATGGTGAAATTAGGGCATCCCAGTATCCTCCATATACGTATTCTATCGTTGAAGAAGATCATCGTTTTGCAAAAAAAGTAGATGGTCAAGTATACAGACAAAATAAAGTTTATAAAAAAATAGTTGATCGTGTCACAGGTAACTTAGTTGACAAAGAACTAGTCATGGAAAATGATTGCTTAGTAAAATATGAAGTAGATGATGAGAAAATTGTGGGTTCTTTATAGACAAGGATCTTCACTCATCTAAAGATATTTGAAAAAACTGCGTAGATAATTTTAAAATAAAATCTTTCAAGGCAAAAAAATATGGTTGAAGTGGATTTTTTTGATTTATTATAAAATGCTGGATTGTGGGTTTTAATCAAGCCTTATTTCAAAGTAACATTTAAGAATGTACGGATGGGGATAGACTCTTTGTTTTATTTTCAACATACATATCATAATTGACAATAAAGCAATCGTATGTTCTATATAGTAAATTATGTTCCTCACTGTATTTACATAGTTCTGTAATAAATTCTTTTTTATCTCTAGATGCTTTAATCGATGTTAACATACCTGAAAACAGTTTCTTGGTTGCTGCTGGTTTTACCGGGATTTTAGTATACAAATATAAGAAATCACTCAGATCCTTTAAAGTTCCGAATTCTTCAAAACTCTGTTGGAAAATTGGTTTTTCGTTAAAATCAAATAATCGTGTTAGATATACATATGTCTTCTCTGGTTTATCAGGAAAATTCTCCAGGTGTAGTCCTAATTCTTTTGCTGCTTCAAATAATGTAACACGTTCCGGAACGTGTTTGTATACCGTAACAGTTGCGTAGACAGGGGAATTAATAACTTTAGCAAATAGGACCCTATTATTTCCATTTATTACATAAAAATGACCTTTATACTCTGTTAAAAAGATGCTATCTCGCTCGTACCCACTGCGCCCCTTTAATTTAGCACGTATAGCTGGAGGACTTTGTAGGTATTTTTTGTAATACTCAGGGTTCTTTAGGTATTCTTTCCATTCATCAAAATGTTTCGTTTTTTCAAACGCATCTAATACGCTAAAGTCTTCATAACTACCGTGAAATATACTTGTAATTTTTGTGCAGTCTACTACTTTTTCTTCAGTATTTTCTTCACAACAGAATGTATGAAGGGTAGGAAAGATATTCATCTTATGATTTATACGTTCTGGGGGATTTTTTCTATCAATTCCAAGTTTATTATAAAAGTCTTCTAGATTTACCATTATTATTTCTCACTCCCAATAGAAATTTATAATAAATATATCCATTATATGGTAGTACACTTTGTATCTTAACCTTAACTGTTTTCTTATTAAGAAGACGAGATAGAGAGATGTTAGCACTTCTTGTTTTCATTGTATTGTACTCATGGTTTCTTTATTTCCTTTTATATGGGTACTAAATAGGGACGAACAGCAACTATTAGAAAAAGGAAAACCAGTTGAAATTGTAGTTGTAAGTAAAAAAGAACTGCCTGCAAGAGGAGGTACCGATTATACGGTAGAGTATGACTTAGATAATAAACTATACAGTATTCACGTAAATAAACCTTTCTATGATGGCGTAAAGAAAGGTGACACATTCGAAGCGATTCAGTACAAAGGTAGAATTAAGATTGACCCAAAATACCATATAGGAGTATACGAATGAGCAAAAAGAAACAGATAAACTTAGGAAAAGAGTCAGATGATTTTGAAGAGTTAGATAAGAAACCCGAATCAGAAAAGAAAAAGAAGACTTGGATTTACATTAGTCTTTTCGTTTTACTCTTTGTTGTACTTTCTGTAATTGAGGGGTTTCAAGATAGAGAACTAATTCGTAATGGTAAGCCTATGGAGGTGACTGTTATAGACAGACAAATCGAAAAAGAGCATATCATATTTAAACACCCTACATTGACATTATACGTAGATAATGAACTTCAAAAGGTATGGGTAAAGCAAGAAACATATGATAAGGCATTATTAGGCAATAAGATTCATGTAATTAAGTATAAAGGTGAGGTTAAACTAGACCCTAGATATGATTATGAGGATTTAGTAATAGAACGCTATTAACCAAGTAAGTTAAACAATTTAGGAGTAAGAATTAACGTATGGAACATGATATTAAAAGTATTGTTGATTATACCTATTACAGTTGCCTTTACTTTGTATCCTTTCATGACTGAACATACTGTATCAGCAAACAATGGTGATTATAAGACTTGGAAACAGTATGAAGGTAAACGTCAAGTAACTTCAAAATATACAATAAAGATTGATTTTAGAGTTGCTTGACGTTTACTTCACTTTTTTCGATTAAAGACTTTTGCCTACAAACTGCATTTCCCGCTGCAATTTCATAAACGAACGGTACATGCCAATTCTCCAAGAGACGATCATCGCAAAAGCAAGTAAGAAGAACATACCGCTTAATTGTCCTAAATCAATTGATTGACTTAAATATTCTTTCATACCGAGGCGGACAGCTAGTAAACCGACTAAAATAAAGATGAATGCTTTAGAAGGTATTAAAAAGATGTCTTTTCCACGTATTTCAAATTTTGACGTTTTAATAAGAAAAATAGAGAAAAATAAACCAACGATAACTGCTTCGAGAATTTCAGATGATGTTAAGCGAAATTCTGGTAAGAAGTACATGCATGCTCCCGTACTCATAAAAATTGGCGGGAGTATAATTTTTTTAAGTGTTACAGGTTTCTTTGCTGATTTTAAGCGAAGAAACATCATTCCAACAGCCATACAAAGAGCAATAATACTTGATAAAACAGCTAAGCTCATGTTTGACCTCCTTTTATCCTTTGAATGATTTTTTTAATAGAATCATAAACCAAACGAGAGCGATACCAATGATCGTATGAGACATTCCTGTAATATGACTTAATCCTTTAAAATCAGCTCCATTGATTTGCAGAAGTCCGCGCGCTGCCAATGAAGATACTGTTAAAACTAATCCTACATTATAGACGATGAACCACATGTTAAAACTTTTTGCCTCATGGAATGCAAATGATTTTGATAGGGCTAAGGCAATTAAGAAGAATAAAAATCCAAGAACTAACACATGTGTGTGTAATAGGTTTAGTAAAGTCGTACCTTGAATTCCTTGCGCTTTTGCATATTCTCTCGCGAATATACCTGATAATAAACCGATAATTAAATAAGTGAATGCTGCATTATATAACTTTTTCATCATATACCTCCTAGGTAGCATTAGCAATGTTTATTTTTGGATAGTAGGCTGCGATTATTAGTGGTTTGTCATTCCGTATATAAGGCCAGAAATATATGGGATCAGCCAAATGAACCAGACGATAATACTTAGCTTGTGGAATGTTGTCATCATTTTTGTATCTTTTTTGATTAACACAATTGTTGCCCAAACAGCATGGAATAACATCAGTAAAATGGCGGCTAAGCCTGTGATTCCGTGGAAACTGAATAGGGATCCTGCTCCTGCCATCTTTTCCATTAATGTAGTTCCGAGTGTATCACATACGAGTCCGAGCCAAAAAATAACGACATGCCAAGGTTTTAATGTCTTTTGGAATTTTTCACTCCATACGCCAATTGTATAAAAAATGAGTGCAGCTGTAATACATGTAATAGCAGATGCCAACACGTTCATCATTCCTTTCTAACAGTCATGTTCCTTATATAAATCATGTTACATGAGAATTATGAATAGAATATGAACGCAATATTACATATGAAATTGGCGTAATTATTATATTTAAATTGTATTATGTTGTAAACAAAAAATGAAGAGGTACTTGTGAATAAAGAAAAAACTTTCTTATTCCCTATGGAAATAGGTATAAGAAAGTTTTTTTATTTATTGTGATTTACACTTCGTTTTCTCGTAATAATTTTCCATCGCGAAGTGTTAAAATTCGATCGCATACATCAAGCATTTTTTCATCGTGTGTAATCATAATCGCTGATTTTTTATTTTTCTTCACTTCTTGCTTCATTAATTCAACGACTTCTCTTGCACGTTTTGAATCAAGACTAGCAGTCGGTTCGTCAGCTAAAATTAAGTCTGGGTCATTCATGAACGCACGAGCAATCGCTACACGTTGTTTTTCACCGCCTGAAAGTTGATTTGGATGATGATTCATGCGATGTCCTAATCCAAATGTTTTCAGTAATTGTTCTGCAAACTTACCAGCTTCTTTTTTATCTTCTCCTTTTAACTTAGCGATATACAGAAGTTGTTCTTTTACCGTTAAGAAAGGTACGAGGTTTGCGAATTGGAATATAAATCCGATTTTTCTTAAGCGAATATCGGTCATTTCCTTTTCTGATAAGCTTGTTATATTTTGACCAGAAACATAAATGTTCCCTTTTGAAGGAGAGAGCAGTGCACCTGCAATGGAAAGTAATGTACTTTTCCCAGAGCCAGATGGACCAACAATACCGATAAATTCGCCTTCTTTTACATCTAACGTAATTGGGTGCAAGGCAGTTACCTCTGTTTCACCTTGGCCGTATACTTTGCTTACTTGATCAAGCTTTAATAATGACGCTGGGTTATCCCATTTTACTTCAGTTACCATTACATGCCACCTCCGATTGCTTCTAATGCATCTACTTTTAATACTTGATATAGAGAAATTAATGTACCCAGTATACTAATTAAGATAAAGGCACCTGTATATTGCAAGATTGTTGTTGTTGTTAATAAGAACGGCATACTAGCTGGTAGAACAGTTTCTACAGCAAAGATTAAGCCAATGCCGATGATAAGAGCAACGCCAGTTAAGACTATAGATTGTACAACTAAAGTATTTGCTAAATATGAGTTTTTTGTTCCGATTGCCTTTAATACACCTAATTGATGTGTTTTTTGTAATGTAATGACATAGAAGAAAACGCCAATTAACAATGCTGAAATTACAAGTAAGAACGCAATAATCATTGTTAATGTTCCTTGTTCTTCTTTATAACCTGGAATACTTTGCAGTACTTCTTTTTTATCAACAACTGTTGCATTATCGATTTTTTTATCAGTATTTAGGGCGATTACACTGTAATTTTTTTGATGTGGCAGTGCAATGCTGTCCCATTCATTTTCATTCATGTGAACAACAGGTGAATGACTAAACATTTGATTTTGTGTAAATCCGACAACTTTGAAAGCCTTTTTAGAAATAGGATCTACTAGCTTATCTCCAAGCTTGATTCCTTTTTCCTTAATAGATTCATCAGCAACGATTTCATTGTTTTCTAACGTACCGTTTTTTCCTTCAATCACTTTTGGAGCAATGAATGAATCTTGTTTACTTGAGAAAATAGCAACATCAACTTTATTGGAACTTCCTTCTTTTTCAAATGTTGATACTTTAATATGCATTGGAACTGCATCTTTTGCATCAACCTGTGCCAATACTTTATCTACATCTTCTTTCTTAATTTGAGAGCGTAACAATTTACCATCTGCATCATCTGATAAAATAAATTTTTCTGCTTTCATTTCGATAAAAGAAGAGGCATTAGCATGAGATAATCCATTTGCTAGACCTGATATGATAAGTACAAGAAATGATAATAACATCATGATTGTACCGATTAATCCGTAACGTAATTTCGATTGTTTTAATTCTTTAAGTGCTAAAAACATTAGATTCGTTCCTCCTTGTTTCGTTCTATGCTCTTATCATAAAGAGGAAATATGAACGGAATATGAACAAAAGGTTACAAAAGACGGGTCTACAGTTTATATATAAATATGTTGCAGAAAAAGAAGATAACTTCCTATTGTATAAAGGGAGTTATCTTCTTTTTGATCGCTGTATATTAATAAAAATTTTGTTCCTTGTTCAAAGTAGGTATTTTTTCAGTAGGCTCAGTGAATGCAGGTTATTTTTTATTTTGCATATGAATAGTCCCTTCTTGTTGTTTCGGAAGGTAAATAGAAAAAATCGTTCCTTTTCCAAGTTCACTATCCATTGTTATTGCTCCGCTATGAAGGTCAATGACTTTTTTTACAATAGAAAGGCCTAATCCGCTTCCGTTTACATTTCTGTTTCGGGCAGCATCGACTTTATGAAAACGATTAAATATTTTTTGGATTTCATTTTCAGGTATACCAATACCCATATCCGTAATCGAAATGCGCCAATCAGTTAGCTACTAATGTATCGATTGACTGCATTGATGAAATGGTGAAAGTTGTGTTGTTCCCTAATGGTAATGAAGAAAGGTTAGTGCAAGTGTTGAAGGCGCTACCTGTGCAAATATATGAACATCACCAAGAGGACATTATTGATATAAGCCCGTTAGGTATTGATAAATGGAAAGGGCTACAAAAGCTGGGGGTAGAAGAAGGAACATTCATTGCATTCGGCAACGATGCAAATGATGTACCGATGTTTGTACATGCGAAAGAGGACATTTGTATTGGCGAGCATGAAATGTTGAGATCCGCTGCATCTATGAGTCTACATAGTAATGAACAATGTATTATTCAAAAAATTATTGAGTTATCAGACTTGGAATCTAGAAAATCATGGAACTTAACAGGGGGTTTTTAAAGCAAATTAGAAGTTAATTTCTAATTTGCTTTTTCTTTATATAAAATATAAATGAGGTGATGAGATGAAACGGAAATTACCATTTTATATAATCATCATTTTAATTTTGGTTGCGTGTAATGGCTGTTCAAAAGAAAAAGAAACAAACCAACATAGCAATATGAAATTAGAGGGTATAAATTTTAATGCAACTATTGAAAGCACTGCTAATAGGGAGCTATTGCCTAATATAACTAGTGGAGGGGTTCATTTAGGATTATCTAACAGTGTTTCACATTATTGAAGCCAGCGATAAATCTTCCATATTAAGAACATGAAAATCATATATCCAAAGAGAGAATAATAATGATGCCAGTTTTCGTTGTGAGTGAATAATCCGAAGCTTTCAGCAAATTGTTCGGATATACTTGCACAAATGCCGATCAGCATAATAAATAGAATTCTTGAGAATGTAGATAAAGCTTTGGCAATATGTAAAAAGAAAGCAGTAAAGGTTGGCAATATAAATAATGTAAAAGCGATATTGACCGAAAACATATTTGGAAATGGTCTGACTGGAAAAGCATACATTTGTTTACTCACAAATAGATAGTCTAAATATGTTCCAATGAAACAGGAGAAAATGATGGCGACTATAAATGCTAGGTGATTACTCTTCTGTTTCTTCTTCTCTGAGAAGGATATTTTTTTTCGTAAGAATTGCAAGCTCAATTTTTTCCATCGTTTTACAATAGTCATCCTCAATCTTTCCATTTGTATTTTCTCCTTTATCAATGAAATAGTCTACGATACGCCAGTCTTCAAACCAGTCTCCTTTTTCTGCCTTTTCATGTTTCAAATCTTTCCATGCGTATATTAATTGAGGGCTGTATAAACGATTTGCATCTTTTCTGAGGTGACATTTTTTTATTCTACGTTTATAAAATTCACGAGAAAATGACTCATTTACATCAGAAAACAAATGAGGCCAGTAGTCTTTCCGTGAAGCAGTATGCGAATGATCGTGAGCCCAATTTATAACTTTGGATAATGTATGTTCGTTGCGAAACAATAAAGAGTATAATCGTTTGCCTAGTAGAATTCGTTCATGTAAGGAGGTAAAGTGTTTCATTGTATCACCAAATAACAATATTTTTTGTTTGGTCTCATCTTCATAGTATGGAAAAAGGATATGATTAAAACGGAAGAAGTCAAAGAGCTTAAATCCAATACTATTTAGTACGGTCTTTTTAAAGTGATCATTTTGAATGACTCTTTTTTCTAAATAGCTTTGTTCATTAATAATCGTTGCTATAGCTAATGTATAGTGATTGCCCGTTTTCCAAAAATGGTTCCACATCGTTTCCATAAACGTTGAGACATTGAGATGGGGTAGGAGGTAAAAGAGAGTTTTAGATCTTTTAAGGCTTTGTTCATATAGTAAAAATTGTGGATACACATCTTGGAAGATTAACCAGTTTCCCCGTTCTAAAAAAGAGTAGTAGGTAAGTTGGTCTTTTTCTGATAACAATCTTGTATATAAATCCCCTTTTAAATCTGTCATATTCCAACCGCCATTACGTGATACCATATGTCCAAGTAGAGCCCAGTGTATTTCAGGATGCTGAAGGTAAAACTGATAATAAGCACGTGTTCTTGTCACGTTATTTTTGTTCAGTTGTTTTGTTTGTTCTGTAATGTTATAAATAAGCATTTTTTCTTCTATTGTTAATGCAGCCTTTTTAAAGGAAGCGGTACTGCTTTTGCTTTTTTTCTTTAGTTCATTTTTTACATCTAAAAGAGAAAGCGGGATCGCTTTGGAAGACCCGTTCCATTTTCTTTTTCGATTGTTTTCATACATTTTATTTCCTCCTGTTAACATGAATTTCAACAAATAGTTTAATAGAACGGTTACCATCATTTTATTACACATATTCTGAATAAATGTGGACTGTTTTTTGGGGACATAAACAGTGTAATATTTTTTACTATAAGCACGATAAGTCTTTTGTACTATTTCATCTTCATACGAATGAGGGATTCAATAAACGTGGAACTCGATTATATTAACAGGTAGGAGCATAAAAAATATAAGGAGAGAAAAGCATGAAGAATTGGGTTCAAATTAGAATTGCACGCCCGACAGATAAATTTGAAGAAGTTATCACATTTTATGAAGAAGGATTATGCTTAAAACGGATAGGTGAGTTCCATAATCATGAAGGTTATGATGGAGTTATGTTTGGATTACCTGATGCAGAATATCATTTAGAGTTTACAAGACATATAAACGGCAGCCCATGTCCAGCTCCAACAAAAGATAATTTACTTGTATTTTATATGACTAATAAAGCTGAGATTGAAAAAGTAACTAGCAGGTTACATGCAATGGGTTATGATGAAATTGAACCAGAAAATCCATACTGGAAAGAAAAAGGTATTACAATAGAAGATCCAGATGGATGGAGAATTGTACTCATGCATATAGAGAAATAAAAGTAGTATTGTCATAAAGTACGAAAGTTGTTTATTTCAATTGTTCGGTGGATAATAATCTAAATATAATAAGAGTCTATTTTGATGATAGTGTCTTCAAAATAGACTCCAATATTTTTTGTAAACGAAGATTTATATATTTATAAATTAGCACTAACGTGTTCTTTATTTTTCCTCTCTAAATTATTTAAAAACATTTGAAATGCTTTAAATGATTGCTGGAATATTGGACTTTGGATAAAAGTGTATAGGAATGTCACGATAAAAACGGGACCCCCTAGTACATATCCAATTACTAACACAATACTTTCTACAATGACTCTAGCACGACTTACAGATAATCCAGTTTTATCCGAAATGGCAAGCATAAATCCATCCCGTGGTCCTGCACCAATTCCCGCAGCAACATACATGCCGCTCCCAATCCCTGTAATTATGATTCCAGCAAGTAAAATAAGAAGATTTATCCACAAATAATGAGTGGCCTGAGGAAGAATGTTTAGTCGTAAGAAAAAGTCCATAATAGGACCAATTAGCAGTGCGTTTAAGAATGTCCCTACGTTTATGTATTTTGGATCTACTACTAAAGAAACAAGAACGAGAAATAAGCCACATATTACACTCCATGTACCAATTGTCCATCCGAATCGCTGAAATAATGCCATATTCAGAACTTCCCATGGATGCAAGCCAAGAAATGTAACCTTTACCGCAATGGCGTTTCCGAGTCCAAAGAAAGTTAACCCTAAGAAAAAAAGAAAATACCGAAAGAGTGTGAGTCCCATCTTTAATCCCCCTAATATTATATATAATTACGTATATTACATGTGGAAATTTAGTTATACAAATATTTTGTACTCTTGTATGAAAATGAAAAAAATTATCTTTTATATATTTTTTGTAATCTTAGTTTAGGGATGATACTAATGAATAGTGAAGAAACGAAAATAATTGATAATATATTTATGATTGGTATGATTAATAGTAAAAAATTTAAAGGGGCATTGTATATGTCTGTTTTTCAATACAAAGTATTCATAGAAGTAGTAGAAAGTGGTAGTTTTCCTAGTGTTTCAGCGAGGTTACTTCCTAAATTGTAACAACAGCTGCACCTGCAACTTTTATTGCAGGCTCATCAGTACTTGGTTCTGTAGTTACATAAAGAGTTTCAGGTCTTCCTATTGCATGTCCTTGAGCAATTGTAAGATGTGTAATTTCCTTTTGGGGAATAAGGCCTTCTAAATAAAGGAACCCAGCTAATGCACCATTTGAAGCTCCTGTTACAGGATCTTCTGGTATACCAATACCAGGTGCGAAATACTAAATGTAATGAAAAAACGACATGGTTACAGTCAAAAACTTTAAAAAGTTTCGCCATGAGGATTATAATAAAGAGAGATTCATGAAAAAGGAGTGAAATAATTTGAAACAAGAGCTTATAGAAAGATTCACAAGATATGTGAAAATAGATACACAATCGAATGAAGAAAGTCATACGGTGCCATCAACACCAGGACAAATCGAGTTTGGAAAATTACTAGTTGAAGAATTAAAGCAAATTGGTTTGACAGAAGTAACGATGGATGAAAATGGATATGTCATGGCAACACTTCCTGCCAATACGGAAAAGGATGTTCCTGTAATTGGTTTTTTAGCTCATTTAGATACAGCAACTGATTTTACAGGAAAGAATGTGAAACCGCAAATTCATGAGAATTTTGATGGGAAGGCAATTACATTAAATCAGGAATTGAATGTTGTTTTAACACCAGAGCAGTTTCCAGAACTGCCATCATATAAAGGGCATACCCTGATTACGACGGATGGAACAACACTTCTTGGTGCAGATGATAAAGCAGGCCTTACAGAAATTATGACGGCTATGAATTATTTATTACATAACCCACAAATTAAACATGGAAAGATTAGAGTAGCATTTACGCCTGATGAAGAAATCGGCCGTGGACCATCTCACTTTGATGTGAAAGCTTTTGGAGCATCTGTCGCTTATACAATGGATGGAGGTCCGCTTGGAGGATTGGAGTATGAGAGCTTCAATGCTGCAAGTGCAAAACTTACTTTTAAAGGCAATAATACGCATCCTGGAACAGCAAAAAATAAAATGCTCAATGCAAGTAAGTTAGCGATGGAGTTTCATGCGCAGTTACCAGTAGAAGAGGCGCCAGAATATACAGAGGGATATGAAGGTTTCTATCATCTTATTTCTGTGAATGGTGAAGTTGAGCAAAGTAAATCTCATTACATTATTCGAGATTTTGAACGTGAAAATTTTGAGGCTCGTAAAGAAAAAATTACGAATATTACGAAGCAGATGCAAGAGAAGTATGGTGAGGAAAATATTATTCTTGAGATGAATGATCAGTATTATAATATGCTTGAGAAAATTGAGCCGGTTAGGGAAATTGTTGATATTGCGTATGAAGCGATGAAAACTCTAGATATTGAACCAAGTATTCAACCAATTCGCGGGGGGACCGATGGCTCTCAATTATCATATATGGGCTTGCCGACGCCAAACATTTTTACTGGTGGGGAAAACTATCACGGTAAATTTGAATACGTTTCTGTTGATAATATGGAAAAAGCTGTTCAGGTTATTATAGAAATAGCACGATTATTTGAAGAGCAGGCATAAAAAAAGAGATCCGGGTAATAATAGCTACCCGGATTTCTTCTGCTGCCATTTCTTAATTGTGAGTTTTTAGTTTACTTGTCTATAAGTGAACGTAAGGTGTAATAGAATCCATAAGGAGGTATGTTATGAGTGAAAATGAACTTCTTGGATATATAGGCACGTATACAAGAGGTGATAGTAAAGGGATTTACAGATTTATACTCGATACAAAAGCAGCAAACAGAGGACATAATAGTATTGCTATCTTTCGTGTGAATTAGGACTTAGGGAAGCTTACTTTTATTGAAACTGTATCGACAAAAGGGGATTGGCCACGAGATTTTGTTTTGGATCCTGCTGAAAAGTTTATGGTTGTTTCTAATGAGAAATCTAGTAGCCTTGTGTTATTTTCTAGAAATGAGACTACAGGACAATTAATATTTTTACAGTCAGATGTGATAGTGCCAGACCCAGTATGCGTGAAGTTTTTACACGATTGATTACAGTTGATTTATGATATGAACAATAGATAGGTTTTACTTATTGAAATGAACCTATCAATTGTTGTGTTAAAGAATTTAATACAGAACTCGCCATAAATAAAAGGTCGCATAGGATTCCCAATTCTTCCATGCTGAAGCATACTCTCTTATTTCTTTTTTTGTTGGTTTTTGATCTGATCCTGTTAAAAGCTTAATTACATTTTGTAGGCCTACATCATCAATTGGAAAAGCAGACGGGAATCTTAGACAACGCATTAAAACATAATTTGCTGTCCATGGTCCAATACCACGTATGTCGGTTAATGTTTTCTCAGCATCTTTTAGGCCGCTTTTTATGAACGATTCTTTACTTAGGTTGCCTTGTGTAATGAGTTTTGCGACACCAATAAGATATTCACATTTCCTCGTAGTCATTTTTAATTCTGTTAGATCTTTTACTGTTAGATTTGCGATGACCTCTGGTGATGGGAATATCCAATATTTCTGTCCATTCCATTCGATATGTTCGCCGAAGGATTCAACAAATCGTCTTTTTAACGTATATGCAAATGTGAGATTAATTTGTTGACCAAGAATACCCCAACATAGTGCCTCAAATAAATTAGGGATTCCCATATTACGGAGTCCGTAATATTCGTTGATTGGTGTAGACAGAAGTACATCGTCTTTTGCTAAATCGTAAAATGGAGTTAGATCCGTATCTAAATCAAACCATTCTCTTACATATCTCGCTACTGTAGCGCGAACCCATTTCTCAGGTGGTGTCTCATCACCTAAAAAGCGAACATGGATGTTTCCCTCATCATTTACACTTGTTTCTAATTGTAATCTTTCATTTGGCATAGGATCACCTCCAAAATTAGTATGCCCTGAAAAAAGTACACATGTACGCATTTACGAATGTAAGAGCAAGATTACAAAGGTGAAAAAATGATAGTCTCTTTATTTTGTGTTAGCATGTAAGCAGAAAATAAAAATATGAGGCGAGTATTAATGCTATGACATCAAGAGGGGGAACAAAAAGTGAAATTTATTTCGTGGAATGTAAATGGTTTACGAGCAGTTATTGCAAAAGGTGGTTTTATAGAATACTTAGAGGAAGCGGATGCGGATATTTTTTGTTTACAAGAAATTAAATTGCAGAGTGGACAAATCGATCTAAATCCTGAAGGGTACTATGTATACTGGAATTATGCTGTGAAAAAAGGTTATTCAGGAACTGCTATTTTTACAAAAAAAGAACCGCTTTCTGTTACATATGGCTTAGGGATTGAAGAGCATGATCAGGAAGGAAGATTAATTACATTAGAATTTGAGGGTTTTTATCTGTTAACGCTCTATACACCGAATGCCAAAAGAGGGTTAGAACGTTTAGATTACCGAATGGAATGGGAGGATGCCTTTTTATCTTATATTAAGCAATTAGATAAAAAGAAGCCTGTTATTCTTTGTGGTGATCTGAATGTGGCACATAAAGAAATCGATTTAAAAAATCCAAAAACAAATCGGAAAAATCCAGGATTTTCAGATCGAGAAAGAGAAAAATTTACTCGGATTGTGGATGAAGGATTTATCGATACATATCGTTATTTATACCCTGATCAAGAAGGGGCTTATTCATGGTGGTCTTACCGTATGAATGCAAGAGCGAAAAACATTGGTTGGCGTTTAGATTACTTCGTCGTCTCTGAAAGATTAAAAAATCAAATTGTTGATGCGAAAATCAATAGTGAAGTAATGGGGTCAGATCATTGTCCTGTTGAATTACATATGGAATTTTAGAAAAAATAAAAAAGCAGTATCTATCTAAAATGTACCCTATAGAATAGACACTTAAAAAAAGTCTATTCTATAGGGTATTTCTTGTATAATAGGAGAAAAATTAGAATCGGAGAAATTTCACAATGACGAAAAAGCTATTTACAGAAAAAGAGGTTCAAACGCTATCAAAGAATCCATACGTAAAATCTATGAGTGAGAAAGGAATTACTTATACAGACGACTTTAAGCGCATATTTATTGAAGAAAATAGAAAAGGAAAGTTACCACGAGACATTTTTGAAAAATATGGTTTTGATATAGATATGATCGGAATGAAGCGTGTTACGTCGTCAAGAGATAGATGGTGTGCCGCTTATAGAAAAAATGGTGTATTAGGATTACGTGATACACGTAAAGAAAACCTAGGGAGATCTTTAGAGAGAGAACTTACTTTAGAGGAAAAGTATGCGCGTTTAGAAGCTGAACGGAACTTACTAAAAGCTGAAAATGAGCTGTTAAAAAAGATCAAACTTATGGAAGGGAGGATGAAAAGGAAATAACGTTACTACCTAGTAAAAAATATATCTTGATTCGTTCTGTTATCGTAAAATATAACCTAAGAAATATGGTGAGTCACTTATGTAAGATAGCTGGCGTTTCACGTTCTGGATATTATAACTATTTCTCTTTGAAAGCTAGAGAACAACGAAAACAAATGGATAAAAAAGACGAGAAAGTGAAGAGAATCATATTAAAAGCTTTTCATTTTAAAGGACGTCAAAAAGGAGCCCGTCAAATAAAAATGACATTGGAGGGGCAATTTCATATTGTTTACAATTTGAAGCGTATACGAAGAATTATGAAAAAATACAAGATTGTTTGCCAGATTCGGAAAGCGAATCCTTATAAAAAAATGATGAAAGCGACGCAAGAACATAGAGTGGTCCCAAACTTATTAAAGCGAGAATTCAAACAAAACATCCCGGGAAAAGTATTACTTACCGATATCACTTATTTATTTTACGGAAAAGGAAAGAAAGCGTATTTATCGACTATTAAGGATGGATCAACCAATGAAATTTTGGCTTACCACGTTTCTAGTCGAATTACGTTAGATTTAGCCATAGATACACTTGTAAAGCTAAAGAAGAATAGAAAGGTAAAGTTAGCCGAAGGAGCATTTATTCATTCTGATCAAGGCTCTCACTATACAAGTCCTATTTATCAAAAGTTGGTCAAGAAATATAGATTAGGACAATCCATGTCAAGAAGAGGAAACTGTTGGGATAACGCCCCACAAGAATCATTTTTTGGTCATTTTAAAGATGAAGCATATATAAAACCTTGTGAGTCTTTTGCACAATTAAAAAATGAAATTAAGAACTACATGACGTATTACAATCATTATAGATATCAATGGAATTTAAAAAAGATGACTCCTGTTGAATACAGAAATCATCTTTTTGATGTTGCATAACTTTTTTTAAAAATGTCCTTTACAAAGGGTACAGATTAATCTTGGATGAAGGATAGATACTGCTTTTTTATTTGTTTTGTTAAAATTTTTCAAATCATTCTTGAAATAATTCATTTATAACTATATAATTAGTAACGATAATCATTATCATTTAATAAGAGTAGAAGATAATTTATTATTAGGGGAAGTGAAATAAATGATTTGCAGTTTTAAATAGATGTATTGTAAGGGGATACATGGAAAGAATATTTCACTAAAATACTATATTTAAAGATTACAAATTTGGAGAGGAGTATTTATAAACATGAATAAGAAATTATTTACACTAGGGATGGTTACAGTATTAAGCGTAGGTCTTGCAGCATGTAACAGCACGGAAAAAAGCTCAGGCGAACAAAAACAAGAATCGAAAGCAACTGAAACGAAAAAAGATGAGACACGAAAGATTACATACTTAGGAAAAGAATATACAGTACCCGCGAAAGTAACGAACATTGTAACTGCTAGTTTAGAATCAATGGAGGATGCGGCGGTACTTGGTATTAAACCAGTAGGAGCAATTACTGTAAGTGGAAAGTTACCAGCGAACGTTGCGAAAAATTTAGAAGGTGCAAAATCTATCGGGGAGAAAATGCAACCGAATTTTGAAACATTACTTCAATTAAAACCAGATGTAATTACATCTAGTTCAAAATTCCCACCAGAGGCTGGTGAAAAGTTTACGAAGATAGCTCCAACGATTCCAATATCACATGTTTCAACAGATTGGGAAGATAATTTAAAGCTGATGGGGGAACTTTCTGGTAAAAAAGATAAGGCAGAAAAAATTATTAAAGATTATAAAGCTGATGCCGCAAAAGCAAAAGAAAAGATTGGAGATAAATTAAAAGATAAAAAGGTGCTTGTAATAAGACTAAGAGCGAATAGCTTATACCTTTATCCAGAAGGAGTATACTTCAATCCTGTAATTTATAAAGATCTAGGATTAACTGTTCCAGAACAAATTAAATCTGTAAAAGCACAAGAAAAAATTTCTTTAGAAAAACTGGCTGAAATCAATCCGGATTATGTATTCTTGCAATATGAGGCAAGCGAAAATGATAAACCAAAAGTATTAGAAGAATTAGAAAGTAATCCAATTTGGCAAAGTATGAATGCTGTAAAAGATAAAAAAGTATTTGTAAATACTGTTGATCCAATCGCGCAAGGTGGTACTGCTTGGAGTAAAACAGCATTTTTAAAAGAAGCAGTGAAAAATTTATCTAAATAATTAAATAGGTAAGGTGCGTTGAATGATATGCGGAAAATAAATGCAGTACCAATGATAATTTTATGCTTAGCGCCCATATTTATTTTACTTACAGTTATGCTATCTATTTTATATGGGGCAAAAAATATCGATTTTGAAACAGCTTGGAATGCATTGTTTCATTTTGATTCAGGAAATGTAAATCATAATATTATTATTACTTCTCGTTTACCAAGGGTAGTTGCAGCTCTTTTAGTCGGAGCATTTCTAGCCATATCAGGAGCACTTATGCAGGGGATGACAAGGAACTATCTTGCATCCCCTTCTATTATGGGTGTGACGGATGGCTCAGCTTTTGTGATTACAATGTGTATGGTATTTCTTCCTGGAATGTCTTCAGTTGGTATGATTTTATGTTCTATGCTTGGCTCGGCATTAGGGGCAGGAATTGTTTTTGGTTTTGGTTCACTGCTTCGAAACGGATTATCACCAGTTCGATTGGCGATTATAGGAACTGTTATAGGGACATTTTTAAGTAGTATTTCTGCAGCGATTGCTTCCTATTTTCAAGTTTCTCAAAATATTAGTTTTTGGTATAACACAAGATTAGATCAAGTGGATCCGAATGTACTTAAGTTAACAATTCCTTTCGGTATAGTTGGCATTATTTTAGCCCTTCTAATTTCAAAATCTATTACGATTCTTTCGTTAGGAGAAGAGGTTTCTATTAATTTAGGACAGCGTACAAAGCTTGTAAAAGCTACTGCAATTCTATCTGTTGTATTTTTAACAGGTACTGCGGTTGCTTTAGTTGGAAAAATAGGTTTTGTAGGATTAATTATCCCTCATATTACTCGCTTTTTAATCGGGGTAGATTATAAATGGATCGTGCCTTGTGCTGGGGTAATTGGTGGGGTTTTTCTAGCTTTATGTGATGTATTAAGTAGATTTGTAAATTATCCATTTGAAACACCGATAGGAGTCGTTACGTCTTTAATTGGAATTCCTTTCTTCCTTTATTTAATTCGAACAAGAGGAGGAGAGAAGCATGCTTAAAGGTTCAAGTCAGCGTTTTGTAATGACAATGGGGATTATTATATTTTTAATTTTGAGTGCCATTTATATTAGTTTAACGAATGGTACGTTTGACATTACGATTACAGACGTATTTCGAACAATATTTCGGATTGACCCTGTACCTGAACATGATTTAGTTATATTTGATTTTAGGCTTCCGAGAATCGTAATCGCAGGATTAGTAGGATTAGGTCTTGGGATTGCAGGTGCTGTTATTCAAGGGGTTACAAGAAATGGTTTAGCTGATCCTGGTATTTTAGGGATTAATGCGGGAGCGGGTACTGCAATTGTGATCTTTATGTTTTTCTTCCAAGGACAAATGAAAAGCACAGATTGGATTTCTATTATGATGATGCCATTGTTTGGTCTAGTCGGCGGGCTAGGTGCTGCTATATTAATTTATATGTTTTCTTGGCGAAGTGGAAAATTAGATTCACAGCGTCTTTTGCTAACAGGGATTGCGATAGGTTCAGGCTTCGGAGCATTTTCTATGTATGTATCATTGAAGATGAAAGCAACTGACTTTGAAATGGCTGCTGTGTGGGTTTCGGGAAGTATATATAATGCAAACTGGAAGTATATTATTGCTATGTTGCCATGGCTCATTATCTTAATTCCAATTATCAAAAGAAAAGCGTATTTACTCGACTTATTTCAATTGGAAGAGACGAGTATAACAAGTTTAGGAGTTTCAGTAGAAAGAGAAAAATCGATTTTATTATTAAGTAGTATTGGGTTAGTGAGTGCATGTGTTTCTATTTCAGGAAGCATTGGATTTATTGGTCTAATGGCACCACATATTGCGAAACGTCTGGTCGGCATTCATCATAATCATGTAATTCCTGTATGCGGTGCAATTGGAATGTTACTCGTGATTACTTCGGACTTTATTGCAAAAACTGTTTTTGCACCAGCTGAATTACCAGTTGGGATTGTAATTTCGATTGTTGGTGTACCATATTTCCTATATTTGTTATACAAAGCAAAGGCGTAAGAGGAGTAAGAGGAGTGATAGAAAGTGAAGGTTCTAAGCGCTGAGAATTTAGAAACGAGCTATGAAAAATTCACGGTGTTTCGTGATTTGAATGTAGAAATACAAAAAGGAAAAGTCACCACAATTATTGGTCCAAATGGTTGTGGAAAGTCAACATTATTAAAAACAATGGGCCGAATTTTAAAACAAAAAAGTGGAAAAGTGTATTTACAAGGACAAGATTTAACTACAATTCCTACAAAACAAATTGCGAAGCAGCTAGCATTACTTCCGCAAAACCCAATTGCTCCGGGAGAGCTTAAGGTAGAAGAATTGATTTCTTATGGACGCTATCCACATCGAAACAATGTAAATAAATTATCATCCAAAGATAAAGAAATTATTGAATGGACGATGGATATTACAAAAACGACTGCTTTTCGCAAACGCCAAATTGCAAATTTATCCGGTGGACAAAGGCAAAAAGTATGGTTAGCGATGGCATTAGCACAAGAAACGGAAGTTCTATTATTAGATGAACCGACTACATATCTTGATATGTCTCATCAATTAGAAGTATTGCAAATTATTGAACGGTTAAACAGAGACCATAAATGCACAGTTGTTATGGTTTTACATGACATTAATCATGCAGCGCGATTCTCAGATGAGATTATTGCAATGAAAGAAGGGAAAATCGTGACAACTGGAAGCCCGGTAAATATTATTACAAATGAAGTGTTAAAAAATGTATTTCATATTGACGCACGCGTCATGATAGACCCATATAATGGTGCTCCTGTATGTTTCGGTTATGATAGTCTGTTCCAAGAAGAAAATACTGAAATATATGTAACTAGCTAAAATGATAAAAGGAGGGGGAATCACATGAATACTAGTATTGAAAAAAAGGATGTTACTATTTCGAATACAGAGCAGTGGAAGATGGATTCGAAACTAGGAAATCGTGAATATCAAATTTATATTTCGAAGCCAAAGCAACCCGCTCCAGAATCTGGATATCCCGTGATTTATGTATTAGATGGAAATGCATTTTTTCAAACGTTCCAAGAAGCTATGAAGATTCAATCGGTAAGAGCAGAAAAAACAGGAGTGGCACCAGCGATTATTGTTGGTGTTGGTTATCCAATCGAAGGAGTTTTTGCGGCTTCTGAAAGGTGCTACGATTTTACCCCTTCTTCACCTTCGGTGGATGCACCGCCGAAACCTGATGGGAAACCGTGGCCTAAGTCAGGAGGAGCGAATGAGTTTTTAGAATTTATTCAAGATGAATTGAAGCCACAAATTGAAAAGGATTTTGAGATTGATAAAGAAAGACAAACAATATTTGGACATTCACTTGGTGGATTATTTGCTTTACATGTATTATTTACAAATATAAATGCTTTTCAAAATTATTTCATCAGTAGCCCATCGATTTGGTGGAATAACAAGTCTATTCTTGAAAAGGAAGCAGCGTTTATAAATGAACTGAGTAGAGCGAGTTCTGAAGTCGGAGTCTTTCTGACAGTGGGAGCATTAGAAAGAGATCATATGGTTCAAGATGCAAATGCATTATCTGAGCGTTTAATGAACTTGCAACATAATAAGTTTCGATTTGCATTTTATGAAGCTGAGGGAGAGAATCATGCATCAGTAGTGCCAACTGCTTTAAGTAAGGCACTGCGCTTTGTAAGCAATTTATTCTAATCGTTGTTTTTTAGTAGAAGTGAACTTGTGTGGGAATTGCTTTCGTAGTTGAGTTCTGTCATATAAGTAACGAATAAATAGAGGATATAGGTTGTTATTTGATTCTTATATAGGGTATCACCATATGTAAGTTTAATGCTATAATTGGTATACTCATGGGGGCATTGTTCCTTATGGATGAGGATAAACTTTAAGAAGGTGATAAAATGGATCATAATGAAAAAGCAGAGGTTACTACCCATAGATCGGATAAAGAAAAAGAACAAATCATGAATAGGTTAAAGAGAATTGAAGGGCAAGTACGTGGTATCCAGAATATGATTGAAAATGATCGCTATTGTGTTGATATTTTAGTGCAGATTTCAGCTATTAATGCTGCAATGAAGAAGGTTGGTATGGGGATACTTAAAAATCATACAAATCATTGTGTTTCGAATGCTATTAAAGATGGTAATGGAGACGAAGCAATTGAAGAGTTAATGACAGTGTTTGAACGATTCTCAAAAGCGTGATAGAACAAGCTAGTATTGGATCTAGCTTGTTTTTTATTTTTTCATGGAAAAGTTTTTTATCTGTGTTGATACTTTTATACACAGTGTTATTTTAAAATTTAATTTTAGTAAATGTACCTGGAAATGTTGTTTATCCATGGGTAGTTCCAATGTTATTTAGCTCACATGAAGGGCTTTTATTAATTATCCAATTAGGATTATAAGTTTGACGAGTCTTTTTATAATGGAGTTAATTTCATTAATTAGAGAGCATAAACGAAGAATATAACATTTTAAACATAAAAAATAGCCTTCTCATAAGCGAGAAGGCTATTTTTTATTATTTTACTGCTTCTTTTAGTTCTTTACCAGCTTTAAATGCAGGTACTTTTGAAGCTGCGATTTGCATTTCTTCACCTGTTTGTGGGTTACGGCCTGTACGAGCAGCTCTTTCACGAACTTCAAATGTACCAAATCCGATAAGTTGTACTTTTTCACCAGCAGCTAAAGTATTTGTGATTGATTCTACTACAGATTGCACAACTACAGTAGCTTCTTTTTGAGAAATTTCAGCTGTTTGTGCTACATTTTTAATTAATTCTGTTTTATTCATATCTTCACCTCATATGTAAATAATGCTATTTAAGTTGTTATTATAACGTATAAAAGAGAAGAGAACAAGTGTACTATAGGTTTTCTCTTAAATTCTTTTTGCTAAGCAGTTACAGATTTTTTCTTTAATTCCGTTGTTTTGCTTTTTGATTGCTCTCGTTTGTTATAAGCCAAGAAGTAAGGGAGCGCTACAAATAGCATACCGCCGACTAAGTTCCCAAAGAAGACGACAATGAAATTTGGTAAGTATTCCATCCAAGTTAGATGCCCTGCAAAGATAGCGGCTGGTATAACGAACATATTGGCAACAACGTGTTGGAAGCCAATTGCAACGAAAGTCATAACGGGAAACCAGATACCAATCACTTTTCCTGCGAATTCTTTGCTACCCATACTGATCCAAACTGCTAGGCAAACAAGCCAGTTACATCCAATAGCAGAGACAAATGCCTGTAACGGTGTATCATGTAGTTTTGCTTGAGCGATAGATAAAGTTTTTGCTAAAAATTGTCCCTCTGTTAATCCAACGATGTGGCCAAAAAAATAAGCTACAAATACAGCACCCAAAAAATTACTAATTGTAACAATTAGTAAATTTTTTAATACTTTAGAGAAAGGAATTTTTTTTGAAAACCAAGCGATAGGTACGGTCATCATATTACCGGTCACTAGTTCACCACCGGCAAGAATAACTAGAATTAGGCCGATAGGGAAAACAGCGGCTCCTAGAAAACTAGTAAAGGAACCCCAAGATTTTGGCATTGTTCCAATGACGTGAATATCAAGTAAATAACCTAACGCGATGAAAGCGCCGCCAAAAAAACCTAAAATCAACATAGGTAGTAGCGGTAAAAGTGCTTTTTTTTGACCCGAATTCGCGGCCAATTCAGTAATCTCTTGTGGTGCATAGACAGACATAAATAACCCCTCCATATTTTGATACATTACTCCATTTCCATTAATGAGTTTTTCTGTCTCATTAATGGTTAAATTGATAAATCCGGGGGAACGAGAAAAATCCCTCGATTAAGCATTTTCTGTTCTCAGAACATGAAGACGAGGCTTTTTCGGAATGAACACAAAAAATACCAAAAATGATACTCATCTTGGTAAGTAAAAGTAAAAATTACTTAGAGTAGTTCTGTAGAATCTTTTATCAACAATAAAATATGAATAAAAAGTACATGCATTGCATATCATGTCGATAAATTTATGTTATATAATTTGAATAATTTTGTCAATTAGTGGTAAAAACAAATGGATAGAAGTTAGGATATTCTATGAAAAATGATAGACATATGGAAACAATGATAAAAGTGAGATACGGGAAATGAGTAAAATTATTTTTAATAAAATATAAATGAAACAACTAAAGGAGATGGGGATTAGACAGTCTATGTCACGTAGAGGAAGCTGTCTAGATAATGCCCCAATGAAATCCTTTTTCGGTCATATGAAAGATGAATTAGATTATAAGTGTTATAAAACATATATAATGTTGAAAAACATATGTTTTTCAATTCATCAGTTAGGAAGTGATTGATGATGAATAAACCGTGGATCGCTAATAAACCATGGATCGGTAATAAACCAATAGATAAAATTTTTTCTAAGCATAAAATAAGCACTGAGCTGAAGGTGGAAAAAAATGCCCCCTCATGGATTGGAATAGAAGAAAATTCATTTTCAGAGAGTGGAATGGAAAAAAACCCCTACTCATGGATTGGAATAGAAGAAAATTCATTTTCAGAGAGTGGAATGGAAAAAAACCCCTACTCATGGATTGGAATAGAAGAAAATTCATTTTCAGAGAGTGAAGTGGAAAAAAACGACTCTTTATGGATTGGAATAGAAGAAAATTCATTTTCAGAGAGTGAAGTGGAAGAAAGTTCAGCGACAACATCAATTGTAAAAATCCCGGTTGTATTAGCAGAGAGAACAATTCAAGTTGTTGTAGAAGCAAATATTTCATTGGATCCTTTGGCAATCGAAATTAAACGTGTGTTGAAAAATGTATTTTTAACACACTGTAAGTTAGTTCCTGTAGCGTTTACGTCGGTACTAGGTACCAATTATCGCCGAGTCACAAGAGCAAAATTATTTGTAGAGGGCTATATTCGAAATAGCATTGAATATGTTGCTGATCAGTGTAATGGATTATTGTATAGTCGGATTGTTAATATTTCGTTTTCTAGATTCCTAGATTTGACAGCAGGTGATTTTATAATACAGCCTTTATTGGTAGCTTTTTTAGATACTACATCCCACTTGATTAATCCTAAGGGTGGCTATTTACCCCAGTTAGATACAAATTCTTTTGGAAATCCAGTTTTTTATAATAAACAACCGTATTGTGAATTAGTCAGAGCTAATTTTTATGAGTTTGATTTTTCACCATGTTTAACAAATTTGAACGAGTCATGTAGCAAACTTTGTAAAATCGTACTAGATCTTACTTTGAACATCTTACAGGTACAGCAAGTACAAGTTTGAAAGATAGACAGACATCGTCTTTTTTTATAATAAAAGTTGATGTCTTTTTTTTTATTATAAAACATATATAATGTTGAAACGATTATGGGTTTAAAAAAATACGTAAGTCTTTCAATTCATCAGTTAGGAAGTGATTGACGATGAATAAGCCATGGATTAGTAATAAAATGATAGATAAAATTTTTTCTGAGCATAAAATCATCTCGGAGCTGGAAGTGGAAGAAAGTTCACCTTCAGAGATCGGGATGGAAGGAAATCTATTTTCAGAGAGTGAAGTGGAAGAAAGTTTACCTTCAGGGATCGGGATGGAAGAAAATCTATTTTCAGAGAGTGAAGTGGAAGAAAGTTCACCTTCAGGGATCGGGATGGAAGAAAATCTATTCTCAGAGATCGAGAAGGAAGATAATTCACCTCCTGAATTAAAAGAAGGAAGATTAGCATGTCTCATGACAGTGGAAATACCATTTTCCACCATTGCTGAAGTGACTGATTTTTTAATCTCACCTATTGTGAGTAGTACGAATGAAGAAGTATTTGCATTTCAAAACGAAGAGAATGAAACATTTCGTGAGTTAGATACAAAGTTGTTAGCTACGGTACATCATTATAACGAACAGCCATATTGTCGTTTAATTTCTTCAAAGCTTTTTGAAAAGAGGATTTTTCTAGAATTTTCGAGTGAGAATTATATAAAACATAGCGGGGAAAATCAGTTAGAGCAATCTTTATGGGTTCCTATACACAATTTGAATTTAAAGCAGAGAAACGAGAAAAAAAGCAGTAATTATGTAACGACGAAACTGCCAGTTGAAATAGGGAAGTATAAAACGGAAATTAGTTTAGAAGAAAGAGTGATGTTTCAAGAAGAAGTAGAAATTAAAGAAGTTTTACAAGAAATTGTTTTGACAGATAGTAAATTTTTTTCTCAAAAAGTTCTAAAATCAAAAGAGAATTCAGTAACAATTGAAAAAGGGAAGTTGTTGGTAGAAGGCTATGTTGTGCAGCGAATTGAATATACAATGGGGTGTTCTAATGAGCAAAGTAATGGATTAGTTAGGTATCAGTTACTGCAAAAAATAGTGCTTGAGTTAATCGTTCAAATATTACAAGAACAAGAAGTGCAAGTGGAAATTATGTAATCACTATTGCCACAGTGTATATAAAACATTTTTCTTGACTTTTTATATGCGGACGAGGAAAATGGTAAAAAAGGAAGGAGGGGTGATAATGGAAGAGTACGTATTGGATCTTTATAATGTATTGTATACAACAGATTGGCAAGATATTGTTTCATTTCTTGGAATTTTATTTTGTTTGAAAATTGTTATTGTGTACATGGAAGAGCAAGGTATGTTCTATTCCTTCTCATCTCCGTCCGATTTAGAGCGGGAACCGTTGCTCAACTATGCCAATATAAAACAGACGGAACTTCCTTTTATCACATTCTTTATGATTCGGTTTATAACAGCCATTGTGAAGAAAAAAGAAGCCGAAGAAGGAGATTGCTATCCGACTTGTAATACAGCGTATTGTTTATAAGCTAAATACAAGGAGGAGAATAATATGTGGTTTCGATTTCTTATGATTGGTTTCTTTTCATTAACA
The DNA here is from genome assembly GCF_038006685.1 of Bacillus sp. FSL K6-0042. Classification (NCBI taxonomy): domain Bacteria; kingdom Bacillati; phylum Bacillota; class Bacilli; order Caryophanales; family Bacillaceae; genus Bacillus; species Bacillus sp. FSL K6-0042. The sequence continues at coordinate 4,923,879 of NZ_JBBOVS010000001.1, forward strand.
GCAATTTCTTTAATGGGATATCAAGTATCAGAGATTTTTCAAGCATATAGTGACATGTTTTTTAACAAAAACTAAACGAATTGCTATTTCAATAATAAAGCGATAAAATCCTTCTTAAGAAGTATGATTAAGAAGGATTTTTTCTTTGTTTGATTTCAGTGTGTCAAAGTATTGTCACATTTGCACTATGAATAATATGTTAAAATAGTGTAGTTAACTGTACATATGTAGAAGAGGAAGAGGGAGTGAACAATTTGATAGATCAATCAACGAATCAGAAAAGCTATGCTCCTATTGTGATAACGCTTTCTGTAGTTGTCAATGCGATTATTTTATTTTTGTTTTTTGGACCTGTTGGCTACAAAGGGAAGGTACATTTTGATGTAACAATCTTGCCGATGTTAAATGCAATTTTTAATAGCTTTACATTTGTATTTTTATTGGCAGCATTGTTTTCTATTATTAAAAAGAATGTAAAGATGCACCGAGGTTTTATTCTTGCGGCATTTACAACAACATTGCTATTTTGTGTTTCATATTTATCGTATCATTATTTAGCACCAGCAACGCATTTTGGTGGGCAAGGTATCATTAAATATGTGTACTTCTTTATTTTAATTACGCATATTTTCCTTGCGGCAATTATTGTACCGCTTGCATTATTCTCGCTTGTATATGGTTTTACAAACCAATTGACTCGTCATCGTAAGATTGTACGTTGGACGATGCCAATTTGGTTATACGTAAGTCTTTCTGGTGTTATTGTTTACTTAATGATTTCACCGTATTATCAATAAAAAATCTCAGCCTTTGGGCTGGGATTTTTTTATTCCACTATTCATAGGTAGTAATATCCCACAACTCAAGATTTAAAGAGAGGTGAAGAAGGTAGGGGGAGGGGAAATCTGATTGGTGAGGGCTAACTTTCACTGAGGAAAGATTCACTTTATGAAGCAAATATTTTTGTGAAATGAACAAAATATGTTATACAAAAGTATAGTAACTTTTATATTGGAAGGATGGGTAGGGAATTATGCAAAATTTTATATTTCGTAATCCGACAAAGCTTATTTTTGGGCAAGGGCAATTAGAACAATTAAAAACAGAGATTCCTCAGTATGGTAAAAAGGTTCTTCTCGTATATGGCGGGGGAAGTATTAAACGAAATGGCGTATATGATAATGTAATCTCTATATTAAACGAAATTGATGCGGAAATTTTTGAATTAACAGGCGTTGAGCCGAACCCACGTTTATCTACTGTAAATAAAGGAATTCAAATCTGTAAAGAAAATGATATTGAATTTATTTTAGCTGTCGGTGGTGGAAGTGTCATCGATTGTACGAAAGCAATTGCTGCAGGTAGTAAATATGATGGTGATGTATGGGATATTGTGACAAAGAAAGCATTTGCAAATGAAGCTTTACCATTTGGTACAGTACTAACTCTTGCAGCGACAGGTTCTGAGATGAACGCAGGGTCTGTTATTACAAATTGGGAAACGAATGAAAAGTATGGGTGGGGTAGTCCTGTTACGTTCCCACAGTTTTCTATTTTAGATCCAGCGCATACAGCTTCTGTACCAAGAAATCAAACTATTTATGGTATGGTTGATATTATGTCTCATGTATTAGAACAATACTTTCATCAAGGTTCAAATACAGAATTACAAGACCGCTATTGTGAATCTATTTTAAAAACAGTCATTGAAACAGCCCCGAAACTTTTAAACGATTTAGAAAACTATGAGCATCGAGAAACAATTTTATATTGTGGAACGATGGCGCTAAATGGCATTTTAGCAATGGGTGTCCGCGGTGATTGGGCAACGCATAATATTGAGCATGCCGTTTCAGCTGTGTATGATATTCCACATGGCGGTGGTTTAGCGATTTTATTCCCAAATTGGATGAAGCATGTTTTAGATGGAAATGTAGATCGGTTTAAACAATTTGCGATGCGTGTGTTTCATATAGAGATGGAAGGGAAAACGGATAAGGAAATTGCGGTGGAAGGTATCGAAGCGTTGCGAAGCTTCTGGACATCTATTGAAGCACCGTCTCGTTTAGCTGACTATGAAATTGGAGAAGAGAAAATTGATGTAATGGCTGAAAAAGCGATGGTTTATGGTGAATTTGGTCATTTTAAAAAATTAAATAAAAAAGATGTAGTAGAGATTTATAGAGCTTCATTATAAAGGATAAAGATAATTCAAAGAACCTTCTTGATACGTATCAAGAAGGTTCTTTGAATGTTATTGAACGGTTTAGTGGCTTTATTTGAATGAATTTGAATGTTTTTGATTGATTTTTGAATCCGATTTCATTATACTGTAATTAAAGAAGAGGTGAGTGATATGTTAACTCCTGAACGTCATCAGCTAATTTTACAGCTTGTGAAAGAGAAAAAAGTAGTGAAATTACAACAGTTGGTGGAAGAAACAAAAAGTTCAGAATCAACAATCCGTCGTGATTTAGCGCAATTAGAGAAAGAGCGTTTATTAAAAAGAGTCCATGGCGGGGCTGCTGTATTAACTGGAAAAGGTGAAGAGCCTACGATGGTTGAAAAATCAGCCAAAAACATTCAAGTGAAAAAACAAATCGCTAAGCATGCTGCGTCTTTTGTAGCAAAAGGTGATTGTATTTATTTAGATGCGGGAAGTACAACGTTTGAAATGATTCCGTATTTAATAGAGAAAGAAGTTACAGTTGTAACAAATGGACTTATGCATATTGAAGCGCTAGTTGAAAATAATATTCGTGCTTACTTGCTTGGTGGGATGATGAAGAGTCGAACAAAGGCTTTAATTGGTGCGATGGCACAGGAAAGTATGCAGCAGTATCGATTTGATAAGTGTTTCTTAGGGGCGAATGGTGTACATGAACAGCTTGGATATACAACACCTGATCCTGAAGAAGCATTGCTGAAAAAAAGGGCGTTAACATTAGCGAATGAAGGTTATTTTTTAATAGATGAAAGTAAATTTGCCGAAGTTGCATTTGCGAAAATTGCAAGTATTGAAGAAGCGACAATTATTACAAATGCATTAGAAGAAGAGCAAGAAGAATATAAACGAAAAACAAATGTAATTGAGGTTGATAAACGATGATTTATACAGTTACTTTAAATCCATCGATTGATTATGTTGTTCAAGCAGAGTATTTCACACTGGGAACTGTCAATCGAGCGGAAAACGATATGAAATTTCCTGGTGGGAAAGGGATTAATGTATCCCGTGTGCTTCATCGGATGGGAATAGATAATACAGCGCTTGGTTTTATAGGCGGATTCACAGGTCAATTTATTGAAGATGTTTTGAAAAGTGAAGGTGTTAGGACGAATTTTGTTCATGTAGATGGAGATTCGCGTATTAATGTGAAAATAAAGGGACAGGAAGAAACAGAACTGAACGGGCAAGGGCCTGTTATTACGGATGAGCAGCTCGGGCAGTTGATGAACAAAATTGAAGATATGCAGGCTGGTGATTATCTTGTGTTAGCTGGTAGTATTCCGGCATCGATTCCAAAAACATTTTATGAAACGATTGCTGCTTTTGGGGCAAGACGTCACATTAACGTCATTGTTGATGCGAGCGGAAGTGCGCTTCAGTATGTGATTCAAAATAAGCCATTTTTAATCAAGCCGAATCATTATGAGCTTGGAGAATTATTTGGAGAAAAGCTTTCAACAGTAGAAGAAATTATTCCATATGGAAAAAAGTTAATTGAACAAGGTGTACAGAATGTAATTGTTTCTATGGCAGGAGATGGAGCTTTATTATTTACAAGTAAAGGAATATATGAGGCAACCGTACCAAAAGGAACAGTTATCAATTCTGTCGGAGCGGGAGACTCTCTTGTTGCAGGTTTTGTGGGGATATATGAAAAAACGAAAGATGTTGAAGAAGCAATTCGTTATGGTGTAGCAACAGGAAGTGCAACAGCTTTTTCAGCTGATTTATGTACGAAAGATAAAGTAGAGGAATTATTATCGCAAGTAATGATTACAAAGCGGTAGGGGGAACAGAATATGAAAATTACAGAACTTTTAAAAAGGGATACCGTTATCATGGATTTGACAGCTTCAGCAAAAGAAGCTGTCATCGATGAATTAGTAGAGAAACTAGAAAAGGCAGGAAGATTGAATAGCCAAGAGGAATTTAAAGAGGCTATTTTACAGCGTGAAATGCAGAGTACAACTGGAATTGGTGAAGGGATTGCTATTCCACATGCCAAAACAAAAGCAGTCAAACAACCAGCTATTTGCTTTGGACGAAGTGTAAGCGGTGTCAACTATGAGTCGCTTGATGGACAACCAGCTCATTTATTCTTTATGATTGCGGCTAGTGAAGGAGCAAACAATACACATTTAGAAACACTATCTCGTCTATCTACGTTATTAATGGATGAAGGGTTTCGCAAACAACTGTTAGAAGCAAAAAGTGAAGAGGAGCTTCTTCATTTGTTCGATGAAAAAGAAAATGAACAAGAAGATGAGCAAAGTGAAGTAACAAAACCGGAAGGAAATGAACCATATGTGTTAGCAATAACAGCTTGTCCGACTGGTATCGCTCACACATATATGGCTGCGGACAGTCTAAAGGCAAAGGCAGCAGAATTAGGAATTGCGATTAAGGTCGAAACAAATGGTTCTACTGGTGTGAAAAATGGATTAACGAAAGAGGATATTGAGCGTGCAACAGCTATTATCGTTGCGGCGGATAAACAAGTAGAAATGAATCGCTTCGCTGGAAAGCATGTTATTCAAGTACCGGTTGCAGATGGTATTCGGAAATCAGATCAGCTAATTAATCGAGCTGTGAATCAAGAAGCCCCGATTTTTAAAGGAATAAAAGAAAATAGAAAAGTAGAGGGGCCAGAGAAGGAAAAAGGATTTGGTATATATAAGCATTTAATGAATGGTGTTAGTAACATGTTACCTTTCGTTGTTGGTGGTGGTATTTTAATTGCACTAGCCTTTTTCTTTGGTGGTATCGATACGAAAGGGCCGATTGCAGAAACATTGATGTCAATTGGTGGTAAAGGGGCATTCCAATTCCTTGTTCCGATATTAGCTGGATTTATTGCGAGTTCTATTGCGGATCGCCCAGGGTTTATGCCTGGTATTGTCGGTGGATTTTTAGCAGCGCAAGCAAATGCAGGATTTTTAGGTGGATTAATTGCTGGTTTCTTAGCTGGATATATTGTACTTGGTTTAAAGAAAGTATTAGCAGGTTTACCAGCACAATTAGAAGGAATTAAACCTGTTTTATTATATCCGGTACTTGGTTTGTTACTTACAGGGGTATTAATGTTGAAAGTTGTAAATCCTCCTGTTGTTGCTTTAAATGAGGCGTTAACGAGTTGGTTAAATGGTTTAGGTGGTGCGAATGCTATACTATTAGGGCTTATTTTAGGTGGAATGATGGCTGTTGATATGGGTGGTCCTATTAATAAAGCAGCATTTACATTTGGGATTGCTGCAATTGAGGCTGGAAACTTTGGTGTGCATTCAGCTGTTATGGCTGGTGGAATGGTACCTCCGCTTGCGATTGCACTTGCAACTACACTTTTTAAAGCGAAATTTACAGAAGCAGAACGTAAATCGGGTTTTACAAACTATATTATGGGGACATCATTTATTACAGAAGGGGCAATACCATTTGCGGCTGCTGATCCAATCCGTGTAATTGTCAGTTGTGTTGTTGGCTCAAGTCTTGCTGGTGCATTATCGATGTTATTTGGAATTACATTGCCAGCGCCACACGGTGGAATATTTGTTATATTATTAGTGAATAAACCAGTTCTATATATTCTTTCTATATTAATAGGTTCTATTGTATCTGCCTTTATGTTAGGGATATGGAAAAAGAAAATTTCATAAAAAGTTGAAAAGGACAGCGGCCATATTACGAAGGCACTGAAAAAGTGTTTGCTTTGAAAAAACAACATGCATTTTTATCAATATGTTGAAAGGAAAAAGGAGTCCATCGCCTGTATATAGTAGGTGGTGGACTCCTTTTTCTTATGAAGTGGACTTTTTCAGTGGCCTCCATATTAGGTAGCTGTCCTTTTCGGTTTATAGTGTATGTTATATATATGAATGTCAAAATGTATATGATTTATTACATAAAAAGACATAGCGCAACTAAGAATTGTAATGTTTCGGTGTTTTTTTGTAACAAGATGGTAATACTATTACTTTTATTGCAAAAAAAACATATGAGTTTGAAAGAAAAAAATGATTAAAACTCTTAAAAATACGTATAGAACACTATTTTCTATTATTCTACTTTATATTACAAAGCATTAATGATTGATTACGAATCGTTTGTAATTGTGTGATATCCTAAATCACCTAAAAAACTGTTGCTATAATGAGGACACGAAAACAAAGCGAATGGAGGCTATTCATGAAAAAATTAATTGGTATAGCAGCAGCAGCGGTTTTTGGTCTTGGGATTTTCACTACTTCTGCAAAAGCAGAAACTGTTGTAACAACAGAGGTATTAAATGTACGCGAGAACCCAACTACTGAATCACAAGTTGTAGGTAAAGTATTAAATGGTCATAAATTAGATGTTACAAATACAGAAAACGGATGGTCACAAATCAAATTAAATGGTAAAGACGCATTCGTAAACGCAGAATTTACAAAAAGCATCTATTACGTAACAGCAAACGTATTAAACGTACGTGCTGAAGCAAACACAAACTCAGAAATTCTTGGTACGCTTAAGAAAGACGATATGATCGAAACAACGAACCAAGTACAAAATGAGTGGTTACAATTCGAATATAATGGGAAAACAGCTTACGTTCATGTTCCTTTCTTAACAGGTACAGCACCTGTTATTGAAAAACAAGAAACGCCTGCTCCTGCTCAAGCTGCAGCACCTGCTAAAGCAGAGGCAAAAGCACCAGCAGCACAAGAAAAACCAGCTACTAAACCTGCTGTCAAAGCAGCAGAAACAAACACTCCTTCTGGTGGTCGTGAACTAACAGTTGAAGCTACAGCATATACAGCTCATCCGAGTGACACTGGCGGCACATATGGTGGTCGTGTATTAACTGCAATGGGTCATGACCTAACAGCGAATCCAAACATGAAAATGATTGCTGTTGACCCGAAAGTGATTCCACTTGGATCAAAAGTATGGGTAGAAGGTTACGGAGAAGCAATCGCTGGTGACACTGGCGGCGCAATTAAAGGTAACCGTATCGACGTTCTAGTTGGCTCTGATTCAGCTGCTAACAAATGGGGACGTAAATCTGTTAAAGTGAAAATTTTAAAATAATGCTATTGTTGTTAAAAAAATAAATCCAGCACTTAAATATTGAGTGCTGGTCTTTCAGGCTGTTGGGAATTTCCTAACAGCCCTTTTGTGAGTTTAAAATGGATATACAGTGCGGCCTGTGATGATTTTATATGCACTGCAAAATTGGGTTTGTGCATATTGTTTAGTCGGTTCGTCTAAAGTTTGATTGTCCAATAATGTATGAAAGGAACGTAGTAAACAGCTTAAAGCGAAATATAATTCTTCTTGTGAGCAGTTCTTTTCTTTTAAGGATGTTGCTAAAATGAGTTCCTCCGTTAATGTTGAAAAATTATGCGTAGCTTGTCCGATTTTCATTATATCCTCTCCGATCCTATTTTTTATCATGTATATGTACCATTGGACAAACTATGTCAAATTTATCTCGCCATTTAGGTAGTAAGGTCCTCATCTCAAGATTTAGAGGGAGGCGAGAAACTTTATAAAAGCCTGTTTGGTTAGGGGGATAATCGGTGAGGGAAGAAGGTGATCTTACTTGGTTAAGGGTTCACTGTATCATTCTTATTTTTTGAATTTCATTTACAGTATTGAAAGAACTTGCATTATGACTATTAAAATTGGTAAGATTGGATATAATGATCAGATGGATAAGATTACATAAAGAGAGTTGAAGTATATGGGAGAACTGCAATGTGAAAAAGTTGCTGTCATCATCGGACCGACTGCGGTGGGAAAGACAAAATTAAGCATTGATCTCGCAAAAGCGTTAAATGGTGAAATCATTAGTGGGGACTCGATGCAAATTTATCGTACGATGGATATCGGGACAGCTAAGGTAACAATGGAAGAAATGGAAGGAATTCCGCATTACATGATCGATATTAAAAATCCAGAAGATTCATTTTCTGTAGCGGAATTTCAAGAGCTTGTTCGAGGCCATATTCGAGAAATTACAGAACGCGGGAAACTACCAATTATTGTTGGTGGTACCGGCCTTTATATACAATCAGTTTTATATGACTATCAGTTTACAGATGAAGCTGGAGATCCTGTATATCGAGAGGGACTGGAAAAATTAGCGACAAAACATGGTGTAGAATATGTACATGAAAAGCTGCGAGAGGTAGATCCAGAAAGTGCAAGTCGCATTCATGCGAATAATGTAAGGCGTGTCATTCGTGCGCTAGAAATTTTCCATACAACAGGGCGGAAGATGAGTGATCAACTTGAAAAGCAAGAAAATGAGTTGTTATATGATGTTTCGCTAATCGGCTTGACTATGGATCGCGAAATGTTATATGATCGCATCAACTTGCGTGTTGATCTTATGGTCAAACAAGGATTGCTGCAAGAAGTGAATGCTTTATACGAAAATGGAGTCAGGGACTGTCAATCTATTCAAGCGATTGGTTACAAAGAATTATATAATTATTTCGAAGGGCATGTTTCGCTAGAAGAAGCGATAATGCAATTAAAAACAAATTCGCGTCGCTATGCAAAGCGTCAACTAACATGGTTCCGTAACAAGATGGATGTTACATGGTTTGATGTGACTGATGGTGAAAAAACAGCAGAAATTTTGCGGTACATAGAAGGAAAGCTACAATTAAAGTCGAATAATAAGTAAGTAGAGAAAAAGAGGAGGATTCGACATGAAGCAATCAATCAATATTCAAGATCAGTTTTTAAATCAACTCCGTAAAGAAAATACGTTTGTGACGCTGTACTTATTAAATGGTTTCCAGCTTCGTGGATTAATTAAAGGTTTTGATAACTTTACAGTTTTATTGGAAACAGAAGGAAAGCAACAGCTTATTTATAAACATGCTATTTCTACATTTGTTCCACAAAAAAACGTTTCAATTGAATTAGAGTAGTAAAGAATTGTACATAGCAAAAAAGAGCGAGTGATTCGCTCTTTTTTTATTTATATATTTTAGAGATTCTTTAATGAATGCGGAAAATAGAGAGTCTAACAGTGGTATCACCTGTCTCGGGAATAGTGATTGTATTAGTGGTAGATTGAATAGTAATCGTAGTTCTGGCTTTTAAAGTTTCAATTGTTGAAAATGTAATTGAACTTCCAATTGTGTTTGCTGAAAAGTTATCTGAAGGTATGTTGCCATTAATGGAAATTCCAAAGCCGAAGGGAGCTGACCCTGAAAATATTGTTGAAGCTGAAAAGTCAATGACATATACACCATCTTCAAGGATTGTGATTGTATCTGTTGCATCGAAATGTATGTTATTTATGTTTGAGATAAGATTGAACTGGATGTTTTGATTAGGTTTTATAGTTTGTGGAAGTGTATTTTTAAGTACGGCTGTAGTTACTGGAAAACTAAACCCTTGAGGTCCTCGCTCCCCTTGAAGCCCTTGTTCGCCTTGAAGTCCATGCTCGCCCTGAGGCCCTTGTTCGCCCTGAGGCCCTTGTTCGCCCTGAAGCCCTTGTTCGCCCTGAGGCCCTTGTTCGCCCTGAGGCCCTAGTTCGCCCTGAGGCCCTTGTTCGCCCTGAGGCCCTTGTTCGCCCTGAGGCCCTTGTTCGCCTTGAGGTCCTTGTTCGCCTTGAATACCTTGTTCGCCCTGAAGCCCTTGTTCGCCTTGAGGTCCTTGTTCGCCTTGAGGCCCTAGTTCGCCTTGAGGCCCTAGTTCGCCTTGAATACCTTGCTCGCCTTGAGGCCCTTGCTCGCCCTGAGGCCCTAGTTCGCCTTGAGGCCCTTGCTCGCCCTGAGGCCCTTGCTCGCCCTGAGGCCCTTGCTCGCCTTGAATACCTTGTTCACCTTGAGGTCCTTGTTCGCCTTGAGGTCCTAGCTCCCCTTGAGGTCCTTGTTCGCCTTGAAGTCCTAGCTCGCCTTGAGGCCCTTGTTCACCTTGAGGTCCTTGTTCGCCTTGAGGTCCTTGTTCGCCTTGAGGTCCTTGTTCGCCTTGAAGTCCTTGTTCGCCTTGAGGCCCCTGTTCGCCCTGAGGTCCCTGTTCGCCCTGAGGTCCCTGTTCGCCCTGAGGTCCCTGTTCGCCTTGAGGTCCCTGTTCGCCTTGAGGTCCTTGTTCGCCTTGAAGTCCTAGCTCGCCTTGAGGCCCTTGTTCACCTTGAGGTCCTTGTTCGCCTTGAATACCTTGTTCGCCTTGAGGCCCTTGCTCGCCTTGAAGTCCTTGTTCGCCCTGAGGTCCTTGTTCGCCTTGAAGTCCTTGTTCGCCCTGAGGTCCTTGTTCGCCTTGAGACCCTTGTTCACCTTGAGGTCCTTGTTCACCTTGAGGCCCCTGTTCGCCCTGAGGCCCCTGTTCGCCCTGAGGTCCCTGTTCGCCTTGAGGCCCTAGTTCGCCTTGAATACCTTGTTCGCCTTGAATACCTTGTTCGCCTTGAGGCCCTTGCTCGCCTTGAAGTCCTTGTTCGCCCTGAGGTCCTTGTTCGCCTTGAGCCCCTTGTTCACCTTGAGGTCCTTGTTCACCTTGAGGACCCTGTTCGCCCTGAGGCCCCTGTTCGCCCTGAGGTCCCTGTTCGCCCTGAGGTCCCTGTTCGCCCTGAAGCCCTTGTTCACCTTGAGGCCCCTGTTCGCCCTGAGGTCCCTGTTCGCCCTGAAGCCCTTGTTCACCTTGAGATCCTTGTTCGCCTTGAGGTCCAGTCATTTCAATTGACGCAATTTGTAGTAAAGTAACTTGTAAATTTTCTATTTGCACGATGATTTTTTTGAACACAAGATGATTGATTCTAAATAATTTAGTGATATACAGTGAAAAGTTGAGTAGGTTTTGTAATTCAATATATGTTGCATTTGCTACAAAAGGTTGATTATCCAAAATAGTAATTAAATTTTCGACAATTGCAATGCCAGCTTCTCGCTGTGTAAGCGTTAAGTTTAAACGTTCCAGGAACCCTTTTATTATTTCTAATAAGTTTATAAGTTCTTTTATGTTAGATTCTGTTGGATTGGAAAATACAGCTGGAATAATATTAGTTAGGTCACTTAAAGTATCGGAAAAAAGATTCGCGTATAATTTAGGAATAGGGGTATAATGAACTGTCGGAATACGACGAGGTTGTGTTGGAAAATACGGTTTTGAAATCTTTTTTTGGTTATCATTAAAATGAGACATTAAAATGCTCCTTTCTAATTGAGATGGTGAAAAACCTATCATAGTAGATGCAAGTTAAAGATAAAAAGGAATAGGGAAACGGGCAGTTTATGTGAAAAATAGTAAAAACGCCCATTTATAAGGCGTTTTCTTTTTGTTTTGCATATTGATAATACCTTTTTAAAGAAATTTTTGATTTGAAACCAACGCGTTTCATGATTTCTTGCTCTGGAGTGTTTTGTTCGATTAACCGTAAAATAAAGGTGTTTCGAAAGTGTTGACCGGAAATCCCTTTACGTAAATTTGCACGGGCTACTTCAAGGCGAATCATTTTTTGGACCGCTATTTCTGTTAGTGCTTTTGGAGCATCATTTTCGTACACCCATCGATATGTGTTACGGTTGAAATCGAATGCCACAAATAGCGGGTCATCACTATGGTATTTGGGACGAACTGGTTCAGGGATTTTTTTGTAATAGTTATATAGTTGTTTTTTGTCGTCGTGAGTTAAATTAATGGTTCTTTCAATACCTGCTACTGCTGGAATGGAAATTGTATTCGTTTCAAAATGAACGTGATGCATATTTAATGATACAAGTTCTTGTAGGGATAAGCCGTAGTCAATGAGTAAATTTACAATAGAAATATTACGATCCATTAGTAATGGACGGACAGGGCGTTGTTTCTCTGATAATCCTTCTAATGAAGTCAAGGTATGTTTTAAGCGTTTTTCGTCCTCTTTTGAAATGAAATCTTCATCACGTAACGCACGATTAGGTTGGATGACGAGTTCCATGTCCTTTAATGGGTTTGGGAGGTTTAAAAACTGATATAGTCTATTTAAGACAATAAATACACGGTGCATTGTTTTTTCAGAGTAATGCCGTTTCTTTTTTAAGTCGGAAAAATAATCTTCATAGTCTTTTGTACAAAGTGTAGCCCATATATTACTAGAGGAAAGTTTTTTATTTTTTTCTAACCAATGCCCAAAATCTTCAATATCATAGACGTAACGTTTAATGGTTGAAGGTTTTCGTCCTTTATTTAATAAAAAGGAAGAAAAAGCTTGTACTGTATCATGAATTTCCTTTGTTTCCATATTCCCACCACCCTGTTTTTTTCTTATATTATAACAAATTTTTCTGAAAACAGTTATTTGTATGGGGAGTGGAAAAATTAATAATATTTTTTGGTGAGTCGATAAAAAGAGGTGATTGTATGGAACAATCGATGCGAAAGAAAAATAATAATCAAATTAATATCGTGTTAAATCACCGGAAAAAAATTTCAGTACCTGCTCCAGAAAAGAAATCCGTAATTTCAAGTGAAACGTCTACGAAGCATGAGATGCTGCAGCGGATTGAAGAAGAAATGGGTAAACTTGTTGGAATGGAAGATATAAAAAAAATCATAAAAGAAATTTATGCATGGATTTATGTAAATAAGAAAAGGCAAGAAATTGGCTTAAAGTCAGAAAAGCAAGTGCTTCATATGTTATTTAAAGGAAATCCGGGAACGGGGAAAACAACTGTTGCAAGAATGATTGGAAAATTATTATTTGAGATGAACATTTTATCAAAAGGGCATTTGGTCGAAGCGGAACGCGCGGATCTTGTGGGAGAATATATTGGGCATACAGCACAAAAAACAAGAGATTTAATTAAAAAAGCCATGGGTGGAATATTGTTCATTGATGAAGCATATTCGCTAGCGCGTGGTGGAGAGAAAGATTTTGGAAAAGAAGCGATTGATACGCTTGTCAAACATATGGAAGATAAGCAACATGGATTTGTTTTGATTTTAGCGGGATATTCAAGAGAGATGAATCATTTTCTTTCTTTAAATCCAGGTTTGCAATCGCGTTTTCCATTTATTATTGAATTTGCGGATTATACAGTGAATCAGTTGCTTGAAATTGGTAAGAGAATGTATGATGAACGAGAATATCAATTATCAAAAGAGGCGGAATGGAAATTCCGTGATCATTTACATGCGGTGAAATATTCATCACAAATTACATCATTTAGTAATGGACGCTATGTCCGGAATATTGTTGAGAAATCCATTCGTACACAGGCGATGCGCTTATTGCAAGCGGATGCATACGATAAGTATGATTTAATTGGGATATCAAGTAGTGATTTAACGCTTGAAGAAGAGACGCACAGTTCATGAACTGTGCGTTTACTTTATTATGGAAGAGAAACGTAATGCATCGTATTCTATTTTGTATTTTTTGTTTTTGCTCGTTGTTCTAATTTGCTTTTTGGACTTGTATCAGCTACATCTGATGCAAGTCCTTGTGGATTAACGCTACTACTTTGTCCGCGATTGCGGTTGTTGTTTCCTTTTGCCATTCTTTATCACCTCTATTCTTCTTTAGCTTTTTGTTGATATGCCCTATGATATCGCTCCATCTTTTTGCTTTTTTCATAGGCGGATTTTGGGTCGAAGCTAATTTGGTTGACTGAGCTTTTTTGAGCACCTTTGTTTACGTGGTTTGTCATTATGTTCACCTCGCTTTAAAGTTTAGTATGGACACTCTGAACAGAAAAAAACGTTGGAAAAGAAAAACCTCTTTACGTCATGTAAAGAGGTGAAGTTACTATTTATGCAAAGAACGCTCTTTATTCTCTAAGCGTCTGTGCGGTAAATGCCATTTGAAATGAATGGAAATCATGCGGAAGCAAACAATAAAAATAAATAAGGTGTATAGAGCCCAGTCACTGACGATAATCTTGGCGCCAATTAAAAATCCTGCTAAAATCGTCCAAAATGCATATACTTCTGCGCGAAGGACGAGAGGTTTGCGGCGTGCTAATAAATCACGAATGATACCACCGCCAATCCCTGTTAAAACAGCTGCAACAATTGTAGCGCTAATAGGTAAATTTAGTTTTTGTGCATAAAGTGCTCCTTGTACAGCGAATGCTGATAAGCCAATAGCATCTGTAATGTTCTCCCATCTTTTCCAATGTTTAATTAATTTATTTGGAAATAGAAAGATAATCGTCATTGATAAAAGTGCAATTTGAAATAACATGTCTTGTTGCCAAAAAGCGCCGATTGGATAACCGATTAATAAATTACGAAGGGCACCTCCTCCAAAGGCAGTTGCCATCCCTAAAATATATACCCCGAAGATATCGTAATCTTCTTCCATTGCGACAATAGCTCCGCTGAGTGCGAAGGCAATTGTACCGATGATGCTAAAAATCTCCCATGCCATGAATTTTCTCCCTCGCTAACTAGATGAAATGTGCTTCCTCTGCTATTATATTAGAAGGTTTAAATTTCGAAAAGGATGAGTGAACATATTTGATGGAAGAAAAAGAAAAAGTCATATTAGTTGGCTGTCAATTGCCGCAAGATGATGATGAACGGTTTATGCATTCCATGAAAGAACTCGCATCGCTAGCAAATACGGCACGTGCAGAAGTTTTGGTATCTACAACGCAAAAACGTCCGAAATTTCATCCCGCTACTTATATAGGTAAGGGAAAATTAGAAGAACTTGCAGCGCTGACAGAAGAACTAGAACCGGCTGTTATTATATTTAATAATGAATTAACACCAAGCCAAATCCGTAATTTATCAGCTATGTTAGATGCGAGAGTAATCGATCGAACGCAACTAATATTGGATATCTTTGCTCAGCGTGCGAAATCAAGAGAAGGTAAGCTTCAAGTGGAATTAGCTCAACTACAATACACAATGCCGCGTCTTATGGGACAAGGGCTAGCGCTATCACGTCTTGGAGGCGGGATTGGTACGAGGGGTCCTGGTGAAACGAAACTAGAAACAGATCGTCGTCACATTCGCTCTCGTATTGATGAAATTAAGAAGCAGCTAGCGATTGTTGTGGAGCACCGGAAAAGATATCGTGAGCGCCGAAAGGATAATCAAGTATTTCAAGTTTCGTTAATTGGGTATACAAATGCTGGAAAATCGACGTTGTTTAACAGATTAACAGAAGCAGATACATTTGAAGAAAATTTGCTGTTTGCGACGTTAGATCCAACAACAAGAAAAATGCAATTGCCGTGTGGGTATACGGTGCTATTAACTGATACGGTAGGGTTTATTCAAGATTTACCAACGTCATTGGTTGCTGCGTTTCGCTCTACACTGGAAGAAGCGGGGGGAGCGGATGTGATTTTGCATGTCGTTGATTCTGCAGATCCAAATTATGTAGGTCATGAACAGACAGTGAAAAAATTACTACAAGACCTTGAAATTGACCACATTCCAATTATTACGGTTTACAATAAGAAGGATAGATTACATCAGAATTTTATTCCATTTCCAAAAAATGATTTTCTTATGACAAGTGCTTTTGAAGAAACAGATTTATTAATCTTGAAAGAATCGGTAGAAACGAAGATGATGGAAGAGATGGAATCGTATAAGGTCATGATTCCTCCGAGTGAAGGTAGATTACTAACGCTTTTAAAAACAGAAACGGTATTAACTGGGATGGAATTTAAAGAAGATGGATTCTTGTATGAGTGTACAGGTTATATATTTGCTCATTCACCGCTGAATGGACAGTTAAAGAGATTTTTAGTGGAAAAAGGAGAAGAGAATAAAAATGTTTGATCGTTTGAAAAATGGAGAAAGAATCGCTCCTATTGTAAAAGAAGTAGAAGAACAAATTGCCGGTGTACACAAACGTATTGATACAGTAATTGAAAGTAATCAATTCCGTGTATTAGAAAGTTTTCGTAAACATAAAATTAGTGATTCACACTTTATTCCAACAACAGGTTATGGCTATGATGACATCGGTCGTGACACATTAGAAAAGGTGTATGCTGATGTATTTGGAGCAGAAGCAGGGCTTGTTCGTCCGCAAATTATTTCAGGTACACATGCGATTTCGACAGCTTTATTTGGTATTTTGCGCCCTGGTGACGAACTATTATATATAACAGGGAAACCATATGACACGTTAGAAGAAATTGTTGGTGTGCGCGGCAAAGGTGTTGGTTCTTTTAAAGAGTATAACATTGGATATAATGCTGTACCGTTAACGGTAGAAGGGCGTGTTGACTTTAAAGCTGTAGAAGCAGCTATTCATGGAAATACGAAAATGATTGGTATTCAGCGTTCGAAAGGGTATGCGACGCGTCCGTCATTTACAATCGCGGAAATTAAAGAGATGATTTCTTTTGTAAAAGAGATTAAATCAGATGTTGTTGTATTTGTAGATAACTGCTACGGAGAATTTGTTGAAGAGTTAGAACCGTGTCATGTCGGGGCAGATTTAATGGCAGGGTCTCTAATTAAAAACCCAGGTGGTGGAATTGTAAAAACAGGTGGCTACATTGTTGGGCAAGAACAATATGTAGAAGCTTGTGCATATCGTTTAACATCTCCAGGTATTGGAGCAGAAGCAGGGGCATCTTTATATAGCTTACAAGAAATGTATCAAGGTTTCTTCTTAGCTCCTCATGTTGCTGGTCAAGCGTTAAAAGGGGCGGTCTTTACAGCGGCATTTTTAGAAAAGTTAGGAATGAATACATCACCAACTTGGAATGCTGCAAGAACAGATTTAATTCAGTCTGTTCAATTTGATGACAAAGAGCGTATGATTGCATTTTGCCAAGCGATCCAATACGCATCTCCAATTAATTCTCACTTTACACCGTATCCAAGCTATATGCCAGGTTATGAAGATGATGTCATTATGGCTGCAGGTACGTTTATTCAAGGTGCAAGTATTGAGCTATCAGCAGATGGTCCAATTCGTCCTCCATATGTTGCCTATGTGCAAGGTGGATTAACTTATTCTCACGTGAAGATTGCGATTTGTTCTGCGATCGATGCGTTAATTGAAAAAAATCTATTAACAATTTCGTAAGGGAAAGCTGCCGATTTCGGTAGCTTTTTTGTATAGAAGAAGGTATTTATGCCATTTTAAAAAAGAGTGAAAAAACTTATAAAAAAATCATGTCAGAAAAGCTAACATCTGTTGACATCAAACATAACATGATATAAAATGAGAAACAGTTAAAGCGAAGGAGGAACTGAAACAATGAAAGAAGATAGACGTTCTGCCCCGCTGTTTCCTATTGGTATTGTAATGGATTTAACACAATTATCTGCTCGTCAAATTCGCTACTATGAAGAGCACAATTTAATTTTCCCAACCCGTACAAAGGGAAATCGTAGATTGTTTTCATTTAATGATGTAGATAAGTTGTTAGAAATTAAAGATTTGTTAGATCAAGGCTTAAATATGGCTGGTATTAAACAAGTGTTACAAATGAAAGAAAATCAAACAGAAGCAGTGAAAGTAAAAGAGGAAACGAAAGAAATTTCAAAATCCGAGCTTCGTAAAATTCTTCGAGATGAATTGCAACATACAGGTAGATTCAATCGAACTTCATTACGGCAAGGTGATATTTCAAGGTTTTTTCACTAAAGATTACTGATTCTGAAGGTGTTTAGAGGGACTAAGGAGGAATATATAATGGCAAAGTACACAAAAGAAGATATTTTTCGTTTAGCGAAAGAAGAGAATGTAAAATATATCCGTCTACAATTTACGGATCTTTTAGGGATTATTAAAAACGTAGAGATTCCGGTTAGTCAGTTAACAAAAGCTCTAGATAACAAAATGATGTTTGATGGATCTTCAATTGAAGGATTTGTTCGTATTGAAGAGTCTGACATGTACTTATATCCAGACTTAGATACTTGGGTAGTATTCCCTTGGACTGCTGAAAAAGGTAAAGTAGCTCGTTTAATCTGTGATATCTACAATGCTGATGGCACTCCATTTGAAGGTGACCCACGTAACAATTTAAAACGTATGTTAAAAGAAATGGAAGCACTAGGATTTACAGAATTCAACCTTGGACCGGAACCGGAGTTCTTCTTATTCAAAGTTGATGAAAAAGGAAATCCAACATTAGAACTAAACGATAACGGTGGATACTTCGACCTTGCGCCGATGGATCTAGGGGAAAACTGTCGTCGTGATATCGTTCTTGAACTTGAAGAAATGGGTTTTGAAATTGAAGCATCTCACCATGAAGTTGCACCAGGACAGCACGAAATTGATTTTAAATATGCGAATGCACTTCGTTCATGTGATGACATTCAAACATTCAAACTTGTTGTAAAAACAATCGCTCGTAAACACGGTTTACACGCAACATTTATGCCGAAACCATTATTCGGAGTGAACGGTTCTGGTATGCACTGTAACTTATCTCTATTCAAAAATGGAGAAAACGTATTCTACGATCAAAATGGTGAATTACAATTAAGTGATGATGCGCGTCACTTTATCGCAGGTATTTTAAAACATGCCCCAGCATTTACAGCGGTAGCTAACCCAACTGTAAACTCTTACAAACGTTTAGTACCTGGATATGAAGCGCCTTGTTACGTAGCATGGTCTGCACAAAACCGTAGTCCATTAGTGCGTATTCCAGCATCTCGTGGTATAAGTACACGTGTAGAAGTTCGTAGTGTTGACCCAGCTGCAAACCCATATTTAGTAATGGCAACATTATTAGCAGCAGGTCTTGACGGAATTAAAAATAAATTAACTCCGCCAGCTGCAGTGGATCGTAACATCTATGTAATGACTAAAGAAGAACGTGAAGAAGCAGGTATCGTTGACTTACCAGCAACATTAGCACAAGCGTTAGTTACACTACAATCTAACGAAGTTGTATGTGGTGCATTAGGTGAACATTTACTTGAGCACTTCATCGAAGCGAAAGAAATTGAGTGGGATATGTTTCGCACGCAAGTACACCAATGGGAACGCGATCAATATATGTCTCTTTACTAAGAGTCTCAAACCCTTGACACATAACGTGTTGAGGGTTTTTTGTATGCGTGGATAAAGGGAGAAGTATCAATTGTTTTTAGCTTATGACCATATTTTGACCATATTTATTTCATGACCATACCATGACCTTTTTAAAGTAGGTTGCGTTTCGCAAACGCTTCGTATTTATTAAGACTCTTTTTGTTCATTTCTTTTGAAATGTGGGCATATATGTCAGAAGTAATTTGAATTGAATCATGCCCTAATCTTTCTTGCACTTCTTTCATTGAATATCCGGCGTCTAACAAAAGAACGGCATGTGTATGACGTAAACCATGAATCGTGATATTTGTTACATTAGCTTTTTTTAAAATGCGAGTCATCGCTCTTTGTAAAGTAGACTTTGGATAAGGAAGTCCATTTTCACGTGCGAATACTAATGAAAGATCATGGTATAACCCTCCTAATTTCAGTTTACATTTATTCTGTTCAAGTTTATGATTTTTTAAGATTTGGATTAAAAAATCTGCTAAGATTATCGTGCGGTAAGATGCTTTTGTTTTGGGTTTAGCGAATAGATTATCTAGGTTTTTATAATCATAAGTGAAGGTGTGACGGATACTTATTGTTCCTTCTTCTAAATCAATATCATCCCATCGTAAAGCCAGTGCCTCACCCTTGCGTATTCCTGTGTGAAGTAGTGTAAAGAACAACGAGAAATAATGAGGTTCTGTATCTTTTAATTTTTGAACAAATGTATTCACTTCTTGTCCTTCTAAATGCTTAATTTTTTTGTCTTCAGTATCACTTTTAGCAATGACAATTCCGCGGAAAGGTGTTTGTTGAATAAGCTGCAAATCAACAGCTTTGAGCAAAGCTCCTTTTAAAGGTGCAGTGTAATTCTTAACACTATTTTCACTATACCCTTCTTCTAAGAGGTGATTCACGAATTTTTGACAGAGTGAAGGTGTAATATCGAATACCTTATACGATCCGAAAAACGGAACGATATGCTTGTTTATTGCTGTTTTGTGAAGATTGTATGTATGATTTCTAACCTTTCCTTTTTTGTAGGTTATAAGCCAATCATTCAAAAATGTAGAAATCATCACATTTTTATCTTCTATAAAAGTCCCGTTACTTAATTCTGTTTCAGCCTTCGCAGCATGAAGTTGAGCTTCTTTCTTTGTTTTAAAACCACGTTTTGTTGTTTGTTTTTTCTTTCCTGTTTTCGGATCAATAGTGGTGTAAATTTTGTAGAGCCATTTAGCTCCATCTTTTGTTTGGTATTTTCGGAAAGACGCCATGATTTTCCCTCCTTTATTTTTCTTTTAACTAAGAAACAGGTGTGTCTATATATCCTTCTATTTCGTATTTAATTTCTCCATCTTCTTCGTAAACTCGCGTAACGATAGGCAATTTTACAAGTTAATTTTCTTTTTGTTTCTGTCTTTTTTCTCTTTCAATCGCTAAATCAATAATCAAAACAACTTCCTCTTTTAATAAATTTTATAAAACTTTAAGAGTTCTATAGGAATGTTATTTTTATAGGTGATACATTTTTTTGTATCACCTGGAATAATGGTATTTTTGTCTATTAATAAAAATGCAGCAAAGGTATTGGCTTCTATTTCTAATCTATCAACAGATAAAAAAGTATTTTTTCGTAAGAATAGAGTATTTACTTCTTCGTGAAGGACAGCATGTCCCGATTCGTGAGCACAAACTGTCCTTTGCATAGTTTCTGATAAATTATTATTGATAGCGATAAACTTATTTCCTTCTTCACATTTGTAAAAACCATTAATCTCTTCATGTAAATCATGAAAAGTGTGGATACTAAGTTTACTGAAAAGATAAAATAATTGATTTGTAGCTGATTCAAGATGAATAAAAAAGGAATTGATTTATCCGAACTATTTAAAATGCAAAAGGCGTTGGATCAAGACATTAAAGCGCAGCATCCGCAAAATTACAATGATCGTGTAGTTGTACTTGAGGAAAAGATGAAGCAGAAGCGACTTATAGAAATATAGTTTCGGTCATGGGTGACATGATTGAAGAACCAACGCAATTTACGTTGGAATGGATCAATGAGTTGGAAGAGTTTTTAAAGAAACACTGCAGATTGTAAAACAAGACAAAATCCTTATTTTGGAGAAAGATGATTATCTGAGATGAGTTTC
The DNA here is from genome assembly GCF_038006685.1 of Bacillus sp. FSL K6-0042. Lineage (NCBI taxonomy): Bacteria > Bacillati > Bacillota > Bacilli > Caryophanales > Bacillaceae > Bacillus > Bacillus sp. FSL K6-0042. The sequence goes on from NZ_JBBOVS010000001.1 coordinate 4,945,201, forward strand.
AGCTAATCCCTAATCAATAAAATAAATGAAGATGTATATGCAAGCGTAGAAAATACCTAAAATTATTAAACCAACAAAAGCGAATATTTTGGCTGTACCTTTCGGAGCAAAAATAGCTAAAACAATTGAGATGGGTATTAAAATTAAAAAAGGACCGGCTATACACAGACCGAAAAATAAGATTGAAGTTAAAAACATTGAAATGAAACCAAAGTATTCTCTCATTGCTTTATCCTTTCTTGAAAAAATGAATTATACAGATTAAACCATAGTCAAAGTGAATTGAAGTGAAATTTTAACAAAATCGTTATTTGGAAAAAAAGGGGATTAGTTTAATTTTGATTCTGCCAATCCCCAACCAATGATAAAAAGTAGGCCGAATATGAGAGCGTAAATAATACATGAAATTACTAAACTAGCTACAGCGACTTTTTTCGATGTACCTTTTGGAGCAAAAATAGCTAAAATAATTGAGATAGGTATTAAAAAAAGTATATAACCGTTTGTACGCATAGATAATAGACCGAAAAATACGATTAAAGTTAATAAAAATGAAGTGATCCCAAAGTATGCTCTCATTACTTTGTCCTTTCTTGAAAAATGAATTATACAGATTATACCATAAACAAAGTGAATCAAAGTGAGTTTTCAATAAAAACGCTATTTGTGCGACACGTTTCCTTATAAGTGTGTAAACACGAAATAGGAGGGTTATCAATTTGATGACAACAACGGATTGACTGAGAGTAGGAATGAAAGCCGTCAGGTTGAGCTGAAACTACTTATCTGATACTCCTACATGCGAGGCGTGATAGTAGTCGCAAATTGTATGAAGCTAGGTGAAGTCGGCTGAACAAAACCTAAGTGAGAAATCATATGGTAATGGATAGGTCGGGATGCTACAAAATATCTATGGTGAGAATGTCTGAATGGACTGGCGAACTTGCGAATGTACGGGTCTAAACGCTTAATGCATTAGAAATGTGTATGTCGTCAATGACGACGTTATCTACCGAAAAGTAAGAGTAAATAATATGAAATTCGGAACATCTAACGATGAGGATGTAAAGATAACAGGCTTAAAGCAAGCACCTAAGGATATATGTATAGCTAGGTCAATCGGAACGTGGTAAACAAGAAACTGTCAACAACGCCTACTAGCGGACAGATGCATATAAGGTTCTAACGAACCGAAATTGCTTCATTCTTGTGAAGGTGGGGACACAGTACCGACGAAGCATGTAACGAATGTGGAGGGATAGTCCCTAGTCTTGTTCTTTGAAAACTAAATTAACTAGATGTAACTCACAGGATCGAGTAAGATGATGGGACTTTTCGTAAGAAAGGGGAATTAATACATCGGTGAGTACAACATTACGACATGCAGAATATTACGACATGCAAAAAGTGTTTGATGATTTATATCAACGTAGCGAAAACAATGCTACTAAAGGTGTGAATTTATATAAGCACATAGTATCAAAAGAAAATATTCTACTAGCATATAGAAATATAAAGACTAACACCGGTTCTAAAACCGAAGGAACAGATGGTATTACAATCGACCACTATAAAATGAAAGATGTAGATTCTTTTGTTGATAACATAAGAAAAGCTCTTGTAGACTACAAACCTAACACGGTACGTAGGGTAGAAATACCTAAACCAAATGGAAAGAAACGCCCATTAGGAATACCTACTATGAGAGATAGATTGATACAACAAATGTTCAAACAGGTTCTAGAACCAATATGTGAGGCAAAATTCTACAAGCATTCATATGGATTTAGACCTAACAGGTCAACACACCATGCAATGGCTAGGTGTCAATTTTTGATAAATAGAGGGGGATATAGTCACGTAGTAGATATTGATATACAAGGTTTCTTTGATAACGTAAACCATTCCAAATTATTAAAACAACTATACAACATAGGTATAACTGATAAAAGGGTACTGACAATCATCTCGAAAATGTTAAAAGCACCAATCAAAGGAGAAGGTATTCCCACAAAAGGAACTCCGCAAGGAGGAATCCTAAGTCCATTACTTAGTAATGTTGTACTAAACGATTTAGATTGGTGGATATCTAGTCAGTGGGAGAATATCAAAACAAGAAAACCACATACAGTACAAACTAAAAACTACCGTTTATCAAAAGCAAAACTGAAAAGAATGTATATAGTTAGGTATGCAGATGATTTCAAGATATTTACCAACAACCATCAATCTGCAACAAAAATATTCCATGCAGTGGAAGGGTATCTCAAAAATCAATTAAACCTTGATGTATCTAAGGGAAAATCAACTATAACTAATCTGAAAAGAAAATCTTCGGATTTTCTGGGATTCTCTATCAAAGCTGTTAAAAAGCGCAAAAGATATGTGGCAAACACACATGTAAGCGAGAAAAAGAAAAAGGACATCCTTGAAAAAGCAAAAACAAGGATTAAAGCAATTCAAAAGAGTCCATCAGGAAAAACGGTACAGGATTATAATTCTTACGTGCTTGGTATAAAAAACTACTACAGAATTGCAACACAGGTGAATATAGACTTTGCTGAAATAGCCTTTCGTCTCTCGAAAATATTGTTTAATCGTCTAAAATCAATAGGAAAATATAAAATTCCTACCAATGCTAATACATTATACAAAAAATTACACAAGAACAATTTTAGAACCTTTGAAATAGCAGGTAATCATGTATATCCACTAGCAGACATACAAACACGATTCCCTCAAAGTTTTAGTCAAGATATATGTAATTACACTAGAAAAGGAAGACAGAAACTCATCAAAAGTTTAAAAGGCAACATTGCCAATGAAATGCAAAAAATGTTGTTATCCTCCACCATAGGGAAAAGCATGGAGTATACAGATAACAGAATGTCGAGATATTCCATGCAAAATGGAAAATGTGCTGTCATAGGAATCTTTTTGCTAGCTGATGAAGCACACTGTCATCACAAAGTACCGAAAGGTATGGGAGGAACTGACGAGTTCAATAACCTAATTATTGTATATGAATTTGTCCACAGACTGATTCATGCTACAAATGAAGAGACGATTAGAACGTATATGAGAATACTTCAATTGAACGATAAACAATTGAAGAAAATAAACAAACTCCGTAAAGCTTGTAATCTAGTTACTTTAGTATAAAAGAATAAGATGGGACGCTGTATGCGATGAAAGTCGCACGTACAGTGTTAAGCGGGGGAAAAGATAGAGATAACTTCAAAGTCTTACCTATCGCAACTAGTAGAAATGGGGAGTTGAAAAGTGAACCAAAAGGAGTACGTCGTTTATAAAGGTGAGTCATTGATATGTATCGGGACCATAAAGGAATGCGCTCAGCATATGGGCGTACTTCCTAAAACAGTTCACTTTTACATGACACCAGCTTATCAAAGCAGATTGGCAAAGAAGAAGAAAGCAAGAAATTACTTAACTGTTACGGAACTTGAGGAGGATTAATAATGAATGTTGTAAGTACACTTAAATTAACTAGAAAATATGCGAAATGTCCTGAATGCGGTAACGATAAGGTCGGAAATGGTGAAGGCACTTTAGAAATAAATGATGATACATTCAAGCGAACTTGTAAATATGGATGGAGTATTGAAATAAAGGAAAACTAAACAAAAACGCTATTTTATAGAATAAGAGAATTATTGGGGGATTAGAAAAGAGAAACCCCTTGACGGCTTCGTCAAAGGATTTCTTTTTTAGAGAAGTGTATGACTATCAAGGTGTGGTAAATGTGATAGTTCCTGATGAATCAGAGGAACGTATAGAGTCCACTTTTTTTACATACAGCATATAAGTTCCTACAGGAGCTGGCTTATTAGTTGTAAAAGTAAATGAACCAGTACCTTTAAATGTACCAGAACCGAAGATAGTCGAAGAACCATCTGGTTCCATTTTTAAGAAGGCGTACGTTATTCTTTTACCATCAACTGTTTTTTGATCAACATTAAAAGTGATATGTCCTGCATTATTCACATAGATGTAACCGAATTGTCTAGGATCAGATAAACTTGAGAAACTATAAGAATATTGTTCTGAGAGTAATGACGTTTGTACTAGTGGTTTAATTTCTAAGGGGTTATGCACTTGTTGAGGCGACGTGGCATGTGCGAAGTTTCCAGGCAATAAAATTCCGATAGCTAATGTTCCGATAGCTAATTTTTTTAACATACATACATCTCCTATTCTATATTGGTTATCTATCAATCAAGTGTTATAACCTAATTGATATACTAGATAATACCAATTAAGAAATAGAAATAGTGTCATATTTTGTAAGTTGATGAAAATTTTTCGGAAATATGACGAAAATACGAACAAAAATTTCATTTTGTAGAAAAGGGGAATGGATATGGATCCAAATACAAAAGTGCGTTTCACATTAAGTATTGGTTATGTTGGTGCAAAGCATGATGAAACATTCACATTAAATGAATTAGGGTATTATCCAGAAACAGATAAAGATGTAGAAGATTTCCTAGAGCAAAAGTGGAAAGAATGGTCAGCAAATTATATTGATGGCGGCTGGAGCTTTGAAGAAGATTAACGAAAGAGCAGCTAGCAAAAGCTAACTGCTCGGGTTGTGGAATAGGTTAAGAAATGGGTTGTCTACAGTATTGACGGAATATTGAGTTTTATTCAGTCTTGTCTTTAAATTGCGTTTTAGCTTAACGCATATCCTACAATCAAAGTAAGTGTTAGAAATACAGATAATGAAAATGTTAGTAGGACTGTTACTATGCTTCTAAGCATCGCTACCCAATTATTTATCTTAGAGAAGTCAATCATGCCAGCAAAAAAAGTTCCTATTGTTAAAACTAGTAAAATGAATAAAGGGTGAATGTGTAGTGAATCCGTAAAAAATTTGAATATTTCAGATGGGATTTCAAAATATAAACGGAATAAACCAATACAAATCAAGGAACAAATAAAGGACCATAGATTGATGTTATGTTTCATAGCTTTCTCCTATGTTATCAAAATGTTTTTATTTAATTTTAATGGAAAATAAAAGAAAAAGATAGCGGTTATAAATTGGAATAAAGTTCTTAACAAAATAATCCTTTTAATAGAAAGTGAGGTTAGAGGAATGACAAGTTTAAAGAAGAGAAAAATAAAGAAAGCTATTGCTCGTCGTGCAAAAGTGGTGGATAAATATCAAGTTGATAATGCTTGGAGAAATATTTTTGTACAAGCTAGTATTTTAAAGTGAATGAAAAAAGAATATAGTCCGGCTAGAAAACTAGAGGACACCAATTCATAAAAACGGCAATTATAGCTGTTTTGAGAATATGGTGTCCTTTTTATTTTGAAAAGGGAGATGGGGAGAATGAAAGCACTAAGAGATCAATTACGTGAATGGAAAAAGCAATCAAAACAAGGGAAAAAGAAAAATAAGAAAAAACAAAAAGAAAAGTTAAGCACACGTGATATTGAGGATTTAATGGGGATTCGTGGACCACGATATGAGCGTAGACGTGGAGCATTAAGACAAAAGTAATTAATAAATAAAAGGAGTGGTCTTACATGACTAAACAATTATCTTTCTTACCAAAAATCGATAGAACAGCAACACAAGAGAAATTAGAAGGTGTTCTTGAAAGTGTACGTATATATAGGCAGTTTGGAATGATTCGTAAAGAAATGAAAGTCACTCCTTCTTATGAAGTTAGATATCATGGACCTACACACGATGTTGGAAAACCGTTAGAAGATGTTGCGATAGCAAATGTACAGCAAAGTGAAAGAGAAGAATGGCTTGAAAAGATGTCATTTCGTATTGATCAAGCATTAAACCGCTTTGGAAATGGATTAGCCGGAAGGAATCAAAGAGACATCATTATTAAGCGCTATTTAGAAGATGAAGATATCTGTGATTATATGGTGTATAACGAACTGGGGATGAGTGAACGAACTTATCGACGTGTTAAAGCTAGAGCATTTTATAAGCTTGCTTTTGCTCTTAGACTCGAAGTTTACGAGAAAGAAGAAGCAGGAGGAAATGAATAATGAATTTTGTTCAGCCAATACGTGATCCAGAGCAAATACAACAATTAAAAGATTACTTTAAGGAAAAGAGCGAGCGCAATTATATTCTGTTCATTATGGGCATTAATACAGGATTAAGAATTAGTGACATACTAAAGTTAAAGGTTGGTGATGTAAAAGGAAGTCATATATCTATGCGTGAAAAGAAAACAGGCAAACAAAAGAGAATACAAATTACATCATCACTAAAAAGAGAACTAAAATGGTTCAATGAAGAAAGAGAAGATGATGAATATCTATTACGAAACAGGCAAGGGAAGAACTGTCCAATCGGTCGCAGCATGGCATATAAGATATTAAGCGGAGCGGCAGCGGAATTTGGATTAGATGAGATTGGTACACATACTTTAAGAAAGACATATGGCTATCATATGTACATGCAAACAAAGAACATCGCATTACTTATGGAGATATTCAATCACTCATCTGAGAAGGTCACGCTACGTTATATAGGTGTAAACCAAGATGCAATGGACAAAGCGATGACTAGGTTTAAAATCTAATCATTGTTTTTTCTTTTGTTTTTATATAGTTGCCCATAAATTTCGTACTGTGTAACTCAAAAAAGAAAGTCTTATAAATTCATTGGTATCAAGGGATTTGGCGATTGGCTCAGTTACACACAATATAAGATATGGGTAAGTCATAAGGCAAAACAAAAAATGCTAAGACATTTTTTTATAAATTAATATCTTCTTATTGAAGTGAATCTAGTCGGTGCTTTTAATAAGAGTATTTCCTATATTTTTATGGGTGTCTCTCAAAGTGTATAATTTTGGTTATTTATTATGAAATTCAGTATACAATTATATTTTTATATAGTATGATTTAACGATATTAAATTTATTAGGGAGGAAATAGATTATTATGAAAAAATTTGTAAAAGCAATGATATTATGTTTTGTTATTTTTGTTATTTATCCTACTACAAATGCTTTTGCAGCTAATACATATGTAGCTGGAACTGATGGAGAATGGAAGGAACTAGAAACAGTAGGGACGTGCCCTTCTAAAATATGGGTTTTTAACTTATATGCCGATAATGGAAACTCAATATATAATGGTTGGGTGAAATCTGAACAAGATTGGTATTATATTTCTAGACGTATTATGGTTGATCCAGGCAATAAATGCATTAATTCTACTACAAATGGATGGATAGTGATAGACCGTGGTTCTGCAGGAGCAAGATGGTATTTATTTGCTCCAGGAGGAAAATTAGTTCAAAAGTCAGGTTGGGAACAAAACGCACAAGGAAAATGGATGTATTTTATTCCAGGAGATTATGGACTTGCAACAAATGAATCATTAGTAATTAACGGGACAAAATACTATTTTGATAGCAACGGTTATATGAAATAATAGTGAAAAAGAAGAATACTTGAAGGAGTATTCTTCTTTTTTATTTTCGACAATGTCAGATATGGGTAAGAGAAGCGACGGTATAAAAAAGAAGCGTTGTTCGTTAAATGGACGTACCGCTCTATTACCATCAAGTTAAGAAATTCATTGAATAGTATCCGTTTTTATATAATTATTATTGATTTTGAAAAAATAAAAAATCGCCTGATTAAAGGCGATTCATAGTTTATTCATTTTGCATTTTTTTGATGAATAAGTATCTTTTTAAGTTAAATGCAATGTTCTACATTAACGTCTTTCTGGTTCTTTTTCTTTTCTTCTAAGACCGAATAAACCTACTAGTCCTAATAAACCAAGCCATGCCCAATTATTATTTTTACGATTATTATTCAAATCATTTGTTGTATTCACATTTCGAGTTCTAGTATCATAATTAACTCTATTCATGTTATTGTCATTAACTCGAGTTGTAATATTATTATTGTTAACTCTATCCGTATTATATCCATCGTATTCAGCATGGATGCTTGTACCAAAAAGCATAATAGTTAGTAATAGGGCACCTAAAATAGATGACAATTTTTTCTTCATGGTTTTCCCTCCTTTCATATTTAGTAATGTCTCCAGTTCCTTTAGACAATATTCGGTTGAAAATATATAAAACCATTTGAATTGAAATTATGATAAACATCTTTAACTTTTATTATTAAAAGTACTGATAATAATGGGTCAAGTTAATTGCTATATATTTATAAGAATAAATTTTTTATAACAGTATATCCTATGAGAGGTAATTACTATATTTGGGTAAGGTGTTCCTTATGAGTTATAAGAACTTATTTTCTTTAATCCAGAAAATGGTTGGGAAAATTTTTTCTATAGTAAGCATTGTTGGTAAGAGTTTAATTTCTTTAAGGAGGAATATTTTAATGGGTGTTTTAAGTGGAAATCCACAAAATGAACCAATGCACTACGGAGAAGTCTTTGGGATTTGGAGTTATCTTGCAGCGGCACAAGGTGCAATTGCTGGATATCAAGTTCTTATTAACCACACAGGAGACGAGGATTTGAAGAAATTTTTAGAAAATCTTGTGGAAAATGATATCCAATCAGAAGTTGAAGAATTAAAAAATTTATTAAAATTAAATGGTGTTGCATTACCACCAGCACCTCCAGAAAGACCTGTTGCATCTATTGAAACGATTCCTCCTGGTGCTCGTATTAATGATGCAGAAATTGCAGCAACGGTTTCTGCAGGTCTTGCTGCTGGGTTAGTAGCATGTAGCCAAGCTATGGGACAATCACTCCGAGAAGATGTAGGAATGATGTTTGGTCAATTCCATATGAAAAAAGCACAAGCTGGAGCTATATTACTTCGCTTGAATAAGAAAAAAGGTTGGATTATTCCGCCACCATTACATGTTCAACAATCAGAACAAGCATAATACCTTAATCGAAATCCAATTTATTCTTTATGGTTGTTGCAATGAGCTTGTCTAGGGAAATAAGGATTATTGGCAAATTAAAATAAGTGGCAGAGTCGTGACCGCTTTTTGGCAGTAAATGTGCCGGTTGTTTTGGAATTAGCGTGTTATATTTGTATTGTGAGTAGTAGCGGAAAACATTGCTCGCAAGATTCCTGATAATTGAAAATGGATCGTCATGACCGATGGCGATGGTTGCAGATTGGATGAATAGTTGTTTCTTGATTTCACATTCAATTGCAATTTACGTTGTGTAAACGGAGAAGGGCTTTTGCTCTTCTTCCAGTTACTTAACAATGTTATAGAAGATTAGCGCGGCAGCATTAGGTGATTGGAAGAAGAATAAAACTTCATTTACCGTAATTGAAGTTACAAATTAATAATTGATAACAAAGCATCCATTCGGGTGCTTTTTCTTACGATTAGTCAACCTGTATTTATAGATTTTTGATGGATTGAGTATCAAAAATCTATATCACACATGTATCCACGTATAACGCATACTAAATACCCCTAATATGGATTCGTTTTTTTACTAGGGGGAGATATGATGAATGAAACTATGATGTTAGGCCGTTAACCGATAATCATAGTGTATATCGTGTGTAATAAGATGAAAGAGAAGCTTCAGTAACTTATTTACACACGCAATGGACGCAACTTTATGACATTTGTTATATGGTTGCGTTTTTAATTTATCGTAGTACTCTATAATGTGATTTCGCCCGTAACGTCGTTGTTTAATCATGTTTTGGATAATCAGGAAAAGTAGTTTTCGTAAATGTTTATTTCCACGTTTATTAATTTTATCTTTATAAAAAGTTTTACCTGATTGAAAGCGACGTATATCAATACCGGCATACGCATTCAATTGCTTGTTATTCGCAAAACGAGTAATATCTCCTATTTCAGCCATTAAGCGTACAGCCGTATTTGGCCCAATTCCAGGAAGGCTCAAAATGATACTATATTCTGCACGTTGTTCGGCTAGATGTACCATATTGTTAATGCAACGTTCCTTTTGATGAAGAAGTTCTTGATAACGTCTTGCGTATACTTTGAGTTGGTCACACAGGACATCATTTTGAGAAACGGCTGGATAGGAATTTTTCGCTATTTCAAGTATTTGAATTGCCTTTTTCTCTGCCATAATAGTTGATATTTTTTTATTGGTAAATGAAACTATGTACTTCTGTTTTTGCAACGCTACTTATTTTATTTTCGTTTGTTACGGGTGCATTTGCTGATAGGGTTTTACTTATTCCAGATTTACCGAAACAACCATATCGCTATGGTGTAGGTGCTTATGAAGGCGTTGTTGCGCACAGTACAGCAACTCCAGAAGCTCCAGCTATTAATATTCAAAAGTATGAGTCTCGTACTTGGCGTTCGGCTTTCGTACATTATGCAGTAGATTGGAATGAAACAATTCAAATTGCTGATACAAAGTATATCGCTTATGGGGCTGGTTCAGGTGCTAATAAGCGTTTTGTACATGTTGAACTTTGCGAAACTGCAGACTATGGAAAATTTAAACGCTCATATGAAAAGTACGTTAAATTATTAGCTGAAATCTTAAAAGATAACAATCTATCTGTAGAAAAAGGATTGTGGACACACTATGATGTTACAAAGTATCTTGGCGGTACAGATCATGAAGATCCACTTGATTATTTACGCAGTCACGGTGTATTAGAAGCGCAATTCCGTGCGGATGTTCAACGTGCGTATAATAACGGTGACGTTTCTGTTCCGAAACAACCATCTAAACCAGGCGAACCAGTAGCGAATATGGAAGGCATTGCATATATTGAAGGTTACAATGTAAATCTTCGCAAGGGACCAGGTGCAAGTTACTCTGTTATTCGTCAGTTAAATAAACCAGAATCCTATAAAGTATGGGGTGAAAAAGATGGATGGCTAAATCTTGGGGGAAATCAGTGGGTATATAACAATCCTTCTTACATCAAGTTTGAGAAGAAAGAGCCAGTTAATCCGATTGCAGGAAAGCGTATTGTGTCTAAAGTAGACAATCTGCGATTCTATGATTCTGCTTCTTGGCAAAATAAAGATGTTGCTGGTACTTTAGATGCAGGATTAGGATTTACTATCCTAGATAAAGTATCTGTGAATGGTTTACCACAATATAAGGCGAAAAACAGTAGAGGTAATATATTCTATATCACAGCAAGTTCAACTTATGTATATGTGAAGTAATGAGTAATGGAAAAGAAGAATTTGATAGATTTATCGAATCCTTCTTTTTTTAGCTGATTTAGACTTAGTTAAAACGTTCCAGCAGTACGTTCTGTTAAATACTTGGTATCTAAATAACCAAGGTCTTGAACATGTTGATGCAAGTTCTGAAGTAAACACTCATCTTTACATAAAATACTGATATCAAAACCATCAACTATACTTAATAAAAATTCGCAATCAGTATTAATAAAGTTTGATGCTGTTCTTATCCATGTTGGACTGTGCTTTTTCATATCAGGAAAAGCACACATTGTTAAGAAAATTAAATAATAACCTTTGTTTAGCAGTGTTTCTTCCAACTCTTGTCCAGTGATAAAACGTTCATTATCAAACAACATCTTATTTGTAAAGTTACCGCGTTTATCTTTAATGTATATTTCAGCATCATCTATTTGCCACATGAAATTGTTAGAATTAAAAGGTTCTAGTAATTTCAATATGGACAAATTGAAATTGTTATTTTCTGGGACATGGAAATGTATGCCTATATTCATTGTATGCTAGTCTCCCCTTATTTTTATTATCTAAAGAAAGTGCCGGCTCTTAATTGAGTCGGCTTTTTTACTATGTATTAAACTTTAGCATTCATAAGTAACTCTTTTAATTCTTCTGTAGATAATTTGCTTTCTAACGCTTTACTTAAGTCAAGTATAGAAGTTTTATAATTTACTACGACTTGTAAACTATCAGTCTTCTTTTTTTCTGCATTGTCTTTAGAACAACCTACCTCACTAATTAACATAACTGGCAATGCAACTGCTAATAGTTTACGTTTCATTGTTATACCCCTTATTTTGTCTCTTTCAACTTTTTATCTACTTCAAATATTAGTTTAGACGCTTTATCCATTGACTCCCCACCTTGTTGAACTACACTTCCGTCTCTCATAGTTAATCCGTTTCTTATTGAACTTACGCCTTCCCTTAGTGCATACGTAACTTCTTTTACAGTATTTTGTACGTCTAGATATTTATCTCCAGGGTCTAACGCAACTAACTTTTCTGCTGTCTCGTATATAGCATGTGACTTCTCTCTAAATTCTGTGTCTTTTTCTTCTATTGGTTTAGTACTATTCAAGATTTCGTTTAACTCCAGTGATTCCTTCGTAATATCTTTCATTAAAGAGTTTAATTTTGACTTATATTCTTTCTCTGCTTTAACCTTCGATACGTCTTGACTCTTCTCTTCTGATACTTGTAAGTTATCAGTCTTTTTCTCTTCTACGCTGTCTTTGTTACAACCTACCCCTGCTAATAACATGATTGGAAGTGCTAAACCTACTAGTTTCTTTGCTTTCATGATTGAATACCCCTCTTGTATTGTATTGTATTGTTTATATGTAATACAGGTTACTTTTGATAAGTAACCCATTACTAACTATTACTTACGTTTTACTTGGTGCATCTTGCTACCATCGTCGCCTACCATTTTGAATATACCATCTCTAAAGTACTCCATCGTATAGGACATAGATTGTTTCATTTCACCAGGTTTCGCCTTTTTTCCGTCTTTTACATACTCGTCTATTGTTAATGTCATTTCTTTCTTGTCTCCATTGTAAGACCATTTCCCATCCATATGTGAGTTCTCATAAGGTGTGTTGTCTTCATCATCAAATATGGTGTATGTACCATCTTGACGGAACTCTGATCCTTTGGTGAACTTGTCACCAACATAACTACCCCATTCACCAATTATTTCTTTACCGTCTTTTGATAAAGTGATAGGGTCATACGATTGATTCTGTCTTGCGGTATGGTCTACAGCTTTCTCAATTGGTTGCATACCTTCTTCTAAGTAGTTATTGCCTTTATACATTAATTCTTTTAATTGTTCCGTCTTCTTCTTTGTTACAGAACCACTTTTTGCTAGACTTATTTGTGTGTCAAACGCTTCTTTATAACAGTCTATTGCTTTTATAACAGTCTTGTGTGCTTCTTCAAACTCTTTAGGTGGGTCTATTTTATAAAACTTAGCAAATATTTCTTGTACCTCATCTGCACTTTTTAGAATCTCTTTGTTTAACTCTTTTACATCGTTGTCTTTTCTTTTCGTTAACTCAGTAATATCAGACATCTTTGTCTTTAACTCATAATCTAAGTTTGACATACGTGCAGGGTAAGCCTCTTTTGATACCTTTTCTTTTTCTTCTGCTTTTACTTCTACTTTAGAGTCTGCTTTCTTCTCTGCTTTGTCTGTTCCGCAACCACCTAATAACATGATTGGAAGTGCTAACGTTACAAGTTTCTTTGCTTTCATATTTCTATTACCCCTTATTAGTTGAATGATTGTATGTATAATTACAAGTTACTCTATTACTTTGTATGTTCTTCCATTTTCTTATCAAGTGCTTTGGCGTAGGCATCTTTGGTTTCCTGATTTAACTTATAAATTGCTTCTCTCCACTGTTCTCCATCTACACCTGACATATGTGGAGAACTTTTTAATACAGCTTCTTGAATCTTCAGTCCATCGTCTTTATCAGCGTCTTTTATTAACTTTGTTCCTTTTCTTGCATCTGTTATCCCTTCTTGTACGAGTTTATGAATGTCTTTGTATTTATCAGGTACTATTATGTTCTCCATACGGTCTAAGGCTTCATCCATATCGTTTGCTGTTTTAAATACATCTTTATATTTCTTATTATCTTTTGAAGCTTCTCCTAGTTTTAACAATATTTCATCCTTCTTGAATTGAAAATCTACCAGTTGCTCACAAATATAATACGGATACTGTTTTTCAGATATTACTGTTTTCGACATTGCTTTACTAGTCTTCTCAGTCTTAGGGGTAGAATCTTTATCTCCTACCCCACAACCTACTAATAATAGAATAGGTATTGCTAATGATACGAGTTTCGTTCCTTTCATTATGTATCCTCCTTTTAGAAAGTATTGTAATTAATTAACATATTGTACCATAACATGAATTATATAAATAAGATATGAAGATTTCCCATCCTTAAGAGAAATTTTGAGTGTTTTAACAATATGAAAAAATGTATTACGGTTGTAGAAAATCCCGCCCCATATGCTTTTTAAAAAAATTCCCTTATTGGTTCCTCAGCGTTTGGGAGCTTTTTTATAATCCCATAAACTCTTTATCGAAGTAGAACTTGTCCATTAAGTTATTTACAATCCCATTGAAATAAGCAAATTTACCATACTTCATTTTTATTCCAGACTTCACTTTCATAACAAACTCTTTAATAGCTTTTAAGCCAATAGTAAGCTCCTGGTCTTTAGTAAATGCTTTATCACCTGTTGTGTAATTAACAACTCTATTACACTGTCTTACAACCTTCCACAGTTCTTGAATTGTTTTTGATTCAGAATAAAAAGAGCTAGTTAAAGAAACGAAACGTTCTGGAACCCAGTGAGCAACAAAATCAGCTTGTTTAATATTCTCTTCAGTAGTATTACTATTCTCATTACTATTACGTTTGTTTATATCTTTTATATTTTGTTTTAAGGAAACAGGGGGTGTTTTAATGGTAGGACACTTTGTAGGACTTTTAGTAGGTTCCTTGTCGGACACTTCTTCCACAATAGGTCGAATTACTATAGCATTAGCAGTTTGCATCATATCAGAATTACTTTTCATAGATACCTGGCGGATCATGCCGAGGTCCACAAGTTTCTTCATTAATATTTGTCTCCTTTGTGGAAACAAAAAAGCAACATAATGCCAAATTTAAGCAAACTTTTGCTAGGTGTTTTTTACCCACAATTCGCCCACATATCTTTCTTGTCATATCAAAGTTTATCCGTAATAAGAAAATAGAGAAGAAAAACCCGCAAAAGCAGGCTATGTTTTGTCGGCCGTTTAATGACCATATTTTGACCATATTTATTTCAAAAGCAAACGAATATTATCGAGAGTCAATATACAAACAATTGTCGTTAAACATTGGTACTACAACATTTATGCATAGCTTAATAGATACAAATCTTTATTGATTTTTGTTCCGCACACAAGTTCACCAATGGGAACGCGACCAATATATGTCTCTTTACTAAGAGGCACAAACCCTTGACACATTGAAGTGAACCCCGAAAACGGGACGCATATCAAAACACCTAAACCATCTGTTCCCTATATTCTTTAGGGGATAGGTGGTTTAATTTTTCTTGAATTCGCACACAATTGTAGTAATGAATGTATTCTAGCACAATCTTTCGCACAGTTGTGTTGGATACTTTTGTTATCTTTTGTGAGTAGAAAGCTTCGCTTTTTAAATGACCAAAGAAGCTTTCCATGACGGCATTATCATGGCAATTTCCTCTCCGGGACATGCTGGTGATAATGCCTTTTTCTTTGGCATATGCTTGAAATTCCTTCGCAGTATAAATACTTCCTTGATCCGAGTGAAGGATGACATCTTTTACTTTTCGCCCTCTCATTGCTTGTTTTAATGTCTTCATCGCTAATGTTAAAGTTTGTGATTCACTGATGACATAACTAATAATTTCACGATTAAAGGCATCCATAATCGTTGATAAATACAATGTACGCTCTCCAAATAATAGGTAAGTCACATCCGTAAACCACTTTTCATTTGGGGCTGATGATTCGAATTGACGTTCCAATCGATGAGGAGCTACGACTGGTTCAGCACCATTGATATATTTCTTTTTCTTACGACGAACTTTTGAGAGTATATGATATTGTTTCATGATCCGTAATACTTTTTTATGATTGACACACAGCCCCGTTTTTCGAAGAGTGGCGGTCACTCTTCGATATCCATACCGTAATTTATGCCTAAGGCAGACCTTCTTTACTTTCTCTTCTATCTCGTCTTTAGGGCGTTCGGTTATCTGTAACCAACGATAAAATGTGGAACGTGGTAATTCTAATACTTTACACAGTTCTTGTACGGTTAATTTTGTTTTTAATTCATTCCATAGGGTAATAACGGTATGTGGTTTCAGCTCCTTTCGATTTCCAGATACTTTCCCCATACAAGTAATTTTGTTTTTAAATGTTTATTTTCTAATCGTAGCTGTTCCAATTCACTTAGCTCTTTTGGTCCTTTTCCATAAGAATATTGTTTTCCTACAGGTTGTTGAAAACGATACGTTTGATCTGTACGATACCATTTCATCCATGTCTTAATTTGGGAAACATTTTTAATTCCGAGTGTCTCCATAATGGTACGATTTGAATAACCATCCTTTTTCATCTCAATCACTTTCCACTTTATTTCTTCTGGGTAATGTACTCTTTCTTTCAAATGAAAAACACCTCCGTTGAATTTGCATACTTAGTATGCGAATTCAGGAGGTGTTTTTTTCATGTACCACTATTCGGGTTCACTTCA
>NZ_JBBOVS010000002.1:0-148160 GCF_038006685.1 Bacillus sp. FSL K6-0042
TAGGTGCAATCCTGAAGGTCTTTTTGTTTACTTCAATATAGAAATGAAAAAGGCTGAATCTGCCGTTTTCTGAGCTTTTTTTGCTGCTTTATGGACTTTTGCTAAATCTTGTTCTAATACCTTAATTTTTTTATTTGATTGAGCCTCTAATGCAGTGATTTTATTTAACTGTTCTTGGTGATGCATTTCAGCTACATAAAGATTAATTGCCTCTGGTATTGTACTTGCTCTCCTCTGCTTAATCACTTTATTTAAAAACTCTAAAATTCCCAAGTCTTGAAATTCTGCTGGAACATATGAATTTACCAACACATGATTTAGTTCATTATATTTATCTTGAAGGACCTTCTTTTTATACAATATTTCATTTAATTTTAATCGATGTGCTGTAGTTCTTCGAATAAACAGTCCAAAAATATAATTTAAGAGTTTTACAAGTATACCTACTACAAATAAGATTAGTGCTAATACAATAAGTGCTATTACAAATAATATACCCAATAGCATAAAAAATACTTCCTAATAAAGAAGTTGTAGATATAGTTTGAAAAAACTCTGATCCAAGAACTAAAACAATAAAAATTAAACCAATAATCCCCAAAACTCCCAAAGTCCAATATGAAGAAATAACATTACGTGGTTTTTCAGAAGCAACTAAATCAGAATATTCCTTTTCAAGTTCCTTCCGTTTATATAGTGCAGTATAAGTTTGTAATAAATCAAACATATCTCAATTCCCCATTTCGTTCAAAATTCAAATGTTACAATTTGAATTTCTATATTTTTGAACTTTGAGCTTGTATATTTGTATAAATAAATTCCAAGAGTTCAATTTTGAGATTGGATGTGAATGAATATTGAATGGAGCCTGTATTGAATGATATCGTAGGTAGTCTAATTTGATATGAAGATATTCTTAAGAAAAAGAGAAGTTTCTACGTTTAATAAATGTTTTTGGCGATAAGCGATTATATCACTTTAACTTAAATCTTGTATGATCATTATTTTATATATTCATTGTTATAAAGATCTATCTTGTAATACACATTATTCCAAATTATGGAAAGTGTTACAATTAAATAGTTAGAATTTTTAGTTATAATTGATCTGAAGTGGATTAAAATAAAATTTTCTGGGGGGAATTAACTTGCCACGAATTAATCTGTGTGTGCCTTACGCTCAGAAGGAAACAGTAAAAGACCTTGGTGGAAAATGGGACATGAAGAATAAGACATGGTACATCTTTGCAAAAACCTACAAAGAAACAAAGCCTTTTTCGAAATGGATTTATACTGCACAATCATCTGAATTTTGGATTATAGAATTACATAGAGCATGCTGGAGATGTGGGAAACAAACTCCTATTTTTGCTTATTGTTTTCCCAGCGGATACATTTCATTAGAATTTGAAAACGAAGATGATGAAGACTGTTCATTTTTTTGGGAGCCTATTCAATTTTTCACACTATTAACCTATGTAGATTGTATCAGTCGTAATGCATTACAAAACATGAAAAAAATCACAAATAACTATTATCTAGATTCTACAAAGATGGGCGGAGAATATTATTTAAATCATTGCAAACATTGTAATGCAAAATTAGGGGATTTTCCATCTTTTGAGGATAACCCACTGCATACAATAGAAAATAATGAGGATATAAAAATTCATAGATTTTCTGCAGCCATTGAGATTAGTGCTTGTTATTCCTGGTATGTGTAAAACAAAAGGATACAACTATGCATTTTTTATAAATAGTTAATCTTTTTTCAAAACGGTACATCTTTTTTTCTAATCGATGCGACTTTATTTCAAATCCACAGCTGATTTTATTGCATGTACTAAATATCACTGCTATAAATCTCTTTACAATATAAAAATATCCCTATTTCTATAAGTGGATATTTCCCTACTTTCCTACCTTTGCTATCAAAAATATTGAGATAGATCATTGCCATCAAGTTACGCTCATGCAACATCGATTATAGGAAAGCTTGTTTCTTTTTTATAACGCCCCTAAACAAAAAAAATTGTACAGTCCACCTGCAGATGTCAATTCTCTCGTTTTAGGATATTTGCTTTTCTTAGCTTGATGGGCATGAGATAAAGGGCTATAAGAAATTTTTCAAAAAATAAATGGAGTGGTATAAATGACAGATTCTATTGCATGTACCACATATCACTGCTATAACCTTCTATAGAAATAGGGAAATATCCCTATTTCTATAATTAGATGTTTCCCTATATATCTAATTTCGTTATCCAAAATATAGATATAAGGATTCTTTTAGAAAGTAACTAGATTGGTAGATTGGACACTCCCCCCAAAACGGGCGCTGTCGTATCGTAGTGAGCTTTCTCGTTCGGAACATCTGTCAAATGACAATAAAGTTATTTATTTTCGATATAAAAATATAAGAGCTTTGCTACATTTTTTGTAGTAAGGCTCTTTAAAATTGTTTAATTCCTATTAAACTAAAGCGCCTGTTACTCTATTTAGTTAGATAAGTTATTTATTAGAAAAATTGTCAATCCCTTGGATAGCTAGTTTCAACGCTTTTATTCTTCTTTCTAAAAGCGTTCTTTGGGGACTACCAGCCTTTGACTTATCATAAATGTTCTCAATTGATGGAAGCAAATCAGTAAGAACATTGCGAGCTTCCGCTATATATTCCTGGGTGTAATGATAGGTTCTTTGATTCCAAACGTTTTCGAGCATTGCTAAGCCGATACAAATAGCTTTGAGTCGTTTCTTTACTAAGGTAGTATTTGCGCCTTTCTGAGTCATTTGTGACAAGGCATTTTCGAGTTTACTGATTGTCGATTGTAAAGATTTTATTGATTCCAATTTGTCTACATTTGATACGTTTTCCATGTTAGCACTGTCCCTTCTTCGTTTCTGAATTATTTTGCTTGATACTTGATAAAATCGTTAAGAACCTGATTTCACTCGCAATATTTTAACATAAATAACCAACTCTCTTTGAGAGGGATTCTCAATAAACCGGCCCAATTATTGAACACAAGTTAACTAACCCTCCTGTTAGTCCAATAAGAATTAAACAACTCTATTATTTTTTAAACTACTTTATTGAAAATTAAACAACTTTTTGGCACTTAACAAAATACTTTCATGTACAGAAAACACCTTATCAGTCTACAACTACTTTTTAACAGTCTAATGCTTTTTTCTATAGTCTAAAACATTTTTTTAATGAGACAATATCTCTGCTTTTGTTATCAGAAATGGAGGTATAGGGGGAAATTTCGAAAAATTACTGGAGTAATATAAATTGCTGATTCTACTGCATGTACCACATATCACTACTATAATCATCTTTACAATATCAAAATATCCCTATTTCTATAAGTGGATATTTCCCTATGTCCCTGCTTTTACTATCAAAAATATTGAAATAGGTCATTGCCACCTGGTTAAGCTCATACAACGTTGATTATGGAAAAGTTTTTTTATAACGCTCCTAAAACAACCTGTACATTCCCACCTGGAGATGCCAATTTTCTCGTTCTAGGATATTTGCTTTTCTTAGCTTGATGGTGATATGGGTATGAGGTATAAGGGGGGGGGTTTTAAAAAATAAATGGAGTGGTATAAATAGCTGATTCTATTGCATGTACCACATATCCTTGCTATAATTTTCTTTATAATATAGAAATATCCCTATTTCTATACATGGATATATCCCTATTTCTATATTTAGTTATCGAAATATAGAAATAGGGATATAGGTAATTTTTTAAAAAGATAAATGGAGTGGTATAAATGGCTATTACAATTACTGTTGGGAATTACAAAGGGGGCGTTGGTAAAACCACTAATGCTGTATTAAACTCTTATGAATTCGCAAAAAAGGGGAAACGAACTTTACTCGTTGACCTTGATCCTCAAAGTAATGCAACAAAGTCTCTAATGTTAACGAAATCTATCCTTAATCCTGACGAAAATATAAATGTTGAAAAAACATTAATGAAAGGAATTCAAGAGGGGAATTTAGATGGATTAGAAGTTGAAATAATGGAAAATTTATATTTAATTCCTTCTTATGTTGATTTTCAAGATTTCGCAAAATTTCTATATAAATCTTGTTCTTCTGAAGCTGAAGAAGATTACTATTTTAAGGGATTACTTGAGAAAATAAAATATAAATATGATTACATATTTATCGATGTTCCACCTATGTCAATTGAAGTCACAAAAAATGCAGTTGTAGCTTCTGATTATGTTCTTATAGCTTTACAAACACAAGAACGTTCTCTTACAGGTGCAGAAAACTACATTAACCAACTAATAAAATTAAAAGAGCAATATAATCTTGATATTGAAGTTGTAGGTATTCTTCCAGTGCTATTAAAAAATAATGGTAAAGTGGATGAATACATTATGGAAAATGCTCGTGAAATTTTTGGTGAAGAAAACCTATTTAAAAATATCGTTCCACAGATGGAACGTATTAAAAGGTTTGATGTTAACGGTATTACTGAAAATGATAGACATGATTTAAATGTAATAGAACTATACGAAAAGATTAGTGATGAATTATTGTCTCGTATCAATATTTTTGAAAGTCTGAAGGTTGGTGTATAACATGGCAAGAACTCCTGGATTATTAGGCAGAAAAAAGAGCAATTTTGACCCAACAGATCCTTATATCCCAAACGAGGATTCAGTTGTAACAAAAAGTGGCGAAGATACTCCTACTTTTTCACCTATAAATGAACAAGAACAAGTGAATCAGCAGGCGAAAAAGAAGGAGCTGACACCGGAGAAAAAGAAATTTAAAAACCAACAAGGCAGTATTAAAATTTCTAGTCAATCTAAGGAAGAGCTTGGGGCACTAATGAAACTCGCTAATAAAAAATATACTCATGAAATAATTGATTTACTTATACATCATTATGTAGAAAATCAATTAACCCCTGAACAGAAAAGGAAATTTAAATTATTAACAGAGATTTAGAAATATAGAAATATCCCTACTTAGAAATAGGGGTATTTCTATATTTTGTAGTTTAAAAAAATATCATCAACAGAACTTCTTCCACGACTTTCTCTTCCCTCTCGTCGCCGCAATTTCCTCATGATATTCCTTCATCAATCGTTTTGTCTCTTGAAGCTCCCTTAATGTTTTCATGAGATTCTCATCTCGTTCTTCTAACCTTTTTAATTATCATTTCTATTCTTACTGATAGTGATAGGTTATGTTAACATTACATGAATAAAGTGTGTAACTGTTTTTTTATTTTTATAGCTTATTCTTTGTGATGAAAATGGTATAATATTGTTTTTATGGATTTATATTCAATATTATGGAGTTGATTGAATGAATGCTATAAATGCTGAAAAGGAAATAAAAAGAACTAAAAGGAAAGTAAGAATTGTATTGCTTTCTATATTAGTAGCCGTTGTTGGATTGGGATACTGGAAGTTTTTTAGTTTGCAAGGTGTTCCAGAAGGAGAATTGATTCAAACAGTTAAATCCCCAGATGGTACATATACGTTAAGAGCATATGTTGTAAATGGTGGAGCGACTACTAGCTTTGCAGTTAGAGGAGAACTTGTTTTTAATAAACGAAAGATACTTAAAACAAAGAACATTTATTGGAATTACAGAGAAGACCAAGCCAATATTGAATGGAAAGATGAAGATACTGTTATTATCAATAATCATAAGTTACACGTACCAGATGAAAGATATGATTTTAGAAATGATTAAAAGTAAAATCTACTTCTGATAAGTGAGATTATTTAGGTATATAGGTAATAGAAATAATTATTAAACGAATATATGAGACACCGCCACATGCCCATCGCCTTAAGAATGTTTACTACCGGCATTATCCGTTCATTCTATGATTCTATTACATGTATCACATATCACTGCTTTAATCTTCTTTACAATATAGAAATTTCCCTATTTCTATAAGTTGATATTTCTATATATCCCTACCTTTGTTATCAAGTATAGCGGTATAGGGGGGAAGCATTCCTCTAATTATGATTGGGTATAATCCTAAAAATCTTTCAGCAAAAATTGTTTATAAAAAGGCTGGATTTGTTGAAACTGAAGTATCTTCATGGGATGAACAATTGGCGAAGTTCTCTTTATAAACTCCGATGGAGAGATAGGGACTATTTTCCCAGATGCTACTCAACAACCGTAGATAGAGTTTGGAGGATTAATATGAATATAGAAAATAAAATGGAAGTAATATTAGATAAAAGAAAAAAATTAAATTTAAATGATGATTATGGAATACAAAAAAGTTGGAATGAAATAATAGAAGTTCTCTCAGAAAATGCGGAAAATACTATAAAATATTTTGAGAATTGTAGTAAAGAAGATTTATATTGGATAAGTGAAGTTTTTGAAGATATAGTAGAAATTGTGCGAAGTAAAGAATTTATTAATTGCTTAAGAAAATTAGATAAAAAATTTCCAGAGTTAGAAATGACAAAGGATATTGATATAGCAGAAAGTTATATAGAAAATCTTTAACACCCGCCTAAAACTGAGCGGCTTTCTTCATTATCTAAGGGGGTTTTATCTTAGAGAATATTTTATTTGGATGATGAGATTATGACACTTGAATTTATAGCACTTCATAACAATATATCACAAAATAAAATGGGGGATGAGCTTGAATATGAAAACAAACACTGAATATGGATTAGTAACTGAACGAAGAGAAGAGAAAGTAATTATTAAGCATCTCAAACAATTTTTAGCTAACGATAAACGGACAATTTCAAAGATTAAAAACCCTTCATTATTAGAATCCAAATTACCCTTTAAGTATAAATATTTTTACTTTAATCTTAATAAAGAAATGGGTACATATATTGCCTTATTTCCAAATCGAGATGAAGATTCAAATTATAAATATCCCGATAATAAAGAAGGGTTCTGTTGCAAAGTTTCCTACATGAAGCTACACTCTAGAAAACAGGATCTAGGAGAATCAGACATGAGATATTTTAAAGGAAAATAATTCAAGAAAGATATTATTTTAGTAGCTGTCGGCTACTACTGCCGTTTTTCTTTAAGTTATCGCGATGTATCTGAAATCCTGAAAGAACGTGGTATTTCAGTTCACCCAACAACTATCATGCGATGGGTTCATGAATATGGCAATCTCATCTATCAAATTTGGAAAGTGAAAAATAAATCTGCACGCTTATCTTGGCATTTGGATGAGACTTATATCAAAGTTAAGGGAGAATGGCGTTATCTCTATCGTGCAATTGATAAAGATGGACACACATTGGATATTCAACTTCGTAAAAAACGGGATCATCAGGCTGCCTATGCCTTTATGAAAAGATTAGTAAAACATTTTGGAAAACCAACAGTTCTCACTACAGACAAGGCTCCGGCCTTGCTTTGTGCGTTCAAAAAACTGAAGAAAAACGGCTTTTATGTACGTACAAAACATTGTACCGTTAAATATCTCAATAACCTGATTGAACAGGATCATAGGCATGTAAAGAGACGTTTTGCCAAATCCGCAGGATTTCAAAATCTTCGTCATGCTTCACGAACTATAAAAGGGATTGAAACGATTCAGGCCATATATAAACAAAGACGAAGTCTTGAATCAGACTCCGTCTTTTCAGTGTACAAAGAACTACAGCAATTAGTAGCGATTGCTTAAAGCCTATTTCCAATCTGTAGACCTCTCTATATTTTTTCCAACTTTGCAACAGAACCTAAAGAAGCTAGTTGGATATTACAAGTAAGATTAAAAAAATATTCCCCTGGTTACGCTCAAGAAAAGACAAGCAATTATATAAATTCACTTTTAAATTCTCTTAACTGTGAGTTCACTATTGTATTTGAAGATGATGAAATTGATAATAATTAATAAAATCACTACCTTTTAAATATTTTGCGACACTTTAATATAATGTTTACTAAAGGTGCCTTCGTGTACAGAAAACACCTTTTCAGTCTACAACTATTTTTTAACAGTCTAATACTTTTTTCTATAGTCTAAAACATTTTTTTAATGAGACAAATATAAATTGCTGATTCTATTGCATGTACCAAATATCACCGCTATAAATCTCTTTATAATATAGAAATTTCCCTATTTCTATAAATAGATATTTCCCTAAATCCCTAATTTTGTTATCAGAAATATAGAAATAGGGATATGTTTTTTTTGGGAAAAGAGCTAGAGTGGTATATTTGACACTCCCATCCCTAAAGAAGTCTCTGTCGCACCGTAGTGAGCTTTCTCGTTCGAAACATCTGTCAAATGACAATAAAGTCGTTTGACAATCTAGGTTTTATTCAAAAAATAACGCCCTATAATTGGATAACATGGATACTGAACTGAAATTTGCTAATGCAAAAAATCCTAAAGATTGTCTGACTTACAATGAAATAGTCCTGATATCATTACTATAATTCCTTTTATAGAAATAGAGAAATATCCCTATTTCTATAATTAGATATTTCTCCATATCCCTCAACCTAATATTTTGAAGTACCCCCAAAACGAAAAGTCCCTTCATCTTCTGAAGGGACTTTCTCTAGAAGCCTAGAGACATGGACTTCTGATAAGTGGGATTATGATAACTAAATTTTATAAAAATAACCCCTTACCACTTCAAAGGTAAGGGATTATTCTACTACTGTTGTGTAATATAAAAGATGTTATTTCTTTTGCTTTATTTTAGAAACTCCAAATCCAATAGCAACACCAATCATCATACCAAGAGCAAGGTTATTAATAAGCAACCCGAAAGTTGTCCCCAAACACATTCCTATAGATATTCCAATTACCGTTTTTGCATCACTTTGTTTATTTTTATTCAAAAAGATATACTTCCTTTCTGCAGAATTATGAATTGTAAGTTTTATATACATGACCTATTTATAGTGTCGTAAAGATGAATAACAAATCATTAGTTTAATTATATAATAATATTTATTTATTTTTATATCTATATTATAAATTCTTAACTTGCAGTATTTTGAATGTATACTTTTCTTGTGAATTTTGAGAATATCTAGGGATTTAGGATGAAGTCAATATTTACGGGGTATTGAATGTAAACAAATAATAAAAAGTTTAATTCGCTTGTCTTACATTATTTTCTAATTCATTGTGCTATATTTATTAGAAAAGTGGACGAATTAATGCTGAAATATATTTGGTCTTTAGTTTTTGCTCTTATATTTTTTTGGGTGGTACGTGGTCCACTGATGTCATATATATCTTCAAATCAAAATATTGTTGCTATTTTAGTTATTTTCACAATAGTTATTATTAATCCTTGGATTATTGATTTAATAAATCGTTTATACAAGAAAAAGAAGACTGAACTAGAGAGTTCATAATCTAGTTCAGTCTTCTTTTTCTTGTAATACTAATGTTAATGGTCAAACGATTAACTAAAATAAATAGATAATGTTTTATTAAGACCAAATCCATTGATCATCATTATTTTGATTTGAAGTTTTCAATTCTTTAATTTTTTCAATGTTGTTTTCTATGTTCCAATTTATAGAACTTCCACCCCATTGTGCAAATTCCATATTATTTACTTTAACTTTGTCACCAACATTAAACTTTTGTCCTTGTGTTAAGTAAACTTCTAGAATCTCATCCCCACCGTTGATTTTAGGATATTTAACAAGTACATAATCTATAGGTGTGTCTACGTATTCATCAATTTTTCCTTTTTCACTAATTTCTCCTACTACATAATCAGGTCGACCATTTTCTTTTAAATGCATTCCTGGTGTTAATGATTTATTTTCAATAGAATTTGCAATCATATATTCAGTAAAATTACGCATCATTGTACCAGTAACTTTTACTTGATCTCCTATTTTTACATTTGGTGTAGAATCAAAATTGATACTGATAGGATCTGTATATTGTTTTGATTCTACAAAAATAACATTATTACTAATCTCAACTACACGCCCTTCAATTGTTGATATATTTGATTCAATAGAAGCTGCACTAGCTTTTGTTGCTTCTAATCCTGGTAAATTTGTTCCTGCAAGTGCTGCGACTCCTAATGCACCAGCTAAAATGATTTTTTTCATACCCATTTTATAACATATCCATTCATGTTGTAATTTTAATATTGTCCTCACTGTAACTATTGTAGTTACAGTGAGGACAATATTAAACTATAAATTATATGCAATCTTGAATATTAAAAAAGTAAAATATTTAAGTTTAGTGTTTAAAAAATGAAAGTAAACTAATATTCAACAGTTTACTTTCAAAAAAGAAAAGGCACTCATTAGAGTGCCTTTCGTGGACTTGAATGTATAGTTATTACTGCTTATCAACAATTACATTAAAAAGAGTCCTACTCTAGGACTCTTTTTAATGCTAATTTTGGCTTTAACTTACATTTTATCGAGGATTATTTGTCTTTTATACCATTGGTTTAATTTGTCTCTCGCAGTTCCAGAGAGACGCTTTGTTTTTTTATTATAGAATCTTGAAAGAGTGGGCTGTGATATGCCTATCTCTGCTGAGAGCTCTCGCATAGTTATGTTCTTTCTCCTATGCATAAATTCTATTCTATCCCTGATTAATTGTTCGGTTCCATTCATATCTAATGGTTTTTCTTCAATTTTTACTGGTTGATTTTCCTCATGTATTACATCTAAAGTCTTCTTTTTTGCTAAGTTTTCCATTGAATGAATTAATTCTTTAGGTGGTAGTATTACTATTCCTAACTGTGAATAATAATTTTTAAACCAATTCTTCTTCGTCAATTGTTCCTCATCTAAACCTTTATCATATCCCCAATGGGAAATTACACCTTCTTTTTCTAAATCAATCAAAACATTTTCTAGTTGATCACGAATACGGTTAGGCTTTTGCTTTTGGTTTATGCCCATTACCGCTAATAACCCTTTATCTCCCCCTATAGAATAGGGCCTTTTTAAGTTAGAAAACATTTGACGAATTCTCCACTGCCATGTCAAATAACGAATTAACCTTTTATGATATTTGTGTCTATAGCTATTATATTCAAGGGCCTTTTTTGATAATAGTGCTGTAGTGCTATTAGATCCATATAGATAACTGGATAAGAAACTTCCCGGTTTAATTCGGCACGATTCTATACCCATGTATTCATTTGTATTTTTATCTCTCCAAAGCACTACAGAATCTAATACAAATAACCTTTTAATTACTTCACGCTTTACTTCATAATGTTTACCTGTTTCAGCGCGATCATTTAGTACGACTACTTCATTCTCATCATTTAAGTATATGAAAATACTTGCTAGAGCCGCTATACGTTTAGCTACCTTAATCTTATCTTCCACTCTATAATATTCAACACCACTTGCTTTTGCTTTTGAAATACTGCACATTTCTAAAACTTGTTCATATGAAAAATCAATAAATTCATCAGGTGAGTTTGCTTCATTTAGCCATTGAATTGTGATGGTATCTAATACGTCCGCTGTTAAATCATCCATATTACTCATTACACCATCTACTAATGTATTCCATCTTGCGGCTTCTTCAATATTCGTTAACCTTAGGTCTTCATCTTTATGAGAGGAAAGCTGTGCTACTCCATTACTATCTTTTGTTTCAATGGGATATGATTTTAATTTTGTATTTTCATCTTCCTCAAATTGATTCTTTGCTATCCCATCCCTTAACTTATAATAAACAGCGGAATTATTTACTTCTAAATAATTTTCAGGCACTATATTCGCATCAGGTTCAATCACTTGTGTATTTGTTATAGTATTAATTGTTTCATCATTACGAAACTCTTGGGCTATAAAGACACTAATTGTCTCATGAATTTTTACCTTGTAAGTATCTATATTTTTAAATATATCTAAAGCTGAAATACCTTTTCCTTGCTGCTGCTTCACCCACTGTACAAGCATTGAAAATGATGGAGAAAGGTATTCTGAAGTTACAATTTTACTATTATCTGCTTCAACGTCTACATAGTATGAATTCCATTTACGCCACAATGGCTCGTTCTGTTTATAAATTGGTTCTGTTATTGATAATGCATCTCTAAACAATTGTAGAACGTCTTCCATATATATTTTGCTCCTTATATAAATTTAATAAATGTTATTTAAACGTGAAAATACTTAGCTATATGATGTCCCTTTCTAAATAACAAGAAAGATAATTAGAATATTTTATTTGAAATTTTCTACGTTACACCTTTACAAGATCCTAGTATTTATACTTATAATCATCCCTTTAAATGATTATACAAGACCAACTCAATTTGTAAAATCCAAATACGACTTAATTCAAAGGCTTGCGTAATATCCTAGTTTTTTTCATAGATCCTACTTCTATTAGTATCATTTTTCATAAACATGAAAATCTGTTGAATATTCTAATCGAATTGGGCCGGTAATTTATAGTTTTGTACCAGTGAATTTCATTCTATAGTCCACCGATTATCTTATAATGAACCACTATAAAAAGCAGGGAATAGTCTCTACATCAGTAGATACTATTTCCTGCTTATCATTTACTTTTTCTTTGATTTTGACAGCCCATGACGTTCTCTCATAGATACCTCTCCATCAATTAAGATTTTGTAGGAGTCATGAACAATTCTATCAAGTATGGCATCTGCCAATTGCGCTTGACCAAGTTTTGAGTGCCATCCTTCAGGGGCAAATTGCGAACATAAAATCGTTGAAGAAACTCTAATACGAGCTTCAATTATTTCAAATAGATAAGTAGCTTGCTCAAGGGTTAAATCCACTAGAAGCCATTCATCTAAAATTAATAGATCGACTTTTTTATACTTAGTAATCAGTTTTCGGAAGCTTCCGTCTGCTTGGTTTTTAGCTACCGTGAGTTCATCAAGCAACTCCGACAATCGAATGTACTTAACACGATAGAAGTGCCGGCAAGCCTGAACGGCCAGAGCATTAGATACCCACGTTTTACCATTTCCAGAGGCTCCCATAAGAATGACATTATGAGCTTCTCGAATGTAATTACAGGTTGCTAATTCGAGGATTAGTTCTTTATCTAATTGACGATCTGGATGATATTCTATATCTTCTACACAAGCGGTAGGAACGTTAAGGGAAGCTGATTTTATCAGTCGCTGCAGTCGATTAGATTGACGCCTAGAATATTCGAAATCCACTAATAGCTGAAATCTTTGTTCAAATGACATTTGCTTGTATTCTGGATTGACCGATTGAGCTTCATAAGACTCAATTATTCCTTTTAAATTCATCTCGGATAATTTCCGAATCGTTTCACTATTCATCAGATTTCCCACTCCCAAAGTATCGTGCTCCTCGTGTGAAGCCATAGTCTTGCGAAACTTCATGACCAATGTTTTCGTCACTGGAGCTTATTTCAGTTTTTTCTCTATTTCGTTTCAGTATTGTGTTCACTAAAGATACCGTTGGATTGCTGGCAACTGAAACGGCAGTTTCACAGGCTATTTCTAGCTCGGATTTTGAATGTTTTTTCAAAGTATTTTGAAGAGACAAGAGAGATCGAAGAGCTTTTTTTTCGATAGTAGAATCGAGAATAATCTCAACCAATTTTCTCGTGTTTTCTCCAATGTTATCTGCCCATGTTAAAGAGTTTTCGGGAGTATGTTCAAGATATTTTAGATGATTTTCAGGCATATGAGCCGTGTTGGTTGAATGTTGCCCTAGAGGGCTGTATAAACGTTTGTGAGTGGCAATCCGTAGCTCTTTATAATAGATTTCCACTAGATCTTTGGACAAGCGGATTTCTACATTATCTTGAACGTACTCAAATGGAACGGAGTAATACATCCGATCTACTTGAACATGGTAATTAAGTTGAACTTTAGCTGTTTTCCACTCAGAAAGTTGAAATGGTTTTTGCGGCAGCGGATGAAGAAACGGAAGCTCTTCCTCAAGAAAAACAGATTCTCTCGAACCTGCTCTTTTTTGGAATGGAGTTTTGTTGATCTCTTCCATTTTTTCATGAATTCTATTGTTTAACTCTACAACGGAAAAACACTGATAGTTTCTTAAAGAAGCGATAATATATCGGGATACAAACCCAACTGTTCCTTCTACAGAGGCTTTATCTTTGGGTTTCCGAACTCTTGCTGGTACTATGACTGTATGATAATGATCAGCCAGTTGTCTGTATGCTTCGTTTAAGATAGGATCTAATCGATCAGCTTTGATGACACCGGTTTTCAGATTATCTGACACCAAGGCATCAGTTACACCATTGAAATATTCGTAAGCGTGAATGTGACCACTAAGCCAACTATCCATCTTCATATCCATAAAACCTTCCACATAGAAGTATTGGCTGTACGGAAGAGTCGCTATGAATAGGTGTACTTTTTCATTTTGCCCTGTTTCACAATCAATCAGGTTCAAAGAAGATCCTACCCAATCTACTTCCATTAGTTCTCCTGGTTTTCGTTTTATGGGCATAGTTAATTTATAGGTTTTCGCATAAGAACGATATCTTCTACAGAATGTACTGTAAGAATAGGGAATTTTCTTCGCGTTTCTGGCGCTAGTTTCATACTCTTTATGCAGAAGGTGTAAAGTTACATTCTTCTTCATCAGTTCTTTATGAACGTATTTCCAATTAATAGGAAAGTAACCTTTCTCTATAATTTGTCTTTCAGGAAATAAGTAGTTAAATAACCAAAGATTATCCATTTCTTTTGTTAATTCCGTGATGTTCTTCTGATTCGCTCGTTGAATTACTTCTCCTATGGTTGTTCTTGAGTGACCTGTAGAGGCACTGATTGTTCGCTGAGAGTTACCATTAAAATACATCTGTAAAATCTTTAGATAATTGATCAATGACAGTCCTCCTCATCTTGATTCTTCATCATTTTTCTTTTGTTTGAAATGATTTCTTCGAAATAACCAGAAAAACTGCTAAGAAAATCAAGAGAACAACTATTGAAATCAGATAACTGGGAAGAGAGCTGCTTATCACAGATCTATACCCATTTTGTAACCACTCAACTGGGTTTATCCAACTGATCCACTGAACTAATTTAGGTGTATTGCTTAGATTTAAGAAAACACTACTACATAGTAACAGAGGGATCATTACTAGATTAGAAGTGATACTTAATTGGCCTTCGTTCTTAGGAATCGCTGATAGGCAAAAACCAAGTAAGGTGAAAATTGCCGAGCCAAGAAAGAACAGTGGAATAAATAATACAATTTGTAGAACTGACATTCCGATATTAAATAAGCTGTTTTCGATAGTTACCAGTATCGTAGATACAATACAAGCGATAATCGTTTGGCTTAAAGTAATGCTGCTGAGATATTTCCACAATGAAAAGGGAGTGATCGTTAGTAAATCAAAAACACCGCGCTTTCTTTGAGCAAATACGGAAAAAGAATTTGTCGTGCAGCAGTAGAAAAAGATACTTATCGTTAATATTCCAAATAAAGTATTATCGCTTATGCCAATATTGAAATAGGAAAGACCAATCAATACTGCCAAAGGCAAAAAAATCGACCAAAATAACAAATAGATATCCTTAACATTCTTATTGAGTGAGATCCGAATTATATTAGACATACAAATTCTCCTTTTTTGTTAGTCGATAAAACAATTCTTCTAAATCTAAAACGCCATATTTGTTGAGTAAAAATTCCGGTGCGCCGTCTTCCAACAAGGTACCTTGATCCATAATCATAATTCTGTCAGCAGTATTACGAACTTCCAACATATCGTGTGACGAAAATAAAACACTTTTTCCTCGAGACTTTAATTGACGTATCATGTTTTGAATATCTCTTTGTCCACTAGGATCAAGCCCTGCAGATGGTTCATCTAAAATGACAAATTCAGGATCATGTAGCGTTGTAATGCTAATAGCTAATCTTTTCTGTTGACCAAGTGAGAGTTTTGAGGCTAAAGTGCTTTTTGCATCCGCTAAATTGTAATTCTTCAAAATCTTCTCCATCGTTTCATTCGTCATATCGGATTGATAAAAAGTACCAAAGAGTTTTAAATTATCCTCTACATTGAAGCCTTCAAAAAATGGTGTTGCTTGTAATTGTGCTCCGACTTTTTCATTAAAGTCTTTAGTCCACCGCTTAATGACTCCACTATCCGGTTGACTTATTCCTAAAAGCATTCGAATAGTTGTCGTTTTTCCAGCACCATTGGTGCCGACTAATGCTACAACTTCGTTGCTGTTAATAGAAAAGCTCAGATTATTGATTACTTTTCTACCCTTGAAACTTTTCTCAACATTTGTAAATTCGATTAATTTCATGTTTATTCTCCTTTGTATATTCAACTTTGACTATCGAGGTAATAAGTAAAGCCACAATAAATGGCTTTACGATTTTTGTTCAATAATAGATATAGTAGCTTCAATCAGCTTGATCTGAACCTTGATAACATCAAACATATGCTCAAAAACTATCTTTGTCAGTTGTGGAATTTCTCCTTGTAATGCCTTTTCCTTAGCTTCCATACCAGTCTTTACAGCTTGTGACTCACGGACTAATTGTTCTTTGTTTTTCATCAGTTTTTCGATCGCTTCATCTTTAGGAAGCTGATATGCTAGAGAAATTCCCGAATACAGATCGGTAGGGTAATTGATTTTTGCGCTTCCAAGACATTCTAGGACTAACTGCTTTTGGTATTCTTCACCCTTTGAAGTAATCTTATATATTGCCTTTTGGCGGTGGCCGCTATTTTCTATACTAGCTACTTCAATATATCCGTCTTTTTCAAGTTTTTTTAGCGCATTGTAGATCGAACCGGGTAAAACACCGGCCCATCTTTGGGCATCGTTCATTTCTAGCATAGATTTAATTTCATAACCAGACATGGGCTGCATACTAAGCATAGCTAAAACTAATAATTTTGTCATTCGGATTTCTCCTTTGTTTATTCAACGTTGAATATGTAAAGAAGTATAATCACAAATCAAACTATTGTCAACTGATACTATCAATGAAATATTATTGGCTCAGCAGGTGAGACATTATGGCTTAGCACATGATATGCTGCGGTATAAATTTGACAACTGTTGGATCAATCAAATGCTAATATTCATCTGTAGCTATATCATTCCCCTTTCAACTGCACAATCTTTTTAAAAAGGAGGGCTAAAGCTTGATATAATAGATTTTCTTTTGTAATTACAATATGCAACATGAAAATTTTTAGCTATATGATGTCTCTTTTAAATAATGTAAATGTTCTATAAACCCTTTGATATCATACACCCACTACCTTTTATTCGTATTTTTAACTATTTATATAATATGAAAATCTGTAGCGGTATGATGTCCTTTATTCATACAAAGATGAAAAGGCCTTAGTTATATGATGTCCCTTTTAAAATTTGAAATTTTGAGATTGAATCCTTTAATATCAACGCTTAAAGACTATTCTATGAATAATTTCATATCTAAAAACATGAAAACTCAAAGCTATATGCTGTCCCTTTTGTATGACGTGAATGTTCTATAAACCCTTTGATATCATACATTCACTTCCTTTTGCTCTTATTTTCGACTATTTATATAATATGAAAATCTGTAGCGGTATGATGTCCCTTTTTTTATAAAAAGATGAAAAGGATTTAGCTATATGATGTCCCTTTTAAAATTTGAAATTTTGAGTTCAAACTCTTTAATACCAACGTTTAAAGGCTATTCTATGAATAATTTCATATCTAAAAACATGAAAAATTATAGCCATATGATGTCCCTTTTGTATTTATAAAAGAACCTCATAAACATTGTTGTATCAATGTTTATGAGGTTCTTTCTAATGATTTATTGATTTTCTAGAAAGATGAAAATCTGTAGCGGTATGATGTCCATAAAAAAAAATCGATAAATCTTCAAATCCCTTGATGCACAAGGGATTAACGCGCATTTCATCTTTTCATTTTTTCTCTTAAAGGGGCATATTTCATCAAATTTCGATTTGATATAATCATAATTGGTATATTTTATAGTGTTTTGGCATATATTTCTGGATTTATGTGTAGGAGGTGAAAAAGATGGGACAATCATTTATTATTCGTAATCAACGTAGTCTAAATGGACAAGATACAAATGCAGTTTTAGTAACATTGAAATCTTGGCAGAAACTTGTTGAAGCTTTTGAAGAAAAATACTACAGCTATAAAGATACATACCTTGAGGATATTCTGGATCATATGACATATGAAGAACGCATTGCTGATGTAGATGGCTTTGTTGCTCAGGCGAAACCATCTTTTTCACGTCGTACACTATCTGCTATTTCAGAAACAATGGGACGAAAACATAAATTATATGGCATTACAAATGCAGATTTAGAAGTCTTCTTATATCTACACAAGAAATGTTACACGAATGGGATCATTCCAAATGTAACAGTACATATGATGTGGGAAGATTACAAGCAATATAAAGAGGAATTTGCTTATATACAACATTCTCAATTCTATATTGCATTAAAGAAACTAAGTTTACATAACATTATTACAATAGAAAATGAATTAGATGGTCGCTATACCATTAAGTTAACTCATTTTATGAATGAAGAAACTGAAAAGGCAAATTCCTATGTGTATATTAGCCCGGTTGTGTTTACTAAGGCTTTCTTTGAGATGTCAGTTGCGGCTAAAAAGCTCTTCCTGGACATTGCTATGCAACAGTACAGCGAAACGACGCTTAAACGTTCCTTAGATAAACAGGATGAAAGAGGAAATACAACTCATTTTGGCGGAATGTACCGCTTTTTACATAAGAAATACCCACATCAAATCCGTGCGGTTATGACAGAATTAACAACTGCATTGCCATGTACAGGGACTCCCCTATTCAAAATTTGCAAGTTGCAAAAAGGGAGTAAAAATAAAAAAAGATATACGACTTTATATCTATCCTTACATACAGATTTCTTATGTACAAAAGAAGCTGGGGAAATACAGTATCGTGATCCATTTCCCCCAAAGGTTACGTATGCACGGAAAGCTCGTTTTATTGAATCTGTGCTACAAGAACTGAATATCGGTGAATTTGCACAAGACATGAATAAATTTATTCATGTACTTAAGTATACTTGTCATCGACAAATTCGAAGTGTCATTCGCAGCTTACGTGACATGATAGATCGTAATGAAGAATATCCAAGTAAGTTAGTGTATACGCTGAAAAAAATATTAAATCAAACATCACAATATCAAATTCTTGATACAGCGGCAAAAGAAGGCATTTACCCTCTTATTACACAACATGTTTCAAAAGAACAAAAGGAACAAGCTGTATTTGATTTTGGATTGCATTTCTCTATGTACTCTCATCGAAACATCAAAAAGTTGTTCCGTAAAACATATGAGTTACTAAAATCCAAATTCGCTGTACCAGTTACAGAGGAATCGTATCACCGTAACTATTTAAAATATCAAGAAGAAACATTGTTTAGAAAATACGCCTATGAACAAGGTGCAAATCTAAATGCTTATATAGCTTTAGAAATAGAAATACGTGAACTTCTAAAAACAAGAGGACATAAAGATCGCTTTATTCCGAGTGATGTTCGCGAATTGTTCATTGAAAAGATAGATAGATTACCTAAAGAAACACTTCGCGTTATTGAAGTGCCGAATGAGTTCAATTTGATTACGTTTATTCGTGCATTTGAACAATTAGTACGCGCTGGTATTCAAGTAACGACAGCTGAACAAGTACTTGAGGTAATAGAAACAAATTAACGATACTCCGCTCTCTATTTTTGAAAAAAATATAAATAGAGGGCTATTCGTGTTGGTTCCATTATTTAAAAACCCTACACTGATTTCTCCTTATAGACACCTTTACTCGATTCTATTCATAATAGAGTCTTTTTTTATACATTCCTATACAAAACTGTACTGCAATTAACTAATTTTCCACATCTATGTTTAAATAAAAACATTATTTTTATCTAAAATACATTCAAATACCTACAAAAAATCATAAGAAAAACATTAAATTTCGTGGGTATGTAGATAAATAAAATCTAATGTGAATAATATTATGTAATTATTATTGAAATAAAGGGGTTTTCGTACTTCACCTATCAAAAATCATCAATATTTATGTGAGTCATGTGACAAATTCTAATTATGTTGATTAGTTAACCTATATTGTGAATGTTCTGTGAGTAAATATTAAGAAATTGTGGACATACGGTGGATAAATTGAAAATTTATTACTTGAATAAATATATTTAACAATGCATCAATTTGTTTCATTTTTTATGTAGAAATACATGATATTATTTATGATTATTTGTAGGTTTTATACCGTACTAATAGCTAATTTTGTGTTGTTAGATTCTGCTATTTATGATTTTTTACGCTATGGCATGCTCAAATCCCTTGTTATAGTAGAAATAAAACCCTATTTGCTCTTCCTATATAAGTTTTATCTTTATATTTTAAATATATATAAGATATATATTTATATAAGATTTTATTAATTAATAAAAATATGATTAAAAAAGGGTAATTTATTATCGAACGTCATTCTAAAATGGGAATGGCGTATTTTTGTATTTTTTTGAGGTACAAATTCGAAAAAATGAATCCTCATCATATGTATTTAGTGTATCTAGAAATCTATATGGATGGTGAGACAACATGAGTTATTATCAGATGTTATATAGTACTCCTTATCTGTATTCTTCAAAATCATTACGTCAGATGTACCGGGATACTAAAAGAGAAGAAGATATTTCAGCAATACAAGAGCACATGGTACGTCATGAAGTGTATTTAGACCGACAATACAAAGGTTATTATT
This sequence comes from Bacillus sp. FSL K6-0042, assembly GCF_038006685.1. NCBI lineage: Bacteria > Bacillati > Bacillota > Bacilli > Caryophanales > Bacillaceae > Bacillus > Bacillus sp. FSL K6-0042. The sequence continues at coordinate 20,797 of NZ_JBBOVS010000002.1, forward strand.
ATTTGAGTCAAAAAATCGAAGAGGATTTGTACGGTGATGAGTATCCGGTCTCATGGAATGAATTGTTGGATGAGTATCAACTTTATAAGGATCGTAAGGGAAATTTGTCTATTAAACCAAAAGGGTGGGATTAACATGACAATCATTGGAGAGTTAGGAGTTGTGTATGGTGTGACAGGAGTCTCTATTTTAGGGATTAAATTGCTGAAAAGGAAAGGTCTTTACCTTCCAGATTGGTTGCTACGTGCGGGTCTCAAATGCTTATTAATTGGGAGTGTTTGGTATGTGCTAATGGATATACTAGATGTGTTTCTACGTTAGTATTACATCTGGTAGTTGAAAATAATTGTAATAGTGCGTTTTAATCTGTTTTTTCTAACCTTCCATACAGGCTCAACTACCTAAAGGAGGTATGGAGGATATGATATCACTTTTATTAATACCAGCAACCTTTATAACAGTAGCTTACTTTTATAAAAGTACAGGAATGAGTGATAAGAAAAAAATTGCAACGTTTTTTGAAATTGCAAAGATATGTGTTCAACATAAAGGTGAATTACAATACCCTATTTTTATAAAAGAAATAGAAGATGACATAAGTATGAATTATGTTTACAAGTTACCGCTCGGCGTACCTAGTCAACTTATCAAAAAGTTAGCTGAAGTATTAGAAGAAGGACTATATAAACCTGTTAAAATATCGTTTCATCAAAGAGAGCTTCATATTCGAGTATTTAAGCAACGAATACCTGAAATGTGGAATTGGTCTAAGGAGCTGTTAAAAGAGCACACATGGAAAGTTATGATGGGGAAAGCATTAGATAAACACGTGTATCATGATTTCGAGAAAACACCGCATATGTGTGTAAGTGGAATGACTCGTTTTGGAAAGACAGTATTCTTAAAAAATGTGATGACTAGTTTAATTTTACAACAATCTCAACACGTGAATTTTTTTATTATCGATCTGAAGGAAGGGCTAGAATTCAGTCCTTACAAAGAGCTATCCCAAGTAGTAGAAGTAGCTGAAAACCCGGAACAGGCGTTAGAAATGTTGGTGAGAGTACGTGAAAAGATGGTAAAACAGATTGAGATGATGAAAAAGTCCTATTTTACCAATGTTATAGACACATCAATTAGAGAGCGTTGCTTCATCATAGTAGATGAAGGAGCGAATCTTTGTCCGACACAAGGTTTACCTAAAAAACAACGGGATTTATTATTTATGTGCCAGGAGATGTTATCTGAAATCGCAAGAATCGGAGGTGGTTTAGGATTCCGGCTTATATTTTGTACTCAATATCCAACCTCTGACACATTGCCAAGGCAAATCAAACAAAATGCTGATGCAAAGCTAGGTTTTCGATTACCAACAGCGGTTGCTTCACAAGTTGCTTTGGATGAACCAGGTCTTGAGGATCTACCTTCCCTTCCAGGAAGAGCGTTATTTAAGACTGATCGCACAGAAGAAATTCAGGTACCTTATTTAAAGGATATGGACATGTGGGAATTACTGAAGCAATACAAGGTGGTGAAACAAAATGAGGCATCAAACACTCAAACAGAAAGCGAGACAAATCGAGATTTTATCCACTTTGAGTAAGTTAGATTTTGCAACCAGGAGACAATTGCAAGCCATCCACTGCCTAGGAAGTATTCGAAATGCAAATCGTGTACTAAAGGATCTGACTCCGTATTGTCATATTACTAAAATAGCTCGTGAGCATGTATATTATTTAAATAAAAAAGGACGTGATTTATTAGGAATTACAAGAGAAGTAAAGAAAAGTAGTCAATTACAGCACATATTAATGAGAAACGAAAGCTGGATGTGGCTTGGATTTCCAGAATGGAAAACAGAAAGATCTATAGAGTTTTCAATCAATGGTCAACGGTATCAAATTATTCCTGACGCAACGTATTTTGAAGATAATGTTCCCCATTTCGTTGAAATAGATCGTATGCAACATATGAAGGCAAACGAACATAAAATACAGTTATATGGCCATATAACAGATATTTACAAAAGACAGAATGCTATTGTTCCAGTGATTATCTTTTTTACACTGTCAGACTATCGGCAATCTAAATTAGAGCAATATGCTGTAAAACAAAATGTGTTTATGAGAACTTTTGTGATGAATGATATTTTTTAACTAAAGCCAAAAATCATTGTAATCTACATTTTTATTTGTTAACTTTTTTAAAGTATCAATAATCTTGGAACCAGTTTTTAAAGACGGAAGAAATGCATTTCCTTTGCATAAACGACTAATCGTCCCTTGACTTACACCGCTCCTTTCTGCGACTTCCTGTTGAGTTAAATTATGCTTATCTATAAATTTACCAAATTTACTCCTAGGTTTCCCTACACCAAACCAACTCATATTCTCACCTCGGAAAATCATTATTTATAAATCTAGCTTGTCCAAATCTATAATTTTTAAAACCTTCAACAAATTGTAATTTTGGTGTAGTTTTTATCATAAAATAAATTAAGAAGTAAAAATGAAAAAACATGTAATAATTTTGTGGAATCTAGCATTCATAGTAATAGCTACAAGTTGCTGATACACTATCCTAATGGCAACTTGTTGCAAAGAGTATTCCTATAAAATAAAAAGCTAAAACCCCTTGGTATATAAGGGGTTTAGCTTTTTATAAATTGAAGGCTAGAATATTATGTTTTGTTCAATGAAAATTAAGGTAGTCGAAATTTTGCTATTTTTTATTTTTTTGTTGATACTTTTGTAATTCTTTTAATAGCTGTTGGCGCTCTGTTTCTATATCCTTCTCTGAATGTTGTTGTGTTTCAACTGCATTTGGGTATTCATTTTTTTGCTTATATAGCCATTCTGGAATCATCTCTTGTCTAATTGTTTTCTTGTTCTTTTGTTTAGATTTAGGGATTAAATCTAATAATTTTTTCTCTTGTTTTCTTCGAAGTTCAAGATCTGTTATTTTGTTTTCTATGGATGTAATTAAGTAATTTTCATAATTTGGTACAGTACCTTTTTTATAGTTATTAATACATTTTTTTAATACAGAATCAAATGATCTCTTTTGTATTTTACCTTTAAAAATATCTCGAACTTTATTGGTAATCCATAAAATGTCGTCATCAGATAAAGATAGTGTATATACAGTATTCGTTTGTGTAACATTCCTAATTTTTGAATTTTGAATGTCTTTTGCATCTGAATGTAAAACGTTCGGTATATCTTCATCATCAATATTTGTTATTTTTTCTTTTGTAGATATTTCTTTTGTAGATGTACCGACAGTACTGTACTGAGAGTACTGTACTGTCGGTACAGTAGTAATTTTTTTTAGAACTTTCGACTGATGTACGTTTAGTACATCAGTTAAATCATGAGAAATATCAAGGGTTCCGCCATTCATTAAGCTCAAAGATTTGACGGAAGATCCCGAATTTATTAGTTCCGATATAGATTCTAGAAGAAACCCGGAAAGTTCTTCGGAAATGAATGGAATATCTGAAACATTATAAAAAGATTGTTTTTTTCCATCTATGTAACAATTAAAACCAATTATATAGTTTTTACTTGCAAGTTCTTTCCAAGCTGCATCTACATTTTTTCTACTAAACTTTTTATATAATTGTGTTTTATAAATTACCCAATCACTGGGTAAACTCATAAGGTGAGAAAGAAGCCCAATTGCTCGTAAATCAATTAAGTCATTTTGTAATGGGTTATTGTGTATCTGAGCATATTGATTTGTATGACGTCTTTTAATTATATTACTCACGATGTTCCCTCTCCTTTTAAAGACAAAAAGAAAAAGCATGTTTTCTATTTTTAGTTATAGGAAACTACACCTCTTGAAAATTCGCTTTGAAAAATGTACACTATATTTAATAAATTCATAAAACGAGATTTATAAGAAGCCTTTTTAATTCATTGGGAGTTGTTCTATACCGGCCGAAGTATGAAACAACTTCTTTTTCTTTTGTCATTTTCATGTTAATTTTTATAGATTAATAAACAAATAAAAATGTTATCCATAATTATCATGTGAAAAATACCTAATTAATAATTGCGAAAAAACATGCAAACGTTTTCTGTATTATTTTACCACGTCGGTAAAATTAAGGATACAATATGCAAATTTGCATATTGTATCCTTAATTTTACATTAATTAGAAATATTTTAGTGATTTCTTTACAATGTGTACTATGAAGGAGAGTTTAAGTATTTTGATAAGGAAATCATAATTAGTTTCATGCATATAATTTCACGTACTATATTAAGAGTAAACCCTAATATATATGATATTAGGGTTTACTCTTAATATCAGTCAATAAGATCCATATTAATTGTTTCCATATCCTAATTAGAGGGGATTATTAAAGATTAAAATATAAAAAGAGGGTAACTTTACCCTTTTCGCTTATTTCAAGATTATTCGGAATGTCCGTTAGTGCTTGTTGTGTCTTTGGGGTCCATTGCTACACATGGGCTAAATCTAGTAATCTCCTTAATTCTTTATGACTACAAGCTAGCTCATATCATCAATAATTTATTACATCTTGCAATTTTTGTTTAAGTTCCATTATAAATTAGTTATATTATTAACTAATACATCTTGAACAATTTCAGACATGTTTTTAATGATAACTTTCTTTGGAAACCGATTAGAAGTTGCACATACAGATAATTTGTAATTAGAATCTATTTGATATTGCGTAAAAAAATAAGAAGAATAAAGATCATCTTGTTTAACGATAATGCCTTCCTCTTTATTTTTTTTAATTGTAAAAGAATTTAAAGGAATCGAAAGACCCTTTCCTATTGCTTTTATATAACTTTCTTTTAATGTCCACAAGTCATAAAAATAATCAATTTTCCCAACCAATGACCTAGTATCTAAATCTTCTACTTCTTCATCTGAAAAAAAATGCGAAACTATTTCTATGTTTATAGGACATATTTGCTCAATATCTATGCCTACAGGAAATTTATCTACAATACAAACAATCCAATCTCCGGAGTGCGAAATATTAAAGAAAAAATGATTACTTCCTTTCCAGAAAGGTTTACCATACTTATTGTAATCATACTTAATATCTTGATTAAATATTTTATATTGCTTACAAATCACAGATCGTATCAAAACATCACCTAACAAAGATCTATAAGCTTCTTCTTTTTTTACATAACCATCTATTTTTTTCTTTTTTTCTGCAGACACCAAATTTAATAAGGTATTATATCTATTTTCATCTATAAATTGTGGCTTTTTGATCGCATAAATATTAACCATTTTAAATCCTCTCTCACTCTCTATACGATACTATTTAATTTCTTATAATATTTTCAATATACACCCTTTCTAAAATAAAATTCTATCTTTACACATTACATTTTAAATCATTAATTATTGCATTTTGGATAAAGTCTTGCTGACTATGAAGAAAAAAATGATCTCCTTCTATCATACGTACTTGATTAAAGCCTGTTGTAAGTTCTCCCCAAGCTTTTAGGTTTCTCTCATCAACTCTTTCATCCTGTAATCCACCAAAAACAGATATAGGACAGGTTAAAAGACTCCCTTTTTTATAAAGGTACGTATCACAAACTTCAAAATCCCCACGCAAAATTGGCTCGTATATCTCCATTAATTGCTTATTTTCAAGTACTTCCTTAGGTGTACCATTTAGGTTCCTCAAATCTTGAAGAAACTGCTCTTTAGGAAGATTATAAATAGTTCGGTGAATATTTTTTAAATGTGGAGCCGCTTTTCCTGATACAAACAAGTGAAGTGGAGAGACCTTCTCCTCTTTCACTAAAGTTTTTGCTAATTCAAAAGCAAGGAGTGCTCCCATACTATGACCAAAAAAAAGCAAATGGCTCATTCACATAAGGCTGTATTCCTTGTTTTAGCCCCTCTACCATTGTGCTTACCGGACGTGGTATCTCCTCCAAAAAACGTTTGTCTCTTCCTGCTAGTTGAGCAATATGTATTTCAATATCAGCAGGCAGTTTATTTTCCCATCCCCGAAATACCATACTTCCCCCTCCTGCGTATGGAAAACAAAAGAGCCTTAATTTAGGATGATTCCGCAATAAAGGACAAGTAAACCAGTTAGAATTATTTATCTGTTGCATCATGTTATTTCTCCTTATCTAAGTTATAAATTCAATACTGATTATCATACTTAAGCATTAAAATATTTTAGTCTTTAATTAACGCTTATTTAACGCTCACCTTAAATCCTAAATTATTTTCACTATATTTAGTATCACAATAAAAAACGTACTGACAACAGTCAGTACGCCTTATAAAAACTGAAAAGTTGTTTACACTATGTTTGACCAATGGCTATACATCCAAACATGATTAATTTGTTAGCCGCTACGAACAACTAAAAGCTCTATAACTTTAGCATCTATCCTTCATCTTCCTGACAATAATACGAATATACTTTTCATAATTTTCTTCTAAACATTGCAGTGTATACACCATAGCTTGAAGTAATAATTGCACATCATTTTGCTCCTTTTGGGAAGCTTTGTTCGTTGGGAGCATCGCTCTTAAATAACCATCCCGCGTCTCTACTTCCATCTCTACATGACATAACTTCTCTATTGAATTTACCGTGCCAATAGTGACTGTAGACACACTCGAACAGACAATATCTTCACCATAGGAAGCATAATCTGCATGCCCTTCCACAATAAACCCTTGAATATAATTGGGGTTTTCAATTAATACTGAAACAGAGATCATAAAATTCATCCTTATCTTCTGATACCTAAATAACACTCTTCAGATATACAATATACGTTATCAAAAAATTAATGTCCTATTTAATCCCTCCCATTATACAAGTAATGCCGATAACAGAAGGGATAAACAGATGTTTTTTACCACTAATTTTTAGATAATCCTAAAAAACACAATTATTTTGTGACTGCATGTAATATTCCTAATTCATCTGGTAATAAAAAGCCAGATGAATTCATATATTCTACAACCTTTTGTAAGTATTCAATATTAATTTCCGGCCACCCAAAATCAATTATTTCTAACTCCTTTTGAGTCCTAATTGAATCTAATTTTACTACTTTATATCGATCATCCATCTTTTCTCCTGATACCATGAGCATTTGAATATCTTCTTGTCTATTTTCATCTTGAGATATTTTTAACATGAGTTGTTGGTACTCAGAATCGCCAAGAACTTCAATCGAATGTCCTATTTGTTTAAATATTTCCACCATATCTTTAAGTTCAAGCTTCTGATGATTATACATATGGAAAATATAATCCTGAACATTATCGGTATCTATATTCGAAGTAACTAATCTTATAATCGCATTACTGCAATAGTCAACAGGCGTGAATTCCACTTTACTTGATAATAAACTATTTGATACAACGCCGTACTGTAACACAAATTTAAGACGACTCATAAATGCATTGTCTATAATATTAACTTGGTGCTGACCATCACTATATCTATTAGTAAGATTACCTACTCGATAGATGTTTGCGTTGACTCCTTTGGATATTGCTTTGAACACCTCATGCTCTGCTAAAAATTTACTTTTCACATAGACATTATCTTCATAATTTTGTTCAATATAAAAATCATTTTCCCGGAATACTTTTTTCTCTTCTCCTAGTGCAAACTGTCCAGACACACTCATTGTAGATATATAATGTAGCTTCTTATCATTGCCCACAAATATTAGTATCTCTTTTAATGACTTAACATTTGCTCTCTCAAAATCAGCGTAATCTCCAAAGTGTTTAGTTAGGGCAGCTGCATGAATTACAGTCTTAATATTTTTATGAAGGGTTACATACATATCTTCATTTAGACCAAATCTCTTCTCAGCCAAATCTCCATTTACAATAAAAATCCGCTCATTTATTAATGCCTCATACTTAGTAAATTTGTCTTTAAAATAAAACCATAAATTTTTCAACAAACGTAATTGAGCTTCTTCTTCATCTCTTCCACGGATTAAACAGTACACTTTACATTTTGTAGTATCAAGTAATTGTTCCAATAAATGTATACCTAAATATCCTGTAACACCTGTTAACAACACCCCAATACCCTGGTCAAATGTTTGGTGTGATTTTTTTGGTCCTACTCTCTTCTTCGGTGGCTTTAGAAATTGGAGCTGTGATTTATTGGATTGTGCATATATACTAGTTCCATTATCGATTTTTTTCGCAATTTTACTTATTGTTTGTAATTCATAATAATCCTTAATTGTTACATTCCAGCCTTCAGATAATGTTTTCACTAATGTTTCCATGATTTTCATTGAATGTCCACCCAATTCAAAGAAATTATCATGCACATCAATCGCTGATTGCTCAATACCCAATACACTCGACCAAATTGTCACTAATTTTTTCTCCGTCTCATTGCGAGGTCCGATACGCTCCACACTTGCCTGCACTGCACTATTCCACTTAGGTAAAGATTTCGTATCAAATTTACCATTAATCGTCAGTGGTAAAGCATCCATTTTTACAAAATGAGCTGGTACCATATAACTTGGAAGTTGTGCCTTTACATGTTCCCTCCAGTCTTGTACGCTTCCTTTACCTACGACATAAGCAACTAATCGTTTATCTCCATGTTCATCTTCTTGAGCTATTACAACAACCTCTTTAATCATAGGATGTTGGCCTAATACGGTTTCAATTTCTCCTAATTCAATTCGGAAACCTCTAATCTTAACTTGGTTATCAATTCGACCAATATACTCTAAATTTCCATCTGGTAAATACTTAACGGAATCACCGGTTCGATATAATTTGGTATTAGAATCCCCATTGAATGGATGCGGAATAAAGGATGCCTCTGTCAATTCAGGACGATTTAAATAACCACGTGCTAATCCAACTCCTCCAATACACAATTCTCCAGCTACACCGATAGGTACAGGTTGCTGATTTTGATCCAATACATACACTTCCACATTAGAAAGCGGGCGTCCAATAGGAGGTTGACCATTTCCTTTATAAATTCCTGCCGTTGCACAAACTGTTGCTTCTGTTGGCCCATAAGCATTGATAAATACACGATTATTTGACCACCGTTTCGCAATCTCTTCACTACAAACTGAACCCCCAGAGACAACTACCTTGAGATGTTCAAATTTGGATTCCTCTAGGACATTTAACACCGTCGGTGGTAAAACAGCGTGTGTAATCCTATTATTTTGTAAGAATCTCGTTAATGGTTCTCCCGGCATAACATCTTCTCGGCTACTTACACACAATGTTCCACCCGCTACAAGCGTTGTAAATATATCAAATACTGCCGCATCAAATGATAAGGAAGCGAATTGGATTACTCTACTGTTTGAGTTTAATTGCATTAAATCAATAATGGTATGAACAAAATTGCATAATCCTTTTTGTTCCAGTAATACACCCTTCGGGTTTCCAGTAGACCCCGATGTATAAATTACATAGGCTAAATTCTCTGGAGTCACTTTAATTCTCGGGTTAGCAATACTCTCTTGTGAAATCATTTCTTGATTTTCGTCTAAACAAATACTCTCTATTCCCTCAGATAACCATCCGTTCACATTTCTTTGTGTTACCATCAGTTTAATATTTGCGTTACCCAAGATGTACTTAAGTCGTCCTTCTGGATAAGTTGGGTCCAGTGGCACATATGCACCGCCTGCTTTTAAGATTCCAAGTAAACCAATAATCATTTCTACAGATCGTTCTACACAAATTCCAACCATAGTCTCAGGTCTTACACCTTTTTTCAGTAAGGAATGAGCCAATTGATTTGCTCTTTCATTTAATTCTCTATAAGTAAGTTGTTGATTCTTATATACTAAGGCTACTGCTTCTGGTGTTCGTGCGACCTGTTGTTCAAACAGGTCCTGAATAACAGATTCTGTCGGATACTCTACTCTTGTATCATTCCATTCTTTTAATAATTGCATCTCTTCCCCTTTACTCATCAGTTTCAAACTTCCAATCGATTTTTGAGGAGAATCCATCACTTCACTTAACCAATTTTCAAAATGCTTAGCCATTCTCTGTATTGTCAAAGCATTAAACAAATCTGTATTGTACTCAAAGGCTACTTGTAATCCTTCTTCAGTTTCTTCCATCGCTACTGTTAAATCAAACTTCGCTACTGCCATATAACTTGGAATTGGTTCTAAACTGTGATCCAATATTTTTGGTAGCTTTCTTGAATGAGTTTGTAAGGTAAACATCGTTTGAAATATTGGTGAATGACTAGGGTTTCGTTCCGGTTGTAATACTTCAACTACTTTTTCAAAAGGAACATCTTGATATTCTTGAGCTTTTAATGCTTTTCCTTTCACCTGTGCTACCAATTCTTTAAATGTTAAATCATCAGTAAAGTTTGCACGATATACAAGTGTATTAACAAAGAATCCAATAAGTCCTTCAATTTCCTTATAATTTCTATTCGCAATAGGACTTCCTACTAAAATATCTTTTTGTCCTGTATAACGTGAAAGAAATCCTTGATATCCAGCTAATAAAGTCATAAATAATGTAGCACCTTCTTGACGGGAAAATGCTTTAATCTTTTCCAGTAATGCAACTGGTAAAATAACTTGATATGTATCTCCCTTATAACTTTGTACCGCTGGGCGTGGAGAATCAAATGGTAGTTGTAATACTGGAAGCTCTCCACTTAATTCTTTCTGCCAATACTCTAATTGTTGTGCGAGTACCTCGTCCTTCAGCCAATCACGTTGCCATTGTGAAAAGTCAGCATATTGAAGTGCTAAAGGTCGTAGTTGCACCGGTTTCTCCTCTACAAATGCTTGATACATGGCAAACCATTCATCAAGTAAAATCCCCATAGACCATCCATCAGAAATAATATGATGCATCGTACAAAGAAGTACGAGTTCCTCTTCTTCCATGATAATTAACTGAGTTCGAATTAATGGTCCTTCACTTAAATGAAATGGTGTTTTTATTTCGCTTTGAGTTAAAACCTTCAATCGTAGCTCTTTTTCTTCCTGCGAAAGATGACGTAAATCAATTACCTGTAACGCTTTCGGAGTGTAAGCTTCGATGACTTGCATCGGTTCACCATTAATTTCTTGAATTACCGTACGTAATACTTCATGACGTTGTATTAACGCATTACATCCTTTTTCTAATGCTTCAATTCCCCATTGTCCTTTCAAGCGCCAAGCAGTTGGAATATTATAAAGCGAGCTATTTGGTTCAAGTTGATCCATGAACCATAAACGCTGCTGAGCATAAGACAATGGTACTCGTTCTCCTCGTTCCTTTGGTTGTAATGGCGAAATATCATAGTCTTTGTTCTCTTGTAATAACGTCGTTATTCGCTGTGATAAACCTTCAATAGTAGAGTACTGGAATAATTCATGAAATGGTAGATTAATTTCAAACACTTCTCGCAAACGAGATACAACTTGAGTCGCCAATAGAGAATGCCCGCCTAATTCAAAGAAACTATCATGTACACCAATTGTTGATTGGTTAATATCCAATACACTCGACCAAATTGTCACTAATTTTTTCTCCGTCTCATTGCGAGGTCCGATACGCTCTACACTTGCCTGCACTGCACTATCCCACTTAGGTAAAGCTTTCGCATCAAATTTACCATTAATCGTCAGTGGTAAAGCATCCATTTTTATAAAATGAGCTGGTACCATATAATTTGGAAGTTGTACCTTTACATGTTCCCTCCAGTCTTGCACGCTTCCTTTACCTACGACATAAGCAACTAATCGTTTATCTCCATATTCATCTTCTTGAGCTATTACAACAACCTCTTTAATCATAGGATGTTGGCCTAATACGGTTTCAATTTCTCCTAATTCAATTCGGAAACCTCTAATCTTAACTTGGTTATCAATTCGACCAATATACTCTAAATTTCCATCTGGTAAATACTTAACGGAATCACCGGTTCGATATAATTTGGTATTAGAATCCCCATTGAATGGATGCGGAATAAAGGATGCCTCTGTCAATTCAGGACGATTTAAATAACCACGTGCTAATCCAACTCCTCCAATACACAATTCTCCAGCTACACCGATAGGTACAGGTTGCTGATTTTGATCCAATACATACACTTCCACATTAGAAAGCGGGCGTCCAATAGGAGGTTGACCATTTCCTTCATAAATTCCTGCCGTTGCACAAACTGTTGCTTCTGTTGGCCCATAAGCATTGATAAATACACGATTATTTGACCACCGTTTCGCAATCTCTTCACTACAAACTGAACCCCCAGAGACAACTACCTTGAGATGTTCAAATTTGGATTCCTCTAGGACATTTAACACCGTCGGCGGTAAAACAGCGTGTGTAATCCTATTGTTTTGTAAAAATCTCGTTAATGGTTCTCCCGGCATAACATCTTCTTGGCTACTTACACATAATGTTCCACCAGCTACAAGTGTTGTAAATATTTCAAATACTGCCGCATCAAATGATAAGGAAGCAAATTGGATTACTCTACTGTTTGAATTTAATTGCATTAAGTCAATAATAGTATGAACAAGATTACATAATCCTTTTTGTTCCAGTAACACACCCTTCGGGTTCCCAGTAGATCCCGATGTATAGATTACATAGGCTAAATTCTCTAGAGTCACTTCAATTATCGGATTGGTAATACTCGCCTGTGAAATCATTTCTTGATTTTCATCTAAACAAATAATCTCTATTCCCTCAGGTAACCATCCCTTCACATTTCTTTGCGTTACCATCAATTTAATATCCGCGTTATCCAAGATATACTTAAGTCGTTGTTCTGGATAAGTTGGATCCAGTGGGACATATGCACCGCCCGCTTTCAAGATTCCAAGCAGACCAACAATCATTTCTAAAGATCGTTCCACACAGATTCCAACCATCGTCTCAGGTCCTACACCTTTTTTCTGTAGGGAATGAGCCAATTGATTCGCTCTTTCATTTAATTCTTTATAAGTAAGTTGTTGATTCTTATAAACTAAGGCTACTGCCTCTGGTGTTTGTGCTACCTGTTGTTCAAACAATTCTTGAATGACATATTCTGTCGGATATTCTACTCTTGTATCATTCCATTCCTTTAATAATTGCTTCTCTTCAGCCTCAGGTAATAAATTAACTTTAGAAATGACTTCTTCGCAATTATGTAAAACGGATGCAATAAATTGCTCTAAATAACAAGTTAATCTCAAGATTGTATCTTCATGAAAAATATCTCTATTATATTCGAAATTACCACAAATCGCTTTATCACTTTCTTGTTCAATAAATAATGTTAAGTCAAACTTGGCTGTATTCTTTTCTAAACTACAAGGGGACAATGTCAGTCCATGTAAATTAAATTCATTCGTAGAATTCCCCAAAACAATCGCTGCATCTTGCCTACAAGCTCTTTGTAACGCAAATCCAGTTTGAAAAATAGGTGAGTAACTAACATCACGACTTGATTCTAATTCCTTCAACATCATGGGAAAAGGATAGTCTTGATGTTTCACACACTCCTTTAGTTCCTCATTAAGAATATTTAAAAGTTCCTCAAACGAATAATCATCCTTAAAATTAATTCTAATCGGAAGCATATTAACAAAATATCCACAAGTATTACGGAAATCTTTGTTCCGTCTTCCAAATCTAGGCGTTCCTACTATAATTTCATCTTGTCCTGAATAACGATGTAACAAAGCAAAATAAAGAGACAATAAGACTGTATTAAGAGTAAAACCTTTTCTATCACAGAATTTAAGTAAACTCGTACTAATCTCTCTACTTAGCTTAAAAGGTACCAATCCGCCCTCATATGAAGGAACAGGTGGTCGCTTCTTATCAATCGGCAATTCTAATACTGATATCTCACCTTTAAGTTTATTTTTCCAAAATACCTTCGACGCCTCTCCAGTTTCGCTTAACAATAAACTTTCTTGCCAAGAAACAAAATCTGAATATTGGAATATCACGGGTTCTAAATCGTAATTAGTTCCTTCTTTTAAGTTTTTATATATCATTCCAAACTCATCTAATATTAGTGATAAAGACCAACCGTCAATAGCAATGTGATGCCATACTAAAAGCAAAATATAATGATTTTCAGCATAGCGAAACAATCTCACTCTAAACGCTGGTTCTTTTTCCAATATAAAAGGTTTATACGATTCTTGATACAACTCTCTATTAATAGAGGCTACTTCTTCAGTCCCCACATCAATAATTTTAAAATCTAGAAACGGCTCACTATAAACTTTCTGGACAGGATCTTTCTCCATAGCAAAAGTAGATCGATAAATCTCATGGCGTTTGATAATTTCAATAAAAGCTCTTTTTACAAGTGAAACATCTAGTTCCGAATAAACATGCCAAGCAAATGGTTCGTTATATGAAGATTTATCTGGATACAAACAATACTGTAAAAAAAAGTCCCTTTGTCCTTTTGATAAAGGGATAGTTTTAATAAATTTTTTACTTATCAACCCACTCAACTCCATTAGATTTTTTTACAAAATACAGCTATTAACAATTCCCTATAACTCAAGATATCGTACTTAAAATTCATGACATGCTTAGCTCTTCCGAAAAATGATTAAAAATAGCATGAATAACAATATTTCTATTTATTTAACTGATTTCTACTACTAGTTGACTTTTTTGCATCTATCTCAATTCCTAATTAAAATAACTCTCCTATTTGAATTGATTTCTTTAGTAATGTGATTAACTAAGATGCATAGAAGATTGAGAAACGTGTTATTGCTAATACTGTAATTTAAAAAATAAAAATTGTTTTGGATATTAAAAATTAAACTTTTGTTTTTAATATCCAAAAATCCTATTAATTGTATATTATTTTTTTATAAAAAAATGTCGAAACTTGGAAGCATTAAAAATTTTTTGTTGAATAAAGTGTAAGGTTCTGGTGCAAAAACTCTAAAACTTTTGCAAGTAATCTTCTAAACTTAAACATACTGCTACTAGTACTTTCAAAAGGACGTGTTCAGTATGGAAAAGCAAAATTTATTCAAGTGGAAACATTATCAACCTGATATTATTTTGTTAACAGTCAGATGGTACCTACGGTACAATCTCAGTTTTCGTGATTTAATCGAAATGATGGAAGAACGTGGCTTATCTCTTGCTCATACCAAAATCATGCGTTGGGCTCATCAATATGGTCCTGAATTAGATAAGCGGGTACGACGTCATCTTAAGCCAACCAATGATTCTTGGCGCGTCGATGAGACGTATGTGAAAGTTAAAAGTCAATGGATGTACCTATATCGTGCCGTTGATTCAGAAGGAAATACGATTGATTTTCACTTAAGCAAAACTAGAGACCACAAGGGTACAAAGCGATTCTTCAAAAAAGCTTTGCGGTCTTTTCATGTTTCAAAGCCCCGTGTGATCACAGTAGACAAGAATCCAGCCTATCCTATGGCCATTGCTGAGTTGAAGAAAGAGAAAAAGATGCCTGTAGGCATCCAAATAAGGCAGATAAAATATCTGAATAACATTGTAGAACAAGATCATCGTTTTATTAAAAAGAGAGTTCGTTCAATGTTAGGATTGAAATCTTTTCGTACAGCTAAATCTATCCTTTCAGGAATAGAAGCGATGCATAAGGCCAACTTATTTTACGGGACAAGTCTGTCCAAAATGAAGTGAAGTTTATTCATCAACTATTTGGAATGGTGGCATAAGAACAGATTCCAATAGAGATCTATATACCTTTTTCAAATAAATACAATCTTTGCACCAGAACCTATTTCCTTGATATTGGTGTTTACATATTTATATAAAAAGCGACCATACTAATTTTTATGTTAGTATTTTATTGTGAAATACTACATGTTTTACTAACTACGATGCTAGGAGGATATTACGATGGATATTCGTGAAGGATTAATTCCAACTGCATTAGGTACAGCGGTCACAGCTGCAGGTTATGCACTTAAGCAGACACGTGGTTCTAATAAGATGATTGCTAATACGGTATTTGGATTTGGTTTAGCTCATGTTGTTTTAGGGGTAATTGATTTAGTCGAGCATCGTCGTTAGAACGAAGGCAAGCATATTTAAATGCTTGCCTTTTCTATACCCAAAACTTAGATATGCTCATGTGAAAATTTAAATTAGGTATATATTATGCTGAGAAGGTAGTCATACGCTATACATGTATACAAAAAATCTTACTATTTCTATTGAATGATTGAATTGATGTACAAGAACTTTTATATGAATATATATAAAATTTATCTGTTTATTTTAGAAGAATTATTTTTGAAAAGTAAAGATGCCCCCCTAAATTACATAATGTCAAACATGATTAATCAAAGTACTTTAAGCTCATACTAACGTATGTTTTATAAATACTAGAAATGGGGTTGATTAAATATGGAATTTGAAGGTAGAAATACTACTGAATCTGCACTTCTTCAATATAAACATGGGTTGGGTTTATTTACGGAAAAAATGCCAAAACTGGCTGAACAGTTTAATTCTTTTACAGAGGAATGCTTTAAAGAAGGTACATTATCAAAAAAAGTAAAACAATTGGTTGCTTTAGGGATAAGCCTTTACTCTCAGGATGAGTATTGCATTATTTATCACACTAAAGGATGTATAGATCAAGGAGCTTCAGAGCAGGAAATTCTTGAGATCATTGGCGTAACAGCTGCATTTGGCGGGGGAGCTACCATGAGTCAGGCGGTCACACTTGTTCAAGAATGTATGCAAGAGTTAAATGAATTAAAGCAGTGACTATCCAAGATATTGTTAAAAACATGTTTAATTTTTTTGGTTGTATTTATTACATTTTCTTGATAAAAACCAAACAATACAAAAACTTGAGCATTTTTAATTATGCTCAAGTTTTTGTAATTTATCAATTCATGCTGTAAATTGTCCAAGATAAATATGTAGCAAAAGCAGACCATAAAAGATAAGGGGTACGGCAACGATTCAAAGAATAACCCGCCACATCTGAAAAATTTTCCAATTCGGGCGGGTATTTTTATTATGATTTATCTTGTAGTTTCCTATATAGGGGCACGGCAACGATTCCTTCTTTTTGGGGCCACTCACAAAACAATAGGTAGAACTCAAAGGTCTTTTTGAATTTGTAATCAGTATAGCAATGTAACCTAATCACGCAGCAAACATTAGTACACATTCAGCACCGTATCAAATGAAAGTGTCAAAGGACCCCAAATAACTATACTGTTTACTTTATGACAATAGAAGTTACCTAGCAAAAACAAAAAAGCATATTACAAGAAAGATCTGTTATGTGTTTTTACTTTTAACATATATTAGGGTTTGTAAAATTGGTTCTGGTGCAAAGATTTTAAAATATGTGAAACTGGTCTAGTAAACTTGGACATACTGATAGTACTACTCTATAAAAGGTGTGTGATCCATATAGAAAAAGAAAATGTATTCAAATGGAAGCATTATCAGCCTGATATTATTTTGTTAACGGTAAGATGGTACCTACGGTACAACCTCGGTTTTCGTGATTTAGTGGAAATGATGGAGGAACGGGGCTTATCCATTTCTCATACAACGATTATGCGTTGGGTTCATCAGTACAGTCCTGAATTGGACAAACGAATCCGACGTCATCTTAAACAAACAAGCGACTCCTGGAGAGTCGATGAAACATATATCAAAGTAAAAGGTCAATGGATGTACCTGTATTGTGCTGTTGATTCGAAAGGAAATACAATCGATTTTTACCTGAGCAAAACATGAGGTCAGAAGGCTGCAAAGCGCTTTTTCAAGAAGGCCTTGCAGTCTTTTCATTATAGCAAGGTTCTACACGCTTCCCTATGGATATGTTAATTGTTTAGGGAATCTTGGCGAAGAACTAATGAATCCTTATAAGAACAACAGAAAAAACAGGTAGATAATCAATTTTAATTATGTAAAAAATACACAACTAAAAACAGTTGTATTGAAGCTGTTTAATACAAAATATAAAGCGATATAATTAGAATTCATCTTCCGAAATTAGATTTCCAGCATCATTATCTTTCGTTAATCGTTGTTTCAAATAATTTTCTTTTGTCGTTCTATCATTTTTATGACCAACTGCAGCTGCGATTACATGAGGTGCAAGCCCTTTGTAATCATATAAGTACTGTACATAAAAATGTCTAAAGAAGTGAGGGGTAATTCTTATATTCTCTGTAAAGGCTAACTTGGTATCCTTAATGACTTTAGAAATATATTGTGACAAGTAATTCTCTCTATAAGCTGAATGGTTCTTTGTTTGAAATATAGTCCCACCATTTTTATTCCCAATGTTTATAGGTAGCCTTCTCCGGATTCGAAATGCAACAATACGATTAAAAATCTCCTTATTAATAGAAACAATCCGTTCATTATCCCCCTTTGTATCTACTGTTAAATAATAACGTCCACGTATATCGTCATACTCAAGATCTTCCCACTTTGCATGCGCAACTTCTGCAACACGTAATCCAGTGGTAGCTAAAACTGATAATAAAGCGTAATTGATTTCATTATCCTTATAGTAATGAAGCAACTGCTTCACTTCCTCATATGATAACTCTCGTTTTGGTTTATGGTGTTTATTCACCGTCGTGCTTAGAATCTCCACATGAAGAGGTTCCTGAATATATTGGATTTCATATAGCCATTTCAAATACGAACGGATCACACCAAGTTTCCGACTAATCGTAGATGCTTTGTATTTCTCCTTGGATTGATAGGAAACAGCCTCCTCCGACAACCACCTCTGATAGTTACGGATATGACGTTTTCGTAGATTCCTCCATATACGATCATCTTCGTAGTCTTTTACATCTTGCTGCAGAAATTCTGTACTTTGTTTGATGAAAAAATAGAACTGGCTTAAATCACGTGCATATAGAGTCCTGGATGCATCCTTTATACGTTTTTCTTGATCAAAATGTGTTTGCCGATTTAAGTAGTAGTACAATATTTCTTCATCTGAAAATCCCTCATATGTATATTTATCGTCTCTTTCATTATTTTCCTTTTTAAACTCAGCTTCATCTATATATTCACGATTCCATAATGTAATTATGTTCGTGAAATTTTGTTTTTGTTTTTCAATACTGTCTAAAGAAGTTTCATTATGAATTGATATCAATTCAAATTCCATTATCCTTCAACTCCTTATTAATTACTTTTATATCTATTATTATAACTGAAATACATTCAAAATTATTTACATAGTAAGATTAAATTTTATAAAAATGAAAGTAAATAACAACCATAGAAAAACGCCCATTTTCTATGATTATTATGCATTTACTTTTATTCATTCTTACTTATTCGTTTTATAATATAATAAAAATGAATTTAATTATAAATTATATCCCGTTATTAGATATCAATTTAAATAGTTTACTTTTTATTTATGTTATAATAAATTTAAATTATTTTTTTATAAATTATAATTTACATAATAATATTATTTCTTATATATATAAATGGAATCTTAGGGGGAACGTAAATGCTTAGTACATATGAAATAAATATGACCACGAATGAAGTAAAAAAGTATTTAGATATTAGTCACTTCACATTTAATAATTTGATGAAACAGGGACAACTAAATCCAATTAATAAGGATACATGGCGTTTAGATGGAAGCTTTTTATTTAAAAAAGAAGAAATAGAGAAATTAAAAGAAGAACTTGAAGTAGAAGGAATTACTTTATATCAAGCAAGTAAAGAGTACCATATCAGTATGTATCAACTTGAAAAATGGATAGAAGAGGGCGAGATAACTTGTACTATACAGGAGCATCGTAATCGCAAAACAAAATTTGTGAAAGAAGATGATATTCGTAAATTGGTACAACAAATAGAGCGGAAAAATAAGATCTATACATACTCACAAAAGCATAATGTAGTATTATTACAAAGGTTTATGAAAGGGAATACGTTAGCACGTATTATCTCGATTCCAAAACGTGGAGACATAATACTTCGTGATGAATTTGGGAATGACATGACATTAGGGGATGCAATAAAAGTAGGATATGAGCCTGCCTATGTTTTATCTGATCAACCGCGAAGTCATCATCAAAGATTTGTAAAATTCCGCTTCCCTAAATCTGACCGATTTCGAAGTGATATTTTTCGATTTATTGATCTCATATTACAGTATGTGTCACCAAGAAACTTAAAAATATCAGTGGAAGATGAATTTTGGTATTTTGATATTCGGCAATCTCTAGTATCATTACCATCTGGAATGCAGGCCGAATGGATGAATAGTTTAGCATCCTATATAATAGAAGGAAAAATGATACCACGTGTTAACAATAGTGTATATTTAGATAGCAATACTGTAACAAAGCCCGTAACTCTCACAAGTAACGAGTATAAATCTATAAAAAAAATTGTAGGAGAAACAAATAGTTCCATCGAAGAATTTATTAAAGATGCAATTCAAGATAGAATTAATCAGCACTTGCTTATTCAAAAATAAAAAAACGTTCCAAAAAGTAAAGGTTTTGGAACCATATTAATTAGGGATAATTACAATTGAATGTTGTAACTTTTTAGTGCTCCAAAAATTGATGCCAAAAGTGAGTTTAGAAATTTGATTCATATTTGTATAAGTTTGCATGTCCAGATTGTTTTTATGTACAATAAAGAAAAAAATAGCATTAGACAGAGAGAGGAAAAACCTGTGTCCAATCAAAAATTAGTAAATTTACGCATCGATTTTGCTTTTAAGCAATTATTTGGTACAAATGGTAGTGAGGATATTCTCATCGCGTTTTTAAATGCGATGCTACAAGATTCCTTAGAAGCACCTATTGTTTCTTTACAGCTAGAAGATCCACATTTACATCGAGAACATGAAGAGGATAAATTATCGATTTTAGATATTTCAGCTACATTAGATACAGGAACAAAAGTAAATGTAGAAATACAGCTCAATAATAATCACGATATGATCAAACGAAGTTTGTATTATTGGGGGAAGCTATTCACATCACAATTGCAAAAGGGGATACCATACAGTTCTCTTCATAAAACTATCACCATTAATCTGTTAAACTTTGTGATGTTTCCAGAATATGAAGCGTTTCATACAACAGGAATCTTGTGGAATAAGCAACAACAGAAGATATTGAGTGATGATATAGAAGTTCATATGGTTGAGATTCCGAAGTTAATGCAACAGTGGCGGAATGAACAAGTAAATCCCTGGGAAGATTCTTTTGTTCGTTGGTTATTATTACTTCCAGCGAATGAAGATGAACACTTAACTCAAACATTGGAGGACATTGCCATGAATCAAGATCCAATTTTACAAAAAGCAATGAATAAGTGGGAACGCATGAGCCAAGATTCTTCTTTCCGACAAGCCTATGAGGCAAGGGAAAAAGTGTTAATGGATGAAGCTGCAAAGGTTGCTCATGCTCGTAATGAGGGGAAGAAAGAAGGAATTCAAGAAGGAAAAATACAAATGATTAAAGGTATGCATGAACTAGGTGTACCACTCGAAACAATTGCTAAAGCAAGTAAATTAAGTATAAATGATATTGAACGTATTTTAGAGGAGAAATAAAATAAAAAAAGCACATGGAATGGGGATAACATGCGCAAGAAAATAGTAATTTAGGTAACTTAACCATAACATAAAAGCTCTGATTTATGGGGCTTTTTCTTTTTTCTCAATAAACAATATAGATAAATATGGTAAAATGGTAAGTGGATGGGAGTCCACATACATATTATTAAAATTAAGATGGTTCAAGTCGGAGAAAGGTACCTTAGGGTGCCTTTTCTTTTTTAAACGAACCTGCTCATATATCATTTAAAAACATAAGGTAATGTAAACCGTTAAAACACATGAAGATGACCCCATTTTTCCCCTCTTATTAGTAAAGGAGGAACTATTATGGGCTTTGGTGGTAGTTGTGGCGGTGGCTTTGCTGGAGGCTTCGCTTTACTCGTTGTCCTCTTTATATTATTAATCATAGTCGGAGCTGCTTGCTTCTGCTAAAAAAAACCATCAGAAAAGACACTCTTATGGGTGTCTTTTCTTTATGAAAAAATCCCTGCAATTGTGCTTTTATACTATTTTCATTATAGTAATAGTGAAAAATATCTATACCAAACTTTGGTAATATTCTGCATAAATGTTATCAATTTACAGTGTTTTCTGTTAATGTTAAGCTTTAAGTGTAATATATATCTGTTTGAACCATGTCCCCTAATACAAGGTTTGAATAGTCATCTCAATACGCGAGAACAAACAAAGAAAAGGCACCTAAGGGTGCTTTTTCTTTATGGGGGATCTCAGGCCATGCCCATTAACTTAAGAAATTTGTTGTTACCCAAAACTAAAAAAATGAGCTGAATTGTTATAAATAATTGTAGATAGATAAAAATTTTCGTTTAGGGGGTACTTCATAACCTTAGCTTGATAGCGATGGGGTAGCACCACATCGCTATCAAGCTAATAAAACAAAATCCCCCCTAAAATAAAAAAATACGCTATTCTTTCTGTAGAATCATAAGAAAGGATGGCGTTTTTTATGTCTATTTCTGTATCCGATGAATTACAGCTATTCGCTCAAGAGATTCAAAGCTTGTTATCTCCAAATACTTTACGGGACCTTGCTAAAGACGTTGGTTTTGTGCAACGAACCAGTAAGTACCAAGCAAAAGATTTAGTTGCTTTATGTGTATGGATGAGCCAAAATGTCGCTACGACTTCTTTAACTCAGTTATCTAGCTGTTTAGAAGCATCAACAGAAGTGCTCATCAGTCCTGAGGGATTGAATCAACGGTTTAATAAAACGGCCGTCCAATTTTTGCAACACATATTAGCTGAACTACTAAACCAAAAATTGGCCTCATCTATACCGATTTCTTCTCCATATACTTCTGTTTTTAAGCGTATTCGTATTTTAGATTCAACTGCATTTCAGCTCCCAGATTCCTTTTCATTCGTTTATCCAGGTGCAGGAGGCTGCAGCCATACAGCGGGGGTGAAAATTCAGCTTGAATATGATTTATTAAGTGGACGGTTCCTGCATATTCATACCGGTCCAGGTAAACAACATGATCGAACCTACGGTTCTCTGTGTGTCCCAACTGTGACAGCGAATGATTTATGTATCCGAGATTTAGGATATTTTCATCTGAAAGATCTTCAACATATACAGGATAAAAAGGCTTACTATATCTCTCGTATCAAGTCGAATACACGTATTTATCAAAAAAATCCCAATCCTGATTATTTTAAAGATGGAAGAATCAAGAAAGGTACAGAGTATATACAAATAGATATGGAGGATTTAATGAACTCTCTTCTGCCAGGACAAACATGTGAAATATCCAACGCTTATGTAGGAATGAAGGATAAGGTACAAACTCGTGTGATTGTTCATCGACTAACAAAAGAACAACAAGAAAAACGACTACAAGATCAAACCGTAAGAGAAAAAAAGAAAGGAATGAAGTATTCTCCTCGTAGTAAACGACTCAGTGGTATCAATGTATATATGACAAACACTTCTACAGATGTTGTACCAATGGAACAAGTACATGATTGGTATTCTTTACGTTGGCAAATCGAAATTTTATTTAAAACGTGGAAATCATTCTTTTGCATTCATCATTGTAAAAAGATAAAACAAGAACGATTAGAATGCCATTTGTATGGGCAACTGATTGCCATTCTACTCTGTTCTTCTATTATGTTTCAAATGCGGAAGTTACTTCTTATGAAGAAGAAACAAGAATTAAGTGAATATAAAGCAATTGGAATGATTCAAGATCATTTATCGATTTTGTATCAAGCCATACAACAAAACACCCAAGAAATAATAAAGATTTTAATCCGCCTGTTCCACTTGCTCCAAAAGAATGGGCAGAAATCTCATCGATATGAGAAGAAAACCGTCTTTGATATTTCTTACGATTAGTCAATTGTTTTTTATAGATTTTTCACAGAGTAAAGGCTAGAGAATTCATATCATATATCCATAAATAAAAAGTCATACGAAATACCCCTAATATCTTTTAGTTTTTTTACTAGGGGAGAAATATGTTATGATAAATTAGGCTATGGTTTCAGGTAGTTAACCGATAATCATAGTGTGTATTATGTGTAATAAGGTAGAAGAGGAGCTTCAATAACTTATTTACACATGCGATAGACGCGACTTTATGACACTTGTTATAAGGTTGCGTTTTTAATTTATCATAATACTCGACAATATGGTTCTGTCCGTAACGCCGTTGTTTAATCATGTTCTGGATAATGAGAAAAAGAAGTTTCCGCAAGTGTTTATTTCCACGCTTATTAATCTTATCTTTGAAAAAAGTTTTTCCTGATTGAAAACGGCGTATATCAATACCTGCAAATGCATTGAGTTGTTTGTTATTTTTGAAGCGAGTAATATCCCCGATTTCAGCTAACAAACGTATAGCCGTATTGGGACCGATTCCTGGAAAACTAAGAATAATTGGATACTCTGTGCGACTTTCAGCTAATCGTACCATCTTCTCGATACACTGTTCTTTTTGATGAAGGAGCTCCTGATAGCGTTTTGCGTATGATTTGAGTTGTTCACATAAAACGTCATCCTGACGTACGGCTGGATAGGAATCCTTGGCAGCATCAAGTACTTTCATGGCTTTCTTTTCCGCAATGCTGATTGATATGTTTTTATTGGTATTCGTACGAATCCGATTCTTTATGACCGTTTTGGAAAGATTTTTAATAAGATCTGGGTGAGGGAACAACTGAACAAAGTTTAAAAATAAATCTGATTTAATTGTAAAAATCTGTTCCAATTCCGGAAATGTCAACTGAATGACTTTATGCATACGACTACGAATCACGGATAATTCGTCATCCAGTTCACTGTAAAACCTTGAGAGTGATTTTAATTGATAAAATAGGTGATCTGTACTTACCTTTTCTCTCCGGGAAGCCGTGAAATGAGTGAGAGCTAATTGATGTGCGTCGCTTCTATCGGTTTTATGAATCCGTAAGGAATCACATTGTAATTTCGCTTCTAAAGGGTTCAACAGACAGTATTCATACTTGTTATCTTGCATAAAACGCTCTAGTTGCCTGGAGTAAACACCGGTTGCTTCGAACACAATATGAGGTGATTTTCTATTTTCATTCGTAAGTTGGTCTATTCGTTTTCGTAGTTCCTCAAAATCAGGCTTAGAATGATTTATTTCACTTTCAAAAATACATTGTTTTTGAACATTATAAATAACCATATAACTCTTTCCCATACTAATATCAAACGCAATCACATGTCGCATATTTTGCCTCCTCATGTAGAGTTGAAGTCTTCACCTTACTCTTATCGATTCCCATTTCTTATACACGATCTCAGGGACCAACATACTAAACTGATTCAAATAAGGTAAGTGAAGAAGGTCTGTTTTGGGTACGGATTCGAGATCCCAATATCAAATCGACCTACTCTTCACTTCTACTATAAAAAAATAGTAGTGCAAACCAATGCCTTGGTCTACACTACTAATCTTAGTATGTTTTGGGTGTTGTCTATGAATATAATGGATTGAGAAAACAAAAGAAAGCTGCATAATTTTAAAAAACGATACCTATCTAGGTTTATTTGGTATGCTCATTTTTAAAGATGCCAAATATTTCAAGAGTTTTTTTGGTTATATAAACGAGAGTTCATCTTGTTTCCACTCTTAAGTTGATGGGCATGTATGGTGACCCCAAGTATGTTAAAAGTATCTTACACGTTTTTTCGCAATGATAGTTTACTATTATTTGTGAAAGAAAAAGGACACTTCTAAAATAGAAGTGTCCTTTTTCTTTCATAAATAATATTTCATTTGAAATGCTAAATTATTTGGTGATTTCAACGATAGTTTTTATAATTTCTTGACTAATATGAGGTTCTAGTTCAATTAATAAATGATTTGCATCATCTACTTTAATAAAGCTTGCCTCAGGAATATACCTAAGGATTTCTTTGCTGTAGTAGTTCGGAAACATAGTGTCATATTCACCATGAATTAAATGTGTTAGTTTATTATGTAAAATTGACATATCTCCAACAACATTTACATTTAATAAAGCTTTAATTAAAGGAATAAGTTGCTCCTGTGAAAAGAATTCCAGGCGATCTTGAATAGATTTCTCCCTAAACCCTGACCAAATTTTAGATTTTGATCCTAATAGTAAACTACTATTGATGTTCCAAAATAATTCCATATCACCTCTTTGAACTAATTTTAGAAAGTTTGTCCAAAGAGCTTTTAAAGGCTCATCAACATAAGTAAAAGGTGAGATTAACATTAACTTGTCAATGTTATCAGGATACTGTAACGTGTATTGAGTTGCAATAGCCGCCCCTTGACTATGACCAACGAGAATTATTTTATTAATCTGCTCTTCTACTTTTAAAAAGTTAATTAGAGATTTTAATTGATCTACATATGTTTCAAACGAAGTATCATTCCATAAATCTGAATTATTTCCATGCCCTATACAGTCATATGTAACCACATTCGCATGATCCTTCACCTGGTAAACTATATCACTCCAACATTCTTTGGACTCAGAAAAACCATGAACGAACACAATGCAGCATTCTTTATTTGCTGTACGATGGATTTCTCCCGCCGAGTATGTATTTGAAAATTGAAATGTCATAAAAAAACCCCCTTTTTGTTTTTTCAATAAAAGTATACTTTTATTTTTTTTAATAAGCAATGTGCTTAACAATTAAAGTGTATTGCTTCATAGCTCCAAAAATAAAGAAAGGAATCTCGTTGAGAATAAAAGCATTAGAGTAGTTTTATTGTTTTGACATAAATGACAAATCTGAATTTTCGCATTAATGTATTGTTTTTTTTTTCCAGAACAGATATACTGGTTGTGCCGGCCGGAAAGTATACTGAAAAATATATTATGCGTATATATATACAATATAATGGTTTCGTATTCATAAAGTTAACAATTTTATACAAAAATATCAGTTCTCAGGGGGTATATGTAACAATGCCAATTAATACTATCGAGAGAGATAAAGAGATTGCTAAAAGTGAACATGGTTTAGAGTATATAAATATTTATGGGGAAAATGTAGATGAGTTAGTTAAGCAATCAATAGATTATATCTTTAAAAATGGTGAGAAAATTCAAGTGCGTGCTGGGAAAGCCTTACAATCTTATGGGGTGAATTATATTTTGACTAATCCTAGAAATAGAGTTCATTGTTTAAGAAAAGGTGCTACACAATACTTATGTAGAGAATTACTGGCTTATTTTAAGGGGAGTCTAAAGGCATCTGATGGATTAGCTCAAGCCTCAAAATTTTGGATGACACTTGTTGATGAGGATGGAAAAATCAATTCTAATTATGGTTATTATGTTTTTCATGAAAATGTAGATGATGTTAACAATCAATATGGTTGGGTTATTAAAAGGTTATTAAGCAATCCGGATAGTAGACGAGCGATCATTAATATTAACCAGAATTATCATAAAAGTGATACTAAAGATTTTCCGTGTACTGTTGCCATGCAATTTTTCATTAAAAATAATCATTTGAATTGTGAAGTCGTGTCAAGAAGTACTGATGTCATAACTGGTTTACCATATGACATGGGATTTTTCTCTTTTATTCATGAATTAGTATTTCAAGATTTAGTGGAACAAAAATATTCAAACTTAAAACTAGGAAATACGGTCATGAAAACATCGTTTACGCAGATTTATGATAAAACGAAAGATAAGGCGTTTGAAGTTCTCGAGCAATTAGAGAGTAAAAACACTAAAATGCCTATAATTAGCAATGCTAGAGAAGTTTTAAATGATATCTATTATGGAACTGAAAAATCAGATGTTTTAAAATGGATTAAGAAAGAGGCGAATTTAAACCAATGAAAGTTGTATTGACATCTACTAATCAGGCAAAAATGAAGGCGGTTTCATATGTGTTTGCTAGTATTTTTAATGATGATTTCGAAATTATCCCTATTTCGGTAGACTCTGGAGTTTCAGAAACACCGGTCAATGATGAAGAAGCTTTAGTCGGATGTCGAAAAAGAATTGAAAATGCAAGTATTGATGATTTTGATTACATAGTATCAATGGAAGGATTAATTCAAAATTTTAGCTACGGGACATTTGTATATGGAATTGTAGTTATTTACGATAAAGCTAATGATCATGAAGCGATAGGTTGTAGTGCAAAGGTCAGGATTCCTGATAGGTTAGCAAAGGCCATTACTCCCGATACAAAGTTAAGTGATTTAGTTCTAAACATGTATTCAGCTGATAAAACGAAAGAACTATCCCTAATAGGTACAAATGGGGTTATTACAAATGGTATGTTTAATCGAGTAGATGAATTTGATGGTGCTTTAAGAAGTGCTTTAGGGTATTTGATAAATAAGGAAAACTACCTATGATCAAGAACTCCACAGTCCCTTTATTTTTTCTATTAGTATCTGCTGTGATATGGGGATATAACTTTGTGGCTACAAAGATTTTATTAGGTGTCTTCACTCCAAATGTTTTAGCATTTTATTCAACATTTGGAGCTGCATTAATCCTTTCAGTTATTTTTAAAAAAGGATTAATGCAGTACTCTAAAACTATAATGATTCGAACCTTTTTTGCTAGCTTTTTTGGGATATTTCTATTTAACATTCTTGTTAACTATGGAATGACGCAGATTTCGCCTATTGATGCATCGTTAATAATTGCATTAGTTCCGCTGGTAAGTAATATGGTAGATTGTATTTGGTTAAAGAATAAATTACAAGTAATCAATGTATTAGCTACACTGTTATCTATTTCAGGAGTTATGCTACTGGTTACAAATGGTGATTTTGATTTTAATCATTTCAATAAAGATATGTTACAAGGTTATTCCATAATGATGGTAGCGGTATTTTCATTTGTTATATACATAACATTAGGAAAGCAAGTTATGCAATCTATGAAACCTACACATTACACTACATGGTGCTTTATATATGGAAGCGTTTTGTTAATCATTCCAGCATATTTCTTTGGAGGGCTAACATCCTATAGTTCACTACGTTTGGAGCACATGGTTTATTTAGGGTTTGCTATTGTTTTTACGGGAGTAATTGCTAATAGTGCTTACAATTATGGGGTTGAGAAAACTAACATTGTTATCGCTTCCTTATTTTCAAATTCTATTCCCATTTTCACCATGTTATTTTCATATTTAATTTTTAGTGAAGACATCACAATGGCAAAGTTGCTAGCTGCTGTTTTGGTTATTTCTGGTTTAATTTTACCAGCTGTAAAACGAAAGAAATGAGTGTGAAAAATACATGAAGTATGTAGTGTTTGATTTAGATGAAACAATTTTTGATCATACAGGTGGAGAAAAAGAAAGTCTAAAAGCTATATATCGCACAGATTTTAAAAATGTAGGGTTATCATTTGATGAGTTTCATAGTACATTTGCCAAATTTAATAAAATTTTATGGGAATATTTCGAAAAAGGTATTCAAGATGTTAAAGAAACTTTGTTTAATAGATTTAAGTTGTTATGTGAGTTTTATGAGCTAGAAAAAGATTTAACAGATTTAACTTCACGATACAGTATTGAATATATTAAGCATTGTGCCCCTTTTTCTGGCGTACATACATTACTTAAAGAGTTGCAAAATATGGGCTTGTCACTTGCAGTATGTAGCAATGGCATGGAAGAAATTCAGATAGGGAAAATGGAGTATCATAAAGTTAAAGAGTATTTTTCTTATTTTCAATTTGGAAGCAATTATCCATTTTGTAAGCCGCATTCACAATTTTTTAATGGTTTATTAGAAAATTTAAATGTACAACCGCATGAGATTTTGTTCGTTGGTGATTCTCTAGCTAATGATATTATCCCAGCTAAAGACTTAGGCATGAAAAGTTTACACATTAATGAAAAATTTTTAAGAGGTGGTGAATTACAGTGTACTCTAATCTTGAACCAGATACAAAATATGACCGTATTGTCTTAAGTAATGCTGTATATTATTCGGAAAAGCATAGCTTTTGTGAAGCTGACATTGTAATTTCAAGAAATCGTATTGAGAAGATACTTCCTCCTAATTCGTTAAAAAGTGATGATTGCATTGATGCTCAAAATCTTGTTATATTCCCTGGCTTAATCAATGCTCACTTGCATCCAAGTAAGGAAATCTATGGGGGGATGGAGGCGTTTTGTAGTATTAGTGATGTTTTAGATAAAGTACATAAAAATAACCATCTTGAAACGCCGAAACTACAAAGTTTAGCATCCCTATATTCCATTTTGAACTCTATTCGCCAAGGTGTCACTACTATTGGTATGTTTACAAGTCGGGCGGAAGTAGATGCTGAGCAAGCGAAAGAGGCCGGAGTTAGGGCAGTTGTACATTTTTCTCAAAATGATCACTGGATTGGTAAAGAGTCTAATCCGGAAGAATCTTCACTTGAGAAGATTCTCCAAAGATATATAGACTGTTCCGAGAAATATGAATCAGAATTAATACAGATTCATCCAGCTACGGCTTCAGAGTTGACGGCCACGCCGGAACTTATGCAAGAACTTCATAAAATTGCAAAAGAACAAAACAAAAAATTTGTAATGCATATCTGTGAAGGGAATAGTCAGGTAGAACAATGTTTGGATCACTATGGAGAGACTGGGATTGAACTGTTAAATAGATTAGGCTTGTTGGATTCTTCGACGTTATTAGTTCATGCAGCTAAGCTTTCTGAACGCGATATTGAAATTCTATTAGAAAGACAATTAAATTTCATTCATTGTCCTGTAAGTAATAGCTTTACAGGTGCTGGGCGTTTTCCATTTAAGAAATTATTACATAATAATATCGGTCTAGGAACAGACGCTGCGATGGTAAATTTATTTAATTCTATGTCCTATGAAGCTGCTTTTGCACTATATTTTCATGGTGAGTCATCCCTAGAGGAAAAGGTAAGGGTAACTAATATTATAGATTCGCTTACGAAAGAAAGCGCCTTAGCCTTAGGGATAGAAGACTTAGGTACTATAGAAGAGGGTATGCTCGCTGATTTATGCTTTTTTGATAGAAAGAGTATATTTATAGATTCTCAGGAGCCACCTTTATTATTTTTAAATACAATTCTAAAAAAAGAGCCTGTTCATGTAATGATTAATGGGAAATTCAATATGTTTAATAGAAATATTTCTAAACATGATTTTAGTCAAATTGAAAAAGAGTTTATTATGAATAAAAGATTGGAGAGATAAATTATGAAAAGAGTAGCTTTTCTTTTTTCTGGTCGTGGGTCATTACTTAAAACAGTTGAAGAGTGTTTAAATACCTTATCAATTGATTCGCAGCTTTCTTTAGTTATTACCAACAATTCAGAATTAGATTTAAATCAATTACCTATTCCTAAAGGCTGTGATGCTTACTGTATAGATCATAAAAATTTTTCAAATAGGCAAGGTCATGAAGAGGAAATCTCAGCCTTAATTGATAAATATAATATTGATTTAATCGTTTTAGGCGGATACCGTAGAATATTTAGCAGTGATTTTATTAATAAATATGGTGATAAAACCATTAATACACATCCATCACTTCTTCCAGCATTTGTTGGAGATAAAGCTCAATTAAAAGCAATCCAAAAAGGTGTAAGAATTACAGGAGCTACTGTTCATTTTATAAATAATGAGGTTGACCAGGGACCAATTATTACGCAGGCTGCTGTTGAAGTAAAACCACATTACTCAGAATATGATTTAAAAGAAGCGATTATAAATGTGGAAAAAAGAGCATTGGCAAGGGCAATAAAATTATATATTGAAGATAAACTTCGAATTGAAAATAATGTTGTTTATATAAATAGTGAATTTGAACATGAATTGTTTGTATAAATAATTGTATTTTTGCATTGGTAAAAAAGAAGAATTCATAACAGAATTCTTCTTTTTTGAGAAAATATAATACCTATGAGGATTTAGTGGGGGAGAAAGATGACTAAGTATATTTTTGTAACAGGTGGTGTAGTATCGTCTTTAGGAAAAGGTATTACAGCAGCATCTCTTGGAAGACTTTTAAAAAATCGTGGTTTAAACGTAACGATTCAAAAGTTTGATCCATACATTAACGTAGACCCAGGGACTATGAGCCCATACCAACATGGTGAGGTATTCGTAACAGATGATGGTGCAGAAACTGACTTAGACCTTGGTCACTATGAGCGTTTCATCGACATCAACTTAAACAAATACAGCAACGTAACAACAGGTAAAATTTACTCTTCAGTTCTTCAAAAAGAGCGTCGTGGTGAATACCTAGGAGGAACAGTTCAAGTTATTCCTCACATTACGAACGAAATTAAAGAGCGCGTATACCGTTCTGGACGCGAAACTAATGCGGATGTTGTTATTACAGAAATCGGTGGAACTGTTGGTGATATCGAGTCTCTACCATTCTTAGAAGCAATCCGTCAAATTAAGAGCGACATCGGTCGTGACAATGTAATGTACATTCACTGTACATTAATTCCATACTTAAAAGCAGCGGGTGAAATGAAAACAAAACCAACACAACATAGTGTTAAAGAACTACGCAGCTTAGGTATTCAACCAAATATTATCGTTGTTCGTACAGAACTGCCTGTATCTCAAGACATGAAAGATAAGCTTGCATTATTCTGTGACATCGATCCAAAAGCGGTTATTGAAGCACGTGACGCAGATACTTTATATGCGGTTCCATTATCTCTTCAAGAGCAAAACATGGACCAAATCGTTTGTGATCACTTAAAATTAGACAATCCAGCTGCAGACATGACAGTGTGGACTGCGTTAGTTGAAAAAGTACGTAATCTTTCTAAGAAAACAAGAATCGCTCTTGTTGGTAAATATGTAGAACTTCAAGATGCATACATTTCTGTTGTAGAAGCACTTCGTCATGCGGGTTACTCTTTCGATGCAGATGTTGAAATCAAATGGGTAAACGCTGAGCACGTAACAGCAGAAAATGTACAAGAATTAGTAGGAGACACAGATGGTATCCTTGTACCAGGTGGCTTCGGAGATCGTGGTGTAGAAGGTAAAATCGTTGCAATCCAATATGCTCGTGAAAACAAAGTTCCATTCTTAGGAATTTGCTTAGGTATGCAACTTGCATCAATTGAATTCGCACGTAACGTATTAGGATTAGAAGGAGCTAACTCTTCTGAAATTAATCCTGACACACCTTATGCAATCATCGACTTATTACCAGAACAAAAAGATGTAGAAGACTTAGGTGGTACACTTCGTCTTGGCCTATACCCATGTAAGCTTTCTGAAGAAACAAATGCTTATAGAGCTTACAATGAGCCGGTTGTATATGAGCGTCATCGTCATCGTTATGAGTTCAACAATCAATTCCGTCCAGATATGGAAAAATCAGGGTTTGTATTCTCTGGTACAAGCCCAGACGGTCGCTTAGTTGAAATCATTGAATTAAGAGAACACCCTTGGTTCGTGGCAGCACAGTTCCATCCAGAATTTACATCTGGTCCAATTAAGGGACATCCTTTATTTAGTGCTTTTATTTGTATGTCTATTAAATTATCAGAAACAAATAAAATGGCTGTTTTATAAATACTACAAAAAGTACCCATTCTTGAAAATGGGTACTTTTCTTATTCCACTTTTTCGGGGGATGGGCAAAGTTACCCATCTTATTTTTACAATATTGAATTTTCTGTTAATTTTAAATATTAAATTCACAAATAACAGATATATCTATAATGAGAAATTTACTATCAAACGAGATCTGTGTAGTAATGGAACAAGAACGGCAATAAGGCTTGATTGTATTATCAAAAACGATAATTTTTGATTCCTTTCGCTGATTTTTACTACCCATTTCTCATGATTTCAGTGAAAATGAGAAATATGCCATTATTTCAGACGGGAGGAAATAAGAATGAAATGTTATCAATTACATTTGGAATTAGTGGGATGCCCTTTCCCCATTTGGAGAAAGGTTATTTTACCCGCAAAATTAACTTTTGCTGATTTACACGATGTGATTCAATGCTTATTTCAGTGGGAGCACCAACATTTGTTTGAATTTACTGTAGGGAAGTATGCTATATCGGATTCACCTGATTCGAGCATTTCCTTTTCTACATTGGAAAAGACAACGCCATCTCGGATGCTACGTGCTGGTAGAACCATGTTACTTGAACAGATCAAAAAGAAAGATCAGATTTTTCAATATGTATATGACTTTGGAGATCATTGGTTGCTACAGATTCAAGTTGAAAATATACTGGATCAATCTTCAGATGAAGTAACATGTATAGGAGGAGAAAATGCAGCCCCATTAGAGGATATTGGAGGTATTCCAGGATATCTTGAATTTTTAGAAGCTATCAAAGATCCTTCACATCCTCAATATTCAATTTATGAGGACTGGAATTTATTGGATTTTGATCCCTCTTTCTTCGACATACAAGAAGTGAATAAAGGATTAGCCTATTGTGATTGAATCATAGGTAAATGGTAGTTTGCTTTATATAGATTTGAAAAAGGACCTAACCTTTTGCTATGCAAAAGGTTAGGTCCTTTTTTGTGTACAGAAAATTCTATGTTTATGAACAGAGGATAAAACTCGATAATATCAACGTATTCTAGCTATAATCATGTTCATAAAGTGTGTAAACAAATCAATGTTCAATTAAACTTAGGTTTTTATCTTTCTGAACATGTATTCATCTTTATAAAATACTGTAATGATAAGGGTTTGTAGTCCTTAGCGTACAATTTTCCCGTAATGATATAGTGACCCCTTATAGCAAACTTAGGATGATTAAATGAATATGGTAGTTAACGGGGAAATTTTACTTACAGGCATTTACTTTAGAATTTTTCTGTATGCAAAGTCTTGCCAGATTAAGCAATTGATCTAATTGTTGACTTGCTTGAATAGTTTCCTGAGATGTTAAGCCATAAAGCTTACTTAAAAAAAACATCTCTTTTCTTTTTTCCTCAATTTGAGCATTTAGTATTTCATATACATTTTTCATTGAACTAATATCTCCTTAAATTACGAATACTAGAAAACAAAGATAATTATATAAAATCAGACAAAAGTTATCTATAGGAAGAATAATAAAAGGTAATCAACGTGTTGAATAAACCCATACATTTTAGTTTCAAGTTGGGGGCTCGCCACATCGCTATCAAGCTAATAAAACAAAATCCCCCCTAAAATAAAAAAATACGCTATTCTTTCTGTAGAATCATAAGAAAGGATGGCGTTTTTTATGTCTATTTCTGTATCCGATGAATTACAGCTATTCGCTCAAGAGATTCAAAGCTTGTTATCTCCAAATACTTTACGGGACCTTGCTAAAGACGTTGGTTTTGTGCAACGAACCAGTAAGTACCAAGCAAAAGATTTAGTTGCTTTATGTGTATGGATGAGCCAAAATGTCGCTACGACTTCTTTAACTCAGTTATCTAGCTGTTTAGAAGCATCAACAGAAGTGCTCATCAGTCCTGAGGGATTGAATCAACGGTTTAATAAAACGGCCGTCCAATTTTTGCAACACATATTAGCTGAACTACTAAACCAAAAATTGGCCTCATCTATACCGATTTCTTCTCCATATACTTCTGTTTTTAAGCGTATTCGTATTTTAGATTCAACTGCATTTCAGCTCCCAGATTCCTTTTCATTCGTTTATCCAGGTGCAGGAGGCTGCAGCCATACAGCGGGGGTGAAAATTCAGCTTGAATATGATTTATTAAGTGGACGGTTCCTGCATATTCATACCGGTCCAGGTAAACAACATGATCGAACCTACGGTTCTCTGTGTGTCCCAACTGTGACAGCGAATGATTTATGTATCCGAGATTTAGGATATTTTCATCTGAAAGATCTTCAACATATACAGGATAAAAAGGCTTACTATATCTCTCGTATCAAGTCGAATACACGTATTTATCAAAAAAATCCCAATCCTGATTATTTTAAAGATGGAAGAATCAAGAAAGGTACAGAGTATATACAAATAGATATGGAGGATTTAATGAACTCTCTTCTGCCAGGACAAACATGTGAAATATCCAACGCTTATGTAGGAATGAAGGATAAGGTACAAACTCGTGTGATTGTTCATCGACTAACAAAAGAACAACAAGAAAAACGACTACAAGATCAAACCGTAAGAGAAAAAAAGAAAGGAATGAAGTATTCTCCTCGTAGTAAACGACTCAGTGGTATCAATGTATATATGACAAACACTTCTACAGATGTTGTACCAATGGAACAAGTACATGATTGGTATTCTTTACGTTGGCAAATCGAAATTTTATTTAAAACGTGGAAATCATTCTTTTGCATTCATCATTGTAAAAAGATAAAACAAGAACGATTAGAATGCCATTTGTATGGGCAACTGATTGCCATTCTACTCTGTTCTTCTATTATGTTTCAAATGCGGAAGTTACTTCTTATGAAGAAGAAACAAGAATTGAGTGAATATAAAGCTATTTATATGATTAAAGACTATTTTTTTCTTCTATTCCAAGCTATACAGAAAGACACCCAAGAGCTATCAAAGATTCTAATTCGCCTGTTCAACCTCCTACAGCAAAATGGGCGAAAATCTCATCGATATGAGAAGAAAACAGTCTTTGATATATTAGGTGTCGTTTACAATTGTACCACGTCTGATAATCAAGCGGCTTAATTCAAAAAAATGAAACCCGATAGGGTTTATTTCGTATGCAAATCTTTAAATTCTCTACACATAATCTTTATAAAAAAGAAACAACCTCTATAATAATTAACGTTGTATGAGCTTAGCTTGATAGCGATGGGGGCTCGCCACATGCCCATCAACTTAAGAAAACAAATCCACCCCAAAACGGAAAAAGTGAACTTAATTATCATGAATAAATGCGGCGTGAAAAATGTTGTTATGGGCATATTTCGAAATCTTATAGAGAATAAAAAAAGATATTGTCATATTCCTAATTCTGTAATATAATGAATTTATATAATTCTTAATATTCAGAAATTTAAAAGGAGGAATTATTATGACAATCGCAATTGCAATTTTATCATTTTTAGGTGGAGTAATTCCGTTAATAACAACTCTATTAAAAGCATTCATGTAATCTTTACTTCTTTACAATGAATTATCATCTTACAAATGATCTGTTTATCACAGCTAAATTGATGTACAGATCATTTGTGTGAGTCTAAATAGTAAAGAGGCTTATTTTCCTCACAAGGACTAAGTCTTTTTTATGATTTCTTGTAAAAAATATACAAATTTACTTCTTCTCAAAATACACGGCCAGAATCACAGCACTCTCAATATGTTTATGAATTATATGTAGTGATAACATGAGTTTCATTTTATTATAGTTAATTAATCCTAAATATAGATCATTAAGTAAGAATCCCACATTCTTCTCTATTTAGCTATACTATTATTTTTACTAATTTATTATGATATAGACATTGAGTTAAAGTGATTTATACGAAATGAACAAATGGATTTTTTAAGGGATACAAACACAATAAACCGTTCTATTTTCTTAATTCACATAATTTTCGAAATTAAAATCTTTAAATGTTAACATTTGTTATATAATAAACTTATCAAACCATTATCTCAAAAAGAACTTGTAGTGATTGGCTACAAGTTCTTTTTGTTTTTCATAACTGGAATTTTCAATTATCTTCTTGTATATTTGAATTTGGAGGGAATAATCGTTCCAATATTTGAACTTTTTAAGGAAGAAGGATTCAATATGCCATATTGCAAGGTTCGACAAGCCGACATTTACTATGAAGATATAGGAAAAGGAAAACCAATTTTAATGATACATGGCTATACACCTGATCATCGATTAATGAGTGGTTGTATGGAACCTATATTTACTAAGAGGGATGGATGGCGACGTATTTATATTGATTTACCTGGAATGGGAGTAACAAAAAACTATGACGAAATAAGTTGCTCTGATGAAATGTTGAATGCTGTTTTAGATTTTATTCAAGAAGTTCTCCCTGATCAAGAATACATAATTGCTGGTGAATCTTACGGCGGTTATATAGCTAGAGGACTTATCGAAAAACAAAAAGAACGAATACTCGGAGCTGCATTTATATGTCCTGTTATTATTCCTCTGAGCGAAAATAGAGCAGTTGAGAAACATAGAATCTTGAAAACAGATGATAGATTTATTGAAATTTTATCGAAAGAGGAATTAGAACATTTCAAAAGTAATCAAGTTGTACTTGATGAGTATAATTGGTTACGATACAAAAATGAAATTGTTGCAGGGTGTAAAATTGCAGACGAAAAGTTTTTAAATAGAGTTAGGAATAAATATGAGTTTTCATTTAAGGTCGATCAGTATAATTTTGATAAACCAAGTGTATTTCTTTTAGGAAGACAAGACTCTTCTGTTGGCTATAAAGATGCACTTAACATTTTACATAAATATCCGAGAGGAACATTTACCGTATTGGATACCGCTGGTCATAATTTACAAATAGAGCAACCACAACTTTTTAACACTCTAGTAAATGAATGGTTGGACAGAATTGAAGAATTTTATAATTAATATTCTTTTATTTTAAAAGCTTTTTCATTTAGTTCTTGATAATAAAGGAAAGGGTTCTGGTGCAAAAATATTAGTTAGAAACATAGAGTGGCAATTTCCTCTTCATTTCTATCTTAGGAAGCTAAGCCAAACAATTTATGAATAAATTGTTTCTGACTTTGGACAGACTTGTCCGGTAAACCAAGTTGCCCTTTTTTCATCATATGCATGGCTTCAACACCACTCAATATAGAGATAGCTGTTTTAAATGAATTGAACCCTAACATAGAACAAACTCGTCTTTTAATAAATAGGTGGTCTTGTTCCACTATATTATTGAGATATTTCACTTGCCTTAGTTGTATACCTAGGCATATGTTTCTCTTCTTTCAACTCTTGAATCGCTACAGGATAGGCAGGGTTCTTATCCACTGTTATCAAGCGAGGTTTAGAAACATACGAAAAAGCCAAGGCTTTCTTGAAAAAGCGCTTGGCTGCTTGTTTATCCCTTGATTTACTTAGATAAAAATCAATTGTATTTCCCTCTAAATCAACTGCACGATATAAGTACATCCATTGACCTTTTACTTTGATATAGGTTTCATCGACTCTCCAAGAATCGTTCGTTTTCTTAAGATGCCGACGAACTCTCTTATTTAACTCAGGATCATATTGGTGAACCCAACGCATAATCGTTGTGTGGGCCATAGATAAGCCCCTTTCCTCCATCATTTCCACCAAATCACGAAAGCTCAAGTTGTACCGTAGGTACCATCTTGCTGTTTGCAAAATAATATCATGATGATAATGCTTCCACTTGAATAAATTTCGCTTTTCCATACTGATCACGTACCTTTTTTAGAGTAATAGTATCAGTATGTCCAAGATTTAGGGATTACTTGTAATTATCTTGAAGTTTTCGCACCAGAACCATTGGGGTCGTTATGTACAAGCTTATTAAGAAAAAATAGAAGAGAATGTCGATAAGAAAACCGCCTTATTTTGGCGGTTTTTTACTTTGTTTTACAAATTTTTAACATTTTTTACCTTTAATTTATACTAGTTTAATAACGTTTTGCTAAAATATTCTTGTATTTTACAATATATGTGAGGAGGATTTTTGTGATCAAAAAGATGTTGTGTAAAGTGAAAGATCTTATTGGTTTTTTAGCAGTTTTCTTTTTAGTATTTACATCTTTTTCTTGGACTAGTTTTGCGGAAACAAAAGAAGAAAAAACAGAGAAAGAATCGTCAGAGAAGAAGATTGTTTTTCCGGTGTTAAGTGATGTACACATTAAAAATAGTGGAACGGATGATACGTTTCGTTTTCAAAGAGCGCTGCAGCAATTAAACGAAGTAGCTCCAAGACAAGATGCTTTTGTAGTTGTTGGTGATTTTACAGACAGTGGCTCGACGCAGCAGTATGATCGTTTCTTCCAAACTTATAAGCAATATGGAAATCAAAATGCAACTGCTATGTATACTTTAGGTAACCATGATTATTGGAACGGATTATTGGCACATGATGCACAGAAACGTTTTCTTAAAAAAACAGGAATGGAATCTATCTATTATCACAAAGTTGTAAAAGGCTATCATTTTCTTGTGATGAGCCCGGAAAATAGAGTGACACATGGATATTATTCAGATACACAAATTAATTGGTTGAAGCAGGAATTAGTAAAAGCGAAGCTAGCTGATCCAAATAAGCCAATCTTTGTCTTTTTACATCAGCAAATTAAAGGAACAGTGTACGGGAGTCATGAATGGGGGACAAATGATAGTGCCAAAATTAATGAAGTCTTAAAAGAGTATCCACAAGCTGTAACGTTTTCTGGTCATTCTCATTATCCACTTGATGATCCAAGGTCAATTCACCAAAAAGACTTTACGTCTGTTGGTACATCATCAGTTAGTTATATGGAAGTGGAAAGCGGAAAAGTACAAGGAAATATTCCGCCGGGAGCTGAAACATTAAGCCAAGGTTTATTGGTAGAAGTAGACGATCAAAAAGTGACGATTCATCGCCGTGATTTTCATACGAACTCTTGGACGGGTGAGCCGTGGGTAGTTGAACTTCCAGCAAAGAAAGAATCTTTTAAGTATACAGAAGATCGTGATAAGGAAAAGCCGACATTTTCACAAGATGCAAAGCTGAAACTTTCGAATATAACAGAGACATCTGTGACAGCGACATTTCCGCAAGCTGTAGATAATTTACTCGTTCACTCATACCGTTTGCAAGCA
Source organism: Bacillus sp. FSL K6-0042 (assembly GCF_038006685.1). NCBI lineage: Bacteria > Bacillati > Bacillota > Bacilli > Caryophanales > Bacillaceae > Bacillus > Bacillus sp. FSL K6-0042. The sequence goes on from NZ_JBBOVS010000002.1 coordinate 61,654, forward strand.
AAAGAGAAAGCAACAGGAAAGGTGAAAAACCAGATTTTAGCCTTCTCCGAGTTCTACCGGGATCCGGTGCCTAAAGAGCTGACATTTACATTAGGTGGACTAGAGATTAATATGGAATATAACATAGAAGTAACAGCATTAGATTCATTTGGAAATGAAAGTAGTGCTCCTTTGCGCGAAGAATTTGAAACGAATACAGAAGTAATTGATCCGAATGCGAAAGTACCGAAAGCAGATGTATTCGATGTGAACTTTTTAGATGGTACTTTTAAAGATTATTCATCGTTTGGTGCAAATGGAAGTGTAAAAGGAAATGTAGCAATTGAGTATGAGAAACCTTTAAAGAAGCACGTAATGAAATTAAGTGGACGGAATAATACATATGGATATATTCCATTTTCAAATGAGCAAAAAGAAAAGGTAAAGGATTCCTTTACACTGGAAGCAGTGTTTTCTATGAATCAAATTCGCAATCAAGCAATTATGGAAAATACTGAAAGCGGTGGAATTGGATTTGAATCAACAGGTTCTGGTTATGTAGAATTATGGGCACATATTGGTGGCAGTTATAAACGTATTGGTGTACAGCTAGAAGCTAATAAAACATACCATCTAACAGGAACATATAATGGAAGTGAACTTGCAGTATATGTAGATGGAAAAAAAGTAAATAGTCAGCGAGTAACGGGGAAAGTGTATCATCCAAACGTACCATTTGCGATTGGAGCAGATCCAACAAGCTCTGGCAATGGCGATGTTCCATTAAATGGAAAAGTCACACTTGCAAGACTATATAGTAAGGCACTAACACCTTCTGAAGTGAAAGCGGCTTATAATGAGTTTAATAATCGGATAAAAATAGAAGAGATCCATAACTTATATGAAGAAATGAATAAGGTAAATGAAACATTGGCAGGTACTTACGAATTTGGAGAGAAGCCTGGTCAATATTCACAAAAAGCGTTTGCCGCATTACAAAAAGCATATAACGGTGCAAAAGAAACGTTTGAAAGAATGATGGTAACAAAAGAAGAAATCGTTACAATGTATCAATCGTTACAAACGGCACATCAAACCTTTTTACATTCTAAAGTGGCAGAAGAAAAGCCACAAACGGCGAAAGAAAAACTTCAAGTAAAGATTAATAGAGCAAAAGATTTCTTAACAAAGATACAAGTAGGAACAGAGGTAGGGCAATACATGAATGAACCAGTGAAAGCATTAGAGCAAAAAATACAAGTAGCCGAAGCAGCTGTACGTGATCAAAATATGACGGACCAACGTGCAGATAGTATGCAACGCACATTAGAAGATGCCACTGTGCTTGTTGAGAATAGTATAAATAAATAGGGCGGGGAAGAGGCTTGTCATGGACAAGTCTCTTTTGCGTAAGGATCATTCGGGAATTGAGGGGGAACGGTACATGCCCATCAACTTAACAGAACAGGTTACCCCCAAAACGAAAAAAATGAACTTCGTTGCTATAAAAGACACAAAATTTTCGTTTAGGGGGTACTTCAAAATCTTAGCTTGATGGTGATGGGGTATCGCCAGCATTTTGGAAAAAACCCACGCTAAGCAAAAAATACAACAAGCCGTCCATATGGACAGCTCATTTAGTCGGATAAGCGAGGGGCATCACTGCCTCTAACTCTCCTAAGAACCGTACGTGACAGCTTTCCCGTCATACGGCTCAAGCCTTCTTTTTATCCAAACAACTTCTTACTTGACGCAAGGTACATGTACTAGCTTTGTAACCTTATTTGAGTGTACTGGTAAATCACGTATAATAACCTTTTCTCCATTTTGTAGTGGTTGTCTGCATAACGCACAACGATACCCTTGTTTTTTCGCCAGTTTAATTCTATCTAAGGTATTAGTTCCATCAAAGACCTTACGGTCTCGCTTTTCCCAGTATTCTTTAAGAGTAGGGTCATCGGGACTGTTCTTATATAAGACCATCACATGCCGTTTGATTTTAAACCAAGGCATTTGTAAGAGCTGGATATTTGTTAGAGGACAGGTCGGAGTCCAAGATTTCTTGCCTCCGTGATGAGGCTTTTTGAAGTAAGTCTTCTTTATCCATTTCCATGATTTCTTAGGGTGCAATCGGATAAGATGTTTACATATTTTCTCGAAAATATAATGACCGATTTTATCATATGTCTTTTGAGATACGACATGTCTCCAATATTGTCCATACCCTCTAATAATTGGGTTTAACACTTTAATGAGTTCCCTAATAGGCTGTCCTCTCATGATGCGGAACGTATCCCTTATCTTTTCCTTTGCCTTCTTAACGCTATCTTTGCTGGGTTTAATCAGTAATTTATTCCCTTGCCACGTTTTGTACTGACGTACGGAAAAACCTAGGAAATCAAATCCCTCTTCAATGTGAGTCACCTTTGTTTTTTCAATACTCAGCTCAAGTCCTCTTTTATTCAAGTACGGTTGTATCTTTTCATATATGGATTGAGCCTGTTGTTTCGTTTCTGTTAAGACAACGAAATCATCCGCGTATCGAACAATCGCTATTTTGCATTTAGGATGAATTGTGTAGCTTTCATTGAATTTATATGTCTTTCGATATATAACGCCAAGTTCCTCCTCCATTCCGTGTAATGCAATGTTAGCTAGAAGCGGGGATATAATTCCTCCTTGCGGAGTTCCTTCCTTTGTTTCAGAGAAAGAATGTTGATCTATATATCCAGCCTCCAACCATCGCTGAATCAGTGTTTTTCCTGGAAAACTATAAGTTTGTTTTCGTATCCAATGATGACTTAGATGGTCAAAGCATCCTTTAAAATCACCTTCAAATATCCACTTTTTCTTACTGTTTGTGTTAATCTTATTAAAGATATTACTAATGGCATCGTGTGTACTCCGCTTCGGTCGGAACCCGTATGAGGCGGGTTCAAATCGTGCTTCCCATTGCGGTTCTAGCGCCGTTTTCACCATATTTTGATAGACTCTGTCTTTGATAGTTGGAATACCGAGAGGTCTCAGTTTTCCGTTTTTCTTAGCGATATAGGTTCGTTTCGCTGGCTTGGGAAGATGTTGAAATATACTGAGCCTCTTTAGCTGTCGGTATAATTCGTTTCTTTTGCCAGAATGAAGTGCTGTATAACCGTCTACTCCAGAGGTACGCTTTCCATTATTCTGTTGTGTTACTTTTCTAATGGACAACAGTAAGTTAGCTTCACTCCGTAGGAGTAATCGTTGAAGTTTCCTGACTCTTCTAAGTTTCTTTTGTTGTTCGGCACGATAAATTCTTTGTCGTAGCTTCATCACATACTTTTGGACTGTATGCCAATCTACTGAATTCCAATTTGTATATGAAGCGTGCGCCGACGCTCTTTCTGAGGTGTTCATAACTGCACGCTCCTTTTCATCAGAAGTTAACCACAAATGTATTTATGTGTTGAAGACCTATGGGAAGTGGGCCCTCTTTCAAGTCTGTCATAATGTGTCCAAAAGGACGACAGTATCCGTTCAGTTATACATTTTTTGCTTTCCTGTTACCTTTCGGTATAACGGCATTTGCTTTCTCCCATATCCCATACCCTCTGTTACATCGTTTGACCTTTCGATCTCTCTACTGTTTATACAGATAACATAGGGCTTACCAAGTTCCACATTCCACAGATGCGATAGGGTTAGGCAGGTTCTTTACTCCGAGCAAGATGCGGGACGCAGCACAGTAGTATTATGACCCTACTTTTCCTCTTGCCAATACCCAAGCAAAGCCATGCATTATCTTGAGCTAACGTTTACGAAGCTTACAAACCTTCACTCTCGTTTACCATACCTATCTTCTCCTAGCAGTGTTCCGGACCATGCATTTGTCCTCTGTTTCCGCATTTCCTCATGCAACCTACATTCCCGTTACCAGAAATACAGTTTCGGATGGAGACCTTCTTTGCGTCTAGAGGGGTAGCGTAAGCTACACTGTGGGAATGCAACTTCTTGTCGCACCATAATTTCCGTTATTGGAAGTTATTAGAACAAAAATTTATTTTTTAGCCTTAGCAAGGCGAGAAAAGCTAAATAATAAAAATATAACACTTAATGCCCACAACACGCCTGCGATTACTATATGTACTGAAGCTTCTTCTGAACCCATACCAGTTTCATTTTCAAAGGTATTTATTGCAATCAGTAAATTATATCCAGCAAAGAAAAAGAAGATGATATGACTTAAGATAAAGATAAAAGAACCTTTATCAAATTTTTGTGATATCCAAAGATGAATGACAAAAAAGAATTCAACTACAATTACAATAGCAAATCCCCAATTTAACATTCCGTAAACTTCTTGTTCTAAAAACATATTATCACTTCCTTTAGCGGATAAGAGGCTTGGTGAATTATACCACTACAGTGACCGCTTTACTATATTTATACAGAGGTGATTTTTTTCTAAATTGCTTCGTTATTTAGAGAAAAAACTATGAATATCGTATACACGTCCGGTTAACATAACGTCCTATTATTGGTAGCGAAGACAAGGAGGATCCCTACTCTCACAAGGGATCCTCCTTTTTTTGTTCTATGGAACTATGCATTTTTTTATACATTCCTATCCTGGCGTGGTTTTAGGGTTCTCGTTTGTTACTGGATTATCCGAAAAATTGTATAAAATCTTGCATGTTCTTAGCGTGGGTTTTTTTCCAAAATGCTAGCGGTACCCTAGTATGTGGTCCTTTTACAATTTGAATTTCTTTTTAAGCTTCTTATATTTTCTATATGAACGTCTAACAATGTTTAACATGAAATACGGTATTTTAACAGGGAACGGCAATTTATAAATGAAAGGCAAGTAAAATGTAAAATATGCCTTTTCTAGGTCTCTCCACTTACTATCTTCTTTTGTTTTTAAGAAATCAGATACATCGACTACATATCCCCTTCCGTTTTCCATCATCACATTTTTCCCATGAACATCACAAGGAGTTAATCCTTGTTCCCTTGCATACTCTAAAGCTTCATTGATATCAAGGATTACCTGCTTAGGAATTTTAATCCCCTTATGAATAGCATCGTATAAGGTAATTTCTTTTAAACGTTTCAATACTATGAAATTTTCTCCTTTATATATAAGCTTCGAATAAGAAGGATGATTTCCGATTCTTCGGTATACTTCTGACTCTTTTTCAATTCCTTCTCCTTCTCGCGCGTAAACTTTCACTACCCAATCTTTGTATTCTTTGTGCATAAATACTGCGGCATAATTACCTGTCCCTAAACACTTCCAAATTCTAGGAATATCTTTAACTACTACAGGCTCGAATTCATCCTCACTTCTTATGCTTACCTCTTTTAATAATTCGTCCTTTATCAATCCCACAAAACTATTTATACTCATCATTTCCACTCCGGTTTTGTTAAAAGGGGTCCCATCCACATTTTAAAATGAATATGTCAAAACATATACAATTTAATTTTCCTCATACTGTTTGGCAAGTTTATAAAATGAGGAACGTTTGATGCCATACTTTTTCATAGCTCCTACGGCTGTAATTGAACCGGATTTCCATTCTTTGTAAGCATCCATAAATTCTTCTGTTATTTCGACAGGCGGACGTCCTAAACGTTTACCTTGCTTCCTAGCAAGAGCAATTCCTTCAGCTTGACGTTGTTTAATATCAATGCGCTCTTTTTCTGCAAAGGCAGATAATATTGTCAGTGTTGCTTTTTGAATTGCGCTCTGAATAACATCATTTGTACTTTCTCCAGTGTAATTGACGTTAATGTATGGTTCCTTTATAAATTGTAAATTTACTTTATGTTTTTCGTAATATCTAAATTCTTCTAATGTATCATTCATGTTTCTTCCAAGTCTTGTCAAAGAGTCAAACACAATGGTATCTCCTGTACGAACAAGACGTTTTAGCATTTGATAATTCTCTCGCTCCATATTTTTTCCAGATTCTTTATCTATGAAAATATCTCGTTCTTCTATCCCTAAATCCTTCATATTCTGAATTTGCCGTTCTTCGTTTTGATCTTTACTCGAAACTCGTACATATCCAAATATTTTATATTTCATATGCTACACCTCATTGATAATTATAACAACTATGTCTGTAAAGGTATATAGAATAAACAGATATCTGTAAAGTTTAAAATAGACATTTATAGACGTGAGTTTTTATATGATTCTATGTATCTGTAAAGGTATACTTTTATAGACACACAAAGGCTTCTCCGTATTTTTTAATACTTAGTAATAAAAGCATCCCAAAAGGTGTACCTTTTGAGACTACCGAATTTTGTTTTCACACTTCCTTTTATCACTAGCCTTTGTGATTGTCCGCAAACGTCGTAACGATGCGGATTCCTTCGGCTTCGCTACACAAACATGGAAATGAAATCTGTTACACAAACGGGACGTTTCATGGAAATTATTTCTTTTAATCAACTTCCAAATTATGTATCATGGAATATGCGGAATATTCAATTTACCCAAAAGGGGGTTAGTATATGTTTTTACAAAAATATAAGGGTTTGATTCTAGGGATAGTTGGTGCTGTTTTAGGGGTAATATCCTTTGTTTATCTTAAAGATTTAGATTATATATATAAAACGTGTCTTAAGTTATTTTCCGTAACATTAATAATTATAGGATGGGGTATTGCCTCTGATTCGAATCATTACTATAAAAAAAGGGAGAGAACGACATGTAAATGTCATTCTCTCTGCTACTAGTATCTATTGTTTAGATTTGTTATGAATTTCTTCCATACATGGGCAAAGATACCCATATAAAAAAAGCTTATCACCAAAAAATTGAAGAAAATGTTAATGAAGCATTATCAGGATTAGCATGGTAGAAAACGAACTGTATCATTGGTTCGGTTTTTTATTGGGTTCATTTTGTACATAGCCTGATTTCTTCTTGTCAATAGATTCCAATATTATGTATAATGAAACTAACGTTTTACCAATAAACGGTAATGAAGAGGTGATACAAGTGAATACACAAAACGTATCATCGGCAATCCTATGGAATTTTATGTGGAGATTGGATTACTACAAGATGAAAGATTGGTAGCGAATGAACTCGAGGAAAAAAGAGCGTTTGATTTAATTAATTTTATAAAACTACTTAATATGATATCTACCGAACGAATTGAGAGTATACTCAGGGGGAATTTCAAATGAAAACATTTGGTAAAGTATTATTAGCAGGAACTTTGGCTCTTGGCGGTTTAACAGCAATGAACATTGATACGTCAAAAGCAAGTGCAGATGAATACTGTCGTTATATTTGTGGTCCTAGCGAAACGTTGAATAGCTTTACTATTCAATTACACGCTACGGAACACCGTATGGGGCAAAATATCATCGTAAAAGCTACAAATGATAGAGCTTATGATGTACATTATAAAGCTTCTATCGAAAAGCAATACGCAACTGGCTGGGGTTATTATGATGCCGATTTCAACTGGGGTTCTATGTTACCAGCTGGGACAAATGAAGAAATTATCGTTTCAACAGGCAATGGCGAATCAATTTCGGAGACAGGCATATTCCGTGTGAAAGTTGAAGTCACAAATGCTGACGGTTCAATTGATACAATGTACACAGCGCCAATTACATTGTTAAATTAAATAATGATTTTGCTTGGTTCTGTTGCAAAATTTTTTTTACAGATAGAAAGTTAGGATGGGGTATAGCTGAATTCTATAAATTCGTCAGCTCGTAGAGAAAGGGTTAAGTCGTAAATAATGACTACCCTTTTTATTTTCCTAAAAACGCTAAAAACGTATGTAAAGCTCGTATTCACCTTTACATACGTTTTTATAACGCATGAGACTTATCGTATTAGTTAATCTACAAAAAATCAAAACAAGCAAATCTGAAGAGCTTTTTTATAATTAAACTTCAATTTTTTTAGCACATTCTTAAAAAATGAAACAGAGCTGGATTTTCATCACAGCTCACGTATTTATTGGCTCTGTATGTGTGCATGTAGGATATTGAGAACAACCAAAAAACTTATTTCCTGTTTTATTCGAATTTCGAATGACTAAATGATTTTTACATGCTGGGCATTTCCGTTCTGCAGGTTCTACCCTTTGATATACATCTTCAGCCGAATGCTCCGGATTGATTTTATTAAGGGGTACGGAAACGATTCAGGGTATGAGGGGCCACTCTGGGATTTAATTACACCTCATAACTGTATCAAAAGAATAAAGAAGTTAGGGTATTACTAAAAAATAGAACAGCCCATATCTGGTATTATCCCCTTTAGGTAGACAGTGTAAAAAAGACCATGTGCACACATGGATGTTACACTATTACTTGGAGGGGATTTTTCATGACCAAAAAAGGCTCAACTTTTAATACATATTCAGAAGAATTAAAGTTATCAGCTGTTCAAAGTTATTTAAACGGAGAAGGAAGTTACAATATGATAAAGGAAAAATATCAGCTTAGAAGTTCTACCCAACTTAAAAATTGGGTGAAAAAATTTAAAGAATGTGGTGAGATTACAGATACTCGTGGGAAAAATAGTGGAATGAAAGGTATACCAAACCCTCTAAAAGGCAAACGTGTTCATTTCAACACTGTTGAAGAGGAACGTGACTACTATAAGGCTCAGGTTGAATATTTAAAAAAGCAGTATCCAAATCTGTAAATGGAGGCGTACTAAAATATAAAGAGAGATATCATATCATTGAATCATTAAAGAGAAAATTTCCAGTTATATGGCTTACTAAATTTGCGGGTGTACATCGTTCAAGTTACTATAAGTGGATTCATACAAAAAGTATGAAAAACATGCGACTAGAATCCGATCAACGATTAAAAAAGGTAATACAATCTATTCACGTAAAGCACAAGGAATATGGTTATCCACGTATGAAAATCGCTTTACAAGAAGAGGGTTATTTTATAAATCACAAAAAGGTATATCGCTTAATGAGTGAGCTCAACATTCAGTCTATTATTCGGAAGAAGCGTCGCTTCTTTAAAGGGAATTATTCCAATACTTTTCCAAATGTTTTAAACCGTGAATTCAAAGATCGCCAACAAAATGAAGCGCTTGTTACAGACATTACCTACCTACGATTTCAAGAGGGATTCCGCTATCTTTCTGTTGTACAAGATATTTATAATAACGAAGTTATTTCTTGGAAAATTTCCAAGCGCAATGATAATGAACTTGTATTAGATACAATTGAAATGTTGGCACAAAAAAGAGATGTGCGTGGAACCATTCTCCATTCAGATCAGGGATTCCAGTACACATCTCATGCCTACAACAAACGACTTTTTGATTTAGGTATCATTGGCAGCCACTCTCGCAAAGGAAACTGCCATGATAATGCCTGTATCGAATCGTTTTTCTCCCATTTTAAATCGGAGATGTTGTATTTGAATCATTTTAAAACAGAAGCGGATTTAATACAAGCAATTGAAGAATATATTTACTTTTATAACTATAAACGGTTCCAAAAACGACTCAACCATCGAGCTCCGATAGAATATCGAGTCTCGATGGCTGCTTAGTCTTTTTAATACTGTCTACTTGACAGGGATAAGACCAATCCAAATTAGGATATAGGCTTTTTATTATATCTATTATTTTACAACAATAAAATATTCTTCCGGCATTTTTTCTTGTGCATCTTGGAAGGTTTCTAAAATTAAATCTGCATATGAACCTAACATTTTTTTACTTTCTTCAAAGAATTCCCATTCTATGGTTACAGGAGTATCAATCCACCCAGTTAGGCAATCCCATAGGGCATCAGCATTCTCTCCATAATAATTAGGTAAATCTAATTTCTCTTTTAATATTTTATGTAGCACCTCTTTACTGGTAAATTTGCGTCCATCTAATTGTATTATCTCCATAATAATTTGCTCCTATTTTATTTCAGTCAATGTTTTGTAATGGTCTGAAGTTTTATAAACTAACCCATCATTGGAATATAGAATTCTATCATTGCCTCGATATCCTGACAAATAATTAACATCAGCTTCATACCAAGTTCTACCAGGGGCATTTGGTAATAACCCTTCCTTATTTTCAAAAATATCGCCACCCATACTTTTACCTGGAGCTACCTTATGGAGGTTCCCTGCTTTTTTATCCCACCCTAAAGCTTTTGCTTGTTCTTTAGTAATATAATTATCCGGCAATTTTTTATGCTCTTTAATGTATTTAGCAACATCATCGAAACCTGTAGGATATCTCGTAAACTTCGTACTCTTAGCAGCCGCTTCAAGAGCTTTTCCTTTTTTCTCTAGATCTCCAATCTTTCCAACGACTTTTCCAACTACTCGTGATGTACCACCCGAAACAACAGATAATGGGGTTCAGCCGAGATACGTGTAAAAATGGGTCATAAGCTGTATTTTATTTCCAACACTAGTTTTTTAGATAAAAATAACTATCTCATGCTACACAAAAAGCCAATTTTCTGTACGCTAAGGAATCGACTCTTTTATGTTCTTGCTTTGCTATATAGGCGTCCGTCAACCTTTTTTCTCTACTTTGCACCAGAATCATTTATGTTGTATCGCAAGAAGAAAAATCACATTAGAAAAGAGCCGGAATTCACCCTGTTAAGAGTAAACCAAATCTTTAATATTTAAAGGACGAAAAAAAGAAACATAGAAGTGAAAAACTTCTGTGTTTCTTTTTGATTCATATATTTATTGGAAAATACTTTGAACTTTCAGGCACAGATGCTCCTTCTACCCTATTATAGAAGCTATTTTGAACGTAAGGGATTTGTAAGGAATAGGTAAGGAAAAAGAGATTTTCATTGTGTATGATTAAAATATAAAGAAGCATGAAAGGCGGAACAGATATGACGTATATATGAAAAACAAACTAGTTAACAAGAGTGTTTCAAGGAAAAGAAGTAATTTCTGTGGTTAACATATATGTGAAAAAAGAGGGATTTACCGTTTGTTAGGACAGAATGGTGTTTGTAAAAATAATCATTATGAAGATGATTACAAATTTAATGTTGACCTTTTGTCATTGGTAGAGATGATAGCTGTGTGGTTAGTATGAAACAGCAAGCAACCAACCACCTATACAATATGAATAGAGGAGAGGAATGCCTTATGAAAATACGTGGTCAAATTACATTTGCAAGTCTGGCCCTTTTAATAACTGGAAGTTCCTTGCTATACACATCACCAACCTCAATTGTAAAAGCAGAGCCCACTCAAAATGTATCTAGTTCGTTACAAACAAGCACTGAGCGAGATCGTAATTCCGTCAAGCAAGCAATGCGGGATACATTGCAACATGGATACCCGGGGATACTTGCTAAAACTTCTGAGGGTGGAAAAACGTGGGGTTATGCCGCTGGGGTAGCGAATCTGAGCACTAAGAAACCAATGAAAACAGATTTTCGCTTTCGCATTGCCAGCGTGACGAAGACGTTCACCGCAACGGTTGTACTTCAATTAGCTGGAGAGAACCGCCTGAATCTAGACGACCCCATCGAAAAATGGTTGCCTGGTGTCATTCAAGGAAACGGATATGATGCTAAACAGATTACTATCCGGCAGATATTGAACCATACAAGTGGTATCGCTGAATACTCAAGGTCAAAAGAAGTTGATTTTTTTACAAGTACAAAAAAATCGTTTACCGCTGAAGAACTAGTGAAGATTGGACTTTCGCTGCCCCCAGACTTTGCCCCAGGAAAGGGCTGGTCCTACTCAAACACAGGATACGTATTACTGGGTATCCTTATTGAAAAAGTAACCGGAAACAGCTATGCGGAAGAGATTGAAAATCGGATTATTGAACCGCTTGAATTGTCGAATACATTCCTACCTGGCAATTCAAGCGTTATTCCAGGCACCAAGCATGCCCGTGGATATTTCCAACCAGACGGAGCAAGTGAGCTAAAAGACGTTACTTATTATAACCCAAGTATAGGTAGCTCGGCTGGAGATATGATTTCTACTGCTGACGACTTAAACAAATTCTTCTCTTACTTACTCAGTGGCAAATTACTGAAGGAACAGCAACTAAAACAAATGCTTACTACAGTTCCTACAGGAAGTGCTGAAATCGGCGGATATGGTCTTGGAATCTATGAAACTAAGCTTCCAAACGGTGTCTCGATATGGGGACACTCAGGTGGAATTCCAGGGTTTGGTACTTTTGCTGGAGGTACACTTGGAGGTAAGCATATGTTGGCCGTCAATATGAACAGTATGGGTAGAGCTAACAGTCCTGATCCTTTTAAAAATATTTTACTTGCTGAATTTAGCAAGTAGGCAAAAAGGAAAAACGGATAAATTTTGTCATAGTTTTTATAGTTAAAAATATACCTTTCTGGTACAAAAGCCCCAATTTACTTTTAAAAATAAATTTAGGGCTTTTTGGAATTCAGGCGGCCACCCAACGCTATTAAGCTAATAAAACAAAATCCTCCCTAAAATGAAAAAATACGCTATTCTTTCTGTAGACTCATAGGAAAGGATGGTGTTTTTGGGGGTTCCGGTGAAAAAACTTCAAGATACATGCAAGTAACCTCTAAATCTTGGACATACTGATACTATTACTCTAAAAAAGGTGTGTGATCGGTATGAAAAAGGAAAATTTGTTCAAATGGAAGCATTATCAACCTGATATGATTTTATTAACTGTGAGATGGTACCTACGGTACAACCTCAGTTTTCGTGATTTGGTAGAAATGATGGAGGAACGGGGCTTATCCATTTCTCATACAACGATTATGCGTTGGGTTCATCAGTACGGTCCTGAATTGGACAAACGAATCCGACGTCACCTTAAACAAACAAGTGACTCCTGGAGAGTCGATGAAACATATATCAAAGTAAAAGGTCAATGGATGTACCTGTATCGTGCTGTTGATTCGAAAGGAAATACAATCGATTTTTACCTGAGCAAAACAAGAGACCAGAAGGCTGCAAAGCGCTTTTTCAAGAAGGCCTTGCAGTCCTTTCATGTTTCAAAACCTCGTGTTATAACAGTCGATAAAAATCCAGCTTATCCTATAGCAATTGAACAGTTGAAAAAAGAAAAAAGCATACCTGGTGGTATGCGACTTAGACAACAAAAGTACTTGAATAACATAGTAGAACAAGATCATCGCTTTATAAAGAAGCGAATTCGTTCTATGCTAGGGTTCAAATGTTTTGACACAGCTACATCCATTCTTTCTGGAGTAGAAGCCATGCATATGATTAAAAAAGAACAGGTTGATTTACGGGACCAGTCTGTCCAAAACCAGAAAGAATTCATCCATCAATTGTTTGGACTTGCAGCATAAGATACGATTCCGTTAGGAATCTATGCGCTTTATTATCTTTTATTCTATTTTTGCACCAGAACTCTTGTAAGTCTTCCATACCAATGACATCGTGGTTTTTGATGATTTCAGTAGAGAGCTTATGTAAGTAATCGGCTCTTGCGTTTGCAATATGTTCATGAATTCTTGCAACTTTCACACGTTGTTTATTCCAGTTCGAAGAACCTTTCGTTCTTCTGGAAAGGATACGCTGTGCTCTCGCTAATTTTTCTTCTAATATACGGAAAAATTTAGGGTTTTTGTATGTTGTGCCATCAGAAAGAATGGCAAAATCTTTTAATCCAACGTCAATTCCACAAGTGGATGCAGTTTTAAGTATTTCTTGTACCTCTGTTTCGACAAGGATAGATACAAAGTATCTACCCCACTTGGGTTGCGTCGAATCGTTGCATTTAGAATACGGCCATCCACTTCACGACTTTTTGCAAAGCGAATAAGGTCAAGTTTAGGTAATTTTATTTTGTTGTCTACAACCGCAATATTTCCATTCGTTTGCTTAGTTGTGTAGGATTGAACTTTATTCTTTTTAGACTTGAATCGTGGAATATCATTCTGTTTCTTGAAAAAACGTGAAAAAGCATCTGCGAGGTTTTTTAATGTAGATTGAAGAGCGGTACTACCTACTTCTTTTAACCAAATCGTATCCCGTTGCTTCTTTAATTGGGTGAGCTCGGCAGAGCAAGCAAATGGTTAAATACAAAGCGGGTACACCCAATGGTTTTAGCAATTAATATTTCTTGTTCCTTATTTGGATAGATACGAAATTTATATGCTTTATTTACTAACATGGGTTGCACCTCACTTTTTTGTATGATGCCTACAGTATACTAAAAAATGTAGGCTTACGCCTACCAACATTCATCTCCCACCTAAAATTGGTATTTCACCCCTTCCCATTTTTGAGGAAGGGGTCTTCTGTCGGAACATGATAAAATAATTTTGTACCTTGATAATACCCAATACCCTTTCTGTCGAATTTGTCTCTAAGAATTCTATATTTTAAAAACACTCACTCTCCTTATTTTTATTTCATCAAAACTATCCAATATACTTGTATTTCATATAAAAATTTTTATTTTTTATATAATTAAACTTTACTTTTTTATAAAATAGGTTTAATATAAGTATTAAGAAAGGGAGGTGTTAACTATGAAGGAAAATTACGGTGATTCTATAGTAAATAAAGTTTATGAATATAGAGTGTTAAAAAGAATGTCACAAAAAGATTTAGCTGACGCTGTTGGAGTTTCTAAACAAACGATATTTGTTATGGAAAAGAATAATTATTCTCCTTCACTGGTGTTAGCATATCGAATAGCAAATTATTTTAAGGTTGATATAAACGAAATATTTTCTTATGTAGGAAAGGAAGATAATAATGCTTGATCTATTAAACAGATGGATGTCAGAAAGTACAGTAAATTTCAATATCTTTGTATGTTTTACAGGCCTTCTATGGGTGGGTTCAGTAATTGTACTTTTTATTATCGGAAAAAAATTTGGTCGACCAGATGAAAGAACAAATGGTATTTATTTTAAAATTATTTCTGTTATGTTTACTGCTCAACTTGTAACGCATGGCGCCTTGATTTCTTTGGTAAATAAAGATATGTATTTCCGTCAATTTTCTATATTATTTGAAGCTATTGTATTTTTCGTTGGAGCTATTTATTCTGTTAGATTATATAGAAAAGAATTCAAATAATTTACTTATAAAAAATGGAGGGGAAAATTCGGGACTTTCACCCTATAGAATACACTTGTACCGGGCACACTAAAAAAGGTAGAGCTCTACTAAAATGTACCCTATAGAATAGACACTTAAAAAAAGTCTATTCTATAGGGTATTTCTTGTATAATAGGAGAAAAATTAGAATCGGAGAAATTTCACAATGACGAAAAAGCTATTTACAGAAAAAGAGGTTCAAACGCTATCAAAGAATCCATACGTAAAATCTATGAGTGAGAAAGGAATTACTTATACAGACGACTTTAAGCGCATATTTATTGAAGAAAATAGAAAAGGAAAGTTACCACGAGACATTTTTGAAAAATATGGTTTTGATATAGATATGATCGGAATGAAGCGTGTTACGTCGTCAAGAGATAGATGGTGTGCCGCTTATAGAAAAAATGGTGTATTAGGATTACGTGATACACGTAAAGAAAACCTAGGGAGATCTTTAGAGAGAGAACTTACTTTAGAGGAAAAGTATGCGCGTTTAGAAGCTGAACGGAACTTACTAAAAGCTGAAAATGAGCTGTTAAAAAAGATCAAACTTATGGAAGGGAGGATGAAAAGGAAATAACGTTACTACCTAGTAAAAAATATATCTTGATTCGTTCTGTTATCGTAAAATATAACCTAAGAAATATGGTGAGTCACTTATGTAAGATAGCTGGCGTTTCACGTTCTGGATATTATAACTATTTCTCTTTGAAAGCTAGAGAACAACGAAAACAAATGGATAAAAAAGACGAGAAAGTGAAGAGAATCATATTAAAAGCTTTTCATTTTAAAGGACGTCAAAAAGGAGCCCGTCAAATAAAAATGACATTGGAGGGGCAATTTCATATTGTTTACAATTTGAAGCGTATACGAAGAATTATGAAAAAATACAAGATTGTTTGCCAGATTCGGAAAGCGAATCCTTATAAAAAAATGATGAAAGCGACGCAAGAACATAGAGTGGTCCCAAACTTATTAAAGCGAGAATTCAAACAAAACATCCCGGGAAAAGTATTACTTACCGATATCACTTATTTATTTTACGGAAAAGGAAAGAAAGCGTATTTATCGACTATTAAGGATGGATCAACCAATGAAATTTTGGCTTACCACGTTTCTAGTCGAATTACGTTAGATTTAGCCATAGATACACTTGTAAAGCTAAAGAAGAATAGAAAGGTAAAGTTAGCCGAAGGAGCATTTATTCATTCTGATCAAGGCTCTCACTATACAAGTCCTATTTATCAAAAGTTGGTCAAGAAATATAGATTAGGACAATCCATGTCAAGAAGAGGAAACTGTTGGGATAACGCCCCACAAGAATCATTTTTTGGTCATTTTAAAGATGAAGCATATATAAAACCTTGTGAGTCTTTTGCACAATTAAAAAATGAAATTAAGAACTACATGACGTATTACAATCATTATAGATATCAATGGAATTTAAAAAAGATGACTCCTGTTGAATACAGAAATCATCTTTTTGATGTTGCATAACTTTTTTTAAAAATGTCCTTTACAAAGGGTACAGATTATACTGGCTCTACCTTTTACTCCTCGTGGTACCGGCTCTTAATCTAACATTCCATACCTCTCTGTGTATCTTAGTTCTAAAAATTTGTTAAACAATAGAACTGTTATTAAAGCTAATTGCATCATTTCCGATGATTAGAAAGAATATTCAACTTATCTCCTCAATTTCGACAACAAAAATATTATATTAATCATTACTTTTCTACGGCATATTCTATTGCTAATTCTCTTTGGCCCAAAATATTGCCTCCTATCACTAACTCCATTCCATCAAAATATGTTATCCAAATTGTTATTATTCAATTTCCAATAATATATTCCTGTTATTCCTGTCATATAAGATTTATTTACTGTGATGATATTATCTGTGTTTAAAAGTTTCAACCAATTATCATCTAACTTTCTTTCAAAATCTTTTTTTAATTTATTATTCCCAATTATTTCAGAACAATATTTTCCAATTAGATCATTCCCATAGGAACCATGACATAAGCAAAGATTTGGTTTTTCTTCTCTCACTAACCTCAATAAAACTTCGTAGATGATGTTATTTATTTCTTTAGATACATATCCATTTTTCAACAACATTCCTAATCCATAAATTACCCCTGGCGACCCATGACACCAATTAGTATAATACGTATCTACTGCGCTAGATGTAGGCCAATTTCTTTCACTATCGTTATATAACATAATGATTTTTTTTACTGATTTATCAACTAATTGTTTTATTTGATCATTATTTGTAATTAAAAAGCTTCTGTATAATTGAGGAATTATCCCCGATAATCCGTGTGAGTATCCATAATAATAAAACGTATCATTAGGATCAGAAGGATTTTTGAATGACCATCCACAGTTTATGTCATCAAAATGAATAATCAGATGGGTTTCAACACCATTAATACAATCGAATAGTTGTTTTTTCAAATCTTTACTACCGCTATCATGGTACATATCTATGAGAGCATTCAACAATCCTGCACTTCCTGAAATAACATCAAATTGAGTATCATATGAAATATTCTTTTTTATTACCATAAGTATTTGTATCAATTCTTTATCATGGAATATACTATACTTTTTATTTACAAAATACATAGTATGAAGTAATCCACCTATACCATCATAGAATCCTATTTGTATTTTAGGGTTTTTCATAATATGCTTCTTTAATTTAATCCACATTGACTTGAGCACACTCTTAAACCATATTTCTTCTTCTTTATTCGGTTTTCTATCATAATATGCCCATAAAAATTTAATAACACCGGATTTCCCCAGATATAATGTATCCGGCATTATGTTAAGTTCTAGTTCTTTATATTCTGTATTCGTATCCTCATGCGTAACACCAGTTTCAATAGCACTTATCCAATTATCAACAATACTATTTAATAAAAGATAATCTTTATATTTATCTATATCACACTCTTCAACGGTAGATTCCGCTAATAAATTTTTTTTCTTATTCGATGTTAAATACATCACTTTATCAAATGCTAGAGATTCTTTTATCAATACCTTCTGTCTCTTTAAATCATCATAAGAGAACTTATCAAAATACTTCTCTTGAAGATTAATAAATTCCTCAATATACGGGATTTCTCCATTATAAAGTAAGATTTGTTCTTCCTTATTTAATAATGAATTTTTTTCGAAAAATTTATATCTTTCTTCATAACTAGTCATTAAATACGGATGGTAACTTTCCCATAACAGTGTATTATAATCATAAGTGTTTTTCTTTAATACCCTATGCTTCTTGTTAGCCAACATCGTTTTCAATAAATCTACATATTGATTTTTATTTTTTAAAAATTCAATATACCCTTCTTCAAAGCCTTTTATTATTTCATTAGTATGTAAAAAATAGAGTGATTTATCTTTTTTACTATTAGGATTCGAGATTGTTTTCAACGGACTATTAGCTAAATCAATACCCCTATTAGTAATTTTTATTTTGTAATCATTAGCATACATAGTTTGACTAGAAAGTGAGCTTATTCCTGCTAACACAGCACCCTTTACGGTGTTAAATGGTAAAATGTATGTAGAATATACAGATTTCGCTAAATCGTAATCTATATATTCTGCTATTTCACGCTCGTTAGACGTTGCAATTGTTTCACAATCAATAGCAATAATGCTTCCATTAGCTATAATGATGTTTTCATAATGTAAGTCCGTAACACCCAGTAAATAAGCTATAGAAATAAAAATCCCCAGTTGATAGTAATGATCATTATGTTCCTCTTCGAAAATACCTTCAGGTTCAATGGATTCTTGAAAATAATAATTCCTTCCCTCAACTTCTTTTAAATCATTTATTCTATTAGTAATCCCCATGTTTTTCAGAAACTTGTGCTGAAACCGAGTAAAATCTTTTTCAAAAGAACACTCTCTCCATTTTAAAAAGAGTGTTTTTCCCCCTATACTAACTCTGGATGTACTTTTTCCCGACTTATGAATATCTCCTTCACCTAAGATTACGGATAATTCACCAAATTCTTCAATATTAAATCTGTTCTTTAATTCTTCATAGTGCACATCTACCAAGTATATGCTTTCTTTTATATTATGAATCGATTGATCAAAGAAATTATAAATTAATCGAAAAAGTTCAGGATATGTACTAAAAACATCTTCTCTAAGCGTATAATCACTAATAAAAGCATCTTCAAATTCTTTATAAAAAGTTTGAAAATCTACATCTATATTTTCTTGATTTTGTTGGTAAAGAGTGTTCAGATGAAAAGTCATAGTTTTCGTTACTAACGACATACAAGAACTATATAAAGAATTTATGTTACTCTTAAATATTTTCATTTCTTTATCCGAAAGATTATGTTTATTTACTACAAGATATTCAACAATATTTGTCCAAACAAATGAGAATTTATGTTTTTTACTTAACCACTTTAATGGATTATCTTGTCTATGTACTACAGCATTTATAAGGTTTGTAGAATCTATTGTTTTCAAGAATTCAGCTCCCTATCATACATTTGTTTATATAAATTACTTCTTCTTAATAATTCAGAATGCGTTCCGATATTTGTTATTTCTCCTTCTTGCAATACGATTATTTTGTCAGCTTCAATAATAGTACCTAAACGATGAGCTATAATTATTTGTGTCATATTAGCTTGCTGTAAAAATTGGGATATTAAAGCTTCTGTTACATTATCTACAGCACTAGTCGCTTCATCAAGAATAAGTAAGTCAGGATTATCAATAATTGCCCTAGCTAAGACTATCCTTTGCTTTTGGCCACCGGATAAATTACTACCCATTTCTGAAATAACAGTCTCATACTTCATCGGCATTTTTTCAATATCATTACTTATACTAGCTCTTTCGGCAGATACTATTAATTGGTTTTCATTTATATCTCTATTCATCAAAATATTATTTTTAATAGATTTATTAAAGATATTAGGTGATTGCGGGACATAACCTAGTAGACCTTTCAAAGATTCTCTATTAACATCCTCAATATTAATACCATTTATCTTTATAGTTCCCTTCTCAGGAATAAATAATCCTAATAATAATCCTGTAATAGTTGATTTTCCAGAACCAGTTTCTCCAACTATAGCAACTTTTTCTCCTTTATTAACTGTAAATGTTAAATTGTTTATAACATAATCTGTTTGACCTGGATATCTAAATGAGACGTTATTGAAAGAAATCGTTTTAATTTCATCAACTGTAATTGTCCCCTCTTTTATAAAATAATGATCTTCTTGTTCTTCTAATATATCCATAATTCTTTCAAGATTATTTTGAAGTGTACCATATATATTAAAGCTACTATACACTCCGTTTAAACTAGCAAAATAATAACTTGATATAGAATATACAAGCATTACTGTACCTAATGAAAGAATGGATTGTTGATACAAAGATAACACTAAAAAGAACATTAATAATGGAGCAAAATGAGAAACAAATTTTGTAATATTACCATATATATTATCAATGAAATTTTTTTCTTTATACTTATTTAAAGCTACATCATACTGATCTAGTAGCAATGATTTTACATATTCTTCTTGTCCAGTAGATTTTAAATAAGATATGGCAGAGAGTGTCTCATATTCTTTTCCCTGTAGTTTAGTTCCCTCAATAATTTCTTGTTTATTTTTTAGGATAATCAGTTTACGAATGAAGTATAAAAATATCCCTAATAAAATACTAATAGTAGCTAAAGATACAAAAAGTATTGGGTCGATAAACATCATAAAAATCAAAACAAATACTAGCATACCTATATCTAAAATACTTTTAATTAATGTTTCGATAAAAAAATCCCTGTTTGATTTTAATAAATTGAGTCTAAATAATATATCACTAGAATTCCTAGTAAGATAAAATTTATAAGGTACACGGAAGAGCTTATTGATTACACCCGTATAAATACTTTTATCTAACTTAGCAGAAAATATAACAACTAAATTATTTTTTAAAAGATCAAAAACTATAAACATAATCATTAAGCCCAAAAGTCCCATTATCATGTTACCATTTAGTATAGAATTACTTGAATCGGTAGTACGATCGATGAGATCTTTCATGAATATAGAAACAAGTAATACTGTGGCAGTTGATAAAATAGAACATATTAAAAGTAGGATTAGATCCAAATATGTCCCCTTGAAATAATCAACATACATTTTAAACGGATTTTCTCTTAAATTTATTTTTTTTGTTGCCTCAGTAGGTTCTGCAAGCAAAACCAGATTACTGAAATGTTCATTAAATTCTTCTAACGTTAATTTACCCCTTCCAAAGTTAGGATCTACAATATAAAACATACCATTTTTGATCTTTTCCAAAACAACATAATGATTTTTATTCCAGAATAAAATTAAAGGTTTATCTGCAATTTGAATTAAACTAGTTGAATCTGCCTCATAATACGAAACTTTATACCCAAAAGAATCTAAAGCCTCTCCTAGTTTTTTAATATTAACACCATCTCGACCAACCTCTATCGTTTTGGACAGCGTTTTAACTGGAATGTCTTGCTTATAATAACCCATTAACATAGAAACACAGCACAAACCACATTCTGATTCTTGGACCTGTCCAACGTAAGGAACCTTTTTTCTCAAGTTTTCTCCTCCCTCAACAATCTATTCATGACATATCTAAATACCAAAAATATTCTAGCTCTGCAAACTTTACTATTAATTATTCGTAGCTACTCAGGTACTCAGAGGTTAGTAGGATGCGTGTAGAGAGTTTCGCTGTTATTTTAGTATAAAAATGTCCATTTATTACTCGTATCTATTAAAAAACAACGAAAATAAGCAGTGTTTTCTCTACCTACCTCTTATTCACATGAGGTAACTGAGTAGTTACAATTATTCATCAATTAATATTAAGCAGTGATATTGCTGGAATGTCATTTTTGGCATATCTAAGATAACTATATACTTTACTTCCTTTTCCAAGCATAAAACCATACAAATTATTAGATGTAAACAAACCATTGGTATTACTATTTAATTTTTCCAGTAAAATTGTTTGTACTTCTACATAGAGAGTATGAGATATCAAACTTTCTCTATAAGCTTCTTCTATAATTTCCATAAAACTACCTACCCCATGACATAAGCAATAACTAGATTTATCAAGTTCTAATTCATTATTTATTATCGCACTACATAACCCTGTCAACTTTTTATTTAAATCTTTAATATCCACATGTTGTCCTATTTTTCTAAGTTGAAGTTTAGATAATAAAATCCCTGGTAAACCATAGCAATAATAATTAGTCATAAGTGATTTATTTCTAGGATCTAAATAATTATTTTTTTCTTCTACATACAACAACTCTTCTTTCTGAATTAATTGATTTACTAATTTATTAATTTCTATATTCTCTAAGATGACATTGGCAGAAGATAGTCCTAAGATAATCCCACTATAACCATGAGAGAATCCTGCACCAAGAGTGACTGAATTTAAGGACTTTGATAAATATACATAATAATCTTCCAGGAATGATTTGGAAGCATTTCTAAACTTAATGGATAAATAAATGGAATCATCCATTAAAAGGTTAGCCAGAAGAGCGCTCATTCCAGACAGACCTGTTAAGTAGTCGATATTATACTCCTTAGAAAAATCTATTTTTAGAAGCTTATAGCAAGCGTTAACTTCTTCTATAAAGAATGTTTCTGATGTGTTTTTAAATAACATGTAATTTATATATATATATGAACCGATACCAGTAAAAGCGTCTAGTAATTCTGGAGAATGTAATTTAGTAGATCTTATAGAAAATATTATCTTTTTAAAGTAATCTACTGGTAATTCTAACTCATCCCTTAAATATGACATAAGTAAAATTGTTCCCCCATATTCATATAAAGAAGAATTTATACCAGATAACATGCATTTCTTACCTGTATGAGAAGGTAAGAGACTTATCAAGTAACCATCTCTATCTACAATCAATTCTGAGAACTTTTTCAAATCTGATATCGCCTGTGCTGCCCCATAAGTCTCCTTACTTGATTGGTTTTGAGATGGTACTGGGACATTAATCTTACTATTATATGCGGACATAAATAAACTGGATTCAATTTGATGGATTTGCCTATTCATTTCTTGTTCTGAATATCCCTCAATTCTATTAATTACTATGTCTTTAGGTGAAATAGGGAAATAATTTTCACATACCATTTCTTTTTTATAGTTATATAGATTTCGATCATTAAAATACGCATAAAATATAGGAATATCACCATTTAGCAAGTTATCTACTTCTTCATCTGCAATTGCCTTCTTTTTATCGTCACTTTCATTTCCACTAACAAGAATATCAAATAACTCTGCTCTATTTGTATGTTTTTGCATATAATACGCTTCATATGATGTACTTAAAAACTTCGCGTAAATATGAGTTGGTCGTAACACTTGACGTACAAAAGCCCCTTCAATAACTTCCAAAAATACATTTGTAAAGTACTTTTTATTTCTCCATATCTCTTCTGACATTGATTTGAATCCATCTTTTATACATTCCAAATAATTTATAGGATGGACAATCTCATCATTACTATAAATCCTATTCATTTTTTCTTCTAATACAATTGGAGCCTCTTCATATCTCACAGAATCACTATTATAATCAACAATTACTTTATCTTTGTAATAAAAATCATTAGAAACAGATTCCCCACCAGTTAAAGCAGATATATTCAAATCACTTTCCTTCATATATGTGGGATAAATCATCGTATCAAGTACTGAATCAGAAATATACTCAAAAAAGACATTCGCCGGATCTTTTTCAATGTTTCGGTTAACATGAACCAATGTCTCTAAATCCACAAAATACGGAATTCGATTTGATACAATCACGTTTTCATAATGCATATCTGTGGATTTAAATCCATACATAATCGCTGAAATAATACCGATATTATAATAATATTTTTCTATATCTTCTATACTTTTAGGAGAATCATATACAACTAACTCATGAATCGAAAAAGTATCATATGAATAAATATTAAAGTGGTACTCTCTTATATAAGACTGGATTAGCTTCATAAAGCGTTGATCTAACTCAGCCTTTCGAGGTTTATAAATATAGCGGGTATCATCTAGATTTATAATACAGACCGACTGACCTTCTGCATGACTATCACCAGCGTCTAAAGAGATACTTTTCAAATCTGTAAAATAAAAATCATTCCTAAGTGTTTCTAAATCTACCAAAATTTTATTTATGTATCCCTCAAGATATGTAACACGCTTATTGATTATATGCTTTACTTCTTTAAATCGAGAGGAAAAAACATCTATAAACTCCTCATTAATCAATTCATAGTATGTATCTATACTGTTCTCTTCTGGACTCATGTCCTTTTCTTTCCATGACTGAAAATCACTTAAAAAACTATCTACCACTACTGGATATAAGGTATTAATTAGTGTAACTTCTAATTCCTTTTCAATCTCCAATTTATTATAAGTGGTATTAACCAACTTAATTTCCTTATCTTTTAAATAAGTTACTATAAATTTACTTACTAAATCATAAAAGTTTGTATCCATAGCTCTCTCCTTATAAATTATTCCATTTTTGATAGAAAAAAACAAATTTTTAAATAAATCTCAATATTATTATAGCATATTTTATCCTAATATTGTATTATATTTACATAACGGGTTTATGTTGTAAGAAAAGAGGGGAAAAAATGTTCAAATTCAAAAAAGAAAATATTTCTGAATTAGCAAAAGAAAGCTACTTAAACCAACTAGATAAGAGCAATACACGTCTTGAAAATTCGTTTGGTGCTGACTGCTCTTGGTGGAATGTATCATGCCATCTTGGAAATGACGGCAAGTGGTGTACTGGATCAAAAGAATGTATGCCATCGTGTAACGAATAATAATCATAAAAAAAGGAGTGTAATTAAATGAAAGAACTTAAAAAAAATATCGAATCTGAAAAAGTATTAAAAAAATTAACTGAGGCACCTAACGTATCAGGCGGAACAACTATTCCTTGTGGAATTGGAGCAGTAACTATTGATGTTAGTATTGGTCTTTGTCCAACAACTAAATGTACTACTAGATGTGGAAAACGCGGTTAATCAAGTAATCAAGTAATCAAGTAATCAAGTAATCGACATAAACCATAGAGTTAGTATAGTCATATGGACACAACTTAGTTAAGTCCTTACAATGGATTTCAAGGAGGAAGTGTCCATATGACAAATAAGAAATTTAATGGAATCAGCTTGTTTTTAAACTCATTTCCTCGATCTGTATAAAATAAAGTAATCCGATTTAAGTTTGTTTTCACCGTTGCGAAAGCTTGCGAAACAAGCTCGGCATATTTCTTTTGACCCGCGTTATGTCCTATGATTTCTCGATTAAAGAGATCAACTAATAAACATACGTAATTCCACTTTTTGTTCACACGGCCGTATGTTAAATCACTTACGACTACAGCCAACTCCTCTTTCTGATTGAACTGACAATCGAACACGTTTGAAATTTTTTCTTCGTTACAGTTAGCTTTCTTCGGTTTAAATTGTGCAATCGTATAGTTAGATACTAAACCTTGATTCTTCATAGTCCGTCCAATACGGCGGCGCGAAACCACATACTCTAACTTTTTTAGTTCTACTTTTATCTTTCGTGTTCCATAGTTCTGACGGCTCTCTCGGAAGATTTCTTTCACGAGTGGCGACAATTCATCTCCTGTATCTTGTGCTTGTTTTACCTCATAATAATAGGTTGCTCTTGATAATTGTAGGACATTGCACATTGCTGATATCGAGTATTTATGTAGGTTATTCTTCACTACTTTTACTTTCGTCCTAGTATCAGCGCCGCTTGCTTTAAAATATCATTTTCCATAAGAAGCTGTTTGTTTTCTCAACGCTTCCAATTCTAGTTGTTCAGCCATATGATTTTGATTGATCCACCGATCCAATGATGATGGTGTTAGTTCGTATTCCTTAATGATGTCTTTCCTTGGTTTACCATTTTGATACAGTTGAACCATTTGGCGTTTAAATTCTGCTGTAAAGGTTCTTCTTTCTCTTTTATTTTTCGTCATAGTAGATTCTCCCCCAATATATTAGTTGTAGTCTACTTGACCTTATTTTTTTTGTCTAGTTCAGTGTAGCCTATCACTAATTTCCTTATCTTTTAAATAAGTTACTATAAACTTACTTACTAAATCATAAAAGGTTGTATCCATAAATCTCCCCTTAAAAATTATTCCATTTTTTATAGAAAAAAACCAAATTTTTAAATAAATCTCAATATTATTATAGCATATTTTATCCTAATATTGTATTATATTTACATATAGGGTTTATGTTGTAAGAAAAGAGGAGAAAAAATGTTCAAATTCAAAAAAGAAAATATTTCTGAATTAGCAAAAGAAAGCTACTTAAACCAACTAGATAAGAGCAATACACGTCTTGAAAATTCGTTTGGTGCTGACTGCTCTTGGTGGAATGTATCATGCCATCTTGGAAATGACGGCAAGTGGTGTACTGGATCAAAAGAATGTATGCCATCGTGTAACGAATAATAATCATAAAAAAAGGAGTGTAATTAAATGAAAGAACTTAAAAAAAATATCGAATCTGAAAAAGTATTAAAAAAATTAACTGAGGCACCTAACGTATCAGGCGGAACAACTATTCCTTGTGGACTTCTTGGAGGAGCAACTGTTGAAATTAGTATTGGTTATTGTCCAACAACTAAATGCACTACTAGATGTGGAAAACGCGGTTAATCGAGTAATCAAGTAATCGACATAAACCATAGAGTTAGTATAGTCATGTGGACACAACTTAGTTAAATCCTTACATATGTTGTAAGAAAAGAGGAGAAAAAATGTTCAAATTCAAAAAAGAAAATATTTCTGAATTAGCAAAAGAAAGCTACTTAAACCAACTAGATAAGAGCAATACACGTCTTGAAAATTCGTTTGGTGCTGACTGCTCTTGGTGGAATGTATCATGCCATCTTGGAAATGACGGCAAGTGGTGTACTGGATCAAAAGAATGTATGCCATCGTGTAACGAATAATAATCATAAAAAAAGGAGTGTAATTAAATGAAAGAACTTAAAAAAAATATCGAATCTGAAAAAGTATTAAAAAAATTAACTGAGGCACCTAACGTATCAGGCGGAACAACTATTCCTTGTGGACTTGGAGCAATAGTTACTATTAGTACGGCAACAACTAAATGCACTAGTAGATGTGGAAAACGCGGTTAATCGAGTAATCAAGTAATCAACATAGACCTTATATAAATCTTTTATATTTTATAATTAGTATAAATAGATAAAACTTTACATATACTTGATATAATAAAATATATAGAATGTATCATTATAAACAATTTCCGCTGAACATATGTTTTGTGGAAATTGTTTATAATTTTTTAATTTAATAGCGAGCTATATCCCGAATTTCCATATAAATGAGTCTTTTATAAACCCCTTAATTTTATTTCAAACTTACATAAAAAACTTATCCAGATGAGGTGATAGCATGTGTAACCATATCATAAAGACAGTTAATTTAACTAAACAATTTAAATCAAAAACAGTTATAAAAAACTTAAACTTCACTTTAAAAAAAGGAGAAATTTGCGCTATTATAGGAAAAAATGGAGCTGGAAAATCTACTTTTTTTAAAATGTTATCAAATCAAGTATTACCAACAGAAGGACTGATTCAACTTGATAATCAAGAAGATAAGAATCTTCATTTATCTAGAAAAAAATTCAGTTTTTTAATAGAAGCCCCAGCCTTTTTTGATAACTTTACAGCTAAGCAAAATCTTGAATACTACAGAATACAAAGAGGCATAGAGAATAAAAATCTCATCGATGAATTAATTAGAGTGGTAAAGCTTGAGGAACATACTAAAGTAACATTCCGTAACTATTCTATGGGAATGAAACAAAGATTAGGAATCGCACTTTGCTTACTATCAAATCCTGATTGCCTAGTATTAGACGAGCCAACAAACGGATTAGATGCGGAAGGTATTCGAGAACTGCGACAATTACTTATAAATTTAAATAAAGAAAGAAATACTACAATTTTAATTTCGAGTCACGTACTATCAGAATTACAAAATATTGCTACTAGATATGTTTTTTTTAATAAAGGAAAAATCATTGAAGATATAAGCGCTGCTGATTTTGAAAGAAAAAGTTTACAGCACTTGAAAATAAAGGTAAATGATACCTCGCTAGCTATTGATTTATTAAAACAGTTCGAAAGAAATTTACAGTGTGAAATACTTGAAGACAATTGGATTATCATTAAAAATAATGTAACTAATGGATCAAATATCAATACATTCTTAACAAAAAACAATATCATTGTATATGAATTTAAAATCGAACATCATAATTTAGAAGGCTATTTCTTTAATCTTTTAGGAGGAGACTTGACATGATAAATTACATAAAGAGTGAGTTTTATCGTTTTCAAAGAAGTAAGTTACTTCTTGTAACCACTGGTATTTCTTTATTTCTAGTGTTATTTGCCCCTATTGCACTCTTTTATAGCTTAAAAGCAGATGGAACATTCCGATACGCGAATTTAGAATTCTATTTTGCTAACATAATTAGCTTCTATATAATAATTATCTTCTTAGCTTATGCCATTTCTTCGATACTTGCTGGAAAAGACTTAACTATCATGCGGCAATCACTTAGTTTTGGTCTTTCAAGAAAGAATATTTTCTTTGGAAAGCTAATAGTTTCTCTTTCTTATTTCCTAATTTTAGGTATAACTCTCGTTATAAGTTCTATGATTATAGGTAATCTATTGTTAGAACATCATACAAATTCTATTTTTTTCGATTACTTACTTGCTTTAATTAATATGCTTCCTATAATTGTAAGTTCTTTCATCTTAGCATATGTTATACATATATTAGCACTAAAAGATATAACGAATATGGCAATCCTAATACTTATATATAGTGTTTCTGGGGATATTATGAAATTCATCTCTAAAAATTTACCATTCATCAGTGACTCATATAAGTATTCCCCATCAAGTATATTAAGCACTAACTTTACTAATTTCGCTTCAAATAAAGGCGTTTTCCTAATGGAAGCGTGGGTTGTCGGCATATTGTTGTCGATACTTTATTTAATTATAGGTGTATTTTTATTTTCAAAAAAAGATCTATAACTGCACAGCTCGGAAAGTACATTATTATCATTCAGGTGACAAAAATAAGGTATACAATACTGTTTTTGTCACCTTTCACACTTGAAAATTTTCTATTATTAGCCCCTCTATCTTATTGACATAACAAATTTCTTCCTCTGACCGTTTTAAAATTTCGTATAATCTACTCATTCTACTAAGAACCAATTTTTCAATGGTTTAGCAGTTACCAATACCACTGATTTGCTCATGCTGTTCTCCCTCTATTAAGACACCAAAATAAAATGTATAAATTTTTGTGAAACGTTTTTGAGAGCACCAAGATACTTATAGATAACTCCTCTCAAAAAAATGAGCTTGTTTTAAAAAATTAATTTAAAACAAACTCAAGATACGTTCTATTCATACAAGCATTTCATTTATTTAACAATAATTGTCATGCCACCACTTTACATAAAATCCCCATGTGACACTTGGCCATACATATTCTAATACCTCTGGATTAGGCTCTGATTCTTGAATAGTGACTTTATATTGTCCCTTACCATCCTCTGAAATAACTGCCTGATCCCTAAAAGCGCACTTCACACAACTATTTGCTGAAACACATTTAGTAAAATCAAGTGCAGGATCAGACGCCTTCCCTCCACCAGCGTATGAAGATGTTCTATGGAAACCTTGATCTAATAACCACTTTTGAGCAACTTCTAACGATATATTTTCAAGTTTAACTTCTCTAGGTGGACATAAATGTGGTTTATTTTTATCGCCATTACAGCCACCAATGGCTCTCATAACGTTCAAATTTGTCTGTTTCTTTGTCTTTCCTTTGGCAACCATTATAAAGTAATTTTCGAACTCTTTTAACAGGACTTTATCAATCTTAATATCTTCTAAATTTTCACCAGCTTGTACTGCTTCTATTAAACGATTTTGTTCATTAAAAAAACGTTTAGATATATCGATAGATTTTTGACTTATTCCATCTTTAAGAGCTTCTCTTTCATTAATACTAACAATTGAATTTTCATTAACATTAACGTAGGCAGATATCCCATTTAAAGCTTTATCTACTTCTTCGGCTTGATTTATAATAGGTAAATCCGCTTTAATGTTATTAGGCATTCCAAAACATATTACACAAAAAAAGATTGAAATTACTACTAATAATTTTTTCATTTAAAATTGCCTCCCTGGTGTAATTTTAATATTTAAAAAATGAAATTTAAGCTACATAGATTATATCATTATATCTGCATTAATCGGTATAAAAAGAAAATTTATTCGAACGGAAGCATTATCATTATCGACTAGATATCATCTTGTTAACTGTATGTTAGGACCTAAAGTACAGCCTAAGCTGGTAGAAATGATGGAGGAACGATGTAAAGAAAAAGTATACCATAAAGTATTTGAAAAATGAAAAAATTATGAAGATATTGTGTTAAAGATAATTAATGATATACGTTTTCGTGCAGATATAAATTCGCAATTGGTTATGTTGAATATATGCTTAATTCACGCTTAAAAGAACTTTTAAAAACGCATATTCAAATTCAAAGAGAAACCCCTAATAACGTTTTATTAGAGATTGATAATATAATAGATACAATAATTGCCAAATATTCAACATCTACTGGGACTGTAGCAACATTTTTAGTTAAGGATACAGCTATTGAGGAGTAAACGGAGATAGTTACATTAGAAGAGGCTGATGAGACTTGGGCAGAAAGAGAAGAATTGGTTATAGGTAAAATTTATCTTTTTCCGACAGAAGACTCCTTCCTCAAAAATGGGAAGGTGTGAAACACCAATTTTAGGTGGGGGATGAATGTCGGTAAGCGTAAGCCTACGTTTTTTAGTATACTGTAGGCATCATACAAAAAAGTGAGGTGCAACCCATGTTAGTAAATAAGGCATATAAATTTCGTATCTATCCAAATAAGGAACAAGAAATATTAATTGCTAAAACGATCGGTTGCAGTCGCTTTGTATTTAACCATTTTCTTGCTCTTTGGAATGACACCTATAAAGAAACAGGAGAAGGATTAACCTATCCTTATTGCTCTGCTGAGCTCACCCAATTAAAGAAAAAACAGGATACGATTTGGTTAAAAGAAGTCGATAGTATTGCTCTTCAATCCACATTGAAAAACCTCGCAGATGCTTTTTCACGTTTTTTCAAGAAACAGAATGATATCCCACGATTTAAGTCTAAAAATAATAAAGTTCAATCATATACAACCAAGCAAACAAACGGAAATATTGCAATTGTAGGCAACAGAATGAAATTACCGAAACTTGGCCTTGTTCGCTTTGCCAAAAGTCGTGAAGTAGAAGGGCGTATTTTAAATGCAACGATTCGACGCAATCCAAGTGGTAGATACTTTATATCTATCCTTGTAGAAACAGAGGTACAAGAAATGCTTAAAACTGAATCTACTTGTGGAATTGACGTTGGGTTAAAAGATTTTGCCATTCTTTCTGATGGCACAACATACAAAAACCCTAAATTCTTTCGAATATTAGAAGAAAAGTTAACGAGAGCACAGCGTATCCTTTCCAGAAGAACGAAAGGTTCTTCGAACTGGAATAAACAACGTGTGAAAGTTGCAAGAATTCATGAACATATTGCAAACGCAAGAGCTGATTACTTACATAAGCTCTCTACTGAAATCATCAAAAACCACGATGTCATCGGTATGGAAGACTTACAAGTCAGTAATATGCTCAAAAATAGAAAGCTTGCAAAAGCGATTAGTGAAGTATCTTGGTCACAATTTCGAACGATGTTGGAATATAAAGCGAAATGGTATGGCAAGCAAGTTGTTGTGGTATCTAAAGCATTTGCTTCTAGTCAGCTATGTTCCAATTGTGGATACAAAAACAAAGATGTTAAAAATCTAACAATTCGTGAGTGGGATTGCCATTCTTGTGACACACATCATAATAGAGATCGGAATGCAGCACTCAATCTGAGAAACGAAGCAATTCGTCTCTTAACCGTAGGAACTACGGGGATAGCCTAATCCATTAGAGTTCGATAGAACCCTGTACTTAGGAATCTCCCACTTCAAACAATCCGTAAAGACGTTAAGTGGTGAGTAGTTCAAAGAGGCAAGAGGATTCTGTAAATATCTAATTTTTATTCACTATTTTAGTAGGGTTAACTCATGGTTTATGTAATAAAACATATTTGTACGTTGAAGTAGAGTAGCCTCTTCTCCTATTTAGCTGGAGGAGGCTACTCTACTTCAATAGATATGGGAGACAAATCATTGAAGTGGTTCTGTAAATAATTATTATATTTGAAAAATCAGTAATTTAGGTTACTAAATTTAAAAAATAATGGTATAATCTTATTTGAAATCTATTTATTCAGAAACAATAGTTAATTGATGTAGTGTGCAACATTGTTTTAATTGTAAAGCAGAGTGTTAATTCTCTTTCATGGAGAATTATATGGCGGCATAGCCAAGTGGTAAGGCCCAGGTCTGCAAAACCTGTATCATCGGTTCAAATCCGATTGCCGCCTTTTATTTTAGTGTATCAATACTTTTCATATGGTGGCATACCAATTAGGCATGGTGAAAAGTTAGCATACCCTTTTATATTGGTTCGAATCCAACTGTCACCTTATACCCCTTGTAAATGATTCCTTATTATAACCTTCAATAGATAATATTTTTTCGAAATTCTAAAGTAGTAAAGAAAAATTTTTTACTCCTCAGTTACTGACATACTGCACTAATTACTCAAATAATCATACTTCATACTACTACACTTATAATTCCAACAAGATTTATTTCACAGGAAGATTCTCAAAGAATAATTTTAGTAGCTGACATGAATAATGTGTGCCATTGAGTATGGCTATTCTTAATCGAATATATAAACTTTGTTTTATTAAAATTTCTAATCCTTGCTACTGTAATTGTATAAACTCATACCGCGATAAATATATTCATCGTAATACCCGTAGCAAGATAATTAAACAAGATTCATACTAAAACACTATAAAGCATTTTTTCTTAATATTAAGTTTTTGTGTTTTGAATTACTATAGTAGTTAAATAGCTGAAAGGAGATATATTTATGAAAATTAAAGGAATATTAATATCTTTCCTCGTTTTGGTTACGTTTTTAGGATTTTTGCCAATAGAGAAAGCAAGTGCATCTGTATCATCTGATTCAGTAAACGAGGTAGGAGATAGGATTGATACAAGTAAAAACTATTATATAACCCCAGCAGATTCACCAACAAGAGGATTAAGTTCTCAAAATTCTTTTAACTTTCTCCCGTCTTTAGTAGTTAGTTCAAGAAGTAACACAGTGGAAAAACCTTCCGGAATTCCTATGAAATTGCATTTTTCTGAAGAAAACCAGAAATATCGTATTGGGATGCCTTATACGATGCCTCCTAAGATGGAACTTAGTTATCTATGGGTAAGTAGTTATTTGTTTTTTGGACCGGATAAAAACGCGGCTTATTGGACGATAACTCCTGTAGAAGGAGGATATACACTGCAAGCTGAAGGTGGATACCTTGATTATAAAGAGATTGAATCACCAATGTATGGTCCTACTACACGTGCCTACTTAGGTAAAGAAAAAGTTGTGTGGAAATTAGTACCCGTTTCTTAAAGTTTATGAGGACATAAGTTTTAAATATAACTTATCCAAAAGATAATACGTGGATAAAGAATTGATAATAAGATTGTGAATTTTTAGGTTCTTAAAATATTTATATCTTTATTATATTTCAATATGAAAAGGAGTGTTGTTATGAGGATTAAAGGAGTATTAATATCTTTCCTCGCCTTGATTACGTTTTTAGGGTTTTCTCCAATCGAGAAAGCAAGTGCATCTGATTCAGTGAATGAGGTAGGAAATAGGATTGATACAAGTAAAAACTATTATATAGTTCCAGCAGATTTACCAACAAGAGGGTTAATTTTTCGTCCGCTTTCGAATTCTGTTTTATCTGTACAAGTTAGTCCAATAGGTAACACAGTAGAAAAACCTTCCGCAACTCCTGTGAAATTGCATTTTTCTGAAAAAAACCAGAAATATCGTATTGGGATGCCTATGAATATCATGGGAAATCATGGTTCTTTTTGGTTTTGGGCATCAGGGAATGGTGTATATTTTGATTGGCAGGAGAATAACGCAACTTATTGGACTATAACTCCTGTAGAGGGAGGATATACAATTCAAGCAGAAGATAGATACCTTTACTATAAAGATGTTATATCGCCAATGCATGGTCCTCTTACAGTGGCCCATTTAGGTAAAGAAGAAGTTGTGTGGAAATTAGTATCC
Organism: Bacillus sp. FSL K6-0042; assembly: GCF_038006685.1. Taxonomy (NCBI): domain Bacteria; kingdom Bacillati; phylum Bacillota; class Bacilli; order Caryophanales; family Bacillaceae; genus Bacillus; species Bacillus sp. FSL K6-0042. Next base: position 96,256 of record NZ_JBBOVS010000002.1, read on the forward strand.
GCGCCGTAAGTTTTAGATACATTTGTGGGGAGATAAGTTTTAATCTGTCTAAAGGATAATACGTGGATAAGGAATTGATAATCGGCGAGGAGACTTTTAAGCTCTTAAAATAGTTATACCGCTATTAAATGTAAATATGAAAAGGAGTGTTGTTATGAGGATTAAAGGTGTTCTAATATCTTTACTGGCTTTGATTACGCTTTTAGGATTTTCTCCAATCGAGAAAGCAAGTGCATCTGTATCATCCGGTTCAGTAAACGAGGTAGGAGAACGAATTGATACAAGTAAAAACTATTATATAGTTCCAGCAGATTCACCCACAAAAGGATTGCGTTTCCGTATGCTCTTTGGTGCTCGTATTTATGTACTTGTTGGTTCACAAGGAGATCCTATGAAATTGCATTTTTCTGAAGAAAACAAGAAATATCGTATTGAGGACTCTGTGAATTGGGTAGGAGGACCTATTTCTTATTGGTTTAGTACATCGGATAATAGTGTATATTTTGGTGGGGAGGAAAATGCAGCTTATTGGACGATAACTCCTGTGGAGGGAGGGTATACTCTTCAAGCTGAAGGTGGATACCTTAAATATGAGAATATTGAATCACCAATGTATGGTCCTCTTACAATGACCTATTTAGGTAAAGAAAAGATTGTGTGGAAATTAGTACCTGCACCTTAAACTTTAGATATTGATTGTCTAAAGAATACTACTTGAACTACCCCCACTTAACGAACTTGCGGTCTGTGTGAAGTGGGAGATTCCTGCGGACACCGGTGTATCCACCAGTTATCTTAGCAGGCTCAGCCCGTAGTTCCTACGGTGAGAAGTTAAGTATCTTGTACGTTGACTCACCACGCTTCCTACTTTTGCTTGGTTTTCGCAACTTCGGCAAACGTGGGGCGATAGAATGTTGAAGATTTTACGATTGCAACGATTTTTCTGCAACCAACCTCATATCTTCAGTTTTCAAAGAGCAATCTGTACAAGTAAATGGTAGCAAACATTTTGGCTTACGCCAACCGACATTCATCTCCCACCTATTTGCTGGTGTTATCACAGCTTCACACAAATTGAGGAGGGAGTCTTCTGTCGAAAAATGATAAATAAACGAATGTTTTCTGAAGAAAATGAAATTAAGGCAGATTTGAATTCAGTGGGATTAATGAATGGTATTGCAGGTATTGGTTTTGGGCTGTTACGATTATATGCACCTAATCAAATTCCTTCTATACTAGCATTAGATTCGCCAAAAATTAAGCTATAAAATTATTACTAATAATAGATAAAAGTAATTCATTTGAAGTTAAATCTGATAAAGAAAGAATGGTTTAGAATAAAAATATTAATTTTGGCGTTTAATTACTTGTGAATTAAACGCCATCTTTTTTATTGATTTCTAAATTTTAGTTATTATTAAATGGTATATAACTATTTTTCAATCTTGGGTTTCATTTTTTCTAAACGTGTCGATCTTGAATTAGTTATTCAAAGAAGTTTCCCCAATCTGTTCTAAAATAAGTAATTTTAATTTATTTAGACTAAAGCAATCTTCTAATAATATTTGTCTTTTCGTTATAGAAGTACTTTTAGGAACGTATTTATTAACAATACGGCTTTCATCAATGCCATATGCGAAACGATATAGCTCTTCACCTTTTACTTTGCCAAATCGCTGTATTAAGTGCTCTTTTGGCATTTCCAAGAAAAACAGTCACCTGCCATGTAAAGCGTCCTAGGTCGCTGATCTGATTCCTCATACATTTTTGAGTGGCTTGATATTCCAGTGTTTCTTTGGAACATCTTCGTATGTCCACAATACAATCCTAAAGTTTGAATGTTTACTTTCCACATCTAGAGCAACTTTTGAAAGGAATAAATTCGGCCCAATTCCAATGGATACGGTTATTCCAGTTGTATCATATATTTCTCTTTGAATCCTTTTAGTAATTACAATCGGATCACGTCCGAAAAGGTGAGCTGTTTGTTGCATATCTAGAAAGCACTCGTCTATTCAGTTGTCAATATTTTTTCTTATTTAATACACTATTTAAATTCTTAGTAATAGGGGCGCTATCTCATCACCATCAAGTTAATAAATTTGTGGCTTCCTAAAATGAAAAAAATGAGCTAAATTCTCGTAATTCATTAACTGTAGAAAGAAAAATTTCGTTTTAAAGCTGTTTTTTATCACAAAAACGGTCATTTATGGAGACATTTTTATAAACTGGACAGGTTTGTAGTGCAAAATACAGGGGTATGAGTAGAAGGTTGCGCTTTTTACTCATGCTTCTTTATATATCAAAGGATAAACTTAATATATTGATAGATTGAAAGGAGCAAATATGATGAATGCATTAGTATCTGCAAAAAATGTGACAAAGATTTACAATAAGAATCAATTACCTGGACTGAATAAAGTATCTTTTGATATTGAATCGGGTGAATTTATTGGCATTATGGGGGCATCTGGATCTGGGAAGACAACTTTATTAAATATCCTATCAACCATTGATACACCTACAGATGGAGATGTTTTTATAAATAATGTTGATATTAAAACACTTAATGATAATAAATCTGCGGATTTTAGGAAAGATCATTTAGGCTTTATTTTTCAAGAGTATTTTTTACTTGATAGTTTAACAGTGAAGGAAAATATTGCTGTGCCACTTACTCTGTTAAAGAAATCCCCAAAAGAAATTGAATCGGCAATAGAAAATTTAGCAAAGCGTTTTGGGATATTCGAACAATTATCCAAGTACCCTAGTCAACTTTCTGGAGGGCAAAAACAAAGGGTTGCAGCAGCAAGAGCGATTGCGAAACAGCCAAGTATTTTATTTGCAGATGAACCGACAGGTGCGTTAGATTCAAACTCTGCAACAGAACTACTTCAAAAACTAAGAGAGGTAAATGAGGAACTTCACACTACAATTTTAATGGTGACTCATGACGCTTATGCAGCAAGTTTTTCAAACAGAATCCTAATATTCAAAGATGGAAATATTATAAAAGAATTAAGAAAAAATAAACAGGATAGAAAAGAATTTTTTGAAGAGATATTAAAGGAAATCTCTAAAATTGATGAAAATCGATATAACTAAGAGTATGAAAGGAAGGCATGACTGTGGGATTATTAACAATAGCAAAAAAGAATCTGAAGAATAACTTTTCCTTCTATTCGTTCTATTTCGTTTCAGTAGCTTTTGTGCTGATGGTGTTTTTCTCCTTTATTTCTTTTTCCATGAATGATATTATCATGGAAAAGATTTCGTCTGATGGTAGAGTAGAAACAATGTCGAGAACGGTGGCAATCTTTGTTATGACATTTGTACTATTCTATATGTCATACTCCAATACTTTCTTTATGAAAAAAAGAATGAAAGAACTTGGAATTTATTCGCTCTTAGGGTATCGAAAGTCAACAATGCTAAAACTATTAACCTTTGAAAATATTATAATTTGTTTTGCTGCTCTAATTGTAGGAATCGCTTTTGGTGCTATTACTCATAAAGGAATTGTCGAAGCGATAGTCAGAGTACTAAAATTACAAATCGATACTTCTGAAGTGCCACTTATTAATCCCGATGCGGTACTATTCACCTTTGTTTTTATATTTGCTGTTTTGACTGTTTTATTTTTATCAAACTGGATAATTCTTCGAAAAAGTTCCTTACTGACTTTGGTACGTATGGAAAAAAAGGAAGAAAAGAAGGTAAAAATCAATACAGCTTTCTCGTTACTGGGATTATTCTTGATTTTAATTGGTTATTTCTTAGCTATTGATATTACAAGAGGAACTAAATCATTGTGGAAAACGATAGGATTTTCACCAATCGCGCTTTTAACAATGTTAAGTGTAATACTAGGGACAATTTTCTTTATTCACTCTTTTTTACCATATGCCATTCAAAAATTGAAGAAAAAGAAAACATGGTTTTATAAGGAATCGAATATTATTATCGTTCCAAACTTTATATTTAAAATCCGTTCGAAGGCAAAAACTTTAATTTTGTTAACTTTATTAGCTGCAGGAACTTTGGCTATATTCGGTTCCACTATATTGACGCTTTACTATCCAGTTGCTGCTACAGAACGTATCGTACCGTCAGCTATTGAGTTCCCGTTGGAAGATAAAGAATTGGCTACTAAAGCAATTAAAACTGTACAAGATACTGTTGGTAAAGAAAATATGAAATACAAAGAAACGACTATTATTCACGGAACATCCTCTTCTGACAATTTGCCTAAAGAATATAGTATAAAGAAAGAACACGGATTTGATCTTATCTCCGAGTCGGATTACAAGGAATTAATAAATATTCAGGGCAAAAATGTAGACTTTGAGAATTTAGCTAAAAATGAAAGTATCTTAGTAAAATATCGACCTGAAAAAGAAAAGCTAGATAAAGGGAAAATACATACTTTGAACTTAACACCTACAAATAACGTGGATATAAAAGTAAAAGACACCACATTACTTAATCCAATTGGATTTGCAAATAGTGTAGGAACTCTTATTATTTCGGATCAACTTTACAAAGAAATAAAAAACTTAGGGCTTACAGAAAAGACTATGATGAGCTTTAATGGAGCAGATATGAGGGATAACAAGGAAGTTTATGAAAACTTAGCTCCACTATTTAAAAATAATATTTATTTTACAAGTAGTTACCAAAAAAATGATTACATTATTCAGCAGAATAGCTCAACATTCTTGCTCATTAGTTTTGTTACTATCATCTTCTTTATTGCAACAGGTAGTATTCTCTATTTCCATAACCTTTCGAGCATGATGTCAAACAAAAACGAATTTATAATTTTAAAAAGAATGGGGTATAACAAGAAAAAGATAAAAAGAATGGTTCTGGTGCAAAAATAAAATGAAAGAGCATATAGCTCATATATTTCTAGCGGAATTCTATTTTATGCTGTAAGCCCAAACAATCGATGGATGAATTTTTTCTGATTTTGAACAGACTGATGCCGTAAATCAATCTGTTCTTTTTTAATCATATGCATAGCCTCTACACCACTCAATATAAAGGTTGCTGTTTTAAATGACTTCAATCCCAACATAGAACGTACACGTTTCTTGATAAAACGATGATCTTGTTCCACTATATTATTGAGGTATTTCACTTGCCTAATTTGGATGCCTTCTGGCATCTTATTTTCTTCTTTTAGCTCCTCAATTGCTACTGGATAAGCTGGATTCTTATCAACTGTTATAACACGAGGCTTTGAAACATGAAAAGACCGCAAAGCTTTCTTGAAAAAGCGCTTTGCAGCCTTCTGATTTCTTGTTTTGCTTAGGCAAAAATCGATTGTATTTCCTTGCGAATCAACAGCACGATACAGATACATCCATTGACCTTTTACTTTAATATATGTTTCATCGACTCTCCAAGAGTCATTTGTTTGTTTGAGATAACGTCGGATCCGCTTATCCAATTCAGGGCCATATTGATGAACCCAGCGCATAATGGTTGTGTGAGAAATGGATAAACCCCGTTCCTCCATCATTTCTACCAGATCACGAAAACTGAGGTTATACCGTAGGTACCATCTTACAGTTAATAAAATAATATCAGGCTGATAATGCTTCCATTTGAATATATTTTCCTTTTCCATACCAATTACACACCCTCTTTAGATTAGTAGTATCAGTATGTCCAAGATTTATAGATTCATTGCAATTTTCCTAGCGTTTTTGCACCAGAACCTTCAAATGTGTATCTTGAATGAGATCCGTCAAAGGGAGCTTGCCATTCAAAATTATAAAGAACAAACCTACTATAATCTGAAGCTATTAACGGAAAATGGTTTATCGCCCGTAATGAAGGCAGAAGACCAATTGATAGATCCATCTCCTTTACAGAAACTTGGAGATCGTTTGAAAGATACAAGTCTTGTTGTAACGGAATTTAAAGAGAGTACAAGAAAGAAGAAACCAAAATTGTTATATAACTTAACAGATATCTACAAGGATGCTCATGCCAAGCTAAAAGTGAATGCAGAAACAGCTAAAAAGCATATTCAAACGTTGTATGAAGAAGGTTTTATTACGTATCCTCGTTCTTCTTCTCGGCATTTACCTACAGAACAGGTGGAGCGAGTAAAAGAGGTAATGGGTGCGTTAGAAAATAGCTCCTATGTAAGTTTGGTGCAACAAATAGATCACTCTTCTATAACGAAAAAGCATGCAACTTTTAATGATGAGCTTGTAAGTAGTCATTTTGCGATTATCCCAACAACAAAATGCTATGTCGGGACCGACCGAAATCCATTGGAAAAGCAACTGTATGGCATGATTGTAAAACGATTTATGGGAAACTTTATGAAGCCAGCAATCTACCTCGTACGAGAGGTACATTTTATAGATCAAGAGGGTAATATTTACAGCACAAAAGAAAAGATCCTACAAGAGAAAGGGTTTCTAAGTGCTTTTCAGGAGGATATAGAAGAGGGATCAGTTGAGGCGTTTCAGATCCCTGTTTTACAAGAAGGAGATTCTTTCAGAATCGTTCATTATGATTTGGTTGAGTCCAGGACAAAAAAGCCAGCATTTCATACGGAAAGTTCTATTTTAACCTTTATGGAAACGGCTGGACGAAAACTAGACGATGAACATTTGAAAGAACTCATGAAAGGAAAACGGATTGGAACGGTTGCGACAGAAGAAACCTTTATTCCAAAGCTTTTAGAGCGAAGCTATATCTCTATTACAAACAGTCAAATTCGAACAACTGATATTGGTCGTGCGTTTATAGATGCTTTTCCGGTAGAGGAAATTAAAAATCCAGCCTATACGGCTGAAATGGAAGGGATGATCTACATGATTGAAAAAAAAGACATGAATTATGAGGAGTTTGTAGAGAAAACAAATACGTTTGTAAAAGATACAGTGGAGCAATTAGGCGCAATGGATGAAAAAGTATCAGATGACATTATAAGTACATGGAATCAACAAATTGAGGTATGTAAGTGTTCTTGTAGAAAAGGGAAGATTCTTCATAAAGGGAATTTCTACGGATGTAGTAATTATCCTGAATGTGAGGTCTCTTTACCAAAGGCGATTAAAGGAAAAGCGATTCCTGAAGCACAAGTGAAAAAGCTGTTTGAAAATAAGAAAACGGATCTCATAAAAGGCTTTAAATCCAATGAGAAAGAGTTTTCCGCTTATCTGGTACTTCATGAAGGCCAAATTAAATTCCAGTTCCCAACACAAGAGGAGCTGTCATTTGGAAAATGTCCAAAGTGTAAGAAAGGTGAAATACTTCATCGCAATACATTTTATGGATGTACAGAACATAAAAATGGTTGTGACTTCATGTTACCAGCAAAAATAAAAGGAAAAGCCATTCCAGGTACGCAAATGAAGAAGCTGATTCAATACAAAACAACAGACTTTATGAATGGGTTTCAAGGAGAAAAAGGAGAATTTACAGCAGCCATTGTCATGGATGAGAATTTTGGTCTCAAATTTCGATTCCCAACAACGGAAGATCGTACAATAGGTAAATGCCCGTTATGTAAGGGAAGGGTGCTTATAGGCAAGAGTAACTATCTATGTGAGCATTACAAAAAGGGATGCGATTTTATTATTTTTGGTACATTTTCTGGTAAAAATTTAAGCAGTAACCATGTGAAAAAGCTATTAGAAAAGAATGTGACGGATCAGATAAAAGGGTTTATCTCAAACAAAAGCGGGAAGAAATTTGATGCTCGTTTATCATATAGTGTACAAGAAAAGCGGCTTAAATTTTTATTTGGTAAATAACAACGAACTGAATACTTGCGTAAAAAGAGGACTATGAAACGGAATAGTCCTCTTTTTTATTTCATTTTATAGAATAAAGGGGGGATTCCGTAATGGCACATGTCAGTACGGAGGATTCGATGAAGGCAAGAAATGTAGACTTGATTTCGTATCTGGAAGCAAAGGGAGAAAGGTTTAAGAAAGAAGGTAACTATTATCGTCATACAGAGCATGACAGCCTCATTATTAAAGGGAATCAATATGCCTGGAATAGTCGTGGTGAAAAGGGATATGGAGCGATTAGCTTTGCCATGATGTACTATGAAATGACATTTCCACAAGCCGTGATGGACATTAATAAAGGGGATTATAAGGAGTTTGATCGTTCAAAAGCGGAAGAAGAACGTAAAAAAGGACAGCAGCCTTTTATTTATCCCAAGAACCTAGAAGTAAAGAAGCAAACAGAAATTAAAGAATACTTAATTGGCGAAAGGAAAATAGATCCTCGACTGGTAAATTGGCTGATTAAAAAGGATCTCATTGCCCAGGATAAAAGAAATAATGTCGTGTTCAAATGGAGAGAAGAAGGCGGTAAGGGAAAGGTAATCGGAATGAATCGCCAAGGTACTGTCAAAATGGAGAATAAACGAGGGAGTTTTAAACAAATTGTCCCGAATTACGAAAGGATTCATGCAGGTTTTACAGTCGATGTAGGAAAGCCGGATAAGATTTATTTTTATGAAGATCCCATTGATATGCTATCGCATTGGAGCATCAAGCAAAATCAAATACAAAATGCTCGCCTGGTATCGATGCATGGATTGAAACCCAAAACGGTAATACAGTCTTTAATTGATGCGAAAAAGGAAGGACATGATATAAAAGAGGTCATCATGGCAGTTGATAATGATAAAGGTGGGAAAGATTTTATCCAGACTATGAAGTGTTTAGTGGATCTAAAAGAAGAGATTCCGACACATGAAAAAGATTGGAACGATGTGCGAAAAAAACAAGTATCCCAACAAGAGAAACAACAAAAAGAAACAGCTCAACCAAAACAGCCAAAGAAATTGAATCCAATCAAAGAGGTGGAGCGAAGTGTCTAATTTAGCAGCTATGCCAAACATACTACACATTTTAATTTGTGTTTTTATCCTTTATGTATTAGGTCATGTTTGTAAATTTGTGTACCGGAAGGTCCGGGAGCGAAGAATACTGAAGCGAATGGCAAAGTCAGGTATTTACTATATAGATAGACTGGACGGTCATCAGTTTGAAGTGTATTTAAAAGCTCTCTTTCGAGAACTTGGATATCGTCCAGAAGTCACAAAACAATCGAATGATTTTGGAGCGGATCTTGTATTGAAAGGGAAAAATCGCATTGTGATTCAAGCCAAACGATATGGGATGAAAAATCGAGTTGGTATCCGTGCTGTACAGGAGATTTATGCAGCACAAGCTTATTACAAGGCTCATGAGGCGTGGGTTGTCACGAACAGCGTATATACAAAGCAAGCCAAAGAATTAGCGGAAGCGTGCAATGTAAAACTAATAGATCGTGTAGAGCTTCAAAAATTGATTAACAAAGTAAATCCAGAGTATTCGGCTGAAGATGTGTATCATGGTGTAGATCCTGCAGAAAGGAAATGTCCAGTGTGTAAGCATCATTTAGTCGTCAGAAATTCAAATAAAACTGGAAACAAGTTTTTTGGATGCTCTCAATATCCTACATGTACGCATATAGAGCCAATAAATAATTGAGCTGTGATGAAAATCCAGCTCAATTTCTATTTTTAGGAATTTATTATCAAAAAGACACCTCTTATAAAAAAACGACCTCTCAAATTTGATTGTATCGCATTTCTGTCGGGCGAATAATGCAATAGGTATTAAACGGAAGAGAAACAAATCTGATGGTTATTAAAGGTCTTAAATAGGATATATGGGTTTTAGGGGGGATATAAAAGGCTAGCCGTTATTTGCGACTTAACCCTTTCTCAACGAGTTGGCGAATTGCTTCATTTCGATTCTTGAGTTTATTTTCATGCCAAAATTGCTCGATTTGCTCCACTTGTTCTTTTGTAAATGTAACTAAAATTTGAGTATTCTTTTCTTTGTTAACAGCCATTCTAACCCTCCTCTATAAAAAGTATTATAAGTTATATAACTTATATTGACAATTGGAAAAACAAACAATAGAATAGTTATATAAGTTATATAACTATTTCGAGAGGAGAAAAGAGAATGGAGAAAACGGTCAATAAAATGATGAAGGATCTTCAATTTCTTTTAAAACATGGTCAAATAGGTATGGATCTAACTGATTTGAGGTATCAAGAAATGTTGTGTGGTGCAGTAGAAGCGACGGGTAAAAAGTATACCTTTTATATAAAGGAAGCCGATACAGCTATGATCATTTTAAAATTAGTTTAGCTGAAATGAGGTGCAGTATTTGAAAGGCTTAATTATAAAATCACCTTACATAGAAAAGATTCTACAAGGTGAAAAATAATGGGAAATCAGGGGGACAAATACCAACATAAGAGGAAAAATTGCACTTATTAAAAGCGGTAGTGGAACAGTACTAGGTACTGTTGAGCTAGTGGCAAGTAGAAAATTGACGTTACATGAATATCAAACAAGTGAGCAATTTCATTGCGTTTCTAGAGAAGATAGCTTTAATCCTCAATACAAAAATATCTATGCTTGGATTCTGAAAAATCCTGTTTCGTTTTCAGCACCACAACCATACAAACATCCGCAAGGAGCTGTCATTTGGGTGAACTTATAATATAAAAGGGGGATATAGAATGAAAATTGGGGTATCTGAATGGAAAGCATTAAAAAGCGAAACAAAGCTGAAATTATTACGTTATGCCATGTTAGAAAGCAAATCAAAACAAGAAAAATAAAAGCTCTTTATTTGCTAAAAGCAAACAAAGAGCAAAGTCATGAGTGACCGTTGAGGAAAGAAATTGGCACATTTCTTTCCTCTTTATTTTAACATATAAAAAGATGTAGAGAAAAGGGGCGTGTAGAATGAAAGAAGGTCATATTTCCTTTAAGCAAAGGTTTAAACACATTCTTGTTATGATTGTGAGTTTTTGGGTCATTATGTTTCTCATGTATGGTGAAAGGCTGTTACAATGAGAAAATGGCATAGGGTATGAGAAATATAGAGCTATAGAATATATAAGGGAGAGATTTCATGAAATCAACAGGAGTAACTCGAAAATTAGATCCATTAGGACGTATCGTTATACCAATGGAGTTAAGACGCACGCTGGAAATTGAAGAAAAGACACCATTAGAGATTTATGTAGAAGGTGAAAAGATCATCTTGAAAAAATATGAAGCGAATGGTGCTTGTGTAATAACAGGAGAAGTATCTGATAAAAATATTTCTTTAGCAGATGGAAAGATTACGCTAAGCCCAGCAGGTGCAGAGCTTATAATAGAGGAATTACAGAAGAATCTTGTAAAATAATTGGCTCCTTTTAGGGGAGCTTTTTTAAGTTATATCTAAATAATTTCACGTACCGTAATTATTAATAAAAAACAATACATATCAACTAAGGGATTATTCGCCTCACTAATGAATGCGGAGACGTCCCTTTCTGATCCCTGTAGCTTATGATACGATAGTTATATATTCGTTTTGACAGTAATAGGAGGCGTGTCTATGAAAAATCATATAAAAGTCAATGGACAGATCCGTCAAACAAATAAAAAATGGTCACATCTCAGACAACAACAAAGAGAACGCATTTCTAATTGGCTTCGTTGGGAATATACAAAATTTGTACAAGTGAATCATAGAAGACCTAAAAGATACGAGCATGATGAGATCCTTAGTGAAGTAATGGATCGAATAGAGGAACGGGAAATTTGGATTCCATATGGGGAAGTAAAAAGATATTATTTAAGTAAAATCGGTAAATGGTTTCAAAAAACAGAAAGCGAACGGGAAACACAAACACCCAGTAATGAAGAGCAGCATACCTTAGAGAAATAGTAAAGACAATAGAAAGGGGAATAGATAATGCTAAATTTTCAAGACGATATGTTTGAACAACTAAAAAAGAAAAAAGGGCAGGTTACTTTGTTTTTAAAGAGTGGAGTTCCAATACGTGGGGAGATCATCACGATAGATAAATTCACTGTTTTTATGATGGCTCAGGGTAAAAAACAACTCATTTACAAACAAGCTATATCGACGATTGTTACTTAATACATACTAGCTTTATGTAAATATTTCTCAATATTATAATGTTACTATATATACTATACTATAAGTAATTCTTTTTATTGTTTATATATTGTTGTTTCCTGTTGCAGAACTCTTATGAAAGAGTTCTCTTTTTTCATTCTAAAAATTCACACAATATTCAAATACTACTCCTAAAAATGTTAATATCTGTTATATAATAAAGAGGTCCTAGAAGTCTTAAGATATATTAATCCCTAGTTTTCTAATAAGATAGTTTGTTTTGCCCTTCAGTTTGCAATATCTTAAAAAGAACTTGTATTTTTTACAAGTTCTTTTTGTTTTCACTACAAAAACAAATGTAAACTTTTGAATATTAGTTTACATTCATTTTGTTGATTTCATTGGGTTTATTTCACTTCATCTATTTTCTTCAAAAACACTAGCAAAAGTATACATTCAAAACATGATGAATAAAGATATTAGAACACCCGTGATCAAAAAAGAAAAAGCTAGATTCATGCTAGCTTTTTTACATAATTTCCGTTATCTGAAGTTTACTTAGGATACGCTACAGTCTCTTCCTTAAGAATGTTTCCATGATATCTCTCTTAAAACTTTCGTAATTGAACTGAAAAGCGACATTATGTGTTTTATAACCCGGATTTGTCACAAAACGAAAATCTGCAATACTTTGACCAAATCCTTCTCCTTGATCGGGAATTACTTTGATGGGTACTTTTGAAAGGAGAACTGCATCTGGGTTCAACAAATACCAGATTGTTACAAAATCATGCATAGGACTTCCCCTTATACCAGGGTTCGATTTAGAGTAGAAATTATAGTAGTAGTCTAACATGGGCTTGATGATAAGCCCTGCAAGGTCCTGTGTATTACGGTGAAACGCGTCGATTTGTTGGACCATTTCGGGTGTAACAATCGCGTGTTGGGTGACGTTTAACGGAATAATTGTCAAATTCTTTGCATGCTGCAGAATTAAGTTTGCTGCATAAGGGTCTGCATAAAAGTTAGCTTCAGCCACAGCAGTCACGTTTCCAGGATAAAAAAAAGCTCCGCCCATACAAATGTATTCATTCACGTTCCGCATTGTTTCTAAATTTAGGACAAATGCCGTCGCCAACGAAGAGAGCCTTCCCAAATTAATAATTATGAGGTCATCTAAATTAGAATCTATAATCCGATAAATATCATTGATAGGGTAAGTCGGATAAGAAATCTCAGGCGGGATGATAGGTCCTAATCCCACTTTCCCATGTACTTCAGGAAAATACTGGACCAATATGCCTGTTAAAGGTACAGAAGCACCCAAAAATACAGGTATCTCTTCCTTTCCCCCAATATACTTTAAATAGTTAATATTTCTTATAGCATTCTCTCTTGATACATTTCCATAATCAGCTACAATCCCTACAAGTTGGATATCTTTACGGAAAAAGGTATACAGAACAGCAAAGGCATCATCAATTCCTAAATCTGTAAACAGAAGAACTTTTTTTGGCATATATCTTCCCCCAAAAGCAATAGAATCATAATTTCATTGAGCCTGTACTATATATATTTCATGTGTTCCTGAATAGTACGTTCTGGTTATCAGTCACTGCATATATCCTATATGTTTTTACGCCTAAAAAATATTTTTGTTTTGTATATCCTCTACATGTGAAGTTAACATAACACCACTTATAAGCAGTCAATGTATCTGGCAACCTAGAAAAGTTCCTTCAATTTTCTTTATATGTGAGCTGTTAAATGTGGTCTTTTCCAAAACCAATGATGATTTCACCTTCATGGTAAAATTCTATAACAAAATTATTTGGACAAAAAAGATAAGTGTCGCTACCAACCGCCGTTACATCGTCAATATTACGTAATACATCGTTTAAACTTGCATAGAGAACAGGAGCAGTTCCCGTACTCCATAGGATATAGACTTTACTTTCCAATGGGATAAGATGAGATATTTGATCCATTGAGTCAATGGCATGTTTAAGGGCAACCTTATTCCAATTGATTCGTCCCCACCATTCAAAAGGGTAAGAGTCATTTAATAATTTGTATATTTCTGCTCCTCTTTCAGGAAATAATTCTTTAGTTTCAGCACCTAACACACAGACACATTCTTCATATAAAGCACCATGAGTAAGTTTATGCTTTTTTCTATTTGCTTCAAGAAGTTCTAAGAGCCTTTGAGACCTGTTGTTTTTATTCATCTTTCAGCCCATCATAAGGTAAACGAAAAAATATACTAAAATCTTTATAAATTGATAAAAAATCTTTTATTTCTTGACTAATATCTTCTAGATTCCCATATATATTATCTGCGGCTAAATTTATTTCCTCATTAAAATTATACAGCTGTTTATTTACATTATCGAACCCTTCACAGCAATTATTATGTACCATACTAAATATAAGCGGTTTTATTTTTAGTGCATTTTCTTCATTTGCAATAAATTTCTCCCATAAAAGTCCCAGTATAATTTTTAACGGTAATTTTTCATCATATCTTCCCTTTATTTTTTTTAATTTAGATGCAATATCGACCAATTTATCATTACTGGATAAAGAAACTTCTATAATTTCATTAGAAGGACTATCTAATATTTCAATTGTTTGATCAGCCCAATTAATTACATCAGTTTTTGAAAATAACCCAATTTGTAATCCTATCCTAAAAACCTCAGCCATTTCTTTTGTATTAACCATATATATAACTCCTTAGATTTTTAGATAAGTATACACCACAATGAAATAAATGTAGCTTTAGAATAAAGATTGATCAAATTAGGGGGCTCGCCACATCGCCATCAACCTAAGAAATTGATTGTTCTCCAAAACGAAAGAAATGAGCCGAATTTTTATGAATAACTGTAAAAAGTTAAAATTTTCGTTATTGGGGTGTCTCAAAATCTTAGCTTGATGGGCATGGGGTACCATCAGCATTTTGGAAAAAAACCACGCTAATCAAAAAATACAATAAGCTGCCCATATGGACAGCTCATTTACATAATTATCGTTCTCGGAAGTTAAATATCATCAATGACCGAGAAAGTTAAATTATTTGTCAAAAAAAATTTTCGTTTTTTTAAGGTATAAATGGAACAGAGTAGTACAAGGAGGAGTTTAGATTATTAATTTTGAAAGGTAATAAATAGTTGAATGATAAATTAATGGAGTTGATGTAGTTGTATGAAAAAAAGAAGAAAATAATAAATCACTATGAACAATCTATTGATTGGGTAAGAAGTTTAAGACATTTATCTGAAGAGAAATGGAGGACGCAAATAGATAAAGATAAGTGGACTATTGCTGAAGTAATTGGACACCTTATACCTTGGGATGAATTTGTTTTGAATCAGCGTATTCCTTATTTATTTCAGGGTACTCAATTACCAAAGAGTCCAAATGTTAATTTAGTAAATCATCAAGCATCAATTGATAGTAAGTCTAGAACAAAGGAGGAACTAATTAATCAGTTTATAATGGTAAGGAAAAAGTTGATTTATACAATAAATGACTTAACGGATGAGTTATGGACACAGAACTTAATTCTAGGAAAAAACAAAGTATCACTCTATAGTTACTTTTTAGGCTTAATAGAACATGATCTTCATCATTATAGGCAAATTCAAAAGTTCTTGTAATTATCTAACTTATAGGGTGTTTTAGTTCCATAAGAATCTATGGGGATAGTTAAACTTTTTTTATAAAAAATAAACTTAAATTTGCTGGAGAAGAATCCATTTTAATCAATATTGATATGCTCCCCATTAGGTAGACAGATACAAAATAAAAATCTGTTTATCTAAGGGGAGTATTTTTTATGGCTCGAATGAAATATTCTAAAGCTGAAAAATTGGCTGTTTTATCTCTTTATAAAGATGGTCATCATTCAATAGCTGACATTACTACTAAATTTCCGATTGATCCTGGGACGATTAGAGATTGGAAGAGAAGGTATGAAGTGAATGGTGAAGACGGCCTAGAAGAAGCACTTTCTTGGAAGCGTTATTCAAAAGAGCTAAAGTTAGCAGCCGTCAATGATTATCTATCAGGACACGATTCGTTAAGCAAGGTTATCCAAAAATACAATATATCCAGTACGGCGGTTTTGGGAAAATGGATTAAAAAGTATAATAGTCATAGAGAATTAAATGATACCGGTAAAGGAATGACAAACTCTATGACAAATAGAAGAAAAACAACATTAGAAGAACGAATTCAAATTGTAAATTACTGTCTACAACACCAGAAAAACTATCAGCTCGCAGCCGAAAGCTATGAAGTTTCTTACCAACAGGTATATCAATGGGTCAAGAAGTTTGAAGCAAATGGTGAAGAAGCACTACAAGATAAACGCGGTCGAAAGAAAGAGGAATATGAATTAACAGCTGAAGAAAAGTTTAAACTGGAAATGAAACGTTTAGAGCGAGAAAATGAACGATTGCGTGCAGAAAATGCTTTTTTAAAAAAGTTAGAGGAACTCGAAAGGAGGCGTCGTTAACAAGCGTTCGTCTACAAAATAAATATAGAGCGATTCAAGATTTACATGCGAATGAAAATCTACCAGTAATCCTTTTATGTGAAATTTCTGGTGTATCTCGTGCTGCTTATTACAAATGGCTACAGCGGACGCCAACAGCTAGAGAATTAGAGAATGAAGCAATTCTTCAGGATATTCAAGCTATTTATGCACGAGTAGGAGGCATTTATGGGTACCGAAGAATGAAATTAAATATGAATAGGTTATATCATAAAAAGTTTAATCACAAACGTATTTATCGCTTAATGCACATCACTGGATTACAGTCCGTGATTCGTCGGAAAAGAAAGCGCTATGTTCCCTCATCTGCGCAATATGTCGCTGAAAATCGACTCAATCGTAAATTTACTGCCAGCAGGCCCAATGAAAAATGGGTAACAGATGTCACGGAGTTCAAATTAGGAAACGGAAGGAAAACGTATTTAAGTGCCATTTTAGATCTTTACGATGGCTCCATTATTAGTTATGTATTGGGACATTCAAACAATAATAAATTGGTATTTCGAACATTGGATCAAGCTATCACTATATTAAAAGAGAATGAACATCCATTGATTCATAGTGATCGAGGGTATCAATATACATCACATGGGTTTAAGAGGAAAATAGAAAAAGCAAAAATGATTCATAGCATGTCACGTGTAGGAAAATGCATAGATAATGGACCAATGGAATCGTTTTGGGGAACGTTGAAGTGTGAAAAGTATTACCTACATAAGTATGAGACATTTGAATCGTTACAACAAGCGATAGATGATTATATTCAGTTTTACAATAACGAACGTTACCAAGAAAGATTAAACGGCTTAAGCCCATTAGAATACAGGGTTCAAGCCGCTTAAAGTGTTTTTATTATTTCCACTGTCTACTTGACAGGGAGCTGTTCATATTTTTTCAAAATGAATTCTTTTTATTTATGGCGTACAGCCAACATTTTAACGAAAATATACGCTAAGCAAATTTCTGTAGCCTTTTATATATTCCAAGATTTAAAACAAAGAGCTACATACTATTCGCGTAAGGTCTTACGTTGTCAGTATTTTAGCTAGATTAAACAAAAATATAAATATTTATACAATAAAAAATATGGTTTACAAGGGGATGACGATTGTAAGGAGAGTAAGAACTTAGCTAGCCTTGCAGAACAAAGTATTATACAATAGGCTTGTCAATATATCCTTGTGTCGAATGTGGGCACACTAATATAGTGATAGTTCTGAAGCAAATTTGGGAATATTGGCGTTCAAAGCGAGTGAGAAGGAATCTTGAGGAAAGATTCTTTTTTTATGCTTGTAATGAGGAAAAACATTCGATATAGTTGGAATTACAACTAATTGAGTGAATATTGTGTTTTTTAAGGGATAAATATATGTGAAGTTGTTGGAACTAACATGTAACTAAAACGTGCAGAGCCTTACGCTACATAATGCGGAGCGCCCCAATGACTTATTAGAGGTCTAGGAAACAAGCTAGCCCCATTCTTATTATGGTCAGAAACACCATGAAAGGTCACTGCACAAATTTATTATAACAAGCAATATCTAAAAAGTTAACATACGTGGAAGATATTAGCCCCTTCGGGGCAATTTTTTAATAAATATTTTTAAAGCACTATAAGTCATAAAACAAAAAGATCCTTATAAGTTTAGTGGTTGAAACTCTTAAGAAATTTGGAGCTAGTTATACAACTAGACTTCTTAGATCGAATATGGGAATTATCACCTGACATTATAGTCCTGACATACTACATTGGGCTAAAAGCTCTAACAGAAACTGGGACAGTTAGGTATTCTATACTGCTAGGAGGATTATGAATTATGATGGAAAATCAGTTATCTCCTTTTAATTTTGTGGAGGAGAAAAACAAACAACAACAAGAGCGGAAGTTTTATAAGCTTTATGTAGGTATTGATATTGGAGCATCGTTTCATGTGGCTGCTTGTATTCAATTCCAAGCATTTATGGATCCTACAGGACGCGAGTGGAAGTGTGTTAAAACGATGAAGTTTAACGCAGATAGTTTAGGCTTAACGACTTTTTTAGACGCTTTAAAGCAAGCTGAACAAGCTGCAAGTGTAAAGCGAAATGAAATCCTTATTCTCCTAGAACCAACAGGGGGACACTACTCGTTTTTAATTACACAACTTCTCTTACAAGAAGGGTATGAGTTATTTCAAGTCGAGAATAAATCTGTAAAGGAGTTCCGTGAAAGAACACTGGGTATTTCAGAAAATTCTGATGCGATGGATGCGAAAATTATGGCGTATATGGGATTTCACAAGACGTTACATCCTAACTTACACGGGGTAAGACTCTTGAAGCCTGCGTCTCAAATTCAATCTATCTTTCGTACCCTCACTCGTGATAGATGGCTGTTAAGTGTTCAACTTACACGTCGAAAGAATCAAGTCCAGCAATTGTTACAAATTACACATCCAGACTTAAAAGTAGCTTTTAAAAAGCCTGGCTCTTTAACCGCATTAAGATTTGTCCGAATTTATCCAAGTGGTGTTGATTTACTAGGGAAATCAGAAGAAGAGCTAAAAAATTCCTTAATCCAAGCAGGAGCTAAAGCTACAGCTAAAAAGGCTTCTCAGGCACTTTATGAAATCACTAAAAGCTCTTTAGCCATTCAAAGTCCTCATCTACTAGGAAGACAAAAAATGTTGATTGAGGAGGCTCTACGTCTTGAAGAAAGTATTAAGGATGTTGATGTTTATATAACTAGCCTTTTACATGGAAATGTGGAGCAAGGGATTGAAAAGCATCCATATACAGATTTACTATATTCACTCCCATTCATGAGCGATACTTGGGCATGTACATTAGTTGGAACTATCGGTGATATTGATCGATTTAATACATACAAAGAATTTAAAAAATACTTGGGTGTATCAGCTGAAAATAGTCAATCGGGTACTTCTGTAAAAGGAACACGACAAACATTCAGTGGTGCTAGAGATACGCGGCGTGTACTGTTTCAAATGGCGTTGATTGTAATAGCAACTAAGAAAAGACCAACGGTCTTTCGTGCTTATTATAACAGCCTAGTAGAGCGTGGAATGCCGAAACGAAAGGCGATTGGACATATGTGTGGGAAAATCGCAAAACTCATTTACACAATCTTAAAAAATAGACAACCATATGACTCTATTATACACGCTAAAGCATGTGGCATCCCGTGGGAAGATATATACGACAGTAAGATCCGAAATATCGATTCCGATTCATATTTAGTGAAAGCAATGAAACTAAATGGTGAAGAAATAGAGTGAAAGTATAAAATTAAAAAGCAACAAACTATTTAATATGAGGGAGTATTTCAAATGAGTGTATCCGAAAGAACCGTAATTAATTTAGTAGCACTTGAAGAACACGATATACCTGGGTTAATTGCACTTTCAGCTGCAGTTGGATGGGATTATGATAAAGATGAAATTCAAACAGTGATGTCATCTGGCAAAGTTTACGGACACAAGAATAAGGAAGGGAAAATTGTATCGAGTGCGGCAATTATTCCGTACGGTTCAAGCCTAGCATCTATTGGTATGGTCATTGTTCATCAAAATTACAGAGGTAAAGGGCTTGGAAGAAAAGTAACACAAAAATGTTTAGATTCTGTTTCAGACGATACCACGGTTATGTTAATTGCGACAGATGAAGGGAAAACAATGTATGAGAGCATGGGATTTTGTTCGATAGACTGTGTTCATAAATATCTTTGCGACAGCTATCTTTCGGTAAAACCAGATAATAATTTGGATATGGAAATAACTCCTATGCGTGAAGAGAATTTACCTCAAGTTGTGAAGTTAGATAAAAATGCAGTTGGCGAGGAAAGAAAGACCTTTCTTATCCATCGGATTAAGCAAGCAAAAGAGGCACTTGTCGTTAAAGATTCCAATGGAACGATTATAGGATTTGGCTTGTCTATTTTAGGACCTATTAATCTAATTCTAGGACCTATTGTAGCCCCTAATGATCATATAGCATCTTTATTAATTGATAAATTGGCTAACAATCATCAATATAAATTGAGAATCGATATTCCATCAGGGAATGGGTCTTTTATGTTTAATTTAGAAAAAAATGGTTTCTCAAAAGTGAGTCAACCTCCTATAATGGTTAAAAATTCAAAGCAATTGCCATCACGTAATAAAACGTTATATGGAATAGCTGCACAAATTTTCGGATGACTTGGTTATTCAAAAAACGGGTGCTTTTCTTGAATAAGCAACAAAAGTTTATTCATTTCTCCAAGTCTATTAAAATGCCAAAAACGCCTGCTTTTTGATTAAAATTAGGGGTTTTTGGCATTTTAATGATTATAGTTTATTTTTAAATCACTACACTACATTCGACATGAAAAAACGTTGATTTTACTACTCTAAGGGAATCATCTAATCTCAAAAACGTAGGTATTTGAGACTAATGCACTTCAATATAAAAGGTGCTGAAATGAGCCTAAATAGTGTCTCAAAACCCATCTTTAAATCAAAATCTCAACTCAAATCGTATTATTGAGTTTTGAGAATCCTTTAGCGTATAAAAACGTTAAAATGTGCGTGCTACCCCTACAGACAGAAAGACATAACAAATCCTTTCTTTCAAAAGGGGATATAGTCATTTAAAACGAATATATAATTAAAAAAGTTAAGTGAATATTTCACTTCCGCTAACGCATGTTATATTAACTAAATTAGCTTAAGATTAAATCATTGGAGGAAAAAGTATGAAAAATAAAATACCTCTAATAACATTCATTTTAGCTGCTTTATTTGTAGCTGGAGGTTTTGCATTCTTCTACTGGATCAAAACATTCCCATTCAACTAAAGAAACCTAACTACCAATAACAAAAATTATGGTGCGACAAGAAGTTGCATTCCCACAGTGTAGCTTACGCTACCCCTCTAGACGCAAAGAAGGTCTCCATCCGAAACTGTATTTCTGGTAACGGGAATGTAGGTTGCATGAGGAAATGCGGAAACAGAGGACAAATGCATGGTCCGGAACACTGCTAGGAGAAGATAGGTATGGTAAACGAGAGTGAAGGTTTGTAAGCTTCGTAAACGTTAGCTCAAGATAATGCATGGCTTTGCTTGGGTATTGGCAAGAGGAAAAGTAGGGTCATAATACTACTGTGCTGCGTCCCGCATCTTGCTCGGAGTAAAGAACCTGCCTAACCCTATCGCATCTGTGGAATGTGGAACTTGGTAAGCCCTATGTTATCTGTATAAACAGTAGAGAGATCGAAAGGTCAAACGATGTAACAGAGGGTATGGGATATGGGAGAAAGCAAATGCCGTTATACCGAAAGGTAACAGGAAAGCAAAAAATGTATAACTGAACGGATACTGTCGTCCTTTTGGACACATTATGACAGACTTGAAAGAGGGCCCACTTCCCATAGGTCTTCAACACATAAATACATTTGTGGTTAACTTCTGATGAAAAGGAGCGTGCAGTTATGAACACCTCAGAAAGAGCGTCGGCGCACGCTTCATATACAAATTGGAATTCAGTAGATTGGCATACAGTCCAAAAGTATGTGATGAAGCTACGACAAAGAATTTATCGTGCCGAACAACAAAAGAAACTTAGAAGAGTCAGGAAACTTCAACGATTACTCCTACGGAGTGAAGCTAACTTACTGTTGTCCATTAGAAAAGTAACACAACAGAATAATGGAAAGCGTACCTCTGGAGTAGACGGTTATACAGCACTTCATTCTGGCAAAAGAAACGAATTATACCGACAGCTAAAGAGGCTCAGTATATTTCAACATCTTCCCAAGCCAGCGAAACGAACCTATATCGCTAAGAAAAACGGAAAACTGAGACCTCTCGGTATTCCAACTATCAAAGACAGAGTCTATCAAAATATGGTGAAAACGGCGCTAGAACCGCAATGGGAAGCACGATTTGAACCCGCCTCATACGGGTTCCGACCGAAGCGGAGTACACACGATGCCATTAGTAATATCTTTAATAAGATTAACACAAACAGTAAGAAAAAGTGGATATTTGAAGGTGATTTTAAAGGATGCTTTGACCATCTAAGTCATCATTGGATACGAAAACAAACTTATAGTTTTCCAGGAAAAACACTGATTCAGCGATGGTTGGAGGCTGGATATATAGATCAACATTCTTTCTCTGAAACAAAGGAAGGAACTCCGCAAGGAGGAATTATATCCCCGCTTCTAGCTAACATTGCATTACACGGAATGGAGGAGGAACTTGGCGTTATATATCGAAAGACATATAAATTCAATGAAAGCTACACAATTCATCCTAAATGCAAAATAGCGATTGTTCGATACGCGGATGATTTCGTTGTCTTAACAGAAACGAAACAACAGGCTCAATCCATATATGAAAAGATACAACCGTACTTGAATAAAAGAGGACTTGAGCTGAGTATTGAAAAAACAAAGGTGACTCACATTGAAGAGGGATTTGATTTCCTAGGTTTTTCCGTACGTCAGTACAAAACGTGGCAAGGGAATAAATTACTGATTAAACCCAGCAAAGATAGCGTTAAGAAGGCAAAGGAAAAGATAAGGGATACGTTCCGCATCATGAGAGGACAGCCTATTAGGGAACTCATTAAAGTGTTAAACCCAATTATTAGAGGGTATGGACAATATTGGAGACATGTCGTATCTCAAAAGACATATGATAAAATCGGTCATTATATTTTCGAGAAAATATGTAAACATCTTATCCGATTGCACCCTAAGAAATCATGGAAATGGATAAAGAAGACTTACTTCAAAAAGCCTCATCACGGAGGCAAGAAATCTTGGACTCCGACCTGTCCTCTAACAAATATCCAGCTCTTACAAATGCCTTGGTTTAAAATCAAACGGCATGTGATGGTCTTATATAAGAACAGTCCCGATGACCCTACTCTTAAAGAATACTGGGAAAAGCGAGACCGTAAGGTCTTTGATGGAACTAATACCTTAGATAGAATTAAACTGGCGAAAAAACAAGGGTATCGTTGTGCGTTATGCAGACAACCACTACAAAATGGAGAAAAGGTTATTATACGTGATTTACCAGTACACTCAAATAAGGTTACAAAGCTAGTACATGTACCTTGCGTCAAGTAAGAAGTTGTTTGGATAAAAAGAAGGCTTGAGCCGTATGACGGGAAAGCTGTCACGTACGGTTCTTAGGAGAGTTAGAGGCAGTGATGCCCCTCGCTTATCCGACTAAATACGAAACCCCTTCAGTTTTCTTGCTGAAGGGGTTTTTTCTAGATACATGGAATACCGATAAGTGGGGTTATGTTAACTGAATAATCATACTTACAAATAATCCTAATTATAGTAAAATTTATAAGGGTGATAATTATGAGAAAAAGCGAAAAAGATGATTTATCTTGGAGAATATTTAAATTATGGATATCAATTCCAAGAAGTATCCGTTTAGCATTTTTGTGGTCAATTCTTATAGGATTTTCTTATTTAGGTTGGGTAAAAATTATACGTAAACTATTTGAATAAATATATTGTGACATGTTCAATAATTCCTTTATTCATAGTGTTTTGAATGTATGCTTTTGTTGTTAATTTTGAGGATATCAGGAGATTTGTTGTGAAGTCAATGATTAAGAGAAAATGAATGTAAACTAATGGGTAAAAGTTTACATTCGAAAATAGATAAAAATAATTTGTTATTCATATCATTGGCAAACATAAATATCCAATAAAGATACTTAATTACAAATATAATTATTTGATTTATAATTATATTTAGAAAATCGAATGGAAAGGTCTTGGTAATATGTTGGGTATTGATGTTATAAAAACAACAGAGGAATTAATTATTAAATGGCAATTAGCAAAAGTTAATATTCCATTAAACGAAATTATTGAAGTTACTGAAGATGATACTTATGCTGGTGTTGAAAAAAATGATGCAATTCGAATTGGGACACCTTATGCTACAACTGATCGCATCTTAATTAAAACTAGCAAGCAAGATTATGTACTATTTACTACTAATAAAGTTTCAATTTTAAATAAAATAAATGCTTAATAATTCAATTGGTTTAACATGATTTTTTAGAAAAACAAAGAGAACTTGTAGGAATTTCTACAAGTTCTCTTTGAGATAATGTAACTACAAGAGCAAAACAAACCATCTTAACAGAAATTAAATAAATTTATACTTGTTTTGCTTTACTACGTTTCTTATTAAAAAACTTTGAAACAATTAATAATAATACTCCTATTGCAAATAAAATTAGGTTATTTGACGAAATTACTTCATCTTTCCAATATGCTAAAAATATTAATACACCGTGTCTAACTGAAAAAAATAATCCCAATCCAAGTATTGAAAGTAAATATGGAGATTTATTCATTTCCTTTTTTATCCTTTTTATCACTATATTAACACATTAAGTATTAACTTGTTAAACCCCTATAAGGCCTCACCATACATGCCCATCAACTTAAGAGATTTTAATACCCCTAATTACAAAAAAAACGTTATTCTTTCTAAACAAGCTAGATTAGAAAGGATGACGTTTTTTTATGAATCTTTTGATTAA
Source organism: Bacillus sp. FSL K6-0042 (assembly GCF_038006685.1). Taxonomy (NCBI): domain Bacteria; kingdom Bacillati; phylum Bacillota; class Bacilli; order Caryophanales; family Bacillaceae; genus Bacillus; species Bacillus sp. FSL K6-0042. The sequence goes on from NZ_JBBOVS010000002.1 coordinate 121,356, forward strand.
AGATGAACTACAATCATTTGTGGAAGAATTACAGCGATATGTTACACCTGTATTTTTAGAAGAACTGGCAAGAGAAATTGGCTTTATAAAGCGAAAACGCAAGTTTTCTGGTTCAGACTTAGCTACCATTTGTATTTGGATCAGTCAAAGAGTGGCAAGCGATCCTTTAGTCCGATTATGCAGTAGACTTCATGCAACCGCAGGCACTTTACTCAGCCCTGAGGGCTTAAACAAACGGCTAAATCGAAAAGCAGTTTTGTTTTTACAGCATATTTTCTCTTTACTGTTACAACAAAAAATATGTGAACAAACACAAATCTCTAACCAACTTTTCTCGTATTTTGAGCGAATTCGTATCCTAGATGCCACTGTATTTCAAGTACCAAATGTTTTAGAGAATGTATATCCAGGCTCTGGAGGCTGCGCCCAAAAAGCTGGAATCAAAATTCAATTAGAATATGATTTACATAGTGGGCAATTTCTTAATTTCCAAGTGGGACCCGGAAAAAATAATGATAAAACATTTGGTACGGAGTGTTTAGATACCTTACGACCAGGAGATTTATGTATTCGTGATTTGGGTTATTTTTCATTGGAGGACTTAGATCAAATGGATCAACGAGGTACATACTATATTTCTCGTTTAAAACTAAATACGAATGTATATGTGAAAAATCCAAACCCCGAATACTTTAAAAACGGTGCAATAAAGAAACAATCGGAATACATACAAATCGATGTGAAACAGATTTTGAAACAACTACAGCCTGGAGAAACATTTGAATTAAAACATGTGTATATTGGCGATAAACAACAACTGTTTGCACGCGTTATTTTTAATCGATTAACAGATAGGCAACTTCAAAAACGACGAGCGAAGATCGCGGAAAAAGAAAAATCTAAAAATAGAACGTACTCAGAGAAAAGTAAAATGATAGCGGGATTAAACGTGTACGTGACGAATATACCTTGGGAATGGGTTCCGATGGAACAGGTACATGAGTTATATACTTTACGTTGGCAAATAGAGATTGTCTTTAAAACATGGAAATCACTCTTCAAAATAGACCATTATCGTAATGTAAAACAAGAGCGATTAGAGTGCCAACTATATGGAAAGCTAATCGCTATTTTCCTATGTTCCTCTACAATGTTTAAAATGCGTCAACTTCTTTTACAAAAGAAGAAAAAAGAGTTAAGTGAATATAAAGCGATTGGTATGATTCAGGATCATCTATCTCTTTTGTATCAAGCCATACAGAGAAACACCCACGAAATAACAAAGGTCCTAATCCGCCTGTTCCACCTCCTACAGAAGAATGGGCGCAAATCTCACAGATATGAGAAGAAGACTGTCTTTGATATCATGGGTGTTGTCTATGAGTATAATGAATTGAAAAAACAAAAGAAAGTTGCATAATTTAAAAAATGAAGCCCGTTAGGGTTTATTTGTGATGCGTATTTTTAAGAGTATGCTTTTATTTTAGGAATGTTTTGATCCGATGAGCCGAAAGCTCAGGTTGTGCTCACTCTTAAGTTGATGGGCATGGCCTCACCATATCAAAACAAGAAAATTGTACGTTTAGACACATTTATTAGACGAGAGCACCTCTAAATTTAGAGGTGCTCATTTTTTTTACATAGCAATTGTGGATATAGCTTGTTTGTAAATCAGTTGTTGTTTTCCATTAACCAACATAAGTACAGTAAAACGATCTACCCCAACAATTTGCCCTGGTATTCTAACGCCACTTTTTAAAAATAGAGTAATATTCTTTTTTTCTATTTTTAATCGATCATATTGCTCTTCTTGAAAGTCCCTCATTTATTTTTCCATCCCCTTTATAAAAACAATCATTTCATATAGGGGTCCCGCCACATTGCCATCAAGCTAAGATTTTGAAGTACCCTAAAAATAAAAATTTTATCTCATCACAGTTGTCTATGAGAATCCAGTGCATTTTTTTCGTTTTGGAGAACGATGAGTTTCTTAAGTTGATGGCGATGGGGTCCCGCCCCATCGCTATCAAGCTAATAAAACAAAATCCCCCCTAAAATAAAAAAATACGCTATTCTTTCTGTAGAATCATAAGAAAGGATGGCGTTTTTTATGTCTATTTCTGTATCCGATGAATTACAGCTATTCGCTCAAGAGATTCAAAGCTTGTTATCTCCAAATACTTTACGGGACCTTGCTAAAGACGTTGGTTTTGTGCAACGAACCAGTAAGTACCAAGCAAAAGATTTAGTTGCTTTATGTGTATGGATGAGCCAAAATGTCGCTACGACTTCTTTAACTCAGTTATCTAGCTGTTTAGAAGCATCAACAGAAGTGCTCATCAGTCCTGAGGGATTGAATCAACGGTTTAATAAAACGGCCGTCCAATTTTTGCAACACATATTAGCTGAACTACTAAACCAAAAATTGGCCTCATCTATACCGATTTCTTCTCCATATACTTCTGTTTTTAAGCGTATTCGTATTTTAGATTCAACTGCATTTTAGCTCCCAGATTCCTTTTCATTCGTTTATCCAGGTGCAGGAGGCTGCAGCCATACAGCGGGGGTGAAAATTCAGCTTGAATATGATTTATTAAGTGGACGGTTCCTGCATATTCATACCGGTCCAGGTAAACAACATGATCGAACCTACGGTTCTCTGTGTGTCCCAACTGTGACAGCGAATGATTTATGTATCCGAGATTTAGGATATTTTCATCTGAAAGATCTTCAACATATACAGGATAAAAAGGCTTACTATATCTCTCGTATCAAGTCGAATACACGTATTTATCAAAAAAATCCCAATCCTGATTATTTTAAAGATGGAAGAATCAAGAAAGGTACAGAGTATATACAAATAGATATGGAGGATTTAATGAACTCTCTTCTGCCAGGACAAACATGTGAAATATCCAACGCTTATGTAGGAATGAAGGATAAGGTACAAACTCGTGTGATTGTTCATCGACTAACAAAAGAACAACAAGAAAAACGACTACAAGATCAAACCGTAAGAGAAAAAAAGAAAGGAATGAAGTATTCTCCTCGTAGTAAACGACTCAGTGGTATCAATGTATATATGACAAACACTTCTACAGATGTTGTACCAATGGAACAAGTACATGATTGGTATTCTTTACGTTGGCAAATCGAAATTTTATTTAAAACGTGGAAATCATTCTTTTGCATTCATCATTGTAAAAAGATAAAACAAGAACGATTAGAATGCCATTTGTATGGGCAACTGATTGCCATTCTACTCTGTTCTTCTATTATGTTTCAAATGCGGAAGTTACTTCTTATGAAGAAGAAACAAGAATTGAGTGAATATAAAGCTATTTATATGATTAAAGACTATTTTTTTCTTCTATTCCAAGCTATACAGAAAGACACCCAAGAGCTATCAAAGATTCTAATTCGCCTGTTCAACCTCCTACAGCAAAATGGGCGAAAATCTCATCGATATGAGAAGAAAACAGTCTTTGATATATTAGGTGTCGTTTACAATTGTACCACGTCTGATAATCAAGCGGCTTAATTCAAAAAAATGAAACCCGATAGGGTTTATTTCGTATGCAAATCTTTAAATTCTCTACACATAATCTTTATAAAAAAGAAACAACCTCTATAATAATTAACGTTGTATGAGCTTAGCTTGATAGCGATGTGGTGCTACCCCTATAGGGATAGTACCACATCCATCAACCTAACAGAACAGCTTGTCCCAAAAATGATAAAAATGAACTTCGTTGCTATAAAAGACATAAAACCATAAACAATTACTTCATATTTACTTTTGTTGTGGACGATAAAAGGTATCTACCAATTGATTATACTCGCTTCTTGAAATTTCTTTATTATACAGTTTAATTAATAACTCTTTATGCGCCTTCGAAAACGCCATTTTGTCAATGAATTTTGGATACATATGATTATTCTCTCTCCCTCTGATAAATTACTATGTTGCAGTTCATCTACTTCTCTTGAATATTATAATAGAATAAACAACCAATGTTTTATGAAATATTATAAATCCAATGAACATACGGGTTTCCTTTTTTGTTTGTTAGTTTCATCAGCAAATACGTCAGACCTTTGAAAGACTTTTGTAACATTTATGAAAGTAAATTGAAAGATTTATATAATAAGATGAATATATAGAAAGTGATTTTATTTTAATCCGAAGTAAAAAGTATAAGCAATGTACGGTATAATTTCATTTTTTGTATTCTTGTAGAGATGATAAAAGAAAGGGAGAGATCACATGAGTCAAATGAAAAAAGTAATTCCCGCAGCATTAGCATTTGCTGTTTTAGCAAGTCCAGTTTTTTCTTTAAAAGCAGAAGCAAGTACAGTATCTTCAGGTTCTAGCGCAATTACTTCTGTTGAAAAAGAAAATCCATCATTAAATATTAAAGATGGACAGGTATCTGAAGAAAATTCCAATGTAAACCAAGAATTTGATGCAAATTATATCAATAATAATATTATTAGAGCGAATTTTCCATCTGTTACACCACCTCATATCAAGCAAGCGAAACCTCTTGAATATGTATATTTAGATTATTTTTATACAAATAACAATAAAATTATTGGGGATTGGAGAAACAAAGAGCTAAAACATATGGATCCAAAACCTAGATTTTATTATGACTTAATTTGGGGTATGGGATATAGTGAATCCCAAGTTGAAGAATATTTTGGAAGTACTTACGGAGAGAGCTTTGTAAAAGGACTTGTTCTGGAAACATTAGAAAACTTTTTCAAAACTCGTTATGCTCAAGATCCTAATGATCCTGATGTACAAAAAATATTACAATCTAAATATTACGAAAAAAGCGATGCTGAAGATTCAATTTGGTCGCCAGAATTTTTTGTAGGACCAGGTGACTTGAAAAGAGCGATTCTAGAGGAATTTGGAAAGAAAAGTTTAGATGAGCTTGGAATCCAAGTCATTTGGGGTGACAATAATTGGGGCGCTGAAAAGGCTGTAACAATTGGTTATTCAGCGAAGACACCATTTAACCCACTAAAAGATGCTGAACTAACTGAAAAGAAATATCTTAAGAAAGTTCCTGGTGGATCAGCATCAATTCCAGCTAAAAACACAGGATATGAAGTAACATTTGACATCAAAACAGGGTTGACTAATGAACAATCACAATCATTTGCTCACACTGTAGGTTTCAATGCTGGTGTTGGCATTGAAGATATTTTTGAAATTGGAGCAAGTTATGAGTTCCAAAGTACATTTGGTACAAGTATCTCGTTAAGTGAAGAACAAACAGTATCCCGTAAATTTAGTCTTACTAACGATACTGATAAAACGATTACAGCAGCATTATATCAAGTTACTGCTGAGTATAGCCTAAAACCTGGATCGGTTGCTGCGGGAGCTGTAAATAAAACAATAAATTCACCTTTTGCACAGTTTTGGCAAGGTGGCGGTTATTGGGATACAGCTACAAAAGTTAAGGTATCTTCTACTTCAACAGGTGCAATTAAAACAGATGATTTAAAACTAGTTCGTTCAGATGTACTAGAAAAATAAAGAGATACGGAAAAGATACCTTATTTTCTGAATCCCCCTTATATAATGAGATAGAATATATATTCTATCTCATTATTCGTGTAATTAATAAAATTTTAGATTCTTATATTCTTAATGAACTGTTAATTCTTAAATAAATTCACCAATTAAAACTACCATATAAAACTTACTTTCATTTTTTTACTTATGAAATCTTACAAAAGTGTCATCTTTATGTAAGGTAATTAGATAGTTCATTTACGATTTCAAGGTGATAATAAAAGTATAAGAAATAATAAATTTTTAGATATTATAGGAGAGTGCTAGTAATGATTGTAACAACAACTTCTACGATTCAAGGAAAAGAAATTATTGAGTATATTGACATTGTAAACGGTGAAGCAATTATGGGTGCAAATATCGTACGCGATTTATTTGCTTCTGTTCGTGACGTTGTAGGTGGCCGTTCTGGCGCATATGAAAGTAAATTGAAAGAAGCACGTGATATTGCAATGGAAGAAATGAAAGTTCTTGCGAAGCAAAAAGGTGCAAATGCAATTGTTGGTATTGATGTAGACTACGAAGTCGTTCGTGATGGAATGTTAATGGTGGCTGTAAGCGGTACAGCTGTATGTGTGTAAATAGCTAGAATGTGGATTTTTCTATAGTTGTTATGTATTTCTATAAATATAGATGCATTATGTTTATGAACACATCACAACACATAAAAAAGGAAGAGAATTTTTATAATTCTCTTCCTTTTTTATTTATGAGAAATTTCATGTTCATTAGCTGTTTAGTTCATCGAAAAATGCTGTAGAATTTACCTATGCTATTATAACAGTATAAAACATGGTTTTAAGATGTAATATTGCATATCAAAATGTATTGATATGCATGTAAGCGTTTACTATAATGAGGGTATAAAGATTTACCACATCTTAATACATAAAAAGAGGAGGAAATAACATGACAATCGCAATGGCAGTTTTGAAATTTGTAGGTGGAGTACTTCCGTTAGTAGCAGAACTTTTAAAAGCAGTAATGTAAGCCCATTATTCCGCAATTATTTGTAAAAATTATCATACAAATGATCTGTATATCAAAGAAGAATTGATGTGCAGATCATTTGTGTGAGTCTAAATAATAAAAAGGCTTATTTTCCTCACAAGGATTAAGTCTTATTTTTATTTCTTGTGAAAAATATACAAATTTACTTCTTCTCAAAATACGGCGAGTTTATGTTTCTTTATCTCAGCAAGCTCATCAGAGGTATAACTAAAAATTTCAGATTCTTTTACTGGATTCGAAGTTATCGTTGCCAGTTTTCGCTTCTCTCCTGGTAGTGCATGAAAAAGTTTCTTTAGGTCAAAAGAAGGATTACCTGGTTTTATATTTGGAAATTCTTGTCTAATATATTTTAGAGCTAAAGGACCATTCATTTGACCACTATTTTCACTTTTTAAGTAATATGTTTGCCAATTCGTAAGTGCAATACCAGTATTCCCTTCATCTAATTGTTTTTGCGTAATATAATACACATCACGTTCATATACATTTGAAGCATCAGGATTTAAGTCCACTATTATACCAGCTTGCTTAATCAGAAGTTGTTGACCATGTTTTATCGTTTTATATTCAACTTTCCCATCTTTATGGAAAATTTTAATTCTCTTAGAAAAGTGTTGGTTTTTATAATAATCATAAACACTAATACCAAATTCTCCTTTGTTAAAAGTAGGAGCTTTGTAAGCACGGTTTTCATTGTTAGCTGTATAATCATATTTAGCACTTTGTTCTGATAAAAGAATAACAAAAGGCTCTTTTAGAAACGTATCATAGGTATCTCCAAATGTTGTAAGAATCGTTTCTCTTGTATCAACGTCTGCATGCGCTTTATGTTTTGTAATTGGGTTGAAACTGAATAAGATTCCCATCGCTATTCCTACAGGGGAAATTTTTTTTATACTTCTCTTTATCTTTTCTTTCATGGCTTCGTTCCTTACTTTCTAAATATACTGTTACCAACATGTTTAAATTAATATCGGTAAGTTTATCTTACTTTAAACCCCTTTCAAATTTCTTTCGTAAATGTTACAAAACCCTTTCATTGCTTCTCATACAAACACGTCAGGACTCTTTGCAAGTAATTTCTTAAACTTGGACATACAGATAGGAATAAAATGATTGACACATAAGTAAACACCGATCATACAGTCTAAAAATAAACTTTTGCGAAGGATTAACACCATGAATCACAAAAACATAAGTATGAGGATTATTATTCGTACAATTATTTTTTTAGTACTTAACTTATTTATATTTTCCTCAGGGATGCCGTTCTTACCTTGGTTTGTTGAAGATAGTTGCGGTTTACTTGGAATTTGCGTTACTACACCTCTATTATTATTTATTCGTGTAATTATGACATATCTAAAAAAAGAAAAGGCCTTTGTATAACAAGAACGAGGCAAACCATTCTTTTTCGTTATTATTGATTTATTAAAATAAAAAATTGATACTCAAAAAACAAGAAAGGTTGGCATTTTGCCAGCCTTTCTTGTTTACTACTTAATTCATTTTATAAATAAAAATTTTGTTTTGGGGATACTTCAAAATCTTCGTTTAATGGCATGGGACAAGCTAAAAAAAACCAGAAAATCGTATAAAATTCTAAATTTTATACGATTTTAACGAAAGAGTTTTGTAACACTTTCGCAAGAAAAATGAAAGGTATTTAAACTAAGATAAACTTCAGAACGTTAAATTCAGTTTAATAAATAGAAAAAAATAGGGTAGCACAAAGTGAGGAGCACAATTATGAATGGAAAAGCAAAAAAAAGTATGCGAAAAGTCCTCCCTGTAGGAATTGCAATGGGGATTTTATTCAGCGCCAGCCCCGTAACAGAATATAAAGTGAAAGCAGATGTTGATACGTTCGGAACGGTTGTTACAACACTTGGAGGTATATATGACGCATTTGGTAAAGAGGCTTTTACTAAATATTTAGAAGAGGTTAATGCAAAAAGTAGTTATGGTAATTTTTGGGAAAACATTACTTACATGGCTCCTACTTTTAAAAAAGGAGAGTTTGGAGTTACTGTATTTGATTATTATAAAAATCAAGATTTTAGCCAGAAGGTTAAAATTGCTTATCCCAATGGAAAAGTTGAATATAAAACAATCAAGCATGGACAACAACTTCGTATTAAGGACGCTGGTACAATAGTAGATTTAACTCCTGATGAACCAGAACTATCTAAACATGATATTTTGTATATTACACAAAAACAATTAGATGAAGGAAAAACCGGTGTTTCACTTACGAATTTCAAAACGTATTATCTAGAAAGTGACAATAGTGGTCGTAGAAATGAACTAGGATGGAAATTTATAAAACAACATTTCCCAAATGCTTATCATCCTAAAAGCGGTTTGGCTAATATCGGTGTTAATGAGGATGAACTTTTCGGAAAATTACCAGAAGACAAACGAATGCTAGGAACAAGTACTTCAAAGACAGTGGGCAAAGAGGCTCTTTCTAATTATGTTACGAATGATCCTGAAGCTCTTGCAGATTTTAATAATCGGTTACCTGATATATTGGCGGATCGTACTAGCATCTTAGAGACACCTATTTCACTAACGTTTAGTATACTAAATGACGGTAAACCTTATCAAATTATCCCCTATAAAAAAGGGACGAATAAAGTAATCGTAAAAACAGGTTCAAAATATCTTTCAGGGAAAGAAGGAAATGCACTTCAATATTCCGATTCGATTGGTGATGATGAAGTGTTTGAACTTGTCCAGACCGGCAATTCTAATGACAATAAATTCCAGTTCTATTTAAAAAACAAGAATGGAGTAAGTTTAGCTGGTAATCAGAATGTTCAACGATTTGGTACTGATTGGAGTTTCAAATCCGAAATTCGCTTCACTGCAAAAAGCAACAATGAAATTCATAACTGGTTAAGAAATTGGTATCCAGGTAAAGAAAATGAGAAACAGAAGCATGACGGAATACAGATAATAAGTGATGAAAAGGATCCTAGTAAATGGATTGCAAAAGATGCTTCTGGAAATGTGATAAAGAACAGTTGGGTGAAGAAGTATGATGATTATTATTATGCAGGTTCTGATGGAATTCTTTTGAAAGGTTGGCAGGAAATTGAGGGGAAGACATATTATTTTAATTTGAATTCTAACCATATGAGGATGCCAAATGTAGTGGGGGATATTGATGGGAAGTACTATCACTTCAATAATGATGGTGCTCTGCAACGATCAGCATGGGGGGAGGATGCCTATGGTCTAGCCTATTCTGATGCTTCTGGAGCGTTTATTGAAAATGGTTTGCGGGAAATCGATGGTAAAATTTATTATTTTAAAGATGTTCGAGTTACTAAAAATGAAATACGTCTAGAAGATCAAAATGTCATTCTTCACTTTTCTGACAAAGGCGCACTTGAGAAAGTTTCTAAGCTGAATGGAGAAGCGCTAAGCTCGGTGACTGAAGTTACTTTTGAAGAGAAAACGTTAATGTTTGAAGGAGATGGTTCCACTAGAAAAAGCGGGATCTCTAAAACCTTTTTACCTGGATTTGATGGGAAAGAGCAACCTGTATTGGTATATTACAGCTTAGAAGAAGGGCGTTACTATACCGGTTGGAAGGAAGTTGATGGTAAAAAATACCACTTCGATGATGGCAGACACTTTACTTTCGATGGTCATGAAACCATTGATGGAATAAAATATTATTTTAATCATGAAGGAGAAGCTAAGCAGACAGGTTTTGTAAAAACTAACGGTAAAACATACTATTATAATGATAAAGGCGAAATGCAAACAGGCTGGCAAAAAATCAATGATAAATGGCATAGCTTCGAGAGTTCTGGAGAAGCTACGGTAGGAAAATTCACAGCTTGGGCACGCTCCGCTTCACAGTTTGGATGGTTCGATTACTATGCTAAAGACAATGGCGAGATTTATGTAAACGAAACTGTTTCTCTTCCTACAAAACATGGAGATAAAAAACATATCTTTGATAGTTATGGACATTTTACGATAGACTGGAACAGTTAAGATCATTTAAAAACTATAAATAGGTGTTAAAAAATATAAAATAAAACAAGAAATTATAAGACTGCAAGGCATTTTTTTCAGAAGGCTTTGCAGTCTGTTTATATTATCGCGCACGGTAGTATAAAAATTGAAAAACAATCTACAACCTTCTTTCTTTTTAAATCGTTAAGGCTTTTTCTGCCACATACAAGGGTGAAAACTAAGGGAGAAAGTGAATGCAGGGGTACCGCCACACATCCATCAACTTAAGGTATATTTTTATACAAAATGGGGTCTTTTCACGTAATATTTTATTATCGTTTATAGATGTTATAAAAGTAGGCATATCAAATAAACCCTGACGGGTTTGAATTTTTTTACTATGCTACCTGATGAGTAGAAGTGGTATACTCATACACAACACCCAAAATGTCAAAGACTGTCTTTTTCTCGTATCGATGAGATTTTCGTCCGTTGCGCTGTAGGAGGTTAAACAGACGAAGGAGAACCTTTGATAGCTCTTGGGTGTTTTTGTGTAATGCTTGGTGAAAAAGTGAAAAATAATCTTTAATTATGTACATCGCTTTATATTCACTTAGCTCTTTCTGTTTCTTACGTAATAGGAGTTCTCTCATCTTAAACATTGTAGAAGAACATAATAGGATACTAATGAGTTGTCCATAAAGATGACATTCTAATCGCTCTTGTTTAATAGATTTACAACGATGAATTTGAAACCAGGATTTCCATATTTTAAATAACAGTTCAATTTGCCAACGTAGTGAATATAAATCATAGATTTTCTCTTTTGGTACCCATTCCGTAGGAATGTTTGTCATATATACCGTAATTCCTTGTAAAAGTTTCGTACGCTCTGTATATGTAATTCCTTTTTTCTTTTCACGAATAGCTCGATCACGTAGGCGTTTTTGTTTTTGCTCCTCCGTACATTTATAAACCACAATGCGAGTAGGTAGTTTGTCTTTGCTCCCTACATATACATCATGTAATTCATACACTTGGCCAGGTTGTAATTGGTTCATAATGTCTTCCAAATGAATTTGTATATATACCGGCCTCAGTTGAGCGGGTTTTGTTTTAAATATGACTGTTTCGAATTCCTTTCTATATATCTTAGTTGGTAACTTAAGACGTGATAAATAATATCCTTGCTTATCTTGAATAGACTTAAAGTCTTGTAAACGAAAATATCCTAAGTCACGAATATATAGTTCATTCTTTTGTGCCATACCTGTTCGAGTCGCACCATACGCTTGATCACTTCGTTTTCCTGGTTCAATTTTCACATCAGAAAATTCTCCACTCAACAAGTCATACTCCAGTTGAATTTTTACACCAGCTTTATGACTACATCCTCCGGCACCAGGATAAGTAGATGCAAATCGATCCGGCACTTGAAATGTTGTAGAATCAAGGATAAGAATACGCTCAAAGTAAGTAGAAAGAGCATGAGAAATCTTAGATAATCCCCCAATTTTAGCTTGTAGAAGTGTAGTAAATACAGTTCGAAAGAAGGCTACAGAAGCCGAGTTAAATCGCCGATTAAGTCCCTCAGGACTTAATAAAATTCCTGTTGAAGTTTCTAATTGACTACAAAGTTGAGTAAGAGAGGTAGTAGCGATTTGTTGATTTAACCATACACACAAAGATAAAAAATGGTGCCCATGGCACTTACGTTTTCGTTTCATTCCGCCTGCTTCTATAGCTAATTGATTAAGTGTAGCAGGAGACATATAGCGATATAACTCTTCGGCAAATAAAGACAACTCTTGTTTTTGATGCATATTCATAAAAAGCACGTCACCCTTTCTCATTAACATAAGAGAATAGTAACGTGCTTTTAACTTCAAGAATAGTCTAAATCCTTAAGTTGATGGATGTGGGGTAGAACCACATGTATTTTTAGTCAATTCCAATTAAGTAATTCAACCTAAAGTTCTATTTTATATTTTTTTCAGCTGCGTAATCACCATAAAAGTAAGTGTCCCTTAAATCCTCACTTTTAGGAGTAGCAATTATAGTATATTCACCATTTCCATCGACTTCAAACAAAGCTATATTATTATATTCCGGTTCTATAAAGTGGGGAAAGTGATCAGGATTTGAATCATTTACTTTCATTTCGATACTGTATATTCCTTTTGTTAATACTCCACTTTTTTGAAAGCCCTCAATTAGATCTTTGGCTTTTGGAATAGGATGTTTATTTTTATTCATGTCAAATTCAAATAGAAAATTCACCACACCTAGATACATGCCATTACGATTTTTACCTTGGAGGTCACTTGGTATTAATTTAGGTAAAAGTTCAGTAGTATCTATCTTTTGGGTCTTTTTAAAATTATCAAGTAGCTCTTGATAATTATTTACATTTACCCCAATGTTGTCGTAAGGAAATATACGAATAGAACCATTTTCTTCTGGGACAGCTTTATTAGGATATTTTACTAACCCATATTTTTTTATGATCTGTTTCATTACTTGAACTACTTCTGGATGTTGCTCAATATATGCACCCTTGAATTGTTCAAGATAGATATCGTCACTGTCATCATTTAAAATTTTTAAAGTACCTCTTTCAATCATTAGGAACGGATAAGTACGATATGGCTTTTTAATTTCTACATAAGTTTGATGGTCAATCCCTTCAAACCAATTATTATCTGTCTGAATAACAGAAAACTCACCTTGTATTCCATAGTTTGTTTTTAAATATTCTTGTATTGGTTGATTCAGTTCATCTTTAGGGAAATAACATCCACTAAGAATTAGGAATGATGTACTGACTAAGATGACTTGAATTAATCTTTTAATACTTTTCATTTTCCACCCTACATTTCTTGAATTTTAATAACATTATAACACTTTACATCCGACTAAATTGCCACGTTGGCTTAAGTACACTTCTTTACAGTCTTAGCGAAACAATTAATAAAGTCGTTTAAAACGACTTTATTGTAAATTAAACAACTTTATTATCTCTGTACAAGAAATTCAAGTAATTTCAATTTTTCAATTATCATTGACTTATATTTGATAGCTTCATACTGTGAATTATCAATTTTTGTCTTTTTTATATTTAACATATCAAATATTTCTCTTTCAATATCACTTCTTGCTTCTAAAACTTTAATTGTTCCGTCTAAACCGTGATAGCCTTTCATTTTCGCATACCCTTGATTTGTATAATACTCAATAAATCCAGCAGACCATTCTTTTGCTCTTTCATTAAATACCTTTCTGAATGGGGTATCTTTGCCCATCCCCTCGAAATGGGGGAATAGCAAGCGAACTATTAGCAAAATCCTTATAGATAAAGGATCTTAACTTCTTTTTAAAATGTACATGTCAAATCATATACATTTTAATTGACACATTTCAAATAATAATAAGTTGTATTTTTGAAATGAAAAATTCTAGATTTATAGCCATGTCATAAAGTATACTTTTTGACATGATGTATTTATTTCTAATAAATTAAGCTAATTCCCCCATTTCGGGTATTTGGGCAAAAACATCCATATTTCTTTTTCATATAAAGAAACTAATATCCTTAAATTCGACATACTTCTTTATAAAAGATACATGATGTAAGTGATATATTTAATACTGTAGTAAATGAATTGTGTCCAAGTACAATAATAATTACTACATTTCACATAGGGGTAGTACCAGTGTTCTTACAACTGGGGGCGAAGTAGCATTTCTTATAAGAGAGATGCTACTTTTCTTCTTCATATTCCTTCATTATTTTATAAAACGTGTTTTTCTTTAGCTCTAATATTTCCATAAACATAACAGCTGTTATTTCTCTACTCTTCCATTTTCAATGAGTTTCTTCTATTAAGATTAGTACAAATAATACATAATTATGAATCTGAAGGTTCTGTTGCAAAGTACTCTAAACCACATTTGCGCATTTAAAAAATTACAGGGGATAGACTTTTACAAAAATACCTTTCATTGTACAACAAAATATCTCAATAATCTCATTGAACAAGATCATCGACACGTGAAGCGCCGTTTCGCTCGTTCCTTAGGATTTCAAAGTCGTCGTCATGCCTCACGTACGATAAAAGGGATAGAAACGCTTCATGCCATATACAAACAAAGACGAAGTCTTCAATCAGACTCCGTCTCTTCGGCGTATAACGAATTACAGAATTTATTAATGGTTTCATAAAATTTGACCACAATCTTCCCATGTCTCTATGTGTAAAAAACTTTGCAACAGAATCATCTCGGACATACCCGTATTACGAATTTTAAAAGAAGATTGAGATATCTATTTTTTGAATTAACTTAAAGTATGAATATTCTGTATTCAATCTGTGATGCAAGCACCTATTTTAAGTTCATCTTCTTAAGAGGATCAGACGTGAATTCTAGCTTAAATACAAGCTTTATATTCTGTCATGATATTGTTGATGATTGTTTTGACTGGCAGAATCTCTTTGATTTCATGAACTCTTGCGCCAGCAAAAACAAGACCATTCTCACAATCACCATCCATTGATGTTATCAAAGAATCTAGCGTACAAAAACGATAAGAACAATTTTTTAGGCAATTAATGCACTTTTTTATTTTTATCTTTTTATCATCAGCTACCAGTTCAGTGAAGTTATTCTTAATAGCACGACCTTGGAGACCTACAGTTGTTTTGAGCAGTATAGTATCTTCCGGGCGAGCATGTACATATTTTTCTTTAAATGATAAAGGTGCGTCACACTCATTACTTGCAACGAATCTTGTCCCCATCTGTACTCCAGAGGCCCCCATACTTAAGGCACGAGCAAGATCTTTTCCGGTCATAATTCCTCCAGCAGCAATTACGGGAATTTTAACCGCTGCAACTACTTCAGGTAATATATCGAATAAAGGTCTTTCGGTTCCAAGGTGTCCCCCGGCTTCATAACCTTCTACAACAACTGCAGATGCACCCAGACGTTCAGATAATTTAGCAAGCTTCGCTGAAGAAACGATTGAAATAACTGGTATGCCGGCCTTTTTGCCCCAAGTATACATATCTCTTGAAATTCCAGCACCTGATATGATGAAATCAACTTTTTCTTCAATGGCCGTTTTCATTTTTTCAGCAAAATCATTCATCGCGAAAAGAACGTTTACTCCAATATAACCGGCATTATGTACCTTTTCCTTTGCCTTCCTTATATGTAGTCTCATTTCATCGATGGAAATTCCAGTTCCTGAGATAATCCCAATTCCTCCAGCATTTGCAACAGCAGATGCAAGTTTGCTTAATGAAATACCTACGCCCATACCTCCTTGCATAATTGGAACCTTTGGTATCATATGACCGATTTTTAACTGTGGAAAGTTCAAGTAAAGACCCCATTTCATCACTGTTTTTAGAGTGTACCTTTAAAGCATCCTTATTGTAGCACAGCGTTTTTAATAAACACTAGGAAATTAATACCTGATACTAGTAGTTTGTGATGTTTTTTGTTGTTTTTCACAAAATGTTCGAATAATATCCTATAAATCTTGAAACAATCCCAAATGTACACTTTTATGGGTTCTGGTGCAAAAACCATTTGATAGAGATATAGAACCTACATGGCCTATTCAATGACAGATTATGATGCAATTCCAAATAACTTATGTATGAACCCAACTTCATTTTGAGCAGACTTCACCTGTAGGTTAAGTTGTCCTTTTTTCATCATATGCATGGCTTCGACGCCGCTCAATATAGAAGTGGCTGTTTCATACGATTTGAATCCTAACATAGAACGTACACGTTTCTTAATGAAACGGTGATCCTGTTCCACTATATTATTGAGATATTTAACTTGCCTTATTTGTATGCCTTCAGGCATATGTTTCTCTTCTTTTAACTCTTGAATCGCTACGGGATAGGCCGGGTTCTTGTCTACTGTTATAACACGAGGTTTACAAATATGAGAAGCAGCCAAGGCTTTCTTGAAAAAGCGCTTGGCTGCTTGTTTATCTCTTGATTTACTTAGATAAAAATCAATGGTATTCCCTTCTGAATCAACGGCACGATATACATACATCCATTGCCCTTTCACTTTAATATAAGTTTCATCGACTCTCCATGAATCATTTGTTGTTTTAAGGTGATGTCGTACTTTCTCTTCTAATTGAGGTCCATATTGATGAACCCATCGCATAATCGTTGTGTGAGCCATGGATAAGCCTCGTTCCTCCATCATTTCCACCAGGTTACGGAAGCTCAAATTGTACTGTAGGTACCATCTTACTGTTAATAAGATTAGTTCCGGCTGATAATGCTTCCATTTGAATACATTTTCCTTTTCCATATCGATCACACACCTTTTTCTAGAGTAATACTATCAGTATGTCCAAGGTTAGGAGATTACTTGCATGTATCTTGAATTTCTTGCACCGGAACCATAAAAACAGCTACAATTTTTTATTCTTAAACAAAGCACTAAGATTCCTATTTTTTAATTAAAAAACCAGGGATTATTACCTCTGGTGTCTCAAAAAAATGTTTTAGACCATAGAAAAAAGGGGATAAATTTCAAACTTATTCAGAGGAATTAAAGATACAAGTTGTAAAAAGTTATTTAAATGGTGAGGGCTGCCACTCCCGCAAAGGAAACTGCCATGACAATGCTTGCATTGAATCATTCTTCTCTCATTTTAAATCTGAAATATTTTATCTTAATTATTATCAAACAAAGGAAGAACTAATTCAAGCTATTGAAGCATACATCCATCATTACAACTACAAACGATTCCAAAAAAGGCTTAGCCATCGAGCTCCGATTGAATATCGAATCTCGATGGCTAAGCCTTTTTTTACAGCTGTCTACTTGACGGGGGTAAGACCAATCAGTATGTCCAAGTTTCGAAGATTCGTTACATGAGCTTTATAGTTTTTGCACCAGAACCCAAGTGGCCCTTATATGTTTGTTAAAATGTGGGTATTTATGGTGACACTCTACTAATAAAAAACATCATTTCCATATATTATAGATTGTAATTATGATGTTTAAAGTTATACTTTTTGTATAACTTTAAAAATTTGTATTATCAATTATACAGGAATAATAACTACTCAGCTATACCTTTAATTTAGGAGTTTCATAGGCGAAAAGTCGGTCTATTTTTTTTGCTACAACACAAACATGTGTGATACCACTACATCTTGTGATAAAACAGATAAACATATTTTTTAGTAATTTTCCCCAACTATCTTATATCTTCATGAGGTGACTGAATAGTTATCAGAAATATTTATATAAGTTATGTATTAGGGTTGAGTTTTTAGGAGGTTTAAATGAGAAAAATATTGCCAGGGGCCATTTTGTCTCATACCCAGTATGGGTATTTAAAGGTACCGAAAAATGTCAAAAGTCAGTGTCCTAAATGCGGTAAATCAAGTGAATTTACGTTAAAAACGAATTTTTACCAAGTTACAAAAAGGGGATTATTCGCAGAAGGGCTTTGTTTTGAATGTCAAAAGCCATCAGAATTTGTGATTATGTTTAATGATTATCCGAATCGAATAAATGAAGAAGTAGAAGTAGAGGTTTATATTTATAGTCCTTCGGATTTAAGAAATCCTTTGGATCAGCTCGAACGCAATAAACATATCCCTATAGACCTTGTCAGGGCATATCGCTCTACTTTAAATGTAAAAGATAATTCTGCTGCTGCAGTACTGTCAAAACGAGTTCTTGAAAGTGTCCTCAAACATTTTCTTGGAGAGCAAAGTAATGGGCAGTCTCTTTCCCAGCAATTTGAGCAATTGCCAGAATATATCGATTTAACTAAACCGATTCAAGATATTGGCCACCTCGTTCATCCCGACAGTCCTCTTTATGGGATGCTTGAATTGCAACAGGAAATTGATGATGAAACAGTAGATTTATTAACAGAATTATCAGAAGTCCTTATCGAATATTTATTTGTGTTGCCTGAAAAAATCGAATCAGTACATGATAAGATTGAACAGAAATTTCCCAAGGGATAGCACGCACACGTTTCTTAATAAAACGGTGATCTTGTTCCACTATATTATTGAGATATCTAACTTGCCTTAGTTGTATGCCTTCAGGCATATGTTTCTCTTCTTTCAACTCTTGAATCGCTACAGGATAGGCAGGGTTCTTATCTACTGATATCACGCGAGGTTTAGAAACGTACGAAAAAGCCAAGGCTTTCTTGAAAAAGCGCTTGGCTGCTTGTTTATCTCTTGATTTACTTAGATAAAAATCAATTGTATTACCTTCTGAATCGACTGCACGATATAAATACATCCATTGCCCTTTTACTTTAATATAAGTTTCATCGACTCTCCACGAGTCATTTGTTGATTTAAGATGATGTCGTACTTTCTCTTCTAATTGAGGTCCATATTGATGAACCCAACGCATAATCGTTGTGTGAGCAATTGATAATCCTCTTTCCTCCATCATTTCCACCAGGTTACGAAAGCTCAAATTGTACCGTAGGTACCACCTTACTGTTAATAAGATTAGTTCAGGCTGATAATGCTTCCATTTGAACAAATTTTCCTTTTCCATACTGATCACACACCTTTTGTAGAGTAGTAATATCAGTATGTCCAAATTTAAGAGATTTTTTGCACCAGAACCCTATTTCCTAATTATCGATGAAGGAGCTTAGAAATGGAAAAGATTCATAGGATTTTAAGTGATTTTGCAAAGGTTAATGCGTATGAAGGTGTAGGTAATGATTATAGTCTAAATCTATAGTACTAGTATTGTCCAAGTTTAGGAGATTACTTGCAAGGGCTTTAGAGTTTTTGCACCAGAACCCTGTTTTTAACATATATATTATTTTTCATTATTAAAGAAAATACCACTTGTTTCTTTGTTAAATAAATATTAAAATGATTAAAAGTTTATAAATAAAGGTTGATTGACTTGGATTCTTACGATTATAAAATTGTACAATCAATAATGAATAATGGTAGAGTTACTTGGGCTGAATTGGCATCTCACATTGGATTATCTTCACCAGCAGTTGCTGATCGTGTCAATCGTTTGATTAGTAATGGAGTAATTAAAGAGATTGGAGCCAAGATAGATGGAGAAAATGTAGGAACAGATTGTACAGCTTTTGTATCAGTTTCATTAGAAAAACCAAAATATAGAGAAGAATTCTTACATCTTATTACTAATTTGGAGGAGGTACAAGAATGCCATCATATTGCGGGGGATGATGATTATTTATTGAAAATTCGTTGTCGTAATACCAAGGATTTAGACAGAGTGATTAGCTATGAGATTAAAAGTCTGCAGGGAGTACTTCGAACAAAAACAACAATAGTGATGGATACAACGAAAGAAACATTTAAAATTCCTTTGCAAAAAGATAAGTTTTTTATTGATGAGGTAGGAGAAAATGATAAGTGAATTCTTACTCAAAGGTCTTATCATTGGTTTTAGTATTGCGGCTCCTGTAGGACCTATCGGAATTTTATGTATTCGTAGAACGCTTGAGAATGGGAGATTCGTTGGATTTATGTCAGGTTTAGGTGCTGCGACAGCGGATGGTTTATATGGTTTAATTGCGTGTCTAAGCTTAACAGTGATAACTAATTATTTGATTAATCAACAATTTTGGTTTCAACTCATTGGCGGAATTTTTTTAGGTTATTTGGGTGTTAAAACTTATAAATCAAAACCCTCAAATACAGCTACTAAAAGTAAAAATGAACAAAATATTAAGGTATATATATCTACTTTCTTTTTAACAATAACTAACCCCGTAACAATTTTGTCTTTTATTGCTCTCTTTTCAGGGGTTGGAATAGCTAATTCAGATATTGACTTAAGGGCAAAATTAATATTAGTATTAGGAGTTTTTTTAGGTTCAATACTATGGTGGTTATTTCTTAGTATTGTTGTTAGCTTATTAAAGAAACGAATAAATGCATATTTTTGGTTCTGGTGCAAAAACGCTAGGAAAATTGCAATGAATCTATAAATCTTGGACATACTGATACTACTAATCTAAAGAGGGTGTGTAATTGGTATGGAAAAGGAAAATATATTCAAATGGAAGCATTATCAGCCTGATATTATTTTATTAACTGTAAGATGGTACCTACGGTATAACCTCAGTTTTCGTGATCTGGTAGAAATGATGGAGGAACGGGGTTTATCCATTTCTCACACAACCATTATGCGCTGGGTTCATCAATATGGCCCTGAATTGGATAAGCGGATCCGACGTTATCTCAAACAAACAAATGACTCTTGGAGAGTCGATGAAACATATATTAAAGTAAAAGGTCAATGGATGTATCTGTATCGTGCTGTTGATTCGCAAGGAAATACAATCGATTTTTGCCTAAGCAAAACAAGAAATCAGAAGGCTGCAAAGCGCTTTTTCAAGAAAGCTTTGCGGTCTTTTCATGTTTCAAAGCCTCGTGTTATAACAGTTGATAAGAATCCAGCTTATCCAGTAGCAATTGAGGAGCTAAAAGAAGAAAATAAGATGCCAGAAGGCATCCAAATTAGGCAAGTGAAATACCTCAATAATATAGTGGAACAAGATCATCGTTTTATCAAGAAACGTGTACGTTCTATGTTGGGATTGAAGTCATTTAAAACAGCAACCTTTATATTGAGTGGTGTAGAGGCTATGCATATGATTAAAAAAGAACAGATTGATTTACGGCATCAGTCTGTTCAAAATCAGAAAAAATTCATCCATCGATTGTTTGGGCTTACAGCATAAAATAGAATTCCGCTAGAAATATATGAGCTATATGCTCTTTCATTTTATTTTTGCACCAGAACCACTTTTTGCTCAGTCGAGCAAAAACCGAATTAAGTCCCCGAATCAAACACTTATCCAAAACACCCGGGGCTATTAATCAAGCAATCAAGAAAGTTACTACTTATATTGATAATATTGTCCTAGAATATGAGGGTGCTACTACAAAGGATTATCTTACCAAACGAAAATATGAGGCATTAGAAACTGTTTTATCCTATTTGGTACAAGAAGGGTATTCTCAAGTAAAGCAAGATCATATCAGCAAAAAATCAGGTATTTCAAAACCAATTATTAACTACGTGTTTAATTGGTTACAAGACTTGGGAGTATGCCAACAAATTAAAGTACGAAGACATGGTAAAATTGCCCCTTCAATTTACATTTTAACTCTACATAACAATTACTTAAAAATCATTGAATATTTCAAGGTAAAATGGGCTGTAGCAATTGATGTATGTTCTACTTTCACTAAATTTTTAAAGAAAAAGCTCTTTAAAAAAACTGTTGAATCCAAGCATGAGAAAAAGAATATTTTATCTAATGGCATAGATATTTTAAATTTTGAAGAACTAGAAAAACCAAATAACACTGCACAAAACACTACTGATAGATCACAAGATTTAAATGATTATTTAAGTAAAGATCAGAAAAAAGCATATCGCTATATAACAAGTCAACCAGTAACATATTTAACAGAACAGGATGCTTATACTATAGCCTTAAGAATGTCGAAAAAAATTGACCGTTATCAAAGATGGGATTTTGAAAGATGCGTTGAATGGTTTGAATATAATCAAGCTGAAATAAGTAATCCCGCTCATTTTATGAAAATGTTCGCTGAAAAATCTAAGCAAAGAAAAGAGCGTAACGATTACATAGCAAAAGAAGCCTTAACTAATATGGAACACAAGCAAAAATACGAAAGCAAACTTCCAATTATAGACTGGCTTAATAGCAAGAAAATGGATTCCGTTTTACAAAAAATGGGCGTTCTAAAGTCCTAATAAAAAAACATCTAAAACTTAGCCTTGCTCAAAAAAAATTAATTAGCAAGGCTATTTGTCATGTATTCTTATAACCCCCAAGCAACTTATCCTTCTTCGATACAAAGAAATTCAAAACACCTCTCAGTTCCTATAATTATTTCTCATTTTCTAGACTATTCAGCTATGAAATTTACACTTATATAAAACTGAAAATTCACTCATTTACTCACAGATTAACCTTGAAATTTACTAAGATAAAATCTTGAATCGCTTGGTATAGTTAGCCTAACATCCCTAAAATAGATTCTAATGTTTATAATAGTTTTATTTTTTAAACAAGATTTAATAAATATAGTATTCTATCCCAAATTCACAACTACTTCTATATTCAACAAGGATTAGACCTTTATCACTTTTAATAAATCAGTTGTTATTTCTGTGATTATTTAAGGAGACATATCAAATTCATAAAAAAGTAGGGAAGCTTGTAAAAACATACAAGTTTCCCTGCTTTTTTACGTATTATTTAAGTTATTTTTTAAATAATTTAGCGAACCATGATTTCTCTTGTTGAGTAGATGCAACTAGCTTCTTAGTTTCTTGTATTTCACGAACTACTTCTAATAGCTGTTGATCTCTGTTATTTATTTTCCCATCAATATTCTTTTGTTGTTCATCAATCTTATTTAGTAACATTTGATTAGTTTGTTCTAAATGGTCTATGCGTTTTAAAAGTTCCATGTTCATGGCTTTTTGTTCTTGAAAATATATAGAAACCTCTTTCATACTTTCATACATTGTCTGAATGATTGGCTTCGTTATTTCGTCGTCTTCATCACTCTCTTCTACCACAATATAATCTACGTTTTGTTTTAACATCCGTTCTATTATCTCTGGTGGCTCTTGTGCATCTTTCATATTAGCAATTAATTTAAAAAGCTCTAATGCTTCCTGTTCATATCTCAGTGTTCGCCCCTTCGTCCCAGCGACGGTTGGTAAATATGGTTTGAATTGATCCCGCCATGCCTGAAGAGTTGTCCGTGGCTTCCCAAGCATCCTTGCTATATCTGCAAGGGAATATGTTTTCTTGTAAGGTTCTTCCCTATCCATTTCATTGTCACCGCCTCATCGTCATTTGTTGTTATCGATGTCGATCATGTTGTCATTGCATTGTTATTGATCATCATTTATGTCGGTCATGTTGTTGTTTTACTGCTATTCATCATCATTTATGTCGGTCGTGTTGTTGTTTTACTGTTATTCATCATCATTTATGTCCGACATGTCGGCATCTAATTGTTATGTGTCTAATTCGTTTGAAAGAAGGTATTTCCTTGTTTATTTTGAATTTTTTAAGTGTATAGGTTAATTAAATAATAAGTACGATTAAAGTCGCACTTATTATAAAAGGTGTTCTTATTTTTGGTTAAATGTGCTAAAATATAATTAAAAGTAGTACTTAAGTCGTACTTAATGTATGGAGGAGGAATTATAAATGAAAATCGGAAGAAAAGTAGCGGATTTCGGAAATAGTTTTAATAATTTCATGGTTGATGGTTATTATATTGAACTTGCAACGAATGTAGTTAAAATTTCAAAGAAAAAAGCTGAGGATTTACTTGTTGATCGTATTTCTAGACCAGAAGATTTACTAGATAGATTACTAATTTCTACTGAAATTGATGGTGAAGAATCTTTCTATTTAGTTGGACAATTAGCTGAAGATAATCAATTAGCAAACTCTCATGTAAATAAGATGCACGATAAAATTAATAGTCCTATCCCTTACATAAGCTTTTTAGGAGCAATTGCATATTATCATGCTCTTAACGCTGAGCAAGAAGATAATGAAGTTGAAATTGAAAACATGAGTATGATGCTTCCAATTTGGCTTTTAAAACGCGAAGAGAAATTTAGCATTGCCCATAAAAAAATGGAAGAAAGATTTATCGGTGAACATAAAGTTAAAGTGTTAACACCAGGAATGGAAAGAGAACTAACTATTACAGTTAATTCAGCAAAATGTAGAAATGAATCAGAAGTTGCTAGACATTCTTTAAAATATAAAATGGTTTCAAAAGATCAGAATACAAATGTAATTAGTATTGAAAAGCGATATGAATCCGAGAGATTCGATGACTATGAAGTGGTTTTAACTGACATTGGTGGCGGTTCTACAGATGCTGTGCGATTAGGTAAAGGGCTCACTACACCTAAGCACAGAGATTCTTTCCAAGTTATCGATATTGAACCATTCTTAGGATACCTAGAACGCTTTAGAAAAGAAAAATTGATTCAATACTTTAAAGATCTAAGAACATTAGAGAAATTTATTGTTAATAATTATAAAGAACAAAAGTATGTACTATCGAATGAAAATACTGGTGAAGAATATGATTTCACAGCTGAAATTGTAGAAGCACTAAAAGAATATGCAAGAATTTTAGTTGCTAAAATTCTTGATGTATTCATCCCATCTAGTACGAATACAGTATTGAAATTCATCTATATCGGAGGCGAAGCACCAGTTTTAGAACCATACATTCGTCTTGCTTTATTGGATCATATGTCTGAAACAGCTGCTAAAAACAATCACTTCTTCTTGAACGATATTATTCAAAATAACGAGAAAGAAGTATTTGCTCCAACATCACGTACAATTAACCTAGCTGCGCTAGAATTAAAAGCAATTGATGAAATGAAGGGACAGTTAGCATAGAATAAAGGGACGTGCTGATAATGGCTAAAAATAGAAAAATGGCATTGCGTGCTGATAATATGCCTGACGATGTATATAAGATTCTTAATGAAAAAGCTAATAGTAGGCAATTAACAGCATTTGTTGTTGAACTGGTACAAAATGAAAAACGTTATGAGCAACTACTGCGGAAATTAGATCATGTAGAACAGAGATTAAATCTTTTAGATACAGTTGAAAATAAATTGGATCTTCTACTTACTAATGGATTTGTTCCCACACAGAAACAAGAAGATTTAAAAATGGAAGAGCCTGTACTCCAAGAAGGTAAAATTATTGATGCTAAGGAAGTACTTGGTGGTATTTCTGAAGAAGATAACGAAGAGATTGATTTCTAACTAATAAAAAGACCTTTAGGTGGTCTTATCCCTGTCAAGTAGACAGTATTAAAAAGACTAAGCAGCCATCGAGACTCGATATTCTATCGGAGCTCGATGGTTGAGTCGTTTTTGGAACCGTTTATAGTTATAAAAGTAAATATATTCTTCAATTGCTTGTATTAAATCCGCTTCTGTTTTAAAATGATTCAAATACAACATCTCCGATTTAAAATGGGAGAAAAACGATTCGATACAGGCATTATCATGGCAGTTTCCTTTGCGAGAGTGGCTGCCAATGATACCTAAATCAAAAAGTCGTTTGTTGTAGGCATGAGATGTGTACTGGAATCCCTGATCTGAATGGAGAATGGTTCCACGCACATCTCTTTTTTGTGCCAACATTTCAATTGTATCTAATACAAGTTCATTATCATTGCGCTTGGAAATTTTCCAAGAAATAACTTCGTTATTATAAATATCTTGTACAACAGAAAGATAGCGGAATCCCTCTTGAAATCGTAGGTAGGTAATGTCTGTAACAAGCGCTTCATTTTGTTGGCGATCTTTGAATTCACGGTTTAAAACATTTGGAAAAGTATTGGAATAATTCCCTTTAAAGAAGCGACGCTTCTTCCGAATAATAGACTGAATGTTGAGCTCACTCATTAAGCGATATACCTTTTTGTGATTTATAAAATAACCCTCTTCTTGTAAAGCGATTTTCATACGTGGATAACCATATTCCTTGTGCTTTACGTGAATAGATTGTATTACCTTTTTTAATCGTTGATCGGATTCTAGTCGCATGTTTTTCATACTTTTTGTATGAATCCACTTATAGTAACTTGAACGATGTACACCCGCAAATTTAGTAAGCCATATAACTGGAAATTTTCTCTTTAATGATTCAATGATATGATATCTCTCTTTATATTTTAGTACGCCTCCATTTACAGATTTGGATACTGCTTTTTTAAATATTCAACCTGAGCCTTATAGTAGTCACGTTCCTCTTCAACAGTGTTGAAATGAACACGTTTGCCTTTTAGAGGGTTTGGTATACCTTTCATTCCACTATTTTTCCCACGAGTATCTGTAATCTCACCACATTCTTTAAATTTTTTCACCCAATTTTTAAGTTGGGTAGAACTTCTAAGCTGATATTTTTCCTTTATCATATTGTAACTTCCTTCTCCGTTTAAATAACTTTGAACAGCTGATAACTTTAATTCTTCTGAATATGTATTAAAAGTTGAGCCTTTTTTGGTCATGAAAAATCCCCTCCAAGTAATAGTGTAACATCCATGTGTGCACATGGTCTTTTTTACACTGTCTACCTAAAGGGGATAATACCA
>NZ_JBBOVS010000003.1:0-89337 GCF_038006685.1 Bacillus sp. FSL K6-0042
GTAGTTGGTAAATTTGTTGAGTTCTTCGGTAGCGGACTACAGAGCATGCCTTTAGCTGACCGTGCAACAATTTCAAACATGGCACCAGAATACGGTGCAACTTGTGGATTCTTCCCAATTGATGAAATTTCATTAGATTACTTACGTTTAACAGGAAGAGACGAAGAACAAATTCGCATTGTTGAAGAATACTGTAAAGCAAACGGTTTATTCTATACAGCAGACAGCAAAGATCCAATTTATACAGATCTTGTTGAAATTGATTTAAATACAATTGAATCTAACCTTTCAGGACCAAAACGTCCACAAGATTTAATCCCTCTTTCAAACATGAAAGATGAGTTCCATAAAGCGGTTGTGGCACCAGTTGGAACGCAAGGACTTGGGTTCAATGAACAAGAATTTGATAAAGAAGTGAAAGTTGCATTAAAAGATCAAGAAGTAACGATGAAAACAGGTGCAATTGCAATCGCTGCGATTACAAGCTGTACAAATACATCTAACCCATATGTATTAATTGGTGCAGGCTTAGTTGCGAAAAAAGCAATTGAAAAAGGACTTAAAGTACCTGGTTATGTAAAAACATCATTAGCACCAGGATCTAAAGTAGTAACGGAATACTTAGATAAATCAGGCCTAACAACTTATTTAGATCAATTAGGATTCCAAACAGTTGGTTACGGATGTACAACTTGTATCGGTAACTCTGGCCCATTAGAACTAGAATTAGAAGAAGCAATTGCGGCAAATGACCTATTAGTAACATCTGTTCTATCTGGTAACCGTAACTTTGAAGGTCGTATTCATCCGCTTGTAAAAGCGAACTACTTAGCATCACCACCACTTGTTGTGGCGTATGCACTTGCTGGTACAGTCGATATCGACTTGAAAAATGATGCAATCGGTAAAGATGCAAACGGTAACCCGATTTACTTTAACGACATTTGGCCATCAGCTAAAGAAATTGAAGAAGTGGTTCAAAGCGTCGTAACGTCTGAATTGTTCAAAAAAGAATATGCACAAGTATTTAACAGCAATGAACGCTGGAATGAAATCCAAACTTCAAATGAAGCGTTATATACTTGGGATAATGACTCAACATACATTCAAAATCCACCGTTCTTTGAAGGATTATCAAAAGAACCAGGTGAAGTAGAAACCCTTTCAGGTTTACGCGTAGTTGGTAAATTTGGTGACTCTGTAACAACAGACCATATTTCACCAGCAGGTTCAATTGGTAAACATACACCAGCAGGCCGCTATTTATTAGAAAATGGCGTACAGCCAGTTGACTTTAACTCTTATGGTTCTCGCCGTGGTAATCATGAAGTTATGATGCGTGGTACATTCGCAAATATCCGTATCAAAAACCAAATCGCACCAGGAACAGAAGGTGGATATACAACTTACTGGCCAACTGGTGAAGTAACATCTATCTATGATGCTGCGATGAAATATAAAGAAGATGGCACTGGACTTCTTGTAGTTGCTGGTAAAGATTACGGTATGGGAAGCTCTCGTGACTGGGCTGCGAAAGGTACAAACCTTTTAGGAATTAAAGCAGTTATCGCAGAAAGTTTCGAACGTATTCACCGTAGTAACTTAGTACTAATGGGTGTATTACCATTACAATTTAAAGATGGCGAAAGTACAGAAACATTAGGTCTTGTTGGTAACGAATCATTTGAAATTCAAATTGATAAAACAGTTAAGCCACGTGACCTTGTAAAAGTAGTTGCAATTGACCCAGAAGGAAACGAAAAACAATTTGAAGTAATAGCACGTTTCGACAGTGAAGTTGAGATTGACTACTATCGCCACGGTGGTATCCTGCAAATGGTTCTTCGTGAGAAAGTTGAAGAATCTAAGGTGTCAAACTAAGTAAAATGTTGTAGTAAACGAGAAAAGTAAATATTTTCAATCAAAATGAGGAAGCTGACTGATGTTAGCTTCCTCATTTTATGGGCAATTATCTTTATTCTGGTTTATTGAGCTTGTATTCGTATGTAGAATAGTTTTCGGTATTAAATTCTTTTACTAATATAATCTTATTTGTGTCCGGATCATATTTGAAAATTTTGATAGTATGTCTATCACCACTTGTAGGATCATCTTCTTGTAAAGCAAATGTATTTTCTGCAATTTGTGTCATATTATTAGTTGGTACATCCATTCTTGGAGTGTCGTGATTTGTAGAGACTTCAACAACCTTCCCTCTGTCAAAAAATATAAGGACTAAAATTAAGATGACAAAACATATGCGCATATAGCGTAGTTCTTTACTAATTGGATGCTCTCCCATAGCATTCGTCCTTTCTATGATTATTATGAACTAGAGATTGTTGTAATGGAGTAAAAGCTAATAATGCCAAGTGTAGTGAATAAAATAAACGATATCAAAGCTGTATAAATGCAAACACGGCCGATTTTTCTTCTTTCAGGATCTTTACTAAATAGGGATATAATCCATCCGATAATACCAATAGGATAGAATATGAAACTGAAAATATAGAGAATAGCTTTTTCAAATGAGTGCATAAGAACCCTCCTTATTTCAAATGAAGGTATTTGAAATAAACAATAGAAAGTAGTGGTAAAATAACAAAAATAAAAGTCACAGGATGGATGAGTAATCGCAGCAGGAGTATCACCTCATGTATTTAAATTTTTACGAAAACGTATTTGAGTGAAAATTTTAGAAACGATTAGTCCGATTATATAAAGAAAGCTTAGAATAAAAATTGTGCTAGAGATAGGCGATTTTTGCGAAGCGTATAACAACCTATCAATATAATAAATTTGATTTACATCTGTAATTGATTTTGGTGAAAAGACTAAATATTTCTCCCAATTCTTTTCCACAGCAATTATCGCACCTGTAGAATGTGTGACAAGTAATGTGTAAAGAAAAATAGGAAGAACAATCATGAGTTGTAAACCGATTAATCCTGTTTTATGTTTTCTCCAGTATAACCAGCGAATTATCATAATTCCTATTAAATAGACAATGGATAATACAAAAATTGTAGTAAAAACTGGATTATACTTAAAGGCATACAACAGTTTGTCAATTTCATAAATTTGATTGGAGCCTTCTGCTGTTTGGGGAGTGAAGACGATATGTTGTTTCCAGTCCTCTGAAATACTTAAGTAGCTAGCAGTCCAGCTTGTAATAAACAATGAGAAAAATAAAATGGGGAGAATGATAACATATTGTAACCAATGTAAAACGGTTTTATTCATAAATAATGACGCCCTTTCCAAATTATAACTATTTTTATTATATGATAAAAAGAAGTGATTTTCATTTTTATTAAGAATATTCTATTTATTTTGAAGGAGAATATTTCCAAGCTTGTCCGTATAAGCTAAAATAAAGTATAAATACTATTGTTATTTTTAAGTGATATATAAAATGAGATAAGCGATAAGGATGATGTATATGTGGCGAAAGCTTACCATTGTTGTAGTGTTGCTTTGTTTAGCGAGCTATGCAGTTTATGAACAGCTCGGAAAGAATGAGAAACAAGTAAGGGAAGAACCAGTGAAAAGCGAAGCGGCGATGAAAGAAGTCATTGCAAAAAATGGGATTGAAGTAGGCAAGATTGCACCGGATTTTGAGTTATCAAAATTAGATGGCACAAAAGTAAAATTATCGGATTTTAAGGGGAAGAAAGTTATTTTAAATTTCTGGGCAACGTGGTGTGGACCTTGTCAGCAGGAAATGCCGGATATGGAAGCTTTCTATAAGAAGCATAAAGATGATGTAGAAATCCTTGCTGTAAATTATACGGTTTCTGAACGTGCTAACGGAGAAGAAAAAGTGAAAAAGTTTGCAGAAGAGAAGGGATTGACATTTCCTATTTTACTTGATAAAGATATAAATGTTACAACAATGTATAAAGTAATTACCATTCCAACTTCTTATTTTGTGGATACAAAAGGTGTGATTCAAGATAAATTTATCGGACCGATGACACAAAAAGAAATGGAGAAGAGAATTGCGAAAATAAAATAATGAAAGAGGACAGAATTGACTATTTGTCATTTCTGTCTTTTCTTTTTCATTAAGCAGCTTGTTCGTGATATGATGAAAGAAATTTCATCGAAAATAATGATTGGGGAGCGTATATTGTGGGGAATTTACCATTGACAGGAGACTATGTTGTTATTGATTTTGAAACGACAGGATTTAACCCTTATAATGATCGAATAATTCAAGTGGCAGCGGTTCGGTATCGTAATCATGAGCTGGTAGATCAATTTGTTTCTTTTGTAAATCCAGAGCGATTTATTCCTAATCGAATTACGAGTTTAACAGGAATTACAAATTATCGCGTTTCGGATGCTCCAACGATTCAGGAAGTTTTGCCGTTATTTTTAGCGTTTTTAGGAGAAGATACCATTGTTGCTCATAATGCTTCGTTTGATATGCGTTTTTTAAAGAGTAATGCAAATATGCTTAGATTGCCAGAACCTAAAAATATAGTAATTGATACCGTCTTTTTAGCGAAAAGATATATGAAACATGCCCCGAACCATAAGTTAGAAACTTTAAAAAGAATGCTCGGAATTCGTTTAAGTTCTCATAATGCACTTGACGACTGTATCACATGTGCAGCTGTGTATCAAAAATGTGCTGCTATTCAAGAAGAAGGACAAAAGAAAACAAAAAAAGAAACGGTTGAAGAAGACGAAGTGTACACACTAATAAAAGAAATGCTTGTAAAGCATAATCGCGATATAGAATGGATTCGCAATGTGAGTGTTGGAAGTTATCTAGATATAAAGGCTTTTTATCCGATTATAAGGGTGAAGGTAAAAGGGCGAAAAAAATATGTTTTAACTGAAAAGACAGAACAAGACATATTAGGAATATATCCTACTTTAAAATGTGAGCCGGCTTTAAAAAGTGAAATAGGGACAACTAGAATTATGATTGAAAGCATAGAGGACTTCACAAAGTTAGAAAATTATATTTTAGAGAGTTATGATGCAGTCATGCAAGCGCTGAATGAGTACAAAGAAATGAAAGATAATGCGGATGAAGAAATTAAAAAGTATTTAAGTATAACGAAATGATAAAGTGAAACTTTAATCAGTGGGGGAATTCTTCATCTCCTACTTAAGTTGTTTCATTTTGCTGAATTTTGAGAGGATATTACTTGTTTGTAAATAGCAGGATAAAATGTTTGGGAATCCATTAGTTGTTTAAGAACAGCTAATGGATTTTTTTGTTAACAAAAGACTTTTCTTTGACAAAACATAAAATTTTCTTGCAAATCTGATTAAAGAGTTTTTCATTTGCTTATACTAACTATAGTAAGAAAGAGAAGGAGAAAGGATGAGCAGCATGAGAAGAAATCGTCGAAGAACATTTAAAGAACTTGTGAAGGAAAATAAGCGGCAACTACTAAACGATCGTGATGCAATTGAACGGATTGAGGAACGAATCGAGAAGCGTTATGAAATGCAACTTTTTAAGCAGGCTGAATAATTCTTATCACTAGTATGATACTAGTGATAAGGAGGCGATAAGAATGGGAAATCCAAAGAAGAATTCCAAAGATTTTACACCAGATCATATTGGAACACAGTCGAAAAAAGCCGGTGGAAACAAAGGGAAGCAAATGCAAGACCAAACAGGGAAACAACCAATTGTTGATAACGGTTAAAGAAAAGGAGAATGTTTTCATTCTCCTTTTTTTTATGTGCATACATAATCTAATTCGTTTTTGGAAAACTAACATGGTATGTATATTTCAACTAGGAGGGAATTCATATGACAGAGCAATATAAAGCGAATCCAGATGACAGAAGTGATAATGTAGAAAAACTACAAGAAATGGTACAAAATACGATTGATAACTTTAATGAGGCAAAAGAAACTGCAGAGGTTTCGAATGAAAAAGATCGCGCTGCAATTGAAGCGAAAAATCAACGCCGTTTAGAAAGTATTGATTCATTGAAAAGTGAAATAAAAGATGAATCTGAATATGATGCGTAAAAAAGGCTGACAGTTGTCAGCCTTTTTTTGTAATCGAGAAATTTTCCACAAGTAAACGCCAATTTTGCGGGAAAGGAAGCCCGATTTTCCAATAGCTAATCCCGCGAATGCCTTGTTCTTTTATTAAATTAAATTTACTCTGAACAGACCTGGCATCTTCAAACCATACTTCATGCTGTACACCATTTTCATCAAAGTAATTAAAGTGTGGTGCTTGTGCTGTAAAATCATAACGAATTGGAACATTATATTTACGGGCAAGTGCAACGGCTGCGACAGAGCTAATGGCTTTTGCTGGTGGATTTCCTTCTTTAAAGGGAAGCTTCCAGTCGAAGCCATATAAATTTTGTCCCATCATAATTTTTCGCGGAGGCATTTGAGATTTTGCATATTGAATTACCTGTTTCACGGGACCGATAGGAGATATAGCCATCGGTGGTCCTCCTTGCCATCCCCAGTCATATGTCATAATCACGACAAAATCAACAATTTCCCCCTGGGCTTTGTAATCGTGTGCTTCGAAAAATTTTCCTTTTTGCTTCGAACTTGTTTTTGGGACAAGTGTGGTGCTTAACGTATATCCTTCAGGTAGTCGTGTTTTTACATTTCGTAAAAATCGGTTATATGCTTCGCGATCTTCGGGTGCAACATTTTCAAAGTCAAAATGAATATCACGCATATTATATTTTTTAGCTGTTTGGAGGATATTTGTAATGAATTTATTTTGAATAGTAGCGTTTCTTAGAAGAACAGAGGCTAATTCAGCGCTAAAATTTCCATTTTCAATATTTGTAATAACGAGCATTGGGATTGTTTGACCTTGCACTGCAATTTGAGCAATTTTTGCGGTTTCAGTCGGCTCTTTTAACGTTCCATCGCGCAATGCTTCAAAGCTAAAGTAGGCTAAATATGTGAGATAAGGATTGATGGCCCGCGTAGCATTCACTAAACTTTCTTTAATTGGAATAGTAGAAGGTTGTAAGTAGGCAATAGATTCTATCGTTCGTTTAGAGCCATTTGGTACATATAGTTGTTGACCAACATGAAGAATGGACTTTAATGATAGATTGTTAACTTTTGCTAAGCTAGCAAGAGGAACGTTATATGTTTGAGAAATTCGATAAAGACTGTCTCCGGGCTGTACATAATAATTATTACCTCTCGTATTTACAATTAGTGCCTGACCGACAACAAGTGTCTCAGCTGGATTGAGTCCGTTGTCTTTTACAATTTCTTCGGGTGTAGTGCCATATTTTGACGCTAAGCTATATACGCTATCACCACTACGAACGGTTACAATTTGAATCATATATTCGCTCCTTTCAGTAAAAAGATCCACCGTTTCTATTTTATTTTTGATTTCACTGTATTATGATTAAATGTATGTAAGGAAACAGAAGTGAGAAGGAGATAAAGATATGTTTGTAGCAGAACACGAAATCGAGATCCGCTATGCGGAAACAGATCAAATGGGCGTTGTTTACCATTCAAATTATTTAGTATGGCTTGAATTAGGGCGTACAAAATTGATACAAGAATTAGGATTTTCATATATTGAAATGGAGAAAGAAGGAGTTATTTCTCCCGTATTAGATTTGCAAATTTCATATCGGAAAGCAATGCGTTATGGAGAAAAGGCAATCGTGAAAGCATGGATTGATTCAGTTAGTCCCCTTCGTGTTATATATGGATATGAAATTTATAACGGTGATGGAGATCTTTGTATTACAGCTACAACAACAAATATTTGTGCGAAAAAAGAAGGGTTTCGTCCTGTGTCCTTTAAGAAATTATATCCAGAGTGGTATGCGAAATATGAGGAAATTAAGAAAAAATAAAAAAGCGTGGCAAAAGCCACGTTTTTTTATTTTTCGTAATTAAATTGAGGGAAGTCATCACCGTCGTTAAAGGTAACGGATAAGTCATGTCCATCAAAGAACCATTCATCATCACCTTCAACGAAGAAAGTAATGCCGTCTTCTTGAGTTTGAACAGCAGGATGTGCAGGATCGTCTTTACGGATTCCTAAAGAAAGTCCTTTTTGAACAGTACTGCAACCGCCATATTGTACGAAAAAGCGAAGTGTATCGCCAGATTGTAAGTTTAATTCATCTTTATACCAATTTACTGCTTCTTTTGTTACGGAAAGATTCATGTATAGTTC
The DNA here is from genome assembly GCF_038006685.1 of Bacillus sp. FSL K6-0042. Lineage (NCBI taxonomy): Bacteria > Bacillati > Bacillota > Bacilli > Caryophanales > Bacillaceae > Bacillus > Bacillus sp. FSL K6-0042. The sequence continues at coordinate 8,172 of NZ_JBBOVS010000003.1, forward strand.
CTCCAAGTTATGTTGCTTTTTCTTTAGTATAAAAAATAACGCAAAAAGACGCTATTAATATGCTTTGCGTTTTCTTTTTGCGTTATGTGGGTCACAACCTTACTTTTGTTTCTTTGTCAAATTTGCTTTTGGTTCAGTTTTATTTATAATTCGTCCAATATTTGCACGGTGTCTATAAATAACCATACCAGCTAATAAACACATCGCAACAATGAAGATTTTATCCCCGTCAATAATTGATGCGATAACAGCTACGATAGCTGTTACCATAGAAGAAAGCGATACGTATCTCGTTGTAAATAGAAGGGTGAAAAAGATAACAGCTAATATTGCAAAAATAACTGGCGCATAGCATAAGAGTACTCCAGCAGAAGTTGCAACTGCTTTTCCGCCGCGGAATTTTGCAAAGATTGGGTATACATGTCCAAGAACTGCAGCTAATCCAAACCAAAGGGGATGGATATCTAAGACAAAAATTAACGGCAGAGCTGTCGCTAACGTTCCCTTTAAAATGTCAGCAATTGTAACGATAAAACCTGCTTTTTTCCCTAGCGTCCGAAATGTATTCGTTCCTCCTAAATTACCGCTACCATGCTCGCGAATGTCGATTCCGTAACCAATTTTTCCAACAACAAGTGCAGATGGAATCGAGCCAAGTAAATAGGCAACGATAAATAAAAGATATGTAATAAGCATGAGTTCAGTCTCCTTTATTCAAATGTGTTGATAAAGGGTAAAAAGAGTTTTTCCCATATATTGTACCATACATTTGTAAAGAGCACATTTCTTTTTTGTAAATGAAAAATTCAAAGTTTCTTAAAAAAACTTTCACAAGAATGTTACATTTCTCACAGACTCACCAGAACTATATGTTGTATCATTTTGTTAGTGAATAAACAAGATGTTGTTGGGGGTTTGAAAAATGATGAAACAAAGTGCGCGTGGAGAAGAATTAGTGAAGATGTTTGAAACAATAGTCCACGGGAATGAGCAAGATTTAATACAAGAAAATGCAAATGTTGATGGACGGTCTCCTATGGGAATGATGGGAACATTCGCATCTGAGAGCGCAAAATATTATGCAACGGAACAGTTGCTTTCTGAACAAGTGAAAAAAGCAATCAATCAAAATATATTATACCCACATGATTTAGATTTTTATGCGACAGGTACGACAACGTGTTCGCAAATTCCTTTAGCGCAAATGCTTGAGAAAGGATTTCATACTGGGCATGGACATATGAGACAACCACAAGATATTAAAAGTGCATTGGCACTTTCTTCGATTATTTTCCAAGCGAATCAAAACATGCAGCATGGTGGTCAATCATTTGCGTTATTTGATATTGATTTAGCACCGTATGTAAGAAAAACATTTGAGAGAAATAAGAAAAGATTAGGGACGTATCCGTTAACAAAAGAGCAAGTAGAAGAGTTTGCATGGAAAGAAACAGAGAATGATACGTATCAAGCTTGTGAAGCTTTTATCCATAATTCCAATAGCATGCATAGTAGAGGCGGTGGGCAAGTTCCGTTTATTTCTATTAACTACGGAACGGACACGTCGAAAGAAGGAAGATTGTTAATTAAACAATTATTACGAGCGACGCAAGCTGGATTAGGAAAAGGGGAAACACCTATTTTCCCAATTCAAATCTTTAAACTAAAAAAAGGTGTGAATTTTGAAGAAAGTGATCCGAACTATGATTTATTTGAATTGGCGTTAGAGACGACAGCAAAACGATTATTCCCCAATTTTTCATTTTTAGATGCACCATTTAATGCAGTGCATTATGATGGGCGTCCAGAAAGCGAAGTATGTTATATGGGTTGTCGTACTCGTGTTATGTCCAATATTCATGGGGAAGAGACTGCAATTGGAAGAGGGAATTTATCGTTTACTTCTATTAATTTAGTGAAACTAGCGTTGATTAGTGGCTCGAAAGAAGCATTTTTTGAAGCTTTAAATTATTATATCGATCTTGGTATTCGTCAACTACTAGAACGATTTGCTTACCAATGTACGAAAAAGGCAAGAGATTTTCACTTTTTATATTCACAAGGAGTATGGCGGGGCGGAGAAAATTTGCACCCTGAAGATTCTGTCGCTGAAATTTTAAAGCAAGGAACATTAAGTATCGGATTTATTGGTCTTGCAGAATGTTTAGTTGCTTTAAAAGGAAAACATCATGGAGAAGACAAAGATTCATGGAATCTTGGACAGGAAATTGTTGCCTTTATGAGACAGAAAATGGATGTGGCAACGGAAGAACATCAATTGAATTTCTCTTTAATTGCAACGCCTGCAGAAGGACTGTCGGGAAAATTTGTTAGAAAAGATCGAGACGAATTTGGGGTTATTAGCGGTGTAACAAATCATAACTACTATACGAATTCATTTCACATTCCGGTTTATTACAACATTCAAGCGATAGACAAAATCCGTTTAGAAGGACCGTTTCATGCGCTTTGTAATGGTGGACATATTACGTATATTGAATTAGATGGGGCCGCGGTTCATAATCAAAAAGCATTAAAACAAATCGTGCAGGCTATGGCGCAATATGGAGTTGGCTATGGATCAATTAATCACCCAGTAGATCGTTGCAAATGCTGCGGCTATCATGGTGTCATTGGAAATGAATGTCCAAGCTGTGGAAACGAAGACGAGAATCAAATAGAAAGAATCCGTCGCATTACGGGATATCTTGTAGGTGATATGTCCAAATGGAATAGTGCAAAGCGCAGTGAAGAAGAGGATCGGGTGAAACATAAATGAGAGTAATGAATATTATTCATGATAGTGTAGTAGATGGGGAAGGATTGCGGACAGTTGTGTTTTTTGCGGGCTGTCCGCATCGTTGTTTAGGATGCCATAATCCTAAGTCATGGAATATTTGTAATGGAACTGAAATGACCGTAGAAGAAATTGTGAAAGAGATTGCCAAAAATCCGCTTACTGATGTAACATTTTCAGGTGGAGATCCATTTTTTCAGGCTGCGGAAGTGAAGAAAGTAGCAAATGCGGTGAAAACTTTGAAAAAAAACTTATGGATTTACACTGGTTATACATTAGAAGAGATACAGAGTTCTCAAAATAATGATATGATAGAGTTGTTACAGTATGGGGATGTTCTGGTCGATGGAAGGTTTGAACTTGAAAAAAGAGACTTAACACTTCCATTTCGCGGAAGCTCCAATCAACGTATTATTCGATTGAAAGAGTAAAAAGGCGGGATAGGTCAGATGAACAAAACAGTATTACTTGTTGAAGACGAAAGAAGACTACGCGAAATTGTTAGTGATTATTTTCGCAATGAAGGTTTTGAAGTGATAGAAGCTGAAGATGGAAAACAAGCATTAGAATTATTTGCTGAACATACAATTGATTTAATTATGTTAGACATCATGTTGCCAGAGATAGATGGTTGGTCTGTTTGTCGTCGCATTCGAAAAGAGTCAGCGGTACCAATTATTATGCTTACAGCACGTTCTGATGAAGATGACACATTGTTAGGTTTTGAACTTGGGGCTGATGAATATGTAACAAAGCCTTTTAGTCCAAAAGTACTAGTAGCTAGGGCGAAAACTTTATTAAAACGTGCTGATGGGGCAGTAGGAGTTGCAGAAGAGAATGCACTTTCTATGGCTGGAATCGATGTGAATCGTCTTTCGCGCACGGTATCGGTAAACGGAGAAGAAATTATATTAACGCATAAAGAATTTGAACTTCTTGTTTATTTAATGGAGAATAAAGGAATCGTATTATCACGCCAACATTTATTAGATCAACTTTGGGGATATGATTATTATGGTGATGATCGTACTGTAGATACACATATAAAAAAGTTGCGGAATAAGTTAGGTGACAAAGCAAAACATATCGGGACTGTCATTCGAGTTGGATATAAGTTTGAGGAATAGTTTTTAAATACTATGTAATAGAAAAAGCGATAGAAAAGATTTCTTTTTTGGTTGGAAGAGAGAATCCGCCCATGGATAGAAGCGGTCAGTGCCTTTTTTAGCCCCAGGCCAAGTGAAAACAGAGGGGGAAAACGAGTGGAGATCTCTTTTTATTTTCATAGTCGCGAGTAGTAAAATGGTGTGAAATCAATATATAGTGGAGAACTGATAGAAAAGCTTTCCTTTTTGGTTGGAAGAGAGAATCCGCCCATGGGTAGAAGGGTTCAATGCTTTTTTAGCCCCATGCCGAGTGAAAACAGAGGGAGAAAACGAGTGGAGATCTCTTTTTATTTTCATAGTCGCGAGTAGTAAAATGGTGTGAAATCAATATATAGTGGAGAACTGATAGAAAAGATTTCTTTTTTGGTTGGAAGAGAGAATCCGCCCATGGATAGAAGCGGTCAGTGCCTTTTTTAGCCCCAGGCCAAGTGAAAACAGAAGGAGAAAATGAGTGGAGGTCTCTTTTTGTTTTTCGTAGCAGCAACTTATATGTTGAAAATATAGTACATTTACACTCTCTTTTGTAGATGAAAATGTACAAATTACAGATTTTTTGTCTACAATAATGAAAAAAAGTATTTTTTTAATTGGATTTCACGATGAGTTCACAAGAAGGACACAAAATGTGACTATACTGAAAATACGAATTCAGCAGAGAGGGGATATCAATTATGGGATATTATGACGGACCAAATATGAATGAAGAGCATAGTGAAACGAGAGAAGTAAAAAAATCAGGTAGTAAAAAAGGGTACTTTTTTACAGGTCTAGTTGGAGCAGTTATCGGAGCTGTTTCCATTAGTTTTGCAGCACCGTATATGCCATGGACAAATGGAAATGGGACGGCATTAACTTCTAATTCAAAAGTAGAGGGAACTGTGGTTCCTGTTGTAAATAAAGTAAAGGGTGAAACAGATTTACCTGGTATGATTGAAGGGGCGAAAGAAGTAGTTGTAGGTGTTATCAATATGCAACAGAACATAGATCCATTTGCAATGGAGCAAGCAGGGCAGGAACAAAAAGCTGGAACAGGATCTGGTGTAATTTATAAAAAAGTTGGGAATAAAGCGCTCATTGTAACAAATAATCACGTAGTAGACGGAGCAAACAAACTGGCAGTAAAACTAAGTGATGGTAAAACAGTGGATGCAAAATTAGTTGGGAAAGATCCATGGTTAGATCTAGCAGTTGTAGAGATTGATGGATCTAATATTAATAAAATAGCAACACTTGGTGACTCCAGTAAAATTCGCGCTGGTGAATCAGCAATTGCGATTGGGAATCCATTAGGTTTTGACGGTAGTGTAACAGAAGGAATCATTAGTAGTAAAGAACGCGAAATCCCAGTTGATATTAATGGTGACAAACGCGCAGATTGGCAAGCGCAAGTTATTCAAACAGATGCAGCGATTAACCCTGGGAACAGTGGGGGTGCTTTATTTAATCAAAACGGTGAAGTTATCGGTATTAATTCTAGTAAAATTGCACAACAAGAAGTAGAAGGAATTGGCTTTGCTATTCCAATTAATGTAGCAAAACCAGTGCTGGAATCCCTTGAAAAAGATGGAACGGTAAAACGTCCAGCGATGGGAGTAGGAGTCGCATCTCTTGAAGAGATACAACCGTATGCAGTAGATCAATTAAAGTTACCAAAAGATGTTAGAAGTGGCGTTATTTTAAGTAAGATTTATTCCGTTTCACCAGCTGAAAAAGCGGGACTTGAGCAATATGATGTTGTTGTAGCGTTAGATGGACAAAAAATTGAAAATGCGCTTCAATTCCGTAAATATTTGTATGAAAAGAAAAAAGTAGGCGACAAAATTGAAGTTACGTTCTATCGAAATGGTGAAAAAATGACAAAAACAGCTACACTAGCAGATAACTCAGCTGCTACGAATTAATAAAGAAAGTCTCTTTCGTATTGAAAGAGACTTTCTTTATCGGCTATACTAAAAGAATAGGAGGGAGTTAATATGACAATTGAAAACCCAACTCGTACGGAAATTGGTGAAGTATTAAAAAATAGTAAAACAATTGCGGTTGTTGGATTATCTAACAAACCAGAACGTACATCATATATGGTTTCAAAAGCAATGCAGGATGCAGGGTATCGTATTATCCCGGTAAATCCAGCCGTAGATGAAGTGCTGGGGGAAAAAGCTGTTCCGTCATTAAAAGACATTAAGGTGCATGTTGATATAGTAAATGTATTCCGTCGTTCCGAATTTTTAATGGACGTTGCAAAGGAATTTGTGGAGATTGATGCGGATGTTTTTTGGGCACAATTAGGAGTACAAGATGAAGATACATATAAATTTTTAAAGGAAAAGGGCTATACTGTTATTATGGATCGTTGTATAAAAGTAGAACATGCAATGACGAGGTAGTATAGACATTGTAAACGAAAGATCGATTCAGCTCGGGGTAATACTTGAAGACTGGGTAGATGAACGAGGTGTTCATCATGAGATTTTTTAAAGGCTGTTTTTGGGGATTGCTACTTGTTATCCCATTTTGGATAATTGTCATTTGGTTAATTGCCAAATGGTGGAGTGTGTAATTGGAATACATATCCATTTTTCGTTGACAAACGATTATTTTTCTGAAATAGTAGCCTAGAGGAATCCTTGTGAAAAAACAAGGATTTTTCTATTGAAAATAGTATATAAAAGACATAACATAACTTGCCAAAAGGATGGTTAAGGCGTTATTCTATAATAGAAACATATGTTCTGACTTTGATTAGGAAAGGGGCAAGGAGTTTGGCGAAGCATCAATTTCAATATAACGAAGATGCAATTCAAGTGCTTGAAGGTCTTGAAGCCGTTCGAAAACGCCCGGGTATGTATATCGGGAGCACGGACAGCCGTGGGTTGCATCATTTAGTATACGAAATAGTAGATAACTCCGTTGATGAAGCATTAGCGGGATTTGGCGACGAAATTTCTGTCGTAATACATAAAGATAATAGTATTAGTGTTATTGATAAAGGGCGCGGGATGCCTACGGGAATGCATAAACTTGGAAAACCTACACCTGAAGTGATTTTAACTGTACTTCATGCAGGGGGGAAGTTTGGACAAGGAGGTTATAAAACGAGTGGCGGTTTACACGGTGTTGGTGCATCTGTTGTAAATGCATTATCAGAATGGCTCGTTGTAACCATTAAACGCGATGGGTATATATATGAACAACGTTTTGAAAATGGTGGTGTTCCTGCAACGACACTAGAGAAAATTGGAAAAACAAAACAATTTGGAACAACGATGCATTTTAAACCAGATCCATCAATTTTCAGTACAACAAATTATAATTATGAAACGTTATGTGAGAGATTACGTGAATCTGCATTTCTGTTAAAAGGTATGAAAATCACTATAAGAGATGAACGAAATGATTTAGAAGATGTTTTTCATTATGAAACAGGAATTGAAGCATTTGTTTCTTACTTAAACGAAGAAAAGGACTCTATACATCCAGTTGTTTACTTCGCTGGTGAACAAAATGGGATTGAAGCAGAACTTGCATTTCAATTTAACGATGGCTATTCAGAAAACATTCTTTCATTCGTAAACAATGTACGTACGAGAGATGGAGGGACACATGAGGCAGGATTTAAAACAGCGATGACACGTGTCTTTAATGAATATGCTCGTAAAGTCTCTTTGCTAAAAGAAAAAGATAAGAACCTAGAAGGTACAGATATTCGCGAAGGATTAGCGGCGATTGTTTCTGTACGTGTACCGGAGGATTTATTGCAATTTGAAGGTCAAACAAAAGGTAAGCTTGGTACAAGTGAAGGACGTTCATCTGTCGATGCAATTGTTTCGGAACATTTAGCATACTTTTTAGAAGAAAATCCAGATGTAGCAACACTTCTTGTGAAAAAAGCAATTAAAGCAGCACAAGCCCGTGAAGCAGCACGTAAGGCTAGAGAAGAAGCTCGTACTGGTAAAAAGAAAAAACGTTCAGAAGGAACGTTGAGTGGGAAGTTAACACCTGCGCAATCACGTAATCCACAGAAGAACGAACTATACTTAGTAGAGGGTGACTCTGCTGGTGGCTCTGCAAAGCAAGGGCGTGATCGCCGTTTCCAAGCTGTCTTGCCACTGCGAGGTAAAGTAATTAACACGGAAAAGGCAAAGCTAGCAGATATTTTCAAGAATGAAGAAATTAACACGATTATTTATGCAATTGGTGGCGGCGTTGGAAATGAATTTGCTGTCGAGGATATCAACTATGATAAAGTTGTCATTATGACTGATGCTGATACAGATGGTGCACATATTCAAGTGTTACTACTTACGTTTTTCTACCGTTATATGAAGCCACTAATTGAAGCTGGTAAAGTATTTATTGCTCTTCCACCTTTATACAAAGTAAGTAAAGGAAAAGGAAAAAGCGAAGTTATTGAATATGCATGGTCAGATGAAGAATTAGATGGCGTAACAAAAAAGGTCGGTAAAGGATATATGTTGCAGCGTTATAAAGGTCTTGGTGAAATGAACGCGGATCAGTTGTGGGAAACAACAATGAATCCCGAAACCCGTACGCTAATTCGTGTGAAAATAGATGATGCAGCTAGAGCAGAGCGCCGCGTAACAACATTGATGGGTGACAAAGTAGAGCCACGTCGGAAATGGATTGAGCGTAATGTACAGTTTGGTATGCAAGAGGAAGGTAATATTTTAGAAAATGAAATGATTATGGAGACGGAGGTGGAATAACATGCAGGCAGAGAAGTTTCATGACCTCCCGCTTGAAGACGTGTTAGGTGACCGCTTTGCACGTTATAGTAAATATATTATTCAAGATCGCGCGCTACCAGATGCGCGTGATGGTTTAAAACCAGTACAACGTCGAATTTTATATTCAATGTATGTAGAAGGAAACGTACATGATAAAGCGTTTCGTAAATCAGCGAAAACAGTCGGTAACGTTATTGGTAACTACCATCCACACGGTGATTCTTCTGTGTACGAGGCGATGGTACGTTTAAGTCAAACTTGGAAAGTGCGTAATGTTTTAGTTGAGATGCACGGAAATAACGGTAGTGTTGATGGTGATCCGGCAGCGGCAATGCGTTATACAGAAGCACGTTTGTCACCAATCGCATCTGAATTATTACGTGATCTCGATAAAGAAACAGTAGAATTTGTGTCAAACTTTGACGATACAAGTGAAGAGCCTGTCGTACTGCCAGCAATGTTCCCGAATTTATTGGTAAACGGTTCAACAGGGATTTCAGCTGGATATGCAACAGAAATTCCACCGCATCACCTTGGAGAAGTAATTGATGCAACAATGATGCGTATCGATAAGCCGAATAGTTCCGTAGATGACTTATTAACAGTTATAAAAGGACCTGATTTCCCAACAGGTGGCATTATTCAAGGGCTTGATGGAATTAAAAAAGCATATGAAACAGGAAAAGGGAAAATCATCATTCGTGGAAAAGCGGAAGTTGAAACGATTCGCGGTGGCAAACAGCAAATTGTCATTACAGAAATTCCATACGAAGTCAATAAAGCAAACCTTGTAAAGAAAATGGATGAACTACGTCTAGATAAAAAGCTAGATGGAATTGCGGAAGTACGTGATGAGACAGATCGTACAGGTCTTCGTATTGTTGTGGAACTAAAAAAAGAAGCAAACGCAGAAGGTATTTTAAATTACTTATATAAAAATACTGATTTACAAGTTCCATATAACTTCAATATGGTGGCTATAAATAATCGTCGTCCAACATTAATGACGTTACCCAAGATTTTAGATGCGTACATTGGGCATCAAAAAGAAGTTGTTACACGTCGTTCAGAATATGAGTTGCGAAAAGCTGAAAATCGTCAACATATTGTGGCAGGTTTAATGAAAGCATTATCGATTTTAGATGAGGTAATTGAAACAATTCGAGCATCTAAAGATAAGCGTAATGCAAAAGATAATTTAAGTGCAAAGTTTGGATTCACAGAAGCGCAGGCAGAAGCAATTGTATCCTTGCAACTGTATCGTTTAACAAATACAGATATTACAGCACTAGAAAAAGAAGCGGAAGAACTAGAGAAGAAAATTACAGAATTACAAGCGATTTTACAAAGTGAGAAAAGGCTTCTTCAGGTCATTAAAGCAGATCTAAAGAGAGTAAAGAAAACGTATAGCGATAATCGCCGTGCTGTTATTGAAGAAGAAATTGAAGAAATTAAAATTGATGTGGAAGTTATGATTCCACAGGAAGATGTCATCGTTACTGTAACGAAAGAAGGTTATGTGAAGCGAACCGGTTGGCGCTCACATAATGCATCGAATGGGAAAGACTTCGGTATGAAAGAGGGCGACATCTTACTCGAGCGTTTCGATACAAATACAACAGAAATAGTTCTCTTATTTACGAATAAAGGAAATTATATTTATCTTCCAGTATACGAAATGCCAGACATTCGTTGGAAAGATTTAGGGCAGCATGTGGCAAATATCGTTTCACTTGATAGGGACGAGACATTAATTTGGGCAACCGTTGTACCGAATTTCGAGGAAGAAAAGCGATTTATTGTGTTTGTTACACGAAATGGTATGATTAAGAAAACGGAATTAAATCAGTATAAAGTTCAGCGCTATTCAAGAGCGTTTGTAGCCGTAAACTTGAAAAAAGATGATGAAGTTGTCGATATCTTCGCAACAGATGGAACAAGTGATATTGTTCTTGCAACACATGGTGCATATGCACTTATTTTTAATGAAGAAGAAGTAAGCCCAGTTGGTGTAAGAGCAGCTGGGGTAAAAGGGATTAATTTAAAAGAAGATGATTATGTTGCTTCTGGTAGACCGTTAAATAGTGAAAAAGATCAATTGATTCTCGTAACGCAGCGCGGTGCAGTTAAGCGATTAAAAGCTTCCCAAATTGAGAAATCAACAAGGGCGAAGCGAGGCCTGGTTATCTTCAAAGAGTTAAAACGTAATCCGTACCGCATTGTCGGTATTGAAATTGTTCGTGATGATGAACTTGTTTATATGAAAACAGAAAAACAGATTGTAGAAGAAATAGATCCGAAAGCATTTCGTAATAAAGACCGGTATAGTAACGGTAGTTTAGTACTAGATGTTACTGATACGGGTGAAGTGGTTGAGACGTGGACGAAGAAACGGATAGAATGAATAAGCGATAATAAAAATTCCAATTAAATATACTCATTTTATTAGTGAAAACCATGTTCTATATTATATAGAGCATGGTTTTTTTTGAAATATTGGAAGCTTTAAGCTTATTACTATTCTAATGAATTTTAGGATTTATCCCGTATTAACGGACAGTATCACTCTCACGTCAAATTTCAGTGAAAGCAAAGAAGTGAGAGATGAACTGTCCGTAAAGGTCCGATTAGTTCAACTAACCATCAGTAGGGGATGAAGAAACCCACCATTCATGGAAGTTTTACCTTATAAAATTCCTGTTGTACAAAATAAGTATCTTTACATAAATTTTCTCAATATAGAATTACATAAATTTTTGAATTTAATATTTAAAAATTCAAACTATTAATTTACAATAACTTAAGAACTATGGAACAGTAACAAATGTATGAACTATATTCTATAATAAAGGAGTCCATAAATGAAAAAAGTATATTCCTTTTTAATGACTGTATCTGTATGTATATTTATATCTGCTTGTTCCAATCAAACAAATTCTGAAAAAGAGGTAGAATCTGATAATAAAAAAGCTCCAATAGCTGAAACTAATGTAAAAGCTAAGCCTTATACAGAACCATTAACACAAGTAGGACAAGAAGCAAAGCATCCACTTGGAACAGTGATTCTAAAGCAATTAAGTGAGCCTAATACAATGATAGAAGCAGGGTCTCTTCATATTCAAGTAGAAAGAATTAAGGTAATTCAGAGTACAGAAGTAAGTGAAATTGGGAAATACAACTTAAAAGAACGAGGACTAGGTACAGAGCAAATGAATGCAATACAATTTACAACCACTTTAGAAAATACTTCAGATCAAGTACTTGATTTGGAACAAGGGCCTTTTAAAACACTTGTTTTAAGTAATGGTGAACAAGTAGATGTATATAAAATGAATGCGGATCCAAAAAGTCGAAGCTTAAATGCGAAGGAAAAAATGAAGTTTACACTTATCTGTTTCTTATCTCAAGCTCCAAATGATGTTAAATCCGTAAAAGTAATTACTGATGCGGTACGAGATCAGCAAACAAAAAATGAAGTGAGCACAGTAACTACTACTGAGATTACTATGTAAAAAAGAAAACAGCCTGATGAGGCTGTTTTCTTGTGTTTTCCAATTAAAAAGCGCAGTATCCAACAACTGGTTTGGATGAACCAGTTTTAATGAAATAGTCAGGAGCAAAGCCTTGATCTAACTCACCACCATAGCCATTATCATCTACAAAATCCCAAACCTTACTTCCCATATAAGATTCGCCATTCACATAGCAATATAACCAAAGTTGAGTGCCATCTGGAATGTTTGATTCAGTCCGTGTGCCATTTATTGTTGGAGTTGTGCGAAGATCAAGCCCAGAACCTGTTTTTTGTACCGGATAAAAAGCAGCTTCCGTTACCGATTGACTTGCAAATAAAACCGAACCTGCTACTGCTACTGAAGCAATTGATAATGCAACTTTTTTAAACATACGTGTTACCTCCTAATAAATTATATTTTATTGCAGATGGGGAATCCCCCTCATACCTATCAAATAAAAATCATCCTTTATTCAAGATTGGTAAGCATGAGGGAGAGCCCCTTTACTCCCCTATAAATTAATAGAATGTATGGTTAAAAATAAAAAATAAAGCTAATGTTTGTTTCTTTATCAATACTCTAGTTATGAGCTTGAAAAAATAGCGTTTTTGGTAAAATAAAAACGCTTATTTGTTGTTTTCAAACCATGTTTGAAACGTTTGTAAAGACTGTTCGCCTAATATACGATTCATTTCCTTTCCATCTTTGTAAGAAATAATTGTAGGTGTTCCTTTTATCTGAAACATATCCCAACCTTGTTTATATTCTTCTAGATTCAAAACTTGCATATCAATATTCATATTTTTTGTCATAGGAACTACAATTGGTGAAATCCTTTGGCAATGCGGACAGGTCGTTTTGTAGAAATAAACTATTTTTGTTTTGTGATTTGATAGATCTTGTTGCAATTGTTCGGGGGTAATTTGATTTTTATAATAATTTACCTTCTCAGTACTTATGGTTTTTTCACTTTTTGTTCCTTTATTGGTTAGAACAAAAACAAGTGTAAATATTGATAAAATAGTAATAATGAAAAAAAGCATTTTTTTCATATACTGTTTCTCTCCTTGCTTATTTTCATAAGAATAAAGCCACAAATAATAATAAGAAGAAAGGCTATTAGAGCGAGAAATGGGATTGTAATAAATCCGAACCAATCTAAATAATCCCCTGTGCAAGGTATTCTTCCACATGATGTTCCGTTTTCAGATAAAAATGGGATTTTTTGAAGGGAATAGTGATAGGCAGCTATACATGCGCCAATGATAGCGAGAATCAAACTATAAATCCCAATTCTATAATCTTTCCGAATAATAGCTGTTCCTAGTAAAAGAACTAGTGGATACATGAGAATACGTTGATACCAGCATAATGTACAGGGCTCATATTTCATTATTTCAGACAGATACAAACTCCCGAGGGTTGCAATAAAGGAAATCGACCAGCTACTAAACAATATGTATTCTAGTTTTTTTTCTGTATTGTTCATGACTTCACCCTTCCTTTTTTAGAGATGGAAATAATGAAATAAATCCTCTAAGAAAATAGAAGATAAAAAATAAATTTTAAAAATAGTTAGCTCAAGAGTTATTATAAATTATGTTTTTGTTTTGTATATTGAGAAAATTTTAATTTTATAAAATCTTATAGAAGAATAAAGTGAGATGAATTGAAAGTGGGCGTATACTTTTTTGGGGAATGCCTATGCCTATCAAGCAAATGTTTTATAGTACTCTCAAAACGAAAATTTCTTCTCTACAGTCATTTATAAGAATTCAGCTTGTCTTGTTATTTAAGTAACGGCTAATAATCAGTGGGGTATGAAGAAATCCCCACTGATTAAAGCTTTACTTTATTTTTACCGATCTAAGAATGAGCAAATGGTTATGTAAATAAAATAAAACTTGATATAATAACTATGAAATCGTTCTCAAATGTGGAGGGAATATATGAAAAAAATAGGAGTAGGGATTGTAGGATTTGGATTTTCTAGTACAACATTTCACATCCCTTTATTACAAACGATAGATGAATTTGATATTCGTGCGATAGTATCTTCGAAAGAAGAGGTAGTGAAACAAGCATTACCAACTGCGCAGGTAGTTCATACGGTTGGAGAATTAGTAAAGAGAGACGATATTGATCTTGTTGTTATTACGTCACCAAATACAACGCATTTTCCATTTGTAAAAGAAGCTATTGTACATGGCAAACATGTCGTTGTAGAAAAACCGTTTGTTGTTTCAGTTGAAGAAGGAGAAGAGCTTATTACATTGGCGAAAAAGCATGATGTAATTGTTAGTGTGTATCATAACCGTCGTTTTGATAATGATTTTTTAACAATAAAGAAATTAATTGAGGAAAAACAAATTGGAAATGTGTGTACATATGAAGCTCATTTTGATCGCTTCCGTCCTCATGTACGTGATCGCTGGCGTGAAAAGAACTTACCAGGATCGGGGATTTTATACGATCTAGGATCGCATTTAATTGACCAGGCATTACATTTATTCGGAAAACCAGATGCTGTTAGTGCGGATATAGTAAAGCAACGACCTGGGGCAGAAACGGATGATTATTTCCATATTGTACTTTACTATGGAATCAAGCGTGTCATTTTACATAGTAGTAGTTATGTGAAACATGCAGGTCCTCATTTTAGTGTTCATGGGGATAAAGGCTCAATTGTTAAATATGGTATGGATTCACAAGAAGACCAATTAAAAGCTGGTATGAAGCCAGGTGACATAGGATATGGAGAAGATAGTGAAAGTAATTTTGCTGTTTTAGAAACAGAAGAAGAAGTAAAGCATATTCCAACAGAAGTGGGATGCTATGAAATATATTATAAAGGAATTCGAGATAGTATAGTAAATGTTGTGCAACCTCCTGTAACAGCTGAAGAGGGTTTACAGGTGATTCAACTTATTCAATTGGCAATTGAAAGTAGTGAAACAGGTAGAGTTATCTCGCTATAAGTTAAAAAGACACGATTTCGTGTCTTTTTTTATGGATTTTAGGATTGGAATATATATTTTTGTTGTGGGATATAATTTTTCTCTTCGAATGAAATATAAACAATTCAAATTATTAATCTAATTTTCCCGAGTGACATTTTCAGGGTTGGAAAGCCCATAAAAAAACATCGTAACGATATCTTTTATATGTTTTTCACGATCGTCCTCCAAGAGTTGTACACCGTAATCTTCGCCGAACTTACTAAACATTTGAATGTATAGTAATATCATTTCTTTTGAAAGATGGGGATTAATTTCATTTTTACGTTGTGCATTTTCTAATATCTCTAAAAACCAAGGCAGGACTGTTTCATTTTGGTAACGATATATAAATTCGCGAAGCTCTGGATCTTTTTGGATTACTTGCAACAGCATGTCAGGGTGAAATAAACTACCACTTTCCATTTTACGTCGGATCATCTTATGCAACATCTCTTGGAACGGCATATTTTCAGCTGCTATCTCTTGATAGAATTGAAACTCAGTTGTCGCGAATTCTTGAATAAGTTCTCGGAAAAGCGCATCTTTACTACCAAAATGATTATAAATGGTAACTTGAGATACTTTTGCTTTTTTTGCGATGTCCTCTATTTTTATTTCATTAAATCCACGCTCTGAAAATAATGATAACGCAGCGTCTTTAATGGCGCGTTTTTTCTTTTCTTTTACTTTTTCAAAACCGTTCAATACAATCACCTCATTTAAAATATACAAGAAAGTAGAGATGAAAACAATAAATTTGAAATATGAACATAAAAATATTTCAAAAAGTTGTTGCCAATTTAAATAGAGAAGAGTACAATAATTTTGAAATATAAAACATAAAATATTTCAAAAAATGAGGTGGAATAATGATTTCAGTCCAAAATGTAACAAAAAAATTTCCAAATGGAAAAGGGTTATTTGATATTACCTTTCAAGTAAAAGAAGGTGAAGTTTTTGGTTATCTAGGACCAAATGGTGCAGGAAAATCAACAACGATTCGTAATTTAATGGGATTTATAAAGCCAACTGCTGGTCATGCAGAAATTTTCGGTCTAGACTGCTGGAACGAAGCTGCAAAAATTCAAAGGGAAGTTGGTTATTTACCAGGGGAAATTTCCTTTATAGAAGGAATGAACGGATTAGAATTTTTAAAACTTATGCAAGGTATGCGCGGATTGAAAGATGTAAAGAGACGTGATGAGCTTATTGAAAGATTACAATTTGATGTGAAAACACCAATTCGGAAAATGTCTAAAGGGATGAAACAAAAAGTAGGAATTGTAGCTGCATTTATGCATGATCCAGAAGTGTTAATTCTGGATGAACCAACGTCAGGATTAGATCCACTCATGCAGCAAACTTTTATTGATTTAATACTAGAGGAAAAACAAAAAGGAAAGACAATCCTCATGTCATCCCATATTTTTACAGAAATTGAACGGACATGTGACCGGGTAGCCATTATTAAGGAGGGGCGCCTTGTAACGGTGGAAAATATTCATGATTTACAAGGCATGAGAAGACAGGTAATGGATGTAACGGTTTCATCTCAAGTGGAAATGCGTTCTTTACAAAAGGAAAATTTACAATTTGAAGCGGTGAAGGGGAATACAGCGTCCGTTATTGTACAGGGGAATTATCAGGAAGTATTACAAACGCTTGCTAGGTATAATGTGAAAGCACTTCAAACAAGAGCGATGGATTTAGAACATTTATTTATGCATTATTATGATGCGAAGGAGGGTGTGAAACATGAATAAACAGCTGTTTTTAGCTAGCTTTAAAGAAAATCAAAAAAGCATATGGAGTTATTCAATTGGTGCGGCTCTTTATTTGTGGTTATTAATTTGGATATTTCCATCGCTCGTATCTGCGAAAGGATTAAATGAAATGATAGATGCTATGCCAGATAGTGTGAAAAAGATTGTTGGTATGGAAAATTCGATTCAAAATGTAAGTGATTTTTTAGCAGGTGAATACTATAGCATGTTGTTTATTATTATATTGACAATTTTTAGTGTAACGGTTGCTACACATGTAATGGCTCGTTATGTAGATAAAGGGGCGATGGCTTATTTGTTGACAACACCTGTATCTCGAGTGAAAATTGCAATAACACAAGGGGTAGTTCTTATTCTAGGATTGCTGATTATTATACTTGCGACGTATGGAGCTGGTGTATTAGGAGCAGAGTGGCTCTTGAAAGATAACAATTTAAATCAAGAAGTATTCTTCAAAATGAATTTAGTTGGGGGGCTGTTGTTTTTCGTAGTCAGTGCCTATTCATTTTTATTCTCTTGTATATGTAACGATGAAAGAAAAGCTCTTAGTCTTTCTGCCAGTGTTACAATTTTGTTTTATTTACTAGATATGGTAGGGAAATTAAGTGATAAGCTAGAATGGATGAGAAATATATCATTATTTACGTTGTTTCGTCCAAAAGAAATTGTGGCAGGGACATGTAACATATGGCCGGTAAGTATTGGATTAACTTTTGGTGCGATTTGTATCTTTGTAGTAGCGATTGTATTGTTCAAAAAGAGAGATTTACCGCTATAGATAAAGTGAAACTTTAATCAGTGGGGGGTTTCTTCATCCCCCACTGATTATTAGTTGAACGAATCGGGCTTTTACGGGCAGTTTATCTCCCACCTAACTTCTTTGCTTTCGCCGAATTTTGAGGTGGGAGTATTACTGCCCGTTAATGCGGGATAAATAGAGTTGAAAAGATAGTTAGTTCCTTTATGAACTAACTATCTTTTTTTATTTCTGGAAAATTATAAAAAAAATGAACCTTTTTCCCCACTAAACCATCTAATAAGTGTAAAGTTTTATTGGAAGATATAAAGTGAAACTTTAATTAGTAGGGGGTTTCTTCTTCCCCAATTGATTATTAGCCCGCCCCACCTAACTTCTTTGCTTTCGCTGAATTTTGAGGTGGTGGGTCTTACTGCCCCGTAAATAGCGGGATAAAACGGGAGGATAGACAGTGAAAGTAATACCTGTATATAAAATAATGGTAAAAGAAGAGAGTAATGTTTCTTTAGCTAAAAACGGTGATCATGAAGCATTTGTCTCTTTAATACATACACATAAAGTTCAGCTCTATCGTATAGCCAAAGCAATGCTATATGATGAGAATGACGTAGAAGATGCGATACAAACAACAATTCTAAAGGCTTATGAAAATATAAAAAAGCTTAAAAATGAGGAGTTTTTCCAAACATGGTGCATTCGAATTCTGATTAATCAGTGTAATGAAATGATACGATCACGAAAAAAGGTAATCGCGATAGAAGGAAATAATGATTATATGATAGCATTTGATTCTTATGAAGATATAGATCTTCATAATGCAATTCAGTCTTTAAATGAAGAATTAAAAGCTGTAACAGTACTCTACTATTATGAAGATATGAATCAAGAAAATATTGCGGCATTATTAGAAATACCAAAAGGAACTGTTAAATCAAGGTTGTCACGGGCAAGAGAACAACTGCAGAAGCAATTACGAATGGAATAGGAGGTGTATGTGTTGGATAAGGATGAATTATTTGATGAAAAACTGAAAAAGCGAATAGACCGAGAGAAAACAATGTTACCGGAGCATTTGAATCGGAAAATTAATGATACATTACATAATCTCCCGGTTAAGAAGAAGTCTTATAGAGTTCAAGCTATGGCTGTTAGTGTGGCAATAATGGCATTGTCAATCGTTTCTATGTTTGAATTTTCTGTGCAAAGTTTTGCACAAAAAGGTGGAGTATTTGAATATGTAACGAAAAAGGCATTTTCAGATTATGAAAATGAGGAAGAAACAAAGTCTAATGTAAATTATCCTGAAAAAGAAAAAATTCACAAAAAAATGCTGGATTCAATCGATCATTTTAAAAGTGTTAAGGGGCAATTTGAAGAGTACTCTAGTTCATCTCGCCTAATTACTACTTATAAGTACGCAATTGATACAAGGAATCAGAGAGGGATTTCTTCTAAAGAGGATCGTCAGTCAAAAAAAATGACAGTTTTATATAACCAAGGGAAAAAACAAGAGTTTAATGATAAAGATTATACATATAAAGAAGTGAGATGGAAGTCAGAACCTAAAAATATAGAGTTACTAAAACTAACACCTACTGAAAGAGCATTTAATAAAGTGGGAGAGAAAAAGCGGTATGATGATGAATATGTCGGACTAGCAAAATATAGTATTCAATCGGAGTTTGCAAATTTGTTAATTCGATATAAAGATTGGAATTTTAAAGAAATAAAGTATCTTGGATTAGACTGTTATAAAATAGAGGGTGTTATAAACATAGAGATGCCTTTAAGTACATCTGAAGACTTACGAGGAAAATTCGAAATGATTGTAGAAAAAAATACGGGGATTATGTTGAATTTTCTTAGTTTTCATAATGGAATGATCCAGTATTCTATTACTACGGAAAAGATACAAATAAACAAAGGGATTGATGAAAACGTATTTCAAAAAGATGTTTCTTCATACGAAAAATTGAAAAATGTATTGAATAAATAATGATCTTGTTATTTTGATAGTTTTTAATTCGTATAGAATAATAAATATGGGGGGAACTAATATGGAGAAGAATTTACCTTCACGTGAAAAAAAGAATAAGAAAAAATATAAAAAAAGAAAAGTAATAGGGATATTTGCAGGGGTGTTGTTAGCTGTTGGAATAGGATATGGTGCGTATCTGTATAATAAAACTTCAAATGCGGTACAAAAAGCTTCTCTCAGTCTAGCACGTGGTGAGAAATCTGATTTGCGTGAGGAAGTTGTAAAGCCAATAACAAATAATGTTTCTCTTTTAATTATGGGCATTGATGAAAATCAAGAGCGTCAAAAAGAATATAATGGTGCATTTCATACAGATGCATTATTACTAGCTACTTTTAATAAGGATGATAAGACAGTCAAGTTAATAAGCATACCACGTGATACGTATACATATGTTCCAATCGAAAAGAAAAAGGATAAAATAACACATGCATATGGTAGAGGCTTTGTAAAGAACGGAAAGGATGGAGGACCGCAAGCGTCTGTTGAAGCGGTAGAAAAATTATTACATGTACCAGTTGATTATTTTGTGAAATTCAATTTTAATTCATTTATAAAAATTGTTGATGATTTGGGTGGTATTGAAATAGATGTTCCAATTGAGTTTTCTGAACAAAATAGTAAAGATGAACCGGAGGCTATTCATTTGAAAAAAGGAATGCAAACATTAACTGGTGAACAAGCACTTGCTCTTGCAAGAACACGTCATATCGATAGTGATGCTATGAGAGGACAGCGTCAGCAGCTTGTCATTGAAGCGATCTTAACAAAATTAAAAAGTGCAGGATCTGTTACGAAAATAGGAAAGATGATTGATGCTGTAGATGGTGAGTTTAAGACAAACTTAGCTTTGGCTGATATGCTGTCGTTTTATAAATATGGATTAAATGCTTCAATTGAGAAAATTCAATTAGCTGGAGATGATTTGTATTTACCGAATGGGCCGAAAGGTGAACGAGTCTATTATTATAATCCAGATACAAAGAGTTTGAGAGAACTTAGTAATATACTTCGAGTACATCTTGGATTAAGTGAACAGCAAATTAAAAAAGAAGATGGGGAGAGTTAAAGTATATGAAAAACATAATATAAAATATTTTTTAGTAAAGCAGATCATTATAAATATCTGCTTTTTTGTTTGAATGATACAGTGAAGGTTTTTACGTCGATCTTTCGCTTGGTCAACAATTAACAATAATAGCTATTTTGTTAGTTACTTCAAAAGGGGAAGACGCTGTAACTGGAGAGGGCTTTATGTATTGGCATCAACTTTATCAGCGATGCATGTTATTCCGTTAGAAGGATTAGCTCTTCTATTAGGGGGAGATCGTTTTCTGTCAGAAACGCGCGCTATCGTAAATTTAATTGGTAATGGTATTGCAACTGTAGTTGTTGCGAAAAGCGAAAATGAATTTAACGAGGGGAAAGATAAACAGATGCTAATAGGTATGCAAAAAGAAAAAATAGCCGGATAAAAAGGTCAGTAAAGCTGACTTTTTTTATTTTGTCAAGAAAGGATTTACCAGAATTATATATTATTTATTAAGAATAATTCAGAAGAGTTTTCTTTACAATTGGAATAAATAGAAGAAAAATCAAATGCATATAGTAATACAAGAAAACTCTATATCAACGTGATAGAATGTTTATGAATATTACTGCAATAAAATAATTTTTACAAAATTTTTAATAATAATACTTTACAAAAAACAAAAAATTAGTAGAATAATAGTTAATAGGAATCTTTTGATAAGAATATAAAGAAAAACAGAATTATCAGAAATTTCTTAATCTAGAAACGTACAGGAAATTAGGGAGGGTACAAAAAGTGAAAAAGAAAAAGATGAAAAAACTAACAGCAGTCGTAGCACCAGTTTTAGCAATGAGTATGGCATTAACAGCATGTTCTACAGGTGGAGACAAAAAAACAAGTACGAATTCAAGCGGAAGTGATAGCAAATCGGATGCTAAATTAGCGGCAAAGCAAGTACTGAATCGTACAGAAACAAACGAAATTCCAACGATGGATACTTCCAAAAGTACAGATACTCTTGGATCACAAATTCTAGGGAATACAATGGAAGGGTTATATCGTCTTGATAAAGATAATAAGCCAATCCCAGCTGCAGCTGAATCAAGCACGAAAAGTGAGGATGGCAAAAAATATACATTTAAACTTCGTAAAGACGCAAAATGGTCAAACGGTGACCCAGTAACAGCAAAAGATTTCGTATTTGCATGGCAACGTTTGTTAGATCCAAAGACAGCTGCAGAGTACTCATTTATTGCTTATTATATTAAAAATGCAGAAGCAATTAACAAAGGAAAAGCGGAAGTGTCTACACTAGGTGCAAAAGCGATAGATGATTACACACTCGAAGTTGAACTAGAAAGCGCAGTTCCATACTTCTTAAACTTAACGGCATTCCCATCGTACTATCCACTAAATGAAAAGTTTGTAAAAGAAAAAGGAGATAAATTCGGTTTAGAATCGGACACTGTAGTTTATAATGGACCGTTTGTTCTAACTGATTGGAAGCATGAAGAAGGCTGGAAGCTGAAGAAAAATGATAATTACTGGGACAAAAAGAGTGTGAAGTTAGACGAAGTTAACTATAGTGTTGTAAAGGATATGGCAACTCGTGTAAATTTATATGATAGTGGCCAAATTGACTTTACTTTATTAGCTGGAGAGTTTGTTGACAAATATAGAAATAAAAAAGAAGAATATGGAGTATATTCAGAACCAAGTACGTTCTACTTACGTTTAAATCAAAAACGTGCTGGCCAAGATACACCACTAAAGAGCAAAAAATTACGTGAAGCAATTGCGTTGTCAATTAATAAAAAAGATTTAGTGAATGTAATCTTAAATGATGGTTCTAAACCTGCTGATTACTTAGTGCCAAAAGGATTAGCGAACGGACCAGACGGTAAAGATTTCCAAGAAACGTTTAAAACTGGCCTGAAAAATGACACTAAAAAAGCAGCGACAGCTTGGGAAGAAGCGAAGAAAGAGCTTGGTAAAGATCAAGTGACACTTGAGTTCTTGAACTATGATACAAGTAATGCGAAAAAAGTTGGAGAATATGTAAAAGACCAAATTGAGAAAAACTTAAAAGGTGTAACAGTTAATATTAAAATGCAGCCATTTAAACAAAAATTAAAATTAGAATCTGAGCAAGATTATGATTTCTCATATGGTGGTTGGAACCCAGACTATGCGGATCCAATGACATATTTAGATATGTTTGAATCAACAAATTCTCAAAACCAAATGGGTTACTCAAATCCAAAATATGATGAAATCATCAAAAAAGGAAAAACAGAGTTAATGGCAGATGCGAAGAAACGTTGGGAAGAGTTAGGAAAGGCAGAAAAACTGTTGCTTGAAGAAGATGTAGCGCTTGTACCGTTATACCAAAGTGCTAAATCGTATGTAATGAAACCAAACGTAAAAGGTGTTGTAAAACATAACATCAGTCCAGAATACAGCTTCAAGTGGGCTTATGTAACTGAAAAAGACGGAAAGTAATAGAAAGATAGAAAAGCATTTCTAAAAGTAGGACATCTACTTTTAGAGGTGCTTTTTTCTATGTAATGAATCTTGTTTAAAGAGACTTCAGATATTAGAGGTGATGTTTGATACAAAATTTAAATATGAATAATTTCATATTAATTTAAATAAATGATAAGAAGGATATTGCTGTCATATAGTGAATGGAGAGATTTTGTAAAGTAGTGTGACTAAAATATACCATCATTATAGTAGAAAATATTTTCGAGATTTAAAAAAATAACTTTACAAAACATAAAAAAATAGTAGAATATTAACTAATAAGAATTTTCTGATAATGCTAATATATCAGAAATCTATCGAGGGTATCATCGTACATATAATTAGGGGGGGACACAATGAAAAAGAAAAAGTTGAAGAAGTTAACAGCGGTTGTAGCACCAGTTTTAGCAATGAGTATGGCATTATCGGCATGCTCGGGATCAGGTGGGGATAAGAAGACAAGTACAACGTCTAATAGTGGTGAAGAGAAAAAATCTGATATTAAATATGCAGCAAAACAAGTATTAAATCGTACAGAAAATCAGGAAATTCCAACAATGGATACTTCAAAATCAACAGATACACTTGGTTCGCAAATTTTAGGGAATACGATGGAAGGGTTATATCGCCTTGATAAAGATAATAAACCAATCCCAGCTGCAGCTGAATCTAGCACGAAAAGTGAGGATGGTAAAAAATATACATTTAAGCTTCGTAAAGATGCAAAATGGTCAAATGGTGATCCAGTAACAGCGAAAGATTTCGTGTTTGCATGGCAGCGCTTACTTGATAAAAACACAGCTTCTGAATATGCGTTTATTGCTTACTATATTAAAAATGCAGAAGCAATTAATAAAGGAGAAGCAGACATATCTACATTAGGTGCTAAAGCGGTTGATGATTATACCCTTGAAGTGGAATTAGAAAAACCAGTTCCATACTTCTTAAATTTAACAGCATTCCCATCGTATTACCCGTTAAATGAAAAGTTTGTGAAAGAAAAAGGAGATAAATTCGGTTTAGAGGCGGATACCGTTTTATATAATGGACCATTCGTAATGTCTGAATGGAAGCATGAGCAAGGTTGGAAGTTGAAGAAAAACGATAATTATTGGGATAAAAAGACTGTGAAACTTGAAGAAATAAACTATAGTGTTGTAAAAGACGTAGCTACAAAAGTGAACTTATATGATACTGACGCAATTGACTTTACATTATTATCAGGAGAGTTTGTTGATAAATATAAACCGAAGAAAGATGAATATGGTGAGTATGCAGAATCAAGCACTTTCTTCTTACGTTTGAATGAAAAACGTGGTGGTCAAGATACACCGCTGAAAAGTAAAAAATTACGTGAAGCAATTGCGTTATCAATTGATAAAAAAGGTTTAGCGAATGTTATCTTAAACAATGGATCCAAACCAACGGATCAATTAGTACCAAAAGGACTTGCAAGTGGACCGGACGATAAGGACTTCACAGAATCATTTAAAAATGGTTTGAAACAAGATACAAAAAAAGCAGCTGCAGCATGGGAAGAAGCGAAAAAAGAGCTTGGTAAAGACCAAGTGGCAATTGAATTGTTAAGTTATGATGATGGAACAGCGAAAAAAGTTGCTGATTATATAAAAGACCAAATTGAGAAAAATTTAAAAGGTGTAACGATTAATACGAAAATTCAGCCGTTTAAACAAAAATTAAAACTAGAGACAGCACAAGACTATGAAATCTCTTATGCTGGATGGAGTCCAGACTACGCAGATCCAATGACATTTATCGATATGTTTGAAACAAAGAGTTCTTACAACCAAATGAGCTATTCAAATCCAAAATATGATGAAATGGTTAAACAAGCAGGAAATGAATTAATGTCTGATGCGAAAAAACGTTGGGAAGTGTTAGGAAAAGCAGAGAAATTATTGCTTGAAGAAGACGTAGCAATGATTCCTTTATATCAAAGAGGCAATGCGTATGTAATGAAACCAAATGTAAAAGGAATTGTAAAACATAATATCAGCCCAGAGTACAGCTTCAAGTGGGCGTATGTAGAGGAAAAAGGCGGAAAATAATATGGAATTAGAAAAACGCCTCCGGAAGTAGGCCAACTACTTTTGGAGGTGCTTTTTCATGGGAAGAATCTTGTTTATAATTTGTCTTATTGCTAAAAGGATAAAAATTCATAAATACTACAATAAAAGTAGTATTTATGAATTTTTAAGATAATATAATCTCAAATTGATTAAGAATGGCAGTGAGGGATTAAAGGGCAATAAGACCCCCTACCACAAAAGTTAGTGAAGGTGGGGGATGAAGAAAACCCACACTAATTAAAGTTTCACTTTATAGAGAGAAAGGAGGTTATATATAATTCGAAAAAATAGAGATGAATAAGAAAGCTTTAGTGCTCATATAGTAGATGGGGAGAATCTTGTAATTGTGCTATTAAAAAGTAAATCATTATTATAGAAAAACTATTTTCGGAATTTTTAAAAATAACTTTACAAACTCGAAAAAAATAGTAGAATATTAATTAATAAGAATTTTCTGATAATATTATAAGTATTAGAAAATCTCTCAAATGTAGCATCGTACATATAATTTAGGGAGGGTACACAAATGAAAAAGAAAAAGATCAAGAAACTAACAGCGGTTGTGGCACCGGTTTTAGCAGTAAGTATGGCGTTATCGGCATGCTCGGGGTCAGGTGGGGATAAGAAGACAAATACAACGTCTAATAGTGGTGAAGAGAAGAAATCTGATATTAAATATGCAGCAAAACAAGTACTAAATCGTACAGAAACAAACGAAATTCCAACGATGGATACTTCTAAAAATACAGATACTCTTGGGTCACAAATTTTAGGCAATACAATGGAAGGGTTATATCGCCTTGATAAAGATAATAAGCCAATCCCAGCTGTGGCAGAATCAAGTACGAAAAGTGAGGATGGAAAAAAGTATACATTTAAACTTCGTAAAGATGCAAAATGGTCTAATGGAGATCCTGTAACAGCAAAAGATTTCGTATTTGCATGGCAACGGTTAGTAGATCCAAAGACAGCTGCTGAATACGCATTTATTGCTTATTATATTAAAAATGCAGAAGCAATTAACAAAGGAAAAGCAGAAGTATCTACTTTAGGTGCAAAAGCAGTAGATGATTATACACTTGAAGTTGAGCTGGAAAGCGCAGTTCCATATTTCTTGAACTTAACGGCATTTGTATCGTATTACCCACTAAATGAAAAGTTCGTAAAAGAAAAAGGAGATAAATACGGTTTAGAATCTGATACGGTAGTTTACAATGGGCCGTTTGTTCTAACTGACTGGAAGCATGAAGAGGGTTGGAAGTTAAAGAAAAACGATAATTATTGGGATAAAAAGAATGTGAAACTAGAAGAAATTAACTATAGTGTTGTAAAAGACGCAGCTACTCGTGTGAATCTATATGATAGTGGTCAAATTGACTTTTCTTTATTAACTGGGGAGTTTGTTGATAAATATAAATCGAAGAAAGATGAATTTGGAACATATCTGGAACCAAGTACATTCTACTTACGCTTGAATCAAAAGCGTGCTGGTCAAGATACACCACTAAAGAGCCAAAAATTACGTGAAGCAATTGCGTTGTCAATTAACAAAAAGGATTTAGCAAATGTAATTTTAAATGATGGTTCCAAACCTGCCGATTTCTTAGTTCCAAAAGGATTAGCGAATGGACCGGACGGTAAAGATTTTCAAGAAACGTTTAAAAACGGTTTAAAACAAGATTCTAAAAAAGCAGCGGCGGCTTGGGAAGCAGCGAAGAAAGAGCTTGGTAAAGATCAAGTGACACTTGAATTCCTAAACTATGATACGAGTAATGCAAAAAAAGTTGGTGAGTATGTAAAAGATCAAATTGAGAAAAATTTAAAAGGTGTAACAGTTAACATTAAAATGCAGCCATTTAAACAAAAATTAAAATTAGAATCTGAGCAAGATTATGATTTCTCATATGGTGGTTGGAACCCAGACTATGCAGATCCAATGACATATTTAGACATGTTTGAATCAACAAATTCTCAAAACCAAATGAGTTATTCAAATCCAAAATATGATGAAATAATTAATAAAGGGAAGAAAGAATTAATGGCAGATGCGAAGAAACGCTGGGAAGAATTAGGGAAGGCTGAAAAACTGTTGCTTGAAGAAGATGTAGCGCTAGTGCCGTTATTCCAATCAGGTAGATCTTATGTATTACAACCAAATGTAAAAGGAATTGTAAAACACAATATCAGCCCAGAGTATAGCTTTAAGTGGGCATATGTAACAGAGAAAGATAGCAAGTAATAAAAAAAGCATTTCCAATGGTAATTACTTTACCTTGGAAATGCTTTTTTTATGAGTAATGTGGGAGCTACTTTGAGAAAATAGTACGTTATTTTTGCACAGTACATTACGTTTATGCATATAGGTATTCTAGAAAAAAGAAGGAGAATCTTATGAAACGGAATGTATACATTGACTTTTTAGCTTATTACGGAATTGGAAGCGCACATCCTGGTGGTTTTACGCTAACAAAACAGTTATTGGCACAGTTACCATTATACCGTGAAGCAAATGTGCTTGAAATAGGATGCGGAACAGGGCGTACAGCAGCTTATATGAAAAAACAATATGGTTATAACGTCACAGCAGTTGAAAATAATGAAATTATGATTCAAAAAGCAAAAAATAGATGGTCACAAGAACAATTATCCATTGAACTGATTAAAGGAACTGCTGAACAGTTGCCGTTTTTAAATGAGAAGTTTGATCTTGTATTAGGTGAATCTGTACTTGCTTTTACAAACAAAGAACAGTTGATTCCTGAATGTTATCGTGTCTTGCAAAAGAACGGGAAACTTGTTGTCATTGAAATGATAATTGAGAAGCACTTAACAAAAGAAGAAGAGGAGAAAATACTACAATTTTACGGAATAAAGGAGTTACACACAGAAAAGGAATGGATTGATTTATTTCAAACGACAAACTTTAAAAGGATAACGATTGTAGGTGGAGGAACGATTGCCGAAACGATTGCAGGACAAATGGAACAGCCAGAATGGAACCTGTCACATTTTATTCCGGCTGAATTGTACGATGCATGGGTGCAGCACGAACAGGTATTGCAAATGTATCAACATATTTTAGGGCACCGTGTATTTATTTGTGAAAAATAAAAAGCAGATTAAAAAATCTGCTTCATTTATCCTACTATTTGTGGGCAGTAATATTCTCACCTCAAAATTTAGCAAAAGCACAGAAGTTAGGTGAGAGATAACCTACCTTACCCGTAAAGGCCTGATTGATGGGGGCTGATTAAAGTTTCACTTTATTCGCGTATGATAGGATAACTGTATTTCATTATTTTTGAAAAGGAGTTGACTAAAAAATATAGTCGACTTCTTTGTATATTAGATGAAAAATAATGCAGCTAAAGCAATACCAAAAATAAATCCGAAACCTAATTCAACGGCACCACTTCCGCAAAATCCTCCTCTACAGCCTCCATCAAAGCCACAGCCTCCATCAAAACCAAAGCCTCCATCAAAGCCACAGCCACAATGGTTACATTGACCTAAACCACCACAAAAATCACAGCCACCACCTGCATATGCATCATGGTAACCAAATCCTGTATCAAAAGATGATCTATAGGGTTCAATCCAAACAGAATCATTTGTCACATCAACAATCTTACCGATATGAACATAACCATCTACATCTTCAATACGTACAACTTTACCAAAATAACGATGACAAGTATTGTAACATTTTTGACAATGCATGTTCTTGCCTCCTTCCATATACAGTAATACGATATGTCATCGGGACAAGTGCGGCTTGTACGATTGACCTAAGTTTCATAATTGTTACGAGAAAGGGGGAATATATGGTGAAAGTGTATGAAAAAGGAGTGGGAAGTATGGAACCTAAAGATCAATTTCAAACATATGAAGTTCCTTGGAATGAATTTACGAATGCCCTTCGTAGTGAAATGGAAAAGCAAGTAGGAGCAGATATTATTGACCAAGTCGTTTGTGATTTAAAGGATGGGTTTGAAGTGTATACATATATACAAGGAGATTTAGATTTTGAATATAAAGAAGAACTTGAACGAAAACTTGGGAGTGATGGGAAAATTCCTAATTTATTAACTGTTATGTTATTAGCAAGTATTTATCATACAAGCGAAGAGAATATTCGTTTGTATGCGGATCGTAAAGACAATCCTATTGTTGAAGTATATGTGAAACAATAAAACACGCTGTTATAGGCGTGTTTTTATTTGTATGGAAAAATGTAAGGAAATTCACACTTTAAGGAGAGGGGATATTGTGATTGCTTTTTCAACAGCGCATCGTATTCCTCATACCATTGCTACAGAAACTTTACAATATTCTTTTTTACGTGAAGATGGTAAGGAAGTTTCATATCTGTTTACGATGACTGTAGAAGTGATAGAAGAGGCTATTTAGAAAGCTTTATGCATAGCAAAAATGACAAGTGGAAGTAGGGGATATTTAGAAAAAACACCGTATTCAAAGGTGAAAAGTTATTTTTAATAGAAGAGAAAATCAAACTTTTTTATAGGGATTTTTTGTATGAAGAGTCTGTTTTGATTAATTCGCTTTCAAAACAAGATCGTTACTGAAAAGGAGGTTATCATTCCAGTAATTTAGTTTACATAATGACATTATAATGATCTACATATCCCAAAATACAAGTCATATATCTTGTTTCTTTTCATAAATTTAAACATAGGAATTTGTCTACAAAGGTGGCGAAGCCTCATCATGAAGATTCGAATTTGTGCCACATTCATCTTTTTTCTATTATTGTGTTTGAATCCTTTTTCAACTTTTGCAAAAGGAGAGGAGGCAAAAGAAAGGGTCGTTTCACTTGTATATGATGATTCTGGCAGCATGAGAAATAACGATCGCTGGAAATATGCCAACTATGCTTTGCAAAGTTTAGTTGCATTATTAGATGAAAAAGATAGATTTTCATATGTTCCAATGAGTCGTCCTACTGAAGCGTTAAATATCACACTAACAAATGAAAAAAGACAAACAGAAATTGATCAAATTGGAGCGTGGAAGAATTATTTAAATACGCCGTTTAGCGCAGTAGAGACCGCGATGCAATCTATTAAAAAGGAAGCGGACATAAATGGAAAACGTGAATTTTGGCTTATTGTATTAACTGACGGGGCATTTAATGAATTAGAAAAAGAAAAGACCGGCGGTAAAGAACAAATCACGCAGAAACTGGAACAGTTTAAAAAAGAAATGGAAGCGAAAAAAATATCATTGCATCCAGTTTTAATAACAATGGAAGAAAACTTAGGACAGCAAGAGCAACAACAGATGAATACGTTTAAAGAAATTTGGAAGCAAGAAATAAATGGTATCGTTATGCCAACGAGTGGAGAAGATGGAGTCATTCAAAGTGTAAATCAAGCTGCTGCCTTGGTTGCGAATCGAGATCCGTTTTCTTCTGTTGAATCTGTCGTGAAAACGACTATATCTGGTAACAAATTAGAGATTACTACACCATTCCCATTAAAGCGAATGACGCTCGTACAACAATCTTCTAATACATCGCGATATCGGATAGACCAACTTGCCAAACCATTAGCAGTACAATCGTCCTTTTCGATTCATGCACCAGGAGAATCAAATTTATATGGTGGTATTACTCATATTGGTGCTACGAATCATGAAGTGATTAAACCAGGGACATACACGTTAGAAATTGATAGAGATATTGTGAAAGAAGGATCGAAAGTACTTGTTGAACCAGCACTTGATTATACCATTGCTACTTATGATAAAGAGGATAAAGCGAAAAAAAACGTCGAGAAAATGTATGAGGGAACGAAAGCAGTGATTGAAGCGAAACCGACGGATTTACCAATACAATCTTCTTATTTCCAAGCAGAAGTAGAACTAGATGGAAAGCTGTATCCGATGAAATGGGATGATAAAAGGCATGTGTTTTACTATGAATTACAAATTAAAAACCAATTTGTACGTGGGAAAGTTCATATGAATATAAAAGGGTTTTACAGGCAAACGAGAGAATTCCGAATTGATCCGATGCCAAAGGCAAAATTATCTTTACAGGTCATTACGAAAGATTATGAAGAAAAGGTAACGAATTTAGAAAAGAGTAAACCACTTGTCCTGCAGCCATTACTGAATGGTGAACCAATGACAGAAGTGGAGGTAAAAAAGCTACTGCAATCTACTGGTGTCACATCTCATCAATCGATTAACTACGAATTGCGGCAACATGAAAATCAAATTTATGTGTATCCTCGTCCTTACTACTCCGATACATTCAATTTTACAGATACCGGCACCATAGAAGCTACCATCACTATAAACGATTCAAAGTTACAAGAAGTGAAGAAAACGATTTCGTTTTATATTCAAAATGCACCATTTTGGGAACGTTATGCGCTAATTTTTCAATTTGTAATACCGATTGGGTTACTGCTTTTGCTTTTTGCGATTCTTGTTTTAGGATGGATTGTCCGACCAAGGTTTCATCGTAAAGCAATGTTGTACTATGAATGGGATCAAGAAGTAGCAAAAGATTGGCTCTATCAATCTGAACCAGAATTACTAAGAAACAAGTGGTGGAAACATTATTTTGGCATTCCATTTCGAGCAGAACGAAAGACGGTACAATCAGTAACTTTTATAGCGAAAAAAGGTTCGAAGTCTATATTTGTAGCAAAGGAATCACAAGTGATTGGTATGATTATTGACGGTATGTTTATAACAGAGGAAGAGGCCGGAAATGAGCATAAGACATTATATCCGAACGAGATTTTACTAATTGATCGTGGGTATGGAAAAGAAATTTATCGATATGAATGTGAATAATAGGAAGTTCAAATAGGAAGGTGGTTCACATGACATTACAAGTTCCAACAATTTTAATTGGCTTAGGTGGAATCGGGAGTACCGTTACACACCAAATATATGAGAAATTGCCAGAGGAACGACGTAAAAAGGTAGCGATGCATGTCTTTGATACAGATGTGAATACATTAAGTAAATTTGAGCATATTCGTAAGTTCAAGACACAAACGAGCTCTAGTAAAACGCCGCGAGAATATATTGCAGGGGATCCAACGATCCCGGAATGGTTTCCAATGGACCCTACTATTCTGGATAAGCCGTTAACTGAAGGAGCTGGTCAACTGCGTGTGATTTCACGCTTAGCTCTTCGGGCAGCGATGAAAGAAGATAAATTGACTGCTTTTTGGCAAGAAATCGAAAAGATTTTTCCTGTCACAAGTGATCAAACAGAGTATGGTGTTCGAGTTATTATCGTTACATCATTAGCTGGTGGCACTGGCTCGGGTATGTTCTTACAAATTGCGTTGTACCTACGTGAAATGCTTCGCAAGAAATTGCAACATCATAACATTTTAATTCGCGGTGCGTTTTTAATGCCAGATGCACTTGTTAAGACGCGCACCGTTAGTGCGAAAGAATTTGAAACTGTTCAGGCAAATGGTTACGCGTCATTAAAAGAACTTCATGCAATTACACTTGGCTCAACGGGTGAATTATCAAAGCGGGGGGGTGTAACAATTGAACTAGAGTATCGTCCAGATCAAGTGGATGAAGACGGAAGAACGAATCATACAATTAAAGAGCATCATTTACCATATAATTATTGTTTCTTATATGATTATGAAAATTTACATGGTCATCATTTACACAATCTATCAGATTACATGGAACAAATGACAAATACGATTTATTTACAGTTATTTAGTCCGATGTCCACAAGTCATTTTGCACAAGAGGATAATCAAATTCAGCAGTTGGCGGAATCGAACGGAAAAGCACGTTATTGTGGTGCTGGAACTGCAAAGCTTATTTATCCATATGAGCATGTTTTAAAATATTGTGCCTTGAAATGGGCTGTGCAAGGATTAGATGAATCCTGGCTACATTTAGATCAATTGTTTCAAGAGAAAAAACAGCGGTATGAACAAGATGTTCGTCGTGGTATGCAGCGTGAGAAGCCAGAGCGGGGAAAGAGTTATTTAGAAGATTTAGAGCATCTTGCCACTCGCCCAGAACAAGCACATATTTTCTATAGACAAATGTACAATGAAACACGCGAAGGTGCAGAAGGTGGTAAGGTAGGCGTCGCGAAATCAAAATTATTTTTAGAAGCGGTCGAAAGTTACGTGCAGCGTACAGTACAAAAAGATGAAGAGTTAAACAGATTACAGCATGAGTGCAAAATATCTGCTGCGAAGCTTAAAATGATGGAACAAATGAAGGGCGAAGTAGCAAGAGTTGATCACGCTGTCAGGTTGTATGCCTATGCGATACCGAGCCGTGTGCATGAGCATGTGACGACACTTTTATATGACATGATAGAATCAGACCGCTATACGCCTAGTGGATCAGAGGGGCAGTCATATCAACTAAATACATGGTTTTTAAAGAAAACAGAAGCTGTTCATCCAGTGGCTGCTCGTTTCATGCTGTATGAGATTCGAAAGCAATTAGTAGAGAAAATGAATCGATTACATGAGAGCAATGAACAGAAGCGTAATCTAATTCAAAACTATGATAAGAAATTTAATGTGAGCAATATTGATGGTACAGTAACAGCTGTGCGACGTGTTGAACTTGCACAGCAACAAGGTTGGTTTGGCAAAATGTTTTATAATCAGCAGCGTATGTTCCGAAAAGAATTTGAAGATATAGTGACGCAATACGTGCATAAGTTAAATGAATATCGCAAAGAAATGCTACTGGAACTCGTTTATCAATCGCTATATCAGGCAGTAAATAAAATGATCCAACATTGGGAAAGATTCTTTGATAATTTACAAGAAACACGTGAAAATTTGCTGTTTGAAATTCAAAAACGCAGCAAAGAATTTGAAGGGAAAACAAATCCGACGAATGTATATGTGTTAGCAGATGAAAAGCTACAAGAAAAAATATGGGAAGATATGCAGCAGCATTTAAACTTAGGTGTGCTTCCAAAGGATATATCAGCAGAGATGTATATGAGCTTGTATGCGGAATATTGCCGCGATGCACAAGCAGAGGAAAGTCAATCGAAGAAAGTAGAGGATTTTTATCGGGAGCATATTTTAACGTATTGTTATAACGAGCTCCAAGTCCGATATCGTGACAAATTAGAACTCAATATTATTGAAGCATTGCGAAAAGAAGCTGATTTTAAAAAGCGTGATCGTAATGAATATGTGAGAGAAAAAATTGAAGATCTCTTCCATCTAGCAAGCCCATTTATCCCGAAGGTAGCCCATCATCGAGAGTTACAATATTGGGGTATACATCCATCACTAAAACAGGAACTACAGGAAGAACTATTGCAAGAAATGTTTCAAGAAAAAGATACAGTGAATGAAGCATTTTCACCATTTGAAGTAATTTGTTACCGAGCTCATTATGGATTATCATTACAAGATTTTCCTAAACTTTCATCGGGACATCTTGCAAATGGTTTTATGAATGATAAAGGAGATTATTTTCAGTCTTATTATCGTCGTGTGAATAAATTGAATATTAAAAAATCTAATTTAACACCACATTTAGATAAATATTGGCACTTACCAGCCTTCATGCCCGATTTAAATGCAACGCAAACGAAGCTAGATTATGATAAATGTAATCGTGCTCTTCTTTATGCATATATGTACCGGTGGATTAGTCTTGTCGCTGTCGATGGTCAATTTGTATATCAATATAATGGTGTAGGGCGAAGCTTTTTAATTCAGTCAATGGGGAAAAACATTTCAAGTGAAAGCTATAAATTACATCGAGCATTACTTCATAATCCGTTTATTTATGAAAATATTTTGTCCCGTTTTGAAGAAGAGCAGGAAAAAGCAATGCTCCAAGGCGGACATTTGTATACACAGGCCTTTGTATTAGGGGCTCAGGATGTGAGATGGCTTAGAAAAGAGCACGTTCATAATATTTTAGATATCATTTTAATGTATGACCGTGAGGCAAAGTATGATCCAACGCTAGAAGAAACATCAGATGAATTATTGCGTTTACTTATGGATGAGATTGGTCTGTATTTTCAAAACTATTATGGTACAGGAGCAGAAATGGTTGCGAAGAAAGAGGCAGAGATGTTTGTAAAACAACTATGGGACCGTTCGTATGCGAAAGGGTATGTTGATCCAAATAGTGCGCCTTATAAAAAATGGCAGCACTTATTACATGTTCAAGATGAAGAACAAGATACAAAAACGAATGTGTAGGGGAAAGATAGGGAACCTTAAGTATGGAAATGCTATTTATGAAAAGAGGGGTTCCAGGTGCCATTTTTAGGAAGTGTGTATCAAATATTTGGATTATATCCGGAGATTTACCATGCGATGATTTCAATGGAAATAAAAGAGCAACGATTTATGGATGAAAATACAGAACAAGAAGAACAAGAAACAGAAGCATGAATGACCATGCAGGTTAGCCTGCATGGTCATTCATGTTACAATAAAGGGAATTTTTTTAGGGAGAGAAAGAAATGAAATGGATTTATTTTATTATTAATGCTATAGCATTTAGTCTTATGGGATTGGATAAACAAAAAGCAAAAAAGAAGAAATGGAGAACACCAGAAAGTACTTTGTTTTTAGCAGCAGCAGCTGGAGGAGCAGTTGGTGCATGGATTGGTATGTATGTATTCCATCATAAAACACATAAAGGTAAATTTGTTTTTGGTATACCAGTACTTGTTGTAATTACACTAGGTTTATTTTGCTTCATATAAGGAAAGGAATCTATATATATATCCATTCTGATTTTCCAACATATAAGTTGCTACTATGAAGAACAAAAGGTGACCGCTACTTGTTTTCTCTTTTTGTTTTAACTTTGCCTGGGGCAGGAAGAGAGTCTGACCACTTCTATGTATGGCTGGATG
Source organism: Bacillus sp. FSL K6-0042 (assembly GCF_038006685.1). NCBI lineage: Bacteria > Bacillati > Bacillota > Bacilli > Caryophanales > Bacillaceae > Bacillus > Bacillus sp. FSL K6-0042. The sequence goes on from NZ_JBBOVS010000003.1 coordinate 44,510, forward strand.
CTCTCTCCCACCTAAAAAGAAAGGTTTTATTTCGGTTTTTCAATTTGTATATAGGTACGAGGAATGTCGAAAAAGTTATAAGAGTAATATTGGTAAAGTAGCTCTGTGACAACGTATAATGAATAGAAAAAGAGAAGAGGAGAAAAGGGAAGATGGAGAGTCAAAAAGCACTGGAAAAGAAAGGGGTTTTATATGCGGCTGGTGCTTATATGATGTGGGGGGTTCTTCCTGTTTACTGGAAATGGGTAGGGGAAGTTCCTGCAGAAGAAATATTAGCACATCGTATAGTTTGGGCATTTGTTTTTATGCTGCTGATTTTGGGGGTCTCAAAGCGATTAAGGCAATTTCTTAGCGAGCTTGTGAGCCTTTTTAAACGACCTAAATTATTAATCTCGTTAACAATCGCCTCCATTTTAATTAGTGGAAATTGGTTTGTGTACATATGGGCTGTGAATCAGAATCATATAATTGAAGCGAGTCTTGGCTATTATATTAATCCTCTTGTGAGTATTTTACTTGGTACTGTTGTTTTGAAAGAAAAACTTAACTTTTGGCAATATGTTGCAGTTGGTTTAGCGGGAATAGGTGTTATTGTTTTAACGTTTCGATACGGTTCGATTCCATGGATTGCCCTTTCACTGGCGTTTACATTTGGATTATATGGGTTGACCAAGAAATTACTGAATTATGATGCAATGATAGGTCTTACAATGGAAACAATGATTGTGACGCCCCTTGCGGTTATTTACTTGATTATGATTGGTGAGCATGGTTTTGGTTCATTTGGTTCTATTTCGATCACTTCAACGTTACTATTAATGGGAGCGGGGGTTGTTACGGCATTGCCACTTTTTTATTTTGCAAAAGGAGCACAGCTCATTCCACTCTATATGATCGGTTTTTTACAATATATTTCACCGACCATCAATCTGATTTTAGGTGTCTTTATTTTCCATGAGCATTTTACGTCGGCTCATACGACAGCCTTTTTCTTTATTTGGATGGCATTATTAGTATTTTCAATGGCAAAAACAAAATTTTTACTTCGTAAGCAACCGAAATTTCTTAAAAATAAATCAGCAAAAGTATCATAAAGCGTAGTATTTTCTACGCTTTTTTCTTTATACTTATAGTATGGAATTTCCATTACCGAAAGTAGGGAGCTGGAAATATGGAGACAATTTTACATAATGATCCGCTTATGGCAGCTGTAATGGCTTGGTTTTTGGCACAACTAACGAAAGTCATTTTTAAACTAGTAAAGACGAGAGAATTTGATTTTGCACAATTTTTTGCTTCTGGTGGAATGCCAAGCTCTCATTCTTCAACGGTTACAGCGTTAGCAACAGGAGTTGGCATGGTGGAAGGAGTTACGAGTGCAGTGTTTGCTGTAGCAGCCATTTTTGCCATTATTGTCATGTACGACGCTTCAGGAGTAAGGCTCGCAGTAAGTAAACAGGCGAAGATTTTAAATGATTTTTTTCATGGTAGACAAACAGAATATAAGAAATTAAATGAACTTGTCGGACACACGCCTTATCAAGTTGTTGTCGGAGCTATTTTAGGAATTGTTGTTGGAATTGGATATTGTTTATGAACAGAATGTGTATTTACATGTTCTGCTTTTATTTGTTTTATACATAATTGCGTGCGAAGTGGAATATCGTATACGGATTTAGAAAGGGTAGGTGAAAAGGGTGTTATTATATGAAAAAGTGCGTGAGAAAGTTAAGAAGGAAATTACTGCACTGCAGGCGATGCAACAACAAGATGGCATGTGGTGCTTTTGTTTTGAAGGTTCACCGTTAACAGATTGTCATATGATTTTTTTACTTAAATTGTTAGGCCAAGATCAAGAGATAGAGCCATTTGTTGCAAGACTAGCATCTCTGCAAACAAATGAAGGAACTTGGAAGCTGTACGAAGATGAGCCTGTTGGTAATTTGTCAGCCACCATTCAGGTGTATGCGGCTTTACTTGCTTCTAAAATGTATACGAAAGAAGATATAAATATGAAGCGTGCAGAAGCGTTTATTCGGAGGCAGGGTGGGATTACAAAGGCTCACTTTATGACGAAGTTTTTATTAGCGCTTCATGGAGGATATGAATATCCTTCTTTATTTCACTTCCCAACACCCATGTTATTTTTACCTGAAGATTCCCCGCTTAGTATATTTGAGCTAAGTAGTTCCGCACGTATTCACCTCATTCCGATGATGATTTGTATGAATAAACGATTTACTGTGTCCAAAACGATTCTTCCTAATTTAGATTATATTTCAGGTGGGAGTAAAAAGCAGTGGTTCCGTGAAGAACGTTCACCATTGTTTCAAACGCTTCTTGGAGATGTGAAGAAGTTTTTATTATATCCTTTATCTTTGCATCATAAAGGGGACAAAGAAGTAGAACGTTTTATGATTGAGCGGATTGATACAAATGGAACATTATACAGTTATGCGAGTGCTACATTTTACATGATTTATGCATTCCTTGCACTGGGGCATTCCATTCAATCGCCGCTTATTTCCAATGCAGTATTAGGATTGAAAACTTATGTATGGAATATGGATAGGGGAACTCATCTTCAAAATTCACCATCTACAGTGTGGGATACCGCTTTACTAAGCTATTCGTTGCAAGAAGCAGGTGTACCACATGATCACCAAATGATTCAAAAAGCGACAGATTATTTACTGCAAAAACAACATAAAGAGAAAAAAGATTGGAGTGTGCATGCTCCATCACTAGACGCTGGAGGTTGGGGCTTTTCAGATATTAATACGACAATTCCTGATATTGATGATACGACAGCTACACTTAGAGCGTTAGCGCGAAGTAGGAAAGGGAATCAAAAAGTAGAAGAAGCTTGGAAAAAAGGAATTGAATGGATGAGGGGATTACAAAATATTGATGGGGGCTGGGCTGCTTTTGAAAGAGGTGTAACAAGTAAAGTTTTAACACATTTACCTCTTGATAACTCAGGGGACATGGTTACGGATCCGTCTACGCCAGACATTACAGGTAGGGCGTTAGAGTTTTTTGGAACGTACGCTCCAAAAGAGTTACAAGGTGACCCAAAAGATCGAGCGATTCGTTGGTTAATTCATACGCAGGGGAAGAACGGATCCTGGCATGGGAAATGGGGTGTGTGTTACATATATGGTACTTGGGCAGCTCTCACTGGTTTACGCTCTATAGGAGTTTCATCTAATCATATAGCTTTACAAAAAGCAGCTACATGGTTAGAGAGTATTCAGCATAGTGATGGAGGGTGGGGCGAGTCTTGCAGGAGTAGTATAGAGAAGCGATTCATTTCGTTACCTTTTAGTACACCATCACAAACAGCATGGGCGCTCGATGCACTTATTGCTTATTATGATACGGAAACGCCTGTTATTCGAAAAGGGATTTCTTATTTACTTACACATCTAACTCAGAATCAAGATTATCCTACAGGCATAGGGCTACCAGATGGATTTTATATTCGATATCATAGCTATCATCATATATTTCCACTCCTTACTTTTGCTCATTATATAAAAAAATATAGAAAATAAACCGAGAAATGATCTCGGTTTATTTCGTTTTTTATGGGTAGTAGGTCCCAATTGCAAAAGGATAAGGGCGAGATAGCGCCTTATTTTTGTTCTGACTGGCGTTTTTGACGTGCATCGGCGGCGTCAGCACGTGCGTTTGCTTCTAAATCATCATGATCAGCGAGTTCACGAGAAAACTCTACATCAATACCATCAGAAGTTTTGTTTCGTCCTAGGTGCTTTTTGTTCATTCGACACAATCTCCTTGTGTGTATGCTATGTTGCAACTTTAGTTTGACACAAATAGACTTTTTTATACAAAAAGGATTTAGAAAGGAAAGAGCCGAAATATACAGTATAAGTAATAGAAATGGGGGAGAGTAATGGAGTTTTTACATGGGAAAACAGCTGTTATAACAGGAGCTGCACAAGGGATAGGAAAAGAAATTGCTTGTACTTTTGCAAAGTTAGGTGCAAAGGTGTTAATTAGCGATGTAAATGAGGAGAAATTAAAAGAAACAACAAGAGAATTTTTAGACCAAGGATATGAAGTAAGTTTATACGCATGTGATGTGAGTAATCAAAACGAAGCGAAGTCATTAATTGAATACGCAGTTCAAACATTTGGGAAATTACATATTTTAGTGAATAATGCAGGGGTTACAAGAGATGCGATGTTACATAAAATGGAGAAATCAGCTTGGGAGCAAGTAATGCAAGTAAACTTAACCGGTGTGTTTTATTGTATGCAACCGGCACTTCTTTATATGAGACAGCAACAATTTGGACGTATCATCAATATTTCTTCCATTAGTAGGGAAGGGAATATTGGGCAAGCAAATTATGCTGCAACGAAAGCGGGTGTCATTGGATTAACAAAAACGGCAGCAAAAGAAGTGGGTGGATTTGGTATTACTTGTAATGCCATTTGTCCAGGGTTTATGGATACAGATATGACAAAAACAATACCAGATAAAGTGAAAGAGAAGATGGTTGGTGCAATCCCAGTTGGAAGAATTGGAACGCCACAAGATATCGCGAATGCAGCGGCCTTTTTCGCTTCAGAGTATGCTTCTTATATTACAGGCGAGGTATTAAATGTGAGTGGTGGCTTGCAAGTGTAAGAGATAGTTCCATATTTTTAAATATGTTACGGAATAAAATATTTGGGCTCTCTAAACGAGTTGTTACATAATAAGTAGAGCCTGACCAACTTTGGTCAGGCTCTTTCATTTAGTTTAGGTTCACCCAAACACTTTTCACTTCTGTATAGTTGTTTAATGCATAAGATCCCATTTCACGACCAAGGCCAGATTGCTTAAATCCACCGAATGGAGAAGCTGCATCAAATACGTTATAACAGTTTACCCACACTGTACCAGCACGGACTTTGCTGGCAATGTAATGTGCATTTTTCACATTTTCTGTCCATACACCAGCAGCTAAACCAAATGATGATTTATTTGCACGTTCAATTACTTCATCAATATCATTAAATGGCAATGCGGAGATGACAGGACCAAAAATTTCTTCTTTGGCGATTGTCATTTCATCATTTACATCTGCGAATACTGTTGGGGCAACAAAATACCCTTGCTCGTATGGTTTGTTTCCACCAACAAGTACTTCTGCACCCTCTTCAATACCTTTTTCAATGTATCTCATAACGCGTTTTTGTTGTTCTTCGGAAACGAGAGGCCCAATTGTAGTTTGAGGATCTAATCCTGCACCTTGTGTTAATTTTTTCGAATATAGAACAAGGTCAGCCATAACGTTATCATACATTTTCTTTGGAATAAATAAACGTGACCCTGCACAACATACCTGACCTTGGTTAAACATAACGCCAGAAAGTGCAGCTGGAATGGCACGAGATAAATCAGCATCTGGTAGGATGATATTTGGTGATTTGCCGCCAAGCTCTAACGTAACTCGTTTCAGTGTTTCAGATGCTTGTCTCATAATTTGTTTACCGACAGGAGTCGAACCTGTAAATGCAATTTTATCAACGAGAGGATGATTCACAAGAGCTTGTCCAGCTGTTTCACCGAATCCTGGTACGATGTTAACAACACCTTTTGGGAATCCAGCCTCTTCAAATAATTCAGCTAAGTATAGAGCGGAAAGAGGTGTTTGTTCCGCTGGCTTCAACACGATTGTACAACCAGTTGCAAGAGCAGCCCCCATTTTCCACATTGCCATTAGAAGAGGGAAGTTCCATGGAATAATTTGACCAACGACACCAACTGCTTCATGGCGTGTATAGTTGAAATATTCTCCAGAAACTGGAATTGTTTGGCCGACGATTTTTGTAGCCCAGCCAGCATAATACCGCATATGTTCAATTGCAAGCGGAATGTCTGCTGCTAATGTTTCACGAATTGGTTTTCCATTATCCAACGTTTCAAGTTGTGCAAGTTCCTCTTTGTGTTCCTCCATTAAATCTGCAAGTTTATACATAAGACGGCTGCGTTCAGCGCCGCTCATACGCGACCAAGGTCCTTCATCAAATGCAACTCTAGCAGCTACTACAGCTTTATGAATATCTTCGCGACCAGCTTCGGAAACAATCGCAAGTGTTTCGCCAGTTGCTGGGTTAGGAGTTTTAAATGTCTTTCCGGAAGCGCTTTCGACGAACGCCCCATTCACATATAATTTTTTTGTTCCTTGAAGAAACTTTTCTACTTTTTCATGAAGATTTACAGCTAGTTGACTCATTGTATAACCCCCTTGAAAATATAATGTAAACGCAGTACGAGACGGCGTTTATTCCAATAGCAAGGTTGTAAAGAGACTAGGTGAAAGACCTCTAATTTTAATCATAAATAAAAAATACTGAAAATTCAAATTTTATTTACGTTACAATTGTAAACGATATGTAATAAAGAATTGGATTCTACATAATTATAAAAATTCCTGTTCGTTTTTGTTTTCTAGTAGGAAAAACTAGAAAAACAGTGGTACAATTATACATCGTGAGAGGAGGGGGAAAATGAAGAATCAACATGATGACCCACGTTTTCGAATTGCCCATAGAGAAGCGTTAATCGGTCTTGGACTTGCTTTTATTAATTTTATAATATGGTATGGTTTTGCTTATGGGCTTGGTAGTAAGGATCCAAGTGAATATACATATGTATTAGGTTTTCCAGCATGGTTTTTTTATAGTTGTATAGTTGGATTTATTGTAATGGTTATCCTTCTTATTTTAGTTGTACGTTTTGTATTTCAAGATATTCCGCTCGATGAGGAAGAAAAAAGTGAGGAATGATAGATGAATTGGTATGTAATAATTCCAATGATAATTTGTTTTATCGTTGTATTTTTAATTGGTGTATATGCATCAAGACGTGTACAAGCAACGGCTCATAATAAATTTTTACAAGAATATTTTCTTGGAGGTCGTGAGCTAGGTGGCTTATTATTAGCTATGACAATGATTGCTACGTACGGTAGTGCGAGTAGCTTTATTGGGGGACCTGGTATTGCATACAATATGGGACTTGGATGGGTATTGTTGTCAGCGATCCAGGTTGTAACGGGTTACATTGTCTTGACAGTACTTGGCAAAAAGTTTGCGATCATTGCAAGAAAAATGGAAGCAATTACGCTTATTGATTATTTAAAAGGAAGATATAATCATAAAGCAGTGGTCATTCTTTCAGCACTATGTATTATTATCTTTTTATTTTCAGCAACAGTTGCCCAGTGGGTTGGGGGCGGAAGGTTAATTGAATCGTTAACAGGCCTTTCGTATACAACGTCTTTATGTCTTTTTACATTTTCTGTACTTGTATACGTTTTAATTGGTGGATTCCGTGCTGTTGCTTTATCCGATACATTACTCGGCATGATTATGTTAGCGGGTACAACAATTATTTTAATTGCAACGGTGATTGCTGGAGGCGGAATTGAAAAGATTATGCAAGAACTCGTTCAAATTAATCCGAACTTAATTACGCCGTTTGGAGCGGATGGTAGTTTAACAAAAACGTATGTGACATCATTTTGGATTTTAATTGGTGTTGGTGTTGTTGGTTTACCGCAAATTAGTGTACGAGCGATGTCTTATAAAAATTCAAAAGCAATGCATCAAGCGTTAATAATTGGCACAGTTGTTGTTGGTACAATTATGATTGGCATGCATTTAACAGGTGTGTTTGCTCGCGTGGTGCTCCCAGGCGTAACTGTACCAGACAAAGTAATGCCACTTCTTGCACTGGAAGTATTACCACCTTGGCTTGCTGGAATCTTTTTAGCTGCCCCAATGGCAGCAATTATGTCCACTGTAAACTCACTATTACTACTTGTGAGTTCTTCAATTATTAAGGACATATATGTAAATTACATAAATGAAAATGCCGCTGACACGGTTATTAAAAAAGGAAGTTTGTGGATTACTGGCATTGTCGGCTTACTCGTGTACGCAGCAGCTATTAAACCACCTGATTTCTTAATTTGGTTAAATTTATTTTCTTTTGGTGGATTAGAAGCAGCTTTTATTTGGCCGATCGTTTTAGGGTTATATTGGAAGAAGGGAAATGCAACTGGTGCACTTGCTTCAATTCTCATTGGTGTTGGTTCTTATATGATATTTCATCTTTGTTTCCCAAAACCATTTGGTCTGCATACGGTCGTGTTTCCCATTTGTTTTGCTTTCATTGCGTATGTAATAGGTAGTATGTTAACGTCAAATAAAGTGAAACTTTAATCAGTGGGAGGCTTCATTTCCTAGCTAACTTCTTTGTTTTGGCTGAATTTTGAGGTGGAAGTGTTACTGTCCGCAAATAGCGGGATAAAGTACCATAAAGATATAGGTTTGAATAAAATATACAAGTTGGATAGGTTCTATATTTTTTAATCAATGATAGAAAAAGATGATTAGGTTGGGGCAAAAGAGTTTATGCTCCAACCAAATAAATTTGTTGGAAAAATAGGCAATATAAAAAGTAGGGCTCTTATAGATTCAATAAGAGCCCTACTTTTTATAATTAAAAACTTAATTATGATGCGAATTTATGTGTAGGATAGGTTGGATAGTTATTTTTGTTTTTATGGAAAGTTTCTGAAAAACAAATCCGTCTAGACCGACACGCCCAGCGTTATGTCCTGCTACTAAAATAAGTATAGACAATAGTATCATATTTGGATTTGTACTTACAGTTCCACTTAAAAGAAAAGCAGTGTTTATAATAATCCCGAAAAATACAGCGGTTTTAGTTAGCCTTCCTAAAAGAAGTCCAAGCCCAACTAAAATTTCTCCCCATTGTACGAGAAAGCTAATTGAACTACCCCCACCTTCACTTCGTTTAGAGGAGGGGGTCTTCTCGGTTAAAATGATAAATAAAGCTTTTTTGTTATTACGTAAAAAATCAATAAACATAATAAATTCCTCCGATACATAATAAAATGTATTTACAAGTTTATTCTGTATTTTTGTGAATCGAATCACAATGAACGAAATTTGAACAAATGGTTTAATCCAGTGGCTTTTTGAATAATTCATCGTTTATTCAAAAAGCAGTGTGTGAATACAGTGTGATTTTAATTTATCCCGCATTAACGGGCAGTAAGACCCCCACCTCAAAATTTGGCAAAAGCAAAGAAGTTAGGTGGGGGATATGCCCGTAAAAGCCCGATTGGTTCAACTAATAATCAGTGGGGGATGAAGAAACCCCCCCACTGATTACAGTTTCACTTTATGGCGTATATGGTTTGAAAAATAGTTAACATGTATTTTGGTTTATACCATAATAAGAGGTGAAGGGATGGGGGGGAAGTGCCATGAAAAAGGTGCTTTTTTTAGGAGATCCAGGTATTGATGATTCTTTAGCCATTATGTATGGGCTATTACATCCTGAGATTGAAATCGTTGGGATTGTAACTGGATATGGAAATGTAACACAAGAGCAAGCAACGAGCAATGCTGCGTATTTAATGCAACTAGCAGGCAGAGAGGATATACCAATTATAAATGGAGCAAAAATGCCGTTGTCGGGTGAATTTATAACATATTATCCTGAAATTCATGGAGCAGAAGGGTTAGGACCAATTCGCCCTCCAAAAACCATTCAACCAAATATTAAATCGTTTTGCACAATCTTTGACATTATTAAGCGTTATAAAAAAGAAATTATTATTGTTGATGCAGGAAGATCAACAAGTTTGGCAACGGCGTTTATTTTAGGGAAAGATATAATGAAAGATGTAAAAGAGTATTACTGTATGGGTGGAGCATTTCTTGTTCCAGGGAATGTTACGCCTGTAGCAGAGGCGAATTTTCATGGCGATGCACTTGCTGCAAATGTTGTGACACACTACGCAAAGAATTTGACACTAATTCCACTCAATGTTACAAAGGATGCTATTATTACACCAGAAACTGTTCAATATATAACAAAACATTCAAAAACAAAATTTAGAGAATTAATTGACCCTATTTTTAAGTATTATTATAAAGCATATAAGAAAATAGATCCGAAAATTACTGGAAGTCCCATTCATGATGTTGTTACGATGATGGCAGTTGTAAATCCCTCTATTATTGAATATGTATACCGGAAAGTAGATGTGGACTTAGAAGGTAGTGCAAAGGGGGAAAGTATTGCTGATTTCCGACCGCAACCTGATGCAGTAGCTCTTAAAAATTGGGTGAGAATTGGATGGAAATTAAATTATAAGAAGTTTGTTGAAAACTTTGTTCGATTTATGACATAGACATAATAGGAGATTACAAGTTACAATAATAGAGATAATTATTTAGACAATTGTCTCTATTATTTTGTTTATAACTGTATATAATAGAGAAAAGATATAAATTAGGAGAGGGATTTCACTTGAGAAAAGTTATAATATGTGCAGGAATCATTGGTGTATTCATAGTACTTATATCCGGTAACTTTTTAGTGAAAAAAGTTTGGAGTTCCAATAATGACGATGCTCAATATGTTGCCTCATTTGTTGAAGAACATAAAGATGAAAAAAATAGTGCCCTACTTATAAAGCGAAATGATAAAGTTGTTTATTCTGTGAATCCAGATGTCGTGTTACCAGTTGCGAGCACGATGAAGTTAATTGTTGCACTTGAATTTACGAAACAAGTTGTAGATGGGAGAATTGACCCAAATAGTTATGTGTCAATTGATGATGTAAATCGTTACTATATTCCAAATACAGATGGTGGTGCGCAGGATCGTTGGCAAAAGTATTTAATGAAAACTGGTAAAATGGATGAAAATGCCGTTTCTTTAGAAGAAGTTGCGAAAGGGATGGTGAAATTTAGTTCAAATGCAAATACAGAATATTTAATGGATCGACTTGGACTAGATTATATTAACCAAAATTTACAAAGCCTATCACTTCCTTCACATCAACCGTTATTTCCTATTGTTTCTTCTCTATACATTCCGGGATATTTGCAGAAGGAACTGCATATTCCAAAATCTAAATTAGAGAAAAAGTTAAAAGAAATGTCTTCAGAAGAATATCGTCGTTATGCCATGTTAATACATGAACGGTTAAAAGAGAAAGGACCGTTATTACAAAAAGAAATTCCGCTCTATTTAGAAGGGAAATATGAAAAAATATGGTCAGATAGGCTGCCAGCTGCATCCGCAAATGATTATATGGTGCTTCTGGAAAAAGCGAATCATAAAAAAGGATTTACAAAGGCTGGAGAAAATGAGTGGGCAAATCTCGTTGAAACGGACATGAAAGCAAAGAAGTATCGTAAGTCATTCCGGCATGCTGGACAAAAAAATGGGTATACACCATGGACATTAGCAAAAGCAGTTTATGCCACTGATAAACTTGGGAATTGTACAGAAATTGTATTTTTAGCAAATCAATTGGATGAAGATGATAGTACAGAGCTTCGTAAGCACTTGCTAAATTTACATTTCCAGGTGTTAAAAAGTGAAAAATATGATGCCACTGTTATTAAATAAACCCGATGCGTGAAGCATCGGGTTTATTTTTATCCTGTAAAGGCCCGATTGGTGAGGGCTAATAATTAATGGGGAGATGAAGGGATTTCCCACTAATTATAGTTTCACTTTATACAAGCACCTTTTCAAAAGCTCAGGGTATGATGATTAGTAATAACTGGGCGAAAGGAGAAAAGGTGATGAAACAAAATAAGGAGGAATTTATAAAGGGTGAGGGCGCTGATTTCCCTGGGGAAACCTATGCAAATTGTGTGCTACAGCATGTGTTTCAATTTCAGCGAGATTACTTATTGCAAGAGATGTTTATGATTCATCGTGCTCATATTATCATGCTTATTGAGCAAAAATTAATGAAACAAAAAGATGCAAAAGTTATTTTAACAGCGTTAGAAAAAGTGGCACAAATTCCAAAGAGTCAATTACTGTATGAGAAGGAGCATGAAGATCTCTTTTTTTTAGTGGAGCATTTAATTGGGCAAGAAGCAAATCATAATTTTGTAAGTAATATGCATATTGGCAGGAGCCGGAATGATATGGGGGTCGCGATGTATCGGATGAGTTTGCGTCGCTATTTACTCCGTTATATAGAGCATTTTCTTCTTTTACAAGAAAGTATGTTAGAAATTGCGAATGAACATATGGAAACAATCATGCCTGCTTATACGCACACACAACCTGCCCAGCCGACAACATTCGGTCATTATATGTTAGCAATATATGATACAATGCATCGGGATTTAGAGCGTGTTTGGAAGGTATATCATCTTGTCAATCAATCTCCTTTGGGTGCAGCTGCTCTATCTACTACAAGCTTTCCTATAAATAGACAGCAGGTTGCAAAGTTGCTCGGTTTTTCAAGTGTTATTGAAAATTCATATGACGCTATTGCAAGCGCAGACTATTTATTAGAAACAAGCGCGACACTTATGGTAGCGATGACGAATAGCAGTAGATGGCTCCATGATTTCTTACTACTAGCAACAAAAGAATACAATGGGATTACTGTCGCAAACCCATACGTACAAATCAGCAGTATAATGCCGCAAAAACGGAACCCTGTTTCCATTGAACATGCTCGTGCTCTCGCTAGCAGTGCACTTGGAGAAACTTTCACTGTATTTCAAATGATTCATAATACACCGTTTGGAGATATTGTTGATACAGAAGATGATTTGCAGCCTTATTTGTATGAAGGAATCGAAAAGGCAATTCGTGTGTTTTGTATGATGAATGCAGTAATTCGAACGATGAAGGTGGAAGATGAAGTTTTAAGAACTCGCTCGTTTCAACATGCGATTACAATAACAGATTTTGCAGACGCATTAACAAAAAATTATAAGATTCCTTTTCGGCGTGCTCATCGTGCTGCAAGTGATATTGCAACAATGTCTATACAGCAGAAAAAAGAGTTACATGAACTGAATTTCACAGAAGTAAATATATATTTACAAGAAAACTTTCATGTAATACTTTCAGAAAAAGAATGGGATGATATTATATCACCAGAATCATTTGTTGAAAAACGGACTGTATATGGTGGGCCGAGCAAAAAAGAAATGGTACGTATGATTCAAAAGAGGAGAGAGTGTTTTAAGAACGAAGAAATTAAATTCGAAAGGGAAAAACAACGGATCTCACAAGCTGAAAAAGAAGTAATGACGATAGTCTTGAATATTATTGAATCGTAAAAGCAGGATTTAATGAATGAATCGCCAATATTCTATTTAAATATAAAAATATAAATCCAAATAAACCCCTTCTTTTTAGGTGAGAGAGAGTATCCGGCCATGCATAGAAACGGTCAGATCCTTTTCCTGCCTCATGCCAAGTTAAAACAGAGAGAGAAAATGAGTGTAAGTCACCTTTTCTTCTTCGTATCAACGACTTATATGTCGAAAAATCAAAAGGGATTTATATAGAAAGAAGAGATTGTCGATGATTCAATTACAGGTATATGAAGATGTTTCTTATTTTAAGAAGGAAGTCACCCCCATTTTGGAAATGAATGAGCAAGAAAATAATTTATTGTTAGGGGTGTTACAGTCTACGGAGAATCCGTTGTTTATGGCAATAGCAAAGCAAAATGAAAAAATTGCTCTCATACTTCTTCAAACTGAGAAAAAGCAAATGATTGTCGCTAAATCCGAGATTTCGCAAGAGGCTATAGAGGGGATAGCGAAACAATTAACAAAGGTGTATCCAGATATACCGGGATTGATTGGTGAAAAGCGAGTAGTGAAACAATTAGCTGAAGAGATTGCAAAATTAGAACAAAAGAAGCTTTCTATTCGTATGAATCAAGGTGTGTATGAATTAAAAAAAGTAAAGAGGCAATGGGGGGAATATGGAGTTTTCCGGCGAGTAAACAGCGTTGAACTACCATTAATTGAAAAGTGGGTGCACCAATTTTGTGAAGATGTTCATTTGCCCACTACGGAAGAAAAAGCAAAACAAACTGCAAATACATTAGTAAGTACAAATCGGTTGTTTGGATGGGAAGTAGATGGGAGATTAGTTTCAGTAGCTGCAATTACAAGGCCTACTAAGAGTAATATTACAATCAATTTTGTATATACACCGAAAGAAGAACGTAAACAAGGGTACGCTTCTAATTGTGTAGCTGCTCTCAGTCAGCTCATGTTAGACCGAGGTTATAAAACAACTACTTTATATACAGACTTAGCAAATCCAACGTCGAATAAGATTTACCAAGAGATAGGATATGAACCAATAATGGAATCTGTATTAATATTTTTAGAACCGATAAGATAAAAGGCTCGCTTATATGCGAGCCTTTTGCTATGAAACTATTTTTCATCAATGCGAAGTACGCCGCCAGATTCGAAATGGGGTGTATCTAAAAGATGGATAATCGCTTTAGCGACATATTCAGGGGAGAGTAATTTTCCTTCTTCTTTTAAAGCGATAAATCGATCTAAGTTAGTAAAATCTTCTTTTTCTGTTTGCCGAATTTGTTGCTGCATGTCTGTGTCAACAACACCTGGGGCAAAAGCAATTGTTTTTACTGGATATTCTTTTTCAGCTTCCTCTATAGCGACACATTGTGTAAACATGTTCACGCCAGCTTTCGTTGTACAATATGCTCCCCATCCAAAGTATGGTTTTTGACCGGCTCCTGAAGAAATGTTAATAATACGTTTGTCCACGTTCCAATTTTTCGTATGTTTCATAAACGAAGAAGTAAGGATCATCGGTGCAATTAAATTAATTTGTACATTTGCAATCAAAAGTTCACTTTCTGATTTTTCAATCGGTTTCATTGGTGCGAGGGTACCGGCATTATTAATCAAATGGATAGACGATATGTTTTCTTTTTCAATGGATGAAAAGATTGTTTCAAAATGAGTTTCTAGATTATGTACATCTTGGAGATCGATTGAGTGAAATGTTAAAGGAATATCTTTTTGTTTTGCTTTTTCAATAAGTTTTTCATTTTGTCTTCTAGAAATACAAATGAGTCGTGTATTTTCCTCTAATAATTGTGTAGCGATTGCCTCGCCTAATCCTTGTGAAGTACCTGTTACAATGACGTAGCGCATTTCTTTAAAACTCCTCCCATATATGTAATAAGTGGTATCGATAAGGTGTTTTATCTACATGGTATAGTATAGAGCATCTTATATAAAGAAAGTAATCTTTTGAATAAAATGTTGTTTTCAAGATGTACATGCTGGAATAAATCAGATTCAAAATCTTCTAGACGATTATAAACCATACGATATGTGCGGCATGCATGCTCTGGGGGAGTAAAATCATTTGTAATGATTCGTAATTCTTTTATAAGATCGCCAGCTCCATCATGCTCTTGTTCTAATTCTTCAAGCCTTTCAATTGCCAAAATTAAATTTTCTTGAGATGAATTTTGTTCGTATTTTTTGATAAGCGGGAATACAAGAGTTTCTTCTTTTATTATATGTTGTTCAAGTTCTAATTTTAATTCATGAAAAAGTCGGTGAACGGTACTTAAATGCGACTCTGTTTGACCATGTACGCGAAATACTTTTGTTACATATGGGCTCAGCTGTGGCAATTCTTCTTGAATATATCGATGATGTTTTTGGATAATATGGTCAATTAGTATAGAAAAATTAGCCTCACTCCAGTTTGTAGATTCATTATTTTTTGATTTATATAAAATATATTGTTCATTTAATAGTTTTAAAAGTTCATCAGGAGAAATTTCTTTTGTTTGTGTCGCTATTTCAATTGTTTTGTCCCCGCCACAACAAAAATCAATACGATGTTTTTTAAACAAATCACTTGCTTGTGGAAAAGTGGTAACTATTTCACCAACAATAGATGTTTTAGTAAAAGGTGTAGCCATATGAATCACTCCTCTGTTCATTTGTATGTTTTTAGCTTAATGGATAAGAAAAGAGATCGAGGTGATTATAATCACAAATATAATGTAGAATTCATGCATGTTTTGTAGATGCGGGGAGGAGTTGTTCAATCTGTTTGAAAAAGTAATGGTGGTGATTCTTCTTTTGAAAATGATATTTCATTGTTACAAAAATGTGAAGTCTGACGACATACAATAAAAACCATTGACATACATATCTGAATTCAGTATTGTATTCAGGTATGTGTTCAAAATCAGGAGGTTTTTATGAGTAATCAAACTACACATCATGTAAAAATGACAACAGCGGATCCATCTGGAATTGGTCTATTTGGATTAGCAATGGTAACACTTGTAGCATCATCACAAAAGCTAGGATTAACTGATGGCGTTTCATTTGTATTACCATGGGCAATCTTTTTAGGAGGATTTGCACAACTTTTTGCTTGCGTTCACGATGCAAAGCATAATAATACGTTCGGTACAACTGCTTTTGGTGCGTATGGTCTATTTTGGTTAGGTGTTGGGACATCATGGTTAATTCAACTTGGTGTATTTGGCGAAAAATTGGCACAAGCTGTAGATCCAAAGCAACTTGGTGTTGCATTTATTGGGTATCTAATCTTTACAATTTTTATGACTATTGGAGCAATGGAAACACATAAAGTATTATTTATGATTTTTGTACTTATTGATTTCTTATTTATCGGTCTTTCATTTAGTACTTTAGGTGTTATGCCACATGCTATGCATAACTTAGCAGCGTATTCTGAACTATGTATTTCATTACTATCTTTCTATGGTTCAGCAGCTGCTGTATTAAATACACATTTTGGAAAAGTTGTATTACCAGTAGGAAAGCCATTTGGCATTTTTAAAAAATAAAAATAGAGGAGCACGAATGACAAGAAGAGTCATTCGTGCTTTTTTTATAGCGTGCCCAGTTAAGCTAAGTATTGCTTACTGGTGAAAGTCTAGGTAAGAACCAATTCGCCTAGTAGCTGCTAGGCAACTAGTGGAGAAATTCTAAAGTTGAAGCCCTGTGACAAAATAACCTCTAATAGATAGCCGAATTGCTGATTGTCTAAAGGGTGATAGGGAAGTTGAATAAGTAAACAAGTAAGTGTATTTAATGCGGTAAGGAGAAAAATAAAAAAGATAATCAATTGTAAAAAGGGGTGTCAACATGGCGGAAATTTTAATAGCATTTGCAAGTATGTCAGGAAATACAGAAAGTATCGCTGATTTAATTAAAGTGAGTTTGGATGCATTTAATCATGAAGTGGAATTGAAAGAAATGGAAGGGATGGACGCAGAAGAACTATTAGAATATGATGGTATCATTTTGGGGTCTTATACGTGGGGAGATAGGGAACTACCATTTGAAGCAGAAGACTTCCATGATGATTTAGAAGGTATAGATTTAGCTGGGAAAAAAGTTGCTGTATTTGGATCTGGAGAATCGAAAGTGATGCACTGGGAGGAAAATGTTGTGTAAAATGTAAAAAAAAATAGAGAATTTAGCTTTACTTTTATTATATTGGTATGATATAGTGATTATAAACCATTTTACTTTTAATAATATAGAGATTTAAATGAGCTGTAACTTCAGAAGAGGATAGCAATGTTAAATCTCCTCTGCGGTTGCAGTTTTTTAATGTCGTTATTATTGTTGTAAAGTGGTCGAAAATGAATATGTACATATAGGTACATTGTAGGAGGATTTTTTCATGCAAAACGGTAAAGTAAAATGGTTTAACTCAGAAAAAGGTTTCGGATTTATCGAAGTTGAAGGCGGAGAAGACGTATTCGTTCATTTCTCAGCTATCCAAGGCGACGGATTCAAAACTTTAGAAGAAGGTCAAGAAGTTACTTTCGAAGTAGAACAAGGTAACCGTGGACCACAAGCTACTAACGTAGTTAAGAAGTAATTGAATTGAAAAGAGAAGGGCTTGCCCTTCTCTTTTTTTTATTGTGCCTGATTCATTTCATTCTTTCGAATGTATGTTTATCCCGCTATTCGCGTGCAGTAATACGCTCACCTCAAAATTCGACGAAAGCAAAGAAGCTAGACGAGAGATAAAGCAAACCTCGCTGATTAAAGCTTTACTTTATATACAAAAAAATTTAGTTATTTTTGACTGAATATTCAAAAAAGAAATCTCAGGATCTTTTTTATAAATTTTGTTTTGTGTATTTGTACAGTGGGGAATATATAATTAAAAATATAATCAGATAAGGAAGAGGGATATGACTTGAATGAACTTAAATATTATATTGTCTTTGATGTTGAACGGAATTTTCGACCTTATAAATTGCAAGATCCCTTGGAAGTGGTTGATATTGGGGCAATCAAGGTAGAAGCAAGTACAATGCGTATAATAGGACAATTTTCTTCACTTGTTAAACCAACCGCACCTCTAACTCGCCATACAACAAAATTAACAGGCATTACAAAGCAAGATCTAAAAGAGGTAGAAATGTTTCCAGAGGTAATGGAACGATTTCTTCAATTTGCTGGGGATGATTATATGTTTATAACATGGGGAAAGGAAGACTATAAATTTCTTGCGCAAGATTGTAAGCTACATCATATAGAATGCCCTAATATAGAGAATGAGAGAAAATTTGATTTGCAAAAATTTGTATTTCAAGCATATGATCAATTATTTATACATACACCAAGTTTAAAATTTGCGGTGGAACAATTTTCTTTAGAATGGGAAGGAAAGCAGCACCGTGCCTTTGCAGACGCTAAGAATACCTTGAATATCTTTCTTAAAGTATTCAAGGAAAAGGATATTTATAAGCGGTATAAACGAAATGAAGAACTCGTACTTGTAAAGAATGGTTTATTAACTGAAAAAGCAAAAAAGAAAATGAAAAGATGGGTATTTAAAGAATTAAAGAAAAAAGAACACAGTCCATTTACTTGGGATGATTTTCAAAATAGCAAGACATGGGGGAATATAACGGAACGATATTATATTGATAATAACACAATACGACTTTTACAAAATTATTTTACTATGGCTGTAAAGAAAGGTGAGCAGCAGTTGCGAGTGTTAGAAGAGATAAATAACAAAATAAATGATGCATAGTCAAAAGTTAAAAGTGTTCGTGTAAATGAATATAAAAAGATTTATTTTTTTAGTCGAGCTTCTTTGATTTGAAGAACGATGATTATAAATGTTAGAATTTTCCGGAATTTAATGTATGAAATTGCATTGTTTTTTGAGGTGAATAGATGAAAAAATTGTACTTAGTAATAAGTGTGCTTCTAAATTTTATTTTTGGTTTTCTTTTTGGGTATGCTCTTTTAGGGGTATTAATAACTGTTTATTCAATCAATTGTCTATTTAATGGTTGCTCAGATATGGTAGAAGAATGGGTGGGTATTGTTATGGGTTTAGTTATTACTTTGATAATAAGTGGTATTCTTTTTCCGATGATTATATTTACGAACAGAAAGTTTTTACATGCTGTGAAGATGAGAAAAAAACATTATTTCCTTGTCATTCCCCCTTTTTTTATTCTAGGTACTTTTTTTAGTTTTTATTTAAGATCGAGCCATATCGGTCCATTTTAAAGAAAGTGCGGCATTTCCCGTGATTATTCCCCTCTCATCAGTTGTTTCTTACGGACAATTCTCCTTGAGCTGTCTTCCTTAAATTCTGATATATTTTATTGTAGTTTAAAGATAACTGCTTTTCTTCAGTTCTAGTAGTTATACAAACAATAGCCTGATAGGATATATTGAAGAAATGTCATCTTTTTGAATTCTAATAGTAGGTTTTCGTGTCCGGATATGTATAGTAACTAAGGTACAGGCAAAAGGATGTGAGTAAAAATAAAAGAGCGCTACAGAATAGCGCTCAATAAAAACTATAATATGGAAGAGGGGATGCAATTGTAAAATAAAACTGGTCTTTAAAAAGGTGATTCAATCTTTTAAACATTGTTAAATCTAACGAGAGAATATAACTGTTTTTTTATGAATAGGACTGTAAATTTTAGTGATTTTTAAAACAGTTTCCTTTTATAGGGACGGTTTCTTTTATCAATGAATATACTATTTTAAGAAAATGAAGGGGTGAAGAGAATTGGATTATTTAATTGAATTAAATCAGTGGGGTATAAAAGAAGGATTCCCCACCAAGCCCTATGCAGATGCTGATTATATACAAGCTGATAAGAATATACAGGGAATAAACAGTGCATTACAATTTGCGGCGGCTAACAATTATGCTGAAGTGACTCTTCCAAAGGGGAATTATGCGATCTGTTACCCTCGTGAAATCGCTATGGTTTCTAATATTGACTTTAATTTAAGTGGTTCAACACTAAAAGTAATATATGATTCTAACAAAAAATCACCATTCGATAATAGAACAACTACTGATTATTACAACTTTAAAGGAAATAGTGTTGTTTTTAGCAAAAACACTAATTCTCATTTATTTGGCGGAACCGTCATTGGATGTAGGGATGATAGGAGTTTCTCGAATCCTTTAGAAGCAGCAATGGAGCACACATATGGAGTTCTCTTTCAAAGAAGTTCAAGTTATTGTTCTATGACAAATTGTACAGTTCGCGATTACATGGGTGATAATGTTTCATTTAGCTCAGATTCTATATATAACTATGGTGAATTTGATCAAGGACTTACATTAAGTGCTTTAGATTACACAACTGGACAACCAATCACCTCGGCTAATACACTCATAACAAAACTGTTAAACATACCTCAAGATTTAACACCAAAGATAAATTCTTTCCTTATAGCTGGCGCAGGATACGCTAGAAAAACTAATTTGAATACTAAAGAATTGGACATCTTCTTTTACGACAATAGCAACAAATTCATAGGGGTTATGAAGAAAAGACGAATTTATACCGATATTTCTATTCCTGTTACTGCAACTAAGTTTAGATTGCAGTATTACAATGAAACTAACCCAAGTAAGAATATGCAGATTACTATTATGTTTGGCGGGATTCCCCATCATAATACAGTGAAAAAGTGTGAAATATTTAATGGGCATAGGGGCGGTATTACTTTAGGTGGTAGCTATAACAAAATTGTAAACAATAAAATCCGTGATAATGGAAAAGGTTTGGTTAGGTTTTTGGATGGAAAACCGCTTTTCAATGACCCGACTAGATATTCGATAAATATGGAAGATAGTTATGGGGCAAGTTGTACGATAATAGATAACGAAATTTACGGTAGTTATCATGGTATCTTAGTCGGGTGTTACGATGTTTTAATAGAGCACAATCACATTTACAACATTGATAATATTGCAATCAATTTGTATTCTCTCGTGCATGCAAACATTAAGGATAACTTCTTATACAACTGTCAAAACAACATTGGCCTTATGACTTCTAATTTCAGTGCGGCGTTTGTGAATATCGAAGGCAACAGCTTTACAGGTGGCATCATGAATGTAACTAGTGATTCATACAGGGTTTCATTATCAAACAATCAATACGTAAATCCTGACATGATTGCAATGGGCGATAATTGCACGTTTGATAATAATTACATTATTTTTACAGAAAATCTAGTTACTGCACCGTGGCTAAAGGCAAACAAAATAAGCAGATGTACCTTTAAATCTGTCCCTATACAAAAGGAAATGACGTTTAAAGTGAAAGAGTATGATAATTGTAGATTCGAAAACTTACGAGTCAGATCTGAAAATCCAAATCCTAAGAATGTAGATGTCTGTGAATTCACTAGATCAGAATTTATTAATTGTGAGCTGAGAAATCATATGTTTAGCGGACGCCCCATGAACGTTAAGGTTACTAAATCAAAGCTTATAGATACGACCTGCGAAGGCGGTATTACAAATGTGGACAACCAAGTATCATACACGTCATTAGAAGAATGCGATATCACTATCAATACCAAAAATAATCTGTTTTTATCAGATACAAACAGACCCTATACAATTTATAAAGCAGCAAATTGTATAGTCACGATAAACAATACATCTTTTGGTGCCTTATTAGCATCTGGCTCAGCTAATGCAGCGAATGAACTAGTTCTAGAAGGAAATGAGTTTGTTTATACAGGCTCTACACCTTTGAATTTAAAATACTATACAAATAAAAATCATATACGTAACTTTGTTGATTCAGACAATATTTTTACAAATATCACTTTACCTACTGTTTCCTAATGAAGACTAAGTGTATGTGAAGCAATAAAAGAAACCGGCTATGTAATAAGAGTCGGTTTTTAATACATAACGTATTTATTCCATGTTAAGCGGGGGCAACCGGTTTAATAGGGTCAGTCACCCCTGGGAAAATTGTCCATGAAGGACGGTATCCTCATTCCGTTTCAACTCGTTCGAATCATTAACGAAAGATATCCATACTTAGGAAATTTGTTTGCACCACAAGTATTTTGCCAGTTGGTTATCGATACGGTTACGGTTTGTGGCTGGTCAGTTTGGTTGAAAGTGAAAATTTGGATGAAGTTGGTTTTTACTGAGTGCAAATAAGATTGAAGTAAAGGATAGAAAAGTAATTTGGCTTGATGACAATGGGATGAAGCCCCCCCACTGATCAAACTTTCACTTTATTGCATTTCAAGGTTTTAAAATAATATCTATTAAAAAACCATATGAATTGAATCAAGTTATCAAAATATATATTAGTCTAGGTTACATATGTAAGTGATGAATCATAGAATATGAGGTGATACTATTGCAAAAACACGAAATCCTTATTAAGGAGCGATCAAATGAAGACATACTTTAATAAAAGAAAAATCAGCAGAAGAGACTTGAAGGAATATAAGCTCATTGGGGATGGGAAGGATGGAGAGGTATATCAATTAACCCATGATAAATGTGTGAAAATGTTTTTCCTGGAAGAAACTCAAAAAAAAGAGTTGAAAGCTCTGGTAATTGGACAATCATCACCTATTATTCCACGACTTTATGAATATGGAGAGAATTATATTGTCATGGAGTATATACATGGAATTTCACTTGCACGTCACTTAAAAAAAGAAAAACAGATCACTGAAGAATTAACTGAAAAAATATTAATAATGTTGGATGAATTGAAAAAGATCGGATTTACCAGATGGGACACGGAAGTAAGACACGTTTTAATAAATGAAGAAGGTCAGTTAAAAGTTATTGACCATAAAAGAGCTTTTACCTCAAATAGCAAGGCTCCTATTAAATTATTAAAGGGGTTTAAAAAATTTGGATTGTCACAGGATTTTTTAAATAATGTGAAGAATATACCTTCTTCTGTTTATAATACATGGGTGAAACATTGATAAAAAACAGAAGTGTCTTGCGCATAACGTTTTTTTATATTGAAACCAACACTTTGTTTTTTGATCACTTCCTTCTAGAATTCATCGCATAGAGGCAGAAATACACATGCAAATCTTGATAGACTATAAGGCTGTATTAAAGATTGATTAGTAGTAATGAGCAGTCTTTAATACAGGCTTATTTTATCCCGCTACATTAAATTTGGGCAGGGAGTAAAGAAGTTAGGTGGGGAATAAACTGTCCATAAAATCCTGATTGGTGCGGGCTAATGATCAGTGAAGATGAAGAAAACCTCCATTGGTCAAAGTTTCACTTTATTCTTTAACAAATGGCAGGACCAGTGAATGACCCCTCTCTAACATTCTAACGAGCTGTTTGAAGAAGGCGCTTCCTGTTTCATAGAGCGTTGCTGATTGGATACCCAATCAGTCTGACGTACTCTCCACAGGAGTCGTTTATACTGTTCGGACACAACCTTGCCCTACATTTAATACGAGAATGTATGTTCGTTTTTCTTCCTGTCACTAGCGTATACTATGTTGCAAAAAAGGAAATAAAAACTTCGTGCTATCTACGACCACCATTCATCCCCTCCCTACGACCTGGGCCATGCCCTGCACATGCTTAAGGAAGGGGACTTCTGTTGGAATCCTGTTAAAAGATGATAAACAATAGAACAGGCTCTCCGCTAATGACAGTTTCTTTTTGCAGCATCAATCATAAGTTAAGTAGTACACGGTATAAGGAGTGATAAAAAAAATGAGAGAGTGTGTTTTAGTCATTGGTGCTCACCCTGACGATGAGCTATTAGGAGCCGGCGGGACTTTAAAAAGACTAGTAGAAAATGGCTATCGGGTAATTTCAATCATTACTGCTTTAGGAAGAAAAGAGGAAGCCCATCACATACAGCAGCTAAGCCGGTGTGCAAATAAGGTAATTGGTATTGAAGAAGTGATATTCCTCAAGCATGCTAATTTAGAGTTAGAATTAATTCCGCTGCATCAGTTAACGAAAGAAATAGAACAATTAATACAGACCTATAAACCAAGTAAAATCTTCACCCACCATTATGGAGATGTCAATATTGATCATTTAATTACTTTTCAAGCGGTTTTGACCGCGACTCGACCTCTGCCGAACCAAAAACCGATAGAATTAATTACATTTGAAACGGTTTCCTCTAGTGAGTGGAATATCCACACGAATGATAAAGTTTTCAAATCTAATTATTTTGTCGACATTACAGATCAAATGGATTCCAAAATTGCGGCGCTCAAACATTACGATGTAGAAATGAGAGATTTTCCTCATCCTCGTTCATATGAAGGAGTTCAGTATTTAGGAAGAGTTAGAGGAATGACGATTGGCGTACAATACGCTGAAGCGTTCGAAGTGGTAAGGAGGATCTGGCGATGAAAAAGAAGCTTATGTTTCCATATCCCTATGTAATTAAAGAAATGGATAAATATTTTGGAATTCGTTCGTTCTCATTTCAAAAAAAGAAGAATGAAATGTACGAACGTTATACAAATACAGGGCCAAAGACAGTCCGAAAGAAAAGCCTTTCTATATTAATTGCTACGTTTTGGGACTATCCTCATACTGGAGGTTTATCTAATTATATTACAGCACTTAGTGAAGGGTTAAGACAACAAGGACATCAAGTCGACATTATCTCTCCTAATCAATTTCCTCGGAGTAAAGTAGAGACCCTGCGTGAAGTAATTGTTCCCAGCTTAAAAGATTTCTTTAATACACGTTATGGAAGTTATAATAGCATGATTTTGAAAAGTCACAGACATATGTATATCTATGAAAAGATGCTTCTTCACAATATCGACTTAAAAAAATATGATATCTTCCATGCGCAAGATTTGTTTACAGCGAATATATTAGGAAGAATCAATGTATATTACGGAAAACCTTTGTTGTTTACACCCCATGGGATGTTTACCTTTAACCGGCTGAAATTTGGTATATTTAAAAAAGGTTCGCTGGAAGAAGTCTATTATCAAACATTAGAAAGAAAAGCCATTGAATTTGCCAATCACCTTATCATTCTCAGTGATTCATTTCGTGATCCGTTAATGCAGCTAGGGACCAAACAAGAGAACATGACAACTGTACTTACGGGTATTGATTACCCTGAGAAGTATCGCACAAAAAATACATCAGCACACAAGAAGGTCGTTATTACATGTGTAGCGAGATTAGGCCCAAGAAAAGGCCATAATGTATTATTTGACGCACTTTCAAAGCTGAAAAGAAAATATACTGATAACATTAAAGTGCTCATTGTCGGAGATGGTGAGATGAGAGACACTTTAGAAAAGCAAGTCGATTCTTTGGGTCTTTCCATGGTGGAGTTTTTAGGGGCAAGGGATGATGTGCCAAACATTTTAAGCAAAACCGATGTTTTTGTACTTCCAACCCTAAACGACAGCCTGCCTATTTCTATCATTGAGGCCATGCATAGTGGAGCTTGTGTCATTTCGACAACATCGGGAGGCATACCTGAATTGGTGAATCACTCCAAGACAGGCATTCTAGTCGCTCCAGGAGATACAGCTAAACTGGCACGTGCATTAAAGTTCGTCATTGCAAATCAGGAAGGTCGGGAGCAGTTGGGTGAAAATGCAAGAAACTTTGCTAAAAAACATTTAACTAGAGAGACAATGACAGCTCATATTGAAAAGATCTACAAAAAGTATTTGAGTGAGGAAGAATTCTATGAATCATGAACACGCAGCAGTTGTACTGGACTTAAGTGCCAATGGAATCGGAATCATCAGAAGCTTAGCGAGAAAAGGGATCAACGTTTATGCGTTCGATATAGAGAAACCTTATAAGATAGGAAAATCACGTCTTGCTTCATGTGGAGTATGCCCAAGTCCTTTATCAGATGAAAAGGAATTACTAACTTTTTTAATCAATTTGGCTAAAGAATTTAAACTGAAACCGATTTTGTATACAGGTGCGGATGATTATGTGGTGTTCATTTCAAAATATCGAATGGAACTGTCTAACTACTATTTATTTTTGTTTCCTGAACATTCGCTGATTGAAGAAATACTGGATAAACACAAAATGTATGAATTAGCAGTGAAGCATAATATTCCATGTCCTAAAACGTATGTGATCGAACATAAAGAACAAATTGAAGAAGCGATATTGTCTCTGGATTTCCCATGTATATTAAAGCCGACTTTGGGCCATGAGTTTCGAAAAAAAATAAATAAAAAGGCCATATTCATAAAAGATCCAGATCAACTAAGAAATGAGTATGAATTGTATCGGCAGCATGGAAAGCTCATTATTCAGGAAATCATTCCTGGCGACAATCAGCATTTTTATAAAGTGGCCACTTTTTATGACGACAATATGGAGCTACTAGCGTTATTTTCTTTGCAAAAGAATCATCAATTCCCAGCTGAATTTGGAACGGGAGCTCATATTGTTAGTAAACAAATTCCAGAATTGGTGGATATATGTTTACCATTTTTAAAAAAAATGAACCTTAAAGGTATTGGTATGGCAGAGTTTAAAAAGGACCCCCGAGATGGGGTTTATAAGTTTATTGAAATAAATCCTCGTTTTTGGTTAACGCATAGCTTGACAGGACCTGCTGGCGTGGATTTTGTTTATATGTATTATTTATATTTAACCAAGCAAAACCCCGTGCCGAGGCTCAAACAAATAGACGGTGTCAAATGGATTTATCTTGTGCGGTATTATTTAACGTTCCGCCACAAGAAAAAAAGAGCCGAAATGACGTGGAAAGATTTTTATGAAGGCTTGCGAGGCAAAAAAGAGTTTGCTTTGTTTGCATGGGATGATCCAATGCCGTTCATTAGAAGCACGTGGTCTCATTTGAAGAACGCCTGGAAACAAAAACGAAAGGAATGAAAACGTTGTACGAGGCAAAAGTATTATTCCATCATTTTGAGAAGTTGAAGATTTCAGAAAAGCTTTCTTATTCAATGGCTGAGAGGGTTGTAATAGACCCTGCTAAAATCGAGTGTCTAAAATCAACAACAAGAATGAGTATCTACAAATTATCTCTTCGAAAAAAAACGAATCATTATCCCATTATTTTGAAAATATATTATTCAACAAACTATAAAAATGAAGTAGAGATTAATGTATATCAGAGAGCTTATCCTATATTGAAAGAGTTTCTTCCTCAAATATACCATGTTGAAAAAAGCGAAAATGACACCTGGATATTCATGGAATTTGTTCAGCAAGTACGCGGCCAGATCACCTTCTCCCCGAAACATTTTGACTACATTATCCCCACCGTTGCCAAACTTCACGCACACACATTTGAAGACAACTTTAAAAAGCATAAAGATGTTTGGAAATCTTGGCTTCCTATTTATGAATCAAGCCACATGAGAAGTAATCGAGCCAAATATATTGGAAAGACGATTGCTTTTCTCGATGACGCAGCGAAAGACGACCGGTTAAGGGAGATCATTAAACCCTATCATAAACCGCTAATAAAACTATGTCATAAGGGACCGGATTTTTTCCCGGAACTATTTGAAAATGGTTCATCTATAACGCATGGTGATCTTCATATGCAAAACATATGCAGCAACAATGTGACACCAGGTGCACCATGGAATATCCAGTTTATCGATTGGGAGTCCATTAAGTATGCACCCGTCTGGTTTGATATGGTTGTTTTAGTCGAAATATTATTAGGTTTCAGAAAAGATTGGCAGAGTCATGCAGAAGAAATTCGCACGCATTGTGTGAAATCATATACAAAACAAATGCAGAAGAATGGCATTCAATTTAAAACGGCTCCAATTGACCTTTATAAAATGGCGTATTTGCAGAGAACATTAGAAAAGGGGTTGCATACCCAGCTACGAAGAATATTCGATAACCGCGGTGGCGAGCTATTAACGTATCATCTTGAAAAAGTTTCAACTTGGGGAAGAGAATTAGGTTTATAAGATAAATAAAATTTTCACATTAGCAGAGTTAGGAGGAGATGCTTCTGAATACAATAAAGGAAGAGCGAAATGAATACATCTGTCCTTTCCATGCGAGCCTGCTAAAAGTCATGGATGAATACTATAAAATAGATAGTAAAAAGAATCATTTAATGGAACCATTTCAGACATTTGGAATCAAAAAGAATCGCATACCAAGTAAAACAAATAAACTAAAGATCCTCTACGTAACGTTTTTGCGATATCCAAATACTGGAGGGTTATCAAGTTATATTACTTCCTTAAAAACAGGTTTTGAAAAGTATGGTCATGACGTAGATGTCATCTCACCTACTCAAATGACAGCAGTTCATCTAGAGCAAGATATCCCGCAGGCTGCCGAACATGCAAGGGACTTTCTGCTGCAACGATATGGTACAGTCAATGAAAAAATTATAAAAAACACTAGTTTCATGAACGTGTATAAGTCTTTCTTAAGAGGAAGAAATCTAGAACAATATGATGTGTTTCATGCACAAGATTTATTTTCTGTCTTTTTATTAGGACAACTAAATCTAGAATATAAGAAACCTCTTTTTTTTACACCGCATGGACATTTTACAAAAAGCCGGTTAAAGTTCGATAAAATAAAAAAAGGATCAATTGAGGAAGTTTATTTTAGTGAAATTGAAAAACAGGGAATAAGAGCATCCGATCAAATCATAACGATCAGTAATTCTTTTCATTCCCCTTTAAAAGAGTATGGCGCAAAGATAGAACAACTGGTTACTGTTCATACAGGCATACATTTTCATCAAGCTTCTATACCTAAACAAGAGTATAATGATAATCTTGTAATTTCCTGTGTTTCCCGCCTTTCTCCCAGAAAGGGTCATGACATTTTTCTGAAAGCGCTCTCGCGAATTCAACAAGATTTATCTAATGTAGAAATATGGATTGTTGGTGATGGTGTCATGAGAGAAAGACTAGAAGACCAAGTACTACAACTTGGTCTCGACAATATCAAGTTCTTTGGCAGAAGAACAGATATACCAGAAATCCTTTCCTCTTCTGCTATCTATGTCTTACCTACCATTAACGATAATTTTCCGATTTCAATTATTGAAGCTATGTTTTCTCGTCAAGCTATTGTTACAACAAATTGCGGTGGTATACCAGAAATGATTCAAAACGGAAAAACAGGGATCATTTGTGAACCGGGAAATGTACAACAACTTTCCGATGCTCTTAAATTGCTTTTAGCAAATAAGAATCTTCGTGAACGTTTAGGAAGAAATGCTCAGGAATATTCACGACAACATCTAACTCAAGGTGGGATGATTTCAAAGATAGAAAGAATCTATCACTCTTTTATAAGCGATATGTAGAACATGTATGGAATGTCGTAATAAAAGGAATGATGACTCAATCTATAAAGGAGAAATTCTTCATAGCCAGTTAAATATTAGTAAAGCGATTGAAGTATTAAAATGGAAGCCTGCTTCAGACGTCTCATTTGGTTTAGACCAAACGATTTCTTACTTAAAGAAAGCAAATCAAAGTAAAAGCTGACTTGAAGAAATTTGTATGTATGAAGAATGAATAGATAACTCATATGTGAGGAGCTAGTGTATTTGTCAATTGAAAATCCAGCCATTTTGTCATTAAAAACCCAGTCGTTCTTCTTCGAAGTAATCGAAGAAGAACGGCTGGGTTTTTAACGATTATACGGGCTTACTTTTAGATTATCAAATACAAAAATCGTTTTAGTGACACTAAAATTTCTTTTATTTTACGTCTTACTCGCAATCCGCTCCATTACTTTCTCTAACTCATCCGGCTTCAAAAACTCAATAGGAGAGAATCCCTTCTCAAACGTAAGTGTATCCGCCTCAATCATTAGTACATATTTATCATTAACCTTGGCAATATGAATCTGTTCCCCAAAATCTGCAAGCAATGCCTTCACAGAAATATGATCTGCCTTTAGCTTTAATTCTATCTCAGGGGTATGCTCCACAATTTGCGCTGTAGCTTCCATTACTTCTTCCGTTGTGAAATGTTCCATAATTTCACGCTTAGGACTGGCAGCCCATACTTCCATCGCTTGGTCGAATTGTTCTCGTTCTTCCGTACCTTCTTCAAACACGTCTTCGATTTGGTCGTATACCATGTCCATAACTTGTGTTTTCATAATTTCTGGCATAGAGCGTTCGTATTCGACGAATTTTAAGAAATCCTCAAAGTAGCGTGCGTGTGATGCTTGGTGGATTTTTAGTTCGCCAGGCTCTACAATGCCTTCTTCTGGCATGTATGGGTATTGAATAGATTTCATATTTTTTGTCGTAATTGCCATTTCAACGTTGCGAATAAGTGTTGTTTCGTCGGAAATGGAAGCAACTTTTGGCTCGAAGTCACACTTCATAACGAATACGAATGGATCGTCAAAGTATTTCCTCAGTTTTGCTTGAGCAACTAAAAATACACCACCGCGTACTGCACTTGTATCGATATATGTATAAACGAGAGGTTCACTCATATCTTTAAAATTCTCTTTCGTTTCTGCAAAACGGATACGATTAAATAAATTATAATGAGGGTTGGAATCGAATTCGTGCCCAGTTTCTACAATAAATCGACCAATCTTTGTTGGGGCTTGTTCGGTTTTTGCATGACGTTCTACTTTTCGTTTAGATATTTTTAATAATTCACCATCTAAGAACTCTTTTAAGGGGCTGTCCTCATATTCTTCAGCATCCAACGTTTGAAAATGTTTATATCGCTTATCTGCTTGTTCACCTTTTCCTTCTACTTGTATAACATAGAAGGAGAGGAAGTTTATTTCAAAATCCATATTTATCACCTTGTTTCATTTCATTGACTCTTATCAGTATAGAGATGGAGAAAACTTTCGTCAATTTAATAAAATAAAACGGATAACAGGGGCTTACTATTTGTTAATTTGAAATATAGGAAGGGAGAGTCCCTTCCTTATATAGTTCTTTGTTTTACTAATTTAAAATCCATCCTCAAGTGCTGAAAATGGAATGTTTAGTCGATTCTCTACAGTACGTAAACGCTGATTTAATCGATTGAGTCTACGTGTATGACGTTCTACTGTCTGCTGAAGTTGATTTACTCTTTGTTCTAGCTCATTTACTCGTCTTTCTAACTGACGGCCGCCACTACCTGGAAAGGAAATTGGAATTTGAAATTGTCTATTTGGATCATATGGATCAATTTGTTCTGTTTGTTCTATATATGGTTGATATTGCGATTGCCCGTCATATGATTGTTGATAGTTATAAAGGTTGTAGGGGGCATATGAATTGTAGGGATACATAAACATCCTCCGTTCTCTAAATTTGCTTGAATTCATCATAATGTATGTGTAAGAGCGGATAGGTGGCACGGCAAATACCTATTTTGAATAGGGTGCTTCATCAAATGTATTCAAGAGAATTTGTGATAAGTTTTTATAAATGAGAATTGCCTATGAAGAATTCCAAAATATTAATGTATTAAAATTGTTTTTGAATAATCATTTGGTATATACTGGTTAAATAAGAGGAGCATTACAAACTTAAGTTTCTAAGTAAATATGTGTAGACATTTCTTAAAGAAAAGAGTAATTTTAATATAGTGGAAATCAAATTGTAATATTTTGTAGTCATATTGCAAAGTCATGTAATTATACATACATAAAATTGAAAACAAAGAGTAATGGTAGGGAAAGGGAGAGAGTATATTGTTACGTAAGGTACAAAGTATAGTAATAGGGGCACTATGTGTAAGCATAGTGAGTGGATGTGGTACAAAAATAAGTGAAGTTTCATTGGTAAGTGGCATAGGAGAGCATGCAGTAGAAGCTAAGACTGGTGTCAATGAAAGTGTAAGTTTAGTAGATGCTAGAAGTGGTAAAGAAGTAAAAAATGTTAATATAGCAAGCTTAGGTTATTTTGAAGATGAAAATAAGTTTGAAAAAGAAGTAACGAAGGTTGCTAAGGAAGTCGGAAAAACTATTGATCAAAAGATGGTCCCTTCTCGTATGGCAAGTGATGGAACATGGCAAGAAGGTAAGCCTTCTTATGAGTTAATGGAAAAAGAGCTAGTAGATAAACTAATGAACGTAGGAATGTGGGATTCTTCGTACCAACTACCAATTGTTGAGAAAAAACCTGTAGCGAAGCCGGAAGATGCAAGTGGAAATGGTGCAGTTTTAGGAAGATATGAAACAAACTTAGGTGGTTCTACAGGTGGTAGAATCGAGAATATTCGTTTGTCTGCAAGTAATATTAGTGGTGTCGTATTAGGAAAAGGAGATCGTTTCTCTTTTAACGCATTAATTGGAGATACAACACCAGACAAGGGATATCAGTTAGGAAAAGAGATTGTTGACGGCAAACTAGTAGATGGTTATGGCGGAGGAGTATGTCAAACATCTTCTACTCTTTTTAATGCTGCAGATCAAGCTGGTTTAAAAATGGTGGAGAGAACTACACACTCCAAAACAGTAGGATACGTTCCACAAGGCCGAGATGCTACGATTGCATATCCATATTTAGATTTAGTGTTTGAAAATACAAATGAAGTACCTGTGAAGCTTTATATGAGCATAGAGGGTGGAAAACTTGTTGCTGAGGTACGTGCAGCAAGATAAGAATTACCGTACATAAAAGTCTTATAGATTCAACTAACGATTAGTGGAAGATTAGGGGAATCTCCACTGATCGAAGTTTCACTTTATTATGATCTGAGCCATTCTTTCTAGTATTTTTCTAGAAGGGGTGGCTTTTTGTATACATATAAATCAGTAATGAAAATTTATTCGCTATTCGCGGGCAGCAATACTCCCACCTCAAAAATCAGCAAAAGCAAAGAGATTAGGTGGGAGATAAACTTCCTGTAAAAGCTCGATTTTTGAGGGCTAATAATCAGTGGGGATGAAGCCCCAACCGATTATTAAAGATTTACTTTATCTACTGATTTAAAAAACTTCTTTTGATAAACTAGAATAAATAGGAAATAGGGTGTTTTAAAAGTATATTTACAATGAGACAGCTATAATTTGATATAAAAACGCCAAGTGAACCAAATGAAAGTTTGTCTAAATAGATAACAGTTTTAATAAAGGATAATAGGCATAATTTTGAGGAGGAGAGAACTATGCAATTCATTTTAGAAATGGTAGCAATTGCTGGAATAATATTTATTATTTTGATTTTAGGATTTAGTAAAACGTTAAAAGATGTCAATAGAAGGAAGAAGAATAAAGAAAACAAATGACTCATAATGCATAATGATAGAGAAAAAAGGTGCTTATGTATAGAAAGCATAAGTTTTTTTATAACAAAAATAAGGAGGAGGTGGGGCTGTGAGCTGTCCTCCTTATTTTGGATATGTAATCCAAATCGGGCAAGGGTGAAAAGGAATTTAGTTTTTATGTTTTGTAAATATTTGATTAAGATGATGGTTCATATGATTAATATAATCTGTAACAAGCCATTCTAAAGTTACTTCCTGTTGGTCTTCCAACTTACATGTAAGTTGCCAGTGTTCATTCTTTACATTGCTTAGTAATTTTATCATTTGTATGTTAATAGCTTCCCATAATTTTAGAATTTCATTTGCTGAAAAAGATTGTTGATAATTATGTACTTGCACCCACAAATCTTGATCATAGCCAGTGAGTATAATTGTTTCCTTTGAAGTAAGAATATCAACAAAGCGTCTATGGTTTACCGTACCGGAATCGCAAAGATGACCTAATATTTCTTTTTTAGACCATTTTATTGGGGCGAGTTTTATATCCATGTCAGAAAAAAGTATAATTTTTTGAGATGCAGTATGAATTATATGTTCTAATTGGGTTGCTAATGTAGACATGTGAATCCCTCCATTTTCATTAATAACTGAATGTTTGCAGCTCAATCCAATACCTTTTTACAACATTACCATCTTCTTCGATAAAATCATTATCACGAAGTCCTCTGTTATGCAAAATTGTTTTTTCTGAAGCAGTATTATCTTCATCGCAAACGACAAGTACTTTTGTAACACCTAATTCTTTTATTTTTTCTAATGATAAAGCTAATAATTTTGTAGCATATCCTTTTTGTCTTGCTGAAGGACGAATACCATAACCGATATGCCCACCAGCATTGAATAGATGCTCAGTTAAACGATGGCGAATATTTACAGCACCAACGATCTTGTTATCATTTGTGATAAGCCAATAGGTAGAGTCCGGTACCCAACTATCGGGAATGTTTTTACCTTTCGCTGCATCTAGCAACTCTTGAATCATTGCTGGAAAATTAGAAGGATCTTTTGTGATAACCCAAGGAATCATCGTTTCACCACTATTTTTCCATTCTTGATAGAATTCTAAATATTCTTCTTGTAAGTCAATTGTGGGTTGTACTAAGTAGACATCCATTATTATTAGGCTCCTTTTATATGTTTTTCGAAATATTAAAATAATCTTAACATAATTTGGATGGTAGAGAAATAAAGTACTTGGAGATATTGATGTTTATGAATTTAAAGGATATAGATTAGGAAAAGATTTCTACTCTAGAATCCCTTTTTTCTGAAGTTAAATATTTTGAATTTATGTATGTATAACACCTCTTAAACATGTATTCCAGCATTATAGGGATGAAGAGTGGCCTGCTGATGAAAGGAAGTTTTCTATTCTCTGTGATTCTAGTTCAGCTTTAATTGGTAGTTTCGGAGGAGAGATTAAGCCATCTGCATTAGAGACGAATCATTCAGCAGTAATTGAAGTAATAAAAAATGCTTTTTACCATGATATGATGATGCAGCACATCGAAGAGGATTTTGGGAAAGAATTTCAAGAGAAGTATGGGGAGAATTACCGGAAAATGTTAAGCTATTTCAAAGAGAAAGGCTGGCATATTTAATGACGGCAATTGATATTCAATTTTGTAGCGAACTAATAAAACGTGTAGGAACCCGTTTATATGAAATTGCTAAATGAGCGATTTCTTCCCATTCCACATATCCAATAAATGCACAAAAATCATTACAATGACTCAGCCAATACTCCTGTTGCCATCCACCATATCCAGGCGTTCTATGGATAAGTTCTTTTATTTTTTCTTCATTATTTACTTCCTCACAGGAGTGTGGATCTTGAAATTCTTCATCAAATTTTTTAGATGCATTTCCATTAGCGATACACCAAGGGCAGATGCTTTCTACATTTTCTATAGAATAGAAAGGACCACTATAAACATATTCACGTTCGTTTTTGCAAACAGAACAAGTCGTAAATTCTTTTTTTATAATTCCTAGTTCTAGTGCGTTTGGATTATATTTAAAGGTCGGTAATTGCACGTCTGATTCCCCCTATAAATGATATTTGTATTTATACTGTATTCCTATTGCCAAATTGTAATCAGGTTAATTTGAATATAAACAAAATATCTTTATTTTACAAATATTGCTGGGGATGATTTGACTGGCAAATTAACGAGAAAGAAGATTTTTTCTAATTTCATGTTACATATTTTTGTGAGTTGATTAACTTATGGATGTTCAACTTAATAGTAATTGCGCGGTGTTTTTTATTTAGGACTTGAATTATTAGTTTTTTCAGATTATTATTTATGAAATAGTTCATCAGATGAATCGTTATAAAAAGATCTTAAATTGTATATGAAATCTGTAACAGAATGGTGGGAGAGAATGAAATGAAAGCTGTAACTGCAAATCTGATAATTGCTTTAAAAGAGGTACTTCCTGAAACACAAGTAGTAGTAAATGAAACGGTGAGAGAACTGCACAGTAAAGATGAATCTTATCATCCTAGCAGTCTGCCTGATGTTGTTGTATTTCCAACAACGACAAAAGAGGTTAGTGAGATAATGAAACTAGCGAACAAGTACCAAACACCAGTTGTACCATTTGGAGTAGGCTCAAGCTTGGAAGGTCATGTAATTCCATATGAAAATGGCATTACAATTGATTTTTCACTGATGAATCAAGTGCTGGAGGTAAGAGAAAAAGATTTTCTAGTTAAAGTGCAACCTGGAGTAACTCGTTCACAGCTTAATAAAGAATTAAAAAAGTATGGATTGTTTTTCAGTGTGGATCCAGGGGCGGATGCAACATTAGGTGGAATGGCTGCTACAAATGCAAGTGGAACGACTTCAGTAAAGTATGGCGTTATGCGTGATCAAGTTCGTGATTTAGAAGTTGTACTTGCAGATGGAACGATTATACATACAGGGAATTTAGCTGCAAAGTCATCATCTGGTTATCATTTAAATGGTATTTTCGTTGGATCAGAAGGAACACTTGGTTGTTTTACGGAATTAACGCTAAGAGTATATGGAATACCTGAGCATACGATGGCAGCAAGAGCATCTTTTCCGACAGTGAATGATGCGGTAGAAGCTGTAATTGATATTTTACAAGCTGGCATTCCGATTGCGAGAATTGAGCTTGTTGATGAACTTTCAATGAAACAAGTTAACAAATATAGTGAAACAAACTATAGGGAAGAGCCAACGTTATTTTTAGAGTTTCATGGAAATGAAGCGGGATTAAAACAAGATATTGATTTCACAAAAGAAATTGTTAAAGATCACAAGTGTAAGGCTATTTCATTTGAAACAGAAACAGCAGCAAGAAATAAATTATGGGAAGCAAGACATAATTTAGCATACGCTTATGTTCATAGTTGCCCAGGGAAAAAACTGATGAGTATGGATGTTTGTGTACCAATTTCAGAGTTAGCAAGTGCAATACAGTATGCAAAAGAGACTTTAGATGCTATGGGAATTGTTGGGGGAATACTTGGACATGTCGGAGATGGGAATTTTCACGTTCTATTAATGGTGAATCCAAATGATACAGAGGAAGTGCATAAAACAGAAGCGGCAAATGAAAAAATTGTGATGTATGCTCTTGAGCGCGGTGGAACATGTACAGGTGAACATGGGGTAGGGATTGGTAAACAAAAATATCAAGAAAAAGAGCATGGAGCAGCACTTCTTGTGATGAAAAAAATGAAACAAGCTCTTGATCCGAAAAATATTCTGAATCCAAATAAGATTTTTAAAATTAAAGAATAGGGAATGATTCTGTCAATGATCCACGACTGAAGTCGCGGGTTTGGAAACTTTGCTTCCGTTGGGGAACAAAATTTAAATAAAATTGAGACGATGCTTCACTTGAATATTGAAGCCTTAACCGTTCTGTCCTCTCTTTATGTACGTGACTATGCAGATGTTGAAGGAACGCAAATCATCAATGTTTCTTCAGGAGGAGGATACTTGATTGTTGCTGATGCTGTGACCTACTGCGCGACAAAGTTCTATGTAAGTGCCTTTACAGAAGGTCTCGCACAAGAATTGAAAGGAAAAGGAGCAGCCATGCAAGCGAAAGTCTTGGCTCCTGCTGCAACAGAGACCGAATTTGCGAAACGATCCTATGATGTTGATAATTTTGAATATAATGGTGTTGTTCCTAAGTTCCATACAGCTGAACAAATGGCCGGTTTCTTGCTCGATTTATATGACAGTGGGAAGATGGTAGGAATTGTGAATGGAGAAACGTATGACTTCGAATTAAGAGATCCGATTTATCCGTATGTGACCAGGACAAGAAACTAGTTTTTGAAAATCCCAACATAACAAAAAGCCGATAGTTTTGAAGTGCCTCCCAAAAGTTAGACACATTCTAACTTTTGGGGGGCACTTCAGAACTACAAGTTCTTTTTTCTTTTTCCTATAATAGCAAATGTAATTTCAAGGCTTATAATTTGTTATTTGCAAATATAGAATCTTCTAAGTGAATTACAGGGTATTGTTTAGAATCTAAGTTTTTAGTTATGACTGGATATAGTTCCATTTTTTCAGACAAATCAGTGATTGAAGCGCTCACTGTAAACCCGTTTTTCGCATATAAATATATATGGAATTTATCATTCTTAGTTGGCAAAAAATTAATCTCAGATATTATACTTTGTATTTCGCTTGGTAATTTATTTAACTCCGAAATAAGTTCTCTAAGTTGTTTTTCATCATTTCTAGTAAATTGTTTTATTACAGGTACACTTTTGGAGATTTTATTATTTGTAACTTTATCCAATATTGTACCATTTTCAAGTAGAAGATAATACTTATTATCTTTAATCATATATGCAACAGTGCTATTTTCTTTAACATTAATAGTGACTCGACTTGGAAAGTTCTTTGAAATTTTGACTTCTTTAATCAGATTATTTTTCTGTATTCTTTTTTTTATATCTTCTTCATGTAAATTCCAATAATTATCTTTGTCGCTTAAATTGGATAGACTTATAATTTCTGCTTTTGAAATTATTTCATTTCCAGTTACATATATTGTTGAAATTTTTCCAAAGCGATTAAAAAATAATAACAAAATAAAAGTTATTAATACACATATACTTAATGCTTTTTTCCTTCTAGCTGCTTTTAAATTTCTACTTTGTATTAGTTGTTGATGACGAACCTGTTGGTTAAATGGATATACATTATTTTGATTCATAATACCTTCCTCTAGTAGCCTACTATATTCCATTTAAAAAAATGCTCTAACATTTGTTGTTTAGTATGTTAATGGCCATCATGTACATATTTTGACTTTTTTTACACTGCAGGGTGTATCCCCTAGCTCCTAAAACGGACATAAATTCCTAAAACATTATATACATAATAGAATAATTTCTCAATATAGTTATAATATACAAGTGATATTCTTCACAATTAAATAAACAGATACAGCATTTTAGATTTCTAATTAAAAAATTAGTAACATTTAGTGATATAGTAAATCATCTCTAAGTGTTCTTAAAAAAATATCACCATTTTGTAAATTAATCAAGGTGTCGAAAGAAATTTCATTCTCCCGATATCTAATATAGGGAATAAGGGAAGTAATGCTAAGAAAGATAAATGATTATTTTCGTCGCGGGACTGAGAAGATTCTACCTCTAAGCGTAGGTGGCGAGTAGTTCACAAATGCTTCGTAAAAAATCACATAAACAAAGGGAGAAGAGTGATAAACATTCTTCTCCCTTTGTCTGTAATTAGGGTTAGCATTATACTAATAAATATACGCTGTTGTGAACTGCTAGATGAACAATCCACTTCTAAGATTTTAAAAGAAAGAAATAAATAATAATATGATATGCAATATTGAATATTAAGATATAGGTGTTCGGTATATACCTAAATTGGAAGACTTGTATTTTATATTAAATATATACAAATAAAAAAATACACAAGTATCTAAATTAGCGGATTTCAAATCCATTATTTTTGCCATTCTGTAAGTGTAACATCCCATAGTAATACATCGGTATCAATGAACTTGATACAAAGTTCATTTGCTTTATCCAACTCTATTTCAAAGGAACTTTTTGATGTAGATATGTTTTCTTCAGAGAATTGAACCGTTTGTACATCTTTTCCATCCACAGAAATAATTATCTTTCCAGAACGTTTGCTAGCACCATCTGGGATACCAAGATAGCCCGAAATTTTTACATATTTACCCTTTAACAAGTATTTAAATTGCTGAAAATCTGTGCCATTACTACTATACATATTTAATTTAGATTCAATTTTTTTATGAGCAATTTCAAAACTATGGAAATTTTTATCTTTCGGTGTATATCCATTAGTTTCTGTCAGTTGATTTAGTCCTATAATAGTTCCGTTTTTGAGAGATTGTTGCTGCTTTTCTAATGATTTGTTAAATTCAGCTACAACAACAATCAATCCTAAGGTAAGGATTGATGCTGTTACACAAGTAATAATAAGTTTTTTTAAAAAAGTATTTGAACGAAATCCAATTTTATATGCAACAAATCCTATTGTAGCACCCATTGCATTCACAATCACATCATCAATGTCAAAACCCCCAAGAAAAGTTAGCATTTGTAAAACTTCTAGTATAAGGATTGAAATACAAAATGAGGTAATGAATCGAATGAAGCTACAGCGGTATAACAAAGGAATTAGTACTCCAAAAGGTATGAATGCAGTTAAATTCCCAAAATTAAAAACCCATAGGTTAAAGTCTTCTTCACTTGTCATATTTGGTAATCCTAAAGGAATACTAGTCGGAATTAACTGGTATTGGTATTCATAATTAATATATTTTAATCCCAACCTATCAAAACCAAGAAACATAAAGTAAAGTATTAAAATTGAATAAAAGCCTAATATTGTGAGGACAATCTTACGATGTTTACCTTTGATAATAAAACCTCCTATTACTCAAGAATATTCTTATTGTTTTTATTAAATATGTATTTTTAAAATATAGCAATAAAAACATATTAATATAAGTAATAATGATGCATCAACAAAAAAATAATTTGTCAAAAAGTTAAATTGATAAAGGTGGTGAATAAGTATATCGGAATCAATTTTTGGTGATTTATTTATTTTAAATGTCGTTTAAACGTAATTTATATTTTTGAATAAAACTTATACACTACACTAAAAAGGTATTTTATACAGTTCATTCATAAAACGATTATTAACAATTCGATAAAATGTGTGAGGATTCAAAAAACATTTTTCAAAAAATAACAAAATTGTGGAACACGCTTGTTGAGGAGATTGAACATGAAATGTGTATAATCCGTAGGACAGGGTGCTTACAATTTAGATTTTGGATAAATTTATTGTGGAATAAATTTCATAAAACTTATATATAGAGATATAAAAGTATTGTCATTAAAGATATCTCTAAAGACTCTAAATAGAGAAAGTGTTCTTTAATTTTGTTTGACAGGAAAATTTTCATTTGTATAATAAAGAAATGAGTTTATCTAGGTATTGCTATTTTATTTTTTATTTGAAAATGGATCTGTCGCCCTCACATTAGTAGTTATGTTAGTAACAAACGGATTGGAAACGTTTAATATAATGTCGTTTTTATTTGATTTATAATAAT
This sequence comes from Bacillus sp. FSL K6-0042, assembly GCF_038006685.1. Classification (NCBI taxonomy): domain Bacteria; kingdom Bacillati; phylum Bacillota; class Bacilli; order Caryophanales; family Bacillaceae; genus Bacillus; species Bacillus sp. FSL K6-0042. Next base: position 85,577 of record NZ_JBBOVS010000003.1, read on the forward strand.
GTTTATTGTTTCTGAAAAGTACGAATACTCCCGTTTAATCACATATTAATAAGATTACTTGGGTATTTGAAGTTGTATTATCGTTAATCGTAAAATGCAATATACTAAATTAGTTAATGATTTTTTATTAGAAATCTATCAGCTGTAATAAACTTATTATTTTTAATTGCATTTAGAACTGTATTATTTTAATATATTGTACTTAAGAGGAGAATGAAATGAAACAAAAACAGAAAAAAAATACTAAAAAAAGTATGATTCCCTTAAGGTTGAATATATTGTTTTTCTGTGTATTTTTACTATTTTCAGCTGTTATTATTCAGCTAGGAAAAGTACAAATCGTTGATGGAGAGAGTTATAAGAATATAGCGGAGAAACAAGGGAATTCCACAATCAGTATTCCCGTTCCACGTGGGCAAATTTTTGATCGAGAAGGAGAAAAAGTTGTTAACAACAATGCTATTCGTACTATTACATATACAAGGATGAAGGGTGTAGATTCAGAAGGCATTCTAAAAACAGCTAGAGATCTTGCAAACGTACTTGAAATGCCAGAAGAAGACATAAATAAGTTAACCGAAACAGATAAAAAGGATTTTTGGGTAAAGTTAAATAAGGAAAAGGCTCAAAAAAAGATTACGAAACAAGATGAGGCAAAATTCCGAGCCAAAAATATTGAAGGGAAAGAGCTTGATAAAAAAATAGAGGAATTAAGACGAGAACGTATCACAGATGAAGAACTAAGCGAATTAACACCAAAAGATTTAAAAGTATTAGCTATTAAAAGTAAAATGAGTTCGGGCTACTCAATGACACCTCAAATTATAAAGAAAAATGTGCCTGAGAAAGAATACGCCATTATAAGTGAAAATTTAGCTAAATACCCAGGGGTAGATACAACAGTTGAATGGGAACGTAATTATGTAAATGGTGATTTATTTCGTTCGGTATTGGGTAATATAACAAATTCTGAAGAAGGACTGCCTAAAGAACAATTAGACTCTTATATGGTACGTGGTTATAGCCGTAATGATCGCGTAGGAAAAAGTTATATTGAACAACGATATGAAGATGTATTACATGGAACAAAAGCAGAAATTAAAAATATTACTGATAAAGAAGGAAACATTATTCGAACGGAAACCGTTTCTAAAGGGAAAAGCGGAAACAATGTAACGTTAACAATAGACATGAAATTACAGGAACAGGTAGAAGAGATTATTGAAAAGCATTTAAAAGCTTTTAAAGGTTCAGAACGTTTATTAGACCGAGCATTTGTTGTTATGATGAATCCAAAAACGGGGCAACTTTTATCTATGGCAGGGAAAAAATTAGTCAAAAAAGATGAAAATATAGAAGTAGAAGATTATGCTTTAGGCACAATGACAAGCTCCTATGAACTTGGATCTACTGTAAAGGGAGCAACACTTTTAACAGGATATGAGACAGGTGCCATAACACCAGGAACATATTTTTATGATGCACCAATGAAATTTAAGGGAACAGCAAAAGCTAAGAAATCTTGGAAAGACTTTGGAACTATTGATGATATAAGGGCATTACAAGTTTCATCTAACGTGTATATGTTTAATACAGCTTTAAAAATTGCAGGTATAAATTATATACCGAACAGTTCTTTAGATATTAAAGCGGCTACATTTGATAAGATGAGATATTATTTTGGGCAATTTGGATTAGGAGTTTCGACTGGAATTGATTTACCAAATGAAACGTTGGGACAACAAAAAAAACAAAATTATCAACCAGGTTTTTTACTAGATTTAGCTATTGGGCAGTTTGATACATATACGCCGTTGCAACTTGCACAGTATGTTTCTACCATTGCAAATGGGGGGTATCGAATGAAGCCACAGATTGTACAAGAAATTCGGGAGCAAACAACGAAAGAAGAAGATATTGGTAAAGTTGTACAAACTATGCAACCCATTGTGCTGAACCGCGTAGATATGAAAAAGGAATATATCGACCGAGTACAAGAAGGCTTTAGGCAAGTGTTCCAAGAGGGTGATGGAACTGGTGTGAGGTATTTCCAAAAAGCTCCTTATAAACCAGCTGGTAAAACAGGAACAGCGCAAACAGTTTATGGAGGCGAGGACCCTGTTGGTAGAGATTCAGAAGGGAATCGTATTCATTGTTACAATTTAACTTTAGCAGGATATGCCCCATATGATAATCCAGAGGTTGCATTTTCCGTTGTTGTACCATGGGTAAATGATGATAAAGGTGGAATTAATTCAATGATTGGTAAAGATATCTTAGATGCATATTTCGCTTTAAAAAAGAATCAAGGAAATAACGTTTCTCCATAAACAAACAAGTTGAATGCTTCTAGTAAATATATATAAACGAAACGCCCCTACATTAAAATTTTGTAGAGGCGTTTTTCATGAAAATAATCAATAAGGAATGGAAAAGCATGAAGCAAAAGAACCCCAAATATTGGCGTAATATAACATTGTTTTTATGGATTACAGTGATGCTTATGATAATAAGTTTAAACTTTTTATTATGTAAAATAGAAGGGAGATCTATGTATCCTACTTTACAAAATGAAGAGTATATACTAGTTAATAGAGCAGGTGCAGCAATTTTTCCATTACGTCATGGAGAAATTGTTATTATAAAAAAACCCAATGATCCTAAGTATTATGTGAAAAGGATAATTGGATTGCCAAAAGACAAAGTTAAAATAGAAAATGATATTCTGTATATTAATGGAAAGGAAAAAAAAGAAAACTATATTTATAAAGATTTAAGTAATAAATCCAAATATCTTGCTAACTTTGAAGAAAGAGAAGTACCTTCAAATAAATTATTTGTAATGGGTGATAACCGTTACCATAGTAAAGATAGTCGAAATGGTCTGGGATATATTGATAGATCTAGTATTGTAGGAACAATAATATATCAATTTTAGTTATTTGAATTTTGATTTTTTCCTTGAAAGTTATTTTAAGTTCATTAACTGTTTGATTCATCGGTAAACACTTTAGATTTGGTATATTTTTTTAAAAAAAACGTGTATAAATATGAAATATTGCATATTGAAATACGTTGATATCCAAATGAATTCTCGCTACTATAAAAGTATAAAAATTTACCACAATTCAATACTCCAAAAAGAGGAGGAAATCATATGGAAATCGCAATTGCAGTTTTGAAATTCATTGGTGGAGTAATTCCATTAGTAACAGAATTATTAAAAGCAGTAATGTAGTTTAGTTTTTGCAATTATTTATATTATATGAAGCACAAAATAAAGGGGTCAGTTTCTTTACAATAAAGGATCGACCTCTTTATTTTGTGCTTCATATAGCCTAAGGTATTAAAAGGTTCTTAGCTTTTATTTTTTGGTTTATAGACAGTTGCTTTAGGGGTTGTCCATATAAATTGTTCAATAAATGTAGGTACTAAATTATATCATCATTAAGGGGAATACATTATGTTACCAACTACAACACATCGATCAACTAAAAAGAAAAAATGGGTTATTATCGGAGTTACTGCATTAATTATTGCCATTGCAGCCGTCAATATTTTTGTTATGCAAGGTAAGAAGAAGGAGACAGCAAAGGGAGACGCTGTTAGCTTTGAGAAAGTAACAGAACGTACACCCAATAATACAAAATTGATTTCTGGACAAGTAAAGCCGGGAAATATCGAGAGCTTCTATGCAGATCCAACAAAAGGAAAAGTGAAGGATATTGCGGTGAAAGAAGGGCAAGAAGTAGAAAAAGGAA
>NZ_JBBOVS010000004.1:0-84164 GCF_038006685.1 Bacillus sp. FSL K6-0042
AAATTTACATAAATGCTTTTAAAAGCTCTTGTACGGCTGGAATTAATCCACCTAAAAATTTTAAAATTGCCATTGCGATTGTCATGCTAATTCCTCCTCTTTAAATTACTGAATATTAAGAATTCTATAAATTCATTATATTACAGATTTAAGAATATAACAATATCTTTTTTTATTCTCTCTAAGATTTCGAAATATGCTCATAACAACATTTTTCAAACCGCATTTATTCATGATAATTAAGTTCACTTTTTTCGTTTTGGGGTGGATTTGTTTTCTTAAGTTGATGGGCATGGGCTAGTACCACATCAATCACCATCAACCTAAAGAATCAAAATTTTCCCCCATAACGAAAATCCTATTCATTATTGACTACTGATAATGATGCGTTATGTTAACCTTACATGAATACGATATACAACCAAAATCACACAACATATCACTTCTTCCGAATGGTATAATAAGGAAAAAGGAGGTTCTGAATAATGCCTTTAGGAACCACTATTTATTACATCATTATTCTAGTAATCATTGGTGCACTGCTTGGCGGGATTATACGTATACTTCGATATACTAGCAGTCGCAAAAAACAAAATCCAATTGAGCAAAAGTTAGATAAAGTTATTCAACTGTTAGAAAAACAAAACAAAAATTGACCCTCTATCCGAATGAGAGGGGTTTGTTGTGCTTTTAGACATGATCTCTTACATAGCTTTTACAATGTCAAAAGGAGAAAATTAATTGAAAAAGAAAACACTTTATATAATCTTAGTACTATTCATATTTTCATTGTTATACATTTATTTGCACAGTACTCCGATTCGTGCCATTCGTACTGCTATGTTTTTTACTGGTCACCCAATCGAAGCATTCCAAGGAACAATTAGGGAGATGGAAGATATAAACCATCAGGTTATAAAATACAATGGTAAAACCTTTTACTGGATTCCTGCATTTCAGATTCGGAGTACCCACATTGATGTATTAACGGCTTCTGTTGAGAAAGAGAGTTTTCTGTATAAAGCAACACTTGGAAACTCTCCATAAAACTAAGAAAAGATTAACTTCCGTTTTCGAGAATTATGTAAATATTTTATTTTAAATTCACAGCAAGTACATGTTTTTTTTGTAAAATATAGTTAAAATTGGAAAGGGTGGTTGTATTGGTTAAATACAAGTCTTATATTGCTATAGGCTGTGTTAGCATAGGAATCTTGGTTACAGGTATTATTGGATGGAATGGAAAAACAGAAGCTATACAAGTTAATAAAAATGCATCATCTTTTGAAGTTAAAGAGCATGACCAAGGTATACATTGGATTTATGATTTATATGGTATTGAAAACCAGATAGGTTTTATTAAGCAACCTATAGTTGTAAATCAGAGTAAAACATATGATTGGTTTTTGTGGGGAACTGAGAAACTAAGATCTGATCAATCGCTTAAGATTACCGCTATTCATCCAAATACAAAACAAGAAATTCAAATTGCAGACATAAAACATATAAACCAGTATGATCAATCTATCCACTCTTTCTATGAAAAAACTAAGATATTACCGTTAAGTAATTCTGTTAGCAAAAACAGTATAAAGCTTATTTCACATCAAGCGATAAATATGAAATTCCCTAAAAGTGGGACATGGAATCTTAATGTTTTAATTGGAGATAAGAAACTTCCACCTATTCCTATTGAAGTAACAAATCAAGAAGAAATATTAACTCCTTTAAAATAGATATTTAATTGTTCATAAAAACCCCTTCAAAATTAAAATGAAGGGGTTTTTATATAGAATTATAGATAGATTGAATACCGATAAGTGAGATTATGTTAACTGAACAATCGTACTTACAAATAATCCTAATTATAGTAAAATTTATAAGGGTGATAATTATGAGAAAAAGCGAAAAAGATGATTTATCTTGGAGAGTATTTAAATTATGGATATCAATTCTAAGAAGTATCCGTTTAGCATTTTTGTGGTCAATTCTTATAGGATTTTCTTATTTAGGTTGGGTAAAAATCATACGTAAACTATTTGAATAAATATATTGTGACATGTTCAATAACTCCTTTATTCATATTGTTTTGAATGTATACTTTTGTTGTTAATTTTTAAGATATTAGGAGATTTGTTGTGAAGTCAATATTTTAGAGGATTTGAATGTAAACAAATGTTAAAAAGTTTACATTGGAGTATTTAAAAAAATTAATCTCTCAGACGAACTGAGCGGTTTTTTGATATTATTATGTTTATTTTTATAAGGGGATAGTTCCTGGTTTCACCCTAGCCATTGCACTCACACCCAAAAACAAGGGGATAATAAAAAATACAGGAGTGCTATATGAAGCCAAGTCGAACATATAATAATAATTGATATTAGAAAAATTTGTAATGAGCGGTACTCATCAGGAAAGGGTGAAAATACTTGAATAAAAATCATATATGGTTAGCTTTATTATTATCTTTGTTAATAGTAATGCCTTGGAATTTACTTTTCTTTTATACACCTATCCTTTTACCAATTATGGGGTTTATATCTAAGTTCATTTTATATTTTCTCTTAGTGTTAGTAAGTCTTCGATTTCTTCAATATTTAAAACATAAAACTAACTATGAAAAAGAATTAATAGAACTTATTAAAAAATCTAATCACCTAACAAATAAAGAAAAATAATGTAAATTTTAAGAGTTCTCTCAGCTTATCTGAGGGATTTTTTTATTTCTGGGTGTTTTTTATAGGGGTCCCACCAACAAATAGGGGTCACTATATCATTCTGGGAAAATTGTACGCTAAGGAGTACAAATCCTTATCCTTACAGCATTCTTTAAAGGTGCATACAAGTTCAAAAAGATAAAAATATAAGTTTAATTGAACATTGATTTGCTGACACACTTTATGAACACGATTATAGCTAGAAAACGTTGATATTATTGAGTTTAATCCTCTGTTCATAAACTTAAGAGTTTTGGAACAAATATTGGGTTTAAGAAATATTGACAGGCTGCTTTTTTGATAAAAAGCGCTTTTTTAATTTTGTTCCGCAATCGGGCCATTTAGTTGAGGAAGGATTTTAAAATTTACACACAGAATTATTTTGTGTGAAGAAAAGGGGGGAAAGAATTGAACCATGATTTTTATCGCTCATTATTTCCTATATTAGCTACCCACACACACCTAGCTAGTTGTTCCCAAGGTGCATTAGCAAAGTCTGTTTCAAAAGCTATTGAGGAATATCATAATAGCCTACTTCTGTCAGGGAGTAATTGGAATGAAGCAATAAGTAAAGTGGATGAGACTAGGGTGAAATTTGCTGAACTTATTGGAGCCGAAACAGGTGAGGTTGCTGTATTATGTTCTGTTTCTGATGCTATTTCTGCTATTGCAGCTTCCCTTCCTTATCAGCAAGAGAAAAATAAAATCATGTTTACGGATATAGATTTTCCAACTGTCGGTCATATATGGTTTGCACAAGAACAATTTAAGGATAATGTTTCCGTTATTCGTTCTTCCAATGGGGAAATATCTCTGGAACAATATGAAAAAGAAATAACAACTGATACGCTTATTACATGTATTCCCCATGTAAATTATTACAACGGATATAAACAAAACGTTAGAGAGATTGCTGAGATTGTGCATAGAAAAGGCTCGCTTTTATTCGTCGATGCTTACCAATCAGCAGGACATATTCCGATTGATGTGAAAGAGATGGAGATTGATATATTAGCAACGGGAACTCGTAAATACATGTTAGGTATTCCCGGCGTAGCGTTTTTGTATATAAAAAAAGAACTAGCAGAGCAATTGAAACCAAGAGTTACTGGATGGCGTGGACAAGAGCAAGCATCTTCTTTTGACATTTATAATCCTGTTTTTGCAATGGGGGCTCGTCGATTTGAAACAGGTACACCTTCTTTTATAAGTATATATGCGGCTTATGAGGCACTAAAATTGTTACTTGAGGTTGGGATAAGTAATATTGAAACCTATTTAAAAGAGCTAACCCAATTCACCATACATTATGGACAAGAAAAAGGATTGCATCTCATTGGACCACAATCTATTGATAATAGGACGAGTTTGATGTCTTTTCATGTTGAAAATGCATCAAAAGTGGAAGCGATGTTAAGAGATAAAAATATTATTGTTTCTGCAAGAAAAGATGTTATAAGAATTGCCCCTCATTTCTATACCCTTAAAAATGAAATAAAATGTGCAATAGATGAACTTGTAATCTTAAAAAATAGGGGTTAAACAAATATTTACTCCAGAAATCCTGAATTGCGGACCCACACAATACATAACGATCTTCAGCAAACGGGCGCTTTAATGGAGCAACGAAAAAAGCCTAATTTCTCAATTTTAATGAGAAATTGGGCTTTTTATATTTACTTATAGTGCAAAATAGCGATTAAAATAGGTGCAAAATAACTCCTAAAGTGACAGTGTACCTTTTGACACTGCACAAATAAATTAGTAATAAATTTCTCAATATGGATACTGTCGCTATTTTTAGCTATAATATTCAAAATTAACAGTTAATGTAATATGATAAAAAAGTGATGGCTATCACCCTATTTTTTTCTCCTTATGCCATAGATAAGACCGAGTTTCTGGTCTTATCTTTTTTATTTATATATTTTCTTTGGGGATGAATGGGTAAGTGGAATATGTGTAAAATTTGATATACTAAAAGAAAAATTAGGATGATAAGCTTATGCCAACAAAAGAATTTCAAGATACTGTACAACATTTTTCTTCTTTCTTATTAAATAAAGGACGCAAGCCTTCTACAATTAAACGATATGTTTATGATATTGAAGACTTTGGTCATTGGTTGCAAAAATCTAAAAAACTCCCTACATGCAATATATGGACGACACTTAATAAAAAGGATTTTGAAGCGTATTTTTACGATTTAAAGAAGAAACGACAGTACTCTGACAAAACAATGCATCGTGTCTATATTGTCTTAAATAGATTGTATCAGTATTTAAAACTGCCAAATCCGTTAGAGGGAATGCAACTTAGTATTCAACCGAACCGTGCGTTACGTGATGAAGATTTTATTACAAAAGAGGAAGAGAAAACTTTAAAGTCCATTTTAAGTTCATTAGAAGGATTAACAGAAAAACAACGTTCTGTTCGTCCAGTACTTATGGATCGTAACATTTCAATTGTGCATTTGCTTATTCATAATGGATTATCCTTACAAGAACTTGTCGGTTTACAGATGAAGCACGTCCATTTTGAAAACAATACGATCTCAGTACCAGGAATAGTGGGTATAGAAAGAACGATTCTTTTAACTGAAGACGATAAAAAGCGCTTATTTAACTATTACAAAATCATTCCTGAACCTGTTCGTCCAAGATACCATAGCAATGAACCCTTATTCGTAGCCTTCGACTTTACTCGAAATACTTATCGTTGGTCATATGAAAATGATGCACCAAAGGCATTAACAGAGATTGCTGTTCAAAAAATGATTCGAATTGAAGTTAAAAGAGCGAATTTACGAAAAGGAATTTCAGCACAACATCTTCGAAATACCTTCATTTTACGGCTGATTGAACATGGAATTTTAAAGGAACAAATTATAAAACAGGTAGGTTTTAAATCTAAACTTTCGTTAAAAAGATATTATGATTTCATCGATTAAAAATAACGGAGGAAGATAGTATGAAGGAAAATAAAAAACAGGAGCAACAGTACATACGAGTGTATACATTAAGGGATAGAAGTACCAAATCCATTAAAGTTGAATCTTGGCGAACCTTTAAAGAGGAGATGAGAGTTCTAGGTCTAAAAGAATCGGATATTTTTCAAATTCAGTTAATAGCAAAGTAAAATAACCCCCAAAATGAGATGAAGGTTTTTCGTTTGTTTTGGAGAATACCTAATCCAATATGAAAATAGAAGTTAGATCAATTACACTTGAAGTATTTTTTTTATAATCTAGGCTCAGATACGGCTCAAATATATAACAAGGAATCACTGGAAAGGAGATTGGGATGAATAAAGGAAAAGGGTTATTGTTACCTCTTTTATTAACTATTGTATTAAGTAGCTGCCAACAGAGCGATATAGAAGAAGCAAAAAGTGAAGGTTCAAAAGTTATGGATACTGTTAGGAATACAGTGAATAAAAAAGATTTTCTCAGTTCGTCTGTGGATGATAAAGCGAGAGTTGTAGACCTAGAAATAGCGGATACTGTAAATACAAGTAAATTAAAAAAAGAGATTAACATTCAGTTAAAGAACCAAGATATTAGACCATATACTATTAATATTAGTCAAAGAGATATGAACATTGTAAAAATAGAGAACAGGTGGGACAGAATTTGCAGTTATATTCTTGAAGAATTGTTCCATAAAAAAGGATACAAAGGCTTTTCAATGCGGGCTTATGTAGAATCAGGGCAACCTATTCCATTTGCTATATATACGCCTATAAATAGTGCTGATTCAGGAGCTAAAGAGTTTGGGGAGAAGATCGAGAAAGAAATTGATAATCTACTTAAAACACAGCAAGCACAAAAATGGATTGAAAATGATTTATATACTATTGAAGTTTATAGTCAAGATAATCAAAGAATCAACTAACAAGTCTATGAACAGGATATAGGAAACTTAGTATCAATAGGCTTGTATTTGATGAAAAAGACTGGATTCATACCCAGTCTTTTTTACATGTATATAACTATTAGATTTAGAAATTGTATTATTTATAATAAACTTGTCCACTATCAAGATATATAGTTCCCCCACCATAATTTTTAAGTCTAAGTTGATAATAATTACCAGAAGCATTTAAAAGGTGAGAAATAGGAATGTTTAATCCACTTGAAAAGGAACCCTTAACTACATATTCTTCCCACAACGAACTATTATGAAATACTTGTACTGCCAATCCATAAGTCTTAGTTTGTGGTTCTACCTGTACACTTTGAGGTAGGTAAAATGATGTGCCATCTTTAATCCACCGATAGTTACTAAATTCCATATATCCAAAATTATAAACATTCATAGCAAGAGAGTTAACTTCTGTTTTATTTTGCATATTGCCATCGAACTTAGAACTTCTTAAAGGAGTTTTAGCCATGTCTTGATTAAATTTTTCTAATTCTTCTTTAGAATATGTTTTAACCAAATTCCTATCTTTATCGTAAACTTCTACAGATACATCATCAATTTCTGCATTATCGACATTTGCTGTAGATGCAGATACAGAAGAAGGCAAAGCTTCTCCATGTGCAACAGTTGAAGGTAAGATTATTCCTGCTGCTAATGCAAATACCCCAGCTTTAGCTAAATATTTTCTTTTCATAACATCATCCCCCTATTGTCTTAAATTTGTAGAACAATGTCATCATATCTTACAAATATTGTATGTGTAAATGTATTTTCAGAATATTTTTTCACCTTTGAATTATGGGGGCATTTTTATGAATTGCAGGAGAATAATAGGGATAAGGGTTACAAGAGAAATTTTAAAAATTATGGGGGCAAAAATATTTTTGTTGAAATACAATAAAAAAAGGAATCCTTATCATAAGGATTCTGCAACAGGGAATAACAAAAATATAAATAATAAAAAGAATTACTTATATTATAGTCTATATAGCAATAACATAATATTGAGAAATATTTACATAAATCCAGTATGTATTACGTGGCAATTGTAGAAATGGCTTGTTTATAGACCAGTTGTTGTTTACCACCAACCATCATTAGGACGGTAAATCTATCTGTTGCAAGGATTTGCCCACGTATTGGAACCCCACTCTTTAAAAATAAAGTGATTTCCTCTTTTTTACCTTTCAATTGTTCATACATGCCTTCTTGTAAATTAAACATGGAATGTGCCCCCTCGTTTGTTTGTAGTTACTTTTCTTCTAATACCATCTGCTTTTCATTGTTAGGTATTTGTGATTCCCATTCGCTTTCGATTTTTCGAAACCATTTACCGATTTTACTTAAATAATATCTCTTTACTTCCCCATATGGAATCCAAATTTCACGTTCTTCTATTCGATCCATTACTTCACTAAGAATCTCATCATGCTCGTATTTTTTAGGTCTTCTATGATTCAATTGTACAAATTTTGTATATTCCCTACGAAGCCAATTAGAAATGCGTTCTCTTTGTTGTTGTCTGAGATGTGACCATTTTTTATTTGTTTGACGGATTTGTCCATTAACTTTTATATGATTTTTCATAGACAAGCCTCCTATTACTGTCAAAGCGAATATATAACTATCGTAGCACACTAAATTCAGAAAAGGGAAAGAATCCCCTAATGAAGATTTCTGTGTTTTTTATTTTTAATTTCGGTACGTGAAATTATTTATATTTGGCTAAAAAAAGCCCCTATAAATGGGGCTAATTATTTTACAAGATACTGTTGTACTTCTTTTATTAGTAGCTCTGCACCTTCTGGGCTTAATGTAATCTTGCCGTTTGCAAGAGAAATATTCTTATCAGATACTTCTCCTGTTATTGCACAAGCACCATTCGCTTCATATTTTTTTAAGATGATTTTTTCACCTTCTACATAAATCTCTAACGGTGTCTTTTCTTGTATTGCTAGCGTGCGTCTTAATTCCATTGGTATGACTATACGTCCTAATGGATCTAATTTTCGCATTACTCCTGTTGATTTCATGAAACCTCTCCCTCATATAATCTATAGCTCTATATTTTATACCCTATGACATTTTTCATTGTAACAAGCTTTCTCCAAAGATTGAAAACATTATAAACCAAAAGCTTACAATCATAATAAGAATCTCTTTACATTTTTGTGAAATGGGATACTTTGTATCTGTCGGGTAGGTCAGGAATGTTTCCATTCCTTTCCCCCCTAAGAACCGCACGTGTCAGTTTCCCGACATACGGCTCGGGTATACCTTTATCTTCTGTCTTGGGTAGGTTACACCTTGCAAATGTAGCCTGTTTTATACAACTATTTTCCTTTTGTTTAACATCTTTCGAAATGCATTGACTTGTTTCTTACTTGGTATTTCTCCTCTTGCTGGGAAGGCTTTGTGCCAAAGAATATGGCATGCTGTGTGTACCAGCGCCAGGTTTTCATACTTGTCGGATCCACCATGACATTTTGGCTTTTTATGATGCGTTTCTAAAGCTTCTTCCGTTAATATTGATGTGTTGCATAATGGACACCTGTGTTTTTGTATTCGGGCTAATTTTTGTCTTGATAATACATTGTTTTTTTCAAACAACTTAACTTCTCTATTAAGATAATAGTTTGTCAGTTTATTATCGAATGGTGTATTTTTATATGCTACTGTTGTGTGATCAATAATTGGTACCCATTTCATTCGAGTCAATTGATATTTCTTATTTGGATCTGTTAATAACCATTGATCTTTGCTTTGCCCGTGTATATCCGGGTGAAAATATCTTTTAATAATCCATTTCCATGTTTTATTAGTGTGTAACCTTTTCAGAAAATGTTTTGTTTTTTTCCAGATATAATAGTCCATTTTTGAGAAAATTTTCTTACTTTGAACTGTTCTCCAATAGTTACCGTATCCACGAATAATTGGATTTAAATCTCTAATCAATCCTTCTACGTTACTTCCTTGATGTTTTTTAAAGCATTCCCGAACTTTTTCAATCATCTTGGATTGAGATTTTCCGCTAGGTTTGACGATCATTTTCCAGAGTCGTCCTTTTTCTTTACAAGTCGGGTAATGTCTGAAATGAAAACCTAAGAAATCAAAACCTTCAGTAATGTGTACGATTTTTGTTTTTTCTGGTGCTAGTTCTAAGCCACGTTTTTTAAGATATGGTTTAAGTTTTTCATACATGCTTTCAGCTTCTTTTTGTGTTTCGCAAATAATAACAAAGTCGTCTGCGTATCTTACTACGGTTTTTGTGTCGTAAACTTCATGATATATTTTGATTGTTTTATTCTTTTGTTTCTTTCTGACTATACGATAATTAACACCGATTTCATCTTCCATACCGTGTAAAGCGATATTAGCTAATAATGGTGAAATAATTCCGCCTTGAGGTGTTCCTGCGTCTGTTTTGTTGAATACATCGTTGTCTACAAACCCTGCTTTCAACCATTTTGCGATTGTGTTTTTCGCCGGAAAATCAGCTAATTGTTCTAGGATGTAGTCATGATTCAAGTTGTCAAAGCATCCTTTGAAATCACCTTCAAATATCCATCTTTTTTTAGTATTAGTGTGTAGTTTATTGAATATAGCCTCTACAGCGTCGTGCGCACTTCTTTTTGGTCTGAAACCGTAAGATATAGATTCAAAACGATATTCCCATTGTGGTTCTAGTGCTAGTTTAACAATATTTTGGAATGTTCGATCGATCATTGTTGGAATTCCTAACGGTCTCAATTTGTTTTTGCCCTTCGGTATATATTTTCGTAGTGCTGGTGAAGGGTTGTGACTGTAAATATTGTAATCTTTAATCTTGTTGTATAAATCTGTTCTTTCTTTATTGGAAGAGACTTTAAAGCCGTCAACTCCCGCTGTACGTTTCCCTTTATTGATTTGTGTCACCTGACGTATCGAAAGCAATAATGCCGCTTTACTCCTCATCATTAGACGTTGCAAGTTTTTTACTTCGCGTTTCTTCCCAAGACTTTCTGCACGATAGATCCGTTGCTGTAACCTCCTAACATACTTCTCTAATTTCACCCAGGGGATGTCATCAAAGGAAGTAAGCGGAGTAGCAGCGGACACATACGATTTTTCTGTAGCGTTTTTCACGCACCTCTCCTCCTTATAGTATCTTGTGCTCTCGGCTAAAACGATTCGCTACAAGACTGGTCACTTTCCGTTTTCTTTCGTGTTGTATACCTTCCGGAAGTCAGCACCCTTTCAGGTCATGTCATGGATTTGGTATCGCTACCGACATTATCCACCACAGGAATAATCCCTTCCTATTCCATTTCTTGCTTGGTGGCGTTTGCTTCCTCCTTCTTCCTCTACCCACTTAAGAGTTAGTCATTCCTTACGGTTTGATTACCCTAGTATTGGTTAGACCTCGATTCTCCTTTCAGATGTTTTGGGACTTAATTGGGTTTAACAAGTTCAGCTCGTTTCAGATACGAATGGGACAGACTCCTTCTATTCACCGCCTGGACTGTGGGTATAAAGGTCGATATGATGGAAGTATCGATTCTCGCCAGGAATGCAATGGTATTAGCTCTATAACCATTGGTAACAATAACGATGTTTATCAAAGGTTCACAAGTTAGTCACGAGACAGGTAACCCTTTTTCGCAATGAATGGATTCAACCTACTCTATACCATTCTTCCTCTAGCACAGGGGACCGCCTTGAGCTGGAAGATCCTGCACATTTTACTCTCTTGCAACCGAACACCTTACTCCTTCTCACTGCTTCACAGCAGGAATACGTTTCATTTTACCCGTTGCCGGGGGCGCCGTTTCGAGCGAGGACATCCGTTATACTCAGATGGACACTATGGTGTTGCTATAGCATCACTGAAATATAGGATTAAAGCCGCTTTCTTGTCGCACTCCATCTATCGTTTCCTCCCTTTGTACAAAGTTTTACTTAACATTAGAATGGTAAATCGTCGTCCGAAATATCAATTGGTTGACCTGAATTAGAGAATGGATCATCATTCTTTTTAAATCCAGAATTACTAGATTGATTAGATGAGTTCGAACCTTGATTACCAAAACCAGCTCCTACTGGCTGCTGATTAAATGAATTATGTTCTCCTCCACCACTATTACGTGGCTCTAAAAATTGTACGCTCTCTGCAACCACTTCTGTAACATATACGCGTTTCCCATCTTGCCCCTCATAATTACGTGTCTGAAGACGACCATCTACACCAGCTAAACTACCTTTCTTTAGATAGTTTGCTACATTCTCAGCTTGTTTACGCCAAACAACCACTGAAATAAAGTCAGCTTCTCTTTGTCCCTGGTTTGTGAACGGTCTATTCACAGCTAGTGTAAATGTTGCGACCGCAACCCCATTTGGCGTGTAACGCAAATCAGGATTCTTAGTGAGACGACCAACTAAAATTGTACGATTGAGCACAGTAATTTCCCCCTTAATAATTTTATAAGTATTATAGAAGCTTTGTATGTGCTAAAATAACTAACGAAGGAAATGGACGAGATTTCCTTTGCTTTACGATCACTCAATACATAGCCCTTTGTTTGCTTTTTGCAAATGAAGGGTTATTATTTTGCATATTTATTTTGCTTTTCTAAAATTGCAAAACGAATTAATTTTAACTTCATATCTTTGCTAAGTACTATCCATTCAGATACATCAATTTTCATTTGCTATTCCTCTCCTCTATCGTTTAATTACACTAAACTCACAAATAAAGAGCTTTCATCCTGTTCATGCACATGAAAAGTATAATCTTTTCCTGTTGCTTCTAATGCTCCAAATAGCATCTTTTGATACCTAAAATCCGTTATATCCATATCTACTTCACCATGATTCATGAGGTGTTTTAGATCCATCATCATTTTCTTGATTTTCTTTTCCAATACCTTCACTCCTTTAAATGGTAATATTAGTGATATCACTTATATTGCTATTCTATTACTTATTTTTCCAGTTGTCAATAAAAGTAATATAACTTATAATACTTTTATAAAGGGGGCATACTTACATGGCAATAAACAGAGATAAAAATACGCCGGTTTTAGTTACAATTCCTAATGAACAATTAGAAAAAATTGAGAATTTCTGGCATGATAACAAACTAAAAAGTCGTAATGAAGCTATTCGTCAGCTCATAGAAAAAGGGTTAAGTCAAAAATAGTGGCTTCCCTTTTTTATTTTGCTTAAAAATATGCAAAATAGATTTAAACCCCTTAAAATCTTCTGTATTCAAAAATAACTCATCCGAGACTAATTACATTAGACTGGAAGTTAAAACTTCACACAAGCAAATCTGAGAATCCATTTTGTTCAAAAATCTAATTATTAACTTAGAAATGGAAATACCTTACTAAAAGCGAAATAGAGCTGAAATTTTTCCAGCTCATGCGTTAATTCGTTCCGTATGCTTACAAGTAGGAAATTGTGAACAACCAAAAAATTTATTTCCGTTTTGCTTCCCTTGTCTCACAATCATTTTATTTTTACAAACCGGACACTTCCGTTCAGCCGGATCTACTCGATAATACACATCTTCTGCTTTTTGTTCTGGATTCACTTTATTGATTAATTTTTGAAGCTCAAAACGATCAATGAGTTTCACCTGACATGCTTTTGCTAATTCTTCGGCTTGTTTTGTATATGCATTATTGGTTACGATCCATGCCTCATCTGCCTTATAATACGCTTTCCCTGCATATACTTCTTGCACAGCCCGAATCCCAACTCGATTCTTTACCCCATATCGTTTCGCCTGAATCACAATACGATTTTTCCCTTTTAATACGACGTCTACTCCGTAATCACAAGAGCGTTTTGTGACCTCTGGACGGTACCCTAGTTCTCGAAAGAGAGCTTTTAAGTACACTTCAAACTGATATCCGTCCATTTTATCAATGTACTGAATACCTGACTTTGCCATTATCTTCAATACTCTTTTCTCTTGGATAATTCGATGAACAAACATATAAATACGAAAGAGAACATAAAAAATAAAAACATACATGAAAGCCTGTACCATGCTAGATACAGGCACAACTGGTATAAGTTGCCCGACTGGCAGATTAGACACTACGTTCCATCTCCTTTTTCTGTATTGGTACCGCTTGTTTCTTTTGCTGTGCTTGCGGTTGTATATGAGATTGTTGTTGTTTTTCTGTTGATTGTATGACCGCCTTCAGTACATCATTCCAATCTTTTTCTTTGGAAGGAAGGTGCATTTGGACACGTGGATTAATCGTTAAAGCTCCTATCTTTTCTGTGAATTCTTTCCCCGCTTTATCATTATCTACTGCGAGGACAATGCGATTCACGGGAAATCCTTCATCTTTTGCCTCTTTAAATGTACGTAAAACGGTTTTCATCTTCAGTCCATTCATACTGACTAATCTTGCATTTTGTAGTCGATTTTGTTGTAACGTCCAATACGAAAGAAGGTCAATTGGGCTCTCAAAATAATAAATGGATGTTGGTTTTCCAACATCCACCATAAATCCCGTATGCGGTTTTCCATTCGGCAAAATTTGTTTAAAAGAACCTCGCTTATTTTCCATCTTAACCGTCCCTTGACGCTCGGCACCTACTACATTTCCTGTTCCACCTTGTTCCCGCCATTTAAACACCACATTCTTCTTTTTATCCTGTGCAATCAAGTCTTGACCAATCAACCAATTTACTAAACGAGCGTCAATCTTCCGTTCATCAGTTAAATAGTGCTTAATGGCTTGTTTATCCTGGACTTCTAGATGCCCTGGATAACGAAAGGGCTCATCTTGTTTCGATTCTTCTTCCTTAGAAGATGTAAAAGTAGGATAATCACCAAAATTCACGTCTCGAACTGCTTCTTGAAAAGTCATACCATAGTACATTCTAGCAAAGCTAATCGCTCCATATCCCTTCTCTCCCCGGCTATTCCATGCATACATATTGTCACGAATTAACAAGCTATCGTGCTCCATATGTCGATAATAGTTTCCCTCTTTTTGAAATTTCTCCCCTTTAGCTTCTAAATACGACAACAAATCCACATCTTTTGCTTTCATGACTTCCTCCTCTGCCAGTCGATATGTCATGTTGGCACCTCCCCTTGTTGTGAATGGTTTCAAGAATAAAAAAAGAGAACTGTTTGTATCAGTTCTCTACATCATTTATTTTCCAAATAAGAATTTTAATCGTTTTTCTTGCGTGCTATAAGATAAACGAGCATCAAATTTCTTCCCATTATTTTTGGACTCAAACCCTTTGATTTGATCGGTCATATTCTTTTCTAATATTTTGATCACATTGTTACTACTAATTTTCTTTCCAGACACGACCCCTGGAATAATGAATTCACAAGTCTTCTTATACTGCTCACATAAGTAATTTGATTTCCCTACAATCACTCGGCTCTTACAAAGCGGACATTTCCCTAATGTACGATCCTCAATTGTTGGAAAACGAAACTTTAGCCCCTCCTTATCCAAGTAAAGTGCCGCTGTAAATTCACCCTTTTCTCCTTTAAATCCTTGAATGAAGTCTGAACATTGCCCCGTCAAAATCTTTTTTAGTTGAGAAGGGGGAATCGCTTTTTCTTTGATTTTTGCTGGCAACATGAACTTACAACCATTTTTATATTCTGTGCACCCAAAAAATGTTTTCCGATGAAGAATGTCCCCTTTCTTACAGTCTGGACACTTCCCAAGAGACAGCTCCTCTGTCGTTGGAAACTGGAACTGTACTTTTCCTTCTCGGAATACTAAATACGCTGAAAACTCTTTCTCACCGGATTTAAATCCTTTTAAAAGATCCGTTTTCTTACTTTCAAACAGCTTTTTTATTTGTGTTTCAGGAATCGCCTTTTCTTTAATTTTTTTTGGCATACGGATCTCACACTCTGGATAATTACTACATCCATAGAAATTTCCTTTATGAAGGATTTTCCCCTTTTTACATGGGCATCGGCATACTTCAATTTGTTGATTCCAATTCAAAATCATTTCATCTGCCACTTTTTCTTCTGTTTCTCCAAGCTTCTCAACTGTTTCTTTCACAAATGTATTTGTATTTTCCACAAACTCACCATATGGCATCTCTTTCTTTTCGATCATATGAATCATCCCTTCCATTTCAGCTGTATAAGCTGGATTTTTGATTTCATCTATCGGAAATTTTTCTACAAATGCACGACCAATTTTCGTAGTACGAATTTGGCCATTGGTAACTGTGATGTAATTTCTCGTTGCAAGTTTTGGAATAAAGGTCTCCTCTGTTGCAACCGTCCCAATACGTTTTCCCTTCATTAGCTCTTTTAAATGGTCATCATCTAATTTACGACCGGCGGTCTCCATAAACGTTAGAATGGAGCTTTCAGTATGAAATGCTGGTTTCTTTGTTTTCGACTGCATTAAGTCATGTTTTACGATTTGGAACGAGTCTCCCTCATATAAAAAAGGGATTTGAAAGCTTTCCACAGAACCTTCTTCCATGTCCTCATGAAATACGCTTAAAAATCCCTTCTCTTGAAGCACTTTCTCTTTTGTACTGTATATGTTTTCCTCTCGATCTATAAACTGTGCCTCACGTACCAAATAAATAGCCGGTGGCATAAAGTTCCCAATAAATCGTTTCACAATGAGGTCATATAATTGAATTTCTAATGGTTTTCTATTGGTCCCGTCATATGGTTTTGTTGTCGGGATGATGGCAAAGTGACTATCTACCAGCTCGTCGTTAAATGTGGCATGTTTTTCTGTAATGGTAGATGCATCTACCATCCGTACCAGATCCGCATAATTGGTAGACTGCAAGGCTTGGAATACTTCTTGTACTCGGCTTACCTTTTCCGTTGGCAAATGCCTGGACGATGAACGAGGATACGAAATCCAGCCTTCTTCATATAAACTCTGAATATGTTTTTTTGCGGTCTCTGCACTCACTTTCAATTTCGAATGCGCCTCTTTATACAAATCCGTCAGGTTATATAACAATTTTGGTTTCTTTTTTCTGGTACTCTCCTTAAACTCCGTTACCGTTAATTCTGTACCAACTAATTTAGCACCAAGCTTTTGCAAAGGAGCCGGATCTAATAACTGGTCGTCTGTCTTCATAATTGCCTCTAAGCCATTGTCTGTGATGAGTTTCAAATTATAGTAGGTTTGCTCTCTATAATTCTCTATGGCTACCTCACGTTGCCAAATCTCATGTAACAAGCACATTTGCACACGCCCTGTCGCTAATAAGAATTGATTTTTAGCAAGTTTCGTTGTACATCCTCTCGTCACATTGATTCCGAGAAGATAGTCCAGATATTGCCTTGCTTTTGCGGAATTTGCAAGTCCATCATAGTGTTCCCCTGGCTCTAATCGGTTCAGTCCTGCCTCTAATTCTGCTGGCTCATACGAAGCAAGCCAGAGGCGAGATTGTCGTTTATTTACACCCGCATATTCATACATTTCACGATAAATCAGCTCGCCCTCACGGTCTCCATCACAAGCGTTGACCACATGATCCACTTCATGTCGTTGTAACAGGTCTACTAAAATATTGATTTGCTCAATATAATCTGGTTTCACCTTATACTCTGGTTCTACTAATATAGGTAAATGCTCAAACTTAAACTCTTTGTATTTCTCATCTATTTCTTCTGGATGCTTCAGCTCTAATAAATGACCCGAACACCAACTAATAATGTACTGATGATTCTCAAAGTAACCATAGTATGGCTTACTCCCCATATGCTTCTCCATATTTCGAAAACGAGGTGATTTCAATAATTCGTATGCAACTTTCGGTTTTTCCGCAATAAATAATGTTTTTCCCACCATTCATTCCTCCTCATATATGTAACATCTTTAATTTTGACGCTTCATTCTTCTTACTTTGAACCGTTTTATCGCACATTGTGCCATCCATATACAAATGTTCATCGCCACAACTACAAGCAACATACAGCCAGCAAATAACCATGGATTCATGACATCTTTCTCCATTCCCAATCTTTCTGCAAAAAGACATACATTTGCTTTTTCTCTGACAATATTTCACGTGCCAGTTGAATTTTTTCTTTTGGGAACAGAATAAAAATCAGTTCTTCAGCATTCCTTGTCTCTGCCCATACACCCGTATAATCAATATCTACAATCTCAACAATGTTTACCATTCGCTTCTCTCCTTTCGCTTTTAAAAAGAAGAAGAGCACTGTTTAACAGTACTCTCCTCAACCTATATCTATCTAGCATGTTCCATTTTCGCTTCTTTTGGCTGCTCTTTCTTTTTTACGTTTTTAAACTGATGAAAAAGTTGTGCGAATTTATTTTGACTTTTTGGTTCTTTCTCCTGGCTCGATTCTTTTTTACTGTTTTTATCATATTCTTGTTTTTCTTGATCTAAGGCTTTTTCAATGCTGGACAACTTTTCCCGCTGGGAGTCTGTTAGATTCATTCCTTTTAACTCCTGAAGAGCTTCCTTTTTCAATCGGTATACTTCAGGATATGAATGTGTCTTCTCAAACTCTTTCATTTCTTTGACACGCTCTTCCCGACTTTTCGTATACGTTTCTTCTTGTTGCCCTGGACTATTATCCTGTTTTTCTTTTGATGAGGTTTGTTTATTTGGATTTGATCCCTTTTCATTATCAACTCCTAATAACATAAGCAATTCTGCCTGGTATTGTTCCTTGTAACGTATTTCATCCTGAGAAGGAGCAATCTCTTCTAAAATTTGTTCCTTATACGACTCTTTATATGCCTCTTTGGGCATTGCTTTAGGCATCACCACATGATTCTTTTCATCTAATGGCTCTAGAGATGAGAAAGACTGTCCTACTTGATTTTCCCTCTTTTGATTGGCTGTTTCATCCATTCTTTGCCGCTCAATCGTTCTTTGTTTTATCAAATTTTTTACCACATCAGACAACTGCTTCTCTCCTGTAAGTCGAAGAGAAGATTTCGACCAATTCTCACCATCTATTTCTTGTTCATATACTCTCACTTTCCCCGTATCATGATGAACATCAATTGTAATATCTCCTTGCCCCCAGTCCATTTCGCTTGTTACAGATGGAATCGCAAAACGAGCCACACCAGGCTCAACTCCTCTTTGTATTTCATGCATATTCCCTTCAGGAAACCTTTCTTTTTGTTTACCAGTCATCTTAATTGCTTGTTTATATAAGGCTTCTCTGGTTTCTTCTTGCTTCAGTTGTTCTTGTATATTCATTTTTTCACTTCCCCCTTTATAATAAAAAATCACTTCTCGTTCTCAACGATAAGTGATGACATTGTTTCTTTATTAAATTGTGTACACAAGCCATCTATCGTTCTAATTCCACCTCTTGTTTCTTTTTCTTTGCAACATTTTGGAATTGTGCAAAGCTCGAGAATGGTTCAAACTGTTTTTCCCCATCAACTACTTTCGATTCGGTTTGCTTAGTAACTGTAACTCCTTCTTTGTTCAATTTTTCTTGTACTTTACTTTCTAATTGATTAACAGATTCTTGGGTAATGAGTTCATTATCAATTGCTACATTTTTGGTTGCAAAATAACGTTCTTCCACCTGTACACGACTTATAATACTATCAATATCGTTCACCGTTTCATTAGATTGAGCCCGCTTAAATGCTTCATATTTTTCACTTAATTCTTTTTCCATTGAAGCTGTAACATGTTTAGCTGTATGCGGAAGCGGTTGTAATTTTTGTTCTAATGACTCAATTGACGCATAACCTTCCTGTTTCATTTCTTTATATAGCTCTACTTCTTTTTCACTAAACGTTAACTCTTTTGGATCCTCAGTTTTATCTACAAAGTCTACTTCTCTTTGCATCCATTTATCATATATTCCTATTTTGACTAGATCATTTAAATCAATCTGTGCATCTTTTTGATGTACAACAAACGAACTTCCTTTCCCATCAAAAACAGAGTTATGGACTATCTCATATAAATCTGGTTGCAAAATTTTATTTAAGTGAACATCTTTTACACCACCGTTTTTTTCCGTTAAAGATACAGATAAACCTTCTTGATTTGGTTCTTCTTCCTTCCGTATTGGTATGTCAGTAATCTCTTTAGTAAAAGCATCCATCATGTGTATTTTTCCACCATACATATCTTGAGCATCCTTATACAACACTTCGATTGTAACCAAATGCGCTTTCTCATCTGGCATACGTTCAAACAATTCGTCCGTTTGTTTTTCTACTGATTGTGTTTTTTCCATATTATCTACCTCTTTCCCTTTTATATTTTCGTTTTCTTTCTCCAAAGTACTTTCTATCGTTTCAATGAACTCAACCGATGTTTCATGTACTTCTTTCAGTAATTGCGTTTTATCTTTCATCTCTTTTCCTTTTGTCCAATTGGCTAGGTATCCGAGTGAATATTCGCTTGTATCAATTCCGAAATAGGAAGAAACCGTAAAGGCTGTCATTTCTGCTTGAAATTCTTTTTCTGGTGCTGTGTAATTCATATGTGTTTCTACTGTATGAAGTTTGGCATGGGCTAATTCATGAAGAAGCGTTTTTACATTTTGTAGTTCACTATTCCTTGGATTCAAAGCAACCTCTTTCGTTAAGGTATAGCTCACCCCCTTTGCGACCCCAAGTTCTTGTTTTGGCTCAACAATTTCCACACCATTTTTTTCAGCAATAGCTTCCATTCCTTTGTACAAACTCTTGTAATCTCCTACGCTTCCTTCTAGCCAACGATTTGGAAAGATACGAGGTAGATCTTCAGCTTTTGCGTTCGTCTGAGACACATCAAACACATATCCAATAGAAAAATATAAACGACCTGGTTTGACTTCTACATTTTTAGATTCAATCTGTTTTTTCTCTTCTGCACTTGCCTTTGCAACTGGTTTCCAAGTTCCAGTTTTATCTTTGAACTTTGCTGTTGTCCGGTTTGGAACAAGGATCTGAATTCCTTTCTCACCTTTTTGTACCGTAAACCCTTTTTCTTTCCAAAAAGAAAAGGAACCCACGGCTCTGGATCCCTCAAATTGATT
Organism: Bacillus sp. FSL K6-0042; assembly: GCF_038006685.1. Classification (NCBI taxonomy): domain Bacteria; kingdom Bacillati; phylum Bacillota; class Bacilli; order Caryophanales; family Bacillaceae; genus Bacillus; species Bacillus sp. FSL K6-0042. The sequence continues at coordinate 20,644 of NZ_JBBOVS010000004.1, forward strand.
CTGTATTAATGCAATATTGGATGGTGAATAACGATAAAACTTTGCCATAAATGACAAATACTCTTTTAAGTCTTCTGGCGAACGAAAATAACCTTCTATGCTTTTTTCCATCTTTTTTGTTAGTGCGATTACTTTTTGTTTTTTCTCTTCAAATGAAACAGGGGAACGCTTTTTACTCATTGTTTTCCGCTCCCTTTGAAGAGGCTTCGATCAATTCATCCATCGTTTCTTCATTCCATGTTTCTAAATCAGTTGGAACACATATTTTCTTTGTTTTCATGTTGATGGGAATAAGCAAATCATTTTCTGGAAGCTCAATATAATTGAATAATTCTTGCTCTTCCTCTTCTGTTAATGGGATTGTAACTTCTTGATTTGCGACGTGAAAAGTAACTTCTCTTTCGCCAATAGATTTTATAATTCCTAGTTCAATGTCTTCATGGAACAATAGCATTTTATCTTCTCCTCTTTTGTTAATTATTTATTTTCAATCCACGATTGTATTCTTTCTCATAATTCGTTAATTGCTCAAACACTTTTTCTAACTTTCTCATTGCATACATCATCCTTTCTTTATCAATTCACCTCCTCCACTGGAACATACACTTCTTTTGTTTGCCCTTTCGAAGCTTGATAATCCATCTTCTTTTGTCGTTTATGTGCAATTCTCTCCTCTACTACTTCTCTTATATGTTTTGTTGCTTCTGTTTCTGCAATATCAGTTGTACAAACTCCTTGATACTGTTCATGCTCATAGATGCCATTCATAAACTCAATTAACATTTGTGTATTTTTATCAGCACTATTCGTACCAAGTCGGATTTTTGTAAGTTCTTCTTTCAACACCTCATGAAGGTGCTTTGTCACGACTTCTGTAATATATCGAAGCGACCATTCTTGTTGTTTCGCTTCTTTATGCTCTTTAAAGATTTGTGCTAAAGCGACTCCGTTGTATCTAATTTTATGTTCTTCTTTAAATACCATAAGATAATCATCAGTATCTTTTTCTAACTTTAATACACGCCTTACTTTACTCATCGTTCATATCCCCTCTCATTTTGTTGTTGGATTTCTCTCTCAAGACGTTCATAATATCGTTGGTTTTTCCAACTTTCATATTCACTTTTGAACGCACCCTCCATTTTCCTAAGTGCATACTGCATCGAAACGTTTTGTTGAAAGTTCTTTCGCTGACTGGGCTTTCGGTCTAACATTTTATCAATGCGCTGTCGTTCTTTATCGTATGCTTTCATCTCTTGTAAAAACGCATTTCCCATTCGCTTGTGAAGCTCTTCTATTTTATTTTCCTTATAATTTTCATATCGTTTCTTATCACCAGAACCTTCTCCATATGCTCTCTTTAATACATCTACTTCTTTATCTAGCTTTTGAAGAAACTGTTTATAATCTTCCTTATAATGCTTCTCGATATATTTTTGCGTTAATGCATCAAGATGAGGACGGAGTGGCCGCAATGTATTGTAACTGTATTGCCATTGCCTTTTGTCTTCTGGTAAACGTTTATAAATGAACTGAAATAAGGGTTTTAACTCTCGATTGCGCCATGTGAATGTGGAATCTTCTTTCTTTTTGGCAACCATACTCTTTCGAATCAAATCGTTAATCTGTTTTTGTTCCTGACCACGATCCATAATATTTTGAACCACTTTCCCCTTCATTGCATCCAATGTTTTTTGTTTTCGTTTCCCACGATCTCTCGTTGGAAATGGCTCAACAGTTGCGACATGAATATGAAGGTTATCCGTATTATAGTGAATCGCTCCTGACCAAACTGCTGTATGTTCTAGCTTTTCTCTTTTTAACATTTCTTTCATCGCTAATCGAGTGACATCCATCAATTTTGTTTCATCTACAGTACGTGTCCTGGGATCATACACACCGTGTTCTGCTAGCCAATGATTATCAAATGTGATCACATCTTGCCACATGATACTCTTATTTTTTTGTGCGAACTGAAATACCTTTTTAAGATCCTTCTTTTCATTTTCCTTTAAACCGTTACTATGCTCCGTGAAGAGGGAAGATGTCTTCTCTGCATCTCCCATATAATCCTGATACAGAGAAAACATTTTCTGATGCGCTTCACCTTCTCTCTTCGCATCTTCTCGGTCGACATACTCCACATAATCCTGAAATGTTTTTCCATCCGCAGTAACAAAACGAGAAACTGTCACCACACCAGGCGTCACTGTTACTTGTGAAGGACTTGTTGATTGATTCATGCCTCATCATCCTGCGTCATCATTTGTAAAAAAGCATTCATTTCCTTTACAGCTTCAAAACAACTTTCCATCACATAGATATTTTTTTCTAACAACTGTTGAAGATACAATTCACGATTTTGTTGTTCCCGATAAAACGCCAATGTTTCAATTTGTCCTTTCAAAAATTCCTGTCTTGAAATGTTTTTCTTCTTTGCAATCTCATCTAATCTTTTGATCGCAACTGGACTCAAATTTCGGATTTTAATGTCCATCTGTTATTTCGCCTCCATTCGTTCAGAACACTACACCCAAGAGTGAGAAGAGCATAAGGGATTTTTGCCCCCACCGAGGGTGTGGGACTAGGCAAAGCCTAGTAAAATCGTGGGGTCATGAAAATCTTCCAAAAGTACACTCAAGGTACAGTCAATATCTTCCAAAGTTCAGTCAAGGTACACTAAAAATCTATTAAAAGTGCACTCAAGGTACACCTAAAAACCATGAAAGTACATTCAAGGTACACTACACTTTTTTCATTAACGCTCTACATCTTTTGCCTTCTCATCTAATTTTTTAATCTTTTCTTTGAGTTGTCCTTGCTCCCATTTATATAGTTCAACCTTCTCTTTTGACTGGCTAATATTCGTTTCTTTTGAGTTAATTTTTGCGTCGGTTTCCATTTTTTCTGTTTCTGTTTGGTACTTAGAATCGTTCTTCCATTCCGTGATTTGCTCTTGCCACTGTGTTTGTTTAGATGTTTCTTGTTTCATGACCTCATCGTACTGTTTTACTTTTTCTTTTAAGATTTTTTGTTCCATACCGATAAACACTTTCGCATAAGTGCCTTTACTCTTTTGTGAAATGCCCTCTTCTATTTCTGTTTTCTTTTGGTCGGAGAAGAAGGATTTTAGGAACGTTTGCTTTTCATCTTGTTTTGAAGTTTCCTTTTCTTTCTCAGTCTTTTGCTTTGTCTCTACTGTTACATCCTGATTATTTTTTTCAAATACATCGAGCGCAACTGCCTGCCATTTTGGAGATAGTTCTTTTACTTGTATAACCAAATTTTTATCATCCTGATACACAACTTTTACTGGTAATTGAAGATTTGGATTTGCTTTTTCCTGTGCTTGAAATTGATAGTGTTCTCCATCTCCTCCCTCTACATGGAGAAACATTTCTATTGTATGGGAAGCTGGATCATATGCTCTTTTCTCTATCGTCATGGTTCGATTTCCAAATAAAGTAACCGGCTTTTTCAGCTCTGTATGATAGACTGGTTCTTCATAGGGTAAATATAATTTCGAAGTAAAAAAACCGAAAAAACCAACAAACATAAACCCAGCAATCAATCCATATATCCATGATTTTTTACGTCTTAAATTCACACCATTATTTACAACTTCCATTTACTCCACACCTCACTTTTTTAAGATGCAATGATCTGAACTGCTAGTTCTTCTACATTGGTTACTTGCCAACTCTCTTGATTTTTTTGCACCGTTACTTTCATAACATTCTTTGTTTTATCCGTTGTCCCATTTGCACCAATCGTCACTGTATTTTGAAATTCTGCAATCACTTCTACCTGAGTAGCACCAACCCTATAAGCTTGTAAGTATAACTTCATATCAGATGGCTTAGATACGTATGTGTCCTCCATTTCAAATGTATCCGTTGGATAAAAGAGCTGAAACACTTCATCCTTCATTAATTTTTTTGCTTGTTCTCTACGCCCTTCATACCCCTGTTTTTCTCGATGAAAGGATAACTGAATAAACTTCTCTACTGCCGAAAGATACGATTGTCGTTCTTGTTCTTGTTCCGAAGGAAGAGTTTCTTTCACCTTCTTTTTCAGTTCTTCATTTTCAGCTTGTAACACCTGGTTACGAACTTTTAATTGCTTTACATCACCCGTTTCATCGTTACGAGAATACAAAAAGATGTTCAAAAAAGTAACGCCTGCAATGACAATTGCAAGCGTTACAAACCAAACTTTTCTTTTATCTTTTTCATTCGTTTCACTCACTCATTCCGCCTCCTTAACTTGTAATCTCTTATCCAGTTTTGTTATCATTTTAGTAACGTCTCACATGTCCTTTAAACACTTTAGCCCAGTATGGATTCGATAAATTTTCAATTGAAACTCCTTTATTTGTTTGACAGCCAATGAAAGTATTTTGGTCAATGACAATCCCAACATGACCGTCATGTTTATACGTATCAAAGAAAATAACATCACCAGCTTTCATCTCCATTGGTGAAATTTGTGTACCAATTTTATTCAAAGTTTCTGTACTTACAGCTCCCATTGGACTTACATTCATTCCTACTTGTTCAAATGCCCAGCGTACAAAACTACTACAATCAAAAATCCCTCTTGCAATGTCATTTGTGTTACGTCCACCACCAAATACATAGGTAGAACGTCCAATCCATTGTCGACCAACATCTGCAACTTGTGAACCAGAGGAACCGCCTCCTACGTTTCCTCCACCGCCATTAACTGGTACACCAGGCGTATAATATTTCAACACTGCATCCACATATAAGGCGTCGCCATAACATGCCCCATAGGGTATCATCTCAGGTCTTACACAACGATATATACCCGTATGTTTTACTTTCTGATATGTTTCCGCGGAGAATTGAATCGCTAATTCTTTTGTATATTTACCTCCATGAGCAGAAATAAAGTCAAAAAATCCTGTCCCGAAATTGTACGCCTGAAGTGCTGTTTTAATATGATCCATATCACCTGGTCCCGTTACTCCCGCTCGCTCAATCGCATGCTTAAATTCCTGAACACCAGCCCAGATGGAGTAATCAGGATCCGTAATACAATTTGGTGCTTTACAATACTTTGTGTTATAAGCTCCTTCAGAAGATTGCATGGGATCCAGTCCACGTCCGCCACTCTCTTGCATCATTTGAGCTAACATTAAGGGAACAAACCCTTCTACGCCAAATTCCTGTGCATACTTCCGAATTGTAGGTTCCCATTTCAATACTTCAGCCGAAACATTCGCTACCCCCATACCACCTTGTGGGTATGTAATATTGCCTTGTTTTTTATTCCCCTCCATTCCGCTGATCAGTGCCATTGTAGCTCCTATAAGAATAGTTCCAAGGAGAAAGAGTAGACTAAGAGCGATCACAATCAGCCACTTCTTTGGAATAATCTTCAGTACAAGATGCATGAATTATGCCCCTCCTCCAAACAACGCTAACTCTTCTTCTGTTACATCGACTTTAAATAAAATGTTCTTCACAGCACTGATGCATAAGAGAACATCTCCTGTTGGTAAAAACGGTATTTCATTCAGTTCACTTGTACTGATTTGACCCGCAAACACCCTCCGTAACATATCTAGGTTATTGCTGTCTTGTTGCATAATGAATTTGTACTGTGTTAATTCAAAGAGCTTCTTAATCTCTTCTACCGCTGTTAAATTTGAATCTTCTGGTACAAAGTCACGGATAGAGTGACTTGCAAATACAATCCCTGCAAAATACTTCCGTGCTTCCCGGCTAAACTTAGTTGTAAACTGCACTGCATGTTGGCTTCGTTCACTTGTATTGATCAGATGATGTGCTTCATCCATAATGATGAGATAACGAATGACATCATCAAATTGAATTTCCTTTCTATCAAATGCTTTCCACTGTGGCTTTCCGTTTTCCAGCATTTCATCCCACATTAAATTCATAACATTGAAGATTTGCGCCTGATAAATTTCTGGTTTTAAGCTCATGAGATGACGCAATGAAAAAAAGACGATTTGCTCTTTTGAGAAATCGTCTATCGTTGAAACACCATTAAATAAGTGCCCAAAGTTATCTACTAAATTTGCTAAATTTAATTCAATTAACTCTAATCGTTTTTTACGAGTACTGCTGACATTAGAACGGTGTTTTCCAGTTTCTAGATTTTCATATAGTTCTAAACGCACAAGATGCAAATAATCAGAGAAAATAGGATACTCTTTCGCTGACAAGCTGGTAATATTATTCTGCACACCTAGTTCATCACTCCATAATTCCTTTTTCACATACAGTTTACGAAGTAAATTTTCATACTCTTTAATTTCATCATCTTTTGCCTCAGGTGCAATAAAACGATAGAAAATACTCATTTTAGATAAGTGTTGCGTAAAAGAACTTTCTTCTGTTTCTGCCGTTTTATACACTTGAAGTGGATTGATTTGCCCTTGTGATCCATCTAATGCAATTTGTTTCCCGTTATACTCCTGGACAATCCCCTCAAATTCACCTGTAAAATCAAAGCCCCTAATCTTATATCCTTTCATCGCATTATCACTCATGATTTTTTTCAATAAAGTAGATTTACCCGCACCCATCTTTCCAATTACAACACCGTTATAACTCTTTCGTTGTTTATCTTTATGGAACAAATCAAAAATGACACTCCCCTTTGTTTTGGTAGTGCCATAGTAAATCCCATATGGGTCATTTAGAAATGTAAAATGAAATGGAAACCCTCCCGCTAAAGAAAGAGCCGGTATTTCTTTCCCATTTCGTTTATTAATATATTTCTTTTGCATCTCGAAGCTTGATGTAAGAGATGCCCATTCATATTCTTGTTCATTTAAAAAGATAGCACCTCTAAAGTTGTAAGACTCAAGTGTTTCCATGACCTCTTTTGCTTGTTTTTCTAACTCTGACATCGTCCGTGCTGAAATATAAATACGTAAATGTACCCGCTTCAGCACCTCTCCTTTTGATACTTGTTGATATAACGTTTCTAACTCACTAAACTGTTGTTCCGCTTCAATTCGCTCAATATTATCTTTAGCGTTCGCATGTCGAACGCTTTGTTCTGCCATTGATTTATTAATCGATTCAATTACGACTTTTCGGCTGTCACTGATAATATCCATTGTTGTAATAACATTCGGCATATTCATAATAGGCTCTTGCCAAAAGTCATTTACCGTTGTCTGATACCCGTATACATGAATGCAAGTTTGTAATCCATCTCCACCTTGAACATATACTTCTTTAAATTGAATGCCCCCTTGCGGTTGAATCTGGGCAACGAATTCCTTATTGATTAGTTTCTTTTCTTTTTTCTCTTCTTTCTTTTGCTTTCTCTTTAAAAAATTAAGTACAGACACATTCATCACCTCTTCTTATTTTTTTGTACCAATTTTTGAATTTTGATTATGCAATTTATATAAAATTTCTATCTTCTTTTCCTCTTCCATCTCTAACAATGGGATGCATCGTTGCAAGTACCGTTTTGACGATTCCACCCGTTCTTTTACTACAAATTCATTCTCACCATACACGAATAAAAAGTACTCACGATTGGTACGTCCCCACTCTAAATACTGTAGTTCTTTCAACTTTTGTACAAGGAAACGTTCATATAACGGATTCTGGCACGTTTCAATTTTCTTCAGTAGAAAACGTTGTTGCGGTTCCGTAGAAACTGGAAAGTTCATCGATACAATTTTGATAGACTCTTGGTATGATTGATAATAGTGTGCAAGGTGATAAATCGCATATTCTGCTTCTTCCTCGTTCATGGAATAAATATCTGTACCCTGGATCTGTAAGATATCTACAAAACCTTGTTCTTCTCGAAATTCAAAAACACCCGATTCCGTCATATCAATAATCGGAATTACCTCAGCAATACTTTTTTTGATATGAGGTGGTTTCTCTTTCTTTTTGGCTTTTTCTGCTTTCTTCTCTTTTTTCGTCTTCCCTTTGCTTCCCCAATCCTCGTCAATCTTCGCTGTTTTTTTCACAACATCTTTTTTCTTTTTTCCAAGATGTTGCATTAAGTTTTTCTTCTTTTTCTTTACCGGCATTTCTTCTTCTTTCAAAGGAGCAACAGTTGATTGTGCTTCTTTCTTTTCCTGAAATCCTTTTATTTTTACGACTCCCCCTGGCTTTTTTTCTTGTTTTGGCAACTCCGGGGACGTCTTGGCTTCACTCTTCTTTTCTACTCCTCTATTCATTTCTTTTTCATTGAATAAGGCCATTCCATTTCCTCCTTTAGTCTTGTTCCTGGTCGATTGCACAATACGTAGAACGTTTTCTAGCTAACATAATAAACAGCACCTCAAACATCCGTTTTTGTGGGTTTGTATTGGGACGAACAATTAAAAGGACACCTACAATCAACATAAATATATAATAGGGAATTTGAAACATCGGATGAACCAAAGGCTTCGTTGTCATGGTGAAAACCACAAGCCCTATAATGAACAAGAGATCAAAAAGGTATAACACTTTGTTGATTTTCAATTCCGTTCGTATTTCTTTTGGAATACGATAGTTTGCCATTTGTATTTCCTCCTTTTCAAGCGAAAAAAATAAGCATTCCATGTATGCTTACTGTGTTTTTACCTATGCATCTTTTCTACGATTTTTGGGTGGATTTTGATTTGTATTTTGCCCTTCATTCTTATTTTGGCGTTTGTTTCGTAAGCCCTCTCCTGTATTTTGTCCAAGCTGATAAGAACGTTTTGTCTTTTGTACTGTTGGAGAACTATGAAATGCGTTAGAGAGACGATCCTTTGCATATTGACCAATGGTACGGTTTTCCCTTTGTGGTGCTGGAATATCTTCTGTAGAAGTTGGTGCCGTATCTACCGGACGAGATGAACCAGAAGAACTTTCATCACTTGAAGATGTTCCGCTACCACTTGATTGAGATCCACCTGTTGTACTTGATGGTGCTCCTCCACCACTTGATTGAGATCCACCTGTTGTACTTGATGGTGTTCCGCTACCACTTGATTGAGATCCGCCTGTTGTACTTGATGGTGCTCCTCCACCACTTGATTGAGATCCACCTGTTGTACTTGATGGTGCTCCACTACCTCCTGGTTTACTTCCCCCCGATGCACTTGTTGGTGTTCCACTACCTCCAGATTGCGTTCCGCCGGATACATTCGCTGAAGAACCCTGCCCTTCACTTTTAGCCTCTTTATCAAAACCAGACGATTTCATTTCATCTTGTATAGATGAATGACCGGTTCCATTTGCCCCGCCATTGGCATCGCCTTGCTTTTCTTTCCCTTCTTTTCCATTCTCTTTACCTTGTTGTTCTTTCCCTTCTTTTTCATTCTCTTTACCTTGTTGTTCTTTTCCTTGCTTTTGCTCCTTTTGTTCACCACCATTTGTTTTCCCTGCATTTTTATATCCATTTGCGATTCCTGCGGCACCAGCACCTGCTTGTAATGCGCCCTTACCTGTACTTTTTAACATGTTACCAGCTTTGGACGCTATATTGCCGGTTGCTTTACTGATTCCCTTTCCAAGTGCGTATCCACCAGCAACGACTCCCCAACCATTTTTCAATCCTGCATCAATGCCAAAAAGACGTTCACAAATAACGGGACCATCTACAACCGCAAGGCTTAAACAAATTAATGCCACTACATAAGCAATCCCATTTACATTTTCATGAATATAGTTCATACCGATGAGATAGAGCTTTAATGAAAGGAAAATCATAATCATGATAAGAAACGCATTTAAAATATTCATCAGAATATGCTTAGTTTTTTGTCCATTTGCCACATCTGCCGGTGCAACTAAGTTTGCTAGAATGTAGCTGAAAGCTAGTTCAAAGCACAATTTTCCAAGTTTGATTGCTGTAAACAATAGTGTCATCCCAATTACAAATAAAGAAGAAGCGATTTTCCAAAACTCCCAGTCCCAGCGGTAATATTTATCTGGCCAAAAATCAAACCAACCATTTTTTAAATCTATCAGTACTTCTTTTCCATCTGGTGCAACACTCATTTTCTTTTCTAAGATTTTTTGTCCATCATCAGTTAATTCTTTATCCTTACTAATTTTAAATTCTTTGTCAATTTTTTCTAAAATGTCGATTCTTCTAATATTTTCTTGTGGAATTTGATTTGGTTCCTTTAACTTGGTTGTCTTCCATTCCCCTATGTCAAACTGCGCAACATCTGTAAGACCATCCTTTATAATCTTTTCGCTTGTAGTTCCACTGCCCTTGAGATCCACTGCCTTAATTGCCTTATCTGTAAATTTATCTGCTTGCATCATTGCCGTACTTAGTAGCACAATTACACCCATACTGATAAAAATATTCACCGCAATCTGTTCACGATTTGTTTTGCGATTGAATATTAAAGTGTATCCAATATAAATGAGCGAAAACGCAAATAACACATAAAAGAGAGGCTGAAAATCTCGCACATAAGATTGTACTTCTTCTGATGCAAATAACGTTTTGACTAACAAAATTTTATCTGTAATTCCTTCTAATGCATCCACCAGATACGATAACCCTAAAATAATCATCCAACCAATCGAACGGAGAATATAGTTCGTAAATCCACCAATTTCTAAGTACTCACCAAATGTTTTTAGTATTTCTAAGACTTTCTCATCATTCATAGTTTCACCCACTTTCTCTTAGGATTCAAATACTTCTTGTATCGTTATATCAAGATACTCATCCACTTCGTCTACTCGTATCACAATCGGTGCCTCACCGGTTCCACCTGGCTGTAACACCACAACGCCATTTCTAAGTCCAATCATCACTTCTCTCCCCGCCATTACTTGATTTCCGTAAACTTGTAAAATTTGTTGTAAGGAATTGGTTACTTGCATCATACTTCCTCCTTTACGCCTTCTTTTTCTAGTAAACTATCCATAATTTCACCGTATTTCCCATTAATCAAACGATACGTATTCTTATCAATTTGTCCTGTCGTCACTAATATTTTCAAATCGTCAATAAAGCTTTCCATTGTACTTGCCTGAATATCCGCTAATGGTCTATTCCATTGCTTCATACATTTCTTTTCAATCACACTCCAAATGGAACGATGTGTTTCAAAGAATTCTTCTGCTGTTTTTTGTTCCCAATTTTCTAAGGTAAGTGGTTCAAAAACACTAGATGATTCTACTATCACAACTGGTTCTGATGAATATGCTTCTTCTGGAATCTCAATCTCTTCATCAATATCCGCAAATTGTGGTTCCTCATACTCTTCTTCTGAAGGCGTCGGCACAGGCTCTGGTTCAGATCCTGGTGCAATTTGTTTTGGCTCTTCTGATTGCCCAGTTGGCTCCTCTTCTTGTTTTGGGAAGAAATCAATGATGAGATCCCTTGGATTCACATATTCATGTAAAGAACGAATGTCGATATCTAAAATGGATTGATCCGTATCAAAGTCATCTCCCAGGTACTCCCAACGGTATTTCATGACCGTTTTTCCTCGGTTCAGAACAGGAAACGGCTCTATCTTTTCAAACTTATTATCCCGACGCTTCATAAAGCGTATTACTGCACTTTCTCCTTCTTGGAACCTCATTAACTCTGTTGGCGTTAATAATGGTTTCGTGTCAATCCCTTCTGTCTTACTCTTATCAATTGATAATCCTTTTCCACTCCGAGATAATGAATTGATTGTTTGATTCCCTAACTTTTCAGATATTTCTTTTGCGGTTTCTTTATTACCCGATTGAATATAAATTTGATTCCCGCAATTGTCTTGAATGGTGGTACTTGCATCTCCATATTTCATTTTCAACTGCGGAAGAGCTTGCACAATGAGGTTAAATCGGATGTTTCGTCCTAAACATACCGTTACAATATTCCCCATATCATCAATTGCAGGCATATTTCCAAATTCATCCAATAAATACACTACTTCTCTATGACACTTCCCACCACGAGCTAAACCAGCATACTTGGAGAGCACAAAATATAACTGTCTAATAAAGATTGAGGCAATGACATGATTACTAGAATCATAGTCTGGAACGATCATAAAGACCGCAATTGGTTTTTCAAAAATGACAATGCTATCAATTTGTAATCCATCTTGTTTCTCGACAACTTTGAAGGTTGTTTCACCTGTATCCTTGTTGATTGTTTGGATCTCTACAATCATTTTCTTCTTCGTTTTACTCTCCATCACATGAATACGCTGACCTTTTTTTACATTTTTCTGGAAATTCAGTTCGAAACGACCTGCTGTATCTGTTTTGATACTTTCTTTCGAACCATCAGGGAAGATAATCTGTACACGAACCCTTGGTGTTCCTTTTCCTTGCAAGCTCTTCCCAAAGCCTATTCGTTTTAAATCGATACTATTACGAGATGTCATTTTCGCAATGCCATCAAAAGTAAAGATGGATAGTTTACTCATTGTAGTACTAAAGATACTTCCTCGTGTTGTCCCGCCCTTTGCAAAGCTAGAAGTTGCAAATTGCATCTTCGCAACACTCTCAGCGGGAAGCATTTCAAAATATATATCTAATGCATTTTGGGTATTTCCTTGTGCATCAATTACAATTTCTTTGGAACCAAGCTCCGATAACATGTTTGCGACTGCATACATCGAAATTTTATCCTCTGCCTTTTCCTGGATACATTTATCTATAACCGCTAAAATTAATGCATTACATAAACTCATCGCACTATTATTCCAAAATGGATCTTTCACATTTGGATTGTAATAAAGTGAAAAGGATAATGTATTACAAAGTGTTTGGGCTGTTGCTGTATCACCTTGTTTATAGGCATCTTTGATAAGTTGAAGCAAGTTGTAGCTCATCGACTCTAACGGGTTAATTAAATTTAAAACTTCAATATGAAACCCCCGTTTTTCCAGCGTTTTTTTCGATGCCGCCAGCAATTCACCCTTCGGATCATTCACGATTAAAGACGGCTGGATTTCAGCACGGGAATAAGCATCAATTGTTGGAAATACATAGGTTTCCCCTTTACCAGACCTCGTTGTCCCGATGATTAAATTACTAACAGCCCCATCATCTATAAGTAGCCTTCCTGCCTTGGCACTATCTTTTAAGTTTTTAATTTCTTGCCACTTTTCCATCCCTTTTGCTTCCATCACTTTTTTTGCTTGTCGTAAAATAGATTTCACCGAAATTTCATCATACCTAGAAATGACCACACCACCTTTTCCCTCATATCGTTCGGTCTTTTCAGGAATCGCTCGATATTGTCGTTTCACTTCATCAAGTGTTGCAAAACGAGAAGAATCTTTTTGATTCTGATTTAAATCCTTAAAACTCGAACGAACCTTGTAGGCGAATTGTATGGTACAAAGGCTCGCAATTAGAAATAATACGAGATAGAGTAACAACGGATGTTGAAAGGTATACAGATCCTCTATTCCGATATGAAAAGGCTTTGGATGTAATAGATCGGAAAATGTTGTCTTGACTAACTCTACAATGATGTTTCCTAGAAAATTTACGATAAGGAAGATTCCACCAAATAAAAAAGCACTCATTGAGATGAGTACTTTCCATTCAGCTAGTTTGTATTTGAATGACGGTTTTGGACTTATACTGTTCATGTTCCCCTCCTATTTTAGAAAATAAAAGAGCTGGTTGAGCATTCAACCAGCTTACAATCTTTTTCAAGCAAAATCCTAATTTGTACTTAAAAAGTATTCATTGATTAAGCATGATGAATTGAGGAAATTCAATATCAATTTCTATTGGTGGTAATGTTTGAAAACTTGCTATTACTTTTGTATTAGCTTCTTTCATTTGTTGTAAAAATGATAAAAACTCCTTTACTTCTTCAGCAAATAAGTAAAATGTTTCATCAATTATTACAAAGTCATGTTGTTTAGCTAAATCGATTATTTCTTTGCTCAATTCCACTTTCGGACAGGTTCGATTGCACAGGTTTATAACATTTAACTTATCTCCTTCAAACAATTCTTTAAGATCTTCATACTCACCAATAAAGTCTAAAACCATTACGTTATCCAACTTGGTAGCAAGTTCTTTTAAAATTGTTGTTTTACCTGTACCAATACGACCAATAATCTTTAAATTTTCATTTATGTTCACTATCTCATTTGTTTGGAACATGTTATATCCCCCTTTTATTTCATTCCTTAACTCATGCAACTGTGTTTGGCTTCTTCGGATCCGTTGGCGGTTCTACCGGTGGTTTTGGCTTATCTGGTTTCGTTGGCGGATCCACTGGTGGCTTCGGCTTATCTGGTTTCGTTGGCGGATCCACTGGTGGCTTCGGCTTATCTGGTTTCGTTGGCGGATCCACTGGTGGCTTCGGCTTATCTGGATCCGTTGGCGGATCTACTGGCGGTTTTGGCTTATCTGGTTTCGTTGGCGGATCTACTGGCGGTTTTGGCTTATCTGGATCCGTTGGTGGATCTACTGGCGGTTTTGGCTTATCTGGATCTGTTGGTGGATCTACTGGCGGTTTTGGCTTATCTGGATCCGTTGGTGGATCTACTGGTGGTTTTGGCTTATCTGGATCCGTTGGCGGATCTACCGGTGGTTTTGGCTTATCTGGATCCGTTGGCGGATCTACTGGTGGTTTTGGCTTATCTGGATCCGTTGGTGGATCTACTGGTGGTTTTGGCTTATCTGGATCCGTTGGCGGATCTACTGGCGGTTTTGGCTTATCTGGATCCGTTGGCGGATCTACCGGTGGTTTTGGCTTATCTGGATCTGTTGGCGGATCTACTGGTGGTTTTGGCTTATCTGGATCTGTTGGTGGATCTACTGGTGGTTTTGGCTTATCTGGATCCGTTGGCGGATCTACTGGCGGTTTTGGCTTATCTGGATCCGTTGGCGGATCTACTGGCGGTTTTGGCTTATCTGGATTCGTTGGCGGATCTACTGGTGGTTTTGGCTTATCTGGATCCGTTGGCGGATCTACTGGTGGTTTTGGCTTATCTGGATCTGTTGGCGCCACATCTACAATGCTAGCTAAAGACAAGTCTGTATTTTGATCACCAAATGCAAATTGGTCACCTTTTACTGTCACTTGCGGATTTCCATCTGTAATAGCTGCAACCACATTGTCCTTCGCTGTATCATGAATCGTTTTATCTGAAGTTTCGTTGTCAAATAGAGCTAGAACACGAGAAGTTGTTTCATCTCCATTTTGAAGATTGCTTGCAATTGTCTTATCCTTATAATTCACTTTGTTTTTATCAATGTCTAGGACGTATGCAACATCTTTATCCTGACTTTGTATCGCATTTTCTGTAATTGCTTCAAGATCTTTTTTATTTAGATCTTCTTTTTTTTCTTCTGTTTTACTCTTATCTGCTTTTTTTGTTATAGCTGGCTTACTTTTTGCTGTTTCCTTACTTCCAAACCAACTACAACCAGCACTCCCTAATAACAACGAACCACCTA
Organism: Bacillus sp. FSL K6-0042; assembly: GCF_038006685.1. Lineage (NCBI taxonomy): Bacteria > Bacillati > Bacillota > Bacilli > Caryophanales > Bacillaceae > Bacillus > Bacillus sp. FSL K6-0042. The sequence continues at coordinate 36,045 of NZ_JBBOVS010000004.1, forward strand.
CAGCTACAATTCCCATCTGTCTAAAAAATTTCTGATAATTTAATGGCATAGCGTTTCTTTCCCCCTTTAGATCTCGCTTAATTCCTTATCAATTTTTTCGATTTTCGCTTTCTTTTCTTCTTCACTGAGAGTGGATTGCCCCACATCCTTTTTTTGTAACTCTTTTACCTCTTTCATAAGAGTTTTATTTCCTTGTGTTTTTGCAAAGGCAAAGCAATCATCAAATTTTTTCTGATTCACATAAGCTTCAGCTACAAGCTTTTCACGTCTACCATCCATATTGACCTTTGCTTTTAATCGGATGACATCCTTATATTTCTTATTGAGTGCCGCCTTTTCAAAATCAATCACATCATTTTTAATATCAATTTCATTTATTTTTTTCATATTATCGATTCCGATATAGTAAGCTACAACACTCTCAGCAAATTTCGCTTCATACTGTATGGCCTTATTTGCCTTTCCACTTAATAAGTAAGAGAATAAGACTGCTTTTTGACTCTCTTTATCTAGCCCTTTATAATCCAATTTCTCAAACTCTTGAATTGCCTTTGGATATTGCTGAATAGAAGCTTGTTGAAGTCCTTTCACTAAATGCGTATCCGGCTGATTTGTTCTTGCTTCAACCGAATTTGTTGGGACAGTATACAAGGAAAATACACTTACAGCTCCTACTACAATCCCGCCAACCGCTCCCCCGATAATTTGAAACAGATGTTTTTTGTTCCTGTTTCCTTTTTCTAAAGGAAGCCCTTCATTAGCATGTTGTTTCCCTCTAGCTCCGTTGTTTTCTTCTGGTGCTTTTACCTCTTTAGGTGGAGCAATTCCCTTTAAAAACTCTTCAATCTCTTGTCGCATCAGTTCTAACAGTTCTTCTTTTTGTTCCTCTTGTTCTTCATCCATTTCCATGGCAGACAATTTATTCTCTACATGTTCATACAAATGAGAAGCATAACCAGAACCTAAGGACAATGTCCCTGCATACATTTCATCACTGTTTTGATCTAATATGTGGAAATCTACATGGATGATATTTTCTTGTTCCTGTAACTCTTGTTCAAGTTGGTACGTAATCTTACAAGCATCCTGTAACGACATCTTTTGAAAACTTTTAATCTCTGGTATTGCACTTTTGGTAAACATGACTTCTAACATAAGTTGTGTCCTCCTCCCCTTTCTAATGCTTTAACTGGCATGTAAGGCATATAAAAAGAAGCTATACAATTGCATAGCTTCTTTACCAAAACGTATTTTGTTGTATCTTCACATCCAAAAGAACAAAATAGATCCAAACTTGATATTACTATTAATACCCTCTGCTATTCCCTTTGCACCCATTACAACGATTAATCCTGCAGCCGCTCCCATAAACCACCCTTTACTCTGGTGTCTTCCTCTTTCCCCACCCCAGATAAGGTAGTAACCACCTATACAAAATGCGATTGCCGCACTAATGAGTCCTAGACGTTGTGCCCAGGTTAAAATTGCTTCACCTGTGCTAATCAAACTAGACATGCCGTCTCCGGCACCTAAAATCATATGATTTAATTTAAACATAACCTACACTCTCCTTATATTTGTGTTATACAACTTCGCTTGACTGCGAAAATTCCGCCGGACGTTCAGGTGCTCTACCGGAACCTTTTTCTTCTCCTACAAATAGAGTGAGTGCTTCTAAGATTAATTCTTGATTTCCTTCAATGAACTGTTGATGTTGTGCATGTAACCAATTTTGATAACTTTCCCCTTTGACTTTCAGCAATTTTTCTACTAAATCTCTTGATTTTTTTAAATCTCGCTGTGTAACAGTTGGATTAGACAATTTATTACACCGCCTCTCTATTCACTTATTTATCGATATACATTTCCTTCATATTACGTACAAACACATCTAATTCTTTTTCTAACTCAGATGGTTTGTATTTATCTAGTGCGATTTGTTTTTTCAGCTTTCCTTTTTCATAATAAGCTAATGTTTCTCCAGTTTGTTTTAGACCATAATCTGATTGACTTTTCTTACCATCATAATTAGGGTGATTACTATCTAATTCCTTACCATTTACATCATTATTCTTTAATGCTCTTTGAACTTGATTCATATAGTCCACTCGATCCTCTTTACGGAAAGAATACATGACAAATCCCGTTCCATCCTGTGACATGAATTTTTTCATTTCTTGAGGGCTTAATTCTTCAAGTTCTCCTTTCTTGCTATTTGAGAATACCAGTGTGGAACCAATCCCTAAGATTGCAACCAATGCAACAATAACGGCAATGATTTTTGATTTTCGAGTCATAATTTGACCTCCCTATTCGTATTAAACAAGCGATTTTGGAGTCTACTGAGAGTTCAGATCGTTTCTCCACATCTGGTTATTATTATAGCAAGAATATTGGGAAAATAATGATTAATTACCATTTATGGCTGATATGGTAAACCCTATATTGGCATGCATATGAGAGCCCATCCCGACCTGACCTCCATAAGCCCAATACTGTACAACGTTTTGGCATGTACGTAGAACCTTGTGCATCTACTGTTTTTTGTGTTCATCGCTTCTTCAGAATGTCACACTGGGATATTCCTCACGATTACTAACTCCTACAGATGATGGATACACCGTATTTTTCCCGTGGTCACAGGTGTGTTTTACGTGCGCACACACCGAACAATGAATCAATCGTATACCCAACCCTTCTAGTGACCATTTCGAAAGAGGGCACGCATATGGAATTTTCAAAGGACAGTTGTGCTTCAATAAGGAAAAACTTTCGTTTTGACCGTCTATAAAAATAGTTACGAAATTATTTGTTTTTCCAACATCAGATAAAGCTGTATATCTCAGCACACTCCAAAACCGCTTGTTTGTTCTCGAAAACCATCTTATTTCCGTCGTTGGCACACGGTTGTCAATTCATCCTTCTGGTTTCTTCTCTTGGCAATTATCTTTTGTTTTTCATCCATGACTGAACGGACACGGTAATAGATCTCTGCAACCCTCTCAATATTTCCTGTTGTGTCTTCTACTGCTACCGCTCCTTTTAACTGATACACTTTGCCATCGAATGTTTTGACACTTTGTGCACATGACGACGATATATCATAGAATGCAAGTCTTTGCTCTTTTCCCATGTGTATCGCCTCCTTCTAAAAGGGAAGGACTTGAAATCCCCCCTCTCATCTTGTATAGTTTCCTAGTCATCTATATATCATGAATGACTGTAGTATCCCGAAAACCTTATGCGATTCGGTTTAATTCTCTTATCTCAAGTAAAAAAGATTATTTTTGAAAGGTAAGACTATGCTAGGACTGTTGTCTGACACGATGTAGCAATTCGTTTTGCCCCATGTTTTCCGTATATACGCTGTAAAACGGAATGAGATTCTACTACGATGGAAGTTCGAATATTATAGGTAGCACTTTCTTTTAAAAACTGCTCTATATGAGGGATAGGATAAAGATCAAATTGATAAAAAACGAGATGAATCGGTCGAATTTTCTTCTTTTCAGTTAGAAAGTGGAGAAAATGAGATAATGCCTCACCTCTATCTTCATACGTACTAGTAACTGTATCTATACTGACATACATAATCACTTTTTGATTATTTTCATAATCTAAGAACACTGTATCACTTAACAAATTGTGCTTTACAATGTGATATCCTTGCGCTAGCTTCTGTTGATGTGTATCTTCATAAACTTGATCCGTTGGATCGAAAATAAAGATAAACTTTTGTTTGGCTTTTCTGACACCCTCAATCACTGTCCTATAAGCTTCTTGAGAAGCTTTTGTCACATCCACACCCTTTTCTCCTCGATCAAAAATTCCAACCGCCTGTAGAAGCCCCGAGCACTTTTGAATCACTCCTAGCATGCCTGTTTCTCCTTTCTTATTTCATTCTTTGAAACTCTTTACTCAATATTGAAACCAAAAATACTCTTTTTCTTCTCCATTCTTTTCACGTTGATGTTTTTCAAGAATGTATAACAGTGTAATAATTGTCGCATCCCTTGTCTCTTTTGAATATAAACCTAGTTCGTGAAATATTGGATACGCTGGATGCTCATTTTCTAGCGACCTTACTACTTCTATCACGTTTGCTTCACTTTCATATATTTTTCCCATAAACTCAATTACTTTTTTTACATCTAGGTAATACAAGTTTTTATGTTTTTGATCTAAATACAAAATACTACCTGCCAACAACTTTGTAGCGGATTCAATCCAAAAATCATATCGTTCTTTTGGTTTGACCACCGCTTGTGCGATTGAAATTGCTTGCATGAAATCTTCGGAAAGCCAATCACCCTTGCAATGCATCTTTTCGTTTCCCAGTTTCCCTCCAGTCCATGCATTTGAACGACTCCTAACCATTGGCTCCTTCAAAATAAATGACTGTTTGGTTGTACCGATGTAGACTCCTGACATCTCATTTCATCCCCCTTCGGTTTCTTACACCTTGCTCCCTATCCAAAACACAATTGCCCAAATGGGAAGTGCAAGTATACATGCATTCCGACAGCCAACAAAAAAACCAAGCGGATTTTCATCTATTTCACTGAAATGAGCTTGGGTTTTCGTCATATTTTCTTGTCTCATCTTGCAATTCTCCCTTTCTTATTTGGAGTTATTGTGCTTTCTTACGGTTTCTTACTACAAATACAGCTCCAATTGCGCCAAGTACGATACATGAAAGCCCAATCCATTTGATGTATGGATTTTCAGCTTTACCACCTGTTGTCGGAAGTTTTGTTTCTAATTTCTCTGGTGTTTTTTCTAGCTGTGGTTTCTCTGGTTGTGGAGTAACAGGCTTTTCTGTTACTTTTGGTTGTTCTGGTGTCTGTGGTTGGTCCGGTTGATGTGGTGTCTCTGGTGTTGACGGTGTAAGCTGTTTCTGATCCTTCACCGTGTGTTTAATAATTTCACCATCTTCTTTAATTTTAAAAGAGAAAATTTCTTCGTTAATCAGAAATCCTTCTGGCGCAAGGGTTTCCCGGTATATGTACTCCCCGGCTGGAAGCTTCTCAAATGTCGCAATTCCCTTTTCATTTGTCTTACCTTTCACGACTTCCGTTCCTTGCTTATCGTAGATTGTGAATTCTGCGCCTGGAAGTTTGTTATTCCCATCTGCCACGTCCACCTTCGTAATGATAAGAGTACCTTTAATTGGTTTATTTTTAGCCGTTAATGTGATAGTTTTGCTATTCTCTGAAATATTGAAAGGAATTGGGTCTTTTGATAGAACATATCCCTTTGGCGCTTGCTTTTCTACAAACTGATATGACCCAAATGGTACATTCTTGACCTCAATCATGCCATTTTTATCTGTTTTATGTTCACTAATCTTTTTACCTTTACTGTCCTGTAGAATGAATGTTGCTCCTTCTAGCTTCTTATCATGATTCTCTTCATCTACCTTAAGAAGTTTCACATTTCCTTTTACCTCTTTGTTTTCAACAGTAAATGTGAGCGTTTTTCCTTGTTCTTTGATCTCGAATGGGTATTTTGTCTGGTTAAGAAGGTATCCTTCTACCCCTTTTGTTTCTACAAAATAGTACTTCCCATACGGAAGATCTTTTACTTGAGCAATCCCTTGTTCATTTGTAGTGGCTTTAGAAACTTCTTTTCCATCCGCTGTATATACCCTGAACTCTACTTTCGGAAGAACTTTTCCACTGTCACTTAGCTTTTTAATCTCGATGTTTCCTTTTACTTTAGTGTTCGCTACAGTGATTGTTGCGACCTCACCCGTTTTCACTTCAAACTTTTGCGGTTGGTTATTCAGTACATAACCAGTAGGAGATTTCACTTCCTTCAAAGTGTACTGTCCACTCTCTATACCAGAAAAGCTTGCTGTACCTTGCTCATTTGTAGTCATTGTGCCTACTTTTTCGTTTGCACTGTTAATGACTTCAAATACAGCACCTTGTAACAATTCTTTCTGCTCACCTACTTTTACAACCTTTAATCCACCAAGGGATTTCCAGTGTACCCGTAGATCTGCGCTTACTTTTTCCTCTGTTCTTTCTAATAAGACTGTTGCATCCTGTATTTTGTCATTTCCCTTATAGGCTACTGCATGCAAATTAGAAAGATTAGCGGATACTTTCAAGGAAAAAGTACCACTTGGAGAGGATTTCGGTACAAGGATACGGAATTGTTCTCCTAAGTTGAACTGTTTTTTCTCTTCTCCATTTGTTGAAACAACTTTTGTTCCAGTTGGTGCATGAGTTAGTTGGACTGCAAATACACCGTTCTTTGCGTTACTTTCTACTTGATAGGTTGTCGTCTCAAAGTACTCACCGTTTAATTTTGCTTCTTGATTGTCTGTTGGTGTTACATTCATGTACAGTTTTTGTGTTTTCTGACTAGCATCTGCCCCAGCAATGATTGCTTTTACAGCTTTAGCGATACCTTCATCACGATGTTCAACTTGGTTAATATCAATCTGTCCTAATGATGCCCAAACGCTAAGCTGCGTAGCATAATGCGCCTGTTTCCAATCGGAAACCCCTAATTCTTCTGGACTCTTTTGTGGATAACCATTTAGAAGAACACGGTACACAATATCATCTGTGCGCCCCATTTCTGGAAGATCATTGCCATTGGGGCTGAGTTTTCCATACGTTAAACAGTACGCAATTTGCCCATTCTTATTCTTCAGTAATTCTGTTCGTAGTTCTTTCCCGTACATGGGGCTATAACTCCATTTCATTTCATATCTCTCACGATTAATGACTTCAGCACTCGCTTTCGTCAGCGGAAATACAAAATTCAGAACAACTAGAAGCATACTCATAGCAATGAGTAACATTTGATACGATCGTTTCAACATGACTAACAGCTCCCTCATATTATGCAGTTTTCAAAGATCAATTTTTGAATCATTAATTCTATTTAAATTACTAATATTTTTTACTATAATTAATCTTATATAGTTACTTTGTATCATTATTAAAACAAAGTAACTCTTTTTAAATTATTCTCGAACCCTGTAATACGTTGGTATAAAAAAGTATTCTACTGGTTTGTTGAAAAAATTAGCTATTTTTTCTGCTCGTTCAGAATTAACGCTTGTTTTTCCTTTCTCAATTGCATGAAGAACTTGAGGTTTAATATTAACCTTTTGACCAAGTAGTGTTAAAGAGAAATCTTTAGATTTACGTTCATGCAGTAACATTATTGTTAATTACCTCCTCTCAATTAGTATAAAATAAGTATACATCACTTCTAAAGTGAAAAACAAGTATAATTTACTAAAAAATAAAAATAATTAGTTTTTATTACATTCCAAGACTGATAAATAGTTTATATTACCGCAATTAATACAGGGGGATATGTTTTATTTACTCATTTTAGTGCTTTTAAAGTACTTAGGCTAAGATTTTATATGAAAGGATTAAAAATATGAATATTTTTAGCGAACGTTTACGAAAATTACGCCAAGAACGCAGTTGGACAATGAAAGAATTAGGGGAAAGGATAAGCGAAGTTGCAGGTTCTTCTTTTAGTTCAGCTTCTGTATCGAATTGGGAAAAGAAAGGATCAGAACCACCTTACAATATTCTTGCTGCAATAGCACAAATTTTTGATGTCAGTGCTGATTATCTCATAGGAATTAGTGAGACACCTACTCAAAATAGTGAATCTCCAACAGAAAAAATTGAGCATAAACAAGATATAATTAATAATGTAGAACTATATTTAACAATAAGCGAACATGCAAAAAAACAAGATATATATACAAAGGTAAAAGAGTTACATCAACAAATTCTTATATTACCTACTGAAAAACAGGAACGATTAGAAAAAGAGCTGACTGAATATCTTAGGTTTTTTGGATACAAATACGATCAATTACATGTAGACTTCGTTAATTTCACCAATTATCTTCAACATGAACTAAAGGCCTCTAAATATTAGAGACCTTTAGTTCATGTTTTATATGTCCAAATTTAATTAAATAAACAATAAACAGGTTGTTTAAGTAAAAATTACTAATTATTAGATTGATATTCTACCTTAATAGTTATAAAATTAATGCATAATTAAATTTATCGTTTAAATTATTATAAATAAAAAAACCCTACCGCAAGCCATTTTTAATTGATCTTTCAGTTTGGCCGCTGAATCAATTAAAAACCTTAAGAAAGTAGGGGGTTTTTCCATATTAAAATATATATTATCTACGACTATTATAGCACTTAATATATATAATGTGAATAAAAACCTCTACTTTTTCAGCATTTTTCTGTATATTTGTGGTGGAAAAAATAGGAGGTTTTTTCGTGTTGTTACAAAACTTTTTGCTTAGTAAAGCAAAGACCGATTTAAGTCGCCGCATTAAACACTTACCTAAAACACTTGGAGCTATTAATCAAACAATAAAGAAAGTGACTAAGTATATTGATTATATTGTCCTAAAATATGAAGGTGTTACTACAAAGGATTATCTTACCAAACGAAAATATGAAGCATTAGAAACTGTTTTATCGTATTTGGTACAAGAAGGGTATTCCCAAGTAAGGCAAGATCATATCAGCAAAAAATCAGGTATTTCCAAACCAATTATTAATTACGTGTTTAATTGGTTACAAGATTTAGGAGTATGCCAACAGATTAAAGTACGAAGACACGGTAAAATTGCTCCTTCGATTTACATTTTAACCATACATAACAATTACTTAAAAATTATAGAATACTTCAAGGTAAAATGGGCTGTAGCAATTGATGTATGCTCTACTTTCACTGAAATTTTAAAGAAGAAACTCTTTAAGAACGCCAGTGTCTCTGACCATGAAGAACAGAATGTTTCATCCAATGGCATAGATATTTTAAATTTTGAAGAACTAGCAAAAACGAATACTTATACACAAAATACTACTGATAGATCCCAAGATATAGATGAATATTTAAGTGAAGATCAGAAAAAAACATATCGCTATATAACAAGTCAACTAGTAACAAATTTAACAGAACCGGACGCTTATACTATATCCTTAAGAATGCCGAAAAAAATTGACCGTTATCAAAGATGGGATTTTGAAAAATGCGTTGAATGGTTTGAATATAATCAAGCTGAAATAAGTAATCCCGCTCATTTTATGAAAATGTTCGCTGAAAAATCCAAACAAAGAAAAGAGCGTAACGCTAACGTTGAATTTGAAGAAAAATATGAAAGTAAATTCAATTTTCACAATTGGATTGATGATCCAAAGTTTGATCCTATACTGCAAAAATTGAATACAAATCATCACTAATTTGTAAATCTAAAAAAATATTTATATTACAGCCATGCTCAAAAAATCATATACGAGCAAGGCTATTTGTCATGTCTTGATATATACTCTTCTCAAATTTCTATTTTTCTACATAAACATCTTCAAACAACCCTCTCATTTCCTCAGCTTTTTACTATTTTTCTTATCTATTTATCTATAAAACTTACACTCTGTATAAACTGAAAATTCTACCATTTACTCTCGATTTAACTTTGAATTTTACTAAGAAGAAATCTTGAAATGCTTGTCATAGTAAGAGTCACGGTTCAAAAATGAATCCTAATGTTTTTATTGAATTTAATTTTTAAAAAACAAGAATTAATAAGTACGATGATCTTAAATCAGGCTTAAATTTTAAAAGGAAATTCTGTCTCTTTTTAGGGAAAACCTACATACCTTGTCTAATATGTATATAAGAACTTGAAATAGACATGATAGTTCCCTAAACAACTACAATATTAATAGCTATATTGTAAATTTAATATTTTATCCTTATCAATATTTGTAGAAATTAAGTTGCCTTATATTTAATATAGCAACTTATAACGAGGCATGGGGAATCTTTTCATTTAAAAAATAACTATAAAGTGTAGGGATTTTACCAATTAATGTGGAAGCGTTCTATATAAAAACTAAGGAGGTAGAACAGTTGCAAGAACGCTCGTTTTGGACAAAAGAAGTTGCGGAACAATTAGAGATAGGAACCAGTACACTGAGAAAATGGTGTTTAGCTTTAGAACAAGAAAACTACTCTTTTGTCAAAGGTGCAAAAAATAGTCGTGCTTTTGTTCAAAAAGATATTCAAGTACTCGAACAGATGAAAAAGCTGATCCAAGAAGCTGGAATGAGCATTGAAAGTGCTGTGAAGGTTGTTTTATCTGTTCCTTTTATTGAAGATAAAGCGAATATTGTTTCAGAAGAAAACAAGAGAACGCCAGGCGTTCTACCTGAGAACACAATAACTTTTAATAAAGAGTTTATAGAACAATTACTTCAAGAACAAATATTACTGAAAGAGAAAATTCAACAGCTCGAACGCATAGAATTAATGAATGCCGAACGCTTAGAACGCATAGAGAACAGATATAATGAACGTGATTCGTTACTGTTAACGCATGTTAGAGAAATTCAAGAAACAAAACAACTTATTGTAGCATCACAAAATAAAGAAGAAAAAAAATGGTGGGAATTCTGGAAATAATGTAAAACATTATAATTCAAAATAAGTTATAATAATTTATTTTGAATTAAAAAAATGTCATGAGCCCTCTTCTAGTTCAATACAATAAATTATTTCAAATAAAAATAAATTATTTTAAATTAAAATAATTTATTTTTATTTATTATATTGCATTTAATAATGATTTGAGATAAAATTGTAATTAAGATAAATCAAAATAACTTAAAATGAATTCTTTTCAATTAGAAAGGGGTAATATAAATGAAATTAAATTACTTTGTAGAAGATGACAATGGGAATTCTGAGAAAAAGATTACGATTAATGGAGAAATGATGAAATTTCCAAACACTTACAGTTACGTGTATAAAGAACCTGTTCCACAAGATAAAAAAATTGAAGAGTTAGTGTATGGGCTAATTCATAACATGGATGTTGCTGTTAATTCGTCAGCATTAAAAGGTCAAGTAGCTCAGAGAGTTTTTGTTGGGGAACGTGCTATACGTTCAGGTGAGGATCTTCAAAACCTTAACATTAGATCAAACCGAGGTAAACATAAACAAGATACTACAATTATGACAACAGTTAGTGCAATTGCTTGTCGTGCGGTTCAAGATATGTTTAAAAAAGAGAATTCTTTAGAAGAAGGTACAAATGTAGAAGTGAATGTTTTAATGGTTACAGCTCTACCAGCCAGTGAATGGACGAAAGAAAAAGCAAAACAACTTTCTGACAGGTTTACAAATAGTAGTCATCACGTAACTGTTACTGTTGGTGATATAAGAATTTATGTAACTTTAAAATTTGAAAAGGTTATCGTTGTACAAGAAGGAACGGTCGCACTATTTGCATTGATTGAAGATGGAAAAGGTAACTATAGAAATGACGACTTATTTGATGAATTTAAAGAAATGTATGCTATGAAAGATATAACAGGTGAATATTTCCGTGAGAAACGTCTTCTTCATATAGATGTGGGCGACGGAACTACAGAATATGTTGTTACTAAAGGATATGATTATGATAATGACCATTCTTCTGGAGAAAGACATGGTATAGGTCATGCGATTGAACGTGCTAAAAAAGACTTTGAAGATGAATGGGGATTCTCTGTAGAAAGACAAGAGTTTGCTGGATATCTAAAAGAAGAGCATCCTAAATATTATGAGGATGCTAAGAAATTTCTAGCAAGAGCAAAGTTCAATTTGGCTGATGAAGTGTTAGATACTGCGGAAACTAAATTACAAGATTTAAAATATGATGTAGACGTAGTTGTTGTCTATGGTGGTGGGAGCATTCAATTAAAAGAAAATCTTTTCGAGGACTTAAAAGAAATTTGTGATTCTAAAAAAATTAAAATACTATGGATTAAACCCAAGTATGCAACAGAAATGAATGTAAAAGGCATGACAGTATTCAGCTCAATTGCACTTCAAAAAGAACAAGTAAAATAGGTGATTATGATGGCAAAACCAAAAGCGATTCAAATTCCATTATCAGAAAAAATGCGTCAAAGATGTCCGGAATTATTCGTTTGGATAGATGCTCAAGAAAACCCAAATGAAGCAACAAGAAAGGTTTTAGAACATTTTATCTCATTGTACGGAACACAAAGCGTTGATAGTGAAGAAGTGAAGCTGGGAATGGCAAAAGACCTTCTTAGTGCAAAAGGAATGCTACAAGGAGATATACCAAGAGGTGTATCTTCCCTAGCACCTTTAACATACAGAAAACACGAAGAGGGTATTTCAATTAAAGAAAATGAAATATCAAATAGAGGCACAAAAGAAGAAAATATGCCGGAAGATGTTGATATTGAAAAATCGGAAGAAATGATTGAAGAAGAGACAGTAAGTAAACCTATAAAAAGAAATATGGATATAAACAAATGGCTCTAAGAGTAAGTTACAATATAGTATTTGTATGAGAAGAACCAATAGACAAAATGCATAAGGACAACATGGAGTGCTTACTTTTTAGAGAAAGCACTCTTTTTTATTTTTCATAAATAGGATAAAGAGAGGTGATAATTGATGAGCGTTTCAGTAGCTAATGAAAGACGATGGCTGAAGACTTTGAAATTATTAGGATATTATACAATAATATTGGGAGTAATTTTAATTATATTGTATGTACTGAAAACATTTATTTTACAAGTTTTAGGGGTCTTGGTAGTCGGAGTATTTGTAGTAATTGGTTTTTATTTCTTAGGATATTTACTGATAGGTGTTCTTAGTTTGTTAATAATTGTAGGAAGTGTTATATGTGCAGTGGGTCTTTTAGTTTATTTACTAGCTTAATATCAGGATGTAATCCAAAATGGAGGGGATGATTCACCCCCCTCCATTTCCGTGTTGATACTGGACAGCAACTGGATATTGAATACCCATACTGATTTGTTTGGAATCTGTGGAAGGTGCTTGTACACAAGACAGTATTGTTATTGTTGTTATAATTCCCATTATAATAAGTGTTATTTTCTTCATTTTTGACCCTCCTTATCAAAGAGTTTTTCTTTTAATTTTTCTTTTAAGTTACTGGCTAAATAAAAATATTCACTAGCTTTTAAATAATTTTTTTCTTGGTAATATTTATGTGCTAACTGTTCATGATACTTTTGAGTATACTCTAATAAGTTTTCTTTTTCAAAATAAGTATTTCCTGCTTGAACCAATTTTTCTATTTCTAAAGCAGGGATATTATTGACAAAAGCTTGTAAAATATAAAAGTGATGTAAATATTCTTCATTTTGTAAACCTTTACAAATGTGTATGCCTCTTTCAATGCGTTCAGAAGCAACATCTATTTCTTTAATTTTAAAACGTTCTCTAGCTTCAATAAATAGTGCTTTATAGTTATTTAACATTTTTTGATTAACTTCAGAAAGGTATCGTAGAGATAAAGTAGAGAGATTCTGTTCAGAGTACATAAAGGCTAAATTTTGACGAACCATTAAGATAAAAGTTTCTTCCTCTATCTTTTGAAATGTATTTAATGCAGATGTGTAGTATTCTTCTGCCATTTCAAATTCTTGTAAATGGGTGCAAAACAATCCCGAAAGATTATTACAAAAAGCTATATTAACTTCACAGTTATCATGTTGAGAGAAAATTTCTTTAGCTATAGATATTTCTTTTAAAGCTAATAATGACTGGAAATTTTCATATAAAGAATATCCTAACATATAATGAAATTCTGCATATTCTAATTTATCAGAGCAATATTGTAAAAGATTTTCTGCTTTATAGAAATAATCCTTACCTAAAATATAATTTCCAGTTGCATTATAATAGATTGCTTTGAAAAAATGATAGTAGTATGCTAAGATGCCTGTGGTAGGTATAACGAACGAATCTATAATATCAAAATCATTTTTAGAAATACCTAAATTGTCCACTAAATAGTTATATCGAAAATCCACAAGTGAGTAATGTAATAATAAATCCGGAAAGTGCTGAAATTCATGGATGTGTTTGTCAACTTCTTCTTTTAGATGAATAGCTTTGTCAATGTTTCGTGTACGGATAACAGCATACCATTCGTATAGTAATTCTGTATGTTTCTCACCGCTTTTCAATTGAACATTCATTTCTTTCCCCCCCCATCATCCCGTAAAAAATAAAGGGAATATTCTCATAATAAAATAATAGCAGATAAACAAAAAATTAATCTTATTAGCGTTATGTTTCAATATTTTTCTGAATATTCTGGAAAATATATACTTTCACCTCGAAAGTGAAAACATTAAAAATAAACTAACTCAATATATCGAAACTGATGAACATTATAAAGCAGCAGGAAACCATTTGCACTTCCTCCCTGTCTCTTTTATTAATGTGGGTAACGGATTTAGCAACATTGATGCCGGAACTTTCTACACAATGGCATCCAACTAAGAATCTAAATTTATCACCTTCGCAAATAAAGAAATCATCTAATAAAAAAGTTTGGTGGTTATGTGATAAAGGTCATGAATGGAAAACTAGTGTTGGTGCACGAACGGGGAAAAACGGTACTGGCTGTCCTTATTGTTCTGGTCAAAGAGTTGCAGTCGGCGAGAATGATTTAGCGACACTAAATCCTTATTTAGCAAAAGAATGGCATCCTTATAAAAATGGAGATTTAACTCCAAATGATGTGACAAAAGGTTCTCATATAAAAGTATGGTGGGTATGCAAAATTGGGCATGAGTGGGAGTCTAGAATTGCAAACAGAAATAATGGTAATGGTTGCCCTCATTGCCGAAAAGCAAAATTGAACAAATAGCTTTTTTTCTACTAAATAAAATGCCCAGACATATTAAACATGACTAATATGTCTGAACCATTGTTATTTGTGACTTTTTTCAATTTAGGTCTTGATAAATTCAGAGGGTTCCTGCTTCTTTTCTTACATAGACTCAATTATGATTTGCCTTTCATACCATTTGGTTAATTTATTATTGACGCTATTTGAGATGCGCTTCATTTTCTTATTACAAAATCTTGATAACGTAGCAGGAGATAATCCTATCTCATCTGCAATTTCGCGCATTGTTCTATTTTTGCGCATATGTTGGTGCATAATTTTCTCTCTAATCATATCCTCTGAACCATCAATACTATGCTTTACCGTATCGATGGTTAAACTATTTTCTTGCTTATCCAGAGCTTCAATCACCTTTTTCTTTACTAAACTACCGATATTATCCATCAACTCTTTAGGAGGCAAGATGGTGATTCCTAATTTAGAGTAGTAATTTTTAAACCAATTCCGTTCTCCAATCCTGGATTCATCAAGTTCCTCACTGTATGCCCAATGTGAAATAACTTTTTCTTTTTCTAAATCTATTAACACATTTTCTAATTGCTCACGAATACGATGTGGACGTCCCTTCGCAATATTAATCCCCATTACAGACAATAGTCCTTTTTCTCCACCAATTGAATAGGGTCTTTGTAAATTACTATACTGTTGGCGTATTCTCCACTGCCAGGATAAGTACCGAATTAGTCGCTTATGGAATTTGTGTCGATAACTATTGTACTCCAATGCTTTTTTTGATAATAACGCTGTTGTACTATTAGAACCGTATAAATACATCGATAAAAAGCTGCCTGGTTTTATTCTACACGATTCAATACCTACGTAATCATTGGTATTTTTATCTCTCCAAAGAACTACAGAATCTAAAACAAAGAGTCTTTTAATTACTTCACGTTTCATTTCAAATTGCTTACCAGTTTCTGCACGATCATTTAAAACAACTACTTCATTATCATCATTTAAATAAATAAAGATACTCGCTAAAGCAGCAATTCGTTGAGCAATTTTAATTTTATCTTCTGCACGATAATACTCTATGCCGTTTGCTCTTGCTTTTGGCATATTACACATTTCCAACACATTCTCGTAACTGAAATCAATAAACTCATCTGGAGACTTCGCTTGATTCAACCACTGTATCGTAATTGTATCTAGACAGTCAGCTGTAAGATCATCCATATTACTGATAACACCATCTACTAGTATTGACCATCTTTCTGCTTCATTAGTGTTTACTAATCTTAGATCTTCATCTTTATGTGATGAAAGCTGAGCAACTCCACTTGTACTTTTAGTTTCCAATGGTAATATAGGCACTGCTCCTAATTCATCTTCTTCAAATTGATTTTTTGCTATACCATCACGTAGTTGATAATATACCGCGTCATTACTAACAGGATAGTAATCATCAGTAATGTCCGTTTCTTGTTCTTTTACCTTCTTATCTTTTGTATTAGATAAGATAGTCGTTTCAACTGTTTCTGACATTCCTTCAAACTCTTGCTCTATTATCTTATCAAGTACACTTCGAAGCTCATTTTTATATTTATCTAAATTTGCATATATGTGCAATAACGAAATTCCTTGTTCTTGTTTCTGACCTAACCAAGAAACAAGTGCTGAAAATGAGGGAGAAATATTAGCTGAAGTTACTAATTTGTCATGATTTCCTTGTACTTCATCATAATATTTATTCCACTTTGTCCATAGCTGCTTGTTCTCTTTATACATTGGAGCAGCAAGAAAAAGGGCATCACTAAACAACACCAATACTTTCTCCAAATAAAAAACCTCCTAACAAAATAACCACCGGATATATATACTATATAACTTGAAATATCCTAGCTATATAGTGGCAACACAGCTCAAAACCTAAAATGTTACCGGAATCTTCTGCATATATTAACAATTCATCGTACGATGCTTGGAATACTACTTAATCAGTCGGGTTCTTGTCTTTAATTATATAAGACTGTGTCTATTTGTAAAATTACTACTTTACACTGTACTCCCCATTCAAGAAAGTCATTAGGCAATCAAAGATGAAGGCTATACTTTTTAGGTTATATCTGTTTGTCTCTTATATCACAAATCAATTGCCATCATACAGCTATATGGTGGCAACTACAGGCCAAAAATATTAGGTTTCATCTAAAAAGTATGAAATTCTTTATACACTACAATTTCAAAACCTTTGCTACTATAGCAACCTTATAGTTATATAGTGGCCATAGATATATAAAATGAAACGTTATAGCTATATGGTGGCAACTGCAGAACAAAAATATTAAGTTTCATCTATAAAGCATTACATTCTTTATACACAACAATTTCAAAACCTTTGCCATTATAGCAACCTTATAGTTACATTGTGGCAATATCTATATATAAAACTTGAAATGTTATAGCTATATGGTGGCAACATCTTTTAATAAAAAATACCCTCTAAATCTATACCTACCAAGGGTTTAAGTGCATTTTACAATAAATAAAAATTTTATTTCAAACATGAAACGCTTTAGCGGCATGATGGCAACTAATTTTAAGAAACATGAAACAAATATAGCTATATGATGGCAACACTTCTTTGTTAAAAAGCAACCCCAAACCACCTATATAACAACATTTATATGTGGATTTTACACGTTCAACAAATATATTAAAATATGAAACGTTATAGCTATATGATGGCAACAACACTTACATTAAGAACATGAAAAGACTTATAAAATCAAGGTTTATAGGCTTTTTTACAAATTCGATATGCGTTTCATGATTGAAATCCCTTATAGCTATATGGTGGCAACAAACTTTTTTTTATGAAACGTCAAATCCCTTGGGCGCCAAGGGATTCAGGTACGTTTCATATTTTTATTTTTTCTCTTAAAGGGGCACATTTCATCAAATTCAGATTTGCTATAATCATAATTGGTATATTTTATAGTGATTTGGCATATATTTCTGGATTTATGTGTAGGAGGTGAAAAAGATGGGACAATCATTTATTATTCGTAATCAACGTAGTCTAAATGGACAAGATACAAATGCAGTTCTAGTAACATTGAAATCTTGGCAGAAACTTGTTGAAGCTTTTGAAGAAAAATACTACAGCTATAAAGATACATACCTTGAGGATATTCTGGATCATATGACATATGAAGAACGCATTGCTGATGTAGACGGATTTGTGGCTCAGGCGAAACCATCTTTTTCACGTCGTACACTATCTGCTATTTCAGAAACAATGGGACGAAAACATAAATTATATGGCATTACAAATGCAGATTTAGAAGTCTTCTTATATCTACACAAGAAATGTTACACGAATGGGATCATTCCAAATGTAACAGTACATATGATGTGGGAAGATTACAAGCAATATAAAGAGGAATTTGCTTATATACAACATTCTCAATTCTATATTGCATTAAAGAAATTAAGTTTACATAACATTATTACAATAGAAAATGAATTAGATGGTCGCTATACCATTAAGTTAACTCATTTTATGAATGAAGAAACTGAAAAGGTAAATTCCTATGTGTATATTAGCCCGGTCGTTTTTACTAAGGCTTTTTTTGAGATGTCAGTTGCGGCCAAAAAGCTATTCCTGGACATTGCTATGCAACAGCACAGCGAAACGACGCTTAAACGTTCCTTAGATAAACAGGATGAAAGAGGAAATACAACTCATTTTGGCGGAATGTACCGCTTTTTACATAAGAAATACCCACATCAAATCCGTGCGGTTATGACAGAATTAACAACTGCATTGCCATGTACAGGGACTCCCCTATTCAAAATTTGCAAGTTGCAAAAAGGAAGTAAAAATAAAAAAAGATATACGACTTTATATCTATCCTTACATACAGATTTCTTATGTACAAAAGAAGCTGGGGAAATACAGTATCGTGATCCATTTCCTCCAAAGGTTACGTATGTACGGAAAGCTCGTTTTATTGAATCTGTGCTACAAGAACTGAATATCGGTGAATTTGCACAAGACATGAATAAATTTATTCATGTACTTAAGTATACTTGTCATCGACAAATTCGAAGTGTCATTCGCAGCTTACGTGACATGATAGATCGTAATGAAGAATATCCAAGTAAGTTAGTGTATACGCTGAAAAAAATATTAAATCAAACATCACAATATCAAATTCTTGATACAGCGGCAAAAGAAGGCATTTACCCTCTTATTACACAACATGTTTCAAAAGAACAAAAGGAACAAGCTGTATTTGATTTTGGATTGCATTTCTCTATGTACTCTCTTCGAAACATCAAAAAGTTGTTCCGTAAAACATATGAGTTACTAAAATCCAAATTCGCTGTACCAGTTACAGAGGAATCGTATCACCGTAACTATTTAAAATATCAAGAAGAAACATTGTTTAGAAAATACGCCTATGAACAAGGTGCAAATCTAAATGCTTATATAGCTTTAGAAATAGAAATACGTGAACTTCTAAAAACAAGAGGACATAAAGATCGCTTTATTCCTAGTGATGTTCGTGAATTGTTCATTGAAAAGATAGATCGACTACCTAAAGAAAAGCTTCGCGTTATTGAAGTACCGGATGACTTCAATTTGATTACATTTATGCGTGCATTTGAACAATTAGTACGCACTGGTATTCATGTAACAACAGCCGAACAAGTACTTGAGGTAATAGAATTAAATTAACGATATTCCGCTCTCTATTTTTGAAAAAAATATAAATAGAGGGCTATTCGTGTTGATTACATTATTTAAAAGCCCTTCACTGATTTCTCCTCATAGACACCCTTACTCGATTCTATTCATAAATAGAGTCTTTTTTATACATTCCTATACAAAACTGTACTGCAATTAACTGATTTTCCACATCTATGTTTAAATAAACATGTTATTTTTATCTAAAATGCAAGCAAATACCTACAAAAAATCATAAGAAAAACATTAAATATCGTGGGTATGTAGATAAATAGAACCTAATGTGAATAATATTATGTAATTATTATTGAAATAAAGGCGTTTTAGTACTTCACCTATCAAAAATCATCAATATTTATGTGAGTCATGTGACAAATTCTAATTATGTTGATTAGTTAACCTATATTGTGAATGTTTTGTGAGTAAATATTAAGTAATTGTGGACATCCGGGGGATAAATTGAAAATTTATTACTTGAATAAATATATTTAACAATGCATCAATTTGTTTCATTTTTTATGTAGAAATACATGATATTATTTATGATTATTTGTAGGTTTTATACCTTACTAATAGCTAATTTTGTGTTGTTAGATTCTGCTATTTATGATTTTTTGTGCTATGATATGCTCAAATCCCTTGTTACAGTAGGGATAGAATCATATTTACTAGCTCTATATAAGTTTTATCTTTATATTTTAAATATATATAAGATATATATTTAAATAAGATTTATTAATTAATAAATCTTATTTTAAAAAAATAGACTTCATTATCAAAATGTTGCTTTGAAATAAAGTTTGGTTAAACATATTAATAGAACGTGTATTTTGCAACAAACAAAAAGGAATCCATTTTGAAAAAAGAGGTTCTGGTGCGAAAACTTCAAGATAATTGCAAGTAATCTCTAAATCTTGGACATACTGATACTATTACTTTAAAAAAGGTGCGTGATCAGTATGGAAAAGCGAAATTTGTTCAAGTGGAAGCACTATCAGCCTGATATTATTTTGCAAACAGTAAGATGGTACCTACGGTATAACTTGAGCTTTCGTGATTTGGTGGAAATGATGGAGGAACGGGGCTTATCCGTTGCTCATACAACGATTATGCGTTGGGTTCATCAGTATGGTCCTGAATTAGACAAAAGAATCCGTCGTCATCTCAAGCAAACCAACGACTCTTGGAGAGTCGATGAAACATATATCAAAGTAAAAAGTCAATGGATGTACCTGTATCGTGCTGTCGATTCGAAAGGAAATACCATCGATTTTTACCTAAGCAAAGCAAGAAACCACAAGGCTGCAAAGCGATTATTCAAGAAAGCTTTGCAGTCTTTTCATATTTCTGAGCCTCGTGTCGTGACAGTCGATAAGAATCCAACTTATCCTATAGCAGTTGAAGAATTGAGAAAAGAAAAAAAGATGCCATTAGGCATCCAACTAAGGCAAGTGAAATATCTCAATAACATAGTGGAACAAGATCATCGGTTTATTAAAAAGCGAGTTCGTTCGATGTTAGGATTGAAATCCTTTCGCACAGCTACATCCATTATTTCTGGAATAGAAGCGATGCATATGGTAAAAAAGGGCAACTTGTTTAACTGGACAAGTCTGTCCAAAATCAAGTGAAGTTCATCCATCAACTATTTGGAATTGCTGCTTAAGACTAGATTCCACTAGGAAACTTTTCGCCTCTTCATATCTTTCGTAAGTATTTGCACCAGAACCGTTGTAACTTATTTTCTACAATTTGATTATCTGTTTGCTCTAGTACCGACTATCAGAATTTATAGAGCACCTTGTACATTTTTTAGGTATAGCTCTGTAATTGCAAATCTCATTGTACATGCTATAATATAATTATAAACTAAGGTATATACCAGTCTTGAAAATCATACAATAAAAAAGAGAGCAACATGCGCTAACATGTGCTCATCTTTTACGCAACCATAGCCGTTAGGGTGATGGTTATCGTTTAACGTTTTGTCTTACGAGATCCACCCTTTTTCTTTTGCTTGCGACGGCGAGAAGAAAGGGTGGATTTCTCTTTTTCTAAATGTTTCTTATAAAGGTGCGCTACGCTCTCACGTAGTACGCCTTTAATAATCTCTTTAAGAAATTCAAGAAATGTTTCCATGGCTTTATTCACCCCCTTCCCCCACTACAAGTGGAAAGAAGAGAAATGACAACCATGCACCCTAACTTTTCGGTTACTAAGCCATTATAGCACAGTTTCAGAGAATTGAAGATTATTGTCGAACTTTAGCATACGGACTCTTATAAACACTGTAACTTTATTTTTAAACTACAACTATACATTTTCCATGACTTCAACTTTTATATGATTCACACCATATAATTTGTGGAATAATTTAGTGAAATTATCGATTGTTTGTGGAGTGAATTTTAAATCTTTTTCTTTTTGTGCTTTCTCTTTAAACATCTTTGCTATTAGTGCTTTACTATTCCCTCTTAACAAGTTAGAGTTTTTTAATTGCTCATCTCTTTCGGATATTTTCAAATCTGGTCTTACATGTTGTAAAAAGTCTTCTTTTGAAAACAAGTCTTCAATAGCAAAGCCTGGTTCGTCACTTACAAAGACTATTTGTTCTTCGGATAGAAATAATTTCTGCTCTAGTTCTTTTCTTTCGGTTTCCCCTGCTTTATCATTATCTAGTAAGACTTTAAATTGAACTCCCCAGCCTATTAGTAAAGAAGCCAGTTTATCAATTTGTGAAGCTCCTATACTTGGAATGAACCTCATTTCTCCAAATTCATCAATATTGGTTATATGCTTTTTCATGCACTCTAAATAATAGTAATCAGAAATCCCTTCAACTATGGTGTTATACTCGCCGAAAGTACCAAAGCTCCCTGATAAATCTAAGCCAATCGCGGTGATAATTGGAGTATACACGTCTTGATTAGCTACAGTTGGCGCATGTATTCGATTTTCAATAGTTGTATGATTATCTTCTCCTCTAATTACCAAGCGAATCCTTTCTAAACTGTTTGGATCAATTAAGTATGGACTATGTGTAGTAAAAATAATTTGATTTGATTCTGTTATGATCTCCAATGCTTTTAACACATCTTTTTGTGCTTTTGGATGTAAGTAAGGTCCTGGCTCATCTATTAAAATAATATTTTGTTCTTCTTTGACTGCGTTAATAGCGAAAAAGAAAGACAAAAACCATTGGAAACCTTTACTTCGTTGACTAGGAAAAAAATCGATATCACTATCGGGATCATATATATATAAATTTAAGACATTTTGCATACCTATATCTAACTCTAATTGAATTGAACTTTGTGTATATACACGTTGAAACAATGTTGTAATTTCATTTGAAAATCTTTCAATTCTTCTTCTTAAATCTCGATTAGGGATTTCAAAGAGATTAGTTTTTCCATTTAGCTCCAGTGCGGTATACACATATCTAAACCATATATCCTCTTCATCACCATTTAGCATTCTTATAGAATCCGGTAAAAGTTTTTCAAATGAATCCATCATGATAAATTTAGGAATAGAAAGCTTTTTTTCAAGTTCATGATATTCCCTTACTATTAAATCAATTGTCTGCAAAACTTGAACTGCTGGTTCAATTATATCATTAGGAATCAGTCTTTCTTCCCTTTCAGGAATATAAAATTCAAGACGTTCCTCACCTAGTTCGTGTTCTATATTTAAAAGCACTACTAACTTATTAGCAATGTCTTCTAAAACTATAAGAAGCTCTTCACTCGCTGTTCCATCTAAAAGTATTTGGACCTTTCTGTATAATTCATTTACCATGCTTCTTGGAAAATTGTACTTCTCTGTATCCTGAGTTAAGTTATTAATCAAATCTTTTAGTATTCCTAAAGGTATCAAATTCAAAAAAACATTTTGGATTGTTCCATAGGTAATTTGTTTATTTCTTGCTAAATCCTTTTTTACTATATAAGTAAATGAAATGTCACCTTTAGCTTTATAATAATCATTTTTCTTCCTTAAGTATGGTTTTAATGTACTTAGATTCACCTTAAAACAGACCTCTACAGTTGGGCTATTTATATTCTTGTCTATACCTTCTGGGTAGTTTTTAGATGAAAATTTATTTGAAGAGAAAGCTTCTAATGCTCTTAAAATATTGCTCTTTCCACTTTCATTTTGTCCCGCTAAAACAGTAAGGTTTGAATCTATATATAGTTTTCCAGTATCCTTAATTGACCGGAAATTTTTGATGCGAACCCATTCTACTTTCACTTTTATCACCTATACTTATATATATTTGTTAATGAAAATTTTACCATAAACAGATTTCAGAAATAAGGATTATTAAGAATATGTTTTCTATTTCATTTGTAAATAAATTAAGAAATATCCTGTAATGTTCTTTTAACAACCCCGTCCTTTTTTTAGGTACAAATTCAAAAAATGAATCAGCATCATATGTATTTAGTGTATCTAGAAATCTATATGGATGGTGAGGACATATGAGTCAATATCAAATGCTGTATAGTACACCTTATCTATATTCATCTCGAACATTGAATCAAATGTATAAAAACACGAAAAACGAAGAAAATATTTGCGCTATACAAGAGCATATGCAAAGGCACAATGTATATCTAGATTCACAGTATCGTGGCTACTATTATCTAAGTCGTAAAATTGAGGAATACCTAAGTGATGACGAACATCCATTAACTTGGAATGAATTGCTCGATCATTATCAATTGTACAAAGATAACCAAGGGAATTTGTCTATCAAGCCGAAAGGATGGAGATAAAATGACCATTATTGGAGAATTAGGGGTTGTTTATGGTGTTACTGGTGTCTCAGTTTTAGGAATTAAATTATTAAAAAAGAAAGGACTTCATCTTCCAGATTGGGTGCTATGTGCTGGTCTGAAATGCTTGGTTATTGGGAGTGTTTGGTACCTACTACTTGATATGCTAGATGTATTTCTAGGTTAGACATCTATCTGGTAGTTAAGGATCGTTACTGTTATGTATATTGGTCAAACATTGTTTTACTTCCACTTTTCCTCAACTACCTCCATATAAGGAGGTATAGAAATATGTTAGAACTTTTAACAATTCCTGCTGTTATGTTCACTACTGCAATTCTTCATAAAAACTACAAACAAAGTGATAAAAAAAAGATTGCAAGGTTTTTTGAAATCGCAAATATTTGTGTGAAAGAAAAAAATAAGTTAGAGTACCCCAGGTTCAAAAGACAAGAAGAAAGGGCCGCAAGTATGATGTATATTTACGAGCTGCCATTGGGTATCCCCTCACAACTTATTAAGAAATTAGATGAAGTTATTGCTGAAGGATTAAATAAACCTGTCAAAATTCATTATGAGTCCCCTTTTCTTTATGTTCAGGTATTTGAAGAGGATATCCCAAAGATATGGGAGTGGTCTGAAGATCTAATACGTCCTGGTACTTGGAAGGTTGCAATTGGAAAAACGTTAGATAAAACTTTATATCATGATTTCGATCAAACACCTCATTTACTTATGGGTGGTTTAACACGAATGGGAAAAACAGTGTTTCTGAAAGTACTCGTCACTACCCTTATCAAGTCAAATCCAAATCATACTCATTTTTTTATTATCGACCTTAAAGAAGAAGGATTAGAATTTACCGAATACCAGGATTTAAAGCAAGTTATAGAAGTCGCTGATAGCCCTGAGAAGGCGCATGAAGTATTAGTTAAGGTTATGGCATTGATGCATCAGAGAGGCAAATTTATGAAGGAAAACAGAATGAAGAATATTGTCCAAACAAAAGAAAAAGATCGTTTTTTTGTAATTGTGGATGAAGGGGCTGTTTTGGCACCAGCTAAAGGGCTACCTAAAAACGTGAATAGAATGCTTGAAGAGTGTCAGTATATGCTCAGTCACATCTCAAGAATTGGTGGAGCATTAGGTGTACGCTTAATATTGGCTACTCAATATCCAACTGTAACGTCAGTACCTTCCGTTGTAAAACAAATGAGTGATGCAAAGTTAGGGTTTCGTTTACCAACTACAGTAGCTTCACAAGTTGTTTTAGATGAGCCGGGATTGGAGGATTTACCCTCTTTGCCAGGGAGAGCATTATTCAAAACTGATCGGATTCATGAGCTGCAAGTACCGTACCTTTCTGATGAAATGATGAGACAGCTTTTACGAGAATACGAGGTGATTAAACATCATGAGGCACCAGAAGCTCAAACAGAAAGCCAGACAGATAGAGATTTTATCAAGTTTAAATAGGTTAGAATTTGCCTCTAGAAGGCAATTACAGGCTATCCATAGTCTAGGTAGTATAAGGAACGCAAATCGTGTTCTGAAGGATCTTCGTCAATATTGTCACGTCACTTCGCATAATCGGGAGTATGTATATTATCTCAATAAGAAAGGTCTTGCTCTTTTAGGATTAAATCCAGAGGAACGCAAAAAGAAACACCAACTTGAACATATTCTTTTAAGAAATGAAGCTTGGATGTGGCTTGGTTTTCCCGATTGGAAAACAGAGCAAGTAATACAATTTAGATACCAAAATGGAGAAAAAACTATTGTGCCAGATGCTTATTATGTAGTAGATCAAGTGCCGTATTTTGTTGAGGTTGATAGGTTGCAACACATGAAGGTAAATGAAGAAAAGATACAATATTATGGTTTGATCGCAAAGATATATAAAAAACAAAGGGACATCATACCTAACGTTTTATTCTTTACCATATCAGATTATCGTGAAAAGAAACTAGAGAGTTATGGGATTAAATATAATGTATACGTTCGTACATTTTTGTTAAAAGAAGTGTTATGAAAGTAAAGAAAGTAAAAAGCACAAGGTGAGTTATCCTCCTTGTGCTTTTTACATGTCCCAAAAGTCAGTTATTTTGGCACTTCTGTCCACTTTTTTAATTGCTCGAAAGATTTTTTGAATAACTGGTAAACTTGGTGTGTGTGATTTATTGTTACATAACCTTGAAATTGTATTACGACTAACACCAGTTTCTTGTTCTAATTCTTGTTGTTCTATGCCGTTATGGTCTAACCATTTCCCCAATTTTGTACGATTTCTTTTATTTCCCTTCATGAAAGTGTCTTCCTTTCTTCTACCCTATTTAACTTTTATTTTGGACACTTTCAATTTAATTTATACACGTTCACCTCGAATGGTGCATACGTCTTCTTTAAGGTGCATAGAATAGAAATAGATAAGGAGAATAAGAGATTTTTTGTAATTATTTTGTGGAATATAGCATACATACTAATAGCTACAAGATGCGAATACGCTGAAATATAATTGCATCTTGTTGCAAAGGATATTCTTGCAAAAAAAAGAAGCTTCTATCCATTGATACATAAGGGGTTAAGCTTCTTTTTATATCGCTTTTGCATAAAAGTAAAGGATAAAAAGAGGAAAGTGAAAGTCGAAATATGATTCATTTTACCTTATTGCAATTCACGCACCTATAAGAGGTGCGACATAGATAACTTTTTCAACTTGCAGTGGTGGTTATTATTTCAATTCACGCACCTATAAGAGGTGCGACCTAATTCTTGTTGAGTAATTTTGTTTTTCTCCAATTTCAATCCACGCACCTATAAGAGGTGCGACTTTTATGCAGGATTTGCGCAGGCCATCTTTAATATTTCAATCCACGCACCTATAAGAGGTGCGACAAAAGGCTTGGTATTGGTACGAAGGAGAGTATAAATTTCAATCCACGCACCTATAAGAGGTGCGACTGCTACAAAATCTGTAACTATCCAAGATAAAGTTATTTCAATCCACGCACCTATAAGAGGTGCGACTTAATGTGTATCTTTTGGGAAAGCTTTTCTAAAATTTCAATCCACGCACCTATAAGAGGTGCGACTGTTATCTGGTTCGGTAAAGCTTATGAGCTTATATTTCAATCCACGCACCTATAAGAGGTGCGACTAAGAGACTCTTGACCTATTACAGATACACTTTGATTTCAATCCACGCACCTATAAGAGGTGCGACTGCTGTAGAAATTGGAAAGTACAGTGTTGCAAATATTTCAATCCACGCACCTATAAGAGGTGCGACCGAGTAGGGTCGTTAAAGAGGGGCTTGCCATCTAAATTTCAATCCACGCACCTATAAGAGGTGCGACTAGAGCGACTAAAAGATTATAATAACTGGTGTATTTCAATCCACGCACCTATAAGAGGTGCGACACAGTTTAAGTAATGAAATGCAAGGGCAAGTGATATTTCAATCCACGCACCTATAAGAGGTGCGACACAGTTTAAGTAATGAAATGCAAGGGCAAGTGATATTTCAATCCACGCACCTATAAGAGGTGCGACAAAAAATCCTTTTTTCATAACAGATAGAGTACGTATTTCAATCCACGCACCTATAAGAGGTGCGACGGATCAGTCGCATTAGAAGAGGATTTAGAAAAAATTTCAATCCACGCACCTATAAGAGGTGCGACACGTCTTCTTACAAAACATGGTGCGAAAATCCATATTTCAATCCACGCACCTATAAGAGGTGCGACCTTATGTAGGTCGATGGTGTAGGAACCTCATAAGTATTTCAATCCACGCACCTATAAGAGGTGCGACGCTAGGAAGTATTGTATATTTTGAGATTGAACAATTTCAATCCACGCACCTATAAGAGGTGCGACCACAGGCTTGTGGGATTGATTCAGAACATTGGGATTTCAATCCACGCACCTATAAGAGGTGCGACCTTTTTGAGTATACGTATACAAAGTATTTAGTGATTTCAATCCACGCACCTATAAGAGGTGCGACTCATTAGTTCATGACGTTGATACAATGCCTTTGTATTTCAATCCACGCACCTATAAGAGGTGCGACTGGTTATTTATGCGATGAGGAATGGGCTTGTTGATTTCAATCCACGCACCTATAAGAGGTGCGACTGAACAGGATCTTCTTCTCCTTCTACCCTCTGAAATTTCAATCCACGCACCTATAAGAGGTGCGACCTATCAGTGGAACCTACAAAGCGATCAATTAGTATTTCAATCCACGCACCTATAAGAGGTGCGACTGTTCTGGATTAAATGGAATAAGGATTCCATCTGCATTTCAATCCACGCACCTATAAGAGGTGCGACTAAACAAAAGTGTTAATAATGAGCAAGCTGTAGAATTTCAATCCACGCACCTATAAGAGGTGCGACAGATATGTTCATGAGTTCTGATCATTTTTTTTATATTTCAATCCACGCACCTATAAGAGGTGCGACTGTTGCTATAAAAAAGGTTCGTAATCCACGTAAACATTTCAATCCACGCACCTATAAGAGGTGCGACGACGGAAAAAGAGTATTCACTGCAAGAACTCTATATTTCAATCCACGCACCTATAAGAGGTGCGACTGCGATTTGTGTTCAAAATAATACACAAATACGTTAATTCTGTTCAAAAGTATGCAAGTTTTTTATTTGATAAAGAAATTTGTATAGAAAATCATAAATTTTAATCATAAATTATGAAAATTTAGGTGCGAATGTACTAGAGATTTTATGTATGCTATACGTTCGCACCTAAAAAATCAAAGGACTTTCTAAATCAATTGATTCTTTTACACCGATATGTTCGACCTTACTTTTATAGTTGTTACCTAACTGATAAAATCTGAGACTATCCTCACTTTCATCAATAATTTTAACTAGTTCCATCTTTAAAGTAGCAAATTGAGTTGCATCTACAACACATTCAAACACTGAATTTTGGACTCGTTGACCATGATTTTGACATACTTTTGAAACTTTTCGCAGTCTTTTTTGTCCTGCACCGCTAATAGTGCTTACATCATACGTAATTAATACTAGCAAATGTTACACCTACTTCCATAAAAATGGTGGATACTCATCTAAGTCATTACGTAAATAACGAGCCAATAACAAAGCTTGTGCATGTGGTACTAATCCCCAAGATATTTTTTCCCCAAGATATGGATGTGTCATCTTTTCTTTCTTTTTATTTTGCCAAGCTGCTAAAAATTTCTTTCTAGCTTCATCTGTCATGATAACAGATCCATTTTCTTTTTGTAGAAAATCCCCTTTATTTACGACTCTTTTATTAATTAATGATAAGACAAATTTATCTGCATATACCCCTCGTAGCTCTTCCATGGTATCTAAAGCTAAAGATACTCTTCCTGGTCGATCTCGATGTAAAAAGCCAACATATGCATCCAAGCCAACCCCCTCTAATGCAGATGTCATATCATTTGCTAATAATGTATAAGCAAATGATAGCATTGCATTCACATTATCTAATGGAGGTCTTCGAGAACGTTTATTGAAATAAAAATCTTCTTTTTGTTGTAGGATCATTTGATTAAATAATTTATTATAACTTGTAGCAGCCTGCCCTTCCAACCCTCTTAATCTTTCTAAATCCTCACACTCTCTTACTTCAAGAATGATAGATGATAAGTGTTGGGAGATTTCTTTGAATTGATCCACATCTATTCTTAATGGGTAATCTCGAGTCATTCTTTCAATTATCCATTTATTATTGTAAATCTTTCCAATAATAAAGTTGCGCGCAATTTTAGCCGACATGACTTCATCTTCTGATATACGATATTGTTTCTTTCTTAGAATGACATTTCCCTTACTTTTTCCGATAACTCTCGCAAGAAATTGTCCATACATTGTTAAAAATACTAATGAAATATTTTTTTCTGCACAATAACCCATAAGTGCAGGACTTGTACCAGTATAGCCAAAAGATACGATCGATTCTAAGTTATGGAGTGGCAACCTTCCTATCTTCTTTTGCTCCTTAAGAAGAACAATATTATCACCATCTAATGATAAATAAACGTCTGATTGAGTTATAAATAATGTATTAAGAAGTTTTTTCATTCATGAATCTTCCCTTCAATATAACTTTTTACAGATCTTTTATTCATTAATTTTGGTAAGCAAACATTTTGAAGGGAACAATTTTTGCAAAATGATCCAGTTTTTACTTTAGGTGTATGCTTGCGTTTATAATAATCATACATTTCTTTGACAATTGACCTAACTTTGTTTTTATCATCTGCTGTTAGCGGTACTTCGATTCTGTGTTTTATTTCATTATAGAATATATAACCTGTATTTATTTCACAAAGCAGCATTTCTTCTAGACATATAGCTTGTGCTGTTAATTGTAAAACATCCGAATCGTTCATTTTTGGTTTCCCGCGTTTATATTCGATAGGATGAGCAATATATTTTCCTTCAGCACCATTTATTTCAATACCACTATTATCTTTAATAAATTCAACCACATCACAAATACCTGTAATTTTAAGTTCATTTGACTTTATAGGCATCGCACGAACAGTGAGTTTGTTTCCTCGTTTTTCTTTAATAAATGGTTGATCAGCTTTTTGATGAAGATACTTACCCTCAATCGTTCTAACGTTTTCTTCCCATTGCTGTTCAATATGGATGAGAGCCCATTGTCGTTTGCAAAATTGAAAATGTTGAATACCAGATAACATTAGATAACTATTTTCTTCATTACAGTCCATCAATAATCGCAACTTTTAAACCATCTAATTCATGTACCAAGATGGTATAGTCATCAATTGTTTTTGGTTCGTCAATATTCCGCTTAATATCCAGTAAACGGTGTACTTTTGCAGAAGAGTACTGACCAAGTTTTGAATTATGCTCCCACCAACAAACTTTATGTACTTCTATACTTCCTTCAGGACGTGCTGCTGACGCATCATTTTCAAACAATGTAACAAGTGCATTTTTAATCTTTAGCGCGTCCTCGTTAGTAAAACCTGTCTTTTCTGCTAATTGTGTATTAATACTTCCATAAAAAACATAAACTCCAAAATCGACACGATGCTTCATGCCCATCGTATCTGAACCTTTATCCTTTCCAGGCTCAGAATTTACACTTTTCGTAATTTGCATACTAGTGATGTCAATCGGATCAACACTAGTTGCCGTATGAATAGAAACAGGTCCTCTTACTCCAACAGAGACACCTTTTCCGGATCCTCCTTTAAATGCAAAAACTTGTCCAAAGCTCCTTACATCAATCCACTCCTTACATGCGACTGAAGCAAATTGCTCATGAGGATTTTCTTTCGATTTTAATGCTTTTACCAAATCTACATTCGTCTCTGCTCTTTCCCTTAAGCTATTAAACTGATCTACCTTCCTGTCATTTGACTGAACAAAAATAGATTCCTCCATATCCTGAAGACGATTTCTAATCTTTCTTTTAATGGCTACATCAGAGATTTCACCATGGCCATCATAATTTTGCCTCGGACGATTTCCGTTCAAAGGATCTCCATTTGGATTAGCCTTGGTAACAGATAGAACAACTGCAAAATCGATTTTATGGTTTAAAGTTGTCATTTTTAATTCTCCCCTCTATTATTTACTGATTCATCTAGTGAAACATTATTTTCCTTTTTTTGATACAACTCATGCCGCTGACTATAAAAGCCTAACAAGTATCTGCCAGATAGCGGTTTATTATTGAAATCTCCGATTTTTATTTTTGAGCCAACCTCATCAATTAATTTGTTATAATACCAAACTTTCTCTCCTAAACGTGCTTGATATGGTTGTAAAGCCCCTTGAATCGTCCTCCATGTTCTTTCCGGATGTTGCGAAAAGGAATTCATATATCTTCTAGCATTTGTGGCACGTTGATCACTTGTATTTAAAGACTTTCTTTCCAAAACATCTGCAATTGCAAGAAGACGTCCGAATAGATAATCACGATCATTATTTTCCTTATCTAATACCATTTGATATCCCTCCATTGTATTAATTAATGCACATGTAATGCTTAGTGTTTTTTCCCATTCCCATCTTTCCATTGATACAGGGTTTGATGCACGCTGAATGGCACTTCTGACGATGTCGAATGGAATTTTTTTTTCGTCTATAATACAAGGTAGTATACGCTCCATTAATCCTTTGACTATTTTCTCATTTGCTTTTGGTCCATAAGCAGCAAACGCAATATCTTTCGTTGATGGTGCTCCATAAAATTTAACAAATTCATTATCTTTATTTTTACGATAACGATGTTCCCATACACAAGTGGAATGCCAGTTCTTTAACCTGTTTAAATATAGATTTTTATCCATATTACGGTAATAAAGAACAGCTAATCTACCTGTTGTCGCTGAATCAAGCAAGAGAATATTTACATTGGCACTGGACGATAAATTATTTTTATAGCCATCAATCGCCTTAGCAACTTCATCGGCAAATTGCTCGTGTGTATAAGACTTAATTTCTCGTTTTTTCGGTAGTCTTAAATCCATTGAATAAATGTTGTAGCTGTCTTCTACAAAATCTGGAATATCCTCCGAATCATTACCCCAGACAAGAAATACACGTTGATCAACAATTTTCCCTTGCTTGTTAATGAGCCATTTCAACGCATTATGTGCTTTTTGTGACACATCGTAACTGATATTAGCGACATCATTAGCCTTGTGAAATCTTCCTCTAAATGTAAAGCCGCTTGTATCATTTGCAGAAATCAATTTCGCTTTGTCCCCTGCATTTCTGATTTTATTGGCATGTTTGTCTGTACTTGGCATTATTTTTCCTGTTACATAGCAATAATCATCTTTACCCAAAAAGTTGCTATAAAACTTGATAAAAGAATCGTACATTTCAGGATCTTTCCAGACCTTTGTCAGCATCTTATTCGGAGAATACACATTAAACCTTACAAAAGCACTTTCTTGGTTACCTGTAACTACTGAAAAAATAGGTGGCTTTTCACCAAGGAATGCTTCAGCCTTTTTATCCCATGCTTCAATCAATTCTCCCTTTGTATCAACATGCAAAATTCCTTTTTCAACTAAATCCTTTATTAGTCGCCTCTTGCTTAAATAAGTATAGATACTTTTTACCTTAGCTGTAGCATATGGAGATACTGTCCATCCCTCTAATTGATTTATGTAGTATGAGAAAGGCTCTTCTTTTTTGATTTTTCCGCCATATGTAACAAAATCACCTGCCACATAACTTAATTTATCATGTAATGGATAGGGAGCTATTTTGGATCCAGCCCTGTTTGCTGAATTCTCTGTACATGGAATCAATGTACTTGCATCGCTTTTATCAATGATTTCCGCCGTGTGAAATTCACCGTCTTCTGTGATTGAAACTTCAATATGGGCTGTTTGAGTGGTATGAGAGATAGGCAGCAATGTATATTCTTGGCCATTATATTTTTTTTCAATTTTACCGACTCGATCTAAATTTGATTGATACGTCTCGTACAAATTCAATAGCCAACTCATTTATTCACCTCCTTCTTCTAATTGTTTTATAAGCTCATCAACTGATTCAACGTTTGAACGGTCAAAAACCTTTGGCTCCATCTTCGCTATTTTACGGACTTTTGTACATTCTTCCGGTCGGATGAATTGAATGATTCCATCTCTCATTACTGGATTCCATAAACGAACTTCTAATTCGTTTCTACCTGTTTCATCTGGATAATTGAGCCCATGAACCATTGTGCCTAAATGAATATCTCCACCATAATTATCATAAAAGCCTTTGCCTTCACCAAAAACACAAGGTTCCACATATCCTTGGCACTCTCTCGTTCCTAAAAAAATGTCTCTACGTCCGCCAGCTTTAAGTGAACGTTTTAGGATGTTATGATGCTTAAATTCGTTGTGGTCAAAAGCTAAATCTGGTCGATGAGGATTAAAGATAAAATGAGCCTTGATCTGATATCGAACATCCTTTAAATATGTGTAATTTGCGAGTGTATTCCCGCCACCATATTCAATCGGACGAATACCTTTTGACTCCATTTTGATTGCATTCATAATTCTTATTTTATCGACCACCATAAGAAGAGTCGGCTTCCAGTATATTGATTCGACGATGCCCTTAATAGCTTGGTAAGTCGGCACTTGATAAGAGAATTTTTCTCCTCCCATTTTCATCAAGGGATCTGTAAATAGAGCGTAATCACCAAATAATTCAAACTCAATAGAATTTCTCAAAGATTCTCCCCACCCTTCTTGGATTTTTCTGATAATTTAATGATACCTTTCCTCTGTAATAACATCAATAAATGGTAATCATATATTGTGAGAAAGGTATGAATGTTTTTGGATAGGTTATAATAATTCGTCACTATTATTAGTGTGAATTGAAAGGTATTTTATATAATAAAAAACCTATCTCAAACAAAGATAGGTTTTTTAAAATATAGCTGTCTTAAAATCGCTCTCATTATGAATGTCTAAACCATATTCATCATTATAGGCACTTTCCTTCAAAGCTAAAATTTTCCCATCAAAATAGTATACAAGCCCATCGTTTTTAATCAATTGTTCTTTTTCATAGCTGAATAAATTAACTGTATACTGTTGTGCCTTTCGTAATAATTGGCTTAGATTCTCAATGGAACTACTGCTATTTAATTCTGCGATGATATCTTTACCATCTTCATATGGGACAATAACTGAAGTTGTTAGATCATCAATGACGCGGAAATGTTCGGCTGCTGTCCGGTAGCTATTTACAATAAATAATGGAACGTCCTTTTTGTCGTGTTTATGAATATATGCTCGCCGATAACTATTTTCTATTCTCGGTGCAGATAATAGCTCTGTCATGTTCTTTTTAAGTTTTGGAATAAAGTAATTTAAACCAGATTCAAATTCTGTATAATATTCTTTAAAATATCTTTTCATTGCTTCCCTTGATAAAATATGCCCTCCGTGACTTTTGTTGTTACGCTTCAAATCCACAAGAATTTTTTTCGTAATTTTCTTTCCGATTTTAATCTCCTGTAAACGACTTAGGTTTTCCTCTTCATAATCAATCACATAAACATTCTGTATGCCCTTTTCCCCATGACGATTACACCTTCCTGCCGCTTGTGCTATAGAGTCTAACCCAGATAAGGATCGAATAACACACTCAAAACTCACATCTACA
This sequence comes from Bacillus sp. FSL K6-0042, assembly GCF_038006685.1. NCBI lineage: Bacteria > Bacillati > Bacillota > Bacilli > Caryophanales > Bacillaceae > Bacillus > Bacillus sp. FSL K6-0042. The sequence continues at coordinate 71,482 of NZ_JBBOVS010000004.1, forward strand.
CCAGCTTCGATTAACTGTGTGCTGATGCAAATGATTTTTTTTCCATCCCTGAGGCACTTCCTAATCTCTTCTAAAATTTTGTGTCGATGGGCTGCACACATTGTTGTGCTTAAGTGGTAAATAGGAATATTTAATTCTTGACTTTGTAATCGTGTATATAAATCTCTCACAACTGATTTTGTATTTAAAATAATTAGGATATTTTGTACTTCCCCAATTTTTGTATGTATAAATGTTGTGAGTTTGTCATTATTAAACGTTTCATTAGTTGCTTTATCAATGATTTCTACTCTTTTAAATGATTCAATTACATAATCGAGATTAGTAATCATTTCAGCATCTGCATTTATATCTAATTTCTGTTCTACAAAGTCCAAAGCGGGTTGAGTGGCAGTACAGAGAACTAGGCTGGAACGACTATATATTTTTAAAAAATTCAATGCTTGATTAAATAATGAAACGCATGAAATAGGAACTTTTTGTACTTCATCAAAAATAATAATTGACTCACTTAAATTATGGAGTCTTCTAGTATTTCTACTTCCTTTTGCGTAAAACACATTTAGAAACTGAACCATGGTTGTAAAAATAACGGGCGAATCCCAATTATCTCTAGCTAGCTTTAATTTTTGTTTTACGTTAATAATACCGTCTTCACTTTCATCATTATCATTCACTTCTTCAACTATATTTGAATGATGTTCTAAAATATTTGCTTCATCTTTTAAGATTTTTCGAACTTCTTCCGCATTTTGCTCAATAATTGTTGTGTAAGGTACAACATAAATCATTCGTTTTTTATTATGGATCTTGGCGTGTTTTAGTGCATATCTTAAGCTTGCTAATGTTTTACCACCACCAGTTGGAATAGATAACGTATATATTCCTGATGGCCTCTCAGCAAATTGATCACACTGATCTGACATCTCGGCTCTTAAAATGTTAATGGGGGTAATTGCATTCTGTTGTTGTTTAAATGAATTGATTTTTATCATGAGCCTTTCGTAATATATATCAAATAACTCGTCAGAATTTATTACGGATTCTACACTTTTTTCTTCTTCAAATAATCGGGTGTTTGTTCTATCGGCATCAATTAATGTACTAAAGATAAATTTAGTTAAAAACATTAATTGTTTTTCAGTATTTTCCGGGGATTCTTTAAGTAAAAAACTTTCTAGTTCTACAGTGGCTTTGTCAACATACTCATGAAAATCTGTCTCGCTCATAACATATTTAAAAAAGAATTGCTTTGTCATATCAAATTCACTCAATTCTTTATCTCGCACTCTATTTAAATATGGTGATTCTAAATTAGGATTGAAAAAATCTTGAAGGTATCCATGGTGAGAAATAATAGCATTTCCTACTATTTCAGATATTATCCCTTTATAAGGAATAACATTTTCTGTATGGAAGAATTGATATAAAAATTTTCCGCCTGCAGTTGAATGATCAACACTTCCTCTTTTAGGTGGAGAATTAGGGTTATTTACTGCTTCCAATATGTACTCTCTAAACTCATTGGAATATTTACCTAGATCATGGAGCATGCCTGCTAAACCGGCTAAATGTTTTATCCCAATTTTTTCTCCGTAGGTTTCAGATAGTTCTTTTACCCCTAATAAATGCTCTCCGACAGTTTGTACTTGCTTGTCACTTTCGCGGATGTGAGCAATATAGTTCATTCTATCTCCCTCCAATATATAGTTTTAAAAAGTCGACCCTCTTACCATTTTAACATGTAAAGAGATAGACAGGACTTAAGGGTTCGACCTCCCTCTTCGTTCTTAATTCCGGTCGTTATAATTTCACGTACTAAATTTTTAGTTAAAAAATGATTGTATAATCCAAAATAATAGGTTTATAATAGGAACAAACGTTCTATTTTGGGGGATAAAATGATGTTTGATTACTCAAAGTGCATGAATCGAATGATATTCTGTATAGACCTTTGTGCATTTTTTGCCAGTTGTGCATGTGTTATGAGAGGTTTAGATCCATTGAAAGTGAAATTAGCGGTCGTCGGGGACGTGAATAGAAAGGGATCAATTGTGCTTGCTTGCACTCCCGAACTGAAAAAACTGGGCATTTCGACAGCAACGAGATTATACGAAATTCCAAAAGATCCAAGCATCATTATTGTAAATGCAACTATGGGAAGGTTTGTTGAAATTTCTAATCAAATTACTGAAATATATACAAAGTATGTAGCATTAGAAGATCTACACGTTTTTTCGATAGATGAGTGCTTCCTTGATATGGAACAAACAGCGCATCTATTTGGTCGTGATCCTATTGTAATTGCTGAAAGAATTCAAAAAGAGATATACGATACAACGGGTATAACCGCATCCATCGGAATTGGGCCGAATTTATTTCTTTCAAAGGTTGCTCTAGATGTGGAAAGTAAACATTCCAGGTCTAGGATTGTATTATGGACATACGAAGATGTTCCAAAGAAACTCTGGAATATCAAGCCACTCAAAGATGTATGTGGAATCGGATCAGCTACCCAGGATGCATTACATGGCATGGGACTGTTTTCCTTACAGGATGTTGCAAATACACCCAAAGAGCGTTTAATAAAGCGATTTGGAAAGGTGAAAGGTGAAGAGTTACATCGTTTTTCATTTGGTATAGATGAAAGCCGTATTGCTAATAAATACATACCTAAAAGTACGTCCATAACAAAAGGACAAATCTTATTAGAGGATTGTTATAGTCTCAATAAGTTGAAGTTACTTATTTTAGAACAGATTGAGGAAACGTGTTTTCGTCTTCGATCTATGGATAAATGCTGTAGGACGGTTGAACTTGCTATAGGTTACAGTAAGTACATCGGTGGAGGGTTTAAGCGAGCAATTACATTAGATCAGCCGACATGCTTAACAGAAGATGTCTATGAGGCATCTTTACAACTATTAAGAAGATTCCATTCGGGTCATCCAGTGCGGCAAATACATATAACACTAAAGAATTTGACCAGGGATGATGCAATTCAAATGTCTTTGTTTGAAGACACTTCAAGAAAAGATACTCAAAGGAAGTTAGCAAAAACAATGGATAGTATCCGGAATAGGTATGGTAAAAACTCGATTATGAGAGGCATCAGTTACATCCAAGGAGCTACGCAACGTGAAAGAAACAATAAAATTGGTGGGCATAAAGCCTAAGGGGGAATACACATCATGGATAGAGGTATGATGCGATGGATGCCATTCTCAGCAATAAAGGAACAATCTGAAGGATTAAATGAATTGTATGAAAAACAAAGCCATATTCCAATGCCGATTTTAGATGAACAGCAATTAGATACTATAAATGATACTGTTTGCGAGGCAATGGCTACAAATAATCAAGTAAACATCTTATATCATAAACAGAATAAGTTTTATCGTATCTCTGGTTATATTCATTATTATGATATGTCTTGTAATGAATTAAGAATAATGGGTGAAAATGAGAGAGTTAAATATATAAAATCTATGTGTATTGTGGATATAAAAATGCTTTAAAAAAGTTACATTGTAAATTAGTTGGACAGAAAAAAGTCTACAATGTTATGTAGACTTTTTTCTGTCCAATCGAATTATATTTCTATACCTATATGAGTAGAGTCTTAACGAACATTTTTAAAGCTCTAAATTTTCTTTACTTACTTTTGCAATATATTTCAAACAATCTATTACCGGATAATGAATCAATGCTTTAGGTTGGGAAAACTTGACGCCCTCTTTTTCAAGCAAATTGACAAGTTGTTCAACGGTCATCTCTTTGCGTTGTATCTTATTGAAGTGTTGTATCACAATGCTTTTCCAGTTATAAGACGGACTCTGGAAGTAGCCTTCTCCTTGTACAGTATGATTATAAATCATATCCAGTTTTTCTTGTCTCTTTTTCTTTTGTAGATGTTTTTCCATTTGGCTCATCTTCATTCACCTCATTTTTTAGTGAAAATCTGTATTCCGCCCCCTCTTTAATAAAATAACGTGATTCTATTTGTTACACATTAATTTCAGCAACAATTAGTTTTCTTCCCTTTTTGCTATAGCCTGTTTCAAGAGAGAGTATCCAATCGTGAAGGTCATTCCAATCATATCCCAGATTTAATAATTCGGCAGGGAATTTGTTTTCAAAGTCATCTCGCCAAGCATACATTCTTTCTAATGCATTATCTAACCTTCCAAATTTGTATAATGTAATGTTTTTCTTTTTTCCGTTATCTCTAAGTGCTTGTGTTAAATATACATAAAGCTTTCCTTTCGTTCGGTTAAATGTAAGAAATCCAATACTTCCTTTCAAACCGTCCCCTCCTATTCAGATTCCGACCACAACGCCTAAAAGTGAATTGTGGTCGGAACTACATTTTAAGTATCTATTATGAAACTTGTCTTTTACGAACACGAACTTTTTTATAGCGACCATGTTTTACAACATGGCGAGTATCTATTTCTTTATATTTCTTAGTTTTAAGCATTTCCGAAATATCTACGATAATTGTATTCGTTAAAATATTTACTACATAACCAGTTAATTTGATTGAAGGATTCTTGCGATGCGGAAATTGAACAAAGTCACCAATTTTAATTGTTGGAACTGAAATAGTCTTTTCCATAAAAAAGCCTCCTAAACTGAAATGTTATAGATTAACTTTTAAATTACTAAGTATTTCTCTATCCTTTGAAAACTTATATGCTTTTATATATAGAACAAACAAATCTGCACTTAATGTGACAGTCATTCCATCTTTCATACGCTTTAAAATAATGAGATCTTGATTTTCTTGTTCAAACATCTTTGCATATCCTAATACTTGATACACTCGACCATCTTTCCTATGAATATAGAATTCACCACGTTTAGGTTTTGGTGCTATCACATCTATTCCCCCTCAAAGTTTTTTAAAATTCATAGAGAAATCCAGCGATTAAATATGTAGCAACAATCATAAAAGTAGATAGTCCCAATGTACCGAAGAACCAGATTTGTGAGGCAATACAATTATCTATACCTAACCATTCACAAATGGCGTCATATCGCTTTTTAAAAGCACCTTTTATAGTAAGTTTTATTTTTTCTTTTATCGTTAAATGTGTTAAAATATACTTGCTGTTAGGAGTTTTTAGATAGGTATTTGCCATCTAGAATCAACCTTTCTTTTATCGTAGTTTACCTGGAAAAGCCCTTCTCTACTTGGCGGTGGTGGGGGCTTTTTCATTTGTATTAGTTTTTCTTAGGAAACCATTCTTGCATTGCCTCATCGGTCACTAACCAAGAACGCTGTACTCTTTGATAATTTTTATTTGGATCACGAGGTGGTTCGAAATAGCGAATAATGCCTCGATCAATCATATTGCTTAATTGATTTTGATTAGCACGAGACGGCTTGACACGACTTTTTAAAGTTTCATACGATATGTTATACTTCAAGGCGGCTTCCATCAAAAACATGTACTTTTCGATTTCCTTCATTGGTGTACTCCTCATATATGCACATTTAAGGGTTAAGCATTTTCTTTTTTTAAAACAAAATCCTCAAAGTATCCTTCTAAAATTTGTACTACTGTTTCAAAATCGTATTCATATTCAGTTGTTAATTGCCTTAATTCCTATCACTCCTTACATTTATTGTATTTATCTTCTAATCAAATTGTACCTAAATAGGTTCAATGGTGCAATGAAAAATCAGAAAATTAATCTGATTACTTTTCGACAAAATAGTATGTTATGTACTGTTCAGAACAAAATTGCTAAAATTAGTAATAAGTTAGCTTATAAAATGGAGGGGCATGATATGGATTCAATTCGCTGGTCATTGGAGCTACCGGACAATAGCCGATATAGTCGCTGGGGTATGGGACGACATTTTTGTTTTTTTGATGCAAGTTTAGATTTGGATTTCCCAAACCCACAATTTACATCACCACACTTAAATGTTCTTGGAAAAGATGAGGAAATAAGAGCTTGTGCTAGGTTAGAGTCTCTTTTTAGATTAGTAAATGGTTTAAGTTTACTTACAAGGGGATCTCCTATTTATTCAAGAAAACGCTTTTTTTATCATAGCGATCACAATATGATAGAAACTTGGAGAAAACAGGATTCAACCATCTTCTTAGAAGAACTAAATAATCCATTTGAGGAAAGTGTTTTGAAGGAAATTGAAATAGAAAATGAGAAACGACCTATTAAGAATACTGTATGTACTGATTATGCTGAATTAATTGTAAAAGATAATTTAGTGCGAGAAGCGGTTCTACTTTTAACACTTTCATTAGAAGATGAATTATATTTATTGGTTAATGCTTATAAAATATATGAAATTATTAGTAATGATATGGGATTTCAAAAACGTGAGGGAGATGAGAAGGGAGCGGCAAAGAAAAGGAAAGATGAAATTACAGAGAAATATCCATTTGCATCTTTTCTTGATCTAGAAGGGTTAACTGGATATATAAATAATAAAGGGGCATCCGGGTTTCTATGTCGTCACGGACATAGTAATAAAGAAACAAAAATAACTGCTCCACCATATAATGAGATTGTAGAGATTATTATTAAAGCTATTAGTGAGTGGCTGAATTATAAATGTCTCATGAAATTTGGTAGACCTTATGAGCCTTCAACGGGTCGTTTAGGGTTTTATAAAGATCCTGATGCATGGCTAAGTGAACTAGATAAAGATGAAATAAAATTCGAATAAAATTTACTTTGGATTCATTAATCAAAAGGCATCAACACAACGCAACTTTACTTTAAAACCATAAATCATTCTAAAAAAGACTATGGCTATTGCCGCAGTCTTTTTTTAAACAGAAATATTCAAGAGTGCTTGCAACTCGGATTTTGTAAATATTCAATGAAAAAAATAAAAAAATGCGAAAAAAGTATTGCTATTAATCTATTAAAATGGTATAATGTCCCTCGGAGAGGGTTTTACATATTACATTTTTTCTAATTTATGGCAAAAAAATAAGCCTAAAATGGGCTTTTTGTGTCTTTTTAATGTTCACAGGTTCTCCCGTTTTATATAGATATCATATCAGAAAGGTTGTAATAGCAAAAAAATCAAAGCATAAAAATGCGAAAGGAAAATGAAAATTGATAATTAATACTTTAAAACACTTTTTTACACGAAATAATTTAATTGGTATGTTACTTGGCTTTTTAGGTGAATCTTTATGGGATATCTATAATACACTTTGCCCACTTTTTAATACAGGTACATCTCTTTCAATTCCATCTTTTTGGCCAGTAATAAAATTTCAATCTTTTGGTATTTTTGCCACAATTTTGTTTTTAATTGTACTTATTACTCTTCCAATTCTAAAGAGTAACTATAAAAGGTTTGCCGACCTTTTTATGGAAAAGTACAATCAATTATTTGAATGAACAACCTAAATGCGAAAGGTTTGCCGACCTTTTACATTTATTCACCTCTTTCCCTTGCCGGGGAAAGGGTTTTTTATTGTTTCTATAAACAATGCAACATAACTAATATACCATACGTGCTAATAAATCACAATAGTTATGTGTCACAAATTGTACTTACAGAATCGCACTAGAAAATGAGTCACAGAATTGCACTAGAAAATGAGTCACAGAATTGCACTAGAAAATGAGTCACAGAATTGCACTAGAAAATGAGTCACAGAATTGCACTAGAAAATGAGTCGCAGAATTGCACTAGAAAATGAGTCACAGAATTACATACTGTTGTATTCATTTTTAATCAGAAATATAAAAAGAACTTGCAGTAATCACTACAAGTTCTTTTTAAGGTTAAGGTGAATACACGGGACAAACAAACTATCTTAACAGATTCCTCATAGAAACTATAGGGGTGATGCTTTGATAAGTTTATCATATAACAAATATTAACAATTAAAGATTTTAATTTTGAAAATTATGTGAATTAAGAAGACAGGACGATTCATCGTATTTTCAATCCTGAAAAATTCCATTTATTCATTTTGTATAAACCACTTTAAATCAACATCGATATGATAATAAATTAGTTATATTGTTGGAATACAATCCAAAAATCTACAGTTTTATCTGAACTAAGTGGGATATAAAGACCATATGCTCCCATCCATCTTCCCAGTCTATATGAGTTTTATTTGAACAATATGGGATATAAAGCAATAAGAGCAAAAATCACAACAAGAGTAAAACAAAAGAAACTTGTAGGGGTCAACATACATCGTCATCAACCTAAAAATGAAAAGTACCCCCAACACGAAAATTTTATCTCTCCCACAGTAATCTATAAGAATTCAGCTCATTTTTTCGTTTTGGGGTATTTGCTTTTCTTAAGTTGATGACGATGGGACGGGACCCCAATTAGAGTCTAAAGCATTTTTTAAATGAAAAAGCAGCAACATACCGATATGTTGCTGCTTTTATTTTTGGTGATACTACTACTTGAGCCAAGTTTTGCAATCGCTACATACTAGATTGTCTTTAGGGGAATCCACAATTTTTCTACACATTATGCATCTTCCTACATGATTAGGATGTTTACAAGATAAGCATGTACCTATGTCAAATTCATTATCTTCTGATAGATTGATTGTATATTTATTGCATTGTTCACAAGGAAAGGAGGCTATTTCATCTTCATCTACTTCAGGCATATCATGTTCTACATAAGTGTAAATGTCTGTTTCAAGTTCTTCGAGTTCAGAAATTTCAACCTCATCTATATTTATCGGTAAATATGCACCTTGATCGTCATCAAAGTACGCACTGCCGTTTGTAAACGTAATAGTAAAGGTGTTTTCTTTAATATCATCTTTATATAATGTTAACAGGAGTGTACTCACACCAGCTTGAGAACTATCTATTGATGGTTCTATGTCTACACGTATGATGTGATCAAGGTAAGTATGGGTAATCTCAAATGCTGTTTCACTATTTACTAATTGTGGTTCTTTAAAGTCTAATTCAATATCACTGCGGTAATATAATTTTTCATATATATTATCAAATGAGGCAGATACTTTTTCTCTAAATAATTCCATAATTTCATCTTTCTCTAGGATTTCTACTCCAGCCTCTTCACGTATTTTTCTATTTTGATGGAATTCCAATTCAGATTCCCTTAATATTTGCATGTTATCTAGTTCTGCTTGTGCTTCTAAATCTGCAAGATATTGATCCATTTCTGAATGCAAATGATTATTGAATTTTTTATCAGCTTCTTCAATTAATTCTAGTAACTCTTTCATGAGTTTCTTGTATTTTTGAAATAACTTTATATCTATTAATTTATTATGAGCAACGTGATTTCTATCGTTGCAAAATGCAGTCCACTTGCCTTTAAATTCCCTTAAGTCACAAGAAAACCATGGTGCGAAGAAATCTTTCCAAAAGTCCCTATCTACTTCCAATAAATCTTGTAAAATTTTTGTTAAATTATCTTTATGCCTATCTATTTTTTGCCCGCTTAATATATCACTCATAATATATTGGAATTTTTGGATATCTGGCTCGTTAGTGTTTGGAGAGCTAAATAAATTCAATTCTTTTACTTTATATGTTTTAAAGCTCAAAATCTGTATTAAATCTGCGGTATCTATAGACATTAAACCTGTGTGTGTATTTTTGAAACTAACTGCCCGATTTTTATATTGTTCATCTCTGTCTGTATATCGTTCAACAAGATTGGTAGGCATATATTTTTCCCACCATTTTCCACCTAATTTATAAAATAAAATGGTATTAATTAGCCTTCTTAATGCGTTTTCTACTGTATGAACATCCTTGTATAATGAATCAGAATATTTTTCGGCTTGTATATCTTGTAGCCAAAGGCATTGTTCCCAATCAGCTAGCATTAAATCTTTTAATTGGGTTTTTAAATGATGTAGATTCGGATCTAAATGGGTGTAATCTTCACCTGAAATATCCACTTTTAACTGTGAAGTTGCATTCAATTTAACATAGGTAAAAGAAATATCAAAAGTATTACTATTTATGGCTATTGAGCATTCGCTAGTTCTAGCATCATTGGAATGAATTTTTAAATCACTTGCCTTCAAATTGATTTTAGCTTGTTCTAATAGACTATTTGTATAACCTTCGAAATCGAAATCTGATTCTGAATTCTTTAGATTAATCATTACAAACCGAACTGATTCATTCATTATGTAGTCCTCCAGCATAAGTTTTACTTAATATATTCTAATGTTTGTTTAGTTAAGGGATATAGCGATATGCTACTTTTTGTTTGGTTCGATTTTTATCATTTGAATTTGAAAGATGTCACTGCCTTTTATACCTAGGACTTTCATTTCTTCTGTTTGTGAACGCCAGGGTCAAATTTTGATAGATTTAGTAGTTTCATCTCGTAAGGTGTATTCGTGAATATAATATGATTGCTCATTTTTTCATTGTTAATCCTCTGTTTTCATTTAATTCATTAAAATTCCGTAGATGTGTAAAAATTATATATTAATTGATGGATTTAGTTCTGTATTCACTATGGAACGTTTATAGTAATCATAATATCTTTTTAAGGACAAGTAAGATTTAAAGCCTATTTGCTGCATGATTTGCTCAGGCGAATTTTTCTCCTGAATTTTTCTTAAAATGAAGGTGTTTCGTAAGTATTGGGCAGAAATCCCCTTTCGAAGATTAGCTCGTTTCACTTCTAAACGAATCATTTTTTGTACTGAGATTTCAGTTAAAAATTTTGGTGCATCATCTTCATAGCTCCAATGATATGTCCCACGTGTAAAATCAAAAGCAATAAATAATGGATCATTGCTATGGTATTTAGGACGAACAGGTTCAAGAATGGTTTTATAGTAATCGTATAAATGTAATTTGTCTCCTTCTTTCAAATGGATTGTACGATTTATTTTTAAGTCTTCAGGAATAGATAATGTATTACTTTCGAAATGAACGTGTTTCATTCGTAAAGAAACAAGCTCTTTTAAAGATAATCCATAGTCAAGGAGTAATGTAACGATAGAAATGTTCCGTTCTAAGATCATTGGGCGTGTTGATCGTTGTTTTTCTGTCAGGCCTTCTAATGAAGCGATAACTTGTTTTAAGCGCTTCTCTTCTTGAGAAGAAATAAAATCTTCACTACGTAATGTTCGATTGGGTGGATCTATGTGTATAATTCCTTCAATTGGACTAGGTAAATTTAAGTATTCGTACAATCTATTTAAGACGATATATATACGGTGTACAGTTTTATCAGAGTATTGACGATCTTCTTTTAAATAATTAAAAAAGGCTTCGAAATCTTTTTTGTGGAGTGATTCCCAAAGATTATTTTCAGTGAACCTTTTTGATTGGTGCAGCCATCGAATAAAACTTTCCACATCGTATATATAACGCTTGATCGTAGAGGTTTTTCTTCCTTTGTTTAATAAATAAGAAGAAAAGCCTTGTATTGTATTTTGGAGTTCTCTTGTAATCATACTGATTTTTATCCCTCCCTATTTTCATATCTTTTGACCACTCTGTAAAATGTAGGGCTAGTCATATTGCACCTTTTCATGGCGTATAGCGCTGTAATTTTACCTTCTTTCCATTGATTATAAGAATCAATGAATTCTTGGGTTATCTCGGTTTTTGGTCTCCCTAAATGCTTCCCCTTTTTCTTTGCAGCTTCAATGCCTTCACGTTGGCGAGTTTTTATTTTCGTGCGTTCTTCTTCAGCAAGCCAGGACAAGATTTGGAGTACCAAATCAGTAATAAGATTCCCTAAACTATCTTTATATTGAGTTGTATCTAGAAGGGGCATGTCTAATACGACAATATGAGCTTGTATATTTTGGGTTATATCTTTCCACTCCTGAAGGATAGCTTCTTTATTCCTTCCGAAACGATCTAGGGAATGAATGTATAAAATATCATCTTTTCTTAACATGCGTTTTAAGAGTTGGTATTGCTCACGGTTAAAATCTCTTCCGCTTTGTTTATCGATAAAAATATCTCGTTCGTCAGTGATGAGTTGTTTCATTGCTTCAAGCTGACGATCTTCATTTTGATCTCTACTACTAACTCTTATATATCCGAATTTTCTTGTATTCAAAATAACTAGACATCCTTTCAAAAGTGTTTCTAATCAAATTATAACAAAATCACTTCAAAAGGTATATTTGATTATTTAGCACTTCAAAAGTGTGTTTTTAAACCTTTTGAAGTGCTAAATTTGTTAAGGTTCACCATACTTCAAAAGGTGTACCTTTTGATGCTGTATAAACAAATTAGTAATAAATTTCTCAATATGGATATTGTCACTATTTTTATCTATAATATTCAAAATTAACAGTTAATGTAATATGATAAAAAAGTGATGGTTATCATCCTATTTGTTTCTCCTTATGCCATAGATAAGACCAACTCTGGTCTTATCTTTTTTATTTATGGGGTCTTGCTACACATCCATTAACTTAAAAAAATCTTTTGTTATGAGATATTTGTTGTCATTGGCTTGATGGCGGTGTGGTGGTACCTCTTAAAACGAGGAATGAGTGTAAAAATACACAAAAACCCCGAGTCATGGACTTTTTTTAAGTGTCCATGATTCGGGGTACAGTTCATAATTCCTTTTGGGATTCTTTTTTTAAAATTCACTCACACAAATGATCTGCACATCAATTCATCTTTGATATACAGATCATTTGTATGATAATTTTTATAAATAATTGCGGAATAAT
>NZ_JBBOVS010000005.1:0-73713 GCF_038006685.1 Bacillus sp. FSL K6-0042
CATAACGTGTTGAGGTTTTTTTCTATTTGGTTGTTCTACATATATCTCATCAAGGGAACTATCTTTGCCCCACTTTTGTCCATGTTAAATTCTTACCCCACATAAGCATCATATTTGCCTTGTTCATTCTCAATGATTTTAGGAATAATAAGAAAATACATATTGGCTGTGATTTCAATGCTTTTATGACCTAATCGTTCTGTATATATTGTCGTTAATATGAGGCGTTGCTTCTTTCTGACAAAAGGAATCACGAAGAGGACGCGTGATTCCTTGTATTTGTAACTTATATAGTTTAAATGAAATGTTTGTTTGGGAATGAAATGGATTACATATAACTTATTTAGAGGGAATAATGTTGGAAGGAATAAAATGTTTCGAGTTAATAGGCATAAGAGCAAACTTATATTCACCCTGAAAGAACAACGTGGTCTATAAAAATTGTTATTTTCTTTTTTTAAGACTGCGAGTATTGTTTAATTTGGTTAATACATAAATTTCTCATCTTTGCACTGGAGTACGTATTGTAATTTTTATACCAATCTACCGTATAGTCTAAAGTCTGTTGGAGGGACCATTTTGGTTCCCAATTGAGTTTGAATTTCGCTTTACTTATATCAAGGTTTAGGAATGTTGCCTCATGAAATTCTTCTTGATGTACATTTGATGATATCCAATTCCCACATCCCCAAGTCTTTATTATACCGGTAACAAGTTCTTTTACTGAGGCAATATTATTTAATTTTGGACCAAAGTTCCATGCACCAGAAAAAAGGATACCATCTATTAAAATTTTTTCTGTTAGAAGTAAATATCCACTTAAGGGTTCGAGTACATGTTGCCAAGGTCTTATTGCATTAGTATTTCTAATAAAGATTTCTTGATTTGATTCCAATGCTCGTATACAATCAGGAATAATCCTGTCTATTGACCAATCCCCTCCGCCAATTACATTGCCAGCTCGAACACTTGCGATTATTTTTTTATGATGCTCATATTTTTTTTCTGGAAAGTAAGAATTACGGTAGGAAGAAATTAAAAGTTCACAGCATCCTTTGCTAGAGCTATAAAGGTCATATCCGCCTATTGGGTCATTTTCGCGATATCCCCAAACCCATTCACTGTTCTCATAACATTTGTCACTTGTAACTATAATTCCTACTTTAGTTGATTCATGTAAACGAATTGCTTCTAATATATTCATTGTTCCCATAACATTTATATCATACGTGTCTCTAGGATAATCATAGGAATATTTAACAAGTGGTTGTGCGGCTAAATGAAATACAATCTCAGGTTTATATTCTTTGAAAACCTTATTTAATTTATTAAAGTCTCTAATATCCCCACGAATATCAATTATGTCGTTTTGAAGATTTGTTAACATAAAATTATCTTTTTTATTTTTAGGATCTAAAGAATATCCAATTACAGTCGCACCTAATTCTTTTAACCATATGGATAGCCAAGAGCCTTTAAAGCCAGTGTGACCTGTAATTAAAATCTTTTTTCCATGAAATACATTATTAAAGCTATTATTTAACAATTGATTCACACCTTAGAAATAGATTTTCATACATTCAGATATAGATGTGCATTATGTTTATACCAATTAACAGTTTTAATAATACCTTCTTCAATACTTATGCGTGGATCCCAGGAGAGCATACTTTTAATTTTATTAATATTCGGCTTAGAAATCGTTCGTTCATTAGTTCTATAGGATAATGCACCATAATTGGGTCTGTTATTTGTCTGCAAGTGTTTAAAGAGTAATTCCACATAATGTTTTAAAGAGTAAATTTCGCCACTTCCAATATTAAAAATCTCATTTCGTATAGAATTATTTTCAATTGTTAGCATACAAGCATCTATAATATTATCTATATAGCAGTAATCTCTTAATTGATTACATAAGGTTAAATCTACAGTTCTATTCTGCAATACTTGTAAAATAATATAACAAAAAATTTTATGTGGTTCTTCACCTTCTCCAAATATTCCAAAGGGTCTTAAGGTTATAAGATTAGTATTATTTTCAGCAGCAATTTGGTGAGCAAGTATAGTGGCTGCCGCTTTGCTACTTCCATAAATATCTATTGGTGTTAGTGCCATACCTTCATGAATAGAGTCTGTTTTATTTCCATACTCAGAACTACTTCCAATATTAATAATCTTTTTGCAATCTATAGACTTTGCCGCTTGAATAATATTAATTGTACCTAAAACGTTTGTTTCAATGGCATTCATGTAATCTGTATGAGCTGAATTTACCCCATATGCAGCAAGATGAAAAATATAATCGGGACGAATTTGTTTTATAATATTTTGAACTTTCATTTTATCGCGTATATCTACTTCATACAGTTTGATACTTTTTGATACGTCTTTAAGACGCCAAGGGTTCGATGACTTTCTTGTCAAAATAACGATTTTTGCTTGTAATCTTAATAATCTTCGTACTAAATGAGAACCAATAAAACCGTATCCGCCAGTGATAAGAAACGTTTTATTTTCAAAATGATCAATCGTATTCATAGAATTTCATTCGTCTCCTTGAAAAAATTTTTAGGTAAAGGGGATAAATAATTTTACTTAGAAAGTTTTGTAGGAATTAGGGAATAATACCATTTATATAAAAGAGAGAACGGATTTCATCTGAAATGCGATGTAGGGTATTGAAAATAGTTTTTTACTGAGGACTTATCTAATTGTCCAGCAAATAAAGGGGTAAGAGAAAAAACATTTTGAAGTATGCGACATGTATTTTTTATTTTTTCGATATAAGGGATATATATATATTCTAAAATTGATTGATCAATTTCTACATGTTCTTGTTTCCATAAATCAAATTCATTTGGATTAATAATTTTCATACTCCCAAAGTGGAAAGTGATTAATTCATCTTGGTCTATAAAAATCTTACTTTCTGTTTTTGTTATAGAAGAATGATTATTTAAAATTAGATTCCAAGGTGCAGTGTTAATACCCTTTTGAGTCATGATTTTGATATTAGAAAATAAATCAGGGATGTGATTTAAATATTTTTGATCTCCCCATCTATTCATCTCAATATCATATACATCCTTGCAATATTCTAGGCACTTATCTTTCCACCATGTTAAAATATCTTTACTGTTTTGATCATTTTTAAATCCTATTAGGCCCGCCTGATACATACCATGTACATTTTCCAGTTCAGTAGTACCTCTCTGTGGACAAAGAAATACAGAGTACTTCCACCATTCATCTAGAATTATATTAGGTTTTGCAAAGAAAAACATATCTGCATCACAGTATATAATGTGATCAACTTCAGAATAATGATTAAGAATATGGAGGCATAGAGGGGCTTTTAATGTCCAACAGTATTCCTGTAAACTTCTTTCATTTTTTATATTTAAGAGTTCTTGATTTTCTATGTCTTTCACATGAATCAGTATAGCATGCTTCAATTTTAGATTTGTTAAAATTTGATAAGTTAAATTATCCATACAACAGATCCATACAGTAAAATTTGTGCCATGGCTTTCAAGTGAATAATAACAAGTCAGACCTTGAATTAAACGTTTTTGACTTATAATCATTGAGTAATTCATAAAATGATTTGATTGATTCATTTTTCTTCTTAATTGTGAATCTTTATATAAAGTTTGCGCTTCATTTATATCTTTAACACTTAATAGTCGCTTTGCTGTTTCACCTAATTTTTCTGTTGATTTTTTGAGAGTAAACTGAATTTGTTCTAAATAGGGGGTATAGATATGGTTTAATATATTATTTGGTATTGAGATTTCACCTAAAGACCAAAGGTCAAAATCCTTTTCATTGAAAATGGTAATGCAAGCAAAATGATATACAACTAGTTTATCTGTTTCGATGTATACCTCACTTTGATTTTTATCAATTTTATAATTGTTATTATAAATACAATTCCATGGTGCAGCATTTATACCTAGATTTCTGGAGATTTTTACTTTTGGAAAATAAATAGGAATAAAATCTAAATATTTTTGGTCACCAAATCTTCCATTATCAGGATTAGCACTACACCAATCTAAGCATTTATCTTTCCACCATCGTACGCTTTTTAATCCGTAGAAATCGTTTTTAAATCCAATTAACCCAGCTTGATATTTCCCATATTTTTCTTCTACCCAGTCACGGTCTCTCTGCGGACAAAGATAAATAGAATTGTCACCCCATTCTTCAAATATCGTATTAGGATCAGAGAAGAAATATAAATCACTATCGCAATAAAGAACAGATGGCAAATCATAATTTACCAATAAATATTCAATAAGTACGGACTTTAAAGTCCAACAATATTCATTGACTGTCCTATTTCGTTTAATGGCTTTCAAATTTGCATCCTCTATATCATCGACCTGTAAGAGATTTACATTATTCAAGTTCATTTCTTTCAATACTGAATACGCAAATGAATCTATACAACAAATCCATAATGTGAATCTTTGTGAATTTTGTATTAGAGATTGTCGCAAGGCAATTGTTTTTAAGACATATTCTGTTCCAACAATGGCACAAAAATGATTTCCGGAGTGGGGCTGTTTATTATAAAATAGAGGGTTGATTTTTTTGATTGTAGATTTTTTAGAATGATTTATATCAGGAGCATCTGAAGTATCTGGGGATAACAGAACATCTTTTTCTATTTTAGAGGGAATATAAAGGCGCGGGTAACTTTCCTTTCTATCGTTAAAATTCAATGTTCATTCATTCCTTTCAACTATTTTTGTTAGGGTTCCAGCTTTCATTTGCGTCTTTAAGATCTTTAGGTGTATCAACGCTAATCCAAAAATCATTGTGCTCATAAACTGAAAGTTCCTTGTTTTTTATTAAATTAAGTAGAGGTTCCTCTTCAAGCATACAATCATTATCATTCAAATAATTAAATATTCCTTTATTAAATACAAAGAACCCTCCATTTATTACAGTATTAAGTAGGGGTTTTTCCTTAAAATCTATAGCAATCCCATTTTCAACCTGTAATAAACCATATTGACTATTTTTTTTAATGCCAGTTAATGTTGCAGTTTTCCCTTTGTCTTTATGAAATTTTATAAGTTCATTAATATTTATCTTTGCTAATCCGTCACCATAAGTTAATAAAAATATCTCATCCTGTATATGCTTTTCAAGTTTTTTTAATCTGGTTCCGGTCATTGTTTCAAGCCCTGTATCTATAAATTTTATATTCCACTGTTTTGGTTCTTCAAGCAACTGGTAATGATTATTCCTTAAATCTAAATTAAAATCATGTTCTTTCCATATATAGTCCATGAAATATTCTTTGATTTTTTCACCTCCATATCCCAATGGTAGGATGAATTCATAATGCCCAAACCTGCTATACCAATCCATTATATGCCAAATGAGAGGTTTTCCTTGAACTTGAACTAGTGGTTTAGGAATATCTTTGAGAATCCCTTGCATCCTCAGGCCTTTTCCACCACACAAAATTATGACTTTCATAACATATTTGCCACCCTTCTGTTTATATAACTAATTTAAACTATGTGGTACATATATAACTTGTATCCACGTATGTACGGACATTTATAAAAAAATGAAAATTTTAAAATATGGATTTACCGAATAGTTATGACTTACTCAGACTACTTAAAACAATCTTACTAAAATATGATTCTTTACTAAGAGTCTCGGCCTTTTGACATATAACAGTAATAATATGTACTTTAAATTACTTAATTATTCTTATTACTCAACAGTAAGCAAATAGGGAACTAATAGGTATTAATTTTGATTTTAAGCATATAAGTTTAGAAAGTTTATCTTGATGGCCAAGGAGTGAGCAGAGTGAACAGGGTAGGAAAAGATGATTTTGTTTCAGGATTTGTACCTAATCATAATCATGGTTCTGTTGATTATACATCTGTTGAGGCGGGGCATGTACATCAATGTTTAGATGTAACCTCTCCGCCAATTTCGGTACAGGACGGAGGACATATACACTATACAGAAGGATATGTAGTATTCGAAGATGGACATACGCATTATTATAAGGCGCACTCAGGGCCAGCTATTCCCGTTGGAAATGGGATGCATGTCCATTATTACGATTTTTATACAACAGAAGATAATGGACATAAACATCGTATTAGGGGAGTGGACCAGCCTGCGCCAGGTAATAAATAAAAAGATATTTTTTAAAAGGAAAACTCACGTCCTAATGAAATGTGAGTTTTTTATTTGTAAGTATCTTTTCTTTACAAAACACTAGATTTACAGTTCTTAATGATGCAGTTTAAGTATGATGGGAATCGTCTATTCATATACATGGTGTAGTAGTGAAATTTTCACAAATGAAGTGGGATTTTAATGACTAACGGACAACAACCAATTCCTGATTATTTTGTCATGGATAAGCAAAGGGCTATGCTGCTTCCGTCGGAATTGAAAGCTGCGCCTTTTGAATCATTAACTGAACAATTATTTATTGAACGCTCTTTAACTGAAAATCGATTTTGGTTACGGATTATGAAGGAAGATGCACTTTTTCTTGGTGAAGGATTTAATCGGAAAGCTAAATAAAGATAGTGAAAATGCCACAGTTGAATTGAGAAATTTCAAAAAGGCGGGATTGGAACTTATTCAAACATGCCAAATTCGAAATGTAATTAATCCATTACTAGCTGATCATGTTACAAGAGAAGCTGAGCATTTCTTATTTATGATTCATGTGTTGGAAGAAAGGTTGAAACAAAAACAAATGCAGCAATCGATGGAATGAGTGCTTTGTTATCATGATGGATACATACTAGAGTATTCATTTGTTAAAAAAGTCCATTTGATGGTGCGCTTTTTTATCATGCAACAACTCAGGTCATTTTCATCATGAAAAGGTCGGTAATTCTTGTACTAAGGAATGATCGGTCTTTTCTACTCTTACATTACAAACCATGTATGAGGAATATTATTTTTTCTTTTTATATGGGAATTATAGATAAAAAAGGATGGTGAAAATATGACAATTGATCGAATTTGTACAATTGGACCGGCGAGTAATAATAAGGATACTTTGTCTCAGTTAATAAGAAATGGTATGAATATTATCCGCCTTAATTTATCGCATGGTTCCCATGAAAGCCATAAGGAAATAATTCAATTAGTAAAATCTTTAGATGATTCCATCAAAATTTTAGGGGATTTACAAGGGCCCAAGATAAGATTGGGAGTTATTGAAGAAAATGCAGTTACTCTTCAAGCAGGAGATACTTTTACTTTATACATTCATTCTATTTCTGGAAACAAAGAAGAAGCAAGTGTTGATTATCCAGGGATTATTAATGACGTGAAAGTTGGAAATAGAATTCTTATTAATGATGGACAAGTTGAGTTAACGGTTGAAAAGATAAGCGAGGATAAAATAGAAACAAAAGTAAAGGTAGGTGGCGATATAGCTTCTCATAAGGGGGTGAATTTACCAGGTACAATCGTTAGCTTACCAGCTATTACAGAGAAGGATAAAAAAGATATTCAGTTTCTTTTAAGTGAGAACGTTGATTTTATTGCATGCTCATTTGTTAGAAAACCTTCTCATATACAGGAAATCCGGAACTTTATCCGCCTAAAAAATGAAACTTCACCAAATCTAATTGCTAAGGTGGAAACGATGGAGGCCATCGAGAATTTTCAGGAGATATGTAAAGAAGTGGAGGGTATTATGATTGCCAGGGGTGATTTAGGTGTAGAATTACCGTACCAATTTATTCCGCTTTTACAAAAAATGATGATTCATGAGTGTAATCGCACAAATACATATGTGATTACGGCAACGCAAATGCTTCAATCCATGGTGGATTATTCTATTCCTACAAGAGCTGAGGTGACTGATGTATTTCAAGCTGTATTGGATGGAACGAATGCTGTTATGCTTTCTGCTGAAAGTGCATCAGGTGATCATCCGATTGAAAGTATTAAAACATTGCGTCTAGTTTCTGAGTTTGCTGAGCGTGTAAAAAAAGATGCCCCCTTTGTTATGAAAGATGTGCTGGAATTATTACATAAATCCATTTAGTGTATAGAATTGTATGATATTATTTATCACGATTTCTCCATGTTTAGGTAAGGGGAATCGTGATTCTTTAATTTGTTTGGTATAAAGAAAAGAGAGGCGGAAAACGGTATTTTATTAAATAGATAACAAACAGTACCTTGCAATAAACAATAGTAAATGGTATATTATGGGTGACGCAAGTACCTTGCATTGAGTGGTACTGATCGGAAAGGAGGATTATCTTTGAACGTCCAGTTTAAAAAAGGTGTGCTAGAACTTTGTGTACTGGCACTTGTCAAACGAAAAGATTGCTACGGTTATGAGCTCGTTCAGCAAATCTCCAATAAATTTTTAATATCGGAAGGGTCTGTATATCCGTTATTACGTCGATTAACAAAAGAGGGCTATTTTCAAACATATTTAAAAGAATCAACAGAAGGGCCACCGCGTAAATATTATCAATTAACAAATCAAGGCGAAGAACAACTCCATTTACTTGTAACGGATTGGCGTGTTTTTGCTAGAGGGGTACAAGAAATTATTGAAGAGGTGTAATGAGATGAACAAAGAACAGTTTCTTCGAAATCTATCAGGACATCTTAGAAAGCTATCAGAAGAAGAAAGACAGGATATTTTATACGATTATGAGGAGCATTTTCAGTTTGGATTAGAGGAAGGGAAGACAGAGGTAGAAATTATAAAAGGACTCGGTTCGCCAAAAGCAATTGCGAAAGAGATGTTGGCGTTATATCGTTTTGATGAGATGAAAAAGGATCCATCTGCTTCAAATATAACAAGAGCTGTAATGGCGGCAATTGGTCTTAGTTTATTAAATTTTATTCTTGTATTAGGTCCTTTAATCGCAATTATAAGTTTTATATTTGCACTTTGGGTTGGTGGAGTTGCTAGCGTTGTGGCACCACTATTTGTAGTAATTAAAATCCTAACTGGTACTTTTTTGTGGCTTGAGGTATTCGTGTCTATTACGTTTGTTGGTGTTGGATTATTGTTATGTATAGGTGCTTACTACTGTACAAAATGGTTTAAAAATTTTTGTGTGCGCTATGTCAATTGGAATCTCAAAATGATTAGAGGGGAATAGATGAGATGAAAAAGATATTGTTAGTAGCGGTCGCTTGTATCATCATTGGTGTTGTTGGTATATCACAAACATATTCAAAAACAGTAGATGCGGCGGAAAAGGGAGAAACTGAAAGAGTTATAAAAAATGAAGCAATTAAAAATCTAGAAATTGATTTGGATGCTGGGGATGTTACAGTTCAAAAAGGGGATGATTCTTCTTTTTATATAAAACAATCAGGAAATACTACGAAGCAAAAAATAAGTATTGATGAAAAAGGAGATATATTAAAGGTTCAAGGTAAGATAAAAAAAGGAATTTCATTTGATTTTTCATTTTTATCTTTCGGATTTAAAACGCCAGGTGTAACAATTGTTGTTCCGGAGCGTTCCTATCAAGAAATAAAAGTAAGTTCATCTGCAGGTGAGATAACAGTAAATGATGTGAAAAGTGAACGTGTAGAAGCAACAACGCTTGGTGGAGATGTAGAAATAGAGCGGGTGACAGCGAAGAAAGTGGAAGGATCTTCAAAAGCGGGCGGAATTAAAATGAAAAAAGTAAGTGGAAAAGTTGTTGCGAAAACAACAAGTGGAGATGTGGACGTTATTGATCATGACTCTAAATATGATGTGGAAGCAAGCTCGACTGCAGGAGATGTTGATATTCGTCTACTTGAAAAGCCTCAAGATGCGACTGTAAGTGGGAAGACATTTACCGGTGAAGTTAAGGTTTTCAAGGAAGAAGAAAGAAATGTAGTAGTAGGGAATGGGAGCGTAAAAATTAGCGGACAAACATCTGCTGGAGACGTGACAATTGAAGCGAATTAAAAAATAGACCAGTTAAACTGGTCTATTTTTTAATGTAAATCACGATATACACCGATTACTTTTCCAATAACAGAGACTTCATCTAAAATGATTGGCTCTAAAGAAGAGTTTTCGGGTTGTAAGCGGAAATGATCTTTTTCTTTGTAAAAACGTTTTACAGTTGCTTCATTATCTTCTGTTAAAGCAACAACGATTTCTCCATTGTATGCAGAATGTTGCTGACGAACAACAACTAAGTCTCCATCCAGAATACCCGCTTCAATCATACTATCTCCAGAGATTCGTAGCATAAACACCTGGTCTGCTCCAGCAACAACGCTTGCAGGAAGCGGGAAGTGTTCTTCTATACTTTCAACTGCTGTAATTGGTAAACCAGCTGTAACTTTTCCGACAATTGGGACTTGAACAACTGATTGTGTGTTTGTTTCGATTCTTACTTCTCCTAAAATTTCAATGGCTCTTGGTTTTGTTGGATCACGTCGAATATAACCTTTTTCTTCTAGACGTGATAAATGTCCGTGCACCGTAGAACTAGAAGCAAGGCCAACCGCTTGACCGATTTCGCGTACGGAAGGTGGATAACCTTTTTCTTGTACTTTTAGTTTAATGAAGTCGAGAATGTCTTGCTGGCGTTTTGTTAACTTTTCCATGTTTTTTTAACACCTCGTTTTCTTTCAATTTTCTTACTTATAAGTATAACATGCAAAAAAACATTCTACAAACATAAGTTCGAACAAAAGGGCGATTTGTGATACACTAAAGGGAAAATTGAAATGAGGAAGAAGGTTTTAAAATGAATGCAATCATTTATGCCCGTGTAAGCACAACGAAAGAAGCGCAGGAAACTTCATTATCACGCCAAAAAGATGAATTATTGCATTTAGCTGAGCGGTATCAAATGAATGTTATAAAGGTGATTGAGGAGAAGGCAAGCGGCTATACGATTGAACGAGACGGTATATTAGAAGTGTTAGATATGATTCGAGATGAACAGGTCGATGTGCTTCTCATTCAAGATGAAACGCGGCTTGGAAGAGGGAATGCAAAAATTGCTTTAATGCACTGTTTACATAAAGAAGGAATACAAGTATATACACATACGCATAATGGTGAATTACAGCTTTCTGATTCGGATTCTATGGTGCTAGATATTATTGGTATAGTTGAAGAGTATCAGAGAAAGATTCATAATTTGAAGATTAAACGTGGAATGCAGAGAGCGGTAGAAAGAGGGTTTCGTCCAGAAAAAAACTTAAAAAACCGACATTTAAGTACAGGACGTGAAAAGAAAGAAGTGCCGATTGAAGAAATTGTACGTCTGCGTCGCAATGAATTAACATTTGAGGAAATTGCAGCAACGCTTCGTGGTTTTGGACACGATGTATCTAAAGCAACAGTACATCGCAGGTACGTGGAATACACGAAGCAATTGCTTGATAAACAAGACTAACTATTGTATGATAATAATCAGTTTTAAGTAGAAAGGGGATTCGAGATGCTAAGTCACGAACTCATTGAACGCATTAACTTCTTAGCGAAAAAAGCGAAAGCTGAAGGATTAACTGAAGAAGAACAACGTGAGCGCCAATCGCTCCGTGAACAATATTTAAAAGGATTTCGTCAAAATATGTTAAACGAATTAAAAGGCATTAAAGTCGTTAACGAAGAAGGTAAAGATATTACACCGGCGAAATTAAAAGCATTGAAAAAACAAGATAATACAAAGTTAAATTAAGAGGTGGGCGCAGCCCATCTTTTTTTGATTTTAATAGAATTGTTTATTTGATGACTTTCCAATTATGGTTGGTCTTTGCTTCAATTGTCCCCCGTTCTAATATGTAATTCGCGATAAGCTCAGACATATCAATTGGTATGTCTTTTATGATGGGTTTATTTTGATACATAAAATAATTTCCGCCACCACTTGCGCGATAATTATTCATGACTACGTCATATTCTTGATTAAAGCGAATGGGAGATCCGTTATATTCTAAGGAAACGACTCGTTCACCAACTGGTTTTGAAATGTTTAATATGTATGAAATTCCTTCCCACATATCGTAATTGTAATGCTGTGGTTTTGGTGTAGTGTAAGCGGGATTTGCAATAATATCTCCCTCGGTATTTAATGTGAAATATTCAGCTGATAGTTCAAGAGCATCTTTAATATCTTTTCCTGTAATATGTATGACCTTTAATGTATTTGGATAAATATAATTCGATACAATATCTCTCATTGTAATTCGATTTGGAAAGCCAGAAGATTCATTATGAAATAGGCTTGTACAAGAAATGTTGACTCCAGCTACCTCCATTTGTACTTTGTTTATAAATTCAATAAAAGGATTGTCTTGTAAACGTGTTTGCATCGCAGTGTGAATTTGCATGTCACCAATAATGGTGCCGATTGGTTGATCTAGCCATTGTTGCGTTTGATTTTCGTAGTCAGATACAAGTGAAAGTGCTTTTTCGTCTGCTTGAACGCCTTTAACAGACAACAGTTCCGAATGACATTTTTTAATTATCCATCGATCTTTATTTTGTTCTAACTCCACTCGAACTTTTCCTAATGAATGGCCATTAGATCCGGGTTGTACAACTGTTACACCATTTACTTTCGTATTTGCAATAGAGCGATGTTGGTGACCTGTTAGTAATATATCAATACCATCTATTTCTTGGCACATCGCATATCCTTGATTCTCACCGGTTAAAATTTCTATTGGTTCTCCAGATTGTAAATCCCTTTCAAAGCCACCATGATATGCTACGACTAATAAGTCAGGTTGCTCTTGGTTATGAATGAGAGAAACCCATTTTTTTGTTGTTTCTAGTGCATCTTCAAATAGTAAATCTTTAATATGATGTGGCTGCTCCCAATTTGGGATGTAATGTGTTGTAACTCCCAAAATAGCGACTTTTATATTAGGATGTATGTGTTTAATGATATAGGGTTTCCTAAAATAAGGATCCTTTGTATGTTTATTTAAAATATTTGCAGATAGATAAGGCATATTCGCGTTTAATACAGCTTTGTTTAATACATCCATTCCATAGTTGAATTCGTGATTTCCGATAACGGCCGCATCATAACCAATGTAATTCGCGATAAGTGACATTGGGTTGTTTTTATGCTGTATATATTTAGCGTAGTGATAGGTGAATGGAGTTCCCTGTATAAAATCGCCGTTATCGATCACAATTACATGTTCATGTTGGTTACGCTCTTGTGTGATACGTGTTGCAAGTTTGGCTAATCCTATTTCT
This sequence comes from Bacillus sp. FSL K6-0042, assembly GCF_038006685.1. NCBI lineage: Bacteria > Bacillati > Bacillota > Bacilli > Caryophanales > Bacillaceae > Bacillus > Bacillus sp. FSL K6-0042. The sequence goes on from NZ_JBBOVS010000005.1 coordinate 13,217, forward strand.
GCATTTTCATTATTTTGATAGTGAATCGGATAGACTGTACCATGTACATCGCTTGTTAGTAGAATGTTTATATGAACAATGTTGTTCTTATTCAAGCTTATCAACCTTCTTTTTTTGTTATCTTATGATAAATCATAACAGATAATATAGGTTTGTTTTTTTATTGAATGTTTAGAAAATCTAAAATTTATAAAGAAGAAAATGAAAATGTTTTCGGAGTATCGTATGATGACAGGAGGAGGGTATTGTGGCTTTGCAACATGAATTTGTATTTGTTTCAAATGAAAAAGGAGAGCTAAGTTCTGAAGATTTTTCTTGGCATGACAGGGAGTTTTTTTATAAAGATGGAATGGTTGTTGAAGAATGCGTGATATTCAGTGATGAAATTGTTTTGTATGTGTCAGATTTTTTACAGTGGATTCCAACATATAATCCTTTTAAGAAAGAGAAAGGGTTTGGTATCCATTATTGGTATTACAAAAATCGAGAAAGAGGGAGCAGAAATAGCGATCAACCTATTTCGCTCATTAGTCAATCTCATTTCATTGGGACCTGAAAAAATAGAACTCACAGGCTCATTTCAATGGACGGTATGAACACCTTGTTTTTAATCGAGATATTCTTTGTACAGAGTTAGAGTCTTTAATTAGACTACTCTATAAAGTGAACGCAGGAGAAGGACACCTTTTGCATTTTGGAATTTAATTTTTTATCGAGCGTAGTGCTCAGACATAACAAATGTTAATTTTTTCTAAATAAAGCTGAAATAAAAGAAATAGCAATTGCTATAAATAAAGAAATAATGGCGATAAGTAACGAGAGGATTGCAATGAGACTATATAAATAACCTAATCCTTCACTTGTTATCATTACACCCCGATCAAAATACAGTATGCCAAACGTACCAATGGAGAGAATAAGTATGACAACACCTGGGATGTATTTATGGGGTGATTTTAATTTTACTGAAAGGTAAATAGAACTAATTGTAATAAGGGAAAAAACAATTAAAAAGGTGTAGGAAGCCACTTGTTCACTCATCATTTCTCCTCCCGCAGTTTTTATTTGATATATACGATGAAAATCAATATATATTCATTTCTATCTATATGTTGTGAATAAATGGTAAATAAAGGAGTGGTATGGAGGGGGGCAGAATATTTGCTAAATATTTTTATGAGCCACGTATGAAAATGCAGATAATTCCCTTTATTATCAATAAATGAATAATAAAAAAGTATAGCAGATTGAAACCCTATACATTGTGAAATTAAGTATGTTTTTTGAACAAATTCGAAAAAACATCAACATATTTGTCGATACATGTTGTATAATCTTGCGTGGGAAGCTATCATATAAATGTGTAAAACGTTTACTAATATAAGCGAAGGGAAGAATAGCATGTCACATTCAATCGAACAACTTTCTATCAACACGATTCGCACATTATCCATTGATGCGATTGAAAAAGCAAACTCTGGTCACCCAGGAATGCCAATGGGTGCAGCACCAATGGCTTATACATTATGGACTCAATTTATGAAACATAATCCAAATAACCCAACGTGGTTTAACCGCGATCGTTTCGTATTATCTGCAGGTCATGGTTCAATGTTATTATACAGCCTACTTCATCTATCTGGTTACGATGTAACAATGGATGATTTAAAGAACTTCCGTCAATGGGGAAGCAAAACTCCAGGACATCCTGAGTATGGGCACACAGCAGGCGTAGATGCAACAACTGGTCCGCTTGGACAAGGTATTTCGACAGCTGTTGGTATGGCAATGGCTGAGAGACATTTAGCAGCGAAGTATAACCGTGATGCATACAATGTAGTTGACCATTATACATACGCAATTTGCGGTGATGGCGATTTAATGGAAGGCGTTTCTGCTGAAGCATCTTCATTAGCTGCTCACTTAGGATTAGGTCGACTTGTTGTATTATACGATTCTAATGATATTTCATTAGATGGTGATTTAAATCGTTCATTCTCTGAAAGTGTAGAAGATCGTTATAAAGCATACGGTTGGCAAGTAATCCGTGTTGAGGATGGAAACGATATTGCAGCAATTGCGAAAGCAATTGAGGAAGCGAAAGCTGACGAAAAACGCCCAACGCTAATCGAAGTAAGAACAACAATCGGTTTCGGTTCTCCAAACAAATCAGGAAAATCAGCTTCACACGGTTCTCCACTAGGTGTAGACGAAACAAAATTAACAAAAGAAGCGTATGCTTGGACAGCTGAACAAGACTTCCATGTATCAGAAGAAGTATATGATAACTTCCGTAAAACGGTACAAGATGTTGGCGAAACAGCTCAAGCTGAGTGGAACACAATGCTTGGTGAATATGCACAAGCATATCCAGAATTAGCAAATGAATTACAAACAGCGATGAAGGGTCTTCTTCCAGAAGGTTGGGATCAAAACTTACCAACTTATGAATTAGGATCAAAAACAGCAACTCGTTCTTCTTCAGGTACTGTAATTAACGCGATTGCAGAAGCTGTACCATCATTCTTTGGCGGATCTGCAGACCTTGCTGGTTCTAACAAAACATACATGAATAACGAAAAAGACTTTACAAGAGCTGACTACAGCGGTAAAAATATTTGGTACGGTGTACGTGAGTTCGCAATGGGTGCAGCAATGAACGGTATCGCACTTCATGGCGGCTTAAAAACTTACGGTGGTACGTTCTTCGTATTCTCTGATTACTTACGTCCAGCAATCCGTCTTGCAGCGTTAATGCAATTACCTGTAACATATGTGTTTACACATGACAGCATCGCTGTTGGAGAAGATGGTCCAACGCATGAACCAGTTGAACAATTAGCAGCGCTTCGTGCAATGCCGAATGTATCTGTTATTCGTCCTGCTGATGGTAACGAATCTGTTGCAGCTTGGAAATTAGCGTTAGAATCTACAAACACACCAACTGCATTAGTCTTAACTCGTCAAGATCTTCCAACATTAGAAGGTGCAAAAGACGATACGTATGAAAAAGTAGCAAAAGGTGCATATGTCGTTTCTGCAAGCAAGAAAGAAACAGCTGATGTAATTTTACTTGCAACTGGTTCTGAAGTAAGCTTAGCGATTGAAGCGCAAAAAGCATTAGCAGAAGATGGTGTTGATGCAGCTGTTGTCAGCATGCCATCTATGGATCGCTTTGATGCGCAATCTGCTGAATATAAAGAATCTGTATTACCAAAAGCAGTAACAAAACGTTTCGCAATTGAAATGGGTGCGACTTTCGGATGGCACCGTTACGTTGGTCTTGAAGGAGATGTACTAGGTATCGATACATTCGGTGCTTCTGCTCCTGGTGAAAAGATCATGGAAGAGTATGGATTCACTGTAGAAAATGTTGTTCGTAAAGTAAAAGAAATGCTTTAATGGTTTGTGAAAAATCTCTCCGGCATGGAGAGATTTTTCTATGTAAATGAGTTTATTCGACAGAAAAAGTTTTTTCTTTCTCCGTAGTCAGACAATCATTGCATATTTTCTTCTATATAATGAAGAGAAAAGGTTGTCCAGAGCGGGAGGGAAAGTATGAAAACGTATGAATTGTATTTAATTCAAGAAGATATTGCGAAGGCATACTTTGGTCGGGAGTATTTGTTTTTTGATTTATTTGCTCGATTTTCAGAATCTGATTCCCTTTCGGAAAAGAAAGTGTTATATAAGCAGATGATGTATATTACGATGCCATTACAAGTAATGAGAATTCACCATAAATTAGAACAGGTTTTACGTAGTTTTGGGAAGTATAATAGAACACATCATACACACATGCTTTATACTGGGGCAGAATACGGCGAAATAACGGTGAAATCACAATATATTCAAATGAGTACATCCGGAAATGTATCGATGGAAACGACTTTCTTTGAGGTTCTCAGGAAATGCGAATTGACATTTTTAGCAATGGATTATGAAAATAAAAAGTATGGTTGGTTAAATCCTCTGAAACAAGCACGAACATATGTGTAAAAAATGTCGAATACAATCTTGTCTTATTGAAAAGGTTTTAGTACACTGTAAGGTAGACAACATGAAGGAGGAAAATATATGTCAATTTGGGTAGTTGTTCTAGTGGGCGTATTAGCACTAGTAGCAGGCGTGGCGTTAGGATTTTTCATCGCCCGCAAATATATGATGAATTACTTACAAAAAAATCCACCAATCAATGAACAAATGTTAAAAATGATGATGATGCAAATGGGACAAAAACCATCCCAAAAGAAAATCAATCAAATGATGAGCGCAATGAACAAACAACAAATGAAATAAGCGCTAAAGGGGCACTCGATAAGAGTGTCCTTTTCTTTTGGAAAACTGTAGTGTTTAAAACTTTTAAAAATTCTGTATTTTTGATAAACTGAAAACATCGCTCATTTCAAGGGAGGGGGATATAATGAAGATATTTTTTAATTTAGCGTGGTTTTTTAAACAAGAAAAACGGGCGTACATAACGGGAATTATTTTGTTATTTGGTGTAGCACTTCTTGAGCTTGTTGCACCAAAAGTAATTGGAGTTGTTGTAGACCAAATTAATAACCAAACGCTAACATCTGAAAAGTTGTTACAATGGGTTGTTCTTTTAGTAGTTGTCGGGATTACAATGTATATATTACGTTACATATGGCGTATTATGATTTTTGGGTCTTCTTTAAAGCTCGCGCGCCAATTACGAAAGAAATTATATGAACATTTTACAAACATGAGTCCATCTTTTTATCAATCACATCGTACAGGGGACTTAATGGCCCATGCAACGAATGATATTCAAGCAATCCAACAGACAGCTGGAGCGGGCGTTTTGACGCTTGTTGATTCGTTAGCCGTAGGTGGATGCGTGCTAGTGGCTATGGGGTTTACGATTAGTTGGAAGTTAACATTGTTAAGTTTAATCCCAATGCCGATTGTAGCGATTTCAACTAATTATTATGGTACTTTATTACACAGACGTTTTCATAAAGCACAGCAAGCGTTTTCTGAGATCAATGATAAAGTACAAGAAAGTATGAGTGGAATGAAGGTGATTCGCTCAATTGGTCAAGAAAAGGAAGATTTACAAGCATTTCGAAAAAAGTCAGAAGATGTTGTGCATAAAAATATGTTAGTTGCGCGCATCGATTCATTATTTGATCCAACAATTTCTCTTATTGTCGGTTTTTCATTCTTAATCGCTGTGTGCTATGGATCACTATTAGTTGTTCGCGGAGAACTGACAGTTGGTGAGTTAATTACATTTACAACATATTTAGGGACGCTTGTTTGGCCGATGCTCGCATTTGGTTGGCTGTTTAATATTATGGAACGTGGTCGTGCTTCATATGACCGTGTGGAAAAAATATTATCTCAAACTTCAGATGTTGTGAGCAAAGATGGGGCGGTACATAAAGAGGCAAGCGGTGATATAAAGTTTGCAATTGATGCATTTTCCTATAAGAAAAATGAAACTCTCCATTTAGAAGATATTCATTTCACACTGAAAAAGGGTGAAACATTAGGTATTGTTGGCCGCACTGGTGCAGGGAAAACGACATTGTTAAAATGTTTAATCAGGGAATATGATCATTTTAATGGATCGCTGCAAGTTGGTGGGAAAGATATTCGTGATATGACGCTGCATGGCATTCGATCTGCTATTTCGTATGTTCCTCAAGACCATTTCCTATTTTCAGCAAGTATAGGTGAAAATATTGCATTTGGAAAGGCTGATGCTACATATAAAGAAATTGCATGTGCTGCTGATATTGCTTGTATTCATGATGATATTGTTCAATTTCCAGAAGGATACGATACGGTAGTAGGGGAACGAGGAGTGTCTTTATCAGGTGGACAAAAACAAAGGATTTCTATTGCACGTGCTTTACTAACGAATGCTGAAATTTTAATTTTAGATGATTGTTTATCAGCAGTTGATGCAAAGACAGAAGAAACAATTTTAACAGCGCTGAAACGAGAAAGAGAGCAAAAAACAACGATTATTACAGCACATCGGTTAAGTGCTATTCAACATGCAAATCTTATTCTTGTTGTTGATGAAGGGAAAATTGTAGAGCGTGGTACACATGAACAACTAATGAGGCAAGAAGGTTGGTATAAAGAGATGTATGAAAGCCAGCAGTTAGAAGCGTTAGTTGAGAAGGGAGGCATATAATGGCTGAGAAAAAAAGAAGCGATTTATGGCGATTACTTTCTTATATGAAACCATATAAAGGCTTATTGTCACTAGCATTTCTATTTCTAGTTGGTGCAACTGTTACAGAAATGATGGGTCCGTTTTTAATTAAACAGTTTCTTGATGAACATTTAGTTCCGCGTAACTTTGAACAATCAGCACTTGTAACCTTATTTGTTGTATATATGATTGCTCATCTATTAAAGGTTTTATTTACGTATTTAAATTTATTATATTTCCAAAATATAGCTTTCAAAATTGTGCAAGATATGCGAGTGGAAGTGTATGAACATGTACAACGGTTGTCATTAAGCTTTTTTGACCGTACACCAATTGGTACCCTCGTATCTCGTATAACAAATGATACAGAAGCAATTAAAGATTTCTATGTGAGTGTGTTATCAACATTTGTAAAAAATGTAGTATTTTTAATTGGAATTTTAGTGGCTATGTTTTTACTTAATGTGAAACTTGCATTGTTTTCTCTTTTATTAATTCCAATTATGTTGACGATTATGACCATGTATCGCAGGAAAAGCTCTGTTTTTTATTTAGAACTTCGCAATCAATTAAGTATTTTAAATGCAAAGCTTAATGAATCGATTCAAGGGATGAACATTGTGCAAGTGTTTCGTCAAGAAAAACGGATGCGAAAAGAATTTGAAGAAGTGAATAATAAGCATTACAGTGCTGGGCGCCGTACGTTAAAATTAGATGCATTGTTTTTACGACCGGCAACAGATTTTGTTCATATTGTGGCGATTGCATTGGTGCTCGCATTATTTGGAATTGACGCTTTGAATAGTCCAGTTGAAGTTGGGGTATTATATGCTTTTGTTAACTATATTCATCGTTTTTTCCAACCTGTAAATGAAATGATGATGAAATTATCTTTCTTCCAACAAGCACTTGTTTCTTCATCACGTGTCTTTCATTTGATGGATGAAAAAGATTTAGCGCCTGTTCAACAAGGGAATGGAGAGCCGAAAGTACATGAAGGAGAAATTGAATTTAAAGATGTTACATTTTCATACGACGGAAAACGTGATGTTTTAAAAAATGTATCTTTTCATGTAAAACCTGGGCAAACAGTTGCTTTTGTTGGACATACTGGAAGTGGGAAAAGTACAATTATGAACTTGTTGATGCGGTTTTATGATATTAAAGCGGGTCATATTTTAATAGACGGTGTAAACTTAGAAAAGTTTGAAGAGAAGGAAATTCGAAAGAGAATTGGGCTCGTATTGCAAGATGCCTTCTTGTTTGCCGGAAATGTGAAACAAAACATTCGCATGTATAATGAAAGTATTACGGATGAAGAAATAAAAGAAGCAGCACGTTTTGTTCAAGCAAATACGTTTATTGAAAAGTTACCAGAACAGTATGATACAGAAGTAGTAGAAAGGGGAGCGGCATTCTCAAGTGGACAAAGGCAACTCATCGCGTTTGCTAGAACGATTGCGACAAATCCGAAAGTATTGGTATTAGATGAAGCAACGGCCAATATTGATACAGAAACGGAAGAGGCAATTCAAACAGCGTTGCAGCGTATGCGAAAAGGTAGAACAACAATTGTGATTGCACATCGCTTATCTACTATTCAAGATTCTGACCAAATCTTTGTTATGCATGATGGAGAAATTATAGAAAGAGGAACACATCAAGAGTTACTGAGTAAGCAAGGATTATATTACAATATGTATTTACTTCAGAATAAAGGAAGCCTTCAGAAAGCCTTGTAGTATTAAGGTTTTGAAGGCCTTTTTTTTATTCTTTTAAAAATGATCACATTGCTGTAATTTCTGTTACGCCTTACATACTGAATTCGTAGTGATACTCTGTTCTTTCGATACATACACCAAATTCTAAATCATCACCAACTAAAACAAAATCTTCAGCACCATTTAAGAACGTTGAAATTATTGATATTTCTTCTAAGTTATTAAATCGTTCATTTTCTAGTGAATTTTTTTAATTCAGCATTATTACCGATATAGTGTGTGAGATTTTTGTTGAGAAACATTCGTATTTATTATGAGTGAAAGGAATTAAGGAGCATAGGAAGAATATCGTTTATAAAGAATAAGACGATGCTGTCAAACTATCATACTTATGAATTGAATAAATATGACTCTTAGAAACTTTAGAAGAAAATGAGATTTGGAAATAATAGCAGTTATTGTATTGCAACAGCATAGTAATCTATAAACTTTGCATCATCTTTCTAAAAAAAGGAGGGGTTATTATGCGAGCATTTAAAAGATGTATGGTGTTGATTACTGCATTTATTTTACTCGTTACTACTTTTGCTATTACAACTGCTGAGGCGAATGTTGTATCAACTTACAGAGAAGCACTTCCACCAAAAGAAACATTTACTCCGGGAGATTGGTTTTTAGGTGAGAAGCCTTTAAATTATGATGAAAATAGGTCCCCTATTGTTTTTGTACAAGGGAGAAATGGAAGTGCGGATAGTTGGTATGGAAAAACAGTTTATCATGATACAAATGATATGTATGATTATGCTTATCGTGCAGGGTATCAAACTGTGTTTGTTCAACTATACGATGCAGCTGGAAAGGGATCTGCAAGTCAGTGGGATAATGGTAAACTGTTGGCTGCAAAGCTAGAAGAGATTTATAATCATTTTGGTAAAAAAGTGAATATTGTGGCTCATAGTAAAGGTGGAATTGACACTCAAGCAGCACTCATTCAATATGGTGCGAATCGTTTTGTAGGAAAAGTCATTACACTGGCTTCGCCGCATTATGGATCAAATTTAGCAGACTTATCGTATAGTTGGTGGGCTGGTTGGCTGGCTTCATTACTCGGACAAAGAGACGATGGCACTTATTCTTTACAAACAGGTGAAATGGCACAATTTCGTTCCGTAATAGATAGCAATCCAAATGTTAAATTAAATCGTTACTATACAGTTGCAGGTACAAGTTGGGGACCGGCTTTCTCTGCTCTATCTTTAGGTGGGCTATATCTTTCCGCGTATGGCTCCAATGATGGATTAGTGAATGAATGGAGTACAAAATTACCTTATGGAACACACTTATTTACCGATTCTAGATTTGATCATGATGATATACGAAAAGGTTCGGCGGTGTTTTCTCGAATTGAACCGTATTTACGTACTTCTACCGCCACGTTCGTTCCTGATACTTTAAATAATAATGATAGAGAATTTGTTAATGATTTAAATACTACTTCTAATCAAACCGTTTTAGGTGGAGAACTAATACAGAATAAATGGATTGATCAAACGTTTGCTGTAGATACAAAAACAGAGGGCGTTGTCTCGGTGTTAACAGCATCTTCAGAAGTGAAAATACAACTTATTTCTCCGTCGGGAAAAGTATATACAAACGAAGATAGTAAGGTCACGATAGGAGATGAAACTTCCTACTTTAAGGGTGCGTCTATTCGGACATTTAAAATAAATCGAATGGAAATAGGGGAATGGCATGTTAAACTAATGACAGCACATGCAAAAGATGCTTATATGATTGTTAGTGATTATAAGCAAAAAGCACCGTTTACTTTGAAAATGCCAGGGAAAATCAAAGCTGATAAAGTTGAATTTCAATTGAAACAATCTACTAAAGAACTAGGAAAACAAGAGGATCTTTCTTTCACTGTCCGAGTTGTTGATCGAGAAGGGAATTTAGTATCGCAATCGAATCAGCTGCAAAGGTTAGATGAGGCTGCATTCACAGGCCTTTTGAATCATATTAAAAAGTCAGATGTATATAATGTGACGATTGATATTAAGGGTATTAACTCAGAAGGTAAAGCTTATACTCGTACGATTGTACGTTCGGTGTATATTGAAAAATAAAAAGTATGGAGGCATTACAGTTTAAAGCTTATTTTATGATTCAATTATTGAGTATATTCTTTTCAAAAAGATATAGAAATATGGAAAGAAAATGGATTATAGTAAATAATCAGGTCTAAATGTAGTAAGGCAAAGAATTATAAATTAAAATATATATTTACTTCAAAATACAAGAGGTCTTCAGGAAAAACTGCGAGAACAAGGTTTTCCTGAAGGCTTTTTTATACTATCATATCTGATTATCGATATTTTCACTCTACTTTTAAAAATTCAATATGTATTCTATCAACTTCAATTTCAACATATTTGTTAAACCATTTGCTATATTCCGAGAGATACCCATTGCTATCTGTGATAAGTATTTCCACATCGATAAAATCCTGATTCAAAATTCCTCTTATACGATATTTGAAAAAAATGGTTGATTCCTCTTAAGTTCTTAACTCCTCGTCTCCCTTCATGTATTACAATGTCATCAAGAACTGTAATGTCTAGAATGATTGGATAACTTTTTCCTTCTTCAATTTTATATGGACAAATAGTAGAAAAGCCTGTAACTATTATGCCGTTAATATTTAATGTGATTTCTTCTTCAACTAGTCCATCAATTTTTCTGTATATGCTAAATATTTCATATATTTTCCTCCTGTCATGAATCAGATGAAGGATAACTTGTTCACTTTCCTATCGAAGGAATATTTGAGTGTATTGGGATAGATGAAGTTTTTAAATGTAGTTTATCCCGCATTAACGGGCAGTAAGACTCCTACCTCAAAATTCAGCGAAAGCAAAGAAGTTAGGAGAGAGATTAACTGCCCATAAAAGTCCGATTGGTGAGGGGGAATAATCAGTGGGGGCGTATATTTCTAGATTTCAAGTTACCTTCATTTTATATAGTGAATAAAGTGTACAAAGTATATCCAAATTTTACAGAGAGTTATTTTAATACGTAGTATAATAGAATAAAATTGATTTTAAAAGTTTAGGTAATATTTTACTAAGCCATAAAGGAGAAAAAAGATGGAATATGTACTTATATGTGTAATTTTAGCTTTATTAGCTGGAGTATTTGTACTGTTTTATAAGAATAAACAGTTAGAATCAGAAAACCAACAAGTGGAATTTGAAAAGACAAAGTCAATAGAAAACTATCAAAGTGAGATGGCTGCAGCTGTAGCGGATTATGAAGAAAAGCAGGAGACATTAAAAAACATAGAGCGTAAAAAGTACAATAATTTAAAAGAGAGTGCAGCTAGAGAAGTAGAAAACATGAGAGTGATGAAGAATCAATTAGCGATGCAGCATAGTAAAGAGCGTAGTGAAATGCAACAGAAACACAGTAATGAGGTACATATGTTACAAGATCTAATTACAGAATTAAGAGCGTATTCTAGAAATGGTGAAGAAATGAATACGCATGAAATATTACATTATATGAAACGGGGATTTGTTCAGGAAGGAATCATAACTGAAGACGAACTACATATTATTCCAAATGTATTTCTTCCCAAAGTACATAGTAGAAGAGAAAATAAAATGGGGAATACTCGAGTTGATCATATATTGTTATCGACAACCGGAATATATGTAATTGAGACAACAGAATGGCAAGGAAGAATGATACACGGATTGACGAAAGAAAATGCAGGGGTATATTCATTTATGATTGATGAGATTGGTAAGTATCAAAATGAATATGAGAAGGAAGAGACATTTGTTTTTATGAAAAAGGGAGATTCAATGACTCTAATGGTAGAAAACGTAGGAAACCCTGTTTATAAAGCAAAACATCTTTCAACAATTGTATATGATTACTTGAAAGAGGTTCATTCGCAAGCTCTAAAAGAAGAAGTTAAGCCCACTGTATATTTCGGTAATGAGACAAATGGAAGTGGAAATGAAATGATCGATCTTTCCAATGAAGTACTTCCGAGGTTGAAGGATAGAGAGCAACTTGTTACGTATTTTAGAAAGGAAAGATTGGAAGGGAAAGTACTATATACAGTGCAAGAATTACAAGGGATAAAAGAAATGATTGAATGTATGGGAGAAGTGAAGTTGTAAAAAATCTGATGTGATAAAGGTGATTTTTCATTGGGAGCGTATAGAGATTTTTTATTGCGGGCAACATTGTATGTTTATGTTTTTTTATATTTGTTTATATGTATCGCTTTCATATTCATCATTGGCATGACTCATTCGTCTTATAATACTGTGAGTATTTTAGTGGTATCAATTCCGTTTATTCTTTTACTGGCTCTTCAGTGGATCGTTTTTCACTTTTCTGGTGGTAATAATAAGGGAATATTTAAAAGTATTACAATTGTGGGAGCGGTATTATTCAGTATTTGTATCGTACAACTAGGTGTAAATGGGTATAATTCAAAGTTTCAAACAGATAGATGGCTAAAAGATGAATGGAAACGAGTATATATGATAGATGATCTTCTAACGAAACATAAACTAGTGGGAAAACCTAAGAAAGAGATTGTACAATTGTTAGGAAAACCAACTGAGACAAGGCGTTTTGAGGAAATGAATCAAACTGTTTATTACCTTGGAGATGAAAGAGGGTCTATTTCTATAGATAGTGAATGGCTCATTCTTCAATTTGATAATGATGATAAGGTGGTAGAGTATAGGTTATATAAAGATTGAAATGAAAAGCAGAAGATCATTATGAGTTATGGTCTTCTGTTTTTTTGTTAATGAATGTAAAAAAGTGAAAAATGGGATTTCTTGTCTATGTGAATTGGGAAAATTTCATTCTACTTTAAACTAGTTTTGTAATCTAGAAGTTTATTAGTCAGAGGGATGTTAAAAAGTTAGAATTTTATAAAAATAAATGGAATTAAAATAGGAAATGATATAAAATTAATTTATTTAATATAAAGATAATAAGAAAAAGGGATATGCATATGGAAGATTTACAAACACTCGGTTCATTCTTTTTAGGCCTAGGTACAATGTTTGCGGGGCTAGGGGTATTGCTTGCAGGTATTGGTGTGTATACAAAATTTTCACGTGAATCAAAATGATGAAAGCATCCGTACAGGATGCTTTTTTATTTTTTTTTCAATATGCTACAAAAAGGAATCGTATATTCTTTATGGAATAAGGAATGAAAATGGCAGGGGGAGTGTATATATGGATGCATTGGAACAATTTCATAATCTTACATGCCAGATTCATGACGAGATATTACTGATATAAGGTAACAAGAATGAAAAGGAGGTAAGACGGTGAAAAAAATACCAACTGAAGCCTTGAGTAAGGAATTGATGGAAAGAGAAGGGGTTATATCTATTACAGTTAAAGAATTTGAAAAAATTGAAGTCGCTGGAGTGGTAGTATCTGGGCCAGCAGTCATTTTAATTAATCAAGATTAACAGAGTACATATAATGAATATAGAAAAATAGTGAAAAGCATCCTATGTGGATGCTTTTTTATTTGCTAAAAAAGAAATATATAAGATAATTGAGCCATTGGAGGGGAAAGAAAGTGGCTATTATTATTACAATGTTTCTAATGGGGATTTTATTAGGGTTTGTTGGAGCAGGTGGAGCTGGGTTTATTATTGCAGTGCTCACTCTCGTATTTCATGTGCCAATTCACATAGCGCTTGCGACATCATTAACAGCAATGGCATTTACAACACTTTCTGGAGTGATAAGTCATTATCGAGAAAGAAATGTTGTCATGAAAATTGGCTGTGTTGTAGGAGGGTTTGGTGCGCTTGGATCATATGTTGGATCTAAAATTGGTGCTGGGATTCCTGCACAACTCCTTCATTGGTTTACGGCTGGTATGTTATTTTTATCAGCGATATGCATGTTAATTCGTTTGTTTTTTGTGCAAAATCAAAAAGAATTGTCTGCTAGTTTATCAGATCAGTTATCTCCATCTGTACTGGGGAAAGGTGCTCTGTTAGGAATTGCAACTGGGATATTAGCAGGAGCATTTGGAATTGGTTCAGCACCTTTCATTCAACTAGGATTAATGGTATTACTAGGTTTATCAATTCGTCAGTCAGTAGGGACTACAATGCTTGTTATTTTACCAATTGCAATTGGTGGAGGAGTTGGATATACTTCAGCAGGATATTTAGATTACATGTTATTAGTACAAGTTTTAATGGGAACAATGCTCGGAGCATATATAGGAGCGAAGTTTACAAATTATGCACCCCGTGTCATTTTGAAATTTTCGATGATTATGACACCTGTGTTGGCTGGATGTATGTTATTAATGGAATAAGAAATAAAATACTGGGGGGAAGTGATGTGTCTGTTCATCTTCATAAATTGTTGTGTGTAAGTTTTTGGATTGCATTACTTATATCAGGAATATACCCAAAAGATTCTTTTACATGGTTTTTAGAGGTCGCACCTGCAGCTATTTTAGTACTCATTTTAATGATTACATATCGACGTTTTCGATTTACAACGTTCACATACGTATGGATTTGGATTCATATGTTGATATTGCTCATTGGGGGCCATTATACATATGCAGAAGTACCATTATTCAATTGGCTACGCGATGCTTATGATTTAGAAAGAAATTACTATGATCGTGTTGGGCATTTTATGCAAGGATTTGTTCCAGCATTATTAACAAGAGAAGTACTTATAAAGGTAGTTGAGATTCAAAAAAAAGGATGGCTAGAACTACTTGTAATATCAGTTTGTTTAGCATTTAGTGCATTATATGAGTTGTTAGAGTTTGCAGTTGCAAAATTAACGGGGACAGGAGCAGAAGCATTCCTTGGAACACAAGGAGATGTTTGGGACACGCAGTGGGATATGACACTTGCATTAATTGGGGCGATGTTGGCAATGCTATTATTTCGTAATGTTGAAAATATAAGATAGATTAATATGTTTTACGTATGAATTATGTAAGTAATTCATATTTCCCATATAAAAGGATTTACTATAATATGATGAGTATAGCGTTCGAGTATTCGACGCATTACTAGTATTATATCCCTATCCCTTTTCTAAAAATGCGAACAAGTTTTGCCCTATTCTATTCTATTCAATGTTTGATTGTATAGAAATATATTGTTCGATGCCCATTATGGAACGTACATAATGGGGAAATCCCGATCCTTAAAGAGGATGCCCCTAATCTTCATGTGAAAATATGATCGGATGAAGAAAGCTGACCAATGTATGGTCAGCTTTCTTTTTTGTGTAAAAATAATTCTTCTGTAATTTCGGTTTGTAATAGCAGTGTTTTTCCAAAGCGGCGTTTGCATTCATCTCTTACTTTTTGAATGGCAAGTGTATGAGAAGTGGCAGACACGGTGACAGTTGCTTGCCGAGATTTTCGGTTTTCTTCACAAAAGACACACTCCACAACATATTTAGAAATCATACTCTCATCCTTCCGCTTGAATTTCTAGGAATGAGTTGTCTCTGAAGTTGATATAACCCTTCGTTACAAATTCAGCATTTTCCTCTATTTTCAAGGAGAAGAACAGGATAAGAAAGAATATTAGGTATGGGAGGAGAGACACATGAAAAGATGGATTGGAACAGCAGCTATATGTGTGAATGAAAAAATGAAATTTTGATGGTATTACAGGGGAAGAAAGAGGAACCGAAAAGGTGGTCAGTACCAAGTGGTGGACAAGAAGAAGGAGAAACATCGGAATATTGTTGTGATTTTCAGATAATTTAAAAGAAAAGTCAATATTTTTTTGTTTGCGTTTGCAACCTTCTGATAGTATGTTTTTTTATTTTCGGAAAATTCAATAATTTAATTGATTTCAGTTTGAATTTTTGTTAAATTGATAGTTAATTAAGGTTACTAACATATTACAAGTAAAGTTGAGGCGAGTTATGGTACAATCCATTGATCGAGCAATAAGTATTATTAAGTTATTGAATTCTATAAATGACAAAGAATATTGGGCTATTTCTGATATAGCTGATAGAACACATCTACCAGTTAGTACAGTACATAGGTTACTTAACTCTCTAATGGAGCATAGATTAGTTACTCAAATTTCAGAAACAAAACAGTATACGACTGGACCGATGTGGATGGAAATAGGATTACGTCAATTAGAGAAGGTAGATTACAGATCCGTTGCAAGAGAAGTGATGAAGCGTTTGGCTTCTGAAGTTGAAGAAAGTATCTACATGAACATTCCAAATGGAACACATTCTATAATTATTGAAAGAATTGATAGCCCTTTAAAAATTCGAGTTATCGATAACTTAGGGGAACAGATTCCTTTTTCGATTGGCGCTGCAAATAAAACGATGCTTGCCAATATGAAAACAAATGAAATGGAACACATTGTAGAACAGTTACTTTCTTCTTTACCAGAACAAAAGCAAATGCTTTTTGATCAACTCGCAATGATAAGAAATGAAGGATATGCTGTGAGTTATGGTGAGAAAACAGAAGGAACAGCTTCAGTAGCTGCACCTATTATAGGATTTAATCATAAAGTAGTAGGAGCACTAAGCATTGGATTAATTAGTCATTGCATTAACGATGATCGACTATCTTTTCTTATTAGTAAGGTAAAAGAAGCGGCTAATGAAATATCAATAAAAATCGGCAGAACATCGGAATAATAATTTTGATAGCCTGTCGTTATTTTTTTATTCATATAACGGAAATGAATTTCATTATGTGGAAAAATAGGGGGATTTATATGTCAAAATGGCAATCAAAAGAACAATTGGTTCAATTATTAAGCGATCTTGTTGAAATTCCTAGTATTACTGGTTCGGAAGCTGAGATTATATTGCCAGATTTTGTTGTTGGCCAACTAACGGATCTAGATTATTTCAAACAAAATCCCAATCATGTGCAAAAAAATCCAACGGGGGATGGACGATATTTCGTTACGGCTCTAGTAAAGAAAAATGATAGTACAAAAAATACAGTAATTCTTGTTAGTCACTTTGATGTTGTAGATGTACAAGATTACGGAGTGTGGAAGGCAGATGCATTTAACCCTAAAAAATTAACATCTATGTTTTATTCTCATAAAGATGAGCTACCGAATCCTGTACGTGAAGATATAGAACAAGGGGATTGGCTATTTGGTAGAGGAACAATGGATATGAAATGCGGTCTAGCTTTACAAATGGCGATGATTGAGCAAGCCTGTGAAGGAAGATTTGATGGGAATGTCCTTTTATTAGCTGTTCCAGATGAAGAAGTGAACTCTGTAGGGATGAGAGCTGCTGTTCCAAGATTATTAGATTTAGCAAAAGAACATAACTTAGAATATAAAACAGTCCTAAATTCAGAGCCTATGTTTACGCGACATCCTGGTGATCAAAATAAGTATATTTACACTGGTTCTATTGGGAAAGTGTTACCTGGTTTTCTTTGTTATGGAAAAGAAACACATGTAGGTGAACCTTTTGCGGGATTAAATGCGAATTATATGGCTTCATTATTAACAGCTGAATTAGAATTGAATACGGAACTTTGTGATATTGTAGAAGGGGAAGCGAGCCCCCCACCAACTAACTTGTTTCAAAGAGACCTAAAGGAGGATTATTCTGTACAAATTCCTCATCGTGCAGTCACATTATTTAATTTATTTTTACTAGAAAAAACGATGACAGATGTAATTTCGTTGTTACATCAAAAGGTAACGAAAGTAGCAGAGAAAATCGAAGAGTCGTATGAGAAGCAAGCATATCGTTTTTCTAAGTATAATCCATTTATACCGCCTAATCTCAAAGTGAATGTATTAACGTATGAAGAGCTTATCGCTTATGCAATTGAGCAACATGGGCAAGAAAAAATAGATGATATTCAATCTACTGTTATAAAACATAGAGAAGATAAAGATGATCGAGCGGTAACAATTGATTTAGTTGATAAATTAGCTATTTTATGTAAAGAAAAGGCACCAATGATTGTACTTTTCTTTGCCCCGCCGTACTATCCAGCTGTAAGTTCACGTCACAATCCTTTAATTAAAGAGGTAGTTGGGGAAATGGAAAGATATGCTCACTACAATCATAGAATTACATTTGAAAATCAAAATTATTTTGGAGGAATTTCAGATTTGAGTTATGTGGGTTTACAGTACCCAGTTGATTCAATGAGTTCACTTGTAGACAATATGCCATTATGGAATAAAGGTTATTCGATTCCACTTCAGGAATTAGAAGAGTTTGATGTTCCGGTATTAAATATGGGACCAGTCGGAAAAGATGCACATCAATGGACAGAACGCCTGGACATAAATTACGCATTTGAAACGCTATTAGATATGTTGCCTATATGTATTGAAAAATTACTTGTTCCTAATAAAATTACACAGTCATAGTTATGTTTGTATAGGAAAGAAGGGAATGAAGAAAAGGATAGAAATTGTAGCGATATACTACAGTTCCTATTCTTTTTCTTGTAATGATTTGTTTTTATCCAAAGCTCGATTGATGGGGATAAATAAAATAAGAGTATAGTGTTGTTTAATGTAACCAGGATAAGAAAAGTGGCACAATGACTAGACTTGCACCAGCTGTTAGAAGCATGGATAAACTTGCAATTGTACCTTCAACTGGCCCGATTTCAAATGCTTTTGAAGTACCAGTTCCGTTTGCGCTAGTACCTAGCATAATACCTTTCGCGATGGCTGTTTTAATACGGCATATGCGAATAAGAAAAGGGCCTAAGAGTGCTCCAGTTAATGCTGTAAGTACAACGAATACTGCTGTTAATTGTGACATACCACCAATCATTTCTGAGATTGCCATTGCAATTGGTGTTGTGACAATGTGCGGTGCTAAGCTATGTTCTAGTGATGAATCAATGTGAAAAGCATCTGCTAGAAGAGCTGAAGTAATAACAGATAAAAATGAACCGACAATGACGTTAATTAAAATTGCACTCGCATGTTTTTTTAATAAATCAAAGTATTTATAGATGGGCCATGCAAAAGCTACGGTTGCTGGTTTTAATAGTTCAGTTAACCAATGGCCACCAGAATCGTATGTTTCATAAGATGTATCTAGTCCAAGTAATAACACGATTAAAACAATTGGACAAACGAGAAGTGGTGAAAGTATACTCCAATTCCAGCGCTGATATAGTTTCTTAGAAATCCAATATGTTAATAGTGTTAATAGTAAACAAAAAAAGCCGATCATTGTGTTGATCCTTTCCGCTTTAATAGCAGTTCTGTTAAGATTCCAGTGACGAGTGTTACACAAAGGGTACTAATCATGATAATCAAAATGAGATCGATACCATATTGTGATAATGTATCTTTGTAGCGGATAACAGCGACGGCAGAAGGAATAAAAAATAAAATAAGTTCTTTTAATAAAAAATCCGCTCCGTCTTGAATCCACTCTTTTTTCACCAAGTTAAATTTTAATGAAATTAATAATAAAAAAATTCCGATAATACTTCCTGGAATTGGGAGGTGTGCCTGCTTTGCGATCCATTCACCTGTCCAAGCGAAACAAAATAATAGTAAGATTTGTCCGCTTAATTTCCACCATTTCATACAGTAACACCTCTTTCGCTTTTTTCATAAAAATTGTAAAAAGAATTAACAATTTCTACTATACGTCCTTTCAAAATGTTTGTCTAATATATAAATTATATGTTATTAATTTATTATACATATTAATCGAAAAGAGGATCTCAAATGGAATTACGGCATTTGCAATATTTTGTTGTTGTAGCAGAAGAGCTACATTTTGGGCGAGCAGCTGCTCGTTTACAAATGACACAGCCACCACTCAGTCAACAAATTCAGCAATTAGAGAAAGAAATGGGAGTTATGTTATTTTCAAGAACGAAGCGGAAAGTTGAGATGACAGAAGCAGGAGAGAGGTTTTTAAAAGAAGTGAAAAAAGCATTTGATCAAATTGAGAAGGCAGTAGAAGTCGCGCAAAGTGCACAAAGGGGAGAAGTTGGATCACTTTCAATTGGATTTGTAGGGGCAGCGATATATGATATTTTACCGTCTATTGTTAGGGAGTATCGAAAGAAGTTTCCAAGAGTATCTGTTGCACTGCATGAATTATCGACACCGGATCAAGTTCATGCGCTTCATGATAATCGAATTGATGTTGGATTTTTACGTCCACCAATTAATACGCAATTGCTAGAATTAGAACCAATTCAAAAGCTTTCGTGTACACTATGTTTACCAAAAGCGCATCCACTAGCAGAGAAAGAAGAAATTCACATTGAAGATTTGCAAGATGAACCATTTGTATTTATAACAAGACCGGTTTGGCCTGCGTTATATGATACAATTTTATCGTTATGTAGGAATGCTGGATTCAGTCCACACATTGTGCAAGAGGCAACAGAGTATCAAACTGTTATGGGGCTTGTAGCGGCAGGAATTGGTATAACCGTTATTCCGGTATCGGCAAATAAGTTATATAAAACAGAAGTGGTGTACAAGGCAATATTTGATTCTAAATTTGTAGCTGAAATGTCAGTGGCGTATCGGAAAACAAATAGCAGTCCTGAGCTGTTAGAGTTTTTAAAAATTGCGAGAGAAAAAAAACGAATTGAAGTTGAAAATGATAAGTAAGGTGACACAAATGTGATAAAAGAGGAGATGCTATTGTGATGTATCTCCCCTTCTTATTTCAATACTGAATAAGTAGACATGTTCATTTTCTTGAATTAATCGTTGGCGGGATTCTTCATTTTTTATAGAAAGTGCGGATATATGGTTTGTGTTTGTTTTTACCCAAGCAGCAAGAACTGTTTTTTTGTTATATTTTATTTTTTGGGAGCTGTTAATCTCTTCGAATGTAGACCCGTTAATATCAGGTAAGCTGTTTTCGGAAGCGGTCATTGAACCACCATCAATTCCCATAAACCATTGCCAAGTTTCGTTGTTTGCATGTTGGAATGTTTGCTGACCAACGGATAATCTTATTTTTTTATCTTTAAAGTCGGAAGAAGAAAACCCACCCATATCTTTTACCTTTTCTCCATTCTGGTAATATTCAATATTTGTAAATATTTCAGCTTGTTTATGAGGAATGGTAACTTCATAAAAAGAGACATGTCCTTGTTGTAAGGGTAATAATTGCAAAAGCGAAGTTTCTTTTTTTGATAAATTATATGGTTTTACAGTTGTGTACGAGTTTACATTTTGTTGGACGCCGCAACTACTAAGAGAAGTAATCAATAAAATGATGCTGAGAAGTAGTGTTTTTTTCATTTAATCCCCCTATATTAATATATTAGATTTTTATAGGAATCTTCCTGTTTCAGTATAACCTTAGACATAAAGTCATTTTTCTGCGACTTAAGACCTAGTAGAGACTCCGATTATAGTTCGATGTTAAAAAAGTCATATTTTTATACACTAGTAGTATGGAATACTGGACGTTAAGAAGTAAGGTAGGGGAATCAATTATGTCTTTATTTCGGTTAGCAAAGAAAAATATACAAAACTATGCTGTCCAACGATTAAAGCAATTTATATGGATTGCAATGAGTACAATGCTATATTTTTTTATTATATCTATCCAATCTAATGAAGCGGTAATAGAAAAAACACAGCATATACCGTTTTTGTTAGCTACGCTATATTATGGGGAAGTACTGTTGTTTTTTGTATGCACTGCTGTCACATACCAAATGACAAAAAGATTCTTAAAAAATAGGAAACAAGAATTACTGTTGTATGAAACTGCCGGTATGAAAAAAAGAAAAATTTTTTGTTTGTTATGTCAGGAGCAGTTTTTGATTTACGGAGGAGCGATTCTTTTTGGTTTTATTCATGGGATGCTGTTTTTGAAATTATTTACAGTAATTTTTATAAAGTTAATAGGAGTTCATGGAATAAATAGCGTACCGATTACGTTATACGCATTATCGATAACAACAATGTTGGTCGTTATAATCATCTTATTATCAATATGGCAATGTTATAAGTTTATTCAAGAATTTAAACGTGAACAATTATATAAAGTTGAGGAAAAGGCATGAGGCATCGTGCCTTTTCCTTCGTTTTACAGTGAAAAATATTCATGATACAGTGGAAGGAAGTGAAAAAAGAGTTGGTCAGAAAGGTTGTATAGAATGGTAAATGAACAATCTATAGTGCGAGTAGAACAATTAACAAAGCGAATCGGATCAAAGACATTAGTAGAAAATATAAGTTTTGAAGTAAAGAAAGGCGAAGTTGTTGGTTTATTAGGACCAAACGGTGCTGGGAAAACAACATTAATGCGAATGATGGTTGGTATGATTCGCATGACGGAAGGTGAAGTCTGGATAGATGGTCAATCTGTAAAACAGAAATTTGAAAGTACAGCTGCAAAAATTGGTGCTGTAATCGAGAATCCAGAATTCTATCCTTTTTTAAGTGGTTATGAAAACTTGGCATATTTTGGTCGTATGAATGGTAATGTTACAGAAGATCGCATTGATGAAGTTGTACAATTACTAGGTATGGGACAGGTTATTGACCGAAAAGTAAAAGCCTATTCACTTGGTATGAGGCAACGCTTAGGAATTGCACAAGCACTTATACATAACCCGGATGTACTTATTTTAGATGAACCAACAAATGGGTTAGATCCAAACGGTATTCATGAAATGCGAATGTACATAAAGAAAATTGCACATGAACAAGGAAAGGCAGTTCTTGTATCGAGTCATTTATTATCTGAAGTTGAATTAATGTGTGATCGGGTCATTATTATTCAACATGGAAAATATGTGGCAACACAAAATATTAAACAAGCTGAAAGTTTGGAAATGGAGACGATTCATATACGTGTTGATGATATGAAGCAGGCAGCGGATCTTTTAACGTATGATGTCTTAATTCAAGATAATGAACTGATTCTTACTGTGGAAAATGAAGAAATTCCCAATGTGATTCGTACATTAACAGAAAAAGGCATTCGTATTTATCGTGTGTATGAAGAAAGAAAAACATTAGAAGAGAAGTTTTTAGAATTAACAGGAGGCAAGGATATTGTTTAATTTAGTTTATAACGAACTGTATAAAATTTTTAAGCGAAAGCGAACAATGATACCGTTTGTTGTTATTGCAATTTTAGTTATTGGTTTAGGATTGGTTTCTGTTAAATACTTTCCGTCTTTATCAGGAGATTGGAAAACAGAGTATACGGAGCGAACGGCAGAAATTGAAAAAAAACTTGGGAGTACAAAACAGGATATTATCAATCAAAAATCAGGAGATGAGCTTGTTAAAGAGTATCAGCTTAAAATGAAGCATTTAGATACGAATACACCACCTGCAGATGGTTCACCTCTAACTTTTATGAGAGATACCGGATTAATTGTTTTTCCGATTTTATTACCATTTATTCTTGTATATGCTAGTACAATTTTTGCAAATGAGTACAACTGGGGAACTTATAAATTCTTAATGATTCGCCCGGCGAATCGATTTAAAATTTTAACAGCGAAATATGTTGCGATTGTTATTTTTTCTGGATTACTATTTATATTTAATATGCTTTTCTCACTGTTATGTGGGTTTGTTATTTATAAGTTTCAACAGCCAGCATGGACGGAATTTATTGTACAAAATGGTAGTATTATTGAGCGGAATATCTTTGGTGATGTGAGCCAGTATTATATATTAGAATGGCTACCAACTCTTGTGTATGCAGCGCTTGCTTTTATGATTTCTGTTCTAACAAGATCAAGTGGGGGTGCAATAGGTATTTCTTTATTTGTGGCATTATCTGGTGGAATCATTTTAATGCCAGCATCTAGATATGAATGGATGAAATTTTTATTACCGGCAAATACAGATTTATATGGAATATTACAACATGGAAGCTTAGTTTCAGGGATAACATTCCCATTTGCCTCTTGTATTCTGATGATTTATTTACTTGTTTTCCTAGGTATTTCCTATACTGTATTTTCAAAGCGCGATTTAACATAATAATAGATGGAAAAACCGTTAAGAAGAATGATCTTAACGGCTTTTTTTTATCGTAATTTATTAATAGCTTCTTGAGCTAATAAAGCAAAATATTGTGCGCTTATAGGTAATGCTCCTTCATCTAATGTAAAAGCAGGGTGATGCCATTCTTGTGTCCCAGCTGTTCCCATAAAGACGAATGAACCAGGTATGTTTTGTTGATAAAATGAAAAATCTTCTCCTGCCATAGAAGGTTTTGGTGAAATAATTTGGAGGCCCATTACTTGAGCAATATGGGTAGATAATTCTGTAAGTTTTATATCGTTATGAACGGCAGGAGGACCTGGATACCAATGCAATTTCGTTTCAACACCTAGTGCATCAGAAACCCCTTTAATAATACGTTCCATCAGTTCTGGTATTCTTTGGCGTGTTTCAGGTTGGAATGTACGAACGGTTCCTTCTAAAGTTGCTTTTTCAGGGATAACGTTCCATGTATTTCCTGAATGAATGTTTGTTACACTCACGACAGCGTTATGAAAAGAGCTTACATTTCGGCTTACAATTGTTTGTAGTGCCATAACAATTTGAGAAGAGGCAACAATTGGATCAACACCAGCATCAGGTACAGCTGCATGTGTTCCAACTCCTTGTATTTCAATCTCAAAACGATCAACGCCGGCCATAAGTGGTCCATCTTTTATACCAATTGTACCAACTGGTAAATCGGGCTTATTGTGCATACCAAAAATGGCTTGTACGTTTTCTAAATGACCAGCTTCTATTACTTTGCATGCTCCGTCTCCGCTTTCTTCAGCAGCTTGGAATATGAACCTAACAGTTCCGTTAAGTGAAGATTCATTTTCTTTTAATAAGTAGGCAGCGCCGAGAATAGATGCTGTGTGAAAATCATGTCCACATGCATGCATTTTACCAGGATTTTTAGAAGCATAAGATAAATTAGTTTCTTCATGTATAGGAAGAGCATCAATATCAGCACGGAGCGCAATAATTGGTCCATTTTTATCACCGGAAACTTCTGCGATTACGCCAGTTTTTAAATTAGAACTAATAATTGTGATGTTAGCTTCGTTTAACCAGTACTGTATCGCTTTTGTTGTTTCTGTTTCTTCATAAGATAGTTCTGGATATTGATGTAAATGACGGCGGATGGAGATTAGCTTCTCTGTTAATTGATTTGTGATGGATGTCATCTATTTTTCCTTCTTTCTCAAGATAAACTTCAATTTCTGTTTTTAGTAAAATATATTTATTAGTAATTATATAGGAATTTAGTTCTTTTGGAAGAACCTGCAAGAAAAGAGGTTTCTCAAATGAGAAACCTCTTTTCTTTTATGCAGCAACTTTCTTGTGTGTATGATGTTTTTGATAACGGCCGCGCATTGTATACGCAATTTGCGGAATTGCAATTCCAACCAAAATAAGCGCCACACCAAGCCATTGAGAAGAAAGTACTGCTTCTTTTAAAACGAATACAGACATAATTGTTGTAACAGGTAGTTCGGCTGCCCCAAGAATAGTTGCTAAGCCGGAACCGATTTTTGGAATTCCGATTGTAAAGGCAATGGATGGAATGACAATACTAAATATTCCTAGTCCTAAACCGTATTTCCAAAGCCCTTGTGAAATCGCTCCGTTAAAAATAAATGTTGGTGGGAATACGATCATTACTAAAGTTAAAGCACCCGCCATTAAAAGGACACCCCGTGGTAATGATGGTACTTCAACAGCAACTTTACCACTGACAAAAATGTAGGTTGCAAATGTCACAGCAGATAGTAAACCTAGTATAATTCCAGTTGTATTAAAATCACCTACTGATTTTTCTAATAATCCGCTCGATAAGAATGTACCAGCAAGTAAAAAGATAACAGAAATGACTTTTTCTCTTGATGGCAATGTTTTTGTCGCAACAGCTTCAATGATAATACCAACCCAAACGAATTGGAATAAAAGGATAATGGCAATAGATGCCGGTACAGTTTTTAGTGAAGCGTAGTAAAAAATTCCTGTGAAACTTGCAGATGTTCCAGCGACAAATAAAACAAGCATTTGTTTAAGGGGAACACGATGTCTAGAAAATAGGAGTGTAATTCCAAGTAAAATAAACCAACCGAACAAATATTGACTACCAATTACTTCTCCAAGTGAAAAACCTTCTGCGTATGCAAGTTTAACAAAGATAGCTAAAATTCCATAGCTACATGCTCCTAATAAAACCAATAGAGAATAACGAAGCATGAAAATTCCTCCCATCTTATATATTCAATTGTTCCAAAACGGACATATATAACTAGATGGAAGTATACAAAATTAAAAATGAAGGGTCAAATAAAAGAAAAGTGTGACATTTTATAGAATAATAATAAAAGTATGATATTTATGCATAATCTTGAAAATTATAATTATAGAAGTGTTGTAAGATAAGGTGAAGGGTGTATAAAGGTATCATTTTAAAAAAATATTTTCTTACAGGAAATGTATAGTATACAGAGGTGTGGTATACAAATTATTTGTTGTTTGGAAGAAGCTTTGATATGTTAATGAGTAACAGAATATTATTTATAATAGAAGAGAAATGAAAGCGCTTCAGAAAATATGCATTTTAATTTTTCGATATATAAGCTACAGTTATGGATAACAAAAGGTGACCGCTACTTGTTTTCTCTCTTTGTTTTCACTTGGCATGGGGCAGGAAAAGAATCTGACCGCTTCTATGCATGGCGGGATGCTCTCTCCCACCTAAAAAGAAGGATTTTATTTCGGTTTTTTAATTTGTATTTATATAGCAGTGTGCAGCTATTTTTCTTATTAAAATGTTGTAAATAGTGAATTCATGAATTGTACATAGTATTTTCTTTTGTTTTTGCTACAATATTGAAGAGGAGAGGAGTGTAACGATGCAAGATATTAATATTTTTTTAGCGTTTGGTGCGGGATTCTTATCATTTATTTCCCCTTGTTGCTTACCGCTTTATCCAGCATTTTTATCGTACATAACGGGAATGTCGGTTTCTGAATTAAAAGAAGAAAATGCGATGCTTCGTAAAAGAAGTATGATACATACGGCGTTTTTCTTACTTGGATTTTCAATTGTCTTTATCGCAATTGGTTTTGGTACAAGTTTTATTGGATCATTCTTCCAAGATTATAAAGATTTAATCAGACAGTTAGGGGCGCTATTCATTATTGTATTTGGACTTGTAATTGTGGGGGTATTTAAGCCAAAGTTTTTAATGCAAGATCGAAAATTTACATTTAAAAGTCGTCCTAGTGGCTATATTGGATCTATTTTAATTGGTTTGGCATTTGCTGCTGGTTGGACACCTTGTACAGGGCCGATTTTAGTAGCTGTAATTGGACTGGCTACTACGAATCCAGAATCAGCAATGATATATATGATTGCTTACATACTTGGGTTTGCAATACCGTTTTTTATACTTTCATTTTTTATTACGAAAATGTCTTGGATTAAACGGCATAGTGGAACGTTTGTGAAAGTAGGCGGATATATCATGATTGTTATGGGTATATTCTTATACTTTAATTGGATGACGAAAATTATTGCGTATTTCTCAAGTTTATTTGGTGGTTTCACGGGTTTTTAGTATTATCCTGTGAAAATGTTGGAAATACTAACAGAAAAGCATATAATGAAACTGTATTTTCATATTGCCACAAAAAAGGATGAGAAAGTATGAACTTAGTTCTTTTATCAAGTATTGTTGCCATTTGTATGGCTGTAGGTGCGATGTTTATTCGTTTAAAAGCAGCAAAGAAACCAGCAACATTGAAAAAAATTATTCTCCCACCGTTTTTTATGAGCACGGGGGCATTGATGTACATTTTTCCGGAATTTCGTCTAACACCAGCAGAAATGTTAGAAGCAATCGGTGTAGGTTTGTTTTTCTCAATTTTTCTTATTAAAACATCTAAATTTGAAGTTCGTGGACAAGATATTTATTTAAAGCGTTCAAAAGCTTTCGTATTTATTTTAATTGGCTTACTCGTTGTACGTATTGTGTTTAAAACATATTTGAGTCAATCACTTGATTTAGGACAGCTAAGCGGTATGTTCTTCTTACTTGCTTTTGCAATGATTGTATCATGGAGAATTTCCATGTATCGTTCATTCACGAGATTGCAAAAGGAAATGGAAAAAGAAGATGGATTTTATAATGAGAAAGATATGAAATTAACGTAAAAAACCTCAAGATTCCTTGAGGTTTTTTATTATGTTAACCGAGAAGATCCCCTTCTCTAAACGAAGTGAAGGTAGGGGTAGGTCAATTAGCCAGCAGTGATTGATAACGGGAATAGTCAATTTGCTTTTCTTGTAATTTTTTAATTAAAAACTTATGATCTCGTTTTGGAGTTGCTACAATATACCCCTTAATGATTAAATCTTCAGTTATTTTTGAGGCTTTTTCTTTTAAAGCGAGCTCTCCAATTTTACCAGCAATTTTAGATCTTGCAACATCACGAAATAGTTCAGGAACAGGACTTACAAGCTCCTCTAATAATTGCTTTTGCTCGTCATTCCATAAATGCCGTGTTTGATCGATATAGTGTTGTTCCCAATCTAAAATAGACATGCCGTCTTCTTTCGGTAGGCGTTTTAAGAATTTTCGGAACATGAAATATCCACCAATAGACATAAGGCCTAGTAAAATAACAGTCCAAGTAACAATAAACCAACTAAACCATCCTTCGAGCAAGTGTATACCCCCTTTGCGATAACAGTTTTCCTTTTACTAGTATTATAAGCAGTGGGATTGATAGAAAGCAAGAACGCTTGGTCATTTTGACCAAGCGTTATGAATTAAATAAAGTATAGTTGTTCGACACGTAATATGTCAGTATCATCTTCTAAATATTCAATAATAAGTGTGCCGACTTTACGATCTTTATCTTCAGTTGTGAAAATAGAGTAAGAAGTAAAACGTTTTGTTGATAGGCCACTAATATGTGTAGGAAGAGAAATGTAGTCGTTATCGCGGAAAAACTCCATGAGTTCAACATCTTCAAATTGTTTTCGATCTACTGCTTGATTTGTGTAGCGACGTTGTAGTTGTTTTAAAGATTCGTTCCAAGAAATTACTTTTGTATCGTATACCATTTGTTCTATCTCCTTACTATATGTAATCATTCAGAACGTATGTTCTAATCTAGTATACTCTGTTTCTAATAAAAGGGAAAGCAAAAAATAATGTAAGCTTGGATTTCCAAGCTTACATAAAAGGCGTCCATAATCGTCTCTGTTTTTTATTATAAGCTAGATAGAAATAGGAAACAAGGTAGGAAGTATTTTGTTGATAGTTTATAAAATTCCGTTTATTGTAAAAAAGAGGTTTATTTTAGTGGAAAAGGGTGGAAGAAATGACGTGTATAATTTCACTTCAAGGACCAATGGCAAGCGGGAAAACAACGTTAGCAAGGAGATTAGAGCAAAGAGGTTTTCAGATAGTATATGAAAATCCTTATGAAATTGTAGAGAAGAGAAAAAAATAAATTTGGATATTTACACAAAAGAGGGATTTATTACAAATCAAAGAATGTTTATTGGAGCAAAAATAAAAGAAATTTAGAATGCGCGAGGGTGCACTGTAATATTTGATCGTGGTCCGGAAGATATTGAGTTTTATACACTACATTTTCCAAAATTGATAGGGATGGATTGGGATATTGAAAATGAATTAAAAGATGAATTGTATCAATTAAGAAAATGTCGTTCGAATGCAATTTTTTATTTGGATGTTTCTAAAAAGATATTGCAAGAGAGAAAGAA
This sequence comes from Bacillus sp. FSL K6-0042, assembly GCF_038006685.1. Lineage (NCBI taxonomy): Bacteria > Bacillati > Bacillota > Bacilli > Caryophanales > Bacillaceae > Bacillus > Bacillus sp. FSL K6-0042. The sequence continues at coordinate 42,955 of NZ_JBBOVS010000005.1, forward strand.
GAATGATAATACGAGAAGACGCAGTACATTTGAAGAACAGCTAGAGTTAATAAACACTGAAAAACAGTGGTATCAACAGTTTCCAGTTACATATGTGAATACTGATGAGGCGACAGTAGAGGAAACAGAGGTGTTTCTTGTGAAATGGTTAAGGGAGAAGAAATAGGAAGAAAACGCACTTGAACAAGGCTTTTAATATAAAGAAAAAGATTATATTAGATCGACTAGTCTATCAATACAAGGAGATGGGGGATCATTATGATGAAGGTAATAGAGAACGTACATGAAGCCTCGATATTACTGTTAGTATTATGTTCATTTTGTTATTATAGACATTTAAAAAAAGTGAAGCGAGAGAGAAAGCTTTCTGCTTTTGAATTTACAATGTACATCTTAACTCAACTGGCATACTTCCTTTGGGCAGGCAGTAGCCTTCTTAAGATTTTGTCAAAATCATAGCATGTATATGAAAACCACCTATTTATAGGTGGTTTATCATTTGAATTTATACGTAGGATTTCATAAGATGTTTCTTTGCTCTTTATATAGGAGAGGACGAATAGGCTTGTTGCATCAATGTAAGTAAGTGTTCCGTTACTTTTTCACGAAGTGTCCCATGCTTTCTATAGTTATATTGATACTCGTTATGAAACCATTTTTTATTTTGATATTGTCCAACAGGATAATTTTTTTTCTTCGGGTTCCTAACATGACCATCAAGCTAATTCATTTCAATGCCCTCAGAATGAAAAATTTATATAGTTTTCAATTTTAATATTTTGGAGGCTTGTATGTAACTTTTTTGTGATTTATAAATCCATGTTACGAAACCGCCCATATCTTTATAATGATGAAGAAATCTCAAGATTGTTGAGTTATGATACTAAAAAAGTCGATTTCTTATTGGGAAATCGACTTTAAAGCTATTGTTCAAGAAAAACACCTGTTTAGCGTAATAACTAAGACTTTATTGCATCTATAATTAACGATGGAAAAACAAGTTTATCCCCTTGATTTCGTGGATCATATTTTTTTGAACGAAAAATAACCCCATCGGCTCCATCCCACTCATTGTAATGAAAATTCCCCTCTTCATCACAATATTCAAGTAATTTTACTTCGAATCCAACAGTTTCAAACATTTTCCTTAAAGTTTCATAATTATGAACTATTTTATGACTAGCTGCGGGATGGTCTTTAGGTCCAGGTCCCCCAACTTGTACACCCTCCTGGTATTCTTCATCTGGGAAAAATGCATCAGGAACGGCGCATCGAATATAACCACCATGCTTTAAAAATTCATAACATACTTTCGCTGCTTCTATGCCTTCTTCATATGATAAATGTTCCCATACATGCTCCGCTAAAATTACCGCTAAAGAATTAGGATCAAACCTTTTTATCCAATCTTCCCTTTTTAATAAATTCAATTCTTCCTCATTCGTATGTAACCAGCCAGGATTATTATTATATTCCCCTGCACCAATTACCAGCTTAATTTCCTTTTGTTTTATAGCCAACAGTTTCACCTCTTATATTTTTGTCTATTGTTATATTTGTAATATGTAATTTTCTTCTTAGGGTATCGCCATATCAACATCAACCTAAGATAAATTTGAAGAATTTGTTATAAAGTAGATTCAAACTTATTTTGTACAACGATAAATAGCAAGTGTTTTCGGATCACGCCATATCCCGTTATGAAGGGCTAACTCATGGTCTATTTCATTTGCAAGCCATTTTTTCATTTCTGAATGAAGATGAATATCATCAGGTATGTTTAAAGATGGAAACATACTAGAGATATAGTTAACGATAGGTGTAGCATGATGAAATAGAAGTGCATTATGAATAACTGTTTCCTCCACAGTTTGAAAAACAGATTGTAATAATTGTTTTCCGTTCTCTAAACAAAATGGAGTAGCTGTTGGTGTTTTTTCAGGTAGACCAAATGCGACTAACATTTTATTACACATCTCATCTATATAAGGTAATGAAACCTGAGAATTTGTTGTGGCTAGAAATTTACCTCCAGGATAAATTACTTTATGGAATCCTTGAATTGTTTTTTCAACATCCGTCATGTGATACAGCATATGTCTTGCGATAATCCAATCATAGGAATCAGCTGGGAAAGGAAGTTTGGTAGCGTCTCCAAGTTTCCATTCAATATTTACATGTTGCTGTGCTGCATTCATAGCAGCTTCTCGCAGCATAGTTGTAGATTGATCCAGACCAGTGAGATGCCCCTTGTGCCCGTTTACGTGTAGTAGTGCAAGGAATTTCCCATTAGCGCACCCAACCTCTAATATTTTTTCTGTTCCTTGTAATTGTAAATGCTCAATTACAACTGTATCTAAATCGACTCGTTTTTCTTCATATTTTTTATGGGTATCAATCCGTGTTTGAAGATGATTACTTACAGCGTATTGTCTTTTTACGTCATTCATTTTTTCTGATTCCACCTTTATGCAAAATTGCTGAATAGCATGTGTTAAAACATCTGTTTTATTTAGGCCTTCATAATGAAGTGTTGCTTCAAATCTTTCTAGTAATCTTTCGTCAATTCGAAAGTGAATATCTTTTCTCTTAACCAATTTTGGGTCCCCCTTACAGCTGTTAGTGAGACTATAGCACGCTTTAGAATTTTCTGTAAATAAAGTGTGTACACAATGGTAACAGAGTATTGAAAAAATTATTCAAATAATCGTTTAAACTATTGACGATTAAACCGTTTTCATATATTCTTAAATTAAGTAATATTCAAATAATTCACAAGAAATGAGAGAGTCACATGCTTCTTCAAGGAACACATCGAATTGGTCGTATGGCCATGTTGTTGGCGCTTGCGGACGAGAATGAAAGTCCTGTATTATCCATTCCAAAAGGTTGGAAATATTGTACTGGGAAAGTTGGTTCTATGAATTCGCAAAAGGTTGTCGCAGCAATGGAAACAGCGGCTAAAAGCAACCAAGTTATTGAAACAGACGTTTACAGAGAAACGCATGCACTTTATCATGCAATCATGGAAGCGTTGTACGGAGTGACGAGAGGTCAAATTCAGTTAGCAGACGTTCTTCGTACGGTAGGTCTTCGGTTTGCAATTGTGCGCGGTACACCATACGACGGGAAAAAAGAAGGCGAATGGCTTGCTGTTGCACTTTATGGAACGATAGGTGCGCCTGTAAAAGGATCTGAGCATGAGGCGATTGGTTTAGGAATTAATCACATATGATTTGCCCATAGTCTATTAGTTAGAAGGGGGCCTTGCTTTTTGGGACAGAAGTCTGTCTTAAAAAGGTAAGGTCCCCTTTTGCTCTTTTAAGGAGGAAAAAGGATGATTACGTTAACAGGATATTCATTGACAGTAGAAGAAATGAAACGTTTGTTGTTTGAAGGGGAAGGGGTAACAGCTTGCCCAAACAGCATGCAAAAAGTGGCTGAGTGCCGTGAAGTTGTAGAAAAAATCGTAGAGGATGGAAAAGTTGTTTACGGTATTACAACTGGGTTTGGAAAGTTTAGTGATGTACTCATTCAGAAAGATGATGTAAAGGCACTACAACATAACTTAATTCAATCACATGCATGCGGAATTGGCGATCCATTCCCTGAAGAAGTATCGCGAGGAATGTTGATTTTACGCGCTAATACGATGTTAAAAGGTGTATCTGGTGTTCGTCCACTTGTTGTAAATAGGCTGTTAGAGTTTGTAAATCGTAAAATTCATCCAGTTGTCCCGCAGCAAGGTTCATTAGGCGCGAGCGGTGATTTAGCTCCATTATCCCATCTTGCTCTTGTTCTATTAGGTGAAGGGGAAGTGTTCTATAAGGGGAAACGCGTTCATGCGATGGTAGCTCTGACAGAAGAAGGTTTAGAGCCAATCGAATTAGAAGCGAAAGAAGGGCTTGCATTAATCAATGGTACGCAAGCGATGACAGCGCAAGGAATCCTTTCTTATATAGAAGCTGAAGCGATTGCTTATCAATCAGAATTAATTGCTTCAATGACAATCGAAGGATTGCGCGGCATTATCGATGCATTTGATGAAAATGTGCATAAAGCACGTGGCTATAAAGAACAAGTGGAAGTTGCAAAGCGTATTCGCGATGTACTTCAAGATAGTAAACTTGTAACAAAGCAAGGGGAACTTCGTGTACAAGATGCATACTCACTTCGCTGTATCCCGCAGGTACACGGTGCTTCTTGGCAAGTTTTAAATTATGTTAAAGAAAAATTAGAAATTGAAATGAACGCAGCAACAGATAATCCACTTATTTTTGATGGAGGGGAAAAAGTGATTTCTGGTGGGAACTTCCACGGTCAGCCAATTGCATTTGCAATGGACTTTTTGAAGGTCGGAATGGCAGAACTTGCGAATATTTCTGAACGCCGTATTGAGCGTCTTGTGAACCCGCAGTTAAATGATTTGCCGCCATTTTTAAGTCCAGAGCCAGGACTACAATCTGGTGCAATGATTATGCAATACGCAGCAGCTTCACTTGTTTCAGAAAATAAAACGCTAGCTCATCCAGCAAGTGTTGACTCAATTCCATCATCCGCTAACCAAGAAGATCATGTAAGTATGGGAACAATTGCTTCGCGCCATGCACATCAAATCATTCAAAATGTAAGACGCGTTCTTGCAATTGAAATGATTTGTGCAATGCAAGCGGCGGAATATCGTGGTACCCAAGAGATGAGTACAGTAACGAAAGCATTTTATCACCAAGGACGTCAGCAAGTACCGTCAATTACAAATGACCGTATTTTCTCAACAGATATTGAAAATATTACACATTGGTTAAAAACAAGTCGTTTTACATTAGAACGATTGGATGCAAATGCAACACTATAAAAAGGGAAAAGGGAGAGATTAAAATGGAAAACGTAAAACAAACAATTCGCGCGCCAAGAGGGACAGAATTACAAACTAAGGGCTGGATTCAAGAAGCGGCACTTCGTATGTTAATGAATAATTTAGACCCAGAAGTAGCTGAAAAGCCAGAAGAATTAGTTGTATATGGTGGCATTGGTCGTGCAGCTCGTAACTGGGATAGCTATCATGCCATTGTTGATTCGTTAAAAACTTTAGAGAGTGATGAAACGTTACTTGTTCAATCTGGTAAACCAGTTGCAATTTTTAAATCACATGAAGATGCACCGCGCGTACTTCTAGCAAATTCAAACTTAGTACCTAAGTGGGCAAACTGGGATCACTTCCGTGAACTTGAGAAAAAGGGTCTTATGATGTATGGACAAATGACAGCTGGTAGCTGGATTTATATTGGTACACAAGGGATTTTACAAGGAACATATGAAACATTTGGAGAAGCAGCACGCCAACATTTTGGTGGTTCATTAAAAGGGACATTAACGCTTACAGCTGGTTTAGGCGGTATGGGTGGTGCACAACCTCTTGCTGTTACGATGAACGGTGGGGTAGTCATTGCGATTGATGTAGATAAACGCAGTATCGATCGTCGTATTGAAAAAAGGTATTGTGATATGTACACAGAATCGTTAGAAGAGGCATTAGCTGTTGCGAAAGAATATAAAGAAAAGAAAGAGCCAATTTCAATTGGACTATTAGGAAATGCTGCAGAAATTTTACCAGAGCTTGTGAAACGTGACATTACACCAGACTTAGTGACAGATCAAACGTCTGCACATGATCCATTAAATGGTTATGTTCCAGTAGGCTATTCATTAGAAGAAGCGGCAAAACTTCGTGAAGAAGATCCAGAACGCTACGTACAATTATCAAAAGAAAGTATGAAAAAACATGTAGAAGCAATGCTTGCAATGCAACAAAAAGGTGCCATTACATTTGATTATGGTAATAACATTCGCCAAGTTGCTTTCGATGAAGGGTTAAAAAATGCATTTGATTTCCCAGGATTCGTTCCAGCGTTTATTCGTCCATTATTCTGTGAAGGAAAAGGGCCATTCCGCTGGGTAGCACTTTCTGGAGATCCAGAAGATATTTATAAAACAGATGAAGTAATTTTACGTGAATTTGCTGATAATGAGCATTTATGTAACTGGATTCGTATGGCACGTCAGCAAGTTGAGTTCCAAGGTCTTCCATCACGTATTTGTTGGCTTGGTTACGGAGAGCGTGCAAAATTCGGGCGTATTATCAATGAAATGGTTGCAAACGGTGAATTATCAGCACCAATCGTTATCGGCCGTGACCATTTAGATTGTGGATCTGTAGCTTCACCGAACCGTGAAACAGAAGCAATGAAAGATGGCAGTGATGCAGTAGCGGATTGGCCAATTTTAAATGCTTTAATCAATAGTGTTAATGGTGCAAGCTGGGTATCTGTTCACCACGGTGGTGGCGTTGGTATGGGGTATTCACTTCACGCTGGAATGGTTATTGTTGCAGACGGAACAGAAGCAGCGGGAAAACGCATTGAACGCGTATTAACTTCTGATCCTGGAATGGGAGTTGTTCGCCACGTTGACGCAGGGTATGACTTAGCTGTTGAAACAGCAAAAGAAAAAGGCGTTAACATTCCAATGATGAAATAAGGAGGAAGAAACATGCTGGACATTTTACTAACGAATATCGGTCAATTGCTAACAATGGATCAAGAAGATGGCTTGTTAAGACAGGAAGCGATGAACACGCTTCCTGTTATCGAAAATGGTGCAGTGGGTATTGAAAATGGTATTGTTACTTTCGTTGGCACAGCGGAAGAAGCAAAAGGGTTGCAAGCAAAAGAAACCATCGATTGCGAAGGGAAAATGGTTTCTCCAGGGCTTGTTGATCCGCATACGCACCTTGTATTTGGTGGGTCTCGTGAAAATGAAATTGCTCTTAAGTTACAGGGAGTACCGTATTTAGAAATTTTAGAACAAGGCGGCGGTATTCTTTCAACTGTGAATGCAACAAAACAAGCGTCGAAAGAAGAGCTTGTACAAAAGGCGAAGTTTCATTTAGATCGCATGTTGTCATTTGGTGTTACGACAGTGGAAGCAAAGAGTGGCTATGGATTGGACGATGAAACAGAGTGGAAACAATTAGAAACGACGGCACAATTGCAAAAAGAGCATCCAATTGATTTAGTTTCAACATTCTTAGGAGCACATGCAGTTCCGAAAGAGTACAAAGGGAAAGCAAAAGAGTTTTTACAATGGATGTTAGATTTATTACCAGAAATGAAAGAAAAACAATTAGCTGAGTTCGTTGATATTTTCTGTGAAACAGGGGTATTCTCTGTAGAAGAATCGAAAGACTTTTTATTAAAAGCAAAAGAACTTGGATTTGATGTAAAAATTCATGCAGATGAAATCGACCCACTTGGCGGTGCAGAAGTAGCGGCAGAAATTGGTGCGGCATCAGCGGACCATTTAGTTGGAGCATCAGATAAAGGGATTGAAATGCTAGCGAATTCCAATACAGTTGCAACGTTACTCCCAGGAACGACTTTCTACTTAAATAAAGAAAGCTTTGCACGTGGGCGTAAAATGATTGATGAAGGTGTAGCGGTTGCGTTAGCGACAGATTTTAATCCAGGTAGTTGCCCAACTGAAAATATTCAACTTATTATGAGCATTGCGATGTTGAAATTGAAAATGACACCAGAAGAAGTCTGGAATGCTGTAACAGTTAACTCAGCGTATGCGATCAATCGCGGCGATGTTGCTGGGAAAATTCGTGTTGGACGTAAGGCTGACCTAGTTTTATGGGATGCATATAATTATGCGTATGTACCATATCATTACGGTGTAAGTCATGTAAATACAGTATGGAAGAACGGTAATCTTGCATATAAAAGAGGTGACAAAACGTGGAGCAAGGCCACTATTTAAAGAAAAATGCAAAGTTTATTGATCGTGAAGTAACGAAATGGAGTGATATGATTAAAGGCTGGGAAGAGGGAGAAGAAATCTTTGGTGCAGCATTAATTGGCGCACCGCTTTCTAAACCATCTATTAGTCATTCTGGTGCATGTTTTGCGCCGAAAACCATTCGCGCAATGCTAGATGCATATAGCACATACGCGATTACAGAAGAGCATGATATGAAAGAAAGTGTCTTGTATGATTGTGGTGATATTAGTATGCATGTTACAGACATAAAAGAAAGTCATGCTCGTATTACTAAGACGCTCGGCAGTTTGATGAAATTGAATCCGCAAATGGTACCAATCGTTCTTGGTGGTGATCATTCCATTAGCTTTCCTAGTATAAGTGGTTTTGCAAGTAGTAAAGGGAAAGTCGGTATTATCCAATTTGATGCGCATCATGATTTACGAAACCTAGAAGATGGGGGACCGTCTAATGGAACACCATTTCGTAGTTTACTAGAGAATGATGTGATCACAGGGAAACAGCTTGTTCAAATTGGAATTCGTAATTTTTCAAATGCTCGCACGTACCATGAATATGCAAAAGAGCATGGTGTGACGGTGTATACAATGAAGCATGTTCGTGAGAGAGCGATTAAAGATATTATTACAGAAAGTATTGACATCTTACGTAGACAAGGGGTTACAGCTATTTATGTTTCTCTTGATATGGATGTATTAGATCAAGCATTTGCACCAGGGTGTCCAGCGATTGGTCCAGGAGGCATGGATAGTATAACTTTACTTGATGCTATAACAGCACTTGGGCAAGAACCAATCGTTCAAGGTATGGATATTGTAGAAATTGATCCAACGCTTGATTTTCGTGATATGACAAGCAGGATAGCTGCTCAAGTGATTATGAGTTTTTTATTAGCAAGAGAAACGATTAGTAGGCAGGTTAGTATATAAGCGAAGGGATTCTCTTATACTTAGTAACATGAAAGATAAGTGAATGCACATGAGGAATTTTAAAAGCGATGTCTCGTCTTTCATGTTGCGCATTATATAAAAAACACATCACTTTTATATGAAGTGATGTGTTTTTTTTGTTCTACAAGTTTTAAAATTAGCGAGGTATGAGGTGTTTTAGTTGTGTCCAAAAGAAAGTAAGTTATTTACTGCATATTTCATAATGCAAGTAGACAAAGAACATGAATCACTAGTGCTCTTTTATAATCATATAAAGTTTTTTAACATAAAGGTGTAGAGCTTTATGTTGAAAGAATCGTAGAGTGAACAGGATAGTGTTTGTCATGAATTGAAACTTATTTTTTTATGATAAAAGCATATTATTTTAGTGTTTTGTGCCATTTGATTTTTTAAGGGTAAATGAATTGACATGGAAAATAATTCTGTGATATTATAAAAATTTTGCTAAAAAAATAAATGTGTGTTAAGCTTGAGAAGGTTACCATATATGGAGGTGGATTATTTGTTTCAAATTGGCGATAACATTGTTTATCCAATGCAAGGAGCAGGTATAATTAAAGCCATAGAAGAAAAGGAAATCTCAGGTGAAAAACAACAGTATTATGTCATAAAAATGTCGGCCAGTAATATGGAAGTAATGATTCCTACGGGGAAAATATTGAATTCAAATATACGACCAGTTACAGATATAACGGCATTAACACACATAATGGATATTTTTCAGCATGGAGAATCAGATAGATTACTTACGTGGAAACAAAGATATAAAGTGAACACAGATAAAATAAAAACGGGTAAAATACAAGAAGGTGCTGAAGTTGTACGTGATTTAATGCGTATGCAGAAAGAAAAAGCACTTAATGCAAGCGAAAAGAAAATGTTAGATAACGCACATGAATTTTTGATTAGTGAACTGGGATTAATTGAAGGTATCACAGAAAATCAAATAAAAAGCTTTTGTTAAGATTTATTGTAGATAATGTATTACATCCCAAAAAAGATCTTGAATTTTTTGGGGATATAATTATAGAGAATCAATCATTTCAAAGACATTCAACTCTTTCAAACCACTTTTAGAGCATTAACCTCTTTTGTTATTACTATAAACTAATCCATTTTTATTTTTTAATTTCTTTTACGAATGTTCGAAGTTTAATTAAATAACTCGATAAAATAGTTACTTGATTTTTGCAATCCTGATTCACACTGGCACGGACGAGGAGCCGTAAGGATGGAAGAGAGGTAGGGCTTTCATTGTTTTAGGTATATATAAGTTATTATTTCTGGAAGAATAATGAATCAATCGCACTTCTATCTTTAAGAATTTTTCACATTTGCTAATATAGTAAATAGTAATTGTTTATCTTTGTACGAAAAAGAGATAAACGAAATGATAGCGCCATATGGTCAACTATAAAAAGGGTTTCCTAATTTGGAAACTCTTTTTATTTTATGTTTATTATTTTTGTTAATTTAATATGCAGATACTATATGATGAGAACTTATAAATTGACGTGGTCGTTCAAGAGAAATTATGATGCGTTTATAGTTAGTTTTTTGATTGAATCAAGGGGGGAAAAGAATGACAAGTTCAAATAATAAAGCGGTAAGTATTTACGAAGGTACGAACATAAATAATTGGGGATCCTTTGAAAATATTGAGGAAATAAAGTTGTTTAATCCGATTCAAATTGGGACATGGTCTCTTCGTAATTGCGTGGCGATGGCACCGATGACTCGTTGTTTTGCTAATGATGAGACGGGAGTAGTTGGGTCTGATGTAGTCGAGTATTATCGTAAACGAGCAGCTGATGGTGTTGGTTTAATTATTACAGAAGGAATAGTAATTAGCCCAAGAGCAAAGGGGAATCCAGGTGTCCCAGGTATTTATACACAAGAACAAATTGATTCCTGGAAACCAGTAACAGATGCAGTACATAAAGAAGGTGGAACAATTATTGCGCAAATATGGCATGTAGGACGTATGAGCCATCATGAACTAACAGGTGGATTCTTACCACAAGCACCTTCTGTGATTGCTGCTCAAGGAAATGTCCCACGTTTTCGGAAGCCTTTTGATAATCCAGAAGCGATGACGATAGAAGAAATTCAAGAAGTTATTGGGCAGTATGCACAAGCTGCTAAAAATGCAATAGAGGCTGGATTCGATGGCGTCGAAATTCACGGTGCACATGGATATTTAATCGATCAATTCGCTTATGAATTTGCGAATGATCGAAAAGATAAGTATGGTGGAGATTTAAAGCAACGATTAACGTTTATGAAAGAAGTTGTGCAAGCTGTAATAGAGGCGGTTGGTGCAGATAAAACACTACTGCGTTTCTCAGCCTTTAAAGGGGATAACCCTAGTTATATGTGGGGAAATCCGGAGGAAGCAATTAAAACGTTTATAAATATGTTCCGTGAAGTAGGATTAACGATGATCCATCCTTCAACAATGAACTATACGCAAGTTATAGCTGACGGAAAAAACTTACATCAATTAGTTCGTAAATATTGGAATGGTATAATTGTAGGAGTGGGGAATTTAAATCCAAAAGAGGCAGAAGAAGCACTACAAGAAGGAACAATTGATGTAGCAGCATTTGGTAGACCATTGATTTCTAATCCGGATTTTGTTCATCGTGTTAAACGCGGGGAAAATTTAGAGGAATACGATGCGAAACAGCATCTTGCTACATTGATATGAATAATAATAAAAGAAGAGCACATAAGGTGTTCTTCTTTTATTATGTAAGCAAAAAATATAAGAGAATGGCATGATAGGGGGAAGCGAAAATGAATGAAACGCTACTCGTTATTATTAGTATATTACTATTGTTAATCTTGCTGTTCATTATCTTTTTTATGGCTACATTCTTTATTAAGAAACGAACACATCATTCTATATTGAAACTCCATCCGTATCTAGGAAGGATGCGTTTTTTATTGGAGAAGATAGGGCCTGAATTTCGGCAATATTGGTTTGATAATGATACAGACGGAAAACCTTTTTCACGTTATGATTTTCAAAGTGTAATGTTTTTAGCAAAATATCGATCTGAAGTTCTAGGTTTTGGCTCGAAACGGGATTTTAATGCATCTGGATATTATATTGCAAACACTCTATTTCCAGTTCTTACAGAAGAACTCAATGTGGACCTTTCTGAAGAGCATGCTGCAAAAAAATATGTAATTCATAAAGAAGGTGTGTTTTCTAGAAAAGAAAAATTAACTGTAGATGAAACAAATCTTTGGCTATATGAGGAAGATGATGCAATTGTAGTTGGAGAGAATCGTAAATTTCCATGGAAAATATATGGAATGTTTGGGGCATCTGCTACTTCTTATGGTGCAATTGGTGAAAATTATATTTTATCTACAGGATATGGATCGAAAATGGCAGGGGGGTCATGGATTAATACAGGTGAGGGTGGTGTAATTCCAGAGCATATACAAACAGGTGCAAATATTATTGCTCAAATCGGTCCAGGTTTATTTGGATATCGTGATGAAGAGGGGGGGTTTTCAATGGATGAGTTCGTAGTTAAAGCTAAAGAGCCGAATATTAAAGCATTCGAACTGAAATTTGGGCAAGGTGCAAAAATACGCGGTGGACATTTAGAGGGACAAAAAGTGAATCGGAAAATAGCTGCTGTTCGAAAAGTAAAAGAAGGGGAAACGATAAATTCACCAAATCGTTTTGCGTTTTTATATCATGCTAAAGACGCCTTGCGTTTTATTCATGATTTGCAAGAAAAAGGTGGTAAACCAGTTGGAATGAAAATAGTTATCGGGCAACAAAAACCGCTAGAAGAGTTATTACAAACGATGAAGGAATTAAATATTTATCCAGATTTTATTACAATTGATGGCTCGGAAGGAGGCTCCGGTGCCACTTATAAATCGATGGCAGATAGTATGGGGATACCACTTATACCAGCACTCATTACGTTTGTTGATACAGCCTGTCGTTTTGATGTTCGAGATAAGTTGAAAGTTTTTGCATCGGGAAAATTAGTAACACCTGATAAAGTAGCAATAGCCTTAGCAATTGGTGCCGATGCAGTTAATTCTGCACGCGGATTTATGATGGCAAGTGGGTGTATTATGGCACTTCAGTGTCATTCCGGACAATGTCCTTCGGGGGTTGCGACAACGAATCCACATTATCAAAAAGCATTAGACCACAATGAAAAAAAGTGGCGCGTGATGAATTATATTGTGAGCATGAGATATAGTTTGTTTGCGTTATCAGCAGCGGCAGGGGTGAAAAGTCCACGGCATTTAACAAGGGATCACATTGTATTTAAAGATGAAACAGGTAGAGTTATTCCGTTATCGAAATTATTTCCAGTAGTAGGTGAAAAGTGAGAGAAATAGCACGAAACATTCCTTGCACTTTGGCGGAGGGGATGTGCAAAAAAACATCATTATATTTTCTGGATATTTTGACTTTAAGTTTTTTAGAAAGTGGGTTTATAAAGATTTTTTCGTGGATGGAAACAATACTGGAGCAAGTGACAGAATAAAATATTAGTAAATTACTATAAAAAGAGTAAATAGAAAGATCTATTTACTCTTTTTCCATTTCGTTATTATTTGGCAACGGGGAGATGGGTAATCGAATATCTACAGTTGTTCCTTTATTTAACTCACTTGAGATTTGAAGTTTACCGTAATGTTCTTCGATTATTTTGTAGCACATCATTAAGCCTAATCCAGTTCCTTTTTCTTTCAAACTATAAAAAGGTTCTCCTAAACGAGAAATACGATCTTCTGGAATGCCACACCCCTCATCTATAATACGGATTAAAATGAAATTCTCATCTACTTGCTTTGTTTGAATGAAGATATTTCCTCCGCGAGGCATGGCTTCAATCGCATTTTTAAGTACATTAATAAAGACTTGCTTTAGTTGATTACCATCACATTGAATTTCTGGCATAGTCGAAAGATGATCCATAATAATATGTGTACTATGCATGATGGCGGTAGGTAAAATAAAGGTTACTACTTCTTCAATTAATGATTGGATTTGGTGAGAATGAATAGATAACACTTGTGGCTTAGACATTGCCATAAATTGACTTGTAATGGATTCCATTTGTGAAATTTCGCTAAGCATAACATCTATATACCATTTGTTTTGTTCGCTAATATCGGGTTGCAATAATGTTAAGAATCCCTTTAAGGCCGTTAACGGGTTGCGGATTTCATGAGCGATTCCTGCTGTTAGTTGTCCGACTACTGCTAATTTTTCAGATTTTCGTAGTAATTTTTCTGTTTTCTTTAATTCAGTAACATCCCTGCCCATAACAATAAGGCCTTTTCGTGAGCCATCAGGATGGAAGAGTGGAACTTTTGAAAGATCCAAGATAAGGTTGGACGTACTTTTATGAATAATAAATTCTTCGCCATGAATAATTTTCTTTTGTTGCCATGCGAGTTCATCAATTTGTTCACAATGTAAAAATGCTTCGCGGTACGCTTCATTATATTGAACGAGTTCACTATCTTTTTTTCCGTGATAAGGAACATCATGAAAATCAAAGCAAGAAAGTGCGTAATCATTTGCTTCAAGCCAGCGCCCTTCATGATCTTTAAAGATGACAAAGGCAGGCATTGAGTCCATCAATGTGCGCAATCGTTTTTCGCTCTCTTTTAACATTTTTTCGATTTTTTCAGATTTCTCGAGTGGCTTCATAATTGCATATACACCTGAGAGATGATTTTTAATAAAAATAGGGACTAATTTTGTAACTACATCTATTTGATATCCATCTTTATGGTGGATAGAAAGTATGTATTCTTCTTGATTATCAGCTGTAGTATTTTTTATAAATTGCAGTACTTGATCAGAAATATGTGCTTCTATAATAGAAGTAATTGTTTTTCTTTCTAATTCCTCTGAAGTATATCCCAATATTTTTTCCGCAGAGGGATTAATATGTAATATGATTCCTTGTAAGTTCAATGAAATAATACCATCAGGATTATGTTCAAAAAGAGATGCGTACATTTCTGTTAAAGTACAATTTTGAATATGATTTCGCAAACGGCGGGGTATAGCCGAATGACGACTTTTTTGAATAGATGAGAACTTTTTTCGACTCATAATTTTTCCTCCGTGCAACTAGCATCTAAAACAGATTCAATAACCTATTATAAATATAATATATGAAAAACATTATATATTTCTATAAAAAACAAATTTGCAGAATAATCTGTGTTTTTTATTCTTTTTAATTAAGTTGTTATTAAAGCGCCTTCTTCATTATAGAACAAATGATATGCCTGTGGCTGTTAAGTAAATCTTATGGAGTTTTATAAAACTTATATAAGTTATTTTTAAAGCAGTATACTATAAAATAAAAATATAAAGGAGGAGAGAGATATGGCAGGTTATATTCAAGGGATTGACCATGTACAAGTAGCAGCACCAGTAGGGTGTGAAGAAGAGGCAAGAGACTTTTATGGAAATAAAATAGGTTTAGAAGAGATTCCGAAACCAGAAGAATTAAGAAAACGTGGCGGTTGTTGGTTTCGTTGTGGAAATCAAGAAATTCATATAGGAGTTGAACAAACTTTTTCTCCGGCTAAAAAAGCGCATCCAGCTTTTTATGTTCAGGGGATCGATGAATTTAAGGAAAAACTAATCGGGCAAGGGATTCAAGTCATAGATGATTATGCTCGTCCAGATATAATTAGATTTTATGTTTCAGATCCATTTGGAAATAGACTAGAATTTATGGAGAATAAATAAAAAAACTAGGTGGAACTTCACCTAGTTTTTTAACCTCTCCTAAATAACCCTAATACTTCAACAGTCTCCGTAATATTAACGAATGCTTGTGGATCAATTTCAGAAATGGCTAGTTTCATACCAGCAAGCTCTTCACGTGAAACAACAGTCATAAGTACATGTTTTTTCTCACTTGAATACGCACCTTCACCATCAAGAAGTGTAATTCCTCGCACAACAGTGGAAAGGAGTTTCTTTTTCATTTCTTCTGCTTGATTTGTTACAATCATAAGTGTAACTTTACGATGTTTCGTATGAACGGCATCAATTACTTTACCTGTTACATAGATTGAAAGTAAACTCGTTAACGCCACATCCCAGTTGAAGAAAAATCCAGCAATGACAACAACGACTGTATTTAAAATGATAAGAAAACCACCAAGTTTAATATCTCTTTTGCGAGATAGTAGCATACCAATAATATCAAATCCACCTGTTGAACCATGGCAATTAAAGACAAGGCCAACTCCTGCTCCGGCAATTACGCCTCCAAATATAGAAGATAGAAGTGGATCTGTTGCAACGACTTGTACTGGAATCAAGTATAATGCTACTGATAATACAACTACAGAGACGATTGTATTAAAAATTATTTTTTTTCCAAGACCTATGTACCCTAAAATAAGAATAGGTAAGTTTAATGCGAAGTTAATAATGCCTGTGTTTACAGGGGTTACAATTCCTAAGATAATAGCAATTCCGCCAATTCCACTACTTAAAATCTTGTGGGGGATAAGGAAAAGATTAAAGGCAATTGCAACAATGATAGAACCAATGATAACTCCAAGAAATCTGACCATCTTTTTCCCGTCCTTCACTAAAAAATCATATTATTTCAAGATTATATATGAGATTGAAAGTTTTAGGTGAAAACAGTTTATTTCGGGAAGTTAGACTACTTCAAAAAATCAAATTATTTTTACATATTTCATTAAAGGGGTGTAAAAATATGAAAATTCAAATGTATCAACAGAAAAGTCCTTTGAAACAGGAATGTGAGGACTCGTTTTTTTGTAATGAAGAATTGAAAATCTATGGTGTATGTGATGGTGCAACGCCACCCGTCCCATTTCAAGATGAAGAGGGGCATAATGGAGCATATCTAGCTTCAAACGTATTTGCAAGTCATTTTACATCGCTAAAAGAAGTGACAAGTTTGCAAAAAGCAATTGCAAACGCAAACGAAGCATTACAAGAAAAAATGATAGATTATAAGATTGATACGACAAAGAAAGATCATTTATGGTGTACATGTATTGCTGTAGTTCGTATAAAGGATGAAAGCATTCAATATGCTCAACTTGGTGACTGTATGCTTGTTGCTACATTGCATGATGGAACCATAAAGGTGTTAACAAAAGATACAGTGAAAGGAATTAGTGCACGAGCGCAAAGAAAGCGTGAAGAAGATAGGGAAAAGGGACTTCTTGTATCGGAAGAATATATATTTAATGACATTAGGCAGCAACTAAAATATAATCGTTATCTTGCCAATATGCCCAATGGGTATTCAGTAGCAAATGGGATGTCGGAAGCAATTACTTGGATCCAACAAGGGGAATTACCACTTTCTGAAGTGAAAGGAATATTTATTTGTTCGGATGGATTATTTCACCCAGACTGGTCACTTGAGCAAACAGTACAATATGTAAGCATGCATGGTATAAAAGAATATGTTTCTATAATAGAAGAATTAGAAGAACAAAAACGGATTCGACCAGATGATAAAACGATAATCATGATTGAGTTGTAAAAGGAGGATCCTGAATGGAAATTAAGCAAGCAAAACTGACGTTTCAAGATGAATTGCAGCCTTTACAAAACGTAACAAAACTCATCATTCATCACACTGCTGAAGATGGATGGGATGTGTATAAAACACATGAATTCCATCAAAAGGTACGAGGATGGAGTGGCATCGGATATAATTATTTTATTGAAGAAGATGGGACGGTGTTTGAAGGTAGGGGATTATACATTGGAGCCCATGCAAAAGGATATAATAGCAAAACGATAGGGATTTGTATGACAGGTAATTTTGATAAATATGATCCGACTTTAGCGCAAATCGATTCTTTACATTCACTATGTAAGTGGTTTATGAAGAAGTTTTCTATATGTGAAGAACATATACTTGGTCATCGGGAATTAGAAGGTGTCACAAAAACTTGCCCAGGAACACGTTTTTCTATGGTAGAGTTAAGGAAAACATTATCTCAAAAATAGAGGAGAAAAGGATTCATGATGAATGTAAAAATACCAAATGAAAAGAAAGATGAGCTTGTAGAACAAATTCAGAAGTTTTTTGAAGAGGAAGACTTAGATACAATCGGGCGTTTTCAAGCAGAACGTTTAATAGAAGAAATGATAAAATTACTTGGACCATATGCATATAACCAAGCGATTGGAGATGCGAGAAAGTTAATTACAGATAAGTTGTCGAACATAGAAGAGGATTTATACGTATTAGAAAAACAAGAAGGTAAGTAAAAAGAGGCTTAAATATTAAAGAAACATAACTATTAAGAGTAAAGATAGTAAGGATTGAATATCCTATCCATACTATCTTTTTTCATTTCTTATCGTTTTCATGAGTCCAAATTGATTTTGTATAAGCAATATTCATACCGCAGCGTTCCATATTGTTTTGACTTATACTTCCAAAACGAGCTTGACCAACAAGTAATTTACATTGTGATTCAAAAGTTGTGTGGATCCGTTTTTGAATTAATAAAGTATGGCAGCCTCGTCGCTGGTAATCTGGTAAAGTGGCAGAGGCAGCGAGTGAAGCTATACCTTGATTCATATAAAGTACACCTATCCCAGCAGGAATATCTTCAATCGTCGCTATGTAAAAACGCCATCCTGGTTTACCAAAAAGGACTTGGTTATTTTACCTTTTAAAATTTAGGAGAAGTAGGATTTTTTTATGGGAGGAAATTGGAAGATTGCTGTCGAAGGGAGTAGAAACAGAACGAAGGTGGTGCTCTCATGCGAAAGAAAGAGATACATACATGCTCTTATTGTGGCTCTAGCAATATTGGGGAAGGTGAGTTTGTTGGATATGCGCAAATAAGAAAAAAAGAAACGATGTTTACGTCTTCTCCAGTAGATGCTTATATTTGTACGGATTGTGGAAGTATACTTTTGTTGAAAGTGCGAAATTATCAAAAATTCAAGAAGAAACCAATATAAATAGAAGAAAAGCATTCATATCCAATGCTTTATACAAATCGATTAATATTATGCTTGATACATATACGAGATATTCTTGATATATTCGAATATAATTCAAAAAAATAATTAAAAATGATGTATTTGTAAAAAGAACATGTCGTGATATGAAGAGGTATGCGATTTTGTGTGATACATATGTTCAAAAAGACAGAGAGTGGTTTATAAAGGAGTCACTCTCTGTTTTCTATGAGAGGTGTGTGCTAGAAGAAATATTTCTCTGGAAATATTTCAGAAAATACAGAAAAATAAAACTCATAAGTGCGAAAGTTTGGTATAATGTCTAAAAATGAAAACGCTTTAATAGGAGGTTGGGAGAAATATGATGATGAATGTACCATTAACAATTAGTTCAATGATAGAAAGGGCAGAAAAGTTGTTTCCAAAAAAAGAAATTGTTTCACGTACACATGATACTATAACAACTTTAACATACAAGCAATTAGGAGAAAGAACAAGGAGACTCTCTAGTGCGTTACAGAAATTAGGGATAAAAGAGGGAGAACGAGTTGGGACTTTAGCGTGGAATCATCATCGTCATGTGGAAGCGTATTTTGCTATTCCGAGTATTGGATCTGTCTTGCACACTATTAATATTCGTTTATCTGCACAGCATATTTCCTATATTATTGGACATGCAGAAGATCGCATTTTACTCGTTGATGAAGATCTCGTACCCCTCGTTGAAAAAATTCAAAGTGAATTATTGACTGTACAAGCATACATCATTATGACCGACAAAAAAGAACTTCCAGAAACTTCACTAGAGCCGGTCTATCACTACGAACAGCTTCTTACAGAAGGGGATCCTGATTTCCAATTCTTGAAAGATATGGATGAAAACACGCCAGCTGGTATGTGTTATACGTCAGCGACAACAGGTAATCCAAAAGGTGTTGTATATACACATCGTAGTACAGTACTTCATTGTATGGCTCTAGGATTAGCAGATACAGCTGCATTATCTGAAAGTGATGTAGCAATGGCAATTGTTCCAATGTTTCATGTGAATGCTTGGGGATTACCTTTTGCAGCAACGTGGTTTGGATCAAAACAAGTTTTACCTGGTCCGATGTTTACACCGAAAATATTACTTGAAATGATCCAGGATGAAAAAGTGACGTTGGCTGCTGGTGTACCAACGATTTGGCTTGGTGTTTTACAAGAACTGGAAAATAATAACTATGATTTATCAAGTATGAAGCGGATTTTATGCGGGGGTGCTGCTGCACCTAAAAGTGTGATAGCTGCATTCGAACAAAAACATAATGTTCCTTTTGTGCATGCATACGGTATGACGGAAACAAGTCCACTTGTGACACTTGCACGGTTAAAAAGCTATGAAACAGATTTATCCTATGAAGAGCAACTGGAAATTCGATCAAAGCAAGGATATCTTGTGCCAGGCGTTGAAATGAAAGTAGTGGGAGTAAATGGGGAAGTGAAATGGGACGGAACTGAAATGGGAGAATTATGTTTACGAGCACCATGGATAGCTGCAAGTTATTATAACGATGAACGAACGGTAGAAGGATTCCGTGATGGTTGGTTATATACAGGTGATGTTGTTACAGTTGATGAGGAGGGCTGCGTTAAAATTGTTGATCGCACAAAAGATGTTATTAAAAGTGGGGGTGAGTGGATTTCATCTGTAGATTTAGAAAATGCTTTAATGGCACATGAGGCTGTATTTGAAGCTGCAGTTGTCGCGGTACCTCATCCTCAGTGGCAGGAGCGACCTGTTGCATGTGTTGTGCAAAAACAAAATAGTTCTGTAACGAAAGAAGAATTATATGAATTTTTACGACCGCAGTTTGCGAAGTGGTGGTTGCCGGATGATATCGTTTTTATGGAGGAGATCCCTAAAACATCAGTTGGGAAATTTTTGAAACAAGCGTTACGAAAAGAATTAGAGCATTTGCATAGAAGCAGTGAAAAGTAATATATAAGAAAGGGCGACTCACCACGATATGATTGTGAGTCGCTTTTTATATTGAATAATGACTAATTTACAGCGTTTTCGATTGTAAGTTTAAAATATTTGGTCGACATTTTATAGGCTGGATTTTCAAAATAATAGTTGCCTAGTTCGGTAGAAAATTCTTGAACTAATGAGTGCTACTTTTTCCTTGATCGAAAAGCTTATAATAAATGTCAGCAATACTAATGATACAAATTGAAATAGATTTAGAAAAGAGTGAATCATACAAGTTATCTTTTTATATAGGATACAGCGTCATTTGTTAACTTCAACTGAAAATGTGTTGACATTAAATCTCTGGGAAGGTAATATAACTTCTGTAATATGTTACCTTGAAAGTATTTATAGTTTACAAATAGGAGAAATAGACAGATGAATACAAAGAATTTAGTTTTTGTTGCTTTATTTAGTGCAGTTATGGGTGTGTTAGGACTGATACCACCAATTGCGCTTTCTGTTACACCTGTTCCTATTACATTGCAATCTCTTGGTGTTATGCTTGCAGGAGGATTGCTTGGATCTCGCCTTGGGGCATTAAGTCAGATGGTTTTCTTGTTTGTAGTTGGGATAGGGGCACCATTGTTAGCTGGTGGCCGCGGTGGTCCAGGCGTATTTGTTAGTCCAAGTGCAGGGTATTTAATCGGATACGTTGTTGGAGCGTTTGTGATAGGGTATTTTGTAGAGCGTTTACGCCATGCATCTGTTATAAAAGTATTTTTGATTAATATAATTGGTGGAATTCTAGTTGTTTATATATTTGGCGTGACTGTTCAATCATTTATAATGGATATCTCTGTGTGGCAAGCGATTAAAGTAAGTGTCGTATTTTTGCCAGGTGATTTCGTTAAAGCTGTGATTGCAGCATTTCTTGTACCTCGATTATATCGTTCATTGAAGCACGTCATTACGCCTGCTGTAAAGAATGGTAAAATCTCAAATGCTAGATAAAGAGCGTAAGGGATTTTATAAAATGTAGGAAACACGTATTAGCGTGTTTCTTTTTGTTATCTGAAAGGAAAGGATGAATAGTGGTGGGGATTACATTGTCTTATATAAAACATACTTGTATACATCCGAATAAAATGGCGATAAAGGAAAAAGATAGACTACTAACATATAAAGAATGGCACGAATCTGTTTGCCAAGTTGCAAATTGGCTCAATAAAGAAAAAACAACGAATAAAACGGTCGCGATTTTACTAGAGAATCGTATTGAATTTTTACAGATCTTTGCAGGTGCTGCAATGGCAGGATGGGTTTGTGTTCCACTTGATTTAAAGTGGAAGCAGGACGAACTTGAAGCAAGATTGGAGTTAGCAAATCCCTCTATTGTCATTACCTCTGAGCAATATAAGATGAGTGAATTGCCGCGAATAAATGGAACTGTACTTTCTATCAATAAATGGAATCAGATGGTGGATAATCAGTTAAATACGTATCATTCTTCAGAAAGTGTACAAAACCACCCTTTCTATATGGGGTTTACATCGGGATCAACTGGGGAAGCAAAGGCATTTCTTCGTGCGCAGGATTCTTGGGTTCATAGCTTTGATTGCAATTTGCATGATTTCCATATGAAAAATAATGATACGGTTTTGCTTGCTGGTACATTGGTCCATTCCCTTTTTTTATACGGGGCAATAAGTGCGCTGTATTTAGGGCAAACAGTGTATCTTATAGAAAAATTTATCCCGAGTCATGTTCTATCTATATTGGAACAAGAGAATATTTCAGTGATGTACACAGTTCCGACGATGCTAGAGGCATTATATAAAGAAGAAAGTGTTATTGAACAGGAAATAAAAATTATTTCTTCAGGAGCAAAATGGGAGGCGGAAGCAAAACAGAAAGTAAAAACCGTATTTCCGTATGCAAAAAGATATGAATTTTATGGTGCTTCTGAATTAAGCTTTGTCACAGCACTAACAGATGTAGAAAGTGAAAGAAAAGCCAGTTCAGTTGGAAAGCCATGTCATAATGTGCAAATTCGGATATGTAACGCAAAGGGTAAGGAATTGAAGCAAGGTGAAATTGGAACTATTTATGTGAAAAGTGATCAGTTTTTTATGGGATATTTACTGAACGGAGATCTATCTTGTCAAGTTACAGAAGATGGTTGGATGACTGTACATGACATAGGCTATCAAGATGAGGAAGGTTTTTTATATATAGTAGGTAGAGAAAAAAATATGATTTTATTTGGAGGTATTAATATTTTCCCTGAAGAGATTGAGAGTGTATTGGGCACTCATCCAAATGTTGATGAAATCGTAATTGTTGGTGTGAAGGATGGGTATTGGGGAGAAAAGCCTGTTGCCATTGTAAAGGGAAAAGGAACAAAACAAGAATTGAAACGATTTTGTTTACAGCATTTATCATCTTTCAAAATTCCAAGAGAGTGGTATTTTATTGATGAAATTCCTCATACAAGCAGTGGGAAAATTGCTCGTGAAGTGGCAAAACATATAGTTGTAAAACAGGAGAAAGTATATGAATAGAGCGGTGATTGTACTAGCAAAACGAACGCCTATTGGCAAGCGAAATGGAATATTGAGAGAGTATGAAGTACAGCAATTGGCAGCACCTATACTGGCGCACTTAAGTAAAGGTATAGAGCATGAAATAGACGATGTAATATTAGGAAACGTTGTTGGACCAGGCGGAAATATTGCACGGTTATCGGCACTTGAAGCTGGGCTGCTATATAAGGTACCAGGTGTAACAATTGATCGCCAATGCGGGGCTGGATTAGAAGCAATTCGGATGGCTTGTCACTTGATTCAAGGTGGTGCAGGGAATTGCTATATTGCCGGTGGTGTTGAAAGTACAAGTACATCTCCTTTTGAGAAGAGAGCTCGCTTTTCTCCTGATTTTATCGGAGATCCAGATATGGGGATAGCAGCTGAACATGTAGCAGAGCGCTACAAAATTACAAGGGATATGCAGGATGAGTATGCTTGTTTCAGTTATAAAAGAACATTGGGAGCGCTAGAAAAAGGATATTTACAAGAAGAAATTATCCCGATTTCTTCAAATGTAACGGAGGATGAAACGATAAAGTACGGAATGAATTATGAACGAATTATAAAGAGAACAAGGCCAGCTTTTTTACAAGGAGGAACAGTGACAGCAGGAAATTCTTGTGGTGTGAATGATGGAGCTTGTGCTGTGCTTGTAATGGAGGAGGGAAAGGCTCGTGAACTTGGATATAAGCCGATTCTTCGGTTTGTTCATAGTACTGTTATTGGTGTAGATCCACATTTACCAGGGAGTGGGCCTATATATGCTGTGCAAAAGTTATTACAAGATCAGAACCTATCAATAGACGATGTTGATTATATTGAAATGAATGAGGCCTTTGCTGCTAAGATTGTGGCCTGTGCGCAAGAATTACAAATTTCCTATGAAAAGTTAAATGTAAACGGTGGAGCAATTGCTCTCGGTCATCCTTACGGTGCATCAGGAGCTATGCTTGTGACTCGGTTATTCTATCAAGTACAAAGAAGAAAGGCGCAATACGTAGTAGCAACATTAGGTATTGGCGGGGGAATTGGGCTTGCTCTATTATTTGAAAAAGTAGAGGGCTAGAAAAAATCTAGTTTTCTACTTTTTTGGTTCATAGACATTACTTCCAGGTTTTGATTTTATTTCATTCCAAGCAGAGATAGCATCGACTTTTGTTTTTCCTTTGTTATATGAATCTTGGAAAAAGGCACGTGTAAAGCGATTGTATTCAAATTGAGCACCGATGTTTGGTTTATATGAAGGATCATTTTTTCTTTCTTGTTCTTCATACCAAAACGTCACAGCATCTTCATATGTTTTTCCGATATTTTCTTTGAAGAAGTTTTGTAGTGTTACTGTGAATCGGAATTTTGCACCGATTATTTCTTTGAAAAAAGCCCGAACATCTTCGCTACAGCGGTGATTTTCAGTAATAATGGTTTGTAGAGAAAGTGGCTCATAAGAAGAAGGTAGGATTTGTTTTTTTCTGGCGGGACTATTTTTCAGTATTTTACCTGTAGTTAAAAAGGTTGCAATGCGCTCAGTAACTTCTATTTTAGAACCACTTGTTGGCAAATCATATTCACGACAAAATTCCTGCAACTCTGTTTTTAGCCAATAATAATTTTTAAAATCTTCAATTAGTATGTTTCTTGTTAAAGGCGGACGCATAGAAATCGCTTCTTTCTTCTATAATTTCCTTAATTGTAAAACATATGTTCCTTTTGTGGAAGGGGTTTAGCTAATAATCTAGAATTATATAGCTTGGAAGTCATATGTATAGAATGAAAAGAGGAGACTATATGAATCATTTATTACAAGTTCGAGTAACTGGAATTTTGATTGAGAAAGAAAACCTTTTAATTGTAAAGCAAAAAGTTTCTGAGCGAAATTGGTCTTTACCAGGCGGAAGAGTAGAGGGTGGAGAAATGTTAGAAGAAGCTATGATTCTAGAAATGAGAGAAGAGACGGGATTGGAAACTAGAATTAAGAAATTACTATATATTTGTGATAAACCGGATGTTACGCCATCACTAGTACATATTACGTTTTTACTTGAAAGGGTGTCGGGAGAAATAAAGTTACCGTCTAATGAATTTGATCATAATCCAATCCATGATGTGAAGATGGTACCACTAACAGAATTACGAAATTATCATTTTTCTGAGGCATTTATCGAACTTATTGAAAAAGGATTTCCTAATGCAGGAACTTATCAAGGATTGAAACAAAATATTGGCTTGTAAGTAGATAAAAATCTAAAGGATAGCATCAGGCTATCCTTTAGATTTTACTTTAAAAAGTTTCTTGTGATAAATGAATAAGATGAGCTAGAAATTCTTCACCTGTAATAATTGCTTTTCCTCCGCCGCGAGCGCTTTTTTGATTACCGCCGCCTTTTCCTTCAATAGTAGGAAGAGCATTTTTCAAAATTGTATTCATGTTTGCTGTTACCGCTTTCCCGCATGCAAGAACGCATTGTAATTTTTCTTCATTTTCGGTAACCAGGTATGTAATAGAGTTTTCATTTTGTTCGGTAATGATAGCTGATAATTTCGTGATTTCCTGCATGGAACGATTTGTAAAGACTTTAGAAATGAGTGTTCCAGCATGTATGTCTATGGATTGTTGCAGCAATTTATTTGCTTCTACGAAAAGTAGTTTTTCGTTCATAGTTTGTAGTGCTTTTTCGCTTTCTTCTTGAGAGGTAAGAAGCTGGGTTACTTTATTTGGAATATCATTTTCACTACTATTTAACTGTTTGGAAACGTCTTTAATAATTTGTTGATGACGCTCCATTAACTTGAGTACACGCCATCCTGCAACAAATGTTAAACGGATACCACCTTTATTTCGCTCCCACCCTATTATATGAATTGGCCCCACTTCACCTGTATATTTTGGATGTGTACCACCACAACCGTTATAATCATAGTTTTCAATGATTACAACGCGAATATTTTCTGTAATTGTTGGTTCTTTTCGGAGCGGTAACTGTTTTGCTTCCTCTAAGTTCATCCATTTAATATGGATAGGATGATTTTCAAAGACAATTTGATTTGCAATTTGGAGTGCGCTAGTGGCTGTTTCTATCAAAAGCTCAGGCGTGTCTAAATCAATTGTTATCGTTTCTTTTCCAAGATGAAAACCAATTGTAGGAATGTCAAAATGATCCCAAAATGCAGCGGATAGGATATGCTGAGCTGTATGTTGTTGCATATGATCAAAACGACGCTGCCAATTAATTTTACCTGTTACTTCTTTTGTATGTAATTCACTTGATATAAAATGACGGATTTCGCCCTCAACTTCCTCAACATTGACGACGGAAGCTTCATTTAATGTTCCTGTATCATGTGGTTGCCCACCGCCAGTTGGGTAAAATGCTGTTTCTGTCAAAGTAACATATAATTTTTCTTCGCTATCATAGGCCTGTTTAATAATTTGAGCTGTAAATGTTTGCTGATAGGCATCGATGTAATATAATTTTTGGTTCACTTTCGTACTCCTTTCTATCTCACTAGTTTCATTGTAAAGCAATCTAAATAAGTTTCCTAATATTTCAGAAGAAAAAACCTCTTTTTTAGAATTTTCTTGCTATAATAAGAAAAAGGGAATATACGGGGGTGGATGAAATGCTGTATGAAAATGGCGTAGACAAATTGATTCGTCTCAATACAAATATTTCTGAACTATATCGAGAATTACATGATATGACTCGGACTTTAATGGAGTGTAATCGAGAAAGTATAATATTCGATCGGTTATATGTGAAAGAGTTATTATGGAAAAAAGAAGATGTGTCCGCTATGTATGATCAGCTTCTCGTTCAGCTTTGTATCAATGAATGCTTTGATTTAAAAAGTGTCATCACTGGTGAATACAAATATACGTATGAGGAAGTGGAAAATGCGGTTCTTGAATTTAATGAAAAGTATGATGTGAACATCCTAATCAAGGACGTTTGCAAAGAATTACAGTTTACATATGGTATTGACATGGAATTATCTAGGACAGCCAAGGTATAATTATATTTACTATAGAAACAGGGAAAAGAAAGCTGTTAGTTTGCTTTCTTTTTCTATGCATATGTATGAAGTAGGGTTAGAAGGTTAATTTTACCCCGCATTAACGGACAGTAATCCTCCCTATCTCAAGGTTCAGAGAGAAGCAAAGAAGATAGGTGGGGGGATGAAGAACCCCACACTGATGGAAGTTTCACTTTATATAAAATAAAGAAAAAACAGGGTAGGAAAAATTAGTAACAAACTTTTTCCACTCTGTTTTTATATAACGTTTTAATTAAAAAAAAGAACTTTTTTCTCATGTTCATTTGCAACTTCAGTTTTTGAAATGTGTATGGCAAGAAAGCCATTTTCTAAACAGGCTAGCATTTTTTTATAGATGATGTTAGCAGGTAAAGAAATTGTTCGTTGCAAGGACGAGTTCTTATGAAATATATGAATTGCTAGGCCTGTCTCCATCTTGTTTATAAGTACATTTTGTTCTGACACATTAGGGATATCAGTTTCTAAAATATACTCTTGCTCCGTTTCGCAAAGATCAATGTGGATGTGATTAGGGAAACTGAAGTTGTCGTATGAATCAGAGCAAAACTGATCCATCCATTCTTCAAAACCATCAACATGAAAAAGACAGTTTTTCTTTTTCTTGCCCATGTAAGACACCCTCCGTAAAGTCTCAATTCATATTATAATATGCATTAAGAAATTAGAGGTGAAAAACAAACTAGAAAATATGTTGAGTGGTTTGTTGTAAATAGCTTAAGTGAGAAGGACAATGCATGTGCATTGTCCTTCTTTTACATATCGTGATGCGCGTGATTTTTTTGTCTTGAATGATTTCGGTTTTTTACTTTATGTGACCCACTTAGCGGCTCAGGTTGCCCAGAGGGCTGTCCTTTTTTTGTGTTTTGACGAATAGACTTGCTATTGTTTTTTTCCATGTTGTGTTGCACCTCCTTCTTGTATTTAGAATGAGAGAACTTTGTAAATTTATACGAGAATGTTTTTATGAAAAAAGGTAAAGCTAAGTAAGACTAACTATAACAGAAAGGGGAAAGCGTATGCCGTATCATAAAGATAAACAGCAAGCTTTTCAAGCCGCACAACAAGGAGTCGTACAAGCGGAAAATTTATACAACAATATTGTGAAAAATGACCCGAATTATGGTCAGGATTTAAAGCATTTACGCCAAGAAGTTCAAGAGGCATATGAACAAATTCAAAATGCATTGGAAGTAGCATCTGAAACACAACGTCCACAACTTGAGCGGTATGAAAGTAATTTGCAAAACATTATACGAGATGTGGATCTGCTAGGCGATTGAACAGGTTGTATGAGTTCAACAACCTGTTCAAGTTTGGAGTCAATATGTTGAAAAGAAAAATTTCTGTAATAATCATTTGTTTGGTTTGTGTAGTACATATATTTCAAGTGGACAAAGTAGAAGCGAAAATGCTGATGAGAAAAGAATTAGAGCCTACGGGTTATGTAACGTGGGAGGTACCAAATAACGAGAAGATAATTGCAATTACATTTGATGATGGTCCGGATCCTACGTATACTCCGCAGGTGTTAAAGCTATTACACCAATATAAAGCTGAGGCAACTTTTTTTATGATTGGTTTTCGGGTTCAGCGGAATCCGTATTTAGTTAAGCAGGTGCTAAAGGAAGGACATGAGATTGGAAATCATACGATGAATCATTTATATGCTAGAAGTGCATCTGATGAAAGATTAAAAGATGATATTTTAACGGGGAAAAAGTATTTACAAAAGTGGGTAAAGGAGCCGCTACTTTTCCGTCCACCAGGTGGATATATTAACGATGCAGTTTTTACAACGGCAAAAGAAGCGGGTTATCAAACCGTTTTATGGTCTTGGCATCAAGATCCAAAAGATTGGGCAAATCCAGGAACTGAGTCCATTGTGAATCATGTTGTGAAAAATGCGAAGAGCGGAGATATTGTGTTACTGCATGACGGAGGAAATGATCGTAGTCAAACGGTAGCTGCATTAGAAAAAATCCTGTCGGCCCTTCAAAAGGAAGGGTATCGATTTGTAAAAGTTTCGGAATTGTTACGTTATAAGCATTAAATAAAAATCCCAAAAGGATTTCCTTTTGGGATTTTTCATTATTGATTCTTTTTACGTTTTTTATTATTTTGACGCTGAGCTGGTGTTAGTGGCTCGTTTGCGAATTCTTCATTATAGCCAGTTCCTTGTCCTTGTGCTGATGCAGCATTCATTCCTGAAATTACATGATTTGCTTTACGTTTACCCATTTATTTTCACCTCTACAATGTTTTCTTTATAAAAATACTTCTCTGTTCATTACATGTATGAACAGAGAAGAAAAGCTCCAAAAAGAAAGCTTTACTTTATGATAATAGTATTCATAAGGAGAGCGAATACTATTCGGATTTAGAGAGATAAAGAAAACTTATGATAAACCATAAGTTTCTTATTATTTACTTATTTAGAAAGTTGTAATAAGATATTATCGTAAGGTATTGAAAAATTTGTCTACATTTTATATTCAGACAACTTAGTCACGTTTAACAGGGGGGAAACATAATGGTCAAACATAATCCATTTCAATCTCGTGAAACATTTGAAGTAGATGGAAAAACGTATCATTATTATCAATTGAAAGCGCTTGAAAACGCAGGGGTTGGCAACGTATCAAAATTACCGTATTCAATTAAAGTTTTGCTTGAATCTGTACTTCGTCAAGTTGATGGACGTGTAATTACAGAAGAGCATGTTACAAATTTAGCGAAGTGGGGAACGAAAGATGTTCAAGATATCGATGTTCCATTTAAACCATCTCGCGTAATTTTACAAGACTTCACAGGTGTTCCAGCTGTCGTTGATTTGGCTTCACTTCGAAAAGCAATGGCGGACATGGGTGGAGATCCTGATAAAATTAATCCAGAAATTACTGTAGACCTTGTAATCGATCACTCTGTACAGGTTGATAGAGCGGGTACAGCAGACGCGCTTGAATTCAACATGGACTTAGAGTTTAAACGTAATGAAGAACGTTATAAATTTTTAAGCTGGGCACAAAAATCGTTTGATAACTATCGTGCAGTGCCACCAGCAACAGGTATTGTACACCAAGTAAACCTTGAGTATTTAGCACCAGTTGTTCATGCGGTGAAAAATGCTGAAGGTGAATTAGTTGCATATCCAGATTCATTAGTGGGAACAGACTCTCATACTACAATGATTAATGGTATCGGTGTCCTTGGATGGGGCGTTGGTGGTATTGAGGCAGAAGCAGGGATGCTTGGACAACCTTCATACTTCCCAGTACCAGAAGTAATCGGTGTTAAATTAACTGGTACACTTCCAAGTGGTACAACAGCAACAGACGTTGCGTTAAAAGTAACACAAGTGTTACGTCAGAAAGG
>NZ_JBBOVS010000006.1:0-49149 GCF_038006685.1 Bacillus sp. FSL K6-0042
CTGGATACTTATCGACTGTCACGACACGAGGCTCAGAAATATGAAAAGACTGCAAAGCTTTCTTGAAGAAACGCTTTGCAGCCTTGTGGTTTCTTGCTTTGCTTAGGTAAAAATCGATGGTATTTCCTTTCGAATCGACAGCACGATACAGGTACATCCATTGATTTTTTACTTTGATATATGTTTCATCGACTCTCCAAGAGTCATTGGTTTGCTTGAGATGACGACGGATTCTTTTGTCTAATTCAGGACCATACTGATGAACCCAACGCATAATCGTTGTATGAGCAACGGATAAGCCCCGTTCCGCCATCATTTCCACCAAATCACGAAAGCTCAAGTTGTACCGTAGGTACCATCTTACTGTTTGCAAAATAATATCATGATGATAATGCTTCCACTTGAATAAATTTCGCTTTTCCATACTGATCACGCACCTTTTTTAGAGTAATAGTATCAGTATGTCCAAGATTTAGAGATTACTTGCAATTATCTTGAAGTTTTCGCACCAGAACCGTTTTATATTTATAATTACATAAGAAGCTTCTCTCGTTTGAACCAAGCTACATCCAAAAGTCATTTTCATTTATATTTTTTCCTAGTTTTTTCAGTCCTTTTGTAATTTGAGTGATTGTAGAAAACTTAGGTATGTATGTTTTATCATTACATACTTTAGAAATTGTTCCCCTACTAAGCTTAGCTGCCTTCTCCAAATCACCTTGTGTTATTCCTTGTTTGTCTAACCAACTACCGAATTTACTACGTTTTTTTCCTAGTCCAAACACTTTAACCACCTCAGACATAGCTTGCCCTTTTCGTCATTTTTATAAACGCACGAAAAAAAATGACATAATGGCCAAACAGTCTAAAATACCTTTTACCATACCAAACAAATTACGAATCTCACCTCTACTTAATCAGCCACTTCATACTTCGTTTCATATATTCCGAATAAAATTCGCTAACAGAATAATGCTTTAGACATTGGAAGATTTCTATTTTCAACGATTCATGGCTATTTTTATCTCTTCTAATCTTCAGGGACTATTCTTGCAGAATACCAAAAGAAGGATGGTGTGAGTTTGTGATATTTGAGCTAGTAAGTTCAGCTGCAGTTGGCGGAGTAATTTTTCTATCAAAAATGCATCAAAAAGGAGCAACAAACGATGCCTCCAAGATACAAAGGATTTGCGCTAATTGCGGTTTAAAAGTGAAGGAAGGAAAAGATACCAGAACTATACAGCTGCTTCGCAAGACGAGAAATGATTGGGGAGTTGAGTATGCGTATAGGATCCCTCTTGGTCTTAGTTTTTCTGATTTTGAACAAAAAATGCAGCATTTAGAAGACGGATTGAATCACAAGAGCAAAGTTTACGATTTCAAGCTATCGGACTTCAAATCTCTTCGTCTGCGGAAAAACATTTTAAAACAAATACAAAATATCGTAAACAAGAAAAAACTCGTTAGAAAGGAAATAGAGCTGTCTTACGATGGTTTGCTAAAAATAAGAGTTTACGAGAAAGGTATTCCTGATTTTGTGAAGTTTGAAGAAGACATGATGAAGCAATGTAGGGGATGGGAAGTACCTATTGGTTATACGAGGGATGGATTGGTAAAACACGACTTTGATCAGCTATCACACATGATCTCGGCTGGTATGACGGATATGGGTAAATCAAATGTATTAAAGCTCATTATTACGGCCCTGGTACGTAACCAATCGGAAAATATAAAGCTATTCCTTATAGATTTGAAGGGTGGTCTATCTTTTAACCGGTACCGATTCCTAAATCAAGTCGAATCAATTGCGAAGAATCCTGGGGAAGCCCTTGAGACTCTAAGGGAATTGCAAACTAAACTGAATGATAGAAACGAATACTTACTAGAAAAAGGATACGAAGATATAAAAGAAGCCGGGGATCCAACAAGGTACTTTGTAATCGTAGATGAGGCAGCCGACATGACGCCATATCAGGAGTGCAAAGACATCATTGTAGATATAGGTCGTCGCGGCAGGGCAGCTGGATTCCGCTTAGTATATGCGACTCAATATCCTACTAACGAAGCTTTACCATCGCAGTTACGGCAGAACATTGGTGCTCGTATTTGCTTCAGATTACAAACAGAAGCAGGGAGCCGCGCTGTACTCGATGAGGGCGGCGCAGAGAGTCTTCCCAACATAAAAGGAAGAGCTATATACCAAACGAACGAGAAGAAGGTTTTACAGACTGTTTATATCGATAACAAAAAGATTGACAACATCATAATGCCACATATCAACATTAGAGCGAGAAAGGAGCATGAAGATGCAAAAGTTAGCTATAAAGGAAGCAAGAACCGAGTCCATACTCTTGAGCTTGAAGAAGTTGGGGTTCTTAAGTAGGAAACAAATCCAGGTACTTCATGATCTTGGCGGTGATAGAAATGCTTCTCGTGTAATGAAGGATCTTGAAGAATATGTATCTAGCTTTAGAGATTCAGAAAAGGTGTATTATCTCAATAAAGAAGGTCGTGAGCGTATTGGAAGTAATAAGGTACTAAAACGTTCTAACCAATTTCGTCACTACATTATGAGGAATGACATCTATATCGCTTACGAATGCCCGAAAACGTGGAAGCAGGAAGTCAAAATGAATGTTAAAGGTATCGTTTCCATAATTACGGATGCACTATTCACGGATAATGGCCGTTATCACATTGTAGAGGTAGATCATGAGCAAAAGATGAGCGCAAACCGTTTCAAAATGCAGAAGTACAGAAAGTTAATGGAATGTAATGTGTTTGAGAAGGCGCCTAAATTTATTTGGTACACAACAACAGAATACCGAAGAAAGCAAATACAGAAGCTTTGCGAGGGATTGGATTGCAACATATTTACGGTTACTGATTTCCATTAAAATTAAGGAGATGGTCTATATGGCAACTGAGACAATGAGCATCAAGGATTTTATGGATGGTAACTATGGAGCGAAGAAAAAGTGGAGCTTGTTCAAAAAGAAAACAAAAAAATATGCACCTGTGGCGGTGCGAGTTGGTAGTGCAATCGGTAGTGCAATCGGTAGTGCTATTATATTCAGCAACATTATAGATATTCCACATGTATTCGCATCAGGAGCAGAAGCAGATGCGCCAAATGTAAATGAAGTATTCAAGGATGTGCAATCAAACGATGGCAACTTTAAAAATTATATAGATGGCCAACTGTACAACAGGATCGTAAATGCATTTGAGCCAGTTATCTTTCTAATTAAAGCAGTATCTTATCCAATCGCATCCGTTGTAGCGCTATGCGGTGGATTATTTATTATGGTTGGTAGCCAAGAACGAGGTTTCTCGTTAATCTCCCGTGCTGGGATTGGATATATCGTAGTACAAATGATACCGTTGTTTATGAGATTATTGGTTGAAATAGCAAAGGCGATTTAATCCCTACATTAGTGGGGCTTTTTTCTTTGCAGGAATTTAAAAATCGTTAGGGAATATTTTTTCTAGGAGGTGTTGTGACGCTATGACGGACGAGATTGTTTATTCTGCTAGTGAAGTATACAAAAGGCTAGGAATATCCGATAGTACGCTCAGAAAGTATATGGAAGTGTTGCAACGAGAGGGATTTACAGTAAAGAAAGATAAGCGTGGCAGACGTGAATACACAGATGGTGACATCCTGGTTATTGAGAGATTAATTGAGATTAGTAAGCATGACGGTATGACGTTGGAAAAGGCAGCAAAGATGATTGCACAACAAATAGAAAAAGTTAATCCGGATTTGATTAAAGAAGAACCTGAGGACACGAACTTAATTCCATTTCACATTCAAGAACAGCTACAGCAACAATACAGCGTTATGGCGCAGGAAATGAATCAAAGTATATTAGCGATGGAAGAACGGTTAAGTGAGCAGGCAAAGCAAAGCAACGAGGAAATTAAAGCGAGTATAGATCAACATAATGAACGAGTGGAAAAACGATTGGAAGCACGAGATGAGACGCTTATGAAAACATTACGTGAGATACAAGAGGCGAAGAAATTAATGCAGGAATATCGTGAAGAAGTCGCTGCTGCAAAAGAGAAGAAAAGGCCGTGGTGGAAGTTTTGGTGAGGACTTTATATAAACTACGTAAAAGTAGAAAAGTATACATTTCTACTTTTCTACTTTGATGAAGGATATATAATAAAAAAAGAAGTATCCCCAATTAGAAACAGGGATACTTCTTTTTTTATTTCGGTCAGTAATTTGAATTTCATTTTCTGCTCAGTAGTCAATTCATTTTCTACATAATGATTTATAAGTAAATCAATTATTTCGTGAGCAAATTTCGTGTTGGTAATTTTCATTAGCGTTTCAAGTTCTTCTTTGGATTGACTAGAAGTTTTAATGCTATCCTGTTGATTTTTAAATTTCTTTTTCTCTGGTGTTTACATTTTCTTTTCTGTGTTCGTATTTAAATCCGAACTGTCAGTAATAGGCGTAACTGTTACTACAAATGAATTATTCTTATTTTTCACAGGCACCACTCCTATTTAAAACTATATTGCTTGTTATTTCTTTTCCAACATTTCGTAAAGGTGTTTGTACATCCCTTTATAACCTTCAGATTGTCGCGTTGTTAGCTTAGTATTTACATAGCTTTCAAGAAGCATGTCAATGATACTGTTAATTGATGCCTTATCCATGCTTTCTTGTTCTTTTATAAATGGTTTAAGAGTATTTAGCTTTAGCAAAACAGCAGGTGAAATTTTAGCTGTTTTAGATGGAACTAAACGCTGATCTTGTTTCTCAGGAACAGGTATTTTCCCTTTATTAATGATAGGAGTCATAACCTTTTTCTTAACAGGCTCATTATTACGGCCGAAATCGTTTGTTCCTTTTATCTGTACACCTTTGTCATTTAAAGTATTTCCGGGTTTTGTGACTATAGGTTGAAATGGTGCTTTAGACATTATGAGCCTCCTCCTTAAGCATTA
This sequence comes from Bacillus sp. FSL K6-0042, assembly GCF_038006685.1. Lineage (NCBI taxonomy): Bacteria > Bacillati > Bacillota > Bacilli > Caryophanales > Bacillaceae > Bacillus > Bacillus sp. FSL K6-0042. The sequence goes on from NZ_JBBOVS010000006.1 coordinate 4,966, forward strand.
ATAGTAGCAAAATAGTTTTCATGTTCATTAAGTTCGCTAAGAACATCGATGAATAGTTGATGAGCTTTTTCATCCCACATATCAATATTGCCACTAACGTTAACATTTTTATGAATTCCTTCAATATCGTACACTTTTAGACGCTCTTGATATCTCACAATTGTATCTAGAACATTTCCGCCATACATTTCCTGAGCTTGTTGTAATACTTTATTATCCACTCGTTTTCCTTGATGTAACATCATTGGAATAATACCTAAAACTTGTAGGTCTGCATCATATGTTTCTGCTAAGAACTGCATATAAGCGATATATGTTTGAGCGCCTTCTAAAGATAATTCTTGTGTTTGTAGAACGATGATACAATAATCGGCTGCTATCATAGCGTTATCTGAGTAGTCACTGATTGTTGGTGGTACATCAATGTAAATACGATCATATTTATCTTTTAATGGTTCTAGTAATTTTTTTAAATATGTAATTTGTGCAAGTTCATCCTCTGGGAACATATCAAAGAGGATTTTTGATAGTTTTCTAAATGAAGTATTAGATGGAACAATGTCCAAATTCTCAATTACTGGAATAATCTCATTCTCTAAATTTTGATTTAGAAATGCATCCGTAATAGACTTATCAATTTCTTCAATGTCACCTGTTTTAGCAAGGACTCTTGTAGCGTTCCCCTGAGGATCCATATCCACTAAAAGACATTTTTCATTAAATACTGTAGCAACTTCATAAGCCAACATTGTAGCTGTTTTTGTTTTTCCAACTCCACCTTTAAAGTTACCGATTACGTATGTAGTTGCTTGTCTAGTCATTTTCGACATTCCTCCATAAAACTCCGAATAAGTATACCTTTGAGTAAAATGTAACATCTACATTCAATATTCGCAACAGTATACCGTAGAAAAGTTTAAGTTTTTTAAACGGATTTATCGAAAGAGTAGAAAAGTATACTTAAGCGTAAGGTTTTTTAGTATACTTTTCTACTTTTCTACTTAAACGTAGTTTATAGAATGGATGTTTTTACAGATAGAAAAGTATACATTTCTACCTATGCGTAGTTTTAAAGTTTTTTCTTTATACACTGGTATTTAAGGGTTAATTACAATTTTTCAGGAGATTAAGTTTGTAAATACGTGAACAAAAGTATACATTTCTACTTTTGCGTAAGTTAGAGAAGGTATACCAACTTTCAATTACAGGTAGAAAAGTATACATTTCTACTTTTGCGTAGTTCTACATTTCTACTTTTGCGTAGTTTTAAATTGTCATTTCTGTATTTACAAACAAAAAAACTTGCTGTAACGTAAGAAACAACAAGTTTTTCAACAAAAAAAGATTTAATTTGATATTGTACATAAAGAGCTCTTTAGAGCATATTCGATAAATAATTTACAAAAACAAATAAAAAAGAACGGCTGTCTAATAGAGATTTGGTAGATCTCAATCTGACAGAAAAAGTAGAGTTACTGACAATAACTTTACTCCCCGGTGAATACAAGTTGCTGACAACAACTTGTATTCCATTTACACACTGCACCATCAGTCTGTAAATTCTCCGTCCGTTCTAGTTAACTATGTTATTAGAGATATAAAAATATCTGTATTTAGTATAGTTAATTAGTGATGGATTGTAAAGATAGATATCCTTATTTAAGTACGGAAAAATTACGTTTAAATATGGAGAAATTCTGTTTTTATATACTTTTCAGGGAATTTTCAAGGTGAGCAGTGTAATAACTGCTCACCTTTTTTTATTGTCAAAAATCTAGTAGAAAGGAGATCTAACATGGATAAAGCGCAGCAAGCAATTGAATCGATTTTACATAGTGGATTACGCAAATATAAATACAAGAATTCTAGAGCTAGCATCGCCATGTTAGACTCACAGGATACTAGTACGATGAATGACCGATTTGTATTCATTACGCGTACAAAAGAAGATTTAATGCATCCCTATGGAGCTAAAGGAGTTGTATTAACTTCTCAAGAAGCAGTTCTGGATCATATCGGACAAGCTACGCATTGGACACCGAATGTATTCAGAGTAGGTACATATTTGGACAGAAGCAGAAGAATCATTAAAGGTCATGAAGAACGTAATTTAAAACAAATCAACTGTTTCACTGTAGATATCGATACAAAGGACATTACTCCTGGAGAAATCGTACTTGCAGCAATGGACAAGCAATTAGGCATGCCTACAGTTATCTTGGAAAGTGTGAAGGGATACCAGGCTTATTTCGTGCTAGATAACCCATTGTTCATTTCAAATAAGAATGATTTCCGTGGATTACGTAGCGCAAAGAGAATAAGCGAGAACATCAGGAAAGCTTTAAGTGATTTATTACCTGGTGTTGATTTGACATGCAATGATTTCGGATTTTTCCGTATGCCAAACGAGGAGAATGTTGTATGGATGGATGCAGAAAGTACGTGTAATCTAGCTCATTTAATTGAATGGTCTAAAGATCAAGATATCGGCCATCGTAGAAACTTATTTACAGTTCTTTCGAACAAGCCAATGCATACAACTCAAATCACTGAAGGATGGGTGCAAAAGGTACTAGTATGTACACATATTCATGGTCAGAAAGGTCTAATCGGGCGTGACAACGCCGTATTTACGCTTGCTTTAGCATGCTATAGTTCGGGAATGTCTGAAGAGGATACATACGACTTACTAGATCAATTTAATACAAACTTAAACAGCCATTTGAAAAACGCGAGTATTCAAAAGGCTATTCGTAGTGCCTTCTCAGGTAAATACAAAGGAGCAAACAAAGAGTACATTAATCAAATTTTAGAAATCTGGTCAGATGGGGGAGCGACATTTTCAGGTCCAGTGCCATCTCAATATTGGTATAAGCATAAAAAAGCACGTAAAGATCGTGTGCGTAGCCATTGGCATGAGTGGGAACAAGATATCATTGGTTTCTTAAACACGCAGAAAAACACAGAAAAAGGATTTGTATATGTTACTCAAAAGGAATTGTGTGAGGCTCTACAAATCCCGAGAAGCACGTTAAACAGTGTATTAAAGAAATCCCAACAAATCTATATCCATGTAATCGGCAAAGGCAGCCAACGACAAACAGGGCTGTCTACTTTAGCGTTGCTTTTTAACCATGCTATTGGTCGAAATAAAGAGCAGAAAGAACTATACCTTGAATTTATACAGTCGTTTATTCCAAGTGCAGCAGAGCGTTTATATGAGTTGACACAAGAGCAAACCAATGACTTAATCACACTAAATACAGGTTAGTTTGGAGCTTTGTCCATTCTGCCAATACATATTTCTATTATATCTTCTTAGGTGGTTACTTTTCCGAGATTATAACTTATTTTTGGATTAGGTGTTCTCACTTATATATGGTATGTGAAATTATGATGTTTTTGCCCATCTCCGGAAAAGTAGCTTATCCATCCTATTTTAAGATTAAACTATGGAGTATACTCCATGTAAAAAATAATTTTGTACATGGAGAAAAAATGTACGATTTAACAAAAGGACTGAGATATAACATACCATTAGACTTGAAGGTACACTATAGATATGATTTTGTGGGGATTGATTACGGGAATAATTTTATTAATAAACACATTTTTGTATTTCGAACAATTAAAGAAGGCAAAGGAAAAGGTAATATACTAATTGATTTAATTCACAGCTCTAATATTGATGCTATTAGAGCTCATATGCATGGTGATTGTCATTTTCATATATTTGAAGACAGCTTTTCTATAGGGAACGAACCTATTAAGATTACAGAAAATGTTTTTTTAGGGAAAATAGAAAATACATCAAATAACGAATACTATGTATCTTTAAAAGAACAACAATATAGATTGATTAACGGAGTCGGTCCAAAGCACAAACACTTCCCAGTTGTTAAATATCTATTATTTACTGAATATCATGCACCACTTGCGAATTTAAATGCTCTTGAATTAGCTCCAATATTTAAGTTGCAAAAAGAGCATATCTGGCATAACGAAAGGAGCTGGAATTGTAGGAATATTTCTTGGTTAGATATAGATGATTCCTCTGCAATGCGGGAACAAGTTAAAGAAATTATTGAAAAAGGACGAGGAGATTGGAGAGAAGAGGAACGAAAAAAATGGCATCAACTATCAGAACGGAAACGATTACAAGAATATTTTCCGATTGGTTTATAAAGCGAATTAAGCGAACGGAAATAATTTAAAAAATTACCTGCCTGATCTTGAAATTTTTTTTGATTTAGGGGGGGGATTTTACTACATGGGGTAGCGTCCCGAAAATGCGGATTTACAACGTTAAGCTGTTTGCTGAGTTAAAAACGAAAGATTTAACGACGATAAGACTTTTGAGACAAGTCATACGAGACACTAAAAAGCTTTATTTGACGTGAAATCAATTAAGTCTCAATAGATTATATTGAGACAAGGATTTTTACCTTAACGTTGTAAATCCGCAAAATCCTGATGCTACCCCGCTTATAAGTAATATAAAAGTTATCTTAAAATGATAGTTAATAAGTTAAAATAAAGATCTTCAATTTAAAATTAAGTGGTTTAAAACCATAGTCATGTTATAACATTAAAGGGACTCATTGTTTGAATAACACGTTTAACGAAAATTGGTATGCTATTGCCGGCTTTTTGTTTATTCAACTAAAGAACAGTTTAATTAAAGAAAGCGGATCTATAATGTGGGAGGAAAGCCAATACATTTATTGAAAATAAAGGAGTTGTTGAAATTGGACACTCTTCAATTAATTGAAGATTTCATATTACCTTACTATGCTCAAAAAGATATAATGCACAATGTTGAACATATAAAACGTATTTTAAATTTATCTCTAGAAATGGCTACAATATATAAAAATAAAGTAGATGAGGATTTACTTAAATATGGCGCATATTTTCACGGAGTAATATATGAAGAAGAGATAAGAATAAGTATTGAAAAATTTCTTAAGGGTATTGGGTTTAGCGGAGAAAAAATAAAACGAATTCTAGAAGTAGCAGACGGTTCTCAAAAGGATGGAAAACCAGAAAGCCTAGAAGCTAAAATTCTCCACGATGCACATTTACTTGAGGGTGGAGAGACATTTTTAATTGTTAAATCTTTAATCACTGGATCACTTAGGGGACAATCCTTACTAGAAACGATTGAATATCTGGAAACAAATATACTTAATAAACATCATTGTTACTTACCCGAAAATATTGAGAAATACAAAGAAAAGGAAAAGTTCGCTTTTGACTTTCTATACAAACTCAAAACACATATATAATTTTCAATTTGTGAAATTTTGTACTTAAATTATATGAGGGGTTTTATGGAATATTTGGACTCAAAATAAAAATTTTTCATGTTCCTTTTGTTATAAGTCTCAAAAACGGAGGTATTTAAGAGAAACAAAATTCACCTAAAAATGTCGTAAAAATAGCTTTAAATCTATCTCAAAACTTATCTCTAAATCAAAATCTCAAATAGAATTAGTAACAATGAGTTTTGAGAATCCCTTAGCGTATAAAAATGTTAAAATGTGCGTGCTGCCTCTAATACTGCGATTTTTCTTTCAACCACATTTTTTAATGTTTTTTTGATTACATTTGCTTGTGCTGCGGAAAAGAAGAAAGAATAATCCTCTTTACCATTTCTCACAACAGAAAAATCTACACCTAATTTTTTTAATTCCTTTTGATAATCCTTTAATTGTTCCTTAGTTAAGTTTTCATCTAAAGCAATAACACCACCAGTGTTACTATGTTCTTTAATAAGCTCATTGATTTTTTGTTTACCATCTTTTGTGTTTCCATCAAGGATATAATCTTTTGGATCTTGTTCTTTATTTTCAAGTAACTTTGTCAATGCTTCTAAAATCCGTAATAAAGCTTGTTCCGATAATTTAAAGGTTTGTGCTATGACTTCGAGTGCAACCTGTGTATGTTCATCTACATTCGCCATTCAGATACCAACTCCCCTGTAAATTATTTAACATATTACACCATATAATGGGTATAAATGGTATAATTTTAAGGATAAAATATTGAGATTTTAGTAGAGGGCAAGCTACGGGATTACCATGGTAATCCCCAAAAACGTTGTTTTTGACTTGGTAGGAGATTCCTACGACCTTTACAAATATAAATAAGCGATTTTTTACAAAATCACTTATTTATTTGTTGTCGCTGCGCTCGATTAATTTAAAAAATTGGTGGTGAAATTATGGGGTTTATTCATAAAACATATTTACAAATAACTTTAGATGAAAAAGATAAAGAAATGATAAAAAATAAAGCTGTAGAATTGGGATATAAGTCAACTTCAGCGTTTGTTATTGATTCAGCAAAAACACATTTTAAACTTGAAGTTGATATGAAAGCTTATAGGGATTTAACTAAAGAAATAAATTATATTGGTAAGAATATAAATAGCTTAATCAGAAGGATCAATACAGACGGAATTTACACTGATAGCGATATTGATTTTCTTAGAGTTAATCAGAAAAAAATTGTAAATTTAATCAATACCGAATATGACCGATTAATTGATTTGAAAACCAAGTTTAATAGCGATAGCTTGAGTAAAAAACAAAAGGAAAAATTAATACAATCGTTAACTGAAAATCAAATACAGATACCAAAAAAATTAGTATTAGAAGAAGTGTACGAAAAGATAAAAGAGGATTTTGTTTATATCATAGAATGTATAGATAACTCGCCAGAACAGGATAAGGAAGTAACAGAATATGTTTGGCAATATTTATATGGAGATACGCTATATAAGTTAGATGATAATCAATTAATAAAATTGGCCGATAGCATTTTTATTTTTGCGCAGAAACTGAAGTTTAAGTTATCCAAACTCGATAATGTTTTTGAAGATGATGATTGGTTTGAACTGAAAGATATATTAGATGAATATGAAATTTATTAGGTAGGGATTGATTACAATGTCTATTGTAAAAATACAAAAAGTTAATAATTTAAAAGATGTCATTAATTACAGTATGCAACCTCATAAAACAAACGAGGAATTAGTCACATCTTATGAATGTAATATTGAAACGATAGATAGAGATTTTAAAAGTGTTTTAGTTGATTACAACGAAAAAAATAACAGTAATAAAAACATGAGTGCAAGAATGATAATTCAATCGTTTGATAGTGACGATAATTTAACGCCAGAACAAGTTCATCAGTATGGAATAGAATTTGCTGATAATTATCTAAAAGACAATCATCAATATACAGTCATTACACATACAGATACGGATAATTTACACAATCATATTATTTTCAATGATATTGATTTTAATAAACTAAAAATGTTTGATTCAAAGCGTGTAAATACTTTGGATAGATTACGTGAAGAAAATGATAAAATCTCTGAAAAGTATGGTTTGTCGATAATCGAAGAAGGAAGAAAGGGAAGGAAAAAATATTTAGCTTTTAACGAATATGTAGCTAGATCAAAGAAGAAATCCTTCAAAGGAAATTTAGAAGAAACAATTGATAAAAACATATCAAAATCAAATTCGTTTGATGAATTTTTAGGCTTAATGCGAAAAGAAGGATATGAGCATAAACAAGGAAAATATCTATCGTTTATGAATCCGAAGTCAGGAAAGTTTATGCGTACTAAAACAATTGGATTTAATTACCTTGAATCCTCTATTAAGTTTAGAATAGAAAACAAAGGTTATTCACCAATTAAAACAAGTATAATTAACAGACAATGGATAGATAAATCACAAGAGAAATTTAAAAATAATAAGGAACTTCAAAGGTGGGCTACTAAACAAAATATTAATTACTTAAATGAATTAAGCTCTAAGCTATATAAACTAAATGTTTCACTTACGGAACTTGATGAAATTGAAGCAAATAAGGAAGCGTTAATTGACAGCTTTGAAAAGCAACTTTTAGGTATTGATAATGAAATTTTTAGATTCCAGAAAATGAAGGGTTGTTTCCAAAGGTATAAAAAGAGTCATCCTTTAATCGTGGCTTATAAAAAAGCTGAAGATAAAAAAGCATTTAAGCAAGAGCATTATCATGAATTTAAAGAGTATGATGTTGCAAAACGTGATATGAACTATCTCAAAAAGAATTACGGTATTACTGATGAATCTGAATTACATTATAAGTTGTCATTGATGACAAAAGAGCGAAATTTACTTTATGGAAGTTTAGGAAAAGAAAAAGAAGTGGAAGTAAATAGACAAGAACAACAAAGACAGCAGCAACAGCAACAACAGCGTAAAAAAGAAAATGAAAGATAAAAAGTTATAGCGCCTTAAAAAAGTGATGTTGTATAGTTCTTTATGAATGGAATAAATAAATTCAAACGCTGGGAGGTGGAACGTTTTTGTCATACATATGGAATGAGCTCTTAACGGCTCGTGAGGGTTCTGGTGCAAAATTTTAATTTGAAAAGAATTCATCTCTAAAACTTGGACATACTGATACTATTACTCTAGAAAAGGTGTGATCGGTATGGCAAAGGAACATGTATTCAAGTGGAAACATTATCAGCCTGATGTTATCTTATTAACGGTAAGATGGTACCTACGGTACAATCTCAGTTTTCGTGATTTGGTTGAAATGATGGAAGAACGAGGACTTTCCATTTCTCATACAACAATCATGCGCTGGGTTCATCAATATGGACCTGAATTAGATAAGCGAGTTCGGCGTCATCTTAAGCCAATTAATGATTCTTGGAGAGTGGAAGAGACATATGTAAAAGTAAAAGGTCAATGGATGTATCTGTATCGTGCCGTTGATTCAGAAGGAAATACCATTGATTTTTATCTAAGTAAAACAAGAGATCATAGAGCGCAAAGCAATTTTTCAAGAAAGCTTTGCGGTCTTTTCATGTTTCCAATCCCCGTGTTATCACAGTAGACAAAAACCCATCCTATCCTATGGCGATTGAAGAGTTAAAGAACGAAAAAAAGATGCCTGTAGGCATCCAAATAAGGCAAGTCAAATATCTCAATAACATAGTGGAACAAGATCATCGTTTTATTAAAAAGCGAGTTCGTTCAATGTTAGGATTGAAATCCTTTCACACAGCCTCTTGGATGATAAGTGGTATCGAAGCCATGCATATGATGAAAAAGGGACAAGTTCACCAAGGGGTGAAGTCTGCCCAAAATGAAGTTGAGTTCATCCATAAATTGTTTGGATTAGCATCATAATTCATGGATGAAAAGGATATTGAGGTTCTATGTTTCTAATAAATCATATTTGCACCAGAACCTAAATTATAGTGTTTGTACTTGGTTTTGTTGGGGAAAATACCTACTGAGAAAAGGTAGGTGAACTTATTGAAGAAAAAATTATGCATTATTTTCAGCATCTTATTTTTTATCACTACTTCTAATGTTTCCGCAAAACAAGAAACACCCAACCAAGAATTTATTAATAAGTATTATTTCGATGTTGATTTAAAAGGGGTTAAAGATATATATTTCTTTAGAGAATTTCCTTTCTATAATGATAAAGGACAAATTTCACCTTTAGGTAAGGCAGCCTTATCTGTCTTACAGGGTGATATATGGACATGGATTAGGGAACCAAGGATTTATGTTAAAGAAAACATCGCTTATATACATGCAGTCAAGTTAGATGGATTAAACCTGTTATATACGCTAAAAAAAGAAGATAATGCCTGGAAAGTCATTAAAACTGAGAAAAAGAAACTTCCTACGGTCGGTAGTGAAGTTATACTCGAACAGGCATTTCTGAGGGCAATCGGAATAGAGATACTTCAAGCAACAAAAACGTATTATGGTGAATCAAGGCTTTTTGATTCAAAAAGAATTATTGATATTGTTCGAGATGAATTTAATGATAAATACAAAATAACCGTTCAAATTGTAACTTTTGAGGGTGCACATAATCCACCATATGGTTTTGATACAATCACTTTAGAAATTCCTGGCTTTAAAGTGATTAAATATGAACATGTGGATGTTTCCGACATTGGAAAAATACCATTAGAAACACATTGAAGTATTTAAGCTAATGCGGAACTTTAGTTTAAAGAGAAATAAGAGGTAAGCACATATTAGACATGACTAATATGTGCTTACCTCTTATTTTTTGAGGATTTTTAACGTATAGGTCTTGATAACGTACAATTTTCTTTTTTTGATATGGTGACCCCAATCCCGCAGTTTCGGATGGAGATAGCCTTTGCATCTAGTCTAGTAGCGGAAGCTACACTGTGAGAATGCGACTTCTTGTCGCACCATAATGATCGTTATCAGAAGTTATAAATGAAATTTCTAATATCGATTAATCTTTTTTCTTGTAAATATACTTGTAACCTAAAAATCAGATATAAAGATTATACTCTTATCCCTTTTATCACCACATCAACAATCGATTTTGCAAGGTTGTCGTCCAAAGGTGCATGTCCTGTAAGAAGTCGATATATCATAGGCCCATAAATTAAATCAATGATAATTTTAGAGTCTATATCGTTTCGAATCTCGTTGCGATCAAATCCCCGCTGCAACATAACTTGCACAGCATTTTGTCGATTGACAAGGAACCGTTCGCAAAATATGGTAGCTATATGAGGATCGTATTGACTTTCAGCAATGAGTTGAGTAAACACCTTACCCATAGGACTTTTATAAAATCGCATAACTGAAAGTAACTGCTGTAAAAAATCTTCACGTACAGATCCAGTATCAGGTATTTTAACCTCTGCTTCCATTTTCAATAGAAAAGCATCTATTGAAACTACATTCTTGTTTGGCCACCACTTATAAATAGTTGCTTTACTAACCTCAGCACGGGCAGAAATCTCATCAACAGTTGTTTTCCGAAGTCCTTCTTCAAACAAAAGTTCGATAGTAGCTTTCAGAATACGCTCACTTACTTTATTGCTGCGGGGTCTCCCTCGCTTATGCTCAGAATTTGACTGTTTTACCTCGTAATTAACCAATTTGTTCATCCTCTATATTTGTGCTTAATGTGACAGTTTGCCAATTATTTAAATCTGTTTTGACTTGTTCAAGTTTTGTTTTTATTCGCTTTAAGGAATCAGGCCCCAAAACAAGTCTTAGTGGTGGATCATCAGCTGCAACAACCTTCAAGATAGCTGAAGCTGCCTTTTTAGGATCACCAGGCTGATTACCGTTACTTTTATTAGCCGTTTCTCGTGTTTGTCCTGAAGTATTTGTATAATCTTTAATAACTGTATTAACAGAACGCATAGAACTTGCAAGAAAATCAGTACGAAACATTCCTGGTTCGACAATGGTAACGTGAATACCTAAAGGTTTCACTTCTAACGATAACGCTTCCGATAATCCTTCCACTGCAAATTTAGTGGAGTTATAGATTCCCCATCCTATAGAACCTGAAAATCCACCAACTGAAGAGATATTGATAATATGACCGGACCTTTGGGATCGAAGATGAGGTAAGACAGCTTGTGTTACAGCATGCAAACCAAAAACATTAGTAGAAAATACTTGTTTTACTTCCTCCAGTTTCGCTTCTTCCACTGCGCCTAACAGTCCATACCCGGCATTATTGACTAAAATATCGATATGCCCAAATTTTCCAATGGCTTTTTCGACTGATTCTTGGATTTGATAAGAATTCGTTACGTCTAAAGGCAGGATTAATAAATGATTATTATCTTGAAAAGATTGTGCTAAAATTTCTGGTTTACGTGCTGTAGCTACTACCATATCACCCTGTTCAAGTGCTGCCTCAACTAATGCACGTCCAAATCCTTTTGAAGCTCCAGTAATGAACCAGACCCTACTATGTACAATGTTTTCCTTTTCCAATGTACTTACCTCCATTTTTTAGGGATTTTTACTGATAATTATATGGTAAACTAAACGTTTAGTATTGTATACTGTATTTATCAAAAATGCCAGATAAAGGTTTTCACACACCCGTTCTTACGTTGTGGATGAAAACGGAATTCAAATAATTGGTTCTGGTGCAAAAAGATAATAAAAGATAATAAAGCGCATAGATTCCTAACGGAATCGTATCTTATGCTGTAAGTCCAAACAATTGATGGATGAATTCTTTCTGATTTTGGACAGACTGGTCCCGTAAATCAACCTGTTCCTTTTTAATCATATGTATGGCTTCTGCTCCAGAAAGAATGAATGTAGCTGTGGCAAAACATTTGAACCCTAGCATAGAACGAATTCGCTTCTTTATAAAGCGATGATCTTGTTCTACTATGTTATTCAAGTACTTTTGTTGTCTAAGTCGCATACCACCAGGTATACTTTTTTCTTTTTTCAACTGTTCAATTTCTATAGGATAAGTTGGATTTTTATCGACTGTTATAACACGAGGTTTTGAAACATGAAAAGACTGCAAGGCCTTCTTGAAAAAGCGTTTTGCAGCCTTCTGGTCTCTTGTTTTGCTTAGGTAAAAATCAATTGTATTTCCTTTCGAATCAACAGCACGATACAGGTACATCCATTGGCCTTTTACTTTGATATATGTTTCATCGACTCTCCAGGAGTCATTTGTTTGTTTAAGGTGACGTCGGATTCGTTTGTCCAATTCAGACCGTACTGATGAACCCAACGCATAATCGCTGTATGGGAAATGGATAAGCCCCGTTCCTCCATCATTTCCACTAAATCACGAAAACTGAGGCTGTATCGTAGGTACCATCTTACCGTTAACAAAATAATATCAGGCTGATAATGCTTCCATTTGAATACATTTTCCTTTTCCATACCAATCACGCACCTTCTTTAGATTAGTAGTATCAGTATGTCCAAGATTTGTAGATTTATTGCAATTGTCCTGAAATTTTTGCACTAAAACCAAGTTTTTGCACCAGAACCAGAAAATGTATCAGTTAAATTGAATTAACCGATAAATCCTATTTAAAAGGATTATCGGCTTTTTTGTTTTTTATAATATCTAAACTTTTATTTAACCAACAAATGTAATTTTCTTCGCGTGAAATGGCTTTTGTCAGAACAAAGTAGTGACCTAATTCTTCAGTATCTAAATATAGAGGATTCTTCTCCACTCCAAAATGAAAAGAGAACTGTTCTTTTAGAAAAAATAATTTTTCGGTTCTGAGTTTTAATTGGTTATTAAATAACACTGGAATTTCTTCCGTAGGGATATCTTTTAAAAAATATAACCGTAATGCGAAGATATCCTTTTCGGTTTCCACATTTTCATCTAGTTCCAGCAACCAATTCTGAAGTTCTTCTTTTCCTTTTGTTGTAAGTCTGTACATTTTTTTCTCAAGTTTGACTCCTGCCATTTCTATATATTGAGAAATCGAATCTTCGTCTAATAATTTTTTTAACTCAACATAGATTTGGCTATGCTTTGCACTCCAGAACTGTCCAATCGCTTTTTTAAATTCGGATGTAATATCATATCCACTCATATCTTCTTTACTTAATAACCCTAAAATTGCATATTTTAGTATTCTACGGCTCACACCATAACCTCCGTTTATAATATCTTGACATAATTATACCACAGGCGTATATTAAACCTTGTAATATTAAACATGTAATTAATTACATGTTTAATATTGAATAATTTTTAAGGAGTGAACTATTATGAAAGAACTTAACCAATTTTTAGGAAGCCATTTCATTTATACTTATGAAAATGGTTGGGAATATGAATTTTATATAAAAAATGAGGATACTGTTGACTATCGTATTCATAGTGGGATGGTTGGAGGTCGCTGGGTTCGTGACCAAAAAGCTGATATTGTAAAAATCGCTGATGGAGTCTATAAAGTTTCATGGACTGAGCCTACTGGCACTGACGTTTCCCTAAATTTCATGCCAAATGACAAAAGGATACATGGAGTCATCTTCTTCCCTAAATGGGTACATGAACATCCAGAAATTACAGTTTGTTACCAAAATGACTTTATTAATGTAATGGAAGAATCCCGTTTAAAATATGAGACTTATCCTAAATATGTTGTCCCTGAGTTCGCTGATATCACTTTTTTCAAAAATGAAGGAATCAATAATGAAAAAGTTATATCTCAAGATCCTTATGAAGGTATGACTAATGATATCCGTTCAGGAAAATTAACTTTTTAATTTGATATGGTATTTTTGGAAGTCAATCAACTAAAAATTAACCAGAAGACAGTCCTTATAAGGACTGCTTCTGGTTTAATGAATAGATTGATTATTTAAAAAATGCAAGAATATGAAGGAATACACTTAACTAACATATTTCGAAGAAAACTTACATCATTAGATTACAGGTTATGTAAATTATTAAATGTTAATTTATTGACTGTTCAACTCAATCTTAATAAAAAGAGTACTTCAAGGAATTATTGATAATTTAAGTATTTGTATATTGAGGTTTATAAAAATAATTAAATAACAAAGAATTGGGGGTTCATACATTGAGAAAGTTGATTGTTCTTTTAATTAGTCTGACTGTGGTTTGTATGCTAGCAGGATTTGTACCGGTAAATAAACAACAGGAACACATCAGAGAGATAGCTGACACCATTTTTATAAATGGGAAGGTCTATACGGTAGAAACAAACCAACCGTGGGCAGAAGTAGTTGCGATTGCGAAGGGAAAAATCATATATGTTGGTGATACACACGGTGTGAAGAAATATGAGGGAAAGAACACAAAAGTTATTGATTTAAAAGGGAAAATGTTACTTCCAGGTTTTGTCGATAGCCATCTTCATGCTTCGGAAACAGTTAATTCTCTTTATTCTGTTAACTTAATAAGTGGTAGAACAATTGAAGAATATATCCAAATGGTAGAAAAATATGCAAAAGAACATAGTGGCGTAAGCGTTATACATGGTGCTGGCTGGAGTAATACTCTTTTTCCAACAACAGGCCCAACAAAAGAATCTTTAGATGCTGTTGTAAAGGATATTCCTGTTGCTTTAATTTCAGAGGATTATCATTCGATTTGGGTAAATTCTAAAGCACTTGAAATAGCAGGGATTACAAAAGATACGCCAAACCCGGAGGGAGGAGTAATTGAACGTGATGAAAAGGGTGAGCCGTCTGGTACGCTTCGTGATACAGCAACGAATCTTGTATTAGACAAATTACCAAAGTTTAATACTGAACAATATAAAGAAGCTTTAGCAGTTTTCCAGGAGTTGGCGGCAAGTAATGGATACACACAAGTGAATGATGTTGTTGTCCCGCAACAGGATACTGTTATTGAGGCTTTAACAATGCTTGAAAAGGAACAAGCATTATCTGTTCGACATAACCTTTCATTAGCTGTTCAGCCAAGTGAAGGTGAAAGTCGTATTCCGTATTTAAAGGAACAGCGTGCAAAGTTACAAGGTCCACTGGTGAAAATGAATACTGTTAAATTATTTATGGATGGTGTGCTTGAAGGAGGGACAGCCTTTTTGCATGAACCATACAACAATAAAACAAATTATTATGGTGTTCCTGTGTGGGAGAAGAAATCATATGCACATCTGATTCAGACTTTAGATCAAGAAAAGTTTCAAATTCACGTTCATTCTGTAGGGGATGCCGCAACAACAGAAACATTAGATGCCTTTGCATCTGCTCAACAGCAGAACGGAAAACGTGATAGTCGTCATAAGATTACACACTTACAATTAGTTGAAGAAAGTGATTTCAAACGTTTTAAAGACTTGGGAATCATTGGAGTACCGCAACCAACATGGTTTCTCAAGAATGGAGCATACTTTTCACAAGCTGTTGATTTGTTAGGAGAAGAGCGTGCAAATAAACAATATCCTATGCAAAGCTTTATAAAAGAAGGCATAGCGATGGCGTCTGCCAGTGATTACCCAATTACACATGGAAAATATTTTTCCCCATTAGCTGGCATTCAAATGGGAATAACTCGTACAGATTTACAAGATACAAATCCAGAACATACAAATCCAGAACATGTTCTAAATCCAAAAGAAAAAGTAAGCTTAGAGGATATGATTAAGAGTTATACAATAAATGGAGCATATGCAAACTTTTTAGAAAAAGAAACCGGATCTATTAAAGTTGGAAAGAAAGCAGACTTTGTTGTACTAGATAAAAATTTATTTGAAATTCCAGAACAAGATATTCATAAAACAAAACTTTTACTTACTCTTTTGGAAGGGAAAGAAACGTATCGTCATCCAGATTTCCAATAAATCTAAGAGAGAAGTAATTGGGGTATAAATAATAAAAACCTAGGCCACGATTACTTGTTTTTTCAAGAAATAGGTAGCTTAGGTTTTTATTTTAGGGGGTATTTTTTTTTATTAGGTTGATAGCGATGTGGATTCTCCCCTAAACTAATGACCTTTTCTCCTTTTCCATAGTTTCGAATTAGGTCGGGATCTCTAAAAATCGTGTACGTTCCAAACAATCTCACCGCGCTCGTCCCACGTACTGTGATGTCGATTAAATCCTATTTTTTCCAGAACTCGAAGGGACGCAACATTCCAAGCGCCCACAGTCGACCAAAGTCTGTGACGCCCGGTAGCAATCGCAGCGTCCAGCACAACGGATGCTGCCTCGGTCGCATATCCTTTACCATGAACACTGCGGAACAACTCGTATGCGATCTCAGGCTCTTCAAGGGTGGAACGGCCGATAATCAAGCCACAGTATCCGATGAAATCGCCTTCGTCTCGCCTACGGATAGTGAGAAGAGAAATGCCATTTTCAGCCGCTTTCTTGCGCATCTCAATAAGATAGCTACGAACGGAGTCAAGGGTTGGCATGTCCACACCACGTTCGCCAATTAATTTTCTCAACCAGGCTGAATCGGATTCCTCCCACATACTCAGGTCAAGTCGTTCAGTTTTCAGATGGAACGCCATAGGTTTAAATAAAGCTGTCATAGTGGAAACCTCCTAATTATGTCACTGCACTCATAATAGCTTCGCAGCTCATCACCACATCAGGTTGGAAACCTGGTTGATTCGCGAATCTATTTTCCAAATCTCGAGAGAGTTTATAGCTACTGTATACAAAAAATTAGCTTTATTTTATGCATAAGCAATTTCCCTACAAAATAGACCTTTTTATCAAACTCTTTTACTAATTATCAATCTTTATTATAAATTATCAAACTTTATTTTAAATCTACATTGCCGTCAAGTTAAGCTCATGCAACATCGATTATAGGAAAGGGTATTTCTTTTTTATAACGCCCCCTAACAAAAAAAATTATACAGTTCACCTCGGGAGGTCAATTCTCTCGTTTTGGGGTATTTGCTTTTCTTAGCTTGATGGTGATGGGGTAGCACCACACATCCATCAACTTAAGGATTTAGACTATTCTTGAAGTTAAAAGCACGTTACTATTCTCTTATGTTAATGAGAAAGGGTGACATGCTTTTTATGAATATGCATCAAAAACAAGAGTTGTCTTTATTTGCCGAAGAGTTATATCGCTATATGTCTCCTGCTACACTTAATCAATTAGCTATAGAAGCAGGCGGAATGAAACGAAAACGTAAGTGCCATGGGCACCATTTTTTATCTTTGTGTGTATGGTTAAATCAACAAATCGCTACTACCTCTCTTACTCAACTTTGTAGTCAATTAGAAACTTCAACAGGAATTTTATTAAGTCCTGAGGGACTTAATCGGCGATTTAACTCGGCTTCTGTAGCCTTCTTTCGAACTGTATTTACTACACTTCTACAAGCTAAAATTGGGGGATTATCTAAGATTTCTCATGCTCTTTCTACTTACTTTGAGCGTATTCTTATCCTTGATTCTACAACATTTCAAGTGCCGGATCGATTTGCATCTACTTATCCTGGTGCCGGAGGATGTAGTCATAAAGCTGGTGTAAAAATTCAACTGGAGTATGACTTGTTGAGTGGAGAATTTTCTGATGTGAAAATTGAACCAGGAAAACGAAGTGATCAAGCGTATGGTGCGACTCGAACAGGTATGGCACAAAAGAATGAACTATATATTCGTGACTTAGGATATTTTCGTTTACAAGACTTTAAGTCTATTCAAGATAAGCAAGGATATTATTTATCACGTCTTAAGTTACCAACTAAGATATATAGAAAGGAATTCGAAACAGTCATATTTAAAACAAAACCCGCTCAACTGAGGCCGGTATATATACAAATTCATTTGGAAGACATTATGAACCAATTACAACCTGGCCAAGTGTATGAATTACATGATGTATATGTAGGGAGCAAAGACAAACTACCTACTCGCATTGTGGTTTATAAATGTACGGAGGAGCAAAAACAAAAACGCCTACGTGATCGAGCTATTCGTGAAAAGAAAAAAGGAATTACATATACAGAGCGTACGAAACTTTTACAAGGAATTACGGTATATATGACAAACATTCCTACGGAATGGGTACCAAAAGAGAAAATCTATGATTTATATTCACTACGTTGGCAAATTGAACTGTTATTTAAAATATGGAAATCCTGGTTTCAAATTCATCGTTGTAAATCTATTAAACAAGAGCGATTAGAATGTCATCTTTATGGACAACTCATTAGTATCCTATTATGTTCTTCTACAATGTTTAAGATGAGAGAACTCCTATTACGTAAGAAACAGAAAGAGCTAAGTGAATATAAAGCGATGTACATAATTAAAGATTATTTTTCACTTTTTCACCAAGCATTACACAAAAACACCCAAGAGCTATCAAAGGTTCTCCTTCGTCTGTTTAACCTCCTACAGCGCAACGGACGAAAATCTCATCGATACGAGAAAAAGACAGTCTTTGACATTTTGGGTGTTGTGTATGAGTATACCACTTCTACTCATCAGGTAGCATAGTAAAAAAATTCAAACCCGTCAGGGTTTATTTGATATGCCTACTTTTATAACATCTATAAACGATAATAAAATATTACGTGAAAAGACCCCATTTTGTATAAAAATATACCTTAAGTTGATGGATGTGGGGTAGCACCACATCACCATCAAGCTAAGATTTTGAAGTACCTCCTAAACGAAAATTTTGTGTCTTTTATAGCAACGAAGTTCATTTTTTTCGTTTTGGGGGTAACCTGTTCTGTTAAGTTGATGGATGTGTGGCGGTACCCCTTCATGAAGTTATAAAATTAGGACCGTACATATTAGACATATCTAAAATGTACGGTCCTTTTGTTTACTAGTGGTTCACTTATCTAACCTAAAGATAAGTATGTGGTCCTTTTACAATTTGAATTTCTTTTTAAGCTTCTTATATTTTCTATATGAACGTCTAACAATGTTTAACATGAAATACGGTATTTTAACAGGGAAAGGCAATTTATAAATGAAAGGCAAGTAAAATGTAAAATATGCCTTTTCTAGGTCTCTCCACTTACTATCTTCTTTTGTTTTTAAGAAATCAGATACATCGACTACATATCCCCTTCCGTTTTCCATCATCACATTTTTCCCGTGAACATCACAAGGAGTTAATCCTTGTTCCCTTGCATACTCTAAAGCTTCATTGATATCAAGGATTACCTGCTTAGGAATTTTAATCCCCTTATGAATAGCATCGTATAAGGTAATTTCTTTTAAACGTTTCAATACTATGAAATTTTCTCCTTTATATATAAGCTTCGAATAAGAAGGATGATTTCCGATTCTTCGGTATACTTCTGACTCTTTTTCAATTCCTTCTCCTTCTCGCGCGTAAACTTTCACTACCCAATCTTTGTATTCTTTGTGCATAAATACTGCGGCATAATTACCTGTCCCTAAACACTTCCAAAGTCTAGGAATATCTTTAACTACTACAGGCTCGAATTCATCCTCACTTCTTATGCTTACCTCTTTTAATAATTTGTCCTTTATCAATCCCACAAAACTATTTATACTCATCATTTCCACTCCGGTTTTGTTAAAAGGGGTCCCATCCACATTTTAAAATGAATATGTCAAAACATATACAATTTAATTTTCCTCATACTGTTTGGCAAGTTTATAAAATGAGGAACGTTTGATGCCATACTTTTTCATAGCTCCTACGGCTGTAATTGAACCGGATTTCCATTCTTTGTAAGCATCCATAAATTCTTCTGTTATTTCGACAGGCGGACGTCCTAAACGTTTACCTTGCTTCCTAGCAAGAGCAATTCCTTCAGCTTGACGTTGTTTAATATCAATGCGCTCTTTTTCTGCAAAGGCAGATAATATTGTCAGTGTTGCTTTTTGAATTGCGCTCTGAATAACATCATTTGTACTTTCTCCAGTGTAATTGACGTTAATGTATGGTTCCTTTATAAATTGTAAATTTACTTTATGTTTTTCGTAATATCTAAATTCTTCTAATGTATCATTCATGTTTCTTCCAAGTCTTGTCAAAGAGTCAAACACAATGGTATCTCCTGTACGAACAAGACGTTTTAGCATTTGATAATTCTCTCGCTCCATATTTTTTCCAGATTCTTTATCTATGAAAATATCTCGTTCTTCTATCCCTAAATCCTTCATATTCTGAATTTGCCGTTCTTCGTTTTGATCTTTACTCGAAACTCGTACATATCCAAATATTTTATATTTCATATGCTACACCTCATTGATAATTATAACAACTATGTCTGTAAAGGTATATAGAATAAACAGATATCTGTAAAGTTTAAAATAGACATTTATAGACGTGAGTTTTTATATGATTCTATGTATCTGTAAAGGTATACTTTTACAGACGAGTTAAAGGGCTCACTTAAGACTACATACAAGAAATCTAAAACGTACATTTTTAGGGAAGTTTCCAGCAAAAAAACAGCGAAAATTGATTAATATCCGATCATTCAGAAAATACTTATTTTTGAGAGGTGATAGCTACAATGATTATATAGAGAAGTATGATATATTTGAAAAAGCGCCCTGTTTACAGGGCGCTTCACTTTTACCTAATGACTAATATTAGCACTTGGGTATAATGTTGTTCCTCCAACTGAAACTTTAATTTCATTTGTTAATGGAACATTTTGTTCATTAATAATTGTTCTCCACCATTCCCATGCAAGACCTGTACATTCTCTTGCTACGACTTTTACATTTTTTGAATTCGGCGGAAGTGGTATGACTGTATTGAAATGAGCAGTTCTGTCTCTGCCGTTTCCTTCCCAAGTTTTATGGGTTAGTACTTCTTTACCATTTTTATCATATGAGAATTCATCCCAAGATACATCAAATTGAGCAACATATCCACCAGTATGATCAAGCGTCATTTTAGCACTAGAATATTCTGTAGTTGTAGTCTCAATATAATCTGTATTGTTATGAACAGCAGCAGTTGCGTTATCTTTTAAGAAAGTGCTTGTATATGAAATTGGGTATGCTGGATTTTTAGAACTTAATTCTGCATTATCTTTAATGATATTTCGGATTTCATTAAAATCTTTTGTAACAACCTTGTTATGCTCTTTTGCATCTCCGCCTAATACTACAGCGGTAAAGGTACTGTCTTCAAAAATATCTTTGTACTGTCCACTCGCTTCAACGCTTTGATTCTTAATTAAGGCTTTAAAAGCAGCTTGTACATCTTTACTCTTAGATGATGTTTCTAATTTCACATAAACTGTTCTACCATAAGCAACATTTGATACCATAACAGGCGGAGCCGCCTTACTTACCCCTTTACGAGTTAACTCGTCAAACGTAACACTATTATCAAAAAGGTCTGATGGATTGTTAGGTAGTTCTGCACTTACGGTATAAAAGATTTGCTTATATGCCGCAACCATCACTTTTTTCTCTCCATTTGCAACAGCATTAAAGTCAATGTTCAGTGCATTGTCAAGATATTTAGCGTTAACATTAAGAGCACTTGCTATTTGAGATTTACTATACACCATAGATTCTGTATACTGCATTCTTGCAGGTAACGTATGTGTTTTTGAATACTTTTGATTCCAAGTAGATACTAATTCATCTACTGCACCAGACACATTACCATATGTAGGATTTTTGACAGTAATTGTATTGTCTTTTCTCATGCCAGGTAAGTCTATACTAATATTCAAAGGTTTTCTCTGAGCTACTAACAAACTAGGTTGATTATCTGCAAAAGCTTTATTTGCAAGTTGTACTGCTCCTGGATATGTACGATTAGCCACAGAATCAATAATCGAAATATCGACTGGTGAAGTTGTAAGTGATTTTTTCTCACGTTCAACTACTACAAATTTACCATTTGAATTTGTACTTTCTTTTGGAACAAAACTCTCTACTTTATCACCATTTACTGCTAAAACCTCTTGATTATTATACTTAAGATTTGCTATACCAGTATCAATGTTACTAGCTTTTTTTGTTGCACCAGCTGAATTACCTGTTTTTGTTTCCGCAAAGGAAATAGATGAATAACTAATAGTGCTTAAACTAACTAATAAACATGCTAATAATTTGATTCCTTTAACACTTTTTTTAATTTTCAAAAAATTCATTCCCTTCTTTTTTTCGTATTAAGGTATGATAATTGTTTATAAATAATTGCTGAACAATGAACTTACATTACTGCTTTTAAAAGCTCTTGTACGAATGGAAGTAATCCACCGATAAATTTTAAAACTGCCATTGCGATTGCCATATGATTTCCTCCTCTCATCTGGACCTTAATTCATCTTCGCTATACAGATCATTTGTATAAATAATTGTGCTGAATAACGAACTTACATTACTGCTTTTAAAAGTTCTTGTACGAGTGGAAAGATCCCACCGATAAATTTTAAAACTGCCGTTGCGATTGCCATATGATTTCACCTCCTCTCATCTGGACCTTGATTCATCTTCGCTATACAGATCATTTGTATAAATAATTGCTGAATAACGAACTTACATTACTGCTTTTAAAAGCTCTTGTACGAATGGAAGTAATCCACCGATAAATTTTAAAACTGCCATTGCGATTGCCATATGATTTCCTCCTCTCATCTGGACCTTAATTCATCTTCGCTATACAGATCATTTGTATAAATAATTGTGCTGAATAACGAACTTACATTACTGCTTTTAAAAGTTCTTGTACGAGTGGAAAGATCCCACCGATAAATTTTAAAACTGCCGTTGCGATTGCCATATGATTTCACCTCCTCTCATCTGGACCTTGATTCATCTTCGCTATACAGATCATTTGTATAAATAATTGCTGAATAACGAACTTACATTACTGCTTTTAAAAGCTCTTGTACGAATGGAAGTAATCCACCGATAAATTTTAAAACTGCCATTGCGATTGCCATATGATTTCCTCCTCTCATCTGGACCTTAATTCATCTTCGCTATACAGATCATTTGTATAAATAATTGTGCTGAATAACGAACTTACATTACTGCTTTTAAAAGTTCTTGTACGAGTGGAAAGATCCCACCGATAAATTTTAAAACTGCCGTTGCGATTGCCATATGATTTCACCTCCTCTCATCTGGACCTTGATTCATCTTCGCTATACAGATCATTTGTATAAATAATTGCTGAATAACGAACTTACATTACTGCTTTTAAAAGTTCCTGTACGAGTGGAAGGATCCCACCGATAAATTTTAAAGCTGCCATTGCGATTGCCATATGATTTCACCTCCTTTTGTTGTTGCTACGATGTGATTTATATTATAGTAAGTGCTTATGTTTTATCAATACATCCTCATATGCAATATTGCATATGAGGATGTAGCAGGTTCCCTTTCTTTGTATTGTTAATAAGGGGTACGGCAACGATTCTTTACTTTTGGAGCCACTCAAGAAAAATGTACTTTATAATCCTATTATTAATGCAACTGTAGCTCTTCTTTTTTTGTTTTTCATGATATTTACCTCGTATAATTTCTAAAAATACTAAGCGCTTTTAAAAAGTAGTATACTGTCTATTGCTGTCGAAAAAAGAGAAAACGAAAAAATTTGTAACATCATGAAAAATTGCATAATTTAATGTCGATAATCAGTTATTCTAGAAAAAATTTCTGTTTATAATGAATTTTTCTTTTAGGGTGTTTTTGCCTATCCCCTCGAAAAGGGGGAATAAGAAAAACGTATTGTGAAAAATCCTTATCAATAAAGATTTTGGGGTGCTTTTTAAAATATGCATTTCAAAATATATACAATTGCATTGACATGTTTCAAACATTATTAAGTTGTATTTTTGAAATGAAATAGTCTAGATTTTCAGCATTGTCATAAAGTGTACTTTTTGAAATAACATATAAATTTATAATGAATCAATCTTATTCCCCCTTTTCGGTGATTTGGGAAAAATTACCTCACTAGTACAAAAATCTGTATAGAATTCTGTATAAAAAAGCCCTGCATATAAGCAAGGCTTTTTCTATTTCCAAAATTGCCACCACTTTTTTTGTTGGGTGGCTGCAAGCAATTTTTTAGTCTCCTGGTTTTCACGGATCATAGCCATTAGGTTTTGATCACGTTCATCAATTTTTTGAAAATCCTGTTGTTGTTTTTGCTGTTCAGTTAACCATTCCTTTAAATTTTCTTCATGTTTTTTAAGCAGTTCAGATACTCTTTCAGCAACAATTCTATCCAATTCCTGAATAGCTACAACTACTTCTCCTACTTGGATCTGTTCAGGTTGTTGTTTAGTTATTTGGATAGGTTCAATGTCTATATATTCAGGTAATCCTTCTTTACTGAGGAGCTTAATAATTTGTTTTGTTTGGAGGTTTCTTTTATTTCTCATTTTAGCTATAAATTGAAAAACAGGTATACATTCTTGATGAATTAAATACTTGTTCTTTTCACCTTGTTGGAAATTTAAAAAACTACCGTAGGTTTGACAGTTTCGTTTTATAGTCATAGCTGATACTTTTATTTCCTTGGCTACTTCTTCAGCTGATAACCAGTCTTTTTGTTGCACTGTTCAGATCACCATCCTTCTAAACATCTAAACATCTGAACATCTGAACAGAAAAACAAGGGTTTCCTTGTTTTTCTGTTCAGATGGATATTTAGATAATATACAAATAGTTTAACACCTGAACATCTAAACGCAATATATAAAAGAATTACTAGAAAGTAAAATAGAAGGATAGATCTTAAGTCATGCACAGAATGTTAGTATCATGGGGACTATGGGAATATCTAACTTCTTATAATAGGACATTATGTAAACTCTCTACGAATACAATATTCATTATAAGATATAAAAGCAAAAACAAAAAAAGGGAGAATCTAGTAGTGAAAAAAAACTTTGAAAACGCACATCGTTTCTGTTCTCATAATAGAAATGCTTTAGAAACAGATACTATATGGGGTAGCATCAGGATTTTGCGGATTTACAACGTCAAGGTAGAAATCCCTGTATCAATAGGGTTTACTCTATTGACACTTAACTGATTTTGCTTCAAATAAGGTTTGCGACTGTCTCGTATGACTTGTCTTAAAATCCTTATCGTTGTTAAGTTATTCATTTTTAATACTATAAACAACTTAACGTTGTAAATCCGCATTTTCGGGATGCTACCCCTTAATGGCGGTGGGCGGGCTTTAAAACCCTAAACCTGAAAAAGCTAAAAGTTCCGCAAGGAACAGGTAGTATTTTTTGTTTTTTACTGCTCCACTTCGTTACTGCAGTAAAAAACAATCCTTGCCAAACTTTTTTCGGCTCGATTCGCTTTTTTCGCCAAGCCGAAGGACAAAAAGAAAAGCAATTGTTCTCGACTTGGACTAGCAATTATACGAGCCGAACCGCTTAGATCATTCGTTCAAAAATAGTTCTTACTCAAAATTTTGATACGTTTAGTACGTGGGGTTTCGTCCCCACACGACGAGCCAGCACTCCAAACAAAAAGCAAGGAAACCCCTAAATTCGGTTAATTTGTTTTTTATTATAAATACGGTATGTAGAATTTTACATTTATTCTTATGAAAAATAAAATAAAATACCTACAGATTTAACCAAAATCACTTATAACGCTCTATCTTCTTCTTTATAAGCGCTTAGCTTTATTTAATATAATTGCATTAATTTGCCCCCTATCTCGTCATACAAACGAATCTGAACACCCGCTTTTTTCCTAAACGCAAAATTTGAGTGATTATTTTATTCAACTTTAGATTTTGGCTCTCCAAATCATTTAAACATTGCTTTTCTTGGTTCTGGTGCAAAAACTTCAGGGGAATTGCAAATAATCTCTAAATCTTGGACATACTGATACTATTACTCTAAAAAAGGTGTGTGATCGGTATGAAAAAGGAAAATTTCTTCAAATGGAAGCACTATCAACCTGATATTATCTTATTAACGGTAAGATGGTACCTACGGTACAACCTAAGTTTTCGTGATTTGGTGGAAATGATGGAGGAACGAGGTTTGTCTATTGCTCACACCACCATTATGCGTTGGGTGCATCAATATGGACCTGAATTAGATGAAAGAGTACGACGTCATCTTAAGACAACAAATGATTCCTGGAGAGTCGATGAAACGTATGTGAAAGTAAAAGGTCAATGGATGTATTTATATCGCGCAGTCGATTCAGAAGGAAATACCATTGATTTTTATCTCAGTGAATCAAGAGATAAACAAGCAGCCAAGCGCTTTTTCAAGAAAGCCTTGGCTGCTTCTCATATTTGTAAACCTCGCGTTATAACAGTAGACAAGAACCCAGCCTATCCTGTAGCAATTCAAGAATTAAAAGAAGAGAAACGTATGCCTGATGGCATACAAATAAGGCAAGTTAAATATCTCAATAATATAGTGGAACAGGATCACCGTTTCATTAAGAAACGTGTGCGTTCTATGTTAGGATTCAAGTCATATGAAACAGCCACTTCTATATTGAGTGGCGTTGAAACCATGCATATGATGAAAAAAGGACAACTTCACCCACAGGTGAAGTCTGCCCAAAATGAAGTTAGGTTCATACATAAATTGTTTGGAATTGCATCATAATCTGCCATTGAACAGTCTATGTAGGTTTCTATGTCTCTATCAAATGATTTTTGCACCAGAACCATTTGGATTGTCATCGATTGCATTACTAGCTAGATCACACACTTGCTTTCATTATTTTCTTGGACCATACGCGGCAATTGGTTTAACAGGTTTCGCATCCGTCGCTTCCCATATAGGGGCAGTTAATGTTGGATAGTTCAATGCTTCCACTTTTTTTCTCGTTTCTTGTGATGCTTTCAGTCCCCATTGATCAAAAAATGGAAGTACATTTTGTTTCGCTACTTTCGATGTATTGAAAATAAATGCTTGTATTTCATCTTCATCAGTTTCTGGAAGTTTATCCTTTGGTAACTCTCGATATAGTTTGTGAAGGTTCGGATAAAAATCTTCCCCATATGCTAAATGAAGTTGCCAAAACATAACAAGTTTCACAAACAAGTCATCAATATTTTTATACTCTTTATCTGTTTGTTTTAAGTATTTAGAGGCTCTATCGTAATCCCCCTCTTTTTCTAAACGTGTTGGTTGATTCGGGAATAATTGTTTTTGTGCAGCTAAAGAATATATATTAACAGTGACTTCAGTCATTCCATTCGAAGCCCACGTCCAAGGGTATTGTTGCCTTGTGTGTCCTGCTTCATGCATTTGTCCCCATCCAAATTCATTTACATTTAAAGCACTTTTAATTGCGTCATAAGCAGTAGTAAATACGACTCCATCCCGACCTGCATACATGTACATGCCCGGTGGGTTGTTAGGGTTCTCTACAAAAGCCCAAAGACGGCGAGTTGAACGATGTAACGGATTAGAACTTGTTTCAGAAAGTCCCGATATTTTATCTTGCGCTCGAATCATTTCATCGTATTTTTCTAATAGGGGAACAGGATCTTGATCCACAATATATTTCTTGGCACTATCACGAGTAACAGTAAGTACTGCTTTCTTTGACTTTAATTGAACAGCATGCGCATCTGGATACTTGTCCATCATAGCAATCCAGTCCTCTTTCGTATGCTTCCCTAATTCAAAGAATGGAACAGGGCACCCGCCTTGTGTTACTTTCACCTTAACAGTTCCTTTCCCTTCAGAGTTATCAAACCCTAATAAACCACCGTTTGGAGAGGAGATGGTGTTAGAACCAGGAGAAAGACGAAATGCTTTTCCCCCTTCTTTATCATATTCATTTGTCCCAATAGTTGCTCCAAGCTTTTCTAATCCTGATAGTCCCGATACTTCAATTGTGACTTGCTCATTCGGTTTTACATAAATTCCTGTTGGCACATAGTTTCGTTGCTCACTTCTTCTTTCTCTTGCTGCTTCACCCATATAATGTCCTGTACTTGGAAGTTCAAACTTTCTCTCTTCATATTGTGCCTGGGTTTGTGTAGTTTCAGCATAAATGTTCAAATTATTTACAGTCATAGATGTAAATAATGTCGTTGTCAAAACAGCAGATGTCATAAGTACTTTCATTGGTTTTTGTAATCTATGATTCTTTCTTCTACTCATATAAATCAGTCCTTTCATTTAAATCCATTCTAACGTTCATACGAAACGTCGATTTCCTCACTAGCCCTTTGTATCCTTTTATTACGTTAATACAATAAAAATTCTTCTTACTATGGCTACTTCTTAAATTTACTTATCCCCCCTCTCTTATTTCATACAAGTCAAAATTATACCTATATATAATTTTGAAAGGGAGCATCTGACCGCGTATAGAAACGGTCATGACTTTTCCCACCACATCAATATGAGAAAGCAAGTGCAGATCATGTTGTATTCTGCATAGTAGGTATGTCGAAGAATTGAAATGGATATATATGGCTGTTACTTCCATTAAAACATTATAGACTTTGAGTATAAACCTCTAATCTAGCATATAGTAATTCTAAGTTAATACCATTACCTAATACGCAAATATGTAAAATTTCATATTTTATATTCAGTATATGGGTCTCGCCACATCACTATCAAGCTAAGGTTATGAAGTACCCCGTAAATGAAAATCTTTATCTATCTACAATTATTTATAACAATTTAGCTCATTTTTTTAGTTTTGGGTAACAACGAATTTCTTAAGTTGATGGGCATGTGGCGGGACCCCATGATCTATTTTATTTTATCTGTTTGTGGATTTTCAATTGTCTTTTATGGGAGTTTTTCTACCTTTGTTTGTTATTCTGTATAACTCACATTTGTAATACGATCCGTTGCCGCAACTGTCATTCGTAACTGTTTGTTACCTTGCTTGTAAATGTAAATTGACGTTCCATCTATTCCAGACTGTACATCTACTGGTAATGGTAGCAATGAATCATATTTCATAAAGTTCGTTCCGATCACTAATTGATTAGCTACATCCTGGGATAATTGTCTGTTGTTCACTTCTTCCAATTGTTCTTTTTGTTGTTGCTCTATCTTTTGTTCATTTTCCCATTCTTGTTTTACGTGGTCACAAGTTATCTGTGCTTCTGGACTACCACAATATTTCGGTTCGGATTCTTGTTTCGCCGCTTCTTCCTTCGCTTTCACCTGAGCCGTTTTGTTGTCTTCGGTTGTCTGCGCCTCTTGTGTAGTTTCAACGGCTGGCGTTTTTACTTCCTCCA
The DNA here is from genome assembly GCF_038006685.1 of Bacillus sp. FSL K6-0042. Classification (NCBI taxonomy): domain Bacteria; kingdom Bacillati; phylum Bacillota; class Bacilli; order Caryophanales; family Bacillaceae; genus Bacillus; species Bacillus sp. FSL K6-0042. Next base: position 34,441 of record NZ_JBBOVS010000006.1, read on the forward strand.
CTTGATCTTTTTCCTGTTGTTCTGCTTGCTTTTCGTCTTTCGACATAACGACTTTGTTAGATTGATCCGTTGTTTTATTACCACACTCTTTTTCCATCTTACCTAGATAATGGTATTTCATAGTTTCATCAGTACCGACCGTGACCCAGTGCTCATATTTTTCTTTAGCTTCGATACATTCCGGGCTCTCAGCGTCTTTTTTTACTGATCCGCCTATAAACGGTATATCTACTTTAAGTCCAGACATGACAGCGGCCCCAGTCCCAAGTAAAAATCCAGCTACTAAAATTCCGGCCGTGCATATGATTACTTTTCCGAACATTTTCACGCTTGTTTTCCTCTCTAATGTTGTTACTTAACCTTTTCAATTATCTACCATATTTCAACCTCCTGCAAATTTGTTGAACGCTATCCGCCAAAACTGGCGAATGCCTATTACGCTCAATTTTGCACCTATTTTGGGTACGGAAACGATTCTGGGTATGATGGTTCGTGGTAAACAGCAACTCGTTTACAAACAAGCAGTTTCAACCATTACTACATAATACATATGAGAATGATTCGAGCATTTCTTAACATTTTCTCAACATTACATTATACATATATATGATATTATGATAATAAGTAATTCTCTTTATCTTACTTCTATATATTTGTTGTTTCCTGTTGCAGAATCCTTATCATAAGGATTCTATTTTTTGTTCCAAAAGGTATGAAAATAATTTTAGGTTTATACCGAAAACAAAACACACCTTTTGGTACACATTAGCTATAAGAATTTAATGATTAATTTTACAAATTATAAAAAGTCATGAACTTAGTTTTACTTTCTATTATATACAAATAGTTAGGGGGCAATATCATAGGATAAAGATTGTTCCAAATATTCACCCGGAACTTTCTGATAAGTTAAAAAATCTAACAACAAAACGTTTAAAATATGCTAAAATACAATTACATTTGAAAAAGAGTAGTGGGTTCAAGTTGTTATTTACATGAACTCCAAAGAAAAAAGCCAAATTCTGTATAGATTTGGCTTTTTTCTTTTTACGCATTTGTAGCTAAAAATAGCATGGTCTTTAAATCCTTGTTAGGGGCAAGAATTTAAAGAAGAGTTTAGCTTAATTATGATTTTACATAAATTGCATATTATAGTAAATTGATATTATTTGTACTAAATATTGTAAAAATACAGGAATTTAATCCTTATATTATTTATGCGCAAAGTCATAATTAGTGAGTTTTACAAATGAACCGTCCTAAAAAGCGAGCGAGCGTTTACAAAGGTATACCATTACAGATATATAGAAAACTATAAAAACCACGTCTATAAATGTCTACTTCCTGATTTACAGATGTCTGTTTACTTTCCACTCGCAAGATTATGAAAAAAATATAATTCTAACAATAACCTTGTTCATAACTTAAAAGTTTTGAATACAGCTTCGGGATGTGATAAAATCAATACATTGACCTACATCAAAACTTATGGTCAAAAGTGAACGTGGAAAAGGTGATATTTTGGTTAAATATGGATATGGTAGGGTGAGCACATTAAACCAGGATTTGGAATCTCAAATTCAAATGTTAGAAAAAGAAGGTTGCGAGAAAATTTATTCTGAAAAATTTACAGGTACAAAATTTGATCGGCCAAAATTTCAAGAACTACTTTCTGTACTAGAAAATGGCGACACACTTGTTGTAACAAAATTAGATCGTTTTGCACGTTCGGCTGAAAATGCAATCCAAACGATTAAAATGTTATTTGAGAAAGGGGTTAAGGTTCATGTCATTAATATGGGAGTAGTGGAAGATACGCCAACTGGTAGATTGATGTTTAATATCATGAGTGCATTCGCTGAATTTGAAAGAGATATGATTGTAGAACGTACACAAGAAGGAAAAGCGATTGCTAAGTTGAATCCTAATTTTAAAGAGGGACGACCGAAGAAATATAATAAAGAGCAAATAGAACATGCTCTTGGTTTGTTAAAAACTGAATCTTATAGGAAAGTGGAAAGAATGACAGGAATTAGTGTAAGTACCTTGCAACGTGAAAAAAGAAATCGTTTAAAAACTGAGTGAATAAAAAATGGATGGTACTATTATAAATGTTCATTTTGAAGAACTGAAGAAAAAGGCATAGGTGAGTTAGAAGAAACAGAGTATGTTATTAAATAAAACCATATTTCTTATATATATTCAAAAAACACGATACCCTCAGGTGCATTTTAAGGCATTTAATTATAATTTTGTGTATTAAGCCCTTTTAAAATTGCAAATTTCGTTCAACTAAAAAAGTCGATTATCCTTTAGCGTACGAAATTCGCGAAATGTTGGTGCTACCCCATCGCCATCAACTTAAGGAGAATGAGATACCCAAAAACGAAAAAATTAGCATTTCCAGGTGAAAATGTACAATTTTTTGTTTTGGGGAACAATTAATTTCTTAAATTGATAGGCATGGGGTAAATCAACGTTAACAGATCAAATTTTGATCAAACAGTTTTATAAACCAACAAATCTACTTTCATCCATATTCTTCTCATATATTTGCACCAGAACCCAAGATAATAAAATAAGCAAAAATTTTTCATCTATTAACAAAATATTCAGTTATTGTTTTTTTATTCCTATAAATGTATATTCGCCTTGAATTTAGTTTCAAATATACATAAATTTCATTATTTCTGTATGTTTATTATTTTTTAACTATTAACAATTTAATGCCTTTTCAATTAAATCGTTTGCCTCTCCTGTATAAGAAATATATACTTTGAAGTGTAAGGGTTAATACCTTATAAAAATATAAAGGAGGTTTTTTTATGAAAAAAACAAAAAAGTTGGCGAACATTGCTTTAGCTGTAGCTATCGGTTTAGGAGGATTAGGAGTCTTTGCACCAACAGATGCAAGTGCGGCTGAGATCTCTCCTTCTACAACAAATGTTCCTACTAATCTATCTACTGAATTACCTAGTAATTTTGTAGAGTCTAAGTTGCCAAAAGAAGCGAAAGCTAGTGCAAATTTAAATGTAAGTATAGATGTATTAGGTATCGCTAATATGATTAAGGATGCCATCAATGCTCAAACTAATCGTTCAGGATTTGTAAAAGGCGTAATGGAATCAACATTTTATGCTGCTGGTCAACGCTATAATGTTATGGTTTTTAATTTAAACCAAAACTATGATGATCGCTTTAACGGTGTTAAATTCTTCGGAACAACAGTATATGATGGAATCACTTTTGGAATTTGGGTATTTGAAGATGGGGAATTTACAAATCAAGGTGATGGTGGATGGATTAACTGGGCATTTAGAGGTTGGTTCGATCGTAATGGTAACCATGTTAAATTTCATCGTGCATAAAAATAAACCACAAAATCAGCCAATTTTGCGGTTCATTAAATAAAAAGTGTTATTAAACCTAGAAGAGTATACTCTAAACTCAACTCCTAGTAAAAATAGTATAGATGATATTTATTAAAAAGAAAAGCACTCCGAGGAGTGTTTTTCTTTTTTTGATTAAAAATATATGCTCACACCAATGATTTGCACATCAATTCATCTTTGATATACAGAACATTTGTGTAAGCAAACTTTAAGGGGTCACCATACATGTCCATCAACTTAAGAAAAGTAAACACCTCATCACCATCAACCTACAGAATCAAAATTCCCCCAAAACCAAAAAAATGAGCTCAATTCTCATGGACACCTATAAAAAGATAAAATTTTCGTTTTGAGGGCACTTCAATAGGAAACTACAAGACAAAGTATAATAAAAATCACCCGTTGAAATTGGAAATTTTTTCAGATGTGGCGGGTTATTCTTTGAATCGTTTCCGTACCCCTGACTGTTATGAACAAAAAAGTGTAATTGTCACGTCTAATTTGGAATTTGGTCAGTGGAATCGTGTATTTGGAGATAACCGCTTAACTTCTGCATTGGTGGATCGTTTGGTTCACCATGCTCATATCATTGCATTTACAGGAGAAAGTTATCGTTTAAGAAATGCCCTTTCTTTTGCGACTTCAGAAATTAATATGTAAAAAGAGAATTGCAAGCCTCTGCATTTTTCGCTGCAATTCTCTGTACTTTCTGCTTGCAAAAAACATTATATAAGGTTATTTTTTACGAGTTAATAGGTAATGATATAGGGATATTTTGAATGTACATTTAGGTTGTTCCTTTCAAGATATTTATCATTTTATATACGCCCTTTATTAGAATACTGCTTATACTTTTTTTGAGATTCTTTCGTAATACGTGCGTTAAGTAAAATTGCTAACAACAAAAACACTCCATATTTTACCCCTGTAGCTCCTATGATAATCACACTACTAAAAACAAGTACAATTAATAGGAGAAACGAAACGAAATAAATACGGTCATAGTTCTTTGACATCTTCTCGTATTTTATGCGTTCTTTCCTTGCATCCATCTAAATTCCTCCTTTAAATTATCCATTTCACCATAAAATAAATCTCGCCCTTAAAAAGGAAACAATATATCGTTTCAAATAATTAGTTTGTTTTTTTATCAACTAATGTATATAACATAAAAAGAAATACTACCAATATTAAGCATTCCACCATGATAATACCGACCCTCTCCTTCCTTTTAATCCCATCACATCAGATGAAATTTATGTTTATCCTATTATTAGCCGCAGCAAACAAAAAGGATCCTCCCTTCTTTTAAAGGCTGATCCTTTTCTACGTGTATTCAACTATTTTTAGCTATTCTTGATTAATTAGAATAACAGCTGGTCCATCTACACGAATGCCACCAACTTCGATTTTTTCATAAGACTCAACTGTAATAGAAATGACCCCTTCCCGCTTCTTTAATTCATTACTTAATTCTTTTGTTAACATTTTTTTCATGTGTGCACTCCTTCTTACTGCTTCATTTACTATTATTATGTAAATAAGATTAAAAATGGTTTCCTGGTCTGGAAACCATTTTTTGTAGTTGACCATATGGTGTTACCAGTTCGTTTATCAATTTTACGTAAAGAAGATAAACAATTACTATTCACTGTCTCAGTAGATGTAAGGAACTCTTAAAGAGATAGCGGTAAGATTGATTGTTTTTTCTTCTAGAAATAATGACTTAGATAATATATTACCTAAAACAATGAAAGCCCTACCTCTCTTTCATCCTTACGGATCCTTGTCCGTGCCAGTGTGAATCAGGATTGCAAAAATCAAGTGACTATTTAATCGAGTTATTTGATGAAACTTTGAACGTTCGTAAAAGAAATTTAAAAATAAAAATGGATAAGATTGAAGTAATAACAAAAGAGGTTCCTACTCTAAAAGTGAGTTGAAGAAGTTGAATGTCTTTGAAATGATTTACTTTTAATAATCATCATATTCCCGAAAAATTCAGGATATTTTCGGGGGATGTAATACATTATCTATAATGAATCTTAACAGAAACTTTTTATTTGATTTTCAGTGATCCCTTTAATTAATCCTAGTTCACTAATCAAAAATTCATGTGCGTTATCCAACATTTTTTTTTCGCTTGTATTCAGTGCCTTTTCTTTCTTCATACGCATTAAATCACGTACAACTTCAGCACCTTCTTGTATTTCACCCGTTTTTATTTTGTCCGTGTTCACTTTATACCTTTGTTTCCACGGCAGTAATTTATCTGATTCTCCATGCTGAAAAATGTGTATAATGTGTTTTAATGCAAGTATATCAGTAACTGGGCGTATACTCGAACTCAATATTTTACCCATAGGAATCATGACTTGCATATTACTGATTGACATTTTTATGACATAATACTGTTGTTTTTTCCCTGAGAATTCTTTTTCTTCTATGGCTTCAATTATACCTGCTCCGTGCATTGGATAAACAATGTTATCGCCAATTTGAAACATATAATCCACCTCCATATATGGTAACCTTCTTAACCTTAACATATATATGATTTTTTATCAAATATTTTATAATACCATAAATTTATTTTTAGAGTCAACTACTTTTTCGAAAAAATTAAATTAAGTAAAAATGGTACCAAAATAATAGGGAGCGTGTCGGATTTCCAATAAAGGGAAGGGGGAATTTCCCCGCGTATATTCTGAAACCTCTACTCATTAACGTAGGTCCGTTTTCCCTTGAAAACGACCAAATCGATCCCGTATTTTTTTCAATCTTGTGTGGTACTCCAAAATCTCAATTCTTGCTTTTTCAGCTAAAGGTGCAATTGGTCTTAAATCTTTTAATCCCCAATAATCAACCACTACATCAAGTACTTGATCAAAATATTGTAGTGGTCCATAGTTAGTTTCTTTTGCAATTACAGCCATTCTATTTTCAAAATCAGGCATGACGGCACCTGGCATTTTAAAATTCTTAATCACATTGGCAATATGATAGCAATAATTAGGTTCCAATTCTAAATGTGTTCGAATCACGTCTCGATAAAACGCATAATGAAGAGTTTCATCTTTTGCAAGACGGCGTAATAATGTAGCAAGATCTGGATCATGCTTACTTGCAACCTTAGCAACATTATTGTAAAACACCATCGTTGCAAGTTCTTGTAGCGTCGTATACGTCATTGCTTCGATTGGTGTGTGAAAATCGGGCTCAAATCCACCCTCAACGACTGACTTTCTTAATTCATGTAATCGTTTGGGATTCACACTTCGAGTGAGTAGTAAATATGTCTCCAATAAATTCGAATGTTGATCCTCTTCTGAAGTCCAAGTATGAATAAAGTCTGTAATAACAGAAAGGGACCCTTTAAAAGTCGCAGATAAATACGTTGTAAACCATGGTAAATTCACTTCTGTTAATAAAGCTGTTTCAATGGCCGTAATTACACCAGAAGGAAGAGTAACTTGACTTTCATCCCAAGGAACTCTTTTAAAGTCCATTCCCTTATCCCATGGTAAAAACTCATGATAACCCCAGTCTATCTTCTGCGCTCTTATTTTATGTTGTTCATACAGTTCTTTTAAACGTGGTTCTAATCGGAAATCTAAATCATTTGTTAGCATATATAAGTACCCCCTTTTCTTATCATAGATATTCATTTTATTTTTATCCTTAAAAATTTTCTGCAAATAAATATTACTTTCCTTTTTTTAAGTCAAACATAATAAATTTTTAACAAACCTCTTTAAGAACGCTTTATTTCTATATGATTTTTTTCATATCAAAAGTGAAACCGTTACATATATTGTTCTTTTTTACAAAAAGGGTTCTGAGGCATACGATATATTGCTTAGCCTAAATAAAAAAACTATCCTCAGCAAATAGAGGATAACATTCATGGATGAAGATACTCGTCATATTGTAAATCTTGGTGATTATAAAAAGGTGCATACCCATAAAGAATCATTTTATAATAAAGATTGATAAACAATTAATCTTTCATGCGTTTTTGCTACTTTCTAATTTTCTTATTGGTAGCAAAAACTTAAAAGGTTAATGGTATTTTATACACACTAACAACTTATTTAGATGTAAGATCCAAAATGTTAGATTAAGCGATTGAAAAATATATACAGTTGATGAGATAGCCTTAAACGACAATTCCCAACAAGATCACTGTACATTGGCTATGATAGGTTAGACCGTATTTTGGAAAACAGTATACAGCACAAAGGGAAGAGGCGATAAACATGCAGTCAACGGAATCTCATATGAAGGAAAAACAACGTAGAGAAAAAATAGAAATAATATTTAGTCACAGGGTAAAAGGAGAAAGTTATTTTCACGGTTCCTCCTATCAATGGAAAAACATTGTATACCAAAATTATAATAGGATACAACAAAAAGAGTTGAAAATTGAACAACTTATTTTCAAAATGGAAAAAGAAGGGGTTCGTTTTGCGCAGCACCGTTCACTAATACAATATCCCGTCATTGATTTTGTAAAATATATAGCTAAGGTTTACAAGGAAACCCTCGAAATACAATAGCAAAGATTATATGTTCAAAATAAATAATCATATTCAAAGGAAACCTTTATAAAATGTTTATTTTCGAAACCTTGTTAACAAAAAGCTCAAAAATTCATTTCAATATTCTTTTTATTCACAATGATCTTTATTTTTGTTATAATAACAACCATAACGTATTCTAATCGTTTGTATATCTTCAGATTTTGTAGATTTTATTACACAAAAAGACAACTCCTAATTAGAGTTGTCTTTTATTTTTTCTCGATATATATAATACTGTTCTGATGCAAAAACTCCAAGATTCTTACAAGCAGAGAAAAAGTAGGATTTCTCATAGGAAAGATGCTACTTTGTTTCCTCATATTCCTTCATTATTTTATAAAACGTATTTTTCTTTAGCTCTAACATTTCCATAAACATAATAGCTGTTATTTCTCCACTTTTCCATTTTGAATGAGTTTCTTCTATTATATTTATTTGTTGTTTGCTTAAGGTCGAAAGGTTCACCTGAGGACGGCCTAAATGTTTTCCTTGAGATTTAGCTACAGCAATCCCTTCCGCTTGTCGCTGATGAATTTTTTTACGCTCTTGATCCGCAACATAGGATAGCAAAGATAAAAATTGATCTTCCATTAATCGTCCCATATCACCCATCTCACGAAACTTTCGACTATCAAACAGTGTTTCATTTTCTAAAACTACGATATCAGCTTGTGATTCTCTTGTTATATACTTCCATTCTGAAATTACCTCATCATAATTGCGGCCCATACGATCTAAGGCATCTATGTAAACAATATCACCTGTACTCAATATTTTTCGTAATAATTGATATTGAGGACGATCAAAATGTCGTCCACTTGCTTTATCGACAAAAATGCGTCGAGCTTCCACTCCTCGTTCCATCATCTTATGTAACTGACGTTGTTCATTTTGATCTTTTGTACTTACACGTATATATCCATAAATATTTGCCACGTTTTGTATTCTCCTTGCATTTGTTACCACAATTATACCATTTTTGTTTATAAAGGTATTCATTAAAAATAAACGTTTATAAAATAATTTGAATCACCTTTGTAAACTTGATATTTCAACGTTTCATAGATATGGCCCCTCAGTTTGTAAAGGTATACCTTTGTAAACGCTCGTTCACTTTTTAGGACGGTTCATTTGTAAAACTCACTAATTATGACTTTGCGCATAAATAATATAAGGATTAAATTCCTGAATTTTTACAATATTTAGTACAAATAATATCAATTTACTATAATATGTAATTTATGTAAAATCATAATTAAGCTAAACTCTTCTTTAAATTCTTGCCCCTAACAAGGATTTAAAGACCATGCTATTTTTAGCTACAAATGCATAAAAAGAAAAAAGCCAAATCTATACAGAATTTGGCTTTTTTCTTTGGAGTTCATGTAAATAACAACTTGAACCCACTACTCTTTTTCAAATGTAATTGTATTTTATCATATTTTAAACGTTTTGTTGTTAGATTTTTTAACTTATCAGAAAGTTTCGGGTGAATATTTGGAACAATCTTTAGCCTATGATATTGCCCCGTAACTACTTGTATATAATAGAAGGTAAAACTAAGTTCATGACTTTTTATAATTTGTAAAAATAATCATTAAATTCTTATAGCTAATGTGTACCAAAAGGTATGTTTTGTTTTCGGTATATACCTAAAATTATTTTCATACCTTTTGATACTGCACAAACAAATTAATAATAAATTTCCCAATATGGATATTATCACTATTTTTATCTATACTATTCAAAATTAACAGTTAATGTAATATGATAAAAAAGTGATGGTTATCACCCTTTCTCTGTCTCCTTATGCCATAGATAAGACCAAATCTGGTCTTATCTTTTTTATTTATGGGTTCTTGCTACATATCCATTAACTTTAAAAAATCTTTTGTTATGAGATATTTGTTGTCATTGGCTTGATGGCGGTTTGGCGATACCTCTTAAAACGAGGAATGAGTGTAAAAATACACAAAAACCCCGAGTCATGGACTCTTTTTAAGTGTCCATGACTCGGGGGACAGTTCATAATTCCTTTTGGGATTCTTTTTTTAAAATTCACTCACACAAATGATCTGCACATCAATTCATCTTTGATATACAGATCATTTGTATGATAATTTTTATAAATAATTGCGGAATAATGAACTTACATAAATGCTTTTAAAAACTCTTGTACGGCTGGAATTAATCCACCTAAAAATTTTAAAATTGCCATTGCGATTGTCATAATAATTCCTCCTCTTTAAATTTCTGAATATTAAGAATTATATAAATTCATTATATTACAGATTTAAGAATATAACAATATCTTTTTTTATTCTCTCTAAGATTTCGGAATATGCTCATAACAACATTTTTCAAGCCGCATTTATTTATGAGAATTAAGTTCACTTTTTTCGTTTTGGGGTGGATTTGTTTTCTTAAGTTGATGGGCATGAGGTAGTACCACATCAATCACCATCAACCTAAAGAATCAAAATTCCCCTATAACGAAAATCCTATTCATTATTGACTACTGATAATAGGACGTTATGTTAACCGAGCATGTATATGGTATACATTGTTTCTTGTTCAATTAACTGGCAGTTTAGTTATATAAATAATTGGATATTCATGGTAAGATGGAGGTGAATGAGAGAAGAATTTATGGAGGTTACTCTATGGACTACAATCTTTTTAGAACTTTACCAGAAATACCAAATCCTAAGTACATTGTATTTAGTGATTTTGATGAAACGTACTTTCCTCACCAATTAACCGCCGAACGAAAAAGTCAAATACAAGCATTAGAACAGACTATCGTAGAAAAAAGTAGGGTTTCTGGTTTACTTTTTGGTTTGGTAACGGGTAGTAACATTGAGGCTGTTCTTGAAAAAATGAAGAGGGGTGGATTTCAGTATCTTCCTCATTTTATTGCAAGTGATTTGGGAACAGAAATTCATTATTTCAACAGGTTAAAACAAGGTGAAATTGATAAAGAATGGCTTAGCAGGTTTGATAATGGCAATTACCATCCTGATAAAATAAAAGAGATAGTTGATTTGTTAGCTTCTAAAAATATTGCTTTAGATAGCCAATCACAGATGGGTGCATCAAAATACAAAAGCAATTACTACTATTTCTGCAAGAATGAAAAGGACGATCAATTAAACCTTAACCATATTAGACAAGTTGCTAGTGATTTTAAAATTAGTATAAACATCAATCAATGTAATCCTTTGGCTGGAGACCCAGAGAATGCATATGATATTGATTTTATCCCTTTAGGGACTGGAAAAGACGAGATTGTGAGATATATATTAGCAAAATTTAAGATAGACCGACAAAATGCAATTGCCTTCGGTGATAGTGGTAATGACTTAAAAATGTTACAGGCTGTAAAATTCGGTTATTTACTTGAGAACGCTACAAGTGAAGCAAAAAATGGACATGGACGTTTAACCATAGGTTCTTATTCAGAAGGGATACTTAACACCATTAAAGAACTAGTTATGTAGTAGTGATTGGAACCATTTTTTATAAGTTTTTAAATTAAATGGTCTTTGTTTGTGAAACAAACGGGTGCTAATGTTAAATAAACAAGATACATTGACTTCCGCTTTCGAATTTTACGTCAACTAGCTTCTTTTGTGGAGGCTAGTTTTTTTGCTTAGCGTGGTTTTTTTCCGAAATGCTGGCGGTATCCCATGCTCATCAACCTAACAGAACAGGTTACCCCAAAAACGAAAAAAATGAACTTTGTTGCTATAAAAAACATAAAATTTTGGTTTAGGGGGTACCGTCAGAAAAATGAGCTTAACGTTGTAGATCCGCATTTTCCTGACGGTACCCCTTAAAGAAGTTTTGCATTTCTGGATTGTTTGGGAAAGTTTGATCAGCCGAGCAACATAAAGATATACAAGAAATAAAAAATTGGGGTTAAACCGATGATGATATGTCCTATGAGGTTAATTCTCCAATGAATGTTTCTGATTTTGTTCTTTCCTAAAAGAAAAGTTATAACTAACACTGAAATAAGTGGGCAGAAAAAAGAAATACTGTCCCAAGGGCTGATTCTTTCAAAAATAATACGATTCAATAATGGCATTAACAAAATGAAATTAATGATTAGTAGAAGATACCCTAGTGAAATTCTCATTTTTTACCAACCTTTACACTTTTTATCTTAACTTTAACATTTGTCTGACAATAAAAAAAGGAGCTTCTTTCTTGTCAGAGATATGAGCTTAACGTTGTAAATCCGCATTTTCCTGACGGTACCCCTAAGAGGAAATCATTTATATTGTAAGTGCTTTCCTTTGTAATGATAATGGGTTGGATGGAAAGTGTGGCTGATACTATAGATAAAGTGCAATTTCTGTTTTGACAAGTTAGTGTTTAATATTAATTACATAAATATAGAGGAAAAGAATCCTTTTAGATAATTTAAAGGGATTCTTTTCTTTATTTAGATATAAAATGTATCAAGTACATTATCTTTTTCCTCTTTATTGATGCCAATGTATTTAAGTGTAATCTGTGGTGTACTGTGATTAAGTATTTCTTGCAACATGGCTACATCTTTTGTTTGTTTATAGAACCAATAGCCGAAGGTTTTGCGCATGGTGTGGGTACCAATGGATTCTACACCAGCAAAATCTCCGGCTTTTTGTAATTGTCGATAGGCCTGGATTTTACTAATGGGTTGCTCTCCTTTACGAGAAGGGAATAACCAGGTATTTTCTATTGTTTGGGCGTATTGATATACTTCGGCAAAAATAGAAGTAAGATTAACAATCCGTTCTTTTTTGGTTTTTCCCTCTTTTATTTTTAATTCTTTTCTACGTTTTCGTTTTAATTTTAAAATCATATGAGTTTCTAATTGAAGTAGATCACTTACTCGTAGACCTGTATTGATCCCGATCATGAATAAGATGTAGTCTCTTTCTGAGCAGTGACGTTTAAGAGCCCATTTCATATCTTCAATTTGTTCTTTACTTCGGATGGGTTGGACATCAATGAGATGTGGTTTTTTATCCATGGGTTTCTGTACCTCTTTATTTATAGTGTTTTGAATGTATACTTTTCTTGCTAATTTTGATGATATCAGGGGAATGGGGATAAAGTCAATATTTACGGGAAAACGAATGTAAACAAATATTTAAAAGTTTACTTTCGTATTTATAATAAATAAAAAGCACTTTTTAATGTTTTAAAAGTGCTTTAACTTGATGTTGATGTGACAGAACCTCAAGTATGTAGAAATTTAAAAAAGTCCCTTCATAATGCTAAAGGGACTTTGCTCACACAAATGATCTGCACATCAATTCATTCTTGATATACAGATCATTTGTATGATATTTTTTTACATATAATTGCAATTGCTGACTAATGAACTTACATTACTGCTTTTAAAAGCTCTCCTACTAATGGGATGATTCCACCTAAGAATGATAAAACTGCCATTGCGATTGTCATATTATTTCCTCCTCTTTTTTTGTATTAAGATGTGATGAATCTTTATGCTTTCATTATAGTAAACGCTTACAATTATATGGATATATTTTTATATATAATTTTATATATGGAGGGTAAGGTCACGAAATATCACATTTTCGCATTAAGACATGTATTGGAAATTAATTGTTCCCTAAAACAAAAAAATGAACTGAATTCTTATAGATAACTGTGGTGAGATAAAATTTTTGTTTTGGGGTACTTCAAAATATTAGGTTGATGGGCATGTATGGTGACCCCATATAGATGATTTCGTTCTGTACAGTTCTGACGACTTAGTGCAGGCTATAAATCTTTACATGCTTGAAGATATGTACATATTCATTATTGAATTTCTTAATATTAAAATGTATTATAAAAATGCGCAACTTCTAATGCAAGTAAATAGGACTATGAATTTTGAACAAATAAAATATTTTGAAGTAATATAGTTGCCGAAAAATGAGGTGGAATTAATCGAAACAGTACATATTAAATGGTATGGATCGTATAGTTTTAATGATTTTTATAATAGAGAAGAAGCTTTTAAGAAAGGAATATTTGCAATCTTTAGAGTATGTGCTGGAAAAGAAACATTTCTCTATATAGGAAAAACCCAAGGACACTTTATACAAAAGATAAGGGAACTTCATAAAGAGTGGCTGTTTGATGCAAGCGAAATAAAGATTAGATTAGGAATAATAGAATTCCCTAATGGTGAAAGTTATTCTGAAAAGAAGATAGAAGAGGTTAAATCCCTTTTGATTTTACGGCATACCCCATCAGAAAACACCACACCTTCAGTATACTATAGAGGACGGTTTAATTTGAAAATTATAAATAAGGGAAGAAGGGGCTTAATTGTTAAAAAGCTTTCCCCAGAAGATCTAGTATGGATATAAGTTGAATGGTTCTGGTGCAAATACTTAGGAAAGATATAAAGAGGCGAAAAGTTTCCTAGTGGAATCTAGTCTTAAGCAGCAATTCCAAATAGTTGATGGATGAACTTCACTTGATTTTGGACAGACTTGTCCAGTAAAACAAGTTGCCCTTTTTTACCATATGCATAGCTTCTATTCCAGAAATAATGGATATAGCTGTGCGAAAGGATTTCAATCCTAACACCGAACGAACTCGCTTTTTAATAAACCGATGATCTTGTTCCACTATGTTATTGAGATATTTCACTTGCCTTAGTTGGATGCCTAATGGCATCTTTTTTTCTTTTCTCAATTCTTCAACTGCTATAGGATAAG
>NZ_JBBOVS010000007.1:0-12920 GCF_038006685.1 Bacillus sp. FSL K6-0042
GTGGCGTTATGTTAACTAGATGTGTATGAGATATACAATCAAACAAAGTTATTTTCCATTTTCATTCTTATTTTGAAATAGATGCACAATCAAAAGTCCACCAACAAATAAGATTGGAAATTCTACGACTATATATAATCCGTTTTTTGGTATTCCTAATATAATTGCAAGATAACTAAAAAAAAAAGCCCATAATGCTAAAATTATGATTTCTAACATCTTCTTTTTTATTAAAAGTTAAGCACCCCAAATCCCCTTAAAAAAGTTGTATTCGGAATATTGTAACAAAATCAAAAAAAGACCCTACAAGAGGGTCTTTCATCAGCTAATATTAAGCTTTTTGAACATTAGTAGCTTGTAGGCCACGTTGTCCTTGTTCTACTTCAAACGTTACACTTTGTCCTTCGTCTAAAGATTTGAAACCGTCGATTTGGATAGCTGAGAAATGTACGAATACGTCTTCTCCACCTTCACGCTCGATGAATCCAAAACCTTTGTCTGCATTAAACCATTTCACTTTACCTTGTTCCATAATTGTTGCCTCCTAGTGTGGATACCCACACATATGTTACTACCCTTGCTCAAATACCTTAGACGAAAAACAAAATTTATTCTTAATCTCAAACCGAACAAAAATAGGTCTTTCTTAAATTAACATACTTTCTAAAAAATAGCAAATTTCAAAAATAAGTCCTTATGGTAATTAGCCACTAATAGTGGTTGCTGGAGAAAAAGTCACTATGATAGTCATCACAACAAGAAGTTGCCAAAGGATCTCGACAATATCATTGGTTTGATTTTTTCAGACATTCAACAACTGATAAAATTAGCTATTTTCGAGTTAAATTTTACTTCTGATAACGGTAATTATGTGAACACAAAAGTCCTCCAGTTAAACAATCTGGAGGACTTTTAATAGTCTTCTAAATACATTGAATCCCGATAATAGGACTTTATGTTAACTCTCTATAAATAAATATTCATAGCATTTTTCACAATTTATTTATCTGCTTGTTTTTGTTTCTTTTTCAAATACTCCGCACGCAATTTTTCAATTTGCTGCTTTTTATCAAATTTAGCAGGCGTCTGTTTTTCATGAAACTTTGTCACAGCTACCTGACTTTTGTAATCTAATTGATATTTTCCCACTTTGTTCACCTACTTTTCTTGTCTTTAAAGAGAATCTATTCAACAAATATAATATACCTTATTTTACTGAAGTAAACCTTATTACTTTATTAGTTTCCTACAACAAAAATTATGTAAATAAGCTGTCCATATGGACAGCTTATTATTTTTTTACTTAATGTAGTTTTATTCTGGCCGTTTGGTTTGAAATTTGCTTTTTGGCTAAAGTGCTGGCTCGTCGTGTGGGGGCGAAACCCCACGTATTACGTATCTATTTTTTGAATAAGAACTATCTTAAGACGAATGATCTAAGCGGTTCGGCTCGTATAATTGCTTGCTCAAGTCGAGAACCATTGCTTTGCTTTTTGTCTGTCGGCTTGGCGAGAAAAGCACACCAGCCGAAAAAAGTTTTGCAAGGATGGAGCGAAGCGGAAAAGGTGGAGATTTTTTGAGTGGGTTTCTCAAAAAATACTACCTGTTCCTTGCGGAACTTTTAGCCCTTAGTAATAGTGATAATAGAGAGGATTTACAAAAAGCGTGTAAATCCCTTGATATAACTGGGTTTAATGCACTTTTCAGGGTGTCACGAAAAGGTGACACTTTTTTGTTTTTTGTCACCTTTTCGTGACACCTAAAAAATTACATAAATACTTTAAAGTACATATAAAAAAAGACTGTATCAATTTGATACAGTCTAAAAAAATCTAGCCGGTAATTTTACTTTTTTACCATTTTGGTCTTTAAGATTTTTCAAAGAATGTTGAAACAATCTCATAGTTAATCTATCAAGTTTCACTTCATTTTTTCGAGGTGCACAAATCATTATGTAAGGATTCACTACCCATGTTCTAGAACTTACAGTGCGACCATTTTCAATAATTTGTCCTGCACCTTCTGGATTAAGTAAAATTTCTTTTTTCTTTAATGAATTCATAACAGTTGATGTTTTTTGCCTTGATTTCCCTATCATTTCAGCAATTTCAGAAACAGTTGCCGCTTTTGGTAACTCAAAATCGTCCTCAACGCTCTTTCGTTTCCTTTTAAATTTATCATCTCTACAAATAATGACATTACTTCTAAATTCCAAATAAGCTTGAATTCTAAATAAAAAACTTTCTTCTGCTTGAGTTAAATAACCAATACTATTCAATAAATCTAAATTTCTATGCATTACTTGATTAAATGGTTCTCCAGCAAATGGATCTTTATTAGTTCCAACATAATGGTCTTCTCCAGTTAGTTCTTTTAACTGTTGTAAAAGAGATTTTTTAAGTTCTTCAGCTTGATCTCTTTGTTTTCCATCTTTCTCAAAATCTCTATTTCTAGCATTTCTATCAGCTTGATTTAAAGCTTGTCCCAATTCTTCATTCATTGTTAATTCCTCCTCTAAATTAAGGGAATCAACAAAAATACCTATAATTTGCTATTTGATTATAAATCAAATTATGATAATCTATAATCAGATAAATGAAGTTTAGGTATTTTCGTAGAATACCCTATGAAAAGAGTCATGTTCCAGCATGGCTCTTTTTTTCATTCTATCACGTTTTCAATAACCTTGAAGATAAAAACAAAGTTTCCCCATTTTTTTATCATTCCACGTCAAACCCTCGATGTTTATTAATTTTTTTCTTATGTTCACGTTCAAATTGATTATCTATTCCCTGGCTACTCAATTCATTTTTAACAAGATCTCTAAACGCCTTAAATTGCTCTCCAAGAACTTTTTTTGACAAGTTGTATAAAACTCTTATATTTTCCCTCAAACCCCTTACATGAGCTTTTAACCGGCTTATTTCAGTGTGTAATTCTTTATTTTCTTCTCTCAATTCACGATTTTGTTTATAAGAATGATTTAAAGCAAGATTATTACCCTCTATTGTTTCTTCTAAATATTTATTATCTGCTCGTAAACTCTCATTTTCTTTCACAAAATCTGTTGTTTTCAAACGCCCATAATCTTTTTTGATAGTAACCGCTGCATTCACTTGTTTTGTTAATTCTTGATATTGTTCTGGTGATAACACATAATTTCTTGTTTGTTTCTTCGTGATTTCAGCTTTTCCAAACACTTTATCCTGCACTTCTGTTATTACTTCTTTACGCAAAAATGGAATTTTAACAGGTTCATTTGGTACTTGATCCGCAACACTATCTAATTCTTTTTGCATTTGTTTTACTCTTTTTTCTAACTCTACATGACGTTGGCCAATTAGCTGCAGCTTTTCACTTTCACTCTCTACTTGTTGTTTCACTATCTCAAATTCTTTGTACTTATCAACGACATCACTTTCCAAACTCTTTTTTGCTACTTGTAATTCATTTGTTTTCTCTTCAACACTTTTTAAATGATGATCAATCGTTTGTAACTGCGTTTCTTTTTCTTGTACTTGATTCTCAACAAGTGATTTTGTTTCTGCATATTCCTTGTATTGACGGACTTTCATGTATTTATGTGAACCTACATTGGCACGTTCAAAATTTGGAATGTATTCTTTCGCTAATTGCTCAATATAAGCCGTTTCTAATTCTCTCCAATGCGCAATTAACTTTCTCCCTGTTCCTTGTACACCTTGTTGTTGCAAGGCTCTATCCATTCCGACACGCCTCGTTAATCCTCGACTACTTTCGAAATTCGGTACATAGTTAATATGTAAATGCGGATTGGCTTCATCATCATGTAAAACCATGTTATAAACTACTAAATTTGGATTTCGCTCCTGAAACGCCTCAGCATAGTGCTTCAGCGCCTCCTTTTTGGTCTCCCTATACTTTGGGTCGTCTTTGCCTTCCCCAATCGCTACAACGAGTTCTCGTTGCTCATGCGTCTTATCGTCTTTATGTATTTTGTCATAGTAGTCATCAATCTTACGGTCATTCCGTTTTTGTTTCTCGTTATACTTGTCCACCGCTTCTTGAAAGACATCCTTGTACACACTTCGGATGTCCTTTTGAACAAAGTAAATATTCTCGTGTAACCTGGCTGGATCTATGCCAGGATTCCCATGAATATTTTCTCTGTTATTGTGACTCAATGAACTTTGGTGAGATTGATTAAATGAGATAGAACCCAACATAAAGTGCCACCACTTTCCCTAGATTAATTGATACCATAAGTCTAGCAAAGCGATGAAATGGAGTCAATTAGAGTAACCCTATACGTATTTTGACACTTCGTATCAAAATCAATAGGGGTCTGCGACGCTTTTCGGCTTTGCCGAGCCATGTCCAGCATGGCAAAAACAAACCTTGGGCTTTGCCCAAACCCACTGGGGAAATCTTCCCCAGACCCCATCTAACAAACTCCCCCAACCCCCTCATTTTTTGAGGGGGCTCCCTCGCCGGTAGGCAGGGTCAAACGGGTACCGTTTGACAACCACAAGAGGGTTTTGGAACAGGTGAATCAGTCAACTCCTTAATGCTCACTCCGTTCCGCTTACCGTTGACAGACGCAATATATAGTTATTTCCAATAAGATTTTTCCAACCCTCTATGACTGATCAATATGGATTGCCCATTATCGAATATAAAAAATAAAAACGAATGTAGACTTTTACATATTCGTTTATTTTAGAATACCTTAAAAAATCACCATAAAATATTTTACGCAGGGACATGCCCTAACCAAATCTATTACTCTAGCATATTATGTAGAAGCGACTTTAAATCTATAAAAAAGTTGCTAAGGAGGCGCATATAAAATGGCAACATTTGAAATTGGTGCGAGATGTCTTTTCAATTTTCGAAACGAACGCTTTTTCCTATTAGTTGAAGATGAAATTACAGTTCCAGATAAAGGTGTGGAGATTGATCCAGTTAATATCTATGAAATTGACGAGCAAACTTTCGATTTTATCAGAGATGAAGGAGATACAGACGTGTGTGTACCAGTTACTACACTTCCAACTGTACCACCTGGATTTAAATTAGAACGAAAATGTATTTTTACAATTGATAATGCATACTGGGCAATCTATGATTTAGAAAATGGAACGGATACCAATGTTATATTAATCATCACTGCAGCTTTATTTAACTCATTGAGAAATTCTGGTGTTCGTGAATGTTTTCCTCAAAATTTCATTTAATAAATTGATTAGACCTCAAAGTTCATACAAAAAAGTGAATGTAAACTTTTTATTATTTGTTTACATTCATTTCCCTTTAAACATTGACTTTATCGCAACTTACCCATTTTCCTCAAAAACTACTAGAAAAGTATACATTCAAATCAAAGCAAAACCTCTGGTCCAATCACTCTTTTCACATAATTCATAAGTTAATGTAAAAGGGGGTAATCCTATAGTAGCTTTACTACAATTAATTAGACCATCCGCATTTAGAGCTGTAAAAGCATTTAATCAGAATGTACTTACAACACAAATTCAACAGATTACGTATGAAACTAAACAGTTTGATTTAAAAGATGAGTATAATATATCCGATTCAACCTTTGTTCCTAGAAGAAAAGGAGTATATGCTATTACTGCAGGTGCAGCATTTCTTGCTAATATTCCTTTTGATAATCCTCGCACTACAACCATGTTAATACGTGTAAATGGTATCGATATTGTTAAAGAAGATCACTATTTCGTACCAAAATTAGTTAGACGACCTCATGCAGTAAGAGTAAGTACTATTCTACAATTAAATAAAAGGGATAAAGTTCAAATATGGACAATTATTAGCGGAGGAAATATGACTATTTTAAATAACGAAGGAACACATTTTGAAGCAGCTAGATTTTCATCTCCATAAAATTTCATTAGTATAATCACAATTAACTAAGAATAATCTTTTTATTTTTAGTTATAAAAATAAAAAAAGAGCTTTTAAAAAAGCTCTTTTTTTCTATCTAATTATTCAATTCGAAGTGCTAAAATATCTCGACAATCTAAAACAATTACAGTTCCTGGTTCTGTTTCATTATCTACAAAAGTTGCACAAAAATTTTCTGGATTGAAATTAACAAAAATAACATCTTCGATTGTATTCCCACTTAAAAAAATATCTACTTCTGTACCTAATTGTAAAACCGCTAACTGATCACATACGCATTTATCATGATTATTAAACATTTAAAAACACTCCCTTCTAGAAATATAGAATTCATTCTATTCTATGTTTAAATACAAGAAGAGCTTGTTTAATAGCCTATATTCCAAAGAGATAGTATTTTGGGTTGTGGTATATTTTCATACATAGTTTTCTTCGGAGGGCGTAATTCCATAAAACATACTCCTCTCTCATTACAATGTACTACAATACCTGCATTATTGATTTATGTACTATAATAGATAGGGTATATATAATTGCTTGTATCAATATAGGATACAAGCATGTTTAGCATGCAAATATAAAGAATAAAGAAACAAGGAAATAACGATATATACTATATTCATGCTAGATTTACATAATACCACTTATCAGCAAGCAGTCCATGTATCTAGAAACCTAGAAAAGTCCCTTCATCTTCTGAAGGGACTTTTCATTCAGTCGGATAAGCGAGGGGCATCACTGCCTCTAACTCTCCTAAGAACCGTACGTGACAGCTTTCCCGTCATACGGCTCAAGCCTTCTTTTTATCCAAACAACTTCTTACTTGACGCAAGGTACATGTACTAGCTTTGTAACCTTATTTGAGTGTACTGGTAAATCACGTATAATAACCTTTTCTCCATTTTGTAGTGGTTGTCTGCATAACGCACAACGATACCCTTGTTTTTTCGCCAGTTTAATTCTATCTAAGGTATTAGTTCCATCAAAGACCTTACGGTCTCGCTTTTCCCAGTATTCTTTAAGAGTAGGGTCATCGGGACTGTTCTTATATAAGACCATCACATGCCGTTTGATTTTAAACCAAGGCATTTGTAAGAGCTGGATATTTGTTAGAGGACAGGTCGGAGTCCAAGATTTCTTGCCTCCGTGATGAGGCTTTTTGAAGTAAGTCTTCTTTATCCATTTCCATGATTTCTTAGGGTGCAATCGGATAAGATGTTTACATATTTTCTCGAAAATATAATGACCGATTTTATCATATGTCTTTTGAGATACGACATGTCTCCAATATTGTCCATACCCTCTAATAATTGGGTTTAACACTTTAATGAGTTCCCTAATAGGCTGTCCTCTCATGATGCGGAACGTATCCCTTATCTTTTCCTTTGCCTTCTTAACGCTATCTTTGCTGGGTTTAATCAGTAATTTATTCCCTTGCCACGTTTTGTACTGACGTACGGAAAAACCTAGGAAATCAAATCCCTCTTCAATGTGAGTCACCTTTGTTTTTTCAATACTCAGCTCAAGTCCTCTTTTATTCAAGTACGGTTGTATCTTTTCATATATGGATTGAGCCTGTTGTTTCGTTTCTGTTAAGACAACGAAATCATCCGCGTATCGAACAATCGCTATTTTGCATTTAGGATGAATTGTGTAGCTTTCATTGAATTTATATGTCTTTCGATATATAACGCCAAGTTCCTCCTCCATTCCGTGTAATGCAATGTTAGCTAGAAGCGGGGATATAATTCCTCCTTGCGGAGTTCCTTCCTTTGTTTCAGAGAAAGAATGTTGATCTATATATCCAGCCTCCAACCATCGCTGAATCAGTGTTTTTCCTGGAAAACTATAAGTTTGTTTTCGTATCCAATGATGACTTAGATGGTCAAAGCATCCTTTAAAATCACCTTCAAATATCCACTTTTTCTTACTGTTTGTGTTAATCTTATTAAAGATATTACTAATGGCATCGTGTGTACTCCGCTTCGGTCGGAACCCGTATGAGGCGGGTTCAAATCGTGCTTCCCATTGCGGTTCTAGCGCCGTTTTCACCATATTTTGATAGACTCTGTCTTTGATAGTTGGAATACCGAGAGGTCTCAGTTTTCCGTTTTTCTTAGCGATATAGGTTCGTTTCGCTGGCTTGGGAAGATGTTGAAATATACTGAGCCTCTTTAGCTGTCGGTATAATTCGTTTCTTTTGCCAGAATGAAGTGCTGTATAACCGTCTACTCCAGAGGTACGCTTTCCATTATTCTGTTGTGTTACTTTTCTAATGGACAACAGTAAGTTAGCTTCACTCCGTAGGAGTAATCGTTGAAGTTTCCTGACTCTTCTAAGTTTCTTTTGTTGTTCGGCACGATAAATTCTTTGTCGTAGCTTCATCACATACTTTTGGACTGTATGCCAATCTACTGAATTCCAATTTGTATATGAAGCGTGCGCCGACGCTCTTTCTGAGGTGTTCATAACTGCACGCTCCTTTTCATCAGAAGTTAACCACAAATGTATTTATGTGTTGAAGACCTATGGGAAGTGGGCCCTCTTTCAAGTCTGTCATAATGTGTCCAAAAGGACGACAGTATCCGTTCAGTTATACATTTTTTGCTTTCCTGTTACCTTTCGGTATAACGGCATTTGCTTTCTCCCATATCCCATACCCTCTGTTACATCGTTTGACCTTTCGATCTCTCTACTGTTTATACAGATAACATAGGGCTTACCAAGTTCCACATTCCACAGATGCGATAGGGTTAGGCAGGTTCTTTACTCCGAGCAAGATGCGGGACGCAGCACAGTAGTATTATGACCCTACTTTTCCTCTTGCCAATACCCAAGCAAAGCCATGCATTATCTTGAGCTAACGTTTACGAAGCTTACAAACCTTCACTCTCGTTTACCATACCTATCTTCTCCTAGCAGTGTTCCGGACCATGCATTTGTCCTCTGTTTCCGCATTTCCTCATGCAACCTACATTCCCGTTACCAGAAATACAGTTTCGGATGGAGACCTTCTTTGCGTCTAGAGGGGTAGCGTAAGCTACACTGTGGGAATGCAACTTCTTGTCGCACCATAATCAATGTTATCGGAAGTTAAGAAAATAAACTTGTTTTATTATGTTGGAGATGGAAATCTAGTAGCTTCAAAGTGTGTAGTTGCAGGATCTGAAACGATTTCACCAGCTACAGAACTTTGCACAAATACCTGTACTTGATCTCCAGCATTTAACTGAATGTTAGTAGAAACAGATACATCATTGTCAAATGGGATTATACTAAAGAAATCATTATCTCGGGATACGTCAGTATTGTTTACTCTGATGGCTATTCGCACTCTATAAGGATTGGTGAAAGTAACAGGACTAAATTGAACACTTGCAATAATAGAGTATATACCTTTTGTTTCTGGAATAAATGTGGAAGTAAAAGTACTATGTTCATTTATTAGATCGTATTGTTCATTCGGATATAAAACTTGTACATCGGTGTCTGCAGGAACAGGTATAGAAGCATTAGTAACATCCCTAACAGCCCTGAATGCTGATTGTGGTGTTGATCCTGAAGATCCCTGAATAGGAAGTGGAAACTCACAAGGATTGAAATGCAATCTATTTTTTGATGACATAAGTAATCAAGCTCCTTTGTTTGAATTTAATATATTAAATGTAAAACGAGCTTGTTTTTCTTGTATACTTGTCTCTACTTGTCTATACTTGTCCAAAGGAAAGCAATAATATATATCATATACATGTAAAATTAACATAACGTCTCATTATCGATAGTATCCAAAAAAGCTCGCTTATCTTGTTTCAAATAAGAAGCGAGCTTTTCTTTCCATCATTCAATTATAATTTATTTACCAAACAGACGATTCCAAAGTGATTTCTTCTGTTCTGTATCTGCTACGCTATCTGTAGCAACAGTTGCTACCTCATTTTCTTCAACGCTTGATATCACTAGGTTTATAGCCTGTTCTAACGTTATACTCTTCTTGTTCACAGCTGATATCATCCGTTCTATAGTTGCTACGTCTTTATGAAAAAAACTCTCGAGTTATTGTTACCCTGCTCAAAAGGATATCCGGCTTCTTCCAGGGCAAAGCAATATTTACCCAAAGTACTTGAGCCAATCCCTAAGTTCTTGGCTACCTCAGATCCCCAATAAGTTTAAGCCATAGTTACATTTTCTGTAAGTTGCTTTTCACTTCACAGTACGATTGCTTCTTCTACCCCCATAACAAGAAAAGGAACCTACTAGTAGGTTCCTTTTCTTGTTATGGGAGATTTATTTAATTATATATAAGTGTAAAACAAGTGTCCGACGCTCGATCCACACTATAATATATGCTGTCCTATTCAATATAGTGCAATGAATTTTAAGTAATCTAATTTAGTTTTTCTTATTTCAAAATGAGAAAAGTAACTATTATACAAGCCCGCACACAAATAGATATATTAAATACCATATTAAAGTAGGTATGAAAACACTCAAAAAACAAAAATAAATGGAGGTTTTTTAATTGAGTGAAAACAAACACGATCACAATAAAGATTGTAAGGTTAAAGCAGAAACACAAATTCCGTTCAGTGATACTCCAGCAACGCCTCTTCTTACAAGAAATCCAATAGTTAAAATTCCAGTTGTATTAGCAGAAAGAACACTTCAAATTGTAGTAGAAGCAAATATCCCACTTTGTCCACCAGCAGTAGAAATTAAAAGAGTATTAAAAGATGTATTTTTACAACAATGTAAACTAGTACCTGTTGAATATGAACCAATTGATGGAACAGGGTATTTACGAGTAACAAGAGCAAAATTATTTGTAGAAGGTTTTATTCGTAAAAATATTGAATATGCTGCTAAAGACTGCAATGGCGTGATTCATGATAAAATTGCAAAGGTTCGATTCTCTGGTTTTGCTGACTTAACTCGAAATGACTTTTCTTCTAACCCAATCATAGCTTTTTCTTCAGAAAATAAAGCTCGTTTTATTAATCCAAAAAACACTGATGTTCCTCGTTTAGACAAATTCTTCTTTGAAAATAATGTTTTCTATAATGAACAACCATTTTGTGAAATAATTAGTGCAGAATTTTATGAGCTTGACTTCTCACCATGTGATAATGATCATGATAAACATCATGAAGAATCATGTGGTAAACATCATGAAAAAACATTTGACCACTTACGTGAAAAAATCGTTCTTGATCTTACTTTGAAAGTATTACAAACTCAACAAGTAAGAATTGGTGGATCAACTGGACAATCTAGCTGCTAATTAAAAATTCTCATTAATATTCTTAAATCAAATCAGTTATTTTGCAACATTTCATGCACTAAAAAAAGGAGAATCCCATATTTTTTTGGGGATTCTCCTTTCTTATTTAAAGATTGTTCACACAAATGATCTACACATCAATTCATCTTTGATATACAGATCATTTGTATGATAATTTTTATAAATAATTGCTGAATAAAAAGCTTACATAAATGCTTTTAAAAGTTCTTGTACGAATGGAATTATTCCACCTACAAATTTTAAAACTGCCATTGCGATTTCCATGTTATTTCCTCCTTTATTCTTATATTAAGATTTTGTGAATCCTTGTACCTTTATTATAGTAAGCGCTTACAAAAATAGCAATACTTTTTTACAATATAATAAACATTAACTATTAATGTTCTATAATCTATGATTTTCAGCAATTAAATAAAGGTAACCAATCCCCTTTATTTAATTACTAAAGAATCTGCGTTAATTCTGTATTCAAAACTCGTTGTGCAGTAATAATAACACCCTGAGCAGTTACTCCATAAACACTGTATATGCCACCGTTTTGATTAGGAACAATTTCAATTTATCATCCCCAACTCAACACTCTCTCTTAAATTATCCTGCCTTTTAGCAACCAATTCTAGTTCTTCAGGCGTAATCTTAATTTAAACAATGTTCTCTGTCCCCATATAACATTGAAAATTATACCGTAAGCATTGGATTTATTTCCCTGTATTTTCAGAGAAGGAGAGAGATAATTAATCAAATTTCAAAAGATTATTTCCAAAACTCATACCATTTCTTATCTTTACTTGCTGCAATCATCTTCTTAACTTCCTGGACTTCCCTTATTGTTTGCATGAGCATCTCATCACGGCCCTGGTTCTTCGCCATATCTTCGCTAGTATTCGTCGCTATAAGTGCCTGGGATTCCTGTATCGTTTGTATAGCGCTCAATAACTCTGATTCTTTTTGTATGAATCGCTGGTCTTGCTCAGTTAGTCGTTTGGTTAATTCCTGGAGCAACTCATTTTGTTTTTCAATGACTTCTTTTTGATCTTGAATCATCCTCTGTAGCGTTGTAGCGTTGAAATCCGGTTCTTCATAGCGCTCAACTTCATGTCGATCCAATGGCAACACTTCAACACCTTGATGCCATGATACAATTTGCTTTGTGGCATTTTCTAGTGTCATATCTGTGTCATTCTTTAGATTTATAACCTTACGGAATACCATTACATCACTTTCTCTATATTTCCTATGCCCACGCTCGTTTTTTATAAAAGTGTAACCCTCTTTTTCTAACACGTCTGCATACTTACGTAATGTAGATGATTGGATACCTAATTGCTCAACCACATCACTAGGATTATAAAGCGTCTTCATAGCGTTTCACCTCAAAAATATATTCGCTATAGCAATGATATACCCTTTTTCCTAATAATTCACATATTACTTATTTTCATTTTCAACTTACATAATCTTCACATGGATAATCTATTTAGTACGTATTACAATCCCCAGCTTAGAGACTCGTTACTTCACGATAACAGCATCAAAATCTTTTTTTAATTTATACAAGATTTTATGCAAGAAAAGAGGAAAAACAAAATAGCGGGAATCCCTAGAATCCTTGCTATACCAACCATGTATAAAATCATGCATAAACGAAGAAAAAAAGAACCAGGCAAACCCCTTGAGAGAGTAAGGCGCCGCCTGGTTCCTTGCTACCGATAAT
>NZ_JBBOVS010000008.1:0-10366 GCF_038006685.1 Bacillus sp. FSL K6-0042
AGGACGTTATGTTAACTATAATGTATAGGATATGCATTCAACCCTTTCGGATCTTCTTTAACTAAAGGGCCATATTGCTGAATAATTGCCTGTAGGAAGAACAAGAATTTGAACAGAATCATTAGAAGTAAAAAGGGGGAATAAAAGATATCCCCCTTTTTACTATGACTTATATCCGAATAAATCACTTTCAAAAGACACATAAGAAAAAAGCTTTAAAAGACGCAGTATAACAATAATGCAACCTTAAGTTGACAAAGTGCATTCGCTACGTGATAGAAAGAACAGCAATGCTTTTATACAATATAACTAACAAAATGAGAGGAGTTGAAATGAATGAAATTTGGTGAAAAACTTTCTAAACTTAGAAAAGAAAATGGATTTTCTCAAGAAACTTTAGCTGAACAATTAAACACCTCAAGACAAGCAATTAGCAAATGGGAAAATGGCCAAGGATTTCCTGAAACAGAAAAGCTCTTAATGATTGGGAATATCTTTGAGGTATCTATTGATTACTTATTGAAGGATTCTGCTGAGAACAATGAAGGAAATGAAGAAGGTTATTATGTAAGTAGAGAAATGGCAGAGGGTTTTTTGATAAGCACACAAAAAATTGCTAAGCATATTGGATTAGGTTTTGTTTTTTTTGCATTGGCGTTTGAACCATATTTAATTTTAGGGAAAAACTCAATGTTAGGAATACTCCTAATTATTGTCATTGCAACATTAGGAATTATTTCTTTTGCAACATTAGGATTTGATCAAGGACAATATACAATTCTCAAAAAAGAAGTTTTATTGTTTGATTCAAATTATTTTAAAGAGCTAACAGTAAGATATGAGGGCTTTAAAAGAAAATATTCAGGTATAGTGGTGATTGGAGTTTGTTTACTGGCGGTGGGATTCTTAGCTTTTGCTTTGGAGAAAAAATTAGAGATGGGGATCTTGGCTCCTTATTATCCGATTTTTGTGTTTTTAATAGCCGTTGGTCTATATATGTCAGTTCGTACTCTTACAATTCTTTCTGCATATCAATTATTGGTAAATAACGATGAACATACAAGTCGATTTAGTTTTAAATTAAAGCAGAAAGCAAAGAAGAAATTTGATGAGTTTTAAAGATAAGCTTTTCTTCAATATGATGAGGCCGTTTTCTTTTAAAAAAAGGAACGAGCGAACCAGAAGGATACTCTAAAAATGAAGGTAAAGATATACGAGGGGGATTAGAAATTGATTTGGACATATTTTATTATTTTTTTGTTGGCAGCAATTCCTTTTTTTGAAGTATCAATGATAGTACCAATTGCAATTATCGGCGGCATTCCAGCAGTTCCAGTTATTATTATTGCATTTTTAGGGAATTTATTAACTATAATTTTACTTATCTTGTTTATAGACTCGATTCGCAATTGGCGTAAAAAGAAAAAAAATAATGAAGAAATAAATGAATCCAAAAGTCACCAACGCGCTAAGAAAATTTGGGGGAAATATGGTTTACCAGGTTTAGCGTTTATTGGACCCTTTTTTATAGGTAGTCATTTAACAACATTATTAGCTGTCACATTTGGCGGTACACGTTTGAAAACTTTAGTATTAATGACAGCAAGTATTGCATTTTGGGCAATCTCACTTGGTAGCGCAGCGTATTTGGGCTTTGATTTTCTAGTGAAAGATGAAGATGATTTTGGTTTTATCACAAGACTTTTAAATCGATAAAAACAAACATTCTTCCAAAAACAGACGAGATTGTTCAATAAGCAGCACAAAAGGATCTTTAATTGAAGATCCTTTTTCAGTACCCATAACGAATTTTACGTCAACTAGCTCCCCTTGCGGGGGCTAGTTTTTTTCTTATCTTGGTTTTCTTAGCTTGATGGATATGTAGCTATACCCCAATTTGTATTATTTTTTATTTGATTTATCCTTAAAAAGCACGTTGTATGTTTCATCTTTATCACTCAATGTTGCGAAAACAGGAAAAATCCACAAGAATAATGGATCTAATCTTTCTCCTGAAAATTGCTGTAATGTATCAGCTGACAGATATTGAGTTTGAAGAGAATATGGACAATCTTTCCCTTCTCTTTTAAAAAACAATGACCATACCTGCAAAGCGTTCCATCTTCTTTTACAATTTGTGCAACGAGTCATAAAAATTTCCTCCTTCTATATTTATCGTTTAAAACTTATAGTCAGAGTGTTTCTTCTACGAACAAAAGTCTACTAATTTCTCTATATTCCCAATTATATCATCCATCAAA
Source organism: Bacillus sp. FSL K6-0042 (assembly GCF_038006685.1). Taxonomy (NCBI): domain Bacteria; kingdom Bacillati; phylum Bacillota; class Bacilli; order Caryophanales; family Bacillaceae; genus Bacillus; species Bacillus sp. FSL K6-0042. The sequence goes on from NZ_JBBOVS010000008.1 coordinate 2,262, forward strand.
AATAGTCGTGATTGTAAGGTTTCCCTTTGCTTTTTGGCAAGAGTGCTGGCTCGTCGTGTGGGGGCGAAACCCCACGTATTACGTATCTATTTTTGAATAAGTACTATTCGAGGACGAATGATCTAGGCGGTTCGGCTCGTATACTTGCTTGTCCAAGTCGAGAACCATTGCTTTGCTTTTTGTCTGTCGGCTTGGCGAGAAAAGCACACGAGCCGAAAAAAGTTTTGCAAGGATGGAGCGAAGTGAAAAAGGTGGAGATTTTTTGAGTGGGTTTCTCAAAAAATACTACCTGTTCCTTGCGGAACTTTTAGCCCTATATATAAGAGTGAGAAGAGCAAAGTGAAGAAAGTCAGTAATAACAAGGGTTTATAGAAGATATGGTGTCAAAAAAAAGTGACACCAGTGTCAAAAAAAAGTGACACCTAAAAAAAGGTAAATAACAAAAAAAAAAAGAATGCAAGAAAATTTTTGCATTCTTTTAAAATAAATAAATAGGTAGTTTATGTTTTTTCTTTCCTTGATCTTCAACTTTAAAATTTCTTAATGAATCTCTAAAAATATGTTGAGTTGCTTTATCTATTCCATCTTTAGGAGAACAACACATAACATTTGGATTTACAAACCATGTACGACTAGTACAAACCCGTCCATCTTCAGTTGTAACACCTGATTGTGCAACTGCTAATATTCCCTTTTTTAATAAACCATTCATAACACTAGAAATACTTTGACGAGTCATTTTAAATTTTTCAGCTAGATATGTAGGTGATGCTGGATTATTTGTCTCACGTTCTACAAGAACATTGGTTTTAAACTCTACAGATGAAGTTAATTTGAATAGAAAAGCTTCTTCCTTACTACTTAAATAACCTATTTCAATCAAATAATCTATATTATCCATTATAATTTGCACAAATCTCACCCGATCTGTAGGCTTTTTCTTTTTAGCAATAAAATATTCTTCTCCACCAGTCGCCTTACTTAATAACTGTAAAAGCATTGATTTCTCTTCTTCTGAATAACCACCGGCTTGCAACTGGTTATAAATACTGTCAATCTTACTATCTCTTAATTTCGCCTTTTTTTCAGCTTGTCCAAAATCTACAACTTTTGTCATAAAATAATTCTCTCCCTTAGTGGAAGGAATCAACTTTTATATGTTAGAATGTATATAGAATATATATTGGTTGATTCCAACCTTATTATGAAAAACCGCCTTGCCGTCCAAAGCTTGGGCGGTTTTTCTCGTTTATACGTCTTTCTTTATAATAACATGAAATCTATTGTTAAATAAAACCACTCTTAAACTCTTCTAAAATGTTTTTAATCACTTAAGGTAATTCCATCCCTATTGATGAAAAAAAAGAGCGTATAAGGAAATACAAGGGGATTAGAACTACACTTGTAGCTAATCCATATTTGAAAGCATCTACCCAAAAATACATTAAGGTATCTTTTTTAAGGTTCAAAATCAATTGATTGCTCTTTTCTTCGACTTTTTGTAATCTTTTTTGTGCTTTTATGCTCATGTTGTGAATCTCGCGTCCCATGTCTTTCTTGATTTCTTCCATTTGTCCGTTTAGGTTGTTTTGAATGTTTTGGAGATGATAGACTGTTTGTTGGTTGTTTGCTGCCATCTCGCTCTTTCCACTTTCCAAAGTCTTCAGTAGAATTTCTTTGTTCACGTTCAAGAGCTGACTTTGCTTTTCTAAAATCAAAAGCATCTCCTTCTGTATTTCCTCGCTTGTCTTCTGCATTGCTATCAATTCTTTGCTCGTTGCCATTCTCATATTGGTATCTCTGTCCATCTGTACACTGATGTACCCTTTCAGTAGATCCATTAATTCCTGATTGTCCTCTAGATTCTTCTGCAACTCTTGTATAAGTTTCACTGACTCGTCGCTCTTCACTTGATTCAATTTGTCTGCTAAACTCATTTTCTATCGTACCCCTTTCATAGTCTAAGCCGAGTGTTTTCCCCCTTACAAACCGCCCTACATCAGGATGTTTAAAACTAAAATGTTGACCTCGTTCTTTCACTTCAACACCAAAGTTTTGTTGCAACAGATCCTTAAAATCTTCTACATTTGTTGTTTGATCTTTTACATGGTCAATTGCTTGACGTAATTCATCTTTCCAACTTACTTCACCACGTTTGGCAAGACCATATTCAGCTTGATGATAGCGTTGCTTTGCTGATGGCTCTTTTACAACAGACAAGTCATGCTGCTCACATAATTTATCTGATTGCTCACGTATAAAATAAAGGTTTTTCGCATTATCTACGTATTTTTTACCTGTCTCAACATTTACGGAATTGATGACAATGTGATTATGTATATGGTCTTTATCCGCATGCGTATAAACTGCTACCTCATGACCTTTTGCAATTTTCTTGGCTAACTCTTGCCCAATTTGATTCGCTAATTCTGGCGTTACTTCTCCTGGTTTAAAGGACTGTACAACATGATGAGCCTGTACACCGCCATTTTTGCCCCATATTTCCCTTGTAGCCGTCATTTGACTCCTAACATACTCCACATCACAATTCACACCACAGGAGACTTCTGAGCGCTTCTCAGCGTACTTCAATAATGCATTCGCATTTTTGGTACTACCTAGCTTAATTGTTGCCATGCCTTTTCCAATCCTTTTTTGATTTGTTCTATGTTGTAATTCAATCGTTCCAATTCTTGTTCACTTACTTGCTCTCGAGCATTGCACCACTTTGCCACTTGGTTCAAATTGGTACCAACTGCTCTCAATTCCCTCGCAATTTCAATTGCTCCTTTTCTATCAATCTTCGGTTGTCTTACTCTCACCCCATGTGCCTTGGCTTTTACAAAAGCCGGCACACTCATTCCAACGTTATCCGCCATAAGCGTCAACCGTTGAAACTCGTCCTCGCTCACCCGAAATTTAATTTGTTTCGGCTCTGATCTTGTCTCGCTCACAACGTAATTCCTCCTCAGCGGCTGCCCATCTATAGAGGTCATCCGCACGGTAAAATGGTATCCTTATATTTCCATTTTACCGTAATCGTCGTAATTAGGCAAGCTCCGTATTTGGTACCCAAATACACGCTTGGTCATGCTTAGCATGACACCCCCCAACCCCCTTAAAAGGGGGAGTTAAAACCTTGGACTTTGTCCAAACCTACAAGGGGAACTTTCCCCCTTGACCCCTTTATGAAACACCCCCAACCCCCTCAATTTTGAGGGGGCTCCCTCGCCGGTTGGCAGGGTCAAAAGGGTACCTTTTGACAACCACAAGAGGGTTGCATAGTGAGTCTGTCAACTCCTTAATGCTCCTTCATTTTGCTTCCGCTTCATTCTGTCCGCTTACCGTTGACAGACATGATACAACTACCTCTAATTATTTATAAGATAACTCTACAACAAAATAACCTCACACTTTATCCACCTTAGGATACTTTAGTATTTCTAGAAATAATATATAAGATTAATACAAAAATAAATAATGAAATACTAACTATCCCAGTTACTGTCTCGTTATTTACTGTGTAATTTACAATAGTAATAATAAACAAACAAAGAGTACCTATTAATGCTAACTTTTCTTTTATAAATTTAAACATTAATTCATCCCCTTTTCTAATAAATATAGCAAAAATAAATTGTAAAATAATGCAAAATTAGCAGATTAAATCTTTAAAAATCATATGATATTTCGTGACCTTACCCTCCATATGCAATATTACATATAAAAATATATTGATATAAATGTAAGCGCTTACTATAATAAAAGCATAAAGATAAATCACATCTTAGCAACAACAAAAGAGGAGGAAATAATATGGCAATCGCAATGGCAGTTTTAACATTCTTAGGTGGAATCATCCCATTAGTAGGAGAGCTTTTAAAAGCAGTAATGTAAGTTCATTATTCCGCAATTATTTATAAAAATTATCATACAAATGATCTGTATATCAAAGATGAATTGATTTGCAGATCATTTGTGTGAGCAAAGTCCCTTTAACATTATGAAGGGACTTTTTTAAATTTCTACATACTAGAGGTTCCGTTACATCAACATCAAGTTAAAGCACTTTTAAAACATTAAAAAGTGCTTTTTATTTATTAAGAAATGAATGTAAACTTTTGAATATTAGTTTACATTCATTTTGTTGATTTCATTGGGTTTATTTCACTTCATCTATTTTCTTCAAAAACACTAGCAAAAGTATACATTCAAAACATGATGAATAAAGATATTAGAACACCCGTGATCAAAAAAGAAAAAGCTAGATTCATGCTAGCTTTTTTACATAATTTCCGTTATCTGAAGTTTACTTAGGATACGCTACAGTCTCTTCCTTAAGAATGTTTCCATGATATCTCTCTTAAAACTTTCGTAATTGAACTGAAAAGCGACATTATGTGTTTTATAACCCGGATTTGTCACAAAACGAAAATCTGCAATACTTTGACCAAATCCTTCTCCTTGATCGGGAATTACTTTGATGGGTACTTTTGAAAGGAGAACTGCATCTGGGTTCAACAAATACCAGATTGTTACAAAATCATGCATAGGACTTCCCCTTATACCAGGGTTCGATTTAGAGTAGAAATTATAGTAGTAGTCTAACATGGGCTTGATGATAAGCCCTGCAAGGTCCTGTGTATTACGGTGAAACGCGTCGATTTGTTGAACCATTTCGGGTGTAACAATCGCGTGTTGGGTGACGTTTAACGGAATAATTGTCAAATTCTTTGCATGCTGCAGAATTAAGTTTGCTGCATAAGGGTCTGCATAAAAGTTAGCTTCAGCCACAGCAGTCACGTTTCCAGGATAAAAAAAAGCTCCGCCCATACAAATGTATTCATTCACGTTCCGCATTGTTTCTAAATTTAGGACAAATGCCGTCGCCAACGAAGAGAGCCTTCCCAAATTAATAATTATGAGGTCATCTAAATTAGAATCTATAATCCGATAAATATCATTGATAGGGTAAGTCGGATAAGAAATCTCAGGCGGGATGATAGGTCCTAATCCCACTTTCCCATGTACTTCAGGAAAATACTGGACCAATATGCCTGTTAAAGGTACAGAAGCACCCAAAAATACAGGTATCTCTTCCTTTCCCCCAATATACTTTAAATAGTTAATATTTCTTATAGCATTCTCTCTTGATACATTTCCATAATCAGCTACAATCCCTACAAGTTGGATATCTTTACGGAAAAAGGTATACAGAACAGCAAAGGCATCATCAATTCCTAAATCTGTAAACAGAAGAACTTTTTTTGGCATATATCTTCCCCCAAAAGCAATAGAATCATAATTTCATTGAGCCTGTACTATATATATTTCATGTGTTCCTGAATAGTACGTTCTGGTTATCAGTCACTGCATATATCCTATATGTTTTTACGCCTGAAAAATATTTTTGTTTTGTATATCCTCTACATGTGAAGTTAACATAACACCACTTATCGGTAGCAAACATATTAATGCCGTAATTACATAAAGAAAAAGAATCCCTTATGATTTCTGAGATTCTTTTTCTTGTTTAAAGTTTACTCACACAAATGATCTGCACATCAATTCATCTTTGATATACAGATCATTTGTATGATAATTTTTATAAATAAGTGCAGAGAATTCTATTACATGAATGCTTTTAGAAGTGTTGCTACTAATGGGATTACTCCACCTAAAAATGATAAAACTGCCATTGCGATTGCCATATTATTTCCTCCTCTTCTAATTTCTGAATATTAAGAATTCTATAAATTCATTATATTACAGATTTAAGAATATAACAATATCTTTTTTATTCTCTCTAAGATTTCGAAATATGCCCATATATTTTATAAATTCCTGCAAAGAAAAAACCAACTCGTATGAGTCGGTTTTAAATAGTTAGTTTACTTGAAGGGGTTTTGAAGCCGCTGGGATAGCTCTGTATAAGAACATAGCTAACTGTTCACGTGTTGCAACCCCCTCTGGATCAAATTGGTTATCGCCTACACCACTAGTTATACCATTACTATATAAAATTTTAATCTCTTCACTTGCCCAGTGACCTTGCGTATCAGTAAATTGATGATCAAATTTCTTAGTCAAACCAAAAGCAGTTCTAAACGCAACTGCAATTTCCGCTCTTGTTATATTACGCTTAGGATCAAATTTTTCATCCTTCAGATAGGGAAAAATGCCATTATTGTATACTGCTACAATTTCCTTTTTGAAATTTGAACCATCTATGTCATTGAAAGGTTTAGGATTCTTATAAGGACCGTCAGGAATCTTAATCATTCTGTATAAAAATACTGCTAATTCTTCACGTGTCACTTTATCTTTGACACCAAAATAACCATTACCATATCCTAGCATTATATTATGATCAGCCATGTACTGAATCTCTTTATACGCCCAATGCGATTGAGGTACATCTATAAAACTACTTGTTTGAACGTTTGCTGCTTTTATATTCTGATTTGAGTTATTACTTGTTGTTTCAGCAAAAGAATTCTGCGCAAAAAAAGTCGTACCAAATACCGCTACACATACACCCGAAATAATTAATTTTTTCATTTCTTTCTCTCCCAATCATTATAATAATTATTATCTATATATAATTATATATAAATATAATTATATATAAATATAATTATATAGCAATTTTTTTATGTTGGGATAAAACAAATATATTAATTAAAAAAAGAATCCCTTATTTATTTTGGGATTCTTTTTCTTTTTTAAACATTGCTCATACAAATGATCTACACATCAATTCACTTTTGATATACAGATCATTTGTATGATAATTTTTATAAATAATTGCGGAATAATAAACTTACATTACTGCTTTTAAAAGCTCTTGTACGAATGGAATAATTCCACCTATAAATTTTAAAACTGCCATTGCGATTTCCATGTTATCTCCTCCTTTATTCTTATATTAAGATTTCGTGAATCTCTGTACCTTTATTATAGTAAGCGCTTACAAAAATAGCAATACTTTTTTAAAATATAATATTTTATATAATAAAACCCAATGTTTTATGTAAATAAAAGTATACTTAAAAAACAACATTTTAATAGCAAGGGAATGCTTGTATGCTGATCTGTACTGCATTCCCTTATTGTATGTATGCTATATTTCTATTCTTCTTTTTCCGACATTAAAACCCTACAAAGAATATCAACCACATTTAATTTTTAAACAAACCGAAAAAACCTTTCCGTTTTTGTTTCTGATTTTGATTCTGTATATCTCTAATGTTTTCAAGCAATAATTGATCCCGTTTCTCTAATTTTTTCTCTATAAAAACTTCTAATTCACTATTTTTACTTTCTACTTCAGTTAATTTTCTCTCAGTATTAGCCAAATGCTCTTTTGTAGTAACTAATTCATTCGTAATCTCTTGTAATTTTTGAACCAGTACTTGATTGAACTGATTTTGTAATTGCTGATTTTCTAATACTTCATCCAATTTTTTTTCTAATTCCGATTTTTCTTCTTTTGAAACAAACGAATCAAGTTCTCCATTCTTCCATGCTCGAACTTGATCGTAAGACCATTTTTGTACATGTATTTTTTCTTTTATAGCTTTTAATTCTTCAATATTTTCCTTAGAGTACCTGCGATGTCCTCCCTGACTTCGCTCGGTTTGTATATTAAATTCGTTTGACCATACTTTTAATAAATCGGGAGTCACCCCTAAACGATCCGCAACAATTTTCGGTGTATACATTTCCGATTTTAGTTCCAATTTTAATTCCTCCCCCAAAAACGGAATACATTTTTTCACTCATAAACACGATTAAATCAACATTTTAATCAAAATCGGAATTCACTTGCAACTGATTTTACAACCGATTTTAAAAACGAATTAATTTCGAAATACATTTCGATTTTACCATTGAATACTCATTACTTCTCGATAACAGCATCAAAATCTTTTTTTAATTTATACAAGATTTTATGCAAGAAAAGAGAAAAAACGAAATAGCGGGGATCCCTAGAATCCTTGCTATACCAACCATGTATAAAATCATGCATAAACGAAGAAAAAAAGAACCAGGCAAACCCCTTGAGAGAGTAAGGCGCCGCCTGGTTCCTTGCTACCGATAAT